>CAWDLU010000004.1:0-589977 GCA_963803325.1 uncultured Actinomycetes bacterium | reverse complement strand
CATCCCCTGTTGTGAGAAGTACATCGACGTCCCTGCACATGTGGGGGTTTCGATGTACCGCTCGCTCTGCGAGGCAACTTCCCTCACTCAAACCAGCCGGGCCGCTCACCGACGCGGGCGATCGGGAGCCCGCAGCGGTCTCCGCGGTTAGGCGGCCGGGATCTCGACGTGCGTTGTGCCCACCGTGGTCGGCTCGGGGATCGGCTCGCCTGCTTCGCGCAGCCCGTCGAGGTGGAAGCTGATCGCCTCTCGGATGAGGTGCTCGACCTCGAGGCGAGAGTCTCCGACCACGCCGACGCCCGGGAGATCGGGACAGTAAGCGCCCCACGACGCTCCTTCATGCTCGATCACGACTAGGTACTCGCTCATCTGTTTGGCCTCCGTAGCCCTGCTTGTCGAAGGATATTCGCTGCGGTGCCCTTCGGGACGTCGGCGCCGGGCTTGCCGGCGACCGTCACCTTCCCGGGCTTGCTCGTATGCTCGTATTGCTGGTGGCTGCCACGTTGTGCGACGAGCCGCCAGCCGTCCTCTTCGAGCATGCGTATGAGTTCGCGGAACTTCACGACCTCTATCGTGCCGCGGCCCTCGGTTGGCTTCTGCCCGACGTCGGTCGAAGCTAAGCATCGTGCGTCTTCGAGTCGGCGGTTTGCTCAGCGTGTCGAGAGACGGTAAACGTGGACGCCGTCGGGGTCTTCGACGGTCGCCCAGATCGCGCCTGCGCCGGTTCGGAGGCTGACGGCGGTGTCGTTCTTGGATGGTTTCCCTGGAAGCGCGAGATAGCCCTGTGGCTTCTGTGGGCGCGTGCGGTTGTATCGCACGATGCGCGGCTGCTCGGTATCGCCGAGCCAGATCTCGTTGCGCGTGACCGCGATCTGCCGGACGGGAAGACGGCGCCGTTCGATGATCGGGAACGTCGAGACGACACGGGTTCTGAGGTTGACTCGAACGATCGTTGCTCCGCTCGCCGCGTCCCCGACGGCGAAGACGGTCGAGCCGGCTATCGCCCAACCGGTGTTGCTCGCGTAGTCGCCGCCGACGACGAACCCCGTGGGAGCTTGATCGTCGTTCCGGCGTCTGATCCGGTGAGGGCCCGGAGAGAGGTTCGCGCGCCCGGTACACGTGGGCCGTCTGAGAGGTCGGCCCCGACCGCCACCCACAGGCCATCGGCGGTGGGGAGCAGCGCCCTTGCGTGGGCTTGCCGAATCGCCTGAACGGGCGCTTGCCCGGTGGGGGTGAAGACGTAGATCCCAGCGGCGCTGCAGTTGAACCACAGGCGTTGGTCGAAGACGACGCCGTGACCTCCGTCCCCGAGTCCGCATGCTGAGGGCAACGTCTTTTCGACGAGCCGATACCGGTCGTGCACGTCGACCCAGTAGAGGCGGACGGTGCTTGCGGCGTCGGCGTCAACTGTCGCTGCCCAGAGCGTCCCCTCCCCAGGGTAGAGCTGAAGGAAGAGCTTCGAGAGCGGCGTTGGATCCACGCGTGTCCCGTCTGGAGCGACGCGAAAGACCGTGACCCTTGGGCGTATCGGATTACTCAGAACGATCGCGTTGATCCAGACGTCGTGTACGCCAACCGCGAGATTGGGCAGCCCTGAGGACGGATCCCACGGCACCGCGACAACTCCCGGGCCCGACGCTCCGCCACCGGCCGCCAGGACGGCTGCAGCGACGAGTGAACACGCAATCGGTAGCCAGCTACGGGATCGGATATCTCCACTCTACGTCGCTTCGGTCAGCGACTTGAGCAAGCGAGGAGGAGCCGCAGCGGCTGGGAGAGGTTTGAAAGCTGCCCAGTTAGGTCCATCGAAACCCCTGCTCAGCGGCATATTCCGTTGCCGCAGCTGAGGACGGGTCATCAGGGCGTGGCAAGGTTTGCCGCCGCTACCGCGGCGAGATGCGCGTAGTTGACCGGATTCGTGGCGCGAGCGTGGCAAGGATGAAACGTTCGCTTTGCGTTCCGTTCGCGTCCGTTCGCAACGCAGCGTTCGTCCCCGGAATTCAGAAGTCGGGCTCGAGGCGGCGCCAGCCGGCGCCGCGGCCTGCGCCGGTGCCTTCGATCACGCCAGCGTCTCGTAGTTCGCGCAGTACCTGGCGGATGTATTCGTTGCTGACGCCGGGGGATCCGCGTTTCACCTCGGCGAAGGTGAAGGCGTCGCTGATGTTGGAGCGGACGAAGGCTTTGACGAGCTCGGCCTTCGAGCCGCGTCCGGCGGTGACGGCCTCGGCGCGAGGCTCGAACTCGCGGTAGGCGGCGGTGGTCACGCCGAGGAAGTAGGAGAGCCAGGGGCGGAGGTCGTGCTTCGCCTCGTGCCAACCTTCCGTGGATGAGGCGAGCGCGTCGTAGTAGGTCTCCTTGCTCTCTTCGATCAGCTTCTCGATGCTGATGAAGCGGCCGACCTCGTAGCCGGCCTTGTAGAGCAGCAGCAGCGTGAGTAGGCGTGACATGCGCCCGTTGCCGTCTGTGAAGGGGTGGATGACGAGGAGGTCGAGCCCGTAGGCGCCGGCGAGCAGGAGCCGGTGGTGCTGGTCGGCTTGTCAGGCGCCGTCGAGGCGGCGGTGCAGCTCGTCCATTGCGGCCGGCGTGTCGAATGCCGACACTGGCGTAAACCGGACGGCGACGCTTCCGTCCGGGCGCTCCTCGGTGACGAGGTTGTCTGAGCTCTTCCAGCGGCCGCCTGGTTGCGGCGTGAATTGGTAGAGGTCGCGGTGGAGCTGCAGGACGACGTTCGAAGTGAGCGCGATGTGTTCGGCGGAGTGGATGTGTCGAGGACGGCGCGATAGCCGGCGATCTCCGCCTCGGAACGGTTGCGCGGTGTCGTCGTCTGCGCGACGAGCTCCTGAAGGCGCTTCTGTGGGGCGGTGATGTTCTCGATCGCATTTGAGGCCTCGACGCTCTGGATCAGGGCGAGCTGTTTGAGCGACTCGAGCGCCGCGGGATGCTGACGGGCAAACGCTTCCTGCCGGCCACGGGCGATGTCGATCTCGCTCAGCTGGCGGTTGAGCGCGGCTGGGATGAGGTCGAGGTGTCTGCCTAGCTCGCGGAAACTCTGCACGACCCGAAAAGTACCGGCTCGGGCCTGGGAAGTATGGGTTTTGTCGCCCCTAGCCCATAGTTTCTTCTGCGGGCCCGTAGTTGGCGGCTCTGGGGCGCTCTCGGACTGCAGCCAAACCGAAGACGTCTGCAGACCGAAGCGGCCATCTTTGTGAGCCGGCGTGGCGTCTTGGGATGGTCAATCCCACCGTCGTCTGGAGGCGGCTCGCGATCCCCTCCCTATGGAAGGGTCGTGGGTCAAGTGATCGTTGGGCGCTGCGGCTGGTCATGGTGGGCGTTGCGGTGGTGGTGGGTGGCCCCGTCGGACTGCACGACCTGCGGCATTCGCTGGCGGCCGCCGCGCTCGAGCGGCTCTCTCTCCCCCGGAGGCGTCGTTCCTGCTTCGCCACGCGAGTGCCCGTGTCACGGCTCAGGTGTACGCGGGGCTCACGGACGAGGCGCGGCGGAAGGCAGCCGCCCGGCTCGCGAAGGCGGGGTTCGGACAGTGACCGGCTTTGGAAAGAGCCAAGCGTGGACGCTCGGACGATCTGGGGCGGGTCGCCAACGTGATCGCGCTTGATCGTTGTCAGCGTCACAGCCCTCGTGCCAAACGTCTCCGGCCGCGACGCGGGAGTCTCCGAACAGTCCTACGCAAATGCCGTGCCCGTCTGCGCATCTGGTGCACGCGCTTGCTCTTCTTGAGCCATCGATTGAACCGCAATTGGAGACGCCAGAACTGCCGCGCGGCCTGGTGAGGCGCCGTCCGTACGCTCCGGTTCGAGCTGTCGAATGATTCGGACAGCACTGGTGAGAGCCGATCGTCGCCAAGACCGATCGTCGTAAGCACCTTCCGTATCTCCTCGACTGCCTCTGCTAGCCGTGGTTCCCTAAAGAGTGCCTCGTGCTGGCGCCAGCCCTCGACCTTGCCGGATCGGAACGTTCTTGTTCCACCGAACAGCTCTTTGCCGAGCGCTTCGACCCGTGAACTCGACCACTGCTGAAATCCAAGATGCGCAAGCACCCTGTGCAGCGTCTCGATCTGACGTCGAGCGGCCCCTCCCCCTTTGACGCCGACAAGATCCTCGAACCGGACACAAAGGACCGATTCGTGGCGGTCCCAGTTGACCATGTTGCGATACCGCTCGAGCAACGGAAGCACCCCGCCAACAGAACGCCCGTCATCCCGAAAACGGCCGAAGAACGAACTCCTGACCCGCTCGTCGAACGGCAACTTCGAGTAGTAGCCCTTCAAGGCAAGATCATGTGCCTGCGAGACGGCCACTCCGCGCGGATCGCGAAGGACCAGCACCATCCTGCACGGGCTATGGTCAAAGACCTCGGCGAATTCGCGAACATAGAGAAGATGTCCGTCGAGCATCTCTTTCGGCCTCATACGGCCGAGAGTTCCAGCACGGAGGCTCCACAGACCGCGTCCCGCAGCTTGTAACACCCCCGCGCTCTCCCCGCGATCGAGCTGGTCTGTCGCAACGGAGAGCGTCCCGTCGGCGCGGATCAACCCATGGAACTCCGCCGCGACGTGGCACGATTCGCTGGTGTCGAGCAGGCCGGCAGCTGCGCAGCATCTGCGCGACCTCGCGCGGCTGCGGCGCGTCCGCGACCGGATCGACCGGGAGTACGCCCGGCCGCTGGACGTCGAGGCGCTCGCCCGCGGCGCGCACATGTCGGCCGGACACTTCAGCCGCCAGTTCCGGCTCGCCTACGGCGAGTCGCCATACAGCTACCTGATGACGCGGCGCGTCGAGCGCGCCATGGCGCTGCTGCGTCGTGGCGACCTCAGCGTCACCGAGGTCTGTTTCGCAGTCGGGTGCTCGTCACTGGGCACCTTCAGCAGTCGCTTCGCCGAGCTGGTCGGTGTGCCGCCCAGCGCCTACCGGCGCCAGGCGGCGCGCGCGACGGCGGGGATGCCGCCGTGCGTGGCGAAACAGGTGACAAGACCGGTCAGGAATCGAGAAGCGCCGATCACGGAGCCGCGACTAACCTGACCGCCATGGACATCACCATCCATGCAAGCTTTCTCCCACACGACGACCCGAACGCTTCCCTGGCCTTCTATCGCGACTTGCTCGGCTTCGAGGTCCGCAACGACGTCGAATACAAGGGGATGCACTGGATCACGGTCGGCGCCCCCGACCAGCCGAGCACGTCGATCGTCCTGTACCCGCCGGCCGCCACTCCCGGCGTCACCGACGACGAGCGCCGCACCATCGCCGAGATGATGGCCAAGGGAACATTCGCCAGCGTCAACCTCGCCACTCCCGACCTCGACGGCACGTTCGAGCGGCTTCAAGCCGGCGACGCCGAGGTCGTCCAGGAACCGACCGACCAGCCGTACGGAGTTCGCGACTGCTCTGTCCGCGACCCAGCCGGGAACCTGATCCGCATCCAGGAGCTGCGATGAGTCCTGCGTCCGCGTCCGAGTTGATCGACGCGAGGATCAGGGAGCTCGACGACTGGCGCGGTGAGATGCTCGCTCGGCTCCGCACGGTCGTCAAGCGAGCCGACCCCGAGGTGGTCGAGGAGGTCAAGTGGCGGAAACCCTCCAGCCCGGCGGGGACTCCCGTCTGGTCGCACGACGGGATCATCTGCACGGGCGAGACCTACAAGAGCGTGGTGAAGATGACCTTCGCCAGGGGCGCGTCGCTGAAAGACCCGTCGGGCCTGTTCAACTCGAGCCTGGAAGGCCACACCAGACGCGCGATCGACTTTCGCGAAGGCGACAGGATCGACGAGCAGGCTCTCGAGGTTCTCGTTCGCGCCGCCGTTGCCCTGAATACGGGCAGGGCCTAGATGATTAGACGTCCGCGTGCCGACGCGGCCCGAGCGCCGGCTCACGGGCCGCTTGCCCCTCCGGCGAACGGTCTCCGTCCGGGCCCTCGTACCAGCGGAGGAAGTGCTCGACGATGTAGTTGACCATCGCCCTGCGTACGTGACGCCCGTCCGGCTCGAATGCCTCTTCGTCGAGGCAGAGCTCGAAGCTCGGAAAGTAGTGCACGTTCTCGAACTCGCGACAGACGTCGTCCACGGCCACGCGCTGCTTCGCCTTGGAGACGAGGTTCGCGGTGACGACGGACTCGTTCTTGGCCGTTCGTGCGAGCGGGACCGGCGAGACCGAGAAGACGATCGTCGCGCCGGGATTGATCCGGCGGATGATCTCGACGAGCTTCGCGATCTTCTCCCTGGTCTCGGCCGCAGACAGGTCGGCGAACGCACACAGGTGCTCGTCGACGTTCCCGCCGTACGAGTTGCAGACAGCGAGCTGGCTGCGGCGATCGATCCACACCTCGCTCATTCCGAGCGTGATGATGAACACGTTCGCGCTCGCCGCACCCTCCCTGATCTTGGCGGTGATCGCGGCGGAGATCGAGGTCAGCTCGTCGAGAGTCTCCGCGTAGGTGTTCCGACGGAAAGGGTCCTGCCAGTTGACTTCGAATCGATGGGAGGTGGAGGCGACGATCCTGCTAGCGAAGCGCCCGATCGGGCGCGCCCGATCGGCGTTGTCCGAAAGATCCCAGAAGTAGTCCGGTGAGTACAGGGGCGTCGGGCTGCTGAAGTTCTGGAACTCCTGGAGGATGCTGGCGATGCTGTAGTGGTTGATGTTGTCCCGATCGGGGAGTCCACCGACCGCAACCTTGCCGGAGTCGAAGGTGAGATCGAAGTACTTCGGGAAGGTCTCGTACCCGAGGTTTGCGAGCTCGTGGCGGAGCTCCAGCGCAAAGCACGAGCCCATCGTGAAGATCTTCTCTCCGGAGAGCGACCCTCGGGAGATCGGGACGAGGGAGATGGGTTGAGGACGCCCGGCGGTCTTGTCCCACTTCGTCGCCGGTTGCCGTGTGAGCTCGAACACTCGTCCCGCCGGCACGAGTCTACCAGGGGCTGCGCTCTGACCGCGGTGCTCAGAAAGACCGCACCTTGCGGGTTTTTCGTGTCCGATCGTGCATCTTGCGCCGATAACCGCGTGCGCGTCTTGTAAGAATCCGCACGGAACCCGGCCGGACACGGGACCAGCGTGTCATCGGCTTTCCGCGGACGCTGATCGCTCCGCAGGACGAAAGGGGGTGGTAGTCCAGATCGGTAGGTAGACGCCCTCAGTGCACTGTCACTTCTCAACAGGGGAGAACGACTGATGAGTAAACGCGTACTGACCATCTGCGGCGTTACCGCCCTCGTCTTCGTCGGCGTTGCGGCTGCGGCATCCTTTCACCAGGTCAAGCCCTGGAAGTACGACCCGAAGAAGACGAACCTCGTCAGAGGCGCCTGGGAGGTCGGCCTCGGTTGCCCGACCAACTCGAAGGTGACCTACGACGGATCGACGATCTCGTCCTTCACCGACCCGGCCTGCACGACGGGGGATCCGCGGAAGGACGCCGACAACAGGGGCTTGCTGCTCGTGAAGACCGGCCCGACCGGAAACTACGCAGCGGCCGGTGCGAGCCTGAAGGATCCGCCGAGCACGATCACGGAGCTCGGGTACGACCTGAGGAAGGCCGGCGGGGACCAGAACGACCCGAGGGGTTCGCACTGCGGAGCCGGGGCTCCGCGCTTCGACATCATCGACGCCGGCGGGGACCTGTACTTCCTCGGCTGCAACTCGCCCGCCCCCGTGGTCGCCGCCTCCAGCGACGGCTGGGTACGGCTTCGCTGGGACACCGCCGACGGCAACCTGCTCGCGTATCCGGGGCCGGTCGACGTGTCGACGCTGACGATCAAGTCGGTCGACATCGTGTTCGACGAGGCGCAGGACACCGGCGGCCCGGACAACTTCGGGCTCGCGGTGCTGGACAACATCGACGTGAACAGCAAGATGGTCGGAAGGTAGAGGCCGCCCGCCCCCGACGAGCGGGAGGCGGCTGATCGCGAAGAGGCGGTGGCGGCCGACGGGCCGCCACCGCCCTGTCCGCCGGCGGTTCGTCGTACTAGCTCGAGGTGCCCGCCGCCTGGAGCGCCTTGTCGACCTCGGCCTCGTCGGGCACGTGGCCGGCGGGGGTCAGGTGGTCGACCACCTGCGGCAGTGCGTGCGCGAGCGCGGCCGCGACCTGGTCGACCGGAATGCCCACCTGCTGCGCGATCTCGGCGAGCTTCTCGTTCCCGAGCGCCTTCTGCACGTGCTCGGCCGACACCGGCTGATTCTCGCCGTGCCCGACCCAGGAGTCGGCGTGCGACGCCAGGCCCGCCGACCGGAACTGGCCGAGGACCTTCTGGAGCCCGCCGCCTGCGAGCATGCCGATCAGAGCGGGGGCAAGGGTGCCGGCGACGCCGCCGAGTGCGCTCCCACCGCCGAGTGCGCTTCCGCCGCCGAGCTTGCCGAGGGCGCCGCGGAGAATTCCGTCCAGTGCTGAGCTCATTGCCGACTCCTATCTCGAAGAGGGAACCACGTCCGTTCGAGTATCCCTGCCAGATACCCGTATGGGGTATGATCGACCGGATGACCCACGGCTACGTCCCGGCCAAGGACTCCCTCGTCAAGCGCCTGCACCGGATCGAGGGGCAGGTGCGCGGGATCGAGGCGATGGTCGCCGACGAGCGCTACTGCATCGACATCATCACCCAGATCGCGGCCACGAACGCGGCGCTCGAGGCGCTCGCGCTCGAGATCCTCGACGACCACGTCGCCCACTGCGTCGCCGACGCGCTCGCCTCCGGCAACGAGCTCGAGGCGACCGCCAAGACCACCGAGCTGCTCGACGCCGTCCGGCGCTTCGCCCGTACACGCTGATGCCGATCGGCGCGAGCATCGGCGGTGAGGTCCTCGACGCGCTCTCGTTCTCGTTCGGGATGTTCTGGGAGATCCTCTGGGCGCTGATTCTCGGCTTCACGCTCTCCGCCGTCGTCCAGGCGGTCGTCTCGAAGCGCGAGCTGCGCCGCCTGATGCCCGACGACTCGCCGAAGACGCTCGCGGTCGCCTCCGCGCTCGGGGCCGCCTCGTCGTCCTGCTCGTACGCCTCCGTCGCGCTCGCCCGCTCGCTCTTTCGCAAGGGCGCCGACTTCACCGCCGCGATCGCGTTCGAGATCGCCTCCACCAACCTCGTGTTCGAGCTCGGGATCGTGATGGGCCTCCTGCTCGGCTGGGAGTTCGTCGTCGGCGAGTTCGTCGGCGGGCCGCTGATGATCGTGCTGATCGCGCTCGTCTTCCGCCTCCTCCTGAAGCGGCGCCTGGTCGAGCAGGCACGCGAGCAGGCGAACAAGGGCCTGCTCGGCTCGATGGAAGGCCATGCCGAGATGGACATGTCCGTCGAGGGCGAGGGCGGCTGGTCTCGACGGCTGCGGACTCCCAAGGGCTACACCGCCACCGCCGACTACTTCGTGATGGACTGGGCGGCGATCTGGAAGGACATCGCGATCGGCCTGCTGGTCGCGGGGGCTCTGGCCGCCTGGGTGCCGCACTCGTGGTGGCAATCGCTCTTCCTCGTCGACCATCCGACCGCGGCCAAGTTCTGGGGTCCCTTGATCGGGCCGCTGGTCGCGATCCTGAGCTTCGTCTGCTCGGTCGGAAACGTCCCGCTGGCGGCCGTGCTCTGGAACGGCGGGATCAGCTTCGGCGGCGTCCTCTCGTTCATCTTCGCCGACCTGATCATCGCGCCGATCCTGAACATCTACCGCAAGTACTACGGCTGGCGGATGGCCGGCTTTCTGCTCGCGAGCTTCTACGCGACGATGGTCGCCGCCGGCCTCGCCGTCGAGTTCCTGTTCGAGGGGGTCGGCATCGAGCGCACCGCTCGCAACGCCAAGATCATCGAGGCGAGCGTGACCTGGAACTACACGACCTACCTGAACATCGGCTTCCTCGCACTCGGCGCGGCCCTGGTCTGGCGCTACTTCCGGCGGGGCGGCGGCCTCTCGATGCTGAGGATGATGAACCGACCGATGGAGCAGGCGCACCACCACTAGACTCGGGACGATGCGGCGGCCGCTCGTGCTTGCGCTGGTCGCCGGCGGGCTGTTCGCCTCGACTGCGTCCGCCGGCGGAACGGCGTTCTTTCAGACTCCGTCGAAGAACATCGGCTGCATCTACGTCGCTCCGTTCGCGAGCATCGACAAGCCGTTGCTCCGCTGCGACATCGGCGGCGGGCTCCATCCGTTGCCGCCGCGGCCGAAGAGCTGTGACCTCGACTGGGGCTACGGCTACGCGATGGTCGGCGGAAGCGGCCGGCCGAAGACGTTCTGCGCCGGCGACACGGCCAGGGACCCCCGCGCGCCGGTGCTCCGGTACGGGCGCAGGTGGAAGAAGGGTCCGTTCACCTGTGTCTCGCAGCGGGTCGGCCTGCGTTGTACGAACCTCGTCCGGCACGGCTTCTTCCTCAGCCGCGAGCACTCGTATACGTTCTAGCGACCGAGCGAGACGATCCAGGTCAACGTGCGCACGCGCCCGAAGGCGTCGACCGCGTTCAGCCTGAGCGTGTAGTTGCCTGGGCCGAGCAGGAACGGTCCGAGCGTGATCCTGGCCGCCGCGCCGAGGAAGTGCCGGTTGATCAGCACCTTGCCGCCCCGGTAGGCGCGAATGCGAGCGTCGGAGGCCTGGTTGGAGCGCACGTGGAGGGTGACCGACCAGACGTCTCCGGTGCGGGTGACCGTCGGCGCCTCGCGGGTGAGGACGAACGGTCCTGCCCTCGCCGCGGAGCCGCACAGGCCGAGGCAGGCCCTGAGCCGCAGCACCTTGCCGGCCAGACGGATCTCGAAGGTGTAGAGCCCCGGCTTGGCGACCGGGAAGGGCCCGATCGTGGCGTTTCCGGCCGCGACCCGGAGCGAGACCGACGCCGCCGTGCGTCCCGCCCTCAGGCCGCGGACGCTGGCGATGCCGCCGTGTGTCGTGTTGATGCGGAGCGTGACCTTGAAGCCGGCGCCGGAGCGCTTGACCACGGGAGCTCCGAGGGCGATCAGCACCGCCTGAGGCGTGTTTCCGGCGTTCCCCGTGTTCCCCGTGAACGTGGCGGTGACGGACTGCGCGGCGGTGAGCGTGACCGCGCAGGGCGACTTCGCACCGGTGCACGCTCCGCTCCAGCCGGAGAACTTCTGCCCGGTCTGCGGCTTCGCCGTCAGCGTCGCGCGCGCGCCAGCCTTGAAGTGCTGGACGCAGGTCTTGCTCGGGCCGGTGGCCGCGCAGGAGCCGGCGGAGGTCGACACCGTTCCCCGGCCGACGGCGGTGATCGTCAGCGTCCCCGGTGTTCCGCCGCCGGTGAACGTGGCCGAGACGCTCTTCGACGAGGTGAACGTCAGCGTGCAGGAGGTGACGGTGCCGCTGCAGGAGCCGCCCCAGCCGCTGAACTTTGCGCCGGACCCGGGCGCGGCGGAGAGCGTCAAGGTCGCCCCGGCGGTGATGTTCGCGCTGCAGGTCGAGGCGCCGTTGCCGCAGCTGATCCCGTTGCCGCTGACCCGGCCGAGTCCCGCGACCGAGACCGAAAGCAGGAAGGTGCTCGTGCCTCCCGAGAACGAGGCGGTCACCGTCTTCGAGCTGGTGAAGGTGACGATGCAGGTCGGCGTCGTGCCGGTGCAGGCGCCGCCCCAGCCGGTGAAGGCGGCACCCGCGGCGGGGGTCGCCGTCAGCGTGACGATCGAGTTCGCGACCTCGTTCGGGTTGGTGCAGACGGAGCCGCCGACCCCGCAGGTGATCCCGCCGCCGGTGACGGTGCCGCTGCCGGAGACCGAGACGCTGAGCGACACGCCTGTTGTCGTCGGCGTCGTCGTGCCGCCGGTGAACGTCGCGGTCACGGTCTTCGACTGGTTCATCGAGACCGTGCAGGTTGTGGCGGTGCCGCCGCAGACGCCGGTCCAGCCCGTGAAGAGGGCGCCGGTCGAGGGTGTGGCGACCAGGGTGACCACTGCGTTGGCGGCGAAGCTCGCCGAGCAGACGTTTGCACCGGTTCCGCAGTTGATCGCGCCGCTGCCGCCGCTGACGTTGCCGTTGCCGACGACGTTCACGCCGAGCTCGATCGCCGCGGAGAAGGTGGCGGTGACCGCCCGATCCGTATCCATCGTCAGGGTGCAGGTCGAGCTCGAACCGGTGCATGCTCCCGTCCAGCCCGTGAACGTGAATCCTGCACTCGGCAGGGCGGTCAGGACGACGGTCGAGTTCGCGGGCTCTGCCGTCGAGCAGGTCGCCGGGCCGTCGCAGTTCGGGCCGAGTCGATGGACGGTGCCGGTGCCCGAGACGGTGACGGTGAGGTTCTCGGTCGCCGCGCTGGCGTCGGTCCACGTCGCGTTCACCGCCGCGTCGGCGTTCAGCTGAACGGTGCAGGCGGCCGTCTTCCCGTTGCACGCTCCGCCCCAGCTGCTGAAGACGTTGCCCGCGGTCGTGTCGGGCGTCTCGAAGACGGTCAGCATCGAACCGGTCAGGTCGGTCCAGGCGCAGTCGGTCTGGCCGGCGCCCGAGCCGCAGTCGATCTCGGTGCCGGTCGGCGCGCGCTCGGGGGCGCTGACGTCACCGTCGCCGGTGTAGCTGACGGAGAGCGTGCTCGTCGTCGTCCCGGACGACTTCCTGAAGTCGGCCCTCACGACCTTGTCGACGCCGTTCGCGGAGAGCACGCAAGTGTCGCCGCTTGCCGTGCCCGGGCAGGCGGCCCAGCTGTCGAAGCTCCAGCCGTCCGCCGTGCCGCTGGCGGTGAGCGTGATGTCGGCGCTGCCCGTGAAGGTCACGTAGCAGGCACGCTTGCCGTCGCCGCAGCTGATCCCCGGGATGTCGCTCGTCACGCGGCTCAGACCGCTCACCTGCACGATCACGTTCGTGGTCGCGAGCGTGTGCCCGCCCGCATTCGTCACGCCGAGTACGAGCACGGCCAGCAGCGCGAGTGGAAGCAGACCCCGCCTCATCGAGGCTCCTCTCTCATCCATCGTCGTGGAAGCTTAGACGTACCCGTCAGACGACCTACTACGGAAGGACCGCGTACCAGGTCAGGATTCGCGCGCGACCGACCGCGTCGGTCGCGACCAGCCGCACGCGATAGACGCCCGGCGAGAGCAGGAGGGCGCCCGGGCTGACCGGGCCCGCCGCGGCCGGAAACCGAAGCTCGCGGGCGAGGGTCCTCCCCCGGTAGACGCGCACGACCACCCCCGCCGCCCGGGTCGAACGGAACGCGAGCGTGACCGACCAGAGGGCACCGGCGTCGACCACCCTGGGCCGCTCCCGGACGAGCCTGAACGGTGCCGATGCGGCCCGCTCGCCGCAGCGCCCGAGGCAGGCGCGCCAGGTGAGCACGCGCGCTCCGAGGTGGAGCTCGAACGTGTACAGGCCGGGCCTGGCGACCGGAAAGGGGCCGATCGTGCCGGCTCCCGAGGGGGCAGGGAACGCGAGCGCGGTCTCGACCCGTCCGGCGCGCAGCGCGAGCACCCGAGCGCTGCCCCCACGGCCCGTCTTGAATCGCAGGGTCACCTGGAAGCCGGTCGGCAGCCGCTTGACCACCGGCGCCCCGCCGCTTCGGAGCGCGGCGGAGCCGGTCGCCGGAGTCGTCGCTGCTCCGCCGCGGAACGTCGCCGACACCTGGGTCGCCTCGTTCGCCTGGACCGTGCACGTCGGCGTCGTGCCGCTGCAGGCGCCGCTCCAGCCGGAGAAGGTCGCACCGGCGGCCGGGGTGGCGGTGAGACCGACCGTCGCGCCCCGCGCCTGGGCGGCGCTGCACTTCGTCGAGCCGTTTCCGCACGAGATGCCGCCGCCGGTGACGGTGCCGCGCCCGGTGACGGCCACGCTGAGCAGGACGGTGGCCGCGCTTGCGCCCGAAAAGGTCGCGCTGACGTTCTTCGCGCTCGTCATCGCCACCGCGCAGGTCGTCTTCGTGCCGGTGCACGCGCCTCCCCAGCTCGTGAAGGTCGCCCCCGCGGCGGGGGTGGCGGTGAGGGTGACGTTCGAGCCGGAGGCGATATTCGCGGAGCACACCGACCCGCCGTTGCCGCAGTTCACGCCGCCGCCGGTGACCGTCCCGGCACCGGTGACGGAGACGCTGAGCGGAAAGGTGTTCGGCGCGGAGCTGCCGCCCGAGAACACGGCGGTGACGCTCTGGTCGCTTGTCATCGAGACCGTGCAGGTGTTCTTGCCGGTACATGCGCCTCTCCACTCGGTGAAGGAGCCGCCGGCAGGCGCCGTCGCCGTCAGCGTCACGCTCTGGCCGGCCGTCTCCTCGGCCATGCAACTCGTGCCGCCGCTCGACGTGCATGCGATCCCGCCGCCGGTGACCGTGCCGTTCCCGATCACCGTCACCGTCAGCTTCGGCTTGACGAAGGTTGCCGTTACCGTGCGGTCGACGCTCATCGTCAGCGTGCAGCTCGGGCCCGTCCCGGCGCACGAGCCGCCCCAGCCACCGAAGACGAACCCGGTGTCGGGCGTCGCGACGATCGTCAGCGTCGAGTCCTGCGGAACCTCGGTGTCGCAATCGGTGCCGTCGGTGTCGCAATCGATGTCCTCGCCGGAGACCATGCCGCCGCCGGACGAGCCGCCCGAGACGGTCACGCCCAGCGTCCTCGTGCCGACGGCCGGCGTGTGGTCGAAGTCGGCGATCACCTCGTGGTCGTCGTCGGCCTGATCGAGGGTGATCGAGCACGTCGACCCGGAGCAGTCGCCGTCCCAGCCGGTGAAGGTCCAGCCGGCTGCCGGAGCGGCGTCGAACGTGACCGTGCCGGCGCCGATGTACATCACCCGGCACGCCGCCGTCTCACCGTTGCCGCACCTCGTCGAGTTCTTGTCGTCGGTGACCGTGCCGACGCCGAGCACCTCGACGCGCACCGTGGTCGTGGTCGCGACCGAGTGTCCGCCGGCGCCGCCGACGCCGACCGCGAGCGCGACGAGCAGCGTCAGACCCCACCCTGCGAGCTTCGCCATCCGAGAACAGTCTAGTTCTAGACCGGACGGACGAGCCAGAACGCGACCACCGAGTACTGCAGCGCCACCGCCGCGACGACGAGCACGTGGAAGATCTCGTGGTAGCCGAAGACGGCCGGCAGCGGGTCCGGGCGGCGCAGCGCGTAGACCAGGCCCCCGGCCGTGTACAGCAGGCCGCCGGCGAGCACGAGCGTCGTGCCGCTCCAGCCGACGCCGTCGACCAGCTGCGGGAAGACGACCACCGCCACCCAACCGAGAGCGATCGCGATCGCCGCCGCCAGCCACTTGGGGGCGTCCACCCACGCGAACTTGAGCACGATCGCGACCGCCGCGCCGCCCCAGACGACCGCGAGCACGGCGATCCGCCATGCTCCGCTCAGCACGAGCAGACCGAACGGTGTGTACGTCCCGGCGATCATCAGGTAGACGCCCGCGTGGTCGATCCGGCGCGACCATCGGTAGCCGCGCTCGCGCCAGGTGACGCGGTGATGGAGCGCGCTCGCCCCGAACATGACGGCGACGGCGGCACCGAACACGACGGCGGCGACGCGCTCCCTCGTCGTCGACGCGGCCGCGATCAGCAGGGCGCCGAGCACGAGCGCGACGAAGAAGGCGTACAGGTGGAAGACGCCCCGCAGTCGGGGTCTGGGCCGCGGACCGTGCGGGTCAGCGGTACCGGAAGACAATCCGCCCTCGCGTCAGATCGTAGGGAGACAGCTCGACCTTGATGCGGTCGCCGGGGAGGATCCTGATCCGGTACCTCCTCATCTTCCCGGCCGTGTACCCGAGGGTCTCGTGGCCGTTGTCGAGGGCGATCCGGAACATGCCGCTCCGCAGCGCCTCGATCACCTCGCCCTCGAACTCGATCTTCTCTTCCTTGCCGGCGATAACGCCCTCCTAGAGAGTCGTGCGCCCCGCGCGAGCGCGGGGCGCACAGACAGTTCGCCGCCCTACTGGGCGACCGCGGTTACTGCAGTCGCCTCGGGACCCTTCGCACCCTCGCGGGACTCGAACTCGACCCGGGCGCCCTCGTCGAGGGACTTGTACCCCTCGCCGGTGATCTGCGAGTGATGAACGAACAGATCCTTGCCGCCCTCGTCGGGCGTGATGAATCCGTAGCCCTTCGCAGCGTTGAACCATTTCACGACACCGGTAGCCATATGTAACACCTCCCTTACCACTTACGAACGGGTAGAGAAGGCGCACGCTTGCGACGTCGGTACCAGTTCTTTTGTCGTCCGGAAGCGTAGCAGGGGTAGAACTGTCCCGATGACCGACGCGCCCCTGCTGGCCGGAATCCTGCCGGATCTCTCCGCCGAGCTCGACCGGCTGCTGCGCGAGCAGCACCGACCCGACCTCGTCGAGCAGCTTCCGTCGCTCCGGGTCACCGCCCTCTGTGCGTGCGAGATCGAGGGCTGCGCGAGCTTCTACACAGCCAGGCCGATGAAGCGCTGGTTCCGCCGCGGCAAGCAGGTCCCGGCCGGCGACCTCGTCGTCGACACGATCGACGGAGAGATCGCGTTCGTCGAGGTGCTCGGCCGTCCGGAGGCGCGCGCCGTGCTCGAACGCTCCGTATCCTTGCCCGCGTGAAGGTCGTGCTTCCCGACTCGACGGAGCTCGAGTTGCCCGACGCCGCGACCGGCCTCGACGCGGCCGCCGCGATCGGGCCGAAGCTCGCCAGGGAGGCCGTGCTCGTCCGCGCGAACGGCGAGCCGCGCGACCTGCGGCTGCCGCTTGCGAACGGCGAGCGGATCCAGATCCTGACCACCCGCGACCAGGACGATCCGGACGCGCTCTACGTGCTTCGCCACTCGACCGCGCACCTGCTCGCCGAGGCGGTTCGCCGCCTGTACCCGGGTGTGAAGATCGCGATCGGCCCGCCGATCGAGAACGGCTTCTACTACGACTTCGAGTTTCCGGAGCCGATCCACGAGGCCGACCTGGAGCGGATCGAGGCGGAGATCGGCCGCGAGCTGGAGGAAGGCCGCTCGTGGGCGCGGGAGGAGATCGGCGCCGACGAGGCCCGGAGCCGGTTCGCGGCCGAGGGCGAGCCGTACAAGGTCGAGCTGGTCGACACGGCCGAAGGCGGGATCTCGCTGTACACGCAGGGCGATTTCACCGACCTCTGCCGCGGGCCGCACCTCCAGGACTCGAAGCCGATCAAGGCGGTCAAGCTGATCGGGCTCGCGGGCGCGTACTGGCGCGGCGACGAGAAGAACACGCAGCTGACCCGGATCTACGGAACCGCCTTCTACACGCAGGCCGATCTCGACGCCCACCTCGAGCGGCTCGAGGAGGCGCGGCGGCGCGACCACCGGCGGCTGGGGACGCAGCTCGAGCTGTTCCACTTCGACGAGCACTCGCCGGGCTCGCCGCTCTGGCAGCCGAAGGGGATGGTGATCTTCAACGAGCTCGAAGCTCTCCGGCGGCGTGAGGACGAGCGCCGCGGCTACCTCGAGGTCAAGACGCCGCTCATCTACGACCAGCGGCTCTGGGAAACCTCCGGCCACTGGGAGAAGTTCCGCGATCACATGTTCCTGATCCCGAGCGAGGACGGGCACACGTTCGGGATCAAGCCGATGAACTGCCCGGGGCACATGCTGCTCTTCGGCAGCCGCCTCCGCTCCTACCGCGAGCTGCCGCTCCGCTTCGCCGAGGCCGCGGCGCTCCACCGCAACGAGCTGGCAGGCACGCTGCACGGCCTTCTGCGGGTCCGCCACGTGACTCAGGACGACGCTCACATCTTCTGTACGCCGGAGCAGGTCGAGGACGAGATCTTCGGCTGCCTCGACTTCGGGTTCTTCGTCTACGACCTTTTCCAGCTCGACGTCAGGGCCGAGCTCTCGACGCGGCCGGAAGACCGGCTCGGTACCGACGAGCAGTGGGACGAGGCCGAGGCGGCACTGGCGCGTGCGCTCGAGCGGCGGGGGATCGACCACACGATCAACCCGGGCGACGGCGCGTTCTACGGGCCGAAGATCGACCTGCACCTCGAGGATTCGCTCGGACGCAGCTGGCAGTGCGGCACTGTTCAGCTCGACTTCCAGATGCCCGCCCGATTCGGGCTGACCTACGTCGGCGCCGACAACAGCGAGCACACGCCGATCGTCGTCCACCGCACGTTGATGGGGTCGCTCGAGCGGTTCATCGGCATCCTGATCGAGCACTACGCCGGTGCCTTCCCGTTCTGGCTGGCGCCCGTGCAGGTGCGGGTGCTCCCGGTGGGCGCCGGTCACGCGGTCGCGGCGATCGATCTGGCCGCGAAGATCCCGTACCGGGTCGAGGTGGACGACTCCGACGAGACGGTCGGCAAGCGGATCCGCAACGCCGAGGTCGAGAAGATCCCGTACGTGATCGTCTACGGCGACCGCGAGTCGGAGAGCTCGCTGGCCGTGCGCGAGCGCGGTGGAGAACAATCCACGAAGTCGTTGGACGAGTTGCTCTCGGAACTTGGTAGGCTGTGATCCTGCTCAAGCAGGGACGACCCGTTCCTCACCTCCGGGGCCACGCCGTTCGTAGCAGCGCGACGCCTGTCGGGGGTTCAACCGAGTCGCAACGACGAGGAAAAAACGGGCCGCTGCCTGCAGCGGCTTTTGTCATTTGATCAAGGAGGACCGAGCGAGCTTGGTTACAACCCTTTGAGACCGAGGCGGAGCCTGGAGCCTCCGGTTCGCCCGGTCCCCCAGACCCGGATCAACGACGCGATCCGCGCACCCAGGGTCAGGCTGGTCGACGAGAACGGCGGGCAGGTGGGGATCAAGCCGTCGCCCGAGGCGCTCGAGTACGCATATTCGAAGGGGCTCGATCTGGTCGAGATCGCGCCGCAGGCCGATCCTCCCGTGGCCAAGGTGATGGACTACGGGAAGTACCGGTACGAGCAGGAGCAGAAGGCGAAGCAGGCGCGCAAGCACCAGTCCCAGATTCACGTCAAGGAGATCAAGCTCAGACCGAAGATCCAGTCCCACGACTACAACACCAAGAAGGGCCACGTCGAGCGCTTCCTCAACCAGCGCGCGAAGGTCAAGGTCACGATCATGTTCCGGGGGCGGGAGACGTCGCATCCGGAGCGAGGGCGCGACCTGCTGATGCGTCTGGCCGAGGACGTGAAGGAGATCGGCGCGATCGAGCAGCCTCCGCTCCTCGACGGGCGCAACATGGTGATGGTGCTGGGACCGACCAAGAACGCCGGGGTGAAACGAGATGCCGAAACAGAAGACCCACAGCGGAGCGAAGAAGCGGTTCAAGGTGACGGCCGGGGGGAAGCTCCTGCGCCGGCACGCGGCGAAGAGAGCAACGTCGCCGGGAAGGCTGGCGCAGAAGTCGGCGAAGCGGAAGCGCAGCTTCCGGCGCGACAAGCCCGTAGCGCCTAGCGACGCCAGGAGCGTCAGAAAGCAGCTGGGGGTCTAGATGCCTCGGGTCAAGCGAGCAGTTCACGCGCGCAAGAAGCGCCGCAAGGTGCTCGAGCAGGCGAAGGGCTACTGGGGCCTCAAGTCGACGACCTACACCCGCGCGAAGGAGCAGGTCGAGCATTCGCTCGCCTACGCCTACCGCGACCGCAAGGTGCGCAAGCGGACGATGCGGAGCCTGTGGATAGTCCGGATCAACGCAGCCGCCCGCGAGCACGGCCTCTCGTACAACCAGTTCGTCGCCGGCTGCCGGAAGGCCCGGATCGAGCTCGACCGGAAGGTGCTTGCCGAGCTCGCGGTCAGCGACCCGGCAGCGTTCGGCTCGATCGCGGAGCAGGCGAAGACGGCGTTGCAGGCGTAGCTCGGGCGGCGAGGAGGCCGCGGCGTCATCTGCCGTCGGCCTCCCCGCGGTCAGCTAACCCTGGAACTGCTTCTGGCTGTCGTTGTTGATCTGGCCGCGGATCTCGCCGCTCGGCCAACGCGTCGTGTGGATGTTCACGTACGCCGTTCCGGCCCGCATCGCTTGCACGATCTCTGAGAACGACCCGGGCTCGATGCCTTGCCCGCTCGGGCCGACGACGTCGGCCGGGGTGATGTCTCCCTCGACCGTCCCCGCGACGTTCGGGCAGGGGTCGGGCTTCGTATTGCCGCCGCAGAGGAAGAACGACACGCCGCCGGCGGAGCCGCGGTACCCGAAGTGGACGTGGGCAAACAGCGTATCGCCGCCCTCCAGGCCCGAGTACGTGAGGACGAAGTGGAGCTTGTCGGTCTCGTGCTCGAGCAGCTTGGCCTTGAACAGGCCGAAGCCGGTGGTCGAGACGGCGGGCGTCTCCTGGTAGCCGAGCATCTCGGCTCTGAAGTCCCTCGAGTTGGGCGGGTTGTGCGGCGTCCACAGCGCCGAGGCGATCGCGTACGAGCCGACGGCGAGCGCGCCGACGACGACGGCGGCGATGGTGGCCAGCCGAAGCTTTCGATCCATACCCCCTCCTGTTCCGCGAAGTCGCGATCCGGCCGGGCAGCGCCCGGCCGGAGCCTGTCTGACCGACTCTACGCCTCGTGCCCCACATTGGATTGTCGACTCGGGCATGTCCGGGGTCAGACCCCTGACATGTCCGAAACGGCCCTAGAGTGGCGCCGTGATCACGTCGGCGGCGAATCTACGACTGCGGCTCGTCCGCCGGCTCGCCGACCGGCGGCAGCGGGCAAAGCTCGGGCTGTTCGTCTGCGAGGGCGAGGATCTCGTCGACGCAGCGCTCGCCGCGGGCATCGAGCCCGTCGACCTGCTCGTCGCCGGCGAGTCGGTGGCGCCCGAGCTGCTCGCGGACGTCTCGACGCTCGCACACCCGCCGCGCGTGATCGGCGTCTTCCGCCGGGCGGATCTGCGTGCCCACGAGCCGAGGCCCGTCGGCCTCGCGCTGTGGCACGTCGCCGACCCCGGGAACGTCGGAACGCTGATCCGGACCGCAGACGCGTTCGGCGCCTCGGTCGCGCTCTCGGACGGGTGCGCCGACCCCACCGGCCCGAAGGCTCTGCGAGCCTCGGCGGGGGCGATCTTCCGGGTCCCGGTCGGGCACCTCGACGAAGCGGACGGCCGCCGGATCGCGCTCGTCGTCCGGGGCGGCCGGCCGCTGGCCGAGGCCGAGCTGGGGGAGCGGACGGTGTTCGTGCTCGGTTCGGAGCGCGAAGGGCTGCCCGACGACGTGCTCGCCTTGTGCGACGCGGAGGTGTCGATCCCGCTGGCCGCCGGAGCCGAGTCCCTGAACGTCGCGACGGCGGGTGCGCTCGCGCTGTACGAGTGGAGCCGCCGCGACCGCGCGCGCTGACTACCAGCCGCCGCCGCCCCCGCCGCCGCTGCCGCCTCCGCCTCCGCCGCTGAACCCGCCGCCGAAGCCCGAGCTCGACGAGCTCGGGGGTGTCAGAGCGCTGCCGAAGCCGGAGGACAGGTCGGAGATCGCGAGCGCCGTCGCCCCGGAGCCGAGGTTGCCGCCGAGCGGCGTGATCCAGTAGATCGAGCTCTGGTCGTGCAGCTCCTGCGTCATGTGCAGCTGCGCGCCCTGAAGCACCCGCTCGGCGATCCCGAACGCGATCCCGTAGACGAGGAACCGTTCCCACAGCTCGAGCGTCGCCGGCGGCGCCTCCTGGAGCCGCGGGAAGTCGGTCAGGTACCGGCGGAACGCGTCCCAGCGCTCGGCCTCGACCTGTCCCGCCTTCGTGCGCCGGCGCCACAGGCGAACGCGGGTCAGCGCGAGCACGAGCAGGGCGGCGTTCGCCACGGCGCAGGCGCCGAGCGCGACGAGGACGACGTCGCCCCAGCGCGGCGTGACCGGCCGCCAGCCGGAGATCCCGGTCCAGAGCAGGATGACCGCGGCGATCACGAACGCCGCGAGTGCCAGCCCGATCGCGCCCGAGCCGGAGTCGAGGTACCACCCCTTCTCCTTGAGCCCTGTCGCCACACGGGACTTGAAGGTCGTGAACCTCTTCGCGTTCTCGGTTCGGCTCTTCTCGATCCGCTCCCGGAACTCGCTCAGCCGCTCGCCGTCGGCATCGACGATCGAGTCGACGACGTCGGCGACCGGCTCCTCGAAGCGGGAGAGCGTCACGTTCCGGTCGCCCGGGGTGACGAGGAGGTCGGCGACGGTCTCGCTCCGGAGGCCGCCCCACACCTTCTTCTCGGTGTTCACGGGCGCGGAGTGGTACCGGCCGCGCCGGATCAGGTCGAAGAGCGTGGCGGTGAACTCAGGCGAGCCGGCGGAGGTGTCCTGGCGGAGGAGGGCTGGGACGAGCGCGGGCTCGGTCTCGTCGGGCGGGGCCTGTTCGTACTCGCGGTCGTAGCCGGTTCCGCGCTCGCGTCCGTAGACCAGCCAGACGAGGAGGACGATCGCGAGCCCGGGGCCGAGCCCGAGCAGGAGCAGGTAGAGGAGCGTTCGGCCGATGTGGTGCTTGGCGTCGTCGAGGTGCTTCCGGTCGCTCTCGTACGACGCCCGCGTCGCGTGCTCCTCGGCCAGGATCTTCTGGAGGCCAGCACCCTTCTGCACTTGCGCGCCGGCGGTCGAGGTCAGCAGGCTCCGCGGGAAGACGGTGCGCAGCTCGACCCACTGGTGGGCGGGGACGCCGAGCGCGCGCAGCGTCGTGCCCTCCTGGTGCTCGCGCACGATCCCGTTCACCCACGGCGGGTGCGCCCAGACCCGGTAGCCGGGGCCGAAGGCGATCGCGTGCGGGAGCCGGAGCGACGCGGTCAGGTCGTCGACCGGCGCATCCCACTGGTCGCCCCACACGCGGAGGTTGACGTCGACCACGTCGCTGTACGCCTTCGAGACTCCGCCGAAGCGGTACGACAGCGTGAAGGTACGAGCTTCGCCCGCGGCGTTGAAGTGCCAGACCACGCGCACACGCTTGGGGCTCGACTCGAAGTTGAAGGTGCCGGGCGTGTCGATGCTGCCGAGAGCGGTGCTGCCCCCGCGGGTGTACGGCGTGCCGTTCTCGGCGACGCCGATCCGGTCGACCGACTCGCCGGACTTCAACGGGATGTCGCGGTACATGCCGTGGAAGAAGCCGGTCTCGGTGATCGTCTCCTGCACGAGCAGGGAGCCGTCCGGCGCGACGGTCGCGGCGATGTCGGCGCGCGGCAGGCCGAATGCGGCGGCGAGGCCCGGCGCGGCAAGGGCGGCGGCCGCGAGCGCGGCGGCGAGAAGCAGCGCCCGGCGCATTCCCCGGCTAGCTGGTCGGTGCCGGCGGCGGAGGCGCTGCCGGCGCGTCCGGCGTCGGGGCCTGCGCCTGCCCGAAGTCCACCCGCGGCGCGGCCCGCGTCGCGTCCTCGGTCTGGAAGTACTCGCGCTCCCTGAAGTTGAACATCCCCGCGATGATGTTCGTCGGCACCGTCTGGAGCGCGTTGTCGTACGTCAGCACCGTGTCGTTGTAGACCTGGCGCGAGACGGCGATCGACTGCTCCACGTCGGTGAGCTGGGCCTGGAGCTGCTGGAAGTTCTCGGTCGCCCTCAGCTGCGGGTAGGCCTCGGCGACGGCGAACAGGCGGCCGATCGCCTGCGTGAGCATGTTCTCGGCCTGAGCCTGCTGGGCGACGCCCTGGGCCTGCTGGGCCGCGGTCCGCGCCCGGGTGACCGCCTCGAACGTCTCGCGCTCGTGGGCGGCGTAGCCCTTGACCGTCTCGACGAGATTCGGAATCAGGTCGTACCGCTTGCGGAGCTGAACGTCGACCTGCGCCCAGGCGTTCTCGGCCCGGTTTCGCAGGCGGACGAGCTTGTTGAACATGCCGACGACGACCAGGAGCAGCAGCACCACGATCGCGACGACGACGATGACCACCCAGATCACGGGTGCAACCCTACGTCAGATCCGCCGTGCGATCCAGACCGAGTCCTCGCCGCCCTGGTAGGGGGTGCGGTCGAACCAGCCGTAACAGGCCTCGACCTCGAGCTCCGCCCGCCTCAGCAGGCGGCGCCACTCCGCCGTCGAGAGCCACGAGAGCCTCATCGTCGCCTCGCCTGTCACGCCCCGCACGGAAAGCGTCAGCCGCCGCGCCTGCTCGTCCCAGTCGGCGCGCTCCCAGATCCCCGGCTCACGCTCGAGCCAGCGCCCGTTCGTCTCCCCGATGTCGTCCGAGGAGGGAGCGAAGACGTCGAAGACGAGGCGGCCACCCGGCCGCAGGAGCGCGCGCGTCGCCCGCAGCGCCAGGTGCCGTTCTCGGTCGTCTGCAAGGTGGAGGTAGGCGCGAAACGGACAGATGACGAGCGGGACCGGCTCCGTTACCGGGGGAGCGCGGAAGTCGCCGAGGCGGAGGTCGAGCAGGCTCTCGACGCCGGCCGCGCGGGCTCTGGCGCGGCAGACCCGGATCATCGCCGCCGAGGAATCGACGCCGATCACCGGCACGCCCGCCGCCGCGATCGGGACGGCGATGCGACCGGTGCCGACGCCGAGCTCCACGATCGGCTCGCCGGGCCGCCCTGCTCCCGCAGCGCCGCTCGCCTTGCGGGCCTCGGCGACGTAGAACGAGACGTCTTCGGTGACGCTCCGGCTCCAGTCGTCGTAGAGGCAGGCGATCCGGTCGTACGGGCTCCCCGCCGCGGTCATCTCCTCTGTGGATTGCTGGTCACGCATCCGGCACGTCCCCGTCACACCCGCGTGCGGGGTTCCGAACTATGCTCGCAGTGGGGAGGAGGCCGGGTACGCCTATGAGAGGCATCGGCGTGTCCGGAGCGGGTGGAGGTCGGTTGAAGCCGGGCGGAAAGAGCCGCGCAAAAGCCGGTGATACAGTCGCCTGGTGGACGCGGAGGGGCTCCAAACCGAGGCGTTGAGCGCGATTGCGGGCGCCGGAACGCTCGGCGCGCTCGACGAGGCCCGCGTCCGCTATCTCGGCCGGAAGAGCGAGTTGAAGCAGGCGCTCCGCGAGGTTCGCGACCGCGAGAGTGGGCAGGCGCTGAACACGCTCCGCGAGCGGCTCGAGGCGGCCTTCGCCGAGCGGCAGCAGGCTCTGGAGCGGGTCGAGCTCGACCGGGCGCTGACCGAAGAGGTCGTCGACGTCACCCTTCCCGGCGAGCCGGTCGCGCGCGGACACCGCCACCTGATCTCCCAGATCCGGCGCCAGGTCGAGTCCGTCTTCCTCGGTCTCGGCTATCAGGTCGTCGACGGTCGCGAGGTCGAGACGGCCCGCTACAACTTCGACGCTCTCAACTTTCCCGCCTGGCACCCGGCGCGCTCGCGGCACAACTCGTTGTTCTTCGACGAGCAGACGCTGCTCCGCACCGAGACGTCGCCCTCTCAGATCCGTGTGATGGAATCGCGGGAGCCGCCCGTGTACATGATCTCGCACGGTCGCGTCTACCGGCGCGACACGATCGACGCGACCCACTATCCGATCTTCCACCAGGTCGAGGGCCTCGCCGTCGATCGGGGAATCACGCTCGCCGACCTGAAGGGGACGCTCCTCCACCTGATGCGCGCGCTCTTCGGCGAGGAGCGGCGTGTCCGTTTCCGCACGCACTACTTCCCGTTCACGGAGCCGTCGCTCGAGCCGGACGTCTCGTGCTTCAAGTGTGACGGGCTCGGCTGCCCGATCTGCAAGCACTCCGGCTGGCTCGAGATGGGCGGATCCGGGATGGTCGATCCCGCCGTGCTCGAGTTCGTCGGCTACGACCCCGAGGAGGTGTCCGGCTTCGCCTTCGGCCTCGGGCTGGAGCGGATCGCCCAGCTCCGGCACGGCGTGCCGGACGTGCGGCTGCTCTGGGACTCCGACCTCCGTGTGATCTCGCAGTTCTGATGCGTGTCCCGCTCTCCTGGCTGCGCGAGTACGTCGCGATCGACGTTCCGGCGCGCGAGCTCGCGGCCCGGCTCGCGACCTCGACCTGCGAGGTGGAGCGAATCTGGCATCGCGGCGTTCCGGACGTCGACGGGAACCTCGGGCACTTCCTCATCGGTCGCGTCCTCGAGGTCGCCTCGCACCCGAACGCCGACCGTGTGCGCCTGTGCCAGGTCGACGTCGGCGAGCCGGAGCTCCGGCAGATCGTCTGCGGAGCGTGGAACTTCGAGGCAGGCGCCACGGTCTGCGTCGTTCTCCCCGGCGGGGTCTTGCCGAGCGGTCTGCGGATCGAGCAGCGCAAGGTGCGCGGCGAGCGCTCCGACGGGATGATCCTGTCGGAGCAGGAGCTCGAGCTCGGGCAGGACCAGTCGGGGATCATCGTCCTCCCGGAGCCGGCCGAGCCCGGGACGCCGCTCGGCGACCTCTTCGCGCTCGGCGAAGAGGTGCTCGAGGTGGAGGTGACCGGCAACCGTCCCGATCTCCTCGCCGTCCACGGGCTCGCACGCGAAGTGGCGGCTCTCTTCGGCCTCGAGCTCGCGCCCCCGCCGGGTGCCGAGCCGGAGCGGGCAGGCGACGAGCCGCTCGACATCAGGATCGACGACCCGGACGGCTGCCCGGTCTACATCGGCCGCCTCTTCCGCGGCGTCAAGATCGGCCCGTCGCCGCCCTGGCTCAGGGCGCGGCTCTTCGCATCGGGCCTGCGCCCGATCTCGAACGTCGTCGACGTGACCAACTACGTGATGCACGCGCTCGGCAGCCCGCTGCACGTCTTCGACCACGCGAGTCTCTCCGGGGGGCGGATCGTCGTTCGGCGTGCGGTGTCCGGAGAGCAGATCACGACGCTGGACGGGAACCTGCGGCGGCTCCAGCCGTCCGACCTCGTGATCGCCGACGCCGACCGCCCGGTTGCGTTGGCCGGGATCATGGGCGGGCTGGACACCGAGGTCGGCGACGGGTCGACGGATGTTCTGCTCGAGGCGGCCAACTTCGAGCCGGTCGGGATCCTGCGCAGCTCGGAGCGTCTCGGTCTCCGCACGGACGGCTCGAACCGCTGGGAGAAAGGTGTCGACCCGTACCTCGCAGAGTCGGCGGCCCGGTTGGCGAGCGAGCTGATCGTCGAGCTCTCCGGCTGCCGCTGGGCCGGCGAAGCCGATGTCCGGGCCGAGCTCCCCTCGCCGCCCGTCGTACGCCTGCGGCCGGAGCGGGCGGATGCGATCAACGGGGTCAGCACCTCGCCGGAGCGGCAGCGCGAGATCCTCGAGCGGCTCGGGTTCGACGTCGCCGACGACTGGCAGGTGACCGTGCCGACCTGGCGCGCCCGCGACGTGACCCGCGAGATCGACCTGATCGAGGAGATCGCCCGCTTCGAGCTCGACCGCGTGCCGTTCACGCTGCCGGAGCGGCGCGAGCTGTTCGGGCGCCTGACCCGCGAACAGCGCGTTCGGCGCGAGATCGAGGAGGTGCTCCTCGGCTGCGGTCTCTCCGAGACCTACACGCCGAGCCTGGTGCGGGCAGACTCGAGCCCGGACGGACTTGCGCTGCCGGCACCCCTCACGGCCGAGCACGCGGCTCTGCGCACCAGCCTGCTGCCGAGCCTCGTCGATGCTGCGCGCCGGAACCTCGACGCCGGTGCCGGCAAGGTCGAGCTGTTCGAGATCGCCAGGGTGTACCTGCCCGCGCCGGGCAACCTGCCGGACGAGCCCTGGCGGATCGGCGCAATCCTCCCGGCCGGGTTCTTCCGTGCGAAGGGCGTGGTCGAGACACTCCTCGACGCCCTTCACGTGACCACGACGCTCGAGCGCGCGCAGGAGCCGTTCCTCCATCCCGGCAAGGCGGCCCGGATCGAGGCAGGCTGGATCGGCGAGCTGCATCCGGCGCTCCTGCGCGGGTGGAGCGCGTTCGAGCTCGACCTGGCGACGCTGCTCGAGGGTGCCCCGGACATCGTCACGTACGAGGACGTGATCTCGTATCCGCCGGTCCGGCAGGATCTCGCGGTTGTCGTCGCCGAGGAGGTCGAGGCGGGCGCGCTGGTCGGGGCGGTCAGGGAGGCGGCCGGTGCCGAGCTCCGCGAGGTCGGCGTCTTCGACGTCTACCGAGGCGAGCAGGTCGGCGAGGGCAGGAAGTCGGTCGCGCTCTCCCTGGTCTTCCAGTCGTCCGAGCGGACGCTCTCCGACGACGACGCCGCGGCGTTCCGCGGGCGCATCGTGCAGCTGCTCTCAGAGCGCTTCGCCGCCGAACTGCGCGGCTGATCAGGATCCGGGCGGTCGCCGGCGCCGGGCCAGCTCGGCGTTCAGCTCCGCGCCGAACAACATCGCCAGAGCCGAGTAGTTCAACCACAGGAGCAGCACGACCGCGCCCGCGAGCGAACCGTAGGTCCGGTCGTACGAGCTCGAGAAGCTCGTGTACAGCGAGAACAGCCCCGAAAGTCCGAGCCAGAGCGGCGACGCGACGAGGGCACCGGGCGCCACCGATCTCCACCCTGCGGGACGTTGGGCCGGGGCCAGACGGTAGACGGCGCCGAAGAAGAGGAGGATCCCGGCGAAGGCGATCGGCCAGCGGGCAGCTGACCACGCAGTCAGGAAGGCACCGCCGAGTCCGGCGCGGCGGGCGATCGCTTCTCCGAGCGGTGCGCCGAAGACGATCAGGACAAACACCGACACGGTGATCGATGCGGTGAGGACGACCAGCGCGACCGCGACCAGTCGCACCTTCCAGAACGGGCGGGTCTCGGGCAGCTCGCTCGCCCGGTTGACCGCCTTGATCAGCGATCCGGTTGCGCCGCTGGCGGCCCAGAGGGCGCCTGCCGTCCCGATCGCCAGGGCGACCGCGGAGCCGGCTCGGTTGCCGGTCGAACTGTCCTTCGCCAGTTGGAGCGAATCGAGTACGGCTTTCGGGGCGACGGTGCCGAGCAGGTGCTCGAGCGACGTATACGCGCCCGGCCCGATCACGCCGAGCAGGCCGACGACGAGGATCACCGAGGGGAAGAACGCGAGCAGCGCGCTGAACGCAACCTGCTGGGCGAGCCCGAGGCAGTCGTCGTCGAGGAACTTCTTGCCGGCCCGCCCCAGGATGCCCGGCGACTCGGCGATGCCTCGGCGGATCGGAGACGTGGCCCTGCGCCTAGATGATTGATCGGTAATTCAGGCACCGCCGACTGGCGACCACGACACGGCGCATCGCTGCACGCTCGACGGCGTCACGTACTCCACGGTACGCGCCACCGTCGATCCCGCCACGCTGCTTGGTCGTGGCCGTCCCCGGCAGCACCCCAATTACCGACCAATCATCTAGCCTCGGCCGAGGAAGGAGAAGCGCCTGACGATCCGCCGTCCGACCGAGCGGGCGGCGAGGCCGAGGCCGGCCGCGCCGAGCGCGACGAGCGGGGCTTTCCTCGCCGCCGAGCCGCCGCGCGTTCGCAGCGTGCCGACGGCAGCCCCGAGTCGCTCGCGCTCGGACTCGAGCTCGCGCTTGACCTCCTCGGGCGACCTAGCGCCCATCGGCCTTCAGGGCCTCGGCGGTCAAGCGGGCTTCGTCGATCGCCTCGACGGGCAGCGGTGGCGTGCCCGCCCGGAGCGAGCGTGCGGCGAGGGCGACCAGGAGCGCGGTCAGCGCGAGCAGCGCCCCACCGACGATCAGCAGTGCCGACCAGACCGGCACGGCGAGCGCGATCGCAGCCGCCGCCCCCGCCGCCAGGAAGCCGAGCGAGAACAGCGCGACGATCGCGGCGGCCGCGCCCAGGCCGGCCCCGACCGCGATCCGGACGAGCTTGCCCTTGATCTCGAGCAGCGCGAGCTCGATCTCGAGGCGAACGACCGAGCGTGCCCGGTCGACGACCTCCCTGGCGGCCCAGCCGACGCCGTTTGCCTTTGCCTCGGGCATGTCGGCTGGACCTTACCCGAGCCCCTCGTCGAGAAACGCGGGCCTCAATCGGGGCGGAACCGGGCGCTCGGCGGAGGAGCCTCGTACGGCTCGAGGCGATCGATCTCGTCGGTGCCGAGCGTCAGCCTGACGGCGCCCTCGACGATGGCGGCGACATCCTCGGCGGGGACGTAGCGGGATCGAGACAGAAGCCCGGTGGACAGGGCGAGCCCGTCGAAGATGTCGCGTGTCTCGTCTCCGAGCGTACGCTCGACGGTGCCCACCTCGCTCCCGTCGGCGGCGAGCACCTTCCAGCCTTTTTCGACCACGAGCCAGGAGGCGGGGTCGGGCATCAGACCACCTTGCCGGCGACGTACCAGACCGGCCCCTGCGTTCCGACCGGCTTCGTGTCGGACAGCGAGCGCAGGATACGAACCGAAGCGGGGATGCCCTGCTCGTCGAGGCGGGCGAGGCAGCGGCGCACCATGCCGGGCGATGTTCCGTAGCCGGCCAGCCGAGCGCAGCGGAAGCGGAACGCGGTCGCGCCCTCGGACCGCGTCGGATTCAGCGGCGACATCGCCAGCGCCGCCGGGTCGAGATGGTCGCTGGAGGTCAGCTCGACCTCTCCCCAGATGTCGCTCCAGTCCGGCGAGAGCTGGCCGAGCTCCCGGTCCCAGTCTCCTGCGACCGACTGCGGCTCGGCGGGACGCGGGGCGGCCTCCACCTCCTCCGTCGAGAGCACCCGGATCGCGCCGCCGATTCCCTCGTCGTCCAGCCGGGCGAGGGCGCGGCCGATCGACCCCGGCGAAGCACCTGCGCCGCGTCGCGTCGCGTCGAAGCGGAGCTCGTTGCCCGCCCGGCCCGGCTGCAACGGTCCGAGGAGGGCAGCGGCCCGAGGGAGCGTGGCCGCATCGGCGACCGCGAGCGCCAGCCGGGCGTCGCTCCAGTCCTCGGGCAGCCCGGCCTCGATGCGCTGCCAGTGCTGCGCGAGGCTCACGGGTCGGAGCATAAACTCCCGTCCGTGGCCAAGGTCGAGAGCAAGCGAGGCGCGCTCTCGCAGGAGCGGTTGCGCGAGTTCCTGCGCGAGATGCTCCTGATCCGGCATTTCGAGGAGAAGGTCGAGGAGCGCTTCCGCGCGGGCGAGCTGCCCGGGTTCCTGCACGTCGCGATCGGGCAGGAGGCGGTCGCGGTCGGCGTCGGCGAGGCGATGGAGGACGGCGACGTGTTCGCCTCCACCCACCGCGCGCACGGTCACACGCTGGCGCGCGGGACGCATCCGAACGAGGTGATGGCGGAGCTGTACGGGAAGATCGAAGGCTGCTCGCACGGCTACGGCGGCTCGATGCACCTGTACGACGTCGGGCGTGGAAACCTCGGGGCGAACGCCGTCGTCGGCGGGGGGCTGCCGGCGATCACCGGCGCCGCGCTCGCATTCAAGCTCCGCGGCCAACCGAGGGTCGCGGTCGCATTCCTCGGCGACGGCGCGACGAACATCGGCACCTTCCACGAGGCGCTCAACCTGGCGGAGCTCTGGAAGGTGCCGGCGGTGTTCGTGCTCGAGAACAACCACTGGGCCGAGTCGACGCCGGCGGCCCAGCAGCTGCCGATCGCAGACCTGGAGAAGCGCGCGGTCGCCTTCGGCATGCACTCGGCGAAGGTCGACGGGCAGGACGTCGAGGCGGTTCACCGTGCGGCCAGGCGCGCGCTCGCGCACGCGCGCGGCGGCAAGGGCCCGGTCTTCCTCGTCTGCGAGACGTACCGGCTGGTCGGGCACTACGTCGGCGATGCGCAGGTCTACCGGCCGAAGGGCGAGCAGCAGCAGCTGCGCGAGACGCAGGATCCGATCGTCAAGCTGCGCGAGAAGCTCGGGCTCGCAGACGACGACTACGATGCGCTCGACGCCGAGGCGCTCGAGATCGCCGAAGCCTCCGTCGCCTTCGCGAAGGCCGGGACCGACCCGAAGCCCGAGGACGCACTCAGGAACGTGTACGCGTAGTGGCCGAGATGACCTACAGGGAGGCGGTTCGCGACGCGCTCTCTCAGGCGATGCGCGACGACGACGACGTCTTCATCATGGGCGAGGACATCGCCGAGATGGGCGGCTCGATGGGCGTCACCCAGGGCATGCTCGCCGAGTTCGGCCCGGAGCGAGTCCGCAACACGCCGATCTCGGAGATGGCGATCGTCGGGGCGGGGATCGGCGCGGCGATACAGGGCATGCGGCCGGTGGTCGAGATCATGTACGAGGACTTCACGACGCTGGCGGCGGAGCAGCTCGTCAACCAGGCTGCGAAGCACCGCTACATGTCGGGCGGCCAGGTGACCGTGCCGCTGACCGTACGGACGCAGGGCGGTGCGGGCTGGTCCCCGGGTGCCCAGCACGCGCAGCAGCTGGAGGCGTGGTTCGTCCACATTCCCGGACTCAAGGTCGTGTTCGCGGCGACACCGGCGGATGTCCGCGGGTTGCTCTGGTCGTCGATCTACGACGACAACACCGTCCTCTTCTTCGAGCACCGGACGCTCTACCCGATCAAGGAGGACGTGCCGGACGAGCTCGAGCCGATCCCGCTCGGGCAGGCGCGCATCCACCGCGAGGGCACGGACGTAAGCGTGATCGCGACCGGCAGGCTCGTGCACGAGGCGCTCGCCGCCGCCGTCCGGGCCGAGCAGGAGGGGATCTCGGTCGAGGTCGTCGACCCGCGCACGCTCCAGCCGCTCGACGAGAAGACGCTCGTCGAGTCGGTCAAGAAGACCAACCGCTGCGTGGTCGCCCACGAGGCGGTCGTGCGCGGCGGGTTCGGCGCGGAAGTGGCGGCGGTGATCCAGTATCAGGCTTTCGACTGGCTCGACGCCCCGATCGAGCGGGTCGGCGCGACGTTCACGCCGGTGCCGTTCGCGCCGGTGATGGAGGACTTCGTCGTCCCGCACGAGGCCGACGTGCTCGAGGCGATCCGCAGGACGGTGGGCCGTGGCTAGTCAGGTCACCCTTCCCCGGCTCGGGCAGGGGATGGAGTCGGGCACGATCGTCCGCTGGCTGAAGGCGGAGGGCGACCAGGTGGCCAAGGGCGAGCCGCTCTACGAGCTCGACACGGACAAGGTCACCCAGGAGGTCGAGGCCGACCTGGCCGGCGTCCTGCTGAAGATCCTGATCCGGGAGGGCGAGGTCGCGGTCGGCAAGGCGGTTGCGGTGATCGGCGAGGCCGGCGAGGAGGTCGAGATGCCGGTCGAGGCGCCTGACACCGAGCGAGCCGCGGATCCGCCCGAGCAGGCGGTGTCCGAGCCGGCAGTGTCCGAGCCGGCAGTGTCTGACACCCCGGTGTCAGACACCGAAGTGACGCTCGCGCCGGCCGATCCGTCCGCCAACGGCGGCGACCGGATCAAGGCCTCGCCGCTGGCGCGCCGCATCGCGCGTGAGCGCGGGATCGACCTCGCCGCGCTCGCCGGCACCGGCCCCGACGGGCGGATCGTCGCCGAGGATGTCGCGCGCGCAGGCGGCGCAGAGCCCGCCGCTGCTGCGCCGGTGGCCGCGGCTGCGCCGGTGGCCGCGGCCGGGCCGGGTGGGGACGCGGCCGGGCCGGGTGGGGACGTTGAGCGCATCGAGCTGACCTCGCTGCGCAAGACGATCGCGCGCCGGATGACCGAGGCGTGGGCGGCGCCGGCGTTCCAGATCTCGATGTCGGTCGACATGAGTCGCGCGCAGGAGCTGCGTGCGCGGTTGGTCGAGCGGCATCCCGAGGAGCGGCCGACCGTCACGGACGTCCTGACCAAGGTCTGCGCAGTCGCACTGATGCGCCACCGCGAGGTGAACGCGCTCTACGCGGGCGACGCTGTCGAGCTGCACCCTTCCGCGAACGTCGGCATCGCCGTCGCCACCGATCGCGGGCTCGTCGTGCCGGTCATCCGCGGTTGCGATCGGCTCGCGGTCGCCGAGATCGCCGCTGCGCGTGCCGACATCGTTGCGCGCGCGCGCGGCGCGAAGCTCCAGGCGGCCGATCTCGAGGGAGGGACGTTCACGATCTCGAACCTCGGCATGTACGGCGTCGAGCAGTTCATCGCCGTGCTCAATCCGCCGCAGGCGGCGATCCTCGCAGTGGGCGCGGTCGAGGACCGCGCGGTCGTGCGCGGCGGCGAGCTCGTCGCGCGGCCGATGCTGACGATCACGTTGACCTGCGACCATCGCACGATCGACGGCGCGACCGCCGCGGACTTCCTCAGGACGGTGAAGGAGTTCCTGGAGGATCCCGGCCTGACGCTATGAGCCACAGGCTCGACGGAGGCGATCGGGAGCGAAGGTGCCGGCACCGCCGGCGCCGGAGCCGAGCGCCGTGCCATTCAGGTCACAGTCCCGCGTACGTCTCTACTGCAGTGTCTGACACCGGGCTCGCGAACCGTCGCTTGGCTGGGTCCCGGTGTTCTGGCCGGATTCGCCTCTTCCGTCACACCCGCGGCACAGTTCGTCCTGCGGTGTCGGACACCGGGACATGGCCGTAAGGGGCAGATACACAACTCGTCCTCGGGCCTCGGCATCCGGGTCGGGCTCGATCCGGTGATCCGCCCTGCCGGTGCGCAAGACCTGCCCTTCCTGCGCGACATGCTCCGGCACGCCTACTACGCCCGGTGGGGGGCCGAGACCGACGTGCCGCTCGAACGGTATGTGGCCGGCTGGGGGCGCCGCGGCGACAGCGCCCTCCTCGCGATCGACGAGTTCCAGCCGGTCGGAGCAGCCTGGTACCGGCTGTTTCAGGCCGATGAGCCGGGCTACGGCTTCGTCGACGCGGACACGCCGGAGCTGACGATCGCGATCGTCCCCAGCCGCCGCGGGCGCGGCCTCGGAGAGCAGCTGCTGGCGGCGCTTCTCGAGCAGGCGAAGGCCGCCGGCTACACGCAGATCAGCCTCAGCGTCGAGCCCGACAACCCCGCGCTCCGCCTGTACGAGCAGCACGGATTCGCCAAGGTCGGCGAGCGCGGCGGTGCCTGGGTGATGCTGGCGCCCCTTCCGTAGGGCGTTCAGGCTCGCGGGAAGCGTCGCGGCGCAAGCCAGGCGAACTCGACCTACCGGATAGGATCGAGCCGATGGAATGCGACGTCGCCGTTCTGGGAGGAGGCCCCGGCGGGTACACCGCCGCGATCCGCGCAGCGCAGCTCGGCGCGCGGGCCGTGTGCATCGAGCAGGAGCCCGAGCTCGGCGGCACCTGCCTGCGCGTCGGCTGCATCCCGACGAAGGCGTGGGTGCAGACCGCCTGGGCGCTGAAGGAGGCCGAGGAGACCTTCGGCAAGCTCGGCGTCGAGATCGGCCCCGCCCGGCTCGACCTGAAGACCGCCAACGAGTGGAAGGCTCAGGTCGTCAAGCAGATGACCCAGGGAGTGGCCGGTCTGCTCAAGGCGAACGGCGTCGAGTGGGTCAAGGGCACGGGCCGCTTCGCCGATGCGAACACGATCGCGGTCGAGGGCGGCGAGCAGGTGACCTTCAAGAGCGCGATCGTGGCCACGGGGTCGTTCCCGATCCGCCCGCCGATCGAGGGTCTCGACTCGTCGCTGTGCGTCGACTCGACCGGGCTGCTCGCGCAGGAGGACGTCCCCAAGCGGCTGGTCGTCCTCGGCGGCGGAATCATCGGCTGCGAGTTCGCGTCGATCTTCGAGCGCTTCGGCTCGGAGGTGACGATCATCGAGATGCTCCCGAAGCTGATTCCGTTGGAGGACGAGGACGCCTCCAAGGAGCTCGCCAAGCAGTTCTCCAAGCGCGGCATCGCGCTCCACCTCGAGAAGCAGTGCACGAAGGTGCTCGAGCGCGACGGCGCGATCGCGGTCGGCTTCGGAGCCGGCGAGACGGTCGAGGCCGACCTGATGCTGGTTGCCGTCGGTCGTGCGCCGCTCGTCGAGGGGCTCGGGCTGGAGGAGATCGGCGTCGAGCTCGACCGGCGTACCGGGATCGCGACCGACGAGCACCGCCGGACGACCGTCCCGCACATCTACGCGGTCGGCGACTGCGCCGGCTACTGGCAGCTCGCGCACACCGCGTTCCGCGAGGGCGAGGTGGCGGCGGAGAACGCGACCGGTCACGACGCGGAGGTGGACGCGCGCGGCGTCCCACGGCCGATCTACACCGATCCCGAGATTGCCGCCGTCGGGCTGACCGAGGCGGAGGCACGGGAGCAGTACGGCGAGGATGTCGCGGTCGGGGTCTTCCCCTGGGCCGCCAACGCACGCGCCGTGATGCAGAACGAGACCGTCGGCTGGGTCAAGTCGATCCACGAGACACGTTACGGCGAGCTGCTCGGACTCGTCATGGTCGGCCCGCACGTCACGGACATGATCGAGGCGGGCGTGGTCGCCCTCGACGCAGAGGCGACGGTGGAGACGGTCGCCGACGGGATCGCGCCGCACCCGACGCTGTCCGAGGCGATCAAGGAGGCGGGGCTCGTCGCGCTCGGGCGCGCGATTCACCTGCCCCCGAAGCGGAAAGCGGCGGCGACGGCCTAACGAAAGGAGCACAGGATGGGAATCGTCAACAAGAGAAACGCACTGCTCGGTTGGATGACGTGGAACGTGGGCAAGCGGGTGGCGCGAAAGAAAGCCCGCTCGGCAGTGCCGGCGATGGCGGGCGGCAAGCCGAAGAAGCCCGCGGTCGGGCTGGCGGCAGGGGCCGCGGCCGTCGGCGGCGCGCTCCTGTTCTGGCGGAAGAAGAAGGGCGGCGGCGACAGCGGCGGTGGCGGCGGAGTCTAGAAGTCACACGTTCGGGGCAAGCGCGTCTCACAGGCGCGACGGTTTCCATGCTGCAATCGGAGCATGGACACCACGCAGGCACCGGTGACGGTTCGCCACCCCGAGGCGAAGCCGACGTCGAAGCAGGTCTACGCGCTCGCGCACGAGCTCTGCGAGCGGGCAGGTGAGGAGTTCCCGGCCACGCGTGGGGGTGCGTCGGAGCTGATCCGGCGGCTGCGGGTCGAGAACGGCAGCGAGTAAATGCCATGCTAGCGGAGTGCTAGCATGGCGCGGGTGGCCACTCTACACGTCCGCAACGTCCCTGATGAGGTCTACGAGCGTCTTCGAACCCGTGCACGGCTGTTCGGCCGGTCGATCAACGCCGAGGCGATCGAGCTGCTCCGTGAAGCGCTCCACGTTCCGCGACCGCAGCGCCGTTCGATCGTCGACGACCTGAACCGGCTTCGCGCCGCGCTGCCGCCGGGCATGCCGACGCCCGAACAGATGATCAGGGGCATGCGTGACGGCCGCCGCGTCTAGCGTTGTCTTCGACGCGAGCACGCTGGTTCGCGCGGCAGTCGGTCAACCGAGCTCCGAGCGCGACGACTGGCTGGCCCTCGTCGAGCGGGGTGGGGCGCCGGGGTACGCCCCCGAGCTCGTGTTCTTCGAGGTGGCGAACGCTCTCGCCGGGTACGTTCGCGGCGGTGCTCTGCCGGCCCGCCGTGCCGCACGGGCCCTCCTGCGGCTGACCGCTTTGCCGATCGAACTCCTGTCTGCCCGGCACCTTGCGCAGCCCGCTCTCCGCATCGCTCTCCGCCACGGCCTGAGCGCCTATGACGCCGCGTACATCGCGGTGACCGAGGAGACCGACGCCACCCTCGTCACGTCCGACCGGAGACTCGCCGACGCCGTACCCGGCAGCGTCCTCGTCGCCTAGTACGATGGCCCACCGGTGTCCGAGGCGCCCTTCGTCCATCTTCACGTCCACTCGGAATACTCGATCCTGGACGGGGCGTGCCGCATCCCGGCGCTCGCCGCCCGGGCCGCCGAGCTCGAGATGCCGGCCGTCTCGCTCACCGATCACGGCTCGCTCGCCGGCGCCGTCGAGCTGCACCGCGAGGCGAAGAAGCACGGAATCAAGCCGATCGTGGGCTGCGAGGTGTACGTCGCCGACGACCGCCGTCGCCAGGAGAAGGGGTACGCGCACCTGACCCTTCTCTCCGAGACCGACGAGGGGTACGCGAACCTGATCAAGCTCTCCTCGCTCGGCTACCTCGAGGGCTACTACTACAAGCCGCGCGTCGACTGGGAGCTGCTCGAGCGGCACGCCACGGGTCTCGTCGCGATGTCCGGGTGCCTCTCCGGGCGCGTGTCGAAGGCGCTCGCGGAGAGCCGGCCGCAGGACGCCGCCGCCGACCTCGACCGGCTCGTCCAGATCTTCGGCCGCGACTCGACCTATGTCGAGATCCAGAACGCCGGTCTCGAGCCCCAGCAGCGGATCAACCCGCAGCTGGCGAGGCTCGCGGAGGCGACCGGCCTGCCGCTCGTCGCCACCGGCGACGTCCACTATCTTCGCCACGACGACGCGCGCGCCCACGAGGCGCTGCTCTGCATCCAGTCCGGCGACTCGCTGAAGAACCCGAACCACTGGCGCTTCGACACCGACCAGTTCTACTTCAAGACCCCGGCCGAGATGGCGGTCGACTTCGCCGCGTACCCGGACGCGCTCCGCCGCACGCTCGAGGTCGCCGAGCGCTGCAACGTGACGATCGAGACCGACCGGCTGCTGCTGCCGCACTTCCCGACGCCGGACGGCCGCGACGCCTTCGAGTACCTCGTCGAGCTGTGCGAGCAAGGGCTCTCGAAGCGCTACCCGTCGGTGACGCCGGAGCTGCGAGAACGCCTCCAGTTCGAGCTGAAGACGATCCGCGAGATGGGCTTCGCCGACTACTTCCTGATCGTCTGGGACTTCGTCCACTTCGCGAAGACGCACGGAATCCAGGTCGGCCCCGGTCGCGGCTCGGCCGCGGGCTCGCTCGCCGCCTACTGCCTCCAGATCACCGACGTCGACCCGATCCGCTACGGGCTGCTGTTCGAGCGGTTCCTCAACCCGGGGCGAAAGTCGATGCCCGACATGGACATCGACTTCGCGGTGGCCGGGCGCGAGCGGGTGATCAACTACGTCGCCGAGAAGTACGGCCGCGACCGCGTCGCGCAGATCATCACGTTCTCGACGATGATGGCGCGCGCCGCCGTCCGCGACGCCGGGCGCGTGCTCGAGGTCCCCTACGGCTCCGTCGACAAGGTCGCGAAGCTGATCCCGGAAGGGCCGAAGGTCTACCTCGGCGACTGCCTGAAGCCGGGCCAGGAGCTGAAGCAGGCCTACGACGCCGATCCGGTCGTGAAGGAGATCGTCGACCTCGCGAAGCCGCTGGAGGGGCTCGTCCGCGCCGACTCGATCCACGCAGCAGGCGTCGTCATCGGCGACCGCCCGCTGATCGAGTACGTGCCGCTCCAGCAGAAGGGCCACGACCAGGAAGTCGTCACCCAGTTCCCGATGGGCGACGTCGAGGCGCTCGGGCTGCTGAAGATCGACTTCCTCGGCCTCAGGAACCTCGACGTGATCGACCAGGCGGTCGAGTTGATCGGTGACCTCGACATGGACGCGCTCCCGCTCGACGACGAGCGGACGTACGAGATGCTCCGCCGTGGCGACGCGATCGGCGTGTTCCAGTTCGAGTCGTCGGGCATGCGCGAGGCGCTCCGCCAGGTGAAGCCGACCGAGTTCGAGGATCTGATCGCGCTCGTCGCCCTCTACCGGCCGGGGCCGATGCAGTACATCCCGGTGTACGCGCGCCGAAAGGCCGGTCAGGAGCCGGTCGCCTACATCGACCCGCGCCTCGAGTCGATCACGGGCGACACGTATGGGATCTCGATCTACCAGGAGCAGTCGATGGAGATCGCCAAGCAGATCGGCGGGTTCTCGCCTGCCGAGGCCGACGACCTGCGCAAGGCGATCGGCAAGAAGATCCATTCGCTGATGGCCTCGCTGAAGGAGAAGTTCATCGCCGGCTGCATCGCCAAGGGCACGACGCAGCAAGTCGCGCGCCAGCTGTGGGACGACATGGAGAAGGCCCAGGACTACTCCTTCAACAAGTCGCACGCGGCCGGCTACGCGCTGATCGCCTACCGGACCGCCTGGCTGCGGGCCCACCACCCGCGCGAGTACATGGCCGCGCTGATCTCCTCGGTGATGAGCACCAAGGACCGGGTGCCGTTCTACGTCAACGCGTGCCACGAGCTCGGGATCTCGGTGCTTCCGCCCGACGTGAACACCTCCCGGCTCGACTTCGCCGTCGTCGAGGGGAAGATCCGCTTCGGGCTGAACGCCGTCAAGAACGTCGGCGAGGCCGCCTGTCGCGCGATCATCGAGGCGCGCGAGTCGGGCGGGCGCTTCGTCTCGGTCTGGGACTTCACCGAGCGCGTCGACCCGCAGGTGGTGAACAAGCGGGCGCTCGAGTCGCTGGTCAAGTCCGGCGCGCTCGACTCGACCGGGGCCTCCCGCCGGGGGCTCGTCGAGGTTCTCGACCAGGCGCTCTCCTGGGGCGGTCGCGAGCAGGCCGACCGCATCGCCGGCCAGGGCTCGATCTTCGACCTCGCCGAGGAGGCGGGGCCGGACCGTCGACGGCACCACCCTGAGATCTCGGCCACCGAGTACGAGAGGAACGAGCTGCTCCGGCTCGAGAAGGAGACGCTCGGGCTATGGGTCAGCGAGCATCCGCTCGCCAACCTGGGCGACCAGTTGCGGCGGAAGACCGACCGGCCGCTCGCCGACCTGGAGCGCTGCCGCGACGGCGAGATCGTCACCGTCGGCGGGATCGTCTCCTCCGTCAAGCAGCTGACGACGAAGAAGGGCGACCCGATGGTCTTCCTCCGCCTCGACGATCTGACCGGCAGCACCGAGGCGGTCGTCTTCAACTCGGTGTACGCGGCATCGCGCGAGCTGTGCGAGGCCGACCGCGTGCTCGTCCTCAAGGGCCGCGTCGACCACAAGGAGGGCGAGTCGAAGCTGATCGCGATCGAGGTCAGCGAGTTCGAGGCCTACGTCGCACCGACCGAGGTGCGGCTGAAGGTGGACGCGCGCAGGGCCCCGGCTGGGGCGCTGCGCGAGCTGGGCCACGTCGTCCGCGACTACCCGGGTGAGGCGAAGGTCGTGCTCGCGCTCGAGACCTCGGAGGGCCCGCGCACGCTCGAGTTCGGCCCCGAGTACCGCGTCGCCCCGGTACCGGATTTCTACGCCGAGGTGAAGGCACTGCTCGGCGAGGCTGCGGTCCTGTAGCTCCCGGGCCCGCCCGCCAAGCTCGACAACGCTCCGGCGATCGTGTAGAACCCGCAGATCCCCAGGAAGGAGCCGCAGATGCGCCGCGTCGCCGTTTTCGGTCTCGTCCTCGCGGTGGCGGGCGGCCTCGCGGGATCGGCATCCTCGACGCACGGGAAGAACGTGTGGTCGGGACAGTGGACGACCAGCACCGGAGCGCTCGGGCTGCGCTGGATCAGCGATGCGGACGGCACGAAGGCGATTGAGACCTTCGGTGGCAGGCCGTGCCCCGAGCCGACCGACTACTTCCGGGGCGGGTACACGACCGGGGCGGGTGACCACGGTGGCGTCGTCGGCTGCACCGTCAACTGGCGGCGGTTGATCGCCAGATGGAACACGAACCTCGCGAGTGGGCGGGACGGGACTTTCGACGTCTCGTACTCCGGGGACACCAACCCGTCGACCTTCTCGGGTCGCTACCGGGAGGACGGCGGCGGCTCCGGCCCGTACACCGGGAGGTTCAAGGGTCATTTCGGCGGTGACGGTGCCCTGAAAGGCGGGCCCGCGGTCGCCGGCGAAGGGAAAACGTACACCTTCTCGTTCCGCACCCATGCGAACAACGTCAGGGTCGTGAAGCCCCTCGTCGGGGTGTGGCAGCTGGGAGTGGCGCGCGCGACCGGGTCGGGCAAGTTCGAGGTGCACGACGGCCAGTTGGTGGGCAATCCCGGGACGGTGCGGATCGTTTCAAACCCGCTCCTCTCGAAATACCCGACGCGGACGATGACCGCGAAGGTGATCGGTTTCAGCTACTCGTCCACGCCGCACCCCGCAGCCGAGCTGCTGAGCCTCAAGATCCAGGTCACGGCGAGCAGCCATCCGGAGATCGACTGTGCGCCCGGGACGATCGGCTGGGTCAGGCTACGGGACACCGACGCCCCCCTCTCGAACGGGAAGAACGGCGACTACGTCACCGTCGGCGACTGGAAATCGAAATGTCCGTCGTTCGTCATGGGCTGGACGAACGCGGACGGTGGGCCACGCACCGCGCCCCAGTCGGGCGGCCCGCCGGACGGCGGCCAGTGGGCGATCGTCTCGGTGTCCGCGCCCGACTAGGCGCAGGCCGGGTCGGTCGCGCCCGTTGTGCAGAGGATGACGACGAGCTCCGTGGTGTTGTTCGAACCGTTCGGGTCGCGTCCGCGCGCGTCAACCGACCACTGCAACGTCATTCTTCCGGCACCGTTCCGGAAGTAGCCGGTGTTCACCTTCGTGCCGGCGACGATCTGGATGCCCGTCTTCACGCCGGCTCTGACCTCGGTGTAACTGCAGGTCATCCGTGGCTGCACGAGCTCGCAGCTCGATCGCTCCAGCGGAGCCTGCGGGGCCGCGATCGCAAGCGCCGATTGGCCGTCGCCGGTGATGTTGACGCTGAACGTGCCGCCCATGCTCGACGAGGGACCGTCGTTCGAGAATCTGGACGTCCCCGAGATCGTCACGCTCTGCCCGTTCTGGACACCCTTGTAGACCTGCCGAGCCGAGTCGGACGGGATCGCGCGCACGTCTCCGCCGAACGAGAGATCGAGGTCGGCAGCAACGGCGATGTACCGGACGTCGCCGCCCGACGTCGCCCACGGATGAGTGCAACGGTCGCCCTTCCTGGTCAGAGCCGCCCTTTCGGCGCGGATCGTGATCTGGTTCGGGCCGTACCGAAACGCCTTCAACGCCCGGGCGTTCAGCTTCGTGTACAGCGCAGACGAGAACTTCCTCGGGAAGTGGGCGAGGTCGCCGAGCCGGCCGATCTCGATGCCGTTGATCTGCACGACGGCCGAGACGTAGGGCCGGTTCCCGAGAACCTGGTTTCCCGGGCCATACAGCACGTCGAGGTTTCCGTCGATCGGCACGCCGGGCGCCAGGAACGTCTTCGAGAAGACGACGCGCTGGGCCCCCCGGCCGCAGCTCGCCGCCCAGATCCACTGCCGCGGCAGCTTCGGCCAGGACGAGCTCCGCTCTAGGTTGAGTCTGGATGCGTCGACGGTGTGGGCGCCCCGCCAGCTTGCATCGGTGCTGATCCGCAACCGCTGGAAGGTGAAGTCGAAATAGGGCAGCGACTTCCAGTCGATGTCGGCGGCGGCCGAGGATCCGCCGAGGATCGAGAGCATTGCGACGATGCCTGCCAGCATCGCGAGTCGCCGCATCGCCGAGATCCTAGCCTCCGGCCGGCACTGATTCCAGTTATCCGCCGCAGTCGTGTACGTCCGCGCGGACGCGTACTACAAAGTGTGCGACGATACCCGCTTCGTGCGCTGTCGGAGGGTACTCGGGCTGGCCGTCGCCGTCGCGCTCGGAGCGCTGCCCGTGGCGCTCGCCGGCCGCGCGGCCGCGACGGGCTCGATCACGCTCCGGCCCGGGGTCTCGAAGGCCGAGATCGTCGCTGCGCCGGCACCGATCGGCGGGTCCGCGCGGGTGACGATCTCGGGCCTGCTCGGCCGGAAGAGCTCGTACCTCGGTTCCTGCGTGTACGACGCGTTCTACGGCAAGTGCAAAAGCGACAAGTGGGGATCGATTGTCGGGGACACGATCGGGGTGAGCAAGAAGCGCGACGGCACCGGAATCGCGTTCCTCTCCACGCAACTCGTCGGCCGCCTTCCTGCGTTCCGCGCCGACCACAGGTACGGCGTCACCCTGAAGTGGTCCGGGCCCGCTTACTTCGTCGCATCGCCCTTCGGCGGCGCTCCGCCGACCGGCGAGACGATATCCGGCTCGTTCACCCTCGACTTCGGCGGCGAGGCATCTGCGGCGGGGGGATCGGACGACCTCCGCGTCAACTTCGTCGTGAACGCCTTCGGGAAGCCGAATGTCGCGGTGAAGGGGTACCGCACCGCCCTCACGCTCGTGTCGTCCCGGGTGAAGGGCAGCGGCCACGCGACCTTCACCGAGAAGGAAGGCTCGCTGCTCGTCGCCACCGAGACGAAGGGATCGATCGTGCACGAAGACGTCTACTCGGACGGAACCAAGCACACGCTGACGTTCGGCGTCGTCTCCGGGACGCGCTACTTCCCCGCCCAGCACCGGCTCGTGCTCGTCCTCAAGGCGAAGGACTCGAACGACCCAGCCTGCGAGGTCGGCGACTTCATCAGCACGACCTTCGGCACGCTCACCCTGCTCCCGCACGAGGACGCGGCCCCGAACGGCGGCACGGCGCTCTTCGTCGGCGTGCCGAAGACGAAGCTCACGACCCCCTGTCGCCACGCGCACGGCTGGAAGAGCAGCCCGGGCGCAGGTGTGACCGTGCGGATCCTGCTGGGCGAGTCGAAGCCCTAGGCACAGGCCGGATCGGTCGCTCCGGTCACGCACATGACCACCGTCGCCTGGGTGGTGCCGTTCGCCGAGGTGCCCGGATCGCGCGCGGGGCCGGTGACCGACCACATCAGCGTCAGCCTGCCCGCGCCGCCGCGGAAGTAGCCGGTGTTCGCCTTCGCGCCGACCGCGACGAACATCGTCGCCGCGGCTCCCGCAGGCAGCTCGGCGTACTTGCAGACGATCTGCTGCTGGTCGAAGGTGCAAGCGCTCTTGTCGAGCGGTGCGTTCGGGACGACCAGGTTCTGCAGGATGATCGTCTGCCCGTCGCCGTTGGCGTTGACCAGAACGGTGCCGCCGAGACTCGTGGACGGGCCGTTGTTCTTGACCGCGATCGTCCCCTGGAGCGTGACCGAGTCGCCGTTCTTCACGTCCTTCCTCACCTGCTGCGGCTTTGCCGGTGGAACCGCCTGGAGGTCGGAGCCGAAGCCGAGCGCGAGGTCGGCTGCAATCGCGACGTAGCGGACGTTTCCGCCCGACGTCGACGCCGGGTACGTGCAGCGGTCGCCCTTCTTGAGCGCCGCCCGCTCGACGCGGATCGTCACCGTGTTCGGCCCGTATCGAAATGCCTGCCGCGCGCGGGCGCCCAGCGCGACCGCGATCGACGGCTGGACCTTCCTCGGGAAGTGCGCGACGTCGTGGAGCCGGCCGATCTCGATCCCGTTGACCTGGATCACGGCCGACACGTATGGGGACGGAGTCGCGTACTGGTTCACCGGTCCGTACATCAGGCTGAGGTTGCCGTCGAGCGGCACGCCGGGGGCGAGGATCGTCTTCGAGAAGACGACGCGCTGCGGGGCCGTGCCGCACGTCGGCGACCAGATCCACTGCCGCTTCAGCTTCGGCCACGAGGTGTTCGCGGGCAGGTTCAGGGTGGCTGCGTTGACGGCCCGCGCTCCGGCCCAGGTCGCATCGGTGCTCAGGAGAAGCCGCTGGTTCGAGTAGTCGAAGTACGGCAGCGACTTCCAGTCGATCGGGGCAGCGGCCGCGCCTCCGATCGAGGAGAGCGCGATCGTGCCGAGGACGAGCACGAGAGCCTGCCGCATGTGTGGAGATCCTAGAGCGCCGTGCTGTTCGTCACAACCCCTGCGGCGCGCATGGTCGGCGATGAGCACGTCGGCACGACCTGTCCGGGCCGCGGCCGCGGTTGCCGGTCTCTTACCACCGGAACCGGAGTGCGGCGCCGGGTGTATATCCGGCAGTGGTGGGCCGGCCACTCGACGAGATTGAGCTTGTCGCCCGCGCCAAGCGGGGTGACGCCGACGCCTACGAGGAGCTCGTGCGCGCATTTCAGGGGATCGCGTTCCGTACCGCCTATCTCGTCTCCGGCTCGGCCGCCGACGCCGAGGAGGCGGCCCAGGACGCCTTCGTCAAGGCGTACCGGGCGCTCTGGCGCTTCCGTCCCGGTGCGCCCTTCAAGCCCTGGCTGTTGCGGATCGTCGCCAACGAGGCGCGAAACCGGCGGCGCTCGGCCGGCCGCCGGGCGGCACTCGCCCTGCGGGTGACGCAGGAGCCTTCCGGGGAGGCGGCCCCCTCCCCGGAGGCCGCTCTGCTCGGAGCCGAGCGCCGCGACGAGCTGGTCGCCGCGCTGAACCGCCTCGACGAGCACGATCGAGAGGCGCTCGCCTGCCGCTTCTTCCTCGACCTGTCCGAGGCCGAGACGGCGGCGGCGCTGGGCGTGCGTCCCGGCACGGTCAAGTCGCGGCTGTCGCGGGCGCTCGTGCGCCTGCGGGCCGAGCTGGGGGAGGAGGCATGATCGAGCGCGACCTGAGCGCCCTCGCCGCCTACGTCGACTTTCCGGCCGAGCGCGACCTCGCCCCGGCGATCCGGGCGCGGCTCGCCCGCCGTCCGGGTCGCCGGCGCGCGCTCGTGGCCGTGCTCGCCGTGCTCGTTCTCGCCGCCGCCGTCGCTCTCGCCGTCCCGCCCGCACGCTCGGCGATCCTCCGCTTCTTCCACCTGCGCGGAGTGAGGATCGAGCTGGTCGACCGGCTGCCAGAGGTGCGGACGGCCGGTCCGCTCGATCTCGGCATGCCGATCTCGCCGGACGACGCCGAGCGAGTCGCGGGTTTCCGCCCGCTGACCTCGAGCCTGCTCGGCCCGCCCGATCGCGTCACCTGGGACGGCGCCATGCTCTGGTTCGTCTACGGCGACGTGCGGCTCCTGCTCTCGCAGTTCCTCGGCACGGAGAGCGTGGACCTGGTCAAGAAGCTCGCCGAGCCGCGGACGATGATCACGCCGGTCTCGATCGGCGGCCGGGCGGGGTTCTTCGTCTCCGGGGCGACCCACTTCCTCTACCTCGCGCCCACGAGCATCGTGCGCGACGAGCGCGTCCGTCTCGCCCGGAACGTGCTGCTGTGGCAGCGTGGGCCCTTGACGCTTCGCCTCGAGGGGCAGATCGCCCTGCCGGAGGCATTGCGGATCGCCCGCTCGCTCCGCTGAGGGAACGCGAGGTGCCCGCCCGGTGTAGAAGACGGAAAGGAGAGTGAGAGAATGCGAAAAGCGCTCGTACCGCTCATCGCCGCGGTGCTGCTGTTGCCGGCCGCCGCCACGGCGAAGGAGCCGATCGGTGCCGTCCGGGTCATGTTCACCCCGGCGCCCAAAGGCATCCGCGTCGGCCAGGCCTGGGATGTCAGGTTCCGGTTCTTCTTCCGCAACGGACGGGCCTACCGGGTCAGCGGGTTGAGCCCGTCGGTCACGATCCGAAACGCCGCCACGGGGAAGTCCCGGGTGTTCGGCGTCGTCCAGGACGACTCGACGTACTACTCGGCCCGGATCCGCTTCCCCGCCCGCGGGAGGTGGACCGTGACGTTCCATTTCGGCAAGAGCGTCGGCGGTGGCAAGAGGCTCCTGGTCGCGGTCGCCGTCCGCTAGCGAGGTCGCTCCAGCCGCGGCCTTTTTCCGAACCAACGTCGAGCAAGTCCAGCCGAGAATCCCCCCGGAAGGGGGAGATCCGTTCGGCCGGCTGCGCCGAACATGCGTGTACACAGCGGCGACGAAGGGAAAGAAGATGTCTGCGGCAGAGTTGGACCTCCACGTCGAGACCGAGAGCGAGCGCATCGAGCGCTGGCGCGCGAACGAACTGGAGCGGGCCGGCTACGAAACCGGCGAGGCGGCAGAGCTTGCGGGCCGCTCCGACGTCGATCTGCACCTCGCCGTCGGGCTCCTCGAGCGTGGTTGCCCGCAGGCGACCGCGCTTCGAATCCTCCTCTAATTCCCTCGGGGGAACCCCTGGTTCCCCCGAGCGGCCCCCTCCTCCGCTCGCTCGCTGCGCTCGCATCGCCCGCTGACGGATGGCGGTCGTATGCCGCGCCCGCCTTGTCGGTCGCGGCGGAGAGCGTCCCGAGAATCCGGTCTCCCGTGCAGGCATCGTGCGGCACCGGCAGAATCCTCTTTAGCCCTTGACGCTCCTAGCCTCGATCCCGTCGCCCTCGAAGGGCGTCATCGACATCGGGCCCCTGCACATCCACATGTACGGGCTGATGCTGCTGCTCGCGATCGCTGCGTGCGTCTGGCTGACGGGGAAGCGCTGGGAGCGGGTCGGCGGCGACTGGGACCTCGTCCTGCGGGTCGCCGTCTGGGGGGTCGCCTTCGGAATCGTCGGCGCGCGCGCCTACCACGATCTGACGAGCTGGAACGAGGTGCCCGACCCGTGGTGGGGGCCGTTCGCGGTCTGGCAGGGCGGGCTCGGAGTCTGGGGCGGGATCTTCCTCGGCTTCGTCGCCGGCGCCGTCGTCATCCGCCGCGCGGGCCAGAGCGTCCGTCTCTTCGCCGACGCGATCGCGCCGGGCCTGCTCGTCGCGCAGGGTATCGGCCGCTGGGGCAACTGGTTCAACCAGGAGCTGTACGGCAAGCCGACGAATCTGCCCTGGGGCCTGAAGATCGGCGAGCAGCACCGCCCACCGCAGTACGCGACCTCCGACACCTTCCATCCGACCTTCCTGTACGAGTTCCTCTACGACCTGACCCTCGCCGGCGTGCTGATCTGGATCGGGAGCCGGTTCAAGATCAAGCCGCCTGCCCTGTTCGCGCTCTACGTCGCCGTCTACACCTTCGGCCGCACGTTCGAGGAGCTCCTGCGCGTCGACCCGTCGAAGCACTTCCTGGGCGAGCGGCTCAACTTCTGGGTGTCGCTCGTCCTGTGCGTCGGCTCGGGCCTCTTCTTCGTCTGGTGGCAGTTCTTCCGGCGGGGCGGTGTCGCCCGGCCGCCGGTCGCGCGCAGGAAGCGCGAGGTGCCCCGCGGCCCGGCGATGGCCGTCCCGAAGGGCCGCGTCCGCCCGCGCCGCTAGCGTGCGCGCGGTGTCCGTCCGCGAACTCGAGCTCGACCTCGACGCGTTCGAGGGCCCCTTCGATCTGCTGCTGACCCTCGTCCTGCGCGAGGAGCTGGAGCCTCGTGACGTCGACGTCGCCGACGTCGTCGTCACTTTCGTCGAACGCCTCGCAGAGCGCGAGCAGCTCGACCTCGACGCGTGCGGGGAGTTCCTCGTCCTCGTCGGGGCGCTGCTCGAGCTGAAGGCGCGGGAGCTGTTCGGCGACGAGCAGACCGAGCTCGTCGATCTCGACCCGGAGGAGGCGGCCGAGGAGCTCGCCCGCCGGCTGGAGGAGTTCCGCCGGATGAAGGAGGCGGCCGGGTGGCTCTCCCGGCGGCTCGAGGCCGAGCGCGACCGTTACTTCCGCATCGGTCCTGCGCCGCTCGCGCCGCGGTCCGAGCGTCGCATCGCTCCCCAGGAGCCCGCCGCGCTCGCCGCCGCGCTGCGCTCGCTCGCGACCGAGCCGCCCGACGTCTCGCTCGCGCACATGGGGCTTCGCTTCCCACCCGTCGCCCGGTTTCTCGACCGCTTTCGAGCGTTGCTCCGCCGCCGCCGTCGCTTCGACTTCGACCAGGAGGTCGCCGGCCTCGACCGCATCGAGCAGGCGGTCGCGTTCCTGGCGCTGCTCGAGCTGCGCAAGGCGGGGGAGATCCGCATCGAGCAGGCCGCGCCGTTTGCGCCGATTCGCATCGCCCGCGCCGGAGGAGGAATCGCGCAACCCGCCGAGGAAGGAGACAGATCGTGGAACGTCCGCTCCGCCTGATCACAACCACTCCCGTCGACGAGCTGGCGCAGACGCTGGAGGCGCTGCTCGTGGTCGCGTCGCAGCCCCTGTCGGTGGACGAGCTCGCGGAGGCAGCGGACGACGACGCCGCTCGGGTCGAGGAGGCGCTCGAACTGCTCGGCGGCCACTACTCCGAGGGACGGAGCGGGATCGTCCTCGAGCAGGTCGCAGGCGGTTACGCATTTCGCGCGTCCCGCGCTGCCGCGGCGGCGTGCTCGCGGCTGTTCGAGCGGCCGGTCGAGCGCGGGCTCTCGCAGGCCGCGCTCGAGACGCTCGCCGTCGTCGCCTACCTGGGGCCGTGCAGCCGTCCGGACATCGCCAGAGTTCGCGGCGTCGCCGCCGACTCGGTCGTCGCGGGGCTCGTCGAGCGGGGGCTGATCGCCGAGTCGGGCCGCGACGAGGGCGGAGCCGTGCGCTACCGAACGACGCCGCTGTTCGAGCGCGTGTTCGGACTCGAAAGCCTCTCCGAGCTGCCCCGCCTGGACGACCTCGGCGGCACCGTCGACGAGATCCGAGGCCGGCTCGAGGCGATCGCCGAACGCCGCCCGGCCTAGCCTCCCTGGCCGATGCGGCTGAACGCGTACCTCGCTCGCGCGGGTGTCGCCTCGAGACGTGGGGCGGACGAGCTGATCAAGGCCGGGCGCGTGCGCGTGAACGGACGGCCGGGCGAGGTCGGGACGTTCGTCGGCGAGCGCGACGCGGTCGAGGTGGACGGCCGGCCCGTCGCCAAGCAGCGCCTCGCCCACCGACTGCTGCACAAGCCGGCGGGCGTGGTGACGACGGCGCGTGATCCCCGGGGGCGGCCGACGGTGGTCGTTCTCGTGCCTTCGAAGCCCCGAGTCGTCCCGGTCGGCCGGCTGGACGTCGACACCACCGGCGTGCTGCTGCTGACGAACGACGGCCGACTCGCGCACCGGCTCGCCCATCCGCGCTACGGGGTGGACAAGGTCTACGAGGTTGCGGTCGAGGGGGATCCGTCACGCGAGGCGCTCCGCCGGCTCGCCGAGGGAGTGGAGCTCGACGACGGGCGGACGGCGCCGGCCCAGGCCCGGCGCCTGGGTCGCGGACGCCTCGAGCTGACGATCCACGAGGGGCGCACGCACCAGGTGAAGCGGATGTGCGAGGCGGTGGGGCATCCGGTGCGGCACCTGCATCGGAGCCGGTACGCGGGCCTCACCCCCGGGGGGCTTGCGCCCGGGGAGTGGCGCGATCTGTCCCGCGAGGAGATCGGAGAGCTGCACCGTCTCGTCGGGCTCTGAGCGACAGCACGGCGCCTACCTGGACGGCAGCCACCTGGACGTGTTCACGCTGAAGCAGACGGACAGCCAGCGGAGGGGGAGGCGGCCTCGGCGGTAGCCCTCCGACCTCGTTCACCTACCGCCGCTGCGGCGGCGGGCTATGCGTAGACAGCTATATCTACGACAATGGTGGTGGCGGCTGTGGATCGCTGTGCAACATTCCGAAGAAAGTTGCGAAGAAGGCCAAGAAGGAGGTCGAAAAGGTCGCGAAGAAGGTCGTGGCGGTCTACCAGACAGTCCGCGATGCGCGGAGGTCATTGCTTGCTTGGGAGGAAGACAATCCATGGTTCCTCAATGGAGTGACCGTTGCCGCCATTCTGGTGGGGGGAAGAGCTGATAGCTCGGCCGCCGTCCGGGCCGCTAGAGTCGGAGGTCCCCGCGAGATTGTAGGCTTCTCTCGTCTCAGTCATCCCAAAGACGGGGGAGTGGTGAACCACATTATCGGCAGAGACGGAGGGCGCGGCGTCAGTGATTCAGCAATGCTGGGAGCTATTCGTAATCCCGTCAAGGTCGATCGCCAAGCGAACGGAACGTTTCAACTTATTGGCAAAGACGCAACAGTTGTTGTGAACGGGCGAGGAGAAATAATCACGGCATGGGCGCGAACCTTGAAAGGAACACGCAACCGGTGACTAGGCTTTCCCCAAGACCTCGCCGGTTGACGGCGGAAGAGCTGAGTCTCTTGAAGGAAACAATCAAAAGATTTGATGCCAGCCTTCTCTATTTGAGCGAGAAGATAGAGAGAGGAGAGCGCACTACGGGTAAGGAGGCGGATGAGTTGGAAAGAATCATCGCTTTGGCTTTGGGCCACGAGATTGACCAAGATGGTCGAATGAGCCTGAGGGGAGAGCGGCTGGATGATCTGATCGGTATTACCCGCCAGTTCTGGAAAGACTTCTTTACTAACTAGGTCCGGACGACGGAGTCTTGGAGTCTTGGAATCTTTGGGGGTCTGGGCGTCAGGTCTTGCGCTGCCGCTGCTTCACGGTCGGTTGAGTAACGTCGGCGCGCGCCTCGGCGCTGTTCGACGGCAGCGGTGATGTGCTCTCGATCCCGGACTCGGCGGATTGGGACTTCGGCAGCGGCGACTTCACGATCGATCTCTGGCTTCGGGTCAACGCGAACAGCTCCGGAGCGGTGGTCGGCAAGCGGGCGGACGGAACGGCGGAGGGGCCGTTCCTGATCTTCGACAACAACGGGACGCTGAACGCGTACCTGTCCAGCACCGGCAGCAGCTGGGATCTGTTGAGCGCGGGCTCGTTCGGGACGCTGGCGACCGGGGTCTGGTACCACATCGCCCTCGTCCGCGAGGGGACGACCGCCTTCCTGTTTCGGGACGGGACGCTGATCAACTCGTACAGCATCGGCTCGGCGCCCCTGGTCACCAACACCCAGCCGGTCCGGGTCGGCGGGGAGTCGGCGGCCTACTTCCTGAACGGCTGGATCGACGAGCTGCGCGTCTCCAAGGGGATCGCCCGCTGGACGAGCGCCTTCGCCCCGCCGGCCCAGGCCTACACGACGGACACGGGCGCCTACCTGGACGGCAGCCGCAGCCAGGACGTCTTCAAGCTGAAGCAGGCGGACGGCGGCGCGAGCTGCTGGACGGCAACCTGCACGGCGAACTGGGCCTACAACGGCCGCGATCAGCTCGTCTCCGCGGACACCGGCACCGGGTCGACGGCGACCCCGTACACGCTGGATGCGATCGGAAACGCGACCGCCGAGGGAACGACCAGCCGCACCTATGCGGGGCAGAAGCTGACCAGCCAGACCGCCGGCGGAACGACCAGCCAGTACATGTACGACGCGCTCGGAAACGTCGACTGCGTCGTCACCGGCTCCTGGAGCGCGTTCAACTGCCCGGCCGCCGGCGACACCAACCTGCTCGAGGACTACAGCTATGACTACAAGAACCGCCTCACCACCTACGTCAAGTACACCAGCGGCAGCGCAACCGCGACCGAGTCCTGGAGCTACGACGCGCTCGACCGGCCGGTCTCGCAGACGCAGACATCCGGCGGCTCGACGACCACGACCGCCTACCGCTACCTCGCCGACACCAACGCCCTCACCCGGGAGACGCTCAGCGGTGGCACGAACACGACCAGGAAGTACTCCTACGACGCCCTCGGCAACCGGATCAGCTTCAGCGACGGTGCCAACCGCTTCTCCTACCTCTACGATCCACACGGCTCCGTGAGTCTGCTGCTCGACCAGACCAGCGCCGTCAAGGCCTCCTACGGCTACAGCGCCTACGGCTCGGCCAACCCGGCAATCTCGAAGACCGCGAGCGGGTTCACCGACACCAACCCCTACCGGTACGAAGCCAAACGCCTCGACCCCGGCTCGAACAGCTACGACATGGGCGCCCGCCGCTACAACGTCGCCACCGGCCGCTGGCTGCAACAAGACCTCTACTACGGGGCCTTCGACAACCTCGCGCTCGCCCAGGATCCGCTGAACGCGAATAGGTACCTGTTCACCGGCGCTAACCCGATCAACTACATCGAAGTCGACGGCCACCGCCTCGACGAAGGTGCCGGCAGCAATGGCGGAACCGGCGGCGGCAGCGGCGCCTTCACCCACCCCTGCGCCGGCGGAACCGGATCATGGATCACCAGCACAAGCGAATGTCCTGCGCCAATTCAAGCTCAACCGAGCGGGGGCAACGGCGGTGGGCACGGAGGGCGAGGGCCGACAACCGCAGGCCCTTCGGGTCCAAGCACCGCTAGTGATTTCAAGGAGCCTCCATTTAGCCTCGTCGATCCTGGAACACAATTTCATCTCGCCAATGGGCTGATTTGCACGGCCGGCTACACCTCGGCTTGCCATCCGGGTCTCATTGGTGGTCTCATGGTGCAAGTCACTTGCATCAAGAGCGGCAAGTGTGCCTTTAACTGGTATTTTGTATTCTCTCCGGCAGTATCAGTTCTTGGGGGCTTCGTGACCAGAGCAAGTGGTCGGTATACGGTGGTAACTCCCAAGGGGAATATGCGGAGAGTCCTTGATTTCAATTATCAGCGCGGGCCGGAGAAAGCCTTCCGTCCATCTGAAGGTTTTGTCATGCACTCCCGAAGCCCCAAGTCCGGAGATTACTCCTATGCTACGCGCGCTGGGCCTCGCCGCTCGTCGTTTGCGAAAGGAGATACAGTTAAACTCTCACTAGGGGGATACACCAACGCTGGAGGGACCTTCCAGATCTTAAACCTCGCGTTTGTGCTCAGGCCGTAGATGTCTCCCTATGACAATCCCACCTCTAGCTGCCGCATTTTCCGCGACAAAGTGCGAGCGGACCTCCGCGCCGATAACAAGACTAGCCAGGTCGGTCTCGATCGCCCTTCTCTCCTTACGCTCGACGTTGAAGAAGAACATTGTTTGCTACTTGTGGCGGCGGGAAGACCGCCAGTTGCGTATTGTCCGGATCCTGATGCAGGCGAACGGGCACTCGGCATTGTGATCGGCTCGATTCCGCAGGTGATCGACGAGAGACATCCGTGGCCATTGTGCACGAAGCATGGAGATCATTCTCTAGATGCGGTGATGGACGAGAGTAGCGCCAGCAGGGTCTGTGGGCACGACCGCAGGTGACGTACGTGCGTGGAGAGCCCGGACGATGACCGTCGCAGCGACAAGCTTGAGAAATAGCCTGAGGATCGGTCTTGCGATCTGGATTGGAATCGTCGCTGTGGTCACTGGGTGCTCGGAAGGCGCGACGGGAGGTAAGTCCGACGCAATCGCCCGTAGTAACGTGATTGCGTATGTCTTCATGTTCGACCTTTGCCGCACGATGACAACTTCGCAAAGGGTCCGGCTTTCAGCGGAAGCCGTGTTCGAAGATGTTCTCAGGGCACATGGTGTCCGAGAGCGAGATCGCGACGCAGGACTTCTCGGATGCAAAGATGCTTTGGTGGGGCGCAAACCGCGAGCATGAGGCGGGAGGCTTTAGGGAGTCTTGGCGCCAGGTCTTGCATTGACGTACGGAACGCACGGCTGTCTGTGGCGCTTCTGGGTTCAGGGCTGGGAGGGTTGGTACCGGGTCTTGAGACGGCCGACTGCGGTCCGTCCACAACACGCGAGGTTCGGCGGTCGCGACGGTGGCCACGAGGCGGTATCCTCGATCCGTGCTTGACCCGAAGGCTGTGCGCGAGCGGTACAACACCGATCTGGCATCTGATCCCTGGACAGCGGCGACGTACATGGTGGGCGACGCGGCGTACGAGTCGTTCATCGGAGACATCGGACTGCCTGTCCTTGGTCGACGTACGGGGCTGCCGGCGACCTGGTTGCCGTGCCCGCCCGATGGAGACGAATGGACTGTCGCGATGTCGGCCGACTCTCTCCAGCAGTTGGTCGAAGAAGACCACGCACCATGGCCCCGCTGTCCCGCGCAAGGTCATGATCACGCGCTGGCAGCGCTGGTTGTCGCTGGGAGAGCGGTCTGGTGCTGTGGGCAAAGTAGCGGTGGCGTCTTCGAGATCGGATCGCTTCCCGGCTGACGATGGGCACTCCGACCTCGTTCACCTATCCCTGCGGCGGCAGGTTGTGCGTGGACACCTTCTACGACATCTACGACAATGGTGGTGGCGGCTGTGGATTGTTCTGCGACATTGTCAAGATCGTCTCCCCTGTCGAAGAGATCAAGGGCTGCGTCAAGCATCCGTCGCTGTGGCATTGTGCAGTCGCAGTCGCGAGCGTCACGCCGGCGAAGGGACCGCTGAAGGCAGAACGACTTGTCAAAGGTGTCAGGGACGCGAAAAGAGCTCGCAGGGCCTCAAAGGCAAAAGAGATTCTCCCGAAGCCGATCGTCAACGACGCGGAGCTGCAGAACTACGTCAACGACCTCTACAAGGGAACGACAAACCCGAACCGCGTCGGCACCGGTACGACGGCGGACGCCGTGCGTGAGGAGGTAGCGACCGGGCAAGCAACGGCGGGCAAGTTCCACATCCAGAAAGCGGAGGACACTGCTAGAGGTCTGGGGAACTGGCTCCGGCGGAATCCAGGCGCCGACCCGCATGACCGGCTGGTGGCGCGGAGCCTTCGCGATGAGTTGCTCGATGCGCTGGGAAGGGGCCGATGAGAGCCGGCCAAGTCGCGCTGCTCGGAGCCCTTGCGTGGCGTTTTCCGGCGCTGCGCCCGGAACTCGATGAGCACCTCGCAGACAACGACGGTGAGATCCTGCCGCATCCGCTCATGTCTGCATATGAGCGGTGGGCTGAGGCGGCACTTCAGGCGGGAGACGCGGAACTCGCCCCCGTCCTAGCGTTCCTTGAAGACGCCTATGAAAACGGCGGCGAGGAGGTGGAGGAGCTGATCTCGGTCTCCTTCTTGGAGCATCTTCCTCCACCAGGCGAACCCGGATCGGAACTTCGCGACCGGGTCGGACCCGCGATGGCAGAGCAGTTGAGAGTCATCGGTTGAGCTTGATCCGCGCCCCAGCGGGACACGACCAATCACAGGGTATGGCCCCTCCAGGAGAAGTGGGCTCCGTCTGGCTTGTTACGGCCGGGACCGCAGAAGCCATCATCTGTTCACCTTCCCATGCGGGGACAAACTATGCGTCGATACCTACTTTGGCGCGACGAGCAGTGACTATCCAAGCCGAGCAGCGATTAACACTTCCTTCGCGCTGAGCGTCGTCTCACTTGTCGCTACGCCTCGTGTGCGGCGACTGAGGGGGTAGGATGCGGTATTGGAGCTCTGGCTGCGTGGGGTTCGGCTGCTACCTCGGTCGCCAACGCCGCGAAAGAATGTACCGGCCGTATAAGCAGGTCTTGCGCCCAAGCAACTACCGACGCCGTCCTATCACTCGTTGGGGCCAAAACCGGAGATCAGATTGCCCGAAAGACTCAGCCGTACATTTTCTCCGACAAGCTCCAGCGTAGATACGTTGCAAGGGTGAACATGGCTGGCTGGGTTATTACGCTCGTGATCAACTAGGTCGCGAGGGCCAGTGTTGCGTGGGGATGGGGTCATTTCTAGGTTCGAGCGAGAGCGTTGATTAAACGGCTATTCTGGCTATGGCCGGCTGCGTTAGTGCTGTTCGTTCGTCTCTCGCTCCAATGGGGAGCCCTAGCCGCTGCCGTCGTAGTTTCGAGCGCGGCTCTACTTGGAACCGGGATTGGAGTGATCATCCTCTTTCGGCGGCGGCGGCGGCGGTGATCCAGGAGTCTTGAGGAGCCGCGACCGCGTGAATGAGTCTTGGTGCCAGGAGTCTTAGGGCCAGGTCTTGCATTGACGTAGAGCGGTTCCTGGTCTCGACCCATGTGCTCGCCGCTGTCACGATGGTTACGAGCGTAGTTCTTGTCGGGATTGTATTTCCTCGGGCAGCGCAACCGCGACCGAGTCCTGGAGCTACGACGCGCTCGACCGGCCGGTCTCGCAGACGCAGACATCCGGCGGCTCGACGACCACGACTGCCTACCGCTACCTCGGCGACACCAACGCCCTCACCCGGGAGACGCTCACCGGTGGCACGACCACGACCAGGAAGTACTCGTACGACGCCCTCGGTGAGCGGGTCACCTTCAGCGACGGCGCCAGCCGCTTCTCCTACCTCTACGATCCACACGGCTCCGTGAGTCTGCTGCTCGACCAGTCCAGCGCCGTCAAGGCCTCCTACGGGTACACCGCCTACGGGTCGGCCAACACCGCGATCAGCAAGACCGCGAGCGGGTTCACCGACACCAACCCGTACCGGTACGAAGCAAAGCGCCTCGACCCCGGCTCGGACAGCTACGACATGGGCGCCCGCCGCTACAGCCCCGGGACAGGCCGCTGGCTGCAACAAGACGTCTACTACGGTGCGTTCGACAATCTCGGGCTCGCCCAGGGTCCGCTCAACAGCAACCGCTACCTGTTCACCGGCGCGAACCCGATCACCTACATCGAACTCGACGGGCACGTCCTCGCCGCCGGGTACGAGAGTGGCACTGCCGGTCGCTTGACGCTCGACGAGGCCCGCAACGTTCCCAAACTAGGCGTGGTCGATCTGACAGCAGTCGCTCAGTACGACGTGAGGCATGAGACTCCTCCTCCGCGGTGCGGATGGTTCTGCGACATCGCGAAGACGGCTTTCAACATCGTCTCCCCTATCGAAGAGATCAAGGGCTGCGTCAAGCACCGGTCGCTGTGGAATTGTGCAGTCGCAGTCGCGAGCGTCACGCCGGCGAAAGGACCGCTGAAGGCAGAGCGTCTTGTCAAAGGTGTCAGGGACGCGAAAAGAGCTCGCAGGGCCGCAGAAGACGCCGCGCTGGAGGCGCAAATCAACGACGTTGCCGACTCCGTCATCTCGACGGGTAAACCGCCCGCCGGCATGCGTCAGGGCGGATTGCCCGGGAAGCCCGGTGTGTATGGAAACAAGAACGGGGCGCTCCCGACCAAGCCAGAGGGCCACTACACAGAAACGGATGTGTGGCCGGGAACTGGACCTCGCGGCACACAAAGACTCGTAATCGGTCGGAATGGCGAGGTTTGGTACACCCCGGATCACTACGCGACGTTCACACGGGTTCGATGAGCGACTGGTTTCCGCTACCTGGCGCTCCACTTTTGCTGAGACCTCAAACCCCTCTGCTCGTGGAGGACCAGTACGTCGCCGACCTCCGACGATACGTCGAGGGCTTTGGCGCCGAGTGGGTCGAGATCGACATTGCTGACGCGGCAGAGACAGCCGACGTGATCGGCGCCATGAAAGGCGTTCTTGCATTCCCTTCTTGGTGCGGGTCGAGTTGGGACTCGATCGATGACGCGTTTGCCGAAATCCATGGTGCTTGGCGTTTCCCGCTGGTGATGGTCGTGCGCGGTCTGGATGCGCTCGTTGACGGCCGCCGGCATGTTGGCCTTGAGGCTTTGCTCCGGTTGCATGAGCTTCAACAGGCCTTCTCGACTGCCGGAGATCAGTTCGTTGTTGTCTTCGCCGGGGCGGCATGGTCGTAACTGCCGCGTCTGCCTTTCGGCTTACTGCTCGTCAGATCGCCTGCGATGATTGTCTTGATCACGCTCTGCGGCCCTCCGATCGGAGTTGCGGTTGGCGTCGAAAGTATGGCTACGACGACCGGAACCGCTGCGACCTACGGCTACGACCGCGCGTCTACGTTCGTGCATCACGGCAACAGGATTACGCCCGCTCAACGTCCGTTTCTTGGGCGTTCGCGGGCGGGCGACGCTCATGGCGATAGGTCGGAGCGCCTCGTTCGCCTCCGCGGTGTTGCCGCAGAAGACGGAATCACTATTGATGAGAATGCCGCGGGTCACATCTTCAAGGCGGGCCGGGGCATCTAGCCGACGACACTGCGGCCAATCGGGACCTGCGGACGGGTACCGCGAAAAACCCCAAGAACTATCTGGGTACTGACAAGTACGGAAGTGAGTGGTATGCGCGGACCGAGCCCAACGGCAAGCAGGTCTGGGTGCGGGTGCAGAACGGGGGTGTCCAAACAGCATTGTGCGAGGAGCGCCCGGACGAATATACCGGACTGACTCGCGGGTTCAAAGTTATCGCAGACATCACGACTGCGCGAGTGAAGCCTGTGGTGCCCGGGCGTGGGTTCGGCCCGAAGCGCCCACCGACTCCTCAAGAGCTCAACTCTATGGCGGCGAAGCTCGCAACCAATTGAGTTGGTCGACCGCGTTGCTCCGGAGCCTTAAATAGACTCTTGGTGGCAGGTCTTGCAAATGACGTACGTCGATCCTGAGCCGGTGGTTGGTGAGGTGGATTGCGCGACGCAGGTGCCTACGGAGTCGTTGTCGCCTTCGGGATCGTGATCGGAACTGTGGTGGTATCCAGCACGTTATTGGTGAGGTCTGGAGATCACCGAGCGGGTTCACCGACCGCCACCGAGATCAAGCCAGCAATCGCTTCAGCTTGGGTAGGCTGCTTCTTTCCAGGCTACGAAAGTCCACCGGCGATCTCCGCGGTGTTGTCTTGCCCAAATCCGAACAGGCTGTGTGTCATCAGTTCCGGACAGGCCTTTGTGGTCGATGTCGAAAGACCAGGTAACTGGATAGACGTGGACCAGATCTTCCCTGTGATCGACGCTCGACAGGTCCCGGATCGGGATCTACTCATCCTCGTAGATTTCACCAGAATCGGCGCGTATGGGGTCGACGGGCACCTTTGGAGATCAGATCGCCTCTCTTACGACGGGATCGAAATTTCCAATGTTACGGAGGACGAGGTTCGAGGCTTCGGCTGGTCAGCCCCTGATGCGCGGGAGGTTGAAGGTAGTCTGCGCAAGAGATGGAAAGACCCCTCCTCGGGTAGGATTTATGAGTGGGATAGCCAGCATGGCACGGTAGAGGTTTACGATAGGCGGGGACGCCCTCTTGGCGAGTTTGATCCAGAGACAGGCAGGCGCACAAAGGCGCCCAAGAAGAACAAGGGTGGCACCGTGAGCTGGGTGATCCGTGGCTTCGAGCGAAACAGCGAGATCTTACTGAGCGAGATCAAGCTTGATGATGTTCTCCGGGCGCTTTTCCGAACTCTCCTCCAGATATCCAACGACGACCCGATGTTCGACTCGTATCAAGTTGACCGACGTGGCAGCGCAGATCGGAGAGGTCCTGGGTCTTGACCTTGATTCTGACCGCATGGAGTATTTTGTGGATTACGAGGTGGAGTGGTATCCAGGGGATTCTCATGGCAAGTCCGACAAGGAGTCTTGAGGAGATGCGGTTTTAGACGACCCAATGACGCGGGAGGCCTGGGTATGAGAAAAATCCATCCTCTAAATATGGTCATGATTGCGATCCTTTTAATACTCGCATGGGCTGCGGCAGTCTTCTTTGCCGGATGGCGAATGGAGAGAGCCCTTGCGCCAGTCGCAGCCGTGAGCGGCGCTTCCTTTGCCCGCCAAGGCTGGGTGCGATATAGAGATCCATTCTGGTCGACCAAAGGGTGGTGGAGCAAGCATCCGTTGATAACATATCTCGTCGAAGGCTATTACATTCCGCTCCCCGGACTCAGTCGCGAGGTCGCTAATTCGATGGCAGCGGGAATCCTGGTTTCTCTCGGACTGGCGCTCATTGCGGGCGGTGTCGCTCTCTTTGTGTGACTCGAGAGAGACCGCCGAGGAGACTTGGAGAGTCTTTGAGTCTTGGTGGCAGGTCTTGCATTGACATAGGGCTGGATTCCTGGTCTCGACCCATGCCGGAAGAAAACCGCGAGCCCCCAGTGGCGGACCATGGTGGTTGTCGAGCGTTTGTGTCTGTTCTGGAACGAGTCGATCGCGGCGCGAGATGGTCTTCATTGACGATCAGGACAGGCGGCTCTTCCTGGAGCTGTTGCTCGACCAGTCCAGCGCCGTCAAGGCCTCCTACGGGTACAGCGCCTACGGCTCCGCCGACACCGCGATCAGCACGACCGCGGCCGGGTTCACCGACACCAACCCCTCCGCTACGAGGCAAAGCGCCTCGACACCGGCTCGGGGACGTACGACATGGGCGCCCGCCGCTACAGCCCCGCCACCGGCCGCTGGCTGCAACAGGACCAGTACTACGGGGCGTTCGACAACCTCGGGCTCGCCCAGGACCCGCTCAACAGCAACCGGTATTTGTTCACTGGCGCCAACCCGATCAACTACATCGAGACTGACGGACATCTGTTCATCGCGGGGACCGGCGCCGGAGGGGGAGGCTTCAGCAGCAACAAGGTGCTGCCGTGTTGGATGAGGCCGGGATGCCGTAGCTCCCCCTCCAACCGGGGGTGGTGGAGACACGGGAGGCCCGCCAGGTGAGCCGTCGCCTGGCCACGGGGGTCGCGGCCTCAACGCTACGAACGAGGTCCCACCGGGGATGGAGGGCGGTGGCGGTGGTGGCCCGATCCTATGGGTTCTGTTCGGCGGAGCGTCAGAGGAGACTGCGGCAGCTGTCGGGGCCGGTGCGCTGGCAGCAGGCACGCTTGCCGCGTCGCTGCCGCACCCGGCGGACAAGCTTCCCCGGTCCGGAGAGTACCGATACTCTCCGGCGAAGAGAGAGGGACAGCCGGAGGTCGTTCGGAGCCTGAGGGGGAAGGGATTCCTCGATTAGAAGGAGGACACCTGGGTGTGGGATCCTTATCATGGTTATCATTGGGATGTTGAGCATAAAGATGGTACGTACACAAAGGTCAATGAGAACGGGAAGATTATTGGCGCAACAGCAAGGAAGCTAAGGCGGCGAAGAGAAAATGACCAGAACGGCGGCTGCCTGCAATGAGTAGCTCATCGATGCCTCGCTTCCGACCGGGTGAGCGACTCCGACCAGCGCACATGCGCAATTGGCCCGTCGGTACTGAAGACCTGACCGACCGTGTGGGTACGGTGGTCGCCATCGGCCCTTTCGATAAATCGCACTGGGAAGTGTTCCTCGGCTTTGGTGAACCGCTTGGCGTTTGGGGGTTCCAGGAGGACGAACTCGAAGTCGACGAGCAGGATCCCGGGAAGCCTGACAAGCTTGTTCCTGTCATCCTTGAGCTGACGCTCGCGAAGGATGCGCCACGACCCTCTGGAGAAGCTCTCCGTGACGCGTGCTCCGTGGTCCGGGAAATCGTTCCTGCTCGTGAGGTTGAGACTCGGACTGCCAATAGTCGATCAGGATTGGAGATCGTTGAGATCAGCGTCTTTGAGTACGAAGCCGCCGTTGAAGTCTTTGAAGAGCTCGCCCGTTCCATTGATGGAGAGCCATCGATTGTGTTCGATGACGGATGGTCGGTAGAGGCTCATGTCCTGGCCAAGCCAGGTGTGGGTTGGCTAGGGCTACCGGCAGAGCAGATTGTCCTTCTTCTGCGGCCATGGGCTAGTCCAAAGCGACGAGAGCTGAAGTGGCCGCAGAACCACGGTTGAGTTCTGTCCTGCTTCACGAATTCTGGCAGGGGGTTTAGTGTCGGGCGCGTCGTGAAGGGAGCGATCCGTGGCACGTCCTTCTGTTTTCTCTGTTGAAGACAAGTTCCGGCTCGTACTCGCAGTGTCAAGGATCGCCGGAGTGACCTTGACAACACGAGCGGCTCCGCCACCGCGACCGAGTCCTGGAGCTACGACGCGACCGGACCGACCTCAAGGGGTCACGCCAGGAGGGCGCGGGCGATGACGGGTGAGCATCACGATGGCGATGAAGAGTTCTGGGCTCTCCTCGACGCGACGTGGGAGCTGGACGGGCGCGTCTTCGGCAGACCAGCCGACTACTCCGAGGTCTTGCCTACGGCGACGGCCGAGGACGTGGACTCACTCGTCGATCATCTGTTCTCACTCTGTCTGGCCGATGTAACTGACCCGGCGCATCCGTGGTGGCTTGGGCACGCGTTACGCGGCATCGGCCGCCTGCGGGAGGCCGCGGCTGCGTATCTCTGGGCGGCACATCTTGATTTGGAGGACGCACGTCACGGTACGGCGGCAGTGGACGATCCTCTCGAGTGGAGAACCTCCGCGCTCGAACTCGCGGCCGATCTGCTCGAGAAGGAGGGGCTCACGGTCTCCGCGGGCAAGGTGAGGCGGCTCTCTGAAGCCGATCCGGAGCCGCCTACCGAGAACGAGCAGTGAGTCCTGGTGCCAGGTCTTGCAATGACTCATCCGGCACCTTCGCCTCCTCGCTTTCTCAGCGGGGTCGCGCCCTCGACATCCTTTCCGACCTACCTGTTCTCAGAGCCTTCGGCGGACGAACCCGAGGCGCCGGTACATCTGCTCCAGCGTCGGCGCCGACGCCGTCCGTGCCTTCTCGGCGCCGAGCGCGAGTAGCCGCTCGAGCTCGCCCGGGTCGGCCTTCAGCTCCTCGTAGCGGAGCCCCACCGGCTCGAGCAGCGCGACCACCGCCTCGGCCACCTCCTCCTTGAGGGCGCCGTAGCCGGTTCCGGCCCGACCCGTCTCGATCGCCTCCGGCGACTCGCCGGTCGCGACCGAGAGGATCTCGATCAGGTTCGTCACCCCGGGCTTGTCGGGGCCGCGGCGGATCTCCGAGCCGGAGTCGGTGACCGCCGACTTGAACTTCCTCCGGATCGTGTCGGGCGGGTCGGAGATGAACACGGTGCCCTGCGGCGTCCCGCCCGTGGTCGACATCTTGTTCTCCGGCTCCTGGAGATCCATGATCCGGCCGCCCACCGGCGGCGTCTCGACACCGGGCAGCGTGAAGGTCTCGCCGTAGCGCGAGTTGAAGCGCTGCGCGACGTCCCTTGCCAGCTCGACGTGCTGGCGCTGGTCGTCGCCGACCGGGACGACGTCGGTCTGGTAGAGCAGGATGTCGCCAGCCATCAGGACGGGATAGGTGAAGAGCGCGGCCGAGACGAACTCCTGCCGGTCCGACTTGTCCTTGAACTGCGTCATGCGCCGCAGCTCGCCGAAGCTCGTCACCGACGACAGCAGCCAATTCGCCTCCGCGTGCGCGGTCACATGGCTCTGCACGAAGACGGTCGAGCGCTCGGGGTCGAGCCCGCAGGCGAAGAGCATCGCCGCGAGGTCGAGGGTCGATCGCCGCAGCTCGTCGGGGTCGTGCTCGACGCCGATCGAGTGCAGGTCGACGATGCAGAAGGTCGCCTCGCCGCGCTCCTGCGTCGCGACGTACTGGCGGAAGCCGCCCGAGTAGTTGCCGAGGTGCTTCTGGCCGGTCGGCTGGATGCCGGAAAAGATCTTCATGGTCGCGCACTTCTCCTTCGTGAAGGGACAAAAAAGACCTCCGAGGAGGCCTGGGCGGGACGAGGCGGCCGTGCGTCGCGGCTAGGCCGCGCGCATGCTCGCGCCTCGCCCGCGCCGCCAGTGCCAGCACCGATACGAGACGGAAACCATCCGTTCACATGGTAGCGCGGTACGCACTTGCGCAGCCGGGGCGCGTTTCCATAACGTGGAGGACGTGCTCGAGCGGCTCGCCCACCTCGTCATCCGCCGCCGCCGCTGGGTCGTGCTGGGTTGGCTAGCGCTGACCCTCTTCGGTCTCTTCACGACGACCAGGCTCGCCGATCGCTGGTTCGAGTCGTTCTCGATTCCCGGCTACTCCGCCTACGAGGCCAACCAGCGCACGCTGAAGACCTTCGGCAGCGGCGAGCAGGCACCGCTCGTCGCCGTCTTCCACTCCGACGGCGACGTGACGAAAGCGAAGGGCATCGAGACGGCGGTCGCCAAGGGCTCGGCCGTCAACCCGGGCTCCCGGACGAGCTCGTACTTCTCGACCGGCTCGGACGCGTATCTCTCGCAGGACCGGCACACGACCTTTGCCGAGATCTATCCGTCCGGCGAGCCCGGCTTCAGCTCGACCGTGCACGTGAAAGATGTCCGCGCGGCCCTGAAGTCGGCCGTGCCGCCCGGGGTGAGCGTCAACCTGACCGGCCGCGACCCGCTGTACGAGGACGTCGGCGGCAGCGAAGGGCCGAGCCTCGCGATCGAGATCCTGATCGGCGTCGTCGGCGCGCTCCTCGTCCTGCTCTTCGTCTTCGGGACGCTGACCGCTGTCTCCCTACCGCTCGCGATCGCCGCCACGTCGATCCTGACCACGTTCAGCGCGGTGTGGGCGCTGACCTACGTCACCGACGTGTCGATCATCGTCCAGTTCCTCGTCGCGCTGGTCGGATTGGGGGTGGCGATCGACTACTCGCTGCTGATGATCTTCCGTTTCCGCGAGGAGATCCACCACGGCAGGGACGTCGAGGACGCGGTCGTCGAGACGATGACCCACGCCGGCCGTTCGGTGATCGTCTCCGGCTCGACGGTCGCGATCGGCCTGTTGAGCATGGTGATCCTGCCGCTGCCGTTCATCCGCTCGATCGGGCTCGGGGGGATGCTGATCCCGGCGGTCTCCGTCCTCGCCTCGATCACCCTGCTGCCCGTGCTGCTGTTCAAGCTCGGGCACCGGATCGACAGCCTGCGCGTGATCCCGAAACGAATCGTCTCGGCCGATCCCGGCGAGGCCGGCTTCTGGCATCGCTGGGCGGCGACCGTGTTCCGGCGCCCCCTCCTGGTCGCGCTCGCCGGGCTCGCGATCGTCGCGCTTCTGCTCATTCCCGCCTCCGACCTCAACCCCTCGGACGCGGAGGCCAAGAACCTGCCCGGCAAGGGCGACGCCTTCGTCGGCCGTGCCGTCCTCGACCGGTCCGGCATCTCCGCCGGAGCGATCAAGCCGTTCGTCGTCCTCGTCGAGCGCGACGGCCGGCCGGCGACGCTCCAGCGGCTCGTCGCCGAGCTGGAGCGTACGCCCGGGATCGCGGGTGCGGCCGCTCCGCCGGCCTGGCGCAAGGGCGACTCGGCGCTCGTCGAGGCGATTCCCGCCGTCGACGCCTCCAGCAGAGCGGCGAGGAAGACGATCTCGAAGCTCCAGCACGACGTGCTCCCGTCCGTCGCCGCGTCGGCGGGAGGTGGGACGAAGATCACCCTCGCCGGCGTCGCCCCCGAGGAGCGCGACTTCGTCCACGCCGTCTACGGCAACTTCCCGTACGTGCTCGGCTTCGTGATCCTGCTGACCTTCGTGCTGCTGATGCGGGCGTTCCGCTCGATCGTGCTGCCGTTGAAGGCGGTCCTGCTGAACCTGATCTCGCTCGGCTGCGCCTTCGGCGTCGTCGTCTTCATCTTCCAGCAGGGCCACGGCAGCCACTCGATCTGGGGGATCCAGGCGACCGACGCGGTGATCTCGTGGATACCGCTGATGATCTTCGCGTTCCTCTACGGACTGTCGATGGACTACGAGGTCTTCATCGTCACGCGCATCCGGGAGGCCTACGACGAGACTCGTGACACCGGCAAGGCGGTCACGCTCGGCCTCGCACGCACCGGCAAGCTCGTGACCAGCGCCGCGCTCGTGCTCGTCTTTGCCTTCTTCTCGCTCTCGACGGGGCCGGGCCCCGACATCAAGCAGTTCGGGATCGGGCTCGCCGCCGGCGTGCTGATCGACGCCACTCTGATCCGTGCGCTGCTCGTGCCTTCGATCATGCTGCTGCTCGGACGGGCGAACTGGTGGTTCCCCAGCTGGGTCGGCCGGGCGCTGCTCGTTCGATCGCCGCAGCCGGCCGTCGAACGGGAGTAGCAGGCCGCGATACCTAGACTTGGGCCGTGGCGACCGTCCACTCTCCCGAGCTGCTGATCGTGATGGCCCCCGGCGCGACCGCCGGCGAGGTCGACCAGGTGGTCGCGCGCATGCAGGAGGCCGGCGTCGACGTGAGGGTCTCCGCCGGGCGCGAGGCGACGGTGATCGCCGCAACCGGTGACCGCGAGCTGCTCGCGACACTCCCGCTCGAGGGCTACCCGGGCGTCGAGCAGGTGGTGCCGATCCTCAAGCCGTACAAGCTCGTCGCCCGCGAGGTCTCGGCCGACCCGACGGTGATCGACGTCGACGGGCGGCGGATCGGCGACAGCTGGTTCGGCCTGATCGCCGGGCCATGCACGGTCGAGACGCGGGAGCAGACGCTCGAGACCGCGCGCGCGGTCGCCGCCGCCGGGGCGACCTGGCTCCGCGGGGGCGCGTTCAAGCCGCGCACGTCGCCGTACAGCTTCCAGGGGCTCGGGAGCGAGGCGCTCGTCATCCTCCGCGAGGCACGCGAGGAGACCGGCCTGCCGATCGTCACCGAGCTGATGGACCCGCGGCACGTCGAGGAGGTGGTCGAGACCGCCGACGTGATCCAGATCGGCGCGAGGAACATGCAGAACTTCCTGCTCCTCTCCGAGATCGGACGCTCGGACAAGCCGGTGCTGCTCAAGCGCGGCCCCTCCGCATCGGTCGAGGAGCTGCTGATGGCGGCCGAGTACGTGGCGAAGGAGGGGAACGAGCGCATCGTCCTCTGCGAGCGCGGGATCAAGACCTTCGAGACCACGACCCGGTACACGCTCGACCTCGGCTCGGTGGCGGTGCTGAAGCGCGAGACCCATCTGCCCGTGATCGTCGACCCGTCCCACGCCGCCGGCCGGCGCGACCTCGTCCTCCCGCTCGCCCGGGCCGCGATCGCGGTCGGCGCCGACGGGGTGATGGTCGAGGCGCACCCTCAGCCCGAGCACGCGCTCTGCGACGGGCCGCAGCAGATTCCGGCGACGGAGTTCGCCGCGTTCGCGGCGGAGGTGCGAGAGCTCGTCGCCCTGATGGGCAAGCAGATCGGCTGAATGAGGCTCGCAGTCGTCGGAACGGGCCTGATGGGCGCTTCGGTCGGGCTGGCGGCGAAGCGAGCCGGGGTCGACTGGGTCGGCGGCCACGACGCCGACGAGGCGGTCGAGCAGGTTGCGCTCGAGCGCGCGGCGTTCGACGAGGTCGGGCCGCTCGCCGACGTGCTCGCCGACGCGGACCTCGCGCTCGTCGCCGCGCCGGTGACGGCCCTGCCGGCGCTCGTCGAGAAGGTGATCGCCGAGGCGCCCGAGCGCTGCACGGTCACCGACGTCGGCTCGACGAAGGACTGGTCGATCCGCTTCCCCGGCCGCTTCGTCGGCGGTCATCCGGTCTGCGGGCGGGAGGCGAGAGGGCCGGCGCACGCCACCGCCGACCTGTTCGACGGCGCCACCTGGTTTCTGACCCCCGTGACCGGGACCGACCCGGAGCGCTACCGGCTCGTCCACGGCTTCGTCGCCTCGCTCGGCGCCGTGCCGGTGGCGATCGACCCGCACGCGCACGACCGCCTCGTCGCCATCACCAGCCACCTGCCGCACGCGCTCGCCAACCTGCTGGTCAACCAGGCGGGCGCGGGTCGCATCGAGGGCCACGACCCGCTCGCGGCCGCCGGCGGCTCGCTCCGCGACATGACGCGCGTGGCCGGCGCCAACCCTCGCGTCTGGGTGGACATCTTCCTCGACAACGGGCCCGAGCTGGCCGAGGCGCTGGGCGAGCACCGGCGGCGGGTCGAGCAGCTCGAGCGCTGGCTGTCGGAGAGCGACGCGGGCTCTCTTGCCCGCTGGATCGCCGAGGCGTCCGGGAACCGGCGCCGGATGCTCGCCGACGCGTACGGCGACCCCGGCGCGCTCCAGCGCGTGACCGTGCACGTCCCCGACCGCCCCGGAGTGCTCGCCGGGATCACCCAGGCGCTCGGCGCCGAGCGGATCAACATCGAGGACTTCGAGCTCCGCCACTTCTCGACCGAGCGGGGCGGCGTGCTGACGATGCTCGTCTCCGGGGAAGGCGAGGCCGAGCGGGCGGCCGCGCTGCTCGAGGCCCAGGGCTACGGGGTGTCGGTCTCTCCCGTCCTCGAGCCGTGAGGGTCGAGCCGGCAGTCTCGGTGCAGGGCGACATCGCGGTCCCGAGCATCAAGGGGGTGTGCCAGCGCGGCGTGCTCTTCGGGGCGATCGCCGAGGGCGAGTCGGAGATCCGCAACTTCGGCCGCGCCGCCGACACCGAGTCGGCGATCTCGGTCGCGCGGCAGCTCGGCGCCGACGTGGTCTGGTCCGCGCCGGACGTCGTCCGCGTCGGAGGGCTCGGCCTGAGGGGTCTCCGCGATCCCGGCGGGCCGCTCGACTGCGGCAACGCGGGCACGGTGCTCCGGCTCGCCGCCGGCATCCTCGCCGGCCAGGGCGGCGAGTTCACGCTCGCCGGCGACGAGTCGCTCCTGTCGCGCGACCAGCTGCGCATCGCGATCCCGCTGGCCGAGATGGGGGCCCTGGTCGAGACCGCCGGCGGCCGGGCACCGGTGAGGATCCGAGGCGGCACGCTGCGCCCGATCCGGCATGCGCCGCCGGTCGCGAGCGCGCAGGTCAAGTCGGCGATCCTGCTCGCGGGTCTGTTCGCGGACGAAGGCCCGACAACCGTCGTCGAGGCAGCGCCGACCCGCGACCACACCGAGCGGATGCTCCAGGCAATGGGCGTACGGGTGGAACGGAAGTCGGGCGAGGCAAGCGTCTGGCCGGTCGAGCGGCTGGATCCGATCTCGATCGACGTCCCAGGGGACTTCTCGTCGGCCGCCCCGTTCCTCGTCGCGGCCGTGCTCCTGCCGGAGTCGCGTCTGCGGATTCACGACGTCAACGTCAATCCGACCCGCACCGGACTGCTCGACGTGCTCGAGCGGATGGGCGCCAGGATCTCGCTCTTCAACCGCCGGCAGGTGAGCGGCGAGCCGGTCGCGGACGTCGAGATCGAGCACACGGAGCTGGTCGCGACCGAGATCGACGCGGCGGAGGTACCGCGGCTCGTCGACGAGCTGCCCCTCTTCTGTCTGCTCGCGTCGATGGCTCACGGCGACAGTGTCGTGCGCGGCGCCCAGGACCTCCGTGCGAAGGAGACCGATCGGATCGAGACGACGACGGCGCTGCTGCGCACGGTCGGCGCCCACGTGCGCTCGACCGCCGACGGGTTCCGGATCCGCGGCGTCCCCACCCGGTTTCGCGGCGGGGCCGTCGGTGCCGGCGGCGATCACAGGATCGCGATCCTCGGCGCCGTGGCGGGTCTCGTCTCCGGCGAGGGCGTCCGCATCGAGGGTGCGGAGGCGGTGTCGATATCCTTCCCCGGATTCTTCGACCTCCTGGCGCAGGTCGCTCGATGAGGCCTGCGCCAGCCGACTGCGCCATGCCCCCGTTCCCGACACAGCCAGCGAGCGCTTTCCGCGGAGCGGACAGGGCATGATCGTGTCCATCGACGGCCCGGCGGGGGCGGGGAAGAGCACGGTCGCCCGCCGTCTGGCCGAGCGGCTGGGCTTTCGCTACCTCGACACCGGAGCGATGTACAGGGCGCTGACCTGGCTCGCGCTCCGCGACAGCCTTCCGCTCGACAAGGGTGCCGTCCTGGGCGAGCTGGCGGAAACCAACCCCGTCGACTTCGACGACCACGGCCGCTGCTTCGTCGCCGGCACCGACGTGACCGCGGCGATCCGGCGTGCGGAGATCGATCGCCTCGTCCCGGTCGTCGCCCGCCATCCGGACGTACGCGAGGTGATGCGCAACCGGCAACGCGAGCTCGCCGAGGACGGCGACGTCGTGATCGAGGGCCGCGACATCGGCACCGTCGTCGCGCCGGGCGCGGCGGTGAAGATCTACCTCCAGGCCGACCCGCAGGTGCGCGCGAGCCGGCGGATCGCCGAGCGTCCCGAGATCGGCGCGGACGCGCTCGCCACCGATCTGCGCATGCGTGACGAGAGCGACGCGCTGCGGATGCAGCCGGCCGCCGACGCCGAGCTGATCGACACGACGACTCTGACGGTCGAAGAGGTCGTCGACCACATCGAACGCCTCGTTCGCGAGCGCGCGCCGGCCTGAGGGGCTCATGACCGACGCCCTCGCCGGCACTGTCGCCGTCGTCGGCTTCCCGAACGTCGGCAAGTCCACGCTCGTCAACCGGCTGACCGGGACGCGTGCGGCCGTCGTCCACGAGACCCCTGGTGTCACCCGGGACCGCAAGGAACTCGTCTGCGAGTGGGCCGGCGCCCACTTCCGGCTGGTCGACACCGGCGGCGTCGACATCGCCGACCCGTCGCCGATCACGCGCAGCATCGCCGGCCAGGCGCGGGCGGCGGTCGCCGAGGCCGACCTCGTGCTCTTCGTCGTCGACGCCGGGATCGGGATCACGCCGGGAGACGAGGAGGTTGCGGGGATCCTGCGCGCCGCCCGCAAGCCGGTCTTCCTGATCGCCAACAAGATCGACAATCCGGCCCGCGACGACGAGGCGCTCGAGTTCCACCGCTTCGGCCTCGGCGATCCGATTCCGCTGTCGGCCCTGCACGGCCACGGAACCGGCGACCTGCTCGACGCGATCGTCGCGCGGCTGCCGGGCACCGGGCCCGCGCAGGCGGGCGAGGAGGCAATCAGAGTGGCGATCCTCGGCCGGCCGAACGTCGGCAAGTCGAGCCTGCTGAACGCGATCCTCGGCGAAGAGCGGGTGATCGTCTCGGACATCCCCGGCACGACGCGCGACACGATCGACACCGTGTTCGAGCGGGACGGCACGACGTTCGTCTTCGTCGACACGGCCGGGCTCCGCCGTCATCGGCGACAGCGACAGGGGATCGAGTACTACTCCGAGCTCCGCGCCCTGGACGCAGCGGGCCGCGCCGACATCGCGCTCGTCCTCGTCGACTCGGCCGAAGGGTTGGTCGACCAGGACCTGGCGGTCGCCGACGTCGCCCGCAAGGCGAACTGCTCGACGATCGTCGTGCTCTCGAAGTGGGACGCAGCCCAGGTCAAGGTCGAAGACGTGCGTCCCCGGCTCGAGCATCGCCTGCGTCAGCGGCCAGGCCTGGTCACCGTCTCGGCCACGACCGGCCGGGGCGTCCCGCGCCTGCTCGACCGGATCGAGCAGCTGTATTCGAAGCACACGAGCCGGGTCGCGACCCCGGGGCTGAACCGGTTCCTCGGCGAGCTGCGCGCCGCCCGCCAGGCACCCTCGAGAGCGGCGAACCGGCGGCTCAATCTGCTGTACGGGCTCCAGACCCGGACCCGACCGCCACGCTTTCGCTTCTTCGTCAACGATCCCGGGCTGGTCACCCGCGACTACGGCTACTGGGTCGAGAATCAGCTCCGGGAGCGTTTCGAGCTGGAGGGGGTCCCCGTCTCGATCGACTTCGTCAGGCGCTCGTGAACGTCACCGTCGTCGGCGGAGGCTCCTGGGGAACCGCCTTCTCGCGGCTGGTTGCCGACCGCGGCCACGCGGTCACCCTGGCGTGCCGCGACGCCGGGCAGGCGGCCGCGATCGCCGCCACGGGCCGGAACCCCCGATACCTGACCGCGGTCGACCTGCGCGACGTCGATGCGGCGCGCGAGGCGCCGGCCGGCGCCGATCTGTACGTGCTCGCCGTGCCCAGCCGTTCGTTCGCCGAGGTCGCCACCCGGCTCCCGCCCGGCGGCCCGGTGCTCTCCCTGACGAAGGGGCTCGACCCGGCGACCGGCGAGCGGCTCTCGACGCTCGTCCGCGACCGGCCGGCGGCGGTCCTCTCCGGCCCGAACATGGCCGAGGAGATCGCGGAGGGGCTGCCGAGCGCGGCCGTGGTCGCGAGCGAGGACGAGGAGCTCGCGGCCGAGCTTCAGCACGCGATCAACTCGACCGTCTTCAGGGTGTACGTGAACTCCGACCTGACGGGCGTCGAGCTGTGCGCGGCGGCCAAGAACGTGATCGCACTCGCCGCCGGCGGTGTCGACGGCCTCCGGCTCGGCGACAACGGCAAGGCCGCGCTGATCACCCGTGGGCTCGCGGAGATGGCCCGGCTCGGGGAAGCCTGTGGCGCCAGGCCCGAGACGTTCGCCGGGCTGGCCGGGATGGGCGACCTGATCGTCACCTGCTGGAGCAGGCACGGCCGCAACCGGCGCGCGGGCGAGCTGATCGCCCAGGGCGCCACTCCCGACCAGGCCGCCGCCGAGATCGGGACGGTCGTCGAGGGTCTGACCACGGCGCCGGTCCTGCGCGATCTCTCCCACCGGCTCGGGATCGAGCTGCCGATCACCGAGGGTGTCTGCCGCGTGCTCGAGGGCGAGAGCCTCGGCGAGCTCGTCGCCTCGCTGATGGGTCGTCGACCTCGGGGCGAGTAGCATCGGACTGATGCGCGGAAGATCGATCGCACTCCTGCTCGGCGTCGCGCTCGTCGCCGGGTGCACCTCGGCGACGAAGCCGGCAGGCCCGGCGGGCGGAGCCGAGGTCGCGCCGCGGTCGACGGCGGCACTCGTCCGGCTGGACTCGAGCTTCAGCTCGCAACAGTCCCATGCGCTCGACGCGCTGCTCAAGCTCTTTCCGGACGGCGAGAAGCTTCGGGCCTCGCTCCAGGACGCGAAAGGCGCGCTCGGGCCCGAGACCGACCTCCTCGCCCTGACGGCTGCCGAGCTCGGCAAGGGCTCCTTCCTCGGGCTGACCCAGCCCCGAAACCCGGCGGAGCTCGAGGCGCTGCTCGCGAAGCACAAGCCGCCGCTCGTCTCCGAGGAGGTCGCATCCTGGCGGGTGATCGGGGGCGACCGAGCGGCGATCGACGCTTTCAAGCGCGGACGCAACCGAGGCTCGCTCGCCGGAACCAGCGTGTACAGGGAGGCCACGTCGCAGCCGCCCGCGGCGCCGCTGGTCTCGGTCTACCTCGACGGTGCCGCTGCGACGTCGGCGCTCGACGCTCACGCGAAGACGGGCACCGGGCCGGTGCCCGGGCTGGGGCGAATCTCGTGGCTGGCGGGTGCCGCCCGCGCGGAGCAGAACGGGCTGGCGCTCGAGCTGCGCGTCAAGGGGGACGAGATCGAGGCGAAGCCGTACGCGGCCGAGTTGCCGGCCGAGGTGCCGGCGGGGGTGTTGCTCTTCGTCGGCTTCAAGGGCCTGGACACGACGCTCGACGAGCTGGTGCGCTCGCCCGCCTTCGCCGACCGGCTCGGCTCGGCGGCGAAGCTGCTCGGCGGGCTGCTCGACGACGTGGTCGCGCTGTTCAAGGAAGAGGGAGCGCTCTACGCCGAGCAGGGCCCGACCGGGCCCGTGTACACGCTCGTCCTGAAGGTGGCGGACGAGCAGGCGGCCTCGGCCACCCTGAGCAAGCTCGCGACCCTGGCGAGCGCCCTCCAGCAGAAGCTGCCCGAGACCGTCCGGGTCGCGGGCGTCACGGCGACGAAGATCACGGTCGGCACGACCGACCTCTACTACGCTCTCTTCGGCGGCAAGCTCGTCGTCTCGACCGGGGTCGGCGGCATCCGCAGCCTGCGGGCGACCACCGAGCGCCTCGCCGATTCGCGCGCGTGGCAGGACGCCGTCGCCGCAGCCGCGGTGCCGGAGCAAACGGCCGGGATCCTCTACGCCGACGTCAACCGGGCGCTCCCGATCGTCGCAGAGCACGTCAAGGACAAGGCGTCGGCGGCCGAGCTCCGCCGCTACCTGGCGCCGTTCGGCACCGCTCTCCTCTACGCCTCGGTCGACCGCTCCGTGCTGAGCGTGAAGGGATTCGTCTCCGTCCGGTAGCCTTCGGCCGTGCCCGACAGGTCGTTCCTGTTCACGTCGGAGTCGGTGACCGAAGGTCATCCCGACAAGATGGCCGACCAGATCTCGGACTCGATCCTGGACGCCGTCCTGGCCGAGGATCCACTCGGCCGGGTTGCGTGTGAGGCGTTGGTGACGACGGGGCTGGTGGTGGTGGCGGGGGAGATTACGACGGAGACGTATGTGGATATTCCGCGGCTGGTGCGGGCGCGGGTTCGGGAGATTGGGTATGACCGGGCGAAGTATGGGTTTGATGGGGAGACGTGTGGGGTGGTGGTGGCGATTGATGAGCAGTCGCCGGATATCGCCCGGGGTGTGGATGCGTCGTTTGAGCTGCAGCATTCCTCGGGTGGTGATGATCCGCTTGATCGGGTTGGTGCTGGTGATCAGGGGATGATGTTTGGGTATGCGAGCGATGAGACCGATGGGTTGATGCCGTTGCCGATTACGTTGGCGCATCTGGTCTGTCGGCGGTTGGCGGAGGTGCGCAAGGCGGATGTGTTGCCGTATTTGCGTCCGGATGGGAAGGCGCAGGTGACGGTTCGCTACGAGCTGGACGAGGGTGGGCGGCAGCGGCCGGTCGAGATCGTCCGGGTGTTGGTCTCGACCCAGCATCGGGATGGGTTGGATGTCGATGCGTTGGTCAAGCCTGATCTGGCCGAGCATGTGTTGCGGCCGATCCTGCCCGCGCATCTGTATGACGAGTCTCGGCTGCTGTCCGACCGTGACTTTTTCTATTGCAACCCGACCGGGAAGTTCGTGGTCGGGGGGCCGATGGGCGATACCGGGTTGACCGGGCGGAAGATCATCGTCGATACCTACGGGGGTGCGGCCCGTCATGGTGGCGGGGCGTTCTCGGGGAAGGATCCGACCAAGGTCGACCGCTCCGCCGCCTATGCGGCCCGGTATGTGGCCAAGAACGTCGTCGCAGCGGGGCTTGCCAATCGGTGCGAGCTGCAGGTCGCCTACGCGATCGGGGTCGCCCACCCGGTCTCGCTCGAGCTCGACTGCTTCGGCACCGAGAAGATCCCGCTCGAGCGGATCGAGGCGCTCGTCCGCGACCACTTCGACCTACGCCCGGCCGCGATCATCCGCGACCTCGACCTCCGCCGCCCGATCTACACCAAAACCGCCGCCTACGGCCACTTCGGCCGCGACGACCACGACTTCACCTGGGAACACACCGACAAAGCCGATCAGCTCCGCGAGGCCGCAGGCCTCCAGGCGGCCGAGGCGACCGCGTAGGGAACCGCGCGCGGGGCACCGGCCGAACAGGGGCTGCCGCTAGCTCCGCTTGACGAAGAGGCCGGCTGCGGCGCGGTCGCCGATCGCGCGCTCGTCTCCGCCGACGGTGACTATGAACTGGCCGGCAGCCGCCTGGGCTTCTCCGACCTCGAGCTCGGTTCCGGGAACGAGCCCCTGGTCGTAGAACCAGTGCAGAAGCTCGCCGTCGTGCTCTGCCAGCCGCACGATCGTCGCGTGCTCGCCGGCGGCCAAGGTCGAGAGCGGAGCGAGCTCCAGGTTCTCGCGCTGCTCGAAGTCGGTGTCGACCGGCCAGCCGTGCGGGCAGCGCTCGGGGTGTCCGAGCTTCTCGGCGATTCGCTCGATCATCTCGCCGGTGAACGTGTCGCCGATCTCATCGGCGTGGACGTGCGCTTCGGCGGCCGTGTAGCCCATGAAGTCGGTCAGCAGCCGCTCGACGATGCGGTGACGGCGCACCACCCGCTCGGCGCGCTCGCGGCCCGCGGAGGTGAGGATCGCCTCCTTGTGCTCTCCGCGCTGAACCAGGCCCTCGCTCTCGAGACGCTTGAGCATCTCCCCGGCCGAGGCGCGCGAGACTCCGAGCATCTCGGCGACGCGTGAGGCGAGCGTGGGCGTGCCCGTGGTCGAGGGCCGGTACTCGCCGATCGGAAAGGCGAGGAACCAGATCGTCTCGAGGTAGTCGTCGACGGAATGTCGCTGCGCCATGACGGTTCGGGCTTGACCTGCGTCCGGGGCGGCCACTATAGTCCGGGCGCCAGTTGTAAGGCGCACCTTACAAGCGAACGAAGGAACGCCTGACGATGTCCGGAAACCAGATTCTCCTGCTCGGCGCCCTCGCCGGCTCGACGATTCTCCTCGGTCTGCCGCTCGGCCGGCTCGGGAGCCCGAGCCTGCGGCTGAAGGGTGCGCTGAGCGCGACGGCGACGGGGATTCTGCTCTTCCTGCTCTACGACATTCTCAAGCACGGCTTCGAGCCGGTCAGCTCCGCCGTCGAGCACGCGGCAGACGGGGGCAGCTGGGGCCGGGTCGCCTGGTACGCGACGCTGTTCGCGGGCGGCGCGATTCTGGGGTTGATGAGCCTGGTCTGGTACGACCGCTTGATGAAGCGCCAGCGCGACCGCACGCTGCTCGGGCCGGGCTCCGCCTCGGTTGCCGAGTTCGAGACGACCTGGGTTGCCGGCCTCTCGCCCGCCCGCTGGCTCGCGCTGCTGATCGCGACCGGCATCGGGCTGCACAACTTCTCCGAGGGGCTGGCGATCGGCCAGGCGGGCGCGCGCAGCCAGATCTCGCTCGCGCTCGTGCTGATCATCGGCTTCGGGCTCCACAACGCAACCGAGGGCTTCGGGATCGTCGCCCCGCTGAGCGGCGACGCGGAGCGGCCGAGCTGGCGATTTCTCGGCCTGCTCGGCCTGATCGGCGGCGGCCCGACGTTCGTCGGCACACTGATCGGCCAGAACTGGGTGAGCGAGCCGCTCTCGATCGCGTTCCTCGCGCTCGCGGCCGGCTCGATCCTCTATGTGGTGATGGAGCTGATGAACCTGAATCGCAGGCTGGCGAGCAAGACGATCGTCGCCTGGGGCGTGATGTTCGGGCTGCTCGTCGGGTTCGCCACCGAGCTCGTGCTCGAAGCCGCCGGCGTCTAGCGCCGCCCGTACGCTGGGCGGCGGTGCCGTTCGTCTCGGTCTATCCGCTCGTCTCCGCCCGCGCGGTCGCCCGTCCGTTCACCTACGAGGCGCCGGAGGAAGTCGGGAAGGGCGCCGTCGTCTCGGTTCCGTTCGGGGGGTCGCGTCCGCGCGGCGTCGTCGTCGCCACCGGCGATGCTCCCCCCGCCGGGGTCGAAGCGGTTGCGGTCGGCCGGGTGCTGGACGAGGTTCCGCCGGCACTCGTCGATCTCGCGCTCTGGCTGGCCGAGTACTACGGCTCCACGCCGGCGCGGGCGCTCGAGCTGGTCGCGCCGCTGAAGCGCGTCCGCCGGGGAGAGCCGAGGCCGACGGGCGCCGGACTGGCCGGAGAGGCCGCCCCCGACCGGCTGACGCCCGAGCAGAACGGGGCGATCGGCAAGATCGTCGCGGCGATGGACGCGGGCGGAGGTCGATTTCTCCTCCACGGCGCGACCGGCAGCGGCAAGACGGAGGTGTATCTCCAGGCCTGCGCCTCCGCGCTCGACCGCGGCCTCGGGGCGATCGTGCTCGTGCCCGAGATCACGCTGACGCCGCAGGCGCTCGGCCGGTTCGCCGCGCGGTTCGGCGACCGGATCGCTCTGCTCCACTCGGGTCTGACCGAGGCCGAGCGGCGTGACGAGCGCGAGCGGATCGCCACCGGGCACGCCCGCGTGGTCGTCGGGGCGCGCTCGGCCGTGTTTGCCCCGCTGCGCGGGCTCGGACTGATCTGCATCGACGAGGAGCACGATGCGTCCTACAAGCAGGAGTCCGACCCGCGCTACGACGCGCGCACGGTGGCGATCAAGCGGGCGTCGCTGGAGGGCGCGGTCGCGGTCTTCGGGAGTGCGACCCCGCGGCCCGAGAGCTGGGCTGCGCTGGAACGGCTCGAGCTGGGGGGCCGGCTCGGCGGCCGGCTGCCGCCGGTGCGGGTCGTCGACCTTCGGCGGGAGCGTGGCTACCCGCTCTCGGCGCCGCTGCTCGGCGAGCTCGGCAGGATCGCCGAGCGCGGCGGCAAGGCGATTCTGCTCCTCAACCGCCGCGGGCTCGCACCGGCGATCCACTGCCGCGCCTGCGGGGTCACGCGCCGTTGCCCGAACTGCGACGTCGCGCTCGTGCTCCATGCGGGCGGCGAGCTCCGCTGCCATCACTGCGGCCATGCGGAGCCGTCGCCCGAGCTTTGCCCGGAGTGCGGCTCGGCCGAGCTCGCCCGCCTCGGTGCGGGAACGCAGCGGCTCGAGCGCGAGCTGGCCGACCGGGTGCCGGAGCTCGAGCTGATCAGGCTCGACGCCGACACGCGCAACCCGACCGGGGCACTCGAGCGCTTCGCCGCAGCCGACCGAGCCGTCCTGCTCGGGACGCAGATGGTCGCCAAGGGCCACCACTTCGACGGCGTGGCGCTGGCCGCCGTCGTCGACGCGGACACGGGGCTGGCGATGCCGGATTTCCGCGCCGAGGAGCGAACCTTCCAGCTGCTCACGCAGCTCGCGGGGCGCAGCGGCCGCAACGCACCGGGCCGGGTCCTGATCCAGACCTTCCAGCCCGACGCACGGCCGATCGAGCTCGCGGCCCGCCACGACGTCGGGCGGTTCCTCGCCGGCGAGCTGGAACGCCGCGAGGCGCTCGGCTATCCGCCGTTCCGCCACCTGGTGCGGATCGTCGTCTCGGGGCCCGACTCCGAAGGGCCGCTGCGCGCGCTCGAGGAGCTGAAGGTGGCATTGACAGAACGGCCGGTGACTGACCTCGGTCTGGCTCCGGCTCCGCTTCCCGAGCTGCTCGGCCCCGCTCCCGTCTTGCGGCTGCGCGGCCGGTACCGGGCCCAGCTCGTTGCGAAGACGGAGCGTCCGGGCGCGCTGGCCGCGCGGGCGGCGCGGGCGCTCGCCGCCGCCGCCCCGGCGATGCGGAGGGCCGGGCTCGCGGTCGTCGTCGACGTGGATCCCCAGAGTCTGTAAATACACTCCCGCCGTGGCGGAGGAGCACGGGCAGGTGAGGGACGAGCGGCTGGACCTCGAGCGCGCGGCTCGCCGGCAGCTCGCGCTCGCGCAGATCCGCCAGTGGCCCGACCCTGTGCTGCGGATGCGCGCCAACGAGGTCACCGGCTTCGACGACGACCTGCGCCGGCTGGTCGAGCGAATGGGCTCGCTGATGGACGACGCCAACGGCGTCGGGCTGGCGGCCAACCAGGCGGGTGTCCTCCGGCGGGTCTTCGTCGTCCGCGTCGAGGAGCGCGAGCAGCCCCTCGCCGCGGTCAATCCACGCATCGTCGAGCCGAGCGAGGAGCGCGCGGCCGACGACGAGGGCTGCCTCTCGCTCCAGCGGGTGCTCGTCCCGATCGAGCGTCACACGGCGCTCGTCCTCGAGGCTCAGGATCTCGCGGGAGAGCCGTTCCGGCTCGAGCTCGGCGGTCTCGACGCCCGCGTGGTCCAGCACGAGGTCGACCACCTCGACGGGACGCTGATCCTCGACCGCACGACCCCGGAGGCGCGACGCGCGGCGATGGCGGTGCTGCGCCCGCAGCCCGTGCTCGGGTGAGATTCGGCTTCGCCGCGACGGCTCCGTTCGGAGCCGACGTGCTCGAACGCCTGGCGGCGATTCACGAGATCGCCTTCGTGCTCACCCAGCCGGACGCGCCGGGCGGACGGGGGCGGGGTCTGCGCCCGACGCCGGCAAAGCTCACCGCTCTGAAGCTCGGCATCCGCGTCGTCGAGAGCCTGGACGAGCCGCTCGACGAGTCTTCGATCGTGCTCGTCGCCTACGGACGGCTGATTCCGCGCGAGCTGCTCGAGCAGCACCTGTGGCTCAACGTCCACCCGTCGCTTCTGCCCCGCTGGCGCGGTGCGGCGCCGGTCGAGCGCGCGATCATGGCCGGAGACGAGCGGACGGGCGTGACGATCATCAAGCTCGTCGAGGAGCTCGACGCCGGCCCGGTCGCCGCCCAGCGTGCGTTTCCCGTCGATCCGCAGGACGACGCCGGAGCGGTCTACGACCGGGCCGCCGCGATCGGGGTGGAGCTGCTCGAGCAGGTGCTGCCCGCGCCCGCGTTCACGGCCCAGCCGGAGGAGGGAGTCACCTACGCCGAGAAGCTGACCCCGGCCGATCGCGACCTCGACTGGTCGCACCCGCCGGAGGAGCTGCTCCGCCGGGTGCGTGCTCTCTCCCCGCACATCGGCGCCAGGGCGCGGATCGAGGGGAGGCCCGTGATCGTCTGGGGGGCGCGAATCGACGAGGGCCGGCTCGTTCCGGTCGAGGTGCAGCCCGCCGGGGGTCGACGGATGGCCTACGACGAGTGGCTGCGGGGCCTGCGATAAGCCCGGCCCGGCGGGCGGCCTACGAGGTCGTCCTCCGGGTTGCCGAGGACGGCGCGTACGCCGATCGCGCCCTGACGACGGCCGCCGCCGGGCTCGACGCCAGAGACCGCGCGCTCGCCCAGCGGATCGCCTACGGCACCGTACAGCGCCTGCGCGCCCTCGACCACGGGATCGAGACGCTCGGCCGCCGCCCCGTCCGCAAGCTCGACGCGCCCGTGCGCGCAGCCCTGCGGCTCGGGGGCTACCAGCTCGCCTACCTCGACGGCATCGCCGTTCATGCGGCGGTCAACGAGTCGGTCGAGCTCGTGCGAGCGGCTCGGCTGGAGCGCGCTGTCCCGTTCACAAACGCGGTCATGCGGCGCCTGGCCGAAGGGCTGCGCGGGCTACTCGAAGACCTGCCTGAAGGCCCCCTGAAGCACTCGTACCCCGACTGGATCCACGATCTGTGGTGCCGGGACTGGGGCGCCGGCGAGGCGCTCGAGCTGATGCGGGCGCAGAACGAGCCGCCGGAGACGGTCGTCCGCCTCGTTCGCGGGCAGATCGACGGCGAGCCGACGGACATTCCCGGTGCCTATCGGGTCGCCCGGGTCGACGAGCAGGCGCTCGCCGAGGGGCGGATCTGGCCACAGAGCCGCGGCTCGCAGCTCGCCGGCCTCGCAGTCGGCGCCCGCGCAGGCGAGCGGGTGCTCGATCTGTGCGCCGCACCGGGCGGCAAGGCGTCGCAGCTCGCAGGCGAGGTGGTCGCCGTCGAGCTGCACGAGGGTCGCGCCCGCGAACTGGAGGAGAACGTGCGGCGCCTGGGGGCGGCGAACGTGCGGGTCGTCAACGCCGATGCCCTCGCGCTCCCGCCAGAGCCGGCGGGCTTCGATCGTGCGCTCGTGGACGCTCCCTGCTCGGGCCTCGGCGTGCTCGCCGCCCGGCCCGACCTGCGCTGGCGCGCGCAGCCGCTGCCCGACCTCCAGCTTGCGCTCGTGCGCGCCGCCGCCGAGCGGGTGAGGGCCGGCGGGACGATCGTCTACTCCGTGTGCACGCTGAACGCGGACGAGAACGAGGCGATCGTGGACGCGGCCGGTCTCGAGGTGGACGATCTCGGCGCCGACTGGCCGCAGTTCCGCCACCCGAAGCGCCCCGAGCTCCTGCTGACCATGCCCCACCGTCACGGCACCTCCGGCTTCTTCATCGCCCGGCTGCGCGTGTGAACCAGTGTCTGACACCGCGGTGTCAGACACTGCCTTAAGTGCTCCCGGCCGCAAATACGCTCAGCCTGGCCGGCTGCAAACGCGTCGCATCTCCGCGTCCTCAGTCGCGCCCATATGGCTTGCATATGGGCGCTCCCTGCGTCCTTGAGCTGCTCGGTTTTCGCTCGGCCAATCAAGACCGTACTTGCAGCCGGGAGCACTAAGTGCTCCCGGCCGCAAATACGCTCAGCCTGGCCGGCTGCAAACGCGTCGCATCTCCGCGTCCTCAGTCGCGCCCATATGGCTTGCATATGGGCGCTCCCTGCGTCCTTGAGCTGCTCGGTTTTCGCTCGGCCAATCAAGACCGTACTTGCGGCCGGGAGCACTAAGATCATCCGGTGGGCTGGGATCGGTGGATTCGCACGGTCGAGGTCGAGCCGTCGCTGTACGCGGCCGACTTTTCCCGCCTCGGCGACCAGGTCGAGACGCTGCTGCGCGCGGGAGCACGCGTCTTCCACTTCGACATCGGTGACGGTCACTTCGTCGAGCCGGTCACGATCGGGCCGGTCGTGCTGCACTCGATCGCGCCGCTGATCCACACGGGACAGGGCGTGCTCGACTGCCATCTGATGGTGGACGAGCCGGAGCACCACTTCGGCGCGCTCCAGAGCGCGGGCGCCGACAGCGTCACCTTCCACTTCGAGGCTGTCGGCGATCCTCAAGCGGTGGCGGCGAAGGCGCGCGAGCGCGGCTTTCAGGTCGGCCTGGCGTTCAACCCGGAGACGAGCGTCGAGGAGGTCGTCCCGGTCGCGGACGGCTTCGATCTCGTTCTCTGCATGAGCATCCATCCCGGCTACTCGGGGCAGGAGTTCATGCCGGAGGCACTGGGACGGGTCCGCAAGCTGCGGGCGCTCCTCGGCGAGCAGGTGCACGTCCAGGTCGACGGCGGAGTCACGAGCGACAACATCCGGAGCGTGTACGACGCAGGCGCCGACCTGATCGTCTCCGGAACGGCGATCTTCGGGATGGAGGACCTGCCGCGCGCGTACCGCCGGCTCGTCCAGCTCATGGCGTGAGCTACCTGGCGCGGGCGCTCGCGCTCGCCGAGCGCGGGCGGGCGACGACGCGGCCGAACCCCGTCGTCGGCGCGGTCGTCGTCTCGGGCGGCGAGATCGTCGGCGAGGGCTGGCACGAGCGCAGGGGCGGCGCCCACGCGGAGGCGATCGCCCTCGAGCAGGCAGGCGAGCGGGCGCGCGGCGCGACGCTGTACGTGACGATGGAGCCCTGCGCGCACCACGGTACGACCCCGCCCTGCACCGACAGCGTGCTGCGCGCCGGGGTCGCGAAGGTCGTCGCCGGCTCGCTCGACCCGAATCCCGAGGCGGGCGGGGGCCTCGAGCTGCTGCGCGCGCGCGGCGTCGAGGTCGAGCATGCCGACTCGTTCGAGGCCCGTGCCCAGAACGACGCCTGGCGAACCTGGGTCGCCTGCGGCCGGCCGTTCGTCACCCTGAAGCTCGCCGTCACCCTCGACGGGCGGGTGACGGTGCCGGGCGCCCGCTGGGTCTCCGGCGAGGAGAGCCGCCGACTCGTGCACGAGCTGCGCGCCGCCTCGGACGCGGTCGCCGTAGGGATGGGCACCGTCCGCGCCGACGATCCGCAGCTGACCGTGCGAGGGGTCGACGCGCCGAGGCGGCCTCGCCGGCTCGCGTTCGGCGCCGGGCCCCTGGCCGGCACGTCGGAGCTCGAGCTCCTGCCCGGCCCGCTCGAGCAGGAGCTGACCCGGCTCGGCGGGGAAGGGGTGCAGTCTCTCCTGCTCGAGGGCGGTCCGACGCTCGCGACCGCGTTGCTCGAGCAGGGGCTCGCGGACAAGCTGCTCCTGTTCGTCGCCCCGACGATCGCGGGCGCCGGCCCGCGGCTCCTCGGCGATCTCTCCGGCCCGCTCCCGCTGCACCGTCTTACGAGCCGGCAGGTCGGCGACGATGTGCTCCTCAGCGCCTATGTCCATGAGCCCTGAGGACCGCATCGTCACGCTGCTCTCCCGGTGGCTCGCACGTCACCTCGACAACGTGCGGCTGCTCGAGGAGATCGAGGCGGTCGGACGCGACGGGCTCTCCCCCGCGCAGACGGAGGCGATGGACGAGCTCCACGTCGAGCTCGTTCGGGCCGGCCCGGGCGAGCGCGGCGACGTGGAGATGGCCGTCCGGGAGACGCTAGAGGCGCTGACCTTCGGCTGAGGCTCTACCCGGTGGAGAAGCGGTAGCCCTCGCCGCGCACGGTGAGGATTCGCCTCGGATTGCGCGGGTCGGCCTCGATCTTCTTCCGCAGGTGCGAGATGTGTGCTTCGCAGGTGTGCCCGTCGCCCGTGTGCGCGCTCCGCCAGAGCCGGTGCATCATCTGCGGCCTCGTCACCGTGTCGCCTGGGCGCTCGGTGAGGAGGACGAGCAGGCTGAACTCCGAGGGCGTGAGGTGCACCGGCCGGCCGCCCACGGTCACCCGCCGCCCGATCAGGTCGATCTCGAGACCGTCGAGCACCCGCACGCCCGTGTCCGGGTCAACCGCAGGATCGGGGACTTCGTGTACGGCTCCGTCGACGGCGACGAGCTCGCCGGAATCGGCGTACAGAGGAGTGAGCCGCTGCTCCGCCCAGATCACCGTGCCGTCCTTCCGGTGCCAGCGCAGGACGGCCGGCGTCCGGTCTCCCGCTTCGATCGTCTCGGCCAGACGTCCTCGATCGTCGCGATGCGCCGTCTTGACGGACAGATCGGGATCGGCGTAGTAGTCGGCGGGCGAGTACCCGAACAGCTGTGTCGCCGCCTCGCTGATGTAGTCGACCTTTCGCTCCGGTTGCAGGCGAAGGCGGAAGACGACGACCGGAACCCGGTCGACGAGCTGTTTCAGCGCCGTGTCGGCTCTTGGATTTCGTGTGGGCACGGCAGTTGTGATCGTCGATCGCGCGTGCGGCGCAACGCGATTCTACGACCTGTTGCGGCCGGCCCGCCACGAGTCTCTGAAGGTTCCTTGAGCTTGTGTGGATAACCCGGAGGTCTGCCGATAGAGGTGACTGTTCCCGCCTCTTCCAAGGAGACAACCCTCAATGCGGCTTTGGCGAAATTCCACCCTGACGGCAAAGGTCCTGACGACCTTCTCCGTGCTTGCCGTCGCCGGCGGACTCGCCGGCCTCGGTACCTACGCGACCTGGACGAGCTCCGCGACGGCGAGCCACAGCATCACCTCCGGCACGGTCACGATCGCGCTCGGCGCGACCGGCGCGGCCACGAACCGGCTGACCGTGAACGCGACCGGCGTCGTTCCGGGCGACACGATCCAGCGCAGCTTCGACCTGTCGAACACCGGATCGGCCGATCTGGCCAGCGTCACCCTGACGACGTCGGCGACCACGAGCTCGGCGCTCGACACCGACACGACCGACGGGCTCCAGATGGTGATCGACAAGTGCTCGTCCGCCTGGTCGGAGTCGGGCCCGCCGTACACGTACACGTGCGGCGGCACGAACTCGACCGTGCTGGCGTCGCGGGCCGTGATCGGCTCGACGCTGTCGCTGTCGAACATCACCGAGCTGCTGACGGCCGGCACGACCGACCATCTGCGCGTCACGCTCACGCTTCCGTCGACCGCCCCGAACGGCCTTCAGGGGCTGACCTCGACGATCCAGTACGCGTTCACCGGCACGCAGCGCGCCGGCGGCGCGGCCTAGCAACCCGCCGTCCCCGGACGGTACGCGAGGAGCGCCTCCGGGCGCTCCTCGCGCTTTCTTGAAGAAGGAGAGGCGCTCCGGCCCGCAGAAGGTGCCGTACCCCGCCCGAAAAGGGCGGCTGGACCACGGCCCATGCGCCTACGGAAGCTCACAACTCTCTGGTCACTCGTCGCCTCGTTCGCCGTGCTCGGCGCCGCCGCCGGCGTCGCCGGACTCGGGACGTTCGCGACCTTCACGAGCGCGGCGACGGCGAGCCACTCGATCACGACCGGCTCCGTCACGGTCGCCCTCGGCGCCGTCGGCCCGGCAAACCGATTGACCGTGAACGCGACCGGGGTCGCTCCCGGCGACACCATGCAGCGCGCGTTCCAGCTCTCCAACTCCGGATCGCTGACCCTCGCCTCGGTCACGCTGACCACGACCGCGACGACGAGCAGCCTGCTCGACACCGACACGACGAACGGGCTCCAGATGGTGATCGACAAGTGCTCCGTCGCCTGGTCCGAGTCCGGCCCGCCGTATACCTACACTTGCGGCGGCACGACCAGCTCGGTGCTCGCCTCACGGTCGGTGATCGGCTCGGCGCTGGCGCTGTCGAACATCACCGACCTGAACACGCCGAGCACGACCGACTACCTGCGGCTGACCCTGACGCTCCCGTCGGCCGCGGGCAACACGTTCCAGGGCCTGACCTCGACCGTCCAGTACGCCTTCACAGGGACCCAGCGGACGAGCACGAGCCAGTGATGCTGCGGGTCCGGCGGGCACCTGAGGAGAGCCTCGCCCACGTCGTCGTCCGCGGTCTGTTCGGGGGCATCGCGGTCTTCTCGGTGCTCGTCCTGATCTTCCTCGGCCTGCTGCCGCGGTTCGGCTGGTACCGGCCGATGACGGTGCTCTCCGGGAGCATGGAGCCGAGCTTCTACCCGGGCGACCTCGTGATCGTGCGGCCGAAGGCGACCGGCGACGTGAAGGTCGGCGACGTGATCACCTACAACGTCCCGGTCGGCGACCACCACGTCGAGAGCCACCGGGTCGTGGACATCCTCCGGCAGGCCGACGACCGGCTCGTGTTCCGGACGAAGGGTGACGCGAACAACGCCGTCGACCCGTGGACGGCCGTCGTCGAGACGAAGCAGGTCTGGACCGTCGCCTTCCCGCTGCGCTGGTTCGGCTGGCCGATCCACTGGCTGCGCGACCCGCTCGTGCACAAGCTGGCGATCTTCGGCGGGACCGGGCTCGCCGCGCTCCTGAAGCTGATCTCGATCTGGCGGCCGCGCCGGCGGAAAGCTCAGCCCGCCCAGGGCACCGAGGATGCGTCGGGCGCCGCGTAGGCCGGCGAGGCCGTCGCTCTGGGCCGCGCTCGCAGGGTCGTTCGCCGCCGGCCTGCTCTGCACGTCGTTCGCGGTCGCGGGCTTCACCTCGCTGACGAGCTCGTCGGGATCGGTGACGACGAAGCGGATCTTTCTCGGCGCGAGGACGACGGCGGCGTGGGACTTCTGGGACAACTCGAACGGCGGCGGCGGCGCGGACAAGTCCGACGTGCTCGGCTCCGTGGACGGCCTCTACGACGCGACCGTGAACTGGGCGAAGACGTTCAGCTCGTCGCGCTACTACGACTTCGACCTGCTCGGCGCCGCGCCCGCCGGGGTCGCGGTCTCGGCGGCGACCTTCGACTTCACCTACGCGAGCGACGACGGCGGCACGGCGTGCTTCTACTTCGAAGTCCGGCGTGCCAGCGACAACGCTCTGCTCGGCACGCATGGGTCGACCTCGAGCACGCTCGGCTGCGTCACCGGGACGACGATGCAGACCTTCTCGACGTCGATCGCCTCGGAGGTGGCGAGCACCGACACCGCGAACGACCTGCGGATCCGCGTCTACATGAACCAGTCCGGCGCGCACAAGACCCGCATGGACGCCGGGACCGTGTCGCTGACGACCGCCGTCGGCACCGAGACCCTCTCCGACCTCCAGTCGACCGATGCCGCGGACGGCAGCCCGGCGACGATCGTCTGGTCGCTCGGGACCGCCGGCGACTCGGTCTTCTACGTGAGCACGAACAACTGGCAGTCGAGCTTCTCCAGCTCGCGGTGGCTGCGCTTCACGTTCCCGGCCGACCACGTGCCGTCGGGAGCGACCGTCACCGCGGTCACGTTCAACCACACGTACGCCTCGAACTCGAGCGGTAACACGACGAGCGTCTACTACGAGGTCTACAGCGGCGCGACGCTGATCGGCTCGCACGGCAGCTCGGGCTCGCCGTACTCGTCCGCGTCGTCCACGAGCTTCGTCACCGACAACGTCTCGCTCTCCGAGGTGACGACACCTGCGGTGGCGAACGGGTTGATCGTCAAGGCCTACTTCAAGAACTCGGGGTCGAAGAAGTCGAATCACGACCTTGCCTCGCTGAGCGTCTCTTACTACGTGGACTAGCCTTAGCGGCATGTTCACGGGCCTGGTGCGCGAGGTCGGACGCGTGGTCTCGTTCGCGGACGGGCGGCTGCGCGTCGAGTCGAAGCTGGCTGCCGCGATCGGCGATTCGGTCTCGGTCGGCGGCGTCTGCCTGACGGTGGTCGACGGCGACCGGCGCACGCTCGCGTTCGACGCCGTCCCCGAGACGCTCGCGCGGACGACGCTCGGACGGCTCCACCCCGGGGCGGCCGTGAACCTCGAGCCCGCGCTGCGGGCGGGCGAGGCCCTCGGCGGCCACTACGTCCAGGGGCACGTCGACGGGGTCGGAACCGTGCGCTCGCTCGATCCGGAAGGAGAGGGCCGGCAAGTGTGGATCGACGCCCCCGCCGGCGCGCTCCGCTACTGCGTCGAGAAGGGCTCGATCGCAGTCGACGGTGCCTCGCTGACCGTCGCCGCCCTCGACGATCGGGGCTTCGCGGTCGCGCTCGTCCCGCACACGCTGGCGGGGACGACTCTCGGGTCGCTGGCGCCAGGCGACGAGGTCAACCTCGAGGCCGATGTGCTCGCCAAGTACGTCGAGAGGCTCGCGGGGCTACGATCCGGGCATGACGACGGCGGCTGAGCAGCGCATCTTCGCGACGATCGAGGAGGCGCTCGAGGAGATCCGCGCGGGCCGCTTCGTGGTCGTGGTCGACGCGCCCGACCGCGAGAACGAAGGCGACCTGACGATCGCGGCCGAGTTCGCGACCGCCGACGCGGTCAACTTCATGGCCACGCACGGGCGCGGGGTGATCTGCCTCTGCCTGACCGAGCAGCGCTGCGACGAGCTCAGCCTCCGTGCGCTGGCGTCGAGCAGCGAGTCGCGTCACGGCACCGCCTACACGACCCCGATCGACGCCCGCGACGGGATCTCGACCGGCGTCTCCGCCGCCGACCGGGCGCACACGATCTCGGTCGCGATCGACCCCGCCTCGGGCCCGCACGACCTGATCGAGGGCGGGCACATCCTTCCGCTCCGCGCGCGCGGGGGCGGCGTGCTCCAGCGCGCCGGGCAGACCGAGGCGGCGGTCGACCTCGCGCGACTTGCCGGGCTGCGACCGGCCGGCGTCGTCTGCGAGATCATGAACGAGGACGGGACGATGGCCCGCGTGCCCGATCTGGTCGGCTACTGCGCGCGCCATGGGCTGAAGATGATCACGGTCGCGGATCTGATCGAGCATCGGCGCCGCCACGAGAAGCTCGTCGAGCGGGCGACGACGATCCGGATGCCGACCGCCTACGGCGAGTTCACGGCGATCGCCTTCCGCGAGGTCTTGACCGGCAAGCACCACGTCGCCCTGGTCAAGGGCGACGTCGAGGGCCGGGAGCGCGTGCTCGTGCGTGTCCACTCCGAGTGCCTGACCGGCGACGTCTTCCATTCGCTGCGCTGCGACTGCGGCGAGCAGCTCGAGCTGGCGCTCGCGCGGATCGGCTCCGAGGAGCAGGGCGTGCTCCTGTACATGGCGCAGGAGGGCCGCGGGATCGGCCTGCTGAACAAGCTGCGCGCGTACGAGCTCCAGGAGCAGGGCCGGGACACGGTCGAGGCGAACCTCGAGCTCGGCTTCCCGGCCGACTCGCGCGACTACGGGATCGGCTACCAGATCCTCGCCGACCTCGGCCTGTCGACGATCCGGCTGCTGACGAACAACCCGAGGAAGATGGAGAGCGCGGTCGCCTACGGGCTGAGCGTGGTCGAGGAGGTGCCGATCGAGGTGCCGCCGAACGTCGAGAACCTACGCTACCTCCAGACAAAACGTGAGAAGCTCGGACACCGGCTCCACCACCAGGACCTCAAGTACGAGCCCGGAGACGAGTGACATGAGCGAAACCCCCGACGTCCCCCAGGACTGGCCGCTGCGCGACTGGTCGCAGCGGCTGCGGCCGCCCGGGCGCTCCGCACCGTCGGCAGGGGACGGCGCCGAGCCCGGCGAGGCGCCCGAGCCCGTCGAGTCCGAGGCGGTCGAGTCCGAACCGCTGCTCGACGAGGAGGGCCGCGATCTCGCCGCGCCGGCGATCGACGAAGCGCTCGTCGCCGACGAGGTCGAGGAGGAGGCCGGCGCCCTGCTCGAGCCGGCGTCCGAAGCGGTCTCGGAGCACGCCGAGGGCGAGTTCCGCGTCCCCGAGGGCTACTCGGTGCTCGAGGGCGCTCCGAGCGGCCAGCGCCGATCGGTTGCGATCGTCGTCGCCCGCTTCAACGGCGAGATCACGAACCGCCTGCTCGACGCGGCGCTCGCCGAGCTCGACGAGGCGGGCGTCGCCCGCGAGGCCGTGCTGGTCATGCCCGTGCCCGGCGCGTTCGAGCTTCCGATCGCGGCGATGGCGCTCGCGAAGACGCGGCGCTACTCGTGCGTGATCGCGCTCGGCTGCGTGATCCGCGGCGAGACGCCCCACTTCGACTTCGTTGCCGGCGAGGCGGCGAGCGGCCTCCAGCTCGCCGGGATCGAGACGGGCGTACCGGTCTCTTTCGGGCTGCTCACCTGCGAGACGGCCGAGCAGGCGGAGGCGCGCATCGACCGCGGCGCGACCGCCGCCCGGACCGCGCTCGAGATGGCCGACGCGTTCGCGCAGCTGCGGGCCGCCGCCGCGGCGCGGTAGACCGCTACACTCTCTGGCCGCATGTCCAGGATCTGCTCCGTCTGCGGAAAGAAGCCCTCCTTCGGCAACCACCGGAGTCACTCGATGGTGGCGACGAAGCGCCGCTTCAACCCGAACCTCCAACGCGTTCGCATCCTCGTGAACGGTGCCCCCCAGCGCGACTACGTGTGTACACGCTGCCTCAAGGGCGCCAAAGTCCAGAAGGCGTAGCCGAACCGGCTCCCGATCGACGGGAGGAGAACGGCATGACCGACCTGGACTCCGTCCGCCGCCTCGCCGGCCCGACCGCTGCGGCGCTCGAGGCCAGTCGCCGCCGGATCGACGATCTGAACGTGTACCCGGTTCCGGACGGCGACACGGGCACCAATCTCACGCTCACGGTCCGCGCGGTCAAGGACGCCCTCGACCGCCTGGACGAGCACGATCGCGACCGGCTCGCGAACGAGATCGCCCGCGCGGCGCTGATGGGGGCGCGGGGCAACTCCGGCGTGATCCTCTCCCAGATCGTGCGCGGGTTCGCGGATGTGGCCGGGCGGGCACCCGCGATCGATTCGCTCACGCTCGCACGCGCTTTTCGCTCCGCCAGCGACGCGGCCTACCGCGCAGTGCGCGAGCCGGTCGAGGGGACGATGCTGACCGTGATCCGCGAGCTCGCCGAGGAGGCCGAGGCCCAGGCGACCCCTGAGCTCGCGGTCGGCGACCTGCTGCGGGCCCTCGTCCGTCGCGGCGAGGAGGCGCTCGCGCGAACACCCCAGTACCTCCAGGTTCTCCGCGACGCCGGGGTCGTCGATGCCGGCGGAGCCGGCCTGCTCGAGCTGCTGCGCGGCCTGACGGCAGCCGTGACCGGCGATGCGCTGCCCGAGTCTTCACCCGACCTCCCGGCGATCACCCTCGAGGCCGTCCACCAGGAGCTCTCTCGCTACCGCTACTGCACGGTCTTCGTCGTCGAGGGCGACGGTCTCGACGCCGAGGGTCTGGAGGCTGCGCTCGAGCAGCTCGGCGACTCGCTGATCGTCGTCGGCGACGGCAGCGCGCTGAAGGTGCACCTGCACACCGACGATCCCGGCGCCGCGCTCAGCCTGGGGGTCGCGCAGGGCACGATCGACGGAGTCGAGATCGCGAACATGCACCGGCAGACCCGGGAGCGCGAGTCGCGCATCCTCGAGCTCGTCCGGGAGCCACAGGTCTGCGAGGTGGTCGCGGTCGTCGCCGGCGACGGCAACGCCCGGCTGTTCCGAAGCCTGGGCGCAACCGGGATCGTCGAGGGCGGACAGTCGATGAATCCGTCCACGGCGGAGATTCTGCGGGCGGTCGAAGCAGCGGCGGCGCCCGAGATCGTCGTGCTTCCGAACAACCCGAACGTGGTTCTCGGCGCCGAGCAGGCGGCCGAGCATGCCCCGAAGCCCGTGCGGGTCGTCCCAACCCGCTCGATCCCGGCCGGGATCGCCGCGCTCGTCGCCTTCGACGGCTCACGCTCGGCGGGGGAGAATGCCTCCGCGATGGAAGAGGCTCTCGCCTCGGTCGCGACCGGCGCCGTCACGACCGCCTCGCGTGACGTCGAGCTGAACGGCCTCGCGGTTCGGAAGGGCACCTACCTGGGGCTGTCCGAGGGTGAGCCGGTCGCCGGCGGTGAGGACTTCGACCAGGTCGCGGCGGCCGTCGTCGATCTGCTGCTCGCCGAGTTCGGGAGCGTCCTCACGATCATCACCGGCGAGGGCGCGCCCGAGCTCAGCCGCCTCCTCTCGGGGGTCGCCGACCGGCACCCCGGAGTCGAGGTCGACGTCCAGGAAGGCGGTCAGCCTCACTACCACCTGCTCCTCTCGGCTGAGTAGAGTCGGCTCCGTGCCGATCCGCGTCGTCCTGATCGAGGACAACGACGTCTTCCGCGACGCCCTCGAGCTGCTGCTCGAGCTCCGCGGTGAGATCGCGATCGTCGCCTCCGAGCCCGACGGCTCCCGGGTCGCGGAGATCTGCGCGGAGCTTGCCCCGGACGTGCTGGTCGTCGACTACCGCCTGCCTGGGCTCGACGGGGTGCAGATCGCGCGCCTGGTGCACGAGCGTTTCCCCGCCGTGGCGGTGGTCGGATTGACGGCAGCGGCCGAGGAGCGCGAGATCGAGGCGATGCTCGGTGCGGGGGCGCTCGCCTGCATCCGCAAGGACGAGCCGCTCGACACGATCGTCGGGGCCGTGCGAGCGGCCGCGGCGCCCGTCGAGGCCGGCTGATGCGACCGTCCGCGGTCCTTGCCTAGTCGTCGCTGTCGCCGTGGTCGCCGGTCGTGACCGCGGGCGGCGGAGACGCGGGACCCGGTTGGATGACCGCGAGTGGGCTGAGCTTGCCGACCGGGTCGTTCCGAGGCTCGGCGTAGCCGAGCAGCGCGAGGTTGAGCAGGATCGCGGCCGTCGCCGCCGCTGCGAGCACGGCGGCGACAAGCGCGATCCTCAACGGTTTGCCGGCGGGCATGGATCGAGGCTAGACGACGGGGGCGCCGCTCGCCTCGTCGAAGACGGCGATTGCCGAGAAGGGGCAACATTCGGCCGCCTCGATCGCGCGCTCGCCGGCGGGGCCTGAGACGACTGCGACCCCGTCGGTGTCCAGATCGAAGGTCTCGGGTGCGACCTTCACGCACGAAGCCATGCCGTTACAGAGCGACCTGTCGATCTCGATGCGGTACATGAGCGACTCCTCCCTTTTTCCTTGTCGGGCTCGTGAGCACACGCCAGACGGTCAGCGAGGCGACGGCGGCGATCGAGCTTGCGTACAGCCCGAACGCCCACGTATCGGTGCCCGCGGCGATTCCGTGCACGGTGGCGGCGCCGAAGACCGCGAACGTGAGGTAGTGCAGCCGGCGCCAGTTCCGCACGCCGATCCGGCGGCGGAGCGAGAAGGACACGTAGATCAGGAGCATCAGCTCGGCGGCCAGGATGCCGATGCCGGTGGCGAGAGGCCGGTAGGGGCTGAGCCCGGGCACGAACAGCGCCGCCACCGAGATCCGCACGGTCGAGTCGAGCGCGAGCGTCACTCCGTGCACTGCGATCGCCCCGAGCGCGAGCAGCGACAGGAACTTGTGCAGGTCGGTGACGGCCGCCGCCTTCAGCCGTGCCCCGAGCGGCCGCGACTTCACGGTCAGGCCCGCCAGCACCGACGCGGTCAGCAGCGCGTACGCGGTCAGCCCGGTGGCCCGTGCGAGCAGCCAGAACGTCGGATCGGTCTTCATTCGAGCCCACCGGTGACCACCGTGCGGCCGTCCGCGGTGACGAGCACGGCGGGCCCTTCGGCGGGCGCGCCCAGGAAGATCGCTTTGGCGAGCACCTCCGCCTCGACCGCGGTCGGGGCGACGGCCGTCACCCGAAGCAGGTCTCCGGCGGCGGGCGCACCCGTTGCCGGATCGATCAGATGATGGGCCTCTTCGGCGCCGCGTCGCCAGCGGCGGCGATCGCGGCCGGAGGTGGCCAGCGCGCCGTCCTCCAGGCCGAGCGTGACCTCTCCGTCCGCGGTCTCGACGCCTACCGGCCAGAGCCGTCCGCTGCCGGCAAGGTCGCCGCCGGCGTTGACGAGGCAGGGCCCGGCCGGCTCGAGGATCGCCCGGGCGCGGTCGACGGCATACCCCTTGGCGATCCCGCCGAGATCGAGCCGGAAGCCGGTCTCCAGCTCGATCCGGCCGCCGTCGATGCGGACGCCGCCGCCACAGGGCCGCGGGTCTCCCGCCTCGCCGTCCGGGAGGACCTCGTCGAACGTGCGGTCGTAGCCGGCGGCGACGAGGGCGTCGTGGATGGTCGGGTCGAAGCGGCCGCCGGTGCGATCCCGTGCCTCCAGGGCGAGCCTGGTCACGGCGACGAGATCCTCACCGGCGTCGAGCACGCCGAGGCGGTTGAGCGCCGAGAGCTCGGAGTCGGGGCGGAAGCGCGAGAGCAGCGCCTCCAGCCGCTCGAATTCGCGCTCGGCCCCGGCGAGGGCGAACTCGCCCTCGGCGCTCGGCTCCGCATCGAGCAGCAGCTCGACCTGGGTGCCCATTGCGGCGAACGAATGCCGCTGCATCACGACGTCCTTGTGATCGTCAGCGGCGGCAGCGTGACGATCCGGACCGAGGGCGCCGCGGCGGCGCCGGCGGTCGGAGTCGTGGGGGCCGGCTGCGGTGCGGAGGCGAGCGCAGCTGTACGCGCGTTCGCGGCCTTGACCGTCGCGATCGTCCGGTTCCTCGCGGTGAGGTTCGCCCGGTACACGGCCCAGCGCTTGTCGACGATCCGCTTGACGGCGAGCGCTTCGGCACGGAGCCGCTGCTCGCGGGCCTGGAGCGCCGCGAGCCTCGGATCCTGAGCGGCCGTCTTCTGCGTGCGCCATGGATGCGCGGCGATCGTGGCCCAGGCGACGAAGAAGACGAGGACGGTGGCGGCGAGGGCGTAGAGGCGGGCGGTGTGGTTAGTCATCGAACCCGCCTCCGCCGTTCTCGTGCTGAGAACCGCCCTCGGACTCGTGCTCGGACTCGTGCCCTCCCGCACGGGGAACGTGGCGGATGACCGGCGCGGGCCTGACGTACACGACCCGCTGGGGCGGTGCGGCCGCGGCTGCGGGTGCGGCTGCGATCGGGGAGCCCGTGGCCGCCTTCGGGACCGGCGGCAGCTTCGGCGGACGCTCTGCCAGCGCCTTCCTGAGCGCGGCCTCCGTGCGGTCGAGAGCCTTCGTCCGTTGCGTGATCAGGGCAGCCGGCGAGGACTGCGTGGTCGTGGCCGACCGGCCGAGGTGCGCGGTCTTCGTCGCCGCAACGGTCCCGGCGATCGCAGCGGCTCCGATCGCGAGAGAGATGAGAAGTGCGTGTCTCTTGTTCACAGTGGCCTCCGTTCGATTGACTGCCCTGACGGTAGGACGGGCGCGGTTACGGACGGGACAGCCGGATGCCAGGGTTTGCCGGCGATCGGTAAAGGTTCGGAAAAGCCCCGATGCCGGTCGATCAAGCCGGTGCGATCATGGGATCCGTGAAGGTCCTGATCGTCGAGGACGAGGACGCAATCGCCGAGCCGCTCGCGGAGGGCCTGCGACGGGAGGGGTTCGAGGTCGACCGCGCAGCGACCGGCCGGGAGGCACTCGACGCGGCCGAGCCGGACATCGTGCTGCTCGACCTGCGGCTGCCCGACGTCGACGGGCTCGAGGTCTGCCGCCGGATCCGCGAACGCTCGCGGGTTCCCGTGATCGTCGTCAGCGCCCGCGGCGAGGAGGTCGACCGCGTTGTCGGGCTGGAGCTCGGAGCCGACGACTACGTCGTCAAGCCGTACTCGATCCGCGAGCTCGTCGCCCGGATCCGCGCGGTGATGCGCAGGCTCGAGCCGCCTGCGCCGGACGGGCCGATGCACGTGAACGGGCTCGAGGTCGACTCGCGCGCGCGACGCGCCTCTCTGGACGGCGAGGATCTCTCGCTGACGCCACGGGAGTTCGACCTGCTCGCGCTGTTGATCTCCGAGCCCGGAGCCGCGTTCAGCCGCAGCCGCATCTTCGAGCAGGTCTGGGAGACGCGCTGGTTCGGTTCGCCGAAGACGATCGACGTGCACGTTGCCGCCCTGCGCCGCAAGCTCGCCGACCCCGGTTGGATCGAGACCGTGCGCGGAGTGGGCTTCCGCCTGCGCGGCTGATGTCACGCCGCCTGCTGCTCAGCTACCTGAGTCTGACCCTGCTCGTGCTCGCCGTGCTCGAGGTGCCGCTCGGGGTCACCTACGGCCGCAACGAGCGGCGAGACCTCGAGTCGAAGGTCGAGCGGGACGCGGTCAGCGTCGCCTCGCTCTCCGAGGGGGTGCTCGAGCGCACCGGCGAGTCGTCACGAGCGGGGCTTCAGGCGATCGCGGCCCGCTACGGGTCGGACACGGGCGGGCGCGTCGTCGTCGTCGATCGGCGCGGAATCGCGATCGCCGACTCGAAGCCGATCCCGGACGACACGAGCTTCGCCAGCCGGCCGGAGATCGCCGCCGCGCTCGCCGGCCGGGTCGCTTCCGGGGTCAGGCACTCGAACACCCTGAGCACAAACCTGCTCTACGTCGCCGTCCCGATCGCCTCGGCGGGGACGATTCTCGGGGCGGCGCGGATCACCTATCCGACCTCTGCGGTCGACCGCCGCGTCCGCCGCTACTGGCTGACGCTGGCGGCGATCGCCGGGATCGTTCTCGGCGGGGTGTCACTGCTCGGGCTCTGGGTCGCCCGCGGCGTGACCGGGCCGCTGCGCCGGCTCGGCGAGGCTGCCGTCGCGGTCGGCGCCGGACGGCTCGACGTCCGTGCCCCGGAGGAAGGCCCCGAGGAGGTGCGGCGCCTCGCCCGCGAGTTCAACGAGACGGCGGCAAAGCTCGAGGCGTTACTCGCCTCGCAGCAGGCATTCGTCGCCGACGCCTCGCACGAGCTGCGCACGCCGCTGACCGCGCTGCGGCTCCGGCTCGAGAACATGCAGGCCGACGAAGCGGCGCCCGCGCTGGCGGAAGCCGACCGCCTCGGGAGGCTCGTCGAGGGGCTGCTCTCGCTCGCGCGGGCCGACGCGGGCGCGGCGAAGTCCGAGCCGGTCGACGTCGACCTCGTCGTCGCCGACCGGCTCTCCCATTGGGACGGCGTCACGCGCCAGGGCGAGCGAGGGCTGCGCGTACGGAGCTCGCCGGAGCGCCTGGGCCAGATCCTCGACAACCTGGTTGCGAATGCGACCGCCGTCTCGGCTGCCGTCACCGTCTCGGTCCAGCGCGCCGAGGGCTGGGTCGAGCTCCACGTCGTCGACGACGGGCCGGGTCTATCCGGGGATGACCGCGCACGCGCCTTCGATCGCTTCTGGCGGGGCCGCTCGCCGAAGCCCGGCTCCGGCCTCGGGCTCGCGATCGTCCGCCGTCTCGCGACCGCCGACGGCGGCGACGCCGAGCTGCGCGAGGCGTCCGGGGGCGGGGTGGATGCGGTCGTCCGGCTCCGGCCGGCCTGAGGCCGAACCTCGCCGGACCGCTGCCTATGGTCCGATCGAGGTGACACCCGGAGTCGAGGTCGACGCCCACGAAGGCGTCAGCCTCACTACCACCTGCTCCTGTGGCTGAGTAGAGTCGGCTCAGTGTTGCCGATCCACGTGGTCCCGATCGAGGACAACGACGTTTCCGCGACGCGCTCGAGCTGGTGCTCGAGCTCCGCGCTGAGATCGCGATCGTCGCCTCCGAGCCCGACGGCTCCCGAGTCGCGGTGATCTGCGAGGCCGGCTGATGCAGCTGTCCGTCGAGAACACGGCGGTCGTTCTCGACTCGACCGCCGACGACCCCGACGGGCCGGGGCGGTTCTCGAACTGGCGCGTCGTGCCGCTGTACGTGCGCTTCGGCGACGAGAGCTTCCGCGACTACGAGGAGCTCGACCCGCACGACTTCTACCGGCGGCTGCGGGGTGCGACCGTGCTGCCGACCACCTCGCAGCCGACGCCGGGTGACTTCCTGCACACCTACGAGGGGCTGGCGGAGTACGAGCGCATCCTCTCGCTGCACCTCCCGCTGAAGATGTCGGGCACGGTCGAGAGCGCGCGTCGGGCCGGGGAGGAGCTGGGTGGAGGGAAGGTCCGGGCGGTGGACAGCGGCACGGTCTCGGCCGGGCTGGCGCTGCTGGCGCTGGCCGTCCAGCGCCGGCTGGAGCGGGGGACGACCGACGCGGAGATCGACGACTTCGTCGCGCGCTTCCGGCGGGAGAGCCGGATCGTGTGGACCGTGGACACGCTCGAGTTTCTGGCGCGTGGCGGCCGGATCGGCAAGGCGGCGGCGACGGCGGGTCAGCTGCTGAACATCAAGCCGATCCTCGGGATCGAGGATGGGGAGGTGGTTCCGCTCAAGCGGGTGCGGGGAAGCCACAAGGCGTTCCTGGAGTTCGTACGCGCTTTCGAGAGCGGGAGCGTCGATCGCCCTTCGCTCGAGGTCGGGATCGCGCACGCGGACGCGCCCAACCGCCTCGAGGCGCTGCGCGAGCTCGTCCGCCGCTCGCGGCCCCAGGCCCGAATCGAGGTCGAGACGATGCTCGGTGCCGTGGTCGGCACGCACGCGGGCCCCGGCGCGGTCGGCTTCTTCTGGTTCGACGACGCCGACTGAGCCCGCTCCTATACTCGGATCGAGGTGACCCGCCCGACGGGCTTTGCGTGCTTGGACCGACCCGACGTCTGGCCCCGCCTGCGTGGCGAACCCCGGCCGGCCCGGCTGGCGATCGGGCTCGACTCGCTCCCCGGGGTCGGACCCCGGATCGCCGCGCGGCTCGCCAGGCTGGGGCTGCGGACCGTGGGCGACCTGCTCGAGCACCGGCCGCGTGACTACCAGCGCTCGGTCGGCGAGAGCCGGATCGTCGATCTCTTCGGCGAGACCGAGGCGGTGATCGTCGGCGAGGTGCGCAACCTCTCGCTGCGGAGGACTCGCGGCCGGCTGACCGTCCTGAAGGCGACGGTGGCAGACGACAGCGGCTCGATCCCTGCGGTCTGGTTCAACCAGGCCTGGCTCGCGGACAAGCTCCAGCCGGGCACGAGCGTGCGCCTGCGCGGCAACCTCCGCCGGAACGAGTTCGCGGTCCGTGCGTACGACCTGAACGGCGCAGCGTCGACCGCCGACCTCGCCCCGATCTATCCCGCGGGCGAGGAGATCACTCCGCCTCGCATGCGTGCCCTCGCCGACCGCGCGCTCGCCCTCGTCCCGAACGTGCTCGATCCCTTGCCGGCGGCGTTGAAGCACCGCGAGCGGCTGCCCGGGCGTGCAGACGCGCTGCACGCCCTTCATCGCCCGCGATCGCTCGACGAGGCCGAGACCGGCCGGAGGCGCCTGGCGTTCGACGAGTTGCTGTTGCTTCAGCTCGGCCTCGCCCGCAGGAACCGCGACCGCGAGCAGGAGGTGGCGCCGGCGCTCGGAGAGCCGGGAGCGCTGCTTCGTCGCTACCGGGAGGCGCTGCCGTTCTCGCTCACGCGGCATCAGGAGGCCGCGATCGGGGATCTCGAACGCGACCTCGCGCGGGCGGTGCCGATGCAGCGTCTGCTCCAGGGCGACGTCGGCTCGGGCAAGACGGTGGTGGCGCTCTACGCGCTGCTGCGTGCAGTCGAGCAGGGCTACCAGGGCGCGCTGATGGCGCCGACCGAGACGCTCGCCGAGCAGCACTTCCTGACCGTCGAGGGCCTCTGCGACGGCCTCGGCGTCTCCTGCGGTCTGCTGACGAGCTCGGTCGGCAAGCGGGCGCGGGATGCGGCGCGGGACGCGCAGATCCTGATCGGGACGCACGCGCTGATCCAGGAGGGCGTGGATCTCGACCGGGTGGCGGTGGCGGTGGTCGACGAGCAGCACCGCTTCGGCGTCGAGCAGCGGCGCGCACTCGCGGAGAACCGCTCGCCCCACGTCCTGCACATGACCGCGACGCCGATCCCGCGCACCCTCGCGCTGACGGTGTACGGCGATTTGGCGGTCAGCGAGATCGCGAAGCCGCCCGCCTCGCGCAAGCCCGTGATCACGCGCTGGATTCCAGAGCAGCGCGCTCCCGAGGCCTACCGGCGCCTGACGCGCCTGCTGCGGGAAGGTCGCCAGGCCTACGTCGTCTGCCCGCTGATCGAGGAGTCGGAGACCTCGCGCGCGCGGGCGGCCGAGCAGGAGACCGAGCGGCTCCGGCGCGCGGAGCTGAAGGGGTTTCGTGTCGGCTGCCTGCACGGGAAGCTGAAGCCCGCCGACCGGCGCGACCTGATGGCGAAGTTCAAGGCGCGCGAGGTGGACGTGCTCGTCGCGACGACGGTGATCGAGGTCGGTGTCGACGTTGCGAACGCGACGGTGATGATCGTCCAGGAAGCCGACCGCTTCGGGCTCGCCCAGCTCCACCAGCTGCGCGGGCGCGTCGGCCGCGGCGCCGAGCAGTCGTTCTGCCTGCTCGTCTCGCGCCCGAAGGAGGAGCTGACCGAGTCCGCCGCGCGCCGTCTGGAGGCGCTGGTCGAGACGAACGACGGCTTCGAGCTGGCGGAGATCGACCTGGAGCTACGCGGAGAGGGGCAGCTGCTCGGCACGAGGCAGTCCGGGCTCTCCGACCTAAATTTCACGAAGCTGCGCGTCGACCGCCCGCTACTCGAGCGGGCGCGGGCGGCGGCGCAGGCCCTGGTTGACGAGCACGGTCCGATCGACGACGCCCTGGCGGCAATGTTCCCGGACGAAGGCGTTGCCGTTTGACCTTTTCGGCCATGACAGGGGTCTGACCCCGATGGCCGGAAAGGCCGGTCCGCCGATCGCGCCACCCGCCCCGTCGCCTGCACGGCCTTCGCGTGCTGTGGAGGAATCGTCACCCATTTGTTGCCGGGGGCCACGGCCGAAACGGCTGGGAGGGGTCAGACCCCTGACATGTCCCGAAGTGGCACTAGCCTTCGGCTGTGCGGATCATCGCCGGCGAGCACCGCGGGGCCCGGATCTTCGCCCCGAAGGGGCGTGACACCCGCCCGACCTCCGACCGCGTCCGCGAGGCCGCGTTCGAGCTGATCGGCCCCGTCGACGGCGCCTCGGTCCTCGACCTCTTCGCCGGCTCTGGCGCGATGGGGCTCGAGGCGCTCTCCCGCGGCGCGGAGAGCGTCGTCTTCGTCGAGGCCGACCGCGACGCGTGCCGGACGATCGAGCGCAACCTCGCCAAGCTCCGCGTCACCGGCGCCGCCGTGCTCTGCCGCGACGCGCTCCAGGTACTTTCGACCGAGCGCCGGACCTACGACCTGATCCTCTGCGACCCGCCGTACGAGCTCGCCGGATACGCGAAGATCGCCTCCCACCTCGCGCCGCTGCTCGCCCCGGACGGCCTCCTCGTCTACGAGACGGCCGCAAAGCTCGAGCCTGCCCTGACGGGCCTGGTCGTACGCACGTCGCGCACGTACGGGTCCGCACGCCTTACCCTGTTCGAGGCCATCTCGCTCCCGCGAGCTGGTTAGAGACCATCTCGCTCCCGCGAGCTGGTTAGAGGCCATCTCACTCACGCGAGCTGGTCAGCGAGGCATCAACGATGAAGAGCCAAGTCAGACTCTCGAACCATTTCCCGACCGAAGGGATGGAAATGGCGTGATCACCGCCATCTGCCCCGGTACGTACGACCCGGTGACGTTCGGCCACGTCGACGTGATCGAGCGGGCGGCTGCGATCTTCGACCGGGTCGTCGTCGGCGTCGTCCGCGGGCCGCACCACAAGCTGCCGATGTTCCCGCTCGAGGAGCGGGTCGGCTTCCTGCGCGAGGCCCTCGACGGCGTCCCGAACGTCCAGGTGGACGTCTTCGCCGAGCTCGTCGTCGAGTTCGCCCGCCGCTGGGAGGCAAAGGTGATCGTCAAGGGGCTGCGCGTGATCTCGGACTTCGAGTGGGAGTTCCAGATGAACCAGCTCAACCGCCACCTCGCTCCCGAAATCGAGACCGTGTACGTGATGGCCAGCCCACGCTACTCCTTCATTTCCTCGAGCGGCGTGAAGGAGATTGCCGAGTTCGGGGGAAGTGTGGACGAGCTGGTTCCGGCGCCGGTCGCCGCACGCTTCCGGGGCATGTTCCCGGAAGGGCGGGGCGGCGCCCCCACCAGCCCGCAGGAGTAGACTGGGAGACATATATGGACGTTCTCGTTCTGATCGACAAACTCGACGACCTCGTGCACACCGCGAAGGCCGTGCCGCTGACCGACCAGGTTCGCATCGACCGCGAGGAGATCTACGACATCCTCGACCAGATGCGCGCGACGATTCCGGAGGAGATCAAACAGGCTCGCTGGATCGTCAAGGAGCGGCAGGAGATGCTGGCCGAGGCGAAGCGCGAGTGCGACCGGATCCTCGGAGAGTCGCGGGAGCAGGCGGCGCGCGAAGCCTCGCAGACGGAGATCGTCAAGCTGGCCGAGCGCCAGGCGCAGGAGATCATCGACGAGGCGCGGCGGTCGGCACGCGAGACGCGTCTCGAGATGGAGGACTGGGCCGACGGCATCCTCTCGACGCTCGAGGTCAACCTTGACAAGTTCCTGACCGCGGTCAAGCGCGGCCGGGAGCGGCTGCACGAGCGCTCGCAGGAGACCGTCGTCGCCGGCGTCGCCGGCAACAGCGACGAGCCCTATTAGCCTCGTCGCGGCCCTCTACGACGTCCACGGGAACCTTCCGGCGCTGGAGGCGGTGCTCGCCGAGCTCGAGGAGGTTCGTCCCGACGCGGTCGTCTTCGGCGGCGACCTCGCAGCCGGCGCGCTTCCGCGGGAGACGATCGCACTCGCGCGCACCGTGCAGAACGCCCGCTTCGTCCGCGGTAACGCCGACCGCGCAATGGTGGAGGGAGCCGAGGGCAGTCCGATCACCGCCTGGCCGGCCACCCAGGTCGACGACGACGAGCGGGCCTTCCTCGCCACCTTCGAGCTGACCGTCGTGCTCGACGGCGTCTGCTACTGCCACGCGACCCCGTACGACGACGAGCCGTTCGTCACCGTCCTGACGACGGACGAGGTCGCCCGCGAGACGATCGGCAGCGCGCCGCAGCCGACGGTCGTGATCGGCCACACCCACTCTCAGTTCGACCGGCGGCTCGGCGAGCTCCGCCTCGTCAATGCCGGGAGCGTCGGGATGCCGTACGAGGATCGCCCAGGCGCGTACTGGGCGCTCGTCGGCGACTCCGAGCCGGAGCTCCGTCGCACCGGCTACGACCTCGAGGCGGCGGCCGAGCGGATCGGCTCGTCCGGGTGGCCGATCGCGGAAGAGTGGGTGAACGACAACCTGCTCACCGTGCCCGGCGCGCGCGATGCGGCCGAATTCTTCGAGAGCCGGCGCGCCCGGCGCGCGACGTAGCTACCAGGCGGCGACGAGGATCGTGGCCGTCCGCGGCTTCGACCTCCGCCCCGTCCCGAGGATGATCGTCCACGTCGGGCCCGACCGCTCGGGACTGCCGGCGAGGAACGTCGTCTTGGCGCAGCCGTAGTTCACCCGCCGGCCGTGGAACGCGAAGGTCGCGCCGGTCAGGAACGTGCAGATCTCTCCGCCGGCGAGCTTGACCGCCCACGGATTGCCCTGGCCGGCGCCGCCGCCGTTGCCGAGGCTCTTCGGGAGCGACTTCGAGAGCGCCAGCCTGACGACGCGCGTCCCGAAGGGCGAGCCGTCCTCGGGGCATGCCACCCACGAGGGGATCTTCTTGTCCGAGAAGCAGGGATCCGCGATCGTGTTCTCGAACTGGCACCGCCACGCGTCGCTGCGCGGGTCGGCGACCGAACCCGAGAAGCACTGGCCCTTGGCCGTCCGGACGACCTTCAAACCGGCGGCCAGCTTGCCGTGCACGAAGGGGCGGTAGACGGTGACGCGGGTCGCCCGTGTGGCGGCGCCGGCGGCGACGGCGCTGAGGAGCAGTGCGGCCGAAAGGAAGAGAGCGCGGCGCACTCGCCCAGTCTACGCAGCCGCCGCGTCGAGCCCCGCATCCGCCGCGGTCAGGCGTCGAGCCAGCTCGACGAACGCCTCGGCGGCGCGCGTCCGCCGGCGGTCGCGATGCCAGGCAATCCCGATCAGACGCGGAGGAACACGGTCGCCGAGGTCGACCAGCTCGACCGCCTTGTCCTCCTCGTCCACCGTCAGCCGCGGCACGATTGCGATTCCGACGCCTGCGGCGACGAGGCCCTGCACGGTGCCGTTGTCGTCGGAGCGGAAGACGATGTGCGGGTCGCGGCCGGCGTGACGCAGGCGCTCCTCGACCTGCTGGGTGGTGCGACAGGTGCGGTAGCTGATCAGCGGATGCTCGACCAGCTCGCGCAGGCTCGGAGCTCGATCGCGAGCGGCGAGCGGCGAGCCCGCCGGGACGACCGCGACATACGGATCCCGGAAGAGATCGACGGTCTCGTACGGGCCCGGGTCGAGCGGGAGGACGACGAAGCTGAGGTCGAGCTCGCCGCGCTCGACGAGCTGGATCAGGTGGCGGTCGTCCGCCGACTCCTGGAGCGTGATCTCGACCTTCGGCCACTGGGCGGCGAAGTCCCGCAAGAGCGTCGGGAGCACCCGGGCGCCCACGCTCTGGTAGGTGCCGATGCGCAGCGGCCCGGCATCCCCCGCGTCGAGCGCGGCGAGATCGGCCTGGGCGGCCTGGAGCCGCGCCGCGATCGCGTCCGCGTGGCGGAGGAGCAGCTCGCCCGCCTCCGTCAACGACACGGGGCGCGGCCCCCCGGGCCGGTCGATCAGGCGCCGGCCGACGATACGCTCGAGCGTCGCGATCTGCTGGCTGATCGCCGACTGCGTGTAGCCCAGCCGGACGGCCGCGCGGCCGAACGTGCCCTCCTCGGCGATCGCCCTCAGAGCGATCATGTGCCGCAGTTCGAGTCCGAGCCAGCTATCAGGTTCCATAATACAAATGACACATTACAGGACTTGTGCTAATCAAACAAGCCAGGCACGCTGTGTCCATGGAGATGATCGTTCTGCTCACGCTGCTGCTCCTCGCCGGCGTTGTCTCAGTCATGGGGCCCGAGCGCCGCGACCACGACGACACCGATCGGCGGGGCTGGTGGCCCGGTCGCGCACGGTAGTCCGGTAGGTCGGTAGACCCGACCCCGATGGTGGGCCTGGGTCAGTCGCGGGCGCGCATCTGGGTCGCGCTGGCGGTCGTCTACGTCGTCTGGGGCTCCACCTATCTCGGCATCGACCTGGCGGTGCGGACGATTCCGCCGTTCCTGATGGCCGCCGTCCGCTTCCTCGTCGCCGGCAGCCTGCTGTATGCCTGGGCGATTGGCCGCGGTGACCGGCGTAGGCTCGACGGAGCCGGCAGTGAGCGTAGGCGCCGGCTTGGCCGGCGCCGGAGCGGGGACCGGCGTAGGCTCGACGGATCCGGCAGTGAGCGTAGGCGCCGGCTTGGCCGGCGCCGGAGCGGGGACCGGCGTAGGCTCGACGGAGCCGGCAGCGACCGGCCGACCGCGCGGCAGTGGCTCTCGGCGTTCCTGATCGCCGCGCCGATGCTGGTTGTCGGCAACGCCGCGGTCGGCTGGGCCGAGCAGACGCTCGACACGGGCACCGCGTCGCTGATCATCGCCTCGGTTCCGCTGTGGCTGGCGCTCCTCGACCGGGTCTTCTACGCACAGCGGCTGGCGCGCCCGGTCGTGACCGGGCTCGTGATCGGGTTCGCGGGCGTCGGCCTGCTCGTTGCGCCCGGAGGGGCGGGGGGAGCCGGGAGCCGTGCTGCGTTCGTTCTCGTCTTCAGCTCGCTCGCCTGGGCGATCGGCTCGCTCTACTCCCGCCGGGCTCCCCTGCCCCGCCGGCCCCTGGTCGGCGCGGCGATGCAGATGCTCGCCGGCGGGCTGATGCTGACGATCGTCGCCGGAGCAAGCGGCGAGTTCGGTCGCGTCCACCCGGGGCAGATCTCCGGCGAGTCCTGGTTCGGTCTCGCCTACCTCGTGGTCGCGGGGTCCCTGCTCGGCTTCACCGCCTACATGTGGCTGCTGCGAGCGGCGCCCACGTCGCTGGTCGGCACGTACGCCTACGTCAACCCCGTCGTCGCCGTGCTGCTCGGCACCGTCGTTCTCGGCGAGGGACTGAGCTGGCGGACGCTTCTCGGGGGCGGGATCATCGTCGCCTCCGTCGCGCTGATCGTGCGGGCGCCGAAGGGTCGTACCCGCACGTCTGTCGAGCCTCGGCCGGCGGCCGTCGCCGTGCGCGGGCGCTGACGTCGGCTGGTTGATCGGTAGCCTCTCCGGCATGACCGTCTTCGACCTGCGGAACGTCAGGGTCAGGTCGGGGGAGGAGCATCGCGAGGCGGTCGAGATCGCGATCGCCCCTGTGCGGCTCGGCGGTGAGCGCTACGTCGCCGTGCCGGAGGAGATCCCCGCCGAGCTCTCGATCACGCGCGCCTCGACCGGCTGGGTCTTCGCGCTCCGCTGCTCGATCCGGCTGCACGGTGCCTGCATGCGCTGCCTGGCAGACGCCGTGCTCGAGCAGACGCTCAGCCTGCGCGAATATCAGGCAACGAGCCCCGACTCGGAAGAGCTGACGACGCCGTACCTCGCCGACGACCGGCTCGATCTCTCCGCCTGGGCACGCGACTCGCTGATCCTCGCGCTGCCGGACAAGATCCTCTGCCGGCCGGACTGTGCGGGCCTTTGCTCGGTCTGCGGAAAGGATCTGAACCGCGAGCCGCACACGCACGACGAGACTCGTGCAGATCCGCGCTGGGCCGCGCTCGCAGAGTTGAGAGACCGTTTTTCCTAGAGCGGCGCCGCTATACTGCTCGGCCGCATGGCCGTCCCGAAGAAGAAGACGTCGAAGTCTCGCCGCGACAAGCGTCGCGCCCAGCACGGGATCGAGGCACCGCGCGTGAACATCTGTCCGACGTGCGGACAACCGAAGCGGCCGCATCGCGTGTGCCCGAACTGCAAGACCTACAAGGGCCGCGAGATCGAGCCGCTCTCCACCCAGCTGTAGGTGGCGCAACCAACGACGCGCGGAAGCCGGACCGCGCTCTCGCCGGAGCGGAGGGTAGGCTCGCCGCTCGTGGACGGTGATCGCGGGGGCACCTCTGGGCTTCCCCGGACGATTTGCGTTGCCGTCGACGCCATGGGCGGAGACCGCGGCCCGCACGATGTCGTCTCCGGAGCGCTCGAGGCCGCCGCCGACGGGATCGTCCCGATCCTGTACGGGCCGGCGTCCCTCGACACGCGCGGCCTCGGCCACGTCGTCGCCGAACAGGTGATCGAGATGGACGAGAAGCCGGCCGACGCCGTGCGGAGCAAGCCGGACAGCTCGCTGGTCACGGCCTGTCGCGCGATCACCGCCGGGCACGCCGAAGCGGTGGTCTCGGCCGGTAACACGGGTGCGATGCTGGCGGCCGGGCTGCTGGAAATCAGGCGGATCCCCGGCGTCATGCGTCCGGCGATCGCAGTGCCGATCCCGGCGCGGGACGGTCCGTGCGTGCTGCTCGACTGTGGTGCCAACGCCGACGCCAGGCCCGAGCACCTGCTCCAGTTCGCGCACATGGGGGCGATCTTCGCGGAGGAGATCCTCGGCATTCCGAGCCCCGAGGTGCGGCTGCTGTCGATCGGCGAGGAGCCGGAGAAAGGCAACCAGCTGACGCTCGAAGCCCACCGGCTGCTCGCGGAGAGCACGCTCAACTTCACCGGCAACGCCGAGGCGCGCGATCTGCTCGCCGGGGCGGCCGACGTCGTGGTCACGGACGGGTTCACCGGAAACGTCGCGCTGAAGGCGCTCGAAGGGACGATCCGGATCGTGGTCCAGGGTTTCCGTGACGAGATCACTCGGACCATGCTGGGCAAGGTCGGGGGCCTGCTCATCCGCCCGGCCTCGCACCGGCTCCGCCGCCGGCTCGACCCCGACACCCACGGGGGTGCGTACCTGCTGGGGCTCCGCGGCCTGGCCGTGATTGCCCACGGCAACTCATCCCAGACGGCGATTGCGAACGCAATCCGCCTCGCGGCCCGGGGAATCGAGCACGACATCATCGCTCGCCTGGCCGCGCGCCTGCCCGAGCGGGAAGCCTCCACCGCCTGAACGACCGGCCGGCGGCCGGTTGCGGTGTATGATCGGCGCGCTCAAACCCCGACCGGTAAGCGAGGTGTCATGGCAGCGTCGAGAGAAGAAGTCTTCGAACAGGTGAAAGCGGTGCTCGTCGAACAGCTCGGCATCGACGAGGATCAGATCACCGAAGCCGCTTCGTTCCAGGACGACCTCGACGCCGACTCTCTCGACCTGGTCGAGCTGATCATGGAGCTCGAGGATCAGTTCGGAGTCAAGATCTCGGACGAGGATGCCCAGACGATCACGACCGTCGGGCAGGCTGTCGACTACGTCTCCACGCACCAGTAGGGCGACCGGGCGGGCGTCGGGCCCGCGCGCTCTGCGCACGCTGATCGACGCGCTGCCGGCCGCGACGCTCCGGCAGGTCTTCACGCACGCCTCGTGGGCGACCGAGCGCGCGGATTCGTACGAGCGCCTCGAGTTTCTCGGCGACAGCGTGCTCGAGCTCGCCGTCGCCCGTGCCCTCTACGAGCGCTACCCGGACTTCCCCGAAGGGCGTCTGGCCAAGATCCGCTCGCACGTGGTTTCGCGACCGAGCTGCGCGAAGGTCGCACGCGATCTCGACCTCGGGGTGCTGCTCGCCGCGCACGGCGAGGCGGTCTCCGCCGACGAGCTCGGTCGCCTCATCGGCAACCGCAACGTGCTCGCAGCGGTGCTCGAGGCGGCGCTTGCAGCGGCCTTTCTCGAGTGGGGCTTCGAGCGCGTCGAGCCGGCCGTCGTCGCCGCCTTCTCGGAGCAGATCGACTACGCTGCCACCCAGCACGTTGACTACAAGACCGAGCTCCAGGAGACGCTCGCCCGCCGGCGGCAGCAGGTCGTCTACACGGTGATCGAAGCCGAGGGTCCCGCCCACGAGCGGCGGTTCACGTGCGCCGCCCTGATCGACGGCGAGCGGGCGGGCTCCGGTTCGGGTCCGACCAAGAAGGACGCCGAGCAGGAAGCGGCGCGAGAGGCGCTCGCCTCGCTCGAGCCCGACACGGTGTAACGAAGCAGCGGTACGCAGCGGACCGGCGGCGCGTTGTCGGCGGCGGTCCGGCGTTGACGCGAGCGCAGCCCGCCATCCGCGGGCCCCGCGATACTTTCCCGCGCATGCACCTGCGGGCGATCAAGCTGCGCGGCTTCAAATCGTTCCCGGAGCCGATCGAGATCCGGCTCGAGCCGGGCGTCGCCGTCGTCGTCGGACCGAACGGGTCGGGCAAGTCGAACATCGCCGACGCTCTGATCTGGGCGGCCGGCTCGCTCGCACCGAGCGAGCTGCGCGCCGAGAAGCCCGACGACGTGCTCTTCACCGGCTCGGCCTCGCGACCGGCGGCCGACCACTGCGAGGTCGAGCTCCTGTTCGACAACGAGGACGGAGCGCTGGCCGAGCTCGACTACTCCGAGGTCTCGATCATGCGGCGCCTGCACCGGGGCGGCGAGGGCCAGTACCTCGTCAACGGTGCTCACGTGCGGCGTACCGATGTCGTCGAACTGCTCTCCGACGTCGGGCTCGGCTCCGCGATGGGCTCGATCGTCTCCCAGGGGCGGGTCGAGGCGATCCTGGCGAGCAGGCCGCAGGAGCGCCGCGAGCTCGTCGAGGAGGCCGCCGGGCTCGGGAAGTACAAGCGGCGCCGGCACCGCGCAGAGCTCAAGCTCGCCCGCGTCGCCACGCAGGTCGAACGGGCCCGAGACGTCGAGGCGGAGGTGGCGAAGCGGCTGCGTCCGCTCGCGCTCCAGGCGACCGCCGCGGAGCGTGCCGAGAAGCTCGGCGCCGAGATCGCCTCGCTGCGGGCAGGGATCGCAGCACTCGACCTCGAATCGCTCGGGGCCCAACTCGAAGACGCCGGGCGGCGCCGCGCCGCCCTCCAGCACGAGCGGCAGGCAGCAGAGGCGGCGCTCGAGGCGCTCCTCGCCGAGCGCGCGCGCGCCGAGGATGCGCTTGCCGATGCGGCGGGGGGACGTGAGGGGTCGGTCGGCACGCTCTACCGGTTGCGCAGCGCAGCCGAGCGACTCGATCTGCGCCGGGAGACGGCCCAGGCCCTGCTCGGGCGTCTCCGGGAGGCACCGCCGGCGATCGACGCCGGGCTGCTCGAGCGGGCGCGGCTGGCCGAGTCGCGGGCGTCCGCTCTCGAGCGGGCGATCGCGGAGCGGGAAGGGTTGCCGCCCGCGGCCAGGGCGCTCGCCGAGGAGGGGGCGTCGCTTGCACTCTCGCTGGTCGAGGTCGAGGCCGGCCAGGAACGCGCGGTCGCGGCTGCGATCGGCGCGGCGCTCCTCGTACACACCGCCGAGGACGGTCTGTCGCTGCTGGAGCAGGCGCGCGAGCGCGGGCTCGGCAACCTGACCGTGCTCATCCGGCCGGGGAAGGTCGAGCCGCTCGACGGGGTGGAGGTCGTCCCCTCCGAGCGCCTGCTCGCAGCGACGGGGCCGGCGGTCACGCTCGAGGGTCATTCCTACGATCCCGAGCGCGGTGTGCTCGCGTTCACCGGCGACACCGCCGAGGCAGTGCTGCTGGAGCTGGAAGCGCGGCGGCGGCGACTGCTCGACGAGGCTGCCGCACTGACCGAGCAGGCTTCGTACGCGACGCCGCGACTGCCCGATCCGGCGCTCGTCGCCGCCGGCGCGTCACTGGTCGAAGTGCTGGTCGGCGCGGTGCGCGCCGCCGAGCGCCTGCAGGCGCCTCTGCTCGAGGAGGCCGACCGTGGAGCCGTCCGTGCCGGCGAGCTCGCCTCCCAGCTACGCGCGCTCGGCGGCCGCGAGGTCGAGCTGCGGCGTGCGCTGTCCGAGGCTGCGGAGCGCGTCTCCGGAGTCGACGTCGAGAACGCGCGGCTCGAGGCCGAGCGGGCCGAAGCGGAGCGCCGCCTCGAGCAGGCTGCGGCGGAGCCGGCCGAGGGGGCCCGCGACGAGCTCGCCGAGAAGCTCGACCGGCTGGAGCGCCGCCGCGACCAGCTCGGCGGCGTCAACCCGTTTGCGAAGGAGGAATACGCGCGCGAGCGGGAGCGGCTGTCGGAGCTGCGCACGCAGCGCGAGGATCTCGAGCGCTCGCTCGACGAGCTGCGCAAGCTCCGCGACGAGTTGAGCGACACGGTCGAGCGTCGCTTCTCCGAGACCTTCGACGCGGTGCAGCGGAACTTCGCCGAGGTCGCCTCGACACTCTTCCCCGGCGGCCACGGCCGACTACGCTTGACCGAGCCCGACGAGTCCGACTCCGACCCCGCGGATGAACCCGGAATCGAGGTCGAGCTCTCACCGGCGGGGAAGCGCGTCACGCGGCTGTCGCTGCTCTCGGGCGGCGAGAAGGCGCTCGGCGCAATCTCGTTCCTGTTCGCGCTGTTCCTCGCCCGGCCCTGCCCGTTCTACCTCCTCGACGAGGTCGAGGCCGCGCTCGACGATGCGAACATCGGCCGCTTCTGCGCGTTGCTCCGGCAGTTCGCCGACCGAGCGCAGTTCATCGTCGTCACCCACCAGAAGCGGACGATGGAGGCCGCCGACTCGCTGTACGGCGTGACCATGGGCGCCGACGGGATCTCGCAGGTCGTGTCGCGGCGACTGCCGCGCGAGGGCGCGGTCGCCGTCTCGGCCGCCTGAACCGGCCGCTTCTCTACGCTGGGAGGAGCGATGGCCAGAAGCTGGGCTGAGCTCCTCGGCGACGGTGGGCCGGACGAGACCGCGGAGGAGGGCGCGGGCTTCTTCGGGCGGCTTCGCGACTCGCTGTCGAAGTCGAGGCGCGCCTTGACCGAGCAGCTATCGGCCGCCGCCTTCGACCCGGATGACGAAGAGTCCTGGGAGCGGCTCGAGGAGGCGCTGATCGGGGCGGATGTCGGCGTGCCCGCCACCGCCGAGCTGGTGCGCAGGCTGGAGGCCCGCGGCCGGCCGGCCGGCCTCGAGGGGCCTCTGGTCGAGGAGCTGACGACGCTGCTCGGCAAGCCCGGCACGCTGGACGTGAGCGCCCGGCCGGCGGTGGTGCTCGTCGTCGGCGTGAACGGCACCGGCAAGACGACCACGATCGGCAAGCTGGCGGCGACGCTCGCCGAGCACGGCCGGTCGGTGCTCCTTGCGGCCGCCGACACCTTCCGCGCCGCGGCCGGGGAGCAACTCGAGGTCTGGGCTGGGCGCGCCGGCGCGGATTTCGTCGGCTCCACCCGCGGCGGCGACCCGGCGGCGGTCGCCTACGACGCGATCGAGGCGGCGATCTCCCGCGGCCGCGACGTCGTGATCGTGGACACGGCCGGCCGGCTGCACACCCAGACGAACCTGATGGAGGAGCTGGCGAAGGTTGGCCGCGTGATCGGCCGCCGGCTCGAAGGCGCTCCGCACGAGACACTGCTCGCCGTCGATGCAACCACCGGCCAGAACGGCCTCCAGCAGGCACGCCTCTTCGGTGAGGTCGTGGGGGTGACGGGCGTCGCGCTGACGAAGCTGGACGGATCCGCAAGGGGCGGGGTCGCGGTCGCGATCGCCCACGAGCTGGGCCTGCCGGTGACGCTGATCGGCATCGGGGAGCAGCTGGACGATCTGCGCCCGTTCGACCCCGCCGACTTCGCACGCGCGCTCGTCTCCGGCTGAAGGCGCCTCAACGGGTAGGGTCCGCCCGGATTCCTGTCGAGCGAAGGGAGCGACGTGTCGGTCGTCAAGATCATCGAGTTGGTCGGAACCTCGTCCAAGAGCTCGGATGACGCAGTCCAGTCCGGGCTGGCCGAGGCGCGCAAGACGCTGCGCAACATCAAGGCGGTTGACGTCGTCTCGGTCGGGCTCCGCGGCGACAACCTCGACGAGTGGCGGGCGCACATGCGCATCGGCATCCTCGTCGAGAGCGTGGACTGACCAGCCCGGGAAAGACGCGCCAGTACACTGGTGGCCGTGTTCGACACGCTTTCGGACCGGCTCCAGAACGCCCTCGGCGGGCTGCGCGCACGCGGTCGGCTCGACGAGGAATCGGTCTCGAAGGCCATGCGCGAGATCCGGCTGGCGCTGCTCGAGGCCGACGTCAATCTCCAGGTGGTCAAGGACTTCGTCGCCCGCATCAAGGAGCGCGCGGTCGGCGAGGACGTGACCAAGAGCCTGACGCCCGGCCAGCAGGTGGTGAAGATCGTCCACGAGGAGTTGACCGAGGTGCTGGGCGGCGGCGACTCGCGGCTCGCCTTCGCCGGCCGCGGGCCGACCGTGATCCTGCTCGCCGGACTCCAGGGCGCCGGCAAGACGACTGTCGCGGCCAAGCTCGCCTTGCTGCTGCGCAAGGAGGGCAGGGCGCCGGCCCTCGTCGCCGCCGACCTCCAGCGGCCGGCGGCGATCGACCAGCTCGACCAGCTCGGCCGCCAGCTCCAGGTGCCCGTCTACAGGGGAAACGGCGACGCGGTCGCCGTCTCCCTGGCTGGAGTCGACTGGGCGGCGTCGCAGGGTTGCGATGTCGCGATCGTCGACACCGCCGGGCGGCACCAGGTCGACGAGGCTCTGATGGACGAGCTGGCGCGGATTCACCGCAAGGTGAAGCCGCACAATGTGCTGCTGGTCCTCGATGCGATGACGGGTCAGGAGGCGGTGGCGGTCGCCGAGGCCTTCCACGGGCGCCTCGCCTTCGACGGAATCGTGCTGACGAAGCTGGACGGCGATGCCCGTGGCGGCGCGGCACTGTCGGTGCGCGCCGTCAGCGGCCGGCCGATCAAGCTCGCCTCGACCGGCGAGAAGCTCGATCAGCTCGAGTGGTTCCACCCCGAGCGGATGGCCTCCCGGATCCTCGGTATGGGCGACGTGCTGACGCTGATCGAGAGGGCCGAGGCGTCGATCGAGGCCGACGAGCAGGCGGAGATGGAGCAGCGCATGCTCGCCGGTGAGTTCACCTTCGACGACTTCCTGGCGAGCTACAAGATGCTCCGCCGGATGGGGCCGCTGAAAGGCGTCCTCTCGATGATGCCGGGCCTCGGCGGGCAACTCCAGGGCCTGGATGTCGACGAGAGCCGGCTGGCGCGCGTCGAGGCGATCGTGCTGTCGATGACGCCGAGGGAGCGGAGCCATCCGCTCGTGATCGACGGTTCCCGCCGCCAGCGGATCGCCCGTGGCAGCGGAACGACCGTGCAGGAGGTGTCGCAGCTCCTGAACGCGCGCAAGCAGATGCAGAAGCTGATCAAGCAGATGGGGAAGGGCAAGGTTCCCGCGCTTTCCGGTCTGGCCGGGAAGCGCTAGAGAGGAGAAGGATGGCGGTACGGATGAGGTTGACCCGCGTCGGGTCGAAGAAGAATCCGATCTACCGGGTCGTGGTCGCGGACTCCCGCTCGCCTCGCGACGGGAAGTTCATCGAGATCGTCGGGCGGTACAACCCGCAGCACGACCCGTCGCTGATCGAGTTCGACGAGGCGAAGGTCAAGGACTGGTTGTCGAAGGGCGCACAGCCGTCCGATGCGGTCTCGCGGCTGCTCAAGGCGAAGAACATCGGGTGACCGGATGGCGACCGCGAGCGCAGAGCTGGTCGAATATCTGGCGCGCCGGCTGGTCGAGAGCCCCGACGCGGTCAGCGTCGAGGAGGTCGAGGACGACGGCACGCTGATCATCCGCCTGCGGGTCGCCTCTGCCGACCTCGGGCGTGTGATCGGCCGCGGCGGTCGGATCGTGCGGGCGCTGCGAACGCTCGTGCGGGCGGGTCGCGCTCACGGCGATCGCCGGGTCATGCTCGAGATCGTTGAGTAGTTTTGTACGAGCTCCCTTCGAAACAACGCACGGGCGTGGTCGTTCCGAAGTGAGCTCTGAAGACCTGGTGCAAGTCGGCCGGGTCGGCCGGCCGCACGGGCTCGACGGCTCCTTCGTCGTCGAGCGGCCGAGCGAGAACGAGCTGCTGTTCGAGCCCGGAGCAGTGCTCTACGCGGCGGGCGAGCAGGCGACCGTCGCCGTCCGCAAGCGGGCGGGTGGGCGGCTCGTGCTGAAGCTCGACCGGCCGGTTGGACGGGGAGCCGATCTGGCCGTGCCCCGAGCGCAGCTCCCCCGGCCCGACGCGGACAGCCATTACGTGTTCGAGCTGCTCGGGCTCGAAGTGGTCGAGGAAGGCGGTAGGAAGATCGGTGCCGTCCGCGAGGTCACGCCGGGGATCGCAAACGACGTGCTCGAGCTCGACTCCGGGCTGGCGCTGCCGATGCACGAGGCATGCGTTCGCGAGATCGACCTCGGGGCGCGCCGGATCGTCGTCTCCCGCGGCTTCGCCGACGGGTAACCTCAAACGCCGTTGCAGATCGACATCTTCACGCTGGTTCCGCACGCGTTCGGCTGGCTGACCGAGCAGCGTCCACTCGCGACCGTGCTCGGAGGCGAGCTCGATCTGCGCCTGTTCGGCTACCGGGAGACGACGCCGCTTCCGAACGGGCAGGTGGACGACTCGCCCTACGGAGGCGGGCCGGGGATGGTGCTCAGGGTCGACGTCGCCGCCGCCGCGCTCGACGCCGTCTACGGGGGCGTTCCCGATCATCGCGTGGTGGCGCTCACCCCTCAGGGCCGGCAGCTCGACCAGACGGTGGTCGAGGAGCTGGCCGGCGAGGAGCGGCTGACACTTCTGTCCGCGCGCTTCGAGGGGTTCGACGAGCGGATCCTCGCGAACCTGTGCTCGGATGCGATCTCGATCGGGCCCTACGTGCTCTCCGGCGGCGAGCTGCCGGCGATGGTGCTCGTCGACTCGATCGCCCGCCTGCTGCCGGGCGCGCTCGGGGAGGGCTCGGCCGACCACGAGACGTTCTCGCGCGGGCTGTTCGGCGGAGCCGAGTACCCGCACTACACGCGCCCGGCGGAATACCGGGGGTGGGGCGTCCCCGAGGTGCTGCTCTCGGGCGACCACGGCCGCATCGAGTCGTGGCGTCTCGAGCAGAGCCGGGTTCGGAGCGCGCGGTGACCGACCTGTACGCCGTGCTCGGCGTCACCCCCGAGGTCTCGGAGGAGGAGATCCGCGACGCGTACCATCGCCGGCTCCGCTTCGACGACATCGAGACCGAGGAGGGCAACGCCCGCGCGCGTGCGCTCCGCGAAGCCTATGAGGTGCTCTCCGATCCCGAGCGGCGCCGCAGCTACGACGCCTCTCGCGGTGTCTCCTACGGCGACGGATTCTCCGTCGACCAGGCAGCCACGGATGGGCGCCACCACCTGAATCCGATCGCCCGCGCCACGCGTGGCCTTCCTCGCGGCTGGCGGATCACGATCGACTGGCTGGTGACGATCGTCGGCGCGATCGCGATCGTGCTCGCAATCAAGGCGTGGGTGATCAACCCGTACCGGATCCCGTCCTCCTCGATGGAGCCGACCCTTCATTGCGCGCGGCCGGGGAGCGGTTGCGAGGCGCGCTTCTCCGACCGGGTGCTCGCGAACCGGTTCATCTACCACTTCCGCAAGCCGGCGCGGGGCGACATCATCGTGTTCAAGACACCGCCGCTGGCCAAGGAGCGCTGCGGCGCAGGCGGCACCTTCGTCAAGCGCCTGATCGGGCTGCCGGGTGAGACCTGGCAGGAGAAGAACGGCTTCGTCTACATCGACAGCAAGAAGCTGATCGAGCCGTACGTAAAGGATCCGCGTCGCGACAGCGGCACGTCGTACCCGCCGCGCAAGATTCCGCCGGGGATGTACTTCATGATGGGCGACAACCGGACGCAGTCGTGCGACTCGCGCGAGTGGGGCCCGGTCCCACGGGCGAACCTGATCGGCGAGGTGTTCGCGGTCTACTGGCCGCCGAACCGAATCGGATTTCGGTAGTGGGGGAACCCATGGTTCTCCCGCGCTCTTCCGCTAGCATTGTCCGTCGGCCTGCGGGCCGTCTTCCTATGTCGAAAACGATCGAGCTCCTCGAGCAGCGCCAGCTGCGCAAAGACCGGCCCCGCTTCAAGGCGGGGGACACGGTGCGGGTGCACTTTCAGGTGATCGAGGGGCAGCGCCGGCGGATCCAGGTGTTCGAAGGGATCGTGATCAAGCGCCAGGGCGCCGGCGTCCGCGAGACCTTCACAGTCCGCAAGCAGTCGTTCGGCGTCGGCGTCGAGCGCACCTTCCCGCTGCACTCTCCGAAGATCGAGAAGATCGAGGTGATGCAGATCGGTGACGTGAACCGCGCAAAGCTCTACTACCTGCGCGACAAGGTGGGAAAGAAGGCGCGCGTCCGGGCTGTCCAGCGGAGGGACAAGCTATCCTCGCCCGATGTCTCAGAGCCGGTCGACGAGCCGGGCGAAGAGCCCGAGGCCGAGCCAGAAGAGCCACTCTCCGAAGCCGAGCCGGAGTCTGCCGTCGAGCCAGAATCGCCGGAGCCGGAAGCCGAAGCGGATCCGGGCACCCGGGAAGAGACTCCTTAGCTTCGACCGGCGGCTCGGCGCCCGGTACGTCGCCGGCGCGGACGAGGCGGGTCGCGGCTCGCTGGCGGGGCCGCTCGTCGTCGCCGGTGTCCTGCTCGACTACGCGGGCCTGCGCGATCACCGGGTACGTCCGCTCGCGCTCCTGAACGACTCGAAGCAGCTCTCACCCGATCGGCGCGAGGAGCTCTTCCGCGCGATCGTCCGCTGCGCGGAGCGCATCGCAGTTCGCGTGATCTCGCACGGCGAGATCGACCGCTCCGGGCTGCACCGCTCGAATCTCGCCGGCCTGCGCTCGGTCCTCTGGGAGCTCAGCCCGCCGGCGGAGGCGTGTCTCGTCGACGGCTTCCGCCTCGGGCGGGCGGCGCCTGCGCATACCGCAGTCGTGGACGGCGACGAGAAGAGCGCCGCGATCGCAGCCGCCTCAGTGGTCGCCAAGGTCACCCGCGATCGCCTGATGCGTCGGCTCGACGCGCTCTACCCGCACTACGGCTTCGTCTCGCACGTCGGGTACATCACACCGGGCCACTCGGCCGCCGTTCGCGAGCGCGGACCGTGCGAGCTCCATCGCCGCTCGTTCCAGGCGCTCTGCTATGTCGACGTCGACCTATAGGCGCGGCCGCCGGGCCGAGCGTCGGGCGGCGCTTCACTACCGGCTGCGCGGCTACCGCGTCGTCGACGCCAATGCCTGGGCGGGCGGCTACGAGCTCGATCTCGTCCTTCGCCGCGGCCGGCGGCTGATCTTCTGCGAGGTGAAGGCGAAGGGCGGCGGTGGCTACGGCGACCCGCTCGAGATGATCGGTCCGGAGAAGCAGCGGCGGCTGGCGCTGGCCGCTGAGACGTGGCTCGCCGCGCATCCCGACGGGGCCGGGCTCGAGGTCTCGTTCGAGGCGGTCGCGCTGCGCGAGGGGCGGTTGAGGCGGGTCATTCTGGTACCCTGACGCTTGCCGAGGGGCACTATCCCCAAACGGGCGTCCTCGTCAGAACGGTCGCAAGACCCGGGTACGCCGGCCAGCCACGCCAATTGGCGGGAGAAACCTTCGGCTGTTCGTGCAACTAGCGTGCAGCCGAAAGGAGTGCCATGAACGTCAACAGAGCAAGCTTCAGCACCAAGGCCCGGACCTGGCTCCTGCTCGCCGGCCTGACCGCCCTGTTCATCGGGGTCGGCGCGGCGATCGGCGGTGCGGCCCTGTGGTTCTTCGTCGTCTTCTCCGTGCTGATGAACTTCGCCGCGTACTGGATGTCGGACAAGTTCGCCATCCGTGCCGCGCGGGCCAAGGAGGTCTCCGAGGCCGAGGCGCCCGATATCCACAACCTCGTCGCCGAGCTCGCGCAGCTCTACGACGTGCCGAAGCCTCGCGTCTACATGATCCCCTCCGAACAGCCGAACGCGTTCGCGACCGGGCGCAACCCCGAGCACGCCGCCGTCGCGGTCACGCAGGGCCTGCTCCAGTACCTGCCGCGGGACCAGGTTCGCGGCGTCCTTGCCCACGAGTTCTCCCACATCAAGAACCGCGACATCCTCGTCTCGTCGATCGCGGCGATGATCGCCGGCGCGATCTCAGCGGTCGGCAACATCTTCTTCTTCATGGCGATGTTCGGCGGGAACAACCGGGACAACCCGCTCGGTGCGTTCGGCGCTCTGGCGACGATCATCATCGCCCCGCTCGCCGCGACCCTGCTCCAGCTGGCCGTGTCGCGCCAGCGCGAATACCTCGCCGACGCCACCGCAGCGCGCGTGCTCGGCACCGGCGAGCCGCTGGCCGAGGCGCTGGAGACGCTCGAGCGCGGCCGGCAGGCGGTGCCGATGCAGGTCAACCCGGCGACGTCGTCGCTCTACATCGTCAACCCGCTGAAGGCGGTCGGCGTCGCGAACCTGTTCTCTACCCACCCGCCGATGGAGGAGCGGATCGCGCGGTTGCGCGAGTACGACCGTAGTCGGGGACTCGCCTGACGGCTTCGTCCCCTTCGCGGGGGAAACGGCCGGTTTCCCCCGCGAGCCCCCTTCCCTAGGCGGTTCGCACCCTCGTCACCGTTCGGTGCCGCGCCCGCCAGGTCGGTCGCGGGCGGCGACGCGCGTGGCGGTGGGCTAGGTGGCTCGGGCACGGCAGACGAGGACGTCCTCGAAGTACTCGCCTGCTCGTCTGCCGGTGCGGCGATTCACGTGGCGCGTGATCCGCTCTTCGAGCTCGAGGCCCGACCGCTCGAGGATCTCCGGGTACAGGCCCTTCGAGTCGTTGACGACGATGACGATCGGCGCGCCCGGGGTCAGCTGGCGGGCGCCGTTCTCGAGGACGGCGCTCATGTTCTCGACGTAGTCAGCGAGCGCACGGCGGGATGTCCCCCCTGTGGCCGCGCCGATCTCGAGGCCGCTGCGATCCTCCAGGCCGAGGAGCTCATACGCGTAGCGATGCTGCTCGTGGTAGTCGATCAGCCCGGGGTAGGGGGGTGATGTGATGATCCCGGTGGCTCCGGCAGGAAGGGCGAGCGTGCGAGCATCGCCGTGGATCACCGTCACGTCCCGGTTCTTCCTCAGCTCGGCGAACGCTCGCAGACGCCGGTGCGTATCCACGGTGTAGCGACGCAGGAACTTCGCTGCTTCGCCGACCGGCCGGCACGTCCGCTTGTGCTTGTGGCAGTAGTAGGGCTCGTGGACGGGCGTCTTCGGAAAGTCGAGGTCGAAGTGGGTGGTCAGGCGCGCCGATCGCGCAGCGCGCGAGAGGATCACCTGGGCGACCCGGCCTGCCGATGGATCCAGCCGGGCCGTCGCCGCTCGATACGAGAGCAGCTCGTCGAGAGCCGCCGGCGCGTACCAGCGCTCGAGCCACCCGCCCGCCGGCCGCTTCGGCGGGGCCGACCGCCGCGCCTCCTCGAGTGCACCCCTGAGGCCGAGCTCGAGGGCGGGTAGCGAGTACTTGGCCGTCTTGACGCGCGAGAGCAGGCAGTTGAAGGCGGAGATGTCGCAGCCGATCGCATGAGCGCCGAACACGTTCGCCTCGACGAGGGTCGTTCCCGATCCGACGAAGGGGTCGTAGATCCGGTCGCCCTGGGCGAAGTAGCGGCGGAGGAAGATCTCCACCAGCTGCGGGACGTACTTGCCGAGATAGGGGTGCAGCGCATGAACGTGCTTCGTCCGATCGACCTGCGGCAGCTCGCCCTCCGACCACGAGAGCTCGAGGTCGATGTCGGCGTACAGGGCTTCCTGGGTGCGGCGAGGCACGGAGGACGAGTGTAGGCGCGAGGCCGGATGTGGATTCTCTCGCGCGACTTCCGATTCGGAGTCGACACAGACCCGTGAGTCTGCGACCGCTTCCATGGAACCGTGCTTGCACGCACGGTCACCCACGCGCTCGTCGGCCTCGACGCGCGGCGGGTCGAGGTCGAGGCGCACGTCGAGCTCGGAATACCGGCGTTCACGATCGTCGGGCTCGCCGACCGCGCCTGCCAGGAGGCGAAGCACCGGGTCCGAAGCGGGATCGCCTCGGCCGAGCTCCAGTGGCCCTCGCGGCGAATCACCGTCAACCTCGCGCCGGCGGGCCTGCGCAAGGAAGGCTCCGGCTTCGACCTGCCCATCGCCCTCGCCGTGCTCGGCGCGTCGCGCCAGGTGCCTGTCGACCGGCTGGCAGCGCACGCCGCGGTCGGAGAGCTGGCCCTGGACGGACGGGTGCGGCCGGTCGGCGGGGTGCTCGCCGCTGCGGAAGGGGCACGCCGAGCCGGGGTCGAGCGCCTGCTCTGCGCCGCCGAGTCGGCGGCCGAGGCGGCACTCGCCGGGATCGAGCCGGTTCCGGTCTGGCATCTGGCGGAGGCGGCCGCGTACCTCCGCGGTGAGGGCGATCCGCCGGTATACGAGGCATCCTCGAACGGAAGCCCGCCCGCGGCGCCGGCGCACCCCGACCTCGCCGACGTCCGGGGGCAGGAGCGCGCTCGGCGGGCGCTCGAGCTCGCGGCCGCCGGCGGGCACAACCTGCTGCTCGCCGGGCCGCCGGGCACGGGGAAGACGATGCTCGCGCGGCGGCTGCCCGGGGTGCTTCCCCGCCTCCGGGCGGACGAGGCACTCGAGGTCACCCGCATCCACTCGGTCGCGGGGCTTCTGTCTCCGGAGGATCCGCTCGTCCGTGACCCACCTTTCCGGGCGCCGCACCACAGCGCCTCGATGGCGGCGATCGTCGGCGGCGGCCGGCATGCGCGCCCCGGCGAGGTCAGCCTCGCCCACCGTGGCGTGCTTCTGCTCGACGAGTTGGCCGAGTTCATGCGACCGGCGCTCGAGGCCCTCCGGCAACCGCTCGAGGACGGCGTTGTCGGCATCGCCCGTGCCGAGGGCAGAGCCGTGTACCCGGCTCGGTTCCAGCTCGTGGCGACTATGAATCTCTGCCCATGCGGCGCTCGCGGCGATCCCGCGGCCGAGTGCTCGTGCTCGCCGCAGCGGCTCGCAGCCTTCCGCGACAAGCTCTCTCGTGCGCTTCTCGACCGCTTCGACCTGGTCGTGACCGTGCCGAGGCCGCGGGCAGACGAGCTGGCCGCCGGCCCGTCGGAGCCTTCGGCGCTCGTCGCCGAGCGGGTTGCGTGTGCGAGGGAGCTGCTGGAGGTGTGCGTGCCGGGTCGAACACCGGAGTCGGACGAGCTGCTGGGGCGGGCGGTGGAGCGGGTGCCGCTCTCGGGTCGCGGTCGCGCTCGCGTCGCACGCGTTGCGCGAACCGCGGCGGCGCTCGCCGGATCAGAGTCAGTGCTTCCCGAGCACGTTGCCGAGGCGCTCGGCTACCGCTCGCCGCGAGAGCTGGAGCCGGCATGAACGAGCTGGCGCTGGCGGCTTTCGCCGCAGAGACCGGCAGCCACGTAGTCTCCGAGCCGAGGAGCGCCCGCTACGAGCGCTTCAGCAAGAGCTTCGACGAAGACGCGTTCCGGCGACGCTTGAAGGATGGCGGGGTTCGCTGGATCGGCCGCTCGGAGCCGTCGTTTCCGGATGCGCTGCGTGCGATCTTCGACCCGCCGCCCGGACTCTTCCTGCGCGGCGCCGCGCGTGCCGATCTGCTCGATCGCCCGGCGGTCGCAATCGTCGGCGCGCGCGCCTGCTCCGCGTACGGCTCGCACGTCGCGCGCATGTTCAGCCGCGAGCTCGCCGCCGCCGGGCTCCTCGTCGTCAGCGGGATGGCCCGAGGCGTGGACGGCGAGGCCCACCGCGGTGCGCTCGAGGCGGGCGGATCGACCGTCGCCGTGCTCGGCTGCGGCATCGACCGCGACTATCCGGCCGCCCACGCCGATCTGGCGCGGCGGATCTGCGAGGCGGGTCTCGTGGTCTCGGAGTATCCGCCCGGCGTCGAGCCCGCACCCTGGCGCTTTCCGGCGCGAAACCGGATCGTCGCCGGGCTCGCACAGGCGACGATCGTCGTCGAGGCGCGCGAGCGGAGCGGTGCGCTGATCACCGCCGACCTGGCACTCGAGGAGGGCCGCGAGGTCTTCGCCGTGCCGGGCGAGATAACCAGCGCTCTTTCAGCCGGCACCAACGCGCTGCTCCGGCTGGGGGCGACCGCGGCCACCTCAGCACTCGACATTCTGGAAGTCTTCGGTCTCGCTCCGTCCGAGCCTGCCTCTCCAGAGTTGGGCGCCGCCGCCAACGCCGTGCTCGGCTGCCTCCGCGACCGCGCGTCCTCGGCGGACGAGATCGTGCGTGCGCTCGGACTCGACGCCGGCGCAGTTGCCGCGGCGCTCGCCGAGCTCGAGCTGCACGGACTCCTTACGGAAACCTCAGGGATCTTTCGGGCCTCCCTGCCATGATCGGGCCCAGCCGATGCGCAGGACAGCCGCACTTGCCGTGCTCGTAGCTCTCTTGCTCAGCCTTCCGGCAGGGGCGGCGCCTGGGCCTGCATTCAAGGTCAAGAACACGAAGGACTGGATCGAGGCGCTGGCGATGGACGGGTCGTGGGTCGCCTACGACGTCCGCGGCTCGGCGGCGTGCAACCGGGTGTTCGCGTGGAACGTCCGGACCGGGGCCGGCGCCGTCGTCAGCGGCAAGGCGACGTGCGATGCAGACGGGACGAGCACCGGCGCGGGCGTGCGCGAGCTCGCGATCGCCGGCCTCCGGATCGCCTGGATCGTCAACCGGGGCGGCAACACCGAGAGCGACGACTACCTCTACACCGCGCAACTGCCGAAGCCGAAGGAGAAGCTGCTCGCCGGCGGAGTTCGCACCGGCGACATCGACGGTGGGCTCGCCGGCGCAGGGATCAGCGGGCTCGTCGGCGGTGGCGACCGGCTCGCGGTCAACCGCTGGACGACCGACGCGCACAACGCCTTCACCAAGGGCTCGCTCCAGCGAATCGACGGCGGGCTGACGACGATCGCCACGGGGACGGCGACTTTGAGAGCCTCCTCGCTCGATCTCCATCGCGTCGCCGTGCTCAGAGCAGACGGCAAGGTCGCGCTGTACGACACCGAGAAGGGCACCGTCCTGCGTACGGTCGCGCCCACCTTCGCGAGGGAGATCACCCTGCGCAAGGACAACCTGATCGTCCTGACGAAGGCGAGGACGCTCGAGATCTACGACTCGTACACCGGGGCGCCCAGGAAGACGTGGCCGGTCGTCCCGGGTGCGGCGCAGCTCGACGTCCACTCGGGGATCGCCGGGTACGCGGTCGGCAGGAAAGTGCACGCCCTGCGGCTCTCGGACGGCAAGGACATCGTGCTCGCCACCGCTCCCCGTGCGATCGTCGGCCTCGAGCTCGAGCTGCCGGGGATCGTCTACGCCTACAACACCGTGAAGGGGATCGAGGACGTCGGTAACCTCGCCTTCGTGCCGCTGTCCAAGGTGAGATCCCTCCTCGGCTAGTTACTGGCTAGCCGAGACCGCGCCGGCGATTCCGGCGCGACGTCTGGACGGGCCCGCGGACGTCCTCGTCGTCGGCGGCGGCGTGACCGGCTGTGCCGCCGCGCTCACGCTCGCCGAGGCGGGACTGCGCGTGCGCTTGTGCGACGAGCGTGAGATTGCCGGCGGCGCCAGCGGACGCAACGGCGGCTTCGCCCTCCGTGGCGGGGCGGCTCCGTACGACGTCATCGCGGAGTCGATCGGCCGCGGCCGGGCGCGGCGGCTGTGGCGGCTGACCGAGGATGCGCTCGGCCGGCTCGAGTCGCTCGCGGGCGATGCGTTCAGCCGCACCGGGAGCCTGCGGCTCGCCGCGGACGAGGAGGAGCGCGACGAGCTCCGCGTCGAGTTCGACCTGCTGCGTGAGGACGGGTTCGATGCGGAGTGGGTGGACGATCCGCTCGAAGGCCGCTTCCGCGCAGCGATCTTCCACCCCGGCGACGCCGCCCTGCATCCGGCGCGCTGGGTCCGGCGCCTCGCCGGGCTCGCCGCCGAGGCGGGCGTCGAGATCCACGAGCACAGCCGCGTGGCGTCGCTGCACGACCTCGACGCCGACCGCGTCCTCGTCGCAACCGACGGCTACCCGAGCGGCCTGCTCGGCTCGATCGAGGGCCTGATCGTGCCGACGCGCGGCCAGATGATCGCGACCGAGCCGGTCGGCGAGCGGATCTTCGAGTGCCCCCACTACGGCCGCCACGGCTTCGACTACTGGCAGCAGACGCCCGACTGCCGCATCCTCGCCGGCGGCTTCCGCGACTCCGCGCTCCACGACGAATTCACGGACGACGAGCAGACGACACCGCAGATCCAGCAGGCGCTCGAATCGTTCGTCGCCGATCTCGTCGGCCGGCCGATCGCGATCGAGCATCGCTGGGCAGGGATCTTCGGGTTGGTGATGGACTTCCTGCCCGTTGTCGGCCGTGTTCCGGATGACGAGCGAATGTGGGTCGCCGGCGGCTACTCCGGGCACGGCAACGTCCTCGGGCTTCTTTGCGGCGAGCTCGTCGCGCAGGCGATGCTCGGGCGCGAGGCGCCCGAGCTCGCTCTGTTCGATCCGGCGCGCCTGCTCTAGCCGGCCGGCATCGGGACCGACTCGTCGCCCTGGAAGAGCGAGAACGAGTTGCCCTCGGTGTCCTTGCAGCGGGCGAACCAGCCGATTGTCGGGATCGGCTGCTTCTCCTCCGCCGAGCCGCCGAGCTCGCGGATCTTCGCCAGGCGGGCGTCGATGTCTTCGGTGGCGAAGTAGACGACCGGCCCGCTGCCGGGAGCGTCGTCGGACTTGAAGATCGCGCCGACGGGCTCCTCGCCCTGCGTCATGAAGTACTCGAACGGCCCTTCGATGCCGGCAAACGTCCAGCCGAACAGGCCGCTCCAGAAGCCCTTGGCGCGATCGGCGTCGGCCGAGGGCAACTCGAAGTGAACGATGGTTGGCATGGGTCGGAGCCTACAGGTTGCAATGCTCGCGCTCGAGCTCACCGGCGTACCACGCAGCTCGGTCGATCCGATCGCCACTTCGGTAAGAGTGAGCTCTACAGATCGAGCGTGGGCAGGCTCAGGTCGCCGGCCCGCTCGATCGCTGCGAGCGCGATGGCGAGATCCTGAATCGCCAGACCCGTCGAGTCGAAGCAGGTGATCTCGTCGGCGGTCTGCCGCCCTCGCGACTTCCCGCTCAGCACCGCGCCCAGCTCGGCCACGTCGTCGCGAGTGAGCGCCCCCGCGACGACCGCGTGCGCGAGCTCGCCGTTGTGACTCGCCTGCTCCCAGTCGTCGCAGAACACCTTCGCCCGGGTCAACTCGTCGACCGCGATCTCCGCCTTGCCGGGGCCGTCGGCGCCCATCAGGCTGACGTGCTGACCCGGCCGGAGCGAGCCCGCGCCGAAGAGCACCTCGTGCCCCGGTGTCACCGTCACGACCAGGTCGGCACCGAGCGCCGCCTCGCGACTCGCCGCCACCGCCGCGCCGAGCTCCGCCGCCGCAGCCGCGGCCCGAGCCGGATCGACGTCCCAGAGCATCACGTCCTGTCCCCGGGCGAGGAACGTTCGCGCCGCCGCCTTCCCGTTCACTCCCGTCCCGATCACCGCAGCCGTTCCCGGCCGACCGAGGGTCTCGGCGGCGAGCACGGCGGCCGCGCCCGTCCGCAGCGCGGTCACCGCCCCCGCGTCGAGCACCGCGCGCAGCGCGCCGTTCGACGCGTCCGAGAGCAGGACGACGCCCGACACGGTCGGCAGCCCCCGCGCCGGGTTGCCGGGGAACGAGGTCACCCATTTCAGCGACGCGTGGCCGGCACCGAGCGCCGGCATCGCCCGGAAGTCGCCCGCCGGGTAGGCGGGCACGTACACCTTCGGCGGCATCGTCCACTCGCCGCGCGCGTAGGCGAGAAACGCCTCGCGAACGGCCTCGACCGCTCGCTCCGGCGAGACCGCCGCCTCCACGTGCTGCGCGGTGAAGAGCGGGATCAAAGAGCCTTGAGCGCCTGGACGAGCTTGACCACCGACTCGCGGGCGTCGCCGAAGAGCATCTGCGTGTTCGGCAGCGTGTAGAGCGGGTTGTCGACGCCCGCGAACCCCGGCCGCATGCTCCGCTTCAGTACGACCACGTTCTGGGCCTTGTCCACGTTCAGGATCGGCATCCCGAAGATCGGGCTGCCGCGATTCGTGCGCGCGTCGGGATTGGTGACGTCGTTGGCGCCGATCACGAGCGCGACGTCGGTCCGCTCGAATTCCGGGTTGATCTCGTCCATCTCGACGAGCTGGTCGTACGGCACGTTTGCCTCGGCGAGCAAGACGTTCATGTGCCCCGGCATCCGTCCCGCGACCGGGTGGATCGCGTACTTCACGCTCACGCCGCGCTTCTCGAGCTCGTCGGCGAGCTCGCGTACGGAGTGCTGGGCCTGTGCGACCGCGAGCCCGTAGCCGGGGACGATGATCACGCGGTCGGCATAGGCGAGCAGGACGGCGACATCCTCAGCGCCGGCCGAGCGCACGGTACCGCCCCCTGCCGCAACCTCTCCGCCCTCGGCGACCTGGAGCTGGCCGAAGGCGCCGAAGAACACATTCGCGACCGAGCGGCCCATCGAGTTCGCCATCATCAGCGTGAGCAGGGTGCCCGACGCGCCGACGAGCATCCCGCTGACGATCAGGACGTTCTGGTGGAGGACGAAGCCGGTGGCGGCGGTGGCGACGCCGGTGAAGGCGTTCAGCAGCGAGATCACGACCGGCATGTCCGCGCCGCCGATCGGAAGCACGAAGAGGACGCCGAAGGCGAGAGCGCCGAGGAGGATCACGGCGAGAAGCAGCTGCCTTTGTGGGCCGAACGTGATCACGCCGCCGACGGCGAGCAACGCGGCGAGCAGGGCGATGTTCGCCTGCTTCTGCGCCGGGTAGACGATCGGCCGGCCGCCGATCAGCTCGCGCAGCTTCGCGAAGGCCATCAGGCTGCCGGAGAACGAGACGCTGCCGATCAGCGCGGAGAGGACGATCGGGATCGCCACGTCTGCCTTGATCCGACCGGGCTCCGGCAGACCGTTGTGGAAGTCGGACAGCGCGACCAGCGCCGCCGCTCCGCCGCCGACGCCGTTGAACAGCGCCACCATCTCCGGCATCGCGGTCATCTTCACCGCCCGCGCCGCATAGGCGCCGACCGGCGCCGAGACCGCCATCACGATCAGGATCGACGAGATGTTCTTCAGGCCGGGTTGAAAGAATGTGGCGACGATCGCCACGGCCATTCCGAAGGCGCCGATCCAGGTGCCGTGGCGAGCGCGGGCGGGATGTGAGAGGAAGCGCAGCGCGAGGATGAAGGAGACGATCGTGACCAGGTAGGCGGAGTTGATCCAGTCGCCCCTCGTCACTCGGACGTCTCCTCTTTCGGCGCCGGCTTACGCCGCTTGAACATCTCCAGCATCCGATCGGTGACGACGAAGCCGCCGACGACGTTGCCGGTGCCGAGCGCGACCGCTGCGAGCGAGACGATCCGCAGCCAGGTCGGCTGCCCGGGAACGCCGGCGACGATGATCGCGCCGACGATCACGATCCCGTGGATCGCGTTCGTGCCCGACATCAGCGGCGTGTGTAGCAGCGTCGGCACCTTCGAGATCACCTCGACGCCGAGGAAGGCGGCCAGGATCAGCACGGTCAGCTCGATCAGGAAGCTCGTGCTCATGCCGTCGCACCTTCCCTGGTCACGCAGGCGCCGGCGGTGATCTCGTCCTCGAAGTCGAGCACGAGGTCGCCCTCCGGGGCGAGGTGGTTGAGCAGCGCCTGGACGTTGCGGGCGTAGAGCGCGCTCGCGTCGTACGGCATCTCGCTCGGCAGGTTCGTCGATCCGACGATCGTCACGCCTTCGCGGACGACCTCCTGACCCGGTTCCGTCAGCTCGCAGTTGCCGCCGGTCTCGGCTGCGAGGTCGACGATCACCGAACCCGGCTTCATCGCCTTCACCGCCGAGGCGGGGATCAGCTTCGGTGCCGGGCGGCCGGGGATCGCCGCGGTGGTTATCACCGCGTCGTAGTCGGGGAGCTTCTTCTCCAGCTCCGCCTGCTGCTGGGTCTGCTGCTCCGCGGTCAGCTCGGTCGCGTAGCCGCCGGCGGTCTCCTCGCCGCGAATCCCGAGGTCGAGGAACTTGGCGCCGAGCGACTCGACCTGCTCCCTGACGGCCGGCCGCACGTCGAAGCCCCAGACGACGGCGCCGAGCCTCCGGGCGGTTGCGATCGCCTGGAGTCCGGCTACGCCTGCGCCGAGGACGAGCACCTTTGCCGGCTGCACCGTTCCGGCGGCGGTGGTCAGCATCGGCAGAAACCGCGGCAGCCGGTCGGCGGCGATCAGCGCGGCCTTGTAGCCTCCGACCGTCGCCTGCGACGAGAGTGCATCCATCGACTGCGCGCGCGTGATCCGCGGAATCGACTCCATCGCGAATCCGACGACGCCCTTGTCGCTCAGGCGCGCGATCCCCTCCTTGTCGGTGAGCGGCTGGAGGAAGCCGATCAGAACGGCCCCGCTGTGCAACCGCTCGGCCTCTTCCGTTGTCGGCCCCTGGACCTTGACCACCACATCGGTGTCCCACGCGCTGTCCGCCAGGCGGCCGCCCGCCTTCTCGTACGCGGCATCCTCGAACGACGCGGCGCCTCCGGCGCCGCGTTCGACCACGAGCTCGTGTCCGGCTTCGACCAGCCTGGCAACCACCTCCGGCACGAGCGCCACCCGGTGCTCGCCTTCCGCGGTCTCCTTCGGCACGCCGATCCTCACGTCGGCAACTCTATTTCAGGGCGGGTCGCGGAGATGCAGTCAGGACTCCGCGGCCGCGCGCTTGCGCGCCCAGCGGACCACCTCGACCCCGAAGGTGATCGCCAGCGCGATCCCGAACGCGACGAGAAAGCCCTTGAACGGGCTGTCCTTGAAGGTCTTGCCGCCGAAGTAGCCGAGCAGCCCGGCATACGAGCCCCAGATTGCGCCCGCGGCGAGGTCGAACGTGATGAACCGCCGCCACTCCCAGTCGAGGCTGCCGGCGGCGAAGGTGGCGGCCGTGCGGCCGCCGGGGATGAATCGCGCGATCACGATCAGGTAGCCGCCTCGCTGCTCGATCATCCGGTGTGCTCGGTCGAGCAGCTTCCGGCGATCGCCCGCGAAGATCCGGTCCGCGATCCGCTCGCCGAGCGTGCGGCCGACCCAGAACGAGACGTTGTCGCCGACGACCGCGCCGACCGCGGCCGCGGGGAGGATCAGCTCGATCCGCAGGTCGCCGTTGGCGGCCAGCACGCCCGCGGCGATCACCGTGGTCTCGCTGGGGACGAGCGGAAAGAACCCGTCCAGGGCGGCGACGCCGAAGATGATCCCGTAGCTCCACGCCGAGCCCGAGATCGCATTCACCAGCGAGTGGAACACCGTCCCATTGTGACCTACCCGCATCGGGCCGATGTCCGTCTTGCCTGCCGCGGCATCCCTCGAAAGAGGGATACGTCCGTGCAAACCGAATTCGTTCGCCTCGTGACCGCTCTACTCGCCCTGTCGACGATGATCGAGGCCCGCGACCCGTATACGCGGGGCCATTCGGCTCGCGTCGCGCGGATGGCGCACGCAGTCGGCGTGCGGCTCGGCTGCGACGAGGGGCGGCTGGCACTGCTCCGGCTCGGCGGCGCGCTGCACGACGTCGGCAAGGTCGCGATCTCGGACGCGGTGTTGAACAAACCCGGCCCGTTGACCTCCGCAGAGACCGCGGAGGTGCGGGCGCATCCGGAGATCGGCGCCCGCCTCGTCGCGCGCGACCGCTCGCTGCTGCCGGCGCTCACCTGCGTGCTCTACCACCACGAGCGGTGGGACGGCGGCGGCTATCCACTGGGAAGTCGCGGTGTCGAGACGCCGGTCGAAGCCCGCATCCTCGCCGTCGTCGACTCCTTCGACGCGATGACCTCCGATCGCCCCTACCGTGCGGCGCTCCAGCCCGACCAGGCCGCCGCCGAGGTCGAGCGCTGCTCCGGGAGCCAGTTCGACCCCGATGTCGCGCTGGCGTTTCTCGAGGTGCTGGAGTCGGGCGCTCTCGGTGTCACCGCAGCCCTCCGTGCCGCCGCTGCCGGCTAGGGTCTTTTATCACCGTCGAGTTGCGCGCGATCATGTTCGCGTCGCAGCGCGCACGAACTCATCGAGCAGTTCCAACCGCTATTGTCCATCTTTGGACATTCAATCCAACCGACATTGCGGCGAGGGATTTTCGTTAGTCTAAGCCGACACGACCGGGAGAACAGGAGGCTATTCGTGGCAAGAAAGACCGTTCTCGTATGCGACAGCTGTGGCAAGGAAGTCGAAGAGGGAAGAGGGGCGACCATGCGCATGGCGTTTACGGACGCGCGCCGGGGCGCGAAGGAGGCCGATCTGTGCGACACGTGCGCCGGCGGCACGCCGGGGCGGGCAGTCGCGCGCCGGGGTCGCAGGCCGAAGGCCGCAGCCGCCTGAGTGACCGCCGAGGGCGCGGAGCAATCCGCGCCCTCGATTTTTCGCGCACTTTCCTCAGTTCCGCCCCGGCCGCGTAGGCGGAGCCATCAGACCCCGGGACTAGTATGGGCCGATGGCCTTGACGTTGCTGGCCGGGCCGGCCAACGCCGGCAAGGTTGCGCTGCTGCTCGACCGCTACCTTGCCGACCTCCCGCAGGGACCGGCCTTGATCGTGCCGACCGGATCGGACGTCGAGCGGGTCGAACGCGACCTGCTCACCCGCGCGGGCGCTCTGCTCGGCGGCTCGATCGGCACGTTCGACGACGTCTTCCGCCGGATCGCCGCCGGCAACGGGGGCGTCCGGCCGGTCGCCGGCGACGCCCAGCGCGCGCTCGTTCTGCGCCGGATCGCAGCCGCCGGGCGCCTGCGCGAGCTCGGGGCGTCGGCACGTTTCTCCGGGTTCGCCGATGCGCTCGGAACGGCGATTGCGGAGCTGGAATCCGGGCTGCTCGACCCCGGCGACGTCGACGGCGACCTCGCCGATCTGTATCGCCGATACCTCGAGGAGCTGGATCGGCTCGGCCTCTGGGATCGTGACCTCCAGCGGCGATATGCGGCCGACCGTCTCGCCGGCGAGCTCGAAGCATGGGACGGCAGACCGGTCTACGCGTACGGCTTCGAGGACCTGACCGCGACGCAGTGGCGTCTGCTCGAGGCCTTCGCCGGCCGGGTCGACGTCACCGTCTCGCTTCCGTACGAGCCCGGGCGCGCCGTGTTCGCCTCGCTGGAGCGCACGGCGGCCGATCTCGCCGGACTCGCCGGCGACCGGATCGAGCAGCTGCCCGCCCGTTACGCCGCCTATGCACACCCGGTGCTGGCGCACCTGGAGCGTGCGCTCTTCCAGGACATGCCCCCGCCGGCACCGCCGGCCGAGGGCGCGGTCCGCTTCCTCGAGGGAGCAGGCACCCGGGCGACGCTCGAGCTCGTCGCCGACGAAATCCTTCAACTGCTGCGCGCCGGGACGGCGGCCGATCAGATCCTCGTCGTTTGCCCGTCGCTCGAGCTCGTCCGCACCCCGCTCGAGGCCGCGTTCGGCGCGGTCGCCGTGCCCTACGCACTCGACGCTTCGCCGCGGCTCTCCCAGACGCCGTTCGGCCACGCACTGCTGTCGCTACTCCGCTTCGCCTGGCTCGGCGGCGGGCGGCGGGATCTCTTCGGCTTCGTCCGCTCGCCGTATTCTGGCCTCCCGCGTGCGCACGCCGACTTCCTCGAGGGCAGGCTCCGCGGACGGGGGATCCGCACGCCCGAGCGGCTCGAGTCCGAGACGGTGAAGCTGCGCGGTCAGCCGCTCCCCTTCCTCGACCGGCTGCGCACGGCCCCGTCGGCGATCGCCGCCGCGCGCGAGCTCGCGGGCTCGATGCTCCGCGCGGCGTACGGTCTCGAGCAGCCGCCGGCGACGGAAGCGGCCCGGCTCGATCTGCGCGCGTACCAGGCGGTTCTCGGGCTCCTCGACGAGCTCGACGGCTGGCTGAAGCTGGGAGGCGAGCTGTCCGTGGAGGAGATCGTCGCCGCGCTCGACCGTGCGCCGGTTCGATCCGGACCGCCGCGCGAGGGGCACGTCGCCGTCGTCGATCTGCTCCGGGCCCGTACCCGGCGCGTCGAAGTGGCATTCGTGCTGGGCCTCGAAGAGGGCGTGTTTCCCCAGCGCTCGCAGCTGTCGCCGTTCCTGGACGACGAGCGGCGGCGCAGGCTCGACGGTCGGGCGCGGCTTGCGAAGGCCGACCCGGTCTCCCGTGCGCGGTACCTGTTCTACACGGCATGCACGCGCGCCTCGCGCCGGCTGTACCTGGTCCGCGAGGCGGCCACCGACGACGGGGCGCCGCGCCAGTCGAGCCCGTTCTGGGACGACGCCCGGGCCGTGCTCGATCCGGCCGATCTCGTGCGCTGGACACGGCGCCGTCCGCTCTCTCAGCTGGTCTGGCCGATCGAGGCGGCGCCGAGCGAGCGTGAACGACTGCGTTCGCTCGCCTGGCTTTCGACGTCGGATCCGGAAGCGGCAGACGCTCTGGCGCTTGCCAACGGCTGGGCGCGGCGTCTCGACCGCGCAGTCGGCGCTTTCGTCCGGCCGACTCGTCTCACCGACCCTGCGGTGCTCGAACCGCTGCGGGCAAAGCCGATCTTCGGCGTGACCGAGCTGGAGGCGTTCGCGGGCTGCTCGTCGATCTGGTTCGTCGAACGGCTCCTCGACCCGAAGTCGATGGACGCCACGGTCGACGCGCGCATGCGCGGCTCGATCGCGCACCAGGCACTGTTCAAGTTCTTCTCTGGGCTGCCGAAGCGGCTCGGAGCCGACCGCGTGCCGCCCGAGCAGCTCGACCAGGCGCTCGAGTTCATGCGCGAGTGCCTCGCCGAGGCGATCGCGGGTGGAGCGGAGTCGCGGCTCGAGCTGACCGACCTGCAGCGCGACGAGCTCGAGCAGGGTCTGGGGCGAGACCTCGCGGCGCTCGTGCGAGCCGAGGCCGAGTCGGATCTGCCGCTCGTGCCCCGCAAGTTCGAGGTGTCGTTCGGCTCCGAGCGCTCGGCTCCGGAGTTGAAGCGCGGTCTCGATCTCGAGACGTTCCGGCTCTCCGGCAAGATCGACCGGATCGACCTCGATCCGTTCGCGGCGCGCGGGATCGTCTGGGACTACAAGTCGGGGGCGAAGGCCCATTCGGCGGTGGAGATCGAGCGCGAGCTCCGGCTGCAGATCCCGCTGTACATGCTCGTCCTGCGCGATCTGGTCGGCGTCGAGCCGCTCGGCGGCCTGTACCGGCCGCTCGCCGGTGATCGAAAGGCCCGCGGGCTGCTGCGAACGAGCGCGCGAGACGACGGCGTTCCCGGCTACTCGTCGCACGACTATGTCGGCGAGGACGACTTCTGGGCGCAGATCTCGAAGGCGGAGGATGCGGCACGCGGGATCGTCGCGCGGATCCGTGAGGGCGACGTGCTGCACGATCCGCGTGGGGGAACGTGCCCGACCTGGTGCGAGCTCGGGTCGATGTGCAGGGTGAAGCGAGGATGACGACGGCCGTCGAGCGTCCACCGACCACCGAGCAGCACGCTGCGATCGAGGCGACCGGACTCGTCTTTGTCTCCGCCGGGGCGGGCACGGGGAAGACCTCCGTCCTGGTCGAGCGGTTCGTCGGTGCGGTCGAGTCGGGAGTGGATGTCGGCTCGATCCTCGTGATCACCTATACGGAGCGCGCCGCCGCAGAGCTTCGGGGCCGGATCCGCTCCCGGCTCGCCGAGCTCGGACGGGCGGACCTGACCCGCGAGCTCGACGGCGCTTGGATCTCGACGATCCACGGCTTCTGCCTGCGGCTGCTGAAGCAGCACCCGTTCGCGGCGGGGCTCGATCCTCGCTTCCGGGTGCTCGACGAGAGCCAGGGCGCCGTGCTCCGCGTCGAGGCCTTCGACGAGGCCCTGACCGAGTTCTGCGCAGCTGCACCGGCCGACCGGCTCGCGCTCCTCGCCACCTACGGCTCGCGCGGGCTGCGCCGGATGCTGACGGGCGTCTACGAGACCCTGCGCGCCGCCGGCCGGCCGCTCGAGCTGACCCTCGGCGACGCTCTCGGAGTGGATGAGCGGGCCGTCGAGCTTCGGGCGGCGGCAGCGGCGGTGGGCAGCGCGGAGGGCGCCGTGCGAGTCGTCGAGCTGCTCGACCGGAAACCCGCCACCGAGTCGCTGCTCGACCTGGCGGAGTACGCGGTCAAGGGCGAGGACGACTACGAGCAGGCGCGCAGAGCGCTCGAGCAGGCGGCGCTGAACGCAGTCGCCGCTCGCGACCGCGCCCTCCTCGAGGAGCTGCTCCGGGCCTTCGAGCGCTCCTATCAGGCGGCGAAGGACCGCGAGTCGGCCCTCGACTTCGAGGATCTCCAGCTTCGTGCCCGCGACCTGCTCGCAGACGACGAGACGATCCGGGAACGCGAGCGTCTCCGCTTCCGCCAGGTCTGCGTGGACGAGTTTCAGGACACGAATCGGCTTCAGTGCGAGCTGATCGAACTGCTCGCCCGCGACGAGCTGTTCTTCGTCGGCGACGAGTTCCAGTCGATCTACCGCTTCCGCCACGCGGACGTGGAGGTTTTCAAGGAGCGACGCGAGCAGGTGGGAGAGGTTCTCCCGCTGACGCAGAACTGGCGTTCGCGCCCCGAGGTGCTGGCGTTCGTGAACCATCTCTTCGCCTCGACCTTCGGCGACGAGTTCCAGCGGCTGGTCGCGGCGGGGCGCTTCGCCGATCCCGCCGCCGGCCCCGCCGTCGAGCTGCTCGTCACCGACAAGGCGAGCTACAAGGGAACGGGAGTGCCGTGGCGCCGCGGCGAAGCGAAGGCGGTCGCCCGGCGCGTGCGGGAGATCGTCGACGCGGGCGAGGCCGAGGCCGGCGAGATCGTGCTCCTGTTCGCAGCCGGCACCGACGCCGAGCTGTACGAGGAGGCGCTCCGCGAGCTGGGCCTGCCGACCTACCGGGCGACGGGACGAGGCTACTTCGGCCAGCAGCAGGTGGTCGATCTGCTCGGCTACCTGCGGCTGCTGCACAACCGCTACGACGACGAGGCGCTGGTGACGGTGCTCGCCTCGCCGTTCGTCGGCATCTCCAACGACGGGCTTGTGCTGCTCCGGAGGGCCGCCCCGCGACGTCCGCTGTTCACCGGGCTCGAGAAGGGGCTTCCGGAGGGGCTCGCCGAGCGGGACGAGCGGCTGCTCCAGGCGTTCCGCCAGCGCTACGAGCGCCTCGCGTCGCTGAGCGGCACCGTCGGCCTCGAGCGTCTCTGCGAGCAGATCGTCGTCGAGCACGACTACGACCTCGCCGTGCTCGCGCAGTGGGACGGGCGCCGCCGCTACGCCAACCTGCGCAAGCTGGCGCGCCTCGCCCGCTCGTACGAGCAGCTGCGCGGGCACGACGTCGAGGGCTTCGTGCGCTTCGTTCTCGAGCAGGACGCGGCCGGCGTGAAGGAGCTGGAGGCGGTCGCGGAGGAGGAAGGGGCGGGCGCCGTGCGGCTATTGACGATCCATGCCGCCAAGGGGCTCGAGTTCAAGGTCGTGATCGTCGCCGACGCCGGCCGGGAGCGACCACGCCAGAGCGGGGAGGAGATCATCTGCCTGCCGGACGGCCGGTTCGGCTTCAAGGTCGTCGACCCGGCGACCGGCAAGCGCAAGGCCGCGTTCGCCTACGACGAGGTGCGCAGCGTCGAAGAGGCGGCCGAGGAGGCCGAGCGGCTGCGGCTCTACTACGTGGCGATGACCCGGGCGATCGATCGTCTGATCGTCTCGGGCTCGATCGACGCCGGCCGGCGCGACGCCCGAACCCCGATCGGGTGGGTGCTCGAGCGACTGCGGCTGGAGGAGTTCGACGAGGGAGAGGTCGTCCGCGGCGAGGTGAGGATCCGAGTCGGGGTCGATCGCCCTTCGCCCGCGGTCGCCCGCGAGGATCCCGTGCCCAGAGCCGAGGAGCAGCTCTCGCTATTCGCGGAGGCGGGCGGAACAGTGCTTCCCCCTGCGCCGGAGCTTCCTGCGCTTGCCCCGGTCTCCGCTGCGCCGATCGACCGGGTGCGCAGGCTTTCCTACAGCGCGCTCGCCCTGTTCGAGCGCTGCCCGTACCGCTTCTACGCCGAGCGGTTGGGAGGGATGCGGCCGGTGGAGGCGAGTGGGCGGATTCCCGGACCGGAGGGTCTTGCGGCGAGCGAGATGGGCGACGCCGTGCACCGGCTGATCGAGCGGATCGATCTCGAAGCACCCGCGCAGCCGCCGGTCGAGAAGGCCCGAACGTGGTACCCCGCTGCGACCGACGCCGAGCTCGAGCGCATCTCCGACCTGGTGAGCGCATACTGCGATTCGTCTCTGGCAGCCCGTCTGGCCGCGCTCGACGGCCTGGGATCGGAGCGACCCTTCGCCTTCGAGCACGACGGCGTGCTCTTCCACGGCGCGCTCGACGTGCTCCACCTCGACGCCGGCCGTGCGCTCGTCGTCGACTTCAAGTCGAACCGCCTCGGCGAGCTCGATCCCGGCGATGTCGTCGAGAGCGAGTACCGCCTCCAGCGGCTCGTCTATGCGATCGCGTGCTTCAGGGCCGGCGCCGGGGAGGTCGAGGTCGTCTACCAGTTCCTGGAGCGTCCGGAGGAGCTCGTCGCCGCCGTCTTCGAGCGGGCCCGGCTGCCCGAGTTGGAGGCCGAGCTATCCGCGGCGATCGCACGCATCCACGCCGGCGAGTTTCCGCCCAGGCCGAGCGAGTTCGCGTGCGCGGGCTGTCCGGCCCTGGACGTCGTCTGCGCCGGCCCGGCCCTACGGAACTAGCGCGGCGCGGGTAAGCACGCCGGCCCGGCTCGGGCTGGTAACACAGTGTTACGAGCACTGCTGGCAGGATCGCGCTATGGCGAGGAGCTTCGTCGCGGAGGCGCGCAGGCGGGTGGGGCCGCAGAGGGCGCGGATCGGGCCGATTGTCGAGCGGCTGCTCGCCGAGCACGCCGACGCGGGGATCGCACTCCGCCACCGCTCCGAGCTCGAGTTGCTCGTCTCGGTGATGCTGTCAGCCCAGACGACGGACGTGAACGTCAACCGGGTGACCGAGCGGCTGTTCGAGAAGTACCGTCGACCCGAGGACTACCTCGCCGTCGAGGCCGAGGAGCTCGAGCGCGACATCTACGCCACCGGCTTCTTCCGGCAGAAGGCGAGGGCGTTGCGCGGGACGATGACGATGCTGCTCGAGGAGTACGGCGGCGTTGTCCCGCGGCGCCTCGATCAGCTCGTCCGCCTGCCGGGGGTGGCGCGCAAGACCGCGAACGTCGTCGCCGCCGAGCTCGGCGAGCCGCAGGGGATCGTCGTCGATACCCACGTGCGCCGGTTGTCCCAGCGACTCGGGCTGACCAGGCAGGACGATCCGGTGAAGATCGAGCGCGACCTGCAAAGACTCGTGCCGCGCGGGCGCTGGGGGATCTTCCCGCACCTCCTGATCTGGCACGGCCGCCGCGTCTGCCTCGCCCGCGCGCCCCGCTGCGAGGCCTGTGTGCTGCTCGACCTCTGCCCCTCGTCTCGCGAATGATTCTCGCGCGCGCGTCGAGTAGCCTGCCCCGGTGGACGACCTCGAGACGCCGCGTCTGACGCTGCACGCGCTGACCGAGAGCGAGGCGCGCTCCCTGCACGCCGGCGAGCTCCTGCCCGGCCGGCGGTTCGACGCCGAGTACCCCTTGCCGGACACAAAGGACGGAATCGGCTTCTTCCTGCGCCACGGCTCGCGTGAGTTCGGCTTCTATCTGGTCGCCCGACGCGACGACGGCATCGTGATCGGCGAGATCGGCTTCGTCGGGCCGCCCCGCAGCGGGGTCGTGACGATCGGCTACGCGATTGTCCCCTCGGCGCGGCGGCAGGGATACGCGACCGAGGCGATCGGCGCGGTCGCCGGGTGGGCGCTCGCACGGGGGGACGTCGAAGCGGTGCACGCACAGACGCTTCCCGACAACGAACCCTCGGCGCGGGCCCTTCTGTGCGCCGGGTTCACCGAGATCGAGCCGACCGAGAAGGTGCGCCGTTTCGCGCTGAGGCCTACGCCCGCGGGCTGAGCGCGACCAGCAGGCCGCCGTCGTCGTCGTACGCCGGGAAGAGGTCGGCGATCACCGGCTTGACGACGCCGGCCTTCGTGCGCAGCTCCAGCTGCTCGCCGAGCCGCCGGACGCCCCATTCGAGCGCGAGCGCGACCGGGTTCTTGTCGTCCGCGTACCCGGTCAAGCCCAGGCCGTCGAGGATCGGGTCGCCCATCAGCTCGCCCTCGGCGAACCCGGTCAGCTCGAAGACGCCGCGCCCGGCCGCGAGGATCCGCCCCTCGCGGTCGCAGACGACGAGTCCCGTGTTCGGGCCCGGGTAGTAGTCGTCCATCAGCTCGAAGAGGAACCCGAATCCGCACCGGGCACACGCCACCGCCTGCCGGGACATTCCTTCGAAGCCGTCGATGTCGATCGAGCGGTCCTTGCAGTTCGGGCAGATGTAGAACGGCATCGACTCAGGGTAGCGAGGCTAGAGCCAGTTCTTACGCCGGAAGTAGACGAGCTGGGCGATCGTGCTCACACCAATCAGGCCGAGCGAGTAGTAGTAGCCCCACCACCAGGCGAGCTCGGGCATGTGGCGGAAGTTCTGTCCGTACAGGCCGACGATCAGCGTCGGCAGGAGCAGGATCGAGGCGATCGCCGTCAGCCTCTTCATCACGTCGTTCTGGTCGTTGGCGACCTTCGCCTGGTGGTAGTCGCGAACGCCGGCGACGAGGTCCCGCGAGAGCTCGAGCCCCTCCGTCGCTCGCAGGAGCTTGTCGTATGCGGCCCCGAAGCTGAGCTCGACCTCGTGAGTGAACACCTCCTCGCCCTCGAAATCGATCCGGTTGTCGACGATCGCCCTGACCGCGTCGCGCGTCGGAGCGAGCGTCCGCCGGATGTGGAGCAGGTTGTGGCGAAGCAGGGAGAGCCGCTCGCGAATGCGTTCCGACGGCCAGTCCTCGACGTGGTCCTCGAGATCGTCGATCTCGTTGTTCAGCTCGTCGATCAGGTCGAGGTAGCGCTCGGCGATGTCGTCGACGAGCCGGTAGACGATCGTCGCGACGTCCTCGTTCTGGCGGCATGCTGCCCGGGCCGGGCCCGAGTCGTACGGCGGTCGCTTGCCTTCCGGCGTCTTGCGGACGGTGACCAGGAGGTCTCTTGCCATCACGAGGTCGACCTCCTGGTAGTAGACGTCGTCGCTCTCCGGCACCGCAACCGCGACGAGGAGGACGCCGAACACGTACTGGCCGTGCGACTCGAGCTTCGGTCGAGGCTCGTCGGCGTGCTGCGCCGGCGCCAGCAGCTGCTCGAGCGCGCTGGAGTGCACGCTCGCGGGAACGTGCGCGGCCAGCTCCTCGAGGGACGGGTCGAGCAGGTCGATCCAGCGGTCGCCCGCGGCCATTCGCGAGGCGAGCGTACCGCCGGGCTCGGCTGATATAGCGGCTCGGTTGTCAAGGGTCCAGGCTGCGTTGCCCTGTTGTTGGCGGGTTGTTCGATGGGCTCGTGGGGGGAGGCGCGGGGCGCGTGGGCGACGGTCGGTCAGTCTGAGATGCGGGGGTTGGTTACCCCAGGACCCTGTTCCGTCGCCGGCGGGCGCTTGTCTAGGCGGAAGTTTTTGAGGTTCTGGAGGCGCAAGGCTGCTTGGTGTACGGTCTTGCGCCATTCTGCTGGGTGCTTGCGTAGCCACTAATTATGGCTAGTGGCGTCCGCCGGGACTGGCATAGTTTGGTTATGTCAAAGCGGACGGGGGCTGTTCACGTTGCGGTTACGCGTCGCCACTACAAGGGGAAGGTGTACGAGACGACGCTGTTGCGGCGCAGCTACCGCGAGGGCGGCAAGGTCAAGCACGAGACGCTCGGCAACCTCTCGCACCTGCCGGCGGAGTTGATCGAGCTCGTTCGGCGCGGGCTTGCTGGCGAGAGCTTCGTGCCCGCGGGGGAGGCGTTCCGGATCGAGCGCTCGGTCGCGCACGGCCATGTCGTGGCCGTGCTCGGGATAGCGCGCACGCTCGGGCTGGAGCGGCTTTTGGGCCGAGAGCGGACGCGGGAGCGTGACCTCTGTCTGGCGATGGTCTGCCAGCGTCTCTTGCGTGCCGGCTCGAAGCTCTCAGCGACACGCCGGTTCTCGCTGACGACGCTCGGCGAGGAGCTCGCCGTCGAGGGGGCGAGCGAGGCGGAGTTGCTTTCCGCGATGGACTGGCTCCTGCCCCAGCAGGAGCGGATCGAGGCCGCGCTCGCCCGCCGCTACCTGGCAGAGGGCGGCTTCGTCCTCTACGACCTCTCCGCCAGCTACCTGGAAGGTAGGAAGTGCCCGCTGGCCGCGCTCGGCTACCCCCGGGACGGCAAGCGCGGCAAGCTCCAGATCCAGTACGGGCTGACCTGCTCGCCGGAGGGGCGGCCGGTCGCGGTCGAGGTCTTCGACGGCAAGACCCACGACGACAAGACGCTCCCCTCAGCGCTGGAGCGGATCAAGCGGCGGTTCGGGATCGAGCGGGTCGTCGTCTGCGGCGACCGCGGTATGGCAACCGAGGCCAACATCGAGTTGCTCAAGGGGCACGGCTTCGACTGGATCACGGCGCTCAGGGCGCCGCAGGTGCAGGCGCTGGTCGAGGCAGGCGACCTGCAGCTGTCGCTGTTCGACGAGCGCAACCTGGCCGAGATCGCCTCCGAGCGCTACCCGGGAGAGCGCCTGGTCGTCTGCCGCAACCCGCACGTCGCCCGCGAGCGGGCGCGCAAACGGGAGGCGCTTCTCGCCGCGACCGAGCAGGAGCTTGCCAAGGTGAAGGCGTCGGTCGACAACCCGCGCGGGCGCCTGCACGGCAAGCCCGCCGGGCCGATCGGCGAGCGGACCGGCCGGGTCGTCAACCGCTTCAAGGTTGCCAAGCACTTCCAACTCGTGATCGAGGACGGACGCTTCGAGTACGCCCGCAACGAGCGGGCGATCGGCGAGGAGGCGGCCCTCGACGGCTTCTACCTGCTCCGCACAAGCGTCGCCGCCGACGAGCTCAGCCCACAGGCTGTCGTCCGCGCCTACAAGCTCCTTCGCCACGCCGAGCGGGCCTTCCGAGCGATGAAGAGCCCCGAGCTCGAGATCCGACCTGTCCACCACCGCCTCGAAGACCGCGTCCGCGCCCACGTCTTCCTCTGCATGCTCGCCTACGCCATCCGCTTCGAGATCGAAGAGCGCCTCGCCCCACTCCTCTTCAAGGACGACAGCCCGCTCGCCCCCGCCGACCCAGTCTCACCCGCCGAGCGCTCCGCCACCGCGAAGCGGAAGGCAGCGACCAAGCACACCGAAGACGAGCTCCCCGTATCCAGCTTCCGCGACCTGCTCGACACGCTCGGCACCCTCTGCCGCAACCGCGTCCGCCTCAACGGCTCCCAGGCCAGCTTCGAACAGCTCACCGAGACCGACTCACTCCAAGAACGCGCCTTCCAGCTGCTCGAGCTCAACCCCACTCGCCTGTAGCCAGAACGCCACAGCCGAGAAACGCCCGACACCGCTCCAGAAACGGAAATCCCCTACCTCAAACCGAAAAACTTCCGTCTAGGAGCGGGCGTTGCCTTGGTGGGGTTGCCCATAGCCGAATCGCGCGTGCCGGCGGACTCCCGGCCCGGCGCCTCCCTGACGAGCGGGCGGCTGGTCGGTGTTGGTTTTACACGGCGACCGCTGCGGCCCAGAGGAAGCAGGCGAGTTCGCGGGCGACCGCGACCGTGATCACGTTCTCCGGCTTGCGCCGCGCGCGCAGGCGGCCGTAGAGGCGGAAGAGGCGGTGCTGGGCGCGCCAGGCGATCTGGAGGACGTGGGCGGGCTGTCCCTGCTGGCGGTTTTGGAGGGTGACGCCGATCCGGGGCGGGCGCTGGTACTGCCAGGCTGCTTCGACGAGCAGCCGGCGTGCGTACTTGGAGCCGGTCTTGGTGATCGAGCCGGAGTGTGAGCTCTCGCCGGACTGGTCGAGTGAGGGGACGAGCCCGAGCCAGGCGGCGAGCTGGGCGGGGCGGGAGAAGCGCTGCCAGTCGCCGACCTCGACGTGGAGGCAGAAGGCGCTGAGCGTGTCGATCCCGCGGAAGCAGCGCAGCCTGGAGACGGTCGCCCGAAACTCCTCCTCGAGCACGAGCCGCGAGAGCCGCTCGTCCAACGCTTGACGCCTGGCGACCAGGCCGTCGACTCCGGCCAGGTAGTCGAGGTAGGCGAGCTCGCTCGGCGTCTGCTCGAAGCGCTGCCCACCCAGCCAGTGGCGGTGCTTCTGCGTCCAGGTCGTCTTCTCCGGGTAGACGCGCCCGTGCCGGAGCAGCATCTTCGAGACGCGATGGCGGGCGCGGCAGAGATCGACCCGCACCTGCTCGCGGGCGCGGGCGAGGTCGCGGGCGGCCTCGAAGCTCGGTGTCGGGATCCGCACCGGCGTCAGCTGCCCCGCCATCAGCAGCCGGCAGAGCAGCTCCGCGTCCTTGCGATCGGTCTTGACCCGATCGCCGGAGGCGCGCGGCGTCTTCGTCGGGGCGACCACCTCGAGCGCGATCCCCGCCGCCCGGGCGGCACGGGCGAGCCCGTAGCCGGTCGGACCCGCCTCATAACAGACCTGCACCGGCTGCGGCAGCCCTCGCAGCCACTCGAGCACCGATTCGATCCCCGGCCCGAAGCCCTTCCGTCGCAGCTCACCCGTCAACGGGTCAAGCGCGCACCCCTGCGTCGAGCGCGCATGGACGTCGAGACCCGCGAATGTCATCGTTCCAGTCATGGCCGGACCCTCCCCTCGTTTTGGGGTCAGCCGGAGCCCGTCTCCGGCCAGACAAACCCCCGTACAACGAACAGGGTCCGGCCGACTAACGCAAGAGAACACCCCGGCGCTCAACCGCCATAGGGTCTAGACCTCCGCCGTCTCGGGACGCGGGGCGGTGAGAGCCGTCCCCTCGTGCCCCTCGCGCGCTGCCAGCCAGCGCTCGGCGTCGAGCGCGGCCATGCAGCCCGAGCCCGCGGCCGTCACAGCCTGCCGGTAGGTGTGATCCTGGACGTCGCCGGCTGCGAAGACCCCGGGGATGTTCGTCTCCGTCGATCCGGGCTTCGTGATCAGGTAACCGGCCGCGTCGTGGTCGAGCTGGTCGACGAAGAGAGCGGTCGTCGGGTCGTGCCCGATCGCGACGAACAGGCCGCTGGCTTCCAGCTCGCGCGATTCACCCGACTCCAGGTCGCGCAGCAGGACCGCGCGCATCTTGCCGTCGTCGCCGGGGAGCACCTCTTCGACGACCGCCGGGGTTACGAGCTCGATCTTCTCGTTGGCGCGGGCGCGGTCGATCATGATCTGGGAGGCGCGGAACTCGCTCCGGCGGTGGACGAGCGTCACCTTCGAGGCGAACTTGGTCAGGAAGAGCGCCTCCTCCATCGCCGAGTCGCCGCCGCCGACGACGATCACCTCCAGGTCGCGGTAGAACGCTCCGTCGCAGGTCGCGCAGTAGGTCACCCCGCGGCCCTGGAGCTGCCGCTCGGACTCCAGCCCAAGCTGGCGGGCGGTCGCCCCGGTGGCGACGATCACCGTCTTCGCCCGGTACTCGTCGTCGCCGACCCAGACGCGGAAGGGCTGCTCGGAGAGGTCGACCCGCGTGACGTCGTCGGTGACGAACTCCGTTCCGAAGCGCTCCGCCTGGTTGCGGAACTGCTGCATCATCTCCGGGCCCAGCACGCCGTCGGGATAGCCCGGATAGTTCTCGACGTCGCTCGTGATCATCAGCTGGCCGCCCCACTGGAAGCCCTCGATCACGAGCGGATGCAGGTTGGCGCGCGCGCTGTACAGCGCAGCCGTGTAGCCGGCGGGGCCGCCGCCGATCACGATCACTTCGCGAACATCGCTCACGTCTGGATAAACGTACTTGCGCGGTCGTTGATTCCGCGGCTAAGCAGCGTCGGCGGTGGGCGGAGCCAGCTCCCCGTGGAGCGGCTCGGCGCGTGTCAGCTCGGCAGCCGTCAGCGGTAGCGGAGCCGTTTCGAGCGGCTGCACCTCGCCCAGCTCACCCGAGGTGGCACCGTGCTGCTCGAACTTCCGAGCGGTGACGAGCAGCCGCCGCTCGAGCGAGCCGGTCGCCTCGTTGTAGGCGCCGACCGCGCTGCCGAGCGCGCGACCGACCTTCGAGAAATGGGCGGCGAACACCCCGAGTCGTTCGTAAAGCTCGCGCCCCAGCGACGCGATCTCGCGTGCGTCCTCGGCGATCGTTTCCTGCTGCCAGGCGTACGCGAAGATCTTCAAGAGCCCGATCAGCGTTGTCGGTGACGACGTCAGAACGCCCGACTCCGGACCCAGTTCGAGGAGCCCGGGGTCGGCCTCGCAGGCTGTGCGGAAAAATGTCTCGTCGGGCAGGAACATGATCACGAACTCGGGCGCGGGCTCGAACTGTTGCCAGTAGCGCTTGGCACCGAGCTTGCCGATGTGGTCGCGTACCTGGCGGGCATGCATCTGGAGGTGTGCCTTGCGCTCTCGCTCGTCGTCGGCCTCGAGCGAGTCGAGGTAGGCGGCGAGCGGCGCTTTCGCGTCGATGACGACGTGCTTCCCGCCGGGCAGGTTGACGACGAGGTCGGGGACGAGCAGGGCGCCGTCTCCGTCCCTCGTCGCCGCCTGCTCGCGGAAGTCGCAGTGCTGGAGCATTCCCGCGAGCTCGACGACCCGCTTGAGCTGAATCTCTCCCCAGCGGCCGCGTACGTGCGGCGCTCGCAGCGCTGTCCGCAGGTTGCCGGTCTCGGCTCGCAGGCGCTCCTGGCCTTCGGCGAGCGACCGCACCTGTTGCGTCAGCGATCCGTATGCCCGCTGACGCTCCTGGTCGAGTGCCTGGCTCTTTTCGTCGAACGTCTTCAGTGTTGTCGCGATCGGCTGGAGCTGCGACTGGGCCAGGCGGAGGAAGGAGTCGGCGTTCTGCTGGAGTGCCTCCGCCGAGAGCGTCCTGAACGTGGACGAGACCTGGTCGGCTGCGTGGCGATGTGCCTCGACGCGCTCGCGCAGCAGCAGCCAGACGGCGAGGCCGCCCAGGATCGTGCCGACAACAAACGCTCCGATCACCATCGGGCCGCAGAACGTAGCGCGGGGGTCGGACGGAGCGTGGGGCCGGAGGCAGGGTCAGGCTCGCACCCGACCCTGCCGATCCCGGCGATCAGCGCTCGGGGGCCGGTTCGTCGTGCGAGTGGTCGTGCTCCTCGTCGTGCGAATGGTCGTGCCCGTGGTCATCGGCCGGCATCGAGGCCGGCGGCGGCGCCGTCTTCATTCCCTCACCGGCGTCCTTTGTCCGGCCGAGCAGCTTGTCGAGGAAGCCCATCGTGTCTCCTGTCTTTGCGGATCCGAAACCGGAGTATCGAGAATGGGCACAAAAAAAGCCAGATCCGGCAAGCCCGAAGGCCCCCCGGATCTGACCCGGAGAACCTAGCGCACTTCCCGCGGCGGAGTCAAGCAGCCTCGTACCGGAAAAGTCCGCTGCGAGCGAGTAATTCCGTCTCGAGCCCAGCCTGCCTCCGCGAACATACGTTCCTCCGGCCGCGACCGGCCGTACTCTGTGCGCACGATGGACGGGTTCTTCGGCCCAGGCGGCCGCCTCGAGCAGGTGCTCCCCGGCTACGAGCCGCGGGCGGAGCAGGCCGCACTCGCAGACGCTGTCGCGACGTCGCTCGCGGTCGACGAGCATCTGGTCGCGGAGGCGGGCACCGGCACGGGGAAGAGCCTGGCCTACCTGATCCCGGCGCTCGAGTCGGGGCGCAGGGTCGTCGTCTCGACCGCGACCAAGGCGCTCCAGCTGCAGCTGCTGACGAAGGATGTGCCGGCTGCCGCGGCCGCCCTCGATCGCGACGTCCGCGTCGCCGTGCTGAAAGGGCGGCAGAACTACCTCTGCCGCCACGCCCTGCACGGCTTCGAGCTGCTCGGCGGAACGTTGTTCGAGCGCGAGGCCGACGCCGCGGCATTCGACGCGATGCGTGGTTGGATCGAGACGACCGAGACGGGCGATCGGGCGGAGCTCGACGTCGAGCCGCGCGACACCGTCTGGGCCGAGATCGCCGTCGGTGCCGACCGCTGCCTCGGCCGCAGGTGCGTGTTCGCCGGATCCTGCTTCTCGGAAGCAGCCCGCGAGCGGGCATCGCACGCGGAGCTCGTGATCGTCAACCACGCGCTGTACTTCGCCGATCTCGGACTTCGGGCGCGCACCGACCTTCCCGGCGTCCTTCCCGAGCACGACGCCGTCGTCTTCGACGAGGCGCACAGGCTGGAGGAGTCGGCTGCCGCCTGGCTGGGCGGGCGGATCAGCGGCCCGGTCATTCACCGCCTGCTCCGGGACACCGATCGCGCCTGCCGCGAATCTTCGGTCCCCGCGCCGGCGCGGGCGCTCGACCGCGTCGAGGCAGCGGGGCAACGGCTGCTTTCCGTGGTGGCGCCGGCCTCCGGCAGGCGGCGGCTGCGCGAAGTTCCCGAGGAACCGACCGCTCTGCTCGCCCAGCGCCTGACCGAGCTCGCGTCTGCGCTGGCCGGGACGAAGGACGAGGTCGACGCGGTCTCCCAGCGGGCGTTGCGCCTGGCGGCCGACGCGACCGCGTGCCTGGAGGCCGACGACGGCAACCGCGTCGTCTGGGCCGAGCCGGATCTGCTCGCCTGGGCGCCGGTCGACGTCGGCGGAGCGCTGGCGGAGCTGCTCTGGGAGGACGGCCCGACGACGGTTCTCGTCTCCGCGACCCTGACCGCGGGCGGCGAGTTCGGGTTCGTGCGCGAGCGGCTCGGTCTGCGGCACGCGCGGGAGCTTGCGCTCGGCTCTCCCTACGACTTCCGCTCGCAGGCGCTCCTCTACCTGCCCGGGGGCCTGCCCGAGCCGGGCGACGCGGGTGCCCTCGACCGAGTCGTGGAGGAGGTCGCTGCGCTCTGCCGGCTCTCGGCCGGGCGCGCGCTCGTCCTGACGAGCTCGTACCGGGCGCTCGAGGCGATCGCCGCCGGGCTCCGCAGCCTCGTCCCCTACGACGTGCTCGTCCAGGGCGAGGCGCCGCGCGAGCGGCTGCTCGAGCGGTTCCGCGACGAGGTCGGCTCGGTGCTCGTGGCGACATCCACGTTCTGGCAGGGGATCGACGTGCCCGGAGAGTCGCTGTCGCTGCTCGTGATCGACAAGCTCCCGTTCGCCGCGCCCGGCGATCCGCTCGTCGAGGCGAGGTGCGAGCGGATCGACGCTCTGGGCGGGGACTGGTTCCGGGAGTACGCGCTGCCGGCGGCGGTGCTCCAGCTGCGGCAGGGTGCGGGCCGCCTGATCCGCTCGCATGCCGATCGGGGAGTGATCGCGATCCTCGATCCCCGCCTGCGCACACGGTCGTACGGCCGCGCCTTCATCGAGTCGTTGCCCTCCTGCCCGGTGGTATCGAACCGCGAAGCGGTCGCCGACTTCTTCGCGGAGGAGGTGCTGCTGAGCGCCTGATACCTTGCGGGCCGTGGCCAAGAAAGCGCGCACGCCTCCGCCCCCGCGCCGCGTCCAGGCGCCCAAGCAGCGCCACGCCCCGCGCAAGGGCATCGATCCGGCCCGGATGCGAACGATCCTCTACGGGGTCGCCGGTGCCGGGGTGGTCGGGCTCGCGGTCGTCCTGATCGTCCTGTTCGCGGGCGGAAAGAACGGGAAGGCCGGCAACCCGGCCGCGGTCGGGGCGAGCATGCGCGCTGCGGGCTGCACGCTGGTGACCTCCAAGTCGTCGCCGGCGGCACAGCACACGTCCGAGCTCAGCCAGCCGGTCACCTACTCGACCTATCCGGCGACCAGCGGCCGGCACTACTTCATCCCGGCGATCTGGGGGAACTACACGCAGCCGGTCGATCCGAGGCAGGCGGTGCACAGCGAGGAGCACGGCGGAATCATCGTCTGGGTCGGGCCGAACGTGTCCGCTGCGGAACGGACGAAGATCTCCGCCTTCTACGATTCCAGCCCGGACGCGATCCTCGTGACGCCGATCGAGAACGCGACAAAGGGAGTCACCTACCCGAAGCACGCCCCGCCGGGCTCGAAGATCTACCTGACCGCGTGGACGGTCGAGCTCAAGAACGGCAGTCCTGTCAACGGCAAGAACGTGATCGCGACCTGCCCGCGGTTCGACGAGAGAGCCTTCGCCGCGTTCCGAGACGAGTTCCGCGGCACAGGCCCGGAGCGCTATCCGGTCAGCTCGCTCGTTCCCGGCACCTGACGCTCGCGGCGGCTTCGCCGCCTGGCTCGCTCGCACGGGGGAAACGGCCGGTTTCCCCCGTGTGCCCCTTCCCCGGTGAGGCCACGGCAAGAGCGGGTGTGGGCCGCGCCCGCCCTGTCGGTCGCGGCGGAGAACGGATAGGGGGCTATTCTGGCCCGGCCGGGGTGGCGAAACTGGTGAGACGCGCCTGGCTTAAAACCAGGTGTCCCCACGGGGGCATGCGGGTTCGAGTCCCGCCCCCGGCATTCGTCCGTCGAAAGTCCGCTCGCCTTCGGCTCGCATGACGACTTTCGCCGGCCTCCGGCGCTTCGCGGCAGGCGTTGGTGTGCGGCGCCCGCATGTCGGTCGCCGCGGCGAGATCGAGTCAGGTCGACGACGTCGAACGTCCTCTCAGCTGACGGCCGCCCGACGTGAGGGATGCGACATCCCGCAGATGCGCCGAAGGCACGCGTCAGGGTTTGCGAGCTGTCTCATGAGGGGCACTTGGGAACGCCCCGGGCAGGGTGAATCGGCCGACGCGAGGGCGCCGGTATGGTTGCGATCGCCGTGCGTCGCCCTCGCCTCCTTCGAGTTGTGGGCCGGGCGGCCGTTTGACGCTGGTCGTCAAGCGCATGCTCGCCGACCGGCTTGTCCTGATAGCGGCGTTCCTCGTCGTCCTGTTTGCGGCGATGCTGGTCTCCGGCATCCCGATCTACGTCGACGCAGTGGCGCAGAGCGGCCTGCGCGAGCGACTCGCACGGGCGAGCCGTGTCGATGCGAACCTGGAGGCGGCGGTCCACGTATCCGGTGCCCGCCGTCAGGACGCGCTCGATGCGCGCGTGACGACCGCCGCACGAGACGTCTTCGGCACGACCGGCGGCGTCACCCTCTATCGCAGCGGCGAGTCGGATCCCCTCAGCACCGGAGGCCGGCTGGTCGTCTTCGCGTTCTTCGACGGGATCGGCCGCCATGCCCGGATCGTGTCCGGGCGGTGGCCGCGCTCGGGCGGTGGAGTGACCGAGGTGGTCGTCCCCGCGCCTGCGGCGCGGGAGCTTCGATTCCGCGTCGGCGATCGGATCGCGGCTCGCAGCCGGCTCGATACGAGCCGGGCGGTCTCGGCCCGTGTCGTGGGCACCTACCGTGTCGAGCGCCCTTCCTCGGTCTACTGGTGGGCGGAGCCGCTCGCGACGACCGGCACCGACGGAGGATCGTACGGCCCGCTCGTCACGACGAGGAACTCCTTCTTCGCGCTCGGGCTTCGGGACGTCGAGCTGCGCTGGCGGCTCCAGCCGGACCTCCGGCGCCTGACGATCGGGCAGGCGGCCGGTTTGCGGCGCGAGTTGCCCCTGCTGCCGGGTCGCCTCAACGAAGGTCAGCCGCCGGGTCAGCAGTTCAGCGTCGACACGAATCTGCCCGAAGTCCTCGCCGTCGCGGCGCGATCTCTCCAGTCGGCGCGGGCGGGTGTGCTCGTCCCCTCGATCCAGCTCGGGCTGCTCGCTCTCTACGGGCTCCTGTTCACGACGGGTCTCCTGATCGAGCGGCGCGTGCTCGTCACCGAGGGCATACGGCTGCGCGGGGCGACCGCCGTGCAGATCGTGACCACGGCGGTGGCCGAAGCGACCCTGATCGCTCTGCCGGCCGTCGCCGTCGCCCCCTGGCTGGCGGCCGGCTCGCTCCATTCACTCAACCACGTCGGGCCGCTCGCGGGGATCGGCCTTCGTCTCGAGCCGCGCGTGAGCGCCTCCTCGTACGCGCTCGCCGCCGGGGCCGGGCTCGTCTGTGTCGCGGGACTGGCGCTCCCGGCGCTCCGGGCGCGTCGCGTCGCGATCGCACGCGGGCGCCGCCGCCTGCCGCTTGCCGGGCTCGCGCAGCGTGCGCGGCTCGACCTGGTGCTGGTCGCGCTGGCGGCGTTGGGCTACTGGCAGCTCCGCCGCTACCACGGCGTCCTCGTCTCCGGCCGGGAGGGGCTCGGCATCGACCCGTTCCTCGTTGCCGCGCCCGCCATCCTTCTGCTGGCCGGAGGCCTGCTCTCGCTCCGGCTGGTGCCGTTCACGGCCGCGTTCGTCGAGCGCCGTGTCGCACCGACCCGCGGCATCGTCGCCTCGCTCGGCCTGCGGCAGCTCGCACGCCGCCCGCGCGGGTACGCCCGCTCGGTCCTCCTCCTCGTGCTCGCGGTCGCGATCGGCGTCTTTGCCGTCACGTACAGCCGCACCTGGCACACCTCCCAGGTCGACCAGGCACAGCATGCGGCCGGCGCCGATCTGCTCGTCCAGCCGGGCGGGGGAGGCAGCACTCCGCCGGCGATCGACCTGGCCTCGAGCTACCGGGCGCTCGGTGCCCGGACCGCCCTCCCGTTGGTGACGGACTCGTTCGACCTCGGGAGCTTCGGAGCCGAGAGCGGGACCCTGTTCGCGCTGGACGCACGCAGCGCCGCGGGAGTCGTCGCGCCGCGCAACGATTTCGCCTCCCAGCCGCTCGACGAGCTGCTGAGACCGCTCGCAGACGGCCGGGGCAGTCTTGCCTCGGTCGCACTCCCCGGCCGGCCGACGCGAATGGCGCTGACCGTGCAGCTGGCGATCGAGAGCCCGGTTCGCCTGAAGGGGGCTCCCGCCTACGACCCCGAGCCCGCGCTCTTCCTCTATCTGCGGGACGGCGACGGGCTGCTCCACCTCTACCGCCTTCCCGGTGTGGCGGCCGGGGGGTCGCAACGTATCGAGCTCGACCTCGTTCACCGACTGCCCGGCGGCGAGGTGGCCCGGCCCCGGTATCCGCTTGCTCTCGCCGGGCTCGAGCTCGATCTGAACGTCCCCAACCTCCTCTCGCGCCGGGCGACGCTCGTCACACGCTCGCTCGAGGTCGCGGGCGGCACGGGCGCGCCGTGGCAGCACATCTCGCTCGGCCGCGACGTGCACTGGCGCGGCTACTCGACCGGCTTCAGGTTGTCCTCTCAGGAGGTCACCTATGAGGCGGCGGCGGTCGAGACCCGATCGGTGACGGACAACTCGATGCGTGCGGTGCTCGGCACCGGAGCGTATCTCTCCGAGCTCTCGCTGTTTGCCCAGCAAGAGCCGAGCACCGAGTTCTTCATCCGACCCGGTGGCGACTCACTTCCCGAGGCGATCCCGGTCCTGGCCAGCGATAGCTTCCTCGCGAAGAGCCAGGCGAGCGTCGGCCAGATCGTTCGGCTGGCGCTCTCGGGGGGCACGCACGCGGTGCGGATCGTGGGCTCGTTTCTTCGCTTCCCGACCGTCGATCCCGCCGTGCCCGCCCTCGTCGCCGACCTGCCTACGTATCTCGACTCTCTCTTCGCCGCCGGCGACGGCGTTCTGCAGCCGTCCGCGTGGTTGCTCAGGTCCGGCCGCGACGCCGGCGTCGCCGAGCGGCTCCGCGCCCCGCCGTTCGAGAGCATCGACGTCGTCTCGCGCAGCGAGCGCCGGCAGGCGCTGCTCGAGGATCCGGTCTCGCTCGGCGTGCTCGGAGCGCTGACGCTCGGTTTCGTCGCCGCGGCCGCTTTCGCCGCGGTCGGATTCGCAGCCAGCGCGACGGCGTCTGTACGGCAGCGGACACTGGAGTTCGCGGTGCTGCGCTCGCTCGGTCTGCGGAGACGCCAGCTGTCCGCCTGGATCACCCTCGAGAGCGCGCTCGTGGTCGCGCTCAGCCTGCTCGGCGGCACGGGGCTCGGTCTCGCCGTCTCGCGTCTGGTGCTTCCGTACGTCGCGCTCGGCGATGCGGGGGCAACGCCGGTTCCCCCGGTGCGACTCGTGATTCCCTGGGCGACGATCCTCGCGCTTGCGCTCGTGCTCGCCGGGACACTCGTCGCGATCGCCGCGGTTCAGATTCACCTCGTCCAGAGGCTCCGGCTGGCGCCTGCACTCCGCGGCGGCGAAGGAGGCTCCGCCCGATGAGCGCAGCACGTGTCCGGGCAGGGAGGGGTCGGTCGGCGCAGGCGAGAGCGGTGCTGGGCGGCGGCGCCTCGTTGTTCCTTCGCCGCCTTCGTTTCGAGCCCGGCACGCCGCTCACCATGTTCGTCCTGGTTGCCGGCACGTGCTTCGTCTTCGCGGCGCTGCCGCGCCTGTTCGACGCTTTCGCCGACGACGGGCTGCGCTACGCGGTTGCGCATGCGAAGCCGCTCGCGCGCAACGTCCGCGCATTCGACGCCGGTCGCGTTCCGGCGGCGGGCGGCACCGCTCCGCTGGCGCAGGTCGCCGGCAACGCCGGTCTCCTGGAGCAGGAGCTGCCGCCGTCCCTCCGGAAGCTGGTCGCCGGGCGAACGTTTGTCGTTCAATCCTCACGCTACATCCTCCAGGCGGACCGACCTCGGATCCGATCCGGGAGGGGGCTGTTCCGCTACCTGACGCTCGACCTGCAGAGCGGCGTCCGTCCCCACATCCGGCTGGCCGCCGGCCGGCTTCCGCGGGCATCGGGCAAGCACGTCCGCGCTCCGGTCGCCCACCCGACCGACCTGACCGGCTCCACAGCTTCGATCCCCGGCCTGCCGAACACGAAGGCGGTGCCGCTCCTCGAGGTCGCTCTCTCCATCCAGACCGCGCGGTTCCTACGTCTCCAGGTCGGCGACCGGGCTGCCTTCACTCCCGACCTGAGCGACACCACGATCAGGTACGTGCCGATCCGGCAGCAGCAGCCGCTGGTAGTCGAGGTCACCGGCCTGTTCGCCGCCTTGGACCCGGCGGAGCCCTTCTGGTTCGGATACTCGCCGCTCGACGTGCCGGACGTGAGGCAGGGGAATGACCTCGAGCGGCAGGACGTCTTCGCCCAGGCGCTCGTCTCCCCGGACGAATACGGCTCGGTGCTGGCGGCCACGCGCCCGCTTCAGCTCTCCTACGAGTACCGCTACTTCGTCGACGCCGATCGACTCGATGCCGGCGGCCTCCACACGCTGAGCGGCGATCTCGCTCGACTCGGCGCGCGCTACGCCGGCACCGGCCCGCTCGATCGGCGTGTCGAGACCGGACTCGCCCAAGTGCTCGACCGCTACCGCGCCTCGCGCTCGCAGGCAGAGACGCTGCTCGCCGTCGCGGCGATCGGCCTGCTCGCCTGCGCGCTCGCCACGCTGGGCCTGCTGGGTGCGCTCTCGTACGAGCGGCGTCGGGTCGAAACCGCGGTCTCCCGCACGCGCGGTGCTTCCCCGCGGCACGTCCTCGTCGCGCAGGCAGCCGAGGCCCTTCTGATCGCGGCACCGGCGGGCCTGCTCGGGTGGGCTCTCGCTGCACTGGTGGTCGGCGGTCGGGCGAGCAGCCTCTCGGCGTGGCTCGTGCTCGCGGTGGTTGTCGCCACCGCGCTCGTCCCGGTTGCGGCGATCGCCGGGCTCGTGCGCCGCCCGCTTGGCCCGCCCTCGCGCGGAGACGCTGTCCTCGCACGGCCCTCCGCCCGCCGCCTCTCGCTCGAGGCGCTGGTCGTGGTTGCCGCCGGCCTCGGCGTATACCTGCTGCGCCGCCGCGGGCTCGCGGCGGCGGGATCGACGACCGGCGGCGTCGACGCGTATCTCGCCGGCGTGCCCGTGCTGCTCGGACTCGCCTGTGGGATCCTCGCCGTCCGCCTCTACCCCTTGCCGGTCGCCGCCGCGGCGCGACTCGCCCGGCTCGGGCGTGGCCTTGCCCTCCACCTCGGGCTGAGCAGGGCCGCACGGCAATCCGACACGTCGTCGCTCCTGCCGCTCCTCGTGCTGGTGCTGGCGCTCGCGATCGCCTCCATGTCGGCGGCGATGCTGAGCACCCTCGAGCGGGGTCAGAACCGCACCGGGTGGCGCGCGATCGGAGCGGACCTGCGTGTCGATGCGGCTCTTGACTCGAGCCTGCCCGTCGGCTTCCTGTCGCGCCTGGACTCGCTCGGCGACACCGCACGCGCCTATGTACAGCAAGCGGACCTCGGGTCGAGTGGACCGACGCCGCTGTTTGTCGCCCTCGATCTCCCCGCCTACGAGCGGGTGGTCGCCGGCACTCCGAATGCGCTGCGCTTCCCCCGGGTGCTGAGCGCTCCCTCGCCGATCCCCTCTGTCGTCCCGGCGCTCGTCTCGGCGAACTGGCCGGTGAACAGTGTGTTCCAGATCGGCTTGCCCGACAAGGCGCTCGGCTTCATTCCGGCCGCGCGGCGCACGAGCTTTCCGGGTGTTCCGCCGCGCACGCCGTTCGCGGTCGTCTCGCTGCGCGCGCTGCAGAACGCCGGCAGCACGGTCATGCCGAACCGGGTCTATCTCAGCGGCCCGAGCGCGGCTGCGGCCCGGCAGTCGGTGCGCAGCGCCGCGCCGGGGGCGGTGGTCAGCACCCGCGCGGCCGTCGTTCGCAGCCTCCGCGCCGCGCCGCTCGTCGGGGGCGTGCTCCGCGGTTTCCGCGCCGCGATCGTGGTCGCCGCCCTGTACGCCGCTGTCGCGGTTGGGCTGATGGCACTCATCGTCGCGCGCTCGCGGGCGCGCGATCTCGCCCTGGTTCGCACGATGGGCGGATCCCAGCGCGAGGGAACGCTTCTGGCCGGGGTCGAGCTCACGCCCTTTGTCGCCACGGCGTTGATGCTCGGAATCGGCCTCGGGGTCGAGATTCCGCACCTGATCGCACCCGGCCTCGACCTCGCCTTCTACACCGGCACGAGAGTCAATCCGATCGCGATCCCCTGGCTTCCCCCGACCGCTTTCGCTGCCGGCCTGCTCGTTCTCACCGGCTCGGCCGTGCTGCTTGCCGGTGTTCGGATGCGCCGCGCCCACCTCGACCGCGTCCTTCGAATCGGAGAACGCTGATGGCCGCCGCCTATTCTGGGGGCGTGGACGACCATCGACCGGTGGCGCCGGGCGGAGACCCACCCCCGGCTCCGCACGCGATTCTCTGTGACAACCTCGTCAAGATCTACAAGGTCGCAGACCTGGAGGTGGTCGCGCTCCAGGGGCTCGACCTCGTCGTCGAGCCCGGCGAGCTGATCGCGATCGTCGGTGCCTCCGGAAGCGGCAAGTCGACGCTTCAGAACATCCTCGGAGCCGTCGACACGGCCACCGCCGGCCGGGCCGAGGTCGCCGGTCTCGACCTCACCAGCCTGTCGGAGCGCGAGCGGACGCTCTACCGTCGCCGCGTCGTCGGCTTCGTGTGGCAGCAGACCACCCGCAACCTGCTCTCCTACCTGACGGCCGCCGAGAACGTCGAGCTGCCGATGACGCTCGACGGTGTCGAGCGGAGGCGGCGGCGCGAGCGTGTTCGGGAGCTGCTCGACCTGGTCGGACTCGTGGAGCGGGCGGGACACCGCCCGGATGCGCTCTCCGGCGGTGAGCAGCAGCGGGTCGCGGTCGCGATCGCGCTTGCGAACGCGCCGAGCGTCCTGCTCGCCGACGAGCCGACCGGCGAGCTCGACAGCGACAGCTCGGGCCAGCTCTTCGAGACGCTCCGTACGGTGAGCAGGGAGCTGGGCGTGACCGTCGTCGTCCTCACTCACGATCCGCTCGTTTCCGAGCAGGTCCAGCGCACGATCGGGATCCGCGACGGAAGAACGGCAACGGAGACCGTTCGCCGGCGTGGGCACAGCCCGGACGGGGAGGATCGGTTCGTCGGAGAGGAGCTGGCGGTGCTCGACCGCGCGGGGCGCCTTCAGCTTCCGCGCGACTACGTTGCCGCGCTGGCGCTCGAACGTCGCGTCCGACTCGCGCTCGAGCGCGACCACATCTCGATCCGACCCGAGGAACCTCGGAATGCCGATCGCGGCTGAGCCGCTCGTCCGCCTCCAGTCGGTGTCGAAGGACTACCGGACGGCGGCGGCCACCGTGCACGCTCTCCGCGACGTGACGATCGCGCTGCGGCCCGGGGAGCTCTGCGTCGTGCACGGGCGCTCCGGGTCCGGGAAGACGACGCTCCTCAACATGATCGGCGGCCTCGACCGGCCGACCGCCGGCCGGGTCGAGGTCGACGGAGTCGAGGTCTCCGCGCTGCCGGAGCGTGCTCTCGTCGAGTACCGGCGTGGGATGGTCGGCTTCGTCTTCCAGGCGTTCGGCCTGATCCCGATCCTGACCGCCGCTGAGAACGTCGAGGTTCCGCTGCGCCTGCGGCGGCTCGAGGCCGGCGAGCGGAACACGCGCGTGCGCGAGCTCCTGCGTCTCGTCGACCTCGCCGAGCGCGCCGACCACCGTCCTGCCGAGCTCTCCGGCGGAGAGCAGCAGCGGGTCGCAATCGCCCGCGCGCTCGCAAACGAGCCGAGCCTCCTCATCGCGGACGAGCCGACGGGGCAGCTCGACTCGCAGCGGGGACGGACGATCATGGCCCTGCTGCGTGAGCTGGTCGACGGGCAGGGCGTGTCGGCTCTGGTCGCCACTCACGACCCGTTCCTGATCGGGATGGCAAACCATGCCGTCGAGCTCCGCGACGGCTCGGTCGTCGCAGACGAGCAGGAGGCACCAGCGTAGGCCGCCGGCGTCAGCGGCGCCAGAGGAACGCGACGGCGCTGCCCGCGTAGGCGACCAGCGAGACGAGCGCGCTCAGCTTCAGAGATCGTGTCATCAGGCTCCTTCTGTGCATCGACTGAAATCGGCGTGGGGGACGTGTTCCTTGAGCGGTTTCGCCGTGCGGGCTGCCGTACACTGCGCCGCGTGTCCGGCCTCCAGCAGGCTTCGGTGGAGCACGCGCCGCTCGAGTGGGAGACGCCGCTCTTCCACACTGCGCTCACCCAGTTCGAGCAGGCCGTCCCCTACGCCGAGGTCAGCGACGCGATCGTCGAGCGCCTCAGCGTTCCCGAGCGCTCGTTGATCGTCGGGGTGCCGGTCCGGCTCGACGACGGACACCGCACCGTGTTCCCCGGCTACCGCGTTCAGCACTCGAGCGTCCTCGGTCCGACGAAGGGCGGGATCCGCTACGACCCCCATGTCTCGCTCGGCGAGTGCGCGGCCCTGTCGATGTGGATGACCTGGAAGTGCGCTCTGCTCCGCCTTCCCTACGGCGGGGCCAAGGGGGGCATCCGCTGCGATCCGCGCGCGATGTCGCAGGGCGAGCTGCAGGCGGTCACCCGCCGTTTCACCGCCGAGCTGCTGCCGATCATCGGGCCGCAGGAGGACATCCCGGCGCCGGACATGGCCACGGACGAGCAGACGATGGCCTGGATGATGGACACCTACTCGATGCAGGTCGGCCATGCGGTTCCGGAGATCGTCACCGGAAAGCCGATCTCGATCGGTGGATCGGTCTTCCGCGCCGAGGCGACGGGCGCGGGCGTCGTGATGGTGATCGAGCGCGCCTGTGCGCGGATCGGCTGGGAGCTCGCCGGTCTCCGCTGCGTCGTCCAGGGCTTCGGCAAGGTCGGCGCAATCGCCGCGCTCGAGCTGGTCGAGCGCGGGGCGATCGTCTCGGCCGTCTCGGACGTCTCCGGCGGCCTGCACGACGAGAACGGGCTCGACATTCCGATGCTCTACGCGCACGCCCACGAGGTCGGCCACGGGTCGCTGGCGGATATCGGCGGCGAGCACCTCACGAACGAGGAGCTGCTCGAGCTGCCGTGCGACATCCTCGTCCTGGCCGCGCTCGAGGATCAGCTCACGGCCGAGAATGCGCCGCGCGTCAAGGCGCGGATGATCGCGGAAGGAGCGAACGGGCCGACCTCGCTCGAGGCCGACGCGATCTTCCTCGAGCGCGGGATCCCGGTGCTGCCGGACATCCTCGCGAACGCCGGCGGCGTCACCGTCTCCTATTTCGAATGGGTGCAGGACATCGGACGCTTCTTCTGGGGCCGTGAGGACATCCGCGACCGCCTCGCGGACAAGATGGGCGATGCGTTCGACCGCGTCTGGGAGCTCTCGCGAGGCCGAGGGGTGACCCTGCGCCAGGCCGCGCTCGCAACCGGGATCCGTGAGGTGGCCGCGGCCCTGAACGCCCGCGGCCTCTACCCGTAGCGATGAGCCTCGTCCGCGACGGGATGATGCCCGACCCGACCGCTCTGCCCGCCTCCGCCTCCGCGCAGGAGGCGGCCGAGCATCTCGTCCGGCCCGAGGTGCGCGCGGTGCTCGTCGTCGACGGGGCGGGGGCGCTGGTCGGAGTCGTCACGCCGGACGTACTCGTCGAGCGCATCGTCGCGGCCGGCCTCGACCCGCGCGCGACGCCGCTCGCCACCGTCACCGTCCCCCCGGCGCTCGTGCTCGATGCCGACGTCTCGCTCGACGAGGGCTATCGGCTGCTCGACGAGGCCGGGGTCGAGCGGGCCCCCGTCACCGAGAGTGGTCGGCTCGTCGGCGTCCTCTCGCGCTCGGCTGTACAGCGGCGCCTGGCCGAGGACGAGCCGGAGAGCGAATGACCGTGCTCGTGGCGCCCGGTGTCGGGCGCCACGAGCATCGGTTGTCGGATTAGGAGGCGGCGAGGCCGACGGAGCCGGCGGGGAGCCCGCTGGCGCCGCTGACCGGCGTCAGAGCGCCGTTGCTCTCGACGGTGAACGCGTTGATCGCACCCGAGACGTGCGCGTACAGGTAGTGACCGGCCAGTGCCGCGTCGGTCGGAGCAGTGCCTGTGGTCGCGCTGATCGGGTCCTGCAGCGCGAGCGAGCCGCCGGGCTTGATCAGGTAGGTCGAGATCGTTGCGCTACCGGTGTTGGTTGTGAAGGCGAAGCGTCCGTCCTTCGTGACCACGACCCAGCAGGCGGCAGACTGCGTGTTGCCGAGGAACGGAGTGATCCCCGTCAGCACGCCGTCTTTGGAAACGTCGTAGGATGACAGTCCGCTCGCTCCGGGCGCCCCACCGACGGCGTCGGTGACGAACAGATCGCCGCGCCGGCCGAAGGCGAAGCCGAACGGTGTCGCCGCGGCCGACGGCTGGGTGATCGGCCCGCTGATCCCGCCGTGGACGCGGTAGGTGTCGATCTTGTTGGTGCCCTTCTCGGTGACGACCAGAAGCCGCCCGTCGGGGCTGAACTGCACCTGGGCGGGTCCGACCGACGCGCCGCTGAGCGGTCGTGTCGTGCCGCCGATGGGAGTGAGACCGGCATTCCCGACCACGAAGCCGGTGATGTTGCCGGCCGAGCCCGCATCTCCCGCATTCAGCACGAAGAGCAGGTTGGCGTGCCAGGTCAGGCTGATCGGGTCGACGCCGCCCGACCAGACAGGCCCGCCGAGCGCAGCGAGACCGCTGTTTGTGACCTTGAACGCCGAGATCGTGTTGTCGCCTGCGTTGACCGCAAACAGGAACTTGCCGTTGGAGCTGAGCACGACCGCATTCTGCGATCCGAGGCCGCCTCCGCTGCCGAGGCCGCCGGTCGGAACCGATCCGGCCGGGGTCAGCGTGCCGTCGCTTGCCCGGTCGAACATCATCACGGCGTTGCCGCCCGTGGCGTTGCTCAGCGAATACACGGTTCCGGCCTTGCCGCCTGCCGTCCGCGCGCTTGCGCTCGCCGCGATCACCGTGACCGCGACGCCCAGGACGGCGGCCGCAAAGAGCAGCCGTGCGACCTTCGAAGCCGATGGAATCTTCATACCCTTCTCCTTCCGAAGATGGTGTGTACGAGGCTCCAGGCTTTCACCGAAAACCTTACGCAGCCCTTAAAGGTCGTGCATGTTCTCCGCCGTCCGTGCCGCGGCGCACCCTCAGCAGCAGGTGTGGGCCCCGGGTGGCGCGTCGCCCTCCAGGTTTGCGGGCAGCTCGGCGGCGGCCAGCGCGGCCCCGTGCAGGAGGTCGTGCTCGCTCGCCTCGATCGCTTCGAGGCCGTAGCGGCGGAGCACCTCGCGCAGGATCGCGGCACCGGCGACGATCACCGCGGCGCGCTCAGGCTCGAGTCCGGGGACGCGCCGGCGCTCCTCGAGCGTCAGCCCCGCGAGACGGCCGAGCAGCTCCTCGATCGCCCCGGCCGAAAGCACGTGGCCGTGGACGCGCTCGGGGTCGTACTCGACGAGCCCCAGATCGAGCGCGGCCAGCGCTGTCACCGTTCCCGCGACGCCGACTGCGGTTCGCACCTCCCAGTCGGGCAGCAGCCCGGAGACGTACGCTCCCGCCGCGTCCGTGTCCTCGCCGAAGCGCTCGGTCAGCCGCACGCAGCCGACGTCGAGGCTCGTGTGCCGGTCGGCGAGGATCAGCTCGGTCGAGCCCCCGCCGACATCGACGATCGCGGTGCGGCCGTCGAGCGTGCGGCCGGCGGTGACCCCGCGGTAGGTGAGCGCCGCCTCCTCGTCGCCGGTGAGGAGGCGAGTGGTGAAGCCGTAGCTCCACTCGACCTCGCCGAGGAAGGCCTCGCCGTTCTCGGCGTCGCGCACCGCGCTGGTCGCGACCGCGAGCGTGCGCTCGGCGCCGAGCCGGTCGAGCTCGCGCCGGTAGTCGGAGAGCACGTTTCGTACGCGCGCGATCGGCAGCGGCAGCAGGCGCCGCCGCGCGTCCACCCCCTCGCCGAGGCGCGTGATCTCGAGGCCGCGCCCGACCTCGGCGACGCGGCCGTCCTCGATGTCGGCGACGAGCAGGCGCGTCGAGTTCGTGCCGAGGTCGACCGCGCCGACCCGCAACGCTCACTTCTCCGGCACGAAGGCGCGGACGGCGCGGAGCTGGTCGAGCACCTCGACTCCGGCGGCGCGGAGGATCCGGGCGCGGCCGAGCCCCCGCTGCAGGCGGGCGGCCGCCGTCGCCAGCTCGTCGATCCCGGCGGTCGTCCGTTCGGTGTGCGCCCCCAGCCGCTCCACACCCGCCCCGAGCCGCTCGGCCCCGGCGGCGGCCGCGGCGGCGAACGACGTAAAGGCCTGCCAGGCCCGCCACGCACGGAGGCCGAGGAAAACCCCTCCGGCGACCGCGGCGAGCACGAAAAACCCAAGCGCAGCCCAGAAAAACGCGTCCATGGCTGGTATACTGCCGCTCGCGACGCGGGGTGGAGCAGTCAGGTAGCTCGCCGGGCTCATAACCCGGAGGTCGCAGGTTCAAATCCTGCCCCCGCTACTCACAAAGGCCCTGGTAACAGGGCCTTTTGGTTGAGGAGCCAATGACGCGGGTGCTCTTCTGCAAGCGGTTCTGCAAGCACCCACGATCGAACGGCCAGGACTCGACATCGGTGCGTCTGTCCGATGCAGCGTCATTCGAGCCCCTTCTGCAATGAGTGCAGAGCTCGGGAGCGGCGCCCCTCTCCGTTATGAGAACATATGTTCGTGTCTCGCACTCTGATTGATAAAACGCTCTCTCCGGAGAAGCGAGGAGTGCCTGACTCCGGATCGGGTGTACGGCGCATGGCGTTGGTCAGCAGAGGAGGCGCAGGGAAGACCCGAGTCGCGGAGACCCATCGTCACCCGGAGCCGCTAGCGTTCTGCCCCCTCATGACCCGCCGCGCAGCCGGAGCCAAATGCACTTTCCACAAGCGTGGCCGCGCGTACGCTCAGCGAGCGATGCCCGACGACCGGGGTAGGGTAGAGACGTGAGTGGTCTCGTCATGGAGATCGGCGAGTGGCCGCTCCAGGATGTTCGTGCGTGCGCGGTCGCCGGACTTCCACCTGAGCTCGAGCCGATCGCCGCTTCGCTGGGCCTACTGCCCGAACAGTTCGGCCCGACCCGCGACGGAGCCTTCCAGGCCGATTTGGATTTGCCTGCCGGGTTCTGGCGCGTGTGGCCAGAGAGGGGCATCGGCCTCTGGATCGGTTGCGATCCGGACCAGAACCCGCCGCTCGTGCGGTGGCGCCCGCCCGCCGACCTGAACCTGCTGGAGATGATCCTGCGGCTGGGCGAGCACGGCATCTGGCTGTTCGAGGGTCAGCTTGGCGCCCACGGCGACTGGTCGCCACCACTTCCACTCAAAGCCATCCACGAGCAACTACGGCGCCATCCGGAGCGGTTCGACAGGCTGAGCGGCGAGTTCGGTGATAGCTCCGGCCGCTCGCAGCACGCAACGATTTCCCGCTTCGGCTGCGTCGAAGCGGTCAGTCCGACACAGGCCGTACGCTGGTTGTCCATTGCGTACGGCTTGATCAGTGACTGAACCGACGACCATCTTCGACCCGCTCGGCCCCGAAAGTCGAAACGAGCTCGCTGAGGACTTCGAGGAGCAGCTCGTGGCGATGGGTCGCGAGCTTGGTTGGGTCGAGGTCTGCCGTAACGCCGACGTGATCCTGAAACACGGCCAGCCCGGTCGTGGCATCGACGTGCTCTGGGCGGTCGACAACCCGTGGCTGGGCAAGGTCGACGGCTGGATCGGTGAGGCGAAGCGTCGCAAGGACAAGACGAAGTACACGCCCGGCGAGGTGCAAAAAGAGATCCAGACCCTGCGTGACAAGATCGCGGGTCTGCGTGACAGCCAACGCTTCTACGCCGAGCCGGTCGTTCGGCGGGTGAAGATCAGGCGGCTGATCGGCGGGCTGATCGCCTACCGAAGCGACGACTTCGATGCTGCGAAACTGCGCACGAACCTCCGCGATATGGACTTCGAGCGGCGTGAGGAGGACGCCCAACCCACCAGGGTGGGGTTCCTTTCACCGAGGACACTGGAGGGGCTCGCCGACTGCTTCAACGAGGTCGGTCGGCCGCGGCAGTTCCTCTGGTTCCCGAGTGCGCTCCACAAGGCCCACTGGACGAAGGTGTGTCCGCCGCATCAGCTCGCGCTCGGGCTCATCGCCTACCGCACGGACGAGGAGAAGCCGCGAAAGGTGCTCTGGTCGCGAAGCGACCTGGTTGAGCATGACATCGAGGGTTGGCGCGACCTCGTCTTCGGCTGGGGCGAGAACTTCGACGTGATCGCGTTCACCGACCTGACCGAGGACGCGCGCAAGCGCGTTGCCGCGAGCTGGCAGAAGGCGGCGGAGGAGACACAGAGCCATCCGCAAGGGCGACTACCCTTGCAGCTTCTGGCCCTCGAAACGCACGACGGAATGAAGGAGTTCGACCGAGCATGGCGCGTCGCCGACTGACTGACCACTACCCGCCGCTCGATGCACTCGCGCGCACGATCCGCGGCAAGCGCGCTCACCTCGCGGGCGCCCGCCGCTTCTATGCGGGCGAGGGCCTGATCGTGTTCGCGGACGGGAAGCGGGGACTAGCCGAGGTTGCGGGCGAGTCCTATCTACCGCCCGGCAGCTATCGGCAGCTCGGCAACTTCCTCGACCAGAACTTCGCGCCGTCGGTCGTCGGGTTCCGGTACACGCCGCTCCCGCTTCCGGCGGAGCCAATGCCCGAGCTCGCGCAGACCCCTCTTCAGCGGTTCGTCGCGTCCGCTCGCGCAACCCTCCACAGTCCCTTCACCGAACAAGGCCGCGAGATCAATCTCCATGCCGCAGCCCCCTCGAGCGTCAGCGGCTGGGAGTGGGAGGGCGAGCTTCAGTACGAGCACTATTTCACGCTCGATGGCGGCCAGCGGATCCCGGAGGAGGCTTACCTTCGCCTTTACGCACGCTCGCATGACGACGACGTCGACGTTGCGATCATCGTCAACCAGCCGCATGACAGGGAGGCGGCCGTCGCATGGCTCAACAAGATCACTGCAGGTAGGTGGCTTCCGCAGCCGGTCGTGCTGCCGACGCGCGACCCGGAACGGATCCAGACGATCCGCACCGTCTGCGACGTTTTCAGCATTCGCTTTGCAGGTATGCGCCACCCGGATGTCTACCCCTCGGCCGCGGTGGACCACCCGCGGGAAGGCTTCCTGGCTGTACTGAAGCGAGCTCCATACGAGACCGCCCCGACCGACCTAGACACGATCGTCGAGCGGACGGACTCGGACGCGGGGATCCTGGGCAGCTTCACCGTCACGCTGTGGGAGCGCGGTGAGAAGGCTGTGACGAACGTCGAGCTTCGGCAGCGCCCGACGGAGAGCTATTCGCGGCTCACTTGGCGCAGCGGACGCTTGCACGACGGGTCGGAACTCGATCTGACCGATCGCTGGTGGGAGAACGCGAGCCCGGTCGACTGGTCGACCGAGCGCAAGCAGGTCTACCTGCTGCGCATCTGGCAGGACATCATCGCCGCTGTCGACAACGCCGCTTCGGCGGCAACAGAGGCTGCGGCGAACGCTTAGGCGAAGGTAGACGCGTCGGCTGCTCGGCGGCCGCCTAGCGCTTGTCGCGGTTCCGTCCCATCTGTACCGAATCCAGATCGCATTCGAAAGAGGCTTGGTGGGTCTCAGCGCCGCGGGCTTTGGCGTTGCCCGGATGACTTGAGTACGGTCATGTCCGTGAGTGCTGTTCGTGACGTTCCAGAGCAGGGCCAGCTCGTTCAGGTGCGCGAGCGTCGTTGGGTCGTCGCGGACGTGCAAGCCGACGAGCTTCCTTCCGACTCGCTGCAGCCCGCCGCACCCCGGCAGCACCTCCTGACGCTTCGCTGCGTCGACGACGACGCGGAGCCTGACGAGACGCTCGAGGTCGTCTGGGAGATCGAGCCCGGGGCGCGAGCGTTCGAGCGCTCGGCTCTCCCGCAGCCGGCGGCGCTCGACGACCCGGAGCCGCTTCGATGCCTTCCTCGACGCGGTGCGCTGGGGCGCGACCTCGAACGCCGACCCCCGCCACTACCTCGCCCCGTTCCAGAGCGGGGTTGAGATCGACTGGTACCAGCTCGACCCGCTCGTCCGGGCGATCCGGATGCCCCGGGTCTCGCTCCTCATCGCCGACGACGTCGGGCTCGGCAAGACGATCGAGGCCGGGCTGGTCGCGCAGGAGCTGCTGCTTCGCTACCGCGCCCGCCGCATCCTGATCGTCACGCCGGCCGACCTGCAGCTGCAGTGGCGCGACGAGATGCGCGACAAGTTCGGGCTCGAGTTCCGGGTCGTCGACCGCGAGCTCGTCCGGCAACTTCGGCGCGCGCGGGGCATCCACGTCAACCCGTGGACGCACTTCCCGCGGCTGATCACCTCGATCGACTACCTGAAGACCGAGACGCCGCTTCGCCGCTTCCGCGAGACGCTGCCGGGGCCGGACGAGCCGCGCTACCCGCGCCGCTACGACCTGCTGATCGTCGACGAGGCACACAACGCTGCGCCCTCGGGACGCGGCCGCTACGCGACCGACTCGCAGCGCACACGGCTGCTGCGGGAGGTCGTGCCGCACTTCGAGCATCGGCTCTTCCTGACGGCCACTCCGCACAACGGCTACCTCGAGAGCTTCACCGCGCTGCTCGAGCTGCTCGATGACCAGCGCTTCGCCCGGGGTGTGCGCCCCCGCCAGGAAGCCCTCGGCGAGGTGATGGTGCGCCGGATGAAGCGCGAGCTGCCGCCGCGCTTCGACGGGACGCCGCGCTTCCCCGAGCGCAAGCTCGACCCGATCACCGTCCACTACACCGACGAGGAGCGCGAAGCCCACGCCGCTCTCGTGCGCTACACGGAGCTGCGAGTTGCCAACGCCTCCGACAACGCCGAAGTGTTCGCGACCGAGTTCGTGCTGAAGCTGCTGAAGAAGCGCCTGTTCTCATCCCCGGCCGCGTTCGCGCGCACGCTCGCGAAGCATCGGGAGACGATCGCGAATGCACGCCGCGCACGTGGATCGACCAAGGTCTCCGTCGGCGTCCTGCGGCTGCAGGCCGACAAGGTCGACGAGTCGTTCGAGACCGAGGACGAGTACGAGCAGGCAGAGGACGAGGCGCAGAGCTCGAGCGTCCGTCTTTTCCACCCGCTCAGTCCCGAGGAGGAGCAGCTTCTCGACACGCTCGCCGCCTGGGCCGAGCGCGCCAGCACGCGGCCCGACGCGAAGGCCCAGGCGCTGCTCGACCTGATCGAGGAGACATGCCGGCCAGACGGCGCCTGGAACGACGAGCGGCTGATCGTCTTCACCGAGTACCGCGACACGCAGAAGTGGCTGCTCGACCTGCTGGCCGCCCGCGGCCTCACCGACGCGGGTCGCACCCGCGTCATCTTCGGCGGCATGGACAGCGACGAGCGCGCCGAGATCAAAGCGGCGTTCCAGGCCGATCCGGAGCAGTCGCCGGTTCGCATCCTCGTCGCCACCGATGCGGCGAGCGAGGGGATCAACCTCCAGAACCACTGCCACCGGCTCGTCCACTACGAGATTCCCTGGAACCCGAACCGGCTCGAGCAGCGCAACGGCCGCGTCGATCGCCACGGGCAGCGCGCGCCCGAGGTGCTCGTCTACCACTTCGCACCCGCGGGCTGGGAGGACCTGAAGGATGTCGAGACCGTGCCCGTTGGCAAGCTCGAGGGCGACCTCGAGTTCCTCCGCCGCGCGGTCGTCAAGGTCGAGGAGATCCGCGAGATGCTCGGCAAGGTCGGCCCGGTGATCGCCGACCAGGTTGCCGACGCGATGCTCGGCCGTCGGCAGACGCTCGACACCCGGCAGTCAGAGCAGGAAGGGGAAGCGGTGCGCCGGCAGCTCCGCTTCGAGCGCGAGCTCGAGAAGGAGCTCCGCCGGCTCGAGGAGTCATACGACGAGACGCGCGCGGAACAGCACCTGACGCCGGCCCACGTCCACGCCGCCGTCGAGACCGCGCTCTCACTCGCTCGTCAGCCGGCGCTGATCCCGAACGGGGACGGCGTCTACCGGCTGCCCCCGCTGACGGGAACGTGGGCGCGCGCCAGCGAGGGACTCGCCCACCCGTACACCGGCGAGATCAGGCCGCTGACGTTCGATCCGGTGACAGCAACCGGCCGTGACGACGTTGTCCTCTGCCACCTCGGCCACCGACTCGTCCAGATGAGCCTCGGGCTGCTTCGCGCCGAGATCTGGCAGCCGTCAGCCGCCCGCAGCCTCGAGCGCGTCACGGCGCGGCTCGTCGACGACCCTCGCCTGCGCGAGCCCGTCGCCGTCGCCTACTCGCGCCTCGTCGTCACCGGCGCCGACGGCCACCGCCTGCACGAGGAGCTGATCCAGGCGGGCGGCGAGATCTCCGGCGGGAAGCTCGAGCGCCTCGGCGTCAACGCCCTCAAGGAGAAGCTCGAGCTCCCGCGCGGCGGCGCAGTCTCAGCCGCGACCCAGGAACGGCTGCTCGCCCTGTACGAGCAGATCGCTCCATCGCTCAGCCAGGCCGTCGATGCCCGCGCGAAGGAGCGCGCGGAGAGTCTCAACCGGCTCGTCGGCGAGCGCCGCGACGAGGAGGTCGCAAAGATCACCGCCGTCCTCGAGCAGTTGCGTGCGCAGATCCTCTCCGAGCTCGCCGAGCCCGCCGGCGAGCAGCTCGCCCTCTTCAACGACGACGAGCGCGAGCAGCTCCAGCGAAACCGCGACTTCCTCCTCGCGCGCGCCGACGAGATCCCCGCGGAGATCGAGCGAGAGACCGAGTCGCTGCGCCGCCGGTTCGCCGATCCCGAGCCGCGCGTGTTCCCGGTCGCGGTCGAGTTCCTCGTCCCGCGAGGAGTGGACGCCGAATGAGCCCGCGCCCGCGCCGAAGCTCCGCGGCAAGCCATCACGTCGAGTGGCTCCAGCTCGTCGACATCAGCGGGCCGTTCCTGAGCCTCTCCGTTCTTACCGAGGCATTCCCGCAAGGCCTGGACGGCGTCGATCCCGAGGTCGCCGAGCGCCTCCGAACCGCGTACTCCGAATGGACTGCCAACCGCGAGCTTCGCCACCCGGACATCGCGCTCCATACCGCCTTCCTCCGGTTCGTGCTCACGGAGATCCTCGAGTACCCGGACGAGTTCATCGCGGACACCCAAGAGCTGGGCGACCAGTTCGTCGCGCCGCTCCCAGAACACGGCGTCACCCTCCGACCCGACCTGGCGATCCGCCGGCCGGGAGAGCTGCCGAAGCTCCTCCTCTCGACCTACCCGGCGGAGGTGTCGCTGCAGAAGCCCTACGACGATCGCGGCTTCCACGCCTCTCCGGCCGAGCGCATGCGCCTGCTCCTGCGCCAGACCGGCGTCCGCTCCGGGCTGGTTGACGAGCGGCGGCGAGTGGCTCCTCGTCCACGTCCCCGCAGACCGAACGGCCACCTTCACCACCTGGTACACCAACCTGCTCGTCGAGGAGCGAATCACCCTGCGGGCGCTCCGCTCGCTCCTCGGCGCACGGCGCCTCTTCGGCGTCGACGACCCCGAGACCCTCGACGGCCTCTTCGAGCGGTCACGCGACGACGAGCGCGAAGTCACCGACCAGCTCGGACTCCAGACGCGACGCGCCGTCGAGCTGCTCGTCAGCGCCTTCGACCGTGCCGACCGCGACACAGGCGGAAAGCTTCTCGAGCACGTCCCCGAGTACCGGCTCTACGAGGCGGCGCTCGCCGTCGTCATGCGGATCATCTTCCTGCTCGCCGCCGAGGCGCGCGGCCTCTTCCCCGACGACGGCCCCTGGGCCGACAGCTACGCGATCACGCCGCTTCGCGCCCAGCTGGAAGAACTCGCAGACCGGGGAACGCTCGAAGCGCTCGACCGACGCTACGACGCATGGCCGCGACTGCTTGCCACCTTCCGCGCCGTCCACGACGGCGTCGAGCACAGCCGCGTTCGCATGCCCGGCTACGGCGGCGGCCTCTTCGATCCCGACCGCTACCCGTTCCTCGAGGGCGCCGACACGATCATCCCGCGCGTCTCGAACCGCGCCGTCCTCCACATCCTCGACGCCCTGCAGACGCTCGAGGTCGACGTCCCCGGCGGGCGCGAGCGTCGGCCGCTCAGCTTCCGCGCGCTCGGCGTCGAGCAGATCGGCCACGTCTACGAGGGTCTGCTCGACCACACCGCCATCCGCGCCGACGCACCGGCGCTCGGGCTGAGCGGCACCGCGAAGAAAGAGCCCGAGATCCCGCTCGCCGAGCTCGAAGAACAGCGGACAAAGGGCGATGACGCGCTGCTGGACTTCCTCGTCGAACAGACGGGGCGCAGCCGTTCCGCTCTGAAGAAGGGCCTCGAGGCGGTGGCAGACCCCGTCCGCGTCGCCCATCTGCGCGAGGCATGCGACCACGACGACGGTCTCGTCGACCGTGTGCTTCCGTTCCTCGGGCTCGTGCGCGACGACGTCTTCGGGCTGCCGATGGTGTTCCGCACCGGCGCGATCTACGTCACCGAGAGTCCGGGCCGGCGCGCGACCGGCACGCACTACACCCCGCCGAGCCTCACCGAGCCGATCGTCCAGTACGCGCTCGAGCCGGTCGTCTACCGTGGCCCTGCCGAGGGACTGCCGCGCGAGGAATGGGAGCTGAAGCGCCCCTCCGAGCTGCTCGAGCTCAAGGTCGCCGACATCGCCATGGGGTCGGCGGCCTTCCTCGTCGCGGCGTGCAGATACCTGGCGACTCGGCTCGTCGAGTCGTGGGAGCGGTTCCCGGACGAGATCCCGGCGGACGCTGGGGCCGATCTCGAAGAGCGCGAGCTGACCGCGCGGCGGCTCGTCGCCGAGCGCTGCCTCTACGGCGTCGACGTCAACCCGCTCGCGGTCGAGATCGCGAAGGTCTCGCTCTGGCTCACGACGCTGCGCCGTGACCGGCCGTTCACGTTCCTCGACCACGCGCTGCGCTGCGGCGACTCGCTGCTCGGGCTGACGAGCCTCGACCAGCTCGAGGCGCTCACTCTGAGGCCGGATGAGGCCGAGCAGCGTTCTGCTCGAGCCGGCGCGCGAGGCGATCCGCGCAGACGCTCGACGAGGTGCGGAGAGTGCGCGAGCGGATCGAGGCGACCGACGCCATCGACCTCCGCGAGGCCGAGGCGAAGGCGGCCGCTCTCGCAGGCGCCGAGCGGAACCTGCACGCGCTGATCGTCGTCGGCGATCTGGTCGTCGGCGCTGCGCTCGAGGAGGCGGCTGGCAAGAGCAAGGCCGCCGACGATCGTCGAGGCTGCTGTCGAGGAGATCCGCGAGGCGCTCACCGCGCCGGATGCCGACCGGCGAGACGCGCTGCTCGCCCACGTCGAGGCGCGGGCGGGCGATGCGTTGATGGCGGGTCGCGCGCCCGGTGCGCCCGACCCGCCGCAGCCGTTCCACTGGGTGCTCGAGTTCCCTGAGGTGTTCTCTGCGCAGAACGCGGGGTTCGACGCGATCGTCGGCAATCCGCCGTTCCTTGGCGGCAAACAGATCAGTACCCGAACTCGGGACAACCTACGAGTCAGCCTTGAAATGGGATACCCCCTTGGTGCGAGGAGCAGCCGACCTGAGCGCGCACTTCGTGCGTCGGGCGTTCCGATCCTGAAGGCGGAGGGGGTCGCGGGTCTGATCGCGACTGACCGAATCTCTCATGGGGACACCGAGCATTTGGCTGATCCGGTTATCCAAGGAAACGGGACGATCATCCAAGCGACACCGCACAGTGAATGGCCGGGTGAGGCCGCGAACTACTTCGCACTGTTCCACTTCACAAGAGGCAATTGGAGTGGACGCGTGGAGCTAGACGGCCGACGAGTTCACGCCATCGGCAGTGCTCTACGGGCGATGAGCGAGGCATCGCCAGTGGGGCCAAGACAGCTTCAATCGCTTCCTGTGTACGCGTCTCTGGGCATCGGGGTATACGGCGAAGGCTTTGTCCTTGCTTCGCCCCACGCACTTGGGAAGCTTTCGGCCGTGGAACTCGGCAGGATTCGCCCTTACCTAATAGCCGCCGACCTTGCGAGACAGCCAAGGCAACAGGCGTCAAGGTTCGTCATCGATCTGAGCAACGTCGAGACGTACGAGGAACTCGATGAATACCCAGTACTGAAGAGGCACTGGAGGCAACAGTTCGTCCGATCCGAGAGAGCCTGACCGGACAGATCCACGAGTCACGGTTCTGGCGCTTTTGGGACGCCCGACCACAACTGGAGCGCGCACTGGCGGAACTCTCAAGTGCGATCTGTGTTCCCCGCTTGTCGAAGGTTCTTCCATTCGCCCTGGTGACTTCGGATCAGGTATTTGCGGACAGCTTGGTCGTCTTCGCTGCCGAGGACGTAGAGACCCTTGGTTTCCTCCAGTCGTCAATCCACGCCCGTTGGGTCGAGGAGTTCATGTCGCTTCGAGGAGATCGTGCGGCATATGTCGTGAGGTCCTGCCTACGGACTTTGTCTTTCCGACTGCTTCGGAGAAGTTGTCGGATGCGGCGGGTGAGTTCGAAACGACAAGACAGGCGGTGCTGGCTGAACTCAATGCCGGGTTTACGGCGACTTACAACGAGTTCCATTCTCCCGGGAGCATTGGCGATGGCTTCAAGTCGCTTCGCGAAAAACAGGTCGAACTTGACTACGCCGTGGCGGGCGCGTACGGGTGGGATGACCTCGAACTCGATCACGGATTTCATGAGACACGGCAGGGAGTACGGTTTACGATTGGCCCGAGCGCAAGGGCTGAGGTGCTCAGCCGGCTGGTCGAGCTCAACCATGCCCGCTACGCCGAGGAGGTCGCCAGGGCCTGTCAGGGGAAACGTGCAAGGCCGCATCGCGAGAATGCAGCCAGGGCCAGCGGGCGACTATTCGCTATGAGGAGCGGGGGCGCATCGTTCGTTTCTTCCATCCACCGCGTCATTTCTTGATCGCTTCTCGGGCATCTCTTCGGCGTAGGCGCGTCATTGGCACAAAGCATGTCATCCAACGCGAGGGCCGACTTTGGCTTGGAAAACTCGGAGCTCGACCTGGGGTGCGAACTGCCCGGCAGCTGGACGAGTAGGCCGTAGGCGGAGCGCGAAACACGCTTCTCTATCTCGTGCAGTCGGCTCGTGGCGGTCTGAAGTGTTCAGGTGTCGCTCCTGCGGCGAGCTTCGAGCTTCCGGAAACAGAACAGCCTTGTGCCCAGCTATTACGAGAGAAGCGACTCAGGGGTTCGTGGCTTCTGGTTCGCCAGTGAGTGATCGACCCAGTCGACTCATCGGAGCTTGCCGCTCGATGTATGAGCTCGGGTCAACCGATCGCTGGTCGCGCGCCGAACGCATGTCAGGGTTCTCCTCGTCGGGCGCCTGGCACCGATGACGGATCCGCGGCGAATGGAGTGCTCACCCTCCGTCATCGCGAATTCCGTCGGCTCTTGTCGGCTTCGTCGAGCGTGATCTGCTCGGCCCCGCGGGTGGAGAGTCGGAGTTCCTCCCGCGCGACGAGCAGCCGCGCGATCGGTATCTCGTCGGTCTGCTCGCCCCTCGGGGGCTGCAAGTCGAGGCGGACGCCGACGAGGATCTCGCGGCGGCCGATGAGAGCGAGGAGGACGGCAAGGTTGAGCCGGAGGCGGCGCAGGAGTCGCTTTTCCCCTCCTCGTTCGGCCTGAGCTTCCGCGTCGAGGGCGCGTGCGAGCGCCTTGCGTTGAGGCGTCATGGGGACGCTATGACCGGGTGGACAACCCCGATGGCGAGGGGCGGGTCTGGCAGCGGGTGCCGAGCGGCGGGGCGCTCGAGCTCGAGCTTGTTCCAGGCCGCGGGGTGGTTGGAGCGCCGGATCCGGAGGCGCCAGACGTGCGGATCGAGGCGGTCGTGCGTCGCTTCGGTGGCGAGTGGTCGGTGACCCTGTTCTTGCGCAACGAACAGCCCGAGCCCGACGAGAACCGTGACCGGGCCTGGCTGTTCCAGGCGAAGCTCGCGGTTGCCGCGCCGGATGGCGGCGCTGTCTTCGTGTCCCGCCCGGATGGCCTCGAGCTCCCCGATCGGGAGGATCAGCTGCTTGCAGTGTCCTACCGGCGCCAGGTCGAGCATGCGGTTGGTCATAACGTCGCGGTGCACGCGGTACACGCGGAGGGAGATTCGACCCGGGCTGTGCGCCTGGAGACGACCTCGCTTCCGCACTACGAGCTTCCGCAGATGCGTCCGCCGACGGAGCAGGACGAGCCGCTTCTGGGCGGTCTCGAGTTGGACATGGATGTACTCGGGAACGCGGCAGACGGGGAGTTGCGGGGTTGCTCGAGCCGCTCGTTGTCGCTTACGGGGACTGGGTCGGCCGGCAGCGCGCGCGGCTCGAGCAGGGCGCAGACGGATGGCGGTGCACCGGGAAGCGGGAGCGGAGCTGCTCGACCGGGCTGAAGAGGCGCGCCGGCGCGTTGCCGAGGGGATCGAGCTGTTGCGCAGCGACAAGCTCGCTCGCGACGCGTTCCGGTTTGCGAACCGGGCGATGGCGCTGCAGCGTGCGCACAGCCTCTGGTCGGAGCATCGCCGGCGCGGCGGCAGCAAGCCGCTCGAGGACTTCGCGGTGCCCGACGAGCGGCGCTGGTACCCGTTCCAGCTCGCGTTCGTGTTGCTCAACCTGCCGAGCGTCACCGACCCGAAGCACCGGGATCGCGCTCACCGACGGAGGCGATCGCCGACCTGCTCTGGTATCCGACCGGCGGCGGCAAGACGGAGGCGTATCTCGGCCTGTCGGCGTACGTGATGGGGCTTCGCCGCTTGCAGGGGCCACTCGGAGGCCGCCGAGCCGATGCTGGGGTCGCGGTGTTGATGCGCTACACGCTGCGGGTGCTGACGCTGCAGCAGTTCCAACGGGCATCGGCGCTCGTCTGCGCGTGCGAGGTGCTCCGGCGCGAGGACGAGGAGCGCTGGGGCGCGGAGAAGTTCCGTATCGGCCTTTGGGTGGGGCAGAAGACGACGCCAAACCGGGTCGACATTGCCGCGGATGCGCTGAAGAACCTGCACGGCGATACCTGGCATCGGACGGGAAGCGGCCGGCCTGACCAGCTGGCGAACTGCCCCTGGTGCGGTACAGCGATCGACCCTGCGGTGCACATGAAGGTGGAGACCTACGAGCAGGGCCGCGCGCGGGTGCTGACCTACTGCGGCGACAGCCTCGGTAGCTGCCCGTTTTCTCAGCGAAACGCGCCGGGTGAGGGGATTCCGGTCCTGACCGTGGACGAGGAGATCTTCCGCCGGCTTCCCGCACTGGTCGTCGCGACGGTCGACAAGTTCGCCCAGCTCCCCTGGAACGGCGGATCGCAGACGCTGTTCGGCCAGGTCGACGGCAGGTGTGAGCGGCACGGGTTCCGGTCGCCGACGCTCGAGGACAAGGACAGTCACCCTGCGAAGGGCTCGCTTCCGGCCGCCAAGACGCTCGATCGTGACCTGCTGTTGCGTCCGCCTGACCTCGTGATCCAGGATGAGTTGCACCTGATCTCAGGTCCGCTCGGAACGATGGTCGGCCTCTATGAGACCGCCGTCGACCGGCTCGCGAGCTGGGAGCTTGACGGGGTCACGGTGCGACCGAAAGTGATTGCGTCGACCGCGACCGTCCGCAAGGCCGCCGACCAGATGCACCAGCTGTTCCTGCGGCAGGTTCGCGTGTTCCCGCCGCCCGGGTTGGACGTCGAGGACAACTTCTTCGCTCGCGAACAGGACGTCGGCGAGGAGTTCCCGGGCCGCCTCTACTTCGGGGTCTGCGCCCCGGAAGACGGTTGAAGGCGGTACTGATTCGTGTCTACGTCGCCTATCTGGCCGCGGCGCAGAAGCTGTACGACGAGTACGGACGTCACGCCGACCCGTGGATGACGCTGGTCGGCTACTTCAACGCGATGCAGGAGCTGGCCGGCATGCGCCGGCTGTGCGAAGACGACATCCGCACCCGCCTGGGCAAGACCGACAGGCGCGGCCTCGCTCGTCGGCAGCTCGGGCCGGAGAGTGTCCAGGAGCTGACCTCGCGGCTTGCCGGTACCGACATCCCCGAGAAGCTCGACGCGATGGAGCTGGTGTTCGACCCGGTCGAGGAGCAGCGCCGCCGCAAGCGCGACCCGAAGGCTGCGCGGCGCCCGATCGACGTCCTGCTCGCCACGAACATGATCTCTGTTGGCGTCGATGTCCGGCGGCTCGGCCTGATGGTCGTTGCCGGCCAGCCGAAGACGACCTCCGAGTACATCCAGGCGACCAGCCGGGTCGGTCGCGCAAGCTCCCGGGCCTCGTCTGTCACCGTCTACAACTGGGCACGTCCCCGTGACCTATCCCATTACGAGCGCTTCGAGCACTACCACTCGAGCTTCTACAAGCACGTCGAGGCGCTCTCGGTCACCCCGTTTGCGCCGCGCGCGCTCGACCGTGGCCTTAGCGCCCTGCTCGTGTCGCTGATTCGTGAGCAGGGGTTGGAGATGAACCCGAACGCGGCCGCGGAGAGCCTCGACCGCACGAGCGCGCTTGTCACGAAGCGGTCGCTGGATCGCTTCGCGGGCGGGCGAGGTCGCCACCGATACCGAGCTCGCCGGGCGTGTCGAGGACGAGCTTGACCGCCGGCTCGACGCGTGGCTGGCGCGCGCCCAGCAGGCGCTGAAGACGGGCGCCCGGCTCGGCTACCAGGAGGCCCGCGACTCGAACACCGTCGGCCTGCTCGACCGGCCAACCCCCGAGGGCTGGCACCTGTTTACCGCGCTCAACTCGCTGCGCGACGTCGAGCCGACCGTCGGCCTGATCCTGCACGACAGCGCACCCTTCGTCGGCGAGAGCGCTGACAGCGGGGGAGACGAGAGTGCCGCCTAGACAGGCGAAGCGAACACGGGTCGGCGAGCTTCGCCCGAGCGCATTGATCCACACCTTCGGAGTCGGGGCGGTTGTCGACCTGCCGCGCATGTCGGCCGTTGTGATGGGCCTCGACGACTGGCGGCTCGACGATGCTCCGGTGATCGAGGAGTCGCGGCTGCTGGCGAAGGTCCGCGAGCACGAGGGGCTCGAGCATGTCGAGCGGCTGCACGGGCGCCGCAGACCGAAGACCGCGGCGGTTTGCGAGCCGGGCGCTCGACGCGCGGAACCTGATCGGCGTGCCGGTTGCCTCGTTCCCGCGCTGGCTGCTTTGCCCGCTCTGCCGAAAGCTCGCTCCGATCGAGTCCGGCCTGTTCGAGCTCGCACCGATGCGGTGCGAAGCGACAGGAACCGATACGTGCATCTGAACTGCGCGAGAGCGAAGACGCCGCCGACCGCCCTTCCGGCCCGTTTCGTCGTCGCCTGCGAGGACGGCCACCTCGACGACTTCCCGTGGGTCGCGTTCACTCACTCCGCCCACTCAGCCGGTGAGGTGACGTGCGCCTGGAACCTGCGCCTGGACGAGATCGGCGTCTCCGGCGAAGTCGCCGACATTCAGGTCCATTGCGTCACCTGCGACGCGAAGCGGCGTATGGCGCAGGCGTTCGGTGAGAAGAACCGCGCGCAGATGCCCCTCTGCACGGGCGGCCACCCGCATCTGCGCGAGCGCGAGGCTTGTGAGCGGCGGATGCGGGCGATGCTGCTCGGCGCGACGAACTCCTGGTTCGCGGTCAAGGAGTCGGCGCTCTCGATCCCCCGCCACGAAGACGAGCTCGTCCAGCGTGTCCACGCGCACTGGCAGACACTCGAGGCGGTCGCGCAGGTCTCCGACCTCGAGTTTCTCCGCCGCCGCGGCGAGCTCGCCGCCTTCTCCGACCTTGACGACGCAACCCTGTTTGCGGCGATCGAAGCCAGGCGGGCGCAGGAGGATGAGGGCGACCGAGGCGACATCCGCCTGCCGGAATGGGAGCTGCTCACCGGCGACCTGAAGCTCACCGGCGAGAACTTCACCGCTCGTGAAACCGCCCCGCCCGCCGGGCTTTCGGACGTGATTCAACGCGTCGTGCTTGTCGAGCGGCTGCGCGAGGTACAGGCGCTGCTCGGCTTCACCCGTGTGGATTCACCGTTCGATGAGGAAGCCGGTGACCGGCGCGTTCCACTCGCCCGCGGCAGAGTCACCTTCCTGCCGGCCGCAGAGGTGCACGGTGAAGGCATCTTCATCCAGTTCCGAGAGGACGCGCTCTCCAACTGGGCCGACGCGACTGGCGAACGCGACGACGCCTTCCGGGTTGCCCACATGGCCTGGCGGGTCCGCCGCAGGATCCCCGATCCGGCCGCCGGCTACCCCGGGCTTCGTTACATCCTCGTACACAGCTTCTCGCACGCATTGATGCGCAGGCTCGCTCTCGAATGCGGCTACGCGCAAGCGTCGATCAGAGAGCGGCTATACGCGCTCCCGCCCGAGCACGATGACGGGCCGATGGCGGGCGTGCTGCTCTACACCGCCGCTCCCGATTCCGAAGGAACCTCGGCGGGCTCGTCCGCCTCGGTGAGCAGGAGGAGCTCGGCAGACACATCAGGGGCGCGCTGCGCGAGCGGCCCTCTGTGCCTCCGACCCGCTCTGTGCGGAGCACGACCCTGACTCCGAGGGCATCACCCTGCACGGGGCGGCCTGCCACGCGTGCCTCTTTGCCCCGGAGACCTCCTGCGAGCGCGGCAACCGCTATCTCGACCGCGCCGTTCTCTCCCGTCTGATCACCGACCTCGACGTTGCCTTCTTCCCGGCGGCATGAGCACTGACCCGCTCGTTGCGGCGATCGGCAAGGCGGTTTCGTCGCTGCCGGACGGAACCCTTGACCAGCTGATCGAGCTCTTTGTGGCGGCGCCAGTGACGGCCAGATCCGCGGCGCCGTCCCAACCCCGAACTACGAGGAGGTTGCGTCCGAGCTGCTCGCCGCGCGGGCAGCAGGGGATCCCGCGCCCGATCGCCCCGCCGTGGCGCTTGCGCTCGCCGCAGCCCGGGAGCGTGAGCAGGCCGCCCGCCGGCAGAGGGTGAGCATCGTCTGGACAGGCCCGGAGACCGACGCGGTGCCGGTCAGACGGACCGATCAGGCGCTGCTGAGCTGATCGCGCGAGCGAACCGGAAGCTGATCGTCGTGAGCTTCGCCGTATACAAGGTGCGAGAGGTAGCTGACGCGCTGATCGCAGCGGCGCAACGCGGGTGCGACGTCTCAGTCGTGCTCGAGTCCGAAGCGGAGAGCGGCGGCAAGGTCACGTTCGAGATGGCCGCAGCCCTCGGCAGCGATGTCGCTGCCCACGCGAAGCTCTACTCCTGGCCATACGAGCTTCGTCCCGAGACGGGTGCGGGGAGGCGAGCTTCACTGCACGCGAAGTGCGCGGTCGCCGACGGCGAGCGCCTTCTCGTCTCGAGCGCGAACCTCACCGAGTACGCGTTCACCAAGAACATGGAGCTCGGACTGCTTGTCGAGGGCGGCGACGTCCCAAGGCGGGTCGAAGCGCATCTCGCGGCGCTCATCTCCGCAGGTGTCCTCAGCCCGCTCCTGGCGTGAGCCCTGCGCAGGCGGGGAAAGCCCCGTCTATCGCCCTCAGGAAGCTGCCGTCTCAGGTCTGACCGCGACCTACCCCGGCGGGGCCGCCATTAGCTTGCGGCTGTCTCGGGTTGCACTTCAGCGAGTGGCTGAGCGTCGTCGCGCGTCCATGCTTCCTCGAAGGCTGAGCGCGGCATCGATGAGGGCCGGATCGAGTCGACCGTTCCTTGTAGCAGGGAGTTGAGCGGTGGGAGTTCCCAGATCGACTCCTCGTCGAAGAGGACGCGCGCGTGGAACTGCCGCGCGAAGTCCGTAGGCAGGACGCGCCACTCGGCGTTGACGCCGTCGTGCTGCAGTTCGGTCGCGAAGCGCTCGAAGCTCTTCTTCACCCGGTCGGTTACGTGTGCTGGGCCGGAGAGCAGCCGGAGTTCGTTGACGTTGTCGCGATCGATCTCGTCGATGAGGATCTCGAGTGTCTTGATGCCCATGTGCTGCTCGTACCAGAGGACGCTTCCGCGCAACTCGCGGATGACGCGTCGCAGTGCGAGCACGTTGGTGAAGGGGCGCTTCGGGTCGAGGTAGGTCTCGCTGGCGCCTTCGTCCGGGATGACGGCGCCCGTGACGCTGGCGATCGCACCGAGCAAGAGACGCTCGCGCGCCGAGAGGAACAGCTCGAGGTCGTCGCCGCCGAGCGCGCCGACGCCTTCGTAGGGAATCAGATGGCTGGCGAGCACCTCCTGGAGCTTCCCGTCCTTGAGTGCCGCCTCGATCTCGGCGAGATAGACGGACGGGGCCTTGTCGGAGATCCGCCTGTTTGTCTGGTAGTCGATCAGCGCCCGGTTGAGGATCGAGTTCTCGGCCGGCAATGGTGGGTCGAGCTTCTTCAGCCAGCCGGTGGGGAACAGGTGGTGGTCTTCGATCCGGCGCGCGGGATCCTTGAGGCTGTCGGCGGTGAGCCGGTTGCCGGTGTGGAAATCGCGGGCGCCGTTCACGATCGTCAGGCAGATAACGGAGCGGTAGACGGCGTTGCGCTGCTGCGCGGCCCGGCGCAGATCGACCGCGTCGAGCGAGAAGTCGGTCACCGCCTCCGGTTCCTTCTCGTCGTCGTCGAGCCACTGGCTGACCTGGCGGAGATCGGCCGCGTTGAGGGTGTTCGGCGGGCCGTCGTAGCGCTGGTTGAAGCAGCAGCACCAGAACCAACGGCGGAGCTTCTCCCAGCCGGCGCCCTCCGCCGGCCCCGGAAGATCGAGCACCTTCGTCGCAAGGGCGAAGAGCGACGGGAAGAGCGCGCCGTAGGGAAGCCAGTTGCGCCCCAGGACGCCGCACTCACCCTTCAGCATGGTCAACGCCGCCGATGCGCCGCGGCAGACCTTCCACCAGTCCTCCTCGAAGCCATCTGGGCTGAGCTTGAGCAGGTCGCCGCGCTTGCAGACCCCACTGCGCAGCAGCGAAACCGCCTGCATCAAGAAGGTCGCGTCGACGTTGAACTCGTCCTCGCCGAGAAGCGGGTACTCGTCTTGCGCGCTCTCGAGGAGTTCGCGAAGCTTGATGCCCTGCGGCCAGAACTTCGCCGTCAGCAGGTCGAAGACGGTCAGCTTCATCCCGGTCTTGTTGAGCGTCTCGAAGATCTGGCAGACCGCATCCAGGCTCGTGTTCGAGGGCAGTTCGACGACCGGGAAGCGGTAGTCCTTCAGCGGCTTCACGAACTTCGCCTGTAGCTCCTTCGCACGATCGCGGAGCTCCTGCAGATCACCTCCGCCACGATCGGCGTGGTACTGCGCGTAATCCTGGAACCACCAGTCGTCGGCATCAGCACCCATCGCGACCCACACCGGGTATGTGTGTGTCTCGAACTGGGTCTCGCGGTCGAATAGGCCCTTCTTCTCGGCGTCCTTGCGCCGAAGGGGGTAGATCCCGTTTTCAAGGTCGTCCTGCTCGAGCAGCTGAAGGTCCATCAGGAAGACGTGGTCGCCGCGGCCGTTCAGCGCTAGCGACAGGCTCGTCAGTCGCTGCTGCCCGTCGAGGACGAGGTAGTCGGGCGTGACATCGCCGTTGTCGGGTACGCCTTCCGCCTTTCGCCAGGCGAGCTCGCTCGTCCCGTCCGCACGCAGAAAGAGAAGGCTGCCGGCCGGGTAGTCCTGAACCAGCGACGTGATCAGCAGATCGATGTCCTTCGGCCACCAGACGAAGCTGCGCTGGAACTCCGGAAGCACGATCTTGCGGCTGTCCATCAGCGACAGCAGCTGATCGATGTCCCAGGGATTCGTCTTGAACGTGCTCACGTACCTCCTGACTTTCCTCGCAGAGCCTATGGCGTCGGGCGATCGGTGTCAGCAGTCAATCTGCAACGGCAGAGAGCGCGCTGACCTCATCGGAGCAAGCCGCTCGTTGGAGGGCTATCGACTCGCGCGTTCGAGCTCGACGAACCAGTCCAGCCGGGAGTCTCGGCCCTGAAGCCGCTTGCGGCGCTTGACGGGATCGTTCGGCTCCTGATTCGAGCCGCTGGCGCTCGGGAGAACGAACACCTGTGCACTACTGATCGACCAGGGCTGCTCGCCCAAATAGATGCTTGTCTTACGACCAAGGTGCCGAGACACCTGCTTGGCCGCTTCCGCTCCGTGGAAGGCAACCCAGCGTGGCGCGTAGCGGCCGATCTTCCTGAGGAACGGGTCGATCGCGTAGTGCGCCTCAAGCCCGCGGTCGTGGCTCTGAGCGACCCCCTTGGCGATGTCAGTCAGTCCAACGGCGTAAAGGAGAACGTCGGCGTCCTGCTCGGGACTCAGTCTCCTCGGGGTGAAGCCGGCCAGCTGGAGGAGACTCCCAGAAACGGTTACCGCGCCCCGCGTAGTAGTGGCGAATCCGACCGGATCGCTCTCCGGTCGGCGCGGCGGCTTGCACTGGCCCCGGCGCGACGGCTGAAGTGGCCCCACCCGCCGTCGGGTTTTCTGTCTTTCGTTTCATAGCTGATCGCGCGCCGCGCTGCCGTTCCGGAGCGGAGCCGTAGGCGGAGCGGAGGAGCGGGAGCGCGGCGCGGTCCGGTCATGCGGGCTGTCCTCGGCGGCGTTTGCTGCGGGCGAGGCCGTGCTTGAAGCGCCAGGACTCGCTGCCGGTCTCGATGATGTGGGCGCGGTGGGTGAGCCGGTCGACGACCGCCTTGGCGAGGCGCGGGTCGGGGAAGACCTTCGTCCATTCGCCGAAGGGGAGGTTGGTGGTGACGATCAGCGAGGCGCGTTCGTTGCGCTCGGAGATGACCTGGAAGACGAGCTCGGCGGCGCCCTCGGGCAGCGCGAGGTAGCCGAGCTCGTCGAGGACGAGCAGCTCGATGCGGGCGTAGCGGCGACGACGCGGTTGAGCTCGCGGCGTGACTCGGCTTCTTGGAGTTCGTTGGCGAGGCCGGCGAGGGTGGTGAAGCGGACGCGGCGTCCTTGCTGGCAGGCGCAGATCGCGAGGGCGATCGCGAGGTGGGTCTTGCCGGTGCCGATTCGCCGGTGAGGATGACGGTCTCGCGGTCGTCGATCCAGGAGCCTTCGGCGAGCGCGGCGATCGTCGCCTGCGGCACGGTGGGGTTGTCGTCGAAGCGGAAGTCCTCGAGCCGCTTCAGCAGCGGGAAGCGGGCGTCGAGCAGGCGGCGGCGCTCGCGGCGCTCGGCCCGTTCGGCGACCTCGGCCTCGAGCAGCGCGGCGAGGTAGGCGAGCGGCGTCTGCTGCGCGCGGGTTGCTTCGTCGGCGAGCGTGCGGAAGCGGCGGCGGACGGTCGGCAGGTGCAGCTCCTGCGTGTGCGCCTCGACGAGCGCTTCGAGCGCCGCGGTCTGCGCCTTGCCGCTCATCGCGCGCCTCCGCGGCTCAGGAGGGCGTCGTAGTCGCCGAGCGTCGGCTGCGGCCGCTCGCTCGCCCTGCAGCCGCTCGGGCAGCTCGAACAGCGGCAGCTGCGCGGGCCGCTCGCTGCGGCGGGCGAGCAGCGCGACCGCGCGGCCGTCGTGGGCGCCGGCGGCGAGCGCGCCGCGGACGGCGAGCTCGACCCGGTCGGGGCCGTGCTCGCGGCAGAGCAGCAGCACGTCGACCATCTGCCGCGCCGCCTCGGAGGCGCCGTAGCGCTGTTCGAGCGCCCGCCAGAGCTCGTCGAAGCGAGCCCGGCCAGCGGCCGCGCTCGCGCTCCTGGCGGAGCGGCAGCGAGCCCTTGAGCGCGCCCGGCTTGCGCTGCAGCAGCTCGAGGTAGTGGTCGAGCCGGGCCGCGGTCTGGTAGCGGCCGTGCAGGCGCGGGTGGCGGGCGACCTCGCGGCCTTGGTGGCGGATCACGATCTCGCGCGCGCCGATCCGGGCCGCGACGCGCAGCCCGACCAGCGCGACCGGCACCGAGTAGCGATTTTGCCGGATCGTGACCAGCGCCTTCGCGTCGACGCGCGGCGAGGCCTGCTCGGTCGGGTCGAAGTCCTCGATCGGCAGCTCCCGCAGCGCCCGCCGCTCGACCCGGAGCGCCTCCCCGACCGTCTCGGCGCGGCCGCCGATCCGCCGCTCGAGCTCGGCGAAGCAGCCGTCCTCGAGCAGATCGTTGAGCTCCTTCAGCGTCGCGACCTTCGGCACCGGCACGAGATGGCGGCGGCGGAAGCGGCCCACCTCGCCCTCCACGCCGCCCTTCTCGTGCGCGCCCTCCCGGCCCCGGCGCGTGAACACCGACTCGTACAGGTAGTGCGAGCGCAGCGCGACGAAGCGGTCCTGCTCGACCCGCCGCCGGCCGCGCAGCACCTGCTTGACCGCCGCGCGCAGGTTGTCGTAGCGGATCAGCGCGAACATGCCGCCGAAGAAGCGGAACGCCTCCACGTGCGCCTCCAGGAACGCCTGCTGCCTCTCCCGCTCGAACGCGATCACGAACGCCGCGCCCGAGAAGCAGGCGCGCATCAAGAACAGGTAGACCGTGCGCCGCTGCCCGGCGATCTCGACCTCGGCCTCGCCCCAGTCGACCTCCGCCTCGACCCCCGGCTCGTGCACCAGCGGCACGAACACCTCGTCGACCGGCTCGCCCAGCTCGCGCCGCCGGCGGCGGACGTACTCGCGCACCGCCGTCTCCGCGACCTCGGCGCCCGTGCTCGTCGACGCAGCCGCTGCCAGACCCGCTTCGCCGTGTGCCGCTGCTTGCGCGGCGCCTCCCGATCCGCGAGCAGCCACGAGTCGATCAGCGGCCGATACGGGCCCAGCTTCGGCGCCGGCCGCCCCTCCGGCCGCTTCCGCGGCGGCGGCAACGCCGCCGCCAGCGCCTGCCGCACCGCCCGCCGATGCACCCCGTGCCGGCGCGCCAACTCACGGATCGACAACCCCTCCCGCTCCCGATCACGCCGGATCTGCTCGAACAGCTCCACCCTCGATCCCATCCCTCCTGCGACCTCCCGCTCCGAGCTCGATAAAGCCCGGACGGTCGACCCGCCATCGGACGAGGGTGGGGCCAAATCAAGCGTCCGAAGTGGGGCCAACTCAGACCGCCGAAACGATTCCGGCGGCGGTTCCGCAGAAGACAACGCGAAGCCCAGGCGCCAGGTAGTCCGGAAGCATGTCGTTCATGCCCGAAGTCTCGATGATGGGTGAAGACTCTGTCGCCGTGCTCACCGTGGCCCCGACCGGGACCGTGAGAGCCAGATGCTATGTGCGTGTCTTCGCCCGCTCGATGGCGCTCGATGCGCCCAATCCGCGGAGATACGTGTCCGTCGTGCTGGCGTTCGCGTGACCGAGCAGATCGCGGATGTCGCGGAGGGGGAAGCCTTCGGCGTCGAGTTCGACGGCGTAGGCGTGTCTGAGCCCGTGCGGGTGTACGCGCTTCTCGATTCCGGCCCGCGCTGCCAATCGGTGAAGGCGGTTTCGAACGTGGTTCGACTTCAGTGGCTGCCCCGGTTTCGAGACCGGACAGAACAGCGGGCCTCTTCCCGGCGGCCGTACGGCAAGCCAAGCCTCGAGCGTCGAGCGCGCGAGTGCGTCCAGTCCGATGGTGCGTGCCTTCCCGCCCTTTCCGTGCAGGACGCGGACGGTTCCCATCGGTAGACTCAGGTCAGACGGACGGAGAGCGAGTGCCTCCGAGATCCGGAGCCCGCTTCGCCAGAGCAGCGTCGGCGCCGCTTGATCTCGTCGCCCGGTCGGGGATGTCCGCCAGGCCCGGCAAGCAGTGCTTCGACCTCGCGCCGCTCGAGGATCTCGACCGGGTACTTCATGCCCCTCTTCATCGCCTCTTCTTCCGCGGGCCTGTCATCGGTCTCACCGTAGACTGAGATCGGCCCCAGGTCCACCTACCGGCGAGGCCTGATCGTGAAGCCACTGGAATGGCTCGACCGAGTGTTACTTCCGGAGCACGAGAGTTGGCTTAGCGAGGCAGTTCTTGCCGCCGAGCTTCGAAGCCGGGTTGAACTTCTGACGAAGAGTTACACCGGAGGCGAAGTGATCCGGGCGGGGGGTCATGAGGAGGCTGCGAGGGTCCAATACCCCGAGAAAGACCAAGTGAGCGACCGCTACTGTGGACGGATGGAGTCAGGCGACTTGCAGGCAGCAGCTTTGCGCGGTGATGTGCTCGTGCAGCCCAACCGACGCGCGGTCAGAACGAATCCGCGTCCGTTCCCAACTGCCGAAGGCTGGCGATGCCCGGTATGCGGACGGGGCGGGCTCATCAGGGCGCATTGGGAGCGATGCGCAGGCGTCGTTCAAACCGGCGCGCGTGTCGATCAGCGGATGAGCACCGAGCCGCCGAGCTCATCGAGGCAGATGAAGGCGTCCGAGGCGCTGGACGCCGCGCTCGCGGAGTCGGCTGACTGGGCGAAGGCTACGCTCGATTTCCTAGCTCCCGATGGGACGCACATCGTCGAGAATCCGGAAGAACTCCGCGAAGTCTTGGCGATGATCGGCGAGACAGTCGAGCACTTCAAGACGCTCGACGCCTACAAGCTGGCGTGGGCGAGCGGTAAGTATCCCTGGCTTGCAGGACTCTGAGGCCTCGCGTGGTCGCCGGGTCAAGCTGAGGATCGAGAGCGATTCTCGCGACCAGGGTGTCCTCAAGCTTCAGGCTCGAGCGCGGTTTGAGTCCGGCACGCTTCGTACTCAGCGATTCTCGCCCGCCACTCCTCGATCAGGTCGTCGTCGGGCTCCCAAGGTGGCGGCCTCGTCCATCCTAGGTGGTCGACGAAGAGCCCGACGTCTTCGGCCATCACGTGGTGGGCATCTCCACACTGGTCGACTAGCTCGACTGGCGCGTCGGGCAACTGCGTCCAGTCCTCGACGTCGGCCGGAAGCGAATCGAACCATTCGTCGACTCCGGGCATGAACCTCGGCAGCCGGAAATTGGCGACTTCGAGCTCCCCCGGATACGGCGCTTCGCTGCGAGCAGTTGCATTCCCGGGTCGCCGTCGGGTCCGGAGCTCTTCTCGTCTTCAAGCCTGATCACGCGTTCACGAGGCTGGCAAGGCATCGAGGGCCAAGGTCCTCGGGTCGTGGATGCGCGCTTCGAGAATCTCACGCGTGGAGTCAGGGGACGGGTTGGCGGCCAGGTCGACGTGACGGCGTCCAGCGGGCTCTCGTGAGCCTCGAGTTCGTTTTGGCTCTAGCAGGATCTGGCGGGCAACGAGCGAGGGCGCGCAGTCGTAGCGGTGCGCAAGCTCGCGCTGCGAGATCCCAGTTTCGGCCGCGGCGAGCAGGTCGGGATAGTCGGCGGGTGTGATCTTCGGGACGTTGTTCTTGGTCATGCTCGGCTCCCACCGTTCCTCGACTGTTGCCGGGGACTTCCTCGGTGTGAGCGATGCTCGGGCCGCTCACAGGCGATGCTCACGCTGCGAGGCGTCCTGGGCATCCCGGATTCGCCCGTATGGAGGGGTGTGAATGTGGTGGGAGCTGACGCGACCTGAAGGTCGAGCCCCCAGGTTTCCGTGGTTGCAAGAGCCGACATTGGCATCCGTCGTTTCGCGTGAGCGGCTCTCTTCTGTAGAGTAAAACTGATATTATGCAGCTTATGATAGCATATTGAATATTATGCACGAACGTGAAACGGCAGCCCGGAGGAGGAGGGACGTGAGACGACTGATGTACGTGCTGTTCCCTATCACGCGGCCCCGGTCGTGGTATCACAAGCGCGGCCTGCTCGAACCGTGGGAGCGCCGTCTGCTGCACGGCACCTAGCGCACCAGAGATCGATTCAGGGCGGGCCGAGCCGGCCCCGTTCTGCACCCGATGCCCCACCGATCGGCGCGTCCTTGTCCCGCTCTGAAACCCGAGCCAGTGTCCCACGTCCCATGTCCCCGCCCGGTCTTATAGACCGGCGGAAGGGACGGGACAGGACATGTACCCCCACTGGGACGAGACCCCCGAAGGGCTTGATTCTGCCCCGAGTCAAAGCCCCGAGAAAAGTCTCGATCGTTCTGCTACGGTGAGTCTACTGCGGAGATGAGCCACCGCAGGTCGGGCGGAGACGCGAGTTCATCGGGCTCAGGACAGATCGAGGCAGCATCGCTCGACTCACCTCCATCGGTAGCACTCTCAACTTGGAGGTGACGAATGTCCACACTCATCAACGACGACCTGGTGATCCCAACCCGGTCACCGGCGCCCCGGATCGCACGATCTACGGACTCCCGGATGACACCTGCTGGCTTTGGTGTCCGGAGCGCAGCGAGTGGCAGCAGACGCCCCCAGGTACGGCGGGCGAGTGGCTGCCCTGGGTGGAAGCCGAGGCCGCCGGAATTCCGCGTCAGTACCCAGAGCCTGAGTCCGCGGCCTGGGACGCCTGGACCTTGCAGCAGCGGTACCGGCGGATCATCGGACAGGTCTACGAAGGTCGGATCATCTCAGCCTCACGGATGGACGATCTGCTCGACGACCTCCGCTCCGCCGAGGCGGGGGTCGAGCCGGAGCGTCGAGGTTGGCTGATCCCAAACGTGCTCGCCGAGCGCTCAAACCTCGTCGTCCTCGGAGACGACAAGGCGACGAAAAGCACCGAGATGCACGAGTTGGCGATCACGGTTACCACGGGAACCCCTCACTGGGGGCTCGCTCCATTCGCATGGCAGGGTGATCCCGCTCGGGTCGTGCTCGTTCAGGAGGAAAACGACACCGAGGTCGTGTTCCAGGACTTGGAGGACATCTCGGTCGCGCGGGGGCTCCCGCCCGATACCCCGACGAGGCTTCGCGAGGGCGGCCACTTGCGGGTCATCTCGAAACCTCGGCTCAACCTGCTCAACCTTACGGCGAGGGCATTCATCTGCCACTTGGCTGAGTCCGCCGACTACTTGTTCCTGGACTCGCTCGACAAAATGGGCGTCCCGGAGACGAACGCGACCGGGGAGCTGTCGGACACGCTCGGCTACCTGACGCAGTTGCAGGCCGAACTCGGGACCGTCATCGTCCTGGCCTGGCCGTTCGCCTCGCGGATGCGCTTCGACTTCGACTCTGCGCTCGGGGGCGACATCTTGCCTCGGTGGTGGCAGGGTGCGATCGCACTCTCCTGGAACGAGCGGACGCGGACGCGACGTGTGCAAACCTGCGCACTCCGATCCCGGCTCGGTCGGCATCAGTTCCAACTGGTCGGGTGCGGGATGGGCCTATGGCGGTTGAAGGAAAGCGCCGAGATCGAATCCGACGCACAGAAGCCGGACGATGCGCACCTCGCCAAGGTGCGTGAGTCGCTCGCGACTGATCCCGACCTGAGCGTCCGAGACCGGGCCGAGAAGATCGGACTCACCAAGTCCAAGACCCACCGACTCATGGCTGTGATCAAGGGGGAGGCATGATCACCGCCTTTCTTCGTCCCGCCGGCGGAGTCGCCGGAGCGATGGGGCGGTGGCAATGACGGCAACGGTGGCGCCGGAGGCTCTCGAGCAGCTTCTCGACCTCATCGCTGAGCGGATTGCCCGCCGAACGGTCGAGCTTGCCTCCCCGTTGCAGTCGGAGGAATCTGAGCGCGACCCGTGGCATCTACTCAACGTGGAGGAGGTCGCGGCACGCCTAGGCCGGTCGACTAGATGGGTGCGCGAGCGGGCGAAGCGAGGTCAGCTTCCCTTCGTCAGGCTGGACGGAGGTGCTCTCGCCTTCGAGCTAGTTGACGTGCAGGACTTTGCGCGAGAGCGCCGCATTTCGGCCACGAAGCCTCTGGCGCTTGCGGGCCGCTTGCAGGCCGGCAGTAATGCCGCTTCGTCAGCGCGTTCTTATCGGATGGAACGGGCGACGGACCCGGGGGTCAGAGCGTGAGGGACTACGACCTGGTCGGACCTTACGCGTGGCGCTTGCTGGGCCGTCCCTGTGGAAGGGGGAGATTTCTGCGGGCCCACATGTCGATGTCGGCTCGGCGCCAGATTGGACCTGCCGCGAGCCGAGCGGCTGGCTCGGGGAAGTCCGGACGCTGGCTCCAGCGCCATGCGCTGTTGCGCGCCACGCCGTGCAACCGGGCGATCTCCGCAACCCCGACGAGTTCCTCTGCCACAGGATTCGACCGTAACAAAACCGGTAGACGCCAACTACATATGTTGGTAGCTTGTGTCTACAGGTTTCGTTCTCCGCCAGGAGGAGCGTGATGGCGCGTCGCAGGAACATCCGACGCCGTGGCAAGTCATGGGTCGTCCACTTCCGCGCCGGCGGTCGGCAGGTCTGGCGCTCGTTCAAGACTCGCGAGGAAGCCGAGCTATACCTAGCTCAGTCGCAGGTCGAGCAGGCGAAGGGCGAGTTCCGCGTCCCGGCCAAGATCCGCTTCGCCGACTTCGCGCAGGAATGGCTCGAGACGTACGCTCGCGTGAACGTACGACAGACGACCTTCGCCACTTACGAGACCGCTCTTCGCGTGCACCTGGTGCCTGAGTTTGGCGGCCTTTATTTGACCGAGATCACCCGCAAGGCCATCGATGCGTTTGTCGCCGACTGGGCGACCGCGGGGCCGAAGTATCAAGAGCGTCTTCGCGCCGCGCGCGAGCTCGAGCATGCACGCGCCCGAGGCGAGCGACGTCATGCCCGCGCAGTCCGACTTGGTCACAGCCCAAAGACCATTGCCAATGCACTCGTTCCGTTCCGGGAGATGCTCGGCCACGCCGTCGAGTGGGGCTACCTTTCGTCGAACCCGGCCGAGCGGGTGAAGCGACCTCGCATCGAGCGCGACCACGACCAGCTCCACGTGCTCCAGCCCGAGCAGGTCCGCCTCCTACTCGACGAGGCTCCCAAAGAGGCGCGGACGCTCCTGCTGTGCGCGATCACCACAGGGATCCGAAGAGGCGAACTCCTCGGGCTGAAGTGGGGTGACGTGGACTGGACCGGCCGGCGGTTGTGGGTGCGACGCAGCGTGGGACCGGACGGTCGGTTTCAGCAACCGAAGACGAAGGGGTCGGTTCGGGCAATTGCTCTGACGCCGACTCTGCTCTCTGCGCTTCGGCGCCACCACATGGCCAGCCGCTTCAAGGGCGAAGACGACCTGATCTTCCCCTCCGAGCGGGGAACGCCCATGGACGGACGGAACGTCGTCAGTCGGCTATTCGAGCCGGCGCTACGCAAGGCGGGACTGCCGCGGATCCGCTTCCACGACCTGCGTCACACGTTCGCGTCCTTGTTGATCGCCCAGGGCGAGCACCCGAAACTGATTTCGGAGCAACTCGGTCACGCGAGTGTTCAGATCACACTCGATCGATACGGCCACCTCATGGATCAGTCCTACGGCGACGCGAGTGATCGCCTCGAGGCCAGCCTGTTCGGAGGATCTGAACCCTTCGACATCGCAGTAAGCAAGCCGTAGCGACCCGCCTCAGCGGCGACTCGATTTGGGTCGAGATCGACGACGTCGTCAGCGTCGGCCCGGCGCCGGTGCCCCAAAGCAAGGGGTCGGGAATTCAGCAGCCGACGCCGGTCGTCGACCGCGCGGCCTTGGTTTGCCCGTAAAGCGCCTCGACCAAGCTCAGATCGGGCCAGACCGTGATTTCGGCGCTCGCCGTCGCGCTCGGGGCCTTGGCCCAGGCCGCGACCATGTCGAAGACGAGCGCATCCTGCGGCACCACGATGCTCTGGTCGCGCAGTACCGACGCGAGGTCGGCCGGCAAGCCGCTAGTGACGTCTTCAGCCATCGGTTCCTTCCTTATCGTCAGTGCGGTCAACGAGATTAGCGCCTCGGGCCCCGCTGGGGGACGGGCGGCGGTCGTTCCATGCCTCGGCGAGCTTGGCCTTGCCCCGCTCGAGCAGGCCTCCGATCTGCTTCGTCTTCGTTTCGTCGCCGAAGATCAGCTTCGCCGCCTCGGCGTAGCTGTAGCCGGCCGTTACCACGAGGCGGATGGCGGCCCACTCGTTCTCGTTCACGCGACGCGCTGCATCAGTCAGGGCCTCGGTGTCCTCGAGGTGGCCGAGGACGTGCTCCTCGGTAGTCGGGCTCGGGTCGGCCACGGTCAGGAGATCCTCGGGCGCGACGATCAGCGGCGCCTTCGTACGGGCGGCGACGACGCGCTTGGCTACGTCGACCCAGGCGAACTCGGCGGCGCCGATGACCCAGCCGGTCGCCGTCCCGCGCGCGGGGTCGAAGCGGCCGGCACCCTGACGGACGCGGCGCAACGCGACGTCGGTCGTCTCGTGGGCGACTTCGACGACGTCCTCCTCGAGCACGCCGGCGACGACCGAGCCGTCGAGCCCCAGGTAGCGGGCTACGCGAGCGCCGAGCTTCGCGTGGTTCGCGCGCAGGTAGCGCCAGACGAGCTCGTAGTAGAGCGCGTTGAACAGCGGCGCGTATTCGCCCTCGGGGTCGTCGGCCAATCCGGCCATGAGCTCCGCTCCGCGCTGGTCAAGCTCGTCCATCCCGTCCATCTAGGCCACCTCGTCTACCTCGACGCCGAACCTTTCACCATAGACATCGAGGAAGACGGCATCCTCGCAGAGGCACCCCTCGGTGCGGGCCCGCGGCCGCGGCATTACCTGCGGCAGCCCGGCAAGCAGGTCGAGACGGCCCTCGACCGTCTGCCGCCGCCGCGCCTTGAGCTCGGGGACGGAGGCAACGAGCAGCTCGACCGCCAGCATGACCCCGGCGAAGACCGACTGCTGCACGAGCGGCACCAACACCTCGCGCGGGGCCTCCCCGACGTCGAGGTGTAGGAGCGCCCCGCCGCAGATCCCGTCCTGGTAGACGTCCGCGAGTGGCCGGTCGCGCCAGGCGGCGAGCGCGTCGACGTCGACGCCGGCGGCAACGGCGATGTCGTCGACGAGGGGTCGCCGATACCACTCGTCGGCGTCGGGCGGCGCCGGCACGTCGGGCAGCGCCGGCGCGCCGCCCGGCGGCAGCGGCAGGCCGATCGGCAGTCGGTGGACGAGGTAGCCGAGCACGCGCAGCGGGTGCTGGCGGAAAGCCTCGGCGATCAGCTCATGGCGGCTAGGCCTCGCTTCGTCGGGCCAGTAGAGGCAGGCCAGGCATGGGTCCTCGCCGAAGCGCTCGTGCCGGGACCAGCCGACGTCGGCCGGGTGCGTCCAGGCGTTGTAGAGGGGGCCCGGCAGGCTGGCCTGGACCGCGATCCTCGCCTCGGGCGAGTCGAGCGCGACCAGCGTCGGCAACTGGGCCTCCACGAGCCCGGCGTACCACTCGGTCTTCAGCGGCACGACGTCGAGGCCAGACCCCTGCGAGCGCTCGCGCAGCAGGTCGACCTTGACCGCGCCGACGTCGGAGTCGTGCGTCAGCACGTAGCGCTGCAGGTTCGAGAGCGATACCGACTCGTCGTCGATGGCGAACAAGGTGCCGCGCGCCCCGGCGGCAGCGAGCGTCTGCGCCGCGGCCTGTCCGATCGCCCCGGCGCCGACGAGCCGCACCTCGCCGACGTCGACCGTCTCGGGCACCGGCATGTTCTCGGGCTGGCCGAGGGTAACGAGGTTGAAGGCGCCCGGCTGGCACCGGCGGCGGCCGCGCTCGCCGAGGTCGGTGGCGAAGACGACGCGGAAGAGCTCGCCGACGCCGACGACGGCGGCCAACGCCGCGGCGGGAACGGCGGCGGCGGCGTCGCCGTCCGGTACTTCGTCGACGTGGACGTTCCAGCCCCGGGCGAAGACGGCGACGGTCGTCCCCTCGTCGTCGGCGTCATCGTCGTCGACCGTCGCCTCGTAGAGCAGCGTCGCCGTCGTCGGCGTCGACGGCGACGTCGCGACGTCGGCGATCGGGTTGACGAGGGTGATCTCGCTGGCCGCCGCCGCCGCGAGCTCGTCGGGCGCGTCGACCACGACGCGCGGATAGAGGCGGGCCAACATGTTGGCCGCGAGCAGGAAACCGGCGCGGCTGGCGCCGACCACGGCCGCCTCGCCGGCGACCAGCGTCACCGACATCGCCGCGAGCTTCTCCTCAACCGCGGCGCGGTCGAGGCCGCCGAGAGCCGGAGCGGTCGCGTCGACGACGCGGCTCAAGAAGCGCGGCAGGCTCAACGGAACGTCAACCTCGTCTCGGCGCCGACAGCGGCCCACTCGTCCGGCCCCACCAGGCGGTACCAGGCCCAGTCCTCGAGCCGGTCACGACCACCGCGGCCGAAGTCGGGGACGACGCCGGAGAGGCCGCCGACGAGCGTCATCAAGGGATAGGCGTCGTCGGTGTCGGAGTGGTACGCGTCGGTCGGGTGGCTATGGACCTGCGCGGCGAGCGTCAAGCCCTGCTCGTAGAAGGCTCGGTTGACGCGGAAGAGGGCGTCGCCCTCGACGACGACGAGCAGTCCGTCGTCGGTGCGGCTGGTTGTCTGCGCCGGGAAGTAGGCCGACTCGAACTCGAGGCGGCGGCCGCCCTCCTCGAGCCGACCGCCCCAGAGGACGAAGGCCTCGTAACCCTCTTCGCCCGCTCGCTGGAGCGGCTCGAGCGTCTGGTCGACGAGCCCGAGCGGGATGACGAACTCGTCGACGAAGTCGAGTATCACGAGCCCTTGTCCTCCGCCGGCGCGCCCACGGGCGGTAGGCCGAGCGCTGCAGCGATCTCGGGCGGAAGGGCCTGAGCCTGCGGGATGATGAGCCCGGCTTGCTGGGCGCGCGCGACCTGCTCCGCCTGACGAGCCTGCTCCCACATCGCCTCGGCGACCTCGCCCGGTGCGTTGGCGACGCGCAGCTGGATCTGAAGCTGGCCCGGCAGCGTCTGCACGTTGACCTGGACGCCGATCAGGTTGCGGGCCATCGAGCGCCAGATCCGGTCGCAGATCGTCGCCAGGCTGCCCTCGCCGCTCTGGCGGTGAAGCAGCCACGAATCGCCGGAGTGCTGCGGGTGCTCGTGATACTGGCGGATTCCCGGCACGCAGAAGAACGGCCGGCCGGTCTCCGGGTGCGAGTGGACGACGAGGTCGCGCGGCCCCTCGTCGGTGCCGATTAACGCCTGCACCGGCGGCGGCGCGTACTCGCCGGTGAAGGGGTCGATGAACTCGACCGAGGGCGGCCAGAGGTCGAAGTTGGTGAAGTCGATGCGCACGCAGGCGCTCATCGCGGGGATCGGCTGTCCGCCGATCGGCAGGCGGCCCAGGAAGCCGATGTCGACGGTTGCGTCGCCGTCGCCGAGCATCACCCAGCCGCGGCGACGGTAGGCGTCCTCCTGCTCACGCCAGAGCCCGAGCTCGCGCTCGAACTTCCGGCGGGTGACCTCGGGGTCGACGATGATCAACGTCTGCTCCTAGCCGCCGGCGCCGGCCTTCGGGCTGAGAAAGAGCGTCGCGCCATCCTGGATGGCAGCGGCGGCGACGGTCAGGCTCTGGTCGAGAAGTCGGCCGTCCTCGGTGCGTAGCTCCCAGTCCGACGAAGCCTGGCCACGGTTACCGCTCCGCTGGAGCGCCTCATGGACGAGGTGGTCGAGTGTCTGGTGGACGTTGACCTTCAGCCGCTCCGGTTGGCCGGAGACGACCACGATCACCTCGATGTTCTGTTGGTCATGGTCGGGCACGGGAAACCTCCTAGTTCGTAGTGCTGCCTTGCCCCTCTATAGGAGCGCTGGGCCTGCAGTTCCCGCCTCCCGTCCACAGCCGTGGCCTATCGGTAGGAGTGAGCATTTCTGCCATGAACGTTACATAAGTAGTCGACTAGTCATGTAACGTTCATGGCAGAAATCCGCTATCATGCGTTCATGCCCAGAGGTAGACCCACCGGTAGCCCGCTCCGGCAGGCGGTTCTCGATCATCTGGCTCAGGAGGGCCGGACGACGCTCGATTTGAAGCAGGACAGGCCCTGGCTCGAGGACCTGACGCCCGATCCCGAGTCCCTGATCCGCAGGCTCCGCGAGCAAGGGCTCCTCCACACGGTCCAGCGCGGCCGCTATGTCGTGAATACGGAGGGGCGGCCCAGCCGCCGCCCGCGGCTCGACGTCCTCGACCCGCTTGTGATCGCCATCCTCGGACGCCTCGACCATGAGTACTACCTCTCGTGGCACTCGGCCCTTTGGCACTACGGTCTGATCGACCAGCAGGCCTCCCGCTTGCTCGTCGCCGTGAAGGAGGCAAGAAAGCGCCCGGCAGAGGTCGGGATTTACGAGATTCAGTTCGTGACGGTTGCGGCCCACCGTTTCTTCGGCTACGACCTCGTCAAGGATTTCGAGCAGCCGCTGCCAATGGCACAGGTTGAGAAGGCGCTCGTCGACTCGTTCGATCGGCCGAAGCTCGCCGCCCCAGTCCCAGTTGTCGCTAACGCTCTACGCAATGCGTGGCAGGCGCAGATACTCGACGTTGACCGCCTCGTCGAGTACGCGATCGACTTCAACAACAAAGCGGTCATCCGCCGCATCGGCTTCTTCATGGATCTCTACGCAATCCCCGGCGCGGAACGGCTCGAGCCGCACATCGGGCGCAAGTCGGCCATGCCGCTTGCGCCTGGTCGTGAGCCGCCAAGACCACGGCGAGTCAACCCGCGCTGGTTGGTCTACGAAGACCCGGCGATAGTGGGGCCGGCCGAGTCGCTCAAGTGAGCGACCTGCTAACGACGGTCGAGATCCTTGAGGAAGCTCAGGATCTGACCGGCCTGACTCGCGAGCAGCTGCTCTTGATGGTCGCCAAGAGCGGCCTCGTGCGGCACCTTGCTACCGGAGACGACGCAGAAGTGTTCGTGCTGAAAGGCGGGACGCTCCTCCATCACGTCTATCGAAGCCCAAGACAGTCGATCCGGGACGCCGACTACACGTACATCGGCGAAGCGGCGCTGTCGGGACCAAAGCTCGAGGACGCGCTGCGGGTCGACGGGAAAGAGGGCTTCTACCTGAGTCCGGAGGAGGCAGTCCTGACGACGGGGAACGAGATGTACACCCTGAAGCGGATGCCGTTCAGCATCGAGGCGGAGGGGATCGAGCTCCGCCCGCGACGCGGAGGACTCGACATTACAGTCAGCGTTCGCGAAGGCGAACGCCTCGACCCGCCTGATGCACCGCTGCTCTACTCCGATCCCCTGCTGGCCGGAGAGTCGAGATTCCCGATCAACGGGCTGACACTCGAGGAGCTGTCGGCCGAAAAGATCTTGGGCTGGGTGTCGCGCGAGCACATCCGCCACTACATCGACCTGGCCTACGTCGCTCGCGGCTTCGACGACACAGACCGCGAGAAGACGTGCGAGCTCGTCGTTGCGAAGTTCGAGACGGAAAGGGACAGTCGACTGTATCGCGAAAAGGGCGTCCGGACAGTTGCCGACCTCGCCAATGCGTTTTCATCCGAGCAGGCGATAGGAAGCTTGCGCCGCGGCTGGGAGGAGACGCTGGGCACTGAGATCTTCTTCCTCCCCGTCGAGCGCGACCTGCCTGATGACCAGTCGCTCGCCAATGTCGACAACGTCGAGCGCTACGTCCGCGAGTTCTGGGCGCCGGCACTCGAGGCGTTCGCGGGCAGATAAATCGGCGACAGTCGCCAGCGACAATTCTCGCCTTCGTGGAGCCCCGACCGGCTCCATGGTCATCTTGTCCGATGATTTGGGGTGGGGGCAGCTCCGGCCGTTCGCCGAGAGCATTCGGACTTGAAGCTCCAAGACGGCTTGAAACCGGCGTAAGCAGCTACGCGCCCGATCGTCGTCGTGGTCCGGCGGCGTGGCGGTCGATCATCGCCTCGCGGTTGGGCCCGACCGAGATCCAGCGGATCGGAACCTCGAGCAGTTCTTCGATTCGTTCAACGTAGGCCCGCGCCTCGCTCGGAAGCTCGTCGTAGTAGCGGAGGTGCTGGATCTCGCGTTTCCAGCCGGGTCTCGTTTCTAGGTTCGGTCGTGCGCGCCCTGTCACGCAGCCGACGCGCGGACGCCGTCCTGGCGGAGGTGCGCCGCCGCGTGGAGCAGGGCCACCGCGAGGTCGTGCTCACTGGGATCAACCTCGGCTGCTACCGCGACCGCGAGGCCGGCTACGACCTCCCGCGCCTGATCCGCGAGGCAGGCACCGTGCCAGGGCTGGCGCGGCTGCGGCTCTCGTCGATCGAGGTCAACCACGTGACCCCGCGGCTGATCGCAGCGATGCGGGAGACGCCCACAGTTGGCCACCACCTGCACGTCCCACTCCAATCTGGAGACGACCGCGTCCTGCGCGCGATGGCTCGCCGTTACGACGCGCGAACCTACTTACGCCGAGTCGGCCACGCGTCGGAGTTCAACCTGACTACCGACGTAATCGTCGGGTTCCCCGATGAGGAGGAGCGAGCGTTTAGCAATACGTTGCGCGTCATCGACCAAGCCGGTATCACGAAGGTGCATGTGTTCCCGTACTCGCCTCGGCCGGGGACCGCAACTGAGGCAGCTGACCGTTGGACAAGGGAGGTGAAGAAGGAGCGGAGCGCGCGACTACGGGCGCAATCACAGGAGGCTTGCGTTCGACACTGGCAGACGAAGATCGGGACCGAGGACGACGTTCTCGTCGACAGACCGGGCCGCGGTTACGGCGGCGACTACTCTCCCTGGCTTGTCGAAGGCGAGGTCGGCGAGATCGTACGAGCGCGCGCAAACGCGGTCTTGGAAGAAGGGATCGTCGCGGCCTGGACCGAAGGTACGCGGCACGCGCGCGAGGATGACGTCAGATGAGCGCATCGAGAAGGTGTCCGCGCGAGCCGGACGGTAGGTCGGCGAGCCCGGACTGGAGTGCCGGCGTCTCTCGCCACCCAAGCTCAAGAAGCGCGTTTGCGAGCCGGATGAGCTGCGCGGGTCACGGGTCAAGAGGGCGAACTGCAAGCGTTCTGCAAGCGATCGGCGTTCGTCGCGATACCAGCGTGCTCCGTCTAGACACAGCGGCGGACCTCGATTCGGCTGAGGACGTGCGGTTTGGCGGAACGCTGCGGCAGGCAAGGCCTTGATCGGAGCGGCTCATAACCCGGAGGTCGCAGGTTCAAATCCTGCCCCCGCTATTTCTCCGGGACCGGTTCGCCCTCAAGCCCCGGCCGTAACGGTGCCTCTTCCTGGGATCCTGGGGAGGAGACGAGTACCTCGACCGCCATCCCGGGCCTTCACGACGTCACCGCGGACTGGCGGGTCGGCGGTGTCCTCTGCTCCGCCGATGGCTACTCGAGCAGACCGCGGATATCGTCGGCGGTGAGGCTCGATGCGAAGAGGTCGCCGTCGTCCATGACGCTGCGGAAGAGGTCGGCTTTGCGGCGAGCGAGCGCGACCACCTTCTCTTCGATGGTGTCGCGGGCGATCAGCCGGTAGACGTTCACAGGCCGCGTCTGGCCGATACGGTGGGTGCGGTCGATCGCCTGGTGCTCGGTGGCGGGGTTCCACCAGGGGTCGAGGAGGAAGCAGTAGTCGGCCTCGGTGAGGTTGAGGCCGAAGCCGCCGGCCTTGAGACTGATCAGGAAGACCGGCTCGTCGCCGCTGCGGAAGCGCTCGAGCACGCGCTCGCGCTTGCGGGTCCGGCCGTCGAGGTAGCAGAAGCCGATGTTCTCTCGCTCGAGGCGCTCACGCACCTCGCCGAGGAAGCGAGTGAACTGGCTGAAGACGAGCGCGCGATGGCCGCCGCCGGCGACGTCGCCGAGCTGCTCGACGAGCGCGTCGAGCTTGGCGCAGGGAACGCCGTCCGAGCCTTGGTCGACGAGGCTCGGGTGGAGGCTGAGCTGCCGCAGCAGGGTGATCGAGCGCAGGATGGTGAAGCGGTTGCGGTCGAAGTCGGAAAGCAGGCCGAGGATCTTTTGGCGCTCGCGCTGAAGGTGGGTGTCGTAGAGCTTGCGGTGGCGCGGGTGCAGGTCGACGAGGAGCGTCTGCTCCTGCTTGGCCGGCAGGTCCGCGGCGACGAGCTCTTTGCTGCGGCGCTTGACGAGCGGCTTGATCCTTCGGCGGAGACGGGCGAGCCGCTCGGCGTCGCCGCGGCGCTCGATCGGCCGCGCGTACTCGGCGGCGAACCGTTTCGGATCGGGGAAGAGGCCCGGGGCGGCAATCGAGAGCAGCGACCACAGCTCGGTCAGGTTGTTCTCCATCGGGGTGCCCGTGAGCGCGAGCTTGAACGGTGCGACGAGCTCGCGCACGCAGCGGTACGTCTTCGCCTGGTAGTTCTTGACGTACTGCGCCTCGTCGAGCACGACGCCGGCCCACTCGACCGCGCGGTAAGCGTCGGCGTCGAGGCGGAGCAGCGTGTAGGTCGTGACGACGACGTCTGCCCGGGCGAGCTGCTCGATTGCGCGGCCGGACTTCGCCAGCGTGTCGGCGACCGCCTCCACACGAAGGCTGGGCGCGAAGCGGGCCGCCTCGGCGGCCCAGGTCGAGACGACGCTCGTCGGGCAGACGACGAGGAACGAGCCGACCTCGGGGTTGCGGCCACGCGCGTGGCAGACGAGCGCGAGCGTCTGCAGCGTCTTGCCGAGACCCATATCGTCGGCGAGGATCCCGCCCAGCTCGAGCTCCCAGAGCGCGGCCAGCCAGGCGAAGCCCTCGTGCTGGTAGGGCCGCAGCTCGGCGGCGATCGTCGCGGGCGGATCGTGCTTCGGGAGCGCGTCCAGCTCGAGCAGCATTCCCACCTGGCGCTGCCAGGCCTGCGCCTGCTCGGTGACGACGCCGAGCGCGGCGAGCTCGGACCAGAGCGCCGTCTGGTAGCGGCTGATCCGTAGAGGCGCCGACGGGGCGTCCGCGAGTGCGCGGGCCTCCTCGATCAGCACGCGCAGCGACTGTAGGCGTGGATCATCGAGCGAGAAGTGGGCGCCGTCGTCGAGCAGCATGTGCGAGTGGCCGGAGGCGAGCGCGACGAACACCTCGGCGAATGGCAGCTCGCGCCCCTCGACGCCGATCGCGACGCCGAGGTCGAACCAGTCGCGCTCGCCTGCGATCTCGGCTGTGGAGAGGGCGATCTCGAGCGAGGGGCCTACGTCCCGGTAGTCCGGCGGTTGCCCCTCGATCTCGAGGGTCGCGCCGGCGAGCTCGCGTAGGAGTGGCAGCTCCTCGGTTGTGAAACGCATGCTCTCAAGCCCGCTCAGCGCGACCGGCTCCGTCGCCGGGCGGCCGCTCTCGTCGAGGAGGCCATAGCGCTCCAGCCCGGTGCCGGCGAGGACGGTGCCGGCGAGGAGCGTACGCTCGGCGTCGAGGTCGCGCACGCCCGGGCCGCCGGCGGGTGGCGCGAGCGGCGCGCGGTGGACGCGCTCCCCGGCCCGGTAGGCCCACTCCCAGCCGAGCCCGAGCTCGTGCCTGCTGCCGTAGCGGGCGCGCAGCACCAGCGCCGGCGGAGAGATCTCCGGAGGCGTGAACGAGCCGTCGGACGACACCACAGGCGCGACTCTGGCCAGGGCCGGGCAGAGCTCCTCGGCGAAGCGCGCAAGCTCGCCCGAGGGCACGGGCAGCGGCTGGCCCACGAGCACGAGCTGCTGCAGTGGCGGCGGCGCCCGCTTCGCCAGCCGCACCAGGCGCAGGCGGGCGCCGTCGGAGCAAACGACCCCGTGCCCGCTCCCGCCCAGGAAGAGGACCGGTTGCCAGACGTCGCCGTCGTCGACGCACAGCACCGCGCGCACGTCGCTCGCTCGCGTCACGTCCAGCACCACCTCGCCTCGGGCGTACGGGGGCAGCTCGCCCAGCTCCCGGCGCGCGTGGACGAGCGCAAGCCCGGCCCGGGCGGCCTCGTCCAGCAGCGTCCAGAGCTGCGGGCCGCAGTCGGCGAGGTCGAGCGCCTTGTCGGCTCCGTAGCCGTACCACCAGGAGGGACGCGCCTGGCTCGAGCGGTGGAGCGCGTGGAGCTCGCGGGCAACGGCGAGATGATCGGCGCGGTAGTCGGCCCGCACGTAGTCGAGGCCGCCCCACGTCAGGGAGCCGTTGATCCAGCCACCGCGCGCCCCGGGGCGCTGGAGGCGCGCCAGTAGGCGCGGGGCGCCGCGGCCGCCGTCCTGGAGCGAGAGCTCGATCGCAAGCGGCGTCCCGGTCGCCGGCGCTTCGTCCAGCAGCGCCCGCAGCGGGTGCTCCCACGCCGGGGGCGCCTCAGGCGCCGGCACGAGACGCAGGGGCCGAGCGGTAACGCGGCCGTCCGCGGCGGCGATCACGAGCGCGGCCACGTGCTTGCAGTCGTAGCCCACCGGGCAGCTGCACACGCCCTGCTCGAACCGGAGCCCGCCGTCACTAGCTCCCACGAAGAACGCGGTGGTGTCGTACCGTGCCCCCCGGCCGAGTACCGTGCCGGTGAGCGCGTCGGCATCGGCGTCCCAGGCGAGCTCCAGCACGCGACCGCCCTGCGCGTAGGCGCGACCGCGGTCATAGGACTGCGGCCCCACCGCGATCTCCACCTCACACAACCCGAGGTCGTGCAGCTCGGCGCTCGCGCTGGCCACGGCCGGAACCTAACCATCGCCCCGGACGCAGCGAGTCGCGCGCAGCTGGAATCGATTGAGTGCCGAGGACTTCGAAGGCCAGTTCGGGGATCTGCCCCGCGACGGCGAGGGCTGAGTCGAGCCCATGACTGCCTCAAGGTGTACGTCCCGTGGCCGGCGGGGCGCTGCGCTTTGGCCGAACTCGCCTTTACTGGTAGAGTAAAGGCGATGGCGAAGATCTCTTCGAAGAGCCAGATCACCATTCCCGCGAGCGCGCTCGACGAGGCCGGGCTTCGGCGCGGCGACGAGGTGCTGGTCGAGGCGGACGCGGGTGAGTTGCGGATCCGTCGCGGCAAGGACACCTTCGAAAGCGCGTTCGGCGCGCTCACCGGCGTCTATCCGCCCGGTTACCTCGACGAGCTCGACGCCGACGACGCAGAACGGTGAAGCTCGTCCTCGACGCCGACGTCGTGATCGGCGCGCTCGACGGATCCGATCCCCACCATCGCCAGGCGCGCGCTCTCTTCACGGCCTGGCACCGTCAGGACGCGACACTGCTCGCCAGCGTCGTGAACCTGACCGAGGTGCTCGTCGCGCCGGCCGGCGACCGCGAGCAGCTCCGGCGCGCCCGCGCCGCGATCGCCGCTCTCTGTATTGCGATCGACAAGCCGAGCGAGGCGATCGGGGTAGAAGCTGCACGACTCAGGCGTGCTCACCCGATCAGCCTTCCGGACGCCTATTGCCTCGCGACCGCGCGGCACCTCGACGCCTCGCTCACATCGTTCGATCAGAAGGTCGTTGGTGCTGCCCGGGCCGAAGGGATCCGAGTCGCCGTAGATGCTCCGACCACCCCAAAACGGCCGCGACCTCGACGCAGTCGTCGTTAACTAGGAGCCTGCGAAGTCGCGCGCGTGGTCGAGGAGCGGCTTGGCCTTCGCCAGCGCGCCGTCCTCCTCCTCGACGATCGCGGCGAACGCCTTCCGGCACCAGGCCTCGCGCTCCTCGGTCGTGAAGCCGTCGCCGAGCACGAGGCCGATCAGGCGCTCGGCTCCGTCGAGGCGGCCCCAGAGATAGTCGTTCTCGCGGCCGGCGCGGTCGAAGAACGCGCCGAAGTGCATCTTCCCGAAGCCGGCGAGCTTCGGCCTGTGCGGATCGAGCGGTGGCAGCAGCTTCGTGTCGCGCGGGCTCATCCGCACGACGTCGACCGCGTCGCGCTCGCCGGCGTCGGCGACGGCCTGGATCGGGTAGAGCAGCACGTCCCAGTACGGGAAGCCGAGGTAGCGGACGAGCAGGTCGGCGCGCCGGGCGGGTCCCCAGTCCTCGCTGAGCTCGTGCAGCCGCCGGTAGAGCGCCTCGCCCGAGCCGGCGAGCTTTGCGTCGAGCGCCTTGCCGAACGCCTGCTCGAGCCGGGCGAGCTCGTCGGCGTGCCCGGCCGCGTACTCGTCCGGCCCCAGCCCGCGTTCGATCGACGAGTCGATCGGCGCCTGGGCGAAGACCGCGAGCACGTCGGCGGTGATGTTCGTCAGCAGCTTCCGGCCCTCCGTCGCATCGACCAGGGTCTCGCGCGCCTCGTACAGCACCCGCTTGCCCTCGTCCAGCTGCGCGCGCGTCGGGTAGCCCGGCGTGCCTGCGTCGGCGTACCACCAGCTGAGGCCGTCGGCGACGAAGCGCAGCCGGCGGGCGCCGTAGGGAAGGTCGAACGTGCGCAGGAACGGAACGAGGTCGTCGGCGGGAACCTGCCGGCCGTGCTCGTCGCGGTACAGGCGCGTCTCGCCCCAGGAGCGGACGACGCCGCGGACGAACCCCGCTTGGTTCGAGTCGTCGGGGAACGTGGCCAGCCGGCAGATGGTCTGGGCGAAGCTGTCGAGGACGCCGCTCACCTTGCTGCGGATGTAGGTCGCGTAGGCAAACCCGGCGGCTGCCTTCGCGTCCTCGTTGATCCGGGTGCGCCACTGCGCCAGCTCGGCCGGCGACTGCTCCTGCGTGAGCCGCTCGAGCTCGGTGCCGACGATCTCCTCGATCCGCCTGCCGATCGGGTCGAACGACGTCTCGATGATGTCGCGGATCCGCCGGACGCGCTCGTTCAGGCGGTTGACCTCGAGGATGTCGTCGAGGATCGGCTCCTGACGCGGCAGGCCCGAGATCGACGCGAGTACGGTCGCGATCGGGTTGGGCGAGCTGCCCCCGGGCTTGCCGCTGCCCGCGCCGCCGGGGTCCGGCTCGAGGTAGAGCAGCCGCCGGTCGACCTCCGAGTCGGCGGCGCGCCGCTTGATCGCCGCGATCGCGTGCCCGAGCGGCTTGTTGTCCAGCACGCCGCCGTCGATGAAGAAGGTCGTGCGCGGGTCCGAGTGCGAGAGCTCGTAGATCCGGAAGAGCCCGGGTAGCTGCGGCGAGACGTCGGCGCCCTCTCTCCCCACCGCCGATTCGAACGTGGCCAGGCTGACCGGGGGGAAGGCGCCGGGAAAGCTCATCGTCGTGCGGGCCGAGAAGGCGAGCGCGCCGTTGTGAGCCTCGTCGAACTGGTCGTCGCCGTCCCCGTAGCGGAACGAGAGCACGTGCCGGTGCGCAAGCTCGCCGATCGATTTCGGGTCGGCGATCACGACGTCGCGGCGGTAGCCGTAGAAGTCGGTCACCGTCACGAACAGCTCGAGCGGGTGGGAGGGCGGCATCAGAGTCTCCAGCTCGGCCGGCTGCGAACCCGTCCGATCCATGTCTCGAAGCGCTCCGTACATCCACCTGGCGATCGCATCCCCCTTCAGCACCGGCTTCTTGAGGATCCCGGCGAGCAGCACCGGCAGCTTCACGAGCGGCGGCACCCAGCCGGGCCCGCGCAGCAGGACCTTGATGTCGCCGCGCTCGAACCACAGGTCGCGCAGCGCGTCCTGCGATCGGTTGTGCGCGAGCGCCTTCGAGAGGAAGACGCCGTTGATCCCTCCGGCCGAGGTGCCGGCGACGACATCGACGACGACCCGCGTGCGGACGCCGGCCGGGTCGCGCCGGGCCAGCTCCGCGAGCAGCTCGCCGTAGACGCGCTCGCTCGCCGTCGTCGCGACGCCTCCGCGCTCGGCGAGCGCGGAGGCCTTGACCAGCCGCTGGAGCTCCTTCGTCGTGCCGTGCATGTAGATCGCGAGCGACGCGCCCCCGTAGAGGACGACGGCGAGCCGCAGCTCGCGGACGTCACCGCCTGCGGCTCGGTCGGCCGCGGGAGCCTCTGGAACCGACATGAGCTCTCACCCCCTTCGCCGAACGCCGGAAGAGGACAGCTTCTCTCCCCGCCGCCGATGTTGCAAGCGGTCAAAAGGGGGAAGTTCGTCCTGTCAGCTCGAGCGTCTTCCGCGAACCTGCGCGTGGACTGCGTACGATGCTCGGAAGTGGGGGAGTCGTCGCTCACGATCGCGGGCGCCACAGGCGAGCTCGAGCAGCATCGGCGGGAGCTGACCGCGTACTGCTACCGGATGCTCGGGTCGCCGTTCGACGCCGAGGACGCCGTCCAGGAGGCGATGATCCGGGCCTGGCGGAGCCTCGACCGCTTCGAGGGACGGGCGGCGCTGCGCTCCTGGCTGTACCGGATCGCCACGAATGTCTGCTTCGACATGCTGAGAGGCCGCGAGCGCCGGGCGCGGCCGATGGATCTCGGGCCGGCGGGCGCCCCTCACGAGTCGAACCTGCGCACCTTGCCGGAGGCCACCTGGCTGCAGCCGGTGCCGGACGCCCTCGTCACGCCGGCCGAGCAGGATCCGGCGGAGGTCGCGGTCGCGCGCGAGACGATCCGCCTCGCCTTCGTGGCTGCGCTCCAGCACCTGCCGGCCCGGCAGCGTGCCGTGCTGATCCTGTGCGAGGTGCTGAGGTGGCGGGCGGCCGAGGCCGCCGAGCTCCTCGACACGAGCCTCGCGTCGGTGAACAGCGCGCTCCAGCGCGCGCGGGCGACCCTGGCGGAGCGGAAGGTCAGCGCGTCGGATCCGGCTCCGCAGCTGGACGAGGCCGACCGTGAGCTGCTCGCCCGGTACGTGGAGGCGTTCGAGCGCTACGACCTGGCCGCGCTCACCTCGCTGATCCAGGAGGACGCGACCCAGTCGATGCCGCCGTTCGACCTGTGGTTGAGCGGCCGTGAGGACATCCTCGCCTGGTGGTTCGGGCCCGGCATCGGCTGCGCGGGCTCACGGGTGATTCCGACGACGGCCGCGAACGGCTCTCCGGCGTTCGGTCAGTACAAGCCGAGCGGGACCGGCGAGGGCCACGACCCGTGGGCGCTTCAGGTGCTCGAGCTGTCAGGCGGCCGGATCGTCGAGTTCACCTTCTTCCTCGACACGGCGACGCTCTTCCCGCTGTTCGGGCTCCCGCTCAGGCTCCGCTCCTAGCGCGTCGGCCAGTCCGAGGAACCCGAGCAGCCGTCGCAGCTCGTCGGTGGTGTTGCGCAGCTGCACGCTCCGGCCCAGGCGCCGGGCCGCGAGCTGGAGCCACGCGAGCGCTGCAACGCTCGTCACGTCGGGAGCGAGCGCGCCCGCGTCGAGCGCGATCGGGGCCTGGCGCGCATCGGCCATGGTGAGCTGGACCGCCAGGGTGGGTAGAAGTCATCGGTGGTGCGACCGATGAGTTCTCGACCGCTCGGAGGTCGAACGGCAAGACCGATCGAAAGGAGACGCCGATGACCATGGATAGCCGCACGCGCTGGCTTGCGCTGATCGTCCTCTGCCTGGGCGACCTGATGATCGTTCTCGACACGACGATCGTGAACGTCGCGCTGCCCTCGATCAGGGAGGATCTCGGCTTCTCCCAGACCTCGCTCGCCTGGGTCGTGAACGCCTACCTGCTCACCTTCGGCGGCTTCCTCCTGCTCGGCGGCAGGCTCGGCGACCTGTTCGGACATCGACGGCTTTTCCTGATCGGGATCTCGCTCTTCACGTCCGCCTCGCTCGCCTGCGGCCTCTCGAACTCGCAGGGCCTGCTGGTCGCCGCTCGGGCCGTCCAGGGTCTCGGCGGGGCGGTCGTGTCCGCGGTCGCGTTCTCGCTGATCATGATTCTGTTCACCGAGCCCGGCGAGCGGGCGAAGGCGATGGGCGTCTTCGGGTTCGTCCTCTCCGGCGGCGGGACGATCGGCGTGCTGTTGGGCGGCGTCCTCACGGACCTGATCAACTGGCACTGGATCTTCCTCGTCAACCTTCCGATCGGCGTGCTGGTCTACGCCCTGACCCTGAAGCTGCTGCCGCCCGCCCGCGGGACGGCGGCCGGGGGTCGACTCGACGTTGCCGGAGCCGTCACCGTGACCGCAGCGCTGATGCTCGCCGTGTACGCGATCGTGAACGGGAACGACACCGGCTGGATCACGGGCCAGACGCTCGGCCTGCTCGCCGGCGCGACCATGCTCCTGGCGCTCTTCCTCTCGATCGAGGCGCGGGTCTCGTCGCCGCTGATGCCCCTCGGATTGTTCCGGCTGCGCAACGTCGCGACCGCGAACGTCGTCGGTGTGATGTGGGCGGCGGCGATGTTCGCCTGGTTCTTCCTCTCGGGGGGTTTTCCACTCAGCAGTAGACGCCGAGAGCCCCGTTTCCGGGGCTCCCCGCTGACCGCTTGGATGGCGTCCGCACCGGTCAGTCCTCGACGGCCTCCGCGACGGCCTTCGCCTTCCCTCTCGTGCGGCTCAGTCCGTGCTCCGCCTGACGCGGATCGCCGAGAGCGGCTGAGCGAATTGACCTGTGCTCAACCACCCGCAAACCGGCACACCATCAACGTTTCCGGTCTCAAGCTGAGCCAATCAGCCGGTCGAGCCGAGGGCCTAGACCGTAGGCCGGACACGCCAGCGCGGTTCGCTCGCGCTCCTTTTCGGTCAAACGTTTCGGTTGCTTCCGAGCTGCCACGCCCCGTAGTCCACAGAGAAAACCGCTCGACGTGGTGCGGGGTTGCGCAGGGTGCGCATGAGGAAAGGCCGAGCGTGCGTGTCGCGGCTGAGCCGTCTCCGTGGCTGGCCCGGCCCGCTCGTCCGAGAACGGCGGCAGACTGGACGTACCTTGCCGAGGAAGAAGAGCGCACGGAAAGCGGCGCAGACGTTCCGAACGAGAGCGGACGACGTTCTGACGTTCGCGCAGGCGATGTCAAGTTCCGGCCTGAGTCAGGAGCAGGTCTCATGGGGGTACGACTTCGCGATCATCCGGCTCTACGCCCACTTCGAGGATTTGATGCTCGAAGCCCTGACCTGCGCCGTGAACAACGACACGGCGACCATCTCAGAGACGACCGGACTGACGTTCCCCAAGCACCTGACCGATGAGGTCTGCGAGTACCTGATCGTCGGCACCGGCTACCTCGACTTCAAGGGGCACTCTGGGCTCTGTCAAGTGCTCAAGAAGTTCGTGCCAGATACGCCTGCGAGGGCGGGCACTCCCGCGAACAGGCACTACCTCATCACCGTCGTCAAGACGGCCCAGTACAAGACACCGCTCAAACAGATGGCGGCTCTCCGCAACTTTGCCGCGCACAGCAGCAAAGTCTCAAGGAAAGCCGCGATGAAGGCTGTGGGGGCAAAGAGGCTGGGTTCGGCGGGCGCATGGTTGAAGGTGCAGGGGAGGCTGGCGGGCATTGTCGATCCGTTGAAGCGTCTGGCGGACGACATCGAGGCGGCAGCGCCGTACTGAGCCGGGGGCCGAGTGTCTGTGAGGTCGGGGTCGAGGTCTACCGGCCCTGAGCCGTTGCCCGTGTAGCCATGGCCCCGAGCACGTCGGCCTGCGCGCAGCCTGCGAAGCAGTGGACTAACTCGGCACTGTCAGGGGTGCGGGTGTAGCGGAGGCTCGGGTTCGCGTCCGGGTGCGCCGGGCAGTGGGCCATGAAGTCCCCGCGCGTGGTGTCGGCGTCGAACGGAACGTAGCCGCCTGTGAGCAGGGCGGAGAAGATCGGAGAGGCTGAGGTCGAGGCTTCCACATGTCAGTGCCCACGGTCGGCTCCCTTGCCCAACGGGCGGCGGCGGAAGGATACTGCGATCACCTGCGCAAGTACCAGGCATTGTCAACACCTGCGCGTCGGTCGCAACCTAGTCGCCTTGGAGCGCCGCTTTGAGTTCGAGGAACAGGGGCGGTGGACGGCACACGTCGATCTGAAGGAGGCAGCATGAAGCGAACCATCGCAGCATTGGTAGCCGGGCTCGTGCTCGGCGGCACCGGGACGGCAGTCGCAGCGTCTCAGTTCTGGGCGAAATCCTGGCCGGGAGTGGCTCGGTGCGAAAGCGCGACGAGCCCGACGCTAGGTGTGGTGGTCGCCTGTCAATCGAAGGCGTACACCCCGGCCTACTCGTTCTCTATCTCCCGGAGGGCGGTCACACTCGGCTTCAATGGCAAGTTGATCTTCAACTGCTACACGCGCTACACGCCGCCCCGTTGTCAGGACAACCGTCCATGATGGCCGTCGCCATCATCGTGCGCCGCGCTCGCCGGTGCCGCCCGCAGGGTGCCGCGCGCAGTCCCCGAGACGACCTCCGTCTCGACCGTTCGCGTCCTCGCTGGGCAGGAGCCGGAGGTCGAGCCCGCGGGAGCACCGAGGGTCGAGGTTAGAGGATCTTGGTCACGGCGTCTCGGGGCCAGCCGATGATCTCCTCCCAGCGTCCGGGACGGATGTCAGCGCCTCGATCGTCGTGCAGCCTAAAGAGCGGCTAACTGCCGCACAGCGCCAAGCCGTCGTCTATTAACGGCCCGATGCTGATCTTCAAGCCCTCGGAGGCAGGATCGTCAGCCCAAATTGCCCTGATGTCCATCCAGCCGCGGGATTCAGCGATGTTCCCAGCCGTTCCATTGACCCAGTACGTAGTCCCGTCATCGGCCGTGAACGTCACAGCACCCGGCCCTTCGCAGCGCAGAGTCCCCGATTCGATGGTCAAGGGCCAGTCGCTGCCGTACTCCGCGCGGCTCACACTGCGGTCGTTGGCAGCTGGGGCCGATCCGGATTCACCACCGCATGCGGTCACCCCGAGGACGACGACTGTGACGAGGACCGCAACGGTAACTCGCATACCGCCGATCTTACGACACTCGGCAGTCGTTCCGCGTGGTCTGGCAGATAAGTCCCGGCGATGCGACTACGGCGGCTACAAGCTCCTGAACAACCCCAAGCTGCGCAAGGTCGTGTGCCTCGGGATCGGGCTCGTCCGTGTCGATCTTCGTCACCGACGTGCTCCCGAGCATGATGCTGCTCGGCTTCGGTGCTGGGATGGCGTTCAACCCGTTGCTGCTGGCCGCGATGAGCGATGTCGAGCCGCACGAGTCCGGGCTCGCCTCGGGCCTGGTGAACACCGCGTTCATGATGGGAGGCGCGCTCGGTCTGGCCGTGCTCGCCAGCATCGCCGCATCCCGTACCGACACCCTGACGGCAGGCGGCGCCGGTCGGTTGGACGCCCTGACCGGCGGCTACCACGCCGCATTCCTCGTCGGGGCGGTGTTTGCGGCAGCGGGGGCCGTCGTCGGCTGGGTGCTGTTCACGGCCGGGGCCGCGACCGCCGGCCGGCAGCCCGCTCCGGCCGCGGGCACCGATTGAACCCGGTGCGTGCTCGCTCTGGGGGCGATCCGGCAGCGCCCTGGATCAACGGCACACATTCACACGAAATCCTCAGGAGAGGGCGCTAGCGTTCAGGCCATGGACGACGTTCGCTTCACCCGTGGCGCTTCGCTGACCGGCTTCCTCGGCGGTCTGCTCGCGCTGGCCGGCTGGAAGGCCGCCTCCTCGCACGCCGCCGGCGGGCCCGCAGCGGTCGCCTCCGGCGCGGTCGCCTGCGTGCTCACACCCGAGCTGACCGAGGGGCCGTTCTACATCGACGGCGAGAAGGTGCGCCGGAACATCACGGACGGCCGTCCGGGGGCGGCGTTGACCCTTCGCCTCGCGGTCGTCGACGCCTCGACCTGCAGGCCGATCCGGGGCGCATCGGTCGACGTCTGGCACGCGGACGCGGGCGGCGTCTATTCCGGCTTCGGAGCCGGCAGCGACAACCGCACCTTCATGCGCGGGATTCAGAAGACCGACGCTTCGGGGATCGCCACGTTCCGGACCGTCTATCCGGGCTGGTACCAGGGCCGGACCGTGCACATCCACGTCAAGGTCCACATCGGTGGGAACGTCGTGCACACGGGCCAACTCTTCTTCAACGACGCGGTCACGGATGCGGTCTACCGCCGGGCGCCGTACGCGAAGCGGCCCAACCGGACGACCCGGAACACGGCCGATTCGATCTACGTCAACGGCGGCAGCAAGTCGATTGTGAAGATCCGACGTCAGGGCGCCGGCTACGTCGGCAACGTGACCATGGGCGTCCACACGACCTAGGCACGCCGCCGGAGTCGCAGGACGACGATCCCCGCGCCGAGGAGCCCGGGGACGCCGAGGACGAGCGGCAGGATCCCGCCCGTGTTGAGCGTCCTGCGGTCGGCGATCGCGACCCGGACGGTCGGCCCGGTGACCGGACGGACGGCGCTGCCGGTGCGCGGTAGCAGGGCGACGTAGATCCCGATCTGCCCCGCGTTGACCGCGCTCATCTGCCAGGTCAACGTCCTCGACCCCCCGGCCGGGATCGGCGCGAGGTAGCGGGTCCTGCGGGACGACCAGTCCTCCGGGTCGACGTAGAGGCCGGGACGGAGGCTGAGCACGTTGAGATGGGCGATGAGCCCGGCTGCCGGCGCCGGGCCGCGGTTGGCGATCGTCGAGGTGAACACGAACTTGTGACCGAGCTTGGTCGAGATCGCCGTGCGGTCGACGGAAACGGACAGGGAGTCTCCGCCCGCCCGCGCCGTCGTTGCGATCGCGACCAGGAGCGTGACAGCGCCCAGAGCCGCGGCGGCCAGGAGTCGCCGCCTCATCCCGAGACCCCGCCTCGAAGCCGGACCCATCGGGAGCCGACCGCCAGGACCAGCCCGGCGAAGAGAGCGCTCCCGATCACCGGGGACGCGAGCCACCAGGCGTCTTCGCGCCAGGTGTGCCCGCTGACGACGATCTTCCCGACGTAGTGCTCGCCGGCCGTGATCGGGTTGACGCGCAGGAGAAGGTCGCCGGCCCAGCCCCGCCGGGCATTCGACGGGAGCTGAGTCGGAGCGAAGAGCGCCAGCAGCGCGAAGAGGCTGAGCGAGAGGCTGACTCGATTCGACGCCGAGAAGACGCTGATCAGCAGTCCGAGCGAGGCGAGGAAGACGGCCAGCAGCGTTCCGACGACGAGGCCGGTCGCGAGGGCATCGCCGACGATTCCGACGCCGTGGCCGAGGAACCAGATGTACGGGATCGTGATCGCGTAGGCGGCGATCCAGAGAGACAGGCTGGCGGCCAGCTTGCCGGCCGAGAGTCGAAGCCTCGAGACCGGCGTCAGGAGGACGCTCTCGAGCGTTCCGCGCTCGCGCTCGCCGCTGACCGCGTCCGCCGCGCCGAGGAGGGCGAGGAGCGCGCCGCTGGCGATCGCAACCTGCAGCGTGAGGTTGACCGTCTCACGCTGCTCGAGGAAGTTGAGCCCCCGGCTCGTGGCGGCGAGGTAGGCGATCACGCCGACGAGCAGGCTGAAGCCAAAGGCGAGCGCCAGGCCCCGTCCGCCCACCCAGAGGTCGCGCACCTCCTGCGCGAGCACGATCCTGAAGCCGCTGCCCGTGCGTTCCGGGTGTGCCACCGTCGCCATCAGCCGGCCTCGGTCATCGCGAGGAACGCGTCGCTCAGACGCGCACCCTCGAGCTCGTAGGAGAGCACGGGCACGCCGGCCTCGGTCAGGGCCCGAAGTCCGTCGTTACCCGTCATGCCCTCGCGGCGGCCGTTCAGGGTGAGAACGAGGGAGCCGGGCCGGTCCTCCGCCCGGGCGACATGCTCGAATCCGTCCACCGCAACGAGCACGTCGAGAGCCTGCTCGACGCGCTCCGGGGCGACCCTGAGCGCCGCCCGGCGGGGAGCGGCGGCCTGCTGGGCGATCTCCGCCACGGTGCCCTGCGCGACCGCCCGCCCTCGGTTGAGGATCAGGACCCGCGAGCAGGTCTCCTCGACCTCGGCGAGCAGGTGGGTGCTGAGCAGCACCGTCGAGCCGCGCTCGCGCGCGATCCGGTCGATGATGCGAAGCACCTGGCGCTGCCCGGCCGGGTCGAGCCCGAGGGTGGGCTCGTCGAGCACGACCACCTGGGGATCGTTGACGAGCGCTCGGGCGATGCCCAGCCGCTGACGCATCCCGCGGCTGTAGGAGGAGATCGGCGACCGCCGGCGCTCCCGGAGCCCGACCTCCTCGAGGAGCGACGCGGCAACGGCTCGGGCGCCCGCGCGCGACCGGCCGAACAGCCGCGCGTGATAGCGGATGAACTCCTCGCCGGTCTGCCGATCCGGATAGCCGGCGCTCTCCGGCAGGACACCGGTCCGGCGCCGGATCTCAGCCGGTTGCGTGTGCGGAATGCCCGCGACCTGGAAGGTCCCGGACGTGGGGGCGAGGATCGTGGTCAGGACGCGGATCGCCGTCGTCTTGCCCGCGCCGTTCGGGCCGAGCACGCCGAGGATCTCACCGGCCTCGGCGACGAAGGTGAGATCCTCGACGGCGACGAGCGATCCGTACCGCTTGCCCAGCCCGCGCGCTTCGAGCGTGACGGTCACGGAGACCTCGTCACCGAGACCAGCTCGAGCCGCTCGCTGCCACCCTTGACTGACTGCTCGAGGACGGTGCCGATCCCGCGCACGTAGAGCTTGTGGTCGATCGTGCCCGGCTCGAGCGGCGTCCACTCCCTGGTCAGAAGAGCCCACGCCGACGCGACGTAGGGCACTCTCACCGAGGCGCGCAGGCTGAGCACCTGGAAGTGATCTTCGGCCTCGCCCTTATAGAATTCCTGCTGTGCCGAACGGCCGACCTTCGGGTGGGCGAACATGTAGATCCCGGGCCTCGCTCCGTCGACTCCGGCCTTCCAGGTGCCGCTGGTGCCGGCGGTACGGCCCTGGTCGTCGAGCTCGGCGGTGTCCTCGCCGAAGTACCAGACGTTCCCCGTCTTGTCCTGGCTGTACCAGTCGGTCGTCCGCTCGTGCAGACGCCCCTCCAGGTACAGACGGTCCTCGATCACGGCGCACGGCACGCCGCCGATCGTCGTGGTCCGGCGGGTGACGGTCAGGACGTCGCGCGCGGCCTGTCCGTCCTTCACCCCCCGGTAGACATAGGTGGTGCCGGGGGTGAGGGGAAACCACGGGTTGCTCACCCGCGCGCTGAACTCGGACGGTCTCGGCACCTGCGGCTCCGCGGTCGCTCCTCCGGCCGCAACCGAGAGGGCGACGGCGGCGACGGTCCCGCCGAGTGCGATGCGTCTGAGCGTTGTCACTTCCGATCTCCTTTCGATTGCTCGTGACCACGGTAGGAGCCGGAGATGAACCGCAGATGACTGCGTGTCACCGAACTGTCATCTTGTGTTCATCCCACCGGCGGAGGATGAGCGCGTGCGTGTTCTGATCGTCGAGGACGAGCTGCGGATGGCGAGCCTGATCCGCCGAGGCCTGGTGAACGAGGGGCTCGCCGCCGACGTCGCCGCCAACGGTGAGGACGCGCTCTGGATGGCGCAGGCCCACGACTACGACACGATCGTGCTCGACGTGATGCTCCCGGGGCTGACCGGCTTCGAGACCTGCCGCCGGCTGCGGAGCGCAGGCGTCTGGATCCCGGTGCTGATGCTGACCGCACGCGACTCGGTCGACGACCGGGTCGAGGGTCTCGACAGCGGCGCGGACGACTACCTCGTCAAGCCGTTCGCGTTCGCGGAGCTGCTCGCGCGGCTGCGCGCGCTCGTCCGTCGCGGCGACTCCGAGCGGCCCGCGATCCTCGAGGTCGGCGACCTGCGCCTCGACCCGGCCACCCGGCAGGTCTCCCGTGGCTCGAGCGAGATCCGGCTCTCGGCGAAGGAGTTCGCCCTGCTCGAGATCTTCATGCGCAGGCCCGGCGAGGTGCTGTCGCGCCTGCACCTGCTCGAGCACGCCTGGGACTTCGCCTACGACAACCGCTCGAACGTCGTCGACGTCTACGTCCGCCGGCTGCGTCGCAAGATCGACGAGCCGTTCGGATGCGAGTCGCTCGAGACCGTTCGGGGAGCGGGCTACCGCCTGCGCGCAGCCGCATGATCGGCCGTCTGCCGATCCGGGTCCGGGTCACGGCCGCGTTTGCGATCGCGATGGCGGTGGTGCTCGCCGGCTCGGGCCTCTTCCTCTATCTTCGTCTCGCTTCCCACCTGGCGACCGATCTCGATCGTCAGCTCCAGATCCGGGCCCAGGATCTCGCCGCGCTCGTCAGGCAGACCGGTGCGTCGCTCGCGATCGACAGCTCGAGTCCGCTGATCGAGCGCGGCGAGAACTACGCCCAGCTGCTCGACGAGCGTGGCCGGGTGCTCGACGCGACCGAGCCGTCGGCAAGACCCCGCTGCTGAGCGTCGCCCAGCTGCGCGGCGCCCGTCGTGGGCCGGTCTACGCCGGCCGCTCGTCCGTGCCCGGCCTGAACGAGCCGTCGCGCCTGCTCGCGGTTCCGGTCACGCGGCAGAGGCGCCTGCTCGTGCTCGTTGTCGGGGCGACCTCGCAGAACAGGGCGGAGACCCTCGCCGGCTTCCGCGACGAGCTGCTGATCGCCGGCCCGATCGCCCTGGTCCTCGCCTCGGTCGTCGGCTACCTGCTCGCGGGGCTTTCGCTCCACCAGGTCGAGTCGATGCGCAGGCGAGCGGCGGCGATCTCGGCCGACACCCCGGGTAAGCGGCTGCCCGTGCCGCCGACCGGGGACGAGCTGGAGCGGCTGGGCGCAACGTTGAACGAGATGCTCGACCGGCTGGAGGCGGCGATCGAGCGCGAGCGCGACTTCGTCGCCGATGCCGGTCACGAGCTGCGCACCCCGCTGGCGCTGCTGAGGACCGAGCTCGAGCTCGCCCTCCGCCAGGCCGGGACGACGGAGGAGCTCAGAGAAGCGGTGCGCCGCTCGTCGGACGAGACCGAGCGGCTCTCCCGGCTCGCCGAGCATCTGCTTCTCATCGCCCGGTCCGACCGCGGCGGCATGCCGCTCCGCGTCGAGGATCTGAGCATCGACGATCTGTTCTCGACGGTGATCAGCCGCTTCGAATGGCGCGCGCAAGAGGAGGGAAAGCGCGTCCGAGCCGGGCCGGCTCCCGGCGTCCGCGTCCCGGGCGACCGCCTCCGCCTCGAGCAGGCGCTCGGGAATCTCCTCGACAACGCCCTCCGCTACGCCGACGGCGAAGTCGAGCTCGCGGCCGTGGTCGACGGCGCCTGGATCGACCTCCACGTCAGGGACGCAGGCGCCGGCTTCCCGCCCGAGTTCGTCGAGCGCGCCTTCGAGCGCTTCAGTCGTGCCGATCCTGTGCGGGGACGTGGAGGAGCAGGACTCGGGCTCTCGATCGTCCGGGCGATTGCCGAGGCGCACGGTGGCAGCACGCAGGCGGCCAATCGGGTGCCGCACGGTGCGGACGTCTGGCTGAGGCTGCCGGCGTAGGCCGTCCCGCATCGTCTCCGGTCGGAACCGCCGCGCACGTGCGATTGTAGGAAGGGCATGGTCGCTGCCCTCGCCGCCGCGATGCTCCTGTTCGCCTCCCCGCCGCGGGCAACGGCGGTCATCCAGACCGGAACCTCCCCGTGCGGTGCTGCGGCCGGCTTCGGTGCGGTCTGGGTGGCCGCTGACGGCGGAGGCACGCTGGCCCGGATCGACCCGCGTACGAGCCGGATCACACGGAGAGTCCGCCTCGGTGCCGGCGCCTGCTCGACGGCCGCCGGGAGCGGCGCGATCTGGGTGGTCAACTACAAGCGCAACTCGCTCTCGCGAGTCGACCCGCGCACGTTTCGCGTGCGCACGGTCCGGGTCGGGGCGGTGCCCTTCGACGTCATGGTCGCGTTCGGGCGCGTATGGGTGACGGTCTGGGAGGACGGGACGCTGGTCGAGCTCGACCCCGCGACGCTCACCGTCGTCCGGCGGATCGACGTCGGGCGGCGGCCGAACGGCCTCGCCGCCCGCCTCGGTTCGGTCTGGGTCGGCTTCGGCCGGGAGGCGACCGCGATCGCGCGCGTCGATCCGCGGACCGGCGCCGTCTCCCGGGTCGAGGTCGGAGCCCAGCGCCCCGGCTGGTTCGTCTCGGGCACGAGCGACTTCTGGATCCAGGCCGCCGACTCCGACGTTCTCCACGTGGATCCCGCGACGGGAGCGGTGCTGGCTCGTCTCCACGTCGGGCGGACACTGGCGCAGGGTGCCGTCGCGCCGGACGGGACGATCTGGATGCCGGACAAGGAGCAGAGCGTCGTCTACCGGATCGACCCGCAGCGCGAGCGGGTGATCGACTCCTTTCCGGCCGGGCCGGGCGCCTACCTGGCGCTGCGCGCCTTCGGGTCGATGTGGGTGCTGAGCTACGCGGGCGCCGACGTCCGCCGCTTCGGCTGAGGCGCTGTAACGCCCTCGGCCGCCGCCGGACTGACGTGGCATCCCATCCAGCAATCGAAAGGAGCACCAACGATGGAGACCATCACTTCCGGCGCCGTCTTCGTGCAGACGAACGACGCCGACTCGAACCAGGTCGTCGCCTTCAGCCGCCGCGAGGACGGCGCACTCTCGCTCCTCGGGTCGTACGAGACCGGCGGCAAGGGCAACGGCACGCCGCACCTTCCCTCGCAGGGCTCGCTCGCCGTGGCCGGCGATCACCTGCTCGTCACCAACGCGGGCAGCGACGAGCTGTCCGTGTTCGCGATCCGCTCCGAAGGGCCGGCGCTCGTCGACCAGGCACCCGCGGGCTCCTCGCCGCGCAGCGTTGCCGTGCACGGCTCGCTCGTCTACGTCCTCGGCACGGACGGTCTCACCGGCCTGCGCCTCGCCCCGGGCGGAACGCTCGAGCCGATCGAGGGCTCGGCCCGGCCGCTCAGCTCGGCCGAGGCCGACGGAGCGCAGATCGCCTTCACCCCTGACGGCCGGACCGTCGTCGTCACCGAGCGCGTCACCGACCGCATCTCCACCTACGCGGTCGACGAGAACGGGCTGCTCGACGGGCCGAACGCCCATCCCTCCTCGGGCGCGACGCCGTACGGGTTCGACTTCGGCGCCGACGGCGTCCTCGTCGTCGCCGAGGCGTTCGGCGGCCAGGCCGGCGCGGCTGCTGCCTCCTCGTACCGCCTGAACGGCGGACCCGCCCTCATGCCTGTCAGCGCATCGGTCCAGAACACGCGCAGCGAGGTCTGCTGGGCGGCGGTCTCGAAGGACGGCCGGTTCGCGTACGTGACCAACTTCGGCGACAACACGATCTCGAGCTACCGGATCGGGGAGGACGGTGCGATCGAGCTGCTCGACGCCGTCGCCGCCTCCACGCGTTTCGGCGAGAAGGGCATCCGCGACGAGGCTCTCTCCGCGGACGGCCGCTTCCTCTACGCGCTCGATGCAGACGGGCAGACCATCCACGGCTGGACGGTCGCCGTCGACGGGGCGCTCGCCCCGGTCGGCACTGCCGACGGCCTTCCGGCGACCGTGGCCGGGCTGGTCGCGATCTGAACGACGGGCGCCACCGGGGATAGTCCTCTGCGGGGGACTATCCCCGGGTATCGTCCGCCCACGGCGACCGGGCCTCCCCCAACCACCGGACACGACGAGGATGCGGCCCTGTTGCGGTCGCTGCGGGCGGGCGACGAGCGCGCCTTCGCCGAGTTGCTCCAGAAATACGGCCCGCTGCTCCTGCGCGTCGCGATGCTCCATGTCTCGACGCGCGCGGTCGCCGAGGAAGTCGTCCAGGACACGTGGCTGGCCGTCCTGACCGGGCTCGAGCGCTTCGAGGGCCGGTCGTCGCTGAAGACGTGGCTGTTCCGGATCCTGTCGAACAAGGCGAAGACGCGCGGCCAGCGTGAAGGTCGGACGCTGCCGTTCTCTTCCCTGGCCGCGGACGGCGACGAAGGCGAGCCGGCGGTGGACATCGACCGCTTCCTGGGGCCGAGCAACCGGCGGGCCGGCGCCTGGGCTACTCCGCCGCGCGGCGTACCGGAGGAGCGGCTGCTCGCCGCCGAGGGGCGGCGGCGGATCGAGCAGGCGATCGCGGCGCTGCCCCCGAACCAGCGCGCTGTGATCACGCTCCGAGACGTCGAGGGTCTCTCCGCCGACCAGGCCTGTAGCGTTCTCGGGCTCTCGGAGACCAATCAACGCGTACTACTCCATCGCGCCCGCTCCAAGGTCCGGGCCGCTTTCGAGCAGTACCTGGAGGAAGCGTGAGCATCGTCCGGGAAATCAGCTGCCAGGAGATCGTCGAGCTCGTCACCGACTACCTCGAGGGGACGATGGACGGCGAGCTTCGGGTTGCCTTCGAGGCTCACCTCGCCACGTGTGTGAACTGCGGGCACTACCTCGAGCAGATGGAGGCGGCAGTCAGGCTCGCGGGCACGATCGAGCCGCCTGAGCTATCCGCCGAGCTCCAGGCGGGGCTGCTCGAAGCGTTCCGAAGCTTCCGCCGTCCGTAGCGACTCACCCCAGCCGCCGCGACCGACCTGGCGGTCGCGGCCCACCACCGCTCGTTTCAGAGGGCGATGCGAGCGAAGCGAGCAAGCAAAAGGAGGGGGCGCACGGGGGAACCAAGGGTTCCTCCGTGCTGAAAAGGGTTCACCGAGCCGGTGGCGCTTTCATCCACCGCCTCCGTTGGCTTTCCGGCTGAACCTTGCGGCCTTCCCCGTACAACCCTCGGAAGCGACTTCAACTTACTCGCGCTCCGTGCTCGGTGCACTCGCCACGCTACGAAACCCGGCGCACTCTGGCAAGGCCTCTCGCCGGTCGAAGTTCGCAAAGAGCGTGAACTTCTTTCATTTGGCGGCGTTCCTGCTACGGTGTGACCACGGACGGCAACGGGTCGTCCCGTGAGATTGAGCTTCTCGTACCTCCTTCGGGCGTTCCGAGTCGGTCATCTCGAACCCGAATCAAGGAGTCGAACATTTCTCTATCGCAGCAGTCTTTCCGCGCGCTCGGCGTGAGTCCCGAGGTTGCGCACGTGCTCGAGCAGCGCGGCATCACCACCCCTTTTCCGATCCAGGCGCTCGTCCTTCCGGACGCGCTCGCCGGACTCGACGTGCTCGCCAAGGCGCCGACCGGCTCGGGGAAGACCTTTGCCTTCGGCCTGCCGATCGTCGAGCGGATCAAGGCCGCCGACGGTGAGCCGTCGGCGCTCGTGCTCGTCCCGACCCGCGAGCTGTGCTCGCAGGTCGCCGGCGAGCTCGAGCTGATCGGCAAGTCCAAGCGGCTTCGCGTCGCGGCCGTCTACGGCGGCGCGCCGATTGCAAGCCAGTCCAAGCGGGCCCGCGGCGCCCACGTGCTGATCGCGACCCCCGGTCGCCTCCAGGATCTCGTCGAGCGACGGCTCGTCTCGCTCGACCGAGTCCGCATCCTGATCCTCGACGAGGCCGACCGGATGCTCGACATGGGCTTCAAGCCCCAGGTCGACAAGCTCGTCCGCCGGCTCCCGCGCGAGCGGCAGACGATGCTCTTCTCGGCCACGCTCGACGGCGAGGTCGGCGAGCTTGCCCGCTCGTACACCAGCAACCCGTCGCGGTTCGCGGCCCAGCCGCCGGACGACGTCGAGCAGGGAGAGGTCGCGCACAGCTTCGTCTCGGTCACGGCCGACGGTAAGGTCGACCGCCTGGTCGAGGAGCTCGAGGCCGAGCGCGGGCTCGCGCTCGTCTTCGTCCGGACGAAGCGCGGCGCCGACCGTCTCGCCCGCAAGCTCCACCTTCGTGATGTGCCGACGGTCGCCCTGCACGGCGACATGTCGCAGGGGCAGCGTGAGCGGGCCCTCGGGCGCTTCCGCGCCGGTGCGGTCAAGACGCTCGTCGCCACCGATGTCGCCGCGCGCGGCCTCGATCTGACCGACATCACGCACGTGATCAACTTCGACCCGCCCGAGGACGACAAGGGTTACGTCCATCGTGTCGGCCGGACCGGCCGTGCGGGCCGCGGCGGCACGGGGATCACCTTCGTGCTGCCCGAGCAGCAGGCCGACGTCGGCCGCGTCGCCAAGCGGCTCGGCCACAGCGAGCAGTTCGCGCGCGAGGGCATGCGGGCGGGACCGGCCAAGCGCGTGTACACGAGCCGGCGGGGTCGACGGTCGCGCTGGTAGCCGCACCGGGCTGGGCAGCGGTCGAGACGCTCCTCGCGGGGCTTGCCGAGACGCACGAGCACTTCGAGACCGCGAACTCCGACTCGAACTGGATCTCGAGCTACGAGCCCGGTCGCCGGCTCCGGCTCGAGACCGGGCTCGATTCCGTCTGGGTCGACATCGACAGCATCCGCGGCTGCTGGGAGACGCTCGAACGGCTCGGGCGGATCAAGCGCAGCGACGTGCTCGAGCCCGGCCGCCGCTCGGCGTTCATGATGGCCCTCTTCCAGCAGGTCGAGGGCATCGGGCAGGAACGCAAGGGCGAGCTGTACCTCGTGCTCAAGCCGCGGATCTAGCGTTCAGCGCAACCGGCAGCGGCTCCGCATGGACGACGACCAGCGTCTTCGTCGCACGGGTCAGGGCGACGTAGAGGGCGCGCAGCCCCTCGACCTCTGACCCTTCCGCGACGATCCGCGCCGGCTCGACGAGCACGACCCGGTCGAACTCGAGTCCTTTCGCCGACCTCGGCGTCAGCGCCTGGATCCCGGAGGAAAGCTCGTCGAAGGCCGTATCCGGATGAGGGAGCAGCGGCTCCAGCGCGGCGAGCAGCGCCCCCGGTGCGATCAGCGCCGTGCGGCCGTCTCGCAGGGCCTCGTGTCCCGCCTCACGCAGCGCGGTGGCGGCGAGGTCATCCGGATCGACCCGTACGAAGCGCGGCGGCTCGTCGCCCGTGCGGTAGGCGATCGGCGGTGCGACCTCGGGGGCGATCAGGGGCAGAAGCGGCAGCGCCAGCTCCAGCACCTCGCGCGGCACGCGGTACGCGAGCCGCAGCTCTTCGATCGCGACATCGCCGTCCGGGGCGAGATGCGGCAGCAACTCGTCCCAGCGGTGGTACGCGATCGGCCCCGCCGCCTGCGCGATGTCGCCGAGCACGGTGATCGCCCCCGCCGAGCGGCGCGCGAGCATCCGCAGCTGCATCGGCGTCAGATCCTGAGCCTCGTCCACGATCAGATGCCCGCGCGGACGATCGGGACCCTCGATCAGAGCGCGCGCCTCGTCGATCAGCGGCAAGTCGGAATCGCTCCAGCCCTTGCCGCGGCCCGACTGGAGCAGACGCTGCTCGTCCTGGTCGAGGATTCCGGTTGCGGCCGCAGCCAGGTGCTCGCGGCTTCCGAGCAGGCGCCGTGCGAGCTGCTCCGGCTTGATTCGCGGCCACAGCGCGTCGAGCGTGCGGACGAGAAAGCCGCCGCTGCGAAGTGTCGCCTCGATGTCGTCGAAGGAGTGGTATGCGGCGGCGCCGAGCCGGGCGCCGTACAGGTCGTAGAAGCCGCGGACGACCTTCATCCGCAGACGCTCGCGGCCGGCGGCGTAGCTGGCCGCCTCCGCCTGTGCTTCGTCGATCATCGCGCCGACCAGCGCGGGCGGAAGCCTGAGTTCGACCCCTTCGAGGCGCACGGAGAGCGGCTCTCTCGGCCGGACCGGCAGCCCTCGGACGGCCGCGGCGATCACGTCGGTGAGCCGAGCGTCGCCCTTCAGCCGAGCCAGCGGAGGGTGGTCACGCCGTGCCGGGTCGATTCCGGCGACGAGCTGGTCGATCGCGCGCTGCTCGACGCGTTCCTCGCCGAGCATCGGCAGCACGTGGGAGATGTAGTCCATGAAGATCGGGTTCGGGCCGACGACGAGGACGCCGCTCCGTTCCAGCTGACGGCGGTACGAGTACAGAAGCCAGGACGCCCGGTGGAGGCCGACGGCGGTCTTGCCGGTGCCCGGACCGCCCTGGACGACGAGGACGCCCTCCGGCTCGCGGGTGATCAGGCGGTACTGGTCCGCCTGGATCGTCGCGACGATGTCGCGCATGTGCTCGTCGCGGCTGCGCTCGAGCTCCTCCAGCAGGATGTCGGCGACGCCGTGGACGACGTCGCCCGCCGAGCCGTCGAGCGGCTCGTCGTAGAGGTCGAGGAGCGCGCGGCCGTCGGTGCGAAACCGGCGGCGGAGCGCGACGCCCTGCGGGTCGGCGACCGTGGCGGTGTAGAACGGCCGCGCCGCCGGCGCCTGCCAGTTGACGACGATCGGCACCTGCTCCTCGTGCACCCAGCGGCGGCCGACGTAGAGCGGACGGAGGACGCCGTCGAGGTCGAGGCGGCCGAAGCAGAGGCCGCGCTCGGCGTCCTCGATCGTGACGAGGCGCTTCGCGCTCCAGGCTTCGAGCACGAGGGCCTCGATCTCGCCGATCCCCGCCTCGCCGGCGCGTTCGAGCTGCCGGCGCATCGCCTCGAGGCAGGTGTAGGCGTGGTCGACGTAGGACTGCTCCCGCGCGAGCTCGGGGTGCATCCGCGATCAGCCGGGTACGACGGGATCGCCGACGCGAACGCGGCCCGGCTCGGCCACCTCGCCCCAGACGCCGAACGGCAGCTGCTCGGTCGTCTCGACGTCGGCGCGGTACTCGGCCAGCACGCCGAGCGTGTCGAGCGTCCGCTTGCCCGTGTCCGGATCGCGGGTGGTGACGACGCACCGCCCGACGTTCCCGCGCAGGACGATCGTCGCCTCACCGATGCGCACGGGGCGCCCGAGCCAGGTGTCCTCCTCGTGCGCGCCGACGCCCTCGATGCCGAGGAGCATGCGGAAGCGGCGAGGATCGATCGGCCCTGCCGAGCGCGCCGCCGCCCGCAGTGCTTCGAGCGAAGCGGTCGAGAGGAGCGTGACCGCTCCCCGGCCGCGGTCGAGTCCGCCCCCCGGCTCCACGGGCTCGACCAGGCGGAGCGGCCGGCCGGCGAACGTCGAGAGCGCTTGCGACCACGGCCCGACGACGAGGCGTCCCTGGACGTCACGCTGGCCGTAGAAGCTGGTCGTCACCTGGTCGCCGAGCTCGACGGTGCCCGCGACCCGGCCGCCGTCTGGAAAGCGCAGCACCAGCGCGCGCGTCGCCTCGTCCCATTCGGCGCCGACCTGGACGAGCGGGCCGAGCTGCTTGCCGTTCAAGAGCCGGCCGTCCTCCCCGATCAGGTGGAAACGGCGGTTCTCGCAGACGCCGAACGGCTCGACGAGCGCTTCCTCGCGCCGCGCGAGAGCGAGCCCCTTGACGGGTGCGATCGAGATCCAGGCCACGCGGGCGGTCATGGCTGGAGTTTGCCAGCGGCGCTAGACTTGGGCGGTCGCAAAGGCCAAGAAGGAGGTCGACCATGACTCGGCCGAGGTTGCGGCGGCACGCCCAGAAGACTCACCGTGCCCGCCGCGCAGTGCTTACCGCCGGCGCGTTGGGAGCGGCCGTCGAAGGAGTCCGACGCTTCCGCCACCGGCGCCGGTCGGAGAATGGCGAGCACTGAGGGTGTGGACTCGCAGGGGGCAGCCTCCGTTCGGGGGCTGCCCTCCTGTCAGCCGATCTGCTGTCCGTCCGGGAACTTCAAATCCAGGGTGAGGAGGACGACCATGAGACAGCGCGCACGTCGATCGAGCTCGAAGAGGCGGAGGGGAGTCGCGCGCGCGGCCGCGGCGGTGACGCTCTGCCTCGCTGGGGCCGCGGTCTGGGCGGCAGCGTCCGGCAGCACGGCGTCACGCCTCTCCGCGTGCAGCCCCGGCCCGACGAAGCTCGGGACCGCGGACGGGCACGCCTGGTGCGGCCCGGCAAAGGCGACCGTCCACGTCGCCGGCAAGACCTACCGCTTCGGGCACGGGGTCTGCCAGAAGACCGAGGGCTTCTCGAAAGGATCCAGGGTGCTCTCGGTCAACATCGGCACGCAGACGCTCCCACCCTCTGCTCCGAAGTCCTCCTACTTCGGCGTCCTGACCGACAAGGCGAAGGGCGGGACGTACTCCGACCAGGCGGTCGGCTGGCAGGTTCCCGGCAAGGGGTTTGCGGCGCTGACGAACAAGGTGGTCGTCAGCGCGAACCTGAAGAAGGGCTCCTTCAAGGGCAATGCGTCCATGCGGATCAACGGCAAGATCAAGGACGTCGGCGTCGCGACGGGCACCTGGACCTGCTGAGCGCGGCCTTCGGCGCTGCACGCGGCTCGCGCGGCAGCTCGCCCTGGTGGCAGTCGTCCTGGCCGCCGGTGTACCTGCCTCGAGCGCCGGAGGAATGGATCCCCGCCGGCTCGTGCTCGCGCGTTCCGATCTGCCGGCCGGTGCCAAGCCTGACGCGAAGGCGACCGGTGCGGCACCGGCGGTCTCGGCCGTCCTGGTCGACGCCTCGGGCCGGGCGCTCTTCCGGGGAGCGCGTCACTACCAGGCCGGCTACCACTTGCCGGCCAGGGATGTCCTCAGCGCGGCGTTCGTCTTCGAGTCGCCGGCCGCGGCACGGACCGCCTTCGCGAAGCTCGTGCACTCGCTTCCCGATGTCTACCGTCGCCTGAAGCTACCTCGCCTGGGCGATGCGCAGGTCACCACCTACGTGATCGCCGACGCCTACGAGCACCGGTTCGTCGTCCGTCGCGGCAGCGTGGTCTGGCAGCTCGACGTCCTCGACTGGAGCGCCGCGCCGAGGTCGAAGCTGACCGTCGCGGCGACCGCGCTCGCCCGCAAGCAGCGGGCCCGGGTCGGCTGAGACAGCCGGGCCGGACGGACCGGCCCCACTGTCCGAAACGGACGATACGGTCAGGCGCGCTGTGCGCCTGCTCGTTGCCCGCTGCGAGGTCGTCTACACCGGCCGGCTGAACGCCTTCCTGCCGGAGTCGACCCGGCTGGTGATGCTCAAGGCGGACGGGTCTGTGCTGGTGCACGCCGACGCCGGCGGCTACAAGCCCCTGAACTGGATGACGCCGCCGACGGTGATCGAGGAAAGCGGCGCGCGCCTGATCGTGCGCAAGCGGGCGGGGCAGCGTTTGCCGCAGCGGCGCCGGGCAAAGCCCGGCGCAGCGCACAATCCGGCCGAGGACTGTCTCGAGATCAGGATGCTGGAGGTGCTGAGCGACGTCTCGCACGACATGGGCGAGGCCGCCGGGCTCGAGAAGGACGGGGTGGAGCGCGACCTCCAGGCCGAGCTCGCCGCCCAGCCGGCGGCGCTCGGTGAGGAGCTGCGTCTCGTCCGCCGTGAGTGGCCGACCGACATCGGGCCTGTCGACCTGATGTGCCGCGACGGCGACGACGGCTGGATTGCCGTCGAGGTGAAGCGGGTCGCGGGGATCGAGGCGGTCGAGCAGCTCGTCCGCTACCTGGAGCGGATCCGGCTCGATCCGACGACGGAGGGCTGTCGCGGCGTGCTCGCCGCTCAGCGGTTCCGCCCGCAGGCGCTCACGCTCGCCGAGTCGCGCGGGATCCGCTGCGTCGAGGTCGACCTAGGGCTCCTCCGCGGCGAGCGCGAGCCGGAGCTGACGCTCTTCAGCTGACTGCATGGCCGCGCCCGCCGGGTCGGTCACGGAGGCGAAAGACCGCTCGAACGGTGCCGAAGCGGTAACGATCAGTCCACATTCGGGGCCGCGGCAACCTCGCGCCGCCATCCTCGGAGCATGCAGCGGTTCGCCACCGCCGTGCTCGTGCTCGGCGCCGTCGTGGCGCTCTTCCTGTTCTGGCGGAGCGGCTCGACGCATCCGCCGAGGGTGACGGCGAGCTGGACGCGCACGCCGGGCGTCCTCAACCCGGACGTCCGGCAGGAGACGATCGGCGAGACGATCTGCGCCCTCGGCTGGACGAGGACGATCCGGCCCTCTACCGAATACACCTCCACTCTCAAGATCGAGCAGATGCGCGAGTACGGGCTGGGCGGCAGCCCGTCCGGCTACCAGGAGGATCACCTGATCTCGCTCGAGCTCGGCGGCCACCCGACCGACCGCCGCAACCTCTGGCCCGAGCCGCGGCCGCGCGCCGAGGACGTCGACCGGGTCGAGAACGAGCTGAACCGGCAGGTCTGTTCCGGGGAGATCACGCTGGCCGAAGGGCAACGCCGGGAGTCCGAGCTGAAACACCGGTCGGGATGACATGATCCGGACGCGATGCTGCTCGAGCTCACCCCCGACGAGCTGCTGACGACCACGCGGGCGGTGCGCAAGCGCCTCGACCTGGAGCGCCCGGTCGGGCGAGAGGTGCTGGAGGAGTGCCTGGCGCTCGCCCAGCAGGCGCCGACCGGCAGCTACAAGCAGGACTGGCACTTCCTCGTCGTCACCGATCCCGGCCTTCGGGCCGGGCTCGCCGAGCTCTGGCGGAAGGGCGGCGAGAAGTACCTCGCCGGCGTCTCGGACCCGGACGAGATCCCGGGAATGATGGGGCGCGTGCTCGGCGGCGTCTTCCATCTCCGCGACCACCTGCACGAGGTGCCGGTGCACGTGATCCCGTGCATCGAGGGACGCACCGACGGCAAGGGCGTGTTCGCCCAGGCCTCGCGGTGGGGGTCGATCATGCCCGCCGCCTGGAGCTTCATGCTCGCCGCGCGCTCGCGTGGCCTCGGCAGTGTCTGGACGTCGTTCCATCTCGCCCACGAGCAGGAGGCGGCCGAGTTGCTCGGCATCCCCTACGACGAGGTCATGCAGGCAGCGCTGATCCCGGTCGCCTACACGGTCGGCACCGACTTCAAGCCCGCGAAGCGCGCCCCGCTCGAGACGATGGTCCACTGGGACGGTTGGTGAGCTATCGCTGGTAGGTCGCGCGAGCGGCCAGTAGCGTGCGGAGGAAGGTGCCGCCGCCGATCAGTTCTTCGGCCGGGCCGGCCGCTCGGGCGCGAAGACCCCGGTCCGAGGTGACGAGCCTGTAGGGACGGCCGTCCTGCGCGAGCCGCTCCGCGTCGTGGGCGATCCGGTCGTCCGCGCTCTCCTTCGTCGTGCCGACGACCTGCACTGACTCGCCGGCCTCGGCGGAGGGCGCCGGTCCGTCGAAGACGACGAGCGCCTGGGCACCGACCGTCTCCGCCCAGGCGCGGATCAACTCGACCAGCTCCGCTCGGTCGAGGTTGGGCCACTGCGAGCGCCGGACGTTCTCGGCGTCGACGATCGTCACCGGCTCCACGAGGCTCACGTCGCTCAGGCCTCCGGTCGCACGCGTAGCTCGAGCACGTCGGGCCGGTGGTAGTGGCCGGCCGGGTCGAAGCGCTGGCGTTCCTCGAGGAGTCGATCAGGCTCGAGGTCGGCGTAGAGGATTCCCTCCTCGCCGTACAGCGGACCGGCGAGGTATGACCCGTCCGGGGCGAGAACCGCCGAGCCACCGCGGCCGAGGATGTCGACGCCGGCGAGCTCGTGACGGAGCGGGAAGTCGTCGGGATACGAGCTCGCACGCTGGAAGTGGCACGGGCTGACGACGAATGCGCGCGACTCGCGGGCGATGTGGACGAGCGTCGCCTGCCAGGCATCGCCGTCGTCGGCTGTCGAGGCGACGTAGATCTCGACGCCCGACTCGTAGAGCGAGAAGCGGGCGAGCGGCATGTAGTTCTCCCAGCAGATCAGGCCGCCGATCCGGCCGAGTGGAGTCTGGAGCGCCCGCAGGCCGCGGCCGTCGCCCTGGCCCCAGACCATCCGCTCGTGGTTCGTCGGCACGAGCTTGCGATGGTGCAGGGCGAGGCTCCCGTCGGGGCCGTGGTAGAGGAGCGAGTTGTAGAGCGTCCCCGGCCGTTCCGGGTCGCGTTCGTTGACGCCCGTGACCAGCCAGACCTCGTGCTGGCGCGCGATCTCGCCGAGACGGTCGCAGTCGGGGCCGGGCACGTCGACCGACTCGCGGGCGAGCTGCGCGAACGCGGCCCTGGCCCTTGGGTCGGCCCAGCCGGCGAGGAACTTCGCCCAGGCCGAGCTCGGGTAGGCGGGGACGAACGTCTCGGGGAAGACGACCAGCTGCGCGCCGCCGCTCACCGCCTCGGCGGTCAGCGACGCGACGCGCTCGATCGTCGCGGCGCGGTCGAGGATGACCGGCTCGGCCTGGACGCAGGCGACGCGGACGGTCCCGTTCACCGGCTGTAGACGGATACGTGCCGGGGGCTGTCCGAGGTGAACGCCTCGCGGGCCCAGCCGCCGCGGCGGAGCACCGGCCCGGCGCCGGCGGGCGAGGCGAGCGTCTCGACTGCGGCCTCGGTGTCGAGCCCTTCGCAGGGGGTGTCGTACACCTCGGCGACCCGGTCGCCGTAGGTCTCGGGGCGGTAGTCGGCCACCGGCGCAGCCTAGACCGTGTCGAGCGCGGCGCGAAGCGAATGGACATAGCCTTCCAACGCGCCCGGGCCCTCCTCGGCGACCTCCAGCGCGCGCGACCCGACGACGATTCCGTCGGCCAGCGTTGCGGCGGCGACCGCGTGGTCGGGCGTCGAGATCCCGAAGCCGGCGTAGAGCGGCTTGACGGTCGCCCGGCGCGCCCGCTCGACGAGGCCGGTGAGCGCGGGGGAGAGGTCGGCCCGGGCGCCGGTCGTCCCGGTCAGCGTGACCAGGTAGAGCCAGCCGTCCGTCTCTGCGGCGGCCAGCGCCAGCCGCTTGTCGGTCGAGGTCGGGGCGACGAGCTGGATGCGAAGGAGGTCGGCCCGCTCGCCGGCGGGCAGGTCGGCGACAATCAGGCTCGCGGCGCCGGCGGCGCCGGCGTCTGCGGCGAACCGGTCCCAGCCGTAGGCCTCGAGCAGCGAGGAGTAGGTCATCGGCACGAGCGGCACGCTGACGAGCGCGCGGGTCGCGGCCAGGCACTCGAGGCAGGCGCCAGTCCGCATCCCCTCCGCCAGCGCGCGCTCGGCGGCGCGGCGGATCACCGGGCCGTCGGCAAGCGGGTCGGAGAAGGGAAAGCCGATCTCGACGATGTCCGCGCCCCCGGCCTCGGCGGCGACGGCCAGCTCCGGCGTTCCGCGCCCGGCCATCAGGTAGATGACGAGGGTCTTGCTCACGGCGTGATCAGCTCCACCGTTGGGAAGTACGTGCGGTACCGGGCCGCGTCGCGCGTCAGGAGGGGCAGCGCCGTGACCGCGGCATGCGCTCCGATGTAGAAATCCGGCAACGGCGACCGGCGCGGGCCGCCGGCGCGCCGATACGCGGCGAACGCCTTGCCGGCCAGGAAGGAGGCTGCGTACGGAAGCGGCAGCCGTTCGAGGTCATTCTCCGGAAGTGCCGCATCGAGATCTGCCTTATGCTCGAAGCCGATCGAGACCTCGGCATAGATGACCGGGTTGATTGCCAGACGTCCGCGGGCAAGCTTCATCGCGGCCGACGACCAGTCGTACCATCTCTGGTCGCGATCGATGATGTCGAGCAGAACGTTTGAATCAACAAGGACGTGGCGACGGACTCTCACTCATCGCCGCGGGTCAGCGCCATGATCTCGTCAGTCGTCATCCCGCTCGTGCCGCTCCCCGTCATGCGCTCGATCACCGCCTCGGCTCTTGCCTGCCGCTCGAGCCAACTCAGGTGCTCCTCGATTGCCTCGCGTGTCAGCTTGCTCATGTCGGTGTGCTGCTTGGCCGCGGCCCGCTTGAGCCGGAGCTTCAAGGCCGACGGGAGCTTCACCATCAGCAGCTGCTCGTGAATGGCTGTCCTGGGCATGTCCTGATTCGTCTATACGTTACGCCGAATACGTATAGATCATACCAGGTGCGCGAGCGCCTCGTCCAGATCCTTGTCGCCGCGGCCGGAGAGGCAGACGACGATCAGATCGCCCTCCACCTCGGGTGCCCGGGCCAGCGCATGCGCGGGCTCGAGCGCCGGGATGATCCCCTCGGTCTCGGCCAGCCTCTTGAACGCGGCGAGCGCTTCGTCGTCGGTGGCGGCGAGGTACTCGACCCGGCCCGTGTCGCGTAGGTGCGCGTGCTCCGGGCCGACGCCGGGATAGTCGAGGCCGGCCGAGATCGAGTGCGCGTCGGCGATCTGCCCGTCCTCGTCGGCGAGGAGGGACGAGCGCGCTCCGTGCAGCACGCCGGTGCGGCCGGTGCCGAGGCTCGCGGCGCCGGCGGCCTCGACCCCGTAGAGCCGCACCTCGGCGTCGTCGAGAAAGCCGGCGAACATCCCGATCGCATTCGACCCGCCGCCCACGCACGCGATCGCGGCGTCGGGGAGACGCCCCTCCGCCTCGAGGATCTGCGTGCGCGACTCGCGGCCGAGCACCGCCTGGAGCTCGCGGACGATCTCCGGGTACGGCTCGGGCCCGACGCACGAGCCGATCAGGTAGTGCGTCGTCTCGACGTTGGTGATCCAGTCGCGGATCGCCTCGCTGGTCGCCTCCTTCAGCGTCTTCGTGCCGAACTCGACCGGCCGCACCTCGGCGCCGAGCAGGCCCATCCGCTCGACGTTCGGCCGCTGGCGGCGCATGTCCTCGGCGCCCATGTAGACGACGCACTCGAGCCCGAAGCGGGCGCAGACGGTTGCGGTCGCGACTCCGTGCTGGCCCGCGCCGGTCTCGGCGATGATCCGCCGCTTGCCGAGGCGCCGGGCGAGTACCGCCTGGCCGAGCGCGTTGTTCAGCTTGTGCGCGCCGGTGTGCAGCAGGTCCTCGCGCTTCAGGTACAGGCGCTGGCCGGGGGCGAAGCGCTCGGCGAGCGTCAGCGGCGTCGGCCGGCCGGCGTACTCGCGGCCGAGGCGATCGAGCTCGTCGGCGAATGAGGGGTCGGCTTGGGCCGCGCGCCAGCCGGCGTCGAGCTCGTCGAGCGCGGGGATCAGCGTCTCGGGGACGTAGCGCCCGCCGTAGCCGCCGTAGCTCATCGACGATCGAATCCTCCGGCCATGTCCGGGGTCAGACCCCTGACATGGCCATTTTCGACCGCCACCGCTCGGTTGCCGGGTTTGCCCGAACGGACAGCGTCCATTGCGATCAGGTTCGGGGTCAGACCCCTTAACACTCCGGCACCGATCGTCTCGCTGCCTCGACGAACGCGCGCACTCGCCGATGATCCTTTCGACCCGGCGCGGACTCCAGGCTCGAGCTGGCGTCGACCGCCCACGGCCGCACCGCCTCGATCGCGTCGCGGACGTTCGCGGGGCCGAGCCCGCCCGCGAGCACGAGCCGCCCGCCGACCCGCTTCGCCCGCTCGAGGTGCGAGGGGTCGTCCTCTGCCCACGGCAGGTCGACGACTGTCGCGACCCGCTCGCCCTCGCGCAACAACACGCCGTCACGGCCGCGCACCCGCCCCTCCTCGTGCTCGTAGAGCTGGACTAAGTCGGCGTCCGTGTCGACGGGCTCGCCGACGAAGACGGCGACGGATAGCGTCGTCTCGGGGACGGGCAGCACCGAGCGCGCCGCTCGGGGGCTCGCCGGCTCGAGGATGAAACCGCACAGGTCGGCGCCCGCCGCCGCCGCTGCCGCGACGTCCTCCTCCCGGGTCAGCCCGCAGATCTTGACGAGCGGGCGCGAGCTGAGCTCGCGCAGCTTTGCCCCCGGGTCGGCCGCGCGCATCAGCGCGCTGCCGACTAGCACCGCATCGGCACCGGCAAGCTCGGCGGCGGCACCCTGGGCGCGGGAGTTGACGGCGCTCTCGGCGATCACCACGCGGTCGCGCGGCGCCTGCGCCACGAGTCGCAGCTGCGCGTCGCGGTCGATCGCGAAGGTGCCGAGATCTCGCGCGTTGATCCCGATCGGGTCGGCGCCGAGGGCGACGGCGCGGCGGAGCTCGTCCGGGTCGTGCGCTTCGACCAGAACATCCAGCCCGATGCGCGCCGCATGCGCCATCAGCCGCGCCGCAGCACGGTCGTCGAGGTCGCGGAGGATGAGAAGAGCAGTGTCGGCTCCGGCGTTCGCCAGCTCGTCGAACTGTGCGTCCTCGCGGAAGAAGCCCTTGGCCAGGAGCGGCAGCGCGGCAGCCGCGCGGGCAGCACGGAGGTCGTCGACAGTGCCGCCGAAGCGCTCGTCGACGAGCACGGACACCCCCGCCGCGCCCTCGCGCTCGAAGGCGGCGGCGAGCGCCGCCGGGTCGGCATCGGGGCGGAGATCGCCGGCCGAGGGCGATCGGCGCTTGATCTCGGCGACGAACGCGAGGCCGGGACCGGCGAGTGCGTCGCGGAACCTACCCATCGCGCGAGAAGGCAACGAGGGCGTCGAGCCGCTCGGTTGCGGCTCCCGAGTCGAGCGTCTCGCGGGCGAGGTCGAGGCCGCCGCGCAGGTCGTCCGCGTGACCGGCGGCCGCGAGCGCACCGGCGGTGTTGAGCAGGACCGCGTCGCGGCGGGCGCCGATCTCCTCACCGGCGAAGATCGCCCGCAGGGCGGCCGCGTTCTCCACCGGCGATCCCCCACGCAGCTCTTCGGGCGCGCAGCGGGGCACGCCGAGCTCGACCGGGTCGATCTCGCGCTCGTGCACACGACCGTCGATCACCTCGCAGACGAGGTTCGGGCCGGCGGGCGAGAGCTCGTCGACACCGAAGGCGCCGTGGACGACGAAGGCGCGGCTTGCGCCCAGCCGGACGAGCACCTCGGCGATCGTACGCACGAGCGAGGGCGAATACACGCCGACGATCTGCGCGCGGGCGCCCGCCGGGTTCGTCAGCGGGCCGAGCACGTTGAAGACCGTCCGGGTTGCGAGCTCTCTCCGCACGGGAGCAGCGTGACGGAAGCCGGGGTGGTGAGTCGGCGCGAACATGAACCCGAAGCCGAGCTCGTCGATCGAGCGGGCGATCCGCTCGGGCGGCGCCTCCAGCGAGAAGCCCAGCGCCTCGAGGACGTCCGCCGAACCGGAAGCCGACGAGACCGCGCGATTGCCGTGCTTCGCGACGCCGGCCCCGGCGGCGGCTGCGAGCAGCGCGGCTCCCGTCGAGATGTTCAGCGTCTGCTGCCCATCGCCGCCGGTGCCGACCACGTCGACGAGGTCCTTGCGCAGCGGCCGAACGGCGAGCACGTTTCCGCGGATCGCCTCGGCGAAGCCGGCGATCTCGTCGGGCGTCTCGCCCTTGAGCCGCAGAACGGCGAGCAGAGCGCCGATCTGCGCCGGGGTGGCCTCGCCGGCCATGATCGCCGCCATCGTCCCGCGCGCCAGCTCGCGCGAGAGGTCACGTCCTTCGAGGAGCTCGGCCAGCGCCCTCGGAATCACGCGCTTTCCAGGAAGTTGCGGCACAGCCGCGGCCCGTCCGGGGTGAGCACGGATTCCGGGTGGAACTGCACTCCGTCCACGCGCAGCTTCCTGTGCCGCACCCCCATCACCTCGCCGTCCGCGGTCGAGGCCGAGACCTCCAGCTCGGCGGGCACGCGCGTGGCGGCCAGCGAGTGGTAACGGCCGGCCTCGAACGGCTGCGGCAGGTCGAGAAAGATCCCCTTCCCATCGTGTGAGACCGAGCCGGCCTTGCCGTGCACGAGCTCCTGCGCCCGGCCGATCTCACCGCCGAACGCCTCGACGACCGCCTGGTGGCCGAGGCAGACGCCGAGCGTCGGCGTCGTCGGCGCGAGCCGGCGGACGATCTCGACCGTCGCCCCCGACTCGGACGGGCGTCCGGGGCCGGGGGAGACCACGAGGTGGGAGGGTGCGAGCCGCTCTGCCTCCGCCGCGTCGATCTCGTCGTTTCGCCGGACGACCACCTCCGCGCCCAGCTCCTGGAAGAGGTGGACGAGGTTGTAGGTGAAGCTGTCGTAGTTGTCGATCAGGAGGATCACTGTTCGGCAAGGGTAATCGCGGTCTCGAGCGCCGCGAGCTTGCGCAGGCATTCCTCGTGCTCCGCGTGCGGATCGGAGTCTGCGACGATGCCCGCACCCGCCTGCAGGTGGGCGACTCCGTCCGCGAGCACGATCGTGCGGATCGCGATGCACGTGTCGAGGTCGCCGCCGGGCAGCGAGTAGCCGACCGCTCCGCCGTACGGGCCCCGGCGATGGCCCTCCAGCTCGGAGATCAGCTGCATCGCACGCACCTTGGGTGCTCCCGAGACCGTTCCGGCGGGGAAGCAGGCGCGGAGCAGATCGAACGTGCCGACCCCGTCGTTCAGGTCGCCGACGACCTCGGAGACGAGGTGCGTGACGTGCGAGAAGCGCTCGGGCTCCATGAACCGCTCGACGTGGACCGTACCCGCCCTGCACACGCGGGAAAGGTCGTTGCGGCCGAGATCGACGAGCATCACGTGCTCGGCGCGATCCTTCTCCGATTCGAGCAGCCGCTCGGCGTCGCCGGGACCGGGCCTCGTCGTGCCCGCGATCGGGTTGAGGCTGGCGCGGCGGCCCTCGGCCTTGACCAGCGTCTCCGGCGACGAGCCGATCAGCGCGAGCCCACCGAGCTCGAGCAGGAACAGGTAGGGCGACGGATTCACCCTGCGGAGCGTTCGGTAGAGCCCGAAGGCGTGCGCCGAGGTCGGCCGCTCCGCCCGCTGCGAGAGCACCACCTGGAGCGCGTCTCCCGCCCTGATGTGCGCCTTCGCCGCCTGCACCGCCCGCTCGAAGGCGAAGCGGCCCGGGTGGCGCTTCGTCGGGCCTGCGCGGCCGCCGCCGCGCGGCAGCTCGCCGTGCGGCGCGTCCATCAGCGCGCGCATCTCGTCGGCGTCGCCGCAGAGCACCTGCGCGAGCCCGGCGGCGTGGTCGAACCGCATCAGCGTGTCGGCGACGATGAATCTGCTCACGGGCAGATCGGGCCCGGCGGCGGGCAGCGGCACGGTCGGCTCGAGGACGGCGGCGTGGTCGTAGGCGAGATAGCCGACGACCGGCGCGTCCTCCCGCTCTGCCTGCTCGATCCCGACCACGCGAGTGCCGCAGCCGACGAACGAGTACCGCCCGAGCCGCCCTCGCTCCACCGACTCGAGCAGGAAGGCCGCCTCACCGTCGCCACGCAGCCGGACGTACGCTCCGAGCGGAGTGATCAGGTCGGTCGGGATCACAGTCGTGTAGCTCACGGGCGGCCCCGAGAGACTAGATTGTGGGCATGGCCCGCGCCGTGATCGTTTCCGCCGTCCGCACGCCCTTCGGCCGGCTCGGCGGCGGTCTGTCCGGATACCAGGCGACCGAGCTCGGTGCGATCGCGATCCGCGAGGCGCTCGACCGCGTGGACATCGCCGACGACGACGTCGAGTACGCGATCATGGGCCAGGTACTTCAGGGCGGGGCGGGGCAGGCACCCGCTCGCCAGGCGGCGATCGGGGCCGGGCTGCCGATCGCGCTGCCGGCCGACACGATCAACAAGGTCTGCGCCTCCAGCATCCGCGCGGTCGAGATCGCCGACCAGATGATCCGGTCCGGGGATCACAGCGTGATCGTCGCCGGCGGGATGGAGTCGATGTCGAACGCGCCCTATGCGCTCCGGCAGGCGCGCTTCGGCTACAAGCTCGGCGACGGAGCCCTGATCGACCTGACCGTGCACGACGGGTTGACGTCGAGCTTCGACGGCAGGCACATGGTCGAGCAGGCCTCGTTCGTCTCGCGTGAGCTCGGGATCTCGCGGGAGGCGCAGGACGAGTGGGCGCTCCGCTCGCACCGGCGCGCGGTCGCCGCGATCGACGAGGGACGCTTTGCCGAGGAGATCGTCGCCGTCGGGGAGGTTGCCGCCGACGAGGGCCCGCGGCGTGACACGACCCTCGAGAAGCTTGCCTCGTTGAAGCCGGTCTTCGACCCGGAGGGCACGACGACCGCCGGGAACGCGCCGGGCGTCAACGACGGAGCCGGGGCGCTCGTCGTCACCAGCGACGAGTTCGCCTCCAAGCGCGGGCTCGACGTGCTCGCCACGATCGTCTCGCAGGGCTACGTGGCAGACGAGTTCGCCTACCTCGCGCGGACGCCGGCGGGTGCGGGCAAGGTCGCACTCGGCAAGGCCGGCAAGTCGGTCGGCGACCTGAAGCGCATCGAGGTGAACGAAGCGTTCTCCTCGGTCGCGCTGAACTCGGTCGCGCTGCTCGACGCCGACCCGGAGTCGGTGAACGTGAACGGCGGCGCGGTCGCGCTCGGGCACCCGGTCGGCGCCTCCGGCGCGCGGATCCTCTCGACGATGATCTACGAGCTGCGCCGCCAGGGCGGTGGGCTCGGCCTCGCGGCGATCTGCTCGGGCGGCGGCCAGGGCGACGCGCTGCTGATCGAGGCGTAGATCGTCGCGCCTCGGCTTCCCCCGTGTCTGTCGGCCGCCGGTCGAGTGATGTATACTGCGCTGTATGCGGAGAAAGCAGCTGTACCTCGATGAGGCCTCCGAGCGACGGCTGAAGCGTCTGGCCGCACGTACGGGCCGCTCGGAGGCGTTCCACGTTCGCGAGGCGCTGCGGCGGTACCTGGGCGAGCAACCCGCCGGCGAGGGCGATCCGCTGGCGCGTCTGATCGGGCTCGTCGATGATCGGGGCGGCCCCGACGACGTCGCCGAAAACCACGACCACTATCTCTACGGCGCGCCGAAAGAACGACCCTGAGGGTCGTCTACGTCGACACCGGTGCGCTGATCGCACTGATCTGGCGGCGCGATCGTGCACACGAGCGGGCCTGCGAGCACTACCGGAAGCTGAGGGAGCGGGGAGACACGCTCCTCACCTCGAACCTCGTGCTCGCGGAGACGGCGACGCGGCTCCGCTACGACGCCGGACTTCAGCCGACACTCGCCTTCAGGGCGCTCGTCGAGGAGGCCGCCGGCGCCGGTCTCCTGACCGTACGGTACGCCGACGCCGCTCTCGATGGTCCCGCCTGGCAGGTGATGGAGCAGTACGGCGACCGCGCGTTGTCGTTTGTGGACTGCGTCGGCGCCGTCACGGCCCGCGCTGCGCGGGCAGCCGCGGTGTTCGGCTTCGACGCCGACTTCACCGTGCTCGGCTTCGCGCTCGAGCCGTGACCCTCTGCCGTGAGCACTGAAGTCATCTCCCGCCCGTTGATGCGGCGTCAGAGATACCGGTGAGCGCGGAGCTCGGGCCCCGCAACTTCCTCGGCTTTGGCGATCTCGGCCGGGTCCCGCTCGAGATACGCGCCGATCGACCCGTCGTGAGCGGTTTCCAGACGCCGTCTCATCCGGCGAGTCATCGTCCCGCCCAGGTGGTCGACGATCTCCATACCGACCTCGAGGGGATTCCGGACGAATCGCTCGTACCGCACGGTGAGCACTCGAGTGCCTGCCCGGCTCGGCAAGGCATCGAAGGTCACGCGGCAGCACCTCGCCATCTCGCGCCACATCCAGATCGCTCGAACATACGGGCCGGCGTCGAGGAAGGCCTCCTGATCTTCCTCGTCGACCCACCAGGGGACGAAGCGCCGATCCGCCTGCCGCCCGAGGGGAGCCTCGTTCGACGCGAGGCTCGTGAGGCTGTCGTCCGTCAGGACGTTGTAGGTCCTGACCAGCGAGTTCGCAACGTCGCGGCCGTCTCGGACGATGTAGACGATCGCCCCCTCGGGTAACGCGTCGAGCACGTAGCGCGGCGCGAACGAGAGGAACGGCTCCTTGTAGACGACCAGCTCACACCGGCGGCGGCCGCCAGCAGCCTGGGCGAGGCTCCGCAAGCCGTCTCTGGTGGCGAGCCACTTGCGGAGCCCCGAGAGCCGGCCGTGGTATGCGCCCGAGCCGAGATACTCGTCGAGAGAGCGAGTGAACGACCGCACGAAGGCATCGCGGACCGGTTGAGAGAGACAGCGATCGACGACGTGAGGCACGACCACCGGCACGAGATTGCCGGTCACGCATTCTGCGTTTGGCATCGCGTCGAGGAACCGCATGACGAAGCTCGTTCCCGAACGCGGAGCACCGAGGACAGCGGCGTACTTCAATCAGGACGATTCGGCGGCGGGTCGATTCCGGCGTCGACCGGTGGGCCCGCGGCGGTCTGCGCGGGTACTCCAGCGGTCGCGGTACGGCCGCACGCGCCGATACGTGTCCCAGGCCAGCGTGGCGGCGCCGGCCGCGAACGGCATCCGGGCGAGCGTTGACAGCGCCCACCTTCGCAGGCGGTCCGTGGAGGGCTGCGCGGCGCGGGCCCGGTCGATCGCCGCAAGCGCTTGGCGGGGACGCTTCGCCCGTAGGAGCTCCGCCGCATACGCGACCTCGGCTGCGGCCAGATGGCTCCGGCGCAATCGCTCGCACACGGGATCGGCGAATTCGAACAGGCGCCACAGGGCCACCTTTCGACCGCGGCTTCCCAGGGCGGAGACCTGGCGTGGGTGCCGACGCGACACCATGAGCGGCTCATCCACGTACTCGAACGGCCAGCTCGACAGTGCAGCGCGAATCCACAGCTGCGCATCGGGAGGCGCATCCGGCGAGAACGGCACGGTCCTCACCTGCTCCCAGACCTCGCGCCGGATTACCGCCGCGCTCATCGCGACGGGGAGCTCGCCGAGGAGCACCTCGAGGAATTGCTCGTAGCGGCCGGGCGGGAGCAGGGTGCGCCTCGACCAGGTGCGCGCGCCGTCCCGGAAGATGTGGTTCGTGAAGACGACGCCGAGGCTCGGGTCGGCGCGGAATCGCTCGACGGCGGTCGCGGCGAAGCCCGGGAGCAGCACGTCGTCGTCGTCGAGCGCGGCGATCAGGTTCCCGCGCGCGAGCTCGAAGACGTGGACGAGCGCCTCGGTGGGCCCATGGGGCGCCGCCAGGCGGTGGTAGCGCACGCGCGGGTCGTCGAACCGTGCCGCGACCTCCGCGAGGTCGCCCGCGTCGTCGGCGACGACGACCTCGATGTTTGTGAACGTCTGCGCCAGGGCGCTCTCGATCGCCTCCGGGAGGTAGTCGGCCCGGGTCGCGCGGGTGCAGATCGAGAGCTCCGGAGTCACGCCGGCAGCCGGAGCCGCTCTCCGAGCTTGCGGGCGTGCGTCGGCGTCGCGGTGACGACGACCGTCCCGGCAACGTCGTCGACCTCGGCAACCGCCCTGACGATCGCGACCCGACGCCAGGCGCGAATGCAGAACGAGACGGCGGGCGTCACCGCACCGCCTCCGCCTGCCGGCGGGACGAGCGCGCGCTCTCCTCCTCGACGATGAGGCGCAACCTCTCCACGAATCGCGCTTCCGAGAAGTGATCGGCGTGGGCCCTGATCGCATTCGCATCCCACGTCCGCCGGCAGAGCCCTCGGACAGCGGAGCCGATCGCCGCCGGGTCGATCGGCTCCTCGAAGAAGAGGCCGGTCCGGCCCTCGTCCACCGTGTCGACGAAGCCGCCCCAGCGCAGCACCGCCGCCGGCTGGCCGAATGCGGCGGCCTCGAGCGGGGTCAGCCCGTAATCCTCGTGCGATGCGCTGACGAGACCCGAGCAATGCTCGTACAGCCAGCGCAGCTGTTCGTCGCTGACCGAGCCCACCAGGAGGGCGTTGGGCGGCAGGAGCCGGCGCAGCCGGTCGCGTTCGGGGCCGTCACCGACGACGACGAGGTTGTGCTCCCGCAGGCCGGCGAAGGCGCCGACGACTGCGTCCACGTTCTTGTACGGGAGCAGGCGCGAGACGCAGAGCACGAAGCGGTCCGGCAAGCCGGCGACCGGCTCCCGCTCTCCGTGGGCATCGATCGTGTGCGGCGGAGGGAGCAGCTCGGCGTCGCGGCCGTAGAGCGAGCGGATCCGCTCGCCCACGGCGGTGGAGTTGGTCAGGAAGCGGTCCGCCCCCGCAGCCGCCGCCCGGTCCCAGCGCAGCAGTCCCGGCCGGAGGGCGTCGAGCGCCAGGCGGACCGCGCGCGGTTGATCTCTCATGTACCGATCTGGCTGGTAGAGCCAGCGGGCGGGCGTATGGCAGTAGACGACCTTGCGGCCCGTGACCCGTGCACCGTGCGCCCAGCCGCTCGAGCTGCAGAGAACGACGTCGGCGTCGACCTCGAGCTGTCCGAAGGAGCGCGCGAGCAGTCCGAGCGCGAGCCTGTGGTTGCGGCGCAGCGCCGAAATCCGGTTCAGCGGCAGTGGATGCACGTCGAGCTCGGCGAACTCCGGGAACGTCGTGGACGGCTCGTAGAGGGAGGTGTGGATCGGCGCGTCCGGGAACGCGCGGGACATCGAGAGTACGACGCGCTCGGCGCCGCCGCGCTGGGTCAGGTAGTCGTGGACGATTGCCACGTTCATCGCGCGAGCACCTCGCGGTAGACGGCGAGCACGCGTTCCGCGATCACGTCCGGGGCGAAGTCACGTGCCCGGATCAGACCTGCCGCGCCGATCCGCCGCCGCAGGGCCGGGTCCGTCGCGAGGCTGCGGAGCGCCGACGCCAGTGCCTCGACGTCTCCGGGCGGGTACAGGAGGCCGTCGACGCCGTCGTCGATCGTCTCGGCGGGCCCGCCCGCCCTCGCCGCAACGACCGGCAGCCCGGCGGCCATTCCCTCGATCACGACCTGGCCGAACGGCTCCGGGATGACAGACGCATGCACCAGGGCGTCGAGACGGGCGAGCTCGGCGGCGACGTCGTCGCGAAAGCCGGTGAACTCGACTCGCCCGCCGAGGCCGAGCTCGTGAGCCAACGCCTTCAGCTCCTCGAAGTAGCGAACCTCGTCGAGCCCGAAGAGTGGCGCGCCGATGACGACGGCGGTCTCCGTGCCTTCGGGGAACGCGCGGGCGAATGCCTCGACGAAGACGTGCTGACCCTTCCACGGCGCAATTCGTCCGAGCATGCCCGCGCGGAAACGGCCGTTCGACTCCGGGGCCCGGCCGATCGGCGTCGACAGGGGGCTGGGAATCACGTAGCCCCGTCTCGAAGAAACCGAAGCGAGGGTCGCCGAGGAATTGGCGATCACAGCCGCCGGCAGCCGCTTCGCGCCCGCTCTGACCAGCCGTACTGCGCCGCGTGGGAGATAGTCCTCGGAGATCCGATCCCGGAGGTGCCAGACGACAGGAACCCGGGCAAGAGCTCCGGCCGGCCCGCTGTAGAGCGAGGCCTTCAGGGAGTTCGTGTGGACGAGGTCGGGCCGGAGCGAGCGCAGCCTGCGCGAGAGCCGCACCGCGTAGCCAATTGCTCCCAGCCCGGCCGGCGACCGCAGCGTTGCCGGTCCGACGCGGTCCCGGGTGAGGCCAAGGGTCGCATCGGCGAGACGGAGCACCTCGACGGAGATCCCCGCGGCCACCAGGCGATCGACGAGCGGGCCCTCCTCAGCGAGGATCACATGGGGGTCGATCCGGTCGCCGAGTGCGCGCAGCAGGGTGATGAGCGCAAGCTCACCACCGCCGAGCTTCGCCGTGTGGTCGACGTAGACGACACGCAGCCGCTCTCTGTCCGGCGGTGCCACGGCCCGGCGATAGAGCTCGAGGTGTCGCTCGGCGGTCGTGTCCCACGAGAAGCCCTCCGCGTGGGCGCGGCAGCGGTCGGCGCTCGGCAAGGGCTGCCGCAGCCTGAGCGCGAGAGCGCCGGCATCGCCTGCGGGGACGACGAGGGTGGGATCGAGACCTGCGACCGTCTCCGGAAGCCCTCCGGCGTCGGTGACGACGACGGGCGTTCCGCACGCCAGTGCCTCGAGGGTGACGAGCCCGAACCCCTCCAGGGCAACGGACGGGACGACGGAGACATCCGCGGCCCGATAGCGGGCGACGAGATCCTCCTCGCTCACCCGGCCGAGAAAACGAACCGTGCTCTCGATCGCGAGTTTGCGCGCAAGACGCTCGAGCGTGAGACGTTCGGGCCCGTCTCCGGCGATCAGAAGCAGGCGGTTCGGCTCGTCGATCCCGGACCATGCTTCGAGCAGCACGTCGAGGCCCATGCGCGGGACGAGGCGGCGGGCAGCGACCACGACCCACGCATCTCCGGGAACACCGAGCTGGGCACGGGCGGCCTCTCGGTCGCCGGGGGAAAAGCGCTCGAGATCGACGCCGGGCGGGATGACGTGCACCCGCCAGGGATCGACGCGGTAGCGCTCGACGAGGATGCGTCTGAAGGAGCCCGAGAGAACGACGAGCTCGCGCGCCCGCCGGTAGACGGCCCGCTCGACGAGCCGCTTGACGCGCCTGGCCGCCGCTCCGTCGCCGACCGCTTCGCTCTCGTCGGCCCAGGGGCCGTGGAAGTGGACGACCAGCGGCCGCCCGCGCCTGCCGGTAAGCACGGGCAGGAGCGCGTAGAGCGCGAAGTGCGCGTCGAACAGGTCGGCCGTCGCACCGGCGGCGCCGGCGTATCGCCACAGCCGCCGCGGCAGTGCCTGCCCGGCATCGGCGGCCACGATTACTGCCTCCGGCGCGTCGGACGCGGGTCCGACGACAACGGCGCGTGTGTCGGTGCCGCGCCTTTCGAGCGCGCGAAGGAGTTCGGCGAAGTAGCGGTTGAGGCCACCGGGCTGATCCTGAAACCAGCCCATCCCGAGGAGGAGCGGCCGGAGCTCAGGCGCGCCCAAGACGTCGTCGATCATGGGAGCGCCGTCACCGGCCTTCGGCGATCAGCCAGCGATTGAATGCCAGGGGGCGGTGGTCATGCAGCAAACGCCGTTGCGGCACGACGACCGGGTCGTAGCCTGCCTCGACGAGCAACTCGCGGCACGCGAGCTCGAGCTCCGGGGCGTGGGTCTCAACGATCAGGTGAGGCTTCCGACTCCCCAGGATCCGCTCTGCCCCGCGCAGAACGCCTACCTCGCTTCCATCGACGTCGATCTTGATCAGGCCCGGAACGAAGGCATCGGCATCGGCGCCAACGTCATCGAGAGCCACGTGCCCGGCCTCCCTGTCAGTTTGCGCCGCAACGCGTGCATTTCGCACGCTGACGCGATCGCCAAGTCGCTGATTTGCTGCGATGTTCGCGGCGATCTGGCGGCACAGGTGGGCGTCGGATTCGAACGAGATGACGCGGCCGCCCGCCAGCTTGGCGAGCAGGAGAGCGTCGTAGCCGACGTTGCCCCCGACGTCGAAGCAATCGACCGCGTCTCGGCAGAACCGCCGAACGTGCGGGACGATCTCCGTCTCGTAGAGGCCCAGGTACAACCGAGTCTGACGGGCGAAGTCGATTTCGAGCCGGATGCCGCGCGCGGCGCCGATCGGCAGCGTGCGCACACGGGGGCGCTGCGGAAGCAGGAGGCGCTTCAGACGCCCTTTCGGATTCATCTGTCCCGTGGCCACATCAACTCGTGTTCGGGCGATCCGACCTGCGCGGGAACCCGGTCGGTGCTGTCCGGCGATTCTCGGTCGATCGCCCGCCGGTCGAGCCAGCCGAGCATCAGCCAGGGCAGGTAGGCGACCGCGTACTGGCCACCGTTCAGCCACTGGAACGTGGTCAGGGCGATCACGCCGAGCGCGATCACCGCCAGCGGGTCGCGCGAGAGGGCGCTGCGGTAGGCGAGCGAGAAGGCGGCGGCGAGCAGCACCGCGTAGACGAGCACGCCGGGCAGGCCGAGCGCGACACCGACATTCGAGGGGTCGGCCTCGGTGTTGCCCGTGACGCCGCCGAACTTCGAGCCGGCGATGGTCACGGTCCCGATCCCCTGTCCGAGCGGGTGCAGCACGGCCGAGCGCAGCCCGATCCAGGCCAGATCGAGGTGGCCGAGCGCGGTCGACGAGTTCGGGTCGAGCGGGTTCGAGAGCCCCTGCCGCTGATGCTCGACCAGGCTCGCCCCTGACGTGTTGCCCGTCGCGGCAGGTGCGAGGTAGCGTGCGCCGAGACCGAGGAGAAGCACTGCGGCCGCGGCGGCGGCGATCGCCACGGGAAACCGGACTCCTCGCCGCGCGGCGACGATCAGCCCAAGGGTGCCGGCGAGCACGACCACGACGGTGCGCGACGCCTCGTAGGCGATCGCGACGGCGAGCAGCACGATCGCCGCGGGAGCGAGGAGGAGCCGGCCCTTGCCGAAGCCGTAGCCGACGAGAATGACGATCGCGAGCGCGGCGAAGTAGCCGTACTCCGCCGCGGACGAGAACGTTGAGAACGGCCTGATCAGCCCACCGACGTCGAGGGCGTTGTACCCGGAGTCGCGGATCCATGCCGCGTCCCAGGACGGAAAGCCTTTGAAGGTCTGTGCGAGCCCGTAGACGGCCGAGCCGAGCGCCAGCCAGACCGCGAGGCGGAGCACCGTCCGGACGGTGGCGGCGTCGAGCAGGCTGCGTCCGATCCAGAACGCCAGCATCGGCACGAGCACGAACAGCAGGCCGGCGACGCCGCCGGCCACGCTCGACTGCGACGGGTTCAGCGCGCCGAGCACCATCAACGCGCTCAGCACTAGCACGCACTTGGCCAGGCGTGTGAGGCGCTGGAGGGCGCCGTGCCGGGCGCCGACGAGGACGAGCACCGCGAGGCCGAGCGGGGCGACCAGCAGGAGGATGTCGTTCTGCGCCGTCCCCGACTGCGCGTCGACGATCCGCCGCAGGAAGCCGAGCAGCGCCAGCCAGCAGACGAGACCGGCGAGCAGCAGCCGAGGAGAGCGGAAGCCGGCGCCGACGACGAAGACTGAGGCCGCGCCGACGATCGCCACCCGCAGCGCGAGCGGGTTCGCAGCCACTCTGCCGACGGCGAGCGACGCGACGACCGCCGCGCCCATGAAGATCAGGCTCTGCCGGTCGGGCAGCCGAAACGACAGCGCCCTCATGCGGCGATACCCGCGCGCGACGCGGAAGCCGCCAGGAGCGAGTCGTACAACTCCAGCACGCTCTCGACCGAACGCTCCCATCCGAACCCGAGCGCTCGCCGCCTGGCCTCGGCGCCGAGGCGCTCTCGCCTTGGTATGTCCGCCGCGAGCGCCGCAAGCGCCCCTCCAACGGCCTCCGGGGTGCGCTCGACGAGGATGCCTGCCTCGTCCTCGCCGACCAGTTCTGCGGCGCCGTTGATCCGCGTGACGGTCAGCGGAAGGCCGCAGGCGGCCGCTTCGAGCATTGCCAGGGAGAATGCCTCGTACAGGGTCGGCAGCACGAACACGTCGCTTTCCTGGAGCACCAGCTCGACGTCACGTCTGGGGCCGAGGAACTGGATCCTGTCCGAGACGCCGTAGTGTTCGGCGAGGGCGCCAAAGCGGTGCTCGTCGCCACGGCCGACCACTTGAAGCGTCACACCGGGAGCAAACGAAAGTGCCTCGATCGCCACCCCGAGGCCCTTGCGATCCCAGTCCCCCCCGACGAAGACGGCGACGACGCCCTCCCGGCTGCGCTCGGCCGCGGGCTGGAACCTGTCCGTGTCGACGCCGTTCGGCGTGACGGCGACCGTAACTTCCGGGTAGTAGCGCGCGAGCTCCGCTGCGACGCCTTTCGAGACCGCGGCGAGCACACCGACCTTGCCGGGGCGGTAGCAGCGCTGCTCGAAGGCGAGTGCGAGCCGGCGCGCCAGGGCGGTATTCACACGGCGGATTGCCGGGCCGTCCGGCGGGGAAAGGCGGCCCGTGGCGGCCCGGAACCCTGCATGGCAGAACTGCACGGTGGCGAGGTCCGCTTGCACCGGAACGATCGCCCCGAGGACGTGGACGAGGTCTGCGTCCACGCGGCGAAGCTCGCGGCCCGCGCGTACCCAGAAACCCGAGTAGCGCAGTGCGGCGGGCCGCGAGGGGCGACGTACACGACGCCACTCGACGAGTGGCCGCAGATCCTCGGCCAAGGTGGACGAGACGACCACGAACCTGTACCGGTCGCTCCCGCGCCGGATCAGCTCGGCGGCGGCGCGCTCCATCCCGCCGTGGTCGTGTACCTCGTGGGCGACGAAGGCGACCGTCGGCCGGCTCACCAGCTTGCCCCTTCAGGTTGATCGACGGGCTGCGCCCGGATCAGCGAGAGCAGAGCCTCGGCAGCCCGGCCGGGAGCCATCCGCGACTCGTAGAAGGCGCGCCCGCGCTCAGCCTGGGCCGACAACGCCCCTGAGTCGGCGAGCAGCGCCCCGATGCGTGCCGCGATCGCATCGGCCTTCGGCGGAACGATCGCGACGCCGCCGGCGTCGATCAGCTCGTCCCAGCGCTCGGGGCCGTCGATCGCAACTACGGCGGTGCCGGCCGCGAGCCCGGCTGCGAGGCTTCCCTTGCGCGACGACGGGCCCCAGCGGTCGGGAAAGAGGAGAACGTCGAGCGAGGCGATCCGGTCGGCCGCCTCTCCGGCGGAGAGGACACCGGTGAGCTCGAGCGACTCGCCGCGGCCTGCGGCCGCAAATGCGCGGCGCCACCGTTCGGCCGCGGCGCTGTCCGGGCCGGGGGCGCCGATCAGCGCGACGCGCACGTGCGGGTCGAGGGCGGCGACCGCCTCGGCGGCCAGGTCGGCCCGGAAGTCGCCGGTGCCGTAGCCGAAGACGCCGATCGTCCCCGGGACGACTTTCCCGTTGCCGTTTCCAGCCGGCAGGTTGGAGAACACGGGCTGGAAGGCGACCGGCCGCCGTCCGAACACGGCGCGGCGGGAATCGACCGTGACGAGGACCGCGTCCACGCACCTGACGACCGCCGGCAGCACCGCCCGCTGCGTCGCCGCCTGGACGAAGCCGCGCAGCCCGCGCCGCCCGAACGGGAGCGCGTACTCGTGCACGACGAGCGCGACGCGGGGTACGAGCCCGCGGAGGCGTCTCGCGATCCACGGCACGTCGTAGGGGATGCCGCGCCGCCCGTATGCGAAGACGGAGTAGTGCCAGAAGATCCAGTCCGGGCGTTCCCGCGAGGCCTCCGACTGAACCTTTGCGACCCATACGTCGCGGTTGCACCGCCGCCGCTCCCACCAGACCGTGGACACGGAGGCTCCGCGGGCCTCGAGCGCGCTCGCGAGCACGGCGGAGTAGTCCCGAACTCCGCAGACCTCGTTCAACGACACGCCGACCGAAAGGAGCTTCACCTCGACCCCGCTCGAGACGGCTGCGCCTTCACGGCGAGTCACGCCACCGAAGTAGCGTCCACTTCAGCGTCAGCGAGATCTGCGTCCCTGCCAGCAGGCCCAGCCGAAGCGCACGTCGGGGGCTCCGCCCGATCACCTTCTCCTCCATCGCGAGACGTCGCCAACGATGGAGCGTGGCCATCAGCGGCGTCCAGCGCACCGGCCAGCGCGAAAGGTTGGTTTCCGGGTGCTTGCGGTACAGGCGCCACGTGGACTCGATTCGGCGTGCGCGGCGAATGAGCTCACCGATGGGCAGCGGGTGCGGCGGGTGAACCACGCGCATCGCGTCGCTGAAGGCAATCGGGCCGCGGCGCAGCATGCGCCGTCCCAGATCGAGGTCCTCGCAGTGCGCGTCCGGGAATAACTCGTCGAACCCGCCTTCCTCTAGGAGCGTGGACCGGCGGTACGCGATGTTGCATGTGAAGTACGCCCCGGGCTGTCCGTTCGAGACGCTACGTTCGTACAAGGCGTCATAGGCGGGTGTTTCCGTCGGGCCCTCGACGCCAACGGCTGCCTGGTCACGATCGAGTGCCTCGGCCGCTGCTTCGAGCCACTGGGCCGCCGGGATGGTGTCGTCGTCGGTGAACAGCACGACAGCCCCGCGCGCCGAGTGGAGGCCGATGTTCCGGGCGGTTGCAGGCCCCCGGCCGGGCGAGCGCAGGACGTGGACGCGCGGATCGTCGGGCGGGTCGACGCCGCTGCCGTCGTCGACGACGACGATCTCGTATGAACGCCTCGTCTCCTGGGCGAGAACCGCACGCAGACACCGCGCGAGCGCTTCGGGCCGGTCGCGCGTCGGGATCACGACAGAGATATCAGGATCAGACACGAGCCTCGCCTTCTCCGAGCACGAGAACCTGGTGGTAGCTGGCGCTCTGCGCACCGAGGCGCAGCAGCAGGCCGTCTGCGGCGGCGAGGCACCTCGAGAGCGGCCGGACGCGGTAGCGGAGCACCTGGCGATCGAGGATTCCGAAGCACCTGACCTCGGCGGCGTCGAGCCGCAGGCCTCCGAACGCGGAGCGCAGCCGCTCGAGGTCGTCGCGCGTCAGAGGCCGCTCGTCCTCGGTGCCGTACCGGGCAACGCCGTACCGGCCGGCGACATGCCGTCTGGCGAAGGCGAGCACGGGGTTGGTCGTCGTCTCGAGGAACGCCGCGCGGCCTCCCGGCGCCAGGAGCCCGGCCAGGTACGCGGCGCTGCGGTCGCCGGGCAGGTGGTGGATCGCGAACCGCCCGGCGAGACGGTCGAACGCGCCCTCCTGGAAGCGCCCGGTCGGAAGGGCGTCCACCACGAACGTGCAGTCAGCCCCGACGACGTCCGCGAGCGGGCGGGCGGCGTCGACGGCGCGGGCGCTCGGGTCGACGCCCGTGACGCGGGCGCCGCGGGCCGCGAGCCATGCCGACAGCAGCCCCATGCCGCAGCCAACGTCGAGCACGCGGGCCTCCGCGAGCGGCTCGAGTGAGTCGAGCAGCAGCCGCGTGTTCGAGTCGGGGCCGCGCTCGTATGCGCGGAGCGTCTCCTCGATCGGCGGGACGTGCGCGTCCCAGAAGTCCCGCTCTCTGGCGGCCGCGAGTACCCGTTCAGCCGGCATGACCCACCGCCTGGGGCTCCAGCAGCTCGGCGAGCGTCTCTTCGAGGGTGCGCACCGGCGACCAGCCGAAATCGCGTCGGATCGCCGTCACGTCTGCGAGGAGCCGGGCGCGGAGCAGAATCTGCTCGGGAGGCGCGTCCGACAGTGCGCTTAGCACCGTTGCCGCCCTGCGGCCGTTTGTGTCGACAAACCGGGCCCAATCGGCCACGAGGACGTCAGGCGGCACGGCGCTGCCCCGCGTTCGCCCGATCTATCAGCGAGCGGTAGAGATCCTCATGACGTCCTGCGACCGCCTTGACTGTGTATTCCGCAAGCCAACGCCGCTGGCCTTCCTCGCCCGTGGCGCGCTGAGCGGCGGGGTTGTTCAGGATCTCGATCAGCGCCTTCGAAAAGGCAGCGGCCGTCCGCTCGGCAATCCATCCGCCGCCGGGGCCGACGAGCTCTCGAAGAGAGGGGATGTCGGAGACGAGGACGGGCGTGCCGACGCTCCAGGCCTCGAGCACGACAACGCCGAAGCTCTCTCCCGCAGAAGGCAGGCAGAGGACATCGGCCGCATCGAGCCAGGCGGCCCGCTCGTCGTCGTCGACGGCTCCTGCGTCGATTACCCGCGCGCCCGAGGCCCCGACGGCCGGGCCTGGGCCGACGAAGGCGAACGTGGCGTTCGGGTGTCGGGCCGCAACGGAAGGAGCGGCCTCGAGCAGAAGGTCCCAGCCTTTGTACGGGCGGCGTACGCCGAGGAAGAGTACGAGCGGTCCCCCGATTCGCTGGCGATCGCGAAGCTCGCCGCCACGGCCGCCCGCGACGCCCGGGCTACACGCCCCGCAGACGGCAATCCGGCGCCGGTCGACTCCCAGGCTGTGGTAGTCGTTGGCCTCGGTCTGGAGTTGGGCGACCACGGCGTCCGCCGCACGAAACGTGGCGGCGGAGGCCGGGTCGTCTCCCCACTGGCCGGGGTGCAGGGAGGCCATCACGACGGACGGGATGCCGGATCGTCTCGCTGCACGGACGGCGGCCGCGGCAATGAGGTCGCCCGCCCAGGCGTGGACGATGTCGGCCTGTGCTGCCGCCTGTGCAATCGCGGGCGTGACGGCACGGGCGTAGAGACGAGCCGTAGGGATGCGGGCCCGGCCCCAGGCATAGCGGCGAAGTCCCGGGACGACCTGCCAGGCGAGCGGCGCGAGCTCGACGCGCTGCGTTGTGCCGATCTGAAGTGGCCGAACCTGCACCGGCCCGTCGTCGAACGGTTCGAAGGGCGGCGGTCGGAGCAGGCCGTCGCTCAGGATCCCGGACCGTCCGTCGTCGGTGCGCAGTGCCAGCACCGTGACCTGGTGACGCGTAGCCAGCTCCCTCGCAACATCCCGCAGGAACGACTCGACGCCGCCGACTGCGGGCCAGTAGCGCCGGGTGACGAAGAGCAGCCGCACCTCAAACCTTGGGCACCGCCGGCGGGAGCCCCCACCTGCGTGTGCGCCAGGTCAGCCGACTGGCTCCGCCTGCAAAGCGAAGGCGTCGAAGCGTTTGCGCTCCCCACACAGGAGGAGCCGAGAGGATCCGGTTCAGCCGCCCGCCGACCCAGGAGTGGTCGGGCTCGTAGCCGAGCTCGATCAGCAGATCGCCCGCGACGAGATCGAACGCGAAGCGATCTCTCGCCGAGAAGGTGTCAGCCCACCCACCTAGTCGACCTGCCCCGATGAAGCCTTCGGGCTCGGACGGCCGGTCGCCGAGCAGGCGGGTCGCCTCACCGCCGTAAACAATGCTGCTAGGGGGCGGAACCCTGTCCGGCGAGAGTTGGTGCTGCTCGTAGATCGATTGTGCCTCCGCGTCGGTCGTCTCCACTCCGCAAAATGCGAACAGTCGGGCGAGCTCGTGCGCGCCGTTGTCGGAGCGCAGACCCTCATACCGAGTCTCTACGTAGTGGTCCGTCAGTCGAGGGATTCGGCGTGCCGCGGTGACATCGCCTCTCCAGAACCATGCTGCCCGGTCGGCCTCCCGTGGGGCCCAATCACGACCGAACGTCGCCTGAGCCCTCCGCATCGAGGCTGCGACGTCTCGACCGTCCCGGATCAGGTGGATGAAGCGCGCGTCCGGAAGGTAGCGATGGATTACTTCGCCATACCTCGCGTATCCCGGAACCTTGTCGAGAATCGTCGTGGCCCGGGGCTTCAGCGCCAAGGCACGCCCGTAGACCGCGGTTGCGAGCCCGACCACCAATCCCTGGAACTCATCCTGGGTCAGGAGTGCCGGGAGACCTTTGTATCGAGCCCACGCCGCCACGTTCGATGGCAACCGCCGTCGCCAGGCGGAGTCGAGCGGCGCGATGTAATCGCTGAACAAATCCGTCTCATTGGGTGTGACGACGGCGGGATGCGAGCCGAGCATGTTCTGGAGCCAGGTCGTACCGCTCCGCGGCGCGCCGAACAAAAGGACATGCTGCTTCGGATCAGCCACTGCCGTTCGTGCTCCAGCGATGTGGAATCCGGACGGGGAGGCGCTTCCCCCAGTTGCTTGCGGGGCCTTCGCCGGCGCCACCTTCGACGCGGAACGTCCGCACGCGCTGGAACATCATCAGGTTTCCGAACCCGGACTCGCCCCGTGCGCCGCACCAGAGCTCGTAGGTCTGAGGGTGCAGCGGCAGGTGCTCGAACGTGCAGTCGACATGGCCCTCGCCTTCGATCGTCCCGTCCATCGCCCCGTCGACCAGCATCGACGCCCCACCGAAGGGTGCACGGCGGCCGTCGCCGATCCCGACGCTGAAGCTCGGGCGCGGGATCGGGCGCGAAACCCGGTAGTGGAGACGGACGGTGACCGGCCCGTCCGCCCGGACCTCGTCCACCTCGGCGCCGTCGGGGTCGTGCACCGAAACCCGGACGAGCTCGAACTCGTCGCCCGCGGCGACCGAGCCCGGGTTCGTCAGCCGCCCTTCGTCTACAAGCCGAAGGTACGTCTGGACGACCTCCCGCGAATCTCCGTCAGCGGCGATCCGTCCGTGGTCGATCAGCACCGCGCGCCGGCAGACCGACTCGACCGCCCCGAGATCGTGTGAGACCAGCACCAGCGTGCCCCCGCCGGTGACGACCTGCCGCATCCTCTCGACGCAGCGGAAATGGAAGCTCGAGTCGCCGACGGCGAGCGCCTCGTCCACGAGCAGGACGTCGGGCTCGAGGTGGATCGCGAGCGAGAACCCGAGCCGCAGGGTCATGCCCGACGAGTACTGCTTGACCGGCTGGTCGATCGCGTCGCCGATCCCCGCGAACTCGACGATCTCGTCGTAGCGCCTCGCGATGTCCGCGCCGGAGAAGCCGAGGATGCGGCCGTAGAGCCCGATGTTCTCACGGCCGGTCAGCTCGGGATGGAGCCCGGCGCCGACCTCGATCAGGGCACCGACGCGGCCGCGGACGCGGATGCGGCCGGTGGTCGGGTAGGTGATGCGGGTCGCGAGCTTCAACGCGGTCGTCTTGCCGGCGCCGTTCGGCCCGATCAGCCCGAACGACTCGCCCTCTTCGATCTCGAGCGTGACGTCGTCGAGCGCCCGCACCACCGAGCGTGGCCCGCGCCGCCCGGGGAGGATCGCTGCGAGGTCGTCGCGCAGCGCCCGGTACCGCTTGGAGCCGCGGTAGTCCTTCGTCACCCGGTCGAAGACGAGCGCGGCCGCCATCAGATCCGGTCGGCGAAGCCGCGTTCGAGGCGCTTGAACAGGACATAGCCGGCCGCGAACGCGAGCAGCGACCAGCCGATCGCGCCGAGGGTGATCCCGAGCTGCGGCCAGGTGCCGTGGATGACGATCCGCCGGGTGGCGTCGATCGCCGCCGCGACCGGGTTGACGATCGCGTAGGCGGTCCGCCAGCGATCCGGGAGAACCGAGAGCGAGTACACGATCGGACTCGCGAACAGGCCGAGCTGGAGAACGAACGGCAGCGCGTAGCGGACGTCCCGGTAGTAGACGTTCACTCCGGAGAGCGCGACGCTCATTGCGGCCGCGGCGAGCAGCAGGATGAGCAGGGGCAGCGGCAAGGCAAGCCACGCGATCGTCGGCGAGATCCCGTAGAGGGCAGCCGCGACGACGAGGGTGGCGAGGCCGGGGAGGAAGCTGACGAGCCCGGCGAGAAGCGCCGAGAGGGGCAGCACCTCGCGGGGGAAGTAGATCTTCCGGAGCAGCGCGGCGTTGTCGACGAGGCTGTTCATCGCCGCGGCGGCGGCGGTCGAGAAGTACGTCCAGCAGACCATCCCCGCGAGCGCGAAGAGCAGGTACGGCACGCCTTCGCTTCCGACCTTGCTCAGCCGGCCGAGGAAGACCGCGAAGAGGGCCGCCGCGAGCACCGGCTGGATGACGGCCCAGCCGATCCCGATCGCTGCCTGCTTGTACTGGACTTTCACCTCGCGCACGGTGAACGCCCACAGCACCTCGCGGAAGAGCCAGAGCTCGCGGAAGGAGTCCCGTGTCACGCCACCCGGTCCGCCGACTACCTCGATAACCGGGGGTTCCCTGTCGCGGTCCGGGACCGGGACCGGGACACCAGGATCGGCATAGCCGGTGCTCTCGATCATTAGTAGGCCTGCCGTGCGCGGAGGACTGCCGGAATCGTTCGCAGCACGAGCTTGATGTCTGTTCCGAGCGACCAGCCGGTCACGTAGCGGTAGTCGAGGTGAACCATTTCCTCGAAAGGGATCTCGCTGCGGCCGAGCGCCTGCCAGAGGCCGGTCAGGCCCGGTTTCAGGTCGAGCCGCCGGCGCGCCCAGTCGAGGACGAGGGCGTCCTCGGTGAGGATCAGCGGGCGCGGGCCGACGAGGCTCATCTCGCCCTTCAGGACGTTGATCAGCTGTGGCAGCTCGTCGAGCGACCAGCGCCGCAGGAACCCGCCGATGCGCGTCACCCGCGGGTCGCCCGGGACCTTGAACATTCGCGGATCGCCGCCGTGCCGGACATGCATGTTCTGCTCGGCGAGCTCGGCCTTGCGGGCCTCGGCGTCGCCGACCATCGTCCGGAACTTGACGATCTCGAACGTCTCGTCGGCGGCGCCCATCCGTACCTGCCGGAAGAAGACCGGCCCGCGGGAGTCGAGCTTGATCAGCAGTGCGATCAGTCCGAAGAGCGGCGCAAGCAGGATCAGGCCGGCGATCGCGCCGGTGACGTCCATTGCCGTCTTGAGCAGCCGGGATGAGGACGACAGCCGAGGCGGAGGCAGCCCGAGGAGCGAGAGGCCCTCGACCGTGTGCATTCCCACGCGTGCGCCGAGCAGGTCGAAGAAGCGGGGGACGATCTCGATCTGCACGCCGAAACCGCTCAGCGCTCGCAGCACCTCGATCAGCCGGTCGTCCGGCTCTTCGGAGAAGGCGACGATCACACGCTCGACGTCGAGTACCTCGACGATCAGGTTGAGCGCCTCCGGCGGGCCGAGGATCGGCAGGTCGGCCAGGTCCGGCCGCCGCTCCCTCGGGTCGGCGTCGACGAACCCGACGAGGTTGACGCCGTACTCCGGGTGCTTCATCAGCTTGCGGGCGACGAGCTGCCCCGTATCGCCGGCTCCGACGATCACCGTGTTCTGGCAGTAGCTGATGTGCCGCCGGCAAACGGCTCTCGCGCCCGCCCGCGCGAGGGTGATGAGGAGGATCGCGACCGCCCAGAAGATCGTCAGCCGCTCGACCCTCGGAGAGGCAATGTTGAAGAGGTACGCGCCGGCGAAGAGCAGCCAGGCGCCGACGGTGACCAGGTAGAAGACACCGACCAGGTCGTCCACGGTCGTGTGGTCGGTCCGTTCCTCGTCGTGGTCGTAGAGACCCTGCATCTTCGCGACGACGACGAACACCGGCAGCGCCAGGACGAACAGCCCGAACTCGAGCATCGGCCCGATGTGGGTGCCCGCCTTGGTGGGCAGGATGAGATGGGCGGCGACGAAGGCGACAATCAGGCCGAGCAGGTCGGCAAGCAGCAGCATCCGTCGAACGAGCCAGCCGCGCCGCCGGACACTCGATTGGCGCCGGCGCTCGAGCAGGTCGCGCGTCCGCTCGCCGACGAGCTGCTCGAGCTCAGCGAGCAGCCGCTGCGGAGCGAGTGTCTCCTCGGCCGCCACCGCTCACGTCCGGAGGTGGCTGGACCGGCTCTCGGCCTCGCGACCGCGGCGGCGCCCCTCGGCATCGGCGTACCCGTAGTGTCCGTAGCCGTACCCGGCATCGTGCTCGGCACCGGCGATGATCACGCCGAGCGGCTTCGCGGGTGAGCTTTCGAGGACCCGGTGCAGCTCCCGCACCGTCGGCCGCCGGAGGCGATCGATTCGCGCGACGAGCAGCAGGGCGTCGACCCTGGGAATCAGGGTCAGTGCGTCGCCGATGCCGAGCAGCGGCGGTGCGTCGATCAGAACGACGTCGGCGCGCTCGGCCAGGGCGCCGAGGATCGAGGCGAGCTGCCCGGACCCGCTGAACTCGCCGGGGTTCGGCGGCAGTGGCCCGGTGCCGAGCACTTCGAGCACGCCGGCGATCGTCACCGCGCCGTTCCCCTTGCTGACGCTCTCCGTCGACTGGGCCGGCCCGTCGGTGAGCGCGTACGGGACGAGCGCGTCCTCGATGGCAAGATGCCGGAGGGCGACGTCCGTGAGGCCCGGCCGGCTCTCGAGCGGGAAGAACTTCTGCTGGAACGGTCGCCGCAGGTCGAGATCGACGAGGATCACGTGGGCGCCGCTGCGGGCGATCGCGACGGCGAGATTGGCCACCGTCGTCGACTTGCCTTCGCCTGCGACCGCGCTCGTGACCATGATCGTCTTCGCCGCGACCTCGAGGTTGGTGAACTCCAGGTTCGTACGGAGGACGCGATAGGGCTCGGCGGCGGCTCCGGCCGCGTCGCTGACCATCACGAGGCCGTCCGCGTTGCGCAGCCCGCGCGAAGGCTCCGGCACGCGCGCGAGGATCGGCAGCCCGAGCGCGCCGGCGAGATCGTCGCCCGAGCGCACCTTCGTGTCGAGCGCCTCCCGCAGGAGGGCGAGGCCGAGCCCGAGCACGATTCCGAGCATCAGTCCGAGGATTCCGTTCCGCACCGGGCGCGGCTGCACCTGGCTCGCCCCTCCCGCCGCCCGGATCAGGTAGGCGTTCGAGGTCTGGAGCGCCTCCATCGCGGCGAGTTGCTGCTCCTTGTCGACCAGGCTGGCGTAGAGCGCCGAGCCCCGGTCTCCCGACGCCTCGAGCCTGTCGATCCGGGTCGTCACCTCCCGCCGGGCGAGCTGGAGGCCGGCGGTGTCGAGCTGCTGGCGGTAGCCGATGTAGGCCTGCGCGAAGAGCGTGGCCAGCCGGCTCGCGAGCGCCGGGTCGCGGTTGGTCACCTTGAAGACGAGCAGGTCGGCGTCCGTCTTCGCCGAGACGCTCGAGGCGGCGAGGAACTGCCCCGGGGTCATGTCCGCGATCCCGGCCTCGGCCAGCGCGCGACGGGCGACCTGAGGCACGTCTGCGACCTGGGCCTGCGTCTGGACGAGGCGGTCCGGGTTGCCGGACAGGGTCGGGTCGTTGACGTTGTTCAGCGAGTTGGCCAGGTTCTGGCGGCTGAGCAGGACATCGGCCGAGGCCTCGTACTTCGCCGCCTGGTGCAGCGAGAAGCCGACGGCCGCCGCCGGCACGAGCACGACCGCGAGCAGCACGATCCACTTCCGCCGGCGCAGGACGTCGAGGTAGTGGTGCAGCGACGACGACCTATCGTCCACAGCTTCGCCTGACGCAGGGGCTGACCAGACAGACGCAGGCCCGAGCCTTGCCGGATGTCGGTCGCTTCTTCACGCACTCCCCTCGACGCTGCAGCTGCGCGCCGACAACAAGATCATACGAGCCCGCACGGGCCCCTGTGAAACGGCCGAAGGTCTACGGGGGAACGACGTTCGGCCAGTGTCGAAGGCACAATCGCTTGTGGGCGGACCGGTGGTTACCGCGGTTGCCGCAGACGCGGATCGCGACCCTGCTTCCGCTCGAGGTGGTGGACGCGTGTGCCTGGCTGCTGCGAAAGGCCGCTGTACCTGCTTGGCTGGCACACCGGCGTGGCGTCGTAAACCTCCGGATCTTCGGCTCGACCGTGCGCGGAGGCGACCGTCGTTGTCGTCAGCAGTTGGCGAGCGCTCGAAGCGCGGTGCAGATCTGTTGACGCCTCGAGCGGAGATCGCCGATCCGTTCGGTGAGCGCTGAGCGTCGTATCCGCTGCAGGTTGTCGAACGAGGCTGCGCAGTCAGCGGGTAGACCCTCGGCCTCGCTGAGGCGGATCTCGGTCGGAATGCCACGGATGGTGCGAGTGATCGGAGCCACGACGATGCCGGTCAGAACAGGTACAGCCTCCGACCGCGTGACGACGAGGACGGGCCGTCGTCTTTCCTCCGTCTCCGCCCACCAGATTTCCCCCTGGCCCGGGGCGCCTACCATGGTTCTTCGTTGATCAAGGCGCGCGTGGCTTCGTCCAGCCCGGCGAGCTCGTCGTCGGTCTGCGGCTGCCGGTGGTAACCAGAGACGATCGCCGCACCGATTTGCCGGCGGTGATGCTCGTCGACGAGCTTCTCCAAACCGAGCCGCACGGCCTCGGAGCGGTTGGCGACGACACCGTCGGTGACGAGCCCGTCTACGTCGGCCAGAAGTTGATCGTCCAACCGCGCAACCAGCTGTGCCATGCAATCAGTATACCAATATGTGATGCAGCCCGGTTCGGGGCCGTCCAAGCGAACGCCGTACCATCTGCCGAGCTTAGTGCTCCCGACGAAAAGTCACACAATCGGCACAAGCACCACGTCCCGCTGCGCAAGCGCACCATGGTGAAATCCGTCGGATTGTAATGCCACCAACGTTGCCACTCGAGGGAAGCATTCAGCTGGGAAAACGCCGCCGCCCGGGTTTCCAGGACGCGCTCATGGCCGTATGCTCGGCGTAGGAGGGAGAATGCGAGTGTTCCTTGCGACGAACCGCTGCGCTGTCGTCCGCGGTGACGGCGGGGGGGCGCGCCGGGGGGCCCGATCGGCTCCGCCGGCCGCCCGCCGCCGCCCCGGTCGCACGAGCCGTCGTCCACGGACGGGTGCAAGGCACCTCCGTGGGTCCGCGGCGGGGAGTGCCTGAGCGGTGTTCGCGCAGGATCCGCTCCGGAATCCCGAGCCGCTGATCCGGCGCGTGTACTCCTACGTCGCCTACCGGATCGGGGACGGACCCGAAGCGGAGGACGTGACGAGTGAGGTCTTCGAGCGCGCTCTTCGCTATCGGGGAAGCTACGATCCTCGCAAGGGCGCGCCCACGACCTGGTTGGTCGGGATCGCGCGCCGCTGCGTCGACGACGCCCTCGCCAGCCGGACCGCCTCGGAGCCCGAGCTCGCCGACGTCCCCTCGTCGCAGGACCTCGAGGCGGAGACCGTCCAGAGGCTCTCGCTGGAGTCGGCGATCGCCCGGCTGGACGCCCGCGATCGTGAGCTCATCGACCTGCGCTACGGAGCCGACCTGAGCGCGCGGCAGATCGCGCAGGCGCTCGAGACGACCCCGAACGCTGCCAGGGTCGCTCTTCACCGAGCGCTCAGGCGCCTGCGCGCGGTCCTGGCGGAGGAGAGCTCGGGGGAGATCGACCAGGACCTGCGCGTTCCCGTGCGACAGCTCGAAGGGTCGTAGCGGTGGCGGTTCTCGAGTCTCCGGACCAGGTCGCGATCGACGCCGTCCAGGAGACGCCGGCGGCGCCCGGAATCGCCGCGCTCGTGCCGGGCATCGGCGCCTTCGCCGCGGTGACCTCGATCGGCGCCGCGCAGGGCGGCTACTTCCCGACGGCCTGGGGCTGGAGCGGAGCGGCGCTGGCGCTGACCGCCTGCGTGGCGCTGCTCGTGCGCGAGCGGCCGACGCTCGGCCGGCTCGAGCTGGCGATGGTGGCCGGCCTCGTCGCGCTCACCGGCTGGATCGCGCTCTCCACGCTGTGGTCGACCGCCGCGCCCCGGTCGATGCTCGAGGCCGAGCGGTCGCTCATCTACCTCGCCGGCGTCCTTGCCGCGCTGGTCCTCGTCCGCCGGCGTTCCGTCCCGCTGCTCCTCGGTGGGGTGCTGGCCGGCGTCACCGCCGTCTCGGGATACGCGCTCGCGACGCGGCTCTTCCCGACCGCCGTGGGCCGGTTCGACGCCTTCGGTGCCTACCGGCTTGCGGAGCCGCTCGGCTACTGGAACGCGCTCGGGATCTTCTCGGTCCTGGGGATTCTGCTCGCGATCGGATTCGCGGCGCGATCCCCCCTGCCCGCGGCCCGGGCGCTGGCAGCCGCCGCGCTCGTCGTCCTGCTGCCCACGCTCTACTTCACCTACAGCAGAGGCGCCTGGCTCGCGCTCGCGGTCGGCCTCGCGGTGACGTTCCTCCTCGACCGTCAGAGGCTCCGGCTGGTGACGACCCTCCTCGTCGTCGCGGCGGCACCGGCGGCCGCGGTCTGGATCGGCTCGCGCTCCGTCGGACTGACGAATTTGACGGCCACGGTCGGTCAGGCGAACCACGACGGCCGCCGGCTCGCGCTCGCGCTCGTCGCCCTCGCCGCCGCGTCGGCCACGCTCACGGTCGGGCTCGCCGCCCTCGAGCGCCGGATCCGCCCCGCGCGGCGGGCGCGGGTCGCGTACGCCTCGGCGCTCGCCGCCGTTTCGGTCGCGGGCCTCGTCCTCGTCGTCGTCCATTTCGGCGGACCCGCGGCGCTCGCCCGGAAGGGCTACGACGCGTTCACGGCTCCTCGTCCCGGCCAGGTCGAGGGCAACCTGAACACCCGCCTGTTCAGCCTCTCGAGCAACGGCCGGATCCAGCTCTGGCACGCCGCGTGGCGCGACTACACGGAGCACCCGCTGCTCGGCTCGGGCGCCGGCAGCTTCGGCCAGTACTGGCTGAGCCACCGAACGAGCGGCGAGTACGTCCAGGACGCGCACAACCTCTACGTGGAGCAGCTGGCCGAGCTCGGGGTCGGCGGACTCGGCCTGGTCGTGCTCGTCCTACTGCTCCCCCTCGCGGCCGCCCTGAGATCCCGTTCAGCGGGGCTGGTCGCCCCCGTCGCGGGAGCCTACGTCGCGTTCCTGCTCCATGCCGCCGGCGACTGGGACTGGGAGATGCCCGCCGTCACGCTCACCGCCCTGCTGCTGGGCGCGAGCCTGCTCGTCTACGGCGGCAGACGTCCCGACCGGCGACCTCTGTCCACACTCGCCCGCTCGGGCTTGCTCGCGGTCGCGCTCGCCGCGGGGTCGTTTGCCTTCGTCGCCGCGATCGGAAACGGCGCGCTGTCGGCGAGCAGGTCGGCAGCCGACGCCGCCGACTGGCACAAGGCCGAGACGCAGGCGCGGAAGGCGATCGGCTGGGCTCCGTGGTCGGACTCGGCCTGGCAGGCGCTCGGCGATGCGCAGGTCGGTGCCGGCGACCTGGCTGCGGCGCGCGGCAGCTACGGGCGCGCGGTCGCGAAGAACCCGCGCGACTGGTCGAACTGGTACGCCCTCGCCTCGGTGAGCAGCGGCTCGGCGCAGCGCAGTGCCTACGCCGAGGCTCTCCGGCTGAATCCTCACGACCCGAGCTTCGTCCCCATCCGCAACCTCGGCCTCCTGCCGAAGTGACCGACGTGGCCGCCGGCAGCCGGCGCCCGTAACGTTTTCGTCGCCGCCGCGGTATATGGGTTCGACGATGAAATTCCAACCGCGTACCGGACGAGGGGGAGGACGGACTCAATGAGGAGACTGTGGAGAAACGATGACGCGCCGCGCGAGCTCGAGGGCGCGTTGCGAGCGCGCAGGCAGGAGCCCCGCCCGGAATTCCTGCAGTCGGTCGTCGACGGCCTCAGGGTCGAGCGGCGTCGCCCGGCCGTCAAGGGGCGGCTCGCACTTGCCGCCGCGCTGACCGTGGTCGCCGGCACCGTCTTCGCCGGGTTCGGCGGAATCGGGTATGCGGCGTCTGCGGGACGGGACACGATTCACGTCCTGAAGGGCACGCACTCGGTCAAGGCGTCCGCCTCGTCCTCGCTCGCCGCCGCCGCCAAGGCGAGCGCTGCCGCCGCCGGCCCGACGTCTTCGGCCGCTGCCCAGTACATCCCGCCGGGCAAGCAGTGCAAGAAGGCGCTCGACGCGCAGAAGAAGCAGGACATCGCGGACTATAAGTCGCAGCAGGCCGCCGACCTGCAGGATTTCCTGTCCGTGCCGCGCACGCACGCGGAGATCGCGGCGTTCAAGAAGCAGCAACGGAAGGACTTCTCAGCCTTCAAGAAGGCGGAGACCATGTCGATCAAGGATCAGAAGAGGGCCTGCCCGACGCCGTAGAGGTCTGACCCCTTCTCCTCTTCCAGCGGCCGGGGCCTTGAACGGAAGGCCCCGGCCGTATCTTCATGACAGGCTTTGAACGGACGACGATGAGCTGCGAGCACGTCCTCGTGGTCGGCGCCGGCCAGATGGGCGGCGGGATCGCCCAGGTCGTCGCCGCCTCCGGTCGGCGCGTCTCGCTGTACGACACCGTTCCGGGCGCGGTCGAGCGCGGTCTGGAGACGATGCGCAAGAGCCTGACCCGCCTGGCCGAGAAGGGCGGGGCCGAACCCGACGAGGTGCTCGCCCGCGTCCAGCCCGTGGACGATCTCGTCGCCGCCGACCTGCTGGTCGAGGCGGTCGTCGAGGACGAAGCGGTCAAGATCGCGCTCTTCGCGCGTGCCGACGGGACCCTCCCGGAGCACGCGATCCTCGCCTCGAACACGTCGTCGATCCCGATCGCGACGCTCGCCGCCGTCACCGGCCGGCCCGACCGCGTGATCGGCATGCACTTCTTCAATCCGGTGCCGGTGATGGCGCTCGTCGAAGTCGTCCGCGGGCCGGCGACCTCCGACGAGACCGCGGCGGCGATCGTCGAGCTCGCGCGCGAGCTGGGCAAGACCCCGGCCGAGGCGAACGACTCCCCCGGCTTCGTCTCGAACCGGATCCTGATGCCGTTCATCAACGAGGCCGTCTACGCGCTCCAGGACGGGGTGGCGGAGGCGGACGCGATCGACACGATCGCCAGGCTCGGCTTCAACCATCCGATCGGGCCGCTCGCGCTCGCCGACCTGATCGGGCTCGACACCTGTGTCGCGATCATGGAGGTCCTGCACGCGGGGCTCGGCGACGAGAAGTACGCTCCGTGTCCGCTGCTCCGCCGGCACGTCGCCGAGGGCCGCCTGGGCCGCAAGAGCGGGCGCGGCTTCTACGATTACGGCTGACCGTGGACTTTTCGCTCACCGCCGAGCAACGCGAGATCCGGGCGCTCGCGCGCGAGTTCGCCGAGACCGAGATCGAGCCGAACGCGGCCGCCTGGGATCGCGAGCATGGGTTTCCGCGCGATCTGCTCGGGAAGCTCGGCGGCCTCGGGCTGATGGGCGTCTGCGTTCCCGAGGAACACGGAGGCGCCGGCGCCGATTTCCTGTCGTACATCCTGGTGCTCGAGGAGCTCTCCCGTGCCGACGCGGGCGTGGGGGTGACCGTCGCGGTGCACACGAGTGCGGTCACGCTCCCGCTCCTCGCCTTCGGGACCGACGAGCAGAAGGAGTACTTCGTCGCACCGCTCGCGCGTGGCGAGGTGGTCGGCGCCTTCGCGCTGACCGAGCCGGAGGCGGGATCCGACGCCGGCTCGCTGCGCACCTCCGCGACGCGCGCCGGCGACGCCTGGGCGATCTCGGGGACGAAGCAGTGGATCACGAACGGGTCGTTCGCCGGCACCTTCCTGCTCTTCGCACGCACAGACCCCCGGATCAGCGGGGCGGGCGGCGTCTCCGCCTTTCTCCTCGACGCCGAGCACGTCACCGTCACCCGGGTCGAGGAGAAGCTCGGCCTGAACTCGTCGGCGACCGTGGACATCGCCGTCGACGTCGCGGGCATCGGCGACGAGCGGTTGCTGCACGAGGAGGGGAAGGGCTTCGCCGTCGCGATGGCGACGCTGGACGGCGGCCGGATCGGGATCGGTGCGCAGGCGGTCGGCATCGCTCAGGCCGCCTACGACGTCGCGCGCGAGTACGCCCTGGAGCGGAAGCAGTTCGGCAAGCGGATCGCAGACTTCCAGGCGATCCAGCACAAGCTCGCGAACATGTCGATGGAGATCGACGCGGCCCGCCTGCTCGTCCACAAGGCGGCGTGGTGCAAGCAGCAGGGCCTTCCGCACACCGAGGAAGGCGCGAAGGCGAAGCTCTTCGCCTCCGAGACGGCGCGCAGGCAGACGGCGGAGGCGATCCAGATCCTCGGCGGCTACGGGTACACGAAGGAGTTCCCGGTCGAGCGCTACTACCGCGACGCGAAGATCACCGAGATCTACGAGGGGACGAGCGAGATCCAGCGGCTGGTGATCGCCCGCTCGATCCTCGGCCTCCGTCAGCAATCGCTCGCGTCCGGCTGATGGCCCGGCGTCGAGACGAGCCGGTGCGCCTGACCCGCATCTACACCCGTACAGGCGACGGAGGGCAGACGAGTCTCGGCGACGGGTCGCGCGTCGCGAAGACCGATCCGCGGGTCGAAGCCTCCGGCGCGGTCGACGAGCTGAACTCGCAGCTCGGGGTCGTGCTCGCCGGCGATCTCCCGGCCGAGCTGCGTGGGCCGCTCGAGCGGATCCAGAACGAGCTCTTCGACCTCGGCGCGGACCTCTCCGTGCCCTATGCCGAGGGTGACGGGAAGCTGCGGGTCGAGCAGGCGCAGGTCGACTCGCTCGAAGCGCTGTGCGACCGCTTCAACGAGCCGCTGGCGGAATTGAAGAGCTTCGTGCTGCCGGGCGGGAGCGAGGCGGCCGCGCGGCTGCAGGTCGCACGAGCAGTGGCCCGGCGCGCCGAGATCTCCGCCCTTCGGGTCGCACCCGCGAACCCGCTCGCGCTCGCCTATCTGAACCGTCTCTCCGACCTGCTCTTCATCCTGGCACGGACCGCGAACGCGGGGCGGGCGGAGCCGCTCTGGAAGCCCGGCAGCTCGCGCTAGGCGCTGCGGGCTAGCCCGCGGTGACCCTGAGCTCGATGCGGCGGTTCTTCGCCTTGCCGGCGGCGGTCGCGTTCGAGGCGACAGGCCGGTTCTCACCGAAGCCGACCGCCGTGAGATTCGCGGCACGGATGCCGTGCCGGATCAGGTACCGGCGGACGGTGGCCGCCCGGGCGCGGCTGAGGGCGAGATTCTGAGCCGCTCCGCCGTCGCTGTCGGTGTACCCCTCGATCCGGATCCGAGCCTTCGGGTAGCGCTCGAGCGTGGTCAGCAGGCGGTCGAGGGTCGCCCGACCGGACCGGGTGAGGACGGCCTTGGCGGACTCGAACGGGATCGTCCGCTTGACCAGCGCGGCGTTGAGCGACGTCTGCAGGGCGCCGGCCGCCTTCGGCAGCGGCTTGGCCTTCGGCGCCGTCGCCTTCTTCGGCGCGGTCGCGGCGCAGGCCTTCTGCGGATGGGCGAGTCTCTCGATCGTCGCGCCGAGCTTCGCGTTGGCCGGCGACAGCGCGAGCATCGCGCCGGCCTTCCGCGCCTGCCGCTGCACGCTCGAGGTGCGCGCCAGGGCGAGGATCCGGATGTTCGGGAAGACGAGACGTAGGTCGGTGACCGGCTGAACTCCGAGCCGGTCGACGTCGATGACGACCACCTGGACGTTGCGCGTCGTGCCGGCGATCATCGAGAACAGCGACTGGGTGGTCGTCGCCGTCAGATGAGTGGTCGAGCGCAGCCGGTCGGTCACCCTGGTTCCGAGCTTCGGGCCGTTGACCAGCACGCCGACGACCTTCGAGCACGCGCTCGGCGTCGCCGGCTTGCCCGCCGCGATCCGGACGCCGATCTGACGGCGGATCGTCTCGCCGCTCGACGTTGCGCGCCAGACGATCGTGTACCTGCCCGGCTTCTTCACCTTGGCGGGCACGATCAGGCGGACGGCGGTCGCGCCGACGCCGGTCCGGAACCGCCACGTGTAGACGGGCTTGCCTGCCGGGTCGAGGAGTGTCGCGGTCACCTGGGCGGCACGAGAGACGTTGACGCGGGCGCCGATCGACCGGTTGCCGGCGAGCGAGGTGCTGCCGGTGCCGGTAACGGTGAACGCGAGACCGGCGGCCGACGGCGAGTTCGGGTTCGTGATCGGCGCCGTCGTCGACGAGCCGGAACCCGATCCGCTGCCCGCGCCCGAGCCGGAACCCGTGCCCGTACCGGTACCCGTGCTCGTACCGGACACGCCGCCCGAGACGGTCAGGCCGACGGTCGAGCCGGCGGCGACGATGCTCGTGGTCTCCGGCGCGACGATCGTGCCCGCAGGCTGGGTGGAGGGGACGGTCGTCAGGGTCCCCGCCGCCAGCCCTCGACCGGTCAGGAGCGCGGTCGCTTCAGCGACGGTCTTGCCGTACACCGTCGGGACGCCGAGCACGGAGGCGGTCTTCGGGCTGAGGTTGCCGGCGCCGTCGACCGCGGCGACCGCGAATGTCCGCGTGTCGTCGCCCGTGAACGGCCCCATGCTCGCGCTGGTGACGGTGCCCCCGTAGCGGGCGAACTCGGCACCGTTGACGTACAGGATCGTCGTCACGCCGACGCCGTTCGGGTCCTTGCCGGGCGTCCAGGTCAGCGTCAGCGAGCCGCCGACGATCGTGCCGGCGAGATTCGTGGGCGTCGAGGGTGCCTGGCTGTCGATCAGCAGGGCGAACTTCGTCAGGTGGCGGGTGAGTACGTGGATGCCGTCGCTGCCGACGTAGTACCCGTCGCGCGCGTCCACCGGCAGGGTGCCCGCGATCGCGACCTTGTCCAGAACGCGCCAGACGTTGTTCTCGAACGTGGCCGGAACGACGTTGCCGCTGCTCGTGTTCGCGAGCACGACGTCGAGGGCTCGGTCGAAGGAGGTGACGTCGGTTCCGGCGACGGCCCATGCGGCCGTGACGTCGATCGCCGGCCCGGCCGCGGTCAGGCCGAGGCCGGGTGACGTCGGCGGCAGGATCGGGTCGAGACGAAGAACGATCCAGTCGTTGCCGTCGGTGCCCGCTGCCTGCGCCGTGTACGCGCCGCTCGGCATCGTCACGGTGGCGCTTCCGCCGACCGCCGTCACCGTGGTCGAGGAGTCGGGCGAGGTGTTCTTCTCGATGTACGGCGCGTCGCTACCCGAGGCCGGGATCGTGAACGCGACCCGGAAGTGCCCCCGCTTGCCGGCCGTGTCGACCAGCAGGCCCTGGAGCGTGTGCGGCCCGGGGGCGAAGCTGCCGGCGTTGACCGTGATCGCGGTGCCGGAGACCGTCGGCGTCACCGTAGCTCCGTCCAGCTTGGCGTTCTGGACCGAGGCGATCGGCTCGCTGGCGGTGAGTGCGATCGAGCTCGCGGAGCTGGTGACCGAGCCGTCGGCCGGGTTCGAGGAGACGATCCTCGGCCGCGTGTTGTCGATCGAGATGCCGGTGCGTTCGGCGGAGCGCAGCTGTGCGCCCGACGAGTTGTACGAGACCGCACGCAGATCGTAGGTACCGTCGGCGACCGCGGTCGTGTCGAAGTTCGCCGCCCACGGTGCGGACGTGTCGGTGACGATCGTCGTCCACGAGGCGGCACCGGCTGCGCTGCGCTGGAATACGACCTGGGCCGCGCTCGACCCGGTGGCGGCGCTCAGACTGACCGTGCCGGAAAGCGGGCTGCCCGGGTCGGCGAAGGTCAGCGTCCCGCCCGACGAGACGGTGACCGTGACCGGGTTGCCCGTGAAGACGTTGCCCGCGTTGTCGGCGACCTTGATCCGCAGCTCGAAGCTGCCGGAGAGCGGCGGCGTCCACGACGCTGCGTACGGTGCGCTCGAGTCGCTCTGGACATCGGTGTACTGACCGCCGCCGGCGACGCGGAACTGGAAGGTGACCGCGTTGATTCCCGAACCGGTGTCGGAGGCGCTCGCGGTCAGCGTCGCCGAGTCGTTGTCGACCGTCTCGCCGTTCTGCGGAGAGGTCAGGGATCCGCTCGGAGCGGTGTTGTCGATCCGGATCGTCCGCGTCGCGCTGGTGCCGGTGTTGTCGGCGGCATCGGTCGCCAGCGCGCGCAGGTCGTAGAGACCATCGGCGAGCGGGACCGTGTCGAGCGTGGCGGTGAAGGGGGCGCTCGTGTCCGTCTCGAAGGTCGTCCACGCGTTCGCGCCGGCCGGGCTGCGCTGGAAGACGACCTGTGTCGCGCTCGACCCGGCGGTCGCCGACAGGCTCAGGGAGCCGGATGCGTTCGCCCCCGGGTCGGTGATCGAGATCGACGGAGCGCTGTTGTCGATCGTGACCGAGCGGACGCTCGTCAGGGTCGTGTTCCCGGCGACGTCGGTGACGAGCGCCTGGAGCTCGGCGGCGCCGTCCGGCCAGCCGGCGGTGTTCAGGATCGAAGAGTACGGCGAGGTCGAGTCGCTGCCGATCGTGGTGAACGTCGACGCGCCGGTCGGCTTCAGCTTGAACTCCACGGAGGCGACTCCGGAGGTTGCGTCGGTCGCGCTGACCGAGAAGGTGACGCTGCCCGTCAGCCTGGCGGCCGCCGCCGGGTTCGTGATCGACGCGGTCGGAGCGGTGTTGTCGACGACCTTCGTCGGCAGCGTCGAGGTCGACTGATTGTTGGCGGTGTCGGTGACGACCGCGCGCAGGTCGTAGGTCCCGTCGGTGACGGCGGTCGTGTTCCAGTCCACCGCCCACGGCGAGCTCGTGTCGGTGCCGATCGTCGTCCACGAGCCGGTTCCTCCGCCGGCGCGGTACTGGAAGACGATCGAGGCGATGTCGGATGCCGTCGCCGTCGCCGTCAGGGTGACCGTCCCGCGCAGCGTCGACCCCGGGTCGACCGCGGTGCCGTCGGGCGGAGTGGTGTCGATCGTGACGTTGACCGACTTCAGCGCCTCGACGTTGCCGGCCTGGTCGGTTGCGCGGTACTGGATCGTGTGGACGCCGTCGTTGGAGTGATCGGCCGGCGCCGGGATGACCACCGTCGTGCCCGTGACGAAGCTGCCGCTGTCGATCTTGTACTGCGTCGACGCGACCCCGGACCCCGAGTCGACCGGGGTCAGCGTCACCGTCACGGCGGCGGACTGGGGCCCGGACGGCGCGTTGCTGGTCGTCGTCGGCGGTGTGTTGTCGACGCGGATGTTCGCGACGGCGGTTGACGTGGTCGAGTTGCCCGCGTTGTCGGTCGCCGTCGCCCGCAGGTCGTAGAGGCCGTCGGTCAGCGCGACCGTGTTCCACGCCGCCGGCGTCGTCGTCCACGATCCCTGCCCGGCCGCTGAGTACTGATAGACGACGCCGGCGATGCCCGAGCCGCCGTCGCTCGAGCTCGAGCCGAGCGTGACCGTGCCGCGGACGTTCGCACCGGGGTTCGTCATCGTCACGGTCGGCGCCGTGTTGTCGACGCGGACGTTCGCGACGGCGGCGGACACGGTCGAGTTGCCGGCGTTGTCGGTCACGACCGCGTGCAGGTCGTACAGCCCGTCGATCAGCGCCGTCGTCGTCCAGAGGGCGGAGGTGGACTGCCAGGTGTTCTGGCCGGCGGCCGAGTACTGGTAGGTGACGGTGGCGACGCCCGAGCCGGCATCCGAGCTCGTGGACGTCAGCGCGACGAGGCCGCGGACATACGCACCCGGGTTGCCCATCGTCACGCTCGGCGCCGTGTTGTCGACGCGGACGTTCGCCACGGTCGCCGACGACGCCGAGTTGCCGGCGTTGTCGGTCGCGGTCGCGCGCAGGTCGTAGAGGCCGTCGGTGAGCGCCGCTGTGTTCCAGAGGGCCGAGGTGGACTGCCAGGTGTCCTGGCCTGCGGCCGAGTACTGGTAGGTGACGGTGGCGACGCCGGAGCCGGAGTCGGCAGCGCTGGAGGTGAGCGCGACGGTGCCGCGGACGTTCGCGCCCGGGCTGGTCAGGCTGACGGTCGGGTTCGTGTTGTCGATCCGGCGGTTCGCGACCTGCGCGGTCTGCGTGTTGCCGGCGACGTCGGTGACGAAGATCCGGAAGTCGTAGAGGCCGTCCGTGAGCCCGGTCGTGTCGAGGCCGGCGGCGTAGGGCGAGGTCGTATCGGTCGAGATCGTCGTCCAGGTCGCCTGGCCGGCGGGCGAGCGCTGGAAGCTGACCGAGTTGACCCCCGTGCCGCCGGTGTCGGTCGCGGTCGCCGACAGCGAGACGGTGCCGCGCAGGTTGGCGCCCGGGTCGCTCAGGGTCGCAGCCGGGGCGGTGCGGTCGACGATCACGCTCAGGACCGCAGTCGTGGTGCGGCCGACGGCGTCCGTGGAGACGACCCGGAGCGCCCGGTTGCCGTCGGACGGCAGTGTCCAGGCGGCCGAGTAGGGCGACGTCGTGTCGGTCCCGAGCGACGACCAGACGCCGGTCGCGCAGTCGACGCTGGTGTCGGAGCACACGGCGAAGGAGACGGAGGCGACGCCGCTGCCCGCGTCGGTCGAGGTCGCGGAGATCGTCAGCGGGTCGGCGGTGGTGGAGTTGACGTACTGACCGTCGGCGGGCGCGGTCACCGTCAGGCTCGGCGCGGAGTTGTCGACCGCCCGCGCGGCGACCGGCGCGGAGGTGGTCGTGTTGCCGGCGTGGTCGGTGACGGTCAGGCGCAGGTCGTAGGAGCCGTCAGGGACGAGCGTGGTGTTCCAGGCTGCCGGCGTCGACGTCCAGGTGCTCTGGCCCGCCGGCGAATACTGGAACGTGAGCGTGTCGACACCCGAGCCGGAGTCGCCCGAGGTTCCGGTCAGGCCGACCGTTCCGGTCAGGTACGCGCCCGGGTCGTCCATCGCCGCGGTCGGCGGGGTGTTGTCGACGGTGACCGTGCGGACCGTGGAGGTCGTGACGTTGCCCGCGCGGTCGGTCGCCGAGACGCGTACGTCGTACTGGCCGTCGGCGAGCGACGTCGTGTCCCAGGCGGCCTCGGTCGTCGACCAGGTCTCCGCACCGGCAACGGAGTACTGGTAGGCGACGTGGTCGATCCCCGAGCCGGTGTCGGCGGTGGTGGAGGTGAGCGTGACGATGCCGTGCACGTACTGGCCCGGATCGTCGAGGGCGGCGGTCGGAGGCGTGTTGTCGACGCGGACGTCGACCACGGTCGAGGTGCTCGTGTTGCCGGCGTTGTCGGTCGCGATCGCGTGGACGTCGTACAGCCCGTCCGCCAGCGCGGTGGTGTCCCAGGCCGCGGGCGTCGTCGTCCAGGTGCTCTGGCTTGCCGGCGAGGTCTGATAGGCGATCGAGGCGATCCCGGTGCCGGCGTCGGAGGCGGTCGCGCTGAGGGCGACGGTGCCGTGGACGTTGCGACCCGGGTCGGCGAGCGTGACGGTCGGGTTCGCGTTGTCGACGCGCACGTTGGCGACGACCGCCGACGTGGTCGCGTTGCCCGCGCCGTCGGTCGCGATCACGCGGAAGTCGTAGCCGCCCTCGGCCAGTTGGGTGGTGTCGAGGCTGGTCGACCACGGCGCCGCGGTGTCGGTGGACATCGTCGTCCAGGAACCGGCGCCGGTGGCGGAGCGCTGGAACGCGACGCTCGCCAGCCCGGAGCCGCCCGTGTCGGACGAGCTCGAGGTCAGCGTGACCGTGCCGCTGATGTACTGGCCCGGGTCGTCCTGGACGGCGATCGGAGCCTCGGAGTCGATCTTGACCACGCTGCTCGACGTGTAGGTCGTCTGGTTGCCGACCTCGTCGCCGACCACATAGCGATACACGTAGCAGTGCCCGGTCGTGACCGTCAGGTCGCTGGTCGAGAGCAGCGGGTCTGTGGCGATCGTCGCGAAGCCGCCGAGCGCACCGCATGTCCCGTTCGACAGCGTCGCGGACGCCCGCTGGAGCTGCATCCCGCTCGTGGCCAGTCCGGCGCCGCCGTCGTTGCCGTTCGTCAGCGCGAGCGAGACCGCATTCGTGATCGTGTAGCCGTCCGCGTAGGAGACGGAACCGCCGGTCGGCCCGGACGTATCCGGGGTGAGTGCGAACGTGCCCGCGGCGGTCAGGCCCGCGCCGTTCGTCGCCGTCACCGTCCGGGCGCCGACCGCGGTGGCGGTGTCGTCCCAGGTGTAGGTCGTCGAATACGGGCTCGTCGTGTCGGTCGAGGCGTCGCCGCCGAAGGCGATCGGGAACGCAACCGAGGCAATCCCGGACTCCGGGTCCGAGGCGACGGCGGTGACGTCGAACGAGCCGCCGTTGCCCGCGCTCGGGTTGTAGAACAGCGTCGTTCCGGAGACGGCCTCGAACGGCGACGACTCGGAGAGCGAGATCCCCGGCGTGCTCGGCGCAGTCGAGTCGACCTTGACGACGTTCGGTGAGGTGTACGTGGCGACGTTGCCCGCGAGATCGGAGACGCGGTAGCGGTAGCGGTAGCAGGTGGCGGTCGCGACGGTCGTGTCCGGCGAGGCGACCGCCGTCCACGAGCCGGGGAAGGCGGCGCAGGCGTTCCCCGACAGAGCGGCCTCGTCGCGCTGGATGACACCCGAGGCGAGGTCGATCCCCGAGCCCGCATCCGTGCCGTCGTCGGTCGTGACGGTGACGCTCGTGGTGACGTATCCGTCCGGGTAGGAGACCGAGCCGCCGGCGGGCGCCGTCCGGTCGATGGTCGTGTTCACGACATCCGAGCCGGTCTGCCCGGCGTTGTCGGTGGCGACGGCGCGAAGCGCGCGGTTGCCTTCGGCGTCGAGCGGCCACGATGCGCCGAACGGTGCGGTCGTGTCCACGCCGAGCGAGATCCAGCTGCCGGCCGAGCACGACGTGCTGACATCGGAGCAACGGAAGAACTCGACCTGGGCGACGTCGGCGTCTGCGCTGGTAGCGGTGATCGTGAACGGATCGGCGGCGGCGGCATCGACGTATGCGCCGGGCGCCGTCAGCGAGACGGACGGCGCCGAGGTGTCGACCTTGGCCGCAGTCGTCTCGGCGTCGGTCGACTCGTTGCCGACGGCGTCCGCGATCGTGAAGCGGTAGGTGTAGCAGCGGCCGTCCTGGACGCTCGTGTCGGGGCTCGTGTACGAGCCGCCGTAGGCACCGAACGTGCCGCAGGTGCCGTCCGGGTTCAGGGTCGCGGAGGCGCGCTCGACCGAGCGCGTGGAGACGTCGAGGCCCGAGCCGGCATCCGAGCCGTCCCCGAGCGAGAAGGCGACGGACGCGGTGGTGTACCAGGGCCCGCCCGAGAGCGCGATCGTCTGGCCGGTCGGCGCCGTCGTGTCGGGCGTGACCGTGAAGCTCGCGGTGCTCGTGCGGCCGGCGCCGTCGGTGACGGTGACGGACTTGGCGCCGCTCGCCGAGTCGGATGCAGTCCACGCATAGCCGTTCGAGTACGGGCTCGACGAGTCGGTTGCGCCGTCGGCGCCGAAGACCGCCGGGAAGGCGACGCTCGCGATCCCCGACTCGGCATCGGCGCTCGTTGCGGCGACGGTGAAGCTGCCGGTGTTGGAGCCCTGCGGGTTGTAGTAGAGAGTCGTCCCGGAGACGGACGAGAATGGCGAGGACTCGCTCACGGTCAGGTCGGGCGCGTCCGGGTCGCTCGTGTCGACCCTGGCGATCCCGCTGACGACCGGGGTCGAAGCGTTGCCGACGTTGTCGGAGATCGTCAGCCGGTACCGGTAGCAGAAGCCGCTCTGGACGCTCGTGTCCGGGCTCGTGTACGAGCCGCCGTAGGCGCCGAACGTGCCGCACGTGCCGTCCGTCAGCGGCGCCGAAGCGCGCTCGATCGTCCGGCTCGCGGTGTCGAGACCGGCGTCGTCGTCGGTGCCGTCGCCGGAGCTGAACCCGACCGAGGCGGTCGTGTACCAAGGGCCGGCGGTCAGGGCGATGGTCTGGCCGGCGGGCGCGGTCGAGTCTGCGCTGATCGTGATCGTGTCGGAGGCGGTGCGGCCGGCTTCCGTCGTGGCGACGATCGTCTGTGTCCCGGGGGCGGCTGCGCCCGCGCTCCACGAGTAGTCCGCAGGCGAGGCGTACGGGCTCGAGGAGTCGTCGCCGCCCGCCCCGCTCCACCCGGAGACTCCCGAGAGATCCGGGAAAGACACATGGTCGATGCCGGACTGGGTGTCGGTTGCGGTTGCGTTCAGGGTGAAGGAGCCGGCGGCGTTGGGGCGGTACCAGAGGGTCTTGGTTGCGGCGGCGTAGTGTTGGGCTGCGCTGCCGGTGAGGGGGGTCGAGGCGGTGGTGGTGACGGTCGGTGCGGTGGTGTCGACCTTGGCGTCGGCGCTGGCGGTGGAGGGGGTGCTGGTGTTGCCGACGTTGTCGGTGATGCTGTAGCGGTAGCGGTAGCAGTTGCCGCTGACGACGGTGGTGTCGGCGCCGCCGGTGAGGGTGATGGTCGTCCAGGGGCTGAAGCTGCCGCAGGTGCCGCCGGTCAGGGTCGCCTCGGCGCGCTCGACGATGCCGGTCGTCGTGTCGAGGCCGGAGCCGGTGTCGGTGCCGTCGGTCAGGGTGAGGGCGACGGAGGTGGTGGTGTACCAGGGGCCGGCGGCGAGGTCGGCGGACTGGCCGGTGGGTGCGGTTGTGTCGGGTGTGACCGTGAAGGTGTTGGTTGATGTTTGTCCGGCGCCGTTTGTGGCGGTGACGGTCTTCGTTCCGCTGGCGGTGTCGGTTGCGGTCCAGGTGTAGTCGTGGGTGTAGGGGCTGGTCGTGTCGGTTGCGGAGTCGGCGCCGAAGACGGTTGGGAAGTCGACGCTTGCGATTCCCGCCTGGCTGTCGGTCGCGGTTGCGGTGACCGTGAAGCCGGCGGTGTTCGTGCCTTGCGGGTTGTAGTAGAGGGTGGTGCCGCTGACGTGCGAGAGCGGGGAGGACTCGGACAGGGTCAGGCTCGGAGCGCTCGGGGCGCTGGTGTCGATCTTGGCGTCGGCGGAGGGGCTGGACGGCGGCGAGGTGTTGCCGACGTTGTCGGTGATCGTGTAGCGGTAGCGGTAGCAGTTGCCGCTCTGGACGGTGGTGTCGGCGCCGCCGGTGGGGGTGATGGTGGTCCAGGGGCCGTAGCTGCCGCAGTTGCCGCCCGTCAGGGTGGCGGTGGCGCGTTCGACGAGGCCGCTGGTGGCGTCGATGCCGGCGCCGCTGTCGGTGCCGTTGTCGAGGGTGAGCGGGACGGAGAGGGTGGTGTACCAGGGGCCGCCGGAGAGTGCGGCGGTCTGGCCCGTGGGGGCGGTCGTGTCGGCCGTGATCGTGATCGTTGTGGTGGCGGTGCCGCCGGCGTTGTTGGTGGCGGTGATCGTGCGGGCGTCGGGGGCGGTTGCGCCTGTGCTCCAGTCGTAGGTGGTGGACTGGTAGGGGCTGGTGGTGTCGGTGCCGCCGGTGCCGTTCCAGCCGGAGACGCCGGTGAGGTCGGAGAAGGCGACCTGGGCGATGTCGGATTGGGCGTCCGAGGCGGTGGCGGCGAGTGTGAACGAGCCGCTGGCGGCGGGGCGGTAGTAGAGGGTCTCGCTGGCGGCGTCGTAGTACTGCGCTTCGGTGCCGGTCAGTTCGGTCGGGGCGGCGTTTGTGACCGTGGGTGCGCTGGTGTCGATCTTGGCGGTTGCGGACGCCGCCGAGGCCGAGCTCTGGTTGCCGACGTTGTCGCTGATCGTGTAGCGGTAGCGGTAGCAGTTGCCGGTCTGGACGGTGGTGTCGGCGCCGGCGGTCAGGGTGACGGTGCTCCAGGAGCCGAAGCTGCCGCAGCTGCCGCTGGCCAGCGTGGCGGAGGAGCGCTCGACCACACCGCTGGTGGTGTCGACGCCGGACTCGGTGTCGGTGCCGTTGTCGAGGGTGAGCGCGACCGACAGGCTCGTGTACCAGGGGCCTGCGGTCAGTGAGGCGCTCTGGCCGGTTGGCGCGGTCGAGTCGGCGGAGATCGTCAGCGAGTCGCCGGCGGTGAGGCCGGCGCCGTTGGTGGCGGTGATCGTGGTCGAGCCGAGTTGGGTTGCGCCCGCGGTCCAGGCGTAGTCGACCGGGGAGGAGTACGGGCTCGAGGTGTCGGTGCCGCCGGTCGAGCCCGTCCAGCCCGAGACAGCCGAGACATCCGGGAAGGCGACGCCGTCGATCCCGGACTGCGGGTCGGTTGCGGTCGCGTTCAGGGTGAACGAACCGGCGCCGCTCGGCCGGTACCAGAGGGTGCCCGCGGCGTAGTGCTGGTTGCCGGCCCCGGTGACCGGAGTCGGGGCGGTGGCGGTGACGGTCGGCGCGCTCGAGTCGATCTTCGCGTCGGCCGAGGCGCTCGACGGCGTAGAGGTGTTTCCGACCAGGTCGGAGATCGTGTACCGGTACCGGTAGCAATGGCCGCTGACGACGGTGGTGTCGGCGCCGCCGGCGAGCGCGACCGTCGACCACGAGCCGCTGAAGCTGCCGCAAGTGCTGCCGGTCAGCGTGGCCGAGTCACGCTCGACCACACCGCTCGAGCCGTCGAGGCCTGCACCCGCGTCCGACCCGTCGGCGAGCGTGAGGTCGACCGAGTCGGACGAGAACCACGGCCCGCCCGAGAGCGCGATCGTCTGGCCGGTCGGCGGCGTCGTGTCGGGTGTGACCGTGAAGCTGCCGGCGCTCGTTGTCCCTGCGCCGTTCGTGACCGTGACGGTCTTGGTGCCGCTGGCCGTGTCGGTCGCACTCCACGAGTAGTCGTTCGAGAACGGGCTCGAGGAGTCGGTGGCGCCGTCGCCGCCATACACGTTCGGGAAGGCGACGCTCGCCACTCCGGATTCCGAGTCGCTGCTCGTCGCGCCGACGCTGAACGTGCCCGAGTTGGAGCCTTGCGGGTTGTAGTACAGCGTCGTTCCGGTCACCGAGGAGAACGCCGACGACTCGCCGATCGCGATCGCCGGCGCACTCGGCGCGGTGGTGTCGATTTTGGCGTTGGCGCTGGCGGTGGAGGGGGTGCTGGTGTTGCCGACTCGGTCGGTGGTGGTGTAGCGGTAGCGGTAGCAGTTGCCGGTGGTGACGGTGGTGTCGGCGCCGCCGGTGAGGGTGACCGGTGACCAGGAGCCGAAGCTTCCGCAGGTTCCGCCTGTGAGGGTGGCGGAGGAGCGCTCGACGATCCCGCTGGAGGTGTCGACGCCGGATTCGGTGTCGGTGCCGTTGTCGAGGGTGAGCGCGACCGACAGGCTGGTGTACCAGGGGCCGGCGGTCAGGGTGGCGCTCTGGCCGGTCGGTGCGGTCGAGTCGGCGGAGATCGTCAGTGAGTCGGCGGTGGTGAGGCCGGCGCCGTTGGTGGCGGTGATCGTGGTCGAGCCGAGTTGGGTTGCGCCCGCGGTCCAGGCGTAGTCGACCGGGGAGGAGTACGGGCTCGAGCTGTCGGTGCCGCCGGTGGAGCCGGTCCAGCCGTTGGTTGCGGAGAGGTCGGGGAAGCTGACCTGGGCGATCGCGGACTGGGGGTCGGTTGCGGTTGCGTTCAGGGTGAACGAGCCGCTGCCGGCGGGGCGGAACCAGAGTGTCTTCGTTCCGGTTTCGTAGTACTGGTTGGCGGCGCCGGTGGTCGCGGTCGGGGCGGTCGCGCTGATCGCGGGTGCGCTGGTGTCGATCTTGGCGTCGGCAGTCTGTGTCGAGTTGGCGCTCTGGTTGGCGACCTGGTCGCTGATCCGGATGCGGTAGCGGTAGCAGTTGCCGCTGGTGACGGTGGTGTCGGCGCCTCCGACCAGGGTGACCGCCGACCAGGACCCGCTGAACGAGTCGCAGCTGCCATTGGAGAGGGTTGCGCTGTCGCGTTCGACGACCTGAGTGGAGTTGTCGAGGCCGGAGCCGGCGTCCGAGCCCCAGCCGAGGGTGAGCGGGACGGACAGGGTGGTGTACCAGGGGCCGCCGGCGAGCGCGCTCGTCTGCCCGGCCGGGGCGGTCGTGTCCGGGGTCAGGGTGAAGTTCGCGCTTGCGGTCAGCCCGGCGGCGTTGTGGGCCGTGACCGCCTGCGCGCCGGAGGCGCTCGTCGAGGCGGTCCAGTCATAGGTGGTCGAGTAGGGGCTCGAGATGTCGTCGCCGCCGCCGCTCGTACCGGTTACGGCCGGGAAGGCGATCTTCGAGATCCCGCTCTGGGCGTCGGTGCTCGTCGCGAAGACGTCGAAGCTGCCCGAGTTCGAGCCTTGCGGGTTGTAGTAGAGCGTCGTCCCGGTCGCGTAGGAGAACGGCGACGCCTCGGTCACCGCGAGGTTCGGGGTGCTCGGGGCGGAGGTGTCGACCTTCGCATCCGCGCTTGGCGCGGAGGTGCTGCTGAGGTTTCCGACGTTGTCGGAGACGCTGATTCGGTAGCGGTAGCAGTTGCCGCTCGTGACTCCGGTGTCGGCGCCGCCGGAGAGCGTCACGGCCGACCAGGAGCCGAATGTGCCGCAGGTTCCGTTCGAGAGCGTGGCGGAGGCGCGCTCGACGGCAAGAGAGGCCGAGTCGACTCCGGAGCCTGAGTCGGTGCCGAGGTCGAGGGTCAGCGGCACCGAGGCGGTCGAGAACCAGGGGCCGCCCGACAGCGCGGCCGACTGACCGCTCGGGGCGGTCGAGTCGGGCGAGATCGTGACCGTGTCGAAGCCCGTCTGCGACGAGTTGCTGGTTGCGACGATCTGCCTGTCTTCCGGGTCGGCCGTCGTTCCGGCCGTCCAGGCATAGGTGGTCGAGGCGTACGGATCGGTGGTGTCGCTGCCGCCGGTGCCGCTGAAGCCGTTCAGTCCGGAGAGGTCGGGGAAGGCGACGTGGTCGATGCCTGCCGAGTCGTCGGTTGCGGTCGCGGTCAGCTGGAACGAGCCTGAGCCGGACGGGCGGAAGTAGAGGGTCTTCGAGCCGCTCGCCCAGTACTGGTTCGCCCCGCCGCTGATCGCCGTCGGGGCGGTTGCGGTCACGGTCGGCGTTTCCGTGCCGACCTTTGCATTCGCGCTGGCAGCGGACGGCGAGCTCTGGTTGCCGACCCGATCGGAGACGGTGACGCGATAGCGGTAGCAGTTGCCTGCAGTAACGGTCGTGTCGGCGCCGCCCGAGAGGGTGACGGTGCTCCACGAGCCGAAGCTGCCGCAGGTCCCGTTCGAGAGTGTCGCCTCGGCGCGCTCGATCGTCACCGAGCTCGGGTCGACTCCCGCGCCCGCGTCGGTGCCGTTGTCGATCGTCAGCGGGACCGACAGGCTTGCGTACCAGGGGCCTCCGACCAGCGAGGCCGACTGCCCGCTGGGGGCGGTTGAGTCGGGGGAGATCGTGATCGACGCAGTCGCGGTCGCGCTCGAGTTGCTCGTCGCGACGACATCCTGGCTGCCCGGGTCGCCGGTCGCACCAGCCGTCCAGGAGTAGCTCGTCGAGGAGTAGGGGCTGCTGGTGTCGCTGCCGCCGGTGCCGCTGAAGCCGTTCAGCCCGGAGAGGTCGGGGAACGTGACGTCGGCGATGCCCGAGCCGCCGGCCGAGGCGGTCGCGTTCAGGATGAACGATCCGGATCCGGCGGGACGGAACCAGAGCGTTGTCGAGCCTGCCGCGTAGTACTGGTTCGCAGCGCCCGCGGTCGCCGTCGGGGGATCGATGTCGACCGACGGCGCGCTCGTGTCGACCTTCGCGCTTGCGCTCGCGCTCGACGGAGCCGAGGCGTTGCCGACGTTGTCGGAGACCGTGTAGCGGTAGCGGTAGCAGGTGTCGGTCACGACCGTCGTGTCGGCACCGCCGGAGAGGACGACCTGGCTCCACGAGCCGAAGCTGCCGCAGGTGCCGCCGGTAAGGGTCGCCTCGGCGCGCTCGACGACGCCGCTCGAGGTGTCGACGCCGGACTGACCGTCGCTCCCGTTGCTGAGCGTCAGCGGCACGGACAGGGTGTCGTATGACGGACCGCCGACCAGGCTCGCCGACTGGCCGGTCGGGGCGGTCGAGTCGGGCGAGATGGTCAACGAGTCGTTTGCCGACAGCCCGGCGCCGTTCGTGGCGACGATCGCGGTCGAGCCGAGTGCGGTCGCGCCTGCCGTCCAGCTGTAGTCGGTGGGCGATGCGTACGGACTCGAACTGTCGCTGCCCCCGGTCGAGCCGGTCCAGCCGGTCGTTGCGGAGACGTCGGGGAAGGTGACCTGGCCGACGCCGGACTGCGCGTCGCTCGCGGTCGCATTCAGCGTGAACGAGCCGGATCCGGCGGGCCGGAACCAGAGGGTCTTGGTGCCGGGGACGTAGTGCTGGTTGGCGGCGCCGCCGGTCTCGGTCGGGGCGGCGACAGCGACGGTCGGGGCGCTGGTGTCGATCTTGGCGTCTGCGGAGGGGCTGGACGGCGGCGAGGTGTTGCCGACGTTGTCGGTGACCGTGTAGCGGTAGCGGTAGCAGTTGCCGCTTTGGACGGTGGTGTCGGCGCCGCCGGTGGGGGTGATGGTGGTCCAGGGGCCGTAGCTGCCGCAGGTGCCGCCCGTCAGGGTGGCGGTGGCGCGTTCGACGAGGCCGCTGGTGGTGTCGATGCCGGCGCCGCTGTCGGTGCCGTTGTCGAGGGTGAGCGGGACGGAGAGGGTGGTGTACCAGGGGCCGCCGGAGAGCGCTGCCGACTGGCCGGTGGGGGCCGTGACGTCGTTGGTGAGCGTGAAGGTCGAGGTTGCGGTCGCGCCGGCGCCGTTCGTGGCGGTCACCGTCTGGTCGCCGGAGGCGGTCGTGTTCTCGTCCCAGGTGTAGGTGCCCTGGTAGGGGCTCGTGCTGTCGTCGCCGCCGCCGGTCGTGCCGGTGACCGCGGGGAAGGTGAGCTTCTGGATGGCGGACTGAGCATCGGCGGAGGTGCCGTCGACGGTGAAGCTCGCCGTGTTCGAACCCTGCGCGTTGTAGTACAGCGTCGTCCCGGAGACGTACGAGAGCGGCGAGGACTCGGACAGGGTCAGGCTCGGAGCGCTGGGTGCGCTGGTGTCGACCTTCGCATCGGCGCTGGTGGCAGACGGGCTGCTGGTGTTGCCGACGTTGTCGGTGATCGTGTAGCGGTAGCGGTAGCAGTTGCCGGTGGTGACGGTGGTGTCGGCGCCGCCGGTGAGGGTGACCGGTGTCCAGGAGCCGAAGCTTCCGCAGGTTCCGCCTGTGAGGGTGGCGGAGGAGCGCTCGACGGTGCCGCTCGATGGGTCGACGCCGGATTCGGTGTCGGTGCCGTTGTCGAGGGTGAGCGCGACCGACAGGCTGGTGTACCAGGGGCCGGCGGTCAGGGTGGCGCTCTGGCCGGTCGGTGCGGTCGAGTCGGCGGAGATCGTCAGCGAGTCGCCGGTGGTGAGGCCGGCGCCGTTGGTGGCGGTGATCGTGGTCGAGCCGAGTTGGGTTGCGCCCGCGGTCCAGGCGTAGTCGACCGGGGAGGAGTACGGGCTCGAGGTGTCGGTGCCGCCGGTCGAGCCCGCCCAGCCCGAGACAGTCGAGACATCCGGGAAGGCGACGCCGTCGATCCCGGACTGCGGGTCGGTTGCGGTCGCGTTCAGCGTGAACGAACCGGCGCCGCTCGGCCGGAACCAGAGGGTGCCCGCGGCGTAGTGCTGGTTGCCCGCCCCTGTGACCGCGGTCGGGGTCGTGGCGGCAACCGCCGGCGCGGTGGTGTCGACCTTGGCGTCGGCGCTGGCGGTGGACGGGTTACTGACGTTGCCGACCAGGTCGGCAACGCTGTAGCGGTAGCGGTAACAGTTGCCGGTGGCGACCGTGGTGTCGGCGCCGCCGGAGAGCGTCACCGTCGACCAGGAGCCGAAGCTGCTGCAGGTGCCGCCGGTGAGCGTGGCGGAGGCGCGCTCGACCACACCGCTCGAGCCATCAACCCCGGCGCCCGAATCGGAGCCGTTGCCGAGCGTGAGCGGCACCGAGGTCGAGGAGTAGTACGGCCCGCCAGAGAGCGCGACCGTCTGGCCGGTCGGGGCGGTCGAGTCGGGCGCGATCGTGATCGTCGTGGTGCCGGTGCCGCCTGCGCCGTTCGTGGCGGTCACGGTCTTGCCGCCCGGATTCCCGCCCGCGCCCGCCGTCCAGCTGTACGTCGTCGATGCGTACGGGCTGGAGGCGTCCGTGCCGCCCGACCCGGAGAAGCCGTCCAGGGCGGAGAGGTCGGGGAAGGCGACCGAGGCGATATCGGACTGGCCGTCGGAGGCGGTCGCATTCAGCTGGAACGAGCCCGAGCCGGCCGGCCGGAAGTAGAGCGTCTCGGTGCCCGAGTCGTAGTGCTGGTTGCCGCCGCCCGAGATCGCCGTCGGAGCGGTGTTCGCCACGACCGGCGCGGTGGTGTCGATTTTGGCGTTGGCGCTGGCGGTGGAGGGGGTGCTGGTGTTGCCGACTCGGTCGGTGGTGGTGTAGCGGTAGCGGTAGCAGTTGCCGGTGGTGACGGTGGTGTCGGCGCCGGCGGTGAGGGTGACCGGTGTCCAGGAGCCGAAGCTTCCGCAGGTTCCGCCTGTGAGGGTGGCGGAGGAGCGCTCGACGGTGCCGCTCGATGGGTCGACGCCGGATTCGGTGTCGGTGCCGTTGTCGAGGGTGAGCGCGACCGACAGGCTGGTGTACCAGGGGCCGGCGGTCAGGGTGGCGCTCTGGCCGGTCGGTGCGGTCGAGTCGGCGGAGATCGTCAGCGAGTCGCCGGTGGTGAGGCCGGCGCCGTTGGTGGCGGTGATCGTGGTCGAGCCGAGTTGGGTTGCGCCCGCGGTCCAGGCGTAGTCGACCGGGGAGGAGTACGGGCTCGAGCTGTCGGTGCCGCCGGTGGAGCCGGTCCAGCCGTTGGTTGCGGAGAGGTCGGGGAAGCTGACCTGGGCGATTGCGGACTGGGGGTCGGTTGCGGTTGCGTTCAGGGTGAACGAGCCGCTGCCGGCGGGGCGGAACCAGAGTGTCTTCGTTCCGGTTTCGTAGTACTGGTTGGCGGCGCCGGTGGTCGCGGTCGGGGCGGTCGCGCTGATCGCGGGTGCGCTGGTGTCGACCTTGGCGTCGGCGGTCTGTGTCGAGTTGGCGCTCTGGTTGGCGACCTGGTCGCTGATCCGGATGCGGTAGCGGTAGCAGTTGCCGCTGACCACGGTCGTGTCCGCGCCGCCGACCAGAGTGACGCTCGCCCAGGAGCCGAAGCTGCCGCAGGTTCCGCTTGTGAGGGTGGCGGAGGCGCGCTCGACGACCTGAGTGGAGTTGTCGAGGCCGGAGCCGGCGTCCGAGCCCCAGCCGAGGGTGAGCGGGACGGACAGGGTGGTGTACCAGGGGCCGCCGGCGAGCGCGCTCGTCTGCCCGGTGGGGGCGGTGACGTCTTTGGTGACGGTGAAGGTGGAGGTGGCGGTCGAACCGGCGCCGTTGGTGGCGGTGACGGTCTGGCTGCCGGAGGCGGTGGTGGTGTTCGTCCAGGTGTAGGAGCCCTGATACGGGCTCGAGCTGTCGTCGCCGCCGCCGGTCATCCCCGAGACGGCGGGGAAGTTGAGCTTCTGGATCCCCGACTGCGCATCGGTCGACGTCCCGTCGACGGTGAAGGAGGCGGTGTTCGAGCCCTGCGCGTTGTAGTACAGCGTCGTCCCGGAGACGTAGGAGAGCGCGGAAGACTCGGAGATCGACAGTGCGGGGGCGCTCGGGGCGGTGGTGTCGACCCTGGCATCAGCCGTCTGTGTCGAGTTGGCGCTCTGGTTGGCGACGTTGTCGCTGATCCGGATGCGGTAGCGGTAGCAGCTACCGCTGGTGACCGTTGTATCGGCGCCTCCGACGAGGGTGACCGACGACCAGCTGCCGCTGAAGCTGCCGCAGCTGCCGTTCGCCAGTGTTGCCGAGTCACGCTCGACCACCTGCGTCGAGTTGTCGAGGCCGGAGCCACTGTCCGAGCCCCAGCCGAGGGTGAGCGGGACGGAGAGGGTGGTGTACCAGGGTCCGCCGGCGAGCGCGCTCGTCTGCCCGGTCGGGGCGGTGACGTCTTTGGTGACGGTGAAGGTGGCGGTTGCAGTCGTGCCGGCGCCGTTGTAGGAGGTGACGGTCTGGGCGCCTGAGGCCGAGGTGGTGTTCGTCCAGGTGTACGAGCCCTGATAGGGACTGGAGCTGTCGTCGCCGCCGCCGGTCATCCCCGAGACGGCGGGGAAGTTGAGCTTCTGGATGCCGGACTGGGAATCGGTGGAGGTGCCGTCGACGGTGAAGGAGGCGGTGTTCGAGCCCTGGGCGTTGTAGTACAGGGTCGTCCCGGAGACGTGGGAGAGTGCGGACGACTCGGAGATCGACAGTGCGGGCGCGCTCGGCGCGGTCGTGTCGATCTTGGCGTCGGTGCTGGCGCTGGAGGGGGCAGAGGTGTTGGCGACGTTGTCGCTGATCGTGTAGCGGTAGCGGTAGCAGTTGCCGCTCTGGACGGTGGTGTCGGCGCCGCCGGTGAGGGTGACGGATGTCCAGGAGCCGAACGTGCCGCAGCTTCCTCCGGTCAGCGTGGCGGTTGCCCGCTCGACGACGCCGGTGGAGGTGTCGATCCCGGAGCCGGCGTCGCTGCCGTTGTCGAGGATGAGTGGAACCGAGAGGGCTGTGTACCAGGGCCCGGTCGCCAGCGAGGCGGTCTGCCCGGTGGGCGCGGTGGTGTCCTTGGTGACGGTGAAGGTGGCGGTTGCGGTCGTGCCGGCGCCGTTGGTGGCGGTGACGGTCTGGCTGCCGGTGGCGGTGGTGGTGCTGTCCCAGGTGTAGGTGCCCTGATACGGAGACGAGCTGTCGTCGCCGCCGCCGGTCATCCCCGAGACGGCCGGGAAGTTGAGCTTCTGGATGCCGGACTGCGCATCCGAGCTGGTGCCGTCGACCGTGAAGGAGGCGGTGTTCGAGCCCTGCGCGTTGTAGTACAGGGTCGTCCCGGACGCGTAGGAGAGCGGTGAGGATTCGTTCAGGGTCAGGCCGGGGGCGCCGGGGGCGGTGGTGTCGACCCTGGCGTCGGCGGTTGCGGTTGAGTTGGCGCTCTGGTTGGCGACGTTGTCGCTGATGCGGATGCGGTAGCGGTAGCAGTTGCCGCTGGTGACGGTGGTGTCGGCGCCGCCGACCAGGGTGACCGACGACCAGCTGCCGCTGAAGCTGCCACAGCTGCCGTTCGCCAGTGTTGCCGAGTCACGCTCGACGACCTGCGTCGAGTTGTCGAGGCCGGAGCCGGCGTCCGAGCCCCAGTCGAGGGTGAGTGGGACGGAGAGGGTGGTGTACCAGGGTCCGCCGGCGAGTGCGCTGGTCTGCCCGGTCGGGGCGGTGACGTCTTTGGTGACGGTGAAGGTCGAGGTCGCAGTCGAGCCGGCGCCGTTGTAGGAGGTAACCGTCTGGGCGCCGGATGCGGTGGTCGTGTTCGTCCAGGTGTAGCTGCCCTGGTAGGGGGCGGAGGTGTCGACGCCGCCGCCGGTCATCCCACTGATGGCGGGGAAGTTGAGCTTCTGGATCCCGGACTGCGGGTCGCTGGCGGTGCCGTCGACGGTGAAGGAGGCGGTGTTCGAGCCCTGCGCGTTGTAGTACAGGGTCGTCCCGCTCGCGTAGGAGAGTGCGGACGACTCGGAGATCGACAGTGCCGGCGCGCTCGGCGCGGTCGTGTCGATCTTGGCATCGGCGCTGGCGGCAGACGGGCTACTCGTGTTTCCGACGTTGTCGGAAACGTAGTAGCGGTAGCGGTAGCAGTTGTCGGCGGCGACGGTGGTGTCGGCGCCGCCGGTGAGCGTCACCGCCGACCACGAGCCAAAGCTGCCACAGGTGCTGCCGGTGAGGGACGCGGTGGCGCGCTCGACCGCGCCACTCGAAGTGTCGATCCCGGAGCCGCCGTCTGAGCCGTTGCCGAGCGTGAGCGGGACGGAGAGGCTGGAGTACCAGGGCCCGCCGGCGAGGTCGACGGTCTGCCCGGTCGGTGCGGTGGTGTCCTTGGTGACCGTGAAGGTCGAGGTGGCGGTCGAGCCGGCGCCGTTGGTGGAAGTGACGGTCTGTGCGCCGGACGCCGACGTGGCGTTCGTCCAGGTGTACGAGCCCTGGTAGGGAGACGAGCTGTCGTCGCCGCCGCCCGTCATTCCGGACACGGCCGGGAAGTTGAGCTTCTGGATGCCCGACTGGGCGTCGGTGGAGGTGCCGTCGACCGTGAAGGAAGCGGTGTTCGAGCCCTGGGCGTTGTAGTACAGCGTCGTCCCGGACACGAAGGAGAGCGCCGACGATTCGTTCAGGGTCAGGCTGGGGGCGCTGGGGGCGGTGGTGTCGACCTTGGCGTCGGCGCTGGCGCTGGAGGCAGACGACTGGTTGCCGACCCGGTCGGAGATGGTGTAGCGGTAGCGGTAGCAGTTGCCGCTGGTGACGGTGGTGTCCGCGCCGCCGGTGAGGGTGACCGGTGTCCAGGAGCCAAACGTTCCGCAGCTGCCGCTGGTAAGGGCGGCGGTGGCGCGCTCGACCAGGCTGCTTGACGTGTCGAGGCCGGATTCGGAGTCCGTACCGTTGTCGAGCGTCACGCCGACGGAGAGGGTCGCGTACCACGGACCTGCGGTGAGGGTGGCGGTCTGTCCGGTGGGCGCGGTCGAGTCGGCGGAGATCGTGAGTGAATCGGCGGCGGAGAGGCCGGCGCCGTTGGTGGCGGTGATCGTGGTCGAGCCGAGCTGGGTTGCGCCGACCGTCCAGGCGTAGTCGGCCGGCGACGAGTACGGGCTCGAAGTGTCGGTGCCGCCGGTGGAGCCGCTCCAACCGGTGGTGCCGGAGACGTTCGGGAAGCTGACCTGGACTCCGGATTGAGGGTCGCCGGCGGTGGCGTTCAGGGTGAAGGAGCCTGATCCGCTGGGCCGGAACCAGAGGGTGCCGCTGCTGTAGTACTGGTTGGTGGTGCCGGTGACGGCGGTCGGGGCGGTCGCTGTGACGGTCGGAGCGGTGGTGTCGACTTTGGCGTCGGCGGTGGTGGAGGAGTTGACGCTCTGGTTGGCGACGTTGTCGCTGATCCGGATGCGGTAGCGGTAGCAGTTGCCGCTGACCACGGTCGTGTCGGCGCCTCCGGAGAGGGTGACCGACGACCAGCTGCCGCTGAAGCTGCCGCAGCTGCCGTTCGCCAGTGTTGCCGAGTCACGCTCAACCACTTGCGTCGAGTTGTCGAGGCCGGAGCCGGCGTCCGAGCCCCAGCCGAGGGTGAGCGGGACGGACAGGGTGGTGTACCAGGGGCCGCCGGCGAGCGCGCTGGTCTGCCCGGTGGGGGCGGTGACGTCTTTGGTGACGGTGAAGGTGGAGGTGGCGGTCGAACCGGCGCCGTTGGTGGCGGTGACGGTCTGGCTGCCGGAGGCGGTGGTGGTGTTCGTCCAGGTGTAGGAGCCCTGATACGGGCTGGAGCTGTCGTCGCCGCCGCCGGTCATCCCCGAGACGGCGGGGAAGTTGAGCTTCTGGATCCCCGACTGCGCATCGGTCGACGTCCCGTCGACGGTGAAGGAGGCGGTGTTCGAGCCCTGCGCGTTGTAGTACAGCGTCGTCCCGGATGCGTAGGAGAGCGGGGAGGACTCGTTCAGGGTGAGGCCGGGCGCGCTCGGCGCGGTCGTATCCACCTTCGCGTCGGCGCTGGCGGTCGATGCTGCGGACGAGTTGCCGACGTTGTCGGAGATCGTGTAGCGGTAGCGGTAGCAGTTGCCGCTTTGGACGGTTGTGTCGGCGCCGCCGGAGAGGGTCACCGTCGTCCAGGAGCCGAAGCTGCCGCAGCTGCCGCCGGTGAGGGTGGCGCTTGCGCGTTCGACGAGGCCGCTGGAGCTGTCGAGGCCGGAGCCGCCGTCGGTGCCGTCGTCGAGGGTCAGCGGGACGGAGAGGGTTGTGTACCAGGGGCCGCCGCCGAGCGCTGCGCTCTGCCCGGTCGGCGCGGTGACGTCCTTGGTGACGGTGAAGGTGGCGGTTGCGGTCGCGCCGGCACCGTTGGTGGCGGTGACGGTCTGGCTGCCGGAGGCGGTGGTCGTGTTCGTCCAGGTATAGGAGCCCTGGTAGGGACTCGAGCTGTCGTCGCCGCCGCCGGTCATGCCCGAGACGGTGGGGAAGTTGAGCTTCTGGATGCCGGATTGGGCGTCGGTGGAGGTGCCGTCGACGGTGAAGCCGGCGGTGTTCGAGCCCTGCGCGTTGTAGTACAGCGTCGTCCCGGACACGTACGAGAGCGGTGAGGATTCGTTCAGGGTCAGGCCGGGCACGCTCGGCGCGCTGGTGTCGATCTTGGCGTCGACGGTTGCGGTGGAGTTGGCGCTGGTGTTGCCGACGTTGTCGCTGATCCGGATGCGGTAGCGGTAGCAGTTGCCGCTGGTGACGGTGGTGTCGGCGCCGCCGACCAGGGTGACCGACGACCAGCTGCCGCTGAAGCTGCCACAGCTGCCGTTCGCCAGTGTTGCCGAGTCACGCTCGACCACCTGGGTGGAGTTGTCGAGGCCGGAGCCGCCGTCCGTCCCCCAGTCGAGGGTCAGGGCGACGGAGGCGGTCGTGTACCAGGGGCCGGCCGTGAGCGAGACGCTCTGCCCGGTCGGCGCCGTCACGTCCTTGGTGACGGTGAAGGTGGCGGTGGCGGTCGAGCTTGCGCCGTTGGTGGCGGTGACGGTCTGGCTGCCGGAGGCGGTGGTGGTGTTCGTCCAGGTGTACGAGCCCTGATACGGGCTCGAGCTGTCGTCGCCGCCGCCGGTCATCCCCGAGACGGCGGGGAAGTTGAGCTTCTGGATGCCGGACTGCGCATCCGTTGACGTGCCGTCGACCGTGAACGAGGCGGTGTTCGAGCCCTGCGCGTTGTAGTACAGCGTGGTCCCGGACGCGTACGACAGTGCCGACGACTCGTTCAGAGTCAGGCCGGGGGCGCTGGGGGCGGTGGTGTCGACCTTGGCGTCGGCGGTGGTGGAGGAGTTGGCGCTCTGGTTGGCGACGTTGTCGCTGATGCGGATGCGGTAGCGGTAGCAGTTGCCGCTGACCACGGTCGTGTCCGCGCCGCCGACCAGGGTGACCGACGACCAGCTGCCGGTGAAGGTGCCGCACGATCCGTTCGCCAGTGTTGCCGAGTCACGCTCGACCACCTGGGTCGAGTTGTCGAGGCCGGAGCCACTGTCCGAGCCCCAGCCGAGGGTGAGCGGGACGGACAGGGTGGTGTACCAGGGTCCGCCGGCGAGCGCGCTCGTCTGCCCGGTCGGGGCGGTGACGTCTTTGGTGACGGTGAAGGTCGAAGTTGCAGTGGTGCCGGCGCCGTTGGTTGCGGTGACGGTCTGGGCGCCGGAGGCGGTGGTCGTGTTCGTCCAGGTATAGGAGCCCTGGTAGGGGCTCGAGCTGTCGTCGCCGCCGCCGGCCATCCCGGATACGCCCGGGAAGTTGAGCTCCTGGATCCCCGACTGCGCATCGGTCGACGTCCCGTCGACGGTGAAGGAAGCGGTGTTGGAGCCCTGCGCGTTGTAGTACAGCGTCGTCCCCGAAGCGTAGGAGAGCGCGGACGATTCGGAGATCGACAGTGCGGGCGCGCTCGGCGCGGTCGTGTCCACTTTCGCGTCGGCGGTTGCCGACGTTGTCGCCTGGTTGGCGACGTTGTCGGAGATCTTCAGCCGGTAGCGGTAGCAGTTGCCGCCGACCACGGTTGTGTCGGCGCCGCCGGAGAGCGTGACCGTCGACCAGGAGCCGCTGAATAAGCCGCAGCTGCCGTTCGACAACGTCGCCGAGTCGCGCTCGACGATCTGGCTCGACCCGTCGATCCCGGAGCCGGAATCGGAGCCGTTCCCCAAGGTGAGCGGCACCGACAGAGTCGTGTACCACGGCCCGCCCGAAAGCGCAGCCGAGGCCCCGCTCGGCGCGGTCGTGTCCTTGGTCACCGTGAAGGTGGAGGTGGCGGTCGAGCTTGCCCCGTTGTAGGCGGTGACGGTCTGCGAGCCGGACGCGCTCGTCGAGCTCGTCCACGTGTACGAGCCCTGATACGGAGACGAGCTGTCGTCGCCGCCGCCGGTCATCCCCGACACGCTGGGGAAGTTGAGCTTCTGGATGCCGGACTGCGCATCCGATGACGTGCCGTCGACCGTGAACGAGGCGGTGTTCGAGCCCTGCGCGTTGTAGTACAGCGTCGTCCCGGAGACGTAGGAAAGTGCGGACGACTCGGAGATCGACAGTGCGGGCGCGCTCGGGTCGGAGGTGTCCACCTTCGCGTCCGCGCTCGCGCTCGACGTGGTCTGGTTGCCGACGTTGTCGGTGACGACGTAGCGGTAGCGGTAGCAGTTGCCGCTGACGACCGTCGTGTCGGCGCCGCCCGAGAGCGTCACGTTCGACCACGAGCCGCTGAACGAGCCGCAGGTACCGTTCGACAAGGTCGCGGAATCACGCTGGACCTGGGTCGTCGCAACTCCGGACTGGCCGTCGCTCGAGCTCGGCGTCAGCGCGACGGAAAGGGTCGTGTACCAGGGGCCGCCCGACAACGGGATGCTCGCTGAGGGCCCCGTCGTGTCGCGCACGAACGTGACCGTCTCCGACGTCGTGTTGTTCGCGCCGTCGTGGACGTCCACGTACTGCACGGACGGGGCGGCCGCGTTCGAGCTCGTGATCGTGTACGTGTTCGAGGTGTACGCGGCCGAGGTCTTTCGCAGCCCGGTGCCCGTGAACCCGGTCGTGGTGAGCTGCGGAAACTCGACGGCGGCGACGCCCGGGCTCGCGTCGCTGGCGGTGTCGGTCATCGTGAACGTCGCCGTCGTGGACGGGTTGTAGTAGTACGTCCAGGCGTGCGCGCCGGTAGAGACCTGGTACTGGCCGCCCGGATTCGTCCCCTCGTTGAAGGCGAGCGAGCTGGTCGGTGGTGTCGAGTCGCCCGAGACCGGCGCGAAGGCGTCGGCGACGATCACGCTGCGGTTCTCGCCCGTGTGCGTCCACGACATCGACGTCGAGCCCGGCGAGGCGACGGACTTGTAGCTCGTGCCCACCGACTCGGTCGAGTTGCCGGTCACCGACCAGATCAGGTTCTGACCGGCGCCGGGGGAGAGGTCGCCGGCGGAGTTCCCGCTCGAGAACGCGTCTACGACCAGCGAGTTCGCAGCCAGTGTGGTCAGGCTTGTCGATGCGAGCCCGGTCTCGTTCAGAGCGGTGTTGCTCGCGTCGGGCGCCGCCTGCTTGGCGTTATAGATGACGAAGCCGCCGCCCGAGAACGCGGTGTCGATGCTGGGCGACATCGTCGCGACGACGTTGGCCGTCCCCGTCGGCGGGTTGAGCATGTACCAGAGGCTCACGCAGTCGCGGTTGCCGCCGTTCTGGCCGGTGGTCGTGGTCGTGTCGCCGATCTTGGTCATTGCAGTGCCGCCGTAGGTGACGCTCGTCGTCGAGCAGCTCGGCGTCGTCTGCTCGGCCGAGGCGGCGACGATCAGGATGCGGTTCGACTGCGAGCCGACCGTCTGCGACCAGGTGAACGTCGTTCCGCTCGCGCCCGACGCCGTGCTCGTCGTCGCACTGTCGACGGTGACCGAGCCGCCGCCGCTCCCGCCGGGGTTGTCGATCGCGACCGTGACCGTGGACGGGGCGTCGGTCGTGTTGCCGACCCTGTCGGTCGCGCGCGCGACGATCGTGTACGTGCCGTCGGCCGGCTGGCTGTTCCAGGCCAGCGAGTACGGCGCGGTCGTGTCGGTGCCGATCGTCGTGCCGGAGGCGAACGAGCACGACCAGCCGAGGCAGTAGCGCCACTCGACCGAGCCGACGCCGGAACCCGAGTCGGTCGGTGCAGTCGCGGAGACGGTCGCGCCGTTCTGGATGCCCCGGGCCCCGTCGGCCGGGGCGGAGATCGTGAACGAGCCGGGCGCGGTCGTGTCCTTGGCGAACGTCAGCGTCGTGTCCGTCTGGTTGGTCGCGTTGTCCTCGACGCGGATGCTCTGGGCGGCGGGCGCGGTCGTCGCGGCGGTGGTGAACTGGTAGCTCGACGAGGTGAACGGCGCCGAGGTGACGTCGTCGCGGGTGTGCGTGAAACCGGTCGTCGAGATCGCCGGGAAGGTGACGTACGAGATCCCCGAGGCGTCGGTCGGGCTGCTCGTCACCGTGAAGGTGCCGGTCGCGGCCGGGTTGTAGTAGAGCGTGCTGGTCGCGGAATCGAGGTAGGAGAGATCCGGTCGCGTCCCGCCGGTCGACGAGAATGTCTGCGTGGGCGCGGTCGTGTCCACCTTGAGCTCGACCAGCTGCGCGACCCAGTTGACGTTGCCCGATGGGGTCGCGGTCTTGCTCCCAGTCGCGCCTGCCGTCACCTGCGTGAAGTCTGCGGTCTCGGAGTTCGTCGAGCCGCCCCCGAGCTCGGCCTGAGAGTCGAGCCGCTCGATCATCCCGCTCGGCGGCGAGAACGTCTTGTTCGCATCGCCGCCGAAGAAGCCGACGACCAGGTTGCCGTTGGCTGAGGTCGTGATCGAGTTCGCGATCGCGGAGGTGTCGGAGCCGCCCGAGTTGCCGCTCGTCGTGCCGATCGGGTCCGCCGTGTTCACACCGCTGTAGACGACGATGCCGCCCGAGGGAGCCTGGTTCGGGCTGATCCCCCAGTCCCAGCTGGCAGACTCCGACGCGGTCGCGACGCGGTAGTAGACGGCCTGGGCGGTCTTGTTGCTCATGTCGTCACGGCGGATCAGCGTCCAGCCGGACGGAGGCGTGATCGTCTCGGAGGTCCCGTTCTTGACCGTGACCTGAGCGAGCATCAGGTCTCCCTGCGCGACCAGCGCCGGCTTGGTCAGGGTCACGCTGGAGGCTGATCCGGTCGACGCGGCGCTGTGGTCGCGGAAGGTCGCGGCCGGGCCGGCGCTCGCACTTCTCTTCAGCGCGACCGTCTGGGCGACCCAGTCGACGTTGCCGCCGGCTGTCGCGCTGAAGGTTCCGGTCGCGCCAGGCGCTGCCTGCACCGTCGAGCCGGCCGCGGCGGCGTTCTGTGCTCCGGACGTGTCGGTGAAGACGTCGTACAACTGGGTCAGGCCGGCTCCGATCGCGACGGCCTTGCTCGAGTCGCCGCTGAAGAAGGCGACGACGGTGTCACCGTTGTCCGAGGTCGTCACCGAGGGTGCGGTGATCGCAGTCCCGGCCGAGCTCGACACCTGACCGTTGGAATCGTCGATCGGTGTGGTGGTGTCGACTCCCGAGTAGGCGAGGATCGCGCCCACCGCCTGCTTGCTCGGCAGCAGCACCCAGGTGTACGAGGACGGCTCCGAGCCGGTCGCGACCTTGTAGTACAGCGCCTGGGCTTGCTTGTTGCTCGAGTCGTCACGGCGGATGAGCGTCCAGCCGGTCGGGGGGGTGATCGTCTCCGACGTGCCGTTGCGAACGCTGATCTGGGCGATCATCACGTCGTTCGCAAGGAGGCCCGACGGCGCATTCACCACCAGCGTGGCAGCGCCGCCTCCGTTGTTGCCCTCCGACAGGGCGCGCAGCACGATCGCCGGGTCGATTACGTACGGAAGCGGCAGATCGGTGTCGTCGAGCGACAGCGTCAGGACCCAGTCGCCGCCGCTGCCGTCGAGGCTCCACGCCGTGCCTGCGGGGGTGATGTCGTTCTTGGCGGAGTCGTAGATCTTCACCGGGAGGATCGCGAAGGCGACGGCGCCGTCGGCGGTGGTGAAGACGATGCCTCCGTCCGACTGGATCGTCGGAGTGGCGTTCGCGGCCTGCAGGTCCCACTGCCACGTGCGCCGGCCCTGATGCGTTTCCACGGTCAGGTACTGCTCCGTCCGGTTCGGGGTGACCGTCACCGCGTCGGCGCCGAACGTCGTCGGCCGCGCGGCGCCGTTGTCATGGGTCGTCCAGGCGGCGCGGCCGGTCGCGCGCGACTCGAGCGTGACCGAGGCCTCGCCGCGCGTCACCTTGTAGCCGCCGGAGGTCTCGATCCGCACCTCGGCGTCGCCGCGGGGCTTGCGCACGAGCGGAGCGCTGTCCTGGGTCCCGAGCTCGCCGTCGACGAACACGCCCGGGCCGCTCCCGCCGACCTCGTCGGGCGAAGCGGGCCGGAGGGCGACGAGCTGGGCGACGGAGTCGGTCTTGGCCGAGAGCCCCGCCGTGTAGGCGCCCGACGGGCCGGCGATTCCGAGGATCATGTTCGCCGCGAGCGAGTCGGTCTTCGCGCCGCCGGCGGCGTACGAGTCGAAGACGGGGGCCATCCCCGCCGGCTTCGTGATCGTCTTGTCCTTCGTCCCGATCAGGGCGACGACGATCGCGTTGCGCGTGGACGTGGTCAGGGACGGGGCAGTCGTGGTCGTGATGTTGTGCGCCGCGGCGCCGCTGGAGGTGTCGATCGGCGAGGAGGGGTCGATGCCGGTGTACGCGACGATCCCGCCCGAGACGTGGGTGGCGGAGGTGAACCTCCACGTCCAGGATGCGGGGTCGGAATCGTTGGCGAGGTGGTAGTAGACGGCCTGGCCGAGACTCGTCGTCTCGTCGTCGCGGCGGACGAGTGTCCAGCCGGCCGGAGGCGTGATCGCCTGCCCGGTGCCGCCCTTGACGGTGACCTGGGCGAGCAGGAGGTCGCCGGGCCCGGCGCGCGCGGGACGGTCGAGCACGATCAGGTTCTTGCTGCCGGCGGTCTCGGCGGTCGAGACGGCGGAGACGACGACCGCCGGATCGATCACGTACGGGACCGGGAGGGCCGAGTCGTCGAACGTCAGCTCGACCTTCCAGGAGCCGCCCGCCTTCTTCAGCTTCCAGGCGAGCCCGGCCGGGGTGATGTTGATGCCGGCGAGAGTGAGGATCGTGACCGGCAGCAGGTGCAGCCCGCCGGCCCCGTTCGGGCCGGTGAACTCGACCGCACCGTCGGGGGCGACCCTCGGCGTGAGGTCCGTGTCGAGCGACCAGCTCCAGGTCTTCTTGCCCTGGTGCCCGGCGACGGTCAGGAACTGCTCGGTCCGGCGGCCAGCGACCGCAACCGACTCGGTGCCGTACGACGTCGAGCGGGTCGCGCCCTTGGCGTACGTCTTCCACGACGATCCGCCGGCCTGCTCGGGAGCAAGCGTGACCGTCGAGCCGCGGTCGGCGACCGTATAGCCGCCGTGCTGCTCGATCGTCACCCTGATCGCCCGCGCAGGCTTCCTGACGAGCGGGGCCGAGCGCTGCGGCTCGCCCAGTGCCCTCGTCAAGAAGGCGGGTTCTGCCGGTGCCTTCCGACCGCCGCCGAGACCGGCGAGTTGGTAGACGGCGAGGAAGGCGGCCGCCAGGATGGCGAGAATGGCGGCAGCGTGGACGGGAGACACCGATGCCGGCAACGCGAAGCGCCCGGGTTGCGCCGGGCTCTCGCCGTGGGTGTGCCGCCGATCGTTGTCTCTCGCCATTGTCGTCCGTCACGCGTGCGCACGCGCGACTTCCGACTGGTTCATCGGGCTGGGGCGGGCCCGGCTGAAGGCCCCTCTCGGTCCGGGCGCCGAAGATCCCCCGTTCGGGGGAACAGACCCTCAGATCACCTTTCGGGGGGAAGCGGCCTCGTGCGGGTGGTAGCTCGACCTCAGGCGGAGAGTTAGATGGAACCCTCGCCGCCTCTACCCGAGAACGGCCGAGGGCTCGTCGGGCCCGGGCTCTTCGTCGGCGGTGCGGTCGTCGCCGCGAATGGGCTCAACGCCGTCTTCCAGATCGCGCTGGCCCGGATCCTCGAGCCGTCCGAGTACTCGCTGCTCGTCGCGCTCGTCGTCGTCACCCTGATCGCAGCCGTGCCGCCGCTTGCGTTCCAGGCGGCGGTCGCCCGGGAGGTGGCGGTCGCGCTCGCCGACGGCCGCCGTTCCGACGCGGGCGCCGAGCTACGCGACACCGTTCGCGGCCTGATCCCCTGGGCGATCGGTGTGCTTGCGTTCGGCGGGGCGGCCGCCGCCGCGCTCGCGGGCACCGGCCGGAGCGACGCGGGTGCGACCCTGGCGACTGCGGCGACGATTGCGGGCGCGCTGGTGATTCCCGCCGTCTGGGGCGGTCTCCAGGGCGCACGCCTCTTCGTCGTCCTCGGCCTCGCGCACCTCACCTTCGCCGGCACCCGGCTCGGGGCGGGGATCGGAATCGGACTGGCGGGCGGCGATGCGGCGGCGGTGATGGCCGGCGTGGCGGCGGCCACGGCCCTCACGCTCGTGCTGACGGTCGTGCCGCTGCGCAGCCTCTGGCGCTCGGCGCGGCGAGCGGGCTCGCGACGGCTTGCGACGCTGCCGAACGCGGCGGCGGCGACCGGGCTGACGATCCTGACCGCGCTCGCCAGCGTCGACGTCCTGGTCGCGAAGCTGGCGTTCCCCTCGCATACGGCCGGCGCGTACGGCGTCGCCTCGGTCGGCGCCCGCGCGCTACTGCTCGTGCCGATCGGGGTGACCACGGTGCTCTTCCCGCGCGTGGCCGTGCTCCGCGACCCGGGCAGGGAGCGTCGGCACCTGCTTGCCGGGCTCGGCACCGTCGGCCTCCTCGGCGCGGCGGCCACCGCGCTCCTCTGGGCCTTCGCCGGGCCGCTGATCCGCAGCGTGTTCGGACGGGAATACGCGGCGGCGGTCCCGTGGCTCGGGCCGCTCTCGCTGGCGATGGCGCTCTACGCCCTCGCCACCGTCTACGTCTACCACTTCCTTTCGCTGGCCAGGACGCGCTTCGCGCTCGTGCTCGTCGGCATCTTCGGAGCCCAGCTCGTCGCCTTCGCCGTGCTCCACGGCCGGCCCGCGGACCTCGTCGGCGTTCAGATCGCCGCGGCGGCGGTCACCGTCCTGGCGGCAGAGGTGTGGCAGATCACGACCCGCTGAGCGCCCATCCCGGCGGTGCGCCCGCCGGCAACGAGCAGAGCACGGTGCGGTTGCCGCCGAGCTCGGCCGCTCTCCGGAGGGCGCGATCTGCCGCCTCGGCGAGAGCGGCCGCGTCGGCTCCGTCGGCCGGGTAGGTTGCGACCCCGATCGACACCGTCGTCCCCCGGGGCGCGCCGGGCGACGATCCGATCAGGAGCCGGATCTGCTCTGCAATCGGCCGCGCGCCGTCGATCGTGATCTTCGGCAGCGCCAGCTCGAAGCACCGCACACTCCTTCCGGCGGCGGAGCCGACTGCGCGAAGCTGCGAGTCGATCGTCCCGTCGACCAGGGCGGAGAGGCTCGCGGGGAAGTCCTCGCGCTCCGTGAGACCGAGTTGGTCGGGCTGGATCGCGAGCAGGCTCAGCGAGCACCCGGCACGGCGCGCGCGGCCGACCTCGTCCTCGAGCGAGCCAGACGTTGCGTCCGGGCCCGGCTCGTCCGCCGTCCGTTCGTCCTCTCCCTGGTCGGCGGGACGGTCCGCCGGTGGTACGGAGGCATCGCGGCGCAGGAGGAAGCCGGCCGCGGCGACCGAACCGAGAACACCGACCGTGAGCGGGATGTCGGCGGCCAGGTGGGAACGGTCGAGCCGGCCGAACACCGTCTCGAGGATCAGGTAGGTCGCAGCCGTCCAGAGCGCTGCGTGTCCACTCAGCGGCCAACCGAATGCGAAGGCGATCGCGGTGCCGACGATCAGAACGACGATCTCCACCGGCCGCCGGGAGCCGCCGGCGACGACCAAGCCGGCCGCGACCCCGATCGTCAGCCCTCCGGCCAGGACTACTCCGGTCACCCGCCTGCGCGCGTATCCGTCCGACCGTGCCGCTTGACTACGCCGGAGCATCAGCAGGAGCCGCGAAGGAGTAGGAGAGGACGCGTGGTACATCTGTCACCAAGAGCTTTCGGAAGCGTGTCGGAATGACGATGCATGGAAGGTCGGACGATCAAGGAGCGACCCACGTGAGCATGCCTGACCGTTATCAGAGTCCGCCCCTCCGATACCGGAGGTTCGGCGGCGGCTACCGGCGCGACGACGTCGAGTTTGCGCTGGCCGAGCTGCGCCTGACGCTGCGGCAGCTCGACAACGACCTCGAGTCGCTGCGAGACCGAAACCGCGAGCTCGAAGCGGAGATCGTCGCCGCGCAAGCCGAGATCGAGTCGTACCGCGAGCGGGGGGAAGAGATTCCGAAGACGATGGCTTCCAGCCTCCGACGCGCCGCCGAGATCGAGGAAAGCGCCTCGAGCCGCGCCCAGGAGATCATCGCCCAGGCCGAGGCGACCGCGATGGAGATCCGCTCCGAGGGGATCCGGAAGATGGAGGACTCGACCGCACAGTTCAACGAGCTGCTTCGGCTGAAAGACAGTCTGCTCGACGCGATGCGGGGCGTTGTCGGCGACTTCGACCAGGCGATCTCGCGAGTCGAGCGCGGCGAGCCGCTCTTCCCGGGTGGGACCGAGACAAACCTTGCCGAGTTCGGCCCGGCAGCGGTGGTGCCCGAAACACCCGAGCCCGACCACCAGCCGATCGCACCGCCGCCGCCGGCACCCGCCACCGCCGAGCCGTCGGCCGACACCGCCTCGTTCCCGGCGTCCGAGCCCGTGGCCGTCGCTCCGTCCCCGTCTCCTCCGTCCGCTGCACCGCTCGCCACCGCTCCGGAGCAGGACGAGCAGGTGTGCGAGACCAGGGTCGAGCTCGACGCGGGACCCTTCTCCGACTTCGCCGAGCTCTCGGCGTTCGAGCGTGAGCTTGCCCATCTCGGCAAGGTGGAGGACGTCTACGTTCGGCGGCTGGCCGACGATCGGGCTCTGATCGAGCTGACGCTGAGCGAGCCCGCGATGCTCCTCAAGTCGATGCGCGAGGCGCTGCCGTACTCGGTCGAGGTCCGCTCCGCCAACCGCTCGAAGATCGTGGTCAACGTCTCCGTCAAGTCGCCGGCCGGCACCCGGTAGCGATGAACGACGAGTTCGACTGGGCCTTCCCCCTCGAGCGCTCACGTGCCACGGTGCAGGAGAGCGCGATCCTCGAGTCGCTCGCCCGCCGCGCGCGGCCGGGCGAGCGGCCGGAGGAGCTGCTCTTCGACCTGGGCCTGCTCGACGAGCACGAATACGCGCTCGAGACCGCCTCCAGCGCGGGACGGCCGTACGCGGGCCTGCGCGCCTTCGTCCCCGACCCGCGCCTCTTCGTCTACCTGCCGATACCGATCGCCCTGCGCGAACGCGTCTGCCCGCTCGTCCTCATCGGCGACTCGCTGAAGCTCGCCAGCGCGTTCCTCGACCCCGACCTGAGCTATCTGGAGCGCCGCTTCCCGAACTTCTCCTTCGATCTCGGGATCGCCCCCCGCAGCGAGATCCTCGAGGCGCTGAACCGCATCACCGAGCTGCTCTGAGCCAGGGTCCACGCGCCTCCGGTCGAGCCAAGTAACAGACTGTTACAAAGCGGGCGACGAGCGGCTTACTGGCCCGCGGAGAGCCGGACGCTCGCCGGAGGGGATCTCCGGCACAATGCGCTGATGGCGGCCACGGAGGACAAGCGCGAGGCTCCGCCCGCCGAGCGCGACGAGCTGTTCACGACGATCTCCGGTCTGCCGGTCGAGCCGCTGTACTCGCCGGAGAACGTCGAGGTCGACTACCAGCGCGACCTCGGCTCTCCGGGCCGCGCGCCGTTCACGCGCGGCGTCTACCCGTCGATGTACCGGGGGCGGCTGTGGACGATGCGGCAGTTCGCAGGCTTCGGGACCGCCGAGGAGACGAACGAGCGCTTCCGCTACCTGCTCGAGCACGGGCAGACGGGCCTGTCGACGGCGTTCGACATGCCGACGCTGATGGGCTACGACTCCGATCATCCACGCTCGCTGGGGGAGGTGGGGCGCGAGGGGGTTGCGGTCGATTCGCTGGACGATATGCGGACGCTGCTCGCCGGCATCCCGCTCGGGGAGGTCTCGACGTCGATGACGATCAACTCGCCGGCGGCGATGCTGCTGGCGTTCTACGTCTGTGTCGGAGACGACCAGGGTGTCTCGCGCGACCAGCTCAGGGGGACGGTGCAGACCGACATCCTCAAGGAGTACATCGCGCAGAAGGAGTACATCTTCCCGCCGGAGCCGTCGATGCGGCTGGTGGTGGACATGGTCGAGTTCTGCGCGCGAGAGCTGCCGCGGATGCACCCGATCTCGATCTCGGGATACCACATCCGCGAGGCGGGCTCGACCGCCGGGCAGGAGCTCGCGTTCACCCTCGCGGACGGCTTCGCCTACGTCGATGCGGCGATCGAGCGGGGCCTCGACGTCGACGAGTTCGCGCCCCGGCTGTCGTTCTTCTTCAACGCGCACATCGACTTCTTCGAGGAGATCGCGAAGTACCGGGCGGCCCGGCGGATCTGGGCCCGCGAGCTGCGTGAGCGCTACGGCGCCCGCGACCCGCGCTCGTGGCTGATGCGGTTCCACACGCAGACCGCCGGAGTGTCGCTGACGGCGCAGCAGCCGCACGTGAACATCGTCCGCACCGCGCTGGAGGCGCTTGCCGCGGTGCTGGGCGGGACGCAGTCGCTGCACACGAACTCGTTCGACGAGGCGCTGGCGCTGCCGACCCAGGACGCGGTCCGCCTCGCGCTGCGCACGCAGCAGGTGATCGCGCACGAGACGGGGGTGACATCGACGGCCGACCCGCTCGGCGGCAGCTACTTCGTCGAGGACCTGACCAACCGGCTCGAGGCCCAGGCCTACGAGTACTTCGACCGGATCGAAAAGCTCGGCGGGGTGATCCCCGCGATCAAGGACAACTTCTTCCAGCGCGAGATCGCCGAGGCCTCGTTCGTCTACCAGACCGAGGTCGAATCCGACCGGCGGGTGATCGTCGGCGTCAACCGCTACGAGCTCGAGGACGAGCCGCCGATCGAGATCCTCAAGATCGAGCCGGCGCTCGAGCAGCAACAGATCGAACGGGTCCGGGCGGTCCGCGCCGGACGCGACTCGGCCGCGGTCGAAGCCGCACTCGCGCGGTTGAAAGAGGACGCGGCCGTCCAGGACCGAAATCTGATGGAGCCGATCATGGACGCCTCGAAGGCGCTCGTGACGATGGGCGAGATGTGCGACGCGCTCCGCGAGATCTGGGGCGTGTGGCGCGAGACGCCGGTCTTCTGAGCGGGCACCCCGGCGTCAGATGTCGAGCACGAGTCCGTCGTGCGCGACCTGGACGCCGTCTGCAACGGGCAACTCGCTGGGACGGTGCGTGAGCACGAGCCGCTTCGCTCCGGATGCGCGGAAGGCCTCGGCCGCCTCGTCGGCGGTCAGGTGGCCCCGAGGGTCGCCGTCGAGCCGCCCCTCGGCCAGCGTTGCCTCGCAGAGGAACAGGTCGGCCGAGCGCGCGACCTCGGCCAGGCTCTCGCTGGGAGCCGAATCGCCGGAGTAGGCGAGCGTGCTCACTCCGTCGGTGACCCTGAACGCGTAGGTCTCGATCCTGTAGTGGCGGACCGGCACGGGCGTGACCTGGAATCCGCCCGCGGTCGAGAACGGCTCGCGCCCGACGTACTCGTGCAGGCGAAACGCCTGCTCGAACATCGTCTCCGTCCCGAAACGCGCGCCGAATCGGGCCAGCTCCGAGATCCCGTTCGGCGGAACCCAGAGCTCCGGCGGTTCGGCCTCCCGCCCGAGACCGAACATCGAGCCCCAGACCCAGGGGACGAGGTCGCCCCAATGGTCGAGATGCCAGTGCGTGATCACGATCGCATCCACGCTCGGCCACGACCCTTCGCGCTCGCGCATTCGGGCGAGGATGCCCGGGCCGCAGTCGAGCAGGATCCTGCCCTCGCCCTCGACCAGGTAGCCCGAGTGAGGGCTGCCCGGGTTCGGCCACGCGGGACTGCAACCGACGATCGTGAGACGCATCGCCGTATACTGCCGCCGCGATGACTCCGGTGATTCGTGTGGTGATCGCCAAGCCCGGACTCGACGGGCACGACCGGGGCGCGAAGATCATCGCCCGGGCACTGCGCGATGCCGGGATGGAGGTGATCTACACGGGTCTCCACCAGACACCGGAGCAGATCGTCGAGACGGCGATCCAGGAGGACGCAGACGCCGTCGGTATCTCAGTGCTCTCGGGCGCGCACATGACCCTCGTGCCGCGGATCCTCGACGGTCTGCGCGAGAACGGAGCCGAAGACGTGCTGGTCGTCGTCGGCGGAACCATTCCCGACGAGGACGCGAGCGAGCTGCGCTCGCGCGGCGTGGCAGCCGTGTTCACCCCGGGCGCGCCGACGTCGGAGATCGTCGAGTTCCTGCGGGCCAAGGTGTCGGGAGCGACGTGAGGACGAGCCGAGTCAGGCGCAGTCGGCGCGGGGAAGGGGCCGGGGGGAACCGGGAGGTTCCCCTGAAGCATCGGCCTCTGGAAGAAGGGGCCTCGTGGGGGAGACATGGTTTCCCCCACGGGAGCGAGCCGACGGCGAGCGACGCGCCGACCTCCGAGATCGTCGAGTTCCTTCAGCAGGCCGTGCCTGCTGGACGGTAGAGACGACGCGCCTTGCCGATCCAGCTCTCTAGCCGCGACGGCCTGGCCGTCGTGGCGATCGACCGGCAGGAGGCGCTGAATGCGCTCGACCGCGAGACGCTCTCCGAGCTTCGCGACCGCCTGCGCGAGCTGTCGGTCGACACCGCGGCGCGCGTCGTCGTCCTGACCGGGGCCGGCGACCGTGCGTTCGCGGCCGGGGCCGACATCAATGCGATGAGCGAGATGACGGTGCTCGAGGCGCACGCCTGGGGCGCACTCGGGCACGAGTGCGGGCGCCTGCTCGAGTCGATGCCGAAACCGACGATCGCTGCGGTGAACGGGTTCGCGCTCGGCGGCGGCTGCGAGCTCGCACTCGCCTGCGACATCCGGTACGCCTCGGACCGGGCGACCTTCGGGCAGCCCGAGATCAACCTCGCGGTCATCCCGGGCTGGGGAGGCACGCAGCGGCTTGCCCGGGCAGTCGGGCCGGCGCTGGCAAAGGATCTGATCCTGACCGGCCGGACGATCGACGCCTCCGAGGCGCTCCGCATCGGGCTCGTCAGCGCCGTGTTTCCCGCAGACGAGCTGCTCGAGCGCGCGCTCGAAGCCGCTGCCGGGCTGGCCAAGAAGAGCCCGCTCGCGCTCTCGGCGGCCAAGGACGCCGCCAACCGGGCGCTGCAGGGAGACCTCGGCGCCGGTCTTTCCTACGAGGCGATCCTGTTCGCCGCCCTGTTCGCGACCGACGACCAGAAGGAAGGCATGGCCGCGTTCGTCGAGAAGCGCGAGCCCGGCTTCGAGGGCCGTTAGCGAAGGACGACGCGCGCGACCGAGAAGGAGCGGGCCTTCGCCGCCTGCGTGTCGAGCGACGTCCGCGCAGGCTGGGTTAGCACGATCGCCGTCTTGCCGGTGAGCGTCCCGGCCCGGTCGGCGACGGTGCCGGCCGGCGAGCCGCCGAAGTCGACGAGGGCGGTGGGTGTGAGGGCGAGCGTGACGGGCTTGCGCAGCCCGAGCAGCGTGAGCCCGACCGGAAACACCGTCGCCGTCTTCACCTTCATCGTCAGCTGAGTCGCGCTCGCGGCCGTGATCGAGCCCTGCAGCGAGAGCGTGACCGCGCTCCCCGGCGGTGCGGCGAACAGCACGCGGGTCGCCCTGTTCAGATACGGGTACGGGTTGGTCGGCCCTCCGTCCGATGGGTGGATCTCGAAGTGGAGGTGCGGCGTCCCGTCCGCATCCCCGGAGTCGCCGACGTAGCCGATCGCCTGCCCCGCCTCGACCCTGGCGCCGTCCTTCAAACCGGGCCAGTACGAGCCGCCGGGAACGCACTTCCCTCGGTTGTCGTTTCCGTCGGTGACGTCGTTGTTGAGATGGATGTAGAGGTAGGTGGTACCGCTGGCTCCATAGAGGTAGAGCATGCAGCCGGCGCGCGCAGAGGTGGTGTGGAACTGGATTCTTCCCCTCTCGGTCGCCACCGCGATCGCCTTCTTGGGGGCGAGAATGTCGTTGCCTTCGTGCCTGCCCTGGGGGCGCGGATCGCCGAAGTCGTTCGTGTAACGGTACGGGCCGACCACCGGGAAGATGATCGGATTCGGAACGCCGCGTGCGGTCGCGGACGCGAGTGCCGACCCTGTGGCAAGGACGGCGGCGAGGATCACGAGGATCCCGAGGGTTGTCGTCGGGCGGTGTCGCATCAGAAAGCGCTGCTCGTCCGGACGAACGGACCCTAGCAGCGCCGCCGACCGGCGCCCATCCGAGCGGCTCGGCAGTAGAGTTTCCCGGCGGTGAAGATCGCGGTGTGCGTCAAAGAGGTCCCCGAAGCCGGATCGGCCCGGCGCATCGATCCGCAGATCGGGCGGCTCGACCGCTCGGGTCCGGGGGCGCTGAACGCGTTCGACGTCAATGCGGTCGAGGAGGCGCTGCGCTTGAAGGAGGCGCAGGGCGAGGGCGAGGTCGTGATCGTCTCGCTCGGCCCGCCGACCGCACTCGACTCGATGCGCAAGGCGTTGGCGATGGGCGCCGACCGCGCGATGCTGGTCAGTGACGAGGGCGCCGCCGGCTCCGATCTGGTTGCGACCAGCCGCGCGCTGGCGAAGGCACTCGAGCGCGAGAGTCCCGATCTCGTCCTGTTCGGGCAGCAGTCGTCCGACTCCGACGGTGCCGTTCTCTGGGCGGCGGTCGCCGAGCGGCTCCGGCTGCCGATGGTCTCCCAGGCCTCCGAGTTGACGGTCGCGTCCGGCAAGGCGACCGTGAAGCGTCAGACCGAGTTCGGCTACGACCGGATCGAGGCGCCTCTGCCCGCGGTGATCGCGGTCTCGGACGCGATCAACGAGCCACGCTACCCGTCCCTGAAGGGGATCATGGGCGCCAAGTCGAAGCCACAGGAGACGCTCGCGCTCGCCGACCTCGATCTTTCGTCCGAGGTCGTCGGCGAGGCAGGGTCGAGAACCGAGGTGCTCGCGCTCAACGCCCCGCCGCCCAGAGGCGATAGCCGGAAGATCGAGGACGACGGCTCGGCCGCTCAGCAGCTCCTCGACTTCCTCGTCGAGCGGAAGCTGATCTGATGCGCCCGCACGCGGATCGACCGGGAGGAGCGGACGGGTGAGCACGCTCGTCTTCCTCGAGCACCACGACGGTGCGATTCAGAAGGGGCCGCTCGGAGTCCTTGCCAGGGCGGCCTCGCTCGGTGATACCGAGGTCGCAGGCGTGATCGCCGGCGCGGGGGTGGGCGGCCTCGCCTCGCAGGCAGGGGGCGCGGCGAAGGTCTGGGTCGCGGACGACCCGGCACTCGAAGCTCCGCTGCCGCAGCCTCGCGTCGATGTGCTGGCGAAGATCGTCCGGGACGGGAACTACGACACGGTGCTGTTCGCCGCCTCCGTGCTGTCGGCCGATATCGCCGCGGGCCTGGCGGCCAGGCTCGACGCCGGCCTGAACTGGGATCTCGTCGGCCTGGAGCTCGCCGGCGGCGTGCTGACGGGGACGCGCCCGGCGCTCGGCGACTCGGTCCACGTCGAGGTCGGCTGGAAAGGCGAGCCCCGCATCGCGATCGTCCGCTCGGGCACCTTCGAGCCGGCAGCGACCGGCGGCGAGCCCGAGGTCGTGGAGGTCGCGGTCGAGCTGGAGGACTTCTCGACCGGGGCGACCATGGTCGAGCAGGCGCATGAGGAGCAGGCCGGCCCTTCGATCGAGGACGCCGACATCATCGTCGCCGGCGGCCGCGGCCTCGGCGGCCCCGAGAACTTCGGGCTCGTCGAGGATCTGGCGAAGGCGCTCGGCGGCGCCGTCGCCGCGACCCGCGCGGTCGTCGACGCGGGCTGGTATCCGTACTCGACGCAGGTCGGCCAGACCGGCAAGAGCGTCGCGCCGAAGCTCTACGTCGCCTGCGGGATCTCCGGCGCGATCCAGCACAAGGTCGGAATGCAGTCGTCGGGTGTGATCGTGGCGATCAACAAGGACGCGAACGCGCCGATCTTCGAGTTCTCCGACTTCGGCGTCGTCGGCGACCTGCATCAGATCGTGCCGAAGCTCGCCGAGCTCGTCCGCGGGCTGAAGGCCGGATAGGTGGCTCGGCCGGCGGCATACCCGCCGCCCTGGCGCCTGGAGGAGGCGCTCGGAGCTCCGACCGACGCCGATCCGATCGAGGTCGGCGTGCTGATCGTCGGGGCCGGCCCGGCCGGGCTCGCCTGCGCAATCCGCCTCGGTCAGCTCGTCGAGCAAGATCCGGAGACGGCGGCTCGGCTCGGCGAGGTTCCGGTCGCCGTCCTCGAAAAGGGCAAGCAGCCCGGCTCGCACCTGCTGTCGGGAGCCGTCGTCAACCCGCGCGGCTTGCACCGCCTGTTCGACGGTCGCAGGCGGATCGACGAGCTGCCGTTCTACGGCGAGGTCACACACGAGTCCGTCTACTTCCTCACCCCGCGGCGGGCGCTGCGGATTCCGGCTCCGCCGACGATGCGCAACCACGGCAACCACGTCGCCTCGCTCTCGCAGCTCGGCCGGTTCCTCGCCGGCGAGGCAGAGGCGGGCGGGGCGACGATTCTCTCCGAGACGCCCGCGGTGAGGCTGCTCGTCGCCGACGGCCGGGTGCGCGGCGTGCGCACGGGCGACCGGGGACGCGGCCGGGGCGGCGAGGAGCTCGGCAACTTCGAGCCGGGCTCGGACGTCGTCGCGCGGGTCACGGTGCTGGCCGAGGGGACGCAGGGCCACCTGACCGGCGCGGCGATCGAGCGCTTCGCCCTTCAAGGAGCGAGCCCCCAGGTCTGGGCGCTCGGTGTCAAGGAGGTCTGGAAGGTCGCGAAGCCGCTCGACCGCGTGATCCACACAATGGGCTGGCCGCTGCGCTCGGCGGCGAAGTACCGCGAGTTCGGCGGCTCGTTCATCTATCCGATGGGCGAGGAGATGGTCACGATCGGCATGGTCGTCGGGCTCGACTATCGCGACGCGGAGCTCTCCGTCCACGATCTGCTTCAGGAGTTGAAGACCCATCCGCGGATCCGGCCGATCGTCGAGGGGGGCGAGCGGGTCGAGTGGGGAGCGAAGACGATCCCGGAGGGCGGCTTCCTCTCGCTGCCGAAGCGGCTGCACGCGCCGGGGCTCCTCCTCTGCGGGGACGGCGTCGGCCTGGTGAACGTTCCGGCGCTGAAGGGGATCCATTACGCGATCGAGTCGGGACGGCTGGCGGCCGATGCGGCCTGGGCGGCGCTTCGGCGGGGCGAGGCGGTCGGGCGGCGCGGTGCGCTCTCGGGCTACGACGAGTCGATTCGAGACAGCTTCGTCTGGAGCGATCTGCGCAGGGTTCGGAACATGCGCCCCGCCTTCGGGAGGGGCTTCTGGGTCGGCGGCGCGCTGGCGGGCGCGATGACGGGGTCGATGGGCAAGTTCCCGCCGCGCGACTTCGCGCTCGAGCGCGACGCCGAGCAGGAGTTGATCAGCACCGGGCGGGCGACGTCATATCCGCCTCCGGACGGAAAGCTCACCTTCGACAAGCTTTCGTCCGTCTTCGCGTCGGGGAACAAGACGCGCGACGACCAACCGAGCCATATCCGGATCGAGGCCCGCGTGCCGCGCGACGTGGCGCAGATGTGGGAGCGGCTCTGCCCCGCGCACGTGTACGAGGTGGGCGACGAGGACGGCGGGAAGGTGCGTGTGCAGGTGACGCCGTCGAACTGCGTCCAGTGCGGCGCGATCACAGCAAAAGGCGGCCGTCTGACCCCGCCCGAGGGCGGCTCGGGCCCCGAGTACACCCTGACCTGAACGGCCATGGCCGGGGTCTGACCCCTCCGGGCCAAAGCGGGCGCGCGGCGATGCGACTGCGCCGCCGGTTTGCAGGGAGTTTCCGGCGAACCGGCGGTTTCGGCCATGTCAGGGGTCTGACCCCTTTGGCCCGAATAGACTCGGCCGATGGTCTCGCCGTTGACGCTCGACGACGTCCTCGCCGCGCGGGAGACGATCGCGGGACGGGTGCACAGGACGCCGATGTTCAGCTCGACGACGCTCTCGGAGCTGACGGGCGCGCACGTCCATCTGAAGGCGGAGCTCTTTCAGCGCACAGGCTCGTTCAAGCCCCGCGGCGTGCTCAACAAGCTCGCTTCGCTCACCCCGGGCGACCGCGCCCGCGGCGTGATCGGGATCTCCGCCGGCAATCACGCGCAGGCGCTCGCCTGGGGGGCACGTGAGGAGGGGCTCTCGTCGCTCGTCGTCATGTGGGCGGACGCGAACCCGGCCAAGGCCGCCGCCGCCCGCGGTTACGGCGCCGAGGTCGACCTGGAAGCGGTCGGGCCGGCCGAGGCTTTCGAGCGACTGGAGGAGCTCGTCCAGCAGACCGGCCGAACGCTCGTCCACCCATTCGACGACCCGCTCGTGATCGCCGGGCAAGGGACGGTCGGGCTCGAGCTGCTCGAGGAGGTGCCCGCAGCAGACCTGGTCGTCGTCCCGGTCGGGGGCGGCGGCCTGATCTCGGGCATCGTCACCGCTGTCCGGGGCATACGCCCCGACATCAGGGTGGTCGCGGTCGAGCCGGAGCTCTCGCCGGCTCTACACGAGGCGATGACAACCGGCGCGCCCGTGCCGGTGAACCCGCGCTCGATCGCCGACGGTCTCGGGGCGCCCTTCGTCGGCGAGAACGCGCTCGCCGTCTGTCGGGATCAGGGGGTCGAGACGGTGCTGGTCAGCGAGGAGGAGATCGAGGAGGGCTTCCGCTTCCTCTACCGCCGTGCCAAGCTCGCCTGCGAGCCGGCCGGGGCGGCCACGACCGCAGCGCTCCTGGCCGGAAAGATCGTCTGCGATCGGGGGCAGACGGTGGTGCTCGTCGTCTCTGGCGGCAACACGGCGCCCGAAACCGCAACTGCTATTCTGGCTGGACGATGAAGGCCGAGATCCATCCCGACTACGTGCTCGCAACCGTGCGCTGCGCGTGCGGCAACGAGTTCCAGACGCGCTCGACGAGGCCCGACCTGCACGTCGAGATCTGCGCGGCTTGCCATCCGTTCTATACGGGCAAGCAGAAGCTGATGGACAGCGGCGGCCGAGTCGAACGCTTCCAGAAGAAGCTCGAGCGCGCCGCGGCTCAGCGCCGCTAACCGGGACTGGTCGGCAAACCCGTGAGCACCGCGATCGGGGGCCAGGCGGTCCTGGAGGGCGTGATGATGCGCTCGCCGTCGAGTTGGGCGGTCGCGGTGCGCAAGCCCGACGGCGACATCGCGCAGGTGGTCAGCACGATCGCCTCGCCGATGGCCAAGCGCCGCATCTGGCGCCTGCCGGTCGTCCGCGGGGTGATCGCGCTGGGCGAATCGCTGGCGATCGGCTTCCGCGCGCTCGCGATCTCGGCGAACTATGCGGCGCAGGAGGAAGACGAGGACGGCGAGGTCCAGACCGAGCTCTCCCGCGGCCAGCTGATCTTCGCATTCGCGATCGCGATCGGCTTCGCGATCATGCTCTTCAAGGTCACGCCTGCGCTGATCACGAACTGGCTGCCGATCGACACCACGGGCGTGTTCGTGATCGTCGAGGGCGCCATTCGGGTCACGCTCTTCATCGTCTACCTGTCGGTGATCTCGCTCCTGCCCGACCTGCGCCGCGTCTTTCAGTACCACGCCGCCGAGCACAAGGCGATCAACGCCTACGAGGCTGGTGACGAGCTCACCCCCGAGCGCGTTCAGCGCTACAGCCAGATCCACGTCCGCTGCGGCACGGCGTTCCTGCTCTGGGTGATGGTGATCGCGATCTTCGTCTTCGCCTTCTTCGGCCGGCCCGCGTGGTACTGGCTGATCGTCACGCGGATCGCCCTGCTGCCGGTGATCGCCGGGCTCGCCTACGAGCTGATCCGCTTCGCCGGGAGGCACGCCGACCAGCGGTGGCTCCTGTGGCTGCTGGCGCCGGGACTCTGGTTGCAGCGACTGACCACCCGGGAGCCGACGCTCGACCAGCTCGAGGTCTCGATCCGCGCGTTGAACGAGGTTCTGGAACGGGAGGGGCCGGCGGGTGACCGGGGGCAACGAGTCGAGGTGATGGCCTAGTGCTCCTTTCGGGGACTACGGCGCGCTCCGCCGGTTTTCGCGCGCCGGAGCATCACCGTACCCCCCGAAAGGAGCACTGATGGCAGCTGAGCGGACCGCGAGCGTGACCTGGCAGGGCGATCTGATGAGCGGCGGTGGCCGGATCGAGAGCGTCGGCAGCGGGGCGATCTCGGGACTGGACGTGACGTGGGCGTCACGCTCCGAGCCCGCCGAGGACGGCCGGACGAGCCCCGAGGAGCTGATCGCCGCCGCGCACGCCGCCTGCTTCTCGATGGCGCTCTCGCACGGCCTTGGGGGGGCGGGCACGCCGCCCGAGCGGCTGAACGTGAAGGCGACCTCGACGTTCGTGCCCGGCACCGGGATCACCGCCATGCGACTGGAGGTCACGGGTCGCGTCCCGGGCCTCGCTGCCGATGGCTTCCGGGCCGCAGCGGAGGACGCGAAGCAGAACTGCCCAGTGTCGAAGGCGCTCGCCGGCAACGTCGAGATCTCACTCGACGCCCAGCTCGAGGACTGAGCTCTAACCGTCCGGTCACCGCCGCCGTCTACATCGGCAGGTGATCCGGCGCGCGTGGATTCTCGGGCTGGCGCTCCCGCTCTTCGCGGGTGTTGCGCCGGCCGCGACTCGCCCGGCGCTGACCGGCGCGCACCCGTGCGCGCAGGCGCCCGGCTTCACCTGCTCGGCACTGACGGTCCCACTCGACCACGGCGGCCACGCGCGCGGGACGCTGCGCCTGCAGGTCGCGACCCAGGACGGGGCGGGCTCCCACGGCGTGCTGCTGTTCCTGACCGGCGGGCCCGGCCAGCCGGGCGCGCCGTTCGCCGCGCGGCTCCAGCTCCGGCTCGGCGCGCTCTTCGACGGCTACCGGCTGGTCATGCTCGACCAGCGCGGAACCGGCGGGGCGGCGCTGCGCTGCCCTGCCCTGCAGCGGCGCATGGGCAGCTCGGATCTCGCCGTCCCGACGAGGGGCGAGGTCTCGGGTTGTGCGCAGACGATCGGTCCGAAGCGGCGTTTCTTCGGCACCGACCAGACCGTGGAGGACATCGACGCGCTGCGCACCGCCCTCGGCGTGCGGAAGCTGACCCTCGACGGCGTGTCCTACGGCACCTTCGTCGCCGAGCGCTACGCCCTCCGGCACCCCGGTCACGTCGCCCGGCTCGTCCTCGACTCGGTCGTCCCGCACGTGGGGATCGACGGCCTGTCGGTCGAGAACGCGCATGCGGTCGGCCGCGTGCTGCGCCTCGTGTGCAGCCGGCGTCAATGCCCCGGCGACCCGGCGAGCGACCTGGCCGCCGTCGTCCGCCGTACGACCATCGCCACCGGCCTGCTCGACGCGCTCGTGACGATGAGCGTGGCCGAGCCGACCTACCGCGGTGTACCCGAGGCGTTGCACAGCGCGCGGCAAGGCGACCCCGCCGAGCTCGAGTCGCTGGTGGCGCGTTACGGCCCCGACCCGGCGACGCCGGCCGACGCGCTCAGCCAGGGCCTGCATGCCAGCGCGCTCTGCGCCGACAACCCGATGCCGTGGGGCGACGCCTCCACGCCTGCGGCCAATCGAGCCCCGGCTCTCGCGCGCGCGGTGGCGAGGATTCCCGCGGCGGCGCTGTGGCCCTTCGGTCGCGATGTCGCCTCCGGAAACGGCATCGTGCGGACGTGCCTGTACTGGCCGCCCGAGCCGGCCCCGTCCGTCCCACACGGCAACTTGCCGCCCGTACCGACGCTTCTCCTCGCCGGCGACCACGACCTCTCGACGCCGCTCGCCTGGGCACGCCGGGAGGCGGCGCTTGCGCCCGGCGGCAACCTCGTCGTCGTTCCGGGCGCGGGTCACTCCGTCCAGCTGCGGGCGGTCAGCAATGCGGGCCGTGCCGCGGTGCAGAGGTTCCTCCAGGGCAGTCGCTCGCCCGCGGGAGCAGCGCCGGTCGACGGGTGTGTCACCGGAGCGCTTCGCTCGAAGGCAATCGACTTCCGCGCGACCGACGGCGTCACCCTCCACGGCGTCCTGCTCGGCTCGGGGACGAACGCGATCGTCCTCAGCCATGAGTTCCGCGCCAACCTCTGCAACTGGCTGCCGTTCGCGCAGCAGCTCGCGTCGCGCGGCTACCGGGCGCTGGTGTACGACTCGCGACCGATCGGCGCCGGGCGCACTCCGGTTCACCTCGAGCGGGACGTCGTCGGCGCCGAGCACGAGCTGGTGAGGCGCGGCGTCAAGCGCGTGATCGTCGGCGGCGCATCCGCCGGGGGCACGGCCGCGATGACGGCGGCTGCACTCATCCCCCGTTCGGTCCTCGCGGGCGTGATCGTGCTCTCGTCACCGCGGCAGTTCGTCGGGATCGACGCCGAGGCCGCCGCGCGGCGCGTCACGGCGCCGTCGTTCTTCGGCGTCGGCAGCCGTGACAGCGCGTTCGTCGACGAGGTCCGGAAGCTCGACGCCGCGTCGGCGGCGAAGCGGAAGCAGCTCCTCGTCGTCGCCTCGTCCGGGCACGGCACGCAGCTCCTCGACACATCGTGGGCGCCTGCGTCGTTCCGGACCAGCCTGCTCAAGTTCATCGCCGCCGCCTTCCGCGGCTCTCAGTAGATCGCGAGGCCCGACTCGGGGTCGAAGAAGTGGAGGCGTGCGGTGGTGACGGCGATCTCGAGCCGCTCGCCCTCCTTCGCCTTCGTCCCGCGCTCGAGGCGCGCGATGAACGGAACGCCCTTGCGCACACGCTCGCGCACCGCGCCCGCCACGTCTTCCTCCTCCATCGCCTCGAGCACCTCACGCGTCTGCACCGGCTCGGCCCGGACGGCGAAGTGCGCGTACACCTCGGAGCCCATGTCCTCGCGAATGTCGACCTCGATGCTCAGCGTGTCGCTTCGGTCGCGCGCCAGGGACGCGTCCTCGAAATCCTCGGGCCTGATCCCGACGACAACCCGCTTGCCCCTGTAGGCGCCGAGGTCAGGGCGATCGGCGAGGGTCGACTCGGGGAGACTCAGAGCGTGGTCGCCGAAGCGCACGCTCGTCGATCCGCCGTCGCCGACGACCTCTGCGAGCACGAGGTTCATCGCCGGCGAGCCGATGAACTCGGCGACGAAGAGATTGACGGGCCGGTCGTACAACTCCTGCGGCACCGCGACCTGCTGGAGCACGCCGGCGCGCATGACGACCACGCGGTCGCCCATCGTCATCGCCTCGACCTGGTCGTGCGTCACGTAGATCGTCGTCGCCGCGAGATCGCGCTGGATCCGTGAGATCTCGGCTCGCATCTCGACGCGCAGCTTGGCGTCCAGGTTCGAGAGCGGCTCGTCCATCAGGAACGCCTGCGGCTCGCGCACGATCGCGCGTCCCATCGCCACCCGCTGGCGCTGGCCGCCCGAGAGCGTCCGGGGCTTCTTCTTCAGAGCCTCGGAGAGCCCGAGCTTCTGCGCCGCGTCCGTCACCCGCCGCTCGATCTCGTCTTTCGCGACGCCGCGCATCTTCAGCGCAAATGCCATGTTGTCGTAGGCGGACATGTGCGGGTAGAGCGCGTAGTTCTGGAAGACCATCGCGACGTCCCGGTCCTTCGGCGGGAGGCTGTTCACGACCTCGTTTCCGATCTGGACCGTGCCCTCCGTGATCGGCTCGAGGCCGGCGATCATTCGCAACGCGGTCGTCTTTCCGCAGCCGGACGGTCCGACGAAGACGACGAATTCGCCGTCTGCGACCTCCAGGTCGAGCTCGGAGACGGCCTTCGTCCCGTCCGGATAGACCTTCGTCAGTCTCTCGAGCTGGATCTCCGCCATCGGGCCCCGAGCGACGGAATCTAGACGACGCGGCCTTGCTTCACCAGTTGTTCCTTCGTACGATCAATCCGCTGTGGAAACTGCCGCGGGGGGCGTCGTGGGCCCGCGTCGGCGTCGCCGGCGCAACCTCCTCGAGGAGCGGCGGTTTCTCGCGCCTGTTCTGATCGCACCCGCGGTGATCTTCGTGATCGTCGTCGTCGGCGTTCCCCTCGGATGGGCGATCTACCTGAGCCTGACCGATGCGATCGGAGGCTCGCTGACCGGCAGGTTCGTCGGCTTCGACAACTTCACGAATGCGTGGCACGACCAGAACTTCCGCAACGCGCTCGAGAACACGCTGATCATCACCTTCGCCGCCCAGGTGATCGTCGTCGTCGGAGCCGCGATCCTCTCGCACTTCCTCGTGCGCGACTTCCGCGGCAAGTGGTTCGTCCGCCTGCTCGTGATCCTGCCGTGGGCCGCGCCGGTCTCGCTCGTGACGCTCGGCTGGCTGTGGATCTTCGACTCCCTGTTCAGCGTCGTCAACTGGACGCTGGGGAAGATGCACCTGCTCGGCGTGGTCTGTGGAGCCTTCGGCGTGCACGGCTGCGGCCCCGGCAATCCGCCGCAGTGGCTGGGGAACGACAAGCTCGCGATGTTCGCGATCATCGTCGTCCACGCCTGGCGCGTCCTCCCGTTCGCGGTCGTGATCTTCATTGCGGGGCTCGCCTCGATTCCGACCGAGGTCGAGGACGCGGCGAAGATCGACGGCGCGACCGGCCTGCGGAAGCTGCTCTACGTGACGTTGCCCCTTCAGCTCCCGATCGCTCTCGTCGCGGTCCTGTTCGGGATCGTCTTCACCGCCGCCGACTTCGCGGTCGTCTTCGTGCTCACGCACGGTGGGCCGTTCAACTCCACCCAGGTCCTGACCACATGGGCGTACCAGATCGGGATCGAGTCGGGCTCGCTGGGCGAGGGTGCGGCGATCTCGCTGTACCTGTTCCCGCTCCTTGCCGCCGTGACGATTCTGATGCTCTTCTTCGCCAAGCGAGCGCAGGTGGCCTGATGGCGCCGTTGCGTGCGATCTGGCGGCGAACGAACACCTACGTCGTGCTCGGGCCGTTCGCGATCGTGCTCGCATTTCCCTTCTACTGGATGTTGACGACGATGTTCAAGCGCGACCTCGACCTCTACAACACGCAGAACACGCCGTACGTCTACAACGACAACTCCGGTCACCCGCACTGGGACTTCTGGCACGACATGACATTCCACCACGTCTCGTTCCTGTTCAAGCACACCTCGTACCCGACCTGGCTGGTGAACACGGTCCTCGTCGGTGCCGCGGTCGTCGCGATCACGCTCGTGCTGGCACTGCCCGCCGGGTACGCCCTCGCACGCCTCTCCGGCGGCTGGGGCCAGAGTGCCGGTGTCGGGATCTTCCTCGTCTACCTCGTGCCGCCGACGCTGCTCTTCCTGCCGCTCTCGCGCCTGGTCGCGGAGCTGCACCTACGCGACAGCCTCTGGGCGATGATCCTCGTCTACCCGTCCTTCACGGTCCCGTTCGCGACCTGGCTGCTGATGGGTTTCTTCAAGACGATCCCGCAGGAGCTGGAGGACGCAGCGCTCGTCGACGGCTGCTCGCGGCTGCGCGCGCTGCGGCGCATCGTGTTCCCCGTTTCCCTGCCGGGGATTCTGACCGTCGTCATCTTCGCGTTTTCCCTGTGCGCGAACGAGTTCATCTACGCATTCACCTTCACGTCCTCGACGTCGGAGCGGACGCTTTCGGCCGGCGTGCCGAACGAGCTGATCCGCGGCGACGTCTTCTTCTGGCAGTCGCTGATGGCGGCCGCCTTGATCCCCAGCATCCCGCTCGCGCTGCTCTACAACTCGTTCCTCGACCGCTTCATCAAGGGATTCACGGGTGGTGCATTCCGCTAGCCGACACACGACAGGAAGGAGGGAAGATGGCGGAAGCCAACGACCGGCTCGACGCGACGAGCCCGGGACTGACCAGAGGTGACCTGGTCAAGCGCGGCGCCGCGGGGGCGTTCGCGATCAGCATGTTCGGCGGTCTTGCCGACAAGGCCCACGGGTTCGCGGGGCCGATGAAGTTCAAGAACAGGCAGTTGAAGGGTGACCTCAGGATCATGCAGTGGGCGCACTTCGTGCCCGCCTACGACCAGTGGCTCGACAACACGTACATCAAGCAGTGGGGCGAGAAGAACGACGTCCAGGTCAAGATCGACCACATCAACAACGCGCTGCTGCCGGCGACCGCGGCGTCCGAGGTGGCGGCGCGGAGCGGCCACGATCTGTTCCAGTTCCTGTTCCCGCCCTCGTCGCTCGAGCAGCAGACGATCCCGCTGAACGACGTCGCCCAGGAGCTGACCAAGAAGCTCGGGAAGATGACGGACGTCGCCTTCAAGTCGACCTACAACCCGAAGACGAAGCGCCACTTCGGGATCGCCGACAACTACGTTCCCGACCCGATTCAGTACCGGAAGAGCATCTGGTTCAACGCGGGCGTCGCTCCGAACACGTGGGACAACGTGCGCAAGGCGGCGGCGACGCTGAAGAAGGCGGGCCATCCGGTCGGCCTGGGCATGTCGAACGAGCTCGACTCGAACATGTTCCTGATGTCTCTTCTCTACTGCTACGGAGCGTCGCTTCAGGACGAGAACGGGAACCCGTCGATCAACACCAAGGGCACGATCGACGCCCTCAAGGTGATGAAGGAGATCTACGAGAACGGCATGTCCGACGAGGTGTTCGCCTGGACGGCGGCCTCGAACAACCAGGCGTTCCTCGCCGGCAGGCTCTCCCTGGCCCTGAACGCGATCTCGATTGCGCGCTCGGCCGAGCTGTCGGGAAACACGGCGCTCTCGGACGACACCTGGATCCGCCCGATCCCGCGCGGCTCGGTACGGTCGCTCGGGAACGAGCACGTGATGGGCGTCTTCTTCGTCTGGAAGTTCGCCCAGAACAAGGAGGCGGCGAAGCAGTACATCATCGACCAGCAGCTCGCCTACCGGGACCACTTCATCCAGTCCGGCTTCTACAACTTCCCGGCCTGGACGAACGCCGTCAAGGGCGGGTTCCCGGCGATGAACAAGCTGGCGGCCGCGGACACGCACAAGCCGCGCGGGAAGTACACGGTTCTGACGACGATCGCCAGGAAGTTCACGACGAACGTCGGCTACCCCGGCTTCGCCAACGCGGCGATCGGCGACATCTTCAACCAGTTCCTGATCCCGCAGATGTTCGCCCAGGTCGTCCAGGGCAAGACGACGCCCCAGGATGCGGCCCGGTCGATGCAGGCCCAGTTCAAGACGATCTACGCGAAGTGGAAGGCCCAGGGGCTGCAGTAGCGCGGTCGCCTGCGGCGGAGACCAGAGACGGGGCGGGCAGGGGCCCGCCCCGTCTACCCTGTGCCCGATGGCGGCGATCGATGATCTGGTCGAGGACCTCGAGCGTTCGTACCGCGACGCGCAGGAGCGCATGTCCGACCCTGCCGTCTACAACGACCACCGCGAGGCGGCGGAGGTCGGACGGCGGCTGAAGGAGCTCGAGGAGCCGATCAAGCTCGCCCGCCGCTGGCGGGAGGCCCGAGACGACATCGAGGCGGCCCAGGCCGACCCCGAGCTGAAGGAGCTCGTCCCCGAGGCGCAGGAACGGGCGGCGCGCCTGGAGGAGGAGCTCAAGCTGGCGCTGGTCGAGCCGGATCCGGCCGACCGCAAGGACGTGATCGTCGAGGTCCGCCAGGGTGTCGGCGGCGACGAGGCGGCTCTGTGGGCGGGCGATCTGTTCCGCATGCTGACCCGGTACGCGGAGCGACGCGGCTACAGGTGGGAGGAGCTGTCCGCCAGCCCGAGCGACGGCGGCGGCTTCAAGGAGGTCGTCTTCGGGATCAAGGGAGACGGGGCGTACTCGGTCTACAAGTACGAGGGCGGCACGCATCGGGTGCAGCGCGTCCCCGAGACCGAGTCGCAGGGGCGCACGCACACGTCGACCGCGACCGTGGCGGTGATGCCGGAGGCGGAGGAGGTCGAGGTCGAGATCGACTCGAACGACCTGAAGGTGGATGTCTACCGTTCCACCGGCCCGGGCGGGCAGAGCGTGAACACCACCGACTCGGCGGTGCGGATCACGCACCTGCCGACCGGCCTGGTCGTCGCGATGCAGGACGAGAAGTCGCAGCTCCAGAACAAGCAGAAGGCGATGCGCGTCCTCCGCGCCCGACTCTACGAGCTCGAGCGCGAGAAGCAGCAGGCCGAGCTCGCCGCCACCCGCCGCTCCCAGATCGGCGGTGGCCAGCGGGCCGAGAAGATCCGCACCTACAACTATCCCGAGAACCGGCTCACCGACCACCGGATCAAGCTGACCGTGCACCAGCTCGACCGGATTCTCCAGGGCGAGCTCGACGAGTTCACCGAGGCGCTCCAGGCCGAAGACCGCCGCCTCGCGCTCGAGTGACGGTGGCCGAGCTTCTCCGACAAGGCGCGGAGCGGCTCGAGCGGGAGGGGATCGACACCGCCCGCCTGGACGCGGAGCTGCTGGTCGGGAAGGCGATCGGCCTGACCCGGGCAGAGCTGTACCTCGAAGGCGGCCGTGTGCTCTCCGAGCAGGAGCTGGCCGCCTGCCGGTCGCTGCTCGAGCGTCGGGCTGCCCGCGAGCCGGCCGCCTACGTCCTTGGCGAGTGGGGCTTCCGCCGCCTGACCCTGAAGGTCGACGCGCGCGTGCTCGTGCCGCGACCGGAGACCGAGGTCGTCGTCGAGCGGTGTCTCGAGCTGCTGCGCAGTCTCGACGCGCCCGACGTGCTCGACGTGGGCACGGGCTCCGGCGCGATCGCGCTCGCGATCGCGGACGAACACCCGGGCGCGCGGGTGACCGCGATCGACGTGTCGGCGGACGCACTCGAACTGGCCGCCGAGAACGCTGCGGCGGCCGGGATCGAGATCACGCTCGAGCTGCGCGACCTGCGCGACGGGCTTGCCGGGAGCTACGACCTCGTCGTCTCGAACCCGCCCTATGTCGCTGCGGAGGAGATCGACGGGCTCGAGCCCGAAGTGCGGGACTGGGAGCCGCGCCTGGCGACCGTCGGCAACGACCACACGGAGACGATCGCCCGGGCCGCCACCCTGGTGCTGCGGCCGGAAGCGTGGCTCGTGCTCGAGGTCGGCGACGGTCGAGCATCGGAGGTCGCGGCGCTTCTCGGCGACCTCGGCTACGCGGAGGTCGGCACCGGCCGCGACCTTGGCGGCCGCGACCGGGTCGTGGAGGGACGATGGACGACGCCGCGCGCGCAGTAGCGGCGATCCGGGCAGGGCAGCCCGTGATCCTGCCCACCGACACCGTTTACGGGCTCTGCGCGGATCCGGAGTGCCGAGAGGCGGTTGCGCGACTCGCGCGGCTGAAAGGGAGGCCGGAGGCGGTGCCGATCGCGCTGCTCTGTGCGGGGGTCGAGACGCTGCTCGAGCGGATCCCCGAGCTGCGCGGGTCGGAAGGACTGGCGCTTCTACCCGGCGCGTACACGCTCGTCTTCCCAAACCCCGCCGGCCGATTCCCGTGGCTGAGCGGAGCGAACGCCGGCACGATCGGCGTCCGCGTGCCGTCGTTGCCCGCTCCGGCGCGCGAGGTTCTGGCTCGGGTCGGCGCGGTCGCGGCGACGAGCGCCAACGGCCACGGCCAGCCGGACGCGCGCCGGCTGGAGGACGTGCTACCCGCGATCCGCGCCGCCTGCCGGGCCGAGCTCGACGGCGGCGAGCTGCCGGGCGTGCCCTCGACCGTGCTCGACCTGACCGGCGCACAGCCAGAGGTCGTCCGCGAGGGCGCAGCACCGTCGGCGGAGGCGCTCGCCCGCCTCGCCGAGGGCCGGGCTTCTCAGTAGCATGGCGGGCCGATGGCCCTCGCCTCGCAGGAGACGATCCAGGACCTCCGCCGCGCAAGGCTGGCCGACGTCGATCCCGAGATCGCCGGGCTGATCGGCCGCGAGCTCGAGCGGCAACGCGGTCAGATCGAGCTGATCGCCTCCGAGAACTTCACCTGGCCGAGCGTGCTCGAGGCGGTCTCGAGCGTGCCGACGAACAAGTACGCCGAGGGGTACCCGGGGAAGCGCTACTACGGCGGGTGCGAGATCGTCGACGAGATCGAGCAGCTCGCGATCGACCGGGCTCGCGAGTTGTTCGGCGCCGAGCACGCCAACGTCCAGCCGCACGCGGGTGCGCAGACGAACATGGCCGTGTACTCGGCCGTCCTCGAGCCGGGCGACACGATCCTCTCGCTCCGGCTCGACCACGGCGGTCACCTCACCCACGGGCTGAAGGTCAACTTCTCCGGCCGCCTGTACACGATCGCCCACTACGGGGTCAGCCGGGAGACGAGCGTGGTCGACTACGACGAGGTGCTCGCGCTTGCCGGGGAGCACAAGCCGCGGCTGATCGTCTGCGGCGGGTCCGCCTATCCCCGCGCGGTCGAGACGAATCGCTTCCGCGAGATCGCGGACGAGGTCGGCGCGCTGCTTCTCTGCGACATGGCGCACTTCGCCGGGCTCGTCGCCGCCGGCCTGCACCGGAACCCCGTGCCCGACTGCGACTTCGTCACCTCGACGACGCACAAGACGCTCTCGGGTCCGCGCTCGGGGTTCGTGCTCTGCCGGGAGGAGCATGCGAAGGCACTGGACCGGGCCGTGTTCCCGGGGATGCAGGGCGGCCCGATGGAGCACGTGATCGCCGCGAAGGCGACCTGCTTCCGCATCGCCGGTACGCCCGCGTTCCGCGAGTACCAGGCCCAGGTGCGGGCGAACGCCGATGCACTCGCCGACGAGCTCCAGCAGGGCGGGCTCGACGTCCTCACCGGCGGCACCGACACGCACCTGCTCCAGCTCGACCTGCGCGCAACCGAGTGGACCGGGAAGGACGCGGAGGAGCGCCTGGCCGAGGTCGGGATCACGGCGAATCGGAATACGGTTCCCTTCGACGAGCGGCCGCCGACGATCGCCTCGGGCGTGCGGATGGGTACGCCTGCGTGCACGATGCGAGGCTTCGACGAGCAGGACTTCCGCGAGGTGGCGAGGATCGTCGTCGAGGGGCTCGGGCCCGAGCCGAACCTCGCTGGTCTCGGTGCGCGCAGCGCGAAGCTGTGCGAGGCGCGACCGCTCTACCCAGGCTTCGGCGGGTACTGCACCTACTCGCCGGAGGCGGGCAGGGAGTAGCTCGCCGGCCGCGGTATGAGCGCGTCGACCGACACAACGGCGAGCCCTCGCCTCACGGTCGTGCGCCACCCGCTCGTCCAGCACAAGCTGTCGTACCTCCGGGACAAGGACACGCCGACCGTCCACTTCCGCAAGCTCCTCAACGAGCTCACCCTGCTGCTCACCTACGAGGCGACGAAGGACTTCCCCACGGAGGCGGTCGAGATCGAGACTCCCCTCGAGCCGATGCAGGCGCAGCGGATCTCGGGAAAGAAGGTCGCCGTCTGCCCGGTGCTGCGGGCGGGGGTCGGCATGCTCGAGGGAACGCTGTCGTTGATCTCGAGCGCGCGGGTGGGCTTCATGGGGATGTACCGGGACGAGGAGACGCTCGAGGCGATCCAGTACTACACGAAGCTGCCCGACGATCTCGCCGAGCGCGACGCGATCGTGCTGGATCCGATGCTGGCGACGGGCAACTCCAGCGTCGCCGCGATCGGGATCGTGAAGGACGCCGGCGCTCGCTCGGTGACGCTCGTGTGCCTCGTGGCCGCGCCCGAAGGAATCGAGAAGGTGCACTCGACGTACCCCGACGTGCACGTGGTCTGCGCCGGCGTCGACCGCGGTCTGAACGAGCGCGGTTTCATCGTCCCCGGACTCGGCGACGCGGGTGATCGGCTCTATGGCACGAAGTGACAGAGGCCGGACCACCGGCGTAGGCTCGACGGAGCCGGTCGGGAGCGGAGGCGGCGGCTTTGCCGGCGCCGGAGCGGGAACTGCCCTCGGTGACGCGGGTGATCGGCTCTACGGCACCAAGTGATCGCTGCGACGACCCTGCACGAGCTCCGCCAGCACCTCGAGGTCGTCTACGGCCCGCTGCTCGCCCTCGCGATCGTGGTCCTCTTCACCCCCGCTGTCGCCGGGATGGCGCGCCGCCTCGGCGCCGTCGACCTCCCCGACGAGCGGCGTGTCCACAGGATGCCGATCCCACGCCTCGGCGGGCTGGCGATGTTCTTCGGGATCATCGTCCCCTCGCTCGCCTTCCTCGACCTGAGCCGCTCGGTCCGCGGATTGCTCGTCGGCGCGGCGGTCGCAACCGTGGTCGGGGCGATCGACGACTTCCGGGGCCTGCGCTGGTGGGAGAAGCTCGGCGGCCAGATTCTCGCCGGCTCGATCCCGCCGATCTTCGGGATCTGGGTCGACCACTTCACGTTTCCGTTCCTCGGGGTGTACGACCTCTCCGTCTGGCTCGGGGCGCCGTTGACCGTGCTCTGGATCGTCGCCGTGATGAACATGATCAACTTCCTCGACGGGCTCGACGGACTCGCCGCCGGAGTGTGCGGGATCGCCGGCCTGACCTTCGCGGCGATCGCACTCTCGCTCGGGAAGCCGACGGCGGCGGCCTTTTCGGCGATCGTGCTCGGTGCGACGCTCGGGTTCCTGCGCCACAACTTCTTTCCCGCGCGGATCTTCATGGGCGACTCCGGCGCGATGCTGCTCGGCTTCTCGCTTGCCGCCGTCTCCGTCGACGGCCTGCTGAAGACCGCCGCGACCGTCGCGCTCTTCTTCCCGCTGCTGGTGCTGGCGGTGCCGATCCTGGACACCGGCTTCGTCGTCGCCAGGCGCCTCAAGTACCGGCAGCCGATCGCCGGTCGTGACCTCGCGCACCTCCACCACCGATTCGTGAACATCGGCTTCTCCCAGCGGCGTGCGGTCGTGTACATCTACTTCTGGGTCGGAACGCTGGCGGCGGCGGCGCTCGGCACGCGCTACATCCCGTTCCGCGAGCGCGGACACTGGCACACGCTGCCGACCGTCGCGGCGGCCGGGCTCGGGCTGCTCGCGGTCGCGGCGTCGGTCTACATGGTCTACCTGCTCGAGATCGTCAAGCTCGCAAATCCCCGGATCCGCCGCAGGCGCCGCGAAGCGGCCGAGCGTGCGCGCTCGAGTGCCTGACAATCCGAATCGAGTCGGCCTTCGGCCTCTGACAATCCGAATCGAGTTGGCCTTCGGCCTCTGACTCGATTCGGCGGATGCCTCGCCCTCCGTCGGGCGGTTCTGGGCTCCGGCGGGCGAAGCCCGCCTGCGCCGAGTAACCGAATCGAGTCGGCCTTCGGCCCGTGACTCGATTCGGCGGATGCCTCGCCCTCCGTCGGGCGGTTCTGGGCTCCGGCGGGCGAAGCCCGCCTGCGCCGAGTAACCGAATCGAGTCGGCCTTCGGCCTCTGACTCGATTCGGCGGATGCCCGGCTGCGGAGGGCCGGTGTGGGGCTCCGGCGGGCGAAGCCCGCCTCCGCCGAGGTGTGAAAGGCCCGCGGTACAATGCCGTCCCGCGCGGATGTGGCGGAATTGGTAGACGCGCACGGTTCAGGTCCGTGTGGGCTTCGGCTCGTGGAGGTTCAAGTCCTCTCATCCGCATAAAGCTGCCGCGTTCCTGCCGCTACCCTGAGCGGTATGGGGCGGATCAACCCGACGCTCCGAGGGTTCCTGATCATTGCGGCGGTCGCCGGCGCGATCGTTGCGCTCCGTCTCCAGACGACGCTCTCGGCGCTCTACGTCGTTGCCCGGATCGCTTTCCTGCTCGCGATCGCGTTCTTCGTATACCTCTTGTGGCGGGAGCGTCGGTCGGAGATCTCGACCTGGCCCGGCCGCGCTCAGGCCGTCTTCTACGGCGCGGCGATCCTGATCGTCGCCGACATCGCCGCGATCTCGCTCACCCGCGAGTCGGGCCTCGACGCGGTCGCATTCGTCGCCGTGCTTGCGGCTTCCGGGTTCGCCATGTGGCGCACCTGGAGAGACCAGCACACGCTGGTCTGACCGCCACGGGCCCGGTCACTCGCAGACCGAGCCCGACAACACGAGTGCGGAGACCCGGCCGGCGCGTACCCGGGCGAGCAAGCTCGCGTACGGCTGGAAATTGCCGAGCTCGCACACCTTCCGGGTCACGAGCCACCAGCCGTCGGAGTGCCGTGTCGCCCGCGGATGTCGCCTCTTCACCGCCGCGCCCGCGTCGCCGACCCGTAGCCCGCTCAGCGTGCGCCAGCGCGTACCGGTCATCGTCGCCGTCAGCACCGTGCCGGCGCTGCACGGCCGAGGCTCGAAGGCGAAGAACTCGACCACGAGGCCGTAGCGCTTCCAGCTCACGATGCAGCTCATCTGCTTCTGCCGCAGCGAGCTCGGCGGCCCGAACACCCGCTTCGCATCGACGAGCTTCGCTCCCAGCGTAACCCCGCCGAAGGAATGGTCGCCGCGGACGACGAACGGCGGCTCCTTCGCCGCGACCGGAGCCGCGACCGCCAGCGCGGCGAGAGCGGCAACCAGGAGACGTTTCACGCTTCCACTCGGGCGGCCGCACCGTCCAGCCCGGCCAGCGCTCCCCTGATCTCCGTCAGCTGGCCGACGAAGATCGGGGTGTCGCGCTCGGTGTAGCGGCTCGCTTCGCTGTCGCGAAGCCTGAGCATCAGGTGCATGAAGTCGGCCGGCTCGTCGCACTCGAACGCGGTCATGAACTCCTGGTCGTCGATCCCGAACGAGTACGTCGTGTGGTTGTGGATCCCGGGGAACTCCTCCCGACCGATCCGGATGTGCTCGTCCATCGCCCGCTGCCGGACTTCCTCCGGCAGCGCGTACCAGGGCCGCACCTTCACGAACGGGTAGACGACGAGGTACGGCTGGTTGTGCGGTGTGATCTTCCGCGCCCGGCGAGCGCTCGTGTACTGGGACGCCTTCGTGGTCGCCAGGTAGGAGTACGGCGTCTCGAGCCAGCCGGCGAGCGGCGTTCCGTGCAGCTCGGTCCCGAGCTCGCCGAGGTCGGCATAGCGCTCGGTGATCTTCCAGAGAAAGAAGTCGCAGTCGGGCCGCACCCCGGTGCACGTGTAGGCGCGCAGCCCTTCCATCCGCTCCGCCCACGATTCGACCACCTCCGCGAAGGCGTCCTTGCCCGCTGCCCGCTCGTCGACCGGAAGCCGTCGCCACGCGGGATCGACGCGGTAAAAGGTGTACGCAACGTACTGGCCGTCGTCCACGACCGAAATGCTACCGGGCAGGTCTCGGCGAGATCGCTAGCGCAGGACGAGCGCCGGGCTCACCACGGCGAGCGCTGGCCCGGGGTTGATCGGCGCGGCAAGCCGAACGGTGAACCGGTAGCGGCCCGGCGCAACCCGGCGGGCCGGGAACCGCACCGTCGTCGTCGTCCCGGCCGGGGCCACGCCCCTGGCGACGAGTGTCGTCGAGTGCTTGGGCAGCTTCTCCAGCCGTGAGTAGACGGTGCAGTCGAGGTCGCACGTGACCTGAATCGACGCCCGGCCGGCGCGGACCGTGGGCGACTTCGGATAGACGACCTTCGCCTTCGGTATCAGCTCGAGCCCGGGGCAGCGGGCGATCACCCCGCCGCGCGTGTCGCGGATCGCGGCGTTGACCGCCGGGAGGCTCGACTTCGGCGTGCCGTCCGTGTAGTAGAGGCCCGACTGGAAGCGGTCGAGCGCCGGCTCGTCGAAGGCGTGGAAGATGAAGATGCCGATCACGTTCGGCTGGCAGAAGGAGAGCGCGATCGCCTGCCGGTAGAACGACGCCTGGGTCGACTCCGGCACCGGCTTGATCGTGGCCGCCTCGGCGCCCGTGTACAGCGAGGCTTTCGCCGCGGGGATCTGCGTCTCGACCCCGTACTCGGCGTAGAGGATCGGCAGCGTCGAGCCCGGCTGCGCCGTCCCGGCAAAGACCGTCCCGAGGAGGCTCGTCAGCTTCGCGTAGTCGGCGATCCCGATCGGAGTCGAGTTCGGGTGGGTGAGCGTCGGCGGCGTGGTCGAGTTCTCGGGGTAGGGGTGGATCGCGAGCCCGTCCATGATCGGGCCGGTCAGTCCGCTCGCTCGGTATGCGGCCGCCATGTCCTGGATGAACGCGGTCGGCGAGTGCGTGTCGCGCCCCGTCCCCGGACGGTCGATCCCACGCGGCGAGATCGCCCCGCCGAACACCCGCGTGCTCGGGTCGACCGCCTTCAACGACTGATAGGTGCGGTAGAGGAGGGAGAGATAGGCCGGCGCTGCCGCGTCGCTGCCGTCCGGGTTGAACTGGGGCAGCCAGAACCGGTTCAGGTTCGGCTCGTTGCCGACGATGAAGTTGCGGAGTCCCGGCACCTCGCGGGCGAGCGTCGCCGCATGCGCGGCAAAGCTCGCCTGGTCGTCCTCGCTCAACGGCGTCGTCTTGCTCCCGAAGTTGTAGACCGAGGTGAAGACCTGGATCCCGTCCAGTGCTCCGGCCTCGGTCAGGTTGTTCAGCTTCTCGATCTCGCTCGGAGGCGGCGTCGGCTCGGCCGGATCCCAGATCGAGGTGACCCGGACCGCGTCGAGCCCGGCCAGGCGGAGCAGATCGAGCTTCGCCTTCGACTCCGTCAGCGTGGTCGCCTTGACATCGTCCTCGGCCGCGCCGACCAGCAGCCCGGGACCGGCCGCGTGCGCCGCCGGCGCGGCGAGTGCGAACGCGGCGAACAGGACCCCGGCGACCCCTCTCACGCCTCTCAAAATACCGTGGCTAGGCTTGACGCAGTGGAAGAGCGGATCGAGGCGCGCCTGAAAGCCCTGCCCGTCAGGCCGGGGGTGTACCTGTTCCAGGACGCGGGCGGGCGGGTGCTCTACATCGGCAAGGCGAAGTCGTTGCGCTCGCGCGTGCGCTCGTACTTCCAGCGAGGCGGCGACGGTCGCGCTCAGACGGGGCAGCTCGTTCCGCTGATCGCCGACATCGAGGTGATCGTCACCGGCGGCGAGGCCGAGGCGCTCCACGTCGAGCAGAACCTCGTCAAGCGGCACCGGCCCCCGTTCAACGTCCGGCTGCGCGACGACAAGTCCTTCCCGTACATCGCCGTCACCGTCGACGACGAGTATCCCCGCGTGATGTTCACTCGCGAGCGCCACCGGCGTGGCGTCGTCTACTTCGGCCCGTACGCGAACGCGAAGAAGGTGCGCGAGACGCTCGACGTGCTCAACCGCGTCTTCCAGTACCGCCCCTGCGAGGGGCCTCAGCCCGGACGGCACTCCGGCATCCCGTGCCTCGACTTCCACATCGAGCGCTGCACGGCGCCGTGCGTCGGTCACATCTCGAAGGAGGCGTACCGGGAGATCATCGATCGCGTCGTCGACTTCCTCTCCGGGGACACCCAGACGATCCAGCGCGAGCTCGAGCGCCGGATGCACGAGGCGGCCGTCGCGGAGCGCTTCGAGGAAGCGGCCCGCTACCGCAACCGGCTGTTCGCGATCCGGCATCTGGCGGAACGGCAGGCGGCCGATCAGCGGGCGGTCGGCACGATCGACGTGATCGGGATCGCGATCGAGGGCGACGGCGCGGCGGTGCAGGTCTTCCCGCTTCGTGACGGCAGGCTCGTCGACCGCTACGCGTTTCACCTCGAGAACGCCGCCGGCGAGGACACGGCCGCGGTGCTCGAGGCCTTCTGCCTCGAGTACTACGGCTCGGCGCCGAGCATTCCACCGCAGCTGATCGTCCCGCGCGAGTCCGGCGACACCGCTGCCCTGGAGCAGTTCCTGTCCGAGCGGCGCGGGTCGCACGTCGAGGTGCGCGTCCCCGAGCGCGGAGAGAAGCGGCGGCTTCAGGAGCTCGCCGACCAGAACGCCCGGCTCGCGGTCGAGTCGGAGCTGCTCCAGTCCGAGCAGCGCAGGCTCCGCCGGATCGAGGCGCTCGAGGAGCTGCGCGAGGTGCTCAATCTCGAGAGCCTGCCGATCCGGATCGAGTGCTACGACATCTCGAACATCCAGGCCGAGTCGCCGGTCGGCTCCATGGTCGTCTTTCAGGACGCCGTGCCGAAGAAGGCGCACTACCGCAAGTTCGGTGTCGGTCTGCTCGAAGCGCCCGACGACTTCGCCGCGATCGCCGAGGTCGTCTCGCGGCGCTTCGCCCGGCTCGGCGACATCACCGCGCGCGACTACGACGAGTCCTTCGCCGCGGCGCCGAACCTGGTCGTGATCGACGGGGGCAAGGGGCAGTTGTCGGCGGCCCTCGCCGCGATCCAGGCCCACGACCTCCCCCGGGTCGCGGTGATCTCGCTGGCGAAACGGGAGGAGCAGGTGTTCGTGCCCGGCCGGGCGGAGCCGATCGTCCTCGGCCGCGATTCCGCCGGCCTGCAGCTGCTCCAGCGGATCCGCGACGAGGCGCATCGGTTCGCGCTCGACTTTCACCGGCAGCGGCGCGACGCGCGCGCCCGCGGCTCGATCTTCGACGACCTCGAGGGCGTCGGGCCGGCACGGAGGCGCGCATTGCTCCGGCACTTCGGCTCGGCCGAGCGTCTGCTCGAGGCGACGCAGGAGGAGCTCGAGGGTGTTCCCGGAGTGCCCGCGAAGACGGCGCGCGCGATCTACGCCCAGCTGCACAAGGCTGGGCGAGCCTAGGATCAGCGCGTGCGCCGCGCCGCCCCTCTGCTGCTCGCGCTTGCGCTGATCCTCTCCGGGTGCGGTGCGGGCGACAGCGCCGAGCCGACTGTCGTGACGGCGACGACGGCGCCGCCCGCGACCACTACCACCACCTCGGGCGACCCCGGTGGCGACGCGATCGCAGGGTTCGTCACCGCCGCGCGTGCCGGGAACGCGGTTGGGCTCTGGAGCCGGCTCTCGTCGGCGACGCAGCAGAGACTCGGACCGACGCTCGCCCGATTCCGCAGCCGGTCGGCCCGCGGGCTGGCCGAGGGTGTCGGCGCGTTCGGGAAGTATCGGCTCGTCGTCTCCGAGCGGGTCACCCCGGAGTTCGGGGTCGTCGCGATCGACGCCGCCCGGCCGGTCGAGGGCGAAGCGGAGCGGTCGGTCTATGCGGTCGCTCTGCGTCTCGAAGGCGAGGCCTGGAAGATCGAGATCGGCGGGCCGGTCGAGATCCGCCCGATCGGGCCCGACCCGGGGGCGCGCGAGCCGGTTGTCGCGCAGATCGCCGCGGCGGTCGAGGGCCCCGCCGGCTCGGGCACGGCGGTGATGTACCTCGACGGCCAGACGCTCAGCCCCGAGGTGCGCGGCACCGCGTCGAACTCGACGATGTTTGCGAACTTCGACGCCGGCCTCGACCCGGGCCGGCACACCGTCGTCGTCTTCGCGACCGCCGGCCGTGACGCCTCGGCGACCGCGTGGGCCTTCACAGTCGCGAAGAGGCGATAGCCTCACGTCCGCTCGGTGGTGCCGGCCGGCATTCCGAGCGAGGGTTCGGGGCTAGAAGCCCTTGACGGGGAGGACGAGCACGAGAATCGTCAGCCACCCGGCGGCTACGGTCAGGAAACGCATGCCCGCACCCTAGGGGCCGCGTGTTAGCGCGTCGTGAGAAGGTGTAAGCCGCGGGTTAGCGGGCCGTAAAACCTTCCGCGGCTCGACCTGCTCGCAGACGGAGCCAGGTGTCGGCGAGACGCGCTCCGAGCTGGCGGTAGCCCTCGACCGTGAAGTGCAGGCCGTCGGTCGGGAGGTCGAGCGTGTGCACGAGGCCCACGTCGGGGAGCTCCGCGGCGAGTGCGGCTTGCTGGTCGCGGACGATCTGCTGTCCCGGCGCGCGTTCTGGTGGAAGGCTTCCGAGCTGGGCAAGGACGAGGGGTACGGTCGCGCCGAGATCCCGGCGGAAGGCGTCGAACGTCCTCCGGAAGCCGGCTCCCCATCCGCTCGCCGCGACCAGGCTCTCGGCGTCGCGTTCGCCCTGCATGAACAGGATGCCGGCGACGCGGTCGCCGGTCGCTTCGGCCCGGGCGACGGACCGCTCGTACAGCGCCCGATCGGGTTGCCACTCGGCGATTCCGGTCGCGCCCTGCGCGCACATGACCAGCCCGATCCGCACGCGCGGATTGCGCTCCAGCAGCTTCAGTCCGAAGGTCATCCCGGGGCCGACCCCGCTCTTCGGGTGGTCCGGCGGCCCGAGCGGGTCCGATGCTGTTTGCCACTGCCCGGCCCGCCAGAGCAGGAGCCGCGGGTCGCTGGCCTCCCCGCTGCCGAGCGGGAACCCTCGACCGACCATGTTCGACTGGCCGGCGAGGACGAAGACCCAGATCGGCCGCAACCGTCCTACCGGCGATCGGCCGTCATCCAGACGATCGATCGTGAATCCGGGCACACGGCGGCACCCGAATCACAAATCGGTCGTCTCGTCTGCCGTCATGTACGGGTAGCGGTAGTCGCTTGCCGGCGCGAACGTCTCCTTGATCGTCCGGGGAGAGACCCAGCGGATCAGGTTCCACATCGAGCCCGCCTTGTCGTTCGTGCCCGAAGCGCGCGCGCCGCCGAACGGCTGCTGGCCGACGACCGCGCCCGTCGGCTTGTCGTTGACGTAGAAGTTGCCGGCTGCGTACTGGAGCTTCTCGCCGGCGAGCTCGATCGCCGAGCGGTCGCGTGCGAAGACGGCGCCGGTGAGCCCGTAGGGCGCGGTCCGGTCGACGAGATCGAGCGTCTGCGCATATTCGCCCTCCGGGTAGACGTACGCGGTGACGATCGGCCCGAACAGCTCGTCGCGAAGCAGCCGGAAGCCGGGGTCACGAGTCTCGATCACGGTCGGCCGGACGAAGAAGCCCTCGCTGTCGTCGCACTCGCCTCCGACCAGCACGGAGCTCTCGCCGTGCGAGCGCGCCTCCTCGATCGCCTCCTTCTGCGTCGTGAACGAGCCGGAGTCGATCACCGCGCCCATGAAGTTCTCGAAGTCGGCCGGATCTCCCACCTTGAGGCCGCCGACCTGGTCGGCGAGGCGCTCGCGCAACTCGGGCCAGAGGTTCGAGGGCGCGTAGACGCGCGAGGCGGCCGAGCACTTCTGCCCCTGGTATTCGAACGAGCCGCGCACGATCGCGGTCAGGACGGCGTCCACATCGGCCGAGGGGTGGGCGACGATGAAGTCCTTGCCTCCCGTCTCGCCGACGATGCGCGGGTAGTTGCGGTAGCGCGCGATGTTCTCGCCGACCGACTTCCACATCCCCTGAAACACCCCGGTCGAGCCGGTGAAGTGGATGCCGGCCAGATCGGGGCTCGCGAGCACCGGGTCGCCGATCGCCGAGCCGCGCCCGTAGACGAGGTTGATCACGCCGTCCGGGAGGCCCGCCTCGTGGAGGAGCTGCATCGTGTAGTGGGCGGAGAGCGCCGCGGTCGATGCCGGCTTCCACACCACCGTGTTGCCCATCAGCCCCGGCGAGGTGGTCAGGTTGCCGCCGATCGCGGTGAAGTTGAACGGGCTGACGGCGAAGACGAATCCCTCCAGCGGCCGGTACTCCAGCCGGTTCCACACGCCGGGAGACGACACCGGCTGCTCCGCGTAGACGCGTGTCATGAACTCGACATTGAAGCGCCAGAAGTCGATCAGCTCACACGCGGCGTCGATCTCCGCCTGGTGCGCGGTCTTCGACTGGTTCAGCATCGTCGCCGCGACGAGCGTCGTTCGCCACGGCCCGGCGAGCAGCTCGGCGGCGCGGAGGAGGACGGCGGCGCGCTCCTCCCACGGCGTGCGCGACCAGTCGTGCCAGGCCTCCGCCGACGCCTTGATCGCCCGCTCGACCTCGGCGGCGCCGGCCTGGTGCACGTCGGCGAGGACGTGATCCTTGCGGTGCGGCATCGCCGCCTGGACGGTGTCCCCCGTGCGGATCTCCTCACCGCCGACGACGCACGGCACGTCCAGCCGCTCGGCCTCCATCTCCGCCAGGCGCCGCTTCAGCTCGGCGCGCTCCGGCGATCCGGGCGCATAGTCCTTGATCGGCTCGTTGCGCGGCGGCGGCGGCCGGAAGATCCCGTGAGCGCTCATCCCCCGATTGTATGGTGAGGGCGATGTTGGTCGTCCGCTACGCCGCCGGCGAGTGGGGCGTGGGCGAGTTGTGGCTCGAAGGCGAGGTCCCGGTGTGGCACGAGCTCCCGACCCTCGCTCGAGCAACCCCCCCGAAGGGGGCAGTGAGCCCCCCTACGGTCACGCTACCGGAGCCGGGCGCACGCAACTGGGGAAGATCAGTGCCGGAAGTCGCACGGCTCGTCGGCCGGTACTTCGCCGGCGAGCGGGTCTCCTTCGCGCGGGTACCGGTCGCGGCGGACGATCGTACGCCGCTCCAGCAGGCGATCGGGGCGGCGCTGCGGACGGTCGGCTACGGCGAAACGGTCACCTACGGCGAGCTTGCGGCGCTCGCGGGGCGGCCGGGCGCACCGCGGGCCGCGGGGACGTTCTGCTCGCACAACAACCTGCCGCTGATCTACCCGTGCCACCGGGTTGTCGCGGCCGGCGGGATCGGGTCGTACGGCTCGCTCGGCGTCGAGTACAAGCGCCGGCTCCTGGAGATCGAGCGTGCCGCTGTCTGACGACGTACGCCGCGAGCTCGCCGCGATCGAGCCAAGACGGGCGTGCGATCGCCTCGCGGAGCTCTCCGGTCTCTTCCACACGGCCGGCAGTCTCCACCTTCGCGGCCGCGGGGAGTTCTCCGTGCACCTCGATGTCTCGGAGGTGGCGGTCGCAAGGAGGGCGTTCGCTCTCCTGCGGGCGTTCGGCGTCGAGGCCGAGATCCGCACCTACCGGCGGCGCGCCTTCGACGGGGCGACCCGGTACCAGATCCACGTGCCGGGAGACGATCGCACCCTCGACATGCTCGTCGGCGCGGGCGTACTCTCAGCCGCTCACGCTCCACTCGAGGCTCCTCCGAAGCGGGTCGTCGGACGATCCTGCTGCCGTGCCGCGTACGTTCGCGGCGCGCTCCTCGGCGGCGGGTCGGTCAGCGGCCCGCGAGCGCTCCACCTCGAGATCCGCACCGCCGGCCGCGCCGGCGCCGAGCTGCTCGCATCGGTCGCCGCCCAGGAGGGAGTGCCGCTCCTGGTGCACGACCGCGGCCGTCACGCGCTCGTCTACGCGAAGGGAGCGGAGACGATTGCGGACGCGCTCGCGCTGGCGGGCGCCGGCGACGCGGCCCTGGCGATCGACGAGCGGGCGGTCGTCGCCGAGGCGCGCGGCCACGCCAACCGGGTCGCAAACGCGGACCATGCGAATCTCGTCCGGACGAGCCGCGCAGCCCATGTGCAGTTGCAGGCGATCAGGCTGCTGGAGGAGAGCGGGCAGCTGGGACGGCTGTCGCCGGGGCTGCGAGAGATCGCCGAGCTCCGGCTCCGGCACCCGTCGTCCTCGCTGCGCGAGCTGGCCGGGAAGTGCCGCCCGCCTGCGACAAAAACCGCTGCACATAGGCGGCTTTCGCGTCTCGTTCGACTCGCCTCGAACGGTTAGCGACAGGTGTAGCTTTCCCGACTCCGATCCTGCATACTTGCGTTTGCGCGGGCCTGCGCTCGTCCGTCGGTGGATTCAGACCCCGTCTGCCGACTCGGTCCTGAGCGCGGTGCAACCGGAGGGGAGGATCGTCCTCGGAACTTCCCCTCCGGCCCGCCGATCACGCTCGCGGAGAACTACCGAGGGCGGTCGCGAGGCGCGTCGTTAGACTCGGCACCGGTGATCGAAGGGAGGAACGGCATGGCAACGACTCGCGTGGGCATCAACGGATTCGGCCGCATCGGGCGCAACTTCTTCCGTGCGCACATGCAGCGCGGCGGCGACTTCGAGATCGTCGCTGCAAACGATCTCGGCGATGCAAAGACGATGGCGCACCTGCTCCAGTACGACTCGGTTCTCGGCCCGCTGGGCGAGGAGGTCGAGTCGGGCGAGGGGACGATCCGAGCCGGAGATTTCGAGCTGAAGATGCTCGCCGAGCGCGATCCGGCTGCACTGCCGTGGGGCGATCTGGGCGTCGACGTCGTTCTCGAGTCGACGGGTTTCTTCACCAAGCGCGACGACGCGCAGAAGCACATCGACGCCGGTGCGAAGAAGGTCGTGATCTCTGCGCCGGCGACGGGGCCCGACGTCACGCTCGTGCTCGGAGTCAACGACGACGCCTACGACCCGGCCTCGCACCACGTGATCTCGAACGCCTCCTGCACCACGAACTGCATCGCCCCGCTGGCCAAGGTGTTGAACGACGCCTTCGGGATCGAGCAGGGCTTCATGACCACGATCCACGCGTACACGAACGATCAGAGCATCCTCGACCTCCCGCACAAGGACCTGCGCCGCGCGCGGGCTGCCGGGATCAACCTGATCCCTACCTCGACCGGCGCCGCCAAGGCGCTCGGCCTCGTGCTCCCCGAGCTCCAGGGGAAGCTCGACGGGGTCGCGGTGCGCGCGCCCGTTCCGACCGGATCGATCACCGATCTCGTCGTGCGCCTCGGCCGGGAGGTTACGCGCGACGGCATCATCGACGCGTACCGGCAGGCTGCCGGCGGTCCGCTCGGCCGCTACCTCCGCTTCGCGGATGACCCGCTCGTGTCCACCGACATCGTCGGCTCGCCCTATTCGTGCATCTTCGACAGCGAGTTGACGATGGCGAACGGGACGATGGCGAAGGTGTTCGGCTGGTATGACAACGAGTGGGGCTACAGCTGCCGCCTGGTCGACCTGATCGCGATGATCGGGGAGACGCTGCCCGTTGCGGCCGCCGCCGCAACGGCGTGAGGTGAAGCTTCCTCGCTCGGTCCGGGACGCCGACGTGGCCGGCCGGCGCGTGCTCGTTCGCGCCGACCTGAATTGCCCCCTGGGCGACGACGGGCGCGTCGCCGACGACACCCGGATCCGGGCTGCGCTGCCGACGATCCGCCTGCTGCTCGAGCGAGATGCCGCCGAGGTGACCGTCTGCTCGCACCTCGGCCGGCCGAAGGGGCCCGATCCGAAGTACGCGATCGCTCCCGTCGCCGAGCGCCTCCGGGAGCTGCTCGACGCAAACGGGCGGGTGCGCGTGCTCGAGAACACGCGCTTCGACCTGCGAGAGACCGCCAACGATCCCGAGCTCGCGGAGGAGCTCGCCGCCCTCGCCGACGTCTACGTGAACGACGCCTTCGGCTCGGCGCACCGGGCGCACGCGTCGACCGAGGGGGTTGCCCACCTGCTGCCCGCCTACGCCGGCCTGCTGCTCGAGCGCGAGCTCACCGAGCTCGGCAAGCTCCTCGACGGCGCCGAGCGTCCCTTTGTCGCGGTTGTCGGCGGTGCGAAGGTCGACGACAAGATCGGCGTGCTGCGGAGCCTCGCGGAGCGGGCCGACGTCGTTCTGGTCGGCGGCAAGATGGCCGCGGAGCTCGCTGCGCGAGATCCGCTGGACGTGCCCGTGAAGCTGCCGGTCGACGTGGTCGCAGCCGCCGCGTTCGAGGCCGACGCAGAGGCGAAGGTGGTTCCGGCCGACGAGGTGCCGGAAGGCTGGCTCGGCCTCGACATCGGGCCCGAGACCCGCGACGGCTACGCGAAGCGGATCGCGATGGCGAAGACGATCTTCTGGAACGGGCCGATGGGCGTGTTCGAGTGGCCGCGGTTCTCGGACGGCACGAATGCCGTCGCGCGCGCAATCGCGGAGGCCGACGCCTACTCGGTTGTCGGCGGCGGCGACTCGGTCCGCGCGCTCGAGGAGGCCGGCCTGGCCGACCGTATCGACTGGGTCTCGACCGGCGGCGGCGCGTCGCTCGAGCTGCTCGAGGGCAAAGAGCTGCCCGGCGTCGCCGCGATCCCGCCGGCGTGAGTCGCTTGCAATCGATGCAACGTGATATAGGCGCCGAATGCAGGGACTTTGCCCCTTTCCCCCGCCGTTTCGGACATGGCCGGGGTCTGACCCCGGCCATGGCTCTTTAGGATCCCGGCAATGCTGATCGCCGGCAACTGGAAGATGCACAAGGGCCCGGAGGAGGCGGCTGCGTTCTGCCGCGCGCTCCGCGACCAGCTCGAGTGGGTGGACGGCGTCGACGTGGCGGTCTGCCCGCCGTACCTCTCTCTCAGTGCCGCTGTTCAGGCGCTCGCCGGGACCGATATCGCCGTCGCGGCGCAGAACGTCCACTGGGCGGTCGAGGGCGCGTTCACCGGGGAGGTCTCGGCCCCGATGCTGTTCGAGCTCGGCGTCTACGGCACGATCGTGGGGCATTCGGAACGCCGCCAGCTCTTCGGCGAGGCGGACGAGGACGTCGGCCGCCGCGCTGCCGCCGCGCTCGAGGCGGGTCTCTGGGTGATCGCCTGCGTCGGCGAGACCGAAGCCGAGCGTGAGGCCGGCGAGACCGAGGCCGTCCTCCGCCGCCAGGCCGCCGCCCTGAGGGCGCACGAGCAGCTCGTCCTCGCGTACGAGCCGGTCTGGGCGATCGGCACCGGCAGAACCGCGACGCCCGAGCAGGCGCAGGCGGCGCACGTGTTCCTCCGAAGCCTGATCGACGTACCGATTCTCTACGGCGGCTCGGTCAAGCCCGACAACGCCGCCGAGATCCTCGGCCAGCCGGACGTCGACGGTGCCCTCGTCGGCGGAGCGTCCCTTGACATCGAGTCGTTCGCCGCGATTTGCCTGGCAGCCTTGTAGCGCTCGTGATCCTGGACGGGTGGGGCTGTGCTCCGCCAGGGCCCGGCAACGCCGTCGAGCTCGCCGACACGCCCGAGTTCGACAGGCTCTGGGCCGAGTTCCCGCACGCGACGCTGAAGGCCTCCGGCGAGGCTGTCGGCCTTCCGCCCGGGCAGATGGGCAACTCCGAGGTCGGACACCTGACGATCGGATCGGGACGGATCCTCCTGCAGGACCTGATGCGCGTGAACCGCTCGATCGAGGACGGCTCGTTCTTCGAGAACCCAGTCCTGCGCGGCGCGTTCGAGCGCGGCGACAACGTCCACCTGCTCGGGCTGGTCTCGCGGGGCGGAGTTCACTCCCACCTCGACCACCTCCGCGCACTGCTCCGGTTCGCGCCCGAGAAGACGTGGATCCACGCCTTCACCGACGGCAGGGACGTCTCGCCGCGCTCGGCGGTCCACGACCTGGCGGAGCTGCCGGCCGAGCGGATCGCGACGATCTGCGGTCGCTACTTCGCGATGGACCGCGACGGCCGTTGGGACCGGACAAGTCGCGCCTTCGACGCGATCTGTCTAGGGGAAGGTGAAAGCGCGGACGATCCCGTGGAGGCGGTGCGGCAGAGCTATGAGCGCGGAATCACCGACGAGTTCATCGAGCCGGTGGTCATGACGGGCCGTCCCGGGCTCAAGCCGGGCGACGCGGCGATCTTCTTCAATTTCCGTCCCGACCGCGCGCGCCAGCTCTCGCAGAAGCTCGTCGAGGCCGGGATCGACCTGACGACGATGACGCGGTACCGCGACGATCTCGACTGTCCGGTCGTCTTCGGGGAGCAGCAGGTCGAGCACACGCTCGCCGAGGTGCTGGCCGGTGAGGGCGCGCGTCAGCTGCACTGCGCCGAGACGGAGAAGTACGCGCACGTCACCTACTTCTTCAACGGCGGCCGCGAGGAGCCGTGGCCCGGCGAGAGCCGCATCCTCGTCCCGTCCCCGCGCGAGGTCGGCACGTACGACAAGAAGCCGGAGATGTCCGGGCCCGAGGTGGCGGCGCGGTTCGCGGCCGAGATCGCCGCCGGCTACCGCTTCGGCGTGGTCAACTTCGCAAACCCCGACATGGTCGGTCACACAGGCTCGATCCCGGCGGCGATCACGGCAGTCGAGACCGCAGACCGCTGCCTCGGGCAGGTCGTCCAGGCAGTCACCGGCGCCGGCGGCGTCACGCTCGTCACCGCCGACCACGGGAACGCCGAGACGATGCTCGAGCCCGACGGCGTCAGCCCATTCACCGCGCACACGACCAACCCGGTACCCCTGATCCTCACCGCCTCGGGTGCCGGCGTTCGCCCGGGCGAGCTGGCCGATCTCGCCCCGACCTGCCTCGACCTCCTCGGTATCCCGGCCCCACCGGAGATGACCGGCAGCAGCCTGATACGCCCGGCGTAAAGCTTCCGTAAGGGGGACTCGAAGATCCGCGGAACGGGGCTATACTCCGCCCGCCTTGTCACTGACGCAACCTGATCTCGGGGTTCTGCGAAAAGCGCAACGAGGTGACGAGCGCGCCTTCTCACTGATCGTCCGGGCGTACGAGACGCCGGTGTTCAACTACGTTCTCCGCCTCGTCGGCGACCGTTCACTCGCCGAGGATCTGACGCAGGAGGTATTCCTCCGCGTCTACCAGGGGCTGCCGAAGTTCTCGCTCCGCTGCAAGTTCACCACCTGGCTCTTCCAGGTGACGAAGAACCGGGTGCTCGACGAGCTGCGCGCGAACGAGCGCCGGCCGCGGAACCTGGTCGCGCTCGACGATGTCGCCCCCCTCGAGGTGCTGGACGCGCCGTTCGAGCGCGGCGAGACGGTCGATGCCCTCTGGCGGGCGATCGAGAAACTGTCCGTCGACCTGAAGATGGCCGTCCTGCTCCGCGACGTCGCCGGGCTCTCGTACACGGAGATCGCCGACTCGCTGGAGATCACGCTTGCGACGGTCAAGTGGCGGATCTACAAGGGACGCGAGGAGGTGGCACTCGCGCTCGCGCGCGAGGGGATCACCTTCGACTCCGCCGGACCGAACCAGGCTGACGAGAAGGCGGAGCAGATCAAGCTCTGAGCCGGCCGCCGGGCGGGCAACTGCCACGCCGCCCCCCTCCGGCGCTCACGGCAGGCGGGAGCGCCGCGCCCGCGGTGCGGGGCGCGGCGTCGACGCCTCGGTGTCCAGTTACGGTTTCGGGCGGGCGAAGTAGATGAACTGAAGGTGCTGCCCGTGTGCGCGGGTGTTTCGCATGTCCGTCCAGACGGCGTTCGCGACGCCGTCGGAGCCATACGCGAGGCCGATGTAGTCGCCGTGGAAGACGGTGCAGAGCTCGCAGTCGAGGGCGCCCGCCTGGAAGAAGTACGAGCGCACCGGGTTCGAGCTCTTCGTCGTCACCTCCTTGGTGGTGAACGCACCGGGGTAGCCGGTTGCGAGCGTGACCTTGTACGGATCGGCGAGATCGCGGAAGCGATGGTTGTACAGGATCCCGACCTGGCCGTTCGTCGGATTGACGTCGACCCAGGGGAACCACTGGTCGCCGCCGCGCGGGTCGACCAGCTCCGGCCCGCTCCAGTGCGCCCCGTCGAACGAGTACATCAGGAACACCTTCGTGTCCGTCACCGGGTCGTCCACGTCGTGGCTTCCGAGCCGGTTGTCCGAGAAGACGAGGTAGAGAGCGCCCGAATGCGGGTCGACGGCGATGCCGCCCGGCGACCAGACGCGCAGCTGATAGCCGCTCAGCGTCTGGCGCCCGTCGACGTTGATCGGGTAGTCGCGGGTGCCGTCCTCGAGGTCGACCACGTGAACCGGCTTGCCGAACCTGCGGCCGCCGTCGGTGGACTGGACGACGAGGTACTGGTTCTCGAACTCCTCGCCGGGCTCCCAGGCAGCCTCGTGCTGCTCGTTGATGAATGCGACCGACACGGTGCCGTCGGGCCCGATCGCGATCACCGATCCCTGATCCTCGTCGCACTGCCCGGCGCGGCCCTCGGTCTGGTACGTGCAGAACTCGCCGTTCGCCCCGGAGATCTCCTGCGGCTTCGACCAGTCGCGCCCGCCGTTGTCGCTGTGCGATTCCCAGATCGGCGACTCCACGTAGCTGCCGAAGTGCGCCAGGAAGCGCGACCAGGTGAGGTACGTGCGGCCGTAGTAGGGGGAGGCCGGATTGTTGTCGGTCGCAATCCACTCCTTGTCATTGAAGACCTGCGTCCGGTCGAAATCCGCTCCCCGGCCCGGGTCGACGATGATCGGTTCCTTCCACGTGAGCCCGCCGTCGGTCGAGCGGGAGACGACGACGCCGCCGTCCGTCGTCTCGCCGAACGGCGTGAAGAAGTAGTTCAGCGACGCGTGGATGACCACGTCGTGGCGGACGTCGAACGACGTGACCGGATCGCTGCCGGTTGCATCCGTCTGCGCGGACATGTTGCCGGTCGTCCAGGTCCGTCCACCGTTGAAGGTCGTGTAGAAGGCGTCGCAGCACGAGTCGTAGTCGTTCGAGCTCGCGACCATGTGCAGCGGGTTCGCCGGATCGACGGCGATGTGCGGTTCGTTGTTCGGCAGGAAGCTGTCGCAGTCGAGCTTCGTGTTCTGGCGCCCGCCGCGCGCCGTGCAGTCGATCTGGGACGGGAACGAGGGCGTAGGCGCCAGCGCGCCCAGCGCGGCCTGCCCCTTGGCCTGAGCAAGCTCGGCAGTGACCGAACGGGGCATCCCCTGCGGTGCCGTCGCCACACGCGACGAGCCCGATCCGGCGGCCGCACACACAAGCGCGACCACTGTTGCCAAAACAACAAACGACGACCTCATCGCTTGTCCTCCTCCCGCGACCCCGCGTTGTCGAGAAGTTGTCGAGAACCGATCGGCCGACGCTCGATCGGCCCCAACCCTACGAGAGTCGAGCGCACGGAGTCAACCCCCGAGACCGCAACCTAGACGCCGTGCGCAAGCCGCTCCGCGAGCGCATCGGGCAGGCCTTGCTCGCGGATCCGGGCTTGCGTCCGCGCCACGTCGTACGGGGCACGGCGGAACGAGGCGTGGCGCGCGCCCAGGTCGAGCAACAGCCACGCCGCCTCGGGGTCGCCGTCGCGGGGCTGGCCGACCGACCCGGGGTTCAGGAGCCAGCGGCCGCCGGCGAGCTCGATCTCGGTACCGCCGGCGGCGTGCCCCCCGATCGAGCCTCGCCCGTCGACGATCGCGAGCGGCACGTGGCTGTGTCCGACCAGGGTCACGTCCTTCCCGGCGATGTCGATCGCGTCCCGGGCAGCCTCCCAGGTCAGGACGTACTCCCAGACGGGGTCGCGCGGGCTCCCGTGGTAGAGGCCGACGCCGTCGCGCTCGGCGCTCGACTCGAGTCCGGCCAGGTACGCGCGCGCATCCTCCGCCAGCTCGGCGCGCGTCCAGCCGGCCGCCACAGCCGCGTCGCCGGAGAAGTCGGCGAGGTCGAGCGTCCCGAGGACGCCGAGGTCGTGGTTGCCGGCGAGGCAGAGAGCGGTGTGCGCCGCCGCCCAGGCACAGCAGGCGTTCGGGTCGGGACCGTAGCCGACCAGGTCACCCAGGCACCAGACGGCGTCCGGCGCCTCGCCCGCGATTGCCTCGGCGACCGCTTCGAGCGCCGGCAGGTTAGCGTGGATGTCGGAGATGACCGCGACGCGCATAGGTGTCCCGCTGCGGCTCGCAACCCTATCGGTGCTCGCCGCGATCTGGGCCGCGGCCGCCTACCTGCTGTGGGCGTCGACCAGGGTGCCGGACGGCCTCGACCTCACGGGCGTCTCGAAGCACGCGCTGTTCAGCTCGGCCTTCCTGCACCGGGCGGAGCACTACGAGTCGTTCTTCTACTGGCTGGTGCTCGGCCAGACGCTGGTCACGCTGGCCGTCTTCGCTCTGTACGCCTGGCGGGGAGGCCGCTTCGCGAAGGACTCCGCGGCCGGCCCGATCGGCACCGGGATGCTGCTGGCGATGCTCGGCTTCGGGCTCGTCTGGCTCGTCTCGATCCCCTTCGACGTTCTCGGCCTGTGGTGGCAGCGCCGCTACGACCAGTCGCACGAGAGCTACGGCGCCGTCGTCTTCGGCGGGTGGCTCCTGCTCGCGTTCAAGTTCCTGCTCCTCTGCGCGGCGGTGCTGATCGCGATGGGGCTGGCGAAGTGGCTGCGGCGGCTCTGGTGGATGCCCGCGGCTCTGGTCTTCATCGCCTTGCAGATCCTGTTTCTGTACGCGAGCCCGTACCTCGTTCCGGACACGCACGCCCTGCGCGATCCGAAGCTGAAGGCCGCAGCCGCCCGGATCGCCGACCGCGAGGGCGTCCACGGCGTCCCGATCGCGGTCGAGGACGTCGACACCGACGACCCGAACGCGTTCACCACCGGCCTCGGGCCTTCGCGGAAGGTGTTCATCTGGAGCTCGATGCTCGACGGCCGCTTCAGCGAGCGGCAGCTCGAGGCGGTCGTCGCGCACGAGTACGGACACCAGTCCAGAAATCACCTGGTGAAGGGGATCGCGTGGTACGCGCTCGTCACCATTCCGCTCGCGTACCTGATCGCGGTGGTCGCCCGGAGGCGCGGCGGGATGCGCGAGCCGGCGGCGATCCCGCTCGTGCTGCTCGTGTTCGTGCTCTTCAACCTCGTCGCGCTTCCGTTTCAGGCCGCGATCACCAGGCACATGGAGGCGGAGGCCGACTGGATGGCCCTCCAGACCACCCGCGACCCGAAGGCGATGGAGACGCTGTTCCAGCGGTTCGGCACCACCGGCCTCGGCGACCCGAGCCCGCCGACCGTGCCCTACCTCGTCTTCTACGACCATCCGACTCTGACGCAGCGGATCGCGATGGCCCGAGCCTGGCAGGCTAGGGCGGCGCCTCCGGCAGGTTCCTGATCCCCTCGCGCGCCGACCACTTCGACCACGAGTCCTGCATCGCGTCCAGCAGCTCCTTCATGAAGCGCGTGGACATGTTCACGCGTGAGACGACGACGCCGGGGATGTCGCCCTCCTCGACCTCGTGGTCGATCCGCGCGAAGGTGATCGTGAACTCGTAGTCGGAGAAGCTCACGTTCGCGAAGTTGGTGTAGACGCCGCCGAGGTACGTCGGGTCGATGTGGATGTTCAGCTGCCGCTCCTGGCCCTCGGCGTCCACGGCCCGGATACTACTCGTGTGAGCACGCCCTACACTCTCCGCCACTTCAGGCGAGCGATGGCTGCGTTCTTCTCGGTGCTCGGCGCCGGCACGCTCGCCTTCGCGCTGATCCTGCACGAGAGCGGGCTCGAGGCTCTGTACCGGTCGACGGTGACGATCTCGCTGACGGGGATCGACTCGAAGCCCCAGGGGACGGGCGGCGAGGTGGTGACGATCGTGCTGATCCTCGCGGGAATGGCAATCTACGGCTACCTCGCGAGCGCGATCGTGGAGCTGATCGCCCACGGTGTGCTCACCGGTGCAATGTCCGAACGGAGGAGACGCCGCATGATCGAGAAGATCAGCGACCACTACATCATCTGCGGCTACGGCCGCGTCGGACGCCAGGTGGCCGAGGAGCTACACGACGCAGGCGCCAGCTTCGTCGTCCTCGACGTCAACCCGGAGGTGCTCGAGATCGCCCGCGAGGAGGGGGTGCCGTACATCGTCGGGAGCGGCACGAAGGACGACGACCTCGAGGAGGCGGGCCTCGGGCGCGCCCGAGGGCTGGTCGTCTCCTCCGACTCGGACGTGGACAATCTCTACATCACCGTTTCGGCGCGGGCGACCAGGCCCGACCTCGTGATCGTCGCGCGCGCCTCGGTCGAGGACGCCGCCTCGAAGATGCTCCGCGCCGGCGCCGACCGAGTCGTGCAGCCGTACTCGTCCGCCGGCCAGGAGATGGCGAAGCTGATCCTGAAGCCGCAGGTCGCCGCGTTCCTCGACATCGTCTCGCGCCACGGCGGTCCCGATCTCCGCTTCGAGGAGATCGAGATCACCGAGCGCTGCCCGCAGGCTGGGCGGACGATCCGCGACACGCGGATCCGTCGCGAGACCGGCGCTCTCGTCGTTGCGCTGAGAAAGGCGGACGGGAGCTTCGACACGACGCCGGATCCCGATGCCGAGCTGAACCTGGGCGACGTCCTGATCGCGGTCGGCACCGCGCAGGAGTTGAAGGCGCTCGAGGAGCTGTTTGCTCCGAACGGGGCCGTTGTCGGCTAGGCCGACCGCCGGCCTCGCCGCCGCGCTGAGCGAGATCGCCGGAGCCGAGGTCGAGCTCGACCGGCCGAGCGACCCCGCGCACGGCGACTACGCGACGAACGTCGCGCTGCGGATCGCACCGGCGCGCAAGCGCGCCCCGCGCGACCTGGCGGCCGAGATCGCCGCCGCCGCCGAGGCGATCCCGGACGTCGACCGGGCCGAGGTCGCCGGGCCGGGCTTCGTGAACGTGTTCCTCCGTGACGACTGGTTCGGCCGGGCGCTCGCCGAGATCCTCGATGCGGGGCCGAGCTACGGCGGCGGCTTCGCCGTCGACCGCGAGCGGGTCCAGGTGGAGATCGTCTCGGCCAACCCGACCGGGCCGATCACGGTCGCCTCGGCGCGAAACGGTGCGATCGGCGACTCCGTCGGGCGGCTGCTCGAGCTGGCCGGCCACGCGGTCGAACGCGAGTACTACTACAACGACGCCGGCGCGCAGATGGAGCTCTTCCGGGAGTCGGTGGAGGCGATCCGGCGCGGTGGCGAGCCGCCCGAGGACGGCTACCGCGGCGACTACGTGGGCGAGCTGGCGGCCCAGCCGGGAGACCCCGTTCCGCGCATGCTCGAGCAGATCGAGGCGACGCTGGAGCGGTTCCGGATCGCCTTCGACTCGTGGGCGCTTCAGAGTGCGCTCGCCGAACGGCTTCCCGATCTCCTGCCCCGGCTCGATGCCTACGAGCGGGACGGCGCGGTCTGGGCGCGCTCGTCCGCCTACGGCGACGAGAAGGATCGTGTCCTGATCCGCTCGGAGTCGGGCATCCCGACCTACCGGGCGGCCGACGTCGTCTACCTGGTCGACAAGCTCGAGCGCGGATTCGACCGCGCGATCTACGTCCTCGGCGCCGACCATCACGGCACCCGGAACTGGTACGCGGCGATCGCGCGGATGCTCGGCTACGACCCCGAGCGGGTGGAGGTGCTCCTCTACCAACTCGTCCATCTGACGAAGGGGGGCCGGCAGACGAAGATGTCGAAACGGCGCGGCGACGTCGTCTTCCTCGACGATTTCATCGACGAGATCGGCGTCGACGCCGCGCGCTGGTACCTCGTCAATCGCAGCCCCGACCAGACGATCGAGATCGACCTGGACCTCGCAGCGGAGCGATCGGAGAAGAACCCGGTCCACTACGTGCAGTACGCGCACGCGCGGATCGCGGGCATCCTCCGGAACGCCGGGAGCACGGAGCCGTCGGGCCGGCCGCCGCCGGGCCTGGCTCCGGAGGAGCGGGATCTGATCAAGCGGCTGGCCGAGCTCCCCGGCACCGTCGCCGAGGCGGCGGAGCGGCGCGGCCCCCATGCGATCCCGACCTACGCGATCCGGGTCGCAGACGACTTCCACCGCTTCTACCACCACCACCGCGTGCTCGGCAGCGACGCGGAGGCGTTCCGGCTCGGACTCTGCCGGGCGACGCAGATCGTGATTGCGTCCTGCCTCGGGCTGATCGGCGTCGCCGCGCCCGAGCGGATGTAGTGCCCCGTAGGATGCGACCGTGACTCAGCCTCCCGACCGGAACCTGGCGCTCGAGCTCGTCCGCGTGACCGAGGCGGCGGCGATGGGGGCCGGTCGCTGGGTCGGGCGCGGCGACAAGGAGGCCGCCGACCAGGCGGCCGTCGATGCGATGCGCCTCATGCTCGACACCGTCTCGATGGCGGGCGTCGTCGTGATCGGCGAAGGCGAAAAGGACGAGGCGCCGATGCTCTACAACGGCGAGGAGATCGGCAACGGCCACGGCCCCTCCGTCGACGTCGCCGTCGACCCGCTCGAAGGCACCCGCCTGACCGCCCTCGGGATGCCGAACGCGATCGCGGTGATCGCCGTCGCCGAGCGCGGGACGATGTTCTTCCCCGGGGCCGCCGTCTACATGGACAAGATCGCGGTCGGCCCGGAGGCGGCGGACGCGATCGACATCACGCTGCCGCCGGCCGAGAACGTCCGCCGGGTCGCGAAGGCAAAGGGGATGCACGCCGAGGATGTCACCGTCGTCGTCCTCGACCGAGACCGTCACGAGACCCTGATCGCCGAGCTCCGCGACGCGGGGGCGAAGGTGCGCCTGATCACCGACGGCGACGTCGCTCCGTCGATCGCCGCCGCGCGGCCGGGAACCGGCGTCGACCTGCTGATGGGCGTGGGCGGCACGCCCGAGGGGGTGATCTCCGCGGCGGCGATCAAGTGCCTCGGCGGCGCGATCCAGGGGCGGCTGTGGCCCCGCGACGACGCGGAGCATCGGGCGCTCGTCGATGCCGGCTTCGATGTCGACCGGGTGCTGAACACCGACGATCTCGTCGCGGGCGACGACGTCTTCGTCGCCGCGACAGGCGTGACCGACGGCTCGCTCCTGCACGGTGTCCGCTACACCGGCACGGGCGCAGACACCGCCTCGATCGTGATGCGCTCGCGCTCGGGCACGGTGCGCCGCATCGAGGCGACGCACCATTGGGGCAAGCTCGCGCAGCTGACGACCAGCTACGGCGAGCCCTAGTCCTGCCGGTGTCTGACACCGGAGGTGTCAGACACTGATCTACGCCGCGACCTTGGTCTCCAGGTCCGGCGAGTACGAACCCGAGCGGGCGAGGCCGTTCATCCGCGCGCGGTGGAGGTACGCCGCCTGTCCCGCCGCCACGTTCGCGGGCTCGCCGGCCCACGCGCTCAGGGCCGGCGCCTGCAGCGCCCGCCCGTACGAGAAGGAGATCTCCCACGGATGCGGCCCCATCGCGTTCATCGCGTTCAGGTGCGCGGTCGCGTCCTCGTCGGTCTGCCCGCCGGAGAGGAACACGATCCCCGGCACCGCAGCCGGCACGTGGCGCCGGAAGCAGCGCACGGTCGCCTCGGCGACCTCCTGCGCGCCCGCGCGGCCGTTCGCCTCGTATCCGGAGAGCACCATGTTCGGCTTCAGCAGCATCTGCTCGCAGTGCACGCGCTGGTCGCGCAGCTCGGTGAAGACGGCGTGCAGCGTCCGCGAGGTGACGTCGAAGCTCGTCTCGAGCGAGTGGCCGCCGTCCATCAGCACCTCCGGTTCGACGATCGGCACCAGTCCCGCCTCCTGGCTCAGCGCCGCGTACCGGGCGAGCGCATGGGCGTTCGTCCAGAGGCAGTACTCGCTCGGGATGTCGTCCCCGATCGTGATCACCGCGCGCCACTTGGTGAAGCGCGCGCCGAGCTCGTAGTACTCCGCGAGCCGCTCGCGCAGCCCGTCGAGCCCCTCCGTGATCTTCTCCCCCGGCGCGCCGGCGAGATCCTTCGCGCCCTTGTCGACCTTGATTCCCGGGATGATCCCCTGGCGCTCGAGCAGCTTCGGGAACGGCGTCCCCTCCGCAGCGTTCTGGCGGATCGTCTCGTCGTAGAGGATCACGCCGCTGATGTGCTCGGCGGCTCCGTCGGCGGTGAAGAGCAGGTCGCGGTAGGCGCGCCTCGTCTCCTCGGTCGACTCGACGCCGATCGAGTCGAACCGCTTCTTGATCGTCCCGTCGCTCTCGTCGGCTGCGAGGATGCCCTTCCCCGGAGCAACGAGAGCGCGCGCGGTTTCCTCGAGGTTGTGTCCCATTGCTCCTCCTCAGTCTCTTCCGAGTCGGAATGATTATCCCCGGTCCCGCGCTATCCTGTCTCCGCTCCCGCGGGGGTAGCTCAGTTGGTAGAGCATCAGCTTCCCAAGCTGAGGGTCGCGGGTTCGAGCCCCGTCCCCCGCTTGGCGCTCGCTCGCGGCGGCTGCGCCGCCTCTTCGCTCGCTTCGTGGGGGAAACGGCCGGTTTCCCCCACGTGCCCCCTTCCCTGAGCCTCGCGGGAGCGGGCGGCTGTGGGCCGCGCCCGTCGTGCCGGTCGCGGCGGCGGCTGTCGGCGAGAGTCTGGGCACCTCGTGGTGTCTCCGCCGATCGTGAAGGCGCGGCCGGCACCTCCATTGTGCGTGTGCTCGAGCACGCGAGTCCGCGCCGGCAGAGAACCCTCTAGCGGAGTGCCACTTCGAGCGAGCTAGCGGTGGCGAACGACGGCGAACCGCTCGGGTGTTTCCCAAGCTGAGGGTCGCGGGTTCGAACCCTGTTGTCCGCTCTCCGAACGGTCAGGGCGCGAGCACCTCGACCTCGCGCCACGAGACCCACGACGGGCTGGAGACCGTCTCGATCCTGACGTAGCGCACGTTCGTCCACGGAGCGCCGCCGGCGACGTCGATGACCTGAGAGTCGTGCGTCGCCCCGTTCGGCTCGCCGACGAGCACCCAGGGGTCGGCCGGGTTCGGACCGCGGACGAGCACGCGGTGGTCGGTCGGTCCTTCCGGGTACTGGGCGACGGTGAGCCGGATCCGGGCGACCGTCACCGGTGCGCCGAGGTCGATCTCGATCCACTGAGGTGCGTCCAGGCCGGAGCCCCAGAGGGTGCCGGGGTTGCCGTCGACCGCGTCGGCGGCCGGGTGCTGGGCCTCGCTGGAGGCGGTCACGGGCTTACCGAGCGCGAGGTCGTGCGACCCTGCCGGCGCGCACGGGTCGGGGCGCTTCAAGGGTGAGAGCGCATTCGCGATCGCCGTCCCGCCAGAGCGCGCCGTCCAGAGCTCGGGTTGCTCGTCCGTGTCCCACGTCCAGACCAGCCATCCCTGGACTCCGTACGGGCACGAGGCCGCCTGCCAGGCTGCGAGCGCCTCCGCGGCGCGCTCCGCCGTGTCGTAGGCGTTCTTGAATCCGCCCATCTCCCCGATGATGAGCGGCTTCCGGGTCACGCCCGAGACGCCGAAGTTCTGCATGTACCGGGGCAGCGTGAGCGCGAAGCCCGGGTATGCGTGCAGGTCGACGAAGTCGAGCGCCGACCGCTCGATCACCGCCTTCGTGTCCACGATCCGGGGGTCGCCCACCCTGGACGGGTTCGGCGCCTGCGGCTCGAAGAAGCTCGTGTCGACGAGGGCGGTCGGATCGACGCGCCGGATCGCAGCGCGCACCCGATTGACGAACAGCACGAGCGCGTCCCCGACGAGCCGCTGCTTCGCCGCGGGATCGGAGAGGTCGTACGTCGTGCCGTTCGGGGCGCGCAGGCGGCCCGAGTCGAGCGTGAACGGCGGATAGTCGGCCACCAGGGCGGGCTCGTTGAAGATGTCGTACGCGAGCACGTCGTCGAGCGGGGCGCGCTGCCGGCGCAGCTCGAGCACGAGGTCGCGCCAGTAGGACGAGAACGCCACGATGCCCCCGTCGGTGAGGAAGATCCGGTTGACGTTGTCCACGAGGGGATTCGTCCCGATCATCGCCATGTACCGCGCGGGCGGGAACGTCGAGGTCAGGATCACGAGCAGCCCGTGCCGCTTTGCACGGCGCAGGAAGTCGACGAGGTTGCGGACGTAGCGGGAGGAGAGGCCGCCGGTCGACGGGTCGCCCGAGCAGCCGACCCGGCACTCGCCGACGACGAACACGCGGACCGAGTTGTAGCCGGACGCCTGCATCTGCGCGAGCGCCCGCTCGGCCCGACGGGCGTCGTAGGCTGCGACCAGGAAGGTCGAGTGATCGACACCCTGGGCGGCGAGGAGCTTCGCGCTCACCCGGATGTAGTTCGCGCCGCGCGGCCGGAACCGCTTGCCGCTCGCGCGGTCGACGAGTCGACCGACACCGCTCTCGACTCGGACGACGATGCGATGCCTGGGTGCCGGCGGAACGCCTGCGCTCGAGCCGACCACGTGCAGCGGGGCCGCGAGCACCGCGGCCGCGGCCCCGGCGGCACCGAGGGCTGCGAGCTTCATGCTCCAATCCTACGAGCGGATGCAGCCGCCCGCCTCGGCGCGAATCAGCGATCATCGAGGCGTGCAGATCGGAGTCGTCTTCCCCCAGACCGAGATCGGCGCGGATCCGGGCGGCGTCCGCGAGTACGCCCAGGCGGCGCAGCAGCTCGGCTTCGCGCACCTGCTCGCGTATGACCACGTACTCGGCGCGGACGTCGCCGATCGTCCCGAGTGGCCCGGCCCGTACACGTCCGAGCACATGTTCCACGAGATCTTCGTGCTCTTCGGGCACCTGGCCGCCGTCGTCCCCGGGCTCGAGCTCGTCACCGGCGTCCTCGTCCTGCCGCAGCGTCAGACCGCGCTCGTCGCCAAGCAGGCCGCCGAGATCGACGTGCTCACCGGCGGCCGCTTCCGGCTCGGGGTCGGTATCGGCTGGAACTTCGTCGAGTTCGAGGCGCTGGGCGAGGAGTTCTCGAATCGCGGCAAGCGGGTGGAGGAGCAGATCGAGCTGCTGCGGCGCCTGTGGACCGAGCCGGTCGTGACGTTCGACGGGAGCTACCACTCGGTGCCCGCCGCCGGAATCAACCCGCTGCCCGTGCAGAGGCCGATCCCGGTCTGGATCGGCGGGTCGGCGGAGGCCGCGCTCAAGCGGGCCGCCCGGATCGCCGACGGCTTCTTCCCCCAGCGCCCGCTCGAGGGCGGCTGGCCCGAGACGATGGAGCGCTTCCGCGGGTGGGCCGAGGAGGCCGGCCGCGACCCGGCATCGATCGGTATCGAGTGGCGGCTCGACGCGTCGACGGGCACGCCGGACGGCTGGCGGCAATCCGTCGAGGAGTGGACGGCACTCGGCGCGACCCACGTCTCGGTCACCGCGATGCGCGGCGGGCTGGACGGCCCGGACGCCCACATCGGACGGCTTCGCGAGATCGCCGGGGCACTACTCGCCTGATGGCGAAGAAGGCCGCTCCGACGCAGGACTTCGAGTCGACGATCGCCGCCGCCTACAAGGCACAGGGGAAGGCGCTCGAGCTCGGCAAGGGCGTTCTCGACGGCGCGATCGCTCCGACCGCCGTCGTCCAGGTGCCGCTCAGGATGATGAACCGCCACGGTCTGATCGCCGGGGCGACCGGCACCGGCAAGACGAAGGGACTTCAGGCCGTCGCCGAGCAGCTCTCCGAGGCGGGCGTGGCCGTCGTCGCCGCGGACATGAAGGGCGACCTCTCGGGACTGTCGCAGCCGGGCGGCGCCAAGGGGATCGCCGCCGATCGCTGGCAGGAGCTCGGTGAGACCTTTACGCCGACGGCGTTCCCGGTCGAGTACCTGGCGCTGGGCGGGATCGGGCCGGGCATTCCGGTCCGGGCGACCGTCTCCGACTTCGGGCCGCTGCTGCTCGGGAAGGTGCTGCACGCAAACGAGACGCAGGAGCAGAGCCTGTCCCTGCTCTTCCGCTACGCCGACCAGAAGGGCCTGCCGCTGCTCGACCTCTCGGACCTGCGCGCGCTCCTGACCTTCCTCGACTCCGACGACGGCAAGGCCGAGCTGACCGGGATCGGCGGCGTCGCCTCGTCGACGATCGGCGTGCTCCTCCGCCAGCTCGTCCAGCTCGAGGACGGCGGCGGCACCGAGTTCTTCGGGGAGCCGCAGCTCGAGATCGCCGACCTGATGCGGACCGATCCGGAGGGACGCGGGATCATCTCCTGCGTCGAGCTCCCGGCCGTGCAGGACAAGCCGACGCTGTTCTCGACCGCGCTGATGTGGCTGCTGGCCGAGCTGTTCGAGCAGCTGCCCGAGGTCGGCGACCGCGACCATCCGAAGCTCGTCTTCTTCTTCGACGAGGCCCACCTGCTCTTCGACGGCGCCACGAAGGCGTTTCTCGAGTCGATCGTCCAGACGGTGCGGCTGATCCGGTCGAAGGGGGTAGGCGTCTTCTTCTGCACCCAACAGCCGAAGGACATCCCCGCGGACGTGCTCGCCCAGCTCGGCAACCGGATCCAGTACGCGCTGCGCGCGTTCACGCCCGACGACGCCAAGGCACTGAGAGCGACCGTCTCCACCTTCCCCAAGTCGGACTTCTACGACCTCACGGAGTTGCTCACCTCGCTCGGGATCGGCGAGGCGGCGGTGACCATCCTCAGCGAGGGCGGCGTTCCGACGCCGGTCGTGCACACGAAGATCCGGGCGCCGCGGTCGAAGATGGCGGCCGCCGACGACGTGGACGGGACCGCGAAGGGCTCACCCCTCTACGCCAAGTACGGAACCCGGGTGGACAAGCAGAGCGCGCGGGAGATGCTGGCCGCACGGCTGGCGCAGCACCCTCCGACCGAGGCGCCCACCGAGGAGCACAAGCAGGCGGCGAAGGCCTCGGGCGGGGGTGCCGGCGCGATCGGCGACTTCCTCAAATCGACCGGCGGGCGCCAGATGCAGCGCGAGATCGTGCGCGGTCTCTTCGGGCTGCTCGCCAAGTCGCTCAAGTAGAGCTCGCCGGCCAGGCGGAGGCGAGCTTGGCGCGCGTCTCGGCGAGGTGCTCGGGGAGCACCTTGACGTCGGCCAGCACCGGCATGAAGTTGGTGTCGCCCGTCCAGCGGGGGACGACGTGCAGGTGGACGTGGTCGACGATCCCCGCACCGGCGATGCGCCCGAGGTTCCAGCCGACGTTGTAGCCCTGTGGCGCGAACGTCTCGGCGAGCGCGTCCATCCCCTGCGCTGCCAGCCGGTGCAGCTCGAGTGCCTCCTCGTCGGAGAGCAGGCGGAAGTCACCCGTGTGCCGGTGGGGGGCGACCAGCAGGTGGCCGGACGCGTACGGGAACTTGTTCAGCAGGACGAAGCCCGCCGCCCCCCGGTGGACGACCAGCATCTCCTCGTCGCCGCCGGCCGCGGCGAGGCAGAAGACGCAGCCGGTCAGCTCGTCGGCCTGCTGGATGTATTCGAGGCGCCAGGGCGCCCACAACGGCCTGGTCACCGGATCGCTTCTACCAGACGGCCGCTCGACAGGGGAGCGCTGCTCGTGCCTTCGCTCGCTCTCGTTCGCCGTCCGGCGGTACGGCGCGGCGAGGCCGCTCAGAGCCAGCGCTTGTAGCGGAAGAACCCCAGCATCGCGAGGACGACCGCGGCCATCGCGCCGACGATCCCCCAGAAGGCGCTCGCCGTCTCGAAGCCGGGGAAGTGCACGTTCATCCCGAAGATCCCGGAGATCAGCGTCAGCGGCAGCAGCACGACGCTCACGACCGTGAGGATCCGCAGCACGTCGTTCTGGCGGTGCGAGATCACCGACTCGTTCGTCTGCTCGAGACCCTCGACTACCTCCTTGTAGTTGTCGAGCAGGTCCCAGATCCGCTCGGCGGCGTCGACGACGTCGTCGAAGTACAGGTCGAGATCCTCGGGCAGGTACTTGGGCACGTGGCGCTCGAGCAGCCGCAGGGTCGAGCGCTCGGGCTTGATGATCTTCCGGTACGAGATGATCTCCTGCTTGACGTTCGAGAGGTCGCGGACGACGTCCTCAGCCCGGCCCTCGAACATCTCGTCCTCGATCGAGTCGAGCTTGTGGCCGATCTTGTCCAGGATCGGGAAGCAGTAGTCGAACAGGTCGTCGAGCACGTGGTAGAGCAGGTAGCCCGAGCCCTTCGAGAACAGGTTGTCCCGGAGCTCGGCGTCCTCCTCGCAGCGGCCGAACAGTCGCGTCACCGGCAGCAGCTCGACCATCGGCAGCGTGATCAGGAAGTTCGGCCCGAGGAAGAGGTCGAGCTCGGCCGCGTTCAGCCGCTGGACCGCCTTGTCGTAGGCGGGGAAGTGGAGGACGGTGAAGAGGTACTCCGGGTACTCGTCCACCTTCGGGCGCTGTCGCTTCGAGAGGACGTCCTCGAGGTCGAGCGGATGCCAGCCGAAGCGCTCGGCGAGCACCGCCGCCTCCTCGGGGGTGGGGGCGTCGAGATGGACCCAGGTCAGGTCGCCGGCGGTGAGCTCAGCGAGGCGGCGTCCCTGCGGGGCGGCGACCTCGGCGGCGCCGCGCGGGCGCGTCCGCTTGATGCGGGGCAGGCTCGGCATGGGTACTGAGGGGGTCGTCCGTTCGCATGACCATCGCATTCTACCGCCGGCCCGGCGGATGAGATAGTGCGCGGCCCGCCCCCGCCACGGTCAGCGAGCGCGTCGTTCCGCCTCCTGCCCGATCGTCTCGAGCGAGCGCCGGACGGTCGCTTCCCATTTGTCGCCGACGGTCTTCCCCCACCGCCGCCCGAGCGCCCACAGGTCGGTGCCCAGCTCACCTGAGTAGTCGAGCTCGGTGCCGCCCTCCACCTCGCGGAGCTCGAACCGCTCGACGACGTGCGGTACCGGCCCGCGCACGAGCCGGAAGTCGACGACGCTCGGCCGTTCGAAGTGCACGGTCTCGAGCGTCGTCGCCACGATCCCGCCGGTGTGCGTGTAGTGCTCGGCGAGAACCGACTGCTCGTCGAGCCGCTCCAGCACGCGCAGCTTCGCCTGGAGCGCGCGCGGCGTGCGGCCGAGGTACGGCTCGGCGACGACGTCGAAGACCGTCTCTCGGGGAGCGAGGATCCGCACGCTCAACGGTCCGAGGGGGCGGACCGACCTGCCGAGCCCGAAATTCCGCCCGAGAATCGCACAAGCAAGCCGGTACGTGAGCGCCGCCGTCAATGCGCCTGGCAGGATTCGAACCTGCGACCTCGCGCTCCGGAGGCGCGCGCTCTATCCCCTGAGCTACAGGCGCGTTCGGGCTTAGTGTACTTGCGTGGAATTGAGCGCCCGGATCGTGTCCCTGGAGCTGGCCGAGCCGTTCACGATCGCCCGGGGCACGCAGGACGTCGCCGAGCTGGTCGAGGTCGAGATCCGGCGCGAGGGCGTCTCGGGCTTCGGCGAGGCTGCACCAATCGAGCGGTACGGGGAGAGCGCCGGCTCCGCGCTGGCCTACGCGGAGAGCTCTGCGGGGGAGCTCGGTGACGACCCGTTCGCGGTCGAGGAGGTGATGCGACGACTGCCGGCGAGCGAGTACGCCGCCCGCGCGGCGATCGACGCGGCTCTGCACGATCTCGGCGGCAAGCTTGCCGGAGAGCCCGTCTGGCGGCTGCTCGGACTCGAGCGGGGCGGCCCGCCGACCTCATGGACGATCGGCCTCGCCGACCCCGACGAGATGGCCCGGAAGGCAGAGCGCGCCCACGCGGGCGGCCGGTTCAAGCGGCTGAAGCTGAAGCTCGGCGGAGGGGACGGCCTCGATGTCGACCGGGTCCGGGCCGTGCGCGGTGTCACCGACGTGCCGCTCCAGGTTGACGTGAACGAGTACTGGACGCTCGACGAAGCGCTCGACGCGCTGCCCCAGCTCGAGGAGCTGGGCGTCGAGTACTGCGAGCAGCCGCTACCGGCCGGCGACCCGGCCGGCGCCGCGCTGAAGCAGCGCTCGCCGCTACCCATCTACGTGGACGAGGACTGCCATACGCTCGCAGACGTCGCCGGCTGCGTTCCGATTGCCCACGGGATCAACATCAAGCTCGCCAAGTCGGGTGGGATCCTCGAGGGTGTGCGGATGGCGCACGCCGCGCGGGCGCTCGGACTCGGCGTGATGCTCGGCTGCATGGTCGAGACCGGTCTCGGCATCGCCGCCGGCGCCGCGATCTCGAGCCTGTGCGACCACGTCGATCTCGACGGCAACCTGCTGATCGCACGTGACCCCTGGCCGGGCGTCGAGCTCGTCGACGGCGTTCAACTCCCGTCGGAAGAGCCAGGTCTCGGTGTCCGACACCAGAACGCGGCTGCGACCGAATCGTCACAGAACGCAGGCTGAACGTTGGATCTCCCTGCAAACCGCCTGGTTCGCCGCCCGAGCGCGGGGCCTAGACCCAGTGTCAGACACCAGCCCTGAGGTGCAACGAAAGCGGTACCTGATCCTCGCCGAGGGGCGCTCGGGCGACGCGCACCACGGCAAGACGATGCGCGGGGTCGTCCGCTACGGCTCCGACCCGGTCGTCGCCATCCTCGACTCGGAGCGAGCGGGGGAGACCCACGAGGGGATTCCGGTCGTCGGCACCGTCCCCGACTCGCTCCGCTTCGACCCGACGACCGCACTCGTCGGGGTCGCCACCCAGGGTGGTCGTTTTCCGCCTGCATGGCGCGACCTGCTGACGAGCGTGATCGCGAACGGCCTCGATCTCGAGAACGGTCTGCACGAGTACGTGACCGAAGACGAGGAGCTGGTCGCGCTCGCCCGCCGGCACGGCGTCGAGCTGCGCGACCTCCGCAAGCCGCCGGTGGGGCTGAACGTGCCCACCGGCGAGCATCTCGGGCTCGACGCCCGCATCGTCCTCACGGTCGGCTCCGACTGCGCGATCGGGAAGATGACCGTCTCGCTCGAGCTCGACCGCGAAGCACGGCGGCGCGGGCTCGCCTCGGTCTTCGTGCCGACCGGTCAGACCGGGATCGCGATCGCCGGCTGGGGGATTTCCGTGGACGCCGTCGTCTCGGACTTCGTCGCGGGGGCGGCAGAGCGGCTGGTCGTCGAGGGTGTGGCGCGTGGCGGCGAGCTGCTGTGGGTCGAGGGCCAGGGCTCGCTCGTCCATCCGGCCTACTCGGGAGTGACCCTGGGGCTCGTGCACGGGTCGGTGCCGCATGCGTTCGTCCTCTGCCACCTGGCCGGCACGACCGAGGTCGACGGGTATCCCGGCCATCCGCTGCCCTCACTGCCGGAGCTCGTCGAGCTGCACGAGCGCATCTCCCTGCCGATCCGCAGGGCACCGGTCGCCGCGATCGCGCTCAACACGCGCGGGCTGGCTGACGAGGAGGCGCGCGCGGCGGTCATGAATGTCGAGTCGGAGACGGGCCTCCCGACCGACGACCCGGTTCGCTTCGGGCCTGCGCGCCTGCTCGACGCCGTGCTCGCGCACCTCCCTTGACACGAACGCACGTTCGCTGTACCATGGCGAACATATGTTCGCAAAGATCGTTGTGATCGTCGCACTGCTCGCCCTCGGCGTCGCCTACGGTGCCCGCGGTTCCGACGGCGCCGGCGGCCGCGAGGTCTATGTCGTTCGCGCCGGCGACACGCTCTGGACGATCGCCGCGTCGCACTACGGCGGTGATCCGCGCGAGGGCGTCTGGCGGCTCGAGGATGCGAACCACCTCGCCGACTCGCTGGTTCGACCCGGCCAGAAGCTGCTGCTTCCCTAGGAGGTCGAAACTAGACTTGCCGGGCAACCCGGCAGTCTATGGACCTCGACATCGTCTTCTTCGGCACCGGTGGCTCGATGCCCACCGCCGCCCGCGCCCCGACCGCCTTGCTCGTGCGCCGCGGCGGCGAGCGCATGCTCTTCGACTGCGCCGAGGGCACCCAGCGGCAGATGCTGCGCTCGTCCGTCGGGCTGCTCGACCTCCACGAGGTCTTTCTCACCCACTACCACGCCGACCACTACCTCGGGCTGCCCGGGATGCTGAAGACGTTTTCGCTCCGCGGCCGCGAGATCCCGATCACGATCTACGGGCCGCCCGGCCTCTCCGATCTGTTCGGCTCGCTCCGCCGCATCTTCGGGCGGCTGACGTATCCGCACGAGCTGGTCGAGCTGCGTCCCGGGGAAACGCTCGAGCGCGACGACTACCGGGTCGCGCCCTTCGCGGTCGACCACGGCGTCTCCGCGATCGGCTACGCACTGATCGAGGACGACCGGCCCGGCCGCTTCGACGTCGCAACCGCCGACGCGCTCGGCGTCCCCTGGGGGCCCGAGCGCGGCGCCCTCCAGCGCGGTGAGACGATCGCGCTCGCCGACGGCCGCCCGGTCACGCCCGAGCAGGTGCTCGGCGAGGCCCGTCCGGGGCGCACGGTCGTGATCGCCGGCGACACGTCGCCGTCCGCCACCGTGCTCGAAGCCGCGCGCGGGGCCGACGTGCTCGTCCACGAGGCGACCTTTCTCGAGGACGAGCGCGAGCGGGCCCGCGAGACCGCCCACTCGACGGCACGCGAAGCGGCCGAGCTCGCGAAGGCGGCCGGAGTCGAGCTGCTCGCGCTGACACATCTCTCGAACCGGTACTTCGGGCCGGAGGCGGCACGCGAAGCGCGGGCCGTCTTCCCTGAGACGGTCGTGCCGAGGGACTTCGATATCATCGACGTCCGCTTCCGGGAGCGGGGCGGGCCGCAGCTCCTCAAGGGGGGTGCGCTACCGCAGCGAGGAGAGTCGATCCCGGCCGAGCAGGTCCAGCCAGTGGCAGAGGAGACAGCCAGATGACGCCCATGGTGCAGGTCGCCCTGGCCGAGGACGTGACCGAGGCCGGAGAGATCCAGGCGATCCTCGAAGCGGCCGGGATCAGCTCGGCGCTCGAGACCGCCGTCGAGCACCATCCGCGCGAGACCGAGGATTCGCCGCAGAAGGTGCTCGTCCCCGAGTCGTCGCTCGAGGCCGCGCAGCACGCGATCGAGTCGATGACCGATCCCGACGAGCTGATCGCGGACGGCTAGGGGCACGCACACCGCTCTCGGATGAGACGGCTCTTTCCGCTCGTGGCCGCGCTCGCCGCGATCGCCGCCGGCCCAGCGAACGCCGCGACGAAGTCGTATTCGACCGGCACGATCAACACACCGATCGGCACCGAACGCGACCAGACGCTCGACGTCCCCGACGCCGGCCCGGTCTCGTTCGTGCGCGTCTCGTTCCGGATCAGCGCACCCGACACCTCCGCGCTCTCGGTGTCGCTCGTCAGCCCCGAGGGCACCGGGGTCGCTCTTGTTTCCGGCCGAGGCTCCGGGGCCGATTTCGGTAGCGGCGAGAAGGGCTGCGGCGGGGTCGTCACAGTCCTCGAATCGGACATGACCGCCAACCCGATCTCGGCGGGCAGGTCCCCCTTCACCGACAACCCTTACCGGGCGGAGGGCAACCTCGGCGCCCTCGACGGCGAAGAGGCTCGTGGCCGCTGGGCGCTGCGAATCCGCAACGCGGGCCCTCCCGCGCGGCTCCACTGCCTGACCCTCGACATCTCGCGCAGGGTTCCCCAGACGCTTGCGGCGAACGCGGGAGACGTGCGCGCCTCGGCCACGTACACGGAGCGGAACTACCTCTTCGAGGCGGTGCGCGTACGGATCACGCGCGCAGGGAAGACGGTCGTAGACGCGCCGCTCCAGAAGATCGGCTGCCGCGACTGCATCGACTACCGCCCGGTGTCGGTGAAGGTGCGAGACCTCGACGGAGGCGAGCCGGAGGTGCTCGTCGATCTCTTCTCGGGCGGCGCGCACTGCTGTTCGCTCACCCTCATCCTCCGTTACGACCCCGCGGCAAAGCGGTACCGCTCGACCCTCGCCGATTGGGGCAACTACGGCTCCCGTCTCGTCGATCTCGACGGCGACCGGCGGCCCGAGTTCTCCGCCTACGACGAGCGGTTCGTCTACAGGTTCACCGCCTACGTGTTCTCGGCGGCGCCGATCCAGATATGGCGCTACCGGCAGGGGGCGCTGGTGGACGACACCCGCAGCTTTCCCGGGCTGATCCGAAAGGACGCGGCGGCGATCTGGAAGACCTACCTGAAGGGCCGCAGCGAGAAGGGCATCGACGTCCGTGCGTACGTCGCCGCCTATGTCGCCGACCAGTATCTGCTCGGCCGCGCCGGCGAGGCGAAGCGGGTGCTCGCCCTCGCGCTCGAGCGCGGCGACCTAGGCCGTGGCAAGACATTGCTGGGGACGCCGGCGGCAACCGCGTTCGTCACAGAGCTGATGAAGGACCTGCGCCGCTGGGGCTACATCCGCACGCCGTGAGCGGCCGGAAGAGCGTCGACCGGCTGCTCGCCCGAGGCGCAGCGATCCGGCGCATCAACGGTATGACGTCCTCGGGCGCCGCTAGTCTGTGGCGGCACTGTTCCTTTAACCCGGTTCTGCGAGGCCGGAAAGGAGTTCGGGTTGACTGCTGCACACGCGCCCGCCGGTGAGCGGGTGATCCTCGACGCAGACACGCTGCAGCGCATCGTGCATCGGATCGCCCACGAGATCGTCGAGGCGAACCCCGAGCTCGACCGGGTCGCGCTCGTCGGCATCCACACCCGCGGCGTCCCGCTCGCACACCGGCTGCGCCGGCTGATCCGCGAGTTCAGCGGAGTCGAGGTCGCGCTCGGCACCGTCGACATCACCTTCCACCGAGACGACGTGCACGTCCGCGGCAGCGAGGCTCCGCTGCACCCGCAGCCGCTCGTCCGCGACACGCGCCTCGACTTCTCGCTCGAGGGGCGCACGTGCATCCTCGTCGACGACGTGCTCTACACCGGCCGGACGATTCGCGCCGCGATCGAGGCCCTGTTCGACTACGGTCGCCCCGACCGCGTCCAGCTCGCCGTCGTCGCCGACCGCGGCCATCGCGAGCTGCCGATCCGCCCCGACTACGTCGGCAAGAACCTGCCCACCGCTCGCGGCGAGCGCATCCAGGTCCAGCTCGTCGAGGTCGACGAGATCGACCGCGTCCTGTTGATCTCCGAGGAGGAAACCGCGCCGTGACCGAAATCCACCTGGTGCGGGACGAGCTGCTCCCGCCGTCAGATCCGCCTGCGCGGCGGCACCTGATCTCGATCGCCGACCTCGGCCGCGACGACGTGGAGCGCCTGCTCGCGACTGCGCGGAGCCTCGAGCGCTCGCTCGAGCGCGAGATGAAGAAGCTGCCCACCCTGCGCGGCCGTACGGTCGTGAACCTCTTCTTCGAATCCTCGACGCGCACCTCGTCGAGCTTCGAGCTCGCCGCCAAGCGGCTCTCCGCGGACGTGATGTCGGTCAAGTCGACGGGCTCGTCGGTGGACAAGGGCGAGTCGCTGAAGGACACGGCGCTGACGCTGAACGCCTACGGCCCCGACGTGATCGTCATCCGTCACCCGCACATCGGGGCGCCGAGCCTCGTCGCCCGCGTGACCGGGGCACACGTCGTCAACGCCGGCGACGGCAAGCACCAGCATCCGACCCAGGCGCTGCTCGATCTGTACACGATCGAGGAGCAGGTCGGGCCCGTCGAGGGCCTGCACGTTGCGATCGTCGGCGACATCCTGCACTCCAGAGTCGCCCGCTCGAACATCCAGGCGCTCGGGCTGATGGGCGCCCGGGTGACGCTGGTCGGCCCGCCGGCGCTCATCCCCCGCGGGATCGAGGCGATGGGCTGCGAGATCTCGACCGACATCGGCGCGATCTCCGCGGCCGACGTCGTCTACGTGCTGCGGATGCAGCGCGAGCGGATGGAGGCCGGCGCCAACTACGTGCCGAGCCTGCGCGAGTACACGGCCCGGTGGGGGGTGACGCCCGACCGGCTGCGCCCCGGTCAGAAGGTGATGCACCCCGGGCCGATGAACCGAGGCGTGGAGATCGATCCGGTCGTCGCCGACTCGGTCGACGCGCTGATCGAGACCCAGGTGCGGGCGGGATTGGTCGTACGGATGGCCGTCCTCTACGACCTGCTCACGCATGGGCCGGTCGAGGTCAGATCCGAGGTCGCCGAGGAGGTGGCGTGATGCTCCACGGCAGGACCGGCACCGACGACGTGGTCGTCCGGAGCGTCAGGGTGATCGACCCGGGCGAGGGGATCGACGAGCTGCTCGACGTCCGCGTCGACCGGGGCGTGATCAGCGAGCTCGGCCTCAACGTCAGCCCGAACGGTCACCGGGTGATCGAAGGCCGCGGGCTCGTGCTCGCGCCGGCGTTCGTCGACCCGCACGTGCACCTGCGCACGCCCGGTCGCGAGGACGAGGAGACGATCGCCTCGGGCACGGCGGCGGCCGCGGCCGGCGGCTACTGCGCGATCCTCGCCATGCCGAACACGGACCCCGTCGTCGACTCGGCGGCGGTGCTCGGCTCGCTGGTCGAGACCGCGAAGGCCGAGGCGGTGGTTCCCGTCGGCTTTCTCGCTGCGATCACGAAGGGGCAGGCGGGACAGGAGCTGACCGAGATGGCCGAGCTCGCCGACGCGGGTGCAGCCGGCTTCTCGGATGACGGCCGGCCGGTCGTTGCTTCCGGGCTGATGCGTCGCGCGCTCCAGTACCACGGGCTCACCGGCCGGCGGATCGCGGTCCATTGCGAGGAGCCCTCGCTATCTCACGACGGCCAGATGCACGAGGGGGCGGTCTCGGCCGAGCTCGGCCTCGCCGGCCACCCGTCGGTGGCGGAGAGCGTGATGGTCGGCCGCGACCTGGCGCTCGCCGCCTATGAAGACCAGGCGATTCACCTTCTGCATCTGTCGGCCAGGGAGTCGGTCGAGCTGCTCCGTCGCGCGCACGGCGACGGCGTGCCCGCGACCGGCGAGGCGACCCCCCACCACCTCGTCCTCACCGACGAGGCGGTCCGCACGCTCGACGCGAACCTGAAGATGAATCCGCCCGTCCGCGGCGCCGACGACAGGCGCGCGCTGGTCGAGGCGGTGCGCGACGGGACGATCTCGGTGATCGCCACCGACCACGCTCCCCATGCCCGGCACGAGAAGGACGTCCCCTTCGAGGAGGCGCCGTTCGGCGTCACTGGCCTCGAAACTGCGTTCGCGGCCTTGAACACCCACCTCGTCGGGCCGGGTCTGATCCCGCTCCCGACGATCCTCGAGCGAATGTCCGCCGGGCCGGCGCGCGCGTACGGGCTCGACGTGCCTCGGATCGCGGTCGGCGCGCGGGCCAACCTCGTGCTGCTCGACACCGAGGCGGCCTGGACGGTCGGGGAGGGCGGGTTCCGATCCCGCTCGGCGAACTCGTGGCTGCTCGGCGCGACGGTCAGGGGCAAGGTGCGGATGACGATCGCCGACGGCCGGCTCGCGTACGAGGCAGCAGCCGTAGGCTCGACGGAGGCGAACAAGAGCGGAGGTGCCGGCTTTGCCGGCGGCGGAGCGGGGCATGAGCCGTAGGCTCGACGGAGGCGAACAAGAGCGGAGGTGCCGGCTTTGCCGGCGGCGGAGCGGGGCATGACCGGTTTTCTGGTGCTCGAGGACGGCACCGTGTTCCACGGCGAGTCCGTGGGCGCCGAGGGCTTCGCGTGCGGCGAGGCGGTGTTCGCGACCGCGATGACCGGCTACCAGGAGCTCGTCACCGACCCCAGCTACGCCGAGCAGATCCTCTGCTTCACCGCCCCGATGGTCGGCAACTACGGCGTCGCGGAAGGGCGGTCGGAATCGAAGCGGGCGCACGTCCGGGGCGCGGTCATGCGGGAGGCGCGCGGGCCGGCCTGGACCGACTGGCTCGCCGACCGGGGCGTGCCGGCCCTGTCCGGCATCGACACCCGGTCGCTCGTCCTGCACCTGCGCGAGCGCGGCTCGATGCGCGCCGGGATCGTCGCCGGCGAGGCCGATGTCGAGGAGACGCTCCTCGCCGTCAGGCAGCAGCCGACGATGGACGGCCGCGCGCTCGTCGCCAACGTCTCCACCGGGGAGCCGTACGTCTACAGCCAGATCGGCCGAGCCGAGGTGGCCGTCGTCGACTACGGGACGAAGCGATCGATCCTGCGCAGGTTGGCGGGAGCAGGTGTGGCGGTGACCGTCTTCCCGCACGACGTCGACGCCGACGAGCTCACCCGCTTCGACGGAGTCGTGCTCTCCAACGGCCCCGGCGACCCCGACCCGCTCGAAGCGGAAACGGCCGTCGTCCGGGAGCTGGTCGGCCGGGTGCCCGTCTTCGGCATCTGCCTCGGGCATCAGCTGCTCGGTCTCGCCACGGGGCACGAGAGCTTCAAGCTGCAGTTCGGGCACCGCGGCGCGAACCATCCGGTGCTCGAACGGGCGTCCGGACGGGTGCTCGTCACGGCCCAGAACCACGGTTTCGCGATTGCGCCATCGGACGACGACGAGGCGAGCGCGGTCTCGCTCTACGACGGAACGGTCGAGGGCTTCGACTTTCCGGATCTGCGGGCGCGATCGGTGCAGTTCCACCCCGAGGCGGGCCCCGGCCCGCACGACGGCTGGCCGCTGCTCGAGACCTGGGTGGAGGAAGTCGTTGCCGCGGCGGAATGACCTCGAGTCGATCTGCCTGATCGGGTCCGGCCCGATCGTGATCGGCCAGGCGTGCGAGTTCGACTACGCCGGCTGCCAGGCGCTGAAGGTGCTGCGCGAGGACGGGTTCCGCACGATCGTCGTCAACTCGAACCCGGCGACGATCATGACCGACCCCGGCTTCGCCGACCGGACGTACCTCGAGCCGCTCGACCTCGAAGGGGTGGCCGACGTGCTCGATCGCGAGCGTCCCGACGCGCTGCTGCCGACGATGGGCGGCCAGACCGCGCTGAACCTGTCGCTCCAGCTGGTCGAGGCCGGCGTGCTCGATGCCCTCGGCGTCGAGCTGATCGGCGCCGGCGCCGACCCGATCCGCCGAGCCGAGGATCGCGAGCTCTTCCGCGAGGCTGTTCGCGGCGTCGGCCTGCGCGTGCCCGGCTCGCGTATCGTCACCTCGCTGGACGACCTCGCCGGCGTCTCGCTGCCCGCGGTCGTGCGCCCCGCCTTCACGCTCGGCGGCCACGGAGGAGGGTTTGCGGTCTCTCTGGGCGAGCTCCACCGCCAGGTCGAGATCGGCCTCCGCGAGAGCCCGATCTCCCAGGTGCTGGTCGAGGAGTCCGTGCGCGGCTGGGACGAGTTCGAGCTCGAGGTCGTGCGCGACCGACGCGACAACGTGGTGATCGTCTGCTCGATCGAGAACCTCGACCCGATGGGCGTGCACACCGGCGACTCGGTCACCGTCGCACCGCAGATGACGCTCTCGGACGAGGCCTACCAGGAGCTCCGCGATGCCGCCGCCGCCGTGATCCGCGCCGTCGGCGTCGAGACCGGCGGCTCGAACATCCAGTTCGCCCGCGACCGCGAGACCGGCGAGCTGAGGGTGATCGAGATGAACCCGCGCGTCTCCCGCTCCTCCGCGCTCGCCTCGAAGGCGACGGGCTACCCGATCGCGAAGGTCGCGGCCAAGCTCGCGGTCGGCTACACGCTCGACGAGATCCCGAACGACCTGACGAAGACGACGCCCGCCAGCTTCGAGCCGACGCTCGACTACGTCGTCGTCAAGTTCCCCCGGTTCGCGTTCGAGAAGTTCCCCGGCGCCGATCGCACGCTCGGCACCCAGATGAAGTCCGTCGGCGAGGCGATGGGGATCGGGCGAACCTTCCGCGAGGCGTGCTGGAAGGCGATGCGCTCGCGCGAGCTGGACCTCTCTCCGGTTACGCCGTGGAAGGATCTCGATGATGTCCCGGAGGGTGTGCATCCGTGGTTCAGGCACGAGATCGAGCTGCTGAAGACGGAGGGTCCGCCCACCGGGAAGCGGGTGTACCGCCGGGTCGACTCGTGCGCGGGCGAGGTCGCCGCCGAGTCGAACTACTACTACTCGACCTTCGACGAGGCCGACGAGCCGCCGCCGGCAACCGGCAAATCTGCCGTCGTGATCATCGGGTCGGGCCCGAACCGCATCGGGCAGGGGATCGAGTTCGACTACTGCTGCGTGCACGCCGCGCAGAGCTTCCGGGCGCTCGGCTACGACGCGGTGATGATCAACTGCAATCCGGAGACGGTCTCGACCGACTACGACACGTCCGACCGTCTCTACTTCGAGCCGCTCGCCGCGGACGAGGTGCTAGCCGTCCTGGAACGGGAGCAGCCCGAGGGCGTCGTCATCCAGTTCGGCGGCCAGACGCCGCTGAAGCTCGCGCGGGCGATCGAGGCGGCCGGCTATCGGATTCTCGGCACCCCGTACGACGCGATCGACGTAGCCGAGGACCGCGAGCGCTTCGGTGCTCTCCTGCGCGGGCTCGAGATCCGCTGCCCCGACTGGGGGATCGCCGAGACCGGCGCCGAGGGCGTCGAGATCGCGCACCGGATCGGCTACCCGGTGCTGGTGCGGCCCTCGTATGTGCTCGGCGGCCGCGCGATGCGCATCTGCTACCGCGGAGCCGAAGTCCTCGACGCATTCCGAAGCGACCTGAGCGGGAGGGTGCTGGTCGACCGCTTCATCGAGAACGCGGTCGAGATCGACGTCGACGCGCTCTGCGACGGCGAGGAGACGTACATCGCCGCCGTCATGCAGCACGTCGAGGAGGCGGGCGTGCACTCGGGCGACTCCGCGTGCGTACTGCCCGCGCCGTCGCTGACCGGGGCGACCTCGCGTGAGGTCGAGGACATCGTCCGCAGGCTGGCGCCGGCGCTCGGCACGGTCGGCCTGATCAACGTGCAGCTCGCGGTCGCCGACAACGACGTCTATGTCCTCGAGGCCAACCCCCGAGCCTCCCGGACGGTTCCCTTCGCGTCCAAGGCGACCGGTCTGAACCTCGTCGAGGCCGCGTGCGCCCTCGCCGCCGGCCGGAAGCTTCGCGCGCTCGGACTCCCGGCCGAGCGGCCGCCGGCGCAGGTGAGCGTCAAGGCCGCGGTCCTGCCGTTCTCGCGCTTCCCGGGCAGCGACCCGGTGCTCGGGCCCGAGATGCGCTCGACCGGCGAGGTGATGGCGTCTGCCTCCGACCTGCCGACCGCCTTCGCGAAGGCGGAGCGCGCCGCCGGCCGCCCGCTGCCGACCTCCGGTACAGCGTTTCTGTCCGTCCGCGACGCCGACAAGCCCGGGACCGTGCCGGTTGCGGCGGCGCTCGCCGGCCTCGGCTTCAAGCTCGTCGCGACAGAGGGGACCGCGCGCACGCTCGAGGCCGCCGGCCTCGCGGTCGAGCGGGTGGCGAAGGTGGCGGACGGTGGGGAGGCGACGGTCGTCGATCTGATCCGCCGTGGCCGCTGCGACCTCGTCGTCAACACGCCCGCCGGCGGGGCCCAGCAGCGCACTGACGGCTATCGAATCCGGGAAGCGGCGCTCGTCGCCCGCCTGCCGTGCATCACGACGATCTCCGGCGCGGCGGCCGCCGTCCATGCGATCGCGAACGCGCGGACCGAGCTCGCGCTCTCCCTCCAGGAGCGCATTGATGCCGAACAGCATGCGTCGCGACTCCCGGGCGGCTGAGTGCCGAAGCGTGAGCGGCTGGGCGTTCGCGGTTCCGAGATCGTCGGGCCGTACACCCTGCTCAGGGTGGAGCGCGGCGGACTCGAGCCTGGGATTCCCGGGCAGTTCTTCATGCTCGAGGCACCGCGGCGGCTGCTCCCGCGGCCGATGAGCCTGTGCCTGGCACCGCCTGGCGAGCTCGCGTTTCTGATCGATCCGGTCGGGCCGGGGACGCACGCGCTCTGCTCGCTCGTCGCCGGGGACGCGATCGCAGTCCACGGCCCGCTCGGGAACGGTTTTCACCTCGAGGTCGAACGACCCTTGCTGGTCGGCGGCGGGATCGGGATTGCCCCGCTGCCGTACCTGTCCGAGCGCCTGGGCCGCCCGCCCGCGGTTGTCGGCTTCCGCTCCGAGTGGCATGCGGAGGCGGCGACGCTGGTGCCGAATGCCGAGGCGGTCGTCGAGCCGACCCTGGTCACCGAGCTGATCGATCCCGGACACGACGTGCTCGCCTGCGGCCCCGAGCCGATGCTCGCGGCGGTGCGTGCGATCGCCCCGGCCGCCCAGCTCGCCTGGGAAGCGCCGATGGCCTGCGGCTACGGCGCCTGCTACGGCTGCGCCGTCGAGATCAGAGGCACCTGGGAGCGGCTGTGCCTGGAGGGACCGGTGCTAACCGGTTCGGACGCGGCCGGGGTCAGACCCCTGACCTGTCCGAACGAGGCAGCTGCGTGAGTCGGAGAGCCGGATCGCACGACGCGGAGTCGTCTCTTGCAGCCGGGGCCGTTGCCGCCAGAGGGGTCAGACCCCTGACATGTCCGTAACGGCCATGTTGCTGAACGCGTCGGGCTGCCTCGACGCGCTGACGGCGCCGGATACGGCGCGGCAGTTCGACGCGTTCGTGACCAAGACGGTGACGCCGCTTCCCCGCGGGGGTAACCCGCCCGCTCGGATCGCCGAGACCGACGTCGGGATGCTCAACTCGATCGGCCTGGCAAACCCCGGCCGAGAGCTGTTCCTCGCCGAGACGCTGCCGCAGCTCCGTCGCCTCGGCCTTCCCCTCTGGGTCTCCGTTGGAGGCTTCTCGGCCGCCGAGTATGCGGAGACCTGCGCGCGTCTCGACGACGTCACGATCGAGCTGAACCTCTCCTGCCCGAACGTCGACGAGGCACCCGAGTCGGCGGCCGAGATCGTCGGGGCCTGCCGTGCGGTGACGACGCTCCCGCTGTACGCGAAGCTCTCCCCGGCGAGCTGGGACGTCGCCGAGCTCGCCCGGGCGGTCGAGGCGGCAGGCGCCGACGGGCTTTCGCTCGTGAACACCATGCGTGGGCTGAAGCTCGACCGCGACCTGCGCCCTGTGCTCGGCACGGGCGCAGGGGGTCTCTCGGGGCCGGCCCTCAAGCCGATTGCCCTCGCCTCGGTCCATGCCTGCTTCACGGCCACGTCACTGCCGATCGTCGGCATGGGCGGAGTGCAATCCGGACGCGACGCGCTCGAGCTTCACGCCGTCGGTGCGCGGGCGGTCGCGATTGGAACGGCGCTCTTCGCTGACCCCTTCGCCCCCCTCCGGATCCGCGAGGAGCTGGCCGCCGAGCTGTCCGCGCTCGGGCTGTCCTCGCCTGAGCAAGCGTGCGGGATTGCTCACGATCAGGCGTTGCCGGAAAGAAAACACCTCGATCTCGAGTCGAGAGTTTGAGAAAAAAACCTGCAAATCGCATAGTTCGACCCCGATTGACGCGCTCGACCAAGCTGTTAGACTCGCACCCCGATGGCGACGAAGACCCAGGCGATGGCGCCGGTTCGTTCTCTCGATCAGCGTATGGAGGCGCTCGCAAGGGCGAACGACATCCGCGTCCGCAGGGCGCAGCTGAAGAAGGACCTGAAGAACGGGCAGGTCCAGATCGAGGAGATCCTCGACGATCCGCCGGAGTACGTCTCGACGGCGAAGGTGTTCGACATGCTGATGGCGGTACCCAAGTTCGGGCGCGTGAAGGCCGCCCGGTTCCTCAACCAGTGCCGGATCAGCCAGTCGAAAACCGTCGGGGGCCTGTCCGAACGCCAGCGCGCCGAGCTGATTGGGCTCTTCAACCGCAGCTAGCCGGACGCCCGTCTTCGTCGTGACCGGCCCTTCCGGAGCCGGGAAGGGCACACTGATCAAGGCGTTGCTCGGCCGCCTCGCGGAGCTCGAGGTCGCGACCTCGGCGACCACCCGCCTGCAACGCCCGGGCGAGGACGACGGCCGCGAGTACTGGTTTCTGAGCGACGCCGAGTTCGCCCGTCGCGTCGCGGACGGCGACTTCCTCGAGCACGTCACCTACGTGTCGGGGAAGCGCTACGGCACGCTCCGCGACGAGGTCGACCGGATCGCGTCGGCCGGCCGCGTGCCGCTGCTCGAGCTGGAGACCGAGGGTGCCCTGAACGTCAAGGACGACGTCCCGGGGGCGGTGACGATCTTCATCACCGCACCGATTCCCGAGCTCGAGCGACGGCTCCGTGAGCGTGCGAGCGAGAGCGAGGGCGAGATCGGCGAGCGGATCGGGCTCGCCCGCAAGCAGCTCGCCCAGGCCGGTCGATTCGACTACCGGGTGGTGAACGACGACCTCGATCGGGCGACGGACGAGCTGGAGGGAATCGTCCAGCGGGAGCTGGCTCCTGCCGGTACCATGAGCCGGCCGTGATTCATCCCCGCATCGACGAGCTGCTCGACAATGTGGACTCGCGCTACGCGCTGGTGATCGTCGCCGCGAAGCGTGCCCGCCAGATCAACAACTACCACCACCAGCTTGGAGAGGGCACCTTCGACGAGTTTCCGCCGCTCGTCGAGTCGCGCTCGAAGAACTACCTGACCATGTCCCTCGAAGAGGTCTCCGAGGGCAAGATCAAATACACGTACAAAGCCTGACGGCTTTGTACTAGAAGGGCTGACGAAGATCGCCCGCGTTCTTCTCGGGGTGACCGGCGGGATCGCCGCCTACAAGGCGTGTGAGCTCACGCGCTTGTTCGTCAAGGCCGGGCACGAGGTGACGCCCGTTCTCACCGCCGGCGCCGAGGGGTTCGTCGCCGCCCGCACCTTCGAGGCGCTCGCCCGTCGCGAGCAGCCGCGCGAGCTGTACCCGCACCTGGTCGAGGCCGACCTGCTCGTGGTCGCGCCGCTGTCTGCGAACACGCTCGCCAAGCTCGCGCACGGGCTCGCCGACAGCATGCTTACGCAGCTCGCGCTCGCGTTTCGCGGCCCGGTGCTGGTCGCGCCGGCGATGAACGCGCGCATGTGGGCGCACCCCGCGACTCAGGGCAACGTCGCGGCTCTGCGCGAGCGGGGCGTCGAGCTGATCGGCCCGGAGGACGGCGAGCTCGCCGAGGGCGAGATCGGGGCGGGACGGATGAGCGAGCCGGAGGCGATCTTCGGCCGCGCCCGCGCTCTGCTCGGCGAGACCGACACGCTCGCAGGGATGACCGTGCTCGTCACCGCCGGGGGCACCCGCGAGCCGCTCGACGCCGTCCGCTTCGTCGGCAACCGCTCGTCCGGGCGAATGGGGGTCGCGCTCGCGGAGGCGGCGCGCAAGCGCGGCGCGCACGTCACGCTGCTCGCGGCGAACCTGGGTGTCCCGGCGCCGGCGGGTGTCGAGGTCGTGGAGACTTCCACCGCGGCCGACGTCGCCCGCGAGGCGAAGGAGCGCGCCGGCGCCGACGTCGTGCTGATGGCCGCAGCGGTGGCCGACTACGCGCCGGAACGAATCGGCGGAAAGCGCCCCAAGGACGGCGGGTCGTGGCAGGTGGCGCTCCGGCCGACCGAGGACGTTCTGAGCACGCTCGCCGCCGCCCGAACGAACGGTCAGGTCATCGTCGGCTTCGGCGCCGAGGCGGGACCGGACGGGCTCGAGCGCAAGCGGCGGATGCTGGTCGAGAAGGGTCTCGACCTGGTCGTCTTCAACGACGTCTCCAGAGAGGACGTCGGCTTCGACTCGCCCGACAACGAGGTCGTCCTGATCGCGGCCGGCGGCGAGCGCACGGTCGCGAAGGCATCGAAGGAGCGGATCGCCGCCGAGATCCTCGACGAGGTCGAGAAGCTGCTCGGCCGAGCGCCGTGAGCGAGGTCTACGACTACTTCCAGCAGGGGCGCCGCCACCTGAAGAAGGGGCGGGCGGCGCAGGCGACCGTACCGCTCGAGAAGGCGAAGCGGCGTGCCCCCGACAAGGCCTCGATCCGCGAGTCGCTCGGGATCGCCTACTTCCGGATCGGCCGCTACGACGAGGCGGCGGACGAGTTCCGCGCGATCCTCGAGCTCTCCCCGACCGACGACTACGCCCACTACGCGCTCGGCCGCTGCCTCGAGAAGCAGGGTCGGGCGGCGGAGGCGAACGGCCACTACAAGCTTGCCCGCTCCCTGCGGCCGCAGAGCGAGCAGTACGCGGCGCGCATCAGGGATCTGGACTGAAGGCGGTCGTCCAGCGAGTCGCTCGGGCGGCGGTGTCGCCCGGCGACGAGATCGGGGCCGGTGTGTGCGTGCTGCTCGGAGTCGCGCGCGACGACACGGCCGCCGGCGCGGAGCGGCTGGCGGGCAAGATCGCCCGCCTGCGGATCTTCGAGAACGAGGACGGCAGGTTCGACCGCTCGCTCCTCGACACCGGCGGGGCGGCGCTCGTGGTCAGCCAGTTCACGCTGATCGCCGACACCGAGAAGGGCAACCGGCCGAGCTTCTCGGAGGCCGCGTCTCCCGTCGAGGCCGAGCCGCTGTACGAGGCGTTCTGCGCGGCGCTGCGCGCCCTCGGCGTCGAGGTGGCGACCGGTGTCTTCGGCGCCCGCATGACCGTCGACCTGGTCAACGACGGTCCCGTTACGATCGTCCTCGAGCTGTGAGATCCGGGGAATCGCCGTCGGGCCACTGTCGGCCGATGAGTTTGCCGGCGACGCCACGTCTGATAGATGTCAGAAAGCTTTCGACGCGGAGGTAACGAGATGTCACGGACGGTTTTGCTGGTCGGCACCCGCAAGGGGTGCTTCCTGTTGGAGAGCGACCAGGCCCGGCGCGACTGGGAGTTGCGCGGCCCGTTCTGCGAGGGGTGGCCGGTGTACCACGCCATCCACGACCCCTCGGGCGGATCGATCTATGCGGCCGCCGCCAGCGAGTGGCACGGCTCCGCGGTCTGGCGGAGCCCCGATCTGGGCGAGACGTGGGAGCACTCGAGCGAGGGCTTGGCCTACGACGCCGACGGAGCCAAGAAGGTGTCCAAGGTCTCCAACCTCGCCGCGCAGGACGGCCGGCTGCTCGTGGGCGTCGAGATGCCGGGGATCTTCGAGAGCCGTGACGGGGGGCTCAACTGGTCGCAGTTGACGACGCTCGCGGGGCAGCCGGGAAGCGAGGGCTGGGACGATCCCGCGAACCAGCCCCCCGGCCATCTCGGCATCTCCGCGATCATGTTCGACGGCGAGGACGAGTCGCGCTTCTGGGCGATCGTGCAGGGCGTCGGGCTGTTCGAGACGGGCGACGGCGGCACATCGTGGACACCGAGGAACAAGGGCCTGCGCGCCGACTGGCCGCGCGAGCACGAGGAGGTCGGCTTCTGCGTCCACAAGCTCGTCCGCTCCCTCGTCGACGGCGACCGGATGTACCAGCAGAACCACGTCGGGATGCACCGCAGCGACGACTGCGGGCACACGTGGACCGAGATCACGGAAGGGCTGCCGACGGAGTTCGGTTTCGCGGCGGCGACGCACCCGCACGACCGCGACACCTTCTACGTGATCCCGCTCGACCCCGGTCACGGCCGGACGATGCCCGACGGGCACGCGGCCGTCTGGCGGACGCGCGACGCCGGGGAGAGCTGGCAGCGTCTCGACAACGGCTTGCCCACCCGGGACGCCTGGGTGGGAGTGCTGCGCGAGGGGATGGCGATCGACACGCACGATTCACCCGGGTTGTATTTCGGGACGAGCACCGGCCAGGTGTTCGCGAGCGCCGATGAGGGCGAGAGCTGGAGCGAGATCGCCGATTACCTGCCTGCGATCTCGTCCGTCGAGGTCGCCGTCGTCGACTAGCGATGGCCGACGTCTATCTCCCGTCGACTCTGCCGCCGCTCTTCCCCGGACTGCCGCGCCACGTCGAGCTCGAGGCGGGGACCGTGGACGACGTCGTCGCGCAACTGGATGCGTCGTGGCCGGGGCTGCGCGACCGCCTGTGCGAGCCCGGCCCGGCGATCCGACCGCACATCCACTTCTACGTCGACCGGGAACGGGCTCACCTGGACACGCCGCTCGAGCCCCGCTCCCGGGTGGACGTGATCGCGGCGATCAGCGGCGGCTGACGCTCGCTCCACTCGCTTCGTGGGGGAACCCCTGGTTCCCCACGTTGCCCCCTCGCGGGGAGCCGGCAGCTGTACCCGTCACGCGCGAGCTCGTCCGGCTGCTCCGGGGCCGCGGCCGCCCCGGTGTGCGCGCGCTGCTATCCTTGCGAGACCACATTTCACCGGCTTGGCGAAATGGGCGCGCGGCGCCCATTTCTTGTGTAGGAGGCGTTTTGGCGCAGGTTCACGACAAGGAGCGGCAGCTGACTCGAGAGGTATCCCAGACCGTCACGCAGGGCCTTCCCGGCGTGGAGGTGCTCGCGGTCGAGCTCTCCGGTCCGGAACGGTTCACGGTCTTCATCGACCACCCGAAGGGTGTCGACCACGCGCTCTGTGCCCGGGTGACCGCGCTGCTGCGCCCCTATCTCGACCGGTATACCGTCGACGTCTCGTCCCCGGGGATCGAGCGCCCGCTCCGCACGCCCGCTCACTTCCGCAATGTCGTCGGCCGCAAGGTCGCCCTGCGGACCGAGCGAGAGCTCGACGGCCGGAAGCGGTTTCGCGGCACCGTCATTGCAGCGAACACCGACGCTCTAGCGCTCGACGTCGTCGACGGCGAGCGCGTGACTATCCCGTTCGAGTCGATCGTCCGGGGCAACCTCGTCGACGAAGGACAATGACAAGGAAGGCGATGAGATGAGCAGAGAGATCATCGAGGCGGTCAAGACGCTCGAGCGCGAGAAGGGGATCGAGGAGGACACTCTCATCCATGCGCTCGAGGACGCTCTCCTCGCCGCCTACAAGAAGACCCCCGGCGCCTCCCGGCACGCAACCGTCGAGCTCGACCCGGACAGCGGAGACTTCCGTGTGTTCTCGATCGAGCTCCCCAAGGACATCGAGGAGCGGCTGATCGAGGAGGCCCGCGAGCGCGCGATCACCGATCTCGAGCAGCAGGAGGAGGAGACCGGCGAACACTCGCACGTGCTGGTCTCCGACGAAGACCTCCAGATCGACTGGTCGGATGTCGATCCCGCGCTCGTGCGCCGGGCCGACGTGACGCCGGAGAACTTCGGCCGGATCGCCGCGCAGACGGCGAAGCAGGTGATCCTCCAGCGCATCCGCGAGGCCGAGCGCGAGATGATGTACGAGGAGTACATCGACCGCGTCAGCGAGGTCGTCACCGGCATCGTCCAGCAGGCCGGCGACCGCAACAACGTGCTCGTCGACCTCGGCAAGGTCGAGGCCCTGCTGCCGCGCTCCGAGCAGGTGGACGGTGAGCGCTACGAGCAGGGCAGCCGGATCAAGGCCGTGATCACCGAAGTGCGCTCGGGGACGAAGGGGCCGCAGGTGATCCTGTCGCGCCGAGACCCGGAGCTGATCCGGACGCTCTTCGAGCTCGAGGTGCCCGAGATCGCGGACGGCCTCGTCGACATTCGCTCGGTCGCGCGCGAGCCCGGCTACCGCTCGAAGATCGCGGTCGAGTCGCACGCCCAGGGGGTCGACCCGGTCGGCGCCTGTGTCGGGCCGCGCGGCTCGCGCGTACGCATGGTCGTCTCGGAGCTTCGCGGCGAGAAGATCGACATCATTCCGTGGAACAACGAGCCGGCCCGCTTCGTCGCGAAGGCGCTCTCGCCCGCGCGCGTCCGCGAGGTCTACATCGACGACGACACCAAGGAGGCGACGGTCGTCGTCCCCGACGACCAGCTCGCGCTCGCGATCGGCAAGGAGGGGCTGAACGCACGCCTCGCCGCCCGCCTGACCGGCTGGAAGGTCGACATCCAGTCCGATACCGAGTTCGCCCAGGCCGAGGCGGAGGCCGCGTTCTCGGGCGCCGAGGGCGATGACTTCACCGGCCGCTGCGTGGCGATCCTGTCCACCGGCAAGCGCTGCCCGAACGCAGCCCTGCCGAGCTCGCGCTTCTGCGGCGTTCCCGCCCACCAGGAGCTCGCCAAGCGCGAGGCGGCCGGCGAGGATCTCGGCGACCAGATCGTTCAGCCCGGCGTCGCCGAAGACGAGGGCGACGAGGCAGAGGAGGCCGGAGGGGACGAGGAGGCCGGCGACGTCGAGATCGCGGCCGAGGGGGAGCTCGCACCGGCCGTCAGGCTCGACGGCGAAGAGGTCTCCGGGGAAACGGCCGGGGCCGGGCTTCAGTCCGGGGTCGGCGCCGATTCGGAGGCAGAGCCCGCTGCGCAGTGACCCCGGCGCCCGTCCGCACCTGCGTCGGCTGCGGCCGCAAGGCACCGCAGCCGGAGCTACTGCGCTTCGTCGCGCAGGACGGAGCGCTCGTGCACGGCCCGAAGGAGCAGGGGAGAGGCGCATACACCTGCAAGCGGCTCTCGTGCTTCGAGCGGGCGGTCGCGAGGCGTGCGTTTGCGCGCGTGCTCAGGCGGCCCGTGCGCGTCGAAAACGGGCTGAGCGCCCTCTACACTGAACGCGATGGCTGACGGACCGAACAAGCCCAATCGCCCGATCCGGCCCCGCCAGGGCGGAATCTCCGGTCGCAAGCGGCGGGTCGTGATCGACACCGGCGCTGCTCGCCCGCGCCCCGACGACCGGCGGTCGCGCGAGCAGCGCGGGATGGGGCCGCCCAAGCAGCCGCGCGAGATCGTTCTGCCCACCGGGCCGGTCACGGTCCCCTCGGGGGTGACCGTACGCGAGCTCTCCCAGGCGCTCGGAATCCAGGTCGCCGAGATCATCAAGATCATGATGGGCGTCGGCGAGATGGTGCAGATCACGCAGTCCCTCACCGACGAGGCGGTGCAACTGATCGGCACGGCCGTCGAACGCGAGATCACGATCAAGCACTCGGCCGAAGAGGAGGTCGAGCCGGAGTCGTACGAGGACGATCCGGCGGATCTCGCCCCGCGGCCCCCGGTGGTCACGATCATGGGCCACGTCGACCACGGCAAGACCACGCTCCTGGACGCGATCCGCGAGGCCTCCGTGGTCGAGACCGAGGCCGGTGGGATCACGCAGCACATCGGCGCCTACCAGACCTCCCACGGCGGCCGCAAGATCACCTTCCTCGACACGCCGGGCCACGAGGCGTTCACAGCGCTCCGCGCCCGCGGCGCCAAGGTCGCGGACATCGCGGTCCTCGTCGTCGCCGCCAACGACGGCGTGATGCCGCAGACGCGCGAGTCGATCGCGCACGCGCGCGCGGCCGAGATGCCGATCGTCGTCGCCGTGAACAAGGTCGACCTGCCCGATGCGAACACCGAGCGGGTTCGGACCGAGCTGACCGCGGAGGGCCTTCAGCCCGAGGAGTGGGGCGGCACGATTCAGTTCTCCGACGTGTCCGCGCGCGAGAAGCAGAACCTCGACGACCTGCTCGAAAAGGTGCTGCTCGTCGCCGACGCCGAGCTCGAGCTGGAGGCGAACCCGAACGCCGAGGCGTCGGGCCCGATCATCGAGTCACGCCTGGATGTCGGGCGGGGCCCGGTGGCAACCGTGCTCGTCCAGCGTGGCACGCTCCGGGTCGGCGAGGCGGTCGTCGCCGGCGACGCGCACGGCAAGGTGCGCGCGCTCCAGAACTATCGCGGCGAGAAGATCAAGGAGGCCAGGCCCGGCGATCCGGTCGAGATCATCGGCTTCGACAAGCCGCCGCCCGCCGGCGACCTCGCGCGGGTGGTCGAGAACGAGCGGCAGGCGCGCCATCTCGCCCAGCTTCGTGCCGAGCGGCTGCGCCGTGAGCAGCGGGCGCAGCAGGCCAAGCGCGGCGTCTCCCTCGAGACGCTCTTCTCGGAGATGCAGACGGGCGCCCTCCAGGAGCTGAAGCTCGTCCTGAAGGCGGACGTCCAGGGCTCGCTCGAAGCAGCGCTGAACGAGCTGTCGAAGATCGACCACTCCGAGGTCGGCGTGAACGTGATCCACAAGGACGTCGGCGGTATCACCGCCAACGACGTCAACCTCGCCGCAGCGTCCGACGCGCTCGTCGTCGGCTTCAGCGTCCGGCCCAATGCCGAGGCACGACAGCTCGCCGAGCGCGAGGGGGTCGAGATCCGCACCTACCGCGTCATCTACCAGCTGACCGACGACATCCAGCAGGCGCTGGTCGGCATGCTCGCCCCGGTCAGCCACGAGGAGACGATCGGCGAGGTCGAGGTTCGCGCGCTCTTCCGCGTCTCCCGGCTCGGAACGATCGCCGGCTGCTACGTCACGCACGGTGTCGTCCGCCGCGGCTCGAAGGTGCGCGTCGTGCGCGACGGCGCCGTCGTCGTCGAGACGTCGATCGCGCAGCTGAAGCGGTTCAAGGACGACGTGCGCGACGTGCAGGAGGGCTTCGAGTGCGGCATCCTGCTCGAAGGGTTCAACGACGTGAAAGAGGGCGACGTGCTCGAGGTGTACGAGATCCGCGAGGTCGAGCGGACCGACCTCAGCGAGCCGGCGCCCGCCTCCGCTCCGGCCGGCTAACCGCGCGGCGGAGCCGTCGAGCGACGCTTCCGGATATGCGGGCGATACTGCACGTCGGGCATCGCTCCGCCTGAGCCGGCGATCAGGCCGCGCAGGGTCGAGACGGCGGTGCGGGCGATGTCGAGGATCGGTTGCTCGACTGTGGTCAGCGGCGGGTCGACCCAGCGGCCGGCCTCGATTCCGTCAAAGCCCACAATCGAGAGGTCCTCGGGGACGCGGAGCCTGCGCGCGGTCGCCTCGCGAAGCGCCCCGATCGCCATCAGGTCGCTGGAGCAGATCACGCCGGTCGGTCGCTCGTCCTTCTTGTCGAGCAGCGCCCGCATCGCCGTGCGGCCGCCCTCGACCCCGAACTCCGCGTGGGCGACGAAGCTGTTCGGCGAGAGGCCGGCCGCAGCGAGGGCGTGCTCGCGGCCGGCGGCCTTCTCCCGCGTGGGACGGAAACGGTCCGGGCCGGCGACGAAGCCGATTCGCGTGTGTCCGAGGTCGAGCAGGTGCTGCGTCGCAATCTGGCCCGCGGCGCGCTCGTCCACGCCCACATGCGGGACTTCGAGCGTCTCGACGGCACCGTTGACGAAGACGATTCGCGCACCCTGGCCGACCAGCCGCGCGTAGTGGCTGTGGTCGGCGCCAAGGTCGGCGGCCTCGCTCGAAATGAACATCATCCCGTCGACGCGGTGCTCCAGGAGCATCTGCACGTACTCGGTCTCGGCCACGGTCGAGCCTCGGATGTTGCAGAGGATGGTCGCGAGCCCGGCCTTCGTCGCCTGCGTCTCCATCGCCTGCGCGAGCGCGGGGAAGATCGGGTTGACGAGCTCCGGAACGAGCAGGCCGATTGCGCCGGTGCGCCGTGCGCCGCCCGGTGGGACGTAGAGCAGCTCGTGCATCGCGCGCTCGACACGCTTGCGGGTCTCGCTGCGAACGCGGGCAGAGCCGGTGATTACCCGTGAGGCTGTCGCGGTGCTCACCCCCGCTCGCGCGGCGACCTCGCGGAGCGTGGTCGTTTCATGACGGTTGACGGGCATGCTGCACGCTGATGAAACACAGTTGCCGGCGGTTGCGCAAGCCTTGGATGAGCAGTTTCCACCGATTTGCGATCGGTGTTTTGCCCGCTTGACAGGATCGACTCGACCGCAGTAGGGTCGCCTGGCGTTTCATCACAATGAAATCCGTTGCAAGCAAGCTCGGGTGACGCTCAGCCGTGCCCGAGGGAAGGAGGGTCTCCTCTCATGAAGACCAGCACATGGCGCACGGCCGGGCTTGCGCTCCTCGTGGCGATGCTCGTTGCCGGCGCGGCGCTGTCGACCGCCTCGGCCACCACCCGCAAGGCCGACGCGACGACGATTCTGATCTGGACGGACGCGAACCGCGCTCCGGCCGTGAGCAAGATCGCCGACGCGTGGGGGGCGGCGAACGGCGCGACCGTCAAGGTCGTGTCGAAAGACTTCGGCTCGATCCGCTCGAGTCTCGGCACGGTTGCCGCAGCGGACGCGCCGGACGTCGTCCTGGCCGCCCACGACTGGACCGGCGAGCTGGCGGCGAACGGCCTGGTCGAGCCCCTGTACCCGTCGAGCGCGATCAAGGCACAGTTCCCGAAGTACACGCTCGACTCGTTCTCGTACGGCACCGCCGTCAAGAAGCTGTACGGCATCCCGGTGCAGGTCGAGAACATCGGGCTGCTCGTGAACACGAAGCTCGTCAAGGTGCCGACGACCTTCGCGCAGCTCGAGAGCTCGGCGCTCGCGCTGAAGAAGAAGAACAAGCTCGCCTTCGGGATCTGCGTCCAGCAGGGCTCCGGCGGCGACGCGTACCACATGTTCCCGTTCTTCTCGGGTCTCGGCGGCTACGTCTTCGGCGTGAACAAGGCCGGCAACCTCGATCCGTCCGACATCGGCGTTGCCAACCCGGCCTTCCTCAAGAACGCGAGTCTGATCGACAAGTGGAACAAGGAAGGCCTGATCAACTCGAAGACCGACTACGCGACCTGCAACAACGCCTTCACGAAGTCACAGGCCCCGTACTGGCTGACCGGCCCGTGGGCGGTCTCCGACATCGAGAAGGCGGGTGTGAAGTTCAAGGTGATCCAGGTACCGGCGATCTCGAAGGCGTCCGTTCCGTTCCTCGGCGTCAACGGGATGATGGTGACCAAGTACGCGGCGGTTCACGGTGTCGACTCCGCGGCGAAGGACCTGGTCGTGAATTACTTCTCGACCCCGTCCGCGCAGACGGCGCTCGCCGCCGCAGGTGGCCGCACTCCGGCGAACAGCAAGGCAAAGGCGGCCGACCCGATCCTGGCTCAGTTCGGCGCCGCCTCGAAGGGCGGGGTCGCGATGCCGAACATCCCGCAGATGGCGAGTGTCTGGAACGACCTCGGCCAGGCGTGGGTGCGCTCCACGAAGGGCTCCGGCGCGATGGCGGCCAAGCGCTCCTTCACCGGTGCCGCTCGCGCGATCGCTGCGAAGATCGGCTGACGAACGCATGACGGAGCGGGCGCCCTCGGCGGGCGCCCGCTCCGCTCACCGAGGATCCCCTCAACGGCCATGAGCTCACCGCCCTCGCCCGCCCCCGAGATCGACCGGCAGGCGTTCCGGCCCGGGTTCGTGGCTCGCGGCGTCGCCGCCTTCTCGGGGAGCGTCGGCTTCTCGCTCAAGATCGGGATCCTCTCGGCGTCGAACGCGCTGGCGATCTGGGCGCTCTACGTCCTCGTCTCGCACCATCGCTGGCCTGCGGCCGCCGCGATCGCAGCGGCGACGGCCGCGATCGACTACCTCTACCTGGCGCCGCGCAGGTGGACGCTGCCGGCGAAGTTCCTGATCCCGGGGACGATCTTCCTGATCGGCTTCCAGGTGATCCCGATCCTGTACACGATCAGCATCGCGTTCTCGAACTACTCGACGGGCCACATCCTCACGAAGAGCCAGGCGATCGACACGATCAAGGTCAACACCCTGACCGAGAGCGGGCGTCAGTTCGACATGGCCGTCGCGCGCGACTCGTCCCGGAAGATCGTCCTGATCCTGCGCGACGAAGAGAGCGGCAAGGTGTACGCCGGCACTCCCAGCGGGCTGACCGAGCTGCCGAGATCGGCGGTCACGGTCGGGAAGGTTGGGCCGCCGACCGCCGCTCGGGGGTACACGATCGTCAAGGGCGCCGACCTCTTCGAGCTGGACAAGGAGCTCCTGGCCTACCGCGTTCCCACCTCCGCCGACACGTCGCTCCGGCCACAGGGAACCGAGGTTGCGGTCGAGCTCACGCCGTCGTACCGGTACGACTCGAAGCGCGACGTCTTCGTCCGAATCAGCGACGGGACACTCTTCGAGGACAACGGTCGCGGCTCGTTCGTCGCGGGCAAGGAGGAGCTCCTGCCCGGGTGGAAGACCTACGTGGGCTTCCGCAACTTCTCGACGATGGTCAACGACCCGCTCGTCCGGAAGCCGTTCCTCTCAGTCTTCGCCTGGACGTTCGTCTTCGCCGCCGCCACGGTCCTCTTCTCCTTCGCGGTCGGCCTTTTCCTCGCGATCGCACTCGACAAGCGCGGCCTGCGCTTCCAGAAGCTGTATCGCTCGGTCCTCGTCATCCCCTACGCGATCCCAGGCTTTCTGTCTTTGCTCGTCTGGCGGGGGCTGCTGAACGACGACTTCGGCGTCGTCAATCTCAACATCCTCCACGTCCACGTGCCGTGGCTGTTCGGCGGCGACGTGTTCTCCTGGCTGCCGTTCATCTCCTGGCCGCGGATCGCCGTGGTCATCGTCAGCGTCTGGCTGACGACGCCGTACTTCTTCCTCGTCTCGCTCGGCGCCCTCCAGTCGATACCGGAGGAGCTGACCGAGGCCGCCCGCGTCGACGGCGGCGCCGCCTGGCAGATCTTCCGGCGCGTGACGCTGCCGCTGCTCTTGGTCGCAGTCGCCCCGCTGATGATCGCCTCGTTTGCCTTCAACTTCAACAACTTCAACAACGTCTACCTGCTGACGCAGGGAGGTCCCTACACCGGCGCCTCGTCGATCGCCGGCAACACCGACATCCTGATCAGCTACACGTACAAGATCGCGATCGCGTCCGGAACGGGCGGCAACTACGGCCTCGCGAGCGCCTTCGCGATGATCATCTTCTTCGTCGTCGCCGGCATCTCGGGCGTCTCGTTCTGGCGGACGAAGTCCTTGGAGACGATGCGATGAGATCCGGCCGATGAGCGACATCGACGTCACTCCCACCGCGATCACGGCACCGCCCATCGTGGCGACCGCGGCGCAGGTTACGGAGAAGAGGCCTCGGAGCCGTCCGGAGCTGAAGGATTCGTGGTGGCGGCACCTGATCGCCCTCGCGGCGATCGTGGTCTCGCTCTTCCCGGTCGTCTACGTCGTCTCCTCGGCGTTCAACGCGCGGAACAACCTTCAGTCGGCCCAGGTGATCCCCACGCAGGTGACGTTCAAGCACTTCACCGACCTGTGGACCAACAACGTGATCGCCAACACCGGGGCGAAGCAGGACCTGCCGTTCCCGCGCTGGTTCCTGAACTCGGTGCTGATCGCGCTGCTGACCGCGATCTTCTCGACCCTGCTCGGCGCTCTCGCCGCCTACTCGTTCAGCCGCTTCCGGTTCAAGGGGAGGCGGATGGGGATGATGGGGCTGCTGCTGATCCAGATGTTCCCGCAGTTCGTCGCGGTCGCGGCCATCTACCTGATCATCTACAACATCGGCGGGGTCTTCCCTCAGCTCGGCCTGGACAAGATGGCGGCGGTGATCATCGTCTACCTCGGCGGAGCGATGGGCGTGCAGGCCTGGCTGATGAAGGGGTTCTTCGACACGATCCCGACGGAGCTCGACGAGTCGGCACGCGTCGACGGGGCGACGCCGGCACAGATCTTCTGGGGGGTGGTGCTGCCGCTCGCGGCGCCGGTGCTCTGCGTCGTCGCGCTGATCTCTTTCGTGTTCACGCTGAACGAGTTCGTGCTCGCGTCGGCTCTGCTCCAGACGACCGACCACTTCACGCTGCCGGTCGGGATGAACCAGCTCGTCAACAACCAGTACGACCAGACGTGGGGCCCGTTCGCCGCCGGCACGCTGATGGCCGCCCTGCCGGTCGCCGCCCTCTTCATGTTCCTCCAGCGCTGGATCGTCAGCGGGCTGACCGCGGGGTCGGTCAAGGGATGAACACCACCGACGACCTGAGCGTGAGGCAGCCGAGCCTCCTCGACGAGCCGTATCACGACGGCTCGGATCTCCACTTCGACGAGTCGGCCGGGGAGTACGTCGTTCGGCTCCGCCTGGCCCGCGGCTCCGTGGAGCGGGTGATCCTGCGGACCGCCCACGACGGGGAGGCGGGCGCCTTCCCGGCCGCGGTCGACGCGGAGACCGAAACGGAGACATGGTGGCGCGCCTCGTTTCCGGCAACCGCCTCACGCACCACGTACCGCTGGCTGCTCTCGGGGGGCGGTGCCGGGTACGCCTGGCTGAACGGATCCGGCCGGGTCGACCACGACGTCCCCGACGCCGACGACTTCGTGCACTCACCCGGCGCCGGCGGACCGGACTGGCACCTCGGCTCCGTCGTCTACCAGATCTTCCCCGACCGGTTCGCGTCCAGCGGCACCGCACCCCGCCCGCCGGACTGGGTGGTGCCGCGCGCCTGGGACGAGCTGCCCGATGGGCGCTCGCCGGCAACGTCGCGCGAGTGGTTCGGCGGCGACCTGCGCGGGATCGAGCACCACCTCGACCACGTCGAGCGTCTCGGCGCGAATGTCCTCTACCTGACGCCGTTCTTTCCCGCGCGGTCGACCCACCGCTACGACGCGACCACCTTCGGCCGCGTCGACCCGCTGCTGGGAGGTGACGAAGCGCTCGCATCGCTGACCGCTGCTGCGCACGCGCGCGGGATGAGGGTCGTGGGCGACCTGACGCTGAACCACACCGGGAACCACCACGAGTGGTTCCGGGCGGCCGAGGCCGGCGCCGATGCGCCCGAGCGCGACTTCTACTACTTCGACGACGCCCTTCCGCACGGATACGCCGCCTGGTGGGGGATCAGGATCCTGCCGAAGCTGAACCACGGCTCCCCCGAGCTCGGCGAGCGGCTCGCCGACGTCACCGCGCGCTGGCTCCGGCCGCCGTACGCGCTGGACGGATGGCGGATCGACGTGGCGAACATGGCGGGCCGCTACCACGGGATCGACCACAACCACGAGCTTGCGCGCGCCACGCGGCGTGTCCTGCTGGCGGTCCGCCCGGACGCGCTGCTCGTCGCCGAGCACGCGCACGACTACCGCGACGACCTGCGTGGCGACGGCTGGCACGGGGCGATGAACTACGCGGGGTTCCTGCGCCCGGTGTGGGAGTGGCTGCGCGGCGACCTGCCCGAGGAGTTGAGGGAGAGCTTCTGGGGCTTTCCCGTCGGCCTGCCGCGCTGCGACGGTGTCCAGGCGGTCGCGACGATGCGCGCCTTTCGCGCCGGCGTCCCGTGGCTCTCGACGCTCCACAGCTGGACGTTGCTCGACAGCCACGACACCGCCCGGTTCGCGACCGTGGCCGGGTCGCGCGACCGGCAGCTCGTCGGCATCGGCATGCAGATGACCACGCCGGGGGTACCGATGGTCTTTGCCGGCGACGAGATCGGGCTCGAAGGCGCATGGGGGGAGGACGCGCGGCGGACGATGCCCTGGGAGCGTTCGGACCGCTGGGACCTGACGCTGTTCGAGGAGTACCGCCGCCTGATCGCGCTGCGCCGGAGCTCGGAGGCGCTGGCTCGCGGAGGCATCCGCTACGCCTCGGTCGGAGAGGAGACGATCGCCTACCTGCGCGAGTACGGCGACGAGCGGCTCCTCTGTCTCGCGGCGCGCTCGTCCCACGATCCGATCAGGCTTCCCCTGGCCGCTCTCGGCTGCACCGGACTGGAGACCCTGTACGGCGGTGAGGCGACCGTCGCCGGCGGTGACGCCGTCCTGCCGGGGGACGGCCCCGCATTCCACGTCTGGAGACTGGAGGTCGAAAGCAATGGCTGAGGTCGCGTTCAGCGATGTCGACAAGGTCTACGACAACGGCGTCCAGGCCGTGTTCGGCCTGTCGATGGAAGTTCACGACGGCGAGTTCATGGTCCTGGTCGGCCCGTCCGGCTGCGGCAAGACCACCGCCCTGCGGATGGTCGCCGGGCTCGAGGAGATCTCGGACGGCACCATCTCGATCGGCGGGCGGGTGGTGAACCAGCTCTCGCCCAAGGAGCGCGACATCGCGATGGTGTTCCAGAACTACGCGCTCTACCCGCACCTGTCCGTCGGCGAGAACATCGCGTTCGGGCTGCGCCTTCGAAAGGAGCCGAAGAGCGTGATCAACGAGCGCGTCGCGTGGGCGGCGCAGATGCTCGACCTCGCCGCGTATCTCGATCGCAAGCCGAAGGAGCTCTCGGGCGGCCAGCGCCAGCGCGTCGCGATGGGCCGGGCGATCGTGCGCCACCCGCAGGTCTTTCTGATGGACGAGCCGCTCTCGAACCTCGACGCGAAGCTGCGCGTCCAGATGCGCGCCGACATCGCGCACCTCCAGACGGAGCTCGGCACGACGACGCTCTACGTCACCCACGACCAGGTCGAGGCGATGACGATGGGGCACCGGGTGGCGGTGATGAACAAGGGCCTCCTCCAGCAGGTGGATGCGCCGCAGCGCCTGTACGACCGGCCCGACAACCTGTTCGTCGCGGGCTTCATCGGCACACCTCCGATGAACCTCGTCGAGGCGACGGTCTCCACGAACGGCGGCGTCTCGGTCGACCTCGGCGGCAACGCCTTGCAGGTCGCGGACAAGGCGCTCGACAACTACCCGCGCCTGAAGGAGTACGCGGGGCGGTCGGTGGTCGTCGGCCTGCGCGCCGGCGACCTGCACCCGGCGCAGGGTCGCGACGACCTGCCGCAGATCCGGGCCCGCGTCGAGCTGGTCGAGTCGCTCGGCGGCGAGTCGATGGCGTACTTCAAGATCGACGCGCGCAGCTGGAAGACCGAGCTGGTCGAGGAGGCCGAAGCACTGGAGAGCGAGGCCGGGGAAACGGTGGTCGGCACTCGGCCGAACCTCGTCGCGTCGTTCCCGCCCCACGTCCAGCTGAGGCTGGGCGACGAGGTGCCGGTCGCGGTCGACACGGCGAACCTGCACTTTTTCGACGAATCGTCTGGTGCTCCGCTGCGCTAGCGCGGCCGTCGCCGCCCTGGCGCTGGCCGCTGCCGGCGGCTCGGCCGGATCTGCGACGCAGGCGCCTCCCTCGGGTGCGGTGCTCGCGGCTCTGTCCGCTGGCCCGACGCAGTCGTCGCTCGCCTCGCAGCGGATCTACTTCGTGATGCCGGACCGCTACGCCAACGGCGATCGGTCAAACGACCTCGGCGGCCTGAAGGGGACGCGGAACGCGACGGGCTACGACCCCACCGACACCGGATACTTCCACGGCGGCGACCTGAAGGGTCTGACCGCGAACCTCTCGCGGATCAAGGACCTGGGCTTCACCGCCCTGTGGGTGACCCCGGTCGTGAAACAGGACGCGTACGAGAACGGCAGCGCCGCCTACCACGGGTACTGGGGTCTCGACTTCACGACCGTCGACCCGCACCTCGGCACCGATCGCGACTTCGCCGACCTCGTCGATACGGCGCACACGCTGGGGCTGAAGGTCTATCTGGACGTCGTGGTCAATCACACCGCCGACGTCGTGCAGCTCTCGAACGGCGGGACGTACTCGGACATCCCGTTCCGCGACTGCAAGGGGCACTTCTTCCGGGCAGACCGCTACGTGACCGCAAAGAGCTTTCCATGCCTGGCCGCGCGATACATGCCCCACGTGCCCTACGTCCTCTCGTCCGATGCTCACCGGAAGGAACCGGCGTGGCTGAACAACCCGCTCAACTACCACGACCGCGGGAACATCGACTTCGGCTCGTGCGGCCCGCAGTGCTTCGAGCAGGGCGACTTCTTCGGCCTCGACGATCTCTTCACCGAGAAGCCCAACGTGATGAACGGGCTGGCCCAGATCTATGCGTCCTGGATCCGGCGGTTCCACGTGGACGGTTTCCGCGTCGACACGGCCAAGCACGTCAACGCGGCGTTCTTCCGCCTCTGGGTGCCGAAGATCCGGCAGGCAGCCAGAGCTGCGGGCACGGCCGACTTCCCGATCTTCGGCGAGGTGACCTTGAACGACGCCGTCGACCTCTCCGCCTACGTGCGCGAACGCGGGTTGCCCCAGCTGCTCGACTTCCCGTACCAGAGCGTGGCCGCCGCCTACGCGGCCGGCGCGTCCGGCGCGAAGGGGGTCGCGTACCGCCTGCAGGACGATGACTACTTCCGGGTCGGGAACGGGGTCGACCCGGCGTTTCCGACGTTCCTGGGCAACCACGACATGGGTCGGGCGGCGCAGCAGATCCTCTCCCAGGCTCCGGGCCTCGGCCCGGCGGCGCTGCTCCAGCACGTCCTGCTCGGGTACGACCTGCTCTACCTGTCGCGTGGAGCGCCCGTCGTCATGTACGGCGACGAGGTCGGGATGATCGGCTCCGGCGGCGACAAGGCGGCTCGCCAGGACATGTTCGCGACTCAGGTCCCCGACTGGCGGCGAGAGCGCCGGGTGGGTTCGCCGGCGATCGGAGACGGTTCGGCGTTCGACATCACCGGCAATCCGATTCAAGCACGGCTTCGCGCGTTGTCGAAGGTGCGCGACCAGTACCCGGCACTTGCGACCGGCGCGTCGGTTGTTCGGTACGCGAAGGACGCTGTGCTCGTCGTCTCGCGGATCGACGGGATCGCGGGAACCGAGCTCGTCGAGGCTTTCAACAACGGGACGACGACGGCCAGGGTGACCGTCGCGACGGCTACGCCGGCTTCGTCGTGGGACCGCATCTACGGCGCCGGCGCGGCGACCGGCGGCTCCGGCTCCACGCTGACGCTCGTCATCCCTCCGGTCTCGGCCGTGGTTGCGAAGCCGGCGGCGTCGATCCCGAGGATGCCGGCCGTGGCACCGAAGCTGTCCGCGAAGCCCGATCCGATCTCGTCGTACCTTCTGCTCTCGGCGACGGTTGCAGGGCCACCGGTCAGCGTCGCCTTCGCCACGCTCCACCCGGGCGGGAACTGGACACGGCTGGCGGTCGACGACTCGCCTCCGTACCGGGCGTTCCTCGATCAGGTCAACGCGCCGCCTGGCCGGCCGCTCTCGATCGTGGCGATCGCGCGGGCGCTCGACGGCTCGACCGCGGTGTCGAAGGTGGTCACGATCGTCCCGCGTCGATAGGTACGGGGCTGCCCGATCAGAAGCAGGTCTTCGAGCTGTACAGGCGGAACCGGTCGGCCGGCATGATCCACGTCCAGCGTTTCGCGACGGCGACGGCGTGCACCGTGTGGGTCAGTGTGACCGAGTTTCCGGGCGACGCTGCGGCAACCCTGAGCCTGAACGTCACCGCCGTGCTCGCGACGGGGCTCCGGTCGCCTCCGGCGATCGCGATCGGCTCGTCGAAGACGCGTAGCGCTTTGATCGAAGCAAGGTGACCCGGAATCGGCGACAGCTGCTCACACCGAACGTAGAAGTCCTTCGTCACCACCAGCTTCTGCCTGGGGTGGAGGGTCTGCCACGCGCGGCCGTAGTGGTTGGCGGCGATGTCCCCGACGACACCCTGGAGGAACGCGACCGGGTCGTCGGGTGGCTGGGAGCTCTTGGCGTCGCGGACGAGGAACCAGGCGGCGAGGGCGGACCCGACTGCCACGGCTGCAACCGCCACGATCAGCAAGCCGAAACGTCTGCCGGGCATCGGGCCCTTCCCGGTTCGCCCGTGCACCTGACTGCCGGCCGAACCTGTGTGCGACGAGGACGAGAGCTCGATCTTAGCCGCGCCGGCCACCACGACCAACCCTGCAACCGGGCGACCGACGTCCCTCGTTCGAGGGATCGAGCGCTTCCCGCACGAGGTACCTCGAACGGGGGATTCCGACCGGGTCGGCGCTCGCCTAGAACAAGGGGTACGGGGTTTCGACGGGAGTCGCGGCGAGGCAGCGCTCACCTGCCCTGGGGAGCAGGTGGGCGCGCCTTACCGTTGCCGGATGGTCGGGGGCGGATCGACCGGCGCTACGCGGCGACGTCCTCGCCCTCGAACGCCAGGATCCTTTCGCGCCACCAGTCGGGCACGGCGCAGGGCCGGCGGGGCATGAGCTCGACCAGGACGAGCGTCTGCGTGGCGGTCACGGCCAGCTCGTCGTCCTTCAGGTACGCCTCGAACTCGTAGGTGACGCTCGAGCGGCCGATGCGGCTGATCCGAACATCGACTTCGATCCGATCGTCGAAGCGGGCCGGCGCGTGGTATTCGACCGAGACCGCGCGCATCACGAACTGCGTGTCGCCCGGCTCGGCGCCGAGCATGCCGAGGTGGCGGTGGTACTCGACCCGCGCCAGGTCGAAGTACGGCAGGTAGCGGCCGTAGTACACGACCCCCTGCGCGTCGGTGTCGGAGAAGCCGACCCGTGTCGCCGCGGAGAACTTGAACGGGGGTCGCACCTCCGCGATCGTACGCCACGCGCTCAGGCGCGAATCACGTCGAGCACCTGGTCGCGCCTGCGCTCCATCATCTCGCCGGAGCGCGCCTCGAGGTTGAGCCGGAGCAGCGGCTCCGTGTTCGACGGACGTACGTTGAAGTGCCAGTCCGCGGCCTCGATCGAGACGCCGTCCAGATGCGACACCGTGCCCTCCGGCCCGAACCGCTCCTCCAGCTGCTCGAGCTTGGCCGCGACGTCCGCGACCGGTGTGTTCAGCTCGCCCGTGATGAAGTACCGGTCCCGGTAGGGGCGGAGGAGCTCCGACAACGTCGCTCCGCGCCTGGAGATGCGCTCGGCCATCAGCAGAAACGGGACGACGCCGGAGTCGGCCTGGGTGAAGTCGCGGAAGTAGTAGTGGCCCGAGACCTCCCCCGCGAACGCCGCCTGCTCCTCGCGCATCCGGTGCTTGATGAACGCGTGGCCGACGCGGTTGATCAGCGGGATGCCGCCTGCCCGCTCGATCGTCTCGGGGACGGCCCAGCTGGCACGCACGTCGTAGATCACCTTCGCGCCCGGTTCCTTCTCGAGCACCCCCTCGGCGAGGAGCGCGGTGGCGAAGTCGCCGGGGACGAAGTCGCCGGTGTCGTCGACGAAGAAGCAGCGGTCGGCGTCGCCGTCGAACGCGACGCCGAAGTCTGCGCGTTCCTCGAGTGTCTTTCGGACGATGAACTCGCGGTTCTCGGGCAGCAGCGGATTCGGCTCGTGGTTCGGGAAGCTGCCGTCGGGCTCGAAGTAGCAGGGGACGACCTCCAGCGGCAGCCGCTCCAGCACCCGCGGGAGCATCGTTCCGGCCATCCCGTTCGCCGCGTCGATCACCACGCGCAGCGGGCGGATCGCCGCGACGTCGACGAACGAGAGCACGCGGGCGACGTATCCGGGCCAGATGTCCTGGGTCCGGACCGATCCTGAGCGGATCGATCCGGGGGAAGCCCGGAGCGCACGGTCGCGGAGCTCCGCCAGGCCCGAGTCGCCGCCGACCGGCAGTGCCCCCCCGCGGACGATCTTCATTCCCGTGTACTCCTTCGGGTTATGCGACGCGGTGACCATGATTCCGCCGTCGAGATCGAGCTCGCCCACGGCGAAGTAGACCATCTCCGTCCCGACCAGTCCGATGTCGACGACCTCGGCACCGGCATCGACCGCGCCCTCGATCACCGCCGCGGCGATCGAGGGCGACGAGAGGCGCATGTCGCGGCCGACCGCGATCGCACGGGGCTCGAACTGCTCGACATATGCGCGTCCGATCGCGTAGGAGCCCTGCTCGTCCAGCTCGGCAGGGTAGAGCCCGCGCACGTCATAGGCCTTGAAGGTTTTCGGATCGAGCACGAGCCGTAGGCTAGACGAGGCGACCAGGAGCGGAGGCGCCGGCTTTGCCGGTGCCGGAGCGGATGCGGGCAGGATGCTATCGGGGCGGTCGTTCGTTTCTACACTTGAGGGATGGAGCGCAAGCTCGCAACCGTGCTGTTCGTCGATCTCGTCGGCTCGACCGCGTTCGTCTCGGCCGCGGATCCCGAGGTCGTGCGCCGCCGTGTCACCCGGTTCTTCGACCAGGTCGCGCACTGCGTGACCACGCACGGCGGGGTGGTGGAGAAGTTCGCCGGCGACGCGGTGCTCGCCGCCTTCGGTGTCGCCCAGGCTCACGAGGACGATGCCGAGCGAGCCGTCCGGGCCGCGCTGGGCATTCTGGAAGCGGTCGAGCAACTCGAGCTCGAGGCGCGGATCGGGATCGAGTCGGGCGAGGTCGTCGTCGACACCACCGACTCGACCTTCGCGACCGGGGAGGCGGTCAACCTTGCCGCGCGGCTCCAGCAGGCCGCGGGCCCAGGCGAGATCCTGATCGGCCCCGCAGCCCGCCGGCTCGCACTCGAGTCGGTCGAGGTCGAGAAGCTCGACTCGATCGCGATCAAGGGCAGGGCCGAGTCGCTGCCGGCCTGGCGGGTCGTCTGCGCCTCCGACCGCGCCCAGCCTGTGCACTCCGCCGCGGTCGCGCCGCTGATCGGCCGCGAGTCCGAGCTCGAGTTGCTGGCCAACACGTTCGACCGCGCCGCGCGCGACCGGAGGGCGCACCTGGTGACGATCTACGGTGAGCCCGGTGTGGGCAAGAGCCGTCTCGCACGCGAGTTCATCGGCGGGCTCGAGGGCGCGACGGTGCTGAGCGGCCGCTGCCTCCCCTACGGCGAGGGGATCACGTACTGGCCGCTCGCGGAGATGGTCAAGTCCGCCGCGGGCATCTCGGACGACGACCCGGTCAAGGAGGCGATGGAGAAGTTGCGCGCGTGCTGCGAGGACGAGGCGGTCGCCGACCTGCTCGGGCTGGCGGCGGGCGTGCTCGAGGCGGTCGAGGGCGAGCGCAGCGGACAGGAGATCGCGTGGGCGGCGCGCGGCTGGGCCGACCAGCTCGCCGACGTGCAACCGCTCGTGCTCGTCTTCGAGGACATCCACTGGGCGGAAGAACCGCTTCTCGAGCTGATCGAGCACCTCGTCACGTGGGTCCGCGAGGCACCTCTGCTGCTCGTCTGTCTCGCCCGTCCGGAGCTGATCGACATCCGCCCGGCGTGGGGCGGCGGGCGGATGCGTGCGGCCGCGATCGAGCTCGACCCTCTGCGCGAGGACGAGAGCGTCGCGCTGATCGACGCGCTGCTCCCCGACGACGGCCTCCCCCCCGAGGCGCGGCGCGACCTGCTGGACAAGACGGAGGGGAATCCGCTCTTTGTCGAGGAGACGATCCGGATGCTGGCCGAGACCGGCGGCAGCTACCTTCCGGAGCGGATCCCGGACACCCTGCAAGCTCTGATCGCAGCCCGCATCGACGGCCTCCCGCCGGCCGAGAAGGCGCTGCTGCACCGGGCGGCCGTGATCGGACGCATCTTCTGGCACGCGGCACTCTCGTACATCGCCGCCGATCTCGAGGTCGACGCTTTGCTCGACAATCTGCTGCTCCGCGACGTCGTGATCTCGGAGCCGCGCTCGACGATCATCGGCGAGCGGGCCTATCGCTTCAAGCACATGCTCATCCGCGAGGTCGCCTACAGCGGCTTGACCAAGGCGGAGCGCGCGCAGCTGCACGCACGCTTCGCCGAGTGGCTGCACGAGCGCGTCGGCGAGGAGCTGGTCGAGATCCGGGCCTACCATCTCGACCAGGCTGCGCTGCTCCACGAGGAACTCGACGGCGCCGCACCGGTCGAGCTCGCGCAGGAGGCTGCCGAGGCGCTCGAGGATGCCGGGCAGCGTGCCCTTGCCCGAGAGGCGAACCGGTCGGCGCGCAAGCTCCTCCTTCGCTCGGTCGAGCTCGAGCCGACCCTCGAGCGCCGGTACCACGCCGCCCGTGCCGCCTGGCGGATGAGCGACCTGCCGGCTGTCTCGGTGGAGATGCAGCGCGTGCTGGCCGAGGCCAGGGACACCGGTGAGGCGACCATCGAGGGGAGGGCGCTGACGGCGCTGGCGGAGGTCGCGATGCTCCGCGAGGCGGACATCGCCAAGGCGACTCAGCTGATCGACGCCGCGTTGGAGGCGCTCCCGGACGATGGGCGCTTCGCGGCGCTCAGCGTCCGCTCGCAGATCGCGTGGTTCGTCGGTGACTTCGAGACCGGGCAGAAGGTCGCGGAGGAGGCGCTCGCGATCGCCCAGGAGCGCGGCCGCAAGGATCTCGAAGCTCAGGCGCTGAACGAGCTCTGGAAGGTCTACCACCGCCAGCATCGCTTCGAGGAGGCCGAGGAGTTGATCTCGCGCGCGCTCGAGCTCGCCGAAGCGAGCGGCAGCATCGTCGCCCGCGCGCAGGCGCTCCACTCGGCGGGCACCTTCCATCTCGAGCGCGACGAACCGGAGCAGGCGAGGCCCCTGCTCGAGGAGTCGCAGACGCTCTTCAGCGAGGCCGGGGATGCGTGGATGCTCGGCCGGACGCTGAACGCCCTCGCCTGGGCCGCGCAGCTCGACGGCGACCAGGTCGCGGAGGAACGGTTCCTCCGCGACGCGATCCGGCTGCTGAAGCCGCTCGAGGACCGAGGAGCGCTGTGCGAGAGCCAGCGGGCGCTCGCGGAGGTCCTGATCCGCAAGGGCCGCCTCGACGAGGCCGAGCGCGTCGCCGTCGAGGCGACGATGACGGTCGGAGACGACGATCTCAGCTCGCGCGCGACCACGACGATGACGATGGGCCTGGTACGAGCGGCTCAAGGACGAGACGACGAAGCGGAAGAGCTTCTGCTCGAGGCGTTGACGATCGTCGAGCACACCGGGTTCCGCGGGCTCGAGGTCTGGATCACCTCGCGACTCGAGGAGTTCCTGCGTTACCATGGCCGTGACGAGGAGGCCGCGCGCTACCGCGAACGCCTCACCGAGCTCTCGCCCCCGGTCGGTCTCGCCACCGCCTTCGCCAGCAGGATCGAACGAATCACCTAAACGTAGGGAAACCCATGGTTCCCCTACGAGACCCCTCCTTCTTGGCGTGCACTGCCTGCCGTCAACGGGGCTGCGCTCGGACAGAGCCCGGCTTCGCCCGCAGACGCGGTCGACACTCGCTCGGGACCAGCCTACGGCGCTGAGGCCTGCTCGATCGTCGTGAGGATCGCGCGGACGGTCTGGCTGGATGCCTCGTCTGGTGACTCGGAGATCACCGTCGCCGGGCGGTCGAAGCGCCTGAGCGCCTCCGCCAAGGGCTCGGCGCGGAGCGTGCCCTCGCCGTAGGCGAGATGCTTCGTCTCGTTGCGGTTGGCGAACTGGATGTCGCTGAAATGGATGTGGAACGGCGCGCCGGCCTCGAGGATCGAGTCGGCCGACTGGAGGACCCGCTCGAATGCCTCGCTGCCGGTGAAGCCGCCGTCGGTGACCGCGTGCAGGTGCGCGAAGTCGATCACGGGCCGCACCCAGGGCAGCTGCGCAGCGATCGCGAACACGTCCTCGGCGGTGCCGAGCTCGCGCACTCTGCCCATCACCTCGACGCCGAACGGCACCGCTCGACCCTTCCCCTCGAGTCGCTCGCGCAGCTCGCAGAGCTGCTCGATCACCGCCGCCAGCGCGTCCTCACGCGTTCGGCCGAGGAGGAAGCCCGGATGGATGACCACGAGCGATGCCCCGCAGGAAGCGGCGACGCCGGCCGAGTGGTCGAGCATCCCGATCGCCATGCGGTGCTTCTTGTCGCGCTCGACCTGGCCGAGGAACCCTGCGAGCGGCGCGTGCACGGAGAGGGCGATCCCGGCGGCGCGAGCCGCCTCGCCGAACCGCTCGGCCCACGGGTAGTCCATCCAGAAGCCGCCCTCGAAGTCGATCTCGCAGGCGCTGTAGCCACGTTCGAGCAGGAGATCGACGGCTGCCTCGGGGCTCTCCCTGGACGGGACGCGGGCCGGGCCGAACCGAACCTCACCCATTGCCGGAGCCTATCGGCGGCCCGGGGGGTGCCGTCCGGCCCTGTTTCTATCGTGATCGACGTGCAACGCCGACCCACCCGAATCGATCTGCTCGAGCTCGACATCGACGTCCGTCTCGCCGACCTCTGGCGGGAGGCAGCCGACATCGCCGATTGGAACCTCGAGGTCGTCGGCGCGTTTCTGCGTGCCGCCTACGGCAAGGGCTACTGCGACGCCCTGACCGAGGAGGCGACCGGCTCGCTCTGCGTCGAGCACGGCTATCGCGTGCCGGAGCGGCACAGCCCCGCCCCCGTCCAGCCGTAGCGCGCCTTCCGCACGGGCTAAGATTGCCCCGTGGCCCGGGAAGTCCCTCCGGCGATGCAGGTCGCCCGCAGGCGCAGTCCCGCGCGGCTGGTGATCGCGCTGTCGGTTGCGGCGGTTCTCGCCGTCTTCCTCCTCTACTCCTCGATCGCCGGCGGCGGAACCCCCTCGCTGCGCCCGAGCTCGCTCGCCGGGCACGCCGGCAAGGTCTCTCTCGCCGGCCGGGTGCTGAAGCCGGTCACGGGAGACGCGCACGGGGTGGGCCTCCGCTTCCGCCTCCGCGACGTCAAGGGCACCGCGACCGTGCCGGTCGTCTACAAGGGCTCGGTTCCCGATCTCTTCCGCCCCGGCCGCGACATCGTCGTCGAAGGCCGGTACACGAACGGCGTCTTCGTCGCCGTGCCGGGCACGCTCGTGACGAAGTGCCCTTCGAAGTACACGCCGAAGCCGAGCTAGGCCTGGAATGCCCGAGCTCGGTAGGGCTGCCCTCGTCGTCTGCTTCGGGTTGGCCCTGTACGCGGTCGCCGCCGGTTTCTGGGGAGCCCACACCCGCCGCCGCCGGCTCGCGCTCTCGGCGCAGAACGCGCTGCTCGCAGCGTTCGCATCCGCGCTCGCTGCCTCGGTCGTCCTGCTGATCGCGCTCGGACGCAGCGACTTCCGGTTCACCTACGTCACCCAGCACACGAGCCGCGAGCTGCCGATGCCGTACAAGCTCGCCTCGTTCTGGGGAGGCCAGGAGGGCTCGTTGCTCCTCTGGCTGCTCGTGCTGACCGGCTACGGCGGCGCCGCCGTCCTCCTCGACCGCAAGGCCGGCCGGGAGCTCGTCGCCTGGGTCGTGCCCGTGCTGGGCGTGGTCGCGGCGTTCTTCTCGATGCTCGTCGTCTTCGTCGCCAGCCCGTTTCATACCCAGCTCGCGGCCGCGGACGGCGCCGGGCTGAACTCGAGCCTGCAGAGCCCGTACTTCCAGATTCATCCGCCGCTCCTCTACCTCGGTTACGTCGGGCTGACCGTGCCGTTCGCGTTCGCAATGGGGGCGCTGCTCTCGCGCCGCACCGACGAGCGATGGATCGTCGCGACGCGCCGCTGGACGCTCGCAGCGTGGATGTTCCTCGGGATCGGTCAGCTGCTCGGGGCGAAGTGGGCGTACGAGGAGGTCGGCTGGGGCGGCTACTTCGCGTGGGATCCGGTCGAGAACGCGGCGCTGATGCCCTGGCTCGCGTCCACGGCGTTTCTGCACTCGGTGATGGTGCAGGAGAAGAAAGGGATGCTGAGGGTCTGGAACATGCTCCTCGTCATCCTGGCGTTCACGCTTTCGCTCTTCGGCACCTTCCTGACCCGGTCGGGCGTGCTCAACTCGATCCACTCCTTCACGGAGGGCTCGATCGGGCCGTGGTTCCTGGGCTTCATCTGCTTCGTCGTCGCCGGCTCGGTTGCCCTGCTCTTCAGCCGGCTTCCGCTGCTCAGGTCGAGGACGAAGCTCGAGTCGCTGGTCTCGCGAGAGGCGGCGTTCCTCTACAACAACCTGCTGCTGGTCGCACTCTGCCTGACCATCCTCTGGGGCGTCACGTTCCCGATCCTCTCCGAGGCGGTGCGCGGCCAATCGGTCACGGTCGGGCGGCCGTACTTCGACTTCTTCCTGCGCGCGTTCGGCCTGCCGCTGCTCTTACTGATGGGGATCGGCCCGTTGATCGCCTGGCGGCGCGCCTCCCTGCGCTCGCTCGGCAGGACATTCGTCTGGCCGTTCGCCGCCGCCGTCGTCGCCGGGGGCGGATTGGTCGCAGCGGGCGCGGGCTCGTCGATCCCGGGCCTGATCGCCTACACGTTCTCGGTCTTCGTGATCGGAACGATCGTCCTCGAGTTCGCGCGTGGGACCGTCGCCCGGCGCGCCCTGTCCGGGGAGCCGCTGCCGCGGGCCTTCTCGTCGCTGGTCGCCCGCAACCGGCGCCGCTACGGCGGCTACGTCGTCCACGCGGCGATCGTCCTGCTCGCGATCGGGATCGCCGGCTCGAGCGCCTACGACACGACGCACAGTGCACGGCTGGCGCAGGGGCAGTCGCTGAAGATCCGCGACTACACCCTTGTCTACCGAGACCTGGAGAGCCGCCGCGTCCGGAACGCGGTTGAGACCCGAGCGACGATCGACGTCTTCAGGGGCGGGAAGCGGATCGCGGTCATGCACCCGGGGAAGAACAACTATCCGGTCGAGCAGCAGATCTCGAACGAGGTCTCGATTCGCTCGGACTGGCTGACCGGGGAGGATCTCTTCCTGATCACCGAGCAGGTGAACCCGAGCGGGACGATCGACTTCAAGGCGATCATCAACCCGCTCGTCAACCTGATCTGGCTGGCCGGGATCGTCTTCCTGCTCGGCTCGGTCGTCACCCTGTGGCCGGACGCGCGCGAGGAGCGGCGCCTCGCCGCACGGTACGGCCGCCTCGTCCCGCGCGCGTAGTGCTCGCCGCCGCGCTCGCGCTCGGGGCGCTGCTGGCCGTGGCCTGCGTCTGGTTCGTCGCCCGTCCGTTTCTGAGGGGCGAGGCCGGCGAGCTCGACGAGCCGGGGGAGGGGGAGCAGCGGCGGCTGGCACTCGAGGAGGAGCGCGACCGGGCGCTGGCGGCGCTGAAGGAGCTCGAGTTCGACCACCGCACCGGCAAGGTCTCGGACGACGACTACCGGAGCCTGGTCGGCGAGCTGCGGCGTGCGGTCGCGGAGGCGCTGCGCGCGCTCGAATCGGCACCTCCGCAGCCGCCGGGGGTGACCGAGCCTCCCGGCTGAGCGGTCCCGGGCGGCTGCGGCGACCGGCCGGCAGGGTCGCCGGGCTTCCCGGCGAACATCCTGGCGGATGGCCCGCATCCTGCGGATAGTGGCGCTCGCCGCAGCACTCGCGATCGCCGCCGCTCCCGCCGGGGCGGACGTGATCGACAAGAAGCGGTCGGTCGACTCCCGGATCGCCGGTCTCCGGGACAACGTGCAGGCTGCGAAGGCGCGCGAGGCGGCGCTCCAGCGCGAGATCGACGAGGTCTCGGGGCAGATCCAGAGCCTCGAGCAGCAGGCCGGCGACGTCTCCGCGCAGCTCGCGCCGCTCGAGCGCGAGCTGGAGCTGCGCGAGCTGAAGCTGAACCGCCTGAACGCGCTCTTCCAGACGCAGAGCGACCGGCTCGCCTTCCTGCGGGTCGAGTACCACTCGGCGATGAACCGGCTCGCGGCGCGGCTCGTCGCCGTCTACGAGGCCGATGCCCCCGACGAGCTCTCGTTCCTGATCACGGCTCGAAGCTTCTCCGCGTTCGTCGACGGCCTCGACTACGTGCACATGATCGCCGAGCGCGACAAGGAGATCGCCGACGAGGTCCGAGCCGCCAAGACTGAGGTCGCGTCCGCCCTGGCCGGCACCGCTCGTGCGCGGGCGAACGTCCTTGCCCAGACCAAGATCGTCGCGCTACGGGTGCACCAGGTGCGCGTGCTCCGGGACGAGCTGCTCGCCAGCAAGGGCAGGCTGGTCGACGCGCGCAGCCGCAAGAAGCAGAGCCTCGAGTCGCTGACCGCCGAGGAGCGCGCCGACGCCACGGAGATCGACGCGCTCCAGCAGGTGAGTGCCGAGCTGGCAACGAAGATCCGGTCGCTCCAGACGACCTCGACCGTCACCCGGTCGGCCTCGGCCGCCGGGCTGATCTGGCCGGTGAACGCCCCGGTGACGAGTCCGTTCGGCTGGCGCTGGGGGCGCATGCACGAGGGCATCGACCTCGGCGCCGCCTACGGGACGCCGATCGCCGCGGCGGCCGCGGGAACGGTCATCTACGCAGGCTGGCTCGGCGGGTACGGCAACCTGACGGTGATCGACCACGGCGGCGGGCTGGCGACCGCCTACGGGCACCAGTCGCAGATCGCCGTCTCCGTCGGCAGGCAGGTCGCTCAGGGGGAGATCATCGGCAACGTCGGCTCGACCGGGCATTCGACCGGCCCGCACCTCCACTTCGAGGTGCGCGTCGACGGGCAGGCCGTCGACCCGCTCGGCTATCTCTAGTAGGCGTGGGGGAACCCATGGTTCCCCCACGGGCCCCCTCCTTTCGCTCGCTCGCTTCGCTCGCTTTGCCCGGCTGACCGTTCGCGGAGGTGGGCCGCGGCCGCGCAGGTCGGCCGCGGCGGTGGGCGGGAGTCACTGTCAGGGTTCGCTGCGCAGGATGTGCAGGTCGGGGAGGTTTCGGTACCGCTCCTCCAGGTCGAAGCCGTAGCCGACGAAGAACTCGTCGGGAACCGTGAAGCCGACGTAGCGCACCGGAAGGTCCTCGACGAGCCGCCGGTATGGGCGATCGAGGAGCGTGACCGCGGCCAGGGTGCGCGGCGAGCGAAACCGGAAGGTGCGGACAAGGTAGTGGAGCGTCAGGCCGGTATCGACGACGTCTTCGACGATCAGCACGTCGCGGCCCTCGATGCTCAGGTCGAGATCCTTCAGGAACTTGATCGCAGAGCTGCCGCCGGTCTGATCCGAGCCGTAGGCGGCGAGCTCGACGAAGTCGATGTTGTGGACGATCGGCAGGGCGCGCGTCAGGTCGGCGAGGAAGACGACGCTGGCCTTCAACGACCCGACGAGCAGGGGCTCGCGGCCGGCGTAGTCCTCCGCGATCTCGGCGCCGAGCTCCCCGACCCTGGTGGCGATCTCCGCGGCCGAGAGGTAGACGTCGCCGACGCGGTCGTCGTGCGTCAGGAGGCGAGCTTCAGTCCGTATCGCTGGCCCAGGCGCTCGATGTCGCGCTTGTAGAAGAGCTTGATGTTCACGTCCGGATACCGCGCCCTGAGCTTGCGCAGCTTGCGGTTCTTCCGGGTGACGAGCGATTGCTTCATCACCGTGATCTCGACGTAGAGATCCTGTTCCAGCAGGTAGAAGTCGGGCGAGAAGGCCTCGAGCACGCGACCCTGGTCGTCCGTCTCGAGCACGAACGTGCGGGGCTCGTACAGCCAGGCGATGCCGTAGTAGTCGAGGACCTTCGCGCACTCCAACTCGGCCTCGTTCGCGAACTGCGGGGTCTCGGAGCCACGATATGCCTGGAAATCGGGTGTGTCCGACTTCAACGCGGGTCAGGATACCGACGGGTCCGGACACCCTAGACTTGGAGCCATGGCTGCGGCGGACGGGTTCACGATCGCGCACATCTCCGATCTGCACTGCGGCGGGCCGTACTTCGTGCCCAACCTGATGGAGCGCGCGATCTCCGAGATCAACGACCTCCAACCCGATTTGGTCATCTGTTCGGGCGACCTGACCACCTTCGGCTTCAAGCCGGAGTACCTTCAGGCCCGGGAGTACCTGAACCGGCTCACGTGCGAGTCGCTGGTCGTCATCCCCGGGAATCACGACGCCCGCAACGTCGGCTACGTGCACTTCGAGGAGCTGTTCGGCGAGCGCAGCTCGGTGCTCAGGTTGGGCCGCGTGACCGTGGTTGCGGTCGACTCGACCGAGCCCGATCTCGATCACGGCCAGATCGGCCGCGGCCGGTACCCCTGGATCGAGGAGCAGTTCGCGGACGAGTCGGAGCTGCGCATCTTCGTTCTCCACCACCATCTGCTGCCCGTCCCCGGAACGGGCCGCGAACGGAACGTCGTCTACGACGCGGGCGATGCGCTCGAGTGCCTCCAGCGCGCGCGCGTGCAAATCGTCCTCTCCGGGCACAAGCACGTTCCGTACGCGTGGCGCCTCGAGAACATGTTCGTCCTCAACGCCGGGACGGTTTCGTCTCTGCGTCTGAGGGGAAATACGCGGCCGTGCTACAACGTGATCGAGATCGAAGGCGCCCACGTCTCCGTCTGGCGGCGCTACCCCTTCCACGGGCAGGAACGGATCATCCAGTTCTCGACGGAGACGCTGGAGTTCGAGAAGTACACGGCGCGGATCGAAGGGGAGCTCTCGTCGCGGGGCTGAGCCGCGCACTCGCGATCGTCGACGGCGAGCACCACGCGCCCGTCGTCCGCGACGCACTGGTCGAGCTTCCGTACACGTTCGTCGCCGCGCTGCTAGTCGGCGGGACGGAGAAGTTGCGTGGGGGCGACGACTACGGCGTGCCGCTCGCGAAGGGGCTCGATCACGCGCTGTCGGCGTTCGGGGCGGAGGTCGTCGTCGACCTCTCCGACGAGCCCGTGCTCGGGCCCCGAGAGCGCCTGCTCCTCGCCAGCCGGGCGCTGGCCGCGGGCATTCCGTACGTTGGCGCCGACTTCCGCTTCGACCCGCCGCAGTTCGAGGCGTTCCCGCTTCCCGCGCTGGCGGTGATCGGGACGGGCAAGCGGGTGGGAAAGACGGCGGTCACCGGGCACGTCGCGCGTCTACTCGCCCGCGACCGTGCGGTGGTCGTCGTCTCAATGGGCCGCGGCGGGCCGTCTGTGCCCGAGGTGGTCGCGGCCGCCCCGACGCTCGCAGACCTGCTGGGGCGCTCGCGAGCCGGGCGCCACGCGGCCTCCGACCACCTCGAGACCGCGGTTCTGGGCGGGGTGCCGACCGTCGGCTGCCGCCGCTGCGGCGGCGGTCTCGCCGGCGCGCCGTTCACCTCGAACCTGCTCGAAGGGGCACGGCTGGCGATCGGCCTGGAGCCCGACGTGGTCGTCTTCGACGGCAGCGGCGCCGCGATCCCCCCGATTGCCGTCGACGCCCGGATCCTGGTCGCCCACGATCTCGCCGGCGGGCTGAACCCCTATCGCGCCCTGGTCAGCGATCTCGTGCTGACGATGGACGGGAGCGTGGCCGCCGCGGCGGCTGTGCTCGGCCGCCCCGTGATCCGGTTCGAGCTTCGCCTGAAGCCGACCGAGTCGATCGACGGACGCCGGGCGGCGGTCTTCACCGCCGGACCTGCTCCGGTCGACCACCTGGACGGGGTCGTGTTCCGGTCGCAGAACCTGGCCGACCGCGAGCTTCTGAGACGCGACCTCGAGACCGCCGAAGCGGACGTCTACGTCGTCGAGCTGAAGGCCGCGGCGATCGATCTGGTCGCCGAGACCGCCGCCGACCGCGGCGTGGACGTCGTGCTCGCCGGCAACGAGGTGGTCGCGCCCGGCCTCGACGATGCCCTGCTCGAGCTCGCGGAGCTGGCACGCGGGGCGAAAGCCCGCGACAATCCCCGGAGATGACCGAACCGCGTCACGCCGATCCCCTGCCGCTCGGCGGCAGCGACGGCCTGCCGTACTCGAAGGGGCTGATGGCCCGAGCGCTGATGGCCGTGGGAGTGTCGGCCGTACGTGCCTACGAGCTTGCCTTGCGGGTCGAGGCCGACCTCGGCGCGCGAGGCGCCGCGGCGGTCGATCTCGACCGGCTCGGCGAGCTCGCCCAGGAGGTGCTGGGCGGGCACGAGGGGGAACGGGCGGTCCAGCGTCTGCGCGGCTACGACGCGCTCCGCGAGCTCGACCTGCCGATCATCCTGCTGATCGGCGGGGCGACCGGCACCGGCAAGTCGACGGTCGCAACCGAGGTCGCCTACCGGCTGGGCATCACCCGCGTCAGCTCCACCGACTTCGTCCGCGAGACGATGCGCGCGTTCCTCCCGCAGGAGACGATGCCGTCGATCCATTACTCGAGCTTCGAGGTTCCGTCCGACGGTGGCCTGCCGGCGATCGACGGTTTCCTCGACCAGACCGGAAACGTCCTCGCCGGCGTTCGGGCGCTGATCGCGCGCGCGCTCCACGAGGGCTGGTCGCTCGTCCTCGAGGGAGTCCACCTCGTGCCCGGGCTGCTGCCGCCGGTCGAGGGCGCAATCGTCGTCCAGTGCGTGCTCGCGATCGACGACGAGCAGGCACACGAGCGGCACTTCTGGGTGCGCGATGCCCACTCCGACGGCCTGCGTCCGGTGCAGAAGTATCTCGACGCGCTCGAGGACATCCGCCTCGTTCAGCGCTTCATCCTCGGACGAGCCGCCGCCGAGGGCGTCCCGGTGGTCGAGAACCGGAGCATCGAGCATTCGATCAGCGCCGTGATGGAGCTCGTCCTCTCGAATGCCGAGCGCTACGCGATGGTTTGACCGGCTCGGTCTGCACGTGCGAGATGTACCTGCGGGCGACCGAGCGGGCGGCGCTCGCGGGTGCCCGCTGGCTGGGCCGCGCCGACCAGGAGAACGCGGAGGAGGCCGCCTACTCCGGGATGGAGGGCGTCCTCTCCCAGCTCCCGATCAGCGGAAGCGTGGTGATCGGCGCCGGCGACGTCGAGGCGGGGTCCGCGCTCGCGGGGGCCGTCGGAGCGGGCGGGGTGGAGGTCGACCTCGCGCTGGATCCGCTCGAGGGGCGCGGCGTGGTCGCGCGCGGGGGGAACGGTGCGATCTCGATGATCGTGGTCGGGGAGCCGGGCCGGCTGCGCCGGCTGCCGGACATGTACATGCGGACGATCGCGGTCGGCCCGCGTGCGCGAGGGCAGATCGGCCTCCTGCGACCGGTCGGGGACAACGTCCGGGGAATCGCCGAGGCGTTCGGCCGCACGGTCGGCGACGTGACGACGATCGTGCTCGACCGGCCTCGCCATCACGACCTGATCGCAGACATCCGGGCCGCAGGCGCCCGGATCAAGCTGATCCAGGACGGCACCGTCACCGCCGCGATCTCGGCGGCGATCCGTGGCACCAACGACCATCTTGCGATCGGGATCGGGGGGACGCGGCAGGCGGTGCTCACCGCCGGCGCGCTCCGCTGTCTCGGCGGCGAGCTGCAGGCGCAGCTCTGGCCGACCTCGCGACGCGAGATCGAGCTCGCGCGCGAGCACGGGATCGAGAACGTCGAGCAGGTGTTCACGACGGAGGATCTCGCTTCGGGCGAGATCATCGTCGCCGCCACCGGTGTCTCGAACGGCGATCTGCTCCGCGGCGTCCGGTACCTGGCAGACAGCGCGCGGACGCATTCGCTCGTGATGTGTACGCGCTGCAACTGGGTGCGCTTCGTCGACGGAATCCACTTCTTCGCCCGCGAGCGGCGCGAAGAGGTTCGCCTGTTGGGCTTTTAGAAGCACGGGGGAACCCCTGGTTCCCCCGTGCGCCCCCTCCTTGCGGGCGGAGGCGGGCTCCGGATGCTGGCGGAGCCGGCAGCGGTCGCCTGTCGGTCCGACGGTGCCTTGGCCGTTGGGGCTTTCCGCCGGGCAAAGCCCGGCATCGGCCGGCGGGGGTCTCGGGGCGTCGGCCGGGTACACTCGGCTACATGCCGACCAAGGAAGAAGTGATGGAGGCCCTGCACCAGGTCGAGGACCCGGAGCTCGGGATGGACATCGTCGAGCTCGGGCTCCTGTACGACGTCGAGATCGACGGGCCGAAGGTGAAGGTGATCCACAGCCTCACCTCGATGGGCTGTCCAGCGGGGCCGATGATCCAGGAGGACATCCACAACGTCGCCGCCGCGGTGCCCGGCGTCGAGGACGTCGAGATCGAGCTGACCTGGGATCCCCCGTGGACGCCCGAGCGGATGTCCGACGACGCCAAGTTCATCCTGGGCTTTGGCTGACGCCAAAGCCTAGAAGGTTCTCTAACCATTCCGGACGTCAGCCCGGAATGCCTAGCACGATCTTGCCGAACTGCTCGCCCGACTCCAGGCGCTCGTGGGCTGCGCGCGCCTCGGACAGTCGGAACACCGAGTCGATCACCGGCTTCGCGCCGGCGGCGACGAGATCGTAGGCGCGCTCGAAGTCCTCGCGCCTGCCCATGCTCGAGCCGAGGATGTCGAGCTGCTTCCACCAGAGGCGGTGAAGCGCGGCGGGCGGATTCGGGCCCGTGGTCGCCCCGCAGACGACGATCCGCCCGGCCGGCCGCGCTGCGTCAAGCGAACGCTTCCACGTCGCCTCGCCGACTGTCTCGATCACGACGTCCGCGCCCTTGCCGGTCGCCTCCTTGACCGCGGCGACGACGTCGCCCGCGTCGTGGTTGACAGTCACGTCCGCGCCGAGCGACTCGGCCTTCGCCAGCTTCTCGTCGCTGGAGGAGGTGACGATCGTGCGGGCGCCCAGCGCCTGCGCGATCCGGAACGCGGCTGTCGCGACCCCTCCTCCGATTCCCCAGATCAGCACCCATTCGCCCGCGCGCAGCCCGGCGCGCGTGACGAGCATCCGGTACGCGGTCTCGAACACGAGGGGAAACGCCGCGGCCTCCTCGAACGAGACTCCTTCCCGCAGCGGATAGACGTTTGTCGCCGGGATCGACGCGAGCTCGGCATGGACGCCCTGCGTCTGCTCGCCGATCACGTGGATCGCGTCGCCGTGCTCGACCCCCGGATTGATCGCCACGGGCTGACCCGGCTCGAACCCCTCGACGCCCGCCCCGACCGACTCGACGACGCCGGCACCGTCCGCCCCGAGGATGCGTGGCTTCGGAACCGACGGCAGCCCCTTCCGGATCCAGACGTCCAGGTGGTTCAGCGATGCAGCCCGCATCCGGACGAGGACCTCGCCCGCGCCCGGCTCCGGATCGGGCACCTCCTCGTACCGGAGGACCTCGGGCCCGCCGTCCTCGTGGATGACGATCGCCTTCATCGCTCGATCGTATAGTCGAGTGATGTGCAAGCCCGCACTCGTCGTCGCCGGACTGTGCCTGGCGCTCGCAGCCTGCGGGGGCGGCAAGCGCGCGGCACAGCCGCCGACCAGGTCCGAGTTCGCGGCCGCGGCGAACCGGATCTGCACCCAGGCGACCACGCGCACCGGCCGCGTCGCCCGCCTGCGCGCGTTGAACCCTCCCGAGGCGGACAAGAATCTCTACCTGCACTGGATGGCCGCCGAAAAGAGGATCCTCGCTGCGCTCGAGGACCTCGCACGGCCGGCCGACGAGACCGAGACCGAGCCGCAGGGCGACCCGCTCATCCCGCTCACGATCGCCGAGGGGAAAGCGGCCGGCTACGCGCGCAGGCTCGAGGCCGGGGCCTGCGTCACAATGCCGGGGTGACGGCAGCCGAGCTGACCCGCCTCGCCCGGGCGCTCGGGATCGACGTGGTCGGAGCAGCCCCGGCCGTGCCCTACGAGAGCACCGAGCGCGACATCCGCGAGCGCCGTGCTCGCGGGCTGTTCGCCGGCCTGCGTTTCACGATCGCTCACCCGGAGGTCTCGTGCCATCCGGAGCGCCTGCTCCCCGACGCCCGCACCGTTGTCTCGGCCGCACTCTGCTACTACGCCCCCGGGCACGCCCGCGGGCCCGGCGAGGGCAGCCTGCCCCGGTACACGTGGCACGACGCGTACGAGGACCTGCGCGACAAGCTCGAAGAGCTGGGCCGGAACCTCGGCGGCTCCTATCGCGTGCTCGTGGACGCCAACCAGCACGTCGACCGCGAAGGCGCCGCACGCGCCGGCCTCGGCTTCTACGGAAAGAACACGATGCTGATCACGAAGCGTCACGGCTCGTGGGTCGTGCTCGGGACGCTCGTCTCCGACGTCGAGATCGAATTCTCGCCGCCGCTCGAGCTCGATTGCGGAGAGTGCCGCCTCTGCATCGACGCCTGCCCGACCGGCGCGCTCGACGAGCCGGGCACACTCGACGCGAACCGCTGCCTGTCGTACTGGACGCAAGCCGAGGCTCCGGTTCCGGAGGCCTACCGGGAACGGATGGGCGAGATGGTCTACGGCTGCGACATCTGCCAGGACGTGTGCCCGTGGAATCGGGGCGTCGAGAAGCGCCGGGCCGGCGGCGCCTCCCCGTCGGCGGCCGAACAGCACGTCTCGCTCGCGGAGTGGCTCGAGCGGGACGGCGACGAGCTCGTCCGCCGCTACGACCGCCTGTACGTGCCACGCAACGACCCTCGCTATCTCCGCCGGAACGCGCTGATCGCGCTCGGCAACGTCGGCGTGCCCGACGACGCCCGGCTCGCCGAGCCGTACGTCTCCGGCGACGACGAACTGCTGCGCGAGCACGCCGTCTGGGCCTTGTCGCAGATCAGGAGCCGTGGATGATCCTCGTCGGGCGGCTGCGGGAGCGGGTGCGAGGCAGGGCGGCGACCGTCGAGCAGGCCACCGAAGCCGAGCGCGTGTCGGTGGTCTCGCACGAGCTTCGCAGCCCGATGGCGGCGCTGGTCGGCGCCGCACGGGTGCTCCAGGAGCGCTGGCCGGAGATCCCGCCCGAGCAGCGGTCGTCCCTCCTCAGCCTGATCGTCGACGAGACGGAACGGCTTGCGACCCTCGTCGAGGATCTCCTCGATACGTCGCGCATCGATGCCGGCACGTTCCCGTACACGTTCGCCGAGGTCGACCTCGGCGGGCTCGTCCGGGACACGGCGGCGATGCTGCGGCTCGGGCAGGGAGAGGTCGGGGTGGTGGTCAGAGGGGCGGACTCGCTTCCGCGGGTGCGCGGCGATCGGTCCCGCCTGAAGCAGGTGCTGGTGAACCTGATCGAGAACGCGGTCGAGCACTCGCAGGCCGGGGACGAGGTCGAGGTCGAGGTCTGCTCCGAGGCCGGCCGCGTCCTCGTCGCCGTGCGCGACCGCGGCCCGGGCATCCCGCGCGAACAGCACGGCGTGATCTTCGAGAAGTTCGGGCGGGCGGACGCCGCAAGCGGCAGGTCGGGCACGGGGCTCGGTCTGTTCATCGCACGCTCGATCGCCGAAGCGCATCAGGGCCGGGTCGACGTTCGCTCCGACCCCGGCCGGGGAGCGACCTTCACCCTCGATCTCCCAGTTGCCTAGGCGGAAGCGGGAGCCCGCAGGCGAATCACGCCGAGCTCGCGGGCCAGCGCCTGCGCGCGCTTTGCGATCTCGCGCCGAAGCTCGGGCGGCTCAAGGAGCTCCGCCTCGCCGCGGTAGCGGAGGATCTCGCCGACGAGCCATTCGGCGCTGCCGATCTTCTGCTCGTTGATCGCCGAGTCGTCGGCGAGGGGCCGCGCGCCGCGCTCGAGCTCCCAGCGCGCGACAGCGGGCGAGTAGAGCACCCGGGCAACGAGCGCTCCGGTCAGCAATCCCGGCTCGAAGCCGTCACGCGCATCGAACTCCCCTTCGGCGAGGGTGGCGCTGCGCATGCGGTCGAGCCGGAAGCTTCGCTCGTCGTCACGCGTCCGGTCCCAGGTGTGGACGTACCAGTGAGGCAGGCGCCGTTCGATCGTGTACGGCTCGACGAGGTGCACCGTCGGGGTTCCGTCCTCTTCTTTCAGATATTCGATCTCGACGAGGCGCCGCCTGCGGATCGCGTCGGTCAGCGTCGCGATCAGCCCCTCCTCGGCCTCGCCCGAACGCGGCTCCGGCATCCGAGTGAGCTCGAACTCGCCGAAGGTGTCCTCGAGTTTCTTGCGCACGCGGTCGAGCGGGCGGTGCGCCTCGGCGGCGATCAGCGGGCCGACGAACTCGAGCGCGAGGCGGATCGCCCTCGCCTCGAGCGGCGTCAGGCGGGGCGCGGAGCGGAAGGTGTCTCCGAACAGCTCCTTGTCGACATGGACCTCGTCGCCGTGCAGCTCGGCATAGACGGCGTAGCAGCCGCCGCCGAAGTTGACGAGGTTGAGGAGGGAGAGGTGCTCCTCGAGCTCCTCGGCGGGAATCTGGAAGCGCTCGACGATGTCGGCGGCGGGGATGACCGCCTCCTTCTCGTCTCCGCAGGCGGCGAGCAGGAAGGCGAGCAGCGCCTGGAGGAGCCCGAAGCGCTCCGGGGTGACGGGCCCGGCCGACCGCTCGGCGATCGGCTCCGCCTCGGGAGGAGCAACCTCGCGCGCCGGCTGCGTCGGGGGCCCTTCGTGGCGCGCCCGCACGCGGCGCAGACTGTCGGCGACCTCGCGACGGAGATCGGGCGGCGCGAGCGGCATCGCCCGTCCGTCCTGGCGCAGCACCCAGGAGGCGAGCATCGGCAGACTGGCGTAGCCGGTGACGAAGACGCCGTCCTCGAGGTGTCCGCTGCGACCGAACGCGCGCTCGACCCACCAGGCCGTCTCGGGACGAACCTCGATTCGCGCCTCGCCGGCCTGGTCGCCGAACTGCCACGAGGCACGCCCCCGGAACGCGTCGATGTCGAACTCGGCAGGGATGCGGAAGTCCCGCTCCCGGCGGGTCGCGAAGCGGATGTCGCCCCGGATCCTCGAGACCCTGAACGTGCGGGTCGCGCCCCGGTCGAGGTCCGCGCCGACGACGTACCAGACGCCGCGGTCGTGGAGCAGGCCGAACGGGTTGAGCGTCCGCTGGACGGTCGTCCCGCTCGTCATCGCCCGGTACGAGAACTTGACCGTGCGCTGCTTCGAGATCGCGGTCTCGAGCTTCGCCAGCCGCCCCGGCATCTCCGCCGAGTAGTCGGGGTCGCGCATCTCCACGCGCACGGCGGTCCCCGACGGGGCCTCGTCGGCGGTCGACGGGCGTCCGAGCGCGAGGTTCTGCAGGGCCAGGCGCAGCGGCTCGGCGTAGGCGAACTTGCCTTCGAGGAGGTAGAAGCAGGTCTGGAGCGCCGCCAGCTCGTCGTCGGTCAGCTCGAGTGCGGGCAGGAAGTAGCGCTCGGAGCGCAGGGTGTACAGCTCCTCGCCCGTGAACTCGTCGCGCTGCGACTGGAGCGGGACGCCGAGGTCTCGAAGCTCGGCGCGGTCGGAGTAGAACCGGCGGGCGAAGGCCTCGTCCGACATCTCCGAGTACCCCTCCACGTTCCCCTTCACGTCTCGAGCGGTCAGCGGACGCCGCTCCGCCATCAGGAACGCGACCAGCGAGAGTTGACGGATCAGCTTGTCCGTGTCGTGACTCATGCGCTCGCCGAGCTTATCGCTCGCCGAGCGTCAGAGGCTCGTAGACGTTCCAACCCGACGCGCGTGGCGCGTCAGGCAGCGACCTGGGAGCGCTCGAGGTGCTGGTGCGACGGGCAGTAGTCGCGCTCCGGCAGCGGGGTCCGCTGGCACGGCTTGCCCTTGCGCGTCGTCGCCCGGCAGCGTGCGACTCCGCCGTCGAAGGCTCCCGCCTCGATCTGGGTGTCGACGAACGCGACCGCGGCACCCACGCCCTCCTGTACCGCCCACGCGACCTGCGCCTGCTGTGTGATCGGAAAGTACCGCCGGATGTCCTGGAAGAGGGTCTTGTCGGGATTCGCGAAGTAGTGCGGATCGCTCGCGAGTCGCTCCATCGTGTCCTCACAGGCCGCCAGCACCGCGCGCCGGTATTCGACCATCGTCTCGTGGTCGGCGTACGGGTCGATCAGGTCCTTGATCGACCGGTAGATCGCTCTCGAGTACTGATACATGCAGTTACGAATCTGGGCGCTCAACTCGTCCATTGTCAGTATCCTGATCTCCTGTTAAGGCGCAGGAAAGCTTTGTTACGCGCCTGTTAAGGTCGCCCTTGCGGGATTTCGGGCGCCAGTTTACTCCTTTTCGGGGCGTGTCACAAAGTTGCCGTCGCTGTTGCCGGCGCCGCCAACAGCAACGCGCGCGGGACCCGGTGCCGGGAGCGCTTCGCCGCCGCCCCGATCACCGTGCGATCTGACGGGCGTATCCGTTCGGGAACTTGCCCGCGGCCTTGCGGGCGGCGGCCTGCGCCTCCTCGAGGGAGTCGTAGATCCCGGCGAAGACGACGTAGTACCCGGGGTGCAGGCTCGCGAAGCGACTCGAGTCGAGCACCCCGACGAAGCGAAGACCGCGGGCGCGGGCCTGCTTCGCCTTGGTCTCTGCATCGGCGAGACCGGTGGCGCGGGCCGGGATCGACGCCAGGACGACCGTGTAGCCGTTCCGGGCCGGCCACGTCGTCGAGCCCGTACCCTGAACAGGCTGGGGTTGGGGTACCGGCTTGGCCGCCGGTCTCGGCTTGGCCTTCGGCGCCGGCGGGGCGGGTGGGGCGGGCGGGGCGGTGACGACCGGGGAGATCGCGACGATCGTCTCCGAGCCTGCCGTCGCGCGAGTGTCGCGCCGGGCGACGATTCCGGCCGTAGCAGTCCCGGCGGCGACGAGCAGCAGGAGCACCGAGGCCAGCACCCAGTCACCCGGATACCCGCCGAGCCGGCGTTCCCACGCACGCTGGAGCGGACTGAGCCGCCGCGCCGGGACGATCCGCTCTCCACAGCCCAGGCAGTACTCCTGGCCCGGCTCCGCCGACGCGCCACAGGCCGAGCAGCACTCAGGCGGCGCCGCCACCAGCCTCCTCCACGGCTTCGGCCGCAGGTTCGGAACCGGCCGGCTCCGCACTCTCGCCGGCCGCCGCCTCACCGCAGTTCGCGCAGAAGCGGGCGGCGGCCGGTAACGGGTGACCGCAGTCGGCGCAGGCCTGCACGGGCAGCTCGCCGGCGGGGCGACCGCAGTTGGGGCAGAAGTGCGAGGCCCACGGAAGCGGTGAGCCGCACTCGCAGCGGCCGGCCGGGACGCGGCGGCGGGCGGCGGCGAGCATCTCGTCGAGCTCCCGCACCCGAGCGTCCAGCCCGAGCAGCTCGTTGCAGCGATCGGCGAGCAGATCCTCGCGGAAGCGATCGCGCCGATACATCTCGAGCATCAGGCCGCCCAGATCGCGGAGCCTGTCCTCGCGCGTCCGTTGCACGAAGCGCCGCTCGCGACGGATCACTCCGGGGGGCGGAAGAACGCGTCGTGGGGGACGGGGACCCCGGCGGAAGCGGTCGAGCAGAGCCATCGGCCTCGCCGAGTCTAGTCCGCTACAGCTGGAGCACGACGAGCCGTTCCTCGGTCAACTCGCGAACCGCGTACGCCGGGCCCTCACGGGTGTTGCCCGAGTCCTTGACCCCGCCGTAGGGCATCTGGTCGGCGCGGAAGGTCGGCGCCTCGTTGACGGTCACACCGCCGAACTCGAGGCTGCGCGCCGCCCGGAGCGCCGTCTTCACGTCGGAGGTGAAGATCCCGGCCTGGAGCCCGTAGCGCGTGCCGTTCGCCAGGTCGACGGCCTCGTCGAGCGAGTCGTAGGCGACCACCGTGCAGATCGGCCCGAACACCTCCTCGCACGAGACCTGCGCATGCGGACTCGGATGGGCGATCACGGTCGGCCGGATCAGGCCCTCGCCGGTCGTGTCGCCGCCCGTCAGCACCTCGCCTCCCGACTCCGCGATCCACTCCAGCACGCGCTCGCGCGCCTCCTCGTCGATCAGCGGGCCGACGTCGGTCTCCTCGTCGGCGGGATCGCCGACCTTCAGGGCCTCGACTCTCGGCAGAAAGCGCTCGACGAAGGCGTCGTAGGCGGGGCGCGCCACGTAGATCCGCTGGACCGAGATGCAGCTCTGCCCGGCGAACGAAAAGGCGTTGCCGGCCAGCCGGGCGGCGGCGTCCTCGAGGTCCGCGTCGGCCTCCACGATCACGGGCGTGGCGTTGCCGAGCTCGAGCGCGACGTGCTTGCGCGGGGCGCGTTCCTTCAGCTTCCAGCCGACGTTGCCCGAGCCGGTGAAGGTCAGCGCCTTGACCCGCTCGTCGGCCACCAGCACGTCGCCGATCTCGGCGGAGGCGCCGGCGACGACGTTCAGCCAGCCCGGCGGCAGCCCGGCCTCGGTCTCGAGCTCGGCGAGCAGGAGCGCGGAGAGCGGCGTCGCCGAGGCCGGCTTGAGGACGACGGCGCATCCGGCGGCGAGCGCGGGGGCGATCTTGTGCGCGACCAGGTTGAGCGGGAAGTTGAACGGGCTGATCGCCCCGACGATCCCGATCGGCATGCGCAGCGTGAACGCGAGCTTCCCCTCGCCGGCCTGCGAGGCGTCCATCGGCACCATGTCGCCGGAGAGCTTGCGTGCCTCGACCGCGGCCATCGTGTACGTGGACATCGCGCGCGAGACCTCGACGCGGGCGGTCTTCAGCGGCTTGCCGGCTTCGGCGCAGATCGTCCGGGCGGCCTCTTCGTGGCGGCGGCCGAGGTGGCCGGCGACCCTGACCAGGATCTCCGCCCGCTTGTGCGCGGGCAGCGGCTCGCGCATCGCCGCCGCGGCCGCGTCGACCGCGCGGCGGGTCTCGGCCGCACCGGCTTTCGCGACCCGGCCGACGACCTCGCCGGAGTAGGGCGAGCGCACGTCGATCCAGTCGCCGGTCTCGACCCACTCGCCGGCGATCAGCAGCTTCCGCTCGCTTGCGGTCGTCGCCATAGTTAGGAACCCTATGCAGCCGCAGACCCAGCGGGGACGTCAGCGTCGCGGATCAGCGGTGATAGATTGACTTCACGGTCAATGCGTGATGCCGTGATCATCGACGCCGTTCGCAGCCCGATCGGCAAGCGGAACGGCACCCTCGCGTTGGTTCGGGCCGACGAGCTCGCTGCGCAGGTGCTGAACGGCCTCGTCTCGCGCCTCGACGTCGAGCCGGCCGCGATCGAGGACGTCGAGATGGGCTGCGTCACCCAGATCGGCGAGCAGGGGCTCAACGTCGGACGCGTCGCCACGCTGATCGCGGGCTGGCCGGAGTCGGTCGCCGCGACCACGATCGACCGCCAGTGCGGCTCCTCGATGCAGGCAGCGATGAACGCCGCCTCGGCGATCCAGGCCGGCCATCTCGACCTCGTCGTCGCCGCGGGGGTCGAGTCGATGACTCGCGTCCCGATGGGCTCCAACCTGGGCGAGGCCGGCTGGTCCGGTTTCTCCGACAAGCTGCTCGACCAGTGGCAGATCGTCCCGCAGGGGATCTCCGCGGAGGTGATCGCCGAGGAGTGGGGGCTGTCCCGTCAAGCGCTGGACGAGTACTCGTACCGGTCGCACATGCGGGCGGTGCGGGCGATCGACGAGGGCCGGTTCGAGCGGGAGATCGTCCCGGTCGAGGTGAACAACCCCCATACCGGCATCCTGTTCGCCGTCGACGAGACCCCTCGGCGGGAGACAACGCTCGAGAAGATGGCAACGCTGCCGCCCGCCTTCAAGGAGGACGGGGTCGTCACCGCCGCGAACTCGAGCGCGATCGTCGACGGATCGGCGGCGATGCTGATCGCGAGCGAGGAACGCGCATCCGAGCTGGGGCTGGAGCCGCGCGCGCGGTTCGTCTCGTTCGGCCTCGCGGGCGTCGACCCGTACCGGATGCTGCACGGCAATCCTCTCGCGACCGAGCGTGCGCTCGCCAGGGCGGGCCTGACCTGGGACGACATCGCCGTGATCGAGGTCAACGAGGCGTTCGCGTCGGTTGTCCTCCAGTTCGTCAAGGACACCGGCCTCGGCGAGCGCATGGACGACGTCAACCCGAACGGTGGCGGGATCTCGCTCGGCCACCCGCTCGGCGCGACCGGCGCACGGATCACGGCGACACTGCTGAACGAGCTCGACCGCCGGCAGGCGCGTTACGGGGTCGCGACGATGTGCATCGGCCAGGGCCAGGCGATCGCCGCGGTGATCGAGCGCCTCTGACGCCCGGCCCGGCTATCGCCCCGGTCGTTCACGCCGACGATCGCATCAAAGCTAGGCTCGCGCGATGCCCGCCGCCTCGTTCGCGGACCTCAGCTTCGGACAGTTCTTCGTCGCCGTCCTCCTCGCCGCCGGGCTCTCGATGTGGGTGTACTGGCACGCGAGCAAGCACGGCAGCAAGCATGCGACCGCCTGGGGAGTGCTGACCTTCCTCGCCGTGGGGCTCTTTCTGCCCCTGTACTTCCTCCACTACTACGTGACCAGGCGGCGATTCTGATGGCGCGAAGGGGCCGGCGGCAGCCGGGCCCGCAGGAGCCGCTGCCGCCGGCGCTTCCGCCCGAGTCGCGCACGGTCGGACAGCTGGTCGCGGAGACGATCGGCTTCTACCGGCACCACTTCTTCCAGACGATCCCGCTCGGGCTCTCGGTCGCCGCGCTGACCCAGCTGACGGTCGCGTTCGGACATCGCCCGGTGCGGACCTACGGCCATCCCCGCGCGCAGTCGCTGCACGACCCGACCTCGGTGCTCGGCGGCGGAGTCGAGGCGACGATCGTGGTCGGCGCGCTGCTGCTGACGATCTCGTACATCGCGGCGCTCGTGCTCGTCACCGGCGTGCGCCCGGACGCGCGCCGCCTGACCGTCGGCTACGCGGTCGGCGTGCTCGTCTTTCTGCCGACTCCGCTGCTCGCGCAGCTGCTCGTGCTGCCGGCGGTCGCCTACCTGGCGCTGATCGGCTGGGTGGTGCCGGCCGCGATCGTCGAGGGCACGAGCTTCGCCGGGTCGTTCCGGCGCGCGCTCCGGATCGGGCGCGCCGACTACGTGCACGCCGCCGGGGGGCTCGCCACCCTCGTGATCGTCTTCTACGTCATTCGGCTGATGCTGGCGCTGCTGCTGCGCAGCGGAGGCGAGGCGACCGAGCGCGCCGCGGCAGGGCTCTCCGATCTCGTCCTGGCGCCGATCCTCTTCGTCGGCTCGGCGATCCTCTACGTCGATCAGGCCGCTCGATTCGAGGCCAGGAAGTAAGCTCGCGCTCCCGAGCGAAGGAGAGCCGATGCCGAAGTACGTGATGCTGACCACACTGACGGCCAAGGGCGTGCAGACGCTCCAGGCGAACCCCGACCGGCTGACCGAGGTCAACCGTGACGTCGAGGAGCTCGGCGCCAAGGTGCTCCACCAGTGGAGCATGATCGGCGCCTACGACTTCCTGAACATCGTCGAGGCTCCGGATGCGGCGACGGTGGCGAAGGTCTCGGTCGCGCTCGGCGCCCGCGGCAGCGCCAAGCTCCAGACGTTCGAGCTGATCGAGATCGACGACCTGCTCGCGCAGCTGTCCGACTAGGGCAAGCAACCACCGTGCTCGTCATCCTTGCGCGGCACGCGCAGTCGACCCTGAACCTCGAGCAGCGCGTGAACGGCGATCCTGCGGTCGATGCCCCGCTGACCGAGCTGGGCCGAACCGAGGCGCGCCTGCTTGGAGCGCAGGTCGCCCACCTCGATCTCGACCTCTGCGTCCATTCGCGCTTCCCGCGGGCGCGCGAGACGGCCGAGCTTGCACTGGCCGGCAGGGCCGTGCCCGTGCAGGTCGAGCCACTGCTGGACGACCTGAAGATCGGCGAGCTGGAGGGGTCGGATCTCGCCCGCTACCGTGAGGTCAAGCGGGAGATCGGGCGTCGCCGGCCCTTCCCGGGCGGGGAGAGCCTCGACGACGCGGCGCGCCGGTACGCGGCGGGCTTCTCGCGCGTCCTCGAGGGCGGAGCCACGCGGGTGCTCGTCGTCTGCCACGAGATCCCGGTGCGGTACGCGCTCAACGCCGCGGCGGGTGCGGCCGACCTCGACGGGCCGCCCTTCCATGAGATCCAGAACGCCGCTCCATTCGTCTTCGAGCGAACGGCGCTGGCGCGGGCGGTCGAGCGCATCGAGGCGCTCGTCTAACATCGACACATGGACGTCGAAGGCCGTCGCAGCCGTCTCCGCTCGTTTCTCCTCGGCGGCGTACTCGGCGCCTCGGCCGTGCTCGCTGCCGCACGTCGCAAGCGCGCCCCCCGGCGGCGCGCACCCGCAGGTCTTGCCGCCTTCGAGGGTGCTCCGTGTTACGAGGAGACCCTGGAGAGGGAGCGGGCGATCAACCGGGCCTGAGCACGGCGGATCGTCGCGTAGTTGATGTCCGCGTCGCCCATTCCGAGCGACTTGCCGATCAGCTCGACCTTTCGGGCGTCGTCGAGGTAGCGCTCGACGGTCCTCGTCGGCCGGCGGGTGCGGATGACGAGATACGGGCCGAAGACCCGACCCTCGAACTCGCTGTGCGGGAACGGCAGCCGCAGCTCGATGCGGGTGCGCTTGACGTAGTTGTTGTAGTCGCCCGCGTCGAAGACCCAGACCCCTCGCCCCAGCGGCCGACCGGCCTCATCCAGAGCTTCGAGCGCCAACTTCGGGTCCGCCCGAGGCACTACCGTCCGCGAGACCGTCGACCGGTCGCGCTCCCACGCGGCGAGGTAGAGGGGCTCGTAGGCGAAGAGGACGTCGTCGGGGCGGGAGGTCGGACCCAGCCAGGCGGCGGCTTCGCGGCGGGCGGCGACCCTGGCCTGACCCTCGCGCTCGAACAGAGCGGGCGTCTTGTGCCAGGCCCAGGCGACCTCGGCCGGGAGGATCGCCACGACGACGACCGCCGCAAGCAAGCCGCCGCGCGGCCCGGTCAGCCGCGCCAGCCAGAGGATCCCGGCTGCCGTTGCGAGCGAGAGGAACGGGAGCACGAAGATCAGGTGGCGCGATTCGGGGGCGGAGTTCCCGCCGAACTTCCCGACCAGGAAGAACAGCGTCGGCGTCGCCACCACGCAGACGGCCAGCAGTCCGCTCTTCGGCGTCTCGCGGCAGAGGCGGACGAGACCGGCCGCGGCCAGGACGAGGACGACGACCAGCACCCCGGTGTAGCCGGACGACGAGTCTCCCGCGACCCGCCAGAGGTAGTCGAAGACCTCACGGGGCGTGCGGAGCTTCCCCCCTCCGCCTCCGACGCCGACGTCGAAGCGGCTCGCGAGCACGATGCTGCTCCGCCAGAGCGGGATCGCGAGCAGCGAGACGGCGGCGAAGGGCAGGATCGCCTGGCGAAGCCGTCCCCGGGTGAGCAGCACGTAGAGCCCCTGCGAGCCGAGGACGAGCGCACCGTACGGATGGGCGCCGATCGTGAGCAGCATCAGCGCTCCCCACAGCGACCAGGAGCGGACGCCGCCGCGGTCGAGCGCCCGGACCAGTGCCAGGTACGACAGCGTGGCAAGGAACAGGAACAGGCTGTACATGCGGGCATAGATCCCGTGGAAGAGGAGCACCCAGCTGCCGGCGGCCAGCGCGGCGGCGGCGAGCCCGGGTCCCCGGCCGGCGAGCCGGTTTCCGAGCGCCGCGATCGCCGGCACGCTCGCGATCGCAAACAGAGCAGACAGGAGGCGCATCTCGTGGAGCCCTCCGCCGGAGTGGGCGACGATCCATGCCAGCAGGAAGTGCAGCGGCGCGCCGCCCCGCTTGCCGAGCACGATGTCGAAGAGGCCGCCGAGCGGCTGGCGGCCGACGAAGAGCGGGAGTGTCTCGTCCTCGTGCGGCGGCCAGCCGGACAGCTGGACGAGGAGGAAGGCGGCGACCCCCACGGTGCACGCCGCGACGCCGGCCAGGAACAGGCCGCGCTCGAGGTCGCCCACGGTCGCGCGGACGCGCGGCAGCCTCGGCGCGCCGGCGTCGACGGTCGTCGCGGTGTCGTGCATTGCGGCAGAACCTTACGCGCGCCGGAGGGCACGAGACGGGCGTACGAGGGCCGAAGATCGCCCTGGTAGCCTTGATTTTTCGTGCCAATCTACGAGTACCGCTGCCCGAAGGGCCACCAGTTCGAGGTGTTCCACCGGATGACCGACCCGGACCCCGAGGCCTGCGAGGTCTGCGGCAAGGGCCCACTCGTCAAGGTGCTCCACCCAGTGCCGGTCCACTTCAAGGGCTCGGGGTTCTACTCGACCGACTACGGCCGCGGCGGGCGCAAGCGCGATTCGTCCGATTCATCCGCCGGCGGCGACGGCGACGGGCCGAAGGCTGAGCCGAAGGACGCGAAGAAGAGCGAGAAGTCGGACAAGCCCGAGAAGAAACCGGCGGCAAAGGAGGGCTGATTCGACGCCGAGTCGGCGCAAAGCTGCGCGAGACTCGTGACGGAATCGGCGGTACGCTCGATCCAGCGGGTTCGAGGGCACTCCCCCCACCCAGGGCGGGGGTGAGAATGATCGCCCGCGGCCTCTACCTGACCCCGAGCGTCCGGCTCCCCTCGACGCAGCCGGGGCCGTATGCGCCCGACCCCGGAGTGGGCGGCTGCGGCGCCGAGTCGCCGGCGACCATCGAGATCACGCTCCGGTTCTCCTCGACCGGAACGATCTCGCCGCCGCTCGCCTCGCCGCCGAGCCGGCAGTGCAGCGTGCGTCCGGCGCTCGAGCGGAACTTCGTCCAGCCGAGCGAGATGAACGAGTGGGTGGACAGGTCGGTCGCGACCGGCGCGAGCAGGTCGTCGCCGATGAACGGCATCTTGACGAGCGTCCCGAAGCTCGTCAGCTTGCCTGCCACCGCCTGTAGCACCTGCTGGTTGTGCTCGGCCCGCGAAAAGTCGGTGTCGGCCGGATTCAAGGTGTTCTTTCGCACCCGCGAGTAGATCAGCGCCCGGCGGCCGTCCATGTGCTGCTTTCCCTTGGCGAACCGCCAGCCGTCCCAGCGTGCGCAGCGCTCCTCGGTCGGGTAGGGGCAGTCGAACTTGGAGACGATCCGTTCGTCGACGACGATGTCGATCCCGCCCAGCTTGTCGATCAGGTCGCGAAACTGGCCGAAGTCGACCAGCACGACGTGGTTGACCGGCAGCCCGGTCAGGTCGTGGACGGTGCGGATCGCCAGCTCGGCGCCGCCGAGCTGCATCGCCGAGTTGATCTTCGACGAGCCGTGCCCGGGGATCTCCACCCGCAGGTCGCGGGGGATCGAGAGATAGGCGATCCGGTGCTTGTCCGGATCGACACGGACGAGCGTGATCGAGTCGGTGCGGTTCGCCGACTCACGGCCGGCGAGCGCAGCGTGGTCGGTCCCGAGCAGGAGAATGTCGGTCGGGCCCCCGTGCTGAGCGTCCAGCGCCTGCCGGATGTCGCGATCGAGCCGCTTGTTCGCGGCCGAGACCCCGTCGCGGAACTGGAAGTAGCTCGCCAGCCCCCAGACGATGATGAGTACGAGGAACAGGCCGATCGCGACCGGGACCCAGCGCAACCACCGGCGGTTGGGTCGCAGCCGAAAGGGAGAGCGGGATCTGCGCTTGTCGCCCCGCTCGGGCCGCAGGGACGGGACCTTCCCCTTGACGCGCCCGCCGCGGTAGACGCGGTAGGGCTTTTCTCCGGAGGCCATCCGGCGGGTTATGGTAGCCGGGCGGGTCGAGCCGGACGCTGCGCCCGCTCAACCATGCGGAAATCGACTTGACGAGTCCGCGGTGCCACCTGAGCGGCGCGCTCGGTTGATCGGTCCGCTCGACCGCCGTGCGCCGGGCATCGGCAGCGCCGAAGTCGCCTCCTGCGCGATGCGATCAGCGCCGGGTCGCTACCGTTGCCGGCATGACCGGCTGGAGCAGGGAGGCACTCGGACTTCAGGTCGATGCGTTCGCCCGAGAGCACGAGGGGGACGCCTTCGTCCAGGCCGTCGAGACGTTCGGTCGCGAGCTCGACCGGCGCGAGCGCAAAGTGCTCTTCGAAGTTCTGATCGAGCGGGCGAAGCTCCGCAGCTTCATCGCCGACGCCACCCGGCAGCGCGTTCGGGACGGCTGGACGCGCAGGATGCTCGAAGGTCGCTTCCGCCGCCGCCCGCCCGCCGGGCCGTAGGCTCGCCGGCGACTCGGCTGCTCAGCCCTTCGCGTGCTTCGCGACGATGCCGCAGGCGACGACCGGAGCGCCCCTCTCCGTCGAGGCGCGTACGGCGACTGCGAACCCCGTGGTGTGATCGAGCGGCCGGACCATGGCCCGTCGCGTGCCGTCGACCACGTTGCCGAGGCTGGCGAGGATCGTCCCGCCGCAGCCGCCCTTACGGATATGGGCCGGCTGGCCGACGCCGGCCGGTGCACCTTTCAGCGTGATCTCGACCGTGGTCTCGTGCAGGCCGAGCTTGACCAGCGCGACGCCGCGCTCGCCCGAACCGTTCCGGCTTTTCAGCACGACTCTCGCCCGTGAAGTCGGCAGCGTCCCGACGCAGTTGACCTGACCGGCGCCCGGACGGGCGACCGCCTCGCAGTCGTCTCCGCGCAGGACCGAACCGGAGGCGGTGCCGCCGGCGACCGCGGCCGCTGCTGCCGACGCGATCGCAGCTACGAGAATGTGCCTCACGCACGGAAGCGTACGTGTCGCGAAACCCGCCGTCGAGCACGCGACGCCGTAGGCCGCGGGCTATGGTAGCCGCCGCGGTGGTTCCGAACGTGATCGGCGTCGACGTCGGCGGGACGAAGATCCTGGCGGGCGTCGTCGGACGCGACGGCACCGTCGCCGCGCACCGCGAGCACTCGACCCCGACCGACTCACTCGACGGGCTCCTCGACGGGCTCGAGGCGGCGGTCCGGGAGATCGTCGACGACTCGGTCGTCGCCGTCGGATTCGGAATCCCCTCGCAGATCGACCAGCGGGCGGGAGTGGCGCTCGGCTCGGTCAACATCCCGCTCGTCGGCGTGCCCATTCGGGACGTCATGCAGGAGCGGCTCGGCCTCCCGGTCGCGATCGACAACGATGCGAACGCGGCGGCGATCGCGGAATGGAAGGTCGGAGCGGGGAGAGGGACGAGCGACCTGGTCATGCTCACCCTCGGCACCGGCGTCGGCGGCGGTCTGATCCTCGGCGGAAAGCCCTACCGCGGCGCGATCGGCGCCGCCGGCGAGATCGGCCACATCGTCATCGTCCACGACGGTGCCCCGTGCGCGTGCGGCGGACGCGGCCATCTGGAGTCGTACGTGTCCGGCAAGGCGGCCGACGAGGCGGCGCGCGAGACCTTTGGACCGGCTGCCGACGCTCATCGTCTCGTCCGGCTGGCGAACGAAGGAGACGCGCGCGCGATCGAGATCGTCTCCGAGATCGGCCGCAAGCTGGGCTCGGGGATAGCGAGCCTGATCAACACCTTCGACCCCGAGCTGGTCGTGATCGGCGGCGGATTTGCGGCAGCGGGCGAGCTTCTGCTTGCGCCGGCCCACGACGTGGTCATGCGCGAGGTGCTGAAGACGACGCGGGGCTCGGTGCGCATCGTCAGGGCCGAGCTCGGTACCTCGGCGGGCATGATCGGGGCGGCGATGGTCGCGTTCGAGGCCGACGACGACGCCTCGGCCTGATGCCGCTCGCCGTCTGCGCGACCCCGATCGGAAATCTCGAGGACGTCACGCTGCGCGTGCTGCGGGAGCTGGCCGAGGCCGAGCTCGTCCTCTGCGAGGACACGCGGCGGACGCGGATCCTGCTCGAGCGCCATGGGATCTCCGCCCGCCTCTCGAGCTACCGGGAGCACAACGAGGCCCGGCGGACGGCCGAGCTGCTGCCCCGGCTCGTCGCCGGCCTGCGGGTCGCCCTCGTCAGCGACGCAGGGCTGCCCGGGATCAACGACCCCGGCGCCCGGCTGATCGCGGCTGCGTTGGCGGAAGGCGTCCCCGTCACGGTGCTGCCCGGCGCCTCGGCGGTCGAGACCGCGCTGGTCGCCGGCGGCTTCGCGGCGGAGCGATACCAGTTTGTCGGCTACCTGCCGCGCGGGGCCGGTGCCCTCGGGGCGCTGTGGGATGAGGTACGCCGCTGGCCCTGGCCGGTGATCGCGTTCGAGTCGCCGCGGCGCCTGCCCGCGACCCTTCGTTCTCTGGCCGAGGCGCTCCCGGAACGGCCGGTCGCCGTCTGCCGCGAGCTGACGAAGCAGTTCGAAGAAGTGGCGCGCGGCACCGCCGTTGCCGTCGCTGCACGCTACCCCGAGCCGCCGCGCGGCGAGATCACGATCGTGCTCGGGAGTTCCCCGCTCGAGGCCCCGGACGAGGCCGAGAGCCTGGGCGCGGTCGCCGAGCTCGTCTCGGCCGGAGTGCCACGACGCCAGGCCGCCGACATCGTCTCCCGGCTCACGGACATCCCGCGCAACGCTCTCTACCGCCGCTCTCTGTGACAAGACTGTAACCAGTATTGACAACCGGCAGGGGGCCTCGTACGATGACTGCCGTGTTGTCTTCATTGAGAACGGTTGCGATCGTATCGGTCGCGCTGCTCGTGCTGGCGCCCGCGGCCGGCGCGTGGACCTGGCCGGCCTCGGGGGCCGTGCTGCGTGAGTTCAGTCTCGGCGGCGATCCGTATGCGGGCGGCCAGCACCGCGGCATTGCCGTCGGAGGTGAGGTGGGGGAGCCGGTCGTCGCTCCGCGCGGCGGCGCTGTCACGTTCGCGGGCTCCGTCCCCACCTACGGTCTGGTGGTCACGATCGCAACCGACGACGGCTACTCCGTCACCCTCGTCCATCTCGGCTCGACCCGCGTGAAGCGCGGCAGCGCGGTGGCCGAGGGCGACGCCGTCGGCACGATCGGCCCGGGCGGCGACGCTGCGCCGAACGTCCCCTACGTCCACCTCGGCGTCCGGGTCGCCGCGGACCCGAACGGCTACGTCGACCCGCTCCGATTCCTCCCCGCACGCCCGGCTCCGGCGAGCACCCCGGCGCCCGCGCCGGATCCGGCACCCGCGGGGCCGCCGACCCCGGCGGCCGAGGCGGAACCGGCCCCTCCACCGCCGGCCGCCACCGAGCCCGCCGCTGCTCCCGCTCCCGATCCGGCGCCCGCGACGGCAGAGCCGATCTCCGCCTCCCCTCCGGCGCCGGGGCCCGCCCCCGCCCAGGCTCCACCGGCCACGGTCGCGCAGCCCCTCTCTGCGCCGGCGATCACCGTCGCCGCCCGTTCGGTGCGGTCGCGGGGACGGGCGCTGCCGGGGCCGGCGATCCGCATCGTGCCCTCGCCCGGGCGTCCGGCCCCGGTCGTTTCGCACCAGTCGGCGCCTTCCGTTACGCCCGCCCCGCCGCACAGCGTGGTCGACCGCCGGGTGGCTCCGACCCTGGCCGCGGCGGCCCGCCAGGTGCACCCGACGGCACGTCCGGCGAGCGATCCGGTACCGAAACGCCCGGTCGCCCGCCAACGGCCCTTCACCCGCTGGTTCACCGTCCGGCCCGACGTCGGTCTCGGCACGATCGAGCCTCCGGCGCCCGTGCTGGCGCCGGAGCCCGCGGAGCCTCGCCCAGGCCACGGGCCCGGGTTCCCGTTCGGCCTGCTGCTCGCCTGCCTGGCGGGAGGCACCGTCGCTGCGAGCTTCCTCCTGTTCCGTCGACCGCCGGGCGCGGCGCGGCGGATCGCCGGCAGACCCGCACCTATCATTTCCGGCGATGCGCTTCTACGTGACCACGCCGATCTACTACGTGAACTCGACCCCGCACATCGGGCACGCGTACACGACGATCGCGGCCGACATCCTTGCCCGGCACCACCGGCAGCGTGGCGACGACACGTTCCTGCTGACGGGCGTGGACGAGCATGCGACCAACGTCGCGCGCGTCGCACGCTCACAGGGCCTGGAGCCGCAGGAGTACGCCGATCGGATCGCCGTCGCCTGGCGGGCGCTCCCCGAGCGCTTGCAGGTCACGAATGACTTCTTCATCCGGACGAGCGACGATGAGCACAAGCAGTTCGTGCGCGAATTCCTCCAGCGCATCTACGACAACGGGGACGTGTACGAGGGCGTCTACGCCGGCTGGTACTGCGTCGGCTGCGAGGCATTCAAGACCGAGGACGAGCTCGTCGACGGCAAGTGCCCGCTGCACGACCGCCCGGCTGACTGGATCGAGGAGAAGAACTACTTCTTCCGGCTGTCCGCCTACCAGGACCGGCTGCTGGCGCTCTACCGCGAACGGCCCGACTTTGTGCTGCCCGCCTTCCGCTGCAACGAAGCGCGCAGCTTCATCGAGCACGGTCTCCAGGACTTCAGCATCAGCCGCGCGGGCGCCGAGTGGGGGATCCCACTGCCGTGGGACGAGGGCCAGGTCGCGTACGTCTGGGCGGACGCGCTCGTCAACTACCTGAGTGCGCTTACCTACGCGCGCAAGGGCGAGGACCTGGTGCCGGCGTTCTGGCCCGCGGTCAGACACCTGCTCGGCAAGGACATCCTGCGCTTCCACTGCGTCTACTGGCCCGCGCTCCTCCTGGCCGCGGGCTACGAGCCCCCGAGGCAGCTCTTCGTACACGGCTTCCTGAACATCGCCGAGCGGAAGATCTCAAAGTCGCTCGGCAACGTGATCGACCCACTGGACCTGATCGACGTGTACGGCGCAGACGCCGTCCGCTTCTGGTGCGCCCGAGCGGTGTCGTTCGGCCAGGACGGCAACGTGTCCCTCGACACCTTCCAGGAGCGCTACGAGCGCGAGCTCGGCAACGACCTCGGCAACCTGCTCTCGCGGACGACGGCGATGATCGCCCGCTACCGGGACGGCCGGCTCGAAGCGACACCGGGGCCGGGCGCGATCGACGCGGACGCGCTCCGGGAGGCGATCGTCGAGCGGATCGACCGCTTCGACATCACGGAAGCGCTCGACGAGATCTGGCAGGCGGTTCGCCGGCTGAACAGGTTCGTCGAGCAGAGCGCGCCCTGGGAGCTCGCCAAGGACGACGCAAATGCCGGACGTCTCGACCACGTTCTCTACGACCTCGCGGACGGGCTCTGCTCGGTCGCCGTCGCCGTCTCGCCCTACCTGCCCGAGACGGCGCCGCGCATCCTCGCGGCGCTCCGGCAGCCGGTCGACCTGGAGCTTGCGCGCATTCGGCGAGGAGCGGCAGAGGCCGTCGACGGGATCGAAGCCGCGCCGCCGCTCTTCCCGCGTGTCGACGCTCAGACGACCGCTGCGTGATCGACACACACGCCCATCTCGAGGCGTGCGACGACCCGCCGGCCGAGGTCGTCGCGCGGGCCCGGGCTGCGGGAGTCCGGCGGATCCTCGCGGTCGGCACGACGATCGAGACCTGTCGCGGTGCCCTCGTCGCGGCCGAGCGGGACGATGGCGTCTACGCCGTGCTCGGGATCCACCCGCACGAGGCCGAGCGCGAGGGCAATCGAATCGACGAGCTTCGCGCGCTCCTCGCCCACCCGCGCGCCGTCGCCGTCGGCGAGACCGGACTCGACTTCTACCGGGACCGCGCGCCACGCGACCGCCAGCTCGCACTCTTCGCGGCCGAGCTCGATCTGGCCGCCGAGCTGGGCAAGCCGGTCGTCGTCCACACCCGTGCCGCCGACGCCGAGACGGCGCTCGCGCTCGAGCGGTTCGGCGGGACCGTCGTCCTCCACTGCTTCTCGTCGCCCTCGCTCCTGCCGGTTGCGCTCGAGCGCGGCTACTATGTCTCGTTCGCCGGGAACGTCTCGTTCCCGAACGCCTCCGAGCTCCGCGTCGCAGCCGCGACCGTCCCGGCCGACCGCCTGCTGGCCGAGACCGACAGCCCATATCTGGCGCCTCAGCCGGTCCGCGGCAGGCCGAACGAGCCCGCCTACGTGATGCACACGCTTGCCGCGCTCGCAGCTGCTCGCCGCGAGGATTCCGACGAGCTCGAGGCCCGGATCGAGGCGAACGCCGCCGCCGCCTTCGGCCTGCCGTGAACGTCACTCCGAAGAAGAGGCTCGGCCAGCATTTCCTGGTCGACGAGAACATCCTCGGGGTGATCGCCCGCCTCGCGAAGCTCCGCCCGGACGACGTCGTGCTCGAGATCGGCCCCGGGCTCGGAGTCCTCACCCGCTTCCTCGCCGAATGCGTGCGTTTCGTCCACGCCGTCGAGATCGACCGCTCGCTGGCGCCCCACCTACCGCAGCAGGCGAACGTCCACGTCGAGTTCGGCGACGCGCTTCGCGTCGATCTCGCCGCCCTCGACCCTCCGCCCGAGAAGCTCGTCTCCAACCTTCCCTACAACGTCGCCACGCCCGTCGTTGTCGAGAGCATCGACGGCCTTCCCTCGCTGCAGTCCTGGTGTGTGCTGGTGCAGCGCGAGGTCGCCGACCGGTTCTTCGCCGCCCCCGGGACGAAGGCGTACGGCGCCGTCTCGGTTCTGGTCCAGCTCGCCGCCGAGCGCACCGGCTTCCATCCGGTTTCGCGCACCGTCTTCAGACCCCAACCGAATGTCGACTCGGCGCTTGTCGCCTTCCGCCGGCGCCCGCTGCCCGAGCGCTTCGCCGACCTCAAGCGCATCGTCGGCGCAGCGTTCGCACACCGCCGGAAGACGCTGCCGAACTCTTTCGAGCTCGCGGGCGCGGCCTCTCGTGAGCGGGCCGCCGCAGCGCTCGGTGCGCTCGGCCGGCCCGCCGAAACGCGTGCGGAGTCGATCCCCCCCGAGGAGTTCGTCGAGCTGGCCCGCCTGCTGCGATGACCACCGCAGTCGCCAACGCCAAGATCAATCTCGCCCTCGTCGTCGGTTCGGCCGGGCCGGGCGGCAAGCACGAGGTGACGACCGTGCTCCAGCGGGTCGGCCTCGCCGATCGGGTCGACCTCGAGCCGGCGCCGCGGCTGAGCGTCGAGGGGTTCGTGGACGACACGCTGGCCGCGCGTGGGCTCGAGCTTCTTGCCGACGCCGCCGGGGTCGAGCCGTCCTGGCGGGTGAGGATCGAGAAGAAGATCCCGGTCGCCGCCGGCCTCGGTGGGGGGAGCGCCGACGCCGCGGCGGCGATGCAGCTCGCGAACGCGCAGGTCGGTCTGCCACCGGAGCGGCTCCACGACCTCGCGGCCGGCCTGGGCGCCGACGTTCCGTTCTTCCTCGCGAGGGGGCCCCAGCTCGGCGAGGGCGACGGCAGCACGCTCACCCGGCTCGATCTCCCGCAGGAGTACACGGTGGTGCTGCTGCTCGCCGAGGGTGCCGCGAAAGCCTCGACCGCGGCCGTCTACGCCGCATTCGACGAGCGCGACGGCGCCGCCGGCTACGAGGAACGCCGTGTGCGCCTGCTCGAGGCCCTCGCCGCCGGCGAGCTGGCGGCACTGCCGCCGAACGACCTCGCCTCGTCGCCGCTGGCCGACGAGCTGCGAGCACTCGGCGCCTTTCGTGCCGACGTCAGCGGCGCCGGCCCGGCGGTCTACGGCCTCTTCCAAGACCCCGGCGAAGCGAGCGCGGCAGGAGAACGCCTCAGGGCGCGCGGGCAGGTGTGGATCGTGGCGCCAGCGTGGTAGGTTCCCGGCGTGGGTCAGACGGCTGCTCAGCCCGCCAGGAGCGGCACCGGCAGATGGCTCGCCGAGCGCCGCCTGAAGATCGCGCTCGGGATCGCGGTGCTCGAAGGGATCTTCGTCGCGGTCGAAAAGGACTTCTCGCGCTGGACCGTGATCATCATCTCCGCGCCGATCATCGCCTTCTACCTGTTTGCCGGGCGCGCGCTCGAATCCGACACGGGACGCCAGCTCTCGTGGATCGCGGCCGCCTCGCAGGCCTTCGCCGTCCTCCTCTGCGTCGTCGCCCTGGTGATCGGCGCGTTCGTCCTGATCGTTGCGGCGGTCTTCGCGGCGATCGCCCTGATCCTGATCCTCGGCGACCGGTCGAACCAGACCTGAGGCAGAATCACCTTCTTGGTGGGGCGTAGCCAAGTGGTAAGGCAGCGGGTTTTGGTCCCGCGATCCCAGGTTCGAATCCTGGCGCCCCAGCCATCGCACCGGTGAGCGCTCGCGAAGACCTCGCAGCAGTGGTGATGGCCGGCGGGCTCGGCACCCGCATGCGCTCTCCGCTGGCAAAGCACCTCCATCCGCTGCTCGGCCGTCGAGTCGTCGACTGGGTGATCGAGGCCGCGCTCGAGGCCGGAGCCGGGCGGCTGGTGGTCGTCGCCTCGCCCGCGACCCGTGATGCCTACGACGGCTTCGAGATCGCGGTGCAGGAGCAGCCGCTCGGCACCGGCGACGCGGTCGCCTCGGCACACGCCACACTCCAGGACTTCTCCGGCCGTGTGCTCGTGCTCGACGCTGCCGCACCGCTGCTGAGGGGCGACCACATCCGCGACCTCGTCGAGGAGCATGGGCGCAGCGGCGCGGCGGTGACGATCCTCTCGTTCGTGCCCGACGCGCCGCTTCCGTACGGTCGCGTCGTCCGCGGCCCCGACGGCGCGGTCGAGGGGATCGTCGAGGAGAAGGACGCGTCCGAGGTCGAGCGGGCGATCCGCGAGCTGAACTCCTCGATCTACGTGTTCGAGTCCGGTCCCCTGTGGGAGGCGCTGGAGCACCTCGACGCACACAACGCCCAGGGGGAGCTCTACCTGACCGACACGATCGGACGCATCGTCGCCGCCGGCGGACTGGCCGCGGCCTGGCTCTGCGCCGACGGGCTGGCGCCGCTCGGGATCAATACACGCGCCGAGCTCGCGATCGCGGCGTCCGAGCTGCGGCGGCGGATCAACGACGCGCACATGCTCGCCGGCGTGACGATCGTCGATCCGGCGACCACTTGGATCGAGGCGAGCGTCGTGCTCGCAACCGACGCCGTCGTCCACCCGTTCACGGTGCTCCGCGGCTCGACGAGCGTCGGCACCGGCGCCGAGGTCGGCCCGCACGTCGTCGCGATCGACGCGGCGATCGGCGAAGGTGCGACCGTGGGGCCGTTCTGTTACCTTCGACCCGGCACGGTTCTCGAGCCTGGGGCGAAGGCGGGCACGTTCGTGGAGATCAAGAAGTCGCGTATCGGCGCGCGCACGAAGGTGCCGCACCTCTCCTACATCGGTGATGCCGACATCGGCGACGACACCAACATCGCCGCCGGAAACGTGACCGCGAACTTCTCCCACGACCAGGGTCGCCCCAAGGGCCGAACAACGATCGGCAGGAACGTCAGGACCGGCGTCGACAATACGTTCATTGCTCCGGTCACGGTTGGCGACGATGCTTGGCTTTGGACGGGGACGGTCGTCACCGACGACGTCCCGCCCGGCTCGCTCGCGGGATTCCCTCCGAAGCAGGTCACCAAGAAAGGGTGGGTCTACGAACGTGGAGCGCGCGGAGAACATGGCGGCGGCTGATCTCGTCCGGCTGCCCGGGTTGGAGGGCATGACCGAGGAGCCCCGTCCGCAAACCGGCCACTGGCTCGAGCGCGGCCCTCAGAAGCGGCTGATGGTGTTCTCCGGCCGCTCGCACCCGGCGCTCGCCCAGCGGATCGCCGAGCACCTCGAAGTCGACCTCGGCGACATCGAGCTGACCTCGTTCGCGAACGGTGAGACCTACTGCCGCTACCTCGAGTCGATCCGCGGCGCCGACGTCTTTCTCGTCCAGACCGGTTGCCAGCCGGTCGACCGGAACCTGATGGAGCTGCTGCTGATGATCCAGGCAGCCAAGCTCGGCTCCGCGAAGCGGATCACCGCTGTGATCCCGTGGTTTCCGTACTCGCGCCAGGATCGGAAGGCAAAGCCGCGAGAGCCGATCTCCGGCCGCCTCGTCGCCGACATGCTCGAGCTGGCAGGCGCCGATCGCGTGCTGACTATGGACCTCCACGCGGGGCAGATTCAGGGGTTCTTCACGAAGCCCGTCGACCACATGACGGCGCTGCCGCTGTTCGCGCGGCACTTCCGCGACCTAGGCCTTCAGGGCGACGGGATCGTCTCGGTCGCCCCCGACGCCGGCCGCGCCAAGGTCGCCGTCCGCTTCGCGGAGATGCTCGATGCCGACTTCGCGATCATGAACAAGACGCGGCCGGCACACGACGTCGCCGCGGTCACCGAGATCACGGGGCGCGTCCGGGACAAGGTTGCGCTGGTCGGCGACGACGTGATCATGACCGGCGGCACGCTGCTCGCCGGGGCGAAGGCCCTGATGGAGCACGGTGCGACCGCCGTCTGGGTGTTCGCCACCCACGGCATCTTCGCCAAGGGCTCGCTGGAACGGTTCGCCGAGGCCGACCTGGCGGGGATCGTCATCACCGACACCGTTCCGATCGACGAGCTGGCCAAGCCCGAGAGCATGACCGTGCTCCCGGTTTCGGGCCTTCTGGCGGAGACGATCATGAATGTGTTCGCCGACGACTCGGTCTCGGCGATCTTCGGCGGCGAGAATCAGCTCTTCTGACGGGCACGGGCCAACCAGGACATTCCTGTCGACTTCCAGCAGCAGCCTCGAAGCCGGCCCGCGAGTTGGAATTTGCCCGGGTCGTGTGTTAGACAGATCTGACACGTGACAGACACAGACGCCGCCGGCGGGAGGAGGCAAATCCGGCTCGGACTCGTCCTGAACGGAGGGGTGAGCCTGGCGGTCTGGATCGGCGGCGTCACGCACGAGATCGACAACCTGCGGCGGGCGGCGGCGTCCGGCGGCGACTCGCCGATCGACTCGACCGCTCCCCTCTACCGGCGACTGCTCGAGATCCTCGAGGAGGACGTCATCGTCGACGTGATCGCGGGGGCGAGCGCCGGCGGCATCAACGGCGTGCTGCTGGCGACGGCGATCTACAACGGCAGACCGCTGCCCAATCTGCGGGAGACGTGGATCGGGATCGGCGACTTCCAGACCCTGCTGCGCTCGCCGAGCGAGGCGAACCCGCCCTCGCTGATGCAGGGCGACTCGGTGCTGCTGGTCGAGATGCGGCGGCTGATCGACAACCTGTACACGAGCGTGCGCGCGGAGTCGAAAGAGCCGCTGTATCTCTACGTGACCGCAACCGACCTGTTCGGCTACGAACGCGTCTACTACGACTCGACCGGGCGCGCGTTCGAGGAGTCGGATTCACGCCGCCGGCTGGCGTTCTGGTCGCGCCCTGTGACTCCCCCCGGCGGCACCGATCCGCTGAACGGCGTGATGCGGCGGGTCGTCAGCTTCCGCGACGTCGACGCGCCCGAGCTCCTCGCCGCGGCGGCGCGATCGACGTCGAGCTTTCCGGTTGCGTTCGAGCCGCATCGACTCGAGTTCTTCGAGCCCGGTGTGTCGGCCACCGGGGCGGCGACCGAGCCGAGACGCAAGGCGCACTGGCTGATCGACGGCGGCGTCCTCGACAACCAGCCTTTCAACCCCGTGCTCGACCGGATCTCGGTGATCAGCACCGACCGGGCCGTCGGGCGCGTCGTCGCGTACATCGTCCCGTACGTCAACGAGCCGGGCAGTCTCGAACGACCTGCGCCGGACTACGCCACCGCGCGGCAGACGATGGCGGCGGCGTCGGCTCTGCCGCGCGACGTCCCCAAGCTCGAGGGCCTCGATCGTGTGACCGCCGAGAGCCAGGCACAGGCAATCGCAGAGGAGGAGCGCCGCCGGGTCTGGGAGGAGATGAGGTCCGCGCCGGACGCAATCAGCGGCGCCGCGGCGACGCTGTTTCCGGCGTACCGCAAGACGAGGTACGCGGCTGCGCTCGAAGTCTGGAACGCGTGGGCGGCTCCGGACTTCACCCCCGGGGAGGGCGTTCTCGGGCAAGACCCGTCGCTCGACCCGCGTGCCGTATCGGCTCTGTTCGGGGCGCCGCTCCCCCGGCGCGGGCCGATCACCGATGCGGAGCTTGCTGCGGCGTCGGCCTGGATTCCGAGCGCCTCCGACTGGGATCCAGAGCAGCCTGCGTGGGACTGGGGTCTCTCTCCTGCCGAGAGAGTCGCCGCCTGGGCACTGCTCTTTCTCGACGACGCGGACGATGAGGCCGAGGAACGAGCGCTCGACCAGCAGCTCGGCGAGGCCCGTGGATTCGCCAGCAACGCCGTCGAGTCGGTCAGGCAGACGAAATCCAACCTGTACGTCGAGTTCAAGAACGCGCCGGGCGATCTCGTGCAGCGGGCGAATGCCGCCTACAGCAAGATCGCCGGAGGAGCGATACAGATGGTCTTTGCGCAGCTCGACCGGATCCTGGTCGGCCTGCGCGAGGCCGGCCTCGACCTGCCGCGGGTGGGTGATCTCCTCCACCTGGAGATCGTCCGCAACGCGTTCTCGATCGAGGATCCTCGCGTGCCGTTTCCGTTCGAGTTCCTGCTGATGAGCGCCGGAATCAGGAACTCGCTCGGTCATGACGCGGCCTCCCCCGACCGGAAGCTCGCGGGCATCAAGCTCGGCCACTTCGCCGGCTTCCTCAAGCGCTCGTGGCGTGCAAACGATTGGCTGTGGGGTCGTCTCGACGGGGTCGAGCACATGCTGCGTGTGCTGCTCGACCGCGAGTACCTGGCGCGGTTGCAGGCGCGCCGATCCGACGTTGCGGCCAGGTTGGCCGACTGCGCCTTCGTTGCCGACGACGACGAGACCCTCAGCATCGTCGAGGAGGCCTGGCGCGGCGGGCTCGGCCATCAGACCTCCGACGAGGAAGCGAGGAACATCGAGGTCGCCGCCCGCGTGGCCACGCTTGCGGGAGCCGGCTCGCCGCGCGATCAGTTCCTCGCCCTCTTCGCAACGGCGGTCGCGGCGGACACGCGGCCTGACGTTGCCGCGCGCTGCCTCGAATGCTGCCGGACGGCGCTGGCGGCGCGGATCCAGCTGGTCGTCCTGGCGGAGGATCTCAAGCGGGTCGCCGTGACCGCCGCCGAGGACATCGAGCAGGGAGGGAGCAAGGGCGCCGGCAGCGTGTTCTGGTCGAGCGAGCTCTTCGACCGGAACGACCGCTTGCAGCGGAGCAGCGAGCTCGCCCTGAACGCCGCCGAGCGGGTCAAGCTCTTCAGACAGCTGCGCATCGGCGAGGAGCAACCGGCCGGAGAAGCCGACTCGCGCCTGGCGATCGGCGTCCTCGCGCAGCTCTTCGCCGTCGCGGCGGCGATGTTCGCGGGCGACCGGGGAGGTCTGCCGCTGCCGATCCGTAGCGCACTGGCGAGCGTGCGCGGCATCACCCTGCCGACCAGCGGCCTGGCGCGAATCACGGCGCGCGAGCCGTGGATCGGCGCCGCCGTCACGACGATCCTGACCGGCGTCGTCCTCTGGATCGCCCTGTCGAAGAATGCGCTCCTCGGCGCGCTCTTCCCGGCCCTCGCCCTGATCGTGATCGCTCTCTGGCTCGTTCTGTTCACGATCGCGACCAGTCTCTTCGAGGAATCGATCGCGAACTGGAGACGCTGGGTCGGTTTCGGAGTACTCGCCGGGGTGCCGCTGGCGTTCGGGATCCTCGGTGGCTGGCCGGGCGTCCGCGTCGTTCGCGACTGGCTGGACGATCAGCTCAGCGCCGGCGCCACGCGCACCGCGTCCATGCTCGGACTGGCGGCGGCCGCGCTCGCGCTGCTGCGGCTCGTTTTCAGAATCAGGCGCAGCGATCTCGCCGCCGACCGGGGGCGTAAGGCCGATCGACGGCGAAAGGCCCTCAGCTGGTATCGCCCCGCCGTCGTCGCCGCCCTCCTCACCATTGCCGGCGGCTTCATCGCGCATCGCTGGCTCGACCAGACGCAGCGCAGGCACGGCGGCTGGATCGCCGTTGCCGACGAGCACAAGGGCACGATCCTCGTTGCCATCCTCCTCGGGGTGCTCTTCGCTGCCGCGCTCGCCGCCGAGGCGGTCATTCCGGCCCTCCAGTCGTTGCGAGCGCGCAGGAGCTTCGCCGACGCGACCGGTGACGCCAAGCACCAAGAGCCGTGAACGTGCTCTCCTGAGCGTCCTCCCCGCTACACTTCTCCGCCGGTATGGCCGGCGAACGCATTCGTCTCGAGGTGCAGGAGCGCGAGCAGCGCGGATCTCGCGAGTCTCGCCGCCTGCGCAAGGAGGGCATGATCCCGGGCGTCCTCTACGGGCGGGGCCACACGCCGCATCCGATCTGCGTGGCCGAGCGCGAGCTGCGGCGCGTGCTCACCGGCGGCCACGGGCTGCACGCGATCCTCGACGTGGTGCTGGCGGGACAGAAGTCCACGCACTCGTCGATCCTCAAGGACTACCAGGTCGACCCGATTCGGGGGAAGATCGACCACTTTGACCTCCAGGAAGTGCGACTCGACCAGCCGATTCAGACCGCCGTCGTCGTCGAGCTCGTCGGCGAGTCGGCCGGCACGAAGGCGGGTGGCGTCCTGTCGCAGGTCACCCGCGAGGTGCATGTCGAGGCGCTCCCGCTCGAGGTGCCCGAGCGGCTCGAGCTCGACGTGAGCGCGATGGAGATCGGCGACACGCTCCGCCTTTCCGACCTGCCGGCGCGCGAGGGTGTTGCCTACCTGGACGATCCGGAGACGGTGCTGGCGACGGTGACCGTGCCGACGAAGGTTGAAGAGCCCGAGCCGGAGCTCGCCGAGGGCGAGGAGGTCGAGGAGGGCGCGGAGGTGGCCGAGGGCGAGGAGGCCGCGGAGGGCGCCGCCGAGACATCGGCCGAGTCGGGCGGCGACGGCGGGGGCGAGCCGGAACCCTCCGAAGGGTAGAGCTCCATGCCTCTTTTCCGCCGCGGCGGAGAGGCTGCCTCGACGCTCGACCTGCTGGTCGCCGGGCTCGGCAATCCGGGCCGGGAATACGCCGCGACGCGCCACAACGTCGGCTGGATGGTTGCCGACGAGCTGGCCCGCCGTCACGGGGGATCGTGGCGGTCGAAGTTCTCGGGCCGACTCGCGGACGTGCGGCTCGACGGCGCTCGCCTCGCTCTGCTGAAACCGGAGACGTACATGAACGAGTCGGGCCGTTCGATCGGCGCGGCCGCGCGCTTCTTCAAGGTGCCGGTCGAGTCGGTGCTCGTCGTCCACGACGACGTCGACCTCGACGAGGGACGCCTCCAGGCCCGGCTCGGCGGTGGGCTGGCCGGTCACAACGGCCTGCGGTCGATCGCCGCCGCGCTTCGGTCGCAGGACTTCCCGCGGCTGCGGATCGGCGTCGGCCGGCCCGGCCGCGGCGACCGCCGCACCGTCTCCGATTTCGTCCTCGCCCCGTTCCCACCCGAGACCGACGTCGAAGCGCTCCTGGCGGTCTCCGCGGAGGCGGTCGAGACGATCGTGCGGGAAGGGCTCGAAGCCGCCCAGCAGCGCTTCAACTGACCCACGATCGGCACAGCCGCGTCACACCTGCGCGCCCGCCGGCGGCAATGCTTGTTCCCCCACCCAGGGCGGGGGGTGGGGACGTGGGTCGGGTGGGGTCGTGTGGAGACGTGGGTCGTGTGGGGTGTGGGTCGTCTGGGGTGTGGGTCGTATGTCTCTCGCGTCCCGTCGGGGTGCGTCCGCGCGGCCGCGCGGCACTCTGGTTGGCCTTGCACTTGGGTTGCGGCTCGGTCCTCATGAGACGGCTCGGTTCTCAGGAGACCTCGGTTCTCAGGAGACCTCGGTTCTCAGGAGACAGAGTGCACCGGTGCCGGTTCGTCGGGCAGTCCTGGGCCGTGGCTCCCCGGCGGTAGACTGACCCCGAGCGGAACCGCGTGGTTCCGCCTTTCGTCATGGACCGTTCGAGCGCCGCCTACCCGCCGATTCTGAACCTCCTCGCGCGCGAGCTCGCTGGCAGCGATCGGCTGGCCGCGTTCGCCGACGCGCTCGCCGCGAGGCGGCCGGCCGCCGAGATCGACGCGCGGGTCTCCGAGCCGGCGCTGCCGATCCTCCTCGCGGCGCTCCATCTGCGGCTCGAGCGCCCGCTCGTCTGCCTGCTGCCGGAGGACGCCGACGCGCGCGACGCCGCCGAGGCGGCCGCCTGGTATCTCGGTGACGAGCGGGTCGCGCTCCTGCCGAGCCGCGGCGTCCGCTGGGAATCCGGTCTCGAGCCGCCCCCGCACCTCGTCGGCGAGCGTGCTCGCGCGCTGGACGTGCTCGCGGCCGGCGGCCTGGTCTGCGCCTCCGCCGGCGCTCTCGCCGAGCTGATGCCCCCGCCGGCGGTGCGACCCACCCGGCTGGACCTCGCCTCCGGCGACGAGCCGGGCATCGACGGTCTCTCCGGGCACCTCGCGCTCGCCGGCTACGAGCGGGTCGAGCGCGTCGAGGAACGAGGGCAGTTCGCGGTGCGCGGCGGGATCGTCGACGTCTTTCCGACCACCGGCGGAGAGCCGCTTCGGATCGAGCTGTTCGGCGACGAGATCGAGGCGATCCGCGCGTTCTCACCGTTCACCCAACGCGCCCTCCGGCCGCTCGAGCGGGCGAGTATCCAGCCGGCGGCCGAGCGCCGCCTCGACCTTGCCGTTCCCGGTCTCGGGGACGAGCGTGAGCCGGTGCGTATTCCCACCGACCTCGTGCGGCCGCTCGAGCGCGCGCCCGACCTCGTGTTCGAACCCGACGAGGTACGTCGTGTCTGGGAGGAGGAGCAGCTCTCGCCGCCGCCGCTCTCGGGCGCCGCCGTCCTCGATCCGTTCCCGCGCGGCCAGCCGTTCGCGTTCGAGGCGCAGCGCCCCGCGGTTGCCGCCCGCGGGCTCGCCGAGGCAGAGCAGGAGCTCGCCTCGTTCGTTCGTGCCGGCCAACGCGTCGTCGTCGCGTTCCCGCACCACGGTGACGCGCTCCGCACCGCCAATCAGCTCCGCAAGCTCGCCGTCGAATGGCTCGAGGAGGGAGCCGAGCTCCCCACCGGGGAGGGCCTCTACTTCACCGTCTCGCCCGCACGCCGCGGCTTCGTCTGGCGGGACCTGGGCCTCGTTCTGCTCCCCGACACGCAGATCTTCCGCAAGCGAGCGCCACGAGGCGACGCCCGCCTCGGCCGGGCGCTCCAGTCCTTCGCCGACCTCCGCACCGGCGACTACGTCGTTCACGAGGATCACGGGGTCGGCAAGCTGCTCGGATTCGAGACGAAGGAGGTCGCCGGCGTCACCCGCGACTACCTCTTCCTCGCCTTCCGGGGCGAAGACCGGCTGTACGTCCCGCACGAGCAGATCGGCAAGGTGTCGCGCTACATCGGCGCAGACGCGAAGGCACCCGCGCTCTCGAAGCTCGGCGGCAAGGCGTGGCAGCTGCTCAAGAGCCGCGCCCGCGAGTCCGTCCAGGAGCTGGCCGGCGAGCTGATCGCCCTCTACGCTCGCCGTCAGACGACGCCCGGGGTTCCCTTCGACTTGTCGAGCGACTGGCTCGAACGGCTCGAAGCCGGGTTTCCCTACCGCGAGACTGCCGACCAGCGCGTCGCGATCGAGGCGGTCAAGGAGGACCTCGAGGCTCCGTCGCCGATGGATCGGCTCGTCTGCGGTGACGTCGGTTTCGGCAAGACCGAGGTCGCCGTTCGCGCCGCCTTCGCGGTCGCGCTGAACGGGAAGCAGACCCTGATGCTCGTGCCGACGACCGTGCTCGCCCAGCAGCACTGGAATACGTTCCGCGAGCGCTTCCGCGACTTTCCGGTCGAGGTCGAGATGGTGTCCCGCTTCCGGAGGCCGGCCGAGGCCAGGGCGATCCTCGACCACTTTGCAGAGGGCAAGGTCGACGTTCTGGTCGGGACGCACCGCATCCTCTCTCGCGACGTGATCCCGAAGAATCTCGGGCTCGTGATCGTCGACGAGGAGCAGCGCTTCGGCGTCGCCCAGAAGGAGCTGCTGCGGGCGCTCAGGCTCGAGGTGGACGTGCTCGCGATGACGGCGACCCCGATCCCGCGCACCCTGCACATGTCCCTGGCCGGGCTCAGGGACATCTCGGTGATCGAGACGCCCCCCGAGGGCCGGCGGCCGATCCGCACCCATGTCTCCGAGTACGACGAGGAACTAATCAGCCTCGCGCTCACGCGCGAAGCCGGTCGAGGCGGACAGAGCTTCTACCTGCACAATCGCGTCGAGACGATCGACGAGGCGGCCGCCCGCCTTCAGGCGCTCTGCCCCGGGCTGCGCATCGCCGTCGCGCACGGCCAGATGAAGGAGCGCATGCTGGAGGAGCGGATGATCGAGTTCCTGCGGGGCGACGCCGACTTGCTCGTCTCGACCACGATCATCGAATCGGGCCTCGACATCCCGCAGGCGAACACGCTCGTCGTCGAGCGGGCGGACCTGCTCGGTCTCGCCCAGCTGTACCAGATCCGCGGTCGCGTCGGCCGTTCCGACCAGACCGCCTATGCGTACCTCTTTTACCCGGCCGCCTCCGACCTGACTCCGGAGGCCCGCGCCCGCCTCGCCACCCTCGCCGACCACACCGAGCTCGGCGCGGGGTTCGCGATCGCGATGCGCGACCTCGAGATCCGCGGCGCCGGCGAGCTCCTGGGCGCCGAGCAGTCGGGCCACGTGGCCGCGGTCGGGTTCGAGCTCTACGTCGAGCTGCTCAACGAGGCCGTCGCCGAGCTGTCCGGGCAGCGGCGCACGGCGGCCAGGCCCGTACGCATGGACGCGCGAGTGGACGCGTACGTGCCGGCGTCCTACATCGGCTCCGAGGCCCTGAAGATCGACCTGCACCGGCGGCTTGCGCTGACCGAGGCCGAGGACGAGCTGGGCGATCTGCGGGCGAGCGTCGAGGACCGCTACGGCGAGCTCCCCGAGCCCGTCGAGAACCTGTTCGCGATCCAGGAGGCAAAGCTGAAGGCGGCCCGAGTCGGCGTCGAGTACCTCGTCTTCCGGGGCGGCCGGATGACCGTCGGGCAGATGATTCTCGGCTCGGACGAGCTGCGCGAGCTGAGAGAGCGGGCGCCGACCGCCGTCTACACCTCCGCCAAGCACGAGATCACCCTGCGCGAGGAGAACTTCCGGCGGGCGCTCACGCTCGTCGACGCTATCCTGGAGGCCCGGCAGGCCGCGTAACGACGATGAGATCGCTCCGCCTGCTTCTCGCCCCGCTCCTGCTGGCGTCGCCGCTCGCGGCCGGCTGCGGGCACGACGCTCGCTCGGTACCCCGTTCGGCGATCGCCGTCGTCGGTGACCGGACGATCACCCGGGCGGAGTTCGAGTCGCTGATCGCCCAGGCTCGCAGCTCGTATCGCAGCCGGAAGCGAGCGTTCCCGGCCGAGGGCACACGAGCCTACGGCGACCTGAAGAAGGCGGCGGTTCGGCTGCTCGTCGAGCGGGCGCAGATCGAGCAGAAGGCGCGCGGCCTGGGGGTCGAGATCGACGACCGTGCCGTCGGCGCCCGGCTGCTCCGGCTGAAGCAGGACGCCTTCGGCGGCAGCGAGGAGCGCTACCGGGCGAGGCTCCGGGAGGAGGGGATGACCGACGCGGACGTGCGCTCGGCGGTACGGGCCGAGCTCCTCTCCGCGGCCGTCTACGAGGCGGTGACCGCAGACGTTGCGGTCACGACCCAGGCGGCGAAGCGCTACTACGAGGCCCACGTCGACGCGTACTCGACTCCGCCGTCGCGGGTCGTGCGCCACATCCTCGTCGCCACGGAAGCCGACGCGGGCCGCGTGTACGCCGAGCTTCAGGCGGGCGGCTCGTTCTCCGCTCTCGCCCGCCGGAGCTCGCGCGACTCCCGGACGCGCGCCCACGGCGGGCTGCTCACCATCGTCGGAGGCCGGACCGCCCCCGCGCTCGACCGCGTCGCGTTCTCGCTCGCGACCGGCGCAGTCTCGCGCCCCTTCCACACGCCGGCCGGCTGGGAGCTCGTCCAGGCGGTCGCAGCCGCCCATCCCCGCCGGACGACCCCGTTCGCCGCCGTCCGGGACGCGATCCGACACAAGCTTCTGGTGCAGGATCGCGACCGTACATTCCGGCGCTGGCTTGCCTCGATCCGGGCGGAATTCGCGCCGAAGACGGCCTACGCCGACGGCTTCGCACCCGCGGACGTGCCCTGACGGGCCGCTGCTAGGCTGCACAGCCGATGAGGCGCCTCCCGATGATCCTGCTCGTCGTCCCGCTTGCGCTGCTCGCCGCCTCGTGCGGCGGCAGCGGCAGCAGCAGCTCGCTCTCAAAGGCGGACGCGGCCGTCGTCGGCGGCGAGCACATCACGCGCGCCGACCTCGATCACCGGGTCAGCGAGGCGAAGTGCAGCTACGACCTCCAGAAGCGGGCGTTCCCGAAGGCGGGCTCGCAGGAGTACCAGGCGATCCAGGCGCAGATCCTCCAGAGCCTCGTCCAGCGCGCACAGCTCGAGCAGAAGGCGCCCGGACTCGGGGTGACCGTCTCCGACAAGCAGGTCGAGGATCAGCTGGCGAGCCTGAAGAAGCAGTACTTCGGCGGCGACGAGAAGAAATACCTTGCAGAGCTGAAGAAGCAGTGCGTCACCGACCCCGAAGTGCACAAAGACATCCGTGCCAACGTTCTCTCCGACGCGGTCTACAAGAAGGTGACCGCCGGGGCGAAGGTGACCGACGACGAGGCGAAGACGTACTACGACGCCCACACCGCCCAGTACACGACGCCGCAGACGCGCGTGGTCAGCCACATCCTCGTCAAGGACAAGAAGACTGCCGACAAGCTCTATGCCGAGCTGAAGGCAGGCGCCGACTTCGCCGCTCTCGCCAAGAAGTTCTCGCAGGATCCGGGCTCGAAGGCGCAGGGTGGCAAGCTGACCATCTCCAAGGGCCAGACCGTCCCCGAGTTCGACAAGGTCGCGTTCGAGCTCGGAAACGGCCAGATCTCGAAGCCGGTCAAGACCCAGTTCGGCTGGCACATCATCAGGGCGGAGGCAACGGCCAAGCCAATCCAGTCGACGCCCTTCTCGAAGGTGAAAGAGGCGATCCGCCAGCAGCTGCTCCAGCAGAAGCGGACCGACGTGCTCGACCAGTGGCTCGCCGAGGTGAAGAAGGAGTACGCCTCGAAGACGTCGTATGCGACCGGCTTTGCGCCGGCGCCGACGACCACGGCGGCCACGACCACTGGTTGACCCAGGTGGGCCAGCCGCTGGCCCAGGCGCTCCTCGATCTCCAGCGCCTGACCGAGCGCCTGCGGCGCGACTGCCCCTGGGACCGCGAACAGACCGCGCGCACGATCGTCCCGCACACGATCGAGGAGGCGTACGAGGTCGCCGATGCTGCCCTCGCCGACGACCCGGCCAAGCTCCTCGACGAGCTCGGCGACCTCCTCTTCCAGGCCTTCTTCCTCTCGCTGCTGCTCGAGGAAGGAGGTCATGGAGGCCTGGAGGCGGTGGCGCGGAACGTCCACGAGAAGCTCGTGCGCAGACACCCGCACGTCTTCGGCGGCGAGGCCGCCGCCGGCGCAGACGACGTTCGCCGGCGCTGGGAGCGAATCAAGCGCGAGCAGGAGGGCCGTGAGGGCGTGTTCCACGACGTACCCGACGCGCTCCCCGCGCTGCTGCATGCCCGCAAGGTGCAGCGCCGCGCCGCCTCGGTCGGCTTCGAGTATCCGGACGCCGACGGGGCTCTCGCCGACCTCGAGGACGAGCTCGCCGAGTTGAAAGAGGAGCTTGCCGGCGGCACCGCCGAGCGTCGTGGGGAGGAGCTCGGCGACCTCCTCTTCGCGTGCGTCAACGTCGCCCGGCGGCTCGACACCGATCCCGAGCTCGCCCTCCGCGGCGCGACGGGGCGCTTCGTCGCCCGTGTCGAGCAGGCCGAGCGGCTTGCGGTCGCCGAGGGCCGAGACTGGTCGGCGCTGCCGCTGGACGAGCAGGACCGCTACTTCGACCTCGCCAAGGAGACCGAATGACCGCGATCGCCCACGTTCACGCCCGTCAGATCCTCGACTCGCGAGGCAACCCCACCCTCGAGGTCGAGATCGGCCTCGAGTCGGGAGCATTCGGCCGTGCGGCCGTCCCGTCGGGTGCCTCCACCGGCGCCCACGAGGCGCTCGAGCTCCGTGACGGTGGTCCCGAGTACGGCGGGAAGGGGGTTCTCGACGCGGTCGCGAACATCCGCGGCGAGATCGCGGAAGCGGTTCGGGGGCGGGACGCCGCCGACCAGCCGGCCCTCGACGGGTTGCTGGTCGAGCTCGACGGGACGCCGAACAAGGGCCGGCTCGGGGCAAACGCCGTGCTCGGGGTCTCCCTGGCCGCGGCGAAGGCCTCGGCCGCCGACGCGGGCAGCTCGCTCTTCCGGTACCTCGGCGGCGAGGAGGCGCGCACGCTGCCGGTGCCGATGCTGAACGTGATCAACGGCGGCGTGCACGCTCAGAACACGATCGACCTCCAGGAGTTCATGCTCGTTCCGGCGGGCGCCGACACGTTCGCCGAGGGGCTGCGCATCGGCGCCGAGACGTTTCACGCGCTTCGGGCGGTGCTCAGCGAGCGCGGGCTGGCAACCGGGGTCGGCGACGAGGGGGGGTTCGCGCCCGATCTGCCGACGAGCGAAGCGGCGATCGAGGCGATCCTCGAGGCGGCCGAACGGGCCGGCCATCGCGAGCGGGTGGCGATCGCGCTCGACCCCGCGTCGACCGAGTTCTACCGCGACGGCGTCTACCGGTTCGAGGGCCGCGAGGCGGACGGGGCGACGATGAGCGGCTTCTACGCCGACCTGGCCGAGCGCTACCCGGTCGTCTCGGTCGAGGACGGTCTGGCCGAGGACGACTGGGACGCCTGGCGTACGCTCACCGAACGTCTGGGGAGCCGGCTCCAGCTCGTCGGGGACGACCTCTTCGTCACCAACGTCGAGCGCCTGCGCCGCGGAATCGACGAGCACGTCGCGAATGCGATCCTGATCAAGGTCAACCAGATCGGGACGCTCACCGAGACGCTGGACGCGATCGCCCTGGCGAGCTCGAACGGGTACGCGGCGGTGATCTCCCATCGCTCGGGGGAGACGGAGGACACGACGATCGCCGATCTCGCCGTCGCCACCGGTACGGGGCAGATCAAGACGGGGGCTCCCTCGCGCGGCGAGCGCGTCGCCAAGTACAACCAGCTGCTGCGCATCGAGGAGGAGCTGGGCTCTCGCGCCGAGTATCCGGGCTGGGACGCCTTCCCGCGGACGGAGCGTTAGCCGGAGACGAACGCCGTCGGTGCCGAGACTGCGACCGCGGAGCCGGAGGCGTTCGTCGCCGTGACCGCGACGCGAAGGGTCGAGCCCGCGTCGGCCGCGCCGACGGCGTAGGTCTGAGCAGTCGCGCCTGCGATGTCGGCGCAGCCCGTCCCGGCCGCGTCGCAGCGCTGCCACTGGTATGCGAAGCCCGTCGGGCCGCCGGTCCAGGTTCCGGTCGTCGCCGTCAGCGTCTGGTCGGCGGCCGCGGTGCCCGAGATCACCGGCGGCGCGGTGCTCACAGGAAGGCCCGCGACGACGGCCGTAGCCGTTGAGAACGCCCGGCCGGAGCCGATCGCGTTCGTCGCGGTAACGGCGGCGCGGAGGGTCGAACCGGCGTCCGCCCCGGCAACCGAGTAGGTCCGAGCGGTCGCGCCCGCGATGTCGGCACAGGCCGCGCCGGTCGCGTCGCAGCGCTGCCACCGGTACGCGAACGCGGTTGGCTTGTTCGACCAGGTGCCAGCGTCGGCGGTCAGCGTCTGGCCGGCGACGGCCGTGCCGGAGACCGCGGGTGGCCTGGTGTTGATCGGGACCAAACCGTCGTGGGTATGGGCGGCGGCGAGTCTCGAGAGCGCACCCGCCTCGGCCACGCCGATCGCCGTGCGCGGCGCGCCAACCGCGACTACCACGTCGATCGCTCGGTTGACGCGGAGGAAGACGAGAATCGCGCGGACCTCGCCGACCTTCGTCCCGAACCGGATGGTCAGCTCCACGGCTTCGTCGCCGGCGCGGAGCTTGACGAGCTTGCCCACGCGGACAGAGGTGGGGCGGACCGAGCCGGACGACGCTTGCGCGGCGATGACTTTCGGGTCGAGCAGGGCGAGACCGAGCGGGATCGCGGCCATGAAGAGCGCCGCATCAGCGGCCGACGTCGCGAGGTCGACGTCGCTCTCCAGCGCGAACAGCTTCTTCGTCCCGACCCGAACACTGAGGCGGCCGAACTCGCGCTCGTAGGAGGCGACGAACGGATCGTCCGCCTTCACGTACTTCTGGCGCGTGACCCGTGACCCGGGAAAGTCGGCGGCCAGGAGCGCCATTCGCGAGAGGTCGGGAATGCCCTTCGGCGGTGTGATCGCCCTGGCGTCCGCGCGGAAGGGGACGTCGGAGGCCGCACCGGCTGCCGAGCCGGTCACGATCAGGAGCGCGAGAACGAGGAGCAACCGCCGGCCCACCGCTCGTGATTGTCCTCTTTGCATGCCGAGAAGTCAAAAGGGCGCCGGCCGCACAGCACGAGGCCGCCGGGCCTGTCCGGCGAGGCTCGTCGGTGGTGTTGACGGCCACGGAGACGAGACGACGGCTCCGGACATCTACTCAATCGAGACCCTGGTTTCGCCGTCCCGCCAATGCCGTATCCCCTACGTCAAACCGCAAGACGCGGAGTGACCCAGGCCGCTACCCTTGGCCCGGTGTCGGCAGCTGGCCCGAGGCGGACGAAAATCCTGGCGACGATCGGGCCGGCCAGCAGCTCTCCCGACCAGATCGCGGCGCTCGTCACCGCGGGGATCGACGCCGCCAGGCTCAACTTCTCGCACGGCACGCACGAGCATCACCGCACCTGGGCCGACCTGATTCGCGACGCGGCGGACGACGCCGCTCGTACGCTCGCCCTCGTCGCCGATCTCCAGGGACCCAAGCTGCGGGTCGGCGACCTGCCGGCGCCGATCACCCTGACGACGGGCGACGAGGTGGTCGTCGCGGCGGGCGGGAGCGCGCGCGACGGCGAGCTCCCGGTCTTGCCCGCGGTGATCGGCGAGGTGCTCGCCGCCGGCCACGATCTGCTGATCGACGACGGGCTCGTCCGGCTCCGGGTCGAGGAGGTGGACGGCGCCCGCGCTCGTTGTACGGTCGCCGTCGGCGGCGCCGTCAGCTCGCACAAGGGAGTGAACCTTCCCGGCGTGCCGCTCCCGATCCCGTCGTTGACTCCCAAGGACGTCGGCGACCTCGAGCTGGCTCTCTCGCTCGGCGTCGACTACGTCGCGCTCTCGTTCGTCCGCTCCGCAAAGGACGTCGTCGATCTGCGCAGGCTGATCGAAGCTGCCGGCTCACACGCCGAGGTGATCGCGAAGATCGAGAAGGCCGAGGCGGTCGAGGCTCTCGGCGAGATCCTCGCGGAGACCGACGCAATCATGGTCGCCCGCGGCGACCTCGGTGTCGAGATCGGCGTCGCCGAGGTCCCGCTGCTCCAGAAGCGGATCATCAAGCGGTCGCTCGAGCGCGGCAAGCCGGTGATCACCGCCACCCAGATGCTCGAGACGATGATCCACCAGGCCGAGCCGACCCGAGCGGAGGCAAGCGACGTCGCAAACGCTGTGCTCGACGGATCGTCCGCGCTGATGCTCTCGGGGGAGACGGCTGTCGGCTCGTATCCGATCGAGGCGGTCGCCTACATGGACCGGATCGCCCGCGCCGTCGAGCCGAGTCTCGGGTACCGGCACCAGATGCCCGATCCGGGCGAGGACCCCGGGGTGGGGCGCGCAGTGTCGAATGCCGCCTGCGATCTCGCCGAGGCCCTTGGTGCGAAAGCGATCCTCGTCCCCACCGCCACCGGCCGCACCGCGTCCGCGGTCGCGCGCCTGCGTCCCCGCAGGCCGATCATCGGCCTCACGCACAACAGGTACGCGGTGCAGCAGATGGCGCTCGAGTGGGGCGTGATCCCACTGCTGCTCCAGGAGGCGAAGGACGTCGAGAGCCTGTGGGCGAGCTCGCTCGACGCTGCCCGAGATGCCGGCCTGATCGATGCCGGCGACCGGATCGTGATCACCGCCGGAACCTCCGTGAACATTCCCGGCTCGACAAACGTCATCCGAGTCGATCTCGCTTGACGCTCGCGGCGGCTGCGCCGCCGGCTCGCTTCATGGGGGGAACGGCCGGTTCCCCCCATGTTCCCTCCTCCCCGGCCGCCGGAAGTCTCACGACTTCCGGCGGGTGAATCGCGTGAGCGCGAGCGGTCCTGGGCCGCGCCCGCCGTGCCGGTCGCGGCGGCGGTTGTGGCACCTGCTTGTGAGCGCTTGCCTGGTGCCCGCCGCTACCTATTCCGGTCGCGCGTCCTGAGGAACTCGCCGCGAAACGAAGTTTCCCGTTGGAGCACCGGAGAGGCGCAGGTGCCGGTACTTGATTCCGTGCGTATTTCGTCGTAGAGTCGGTTCGGGATGAGGCGTGTCTTTCTAGTTGTACTTGCATCATCGGTGTTTTCGCTCGTTTTTCTAGCGACCGCGCAGAGTTACCGCGCTGGGCGCAGCTCGACTTGGTCTTCGGTCGCGAGTTCTCAAGCGGCCGTGAGTCTGGTGGTTCGGGGTACGGCATCGAGTAATGTGGCCGTCCGGGCCAATCGGGCCGTGTCGTTGATCGCTAAGGCGTCACTCCGAAGCGGCGACCGGATAATCATCAACGCGAGATCGGCGACCGGCGGGGGCTCGAGGACCGTTTCGGTCTGTTTCCAATCGCCGTGTTTCGGGAAATCGGCTGCCAGAGGTGGCCAAACGCTCGTGTTTCAGGCCGTCCGTGCGCATGGGACCGGCACCCGGGCAATTCTCGGCCGATCTCGTCTCATCCATGTCCATTGGAACGAGGTGTTCACGCCGCCGCCTCCTCCGCCTCCGCCGCCGCCTCCGCCAACACCTCTGCCGCCGCCCAGACCGGCAGCAGCAGCCGTTCCCGGCCACTACGAGGGACGGACAGTGCAGAATGAGGCTTGGAGGTTCGACATCACATCCGACGGTCTGGGGCTAACGAATTTCCAGAGTGGTCAGATCAATGAGTCCTGTGATCCACCACTCTACCTTTCGGGTGGAGAGTTCGGCCCCTGGACGACCATATATCCGGTGACACCGGGCGGGGACTTCACAATCTCTGAAACACTCGACTCCACGCTTGACGATGGATCCGCTCCGATTCTCGTCAGTGTCAAGATCAGCGGTCACGTAGCTGCTGGCAGTGCGACCGGAACGTACCTCGTTCAGGATGGGTTTACGTATAAGGGCCAGGGGTACTCGTGCTCGTCTGGTACGCAGACCTGGACCGCAGCAAGAGTTAGCTAGCGCTTCGCCGGGGCGACTCTCCCAACTCCGCCGGGCCTTGTCTAATTCGCACGGGCAAACGCTGACCGCTGGCTCGGGCGCGCTGGGTGTCTAGAGTGCTCGGTCACTGACTTCTCGACCTGGAGGACTCGTCGGGGATTTCGAGGTACCCGGCCGCCTGGAACAGGCCGAGGGCGTCGGGTTGTCGATCCCCAGTGTTCGGCCGGACGCGCTGATAGCCGAGCTGCGCAGCGTACATCTCCAGTGCTTGGGGAAGTCTGGAGGTTAAAGCGCCGGGAGTATCCGGCTCGCGGTGGAGCTCCTGAAGACGCTCAGCCTGCGGACTCGTGGCAACCGTAAAGAAGGCTCTGAATTGCGCCGACAGCGGAAGCTGGGCAAGTGGATGCAGACATCGCCGCCGCGACCGACACGGCGGGCGCGGCACACGACCGCTCGCCGAGAGCACGACGGTTAGGGAGGGGGGCACTTGGGGGGAACCGGCCGTTCCCCCATGAGAGCGAGCGCGCGCAAGCGGCGAGCGGCTCAGCGGCGAGCGTTCGCGCGGCGCCACTCCGGGATGCCTCTCACGATGAATAGGCGCTCGCCTGGCTTGACCAGACCGAGCCGGCGGGCTCCACGGACGAGGGTCGCGCCGCGCTCGATCTCCGAGAGCCGTCCTTCGAGTTGCCGTTTCCGGGCCTCGAGAGCGTGCACCTCGGCGGTCCGCGCCCGGAGCGTCCGCTTCGTGTCGAGATACGCGTGGGTGGGCCGGTAGTAGAGAAGGCCGAGCAGGACGGCGACGCCGATCGCGACCCAGCGGGTCAGCTTGCGGGCGCGCCTGCGGCGGGGTCCTCGAAGACGGGGCACGGGCAACCCGTGTTCGCCTCGCGGGGGGCCGAGTCCTCCTGCGTCGGGCGGCTAGGATCGCCCCCGTGGACGACCCCTCCGTCGTCGCCCGACAGCTTGGACGCTCGCCGCGCGCCTTCCGGCGAGCCGTCGTCCGCTGTCCATTCGGTCGCCCGGCGGTGACCGAGCAGGATCCCTACGACTCCTCCGGCGAGCCGTTCCCGACCACGTACTACCTGACGTGCCCGCATCTCGTCGCGACGATCTCACGGCTCGAGGCGGCGGGCGGCGTCGAGCGCTGGACCCGCGCGGCAAGGAGCGACCCGGAGCTCGGCCTCAGCCTGGAGCGCGCGACAGTCGAGCAGCACGAGCTTCGGCGCCGGCTCGCGGGCGGCCGTGCGGGCGCCGACGGCGGCGCCTCGCTCGAGCTCGGCATCGGCGGCTCGGGCGGAGGTGGAAGCCTCAAATGCCTGCATGCCCACGTCGCCTACGCCCTTGCGCGGCCCGGCTACCTGCTCGGCGAGCAGATCCTCGCCGAGGCCGGCCCACTCTGGCCGGCGAAGAGGTGCTGCAGCGAGGGCTAACATCGAGCCATGTCGACCGCCATCGAGCTCGCCCGCCAGGAGTGGGCCGAAGGCAGTCGCCGCATCGAGGACGAACGGGCGAACCCGGCGCGCTACCGGCAGCTGCACACTCAGGTCGACGCAGTCGTCGAGCAGCTGCGGCGGCGGGTCGGGACCGTCTTCACCCTGAGCGAGCTCTTCGCCGAGTACCGCCGGTCGGAGTCGTGGGCCGGCGAGGCGCTCGCCGAGCTGCCGCCCGCTGCGCTGTGGGTGTCCGGCGTGACGATCGCAACGGACGCCGCCTTCCATTTCTATGCGCGCGGCGCGCAGGACTACCAGCCCTGAGCGTCGCACGCTCACCGAGGCGCGACCGGCGCCCTCGGAGGCGCCGGACGATGCTCCGCGTCTGGTTGGTGTGCGCCGGCCTCGCCGTCGTCTTCGCCGTCGGGCTCGCGCTCGGCCAGTCGCTGGACGACAACCCCGCCCCGGGTCGAACTCAGACCTCGGTGCGGACCCTGAAGCCGCTCGGGCTGCCGCCGGCGGTCGTGACCGTCACGGTCACGACCACGCGGTAGGCCTCGCCTCGCTAGAGATCCTCGCCGGCGCGGAGCATGCCGGCGACGATCACGCCCAGGGCCGAGAGCAGTGAGATCCAGATCCCGATCGAGCGGGCGCTCGTGCCGGCGAACGTGTCCGGAATGGAGATCACTCTGATCAGCACGAGGACCGTTGCGAGCGATCCGAGGGCGACGGTGACCAGGCTTTCGGGCACGGTCGGTGGCAGCTCGACTCCGGTCTCGCGGAGCACCGCGATTGCGACCACGGCCAGTCCGAGGAAGAACACCGCCTTCCCGATCGTGCCGGTGTGCCATCCGGTCACGGCCAGGGTCGGTCCCTCGATCGACGTCCCCGCGTACCAGGACATGAACGAGGAGAGCATCAGCACGAGGCCCGCGATCCACGAGATCCGCTCGCCCGCACTCCACAGGCCGGCGGACGGGCGAATCTGCGGAGGCGAACGGCGGACGGGGGCCGGATGGCGCTTCGCGCCGGGCTCGTCCAGCTCCGGCTCGTCGAAGTCGAAGAGGTCAGGCGTTTCCATTGCCGGAAGTATGGGCATCCCGGCAGCCGTCGTCACATTCAGCCGATCAGCCGGCCGGAACCCGCGGTTCGAGCCCGCCACGACTTGCGCGAGGCAGAGCCTGCTCAGATGCCGAAGATCCGGCCGATCTCGGCCCAGACCGTGACGGCGACGACCAGGCACGCGAGAAAGAGCAGGCCCAGGATCACCCAGAAGCGCAGCCGCGCCCTGCGGCTCGCGCGCCTATGCTCGACCTTGGCATGGCGACGCGCGCGGTAGAAGTGGTACGCGCGGTTGACCGCCGCCGGATCGAGCTGAGAGGTCTCGGCACGCGGCCGGCGGCGCTGTGCTGGCTCGGCCATCGGCAAAAGTCTAAAGAGAATTCGGTCAGCTCAAGGCGTTCACCCTGCATCGGCAGTACTTTTCGGGGCGTGACCCGGATGAACGTAGCCACCCGGACGCCCACGCCGGCGGTCGAAGCGAAGCGCCGCGCTCGGCGCCCGAGCGAACGATGAAGCTCCGGGCAGACGGCCGTGCACTGCGGATCGGCCACAAGGGAGCGGCCGCCCTCGAGCCGGAGAACACGCTTCGTTCGCTCCGCCGGGCGGTCGAGCTCGGTTGCGACCTCGTCGAGTTCGACGTCCTCGACCTCGATGACGGCACGCTGGTGCTCGCACACTCGGACGATCTGCTGGAGGTCAGTCACGGGGTCGCCGCGGGTCGCGTGCGCAGCCGGACACTGGCCGGGCTGCGCGAGGTGGCGCCGGATCTGCCCACCCTCGACGAGGCGCTCGAAGAGCTCGGCGCCGCCGGCGTCGGACTGCACGTCGACCTGAAGTGGTACGGCTACGAGGATGCCGCAGCCGGTGCGATCCGGCGGCACGGGCTCGTCGAGCAAACCGTGGTCAGCTCGGTTCACCCGCGCAGCCTCCAGGCGCTCGCCGCGATCGAGCCCGGCCTCGCCCGGGGGCTTACGTACCCGTTCGATCGGCGCGGCGTCTCGCGGCGGAGGCTCCTGGCGCCGGCGGCCGCGGCGATCCTGATCGGGCTCAGGCGGGCCCTGCCCTCGCGCATCGCGGGAATGCTCGAGCGGGCGCAGGCATCGGCGGCAATGCTCCATCACTCGGTCGTGTCTCGGGGGGCGGTCGATCGCGCGCACGCGAACGGCGCTGCGGTCTTCGCCTGGACGGTCGACGACGAGCGTGCACTGCGGAGAGTCCTCGACGCCGGAGTGGACGGCGTGATCACGAACGATCCCCGCATCTTCGCGGGCTACACTCCGGAGCTGTGAGACGCTCGCTCGCAATCGGCACGGCCGCACTCGCGCTCGCCGGAGCCGGCGTCCTGGTCGCGCTCGTTCCCGTCGGCGCAGCCCAGGCGCCGCCGCCGACGACGACGACGACCGAAACGGGCGACACGACCACCGTCCCGGAGACGACGACCACGGCGGCGACGACGACGACCAGCCCGCCGCCGGTCCCGAAACCGAAGCCGAAGCCCCGGCCGAGGCCCAAGCCGCAGCCGGTCCGGCTTCCACCGGGGGTGACGATCGGCGGGATCCACGTCGGCGGCCTCTCTCCGGCCGCCGCCTTCGCCGTCGTCCGGGCCGCGTTCGGCTCCGAGCTCGCTCTCACGCTCGGTGACCACAAGGTGGCGGTCCGGCCGGCCGCGCTCGGCGCCGTCGCGTACGCCAAGACGGCAGTCGCGCGGGCGCGCAGTGCCAAGGCCGGAACCGCTGTGCAGCTCGGCGTCCGGGTCGACGGCCGGGCGGTGCGCCGCCTCGTCGAGTCGCTCGGAAAGCGCTTCGACCGCGACCCGGTCGACTCGACGCTGCTGCTCCGCAATCTCCGGCCGTTCGTGACGAAGGGCCTGCCGGGCAAGAAGCTGGACCGCCAGGCTGCGATTGTCTCGATCCTGCACGCCCTGCGGGAGAACCGCCGGACGGAGGTCGCGCTCCCGTACGAAGACACGCCCCAGCAGGTCAGCCGCGCCACGTTCGGCCCGGTGATCGTCATCCGGCGCACGTCGAACAAGCTTCTGCTCTACAACGGGATGAAGCCCTGGCGCACCTTCACGGTCGCGACCGGCCAGGCGATCTACCCGACCCCGCTCGGCCGCTTCGAGATCCAGGTGCGGTGGAAGGATCCCTGGTGGTACCCGCCCAACTCCCCGTGGGCGCAGGGTGCGAAGCCGATCCCGCCAGGCCCGGGCAATCCGCTCGGCACCCGCTGGATGGGGATCTCGTCCCCGGGCGTCGGTATCCACGGCACGCCCGATCCGGCCTCGCTCGGCTACTCGGCGTCGCACGGCTGCATCCGCATGGCGATTCCGTCGGCGGAGTGGCTCTTCGACCACGTCGAGGTCGGGACGCCGGTCTACATCGTCCCGGCGTAGCGTGCCCGCACGGCTCAGGATCGGTCTGCAGGCCGTGACCGTCGCCGTCGTCGCCGCGCTTCTCGGTCTGCTGATCTGGAAGGTCGCCCACCAGAACAAGGGCGTGGCCGCGCAGCTCGGAAACGGACGGACGCCGATCGCGCCGCACTTCCAGCTCACGCGGCTCGACGAGAGCGGCACGCTTTCCCTGGCCTCGCTGCGCGGCAAGGTGGTCGTGCTCAACTTCTGGGCGTCGTGGTGTGTGCCGTGCAAGTCCGAAGCGCCGCGGCTCGAGGCCGCCTGGCGCGGCTACCGGGCGCGGGGCGTGGTCGTGGTCGGTGTCGACGCGCAGGACTTCACCGGCGACGCGCGCCGCTTCGTCCACCGCTTCAAGCTCACCTACCCGAACGTCCACGACGGGCCGGGCAAGGTGCTGCCGAAGTACGGCGTGACAGGCTTTCCGGAGACGTACTTCGTCGGCCGCGACGGCCGCCTCGTCGGCGAGCGCGTCCAGGGGGAGATCAGCGAGCAGCAGCTCGCCTCCGGCATCGAGCGCGCGCTCGAATCGTGAGACTGCTGCTCGCGCCGGCGATCGCGCTCGTGCTGGTCGCGCCGGCGGTCGCGAGCGAGCGGCACCCGACGCTCGGTGAGCTCGAGGGCGAGGTGATGTGCCCGACCTGCAAGACGACCCTCGACCAGTCGACCGCGCCGATCGCCGCCCGGATCCGGCAGTTCATCTCGGCTCGGATCTCCGCGGGCGACACGAAGAGCCAGATCAAGAGCAAGCTCGTGCTCCAGTTCGGCCCCGCCGTGCTCGCCGAGCCGTCGAAGCATGGCCTCAACCTGCTCGCCTGGGTACTCCCGTTCGCGGGGCTCGGCCTGGGCGCGGCTGCGCTGTCGGTGCTCGCGTGGCGCTGGTCGCGGCGGCGCGAGCCGGTGCCGGCCGGGGCGGCGGTCGGCGGGCTCGACCCCGAGCTCGATCGCCGGGTGGACGAGGAGCTCGCCAGGTTCGAGCGGTGAGCGCCGCCTCGTTCCCAGCCGCGTTCGGCGCCGGGTTTCTGTCCTTCCTCGCTCCGTGCGTCCTGCCGCTCGTTCCGGGGTACCTGTCTGCGATCTCGGCGGTCGAGGCGAGCCACCTCGGCGATCGGCGGTCGAGGCTGCGCGTGCTCGGTGCGAGCCTCCCGTTCGCCGCGGGACTGGTCAGCGTGTTCGTCCTGCTCGGCGCGGGCGCGGCGGCAGTGGGCCTCTCGATCGACCGCAACCAGTTCCTGCTCGAGCAGATCGCCGGCTTCGTGCTGATCGTCTTCGGGCTCGTCTTCCTCGGCCTCCTGCCCTGGCCCGAACGCCTCTTCGGCGCCGGCCTGCTGTCCGGAGCGCGGCGCCGCGGCTCGTCGTTTCTGCTCGGCGGGGCTTTCGCGGTCTGCGCCGCGCCGTGTGTCGGCCCGGTGCTCGGGTCGATCCTCCTGCTCGCCGGCAACTCGAACACCGTCGCCGAGGGCTCGGTGCTGCTTGCCGTCTACGCCTGCGGGCTCGCGCTTCCCTTCGTCATCGCCGCGGTCGTGTTCACGCCGGCGATGGGCGTCTTCCGCTGGCTACGGGACCACTACGTCTGGATTCGCGCCGGCGGCGGGCTGGTGCTGCTCGCGCTCGGCGTCCTGCTCTTCGTCGGCAGGTTCTGGTGGCTGCGCGCGCTGCTGAACCGCGTGCTCGAGTCAGTGGGGCTGGACCGGATCTAGGCAGAGCTCGCCCTGCTGCGCACGCACCGACGCGGCTGCGACCTGCGCGAGCAGCCCTGCCACGTCCACCCCGCGGTGGTCCGGAGCGTACGGCCCCAAACGGCGCACGGCCTTCTCCAGCTGCCTGGTGCAGCCGTGGCGGTTTCCGCGGCCGGCCTGATACCAGGCAACCGCGACGTGCACCAGTCCCTGGAGGAAGTCGCGCTCCTCGGGCGGGGCGGCGCGCCAGGCGGTCTCGAGCTCCTCGTGGGCCAGGAAGTAGTCTCCGCTCCCGATCAATGCGAGCCCGTGCTCGAAGGGTGAGTCGCCCACGGAGCGAGGGTACTCCGTCCCTCCGAGCAGGGTGCTAGGCTCCCGTTCCGTGGCGACGATCCTGCTTGTTGGGGTCGATCTCTTCTTCCGGGGCAAGCTGGACGTGTTGCTCGCGGGCCACCATCTGGTGACCACGGAGACGATCGCCGAGCCCGACCTCGTTCTGGCCGACATCTCCCGGGTGGAGCCCGAGGAGGTCGCGGACACCTATCCTGACATCCCGATCGTCGGCTTCTCGAGCCATACCGACACCACGGGCTTGCGCCGCGCGCACGCCGCAGGCTTCGACCAGGTGCTCGCTCGCTCGGCGCTCCAGGAGCGGGCCGCTGAGGTGATCGAGGAGCTGCTTGCCCCGGTAGAGTAGGCGTTCGTGACCTACATCATCGCGGAGCCCTGCATCGACATCAAAGATCGCTCGTGCGTGGACGTCTGTCCCGTCGACTGCATCCACGAGTTCGAGCGGATTCTGATCATCGACCCGGAGGAGTGCATCGACTGCTTCGCTCCCGGCGAGCAGCTTCTCACCACCACCGGCATCCGCACGTTCGCCGAGCTCGAGAACCAGCCGTGCCGCGTCCTCACGGACACCGGGTTCAAGCCCGCCGTCGTGAAGAGGTTTGGGCGCAGGCCCCTCGTGCGGGTGGAGCTTGCTCCGGCGTTCGAGGAGAGAGATCGCTACGGAGGTACACGCCTGACCACCCGGAACAGCTCGAGGTTCCGGCGGTCGGTCTGGGCGACGCCGACTCACGCGTGGCTCCTGGTGGACGGCGAGACGACAAACTCGCTGTCGGCCGGACAGTTCGTCCCGTCCATGCGGGCCGCACCGAAGCGCGACTCCGAGGCGTATCGCCTGGGTGTTCTGCACGGGCTCGTCTTCGGCGACGGGGCCTGGAACAAGCAGGAGATCCGCTCGGGCGAGCACCTCCACTACGTCCAGCTCTACGGCGAGCGCGTCGCGAGGTTCAAGGATTTCTTCGACCAGGTCAAGTTCTCGCCGTCCCTCGACGTCCACCCGGGGTACCTCGGGACAGGTGTCGTGCGCTCGGGCGTGAACCTGAAGCGCACGCTCCCCGAGACCGCCGACCCGGAGTACATCGCCGGGTTTGCCGACGGCTGGCTGGCCGCCGACGGCGACCCTGTGAGAGCCGGATCCTGGCGCATCCGGTCGACCGACCACGAGGCGCTGGCCTGGCTCGAGCACGTCGCGCCATACGCCGGCTTCGTCGTCGTCGGCTCCGGCGAGGAGGGAAGTCGCGAGACCAACTTCGGCATCCGCAGCCGCCCGATCCGCTGGCTCCACCTGGCGACCCGCGAGCCCTCGTGGCGCGTGATGAGCGTCGAGGCGCAGGAGGCCGACGACGCCGAGACGTTCTGCGCCGTCGTCCCCGGCAAGCACGCGTTCACGCTCGCCGGTGGGATCTACACAAGGAACTGCGGTGCGTGCGAGCCGGAGTGCCCGGTCGAGGCGATCTTCCCCGAGGATGCCCTGCCCGACAAGTGGGAGCCGTTCGTGAAGATCAACTACGCCTTCGGGGACGCGGACGAGATCAACCGGCTCACGAACGAATACGCGACCGAGCACAACGTCCAGAACCCGCCGCTCGAGTAGCCAACCGAACCGAACTCCCGCCTGACGCGAATCAGCCGCGAAGGGCATGGAATGACGAACGAGCATCTGCACGAGCTCACGGCGGCCTACGCGCTCGATGCGCTGGATGCCGGCGAGCGCCACGACTTCGAAGCGCACCTGCCGGAGTGCGAGCAGTGCCGTGCCGAGCTGGCCGAGTTGAGGGAGGCGGTCGGTGCCCTCGCCCTCGCCTCCGATGGGCCTCCACCGCCGGCGGCCCTGCGCGACCGGATCCTCGTCGCGGCCCGCGAGGAGCCTCCAAACGTGATTGCGCTGCGACCGCGGCGAACGCGCTTGTACGCCGGATCCGCTCTCGCCGCCGCCGCCTGCGCAGCGCTCGCGATCGGTCTCTGGGTGGGGCTCTCGGGCGGCAACGGTCCGACCCGGGTCGCGCTACGCGGCGCGGACGGCACCCTGATCGTGCACACCTCCGGAAGAGCCGAGCTCTCGGTCTCCGGGCTGGCTCCGGCCCCCGCCGGAAAGGCGTACGAGATCTGGGTGCTCCGAGACGGCACGACCATTCCCGCAGGGCTGTTCAGGGGCGGTCCGGGCACGTCGGTCGTCTCGCTCACGCGCCCGGTCGCCGCGGGGGCGCTCGTCGCGGTCACCCTGGAACGCGCGGCCGGAGCGAGCAAGCCGACGTCCGACGTCCTCTTCACGGCGCGGCTGTCGGCGTAGCGACGACGCCGGCCGCGGTGCGCGGTCGACTGACGCGGTGAGGGCGTGGGTAATCTGAAGGCATGAAGCCGACCTCGCTCGACCATGTCGCGCTCTGGGTCGAGGACCGCGACCGCATCACCGACTTCGTGACCACACACCTGGGCATGCACGTGATCGAGCGGACCGACCGATTCACGCTCGCCGGCTCCGACGCGCGCCGCGGCAAGCTGACGCTGTTCGCAGCCGACGGTCCGCGCGAGCGAGGCGCACTCGCGCGCATCGGGCTTCGCGTCTCCGACCTGGCCGAGGCGAAAGCCGCCCTGCCGGCCGGAACCCCGGTGCTCTTCGACGTCGGCGAGGGTCTGCTCGTCACCCTGGTCGAAGCCGAAACGGACGTCGAGTACGACCTCGACCACGTCGCTCTGTTCTCGCCGGATCCGGCTGCGGCCGCACGCGACTGGCTGCGCTTCGGCTTTGCCCAGGCCGGCACCGCACGAGTCGAGGCGGGCGGGGCGTTTCTCGAGCTCGTCGAGGGCGACCCGGGCAGCCCGGAGCGACCCCTGCTCAACCACATCGGAGTTCTCGTCGACGCGGCCGCGCCGGCCCAGGAGCTGGGCGCCGAGGTGGCCGACGTCGTCGACGCACCGAACACGTTCGCGGTCTTCGTCTGGGGGCCGGACCGCGTCAAGCTCGAGTACGTCGAGCACAAGCCCACCTTCTCTTTGAGGTGAGCTCCCATCGAAATGAAGCACGGGCGTGATCAGTCCGAAGTGAACTCGCTGAGCTGATCACCGTCGCGGGAGCGGGCATGGCGGGTCTGGTCGCCGCCGCACGCGCGCGGGAGCTGGGGGCCCAGGTCGCGGTCGTGGAGAAGGGCGATCGGCCCGGCGGCTCGATGCTGCTCTCGAGCGGAGTCGTCTGGCGCTATCGCGACCTCGACGAGTTTCGCCGCCAGTGTCCGGGCGGCGACCCGGCTCTCCAGCGGCTGGTCTGGGAACGGCTCGACGAGGCGCTCGACCGGCTCGAGCGGCTGGGGGCGCCGGTGACCGGGCGGGAGACGGGGAACCCGTTGACGGCCGGCCGCCGCTTCGACCCGCACGGGCTGACCGCGGCGCTCGTACGGGCGGTCGGTGTGATCGGGCCGGCCACGTCCGAGCTCGCCGAGGAAGGGCCGCTGATCCTCGCGACCGGAGGCTTCCAGGGCGACCCCGAGCTCGTTCGGCGCCACATCGAGCCTGCTGCCCCGCTCGCGTTGCGCGCGAACCCGTGGAGCGCCGGCGACGGTCTGCGCGCCGGCCTCGCCCGCGGCGGCTCGCCCTCGTCCGGGATGGAGGAGTTCTACGGCCGCAACATGGCCGACCGCGAGTGGGGAGAGGCCGACTTCGTCCCGCTCGCCCAGCTGTACGGGCGCCTTGCGCTGGTCGTCGACCAAAGCGGGGAGCCGTTCTTCCCCGGCCCCGTCGGCTGGTCCGAGACCGACCTCGTGCAGGCGACCGCCCGCCGTCCGGGTGCGCGTGCCTGGTACCTGCTCACCGAGGACACCCTGGCCGAGCCGGTTCGGGACCGCACCGTTCGCGAGCTCGTCGAGTCGTCCGGCAGCGCGGTGCGAGCCGCCGAGCTGCCGTTCGGCGCTCCCGACGACATCGTGGTCGGGGTGCGCGTCCGCGCTTCGATCACGCACACGATCGGAGGGCTCCGGGTCGACGAGCACGCCCGCGTCGTCGGCGCAGACGGCCTGTGGGCGGCCGGCGTCGACGCGGGAGGGATCTCGACCGGCGGGTACTCGAGCGGTCTCGCGCAGGCGTTGGTGCTCGGGATCGTGGCCGCGGAGGACGCCGCCGGTCAGTAACGGTCGAGCTCGCGTAGGCGGTCGTCGCTGATCCCGAAATGGTGTGCGATCTCGTGCAGGACGACGCGGCTGATCTCCTGCTCCATCCCCTCGGGGTCGCCCGGCGAGCGGCGTTCGATCGGCCCCCGGAAGATGGTGATCTTGTCCGGCGGCATCCCCGCATAGGTGCTTCCCCGCCTCGTCAGCGGCAGGCCCTGGTAGAGGCCGAGCAGAGGAAGCCCTTCGGGGGGTTCCTCCTCGACCACCACCGCGACGTTGGACATGAAGGCGCGGAGGTCGTCGGGCAGCGACTCAATCGCCGCCTCGACGTACTGCTCGAACTCGTCCATGCCCTGAGCCTAGCGACGGCGAGGGTAGACTCCCCGCCACGATGGGACGCGGATCGAGGCCGATCAGGCGCTGGCGGAACGACCGGCAGCGGAAGAAGAAGGAACGCGCGAAGAAGAACGCCGCGCCGCCGCGCGCCTCGAAGCGCTGATCGGCCTACTACGCGGGCTGCACGTAGGCGCAGCGGCGCTCGTCGCCGGGCAGCGGCGAGGACGCGACTTTCGTCACCGTCATCGGCGTCTCGTCCTCCTCGACCCGGGCGCCCACGGCCGGCGCCTCGCCCTCTCGCTCGCGGAGCTCGTAGCCGCTCGGCTTCGACACGAACAGAAGGTACGCCATCGCGGCCGCGATCTTATCCCCGGACTGCGTAGTCGGGGAGCGCGACGGTGACCGCAGTTCCCGTCTCGCTCCGGTCGACCCGCACGCTTCCGCTCAACGGCCGCACGCGCTCCTGGAACGCCTCGATTCCGCTCCGGCGTCGCTCGAGCCGCCCGTCGTCTGCGACCGTCAGCATCGCTCCGCCGTCGGGAAGATCGGAGACGGTCACGGAGACCCCGCTCGGCCGGCGGTTGGCGGCCTGACCGAGCGCCTCGCGGATCAGCTGGTAGAGCGCGACCTGCGCCCGCTCGGCGAGCGCCTCCGCGGCGGCGACGTCGAGGTCGACTCGAACGGCCTCGTCGAGTTCGAGACGGTCGGCGAGCGCCCTCACCGCCGCGCCGAACCCCTGGTCGCGAAGGACGACCGGCTCGAGGTTGAAGGAGAGGTCACGCAGCGACTGGATCGTCTCCCGCTGGCGGGCGAGCGCGCTCGAGAGGACCTGCTGCGCTTCGGCGGCCCGGCCCTCCTCGATCGCGTGGCCGACCGCGTCGAGCATCAGCGCGATGCCGGAGAGCGACTGCACCGCTCCGTCGTGGAGGAAGAGCGCCAGGCGGCGGCGTTCGTCCTGCTCGGCGACGACCAGCTGCTCGAACAGGCGCATCCGGTCGCGTTCGTCGCGGCGGCGCTCACCCTGCCTGCGCTCGGGAGGAGAGTCGGCGCCCACTGCCGGGTCTAGTCGATGATCGACTCGCGCAGCGCGATCGCGACCGCCTGGGTGCGCGTGTCGGCCTCGAGCTTCGTGAGGATATGGCGGACGTGGCTCTTGACGGTCTCCTGGCTGATGAAGAGCTTGGCCGCCACGTCCGCGTTCGACATCCCGTCGGCGAGGAGCTGCAGGATCTCCCGCTCCCGGGTGGTGAGCATGTCGGTCTGGTTCTTGCCGCCGATCAGGGCGGGTGTCAGCGCGGGATCGACGTACTCGCCGCCGCTTCCGATCCGGTCGATCGCGCGAAGCAGGTCGTCATGAGCCGCCTCTTTGAGGATGTACCCCTTCGCTCCGGAGTCGAGGGCGCGGTCGAGCAGAGCACGCTCGCTGAAGGCGGTGAAGATCAGGATCGCCGTCCCCGGCGTCTGCTTCACGATCAGCCTCGTCGCCTCCAGCCCGTCCATGCCGGGCATGCGCACGTCCATGATCACGACGTTCGGCTTGCGACGCTCGACGAGAGCGACCGCGGTCTCGCCGTCGGCAGCCTCGCCGATCACGCGGATGTGCGGTGCTCGCGAGAGCGAGAGCCGAAGCCCCTCCCGGACGACCTCGTGGTCGTCGACGATCAGGCAGGTGATCTCGTCGGGCATGGCGCGCCGATCATAGATCGGCGGGTCAGTCGTCACAGCAGCGAGAGTTGCTCGGCCGCCGGTGCGGGCTCGAGCCTGAGCCGCCGCCGGTCGCGGATCCCGTGGCGCCGGCGCAGATCGGCGACCGCCGCGCGCACCGGCTCTCTCTGCGCCTTCGACAGGTACGACCGGGAGCCGTACAGCCGCTCGTAGCGATCGAGCTCCTCGGGCCAGTCGTGCGCGAGCGCCTGCAGAAAGTGCTCGCGCGTTCCGGGTTTGAGATGGAGCACGTTCGCCCAGACGCCGGTGGCGCCCATCTCCCTCGCCGCCCGGACGACCGCCTCGAGCTGCTCCGGCGAGTCGGAGATACCGGGCAGGATCGGCGCCATCCCGACGCCGGCCTTGATGCCCGCCTCGACGAGCCTCCGCACCGCCTCCAGGCGTCGGTGGGGAGGAGGCGTGCCCGGCTCCGTTCTCCGCCAGACCTCCTCGTCGAGGGTCGGAACCGAGAAGACGACGCCGACCTCCGCCCGCCGGGCGCCCTCGACCAGGACGTCCAGGTCGCGCACGATCATCGGGCTGCGCGTGATCAGGCTGAACGGGTTCGCGGCGTCGCTCAGGGCCGAAAGGCAGGCGCGCGTCAGCTTGTAGCGGCCCTCCGCCGGCTGGTACGGGTCGGTGGCGGCGCCGATCGCGACCGATTCGCCCCGCCACGAGGGCCTCGCCAGCTCGGAGCGCAGCACCTCGGCGACGTTGACCTTGACCCGGATCGAGCGGCCGTAGCGGCTGTCCGGCGGCCGGTCCGCGCGCAACTCGAACGCCCGGACATAGCAGAACGTGCAGCGGTGCGCGCAGCCCATGTACGGGTTGAGCGACCAGCCGAACCCCATGCCCTTGACCCGGTTCAGGGCGGTGCGGCACGGCTCCTCGCGGTATTCGACCAACTGGCGACAGTATAGAACATATGTTCGTATCGGGAAGCCTGTTGAATGGCCGGGTGCAACTGTCCGCGGTCGCCGACGGCGTCCTCCGCGTCACCTACCCGATGCCGATGCGCCCGGGTCACGTCCACGGCTACCTGCTGCCGGTCGACGACGGCTACCTGCTCGTCGACACCGGCCTGGGTCTGCCGGGGCTCGCCGAGCGCTGGCACGAGCTGCTGCCGAGCCTCGAGCGACCGATCGTCGGGATCGTGATCACCCACTTCCACCCCGACCACGTCGGCGGTGCCGCCGACGCCGGGGCGGTGACCGGCGCTCCGGTCCATCAGGGCGAGCTCGACTACGCCCAGTGCGAGAGGGTCTGGGGCGCCGACGACTGGGCGCCGCGGATCGCCGGCTGGTTCCAGCTTCACGGCTCACCTCCCGAAGCGACCGACCAGTTGCTCGAAGCGGGCAACGTCTACCGTCCGTTGATTCGCTTTGCGCCTGACCCCCGGCTCCTGCGGGAAGGCGACGAGGTTGCCGGTTGGCGGGTCGCCGCCTTTCCGGGCCATGCGGACGGGCACATCGGCCTGCTGAAGGGCGACGTGATGGTCGCCGGCGACCATCTGCTCCCGCGGATCACGCCGGCTGTCGGCCTCTACCCCGAGTCGCGGCCGGATCCGCTCGGCGACTACATCGCCTCGCTCGAGCGGGTGGTCGAGCTCGGGCCTCGACTCGCCCTCCCGGGGCACGGCGATCCGATCGACGACCCGGCCGGCCGCGCCCGCGAGATCGTGCAGCACCACCGCGACCGGCTGGACGAAACCGCCGCTCTGCTCGGCCCGCGGCCGCGGACGGGCTACGACCTGTCCCAGCTGCTGTTCCCGGACGATCGCGGCCCGAGCCAGCGGCGCTTTGCGGTCGCAGAGACGCTCTCCCATATCGAGCGGCTCGTGGTCGAGGGGAGGGCCGCACGCGCGGGCGACGACGGACGCGTGACCTATACTCAGGCGTAGCTTCCTTGGAAAGCGACTTCCCTCCTAGTACCTGCGCCCCGGTGCCCGGGGCGGACTCATGACTCTCTTTCTCGAGCTGGTCGCGGTTGCGGCTCTCGTGCTGTTGAACGGCCTCTTCGTCGCGGCCGAGTACGCGCTCGTCACCGTTCGGCGCACTCGCATGCAAGAGCTCGAGCAACAGGGCAACCGCCGGGCGAGGCTCGTCCTGCGGATCACCCAGGAGCCGCCGCGCTTCATCGCCGCGATGCAGCTCGGCGTCACCGTCACCTCGCTGGCGATCGGAGCGCTCGGCGAGCACGTGCTCACCAGGGCATTCGATCCGGTGATGGCGACGGTGCTCGCCGTCGTCCTGGCGCTGCTCCTCCTCACCTTCTTCCACGTCGTCCTCGGTGAGCTCGTCCCGAAAGGAATGGCGCTCGGCTACTCCGAGCAGACCGCGTTGTGGCTCTCCGCGCCGGTGCGCGCCTTCTTCATCCTCTTCAAGCCGCTGATCTGGTTCCTGCAACGATCGAGCGAGGTGACGCTGCGGGCACTCGGGATGGAGCCGCCCGGCGCGGATGGGGCCGTCTACTCGGAGGCGGAGCTGAAGATGCTGCTCGAGCGCTCGACGGTCGAGGGCGAGCTCGAGCAAGAGGAGCAGGAGATGCTCTACAAGGTCTTCGACTTCGCCGACAAGGAGGCGGCGGACGTGATGGTGCCGCGGCCAGAGGTCGTTGCGCTGTCGGTCGACCTGCCGGCGGAGGAGTGCCTCCAGGCGGTCCTCGACTCGCCCTACACGCGGTACCCGGTCTATCGGGAGACGCCCGAGCACATCATCGGGGTGCTCCACCTGCGCGACCTGCTGATCGCGCTCAACGATCGTGGGATGGCAGACGTGCAGGTCGAGCAGCTCCTGCGCCCCGCTCACATCGTCCCGGAGACGAAGGACATCGCCGCGCTGCTGAAGGAGTTCCGCCGCACGAACCAGCACATGGCGGTCGTCGTCGACGAGTACGGCGACATGGAGGGGATCGTCACCCTGGAGGACGTGCTCGAGGAGATCGTCGGCGAGATCGAGGACGAGTTCGACCTCCCCGACGAGTCGGTCGAGAGAATCGACGACAGCCGGATCCGCATCGACGGCACGTTCCCGATCGACGACTTCAACGAGCAGTTCGAGACGGCGCTGCCGATCGAGGACTACCACACGATCGGCGGCTACGTGTTCGGTCAGCTCGGCCGCGCGCCGCAGCAGGGAGACGAGCTCGCCGACGACGGTCTCCGCTTCAGCGTCCTCGAGGTCGAGGGAACCCGGATCGAGCGCCTCGAGGTCGAGTTCCTGCCGGTGCTCGAGCGGGACGAGTCGGCGGCCGCAGACGGCTAGCCGGCGACGCCCGGCCGGAAGCAGCCGAGCGGGCATCCCGAGAATCTTGCCGATCGACGGGCCGTAGACTAGGCGCGTGAAGGCGGTCGTCATAGAGCGCCCGCACGAGGTCGTCTTCCGGGAGGTGGAGACTCCGTCCTGCGGGCCCGGTGACGTGCTCGTGCGCAGCCGTCTGGCGGGGGTGTGCCGCACCGACCTCGAGGTGCTGGCGGGCGAGCTCGACCGCCGCTGGGTGCGCTATCCGTGCATTCCCGGACACGAGTGGAGCGGTGTGGTCGAGGCCGTCGGCGGTGACATCGACGATCTCGCGCCGGGCGATCGGGTCGTCTGCGAGGGCTTCTGCTACTGCGGCAGGTGCCGCCGGTGCCGTGCGGGCGACACCCACCTGTGCGAGCGCTACGACCAGCTCGGCTTCACCCGGGGCGGCGGCTACGGCGAGCTGGTGGTCGCCCCCCGCCGGGTCGTCCATCGGCTGCCGGAGCGCGTCTCACTCGACGCGGCCGTGCTGATCGAGCCGGCCTCCGTCGTGCTCAAGGGGCTGCTTCGCGCGAGGCCGGCGCCCGCGGAGTCGGTCGGAGTCGTCGGCGTCGGCACGCTCGGTGCGCTGACGATCACGCTCGCCCGTCTGTTCTCGCCCGCGACGGTGGTCGCCTACGGCGTGCGTCCGGAGGAGCTCGAGCTCGCCCGCAGGCTGGGCGCGAACGAAACGGTCGAGGTTTCCGGAGACGGTGCGGCGGCCTACGAGGGCGACCTCGATCTCGTCGTCGAGACCGCCGGCGCCGTTCCGGCCGTCGAGCTCGCGACCAGGCTCCCACGTGAGGGCGGTCGCATCGTCGCGCTCGGGATCGCCGGCGAGGGGCGCGAGCTCTGCGTTCCGGCCGACCGCTTCGTCCTCCGCGATCTCGAGCTGATCGGGAGCGTCGGCTACACGACCGCGGTCTGGAGCCGCGTCCTCGAGGTGCTCGGGGCCGGCCTCGTCGACCTCGACCCGATTGTCACCCACCGCTTTCCCGCGGAGCGCTTCGAGGACGCGTTCAAGCTGATGGCCGAGCGTGACGGCATCGTCGGGAAGGTGCTGCTGGAGCACCCGACGTGAGCCGTGGGCTCGACGAAGGCGACCTGGTAGCGAAGGTGTCGGCCTTGCCGGCGCCGGAGCGGGCATGAACGACCGCGCGGGGTTCCTCCGTCGCGCCGGAGCGGGGGCGGCGGGTGTCTCGCTCGCGCAGCTGCTCGGTCCCGCCGCCGCGCTCGCAGCAGACGGGGGCGGCGACTTCGCCGCACATCCTCGCTGGCGCTTCGTCTTCGTCAGCCACGATACGGTCGACCCGCTGCTCGTCGCCACGCAGTTCGGTGCGCAGGACGCGGCCGCGCTGGTCAAGTGCTCGGTGCAATGGACCGGTTCGGCGCGCGGCGACCTGAAGGAGACGGTGGCGGCGTTTCGTTCGGCAGTCTCCCGGAAGGCCGACGGGATTGCCGTCTCGATCCTGGATCGGCGCTCGTTCGCGCCGGAGATCGATGCAGCCGCTCGGGCGAAGATCCCTGTGGTGGCGTTCAACGTCGACTCGGGGCCGGGCAGATTCCCGTACGTCGGCGAGAATCCGCGCGTATCCGGCGCCCGGGTGGGAGCCGAGATCGTCCGCCTCGCTCCCCGCAAACGGGTCCTGCTTCTTGCCCCGAGCCGCTCGAAGCCGGTCGTCGGCGACCGGCTCGAGGGCATTCAGGCCTGGCTCCGGACCGCAGCTCGAGCTCCGACCGCGACCGTGGTGCGGCTCTCGTCGGGGTCCCTGCGCACCCAGCAGGCCGAGGTCGAGGCGGCTCTTGCCAAGCGCCCCGGCACCGGCGGACTGTTCGCGGTCGACGGCGCAGGCACGCTCGCTGCCGGGATGGTGATCGAGGAGCACGGGCTGAGCGTGAAGGGCATTCACGGCGGCGGCTACGACCTGCTGCCCGGGGACCTCGGCCTCGTCGCCGACGGCCACCTCGACTTCGTCGTCGATCAGCAGCCGTATCTCCAGGGGTTCACTCCGGTGCTACAGCTCTTCCTGGCGAAGATCTCCGAGGGAACGGTGCTCCCCTGGGATGCGGAAACCTCGGTGCTCCTCCGCCGCAACGACATCGCCACGTTCCTCGCTACGAAGAGCCGCTTCGAAGGCAGCTCGAGCCGGCACGCGTTCCCGCTCCGCCGGGCTTGAGCCAGGACGGCCGTGCAGACCTCGCAGGCGGCGTTGCGCTGATCGGCCTCGGCGTGTTGCGCCCGCTGGGACGCTGGGCCGCAATCGTCGAGGAGGCCCGGCGCGGTTGCTGGAGCCGCTAAGCTCCCGGCCGCTCCCGATGAAGGTCGGCGTCGTCAAGGAGATCAAGTCCGACGAGTACCGCGTCGCGCTCACGCCTGCGGGCGCACGCGAGCTCGTCCAGCGCGGCCACGACGTCCTCGTCGAGACGGGCGCCGGCGAGGGGAGCGCGTTCCCCGACGCCTCGTACACGTTTGCCGGTGCCCGCACGGTCGAAGTCGGCGAGGTCTGGGCCGACTCCGACCTCGTGCTCAAGGTGAAGGAGCCGCTGCCGAGCGAGTACCCGCTGCTCCGCGAGGGACTCATCCTGTTCACGTACCTCCATCTCGCGGCCAGTCGTGAGCTCACCGAGGCGCTGGTCGGGAGCGGAGCGGCGTGCGTCGCCTACGAGACGGTCGAGGCGCCAAACGGGGCGCTGCCGCTGCTCGCGCCGATGAGCGAGATCGCCGGGCGGCTCGCCGCCCAGGCCGGCGCCTACTTCCTCGAGAAGCCGCTCGGAGGGCGTGGGCTCCTGCTCGGCGGCGTTGCCGGGGTCGCGCCCGGACGCGTGCTCGTGATCGGCGGGGGGATCGTCGGCTACAACGCGGCCGTGATCGCTCTCGGACTCGGCGCGAACGTGACCATCCTCGATCGCTCGATCGACCGGATGCGCCACCTCGACGAGATCCTTTCCGGTCGGGTCAGCCTCGTGATGTCGTCCACGCTCCAGATCGAGGAGTCGGTGCGGGAGGCCGACGTCGTGATCGGCGCCGTACTGATCCCGGGCGCACGGGCGCCGAAGCTGATCACCCGGGCAATGCTCACCGAGATGAAGCAGGGTGCGGTGTTCTGCGACGTCGCGATTGACCAGGGCGGCTGCGCGGAGACGTCGAAGCCGACGACGCACAGCGAGCCGGTCTACGTCGTCGAAGGCGTCATCCACTACTGCGTGGCGAACATGCCGGGTGCGGTGCCGGTCACCTCGACCAAGGCGCTGACGAACGCGACGCTTCCGTACGTCGAGGCGGTCGCCGACCACGGGCTGGCCGGGGCGGTCGCCGGCGACCCGGCACTCGCCGGGGGCGTGAACATCCTCCACGGCAAGGTCACGCATCCGGCCGTCGCCGAGGCGCACGGCCTCGACTGCGAGCCGCTCGCGGGTCTGCTGTCGCTGCCGCCGGTCTAGGTGGGCTTGTCGCGAGTGGGGGAGATGCGGACGACGGCTGCCGTCACGCCCGCTGCCAGCGCGATCACGCAGGCGATGAAGACGGCCAACCCGATGACGCCGAGGAGCGTGCTCACGCGCTCCGTAGAATAGTCGAATGCCCCGTGCATGCGCGATCGTGCTCGATGCCGTGGGCGCCGGGGCCTTGCCGGATGCGGGCGACTTCGGAGACGAAGGATCGGACACGCTCGGCAACGTCGCCCGCGCCGTCGGCGGCCTGGACTTGCCGAACCTCGAGGCTCTCGGTCTCGGCAACGTCGAGGAGCTCGCCGGGTGCCCGCCGCAGCCGGGCGCACCGGCGGTCGCCGGGCGGCTGATCGAGCGCTCGAAGGGGAAGGACACGACCATCGGCCACTGGGAGCTGATGGGGATCGTCACGCCTCAGCCACTACCGACGTACCCGCACGGCTTCCCGCACGATGTGATCGACCCGTTCATGCACCGCACCGCGCGCGGCGTGCTCGGGAACAAGCCCGCGTCCGGCACCGAGGTCATCCAGGAGCTCGGCGAGGAGCATCAGCAGACGGGGAAGTGGATCGTGTACACCTCCGCCGACTCGGTCTTCCAGATCGCGGCGCACGAGGAGACGATCCCGCTCGAGGAGCTCTACGACGCCTGCCGCGTCGCCCGCGAGATCCTGACCGGCAAGGATGCCGTCGGCCGCGTGATCGCCAGGCCGTTCACCGGTGAGCCGGGCAACTACGAGCGGACGCCGAACCGGCACGACTTCTCGCTCGAGCCGCGCCGTCCGAACTACCTGACGCTTCTGCGCGAAGCCGGCGTACCGGTGCACGGGGTGGGCAAGATCGGGGACATCTTCGCCGGCTGCGACATCGACGAGAGCCACCCGACCAAGTCGAACGTCGAAGGGATCACCGAGACCGAGCGGCTCCTCCAGGAGCTCGACTCCGGCTTCGTCTTCGCCAACCTGGTCGAGACCGACATGCTCTGGGGTCACCGGAACGACCCGGTCAACTTCCACCGCTGCCTGCAGGACTTCGACCGCCGGCTGCCGGACCTGCTCGAAGCGCTGCGGCCCGGCGACCTCCTGATCGTCACCTCCGACCACGGCTGCGACCCGACGACGCCCTCCACCGACCACTCCCGCGAGCACGCGCTGCTGCTCGCCTACGCGCAGGGGAAGAACGCGAACGGGCGGATCCACACGGGCGAGTTCGCCGACGTCGGCGCGACGGTGAACGCCTGGCTCGGCGGCAAGGGCCCTGGCAGGCGCCTCCCCGGCACTCCGATCGTCGAATGACCGCTCGCCGCGCTTTGCGCGAGCTCGCTCGCATGGGGGGAACGGCCGGTTCCCCCCATGAACCCCCCTCCCTGAGCAGCTCGCACCCTTGTTGCCGATCGTGGGCCGCGCCCGCCATGCCGGTCGCGGCCGAGACGGGGACGGGCCGGTGAGGCTCGACGATCCGGCGCTCGTCCGGAGCGAGTACGCGAACGAGTCCCGGTTCGCCGTGCGAGCGGCCGCGTGGGACTCGGCCACCGGGCCGGACCCGACACAGGTTGCGTTCGAGGCGGTCGCGGAAGCCGCTCCCCGACGCGTCCTCGAGGTGGGATCGGGGCGAGGAGAGCTCGCGGCGAGGATCGCACGCGAGGTGGGAGCGGCCGTGGTCGCGATCGACCAGTCCGAGCGCATGGTCGAGCTGACCCGCGCGCAGGGGGTCGAAGCGATGGTCGGTGACGTCCAGGAGCTGCCGTTCACCGACGGGCAGTTCGACTGCGCGGTCGCGGCGTGGATGCTCTACCACGTTCCGGATCTCGGCCTGGCGATTCGAGAGCTCCGGCGCGTCCTGCACGAGTCGGGCCGGCTTGTCGCCGTGACGAACAGCGAATGGAACCTGCCCGAGCTCTGGGGGCGATTCGGAGCAGATGCCGAGCGCAGCCACACCTTCAGCGCAGAATCCGGAGAGTGGGCACTTCTCCGTCATTTCACGGTCGTCAGGCGGCGCGACGTCCGAGGCACGGTCACGTTCCCGGACTGGGCGGCGGCGCGTCGCTACGTCGCCGCATCGACGACCCGGAAACATCTCGCCGACCGCTTGCCGTACTTCGAGGGAGCGTTGAACGCCTCCCGTCACGTCGCCGTCTTCGTCTGCGAGCCGTGATCGCCGCCCGATGATCCGCCCGGCCGAGCTGATCGAGCGGAAGCGCGACGGCGGCGAGCTGAGCACCGACGAGCTGCGCGAGCTCGTGCTCGGCTACACGCGTGAGGAGATCCCCGAGTACCAGATGGCCGCTTTCCTGATGGCCGTGTACTTCAAGGGCCTGTCGGGCACCGAGACCCACGCCTTGACCGACGCGATGATCGCGAGCGGCGAGACGATCGACCTCGGCGCCGCCCTCGGCCGGACGTGCGTCGACAAGCACTCGACCGGGGGCGTCGGCGACAAGACCTCGATCGCGGTCGGGCCGATCGTCGCCGCGTGCGGGGTGCCGTTCGGAAAGATGAGCGGACGCGGGCTCGGGCACACGGGCGGCACGCTCGACAAGCTCGAGGCGATCCCCGGCTACCGCGTCGAGCTGACCACCGACGAGTTCGTCGCCCAGGTGCGCGAGGTCGGGCTGGCGATCATCGGCCAGAGCGCCGGCCTGGTCCCGGCCGACAAGAAGCTGTACGCGCTGCGCGACGTCACCGCGACCGTCGACAACGTCTCGCTGATCGCGGCCAGCATCATGTCGAAGAAGCTCGCCGGCGGCGCGGACGCGATCGTGCTCGACGTCAAGGTCGGCGAGGGCGCGTTCATGAAGACGCTCGACGACGCGCGTGCGCTCGCCGAGACGATGATCGAGCTCGGCCGCCGCTCGGGTCGGAAGGTCGTGTGCATGCTCACCGACATGGACCAGCCGCTCGGGCAGGCGGTCGGGAACGCACTCGAGCTCAGGGAGGCGGTCGCGACCCTGCGCGGCGACGGCCCGCCCGATCTCTCCGAGCTCGCGCTCTCGTCGGCCGCCCACCTGCTGGCGCTCTCCGATCTGGGGATCGACGAGTTCGCCGCTCGCAAGCGCGCCGCCGCCGCGGTCGACGACGGCTCCGCAACTGCGGCCTACGAGCGCTGGATTCGCGCTCAGGGCGGAGACCCTGACGAGGCGGCGTTGCCGGCGGCGCCGGTCGTCCTCGCCGTCGAGTCCGAGAACGGAGGGTTCGTGCAAGGGCTCGGCGCGATCCGGGTCGGACTTGCCGCGCTCCACCTCGGAGCCGGCCGGCGAACCAAGGACGACGAGATCGACCATGCGGTCGGCGTCGTCTGTCACCGCAAGCGCGGCGACGAAGTCTCGCCCGGCGACCTGCTCGCGGAGATCCACGCGCGCGACGACGCGAGCGCCCAGGAAGCGGCCGGCGACGTTCTTGCCGCCTATCAGCTCGGCGGCGAGGCGCCGCGCGAGCGCGGGATCGTACTCGACGTGATCGGGTAGCGGGCGTTGCCGGAGCTGCCGGAGGTGGAGACCGAGCGCGGACGCCTGGCCGACCGCCTCGCCGGTCGCCGGATCACAGGCGCCCGCATCGACGACTCGCGGCTCACCCGCCCCGAAGACCCGTCCCTGGTCGCCGCGAGACTCACCGGGGAGCGAGTCGAGGCAGTGGAGCGGCGCGGCAAGTACCTGCTCGTGCGACTCGAGAGCGAGACGGTCCTGCTCGTGCACCTGCGGATGACCGGTGGTTTCCGGTATGCGCCGGCCTCCCACGAGCGTGCCGTAGTCGATCTCGACGACGGGACGTGGATCGCCTATCGCGACCTGCGCCGGTTCGGAACGTGGCTCTTGCTGGAGGCCGACGACGCGGAGCGGCACCTGGCCGCCCGTCTCGGGCCCGAGCCTCTTGGACGCCGCTTCACAACCGGCTTCCTCGCCCGGCGCCTGGCCGGTCGGAAGGCCCCGGTGAAGGCGGCGATCCTCGACCAGCGCACGGTTGCAGGCCTCGGGAACATCTACGCCGACGAGTCGCTCTGGCATGCGCGGATCCACCCCCTGCGTCCGGCGGGCACCCTGACGGCCGAGGAGGTCGCGGCGCTCCGGGCGGGCATCCGGCGCGCACTCCGAACGGGGATCCGGCGGCAGGGCGCCGACCTCGGCGACGGCACCTACGCGGGCGGCCGGATGCAGGACGAGTTCCGCGTCTACGGACGCCTGGGGGAGCCGTGCGAGCGGTGCGGCACGCCGATCGAGAAGACGCGCGCGGGCGGTCGCGGAACCTGGTTCTGCCCCGGTTGCCAGCGCTGGCCGGGTTTGGGCAAGGGGACCTGAGGCGAGTTATACTACGAGTATGAAAACCGCCGTGTCGATTCCCGACGGGCTGTTTCGGCAAGCCGACGCCCTTGCGCGGAAGTTGGGCAAGTCGCGCAGCCAGGTCTACCGCGAAGCGCTTGTGGAGTACCTCGCTCGTCGCGAGCCTGACGCGGTGACTGCTGCTCTCGACGAGACGCTCGAGAAAGTCGGGGTCGAGATCGACGCCTGGACGGCCGCGGCCGGTCGATCGGCGCTCGAGCGCAGCGAGTGGTAGTCAGTCAGGGCGACGTTCTCTGGGCGTCGCTTCCCGAACCGACGGGATCGGGGCCGGGTTTCCGCAGGCCGGTCGTCGTCGTTCAGGGCGACCTCTTCAATGCGAGCCGTTTGGCGACGGTGGTCGTCGTTCCGGTGACGAGCAACCTTCGCTGGGCTTCCGCCCCGGGCAACGTCGTGTTGCCCGCTCGCCGGACCGGCCTTCTACGCGATTCGGTCGTGAACGTGTCGCAGATCGTCGCGGTCGACCGCGGAATTCTTGCCGAACGCGTCGGGCGCCTCGCGAAGAGGGAAGTCGCGATGGTGCTGGCGGGAATCGATCTCGTCCTCGGCCGCGAGTAACCCCAACCGTGCGGCCATTCCGGCGAACCTCAGGGACAGATCCCTTGGGCACTGTCCCTGGGTCGTGTGGCGCCGGGACTAGACTCGAAGCGTGGGCCGCACGTACAAGACCGAGGCGGTCGTGTTGCGCTCGATCCGCTACTCGGAGGCCGACCGGATCCTTCACCTGTACACGGCCGACCGGGGCCGCGTCGGGGCGATCGCCAAGGGCATCCGCCGGACGAAGTCGCGGGTGGGCGGGCGGCTCGAGCCGCTCTCGCACGCGGAGCTCCTCCTGCACGCGGGCAGCGGCGAGCTGCACACGGTCACCGGCGTCGAGCTCGTCCGCTCGCACCATGGTGTTCGCGAGGACTCGTACCGTCTCGCGGTCGGCCTCGTCGGCGCCGAGGCGATGCTGCGGCTCTTCACCGAGCAGGAGGCGAACGAGCGGGCGTTCGGGGCGCTGACCCGCTTCCTCGACCTTCTGGACGAGACTCCCACTGGCGTTCGGCCCGAGCTCGATGCGCTCGGGCTCTCGTTCCAGCTCAAGCTGCTCTGGCTGTCCGGCTACCTGCCCCACCTCGGCAGCTGCGCCGAGTGCGGCTCCGACGGGCCGCTCGCCGCGTACTCGGCGCGGGCGGGCGGAGCAGTGTGCCAGGCCTGCAGCGCGGGCGCGCTCGCGCTCTCGCCGGACGGCCTGGCGGGCATGGAGGCGCTTCTGCGCAGCCCGCTCGCGGATGCGAATACGACCGGGCTGACCGAGCGCGGCGCCCGCGACGTCTTCGCCGTGATCACGTCCTCGTACGAGGAGCACGGCGGCTTCCAGCTGCGAACGCTGCGCGCCGGCAGTGTCTGACACCGGCGGTGTCAGACACTGGGTCATGATGGAGCGGCCGTCTGCCTGACCGGCGGCGTCTGCTGGCAGCGGCGGTGGCGGCATCGGTGGCCGTCGCCTTCGCCGACTCGTCGATCGTCGTGCTCGCGCTGCCCAACCTCTACGGCGCGTTCGACACCACGATCGTCGGCGTCTCCTGGGTGATCACGTCGTACAACCTGGTGGTCGCCGTCGCGGCATTCGCGCTCGCAGGGCCAGGGCGGCGCCTCGATCCGCGCAGGCTCGCGCAGGCCGGCCTCCTGCTCTTCACCGCCGCCTCCGTCGGTTGCGCGGCGTCGTGGAGCCTGCCGGCGCTGATCGCCTTTCGCTGCGCCCAGGGACTCGGGGCGGCGCTGCTGCTCGCCTCGTCGCTCGCGCTCCTCGGCGGTCTGCTCGGCTCCCGCGAGCGCGGCACGGCGCTGTGGACGGGCGTGGCCGTGGTCGGCGCCGCCGCCGGCCCCGCGCTCGGCGGCGTTCTCACGCAGGTGTTCGACTGGCGCGCGATCTTCGTCGTCCAGGCGCCGGTCGCGGCGCTCGCGCTTCTTGGAACGCGCGGTGCCGTAACGCTCCCGGCCGAGCAGCCCCGCCTCCGAAAGCACGGGGCGCTGGCGGCCGATACGGCGCTCGCGCTCGTCTTCGCCGCCCTGGTCGGCGCTCTGTTCCTTGCCGTCCTGCTCGTGATCACGGTCTGGGGGCTCGATCCGATCGTCGGAGCGCTCGTCGTCAGCGCCCTCCCCGCCGCCACCCTCGCCGCCCGCCCGCTCGCCGGAGGGCTCGAGCCCAGGGCAGCAGTCGGCGGGGGAGCGCTGCTGCTCGCGGCCGGCCTCGGCTCCCTGGCACTGCTGCCCCGAGTCTCGAACACCCTCGTTGCCGTCTCGCTCGCCTTCTGCGGCGCGGGCATCGGGCTCGCGGTGCCGGTCCTCACCCGGGCTGCGCTCGACGCCGAGGCGGGGCTCGTCCGCAGCGGGGCGATGACCGTCGCCGCCCGCCACGCCGGCCTCGTCCTCGCGCTCGCGCTCGTCGCACCGCTCCTCACCGGCGCCCTCGACCGCGCCGGGCAACGCGCGCTCCTCGTCGGAACAAAGGAGATCCTCGACGCCGACGTTCCGTTGACCAAGAAGGTGCCGATCGCACTCGCGCTTCGCGACGCACTCGAGTCGGCGCCGAGGGGAGAGGTGCCCGACCTCTCGAAGCCGTTCGACGACGCGGGTGCACGGTCGAGCTCGGACGTGCGGCAGGCGCGGGACTCGCTCGTGACCACGCTCGAGTCGGCGCTGACCCGAGGGTTCCGATCGTCGTTCGGGCTGGCAGCGCTGTTCGCGCTGGGTTCGGTGCTGCCCGCACTTCGCTTGAGAGCGGCTCGATGAAGGCGCTGACCGTCCTGCTAGCCGCTGCCGCGACGCTCCTGATCGTCGACCTCTCCCTGGGCGCGATCGGATTCGGGAAGCCGCAGCTCGCCGATCCGTGCACGTCGAAGCCGGCCTTCAGCGGCGGAGGAATCGACGGCGAGGTGCAGCGGTTCGCGCTGAACGGCCTGAACGGCGCAGCGTGCAAGCTCGGCACGACCCGTGAAGAGCTCGTCCTCTCGTTCGTACCGGCGGCGGGCACCAAGGAGGTCAGATGGGACAAGCCGACGATCGAGGCCGCGCTCAAGTCGGGCTTCGACCGGGCGTTCGACGACGTCGAGGCCCGCGGTGTCGCCGGACTGGTGATCGGGCACGTGCTGCGAGTCGTGGTCGGCGACCCGATCCGGTTCCTCGTCGGCGCAGCGCTCTAGCGTCAGTCGGGCTTCGGCGTCTTCCAGGGACGGCGCAGCTCGTCCTCGAGCCGGTCGGCCACCTGCGAGATCGCCACGCGCTCCTGGTCGAGCGAGTCACGGTCGCGGATCGTGACCGTGTCGTCGGCGACCGTCTGGTCGTCGACGGTGAACGCGAACGGTGTGCCGATCTCGTCCTGGCGGCGGTAGCGCCGGCCGATCGCACCGCCCTCGTCGTACTCGACCATGAACTCGGCCCTAAGCTCGTCGTAGAGCGCACGCGCCTTGCCGACCATGCCGGCGTCCTTGGCGACGAGCGGCAGCACGGCGGCCTTCACCGGGGCGATCTGAGGATGAAGCCGCAGGACCGTGCGCTCGCGATCGGCGACCACCTCCTCGTCGTAGGCGTCGATCAGGAACGCGAGCAGCGCGCGATCGACCCCGCCGGCCGGCTCGATCACGTACGGGACGTAGCGCTCGTCGCCCTCCGGGCCGACGTACTCGAGCGTCGTGCCAGAGTGCTCCGAGTGCTGGGCGAGGTCGAAGTCACCCCGGTTTGCGATTCCCTCGAGCTCCGACCAGCCGATCGGAAACAGGTACTCGATGTCGCTCGTCCCGCGCGAGTAATGCGAGAGCTCGTCGTCGTCGTGCGGCCGTACGCGGAGATGGCTCTCGCGCAGGCCGTAGCGCACGTACCAGCCGAGCCGTTCGCCGATCCAGTAGCGGTACCAGTCGTCGGCCTCGGCGGGGGGGACGAAGAACTCCATCTCCATCTGCTCGAACTCGCGCGTCCGGAAGAGAAAGTTCCCGGGCGTGATCTCGTTGCGGAACGACTTGCCGATCTGCGCGATCCCGAACGGCGGCCGGCGGCGGGCGAGCTGGAGGACGTTCTTGAAGTTGACGAAGATCCCCTGCGCGGTCTCGGGACGGAGGTACGCCTGCGAGCCGGTCTCCTCGATCGCGCCCAGCCGGGTCGAGAGCATCAGGTTGAACTGGCGCGGCTCGGTCAGGTCGCACTCGGCGAACTCGCCCGGGCGCTTGCTCGGCTTGCGGCCGCAGCGCACCTCCTCGTGCCGCGGGTCGGCCAGGTGGTCGGCTCGGAAGCGCAGCTTGCACGTACGGCAGTCGACCATCGGATCGCTGAACCCCTCCGCGTGGCCGGAAGCCTCCCAAACAAGGGGGTTGAGGATGATCGCCGAGTCGAGGGCGACGATGTCGTCGCGCTCCTGGACCATCGCCGAGAGCCATCGCGCCTTGACGTTGTTCTTCGCGAGAACGCCGTAATGCCCATAGTCGTAGGCGGAGCCGAGGCCGCCGTAGATCTCGGATGAGGGAAAGACGAAGCCGCGCCGGCGGCACAGCGAGACGATCCTGTCCATCGTGACGGCGTCGGCCATGGGCCACACGTTAACTGCGTCCGCGGCCGGGCTGATTCGAGGAGTCGGGACCGAGGGTGAGACGAAACAGTGCGCCGCCGTCGGCCGCATTCGCGACCGTCGCCTCGCCCCCGTGGGTCTGCGCGACCTGGCGGACGATGGCGAGCCCGAGGCCGGAGCCGGGGAGCTTGCGTGCGGAGGCCGCGCGGTAGAAACGGTCGAAGACGAGCGGCAGATCCTCCGAGGCGATCCCGGGCCCGTGATCGCGGACGGTCACCTCCGGTCCGGCGACCTGGACGTCGACCGACGTGCTCCACTTCGCCGCGTTGTCGAGCAGGTTCGAGACCGCCCGCTCGATCTGGGCCGGCGCGGCCTTCACCACGGACGGCTCGACCGTCACGGTGAAGTCGACGCCCGGGGCGTGCAGCCGGGCACGCTCGACCGTTGCCGCGACGAGCTCGTCGAGCCGGAGCTCTTCGAGCTCGGGTGGTGCGTCCGGGTCGAGCTCGACCAGATCGCCGACCAGCCGGCTGAGCTCCTCGACCTGGCCGATCACGTCGGCGAGCAGGCGGCGGCGCTCGTCCGCGGAGAGCCGCTTGCCGCCGGCGAGCACCTCCACGTTCGTGCGCAGGCTGGCGAGGGGCGTGCGCAGCTCGTGCGATGCGTCGGCGACGAGCTGCCGCTGGGCCCGGACCGAGGAGTCGAGGGCGCCCAGCATCTCGTTGAAGGCCGACGCGAGCCGTCCGAGCTCGTCCCGTCCTCCCGCCTCGATCCGGCGGGAGAGGTCGCGGGTCGCGGTCACCTCCTCGGCGACGCCCGTCAGCCGCCCGACCGGACGCAGCGTCGCCTGCGCGACGAGCAGGCCGAGCCCGCTCGCGAGCCCGATGCCGCCGATCCCGATGAACAGGAGGTAGAGGCCGAGACGGTGGAGCGTGCGATCGACCTCGTCCAGGGGGCGCGCGACCTGCAACGCCACGCCCTCGCCGACCTGTGCGGAGTACACGCGGACGTGGACCTTCTCTACGTGACCGTCGGAGAAGAACGGCCGGCCTCCGCCCGCCGCGAGCGCCTCCGCCCGCGTCGTGCCGGGGAGTGCGATCGCAGCGCCCTGGCCGTCCGACTGGACGACCTGGAGGTACGTCGGCGGGCCGCCGAGGCTCGCCCGCGGCCCCAGGGGGACGATCCCGATCCCCGGCCCGGGGTGGCGGACGAAATCGCGTGCGCGGTTGACGAGGCTCGAGTCCACCTCGCCGAGCAGCTGGTGCCGAACGACCACGTAGACGACGCCCGAAGCGGCGACGACCGCGACCGCAACCGCGGCCGTGGCCAGCAGCGTGACCCGGAGACGGAAGCTCATGCCACCCTTCTCGCTTCGGTCGAACGGTGGTCAGGAGGCCCGGCGCGCATTGCGCACTCTTTCTAGCCGTTGCCGGCGGAGCCGGAGACGGCCGCCTCGCGGAGCGCGTAGCCGACACCGCGCACGGTGTGGATCAGCCTCGGCTCCCCCTCGGCCTCGGTCTTCCTGCGCAGGTAGCCGACGTAGACCTCGAGCGAGTTCGACGTCGGGCCGAAGTCGTAGCCCCAGACCCGGTCGAAGATCACGCCGCGGGTCAGCACCTGTCGCGGGTTGCGGAGGAACAGCTCGAGGAGGAGGAACTCGGTTCGGGTCAGCTCGATCGGTCGCCCTCCGCGGCGGACCTCGTACGTTCCGGGGTCGAGGGTGAGGTCGCTGAACGCGAGCGGGCCCTCTCCGTTCGCCGTCCTGCGCAGTAGCGCCCTGAGCCGGGCGAGGAGCTCCTCGAGTGCGAAGGGCTTGACGAGGTAGTCGTCGGCCCCGGCGTCGAGCCCCGCCACGCGGTCGTCGACCGCGTGGCGGGCCGTGAGCAGCAGAACGGGCGTCCGGTTGCCCATCCGGCGGAGCCCCCGGCAGGTCTCGAGGCCGTCCAGCACCGGCATCAGAACGTCGAGGACGATCGCGTCCACGCTCCGCCGGGCGATCGAGAGAAGAGCCTCCTGCCCGTCGGCGGCAAGCTCGACCTCGTATCCTTCGAGCCGGAGCGCACGCTCGAGCGCCTCCCGTACCGGGCGCTCGTCGTCGACGACCAGAATCCGCATGGTGCAAGTGTGCTCCACCAACCTGAGAGCAGCGTGAGATGACGTCGCAATGAACGCCCCTCCTGTCGAGCTGCACATCGTCTCCGATGCGACCGGCGAGACTGCGACCAGGCTCGTCGCCGCGCTCGAGGCCCAGTTCCCCGAGCAATCGTTCGAGGAAGTCAGGCACCCACGCGTGGAGACGGTGGACGATCTCCGCCTCGTCGTCGACCGCGCCAAGGGGCGCTCGGCGGTGGTCGTCTACACGATCGTCAAGCCGGAGCTGCGAGGGGCGATGCGCGACTTCTGCAGGCGGGCGAAGCTCCACTACTGCGACATCCTCGGCCCACCGCTCGCGTCGATCGCGAAGATCTCCGGCCAGGCGGCGAGGATGGCACCGGGCGTCCGACACCCGCTCGACTCCGCGTACTTCCGCCGGATCGCCGCGATCGAGTTCGCCGTCCAGTACGACGACGGCATGGGCGGCGGCCTGCCCGGTGCCGACGTCGTCCTGGTCGGCGTCTCACGCACCTCGAAGACGCCGCTCTCGATGTATCTGGGCTTCATGGGCTACAAGACCGCCAACGTCCCCGTCGTCCTGGGGATCGAACCGCCGCCGGAGCTGTTCGAGATCGAGGCGGCGAAGATCGTCGGGCTGACGATCGACGCGGGCCGTCTCGCCGAGATCAGGCAGGAGCGCGTACGGCACATGCGATCGACGCCGAAGGCCTACGCCGAGCTGCTCGAGATCTACGAGGAGCTCGAGCACGCCGGAGCGATTCACCGTCGCCTCGGCTGTCCGGTGCTCGACATCACGGAGCTCTCGATCGAGGAGACCGCCGCGCGCGTGATCAAGCTCGTCGAGGAGCGGAAGCGAGCACACGCGTGAAGCCTTGGGCTCCGCGGGGTCGGGCGCCGGCGGAGGCACGCTCCGGCGGCCGGGAGCCGACGCCGGCGAGGGGCCCGAAGTGAAGCCGAAGCCGCGGGTCTCGCTCTGGCGATGGACGCTTTGGTGGTTCCTCCTCGCCGTCGGCATGTTCCTGTTCTACGTGGTGCTGACCCCGATCTGGATCGGGCTGCGCGCACTCGCATGGGTAGCCGAGTTCCGGGCGCGGCGCCGCAACGCCGCCGGGCAGAGCCCGTCGGCGCGCAGCGGGTAATGCCAGGGCCGGCGATAGAGCGGGCCGCGCACGCCCGCGCGGAGGCGCTGCGCTCGCTGGCGGTGCCGATCGCGCAGTCGGCGATCGCCGCCGGCGTGGCGTGGTACCTCGCACACGATCTGATCGGGCACTCCCGCGCTTTCTTCGCGCCGATCGCCGCCCTGATCGCGCTCGGGGTGGGGGCGACGAACCGGCCGAGGCGTGTGGTGGAGCTGACGCTCGGCGTCGTGGTCGGGATCGGCATCGGGGACGTGCTGATCTGGGGGATCGGATCGGGAGCGTGGCAGCTGGGCTTGATCGTCTGCATGTCGATGGCGGCCGCCGTGCTCATCGGCGGCGGTCCGCTGCTCGTCTCGCAGGCCGGCTCGTCGGCGGTGCTGGTCGCGACGCTTGTCGGCGGCCACAACGGCTCGCGCCTCGTCGATGCGCTGGTCGGCGGCGGCGTCGGCCTGGCGGTGCTCGGGGCCGTGCCCGTGAACCCGCTGAGCCAGGCCCGCCGGACGGGATCGGTCGTCTTTGCCGAGCTCGCCGCCGTCCTCGACGACATCGCCGCTGCGCTCGAGGCCCGTGACGTCGCCGCGGTCAGCGAGGCTCTCGGGCGGGCTCGGTCGACCGAGGTCGAGGTCGTGCGCTGGCGCCAGGCGCTGACCGTCGGCCGCGAGACCGCGCAGCTCGCCCCGCGCCACTGGCGCGACCGCAGCCGCCTTGCCGAGTATGCCCGCGCCGCCGGCGAGCTCGAGCTGGTCGTGCGCAACACCCGCGTGCTGGCACGGGCCGCGCGCAGGGCGGTGGAGCTCGATCCGCAGCTGCCGGCCGAGCTGCCCGCCGCCGTACGCGGGCTGGCTGAAGCCGCACGCGCCACGGAACACGCACTCGAAGGTCGGGACAGCTCGGCCGCGATCGAGGTCGCGGTCGGGGCGGCCACGCTGGCGACAAGAGCGCTGGAGCTCGATCCGGACATGCCGGCAGCTCACCTTGTCGGCCAGGTGCGCTCGACCGCGACCGATCTCCTTCGCACTCTCGGCCTCGATCGCGACGAGGCCGTTCGGCGCGTCCGCAGGGGAAGCCCGCCCTAGAGCGCGTGCGGGACCGGTCGGACGAGCCCGAGCACGAAGTCGAAGGCGCCGTGTGTGGAAAGATGGCTTCGGCGATGCGCTACGTCTACGACTTCGACGAGCCCTGCGACGGGGGCCGCGAGCTACTCGGCGGAAAGGGCGCCGGCCTGGCCGAGATGACCCAGCTCGGCGTGCCCGTGCCGGCCGGGTTCACGGTCACGACCGAGGCCTGCCGGGCGTACATGCGCGCGGGCAAGCAGGTCCCGGCCGGGCTCACGGCCGAGGTCGAGCAGCACATCCAGACGCTCGAGGCCGCGTCGGGAAAGCGCTTCGGCGACCCGAGCGACCCGCTGCTCGTCTCGGTCCGCTCCGGGGCGGCGGTCTCGATGCCCGGGATGATGGACACGATCCTGAACGTCGGCCTCGACGACGTCTCGGTCGAGGGACTCGGAGCGACGACCGGCAACCGCCGCTTCGCCTTCGACTCGTACCGGCGGCTGATCCAGATGTACGGCGAGACGGTGGACGGGATCGACGGGCACCGATTCGAGCAGGAGCTCTCCGACCTGAAGCGCGAGCGCGGAGTCGACCAGGACACCGAGCTCACGGCGGACGACTTCGCCGAGCTCGTCACCACCTTCAAGCGAATCTACGAGGAGGCGACCGGCAGACCCTTCGCCCAGGACGCCCGCGAGCAGCTCGCCCGCGCGATCGAAGCCGTCTTCCGCTCGTGGGGCACGCCGCGTGCGCAGGTCTACCGCCGTGCCCACGAGATCCCCGACGACCTCGGCACGGCGGTCAACATCGTCCAGATGGTCTTCGGCAACAGGGGCAAGTCGTCGGCCACCGGAGTCGCCTTCACCCGTGATCCGTCGACCGGCGATCGCAGCCTCTACGGCGAGTTCCTCGTCAACGCGCAGGGCGAGGACGTCGTCGCCGGCATTCGAACGCCGGAGCCGATCGCCGGCCTGGCCGACTGCCTCCCGGAGGCCTTCGAGCAGTTCGCGAAGACGGCAAGGCGGCTCGAGGAGCACTACCGCGACATGCAGGACGTCGAGTTCACGATCGAGGAGGGCACGCTCTACCTGCTTCAGACCCGAACGGCGAAGCGGACCGCCGCCGCGGGCCTGAAGGCGGCCGTGGACATGGTCGACGAGGAGCTGATCTCCCGCGAGGAGGCCGTCGCCCGGATCGATCCAGGCCAGCTCGACCAGCTGCTCCACCCGATGATCGATCCGGCGGCTGAGCTTGAGATCGCCGCAACGGGTCTGAACGCATCACCGGGAGCAGCGACCGGCGCGATCGTCTTCGACGCGGACGTCGCCGAGGAGCGCGGCCGCGCGGGAAAGGGCGTGATCCTCGTCCGCTGGGAGACGACGCCGGACGACATCAACGGGATGATCTTCGCGCAGGGCATCCTCACCGCTCACGGCGGCATGACCTCGCACGCTGCCGTCGTCGCACGCGGAATGGGCAAGCCGTGCGTCGCCGGCTGCGACGGGCTGAGCCTCGATGTCGCAGCGCGCACCGTCCGGATCGGCGATCGCTCCCTGCTCGAGGGAGACGTGATCACGATCGACGGCGGCACCGGCAACGTGATCATCGGCCCTGTCACCCTCGTCCCCCCGCAGATCAACGAGGACTTTCAGACGATCCTCGAGTGGGCGGACGACATCCGGCGCCTGAAGGTTCGTGCGAACGCGGACAACCCGACCGACGCGGCAAGGGCCCGCGAGTTCGGCGCTCAGGGAATCGGTCTGTGCCGGACCGAGCACATGTTCTTCGGCGACGAGCGCCTTCCGGTCGTGCAGAGGATGATCCTCGCCTCGACCGAGGAGGAGCGGCGGGCGGCGCTCGACCGGCTGCTCCCGCACCAGCAGCGCGACTTCGAGGGGATCTTCGAGGCGATGGCCGGACTGCCCGTGACGATCCGCCTCCTCGACCCGCCGCTGCACGAGTTCCTGCCGTCCCTGGAGGAGGCGACCGACAAGCGCATGCGCGAGCGGATCCGGGCGCTCCAGGAGGCCAACCCGATGCTCGGCTCGCGCGGCTGCCGCCTGGGCCTGATGTACCCGGAGATCTACGAGATGCAGGTTCGGGCGATCGTCCGGGCTGCGATCGAGGTGCGCAAGCGGACCGGCGACGCGCCGCTGGTCGAGATCATGCACCCGCTGGTCGGTTTCGGCGAGGAGCTGCGCCGGCTGCGCGAGCTGACGGTGTCGGTCGCACAAGAGGAGGGCGATCTCGACTATCAGGTCGGGACGATGATCGAGCTGCCGCGGGCCTGCGTCCGCGCCGACGAGATCGCCCAGTACGCCGACTTCTGCTCGTTCGGGACGAACGACCTGACGCAGACGGCGCTCGGATTCTCACGCGACGACGCCGAGGGCAAGTTCCTGACCCGCTACCTCGAGACGGGCGTCCTCGAGCGCAACCCGTTCGAGGTGCTCGACGAGCAGGGTGTCGGCGACCTGATGCGGATCGCAGTCGAGCGCGGCCGCTCGGTCAAGGACGACCTGAAGATGGGCATCTGCGGCGAGCACGGCGGCGAGCCGCGGTCGGTCGCCTTCTGCCACCGGATCGGGCTCGACTACGTCTCGTGCTCGCCTTTCCGGGTGCCGCTGGCGCGGCTGGCGGCGGCCCAGGCGGCGCTGACCGAGGCGGGCGTGCACGCTGCCGTCGCCGGAGGGTAGACAGGCGTAGACTCCCGCGTCACCGGATTCCGACCAGAAAGAGGGCAAGATGGCGCTCTGTATCTACTTCCCCGTCAAGGGGATGACCGCCGACCGCTACGACGCGGTCCAGCGTGACCTGACCGAGGCCGGCCAGTCGGCTCCGGCCGGGCGGACCTACCACGTCGCGTTCACCGTCGGCGACGAGCTGCACGTCGTCGACGTATGGGACTCTCAGGAGACCTTCGAAGCGTTCGGGCAGACCCTGATGCCGATCCTCGAGAAGAACGGCGTCGACCCGGCCGAGCCGATGATCGGCGAGGTGTACAGGATCATCGAGGGCTGAGCCCCGGTCTGCGTGGGGGCGGCGCCCCTACGCGAGGCCGCGGACCTTCAGGTACGAGATCAGCACGCTGCCTGCGCCGATCGCCAGCAGGCTGGCGATGCCGACGACGCCGAGGCGGCCGTACGCCGCGTGGCCGCGACCGAAACGGGCGAACGCGAGCGTCGCCGCGATGCCGCCGAGCAGGCCGCCGATGTGCCCGCCGATCGAGATCCCCGGCACGGCGAAGCTGATCGCCAGGTTGATCATGATCAGGGTCAGGTAGTTGCCGGCGAGCGACCCGGTCGCCTGCCACTCCAGGATCAGGCCGGCGCCGAGGAGCCCGAAGATCGCTCCTGAGGCCCCGACCGTGATCGCGTTCGGGTTCGCGACCAGCGCACCGGCCGAGCCGGCCAGGCCCGAGACGAAGTAGAGGCCGATGAATCGGGCGCGCCCGAGCACCATCTCGACCGGGGCGCCGAGCCACCACAACGCAAGCATGTTGAACGCGATGTGGATCAGGCTGCCGTGCAGGAACGCTGCGGTGATCAGGCGCCACCAGTCGCCGTGGTGGACGGACGGGCCGAACAGCGCCCACTTGTAGAAGAGCGAGCCGCCGGGGTCGTTCAGACCGCTTCCCTGCGCGACCGTGATCAGGAAGACGACGACGTTGACCGCGACCAGGATGCGGGTGACGATCGCGTCGGTCGGCCGGATGCGGGTCGCACCGCGCGCGACGCGCTGCACCTTGCGCTGGACGGTCGGCGTCCCGCTCGAAGCGGCATGCTCGGGGCAGCGGAGCCCGACGGGCGCGAACGTCACGCAATCGGTGCAGATCGGGCGACCGCACTCCGAACACGACAGACCGGTCTCCCGATCGGGATGGCGGTAGCAGGTCGCCACGTCGCAGCTAGCGTACCGGTGGCCATGCGCGTCCACGTCGCCTTCACCCCGGAGGAGGAAGCCTCCGCGCCGCTCGGGATCGTCGTCGACGTCCTGCGTGCGACCTCGTCGATCTCGCAGGCTCTCGCGTCGGGGTACCGCCGCGTGCTCTGCTGCGCCGAGATCGAGGACGCCCGTTTGCTGCGCGCCGCAACCGAGGGGTCGCTCGTCGGCGGAGAGCGAGACGCGATCCGCATCGACGGGTTCGACGTCGGGGCCTCACCGCGGGAGTTCCTCGAGCCCCGAGGCGACACGCTGATCCTTTCGACCACGAACGGGACGCAGACGATCCTGACCGCGGTCGCGCGTTGCGAGCAGGTGGTGCTCGGCTCGCTGCTCAACCTCAGTGCGGTCGCGGAGGAGGCACGCGAGACCGGGGTGGACGTGGCGATCTTCTGCGCCGGCTTCAAGGGTGCGTTCGCGCTCGACGACGCCTACTGCGCCGGGCGCATCGTCTCGCTGCTCGAGGCCGAGCGCACAGACGCCGCGATCGCGGCGGAGCTCGTCGCGGGGGCCTTCGACAGCCCGCACGACGCGCTCCTCGCCCGCACGTACGGGCCGCCGGGCCTCGAGGAGGACATGCTGTTCTGCTCACGGGAGAGCGTGCTGCCCGTCGTCCCGCGGTTCTCGCGCATGGTCGACGGCGCGGCCGAGATCGTTCCTTGAGGTCGCTCGCCCGTGGCTCGCTCCCGTGGGGGCAACCATGTTTCCCCCACGGTCCGCCTTCTTCTCGAGGCCGATTCCCATCGGGAAACCTCCCGGTTCCCCCCGGCCCCCTCCACACTCACGGGACGGTTCCCGTCCCGTGAGCTACCGCTTCGCGTTCGGACGGCCGCCGGTGGTGGCCGCGAACGCCATGGTCGCGACCAGCCAGCCGCTTGCGACCCGCGCCGGGCTGCGCGCGCTGGAGCGAGGCGGGAACGCCGCCGACGCCGCGATCGCGGCGTCGGCTGTGCTCTGCGTGACCGAGCCGATGTCGACCGGGATCGGCGGCGACTGCTTCGCCCAGGTCTGGAAGGACGGCCGGCTCGAGGGCCTCGACGCCGCCGGCCCCGCTCCCGCCCGGGCCGATCCGATTTCTCCAGTCGAGCAGACCGGGCCGCGGTCTGTGACCGTGCCCGGGGCGGTCGCCGGCTGGGCGGCGCTCGCCGAGCGGCACTGCATGCTCGGGCTCGACCGGTGCATCGAGGACGCGATCGAGGCCGCCGAGAGCGGGTTCGCCGTCGCGCTGCGCACCGCAGAGGCCTGGGGCAAGCTCGGCGGACCGCTCGGCCCTCCGCCGCGCGTCGGCGACATCGTCTACCAGCCCGAGCTCGGCGCGACGCTGCGAGCCATCGCCGCCGAGGGGCACGACGCGTTCTACCGAGGGGAAGTAGCGGCCGCGATCGCCGAGGTCTCGTGGCTCGACGAGGCCGACCTCGCTGCGTACGAGCCGCGCTGGGTCGAGCCGCTCCGGCTCTCGTACAAGGGCGTCGAGGTGTGCGAGCTGCCGCCGCCGACCCAGGGCGTCTGCGCGCTGGAGGCGCTCGGGCTGCTCGAGCGGTCCTCTCCGAGCCTGGCCGGCCAGATCCGGTGCGCGCAGCTCGCGCTCGAGGACGCGCTCGCGCGGGTGCGGGACGGCGCCGATGTCGGCGAGCTGATCACGCCGGCGTACCTCGACGCGCGCCGCGGCCGCGCCTCGGTCACCGAGCCGGCAGGGGGAACGGTCTACCTCTGCGCGGTGGACGGCGACCGGATGGCGGTCTCGCTCGTCCAGAGCCTGTACGAGGGGTTCGGCTCGGGCATCGTCGCGCCGGGTACCGGCGTCGTGCTCCAGAACCGGGGCGCGTGCTTCGCCGTCTCGGGTGCGGTCGAGCCGGGCCGACGCCCGTACCACACGATCATCCCCGGGATGCTGCTCCGTAACGGTGGCTTGCTCGGCCCGTTCGGCGTGATGGGCGGGTTCATCCAGGCTCAGGCGCACATGCAGCTCGTCTCCGGGCTCGTCGACGACGCGCTCGACCCGCAGGCGGTACTCGACCGCCCGCGCTTCCGGGTGGACGGCGACGTGATCCGCCTGGAGGAGGGCCTGTGGGATCACGAGCCGGACCTCCGGCGGCTCGGCTACCGGACGCTCCGCGACCCGGACACGGCCGGCTTCGGCGGCGGCCAGGCGATCCTGGTCTCGGGCGACGCCCTCGTCGGCGGCTCCGACCCGCGCAAGGACGGCTACGCCGGCGGCTTCTAAGGCCGTGGCCCCTCGCGTCAATGTCCCGGTGTCTGACACCGGGACATGGCCGCTCGGCCGCCGGAAACGCCTGCACCCGGACGCGATGTGGATTGTTCGCCCCACCTCTGTTCAGGTGTCTGACACCGGGCCAGTGGCCCGCGAGTGCCCGATCGAAAGGGCCGGCAGTCGGCTGACAGCCCGGCGTCTAGGCTTGCGGTGTGGCCTTTCGCGTCATCCGCCCCGACGAGCTCCAGTGGATCACCCGCCCGCACGAGCCCGGCGATCCGGCCCGGCACGTCGCCGAGCTGAGCGAGCAGGCGGGCTTCGCGCACACCCGCGCGAACCTCTGGCGCTACGAGCCCGGCGCGAAGGGCCGTCGCCACCGGCACCCGATCCAGGAAGAGACGTTCGTCGTCCTGGCGGGGACGCTGACGATGTACCTCGGCGATCCGCCGGAGCGATCTGACGTGCCGACCGGCGGCCTGATCAATGTCGACCCCGGTACGGTCATCCAGACGGCGAACCACGGGGACGACGACCTTCTCGTCTACGCCTACGGCTACCCGCCCGAGCACGAGCACGCCGAGCTGCTCGACTCCGCAATCGGCAGGTAGCCGAGCCACACGCGTGCCGGGCTCCCCCGAACAGGGGAACGCCGACCGCCGCGCACGGCCGATGATCCTCATGTGAAGCGGCTTCTTCTCCGCATGCGTCAGCCCGCGGCGGTGCTCGTGCTCGTCGGGCTCGGCGTGACCGTGCTGGCGGGGTCGTCGTTCGCCGTCGGGCACGCGTCGCACGTGTCGTTCGGGAAGGCGGTCAACGGCGCGACCAAGTGCTTCACGCTCGCGTTGACCGACAGCTTGGGTGCGCCCGTCGACGGCTACGTCTCGATCACCTTCGTCCGCAACAGCAACGGGTCATCCCAGGGCAAGTCGTACGGCCTCTCAACAGACGGCACCTACAACGTCTGCTATGGCAACGGATCCCTCCCCCCGAGCAGCGACATCACGGCCTTCGCCGACGAGAACGGGAACGGAACCCAGGACGCCGGCGAGCCGAACGTGACCGCCACGGCGCAGTAGCGCCTGAGCGGGCCGAGCGCGCTTCTACGCTGCGCTGATCTCGACGATCGTCGCCCGCCAGATGCCGCGCGGGGCGGCGACCTCGACCGCCTCGCCGACGCGATGTCCGAGCAGCGCCGCCCCGAGCGGGGAGGAGGGCGACGTCGTCCCGTTCCCGCCCAGTCCGGAGATCTCGACCTCCATCCGGCCGCCGTCCTCGTCGACGATCGCGACCCGCGAACCGACCGCGACGACATCGGGATCGCCGCCCTCGACGATCACCGCGTCCTCGAGCCGGGCACGCAGGATCGAGATCTTGCGCTCGAGCAGCCCCTGCTCGTTCTTGGCGGCGTGGTACTCGAAGTTCTCGGACAGGTCGCCGTGCGCGCGGGCGACCGAGATCGCCTCGACGATCTCCTTGCGCCGCGGCCCCTCGAGCTCGGCGAGCTCGGCGGCGAGCCGCTCGCGCTGGTCCGGAGTGAGGTGCTCGCCCGTCACGCCGGCGCCAGGCCCCTGGCCTTGCGGCTGGTCGCGGTCTGACGCTTCTGGGCGGAGAGAACGGCCTTGCGCAGCCGCACGCTCGACGGCGTCACCTCGACGCACTCGTCGTCGCGGATGAACTCGAGCGCCTGATCGAGTGGCAGCGGGCGCGGGGGGATCAGCCGGACGAGCTCATCCGAGGTCGAGGAGCGCATGTTGGTCAGCTTCTTCTCCTTGGTCGCGTTCACGTCGAGATCGTCGGCACGAGCATTCTCGCCGACGATCATCCCCTCGTACACGTCGACACCCGGCGCGACGAAGAGCGATCCGCGCTCCTGGAGGTTCAGCAGCGCGAAACCCGTCGTCTTGCCCGAGCGGTCGGCGACGAGTCCGCCGGTCGGCCGCGTGCGCAGCTCGCCGTGCCACGGCTCGAAGCACTCGAAGACGTGGTGGAGGATTCCCGTGCCGCGCGTCTCGGTCAGGAACTCTGTTCGGAAGCCGATCAGGCCGCGCGCCGGGACGAGCACCTCCATCCGCACCCAGCCCGTGCCGTGGTTGACGAGCGACTCGGTGCGGCCCTTGCGCAGGGCGAAGAGCTGCGTGACGACGCCGAGGTACTCCTCGGGGACGTCCACCGAGACGCGCTCGACCGGCTCGTGCACCTTTCCGTCGACGAGCCGCGTCACGACCTGGGGCTTGCCGATCGTCAGCTCGAAGCCCTCGCGGCGCATCTGCTCGACGAGCACCTCGAGCTGCAGCTCGCCGCGGCCCTGAACCTCCCAGGTGTCGGGGCGCTCGGTGGGCAGCACGCGCAGCGAGACGTTGCCGACGAGCTCGGAGCGAAGCCTCGCCTCGACCTGGCTGGCGGTGACCTTGTCGCCCTCACGGCCGGCGAGCGGAGAGGTGTTGATCCCGACGGTCATCGAGAGCGACGGCTCGTCGACCGTGATCACCGGCAGCGGCCGGGGGTCGTCCGGGTCGGCGAGCGTCTCGCCGATCGTCACCTCGGGGATGCCGGCGACGGCGATGATGTCGCCCGGCCCGGCCTCCTCGGCCTCGACCCGCTCGAGCGCCTCGGTCACGTACAGCTCGGTCACCTTGGCGCGCTCGATCGTTCCGTCCGCCCGGCACCACGCGACCTGCTGGGCGCGCCTGATCCACCCCTGCTGGACGCGGCAGAGCGCCAGGCGACCCACGTACGGGGAGGCGTCGAGATTCGTGACGAGCGCCTGAAGCGGGTGGCCTTCCTCGTAGCTCGGCGCCGGGATGCGCTCGACGATCAGCTCGAGCAGCGGCTCGAGGTCGGAGCCGAGCTCGTCCGGATCCGGGTCGAGCGAGGCCCGTCCAGCCCGCGCGTTGCAGTAGACGATCGGGAACTCGATCTGGCTCTCGTCGGCGTCCAGGTCGAGGAAGAGCTCGTACACCTCGTTGACGACCTCGGCGATCCGCGCGTCCGGCCGGTCGACCTTGTTCACGACGAGGATCACCGGCAGCTGCGCCTCGAGCGCCTTGCGCAGCACGAAGCGGGTCTGGGGGAGGGGGCCCTCGCTGGCGTCGACGAGCAGCAGGATCCCGTCGACCATCGTCAGCCCGCGCTCGACCTCGCCGCCGAAGTCGGCGTGGCCGGGCGTGTCGACGATGTTGATCTTCGTGCCGAGGTGGCGGACGGCGGTGTTCTTGGCGAGGATCGTGATCCCCTTCTCGCGCTCCAGGTCGCCGGTGTCCATCACCCGCTCGGCGACGTCCTGGTTCGCGCGGAAGGCTCCGGACTGCCAGAGCATCGCGTCGACGAGCGTCGTCTTGCCGTGGTCGACGTGAGCGACGATGGCGACGTTGCGGATGTCGGAGCGCAGAGGCACCGACCGAGGGTACCGGCGATTCTGTTGTGGGCGGCGGCGGCGGCGGCGCGTGCTTCGGTGCCGTCCAGCGGTGTCGAGCGGCAGCACGCTCGCGCATCCGGTGTGCATCTAGCCTGAGGCCGGTCTCTGAAGCTCAACCTTCCCGGAGTCGAAGCCGGCCGGCGCCGAGGTGTGCTCGTGGGCGACTTTCCAGCCGCCATCAGCGGTCTTCCGCAGCGCCCACGTCAGCCGATTGTTCATCGTCCGCAGCTCCGTTCCCTCGGCCGACAGCCCCTTGAAGGTCACGAACGCGTGCACGACGGCGACTTCGCCGCCGACGACCGTCTGGACGTCCTCGAACTCGACCGCGACCTGCTCGCTTCCCAGCGAACCGAACCACTCCACCGCCATCTCACGCCACGCCGCCGCGCCGTCGTACGACCAGCGCCCCCACATGTCGAAGACGCGCACGTCGTTCGCGTAGAGGGCAACGAAGCTGTCCACGTCCTTCGCGCGCACCGCAGCTGCGTATCCCCCAAGCACTTGTTCGATCGCTCCGTCCGCCATCGGGCCACCCTGTCCTTTCTCGGCACTTTGTGATCTGTCGCCGTAGAGACTGACAGAGGGCCGACAAATCATCGGCCCCGACCGGCTCCAGGCTCGCGTCGTCAAGGGACATTCCTGAACGCTGGCCCAGGCGACCCGCTGCTGCCCCGAATGTCAACACGTGGACGGTGGCGGCTCCGCGCATCGCCGCTGTTGCGTGACGCTAGCATCGTCGCATGAGCGCCCTGCGTAAGCCGGTGCCGTTCGAGGTGTACAAGGCGGGCGTGTACCTGCACGGTACAAAGGCAGATCTCGCGGTCGGTGATCTGCTGGTCTCGGGGCGCGAATCGAACTTTGAGGCCGGCCGAGTGATGAACTACGTCTACTTCAGCGCAACTCTCGACGCCGCGGTCTGGGGCGCCGAACTCGCCAGCGGTGAGGGCCGCGGGCGCATCTACATGGTCGAGCCAACCGGAGAGTTCGAGGACGACCCGAACTTGACCGACAAGAAGTTCCCAGGGAATCCAACACAGTCCTTCCGTAGCCGCGAACCGCTGCGCGTTGTTGGCGAGCTTGTCGACTGGGTCGGCCATTCGGCCGAGAAGCTCGAGGCCATGCGAGCCGCACTCGGTGTATTGCAGCGGAACGAAACGGCGCAGATCGAGGACTAAGTCGCCGCGTGGCCGTCGGAGCCCCGGGTGCGTTCTCCTTGATGATCTCCTTCGCCACGGGCGCGATGCTGACGGAGCCCCGGCGCCCACCAAGACGCGAACCGCTCGCCTCGGGAGGCCGGGCGACCTACGCCTCGACCTCGCGGAGCACGCCCGTGTCGACGTCGTAGACGAGGCCGCGCACGCGATCTCGGTGCAGCAGGAACGGCGAGTGGCGCACGCGGGCGATCGACTGGCGCACGTCGGCATCGACGTCGGTGAACGACTCGATCGCGAAGGAGGGAGCCATCCCGGTCGCCTGCTGGAGCTCGGAGCGGAACCCGTCGTCGGTGATCATTTGCAGGCCGCAGTCGGTGTGGTGGATCAGCGTGATCTCCTCGGTGCCCAGGCGCCGCTGCGAGATTGCCAGCGAGCGGATCACGTCGTCGGTGATCACGCCGCCGGCGTTGCGCAGGATGTGCGCTTGCCCGTCCTCGAGGCCGAGCGCGGCGAAGACGTCGAGCCGCGAGTCCATGCACGTGACGATCGCGAGGCGCAGCGACGGCCGCACGTCCAGATGCCCGCGGTCGTACCGGGCCGCGAACGAGCGGTTGTTGGCAAGCAGGCCGTCGAGCACGTCCACGGCTAGGCCGGCTGGATCAGGAAGACCGGGTGCCGGGCCGCCTCGGAGGCGAATGCGTCGAGCGGCGAATCGGGCGAGATGTCGAAGAACGGCCGCACCACCCGGACGCGACTGAGGTAGGTGCGAAGTACCGGGGCGCTCTCCTCGGGGCCCACCTGGCGCAACCCGACGGTTTCGCGGTGTCGCCCACGGGCGAGAGTGACCCGCCCGGCCGCCCGGGCGTTTCGCACCCAGCCCACCTCGCCGTAGGGCGCAACCAGGAACCGCTCTCCGTTCTCGACGATGATCACCGGCGTCGTGTACGTCCGTCCACTGCGCCGGCCGGGAACGCTCAGGAGGTACATGTGCCGGTCGACCGGGACTCCGAGGCGAAGCAACCGCGTCAGGACGGCATTGACGAGACGGCGTGTTCGGCCGAGCCTGTAGGTCCTCGCCACGGGCAAACCTTTGCACAGAGCCGTCGCCTGCGCAGCCGCCGGTCTCTCACCGCTCGCCGGCGCTCAGCCGGCCGTCTCACCCGGCGCGATCTCGAGCAGATGGATGAAACAGCGGCACGGCGGGATCCGGCCTCCAGCCTGCACGGAGAACCGCGACCAGCGAAGGCGGCGTGACGAGCGGCACCGGCTCGGACTCCCCCGCCGGGCGCTGGATCCGCTCCGCGTATCCGGCCGGCGTCCAGCGCATCAGCTCCGATCCGTAGACGAGCCAAGGCTCCTCCGCTCGAAGGACGAATGCGCCGCTCGGAAGCTCGGCCGGCAGCATTTCGTGCCTGCGCTGCCCGCGCGTCTCCGAATCGACCCGCTCGCGGTGCAGCTGTGCGTCGATCGCATCGGCGCCCGCCTGGCCCGGATGGAGCTCGGCCCAGATCTCGGCAAAGGCGTCGAAGTCCGCTCGGCGGCAGAGGGCGCACGGGCGGTGGCCCGCTGCGAACGCGGTCGCCTCGTCGAGGAAGAAGAGCTCCGTGAAGCGGCCGGGCTGCATCAGCGGGCTTCGATGCCAGCCCCGGAACGCGAGCCGGCAGGCAATCCAGCGGCGGCCATCGAAGCGCCGGCGGATCCGCCCGCTTTCGTCGTGGAGGCAGCCGCGGTTTCCGTACACCAGGCCCCGGTCGGGCGTCGCGACCAGCTCCGCGAGCGGCGTCACCCGGTTCCGAAGCGGCATCTCTCAGTCCGCCTTGAGCCTCGGACGGGGGTCAAGCGCGACTCCCGGCGGCCGATAGCTAAGTACCGTGGACATCGAAGGCTGGCCCAACGAGGCCGGGTTGGTCGAGAAGGAATCGGTTGCCCGGGCCGCTGCTGCGATCGGCGCGTGCGACGTGTTCGTCTTCCGCCGCGTGACCGACGACCGGTTCGTGCACGTCGGCGGTCTGGGCCGCGGAGAAGGCTGGGCGGGCAACATCGACCTGATTCTCGCCGAGGAGGAGAGCGCGCGAGACGCCGTCTCCGCAAGCGCCCCGATCGTGCTCCGGGCAGACAAGCCGGTTCGCATCGTCGGTCCCTACTACCAGCGCGAGGCGGCGTTCGTACCGCTCTCGGGCGACGTCCTCGTCCTCTTCGGAGCCGCCGGGCCCGGCGAGCTCGCCGCCTCCCAGGAGGAGCTGATCGAGGCGGCGCGGTCCGTCGCCGGGACGATCGAGCGGGTGTCGTCCGCGAAGCGGCTCGCCGACGAGCTCGAGCTCCTCCACGCCGTCCGGAGCCTCGCCCAGACCAGCGCGGTCCGCATCGACGAGGTGATGCAGCACGTCGTCGAGTCGGCGGTCGAAGCACTCGCCTGCGAGCTCGGCGTCCTCTACGTCGCCGACATCGACACGGTCAAGATCGCGCATCAAGACACGGCGCCGGCCCTGAGCGCCGAGGCGGCGCTCCCCGCCATGCGGAGCCTGTTCAAGGAGGCGACCGCTCTTCCGGCCTGCATCCAGGACTCGTCGGGCCACCCGCTGCCCGAGCCGTTGAGCACCGTCGAGGTCGCTTCGCACTACGTCCTTCCCGTGGGCTCACCCCCGTTCGCGGTTCTCGCCGTCATGCACATCGAGGCGCGACCCCGCGGGTTCACCTCGCTCTGCCGCGAGGTCGGGCTTCGACTGGCCGAGTCCGCGGAGCCGCTGCTCCGCTCGGCGCTGACCCTGCACGAGCTCGAGGCGCAACTCGACCTCGTCGGCCGGGACGCGCGCATCGATCCGTTGACGAAGCTCGCGAACCGCCGCGCGTGGGAGGAGGCGATTGCCGACCGGTCGCGTAACCCCGAGCCGACGGGAGTGATCGCGGTCGACGTCGACGGCTTGAAGCTGACGAACGACGATCGGGGACACCACTTCGGCGACGAGCTGCTGCAGGCCCTTGCGGACACGATCCGGGCCGGCGTCCGCGAGTGCGACTTCGTCGCGCGAATCGGCGGCGACGAGTTCGCGATCTTGCTGCCCGGGGCGAACGAGCTCACGTGCTTCAGCGTCGCGAGGCGGATCGAGGCGGCGCTTGCGATGCATCCGGGCCTCGGCGGCCATCCGCTTCGCGCCTCGATCGGCTATGCGACCACGGCGAGGGCGTGCTCGATCGCTCAGGCACAGCGGCTCGCGGACGAGCGCATGTACGCGGCGAAGCCCGACGAGCGCGGCGAGCGCCGGGCTCCTTCGGCGGCCTAGCCCAGACGCCTGCCCGAATGCCGCCCTCACCCGCGCGGGTCGACGACGAGCAGGCGCTCCTCGGTCATCTCGCGGATCGCCCAGCGGATCCCTTCCCGGCCGATCCCCGACATCTTCGCCCCGCCGTAGGGCATCGGGTCGACTCGGAACGTGTTCACGTCGTTGACGATCAGCCCGCCGACCTCGAGCCGCTCGAAGGCACGGTGGATGATGCGGATGTCGTTCGTGAAGATCCCGGCCTGAAGCCCGAAATCGGAGTCGTTCGCGCGCTCGATCACCTCGTCGACGTCCTCGTACGGAGACAGTGCGACGATCGGGGCGAACACCTCCTCGGCACAGACGCGATCGCGCTCGGACGCTCCGACGATCAGCGTCGGCGCGACGACCGTCCCCTCCCGCGTGCCCCCGCAGAGAATCCGCGCACCGGCCTTGCGGGCTTCGTCGACGACGGCGATCGCCTTCTCGGCCGCAGCCTCGTCGATCAGGCCGCCGACGATCGTCGCCGTCTCCCGCGGGTCGCCCGTCGTCAGGCTCTCGATCCGCTCGAGCAGCTTTGCCTGGAACGCCTCGAAGACCGCTTCGTGCACGTACAGCCGCTGGACCGAGATGCACGCCTGGCCGGCTCGGAGGAAGCCGCCGAAGGCGCACCGCTCGGCGGCGTAGTCGAGGTTCGCGTCCGAGTGGACGATCACGGCGCCGTTGCCGCCGAGCTCGAGCGTCACCCGCGGGGTGGCCGCAATCCGCTTCAGCTTCCAGCCGACCACTGCGCTCCCGGTGAACGAGAGGAACTTCACCCGCCGGTCCTTGACCAGCCCCTCGGCGAACTCGGTCCGGCAGGGGACGACGCTCACCGCCGCCGGGGGCGCGCCGGCCTCGAGCAGGATCCGACCCAGTGAGAGCGCCGAGAGCGGGGTCTTCGAGGCGGGCCGGATCACGCAGGGGTTCCCCGCGGCGAACGCCGGGCCGAGCTTGTGCGCGACGAGCAGCAGGGGCGCGTTGTACGGGGTGATCCCGAGCACGGTCCCGACGGGGAATCGGCGCGTGTACGCGATCCGCCCCTCGCCCCTCGGCAGGGCGTCGACCGGGACGATCTCGCCGGTGATCCGGCGCGCTTCCTCCGCCGCCGTGCCGAGGATCTCCGCGGTCCGCTGCACCTCGAAGTGCGTCTCCCAGATCGCGTTGCCGGTCTCGAGGGTCATCTGATGGGCGAGCTCGTCCTCGCGCTCCAAGACGAGATCGGCGGCGGTGTTCAGGACCTCGGCGCGGCGAAACGGGGGGATCGCGGCGATCTCCGGCTCGGCGGCGGCCGCGGACGCGAGCGCCTGCTCGAGCTGCCCTTCGTCGGCGAGCCAAACACTGCCGACCTCGGAGCCGTCGAAGGGAAACGTGACGGGCAGGCCCTCGCTGCCTTCCATCGGCTGGCCGGCGAGCAGCATCGGCTGCGGATCGGCGCGGACGGCGTCGACGGTCTCGGTCATCGGGGTACCTCCTCTTTCGTCTTGGCGGGGATATCGGTCGCGGCGTCGCGCCCGCTCAGGATGATCGTCCGCAGGTCGGGGTCCCCCTGCCACCAGCGGTCCCACTGGTCGAAGCCGATCGTCGCCTGCGCCCGTTGGAGCACGATGTCATGGTGCAGGTACTCGCTCGTGATCAGGGCGAGCACCGGGCTCAGGGTGCGCAAGGCGCTCGGCGCCCCGTCGCGTGGGATGTGAGCGATCAGCGCCTCGCCACGGTCGGCGACGAGTGTCAACATTCGTCCGCCGATCCGGTCGGAGACGATCTCACGGTAGCTGTGCGCCAGCCAGGTGCCGGCGGCGGGCGGGAGCTCGTCGCCGTACAGCATCCCGAAGATGGACACGCCCCGGGCGGCGGCCGTGGTCAGATCGGGGGCGAGATACTGGAGATCCTCGGGCCAGATCGAGATGTAGATCTCGGACCGGGCGTCGAGCACGATGTACCGGCTGTTCTCGCGGATCGCGTCGAGGCCGGTGACGGTGAGCACCTCGCTGCTCGGCTCGAACGAGGCGAGCGTCGGCAATGTCGCCGCGAGGTAGTCGATTGGCTCCTCGTAGTCGGCGCGCAGCCGGTGGAGGAGCTCGTCGGGGGAGACACAGACGTACTGCGTCGTCGTCTCGCGGCGAACGGAGTGGACGAGGCCCTTGGAGGCGAGCCGCTCCAGCGTCGAGTAGACCTTGGAGGAGGGGAGGCCGGCGGATTTCGCGACCTCGTTGCCGTTCTGCGGGCCGTGGCGGAGGAGTCCGACATACACCTTCGCCTCGTACAGCGAGAAACCGAGCACCTGGAGCCGGCTGACGACAGCCTCGTCCACCGCGGTCAGGCCGCCTGGGCGGAGGAGCGGATCGCCGCTTCCGTCTCGAGATCGAAGAAATGCATGGAGGAGGTGTCGACCCCCACCTCGAGGTCGTCGCCGGCGCGTACCCGGGAGCGCGCGTCGAAGCGGCCGACGAACACGAAGCGGCGTTCGCGGGCCTCCGATCTCAGATCCTCGAGCAGCGCTCGGTCGGCGTCGCCCGCCACCTCGAGCACCTCCTCGGTCACGACCGGCTCGGCCCCCACCTCCACGTGCACGAGCAGCTCGGCTCCGAGCAGCTCCGTCGTGACGACGCGGCCTCTCAGGCGGCCCGCAGCCGGCGCCTCGGTCGTCAGCTCGGCGTCGTGCAGATGCTCGGGCCGGATGCCGAGCCCGATCGTGCGACCCGCGTACGGTTCGAGCTCAGGGTGGGCTCCGGGCAGGGCGAGTAGCTGGTCGGCGACCCGGCAGGCGAGCCCATCCGCTGAGCGTTCTAGCGTCGCCTGGACGAGGTTCATCGCCGGGCTGCCGATGAAGCTCGCAACGAAGAGATTCGTCGGGTGCAGGTACAGCTCCTGGGGCGTGTCCACCTGCTGGAGCTCGCCCTTGCGCAGCACGCAGACGCGGTCGCCCATCGTCATCGCCTCGACCTGGTCGTGCGTCACGTAGATCGTCGTCGCGCCGAGCTCGCGCTGGATCCGTGCGATCTCCGCGCGCATCTGGACGCGGAGCTTCGCGTCGAGGTTCGAGAGCGGCTCGTCCATCAGGAACGCCTGGGGGTCCCGGACGATCGCCCGGCCCATCGCCACCCGCTGCCGCTGCCCGCCAGAGAGCGCAAGCGGCTTCTTGTCGAGCAGCTCGGCGATTCCGAGCACGTTCGCGATGTCCTCGACGCGCGCCCTGATCGTCTCCTTGGGCACGCTCCGCATCTTCAGGCCGAAGGCGATGTTGCGGTAGACGGTCATGTGCGGGTAGAGGGCATAGTTCTGGAAGACCATCGCCACGTCGCGCTTCCTCGGCTCCAGAGTGTTGACGACGCGGTCGCCGATGCGGATCGTGCCCTCGGAGATCCCTTCGAGCCCCGCGACCATCCGCAGCGCCGTCGTCTTGCCGCAGCCCGAGGGGCCGACCAGGACCATGAACTCGCCGTCCGCGATCTCGAGGTGAAAGTCGCGTAACGCTCGCGTGCCGTCGTCATAGACCTTGCCGGCAGCCTCGAAGGCAACGCTTGCCATCAGCGCACCGCCCCGGCGGTGATCCCGCGCACGATGTAGCGCTGGACGAAGAGGGAGAAGAGCAGCACGGGGATAACGGTCAGGATGCCCACGGACGCGGCCAGGTTCCAGTCGATCGGGCTCTCCACGGTCAGGAGCGCCGATGCGGCGATCGGGATCGTCTCGCGGTTGGTCGAGTTGATGATGAACAGCCCGACGAGGAACTCGTTCCAGATGAAGATGACGCCGAAGGTCGCCGCGACCATGATCCCCGGCCGGGCGAGCGGGAGCAGGACCCGTAAGAGCGCGCTCGCGCGGCTACAGCCGTCGACGAGCGCCGCGTCATCGATCTCGCGGGGGATCTCGTCGAAGAAGCCGATCATGATCCACACGACCAGCGGGAGGGAGAAGGCGACGTAGGGGAGGATCAGCCCGAGGTAGCTGTTGGTCAGGCCCAGGTCCCTGATCATCAGGTAGATCGGGATCGCAACCGCGATCGGCGGCATGAACCGGAAGCTGAGGATCGTCGCCGCCCAGTTGGCGCTGCCGCGGATGCGCAGGCGCGAGAACGCGTAGCCGGCGGGCACGCCGAGCCCGAGGGCGATCAGCGTCGAGATCCCGGTGACGACGACGGAGTTCTTCACGAAGGTCAGGTAGCCTTTGTCGTGGATCGCGGTGCCATAGTTGGACTTGATCTGCGACCACTCGAAGTGCAGCGACGGCGGTACGTCGAGCACCTCGATCCGGCTCTTGAACGAGATGATCAGCAGGAAGACGAACGGCGCGATTCCGATCAGGCCGAGCAGGATCAGCACGACGTAGGAGGCGATCCTGCCGAGCAGTCGCGCCGACATCAGATGTCCTCCCTCCGGACGCGAACGAAGCGCAGGAGGACGGTGACGCCGACGATCGCCACGACCACCATCACGTAGGCGATCGCCGAGGCGTAGCCGTAGTGGAGGTACTCGAAGCCGGTCCGGAAGGACTGGAACGAGAGCGTCGAGGTCGACTGGACGGGGCCGCCGTTCGTCAGCCCGTAGACGAGGTCGAACGTCCGGAACGCGTCGATTCCGCGAAAGATTGCGGCAAAGGCGATCGCGGGTGCGAGCAGCGGCAGCGTCAGGTAGCGCAACCGCTGGAACCAGTTCGCCCCGTCCACCTGGCCGGCCTCGAACACGTCCTGGGGCAGCGCCTGCAGGCGTGCGTAAACGACCACAAACACGAACGGCGTCCACTGCCACGCGTCGACGACGATCAGCGTCCGCAACGCCGTGCTCGGATCCGAGAGCCACTGCACGTTGTGGAAACCGATCTGGTTCGCGATCCAGTTCAGCATGCCCCAGTCCGGATTGAGCAGCGCGCGCCACATCAGACCGACGACGACCGGGGTCAGCAGCATCGGCAGAATCAGGAGGCCGCGGACGAGCGTCGCGCCGCGGAGCTTCTGGTTGAAGAAGAGCGCGAGCGCCGTGCCCAGCACCACCTGGAGGGCGACGCCGCCGAAGGTGAAGACGGCGGTGTGCTCGACCGTGTGCCAGAACTCGGGGTCGGAGAAGAGCTGGCGGTAGTTCCCAAGACCGATCCAGCGCCAGGTGTTCTGCTGCGAGTTGTAGTCCTCGAACGAGCGGACGAGGCTCGTGACGAGCGGGTAGACCGAGAACGCGATCAGGTAGAGAACGCAGGGCCCGAGAAGAAGCAGGGCCTCCCCTCGTCGCTGGGTGGGAGCGGCGCGGAAGGCCCTGCTGTTCGGCTCGAGCGTGTCCGCCGTGGCGGCCACGGGCCTCGGTTACCGACCGCTACTTAAGGTGCCCTGCCTTCTTCAGGACGGCGATCCAGCGGTCATTCGCCTTCTTGCAGGCCTCTGCTGCGCTGGCCGATCCCGAGAGCGCTCCGGCGAATTCCTCGGCCGCCGCCCCGATCAGCTCGAACGTCTCGGGGATGTTGGCGATCTGCAGGATCTCCGCCTTCTGGAACACCTTGCCGGCCGTCGGCAGGTAGGGCAGCTTCTTGGCGATCGCCGGGTCGAAGAAGGTGGAGTTCCGCGTCGGGTCGGTCTGGTACTTGAGCGTCTGATACCGCTCCCACTCCTTGGATGTGAGGTACGTGATCACCGTCCACGCGGCGTCCTTGTTCTTGGCGTTCTTGGGGATGCCCATGCCCCAGCCGCCGCGGACGGCTTTGCCGCCGGGCGGAACCGCGACGCTCACCTTCGTGGCGACCTTCGAGTTCTTCGGGTTGTAGACCGGCCCCGCGATCGTCGACCACATCAGCATCATCGCCGTCTTGCCGGCGCTGAACGCGTCGACGGAGGCGGTGAAGTCGTACGAGAGGACACCCGAGGAGGCGACCTTCGCACAGTCGACCATGTGCTGGAGGGCAGCCACCGACTGCGGGCTCGTCAGGCGCGGGGCGTAGTTCTTCGCCTGGGGAGAGCCGCTCATCAGCTTGCCGTTCATGTTCGTGAAGCGGGTGAACCAGTCGACGAGGAACATCGACACGTCACCCGACTTGGCGACCATGCTGTTGCCGGCGACACCGCCCGTGTTCAGCTTCTTCGCGGCGGCGAGGTACTGCGCCCATGTCTTCGGCGCCTTCAACCCGGCGGCGGCGAACAGATCCTTGCGGTAGAAGAGGGTGACCGAGCCGCCGTGCAGGCCGGGGATCAGGTAGAGGGTCTTCCCGCCGAATGCCTGCTTCTTCGTATCGAAGTAGCCGACGTACTTGAGCTCTCCGGCCGGGAAGTCGTGCGGGAAGTCGTAGCCTTTCGGCACCTTGCTCAGGTAGGGGTTGAGCGGCTCGAAGCCCCCGCCGCCGACCATTTGCGAGACGGAGAAGCCGAGCACCATGATCGCGTCGTACGACGACGTCGGCGCCTGGAGGTTCTGGTTCGCCTTGGTGATCAGCGGCCCCACTGCGAGCGCCGTGTATTTCAGGTCGATCCCGAAGCGCTTCTTGATCTCGCCGACCTTGTCCTTGACGCCGAGGTCGTCACCCTCGGCGGCGATCAGGATGTTGACCGTCGTGCCGGCGAACGCTCTCGAGTCCGCTGCGCTCGCCTTGCCCGCGGCCGCCAGCATCGAGCCGATCGCGCTCGCGGAGAAGCCGAGCACCGCGGCTCGTTTGATGAACCCTTCGCGGCTCATCTGGCCCGTGACGAGCCCTTCGATCGCATCCATGGCCTCAGCGTCGTGGCGATCGATGCTCCCGCTCATACGTCCCTCCTCGGGTCGTGGTCGCGCCGCGCGATGCGGCGCCGGTCGAACGTACTACTTGAGTGGTAGGTGGTCAATGCGGCGGTCAGGCGGTCAGGTAGCCGTCGTCGACCATCAGGGTGTGCCCGGTCACGCGCAGCGAGGCGTCCGATGCGAGGAAGATCGCGGCACCGACCAGCTCGCGGGGGAGGATCAGCTCGGGGCGCAGTGCGCGCGCCATGATGAAATCGCTCGTCACGGACGACTCCTTCGCCCGTGCCCGCGTCAGCGGCGAGTCGCAGAGGCCCGGTCCGATCCCGTTCACCCTGACGCCGCGGCCGATCCATTCGATCGCGAGCACCCGGGTCAGGTTGAGCACGGCGCCCTTGCTCGCGTTGTACGCGCTTGCCAGCGGGTAGCCGATGAAGGCGCCGATCGAGGCGACGTTGACGATGCTGCCCGTCCCCTGGTCGAGCATCTTCCGGCCGAACGCCTGGCAGGGCAGGTAGGTGCCCTTCAGGTTCAGCGCGATGATCCGGTCGAACTGCTCTTCCGGGAACTCCTCGGCCGGCGAGCGGAACGCGGTGCCGGCGCTGTTGACGAGGATGTCTGCACGACCGAGCTCCGCCACGACCTGGTCGGCGAGCGCGTCGACCTGCTGCTTGCTCGTCACGTCGCAGGGCATCGAGGCCGCGCGGCCGCCCTGCTCTTCGATCGTCGCCACGGTTGCCTCGGCGCCCTCGTCGTTCACGTCGACGATCGCAAGCGTCGCGCCCACCTGGGCGAGCCCCTTGGCCATCGCCGCGCCGAGCCCGCTGCCACCGCCGGTGACGACGGCGACGCGGCCGTCGAGCCGGAAGAGGCTCTCGACGTAGCCCGTCGGCACCTCGAAGACGGGATCCAGGAAATCGTCAGTCGAGGCCATAGTCCGTCTCCGCGAGCCGCATCGCGCCGTCGGCCGTGACGGCGGCGTTGTCCTCCCAGCGGAAGCCGCCGAGCCCCTGCTCGTAGATCCCCGGCTCGGTGACGATCACCATCCCGGCCTCGAGCGCGTGGTCGCTGCCGGGGACGAGTTGCGGGCGCGACTCGTGGTAGCGAAAGCCGGTGCCGTGCCCGGTGTGGTGCGGGAACTGCTCGAAGCCGCGCTCGGCGACGGCGGCGCGGGAGGCTGCGTCGACGTCGTGGCCGGTCGCTCCCGGCCTCGCCGAGGCGAACGCCGCATCCGCACCGGCGCGCACGGCCTGAAGCGCTTCGCGCTGCCGGTCAGTGGCCTTGCCGGCGACGACCGTGCGCGTGTGATCCGACCAGAACCCGTCGGCGCAGGTGCCGAGCTCGAGCATGACGACGTCGTCCGGCTCGATTTTCCGGTCGCGGTGGAGGAAGTACTGCCAGCCGGCGGCGGTCTCGGGCCCGGACCAGACCGTCGCGTACGTGCGCACGGTTCGGGTGCCCTTGTAGCCGTGGCCTCCGGAGACGATGGCGGTCTCGACATCCGCGGCGACCTGGGCCTCCGTCCGTCCTGCGGTCGCGTGCTCCTTGAACGCGTCGAGGCCGAGCTTGGCGATCTCGTTCGTCACGCGCAGCCGGTCGAGCTCACCCGCAGTCTTGACGAGCCTGATCGCCTCGAGCTGCGGCGTGACGTCGACGAGGCGGTCGGTCGCGAAGGTCGAGCGAATCATCTCCTGTGTGCCCGCGGAGACCGTGTTCGGCTCACCGTCGAGGCGTGGCGGGGCGACCGACTCGAAGCTGCCCTCGAACCCGATCGCCTTCCCGTCGAGGCCGTGCTCGTGCGCGAGCTCGCGGAGGAGGCGCTCGATGGCAGCGCCGGCGAGTTCGCCGTCGAAGCGGATTGCCGGGAAGCCACGATGGTCACCGGTCCAGCGCGCACGGACGTCGGCCGCCTCGTACTCCGGGGTCAGCAGCGAAGGGTCGCCCTCGCGCGGCACGACGACGATCCCGAGCCCGCCGATCTGCGGCCAGTAGCCGGTCGCGAGCACGACGTTCTCGGCCAGCCGGAGCACCACCGCGTCGGCGCCCGCCTCGCCGAGCGCCTGCTGGATCTGCTCGATGCGTGTCAGGCCGGAACCCCCTCGAGCACCGAGCGCGCACCTGCGACGACGTCCTCCGCCTGCGGCAGCACCTCCCGTTCGAGTGCGGCCGCGTAGGGGATGGGCGTGTCCTTCGCGGTCACGCGGACGGGCGCGGCGCGAAGGGCGTCCCACGCCTCGTCGACGATCCGCGCGACGACCTCGCTCGCGTAGCCGCCTGCCCGTGCTCCCTCGCTGACGACGACCAGCCGGCCGGTCTTCCGCACCGAGCCGGCGACCGTGTCGAGGTCGAGCGGTTTCAGCGTGCGGACGTCGATCACCTCGAGCTCGATTCCCTCTGTGGCGAGCTGCCTGGCCGCCTGCAGCGCGTGATGGACGCCCTGCGCGTAGGCGACCACGGTCGCGTCGCGCCCCTCCCGCTTGACGTCCGCGACACCGATCGGGATCGTGTACTCACCCTCCGGTACCGGGCCCCGGCGGCTGTAGAGCAGGCGCTTCTCGAGGAAGACGACGGGGTTCGGCTCGCGGATCGCGCTCTTCAGCAACCCTTTCGCGTCGTACGGCGTGGCGGGCATGATCACGATCAGGCCCGGCGCGTGGACGAACCACGCCTCCAGCGTCTGCGAGTGCTGCGCCGCCATTCCGATCCCGTTGGAGATCGGGCCTCGGATCACGAAGGGCACCGAGACCTTTCCGCCCGACATGTACCGCCATTTCGCCGCGTGATTGACGACCTGATCCATCGTCAAAGTGACGAAGTCGGAGATCTGGAGCTCGACGACCGGGCGGCAACCGACGATCGCCGCACCGACGCCCGAGCCCGCGATCGCGGCTTCGGAGATCGGCGAGTCGATCACGCGCTGCGGGCCGAACCGGTCGAGCAGGCCGGCGGTGACCTGGAAGAGACCTCCCATCTGCGCGATGTCCTCACCGATCGCGAACACGGTCGGGTCGCGCTCCATTTCCTCGTGCAGCGCCTCGTTCAGCGCTTCGCTCATCGTCCGCTCCCGGTCGCTCATGAAAGCCTCCCCGACGCGGTCCAGTCGCTCGGTGTGTACACGTCCTCGATCTCCGCGCCCGCCTCGGGGCGCGCCGCTGCGAGCGCCCACTCGACCGCCTCGTCGACCTCTCGCCGAGCTTGCTGCTCGAGCTCTTCGAGCCGCTCCTCGGTGACGGCGGCCTCTTCGTGGAGGTGCCGCGCAAAGCGCAGGATCGGGTCGCGCCCGCGCCACTCGTCGAGCTCGGCTTCATCGCGGAGGTCGGTCTGGGTGGCGGCGGAGTGGGGGGTGATCCGGTAGCTCTTCGCCTCGATCAGCGTCGGGCCCTCGCCGGCGCGCGCCCGCGAAACGGCCTCGGCGGTGACGGCGCTCATGCCGAGCACGTCGTTTCCGTCGACGATCACGCCGGGAAAGCCGTAGGAGGCGGCGCGGACGGCGATGTCGGCGACCTTCGTCGCCGCCGCGACCGGCGTCGAGATCGCCCACTGGTTGTTCTCGCAGACAAAGACGACGGGAGCAGCGAGGACGGCCGCGAGGTTGGCAGCCTCGTGCAGCAGGCCCTGATTGGACGCCCCGTCGCCGAAGAAGCAGACGACGACGCCGCCCTCGCTCTTGATGCGCAGACCGTGGGCGGCGCCGACGGCGATCGCCGTGGAGCCCGCGACGATCGCATCGGCGCCGAGCATGCCGTGCTCCATCGCAGTGATGTGCATGCTGCCGCCCTTGCCCCGGCAGTAGCCGGCCTCCCGGCCGAGGATCTCCGCCATCATCAGCCGCAGCTCGAGGCCCTTGGCGATGCAGTGCCCGTGGCCGCGGTGCGTGCTCGTGATGTAGTCGCCGGGATCGAGGGCGGCGCAGACGCCGACTGCGATCGCCTCCATCCCGATGTACGGGTGCACCGAACCGCGGATCAGCTTCTCCTCGAACAGCTGCATGGCGCGGAGCTCGAACGACCGGATGCGCCACATCTGGAGCAGCAGCTCCTCCAGCGCCGACACGTCGGGCACGGTCGCCGGGGAGGCCATCAGGCCGCCGCTTGGGACTCGGCGATGATCGCGATCACGGACCCGACCCGGATCTCGTCGCCCTCGACCGCGACGATCGACTCGAGCACGCCTGCCACCGGAGACTCGACTTCTTGGGTCACCTTCTCCGCCTCGACCTCGACGATCACCTCGCCGAGGGACACAGCGTCGCCCTCGCGCTTGTGCCAGCGCGCGATCGTCCCGTACTCCTGCTCCTCCGAGACCGGCTCGAGTTTCAGCTCTACGGCCACGATCCTCCCTTTCGGTCCTCCGGCCGGGACGCCGCGAAGCTATACCACCTCGGTAGTAGCGTCAAGGCGGCCGTGAACCCACTCGACGAGCCCGCCGGCGTCGATCATCTCGCGCATGAACGGCGGGAAGGCCGGCGTGTCGAACGCGGTCCCGTCGACGACGACGGTGCCTCCGTCCAGATCGAGCCGGAGCGTCGAGCCGGGCGTGGCGGCGTCGACCGCGGCCGGGCAGGTGACGATCGGAAGCCCGAGGTTCAGGCAGTTGCGGCCGAAGATACGCGCGAAGCTTCGGCCGACGAGGAATCGTATTCCCCAGGCCTTCATCGCCTGTGGGACGTGCTCGCGTGACGAGCCCGAGCCGAAGTTGTCGCCGACGACGAGCGCGACGTCGCCGCCCAGCTGGTCGCGCAGCGACGGATCGAAGCCCTCGAAGAGGTGGAGCTTCATCGTCTCGACGTCGGTCACGTTCAGGAACGGGCCGGGGTAGAGGACGTCCGTGTCGACGTTGTCCTCGGCGATCACGACGGCACGTCCCTCCAGCGTCATGCTGGCACCGCCTCAAGGATGTGGGCGGGGTCGACGATCTCGCCGGCGACGGCTGCCGCGGCGGCGACCCAGGCGTTCGCCAGGCATACCTCCGATTCGGGCGAGCCCATCCGGCCGCGGAAGTTCCGGTTCGTCGTCGCGACGGCGCGCTCGCCGCCGGCGAGGATGCCGGTCCCGCCGCCGAAGCACGCGCCGCAGGTTGGAGTCGAGACCATTGCTCCGGCGGCGACGAAGAGGTCGAGCAAGCCCTCGGCGAGCGCCTGGCGGTACACGCGCTGTGAGGCGGGGACGACGATCATCCGGCAGCGGGGGTGGATCGTCCGCCCGCGCAAGATCTCGGCCGCCTGCCGCAGATCGGTGATCGTCCCGTTCGAGCAGTTCCCGACGTACACCTGGTCGACCGTGAGTCCGAGCGCTTCGTCGAGCGGGACGACGTTGCCGGGAGAGTGCGGGAGGGCGACGAGCGGGGGGAGGGAATCGAGGTCGATCGAGACCCGACTCGCCAGCTGGGCGTCCGGATCGGAACGCTCAGCCTGCCACGGCCTGTCGGTGCGCCCGGCGAGATACTCGGCGATGCCCTCGTCAGCGGGGAAGAGGCCGGTCTCGGAGCCGGCCTCGACCGCCATGTTCGCGACCGCGAGCCGCTCGTCGATCGTCAGGGCCTCGGCTCCGGGGCCGACGAACTCGAGCGCCATGTTCGTGCCGCCGCCGACTCCGAGCTCGGCGATCACGGCAAGGATCAAATCCTTCCCCGTGACGAACCGGCCCTTCTCGCCGGTGAACTCGACCCGGATCGTGCCCGGGACGGACTGCCAGAACTCGCCGGTCGCCAGGCACGCGGCCACGTCGGTCGAGCCGAGCCCGGTTCCGAAGGCGCCCAGGGCGCCGTAGGTGCAGGTGTGCGAGTCGCCACCCGCGATTACGGAGCCGGGGACGACCCAACCCTCCTCGATGAGCACAGTGTGCTCGATGCCACCGCGGCCCTGGCCGTAGAAGGTGACACCCTGCGCCTCGGCCCACTCGGCGAGGAGCTTCTGGAGCTCCGCCGACCGGGCGTCCTTCGCCGGGATGAAGTGATCGGGGACGACGACCACCTTCGCCGGGTCGAAGACCTTCTTGACGCCCATCCGCTCCATCGCCCGGAAGGCCATCGGCCCCGAGATGTCGTTCGTCATCACGACGTCGCAGCGAACCATCACGAGATCGCCCGGCGAGACGTCGTCGGCCTGGCAGTGTGCGAGCAGGATCTTCTCGGCAAGGGTGTGAGGCACGGCTTTGGTCGAGCAGGCTACTGGTTAGAGTCGGGCTTCGGTGCCCGACGACGCGCTCCCCACCGCATCGCTGAGCGATGCCGCCGGCCGGCCGATCGCGATGGCGGGCCGGATCCGCCCCGTGTGGCCGGGGGCGCGCCTGGCCGGCCCGGCATTCACGGTGCGGACGGAGCCGGGCGAGCATCCGGCCGTCCGGCGCGCGCTCGAGCAGGCGCCCGCAGGAGCGGTGATCGTCGTCGACGGCGGTGGCTTCCTGGAGCGGGCTCTCTGGGGAGGCACGATGTCCAAGCTCGCGCACGACCGTGGGGTCACCGGCCTGGTGGTCGACGGTGCGGTGCGCGACCTCGACGAGATCGAGGAGCTCGGCTTTCCCGTGTTTGCCGCCGGAGTGGTGCCGACGCCGCCGCTGCGCGAGGGCGACGGTGAGACCGGGTCGGCGATCACCTGCGGGGGGATCGCCGTCTCGCCCGGCGACCTCGTGGTCGGCGACGCGGACGGCGTGGTCGTCGTTCCCCGGGCCGGGATCGCCGAGATCGTCGCCCAGGCGACTAGAGAGTCTTGACGGTCAGGTAGCCGCCGTCGACGACGATCGTCGTGCCGGTGACGTAGCTCGACGCGTCCGAGGCGAGGAAGACGACGACGTCGGCGATCTCGCGCGGCTCGCCGATCCGGCCGAGGGCGTTAGCCCCGGCCACCCGCACGAGGAACCGGTCAGCCTCGTCGCGGTTCATGCCGGAGAGGTCGCGCTGGAGCATCGGCGTGTCGATCGTCCCGGGTGCGACCGCGTTCACGCGGATCCGGTACCGGCCAACCTCCGGCGCGAGCGCCCGTGCCGCGGCGACGACGCCGGCCTTCGCCACCGCGTACGGGACGCAGCCCGGAAGCGTCACGTAGGCCTGCACCGACGCGACCAGCACCATGCTGCCCCCGCCGCGTGCCCGCAGCCCGGTAATCGCCGCCCTCGCGCAGAGGAGAACTCCGCGCATGTTCGTGGCGAGGACGATGTCGATCTCGTCGTCGCTCATCTCCTCGAGGGCGGCGTACGTCGAGACAGCGGCGTTGGCGACCATCACGTCGAGTCCGCCGAAGGTCGAGGCCGCCTCCGCGACGAGCCCATCGACGGCCTCGCTCCGCCTCACGTCGCCGGTTTGGGCGAGCGCGCTGCCCCCGGCCGCCTCGACCGCCGCGACGGTCTCGGACAGCCCCTCGGCAGACAGGTCGTTGACGACCACTGCGGCTCCCTGGGCGCCCAGCGCGACGGCGCAGGCGCGGCCGATGCCCGATCCTGCTCCGGTGACGATCGCGACCTTTCCGGCGAGCATCGTCATGCCCCGCGACTCTACTGACTAGGATCGCGGCCTATGTCACGGCCTCTGACGACCACCGTGGTCGGCAGCTATCCGCAGCCCGGCTGGCTGATCGATCGCGAGCGGCTCGGCAGCCGGCTGCCGCCGCGCATCCGAGCGCGCGAGCTGTGGCGCGTTACGGAGCCCTTCCTGGAAGAGGCCCAGGACGACGCGACGCTGCTTGCGATCCGGGACCTGGAGCGCGCCGGCATCGACGTCATCACCGACGGCGAGATGCGGCGCGAGAGCTACTCGAACCGCTTCGCCACCGCGCTCGACGGCGTCGACATCGACAACCCCGGCGTGGCGCTCGACCGCACGGGTCACGAGAATCCCGTGCCGCGGGTCGTCGGGCCCATCCGACGCCGCTGCCCGGTCGAGGTACGCGACGTCGAGTTCCTCCGGGCGGCGACCGACCGCCCGATCCGGATCACCCTGCCCGGCCCGTTCACGATGTCGCAGCAGGCCCAGAACGACTACTACCCGGACGGGGAGAGCCTCGCCCTCGCCTACGCCGGGGCTGTCAACGAGGAGGCCCGCGATCTGAAGGCGGCCGGTGCGGACGTCGTCCAGATCGACGAGCCGTACCTTCAGGCGCGGCCGGAGCAGGCCCGGGATTACGGCCTCGCGGCGGTCGACCGCGCGCTCGAAGGGATCGAGGGCGAGACCGCCCTGCACATCTGCTTCGGCTACGGCCACGTGGTCGCCGACAAGCCCGCCGCGTACTCGTTCCTGGCCGAGCTGAACGACTGCACCGTGCGGCAGATCTCCGTCGAGACGGCGCAGCCCCGGCTCGACCTGTCGACGCTCGCCGGGCTGCCCGACAAGACGATCGTCCTCGGCGTGCTCGATCTCTCCGATGCTGCGCCGGTCGAGACCGTCGAGGCGGTCGCCGACCGGATCCGCGAGGCGCTGCGGTTCGTTCCCGCCGACCGCGTGATGATCGCGCCCGACTGCGGGATGAAGTACCTCTCACGCGACGTCGCCTTCGCGAAGCTGCGCGCGATGGTCAAGGCGGCCGAAGCCGTCCGGGCAGAGCTGAGCTAGATCGAGCCGGAGAACGTGTCGCAGGCGGCGGGCTTTCCGTTCTCGTAGCCGCGTGAGAACCAGCGGCGGCGCTGCTCGGACGAGCCGTGCGTCCAGGTCTCCGGGTTGACCTGACCGCGGGTCTGCTTCTGGATGCGGTCGTCGCCGATCGCAGCCGCCGCGTCGAGGCCGGAGTTGATGTCGGCCTGGGTCAGCTCCTCGACCAATCCCGTCTCGACCGCGTGGGCCGCCCAGACCCCTGCGTAACAGTCGGCCTGGAGCTCGCTGCGCACCGACTTGCTCTCTGGCCCCTGGCGGTCGCCTCTGATCTGGTCGAGGACGCCGAGCTGATCCTGGACGTGGTGGCCGTACTCGTGGGCGATCACGTACGCCTGGACGAACGGTGCGTCTCCGACTCCGAAGCGGGACTGGAGCTCGTCGAAGAAGCCGAGGTCGATGTAGACGAGCTTGTCGCTCGGGCAGTAGAACGGCCCGACCTGCGAGCTTGCGACGCCGCAGCCGGTTTCGACCTGGTCGGTGAAGAACACGGTGTCCACGTAGGTGTACCGCTTGTTGCTGCGCTGGAAGACGCCGTCCCAGAACTTCTGGACGCTGTTCACGACGGCGACGATTCGGCAGTCCTCCCGCTCGTTCGCGTCCTGACCGGTCCGGCAGTCCTCCGAGATCGTGCCCGGCGTGTCCCCCTTGCCGACGCTCCGGTTGTCGAGCGGCGCCAGCTGTCCGAGGCCGCCGCCGCCCGAGAGCAGCGAGATCAGCAGGTAGACGACCAGCCCGGCGATGCCAAGGCCGCCGCCTCCGAGAGCGAGCCCGCCGCCCATGCTCCGGCCGCGGGCGTCGGTCACCTGGCCGGTGTCGAGCGGGGCGTCCTTGCGAAAGCGCATAGCGGCAGTATCTCCGCTCCGCCCCGCGCGGGAGGCGCCGAACTAGTCCCGGAGGACGAGTTCGCGGCCGACGCGGACCACCCGTGCCCAGGGGATCACCGGATGGCCGTGCGCCTTCGCCTGCCCCGACCGGCTGCCTCCGCGGGCGCCGATGCCGTAGCGCTCGAGGAGGCCGAGCCTGCCGGCGACGATGCCCGTGACGAGCAGGTGCCCGCCGACAAGCTCGCCGCGTACGTCGTGAACCCGGCCGAGGCGCCGGCCCGACTCGGTGACGACCTTGCGGTTGAGGAGCTCCGCCAGGGTCATCGGGCTCCGGGCACCATGCCGACGAGCCTCGCGCGGCGCTCGTCCCCTCGGTTCAGCCGAAGCTCTGCGGCCGTGCGCTTCAGGCTCACGACCGACGTCACCGAGTCGACCTCGTTCCAGGGGACGTGGACCGCGTCGCCGGCCAGGCGCGCGAGCAGCCTGCCGAGGACGCCGCGGCTGCGCCAGGCGTTGCCGCCGACGAGGATCGCCGTGATCTCCGGGGAGTCGCCGTCGAGGCCCGAGATCTGGAGATCGTCCACCTTGCCGCAGTTGACGCCGTCGTGATCGACCAGCTGATGGTCGAGAACTCCGAGCGCGAGATCGACCGCGATCGCCCGGGTCATCCCCGGCCTCCGTGGGTCAGCACGGTGAGCGGGATCGCCGCGAGCGAGATCGCCAGGATGACGACCAGGTAAACGGCGCCGAAGACGTTGGCCAGCTTCCCGTTCGCGTGCGTGCCCATGTAGGTGCGGTCGTTGGCGATCAGCAGGATCGGCAGGTAGGTCAGCGGCAGCGCCACGACCGAGAAGATCACCGAGTACTCGGTCAGCTTCACCGGGTCGTACCCCGTGCTCACGACCAGCAGCCCGAGCGCGAAGATCGTCAGCCACGAGAGGGTGAATCGCGAGGCGGCGGCGGGCCGTTCCTTCTTGCCCCAGCGCCAGCCGAAGAACTGGGCGAGGTTGTAGGCGCCCGAGAACGACGTCTCGATCGCGGCCCCGCCGACCGCGAACAGGATGCCGACGAGAGCCAGCAGCAGGCCGACCTGGCCGAGGGCGTGCTCGGCTGCGAGCGGCGGCGTCCCCAGAAGCTCTGGCGAGATTCCGGCCGGGAGGAAGACGACCGCGGCAACGATCATCAGGGCGAACGAGAGCAGGCCGCCGAGTCCGTAGCCGATCATCGCCGTCACCCTGTTCAGGCCGAGCTCCTTGATCCCCCAGCGGTCCTCGACGGCCCCGGAGGAGTAGAAGTAGACCTCATAGGGCGTCATCGCCGCGCCGAGCAGACCGACGACGAAGTAGAGGTAGACCATCGTCCCCGCGCCCGAGTGGGAGCCCGGAACGAACCCGTGCGCGACGCCGCCCCAGTCGGGGTGAAGCTTGATCGCGGCGACGGCGAAGACGAGCAGGCAGAGGCCCAGATAGCCGAACGCGCGCTCGATCCACTCGAACGGGAGAACCCAGGAGACGACGGCCAGGCCGAGGACGGCGAGCGGGATCAGCAGCCGGTAGGGGAGCCCGGACAGGAGCTGGAGGCAGATCGCGACCCCGCCGATCTCCGCCGCACAGGTCATCAGGTTGACGACCTCGGAGGCGACCAGCGTCGAGAGCCCGGCGCCGAACCCCATCCGCTCGCGAACGAGGTCGAAGACCGGACGCTTCGAGACCGCGGCGACGCGACCGCACATCTCCGAATAGACGACGATGCCGACGACGCCGATCACGATCACCCACAGGAGCTGGTAGCCGAACGTCGCTCCGGCCTGGGTGTTGAACACGAGATCGCCGATGTCGACGAAGCCGCCGATCGCCGACAGGATCCCGAGCGCAACCGCCAGCACGCTCTTCACGGGAGCTTCTCGCCGATCCGCTCACTCTCCGCGGCCGCCAGCTCGAGCCTGCGACCGAGCCCGCGCTGCGCCGGCCCCGAGGCGCTGCCGAGACGGCCGAGCGATCCGGAGACCTCGACCGCGAGCGCCGAAAGCCGGCGAAGCCTCCCCTCGAGCGCGGTCCCGGCCTGCGCCCCGCTCAGCCTCGCCTCGACCTTCGCCGCCCTCCCGTGCAGAGAGGAAGCGTGCTCGCGGGTGTAGATCCGGGTCGACTTTCCGCCGGCCGCGTCGGCTGCGAGCATCGCCCCCTCCGCGGCGATCGACCGGAGGGTTCGAGCCTGCCGGGCGAGCGCATCGGCGTCGAGCCGGGTCTCACTCCCGCAGCCGGCGGCGAGCAGGGCGAGGACCAGCGCGAGCGGGATGACGCGGGTCATGCCCCATCGGTTGCCGGAACGCGCAACGGTCAAACCGGCGGCGCCGCCTCGAATCCCCGTTCGTGGGGATGCGCGAACGCGCCCCGTGAAGCAACCTGGGCACATGCTCCCGGGTCGACTCGAGGCCGCCTTCCACTCCCTCCGCATCAGGCGCTGGCGCGTTGCCCGGCAGATCCTGCGCGGCGCGCGTCAGGGAGGTGGAACTCGCTCCGGATAGCGCGGTAGTCCGTCGTCCGGGATCGGCTCCCAGGGTGCCGCATAGGCGACGAACTGCCGGTACGAGGGTCTGATCCCGGGATCGCCGTCGAGCGCACCCATTCGAACGAACTTCATCTCGGGGTCGGACGGGTTCTGGGCCCAGAGCGCGCCGCCGCAGGCGGAGCAGAACGCCTTCTTGAACCCCTCGGCCGGGTCGAACGAACGGATCAGCTCCTCGCCGCTCGTGACTCGTAGCGATCCGGGTGCGACCCGCGCGGATGCGGAGGCCCCGTTGCCGGTGCGCCGCTGGCAGCGCGTGCAGTGGCAGTAGCCGGCGAAGACGAGCGGCTCCGTCACCTCGAAGCGGACGCTGCCACAGAGACACGATCCGGTCAGGGGCATGCCGGGCATCGGCGGCAAGACTACGTCTTCAGGGCCCGGAGGCGAGGGCAAGCGCCTTCGCCCGCGCGGCTTCGATCCTGGCGGCGGTCGAGGCGTCGTGTGACCACCGCGGCCAGGAGTACTTCGTCGCGGTCTTCAGCTCGCAGCCGAGGGTGCAGCCCAGCTGGACCGCGCCGGCGGTGGCGCTGAACAGGCCGGCGTTCGCGAGAAGCGTCCGGACCGCCGCCGCGCCGCGCCTGCGGCGGACCTGGTCGAAGAGGGCCCAGTCCTCGATTCCGTCTCGGATCTGCTCCAGGCGCGCGCTCGGGATCGGTGCGCTCGCGCCCGGGTACAGGAGGACGAACTCGCCCTTCGCAGGGACGCTGACGAGCGGGTTGCCCTGCCCGTACGAGGTCGTGCCTTGCCCGTACAGCGTGCCGTGGATTCCTTCGAGGGCGTTCCAGAGCAGGAACATGCGTGGGTTCGAGAGCGGCTCGGTCGCGGCGTAGCCGGGCGTGCCGCCGACCCCGCTGTACGTCGACGACCAGATCGTCTCTCCGGCCTTGCGCGCACGCGCGATCAGGTCGAGCTTCTCGCGCGGCCGGTTGAGCTGGCCGTAGAAGCGGCGGGAGAGAACGGCCCAGATGTCGGCGTCGTCGCCGGCCGCGCCGTCCCACAGGAAGCGGTTCCGCTCGCTCGGGTTGCCGGTGACGAGCATCTTCGAGCCCGGGAAGCAGCGGTGGCCGGCCTCCGCCTGCTGCGCGACCAGCCTCATCCCCTCGAGGCCCGGCTCGTCGAGCGTGTACAGGTAGGGGATGCGGCCGTCCAGCCAGCCGTGCTCCTCCCAGAAGCCCCGCACCGACCGGAGGTAGTCGCACCAGGTGTCGGGCTCGAACGGCGAGATTCCCGCAATCCGGTTCCGGGGGCTTGCGCGCTGGTTCGAGATCGGGATCCGCATGGTCGCGAAGCCGAGCTGGTTCTGCTTGACCATGTTTCCGGCCGCGTCGAGCCACCACTTCGGCGACGTGGTGTAGCCGGCCGGAGATCGCGGCTCGCCGAAGCCCCAGCCCGCCGGGGAGATCCGGTAGTCGGCGAGGAACGCGAACAGCGACTCGTTGGCGGCCGAGCGCGCTGGGTTCGAGCCGAGGTTGTAGAGCTGGTCGGCCTTGCCGACATAGCTCTCGGGACCGACGTGGAACGAGGTCAGCAGGTTGCCGGCCGCCGCGCCCGGCGGCGGCAGCTCGACCGGGAAGACCCTGATCGTGACCGGGACGGCGGTGCTCCTGCCGTCGACGGCGACGCGGACGGTCGCCGTGTACCGGCCGGGCTGCGCGTCGGCCGGCACGCGCACCTGGAGATAGATCGGCTGATTCGGCCTCTCAACCGTGCGGACCGCCCCGTCCCAGGGCAGCAGCGCGTCGGGGACCGCGCGGTCGGCAAAGGTGATGTAGTGGGCGAAGGAGACCGTCGCCCTCAGCGGCCCGAGCCCCGCGTCGTCGATCGTCGCGGCTACGTCGTGCCCCCCGGTGGCGACGAGCCAGGCGCCTTCGCGCTCGCCGATCGCCGCGTTCAGGGTCACGGACGGTGTGCCGCCCTGCGGGAGCGTGCCGGAGGGCGGGATCGACTGCGCCGAGGGGAAGGCGGAGACGCCCGCGGCCGCGGCGGGGGCGAGCGAGAGCGCCGATGCCAGTGCGCTGAGGCAGCGCAGCATCGCGCCGCTCCGGCTTCCATGGCTCGATCGACTACCCGATGCTGTCACGCCAGGCGAGAGCGTCCTTGAGCGGCCCGAGGTCCCAGTCGGGTCCCTGCGCACTGACCACGAAGTCCGTGAACCCAAGCCCGAGGTATTCCTCCGGGTTCTGCCGATCGCCGGTCAGGCGGGTGATCGTGGTCGAGCGCTGGATCTCCGCGGGGTCGCGGCCGACCTTCGCGCACCAGTCGTCCAGGACCGCAGACTTCCGCTTCATCGTCGCGGGGTCGCCGAAGGAGTGCCAGATGTCAGCGTGCTCGGCGACGATCCGCAGCGTGACCTTCTCGCCGCCGCCGCCGATCAGGATCGGGATCCGGCGCAGCGGCGGCGGGTTCAGCTTCTGCCAGCGGCCCTTGATGATCGGCAGCGCGCGGTCGAGGTCCCGCAGGCGGCTGCCGGCGGTGCCGAACTCGTAGCCGTATTCGTCGTAGTCCTTCTCGAACCAGCCCGAGCCGATCCCGAGGATGAAGCGCCCGCCCGAGATGTGGTCGATCGTCCGCGCCATGTCGGCGAGCAGGTTCGCGTTCCGGTACGAGTTGCAGATCACGAGCGAGGAGACCTCGGCGCGCTCGGTCAGCGCGGCCATCGCCGCCTGGATCGTCAGCGACTCGAAGTGCGCTCCGTCGGGATCGCCCATCAGCGGAAAGAAGTGGTCCCAGTTGTAGATGCGGTCGGTCCCGAGAGCGTCGGCCTCGACCCACGCGCGTTTCATCGAGGCGTAGTCCCCGTGCTGGGGGATCACCTGGAGGCCGATCGTCACGCGCACGCGGCGAACCCTAGATGATTGATCGACAATTCAGGCACCGCCGGCTGGCGACCACGACACGGCGCATCGCGGCACGCTCGACGGCGTCACGTACTCCACGGTACGCGCCACCGTCGATCCCGCCACGCTGCTTGGTCGTGGCCGTCCCCGGCAGCACCACAATTACCGATCAATCATCTAGCTGCGGCCCGGCAAGCCGCGCCGCGCTGGTCTGGCTCACTCGAAGAAGGTGTCCTCGTGCCGATATGCGGGGGCGCAGCAGCACAGGAAGCGCAGCCGCCCGGTTGCCGATGCGCGGATCTGGTGCCAGGCGCCGGGTGGGATCAGCACGGCATCGCCGACCTCGACCCTCCGGGAGTCGCCGTCCACCTCCATCTCCCCCGAGCCTTCGACGACGTAGTAGATCTCCTCCGCCTGCGCGTGGTAATGGCGGTGCGTTTCCCGGCCGGGCTCGAGCGTCGCCTCGGCGAGGCTCTGGTTTTGGACCGGGGCGGTGGGGATCCCGAGCAGCTCGCGGATCGTGCTGCCGTCCGCGGTAGTGAACGGCTCGGCGCCGTCGAGCGAGCGGGCGATCACGGGCAGAAGCTACTTGACGACGAGCACCGGAGTGCTCTTGCCCGTGCTCTTTTCCGGCCTCGAGGGCGCGGTGCCGAAGCCGATCTGGCCGCCGGGCAGCGCAGCGGCCGCCCTCGAATACCAGTCGCAGTCGACCGTGCGCGCGGCGACGCTGCGGAGTGCGTCCCTGAAGACCCCGTAGGAAGGCTTGGGCGTGAGGTCGGCCCAGAGGATGCCGGATTGCCAGCCGGCCAGGTCGGACTCGTCGGCGAGCTCGAAGTTGAAGTACGCGGCCACGCCGGGCTGGCAGTAGGCGAGGCGGAGCGCATCGGCGAGCTGCGTGCCCTGGTCGGGGGCCGGCCCGTCGCTGGCGGCGGTGCTCCGTCCGAGCCAGGCCGGGAGAGCCTGCCGGTCGGTCTCGGTGCCGCGGTACAGGCCGGACTTCGCCGGGTCGATCGTGGACTGGAACCCCTGCTCCATGTACCAGATGCTGACCTGGCGCTGGCCCGGCAGAGGCTGGCCCGTGCCCCCGAACGCCTCCTGGAGGACGCCGATCAGCTTGTCGTAGTCGCCTTCGCCGATCGCGGTCGAGGCCGGATGCCGCGTCCACGGACGCTCCGCGTTCGTGAGCGGGTACGGGTTGTGCCCGACCGTGTCGAGGATCGGCCGGGTGCGCCCGCTCGCCCGGTAGGCCTCGCCCAGCTTGCGGTAGAAGTTCACCGGCGAGTGGGAAACGTTGCCGGATGCCGAAGGATTGTCGGTGCCGCGCGGGGCGGAGGCGGCGATCACGTTCACTCCCGGCCGTGCCGCGTGGAGAACGTCCCAGCAGCGGGCGAGCAGCGCCTCGTAGTCCGCCGGCGCCACGCTCGTCCCGTCGGCGGCGAACTGCGGTCGCCAGAACCGACCCGAGTTCGGCTCGTTCCAGATCACGACGTCGCTCACCCCGGGATAGCGCTGGAGCAGGCTGGCGACGAACGAGCAGTACCCGTCGCGGTCCGCCGCCGTTCGCGGCGCGTCGTCCGGCCGGCCGTAGACGGCGAGCACGGCGCGGAGGCCGCCGCCCCACGTGGCGAGGATCATCCGGTCGACCGGCTGGCGCTCGGCGACGCCGAGCCGCGTCTCCCCGGGCTGCCACGGAACGGTCACGCGCACGGCTCGGATGCCGAGATCGCGCGTGCGCGCGAGCGCGAGCTGCGCCCGCGGCTGGTCGGTCCACTTGAGCGTGTCGTCGGCAACGCCGACAAGCAGGCCCGGCGCGCCATGAGCGGCGCCGGTCAGCACGCAGGCGAGGCCCGCGCAGGCAGCGAATGTCCGACAGGTGCGTCGCACGGGTTCTGCATCGGCGCCTCGGCGGCGAAACCTGAGGGTGACGGTGACTGAGACCTACCCCTGGAGCTGGTACACGGACGCCGATGTGCTCGCACTCGAACGGGGGCGGATCTTCCGGCCGGCCTGGCACTACGTCGGCCACCTCGGGAGGATCGCCGAGCCGGGGATGTACCTCGCCTCCGCGTCGGGCGGACTGCCGGCGGTCGTCGTCCGGAACGGCGCCGGCCGGGTGCACGCGTTTCTCAACGTCTGCCGGCACCGCGGCTCCGAGCTCGTCGCCGGCGAAGGCCGGCGTGAGACGCTCCAGTGCCCGTACCACGCCTGGACCTACGGGCTCGACGGTGAGCTGAGGACGGCACCCCGCGCCGACCGCGAGCGGGGCTTCGACCGCGCGGACCTGTCGCTCCTCCCTCTCCGGCTCGACACCTGGGGCCCGTTTCTGTTCGTGAACGCCGATCCGGCCGCGCCTCCGCTCGCCGATTCGCTCGGCGGCCTTGCGCTGCCGTTCGATCCAGCCTCACTCGTCTTCTGGGAGCGGGTCGAGTACCGACTCGAAGCCAACTGGAAGATCGCGGTCGAGAACTACCTCGAGTGCTACCACTGCCCGGTCGCGCACCCCGGTTTCAGCCGGCTCGTCGACGTCGACCCGGACTCGTACGCCCTCGAGGGGCAGTGGCCGCGGTGGAGCCAGTACGGCCGCGCCCGCGACGGAGCGGGCGGCTGCGAGTTTCATCTCGTCTGGCCGGGGCTGAAGCTGAACGTCTATCCAGGCTTCGCGAACCTCTCGATCGGCCCGGTCTGGCCGGACGGGCCGGAACGGACGGTCGGCTTCCTCGACTACTTCTTCGGCGCCGACGTGGACGAGGAGGCGGCTCGGGAGCTGATCCGATTCGACGACCAGGTCGGACGCGAGGACACCGCCCTGGTCGAGTCCGTTCAGCGCGGCGTCGGTGCCGGCCTGGTGGATCGCGGCAGGCTGCTGCCTGAGAGCGAACGCCTGATCGCCGGCTTCCAGAGCGCGGTGGCCCAAGCGCTCACCTGAGCGTCACCGGGCCGACCGACCCGGCTGCTACCGTGAACGTGCAAGCGCAAAGCTAGACGGCTGAGCGGCCGCGGCGTGCCTTCGGGCGCGCGCACCCCACGTGGATGACCGCTCGTGTGCTGTCGCCAGAAACACGAAGGAGATCGCCCGGATGAAACACGCATCCCTGCTGTTCACGCTCGCAGTGCTCGCGGTCGCGCTCGTTCCGCAGGCGACGGCGCGGCAGCACGCCGAGCGCAGCACCGAGCGAGTCGATCAGGCGCTCGTGCATCGGCTGCTCGAGCGAATCGGCGATCATCGCGACCAGACCTGGCGCTGGCAGCGCCTGATGCACCGGCCGCCGACACCGTGGGCCGGCAGCGCAGAACGGATTCGCACCCTCGCGTACACGAAGTGGGCCGCCCGCCTCTGGAGGGGCCGGGCACTCGCGGCCAGGCGGCAGGCGCTCAAGCCGCCGCATCTGAAGGAGTGGCTGTGCATCCACCGTTACGAGGGCTCGTGGACGGATCCGGCCGCGCCCTACTACGGTGGCCTCCAGATGGACAAGGGGTTTCAGGCCACGTATGGGCCCGAGCTGCTCCGGGCCAAGGGAACGGCCGACCACTGGACGCCGGTCGAGCAGATGTGGGTCGCCGAGCGCGCCTATCGCACCCGCGGCTTCCACCCCTGGCCCAACACAGCCAGATACTGTGGGCTGATCTGATCCTCCGAACGGCTACGCTGCCACTGATCGGACAGTCCTCCTTCTGCGGGAGCCAACGATGGACCGACTGACGTCACTGATCGACCAGGCCGAGGAGCAGGGCTGCGTCAACCTCTCGCAGTTCAGCGAGTTGATCCAGGAGCTGGACCTCGACGACGACGAGCTTGCGAGCGTCTACGAGGATCTGTCCGAACGGGGGATCGAGCTGAGTGACGACTGCGGCCGGGTCCGGACCGAGGACGCGACCTTCGACAACGACGAGCTCTCGCACGCGACGACCGATGCCCTGCAGCTGTTCCTGAACGAGGCGGGTCGGTACAAGCTGTTGACCGCCGAGGAGGAGGTCGAGCTGGCCAAGCGGATCGAGCGGGGCGAGAAGGCGGCCAAGGACCTGATGATCAACTCCAACCTGCGGCTCGTCGTGTCGATCGCCAAGCGCTACCAGGGGCACGGCCTCTCCCTGCTCGACCTGATTCAGGAGGGGATCATCGGGCTGATCCGCGCGGTCGAGAAGTTCGACCACCGCAAGGGCTTCAAGTTCTCGACCTACGCGACCTGGTGGATCCGCCAGGCCGTGCAGCGCGGGGTCGCGAACAAGTCGCGCACGATCCGGATTCCGGTCCACATCGTCGAGCGCGAGCAGAAGATCGCGCGGGCCGAGCGCGAGCTCGTCGCCAAGCACGGGCGGCAGCCGACCGATCAGGAGCTGGCCAGAGCGGCGAAGCTTCCGGTCAAGCAGGTGCGCGAGGTGAAGTCGGCGGCGCGTGCCGTGACCAGCCTCGACCGGCCGATCGGCGACGACGGCTCAGGCTCCTACGGCGACCTGTTCGCGGCCGAGAGCGAGCGGCCGGAGGAGGAGGTCGAGATCAGCCTGCGTGAGGAGACGCTCCGCAAGGCGCTGCTCGAGCTGCCGGAGCGCGAGCGGAAGGTGCTCGAGCTCCGCTACGGGCTGGACGGCGGCCGGGAGCCGCTGTCGCTCGAGGCGATCGGCAAGCAGCTGGGCCTGACCCGCGAGCGCGTGCGACAGATCGAGGCGAGCGCGCTCCAGACGCTGTCGATGCTGCGCGAGGTGAACAGCCTCCGCGATGCTGCGTAGTTTCGGTGCAGTGTCTGACACCGCCGGTGTCAGACACTGGTGCTAGTGACCCACGACCTGCACGAGCCAGCGGCGGTCTCGTTCTCGGTCCAGCTCGAGGAAGAGCACGCGCTGCCACGTCCCGAGCTGCAGCTCGCCCTCCCGGATCGGGATCGACTCGCCCGCGGTGCCGAGCAGCATCGCCATGCAGTGCGAGTGGCCGTTGCCGAAATCCATGTCCTCGGGGCAGATGTTCTCGGTGCGGCGGTCCCAGTCGTCGTGCGCGTAGTAGGTCTCCCGCGGGACGAGGCGTAGCAGCAGCCCGGCGAAGTCTTCGAGGAAGCCCTGCTCGAACTCGTTCACCCGCACACAGCACGTCGTGTGCGGCGAGTAGACGCAGGCGATACCGTCCTGAACGCCGCTCTCGCGCACCGCTTCGATCACGTCGTCGGTGATGTCGCGGACGGAGAGACCGCCGGCCGTGCGCAACTGCTGCTCTCGCTGGAAGACCTTCACCGTTCGTTCACCCCCGCGTTGGCCTTGGACGTTGGTGTGCATTGTGAGGTATCCGAGCACGTCGCGCCAACGCGTGTTCTCAGGTATCTCTCAGATCGATGTGGCTGAATTCCCAGTCCGTGCCTAGGGTCGATGTGCCTTTCCGGAGCCGTTGCGCCCGGTTGTCGCTGGTCGGTCTCGGCGCGTTCGTCGTTGCCGGGACGGCGATCGGGGGTGCCGCTCCGGCCTTGACGCGGGACGCCGCACGGGCTCCGAAGCCGGTCTCGGTCACGCTGGTCGACTTCAAGATTCGGATGTCGCGGACAGTCGTCGCCCCCGGCCGCGTCGTCTTCGAGGTGGTCAACCGGGGAGCTGTCGCGCACGACCTCGTCTTCAAGCTCGGGCGCACCCGGATCCTGCAGCCGGGCGGAAGGCAGACGATCTCGGTGGTGTTTTCGAAATCGGGTGTGTACCGGTTCTTCTGCAGCGTGCAGGGGCACCGGGCCCTGGGCATGCTCGGACTGCTTCGAGTCGGCCCGGGGCCGGCGCCGGCCCCGGCTCCGGTGGCGCCGCCGGCCGGTCCGGTAGGGGGGCCGCCGACCACCGCAATCGGAGGCCTCGGGCTGACGCCGGTGGCAACCGGGCTGGGACCACTGACCTTCGTGGCGGCCCCGCCCGGAGACGGGACGCGGCTGATGGTCGTCCAGCAGGACGGGCTCGTCCTGCTGGTCAAGGACGGTGTCCTGCAGGACAAACCGTTCCTGGACCTCCGCGAGGCGACACGCGCGGACGGGGAGAAGGGCCTCCTCTCGATCGCCTTCGCGCCCGACTACGAGACGAGCGGCCTGCTCTACGCCTACTACAACGATCCGAACGGAGACGTCCGTGTCGTCGAGCTGCAACGCTCGGCCGACGACCCGGACACGGCGGGCGCCGAAGGTCGTGAGTTGCTGAGGATCATCAAGCCGACCGGCGACCACAACGGCGGGATGATGCAGTTCGGCCCCGACGGCGACCTGTACGTCGCCGTCGGCGACGGCGGAGCGAGCCCGCCCTCGATCCCGATCGGCGCCTACGGCCAGACCCTCGACGATCTGCTCGGCAGCATTCTCCGAATCGACCCACGAGAGGGCGAGCCCTACTCGATTCCCGCCGACAATCCGTTCGTCTCGGCACCCGATGCGCGCCCCGAGATCGCCGCCTACGGGCTGCGCAACCCCTGGCGCTTCTGGATCGACGCCCAGACGAACACGATGCTGATCGGAGACGTCGGCGAGGACTCTCGCGAGGAGATCGACCGGCTACCCCTGAGCACCCTCGGGCTCGACTTCGGCTGGCCGTGCAAGGAAGGAACGGTCACACCGCCCGGCGTCCTCGCCCCAGCGTCCTGCTCCGAAGCGGCGCTGACCGCGCCCATCTACGAGTACTCACACTCCGAGACACGCTGCTCGATCACCGGCGGTGTCGTCTCCCGCGACCCCCGCCTCCCCGCCGTCGACGGCCTCTATCTCTGGTCGGACCTCTGCGACGACCAGCTCTACGCGATCGACCCTGCCGCCCCGACAATCACCGAACGCCCGCTCGGCCTCCCGGTCAAACAGCCGACCAGCTTCGGCACGGACGCCCTCGACCGAACCTACGTCACCACCGCCGGCGGCGACCTCTATCGACTGGACCCGGCCCCCTCATTGTCGCCGCAGTGAGTGCCCGGCGAGTCTGCGACGAATGGGCCCGCCAGGACTCGAACCAGGGATCAACGCATTTTGGGACCTGACCGGGGCGCTGCTCCCGTGTCGTCTTGGCTCTCCTGCGTACTCTTTGGTGCGCTCAGGGACGGTGGATTCTGGCAGTTCGGGACAACGTCGGACACGGATGGCCACGCCGACCGCCGCGGGCGCGCTGAACAAGGGAGATCCGCACCGTCGCTACCGTTGTTGTATGGGCGAGTTCGACCACATCGCGGGCGCGCTGCGCGCTCCTTCAACAGCTCGGTGGCGCGTCTGTGCACCGCAAGCTCCGTCTCGAGCTCCCGGATCCGCCGTCTCGCTGCGCGAAGCTCCTCTCCTCAGAGCTCAACCCGGCAGCTCGCCCCGGGTCGATCAGCTTCTGCCGCCGCTATAGATCGACTGGTCCCTGACCTCCAACAGCCGAGCCGCCTCGGCAACCGACATGCCGGTAGCGACCAGATCCAACGCGCGCCGCCGGAACTCCGCCGGATACCCCTTCAGTCCCATACGACCTCCTCTCGGGGCAACCCGACACTCTAACTCTTGTAATCCGGGGCGGGTTGGCGTAGAAGTGTCGCACAATGTCCGAGAGGGCTGAGATGCGGCGGTTGGTAGTGGGAGTCGTGTTTGCTCTGGCGCTTCTGCCCGGCGCCGGTGGTTCGCCAGCGGCCCTGGCTGACGGCCAGCACCGGGCGGTGCTGCGGATGCCGTTTGACGGTGGTGGGACTACGGGTGACGAGTTGGCCTCGGCGCATCACCACTACTGGTACGCCTGGGCCTGGGACCTGCACGGGGGGTCGGGGACAGCGGTGAAGCCGCGGGTGGTCTCCTCCGATGGCGCGGTGACGATGAGCGTTGCTTCCGCTGGCGGTTCGACCTGCGCGAGCGGCTATGCGGGGCAGAACGTCGTGGTCAGCGTGAGTGTTGCTGGCGTACAGGTCGGGACGGTCTTGTTCGGACATCTCGATCGGGTGCAGGTGGCGGCCGGTCAGCCGGTCTCGCCAGGCTCGGTGCTTGGCTACCTGGCGACGAGTACCTCCTCGCAACCTGGGGGGTACGCCCACTCGAACTGTTGGCAGGTTACGACCGCGAGCGGCATCCATACGCATGTCGAGGTTGCACAAGGGTGCTGGCGGAGCCTTTCGACCTCGACCTCTGTTTCTGCCTCGGACCCTCTGATCATGCTGAACGCGGCATACGCGACCAGTAACCGCTCGGCCTGCAACATCGACGAGATGAACCAAGTGAACAACGGTGCCTCACCACCTCCGACGAGTGCGAAGCCGCTGTTGGGCGTGATCGATTCCGGCGGGAACTTCTATGCGAAGGAAGGCGCGCTGGGCGCTAGCTGGGTCTTTGAAGCCGGGCCGGGCGCGAAGGCGATCGCTGTCGCCTCTGATCCGACGAACGGGCCGTTGCTGGGCGTGATCGACCGGGACGGCACCTTCTTCGCGAAGCAAGGGTCGCTATGGGCGCCGTGGATCGGGGAAACGGGCTCGGGCGCGAAGGCGATCGCTGTCGCCTCTGATCCGACGAACGGGCCGTTGCTGGGCGTGATCGACCGGGATGGCACCTTCTTCGCGAAGCAAGGGTCGCTATGGGCGCCGTGGATCGGGGAAACGGGCTCGGGCGCGAAGGCGATCGCTGTCGCCTCTGATCCGACGAACGGGCCGTTGCTGGGCGTGATCGACCGGGATGGCACCTTCTTCGCGAAGCAAGGGTCGCTATGGGCGCCGTGGATCGGGGAAACGGGCTCGGGCGCGAAGGCGATCGCTGTCGCCTCTGATCCGACGAACGGGCCGTTGCTGGGCGTGATCGACCGGGACGGCACCTTCTTCGCGAAGCAAGGGTCGCTATGGGCGCCGTGGATCGGGGAAACGGGCTCGGGCGCGAAGGCGATCGCTGTCGCCTCTGATCCGACGAACGGGCCGTTGCTGGGCGTGATCGACCGGGACGGCACCTTCTTCGCGAAGCAAGGGTCGCTATGGGCGCCGTGGATCGGGGAAACGGGCTCGGGCGCGAAGGCGATCGCTGTCGCCTCTGATCCGACGAACGGGCCGTTGCTGGGCGTGATCGACCGGGACGGCACCTTCTTCGCGAAGGAGGGAGCGCTGGGCGCGACCTGGATCGCGGAGGCAGGATCAGGAGTGCAGGCGATCGCACTCCCAGGGAGTGCCGCAACTGCCATGACGGTGCCAGCCGGGCCAAGCGGCGTCACGGCGGTGGCTGGGGACGCTTCGGCGACGGTGTCGTGGACGCCGCCGTCCTCTGATGGTGGCAGTCCGATTACGGGCCATGTCGTGACTTCATCTCCTGGTGGGGTGATCGCTGAGGCCGCTGGTGATGTGACGAGGGTGGTTGTGGGTGGGTTGGTGAATGGGACTGCGTACTCGTTCACGGTGGTGGCTTCGAACGCTGTTGGTGATAGTGCTCCGTCGGTTCCGTCGAATGTGGTGACGCCGGGGGCGGGCCCGACGATCACGAGTTTCAGACCAGCGTCGGGTGTGCCGGGGGCGACGGTGACGATCTTGGGGTCGAGGCTGTACGAGGCGACCTCGGTCCGGTTTGGTGGGGTGGCCGGGGTGGTAGTGTCGAATGCGGCGACGGTGGTGAAGGTGCTTGTTCCGGCGGGGTCGGTGAGTGGTCCGGTTGTGGTGGAGACGCTGTTTGGGTCTGCCGGTTCGGCGGGGAGCTTTACGGTGAAGCCGTCGCCGGTTCCGAAGGTCACGAGCTTCAGCCCGGGTTCGGGTGTTCCGGGGGCGGTGGTGAAGATCTCTGGGAGCGGCCTGCTTGGCGACGGCCAGGTCGAGTTCAACGGGACAGCGGCGACGATCCTCACCAACACCGCCTCGGCAATCAAGGTGCTCGTCCCCGCGGCGGCAACCAGCGGGACGCTCTCGGTCACAACCCCGGGCGGCACTGTCACCTCGACTGCGTCGTTCACGGTCAAGCCGTCACCGGTTCCGAAGGTGACGAGCTTCAGGCCGACGAGCGGTGTGGTCGGGGCGTCGGTGACGGTCTACGGGAGCGGTCTGCTCGGCGCGTCTTTGGTGAGCTTCAACGGGGCGGCGGCGACGATCACCAAGGATGCTGCTTCCTCGGTCAAGGTGCTTGTGCCTGCGGGTGCGAGCAGCGGACCGGTGTCGGTAACAACCCCGGGCGGGACGGTGACCTCGACGGAGGTGTTCACGGTGAAGCCGTCGCCTGCCCCGAAGACCACCGGTTTCAGCCCGACCTCCGGTCTCCCGGGGACATCGGTGACGCTGAAGGGCAGTGGTCTGCTTGGCGCTTCGTTGGTTCAGTTCGACGGTGTTGAGGCGACGATCACTGCCAACTCGGCCTCGACGGTGAAGGCGCTCGTCCCCGCGACTGCGACTACCGGGCAGTTGTCGGTGACGACGGCGGGGGGCACCGCCACGTCGACCGGAACCTTCACCGTCGAGTGAGCGCGTCAGCCCACCACCGGAGGCGGTTGGGAGGGAGCGGCGGCCTCGACAGCTGAGTGGCGAAGGGCGGCAGTGCAGTACACCTCGATCCGTCGAACCGCGGATGAGCATCCCTGCGATGGCCGACGGAGTGAACGCCGACGCTGTGCCGAGCGCGCACGGGGGCGTCGGTGGTATCCAGCGACGACGCGACACGGGGCTGGACGGCTGCCTCGGTGTCTGACGCCTGTCGGCTCCGTCCGGTCAGGCCCGTCGGCCACGCCGACATCGCGACCACGATGATCTACGTCCACCACGTGCCGCAGTTCGACGCGGCCGATCGGCTCAGTTGGGTTGTAGCGAGCGCCCAAGGTGCGACCATGCTGGAATGGAAAGCGTCTCTAGAGAGCGCCCAGACCGAGCAGCCATAAAGAGCGTTCACGTCTAGCGGGAGCGGATGGAGGCCGCATTCGGAGTGACTACCCTAGTAGTCTAGCCGGTCGTGCGAGATTCATGCGAAGTACCGGTGGCGAACTTCGGCGAACCTGGGCAGCCGGTTTCGCACGCTCGGGACACAATCGCCGAACCGCGTCAGGCCGAAAGCGGCACGGGTGTAGCGACTATCGAGTGGGCCCGCCAGGACTCGAACCTGGGACCAACGGATTATGAGACCGAAAGCCGAGGCTACGCTGCGCTACCGGCAGCTACCGACATGCCGATTTCCAGGAGTTTATCCGACGCCGGGTAGTGGCCGGTAGTGGCGTGTGGTGGCACGGCCGTACGCAACTCCGTACGCAACACCGGAGACGCAGACGCGGCCCTCGCAGCACCACCTGGTTCCAGCCGGGAGGCACAACGCGAGAGCCGCGCGCCCCGGCAGGATACCCGGCTACGGCCGGAGCGCGAACCCGCTGCGCAGCGGTTGACGCTCATCGGCCCAGGCCAACCCCGCGGCTAGCGTACGCGACAACCTGCAAACGGGCCGACCGCCGAGCGGGTGCAGCTCGGGACCGGCCGCGATACCCTCGGCTGCGATGCGGCTCGGCGGCTCACTATTCTCGTTCGGCCTCGGCGGTCGCGCTCGCGCCGGGCTCTCCTGGCGCGGCCGGCCGTGGGTCGGCGCACGAACGGGCGTAGGGCCGGGCACCGTCTCAGCGTTCCAGGCTGGGGGCGGCAGGCACGGCACCGCGCACGTGCAGCGGCGACGCGGACGGGCAAGGAGCGCCGACGTCGTCGCCATCCGAGCCGAACCCGGAGAGCAGGGCGGGTCGCTCCGGCTCCGCTTCGAACTGGACGACCGCTCGACCTTCTCCGTGTCGCTCTCGCCTGCCGGCGTCCGCACGCTGCGGGACGAGCTCGACCGCGCCGAGGGCTAGACCGAGCAACTCTGGCTCGGCAAGGCTGCTCCTTCCGCGCGCGATCCGCCCTGGACACCACGGTACTGGCACCGAAGTGGCACGGGTGGACGTCCATCCCCGTGGTGTCTGGTCAGCCCTCTGCCCTTGCCCCGCGAGGCGAAGTCGAGAAGAATCTCGCTGTGCGGCGGATCACTCAGGCGAGCCTCCTCGGCGTGACGCTGGTTGCGGTCATGGCTCCGTCAGCCGCCATCGGCATCAGCGGTGCTGCGTCGCCGTCGCCCAAGCCCGCACGCTCGTCGCCCTACGTCGGCGGCAACGTCTCGCCGCGCCTCCCGGCTGGCACCCCGCATGCACTGTCGGTCGTCGCCCGCGGCCCGTACAACCAGACCGTCCCGATCGTCGTCCGGAACAACACGAACCGGACGGTCATCCGGATCGCCGTCTCGGGCCACGGCATCCACGCCCCGCGGGAAGCTGCTAGCGACCGGGAAGGACCAGGGCCTGCACCCGAACGTCGTGAAGCCCGGTGAGATCGCGTTCGGCTACGTCTACTTCAACGACGCCAAGCTGCCCGCGAACGCGCGGTTTCGCTTCAACCTGACGAGCACAGGCGCGCAGTTCGAGAACATCCGCGACCTGATCGTCATTGAAAGCCACCGCGTCCAGGACAGCATCCTTGGCACGCTGCGCAACGGCTACCCGGTGAAGGTGACCGGGCCGATCGGCGTGATGGTCGCCTGCTTCTCGTCAGCGGGGAAGCTGCTCTACACCCCCGACGACTACACCGACCAGGATCAGGTCGCTGCCAAGCAGACGCTGCCGTTCCAGGTGGACACGACCCCGCCGTACGGCTCGACTGGGCTCAAGTGCCCGGCCTATCTGGTCGCAGGCAGCGGCTACACGGGCTAGCCGTGACTTTAGCCCTGGATTCTCCGATGCACGCGTAGTAGGGTCGCCGCATGCGTTTACGCGGTTGATCTCGTGTTGACGAGGTTTTTCTCGCACACGCTGCCGCCGCAGCGGCTGGAGAACGCACTGAACGACCGCGCACAAGAAGGATGGAAGTTCACGCGGTCGATCACGGAGTCTCGTCGGAAGTTCTTGATCGTCAAGCGGGAGGCGCACTTCCTCATCTTCGAGCGCGCCGACTGAGGCCGGTGGCTATGGGGCGACCTGACTCCTGGCCAACCACGCTAGAGGGGTTGAGGGCAATGAGGCGGGCACACCTCTTCATAGTGGTTGCGTGTGTCCTGGCCTTGGCGCTGCCGGCTTCAACGCTGGGTCAATCGGCGGGCACGACGAGAGCAACGGTCAAGATCAATGGCCACGGATCGCGTGTGGTCAGCATCCGCCTGAAGCGCAACAGCCCACTCGTCGTCACTGCGTTCCATAACGGCACGTCCAATTTCATCGTCGAGCTTGTGGGCACCGCAGGAGACGAGACCCTCTTCAACGAGATCGGACGCTACAGCGGACAGACAGCAGTCGCAGATGCTCGTGCTGGCCGCTACCGAGTTTCGGTGCAAGCGGATGGCTCGTGGACGATTGGCTTTGCGCAACCGACTCCGCCTCGGAAAGCGAAGCCGATCCCGGGGACAATCACAGGGCATGGTCCGAGAGTGGTAGCCATTCGCTCCACCCGCAGCATGCGACCGATCGTGACCGCAACCCACCGGGGCGAGTCGAACTTCATCGTCAGGATGATCGGATACGGCACCACGACGGGAGAGGTGCTTCTCTTCAACGAGATCGGCAACTACCACGGTCAAACGCTGAGCACGAGCACCATCCCGCGCGGTCCGTACCTGCTCTATGTTCACGCTGACGGATCGTGGTCGATCCGATTCACGCCCTGAGAGACGACGCGCTAGCCCCTCATTCGTCCGCTGCGGGGTTTCACCCGCCCGGGCGACTACGACACCGAACCTAGGCCGGGAGAGCCGCCGAGGTCGTACCCGTGCGTACCCGGCGGGTTGTGGCGAGCTTCCAGCGCTTGCAGCGCCAGCCGCGACCCCAGCCGGCCTGCTCGCGCCTGACGGCGCCCTCCCGCTCGAGCATCGCCAGAGCCGCGAGCACCGTCGAGTGTCGGCGGCCGACCAGCGCGCGCAGCTCGAGCGCCGTTGCCCGTCGGGATGGTCGGCGAGCGCGTCGAGCAGGACTTCGTGCAGCCCGGGCGCTGGGGAGGAGACCTGCATCGCGATCACGGGCCGCGTCCGGCCTCCGACCGAGAGGCGCCCAACCCGGGCCGGCGGGTGACCGCACGCTCGACGACCGCGAGGCGCTGCCCGGGTGAGAGCTTCGCGTCGCCGAAACGGTCGACGAGCGCGTCCCGCGGCAGCAGCCGCCGGATGATCGCGTCGACGATCTTCTCGCGTTTCGCTTCCCACCGCCTGCGATCGACGCCTGTCGGCGCAGCCTCGATCCGCTGGCGGAGACGGGCGAGCCGCTGCCCCTCGGCGACAAGGTCGAGACCGGCCGGCACCGCGAGCGGGACGTCGCGCTTGCCGATCCTGACCGTGCCGATCACGCCGGCACCGGCTCCGGCTGCTCGACGACAGGACTCGGCGACGGCGCCGCGCCGTCCAAGACGTGCTCGAGCCCGTGCGGAGCGGGGACGCCGCTCGACGCGAGCAGGAAGCTCGCACCCCGCCGGTCACTTCCCGCGGCCTGCTCGAGCGCCGCAGCGTGCTTCCGTGCGGAGGTCGCCTGATTGCGCAGCCGCGCCGACCTCGGCACCTCCGACACCGTCATCGGGATTCCACCCGGACCGTTGACGCCCCGTGTCAGCGGCGCGAACTCGCAACCCTCGATCTCGGCGAGCTTCGCGAGCAGCGGCTCCGACTGGCGGGCGACCTTCTCAGCCTCCCGCTCGGCAGCCTTCGCCTCGTCGCGTAGGTCGGCAGCACGGGCACGCCAACAGTCGCGCTGCGCGGCGTCGAGCTCGCGCCTTGCCACGGGGATCGCAGCCGCCGAAGCCTCGACGATCGCTCTCGCCTCGGCAAGCTGACGTGCAGCGTCCTGATGGCCGACCTCGATCGTCAGACTCCCGATCGACGCCTCAACCCGGGCGAGGTCGCCGCCAAGGTCAGACGCCTTCTGCTCCCACTCGCCGACGCGGCCCTGCGCCTCGTCGCGCTTCGCTGTCGCCTTCTCGGTTCGTGTCACGACTGACCTCCCTCGACTTGTGCGATTGCTTCGCGGATCGACAACCCTTCGCCGATCAGCCGGCGTAGCTCCTCGTTCTCGCTCTCGTCGAACCGGGCGAGCGTGAACGAGTCAGCCGCCGACTCGCGAAGCCGAACCGAACGGGTCGACGTCGACCGCTGCTCACGGAGGCGGACGACAGCCTCCAGCTCCGCCTGCTCGAGCGCTGCGCTGATCGGCAGGACTTCCCGGAGCTGATCGGAGCGCTCATGCCAGAACCGCAGCTTGCGTGCAGCCCGCCGCTCCTCGTCGGTCGGCGGAGGATCGAGCTCGGGCGCTTCCGCCGTCGACCGGCCACGTGCACGGTCGAGCCAGCCGCCGTCAAGACGCTCGCGCATCTCGGAGAACGACGGCGAGCGCCGAGCGCCGAGCGCCGCCGACTGCGCCTGCAAGAACCCTTCCGTCAGGTTGCGCGGGCCGGTCGGCTCGTCTCGCCCCTCGAGCATCCGCAGCGCCCGCCGTGGGTCGTTTCCCTGCTCGCGGAATGTCTCGAACAGTGCCCGCGACTCGCTACCGAGACCCGCCGCGGCCTGCTCCGCCTGCTGGTCACGCTTCGCCCGCTCCTCGGCCTCGGCGAGGCGGGCATGGCAGTCGAACGCGAGCGCGCCCTCGAGCGCGGCAGCCGGCCCGACGCCGGTCCGGCGGAATGCCTCGTACAAGTCGCGCTGCGAGACGGGTAGCTGCGCGGCGATCGTCTCCGCTGAGCTGTCATGGATCATGCGGCCTCCCTTCGATCGGCAACGTGGGCGAGGACAACCGCGCGATCGAAGACCAGCCGGCCGCCGACCTTCCGGCCGCCGAGCTCGCCCGCCACCTGGCGGATACGCCGCGGCGACAACCGCAACAGACCCGCGACCTCCGCCGTGCCGATCATCTCGCTCTCCATCGCCTCCGAGGAGAGCACGGCTTCCCCGCTCGGCGCTTCCCCGCTACCCGCAGGGGAAGCCTCCGCCTTGGCGGCCCACGCGGCGCCAGCCCGCGCGATCCCGTCCAGCGTCGTCAATATCGGCGCCTGCGCCCGCTCACCGCGGAAGCCGAGCCGCTCGAGCCGGCGAACGCTCTCCGCCCGTGGCCACATCCGGCCGAGCACCGCTGCAACCGGCCCCGAGACCACCTGCCCGTCCTCGACGTACGGAGGCGAAACGCTCACCGGAGCAACTCCTCGACGACGCCGTCCCGCCAGTCCTCCGGCCGCCAGACATGCGCGTCCGCCTCGGCGAGCGCGAGCACGTGAAGCCACCTCGCCTGCTCCCGCGACACCCGCCCCGCCTGCGCCTTCAACTCGACGAACATCGGCCGGCGGCCCGGGCGGACAAGAACGAGATCAGGGAAGCCGGCGTCCCCCTCGATCGGCGTCGCCCAGCCGGACGCGGTGCGAGCAGGCCGACAGTGATGCACGAGCCAGCCGAACAGGCGGGCAGCCTCGACGATCGCGGCCTGAAGCTCGCGCTCAGTCATCGCCCGCCTCAGCGTCCGACGCCGGCACGCGCGCACTCACAACTCGCCCCGCGAATCGTCTATATTTCTGACGGTATGAGTCGGCGTCAGCAGGTCCAGCCGGACGGCACCCGACAGCTCGACAAGGCAACCCGGGCGTACCGAACGGCAGAGCAGAGACTCGCGACCGTGATGCTGGAAGCACACGAGGCCGGCAGCAGCCTGCGGACGATCGCCATCGCGACCGGCTTCTCGCACGAGAAGGTGCGAGCCGTCCTCGACAAAGAACGCAAACGCGTCGCCCGCGTCGAGGAGCGCCTCGCCCGTGATGTCGCCGCACTCTCGCTTGAAGGCTACGAGCAGGACGAGGCCCGCCGACGTGGGCTTCGGAGATCTCTTCCTGTCAGAAAATCTGACGGATAAGACGCGGGCCGAGGCGACACGGCGCTCCCATGCCTTCCACGCGCTCACGCGGCTCCCGCCATTCGCGCCAGCACCTCACGCTCTGACGCCTCTACCGCCTGCTCCTTCGCCCAGGCGTCCGCGTCGATCAGGTCGACGATCGCGCCCTCGACGAGGCTCGTGAGCTTGTCCGGCGGGATCGCGTCCAGCTCGACCGCGATCTCGGCCGCGTTCTCCTTCGCCGGCCGGGTCGGCAGGCTCCAGGCGTCGATCTGCTCATCGGTGACCGCGAGCAGGGAGACGGCGATCGGCGCCTCGTCCGAGTACGCGCTCAGCTTCCTCGTGATCTGATCGACGCAACTGCGGCCGGAGCGGTCGGCGTCGTACAGCGCGAAGACGCAGGTCTCGACGCCAGCCTCTACCCACGCCCTCCGCGCCTCCTGCGCAGCGTGGTAGACGTAGGTGTCCGACGACTGGCCGCGGGAGACCATCAGCCGGACGCCCCACTCGTAGGTGACCGGCGAGATCACGCTCGCAAGCGCGTCCTTCTCCAACCAGACCTCGACCCTGACCCGCTGCGTCCGCCAGAGGTTGCGCCGGTACGTCCGCGCGACCTCCTGGAGCGCGTCCTCGGTCGAGTCCCACGTCTCCGGCGCGTGCACCCAGCGGGTGCCGCCCGCGACGAACTCCCACGGGAGCAACCCCTCCCGGCGCATCAGGAGCGCCTGCCGTTGCACCTGCCGGTAGCCGGCCTCGGTCTTCTCGACCACGCCGCGCACCGTCAGCGCGTAGAACGCGCCCCGGACCGTCACCTTGTCGAACTCGTCCCGAAGGGCGTCGATCGCCTCCCGGATCACCACCGTGTGACTGGAAACCGACCCTTTCGGCCGCCCAGCTCGTTTCTTCGCGCTACGACGAGGAAATGCCGCGATCCCACCCATCGCCTCGAACCGTTCACGTGAGCCCGTGGCTTCGATCGCCGCGATGAGAGCCTCATCAGGAGACGCGCCGCGGCTCATGGCATCCAGGAAGGCGAACGCGCTCACGCCGCTCCGCCCATCTCGTCGAGCAGTGCGTACAGCCGATCGGCGACGAGCTCGACCGGATCGGAGCCCGGCTCGCCCGGCCCGAGGTCGACGCGCTGCAAGAGCGCCATGACGATCGACCTGTCCTCCAGCGGAACGCGACCCATCGCCGACGCGAACCCGTCGCCCGGCTGAGCTCGCGGCCCGAGGAGGCGCTCCAAGTCGAGCCGCGTCTCGCGGCAGTGCCGGTCAAGCTCGCGGTCGAGCCGACGAAGCCGCCAGCGGCGACGAACGGCGGCCAGCCCGAGCCGACCCCTCACGACACCACCCGCGCCAGCGCAACAATCCAGGCGACGATAAGCAGCGCCACGCTCGCGGCGGTCAGCAGCCGATCGGAGGCGAGCAGGCGGCGCATCTCAGTACGGGCTGATCCGGTTCTGCCGCTCAAACTCGATCCAGTCGAGCTCGTCCTCGTCGATCATGTCGCCCGTGTACGGGTTCAGAACCTTTCGCGGGCCCACGACCGGGCGCCACGCCTCCCGCCAGTAGTGGACGGCAAGCGCGAGCGCGACCGCCCGATCGTCATGGCGGCCGTGGTCATGGTCGAGCCGGTACACGCCCGGCGACGACTCCCGCAACCTGACGTGCGCGAGCTCCTCGTGCAGCTCCGCCGCTTCCGGCTCCTCGTGCTCAGCCGGTGGAAGCGCCAGCGCGTGATCGCGGATCGACGTGTGCAGTGCCGCACCCAACCGGCCGACGGACGCAGCCGTGAACGCGAACTCGTCCACTCGCACCCCACGCGCCCGGAGCCGCTGCGCAAGCTGCGCCGCCTGGTACGGGTCGAGCAGAATCCCCGACACCTGATAGTCGCGCGCCGCCTGGAGGACGTAGCTCTCGACGAGGTCGAGCGACACCGGATCGCGCCGCGACCCCTGCCATGCGGCCATACGGTCGAGCACTACTCGGAAGCCGGCCGCGTCCTGCCGCGCCTCCGGGTGCGTCACGGCGCACACGGTGCGGTCGTGCTTCAGCCCGACGTCGAGCGTGAGCAGGTACGGGACGTCACGCCGCCGGGCGAGCGGCCAGTCGGAGAGCGTCGAGCAGGCGCGCAGGTCGTCGACCGAGCTCAGCCGGTCATCCGACTCGATCCAGACGTTCTCATGCAGCCGGGCGAACTCCCACTCAGGCAGCTCCGCCCGCTGCTCCGCCAGGTCGGCCGGATCGAGCCACGGGGTCGGCCCCGGAATCTCCGAGAGCCGCCACCGGTCCGGCTGCCGCCGCGCCCGCTCGAGCACCCCGGCCGCGAAGTGCGCGGGATCGCCCGCGTTCGACTCGACGAGCAGCCTCGACCCCGGCACCTTCGGCAGCGCCGAGAAGATCGACCGCCACAACCTGACCGGCCCTTGCGTCTCCGGCCATGCCGCGAACTCCGACACGACCACGAACCACGGGCGGAGCCCCCAGCTCGACGCCGCGTCAGCGGCGAGGATCTCCAGCGTGGCACCCGTCCTCGTGGCGACCACTTTCCACGCCTGCACGTCGAGCCCGCCGGCAAGGCCCGGCGTCCGGCCGACGAACCCCTCGATCGAGTCGAGCAGCAACCCGGCCTGGTCACGGTCGGCCGCAAACACGTAGCCGCGCGCCGCCGGAGGTGCCTGCCCCAGCAACGCCGCCACCGCGACACCGGCCGCATCCGTCGTCTTGCTCGCGCCACGCGGCCTCGTCCAGAAGTGCCGGCGCGGCCCGACGAGGTCGAGCACCGCACGCGCATCAGCAGACTGCCACGGGAAGGCCGCCTCACCCCACCGGCGGCCATCCTCGAGCACAAGCCCGCCCACGATCCCGAGCGCCCCGTCAGGCAAGACCAACCCCCTCCCCGTCGTCGATATCGACAACGCCGCCCAGCTCGCCAGCACGCCGAGCCATGATCTCCGCGCCACGCTGCCGCAGGTTCTCGAGGCCGTCCTCCGTCGCCCGCATGCGAGCAACGTCGAGCCCGAGCGTCGCCCTCGACGTCGGCGTACACCCGAGCCGATCAGCGATCCGCGCCGACGTGTTCATCATCGTTCCCAGGTGCTTCAGCAAGGACCTCGCGTTGCCGTTCTCGTCAACGATCCCGTTCTCGGCGAGCCACGACGTGGCCGCCTCCACCTGCGCCAGCGCGAGCGCGAGCAACCGGATCGACGGCTCATCGCTCGGCGAGCGCGCGGGAACGAGCTCGCGGATCTCGTCGGCGATCTCAGCAGACCGCGGCTCCAGCGCGACGACGGAGCGGGCGCCGTGCACGACCGCGAGCGCGTTCCCCTTACCGAAGCCGCGGCACCGCGTGCACTCGCAGCCCGGCTCGTGCTTCGACGGCCCGTGAGACGGCCGCGCAACGGATTCCGAATCCGCTAACCGCTTCCGAGACGGCATGGTTACGCGACCTCCACGGGCTTGCGTACGGGTTGCGCACGCACAGCACGCCCATCCGGAAGCTCGACGACGACGAGCTCGGCACCCGCATCCCACGCCTCCAAGTCGGCCAGCGGGAAGAGCAGCCGCCGGAACCCCTGCCGCTTGACGTACGGGATTCGGTCCGAGCGCGTGCGATCGTGAATCGACTTGACGGACGTCCGGTAGCGCTCCGCAACCTCCTCGACGACCAGGAACGTCACCCGAGACCACCACCTGCGGGTCGCGCGCGCGGCGTCTGCGGAGCACGGGGATCGGTTGCGAGGAAGTGGGCGCGGGCGGTCACAGCGGCCTTTGCCTACTCGGAGGGTCTGAGTCGGCACTCTCTGCCAACTCGACTCCACCCGCTCCCCCTACGGGGGAGTCGGGTGTCGAGTAGGCACGCGAGTCGGGTGCTAACAGGCTGCCTACTCCAGCCGACTCGTGCCTACTTGGAGCGCCCGAGTCGGCAGAACGGTAGACGTGCGCGTTCTTCTTCCGGCCTGCCGCGAGCGGGTCGATTTCGACAACCTCGCCGGCCGTCTCGAGCTCCTTGAGCGCGACCTTGACGGAGTCGAGGTTGGCGCCGATTCCGCCCTTGTTCTTGGAGGCGATCTCGCTCGGAACCCAGCCACTCTCGCGGTCGTCGCTCGCCAGGTGCGCGAGCACCTCGGCCTTGATGTCGCGCTCGACCTTCTCGATGCGCTCGTAGCCGTACCCGTCCGTCCACCGGAACGTGGTCACCTGCTCGGAGTAGGGCAGCGACCCGTACCTGATCTTCCCCCAGGTGACCACCGATAAGCGGGCCTCGTGGTCGCCCTTGAGGACGATGATCGTGTCCGCCCAGTTGTCCCAGGCGCCCGAGAGGGCCTGCAGCACGTCCCGGTGCTTCGTCTTGTTCAGGTGATGCAACAACCAGAACGCGACCGGATGCTCGGGGTCGTGGAGGCCGCAGGCGCGGAGGAAGCGGACGAACTTGCCGGTGTCGTCGAGGCTGCCGGCGCCCTCCATGCCGAGGTTCGTGAGCGGGTCGGCGACAACGAGGTCAATGTTGTGCTCGTCGATGGCGGCCCGGAGCTGTTCGCGGTGGTCGGCGTTGCGGAAGTCGAACAGGCCCCACGGGCCGCGGAGGACGTAGACGTTGTGCCGGAAGGGTTCGCTTTCCCAGGCGTCGACCTTGGCGCGGAGCTTTTCGCGGAAGAAGGCGCGCGGCCCCTCGTTTTCGATGATGAGCGTCCGTAGCGGCGCGTCGACGGCCTTGCCGCACCATCGCGTGCTGGAGGCGAAGTGTGCGACGCCATCGACCGTGAACGTGGTCTTGGTCGAGCCGCCGAGCCCGCCGACGATGACGAGCCCGCCTGCGGGCAAAAAAGCATCCGTGCTCGAACCGACGAGCGCTTGCGGTAGCTCTTCCCGTTCGGCGAGGAAGGAGTCGAGCGAGACGATCTCTACCGCGGGCGCGGCCTCGGTTTCCCCTTGCGAGTCGGTAACAGACTCAACCGACTCAGAGGCCCGAGTCGGTTCCGAGCTGGTCTGGCGGGATGGTCTGTAGATGTCTTTGGTCGCGGCGATCGCGGCGTCGATCGTCACGTTCTGGTAGTTCTCGCGATCCCACTTTTCGCGCCAGAGGCCCGAGGATCGGAACAGCCGGTCGATGCGGCTGGCGTCCCGGCCAGTCCAGAAGGCGAGCATGCAACAGAGGGCCTCGTCGGCTTCTGACTGCGACGGGTAGCCGTACCCCTGCCACTGGCCGGCCCAGAGGTCGGAGAACTTGGCGCCGTTCTCCGCGCGCGTCGCCCGCTCGATGAGCTCCTGGTCGTCGACATCAACCGGCTCGGCGGGACGCATCGCAGAGGGCGCCGACTCGAGCTTCGGCAGGTACTGGGCGAGCACCTGGTCGAGCTGCGTCTGCCGCTCCTCGATCGTCTCCGGCGTGCCGACAACGTGCTCGCCGCTGAAGTAGAAGAACCTGTCCCTCTGGAACACCCCGATCCCCTTCGGGTGACGGCCTGACCCGTTCAGGTTCGCCTTGATGACGACGTGATGCCCGGTGCCCGAGACTGACCGCTCGCTGTAGCTGTCGAGCAGGTACATGGCCGCGCCGTGGTCGGCCTCGGGGAACTCGTCATCGAGATCCACGCCGACGTACGGCGGGGCGAGCGCAAACCCGACGCCATCAGCTTTGCCCGCTTCGACGACGGCGGCCGCCTCCGCGAACGAGCTCCACGTATGTGGCTCGGTCGAGCTTGCGTGCCGGCTCAGGTCGGCCGGGCAGAACGGCGGCTTCCTGGGCTTCCCGGTCGCCGGGTTGATCTCCCCCCAGCGCCAGACGATCCACCGGTCGAGCGCGCGCAGTTCGACCGGGATCGCCTCGGCCACGAGGGGGGCACCAGTGTCGGGCTCGTCAGGCCAACCGCCGGCGGCGGGCTCATCGGCGTGGGAGGCTGCAGCCATCACGCAGCCCTCACAGAGCTCGGCGCGACCGGCCCGCTCATGCTGCCGCCTTCGCGAGCACCCGAAGATTGCCGTCCACGTCCGAGTATCGGCGCGCAACTCCAAGCAGCCGCTCTGCCTCCTCGACCGTCTCCGGAGGCCACAGCACGACGCTGAGGGTCAGCGCTGGGTCGGCCCCTCGGCGGATCGCGTCGAGCGCTAGCGCCGCCTGGTCAAGGAGGGCGTCGTCATCGGGCCGGGGCCGCGCGTGATCGACCGCCCTATGGAGCGCGACCCGACACGCGGTCGAGCAAGTGCGCGTCTGCGGCCTGCGCCCGTTGAGCGGCGCGTGGCAGTGGGCGCACTGCCGAGCTAATGGCGGGTCGGGTTCTCGGTCGGGGTCGCCAGGCGAGCGGGCGCGGGCGCGGGTCGGAGCGCGGCGCTCCCGCGGCCGGGCGCCGGCGGGCCGACGCGGAGCCTGCGCCGTCGTGACGGTCAGCTTCGGCGGTCGCCAAGAGATCCGTCGCGGCGGCCGGTCGCGGACCCTCCGCCAGCCGGGCTCGGCGAGGAAGCGCGCCATCTCACGGCCTGCGTGAGCGCGTGTCGTCACGACGACTTCCTCCTCCTCGGGCCCGAGCACGAAGGGGCCAATCACATCGGACTCATCCGGGTCCGGCGGGCCGAGGCCGTGGTGCGTCTCGCCATCCCACTCCCAGCCGGTTGCCGGTGCCCCCGGGTCTTCTATTAGTGCTGCCATCCTCTCGTCCCCTTTCCTTCGACTCTTCGCCTTGCGCCCCCCTTGACATGAGCGCTCGGGGCCGGCGGACCGGCCCCTCACGCCGAGTCTCTTCGGGGACGAAGACGACTCCTCCAGTATGCACCGCTTGCCGGAAGGTCCCCGTTACACTTTTCGCTGATCCCAGCGCGACCGGCGTCCCGCTACAGCGAGAACACCCCCTGAAGGAGCGCGGCTTCCTGCTGCGAGCGAGCCCGCGACCAGTGTCCATAGTGCCGATCGGTGACGGCTTCGCTGGAGTGGCCGAGCTGACGCGAGAGCCACGAGATCGGGATGCCGGCCTCGAGCACCTTCCGCGCGTACGTGTGCCTGAACGAGTGGAACGTCCGCGCTTCGCCGGTCGACCCCTCCCGCGGGATGCCCGCCCGCCGCATCGCCGGGTAGAGGACGCCCCGCCCGTACCGCCAGAACGGCTGAAAGCCGCCGCCATCCTCGCGCGGGAACACGAGCGCGTCGTCGCCGGGCTTCCCGGAGTCACCCCACCACTCGCCGACAACCTCGATCGTCTCGGTGGTGAGGTCGACGGTGCGCACCTGCCGGCCTTTCGTCTTGCCTACACGGCCGGCAGAGTAGCTGCGGCGCACCCGGATCGTGCTGGCGGTCAGGTCGATATCTCCCCAGGTGAGCGCCGAGAGCTCGCCCTCTCTCAGCCCGGTCGCGAGCGCCACGCGGCCGAGCACCCTCCACAAGCCTTCGGGGAGCTCCGCGAAGAGCCGCGGCAGCTCATCGTCCGTGAAGTAGCTGGACTCCCGGTGCTCGGTCCGCGGCCGCTCCGGGTCGGGCAGCCTGTCCACCGGGTTCTGCGCCGCGTAGCCGTGTCGGACGGCGGAACGGAAACAGGCGCCGAGCACCCGCAGGTGTTGCGCGAGCGTAGAAGGCGACGAGCCGCGCTCGCGGAGAGCGGCGAGCAGGCCGGCGACGTCCCCCGGCGTGATCTTGCGGACGTGCTTCGACCCGAACGCTTCGACGGCGTAGCGGATCGTGCGTCTGTACCCGGTCAGCGTGTTCTCGTTCGGCCTCGTCTGCGCCCTGAGCCAGCGTTCCGCCCACTCCTGAAACCGCAGGTTCTCGACCGCGCGGTAGACGCCCTCGTCCTCCTCGGCCTGGCGCTTGGTGAGCGCGCGCAGCGCGTCCCGCAGCTTGCGCCCCACCGGCTCATAGCCCTGCCCGGCGCCGCCGCGAATCGAGTAGCTCGGCTTGCACGTGCAGGTGATCGTGTCGCCGTCGAGCTCGAGCGTGATCGTGTCGCGTTCGTGCTTCGGCGCGGCCGTCTCCCGGCCTACCTTCGCCCCGTCCGGGGTGAGCGCGCACTCCCTCGAGTGTCTTGCCCTCAGCGATGCCATCGGTGGCCTCCCTTTTGTCGTATGGCTGGAACCACCACAAGCGTACGCAATCCGTGCGCAGCGGTCAAGATCGGTTACCGTTATGACAACAGAAACCCGCCGTTTCCAGCGGGTTTCCTTTGGGCCCGGCAGGACTCGAACCTGCGACCGACGGATTATGAGTCCGCTGCTCTGACCAGCTGAGCTACGGGCCCGCCGTCAGGGAGGGTACCGCCCAGGACTCGTTGCGATCCGCCATCGCCGTCGAGCCCGGCGCCCCGATCGTGCGGCCGGGGGCGAAACGCCTGCAAGCGGGCTGGAAATCCGGCCAGACGGCCGAAAGAAGGCGCGGTTACGTCCGACGGTCGGGCGACAATCCGGACGGTTCGGATGCATTGGACCGCTGAACAGCAGGCGACGGCCGAGGACTTGACTGGGCGTGCGCCTGAGTACGAGTATCACCCCGCAGGCGTACAGGGACGGGAGGAATCCAGGATGCGAGCTCCGGGAAGACGAGCCGCCTCGGATTGCCGAGCGCTCGACGCGACCCTGTTGTCGCACGTCGCCCGACCGACCACGCTCTGCAGCTCTCACCGCGAGGCGAGCGATCCCTCTCGTCCTTCAGCGGGAGGGCCGGCCGGCCGCCGAGTGGGCAGCCGGCCGCATCCTGTCGTAGACAAAGGGAGAAAGGAGCTCTTGTGCTAGAGCTGTCATTGGTGGTGTGGGGCGTCGCGGCTGCCACGCTCGGTTGGTACTGGGCGGGCGTGTCCGAAGGCCGCACCAGCTGGGTGCCGCTCGCAGGCGCGAGCGTGATCCTTGCGGGGATCACGATCTTTGCCGCAGGCGACACCCCGATCTCGGTTTGGGGATTCTCAGCCGTCGCAGCTGCCGGGGCGGGCCTCGCCGCGGCGGAGACGGGCTGGGGAGTGGTCTCCGACCGGACGCTCGGCTTCTTCGCGCTGGCCGCAGCGGGCGCCTTCGCGCTCTCCTGCGCCAGCTGGGCGAAGGACACCGGCCCAGGTGGTCATTTCGACATCCTGGCTCTCGGTCTGCTGATCGCGGCGATCGCCGCCGCGATGGCGTTCGTGGCAGCAGCGCTTGTCCCGCCGTCGGCCGTCTTCCGGCGCGTCCTCGGCTGGGGGTTGGTGCTCGCGGGCTTCGGCGTCGGGTTCATCGGCTACGCTCCATCCCTCGGAACGAACTTCTAGCGGGGGATTCACGAGATCGAGTCGAGAGGGCCGGCACCTGTCGCCGGCCCTCTCGGTCTTTCGCCAGGGGAGGTAGGGAATGGATCTGAGCACGCTGATGAAGGGCATCCAGCAGGACGCCCGCGAGCTCTCTCGCGAGGTGTCCTTCGAGACCTACCTCGACATGGTGCGGCGCGACCGCCGGCTCGCCCGCCTCTCCCACGAGCTGATCCACGACATGATCCTCGCCGCCGGCACGCGGCCCGGCCCCGGGGGCGGTGTGCAGTACGACCTCTTCGGCGACCGGCTCTTCGGCGTCTCCGACGCGGTGTCGCAGGTCGTCGAGTACTTCGCCGCGGCGGCGCGCCGGCTCGAAGTGCGCAAGCGCATCCTCCTCCTCATCGGACCTCCGGGCTCGGGCAAATCGACGCTCGTGAACACGATCAAGGAGGGGCTCGAGGACTACACGCGCAGCGCGGCCGGCGCGGTGTGGTCGATCAAGGGATGTCCCGTCTACGAGAATCCGCTGCACCTGATCCCCAGGCAGCGCCGCGGGCAGCTGCGCAACATCCACGTCGAGGGCGAGCTCTGCCCCTACTGCGGTTGGATCGTCCGGAACGTCTACAAGAACGACGTCACGCGCGTGCCCGTCCAGCGCTTCTCGTTCAACGTCTCCCAGGGGATCGGAATCGGCACCTACGTCGCCACCGATCCGGGGTCGGAGGATCTGAGCCGTCTCGTCGGCACCGTCGACCTCTCCCAGCTTCGCGCGAGCACCGACCGCCAGGCCGCGCGGCAGGCGTACCGGCTGGACGGCGAGCTGAACGCGGCAAACCGCGGGCTCGTCGACCTGATCGAGATCCTGAAGATGGACGAGCGCTTCCTCTCCGTGCTGCTGGCGCTCAGCCAGGAACAGGTGGTGAAGCTGAGCGGCCGCGGGACGATGTACGCCGACGAGGCGATCGTCGCCCACAGCAACCTCGCCGAGTACGACAACCTGATCGCCGAGCCGAAGGCGGCGGCGCTGCTCGACCGCCTCGTCGTCGTGCGGATGCACTATCCGCTCGCGATCCGGGACGAGGTGCGTGTGTACGAGAAGATGATCGGCGACTCGGGCATGAAGAAGGCGAAGCTCTCGCCGCTCGCGCTGCCGGCCGCGGCCACGTTCGCGATCCTCACCCGGCTGTCGCCCGCACCCGGCGGTTGGACGCTCGCCCGCAAGCTGCACTTCTACGACGGCCGCTTCGTCCAGGGTGTGCGTCCCGGCGACCTCGAGGCGATCCGCGAGGGCGCGCACGAGGACGGGACCTTCGGATACTCCCCCCGCTACGTGATGAACCAGCTCTCCCGCGCGCTGAGCAGGCAGGAAGGCTGCCTCAGCGGACGCGCGGTGCTCGACAGCCTCTGGCGGGGGCTGGAGCAGCGCGCCGGCTTCGGCGATTCCGATCGGGCGGGTGCCGCCGAGATCTTCGCCGTCGCCAAGGCCGAGTACGAAGAGACGGTCAAGCGGGCAGTCCGCCGGGCGCTCGTCACCGGCTACGAGCGGCAGGCGAAAGCCCGGGCGCGCGATGCCCTTCGTGACCTCGAGAGCTGGGGCAAGGGCGGCGGTCGCAACCTCGACGCCCTGAAGCCGATCGAGCGCGCGCTCGACGTGCCCTACTTCCGTCGTGACGACGTCCGCAAGGACCTGCTCGGCCAGCTCAGGGCGGCAGAGGACCCGGACCAGCTGTACAGCGCCGACCCTCGCGTCGAGGAGGCGATCGAGCGCTCGCTGCTTCCGAGCTGGCAGGAGGCGTCCGCGACCCTGACGTCCGACAAGTCCGGCGTCCGCACGCGCATCAAGAACAACCTCGTCGGCGAGTGGGGCTTCCCCGAGGGGTGCGCCGACGACGTGATCGCCCACGCGGTCGAGCTCGCCGGGCCCGAAGGCGACCGCAGGGGCCTCCTCCGCCGCGGGGACTGACGCGGTGAGAGCCAACCGGAGGCGGCTCTCACCCGGATCTCCGTCGAGCCAACCTCCACCACGGAACGCCCGCAATTTGCGCGAAGTCTCGCGGTCCAGACCCTTGTCGGATCGCAGCGGACTGCGTAGTGTGCCGCTTGCGCCGAGCACGGAGCGCGAGTAGGTCGAGGCCCCGCCGGGCGGCAGTACGCGGAAGCGGAATGTCGGCCGGTTGGGTGGACGAAACCGCTACCGGCTCGGCGAATTCTTGGTCCGGAACAGCCGGCGCCGTTCCAGGCAGCCGGTAGGCTCGCGGCGTGGAGGCGTTCACCACCGCCGACGGGCGCGCGCTCGGCTTCCGGGTCGAAGGGGCGGGCCCGGTGCTCGTCTGCCACCCCGGCGGCCCGGGCTTCTCGTCCCGGTACTTCGGCGATCTGGCCGGTCTCGGAGGTCACCACACGCTCGTCCTGTTGAATCCGCGCGGGAGCGAAGGCTCGACTCGTCCCGCCGACGCCGGCGCCTACCGCACCGAGGACTACGTCTCCGACCTCGAGGAGCTTCGCCGGCACCTGGCGCTCGAGCGGATGCTCCTCCTCGGGCACTCGCACGGTGGAGTCGTCGCCGCCGCCTACGCCGCCGCTCATCCGGACCGGGTGGAGAAGCTCGTTCTCGCCAGCACCCTCGCTCGCTTCGCCGAGGCTCAGGAGGCGGCGATGCGAGACGGCATGAAGGCGCGGGAGGGGGAGCCCTGGTACGCCGACGCGCTCGACGCCCTCGAGGCCGAGCAGGACGGCCGCTTCGAGACGGACGAGGATCTGGCTGCGCTGGCAATGCGCGAGTTTCCGCTCTACTTCGCCCGCTTCGGCGAGCCCGAGCAGCGGTACCTCGAGACGCTGCGCGGGGAGATCCCGAACGCGGACGCACTGCTGCTCTTCAACCGCGAGATCTTTCCGAGCTTCGACCTGCGCGGCAGCCTGCCTGCGATCAGGGCGCCCGCGCTCGTGATCACCGGCGAGGACGATTTCATCACCGGACCGGTCTGCGCGGCTGACTTTGCCGCGATCCCGGAGGCGAGCACGGTGCTCGTGCCCCGTTGCGGCCATTTCATCTTCGTCGAGGCCCGCGATCGCTTTCGCAGCGAGGTGGAGACCTTCCTCCGCTGAGTAGACTTCCGGCGATGCACGACGTCGGGACGATGCGAGTCAAGAGCGGCCTCGCCGAGATGCTCAAGGGCGGGGTGATCATGGACGTCGTCGACTCCGAGCAGGCGAAGATCGCAGAGGATGCCGGAGCCGTCGCCGTGATGGCGCTCGAACGGGTGCCCGCCGACATCCGGCGCGACGGAGGGGTTGCGCGGATGTCCGATCCGCAGCGGATTCAAGAGATCCAGGAGGCGGTGACGATCCCGGTGATGGCGAAGTGCCGGATCGGCCACTTCGTCGAGGCGCAGATCCTCGAGGCGCTCGAGATCGACTACATCGACGAGTCCGAGGTGCTGACTCCTGCCGACATCGAGCACCACGTCGACAAGTGGCAGTTCGCAGTCCCGTTCGTCTGCGGGGCGACGAATCTCGGCGAGGCGCTGCGGCGGCTCTCGGAGGGCGCGGCGATGATCCGCACCAAGGGTGAGGCGGGCACCGGCGACGTCGTCAACGCCGTCACCCACATGCGTGCCGTCTTCGGCGCGATCCGACGGCTCGGCAGCCTGCGCACCGACGAGCTACACGCGGAAGCGAAGAACCTCCAGGCGCCGTACGAGCTGGTTCGCTGGGTGGCCGAGAACGGGCGCCTACCGGTGGTCACGTTCACCGCCGGCGGCATCGCCACGCCGGCCGACGCGGCGCTCTGCATGCAGCTCGGAGCCGACGGTGTCTTCGTCGGCTCGGGGATCTTCAAGTCGGGCGACCCCGAGAAGCGCGCGAGGGCGATCGTCGAGTCGACGACGCACTTCGCCGACGCGGAGATCCTCGCCCGCGTTTCCGCCGGTCTGGGCGAGCCGATGGTCGGCATCTCCGCCGCCGAGCTGAAGCCGGAAGAGCTGCTCGAGACACGGGGCTGGTAGTCGGCCGACCCACCGGGTAGCGTCGCCGTGCACGCCACCGAGGCGAATGCCGACTCGTTCGTCCGGGCTGCGACCGAGAAACGGCGCCAGCGCGCCGAGCGGCTCCTCGTCGCTCGGCCCGAGATCGAGGACGACGCCTGGGCCGCTCTCGTCCTCGGGCGTGGCTGGGACGGCGACCCGAACGCGCCGGGCGGCCCGCGCGACTGGTCGCCGCTCCACTACGCCTGCCACTCCTGCTTCGACACGCTCGAGGTTGCGCGCGACCTCCTTCGTCGCGGCGCCGACCCGAATGCGTTCTACCCGAACGAGTACGGCCCGATGTCGGCACTGTACGGCGCGGCAGGCGTCCGGTACGACCCGGAGATGACCGGCGCGCTGCTCGATGCGGGGGCCGACCCGAACGGCGAGCCGTGGTTCGGCGACTCCCTCTACCACGCGACCGAGGCGCACGATCCCGAGTGCCTGCGCCTGCTCCTCACCCACGGCGCCCGCGCGACCGGTTCGAACGCGCTCGCGCACGCGCTCGACGACGAGCGCCACGAGCACGTCCGGCTGCTGCTCGAGGCGGGCGCCGACCCGAACGAGGCCCCGACCCTCGCACACGCCGTCCGGCGCGGCCGCGCCGCGGACTGCATCCGCCTGCTGGCCGCGCACGGCGCCGATCTCGACCGGCCGGGCGGCGAGACCTGGCGCGGCGACGTTCGGCTACGCACGCCGTACCAGCACGCGGCTGTGCGCGGCCGGGACGACCTGATCGACGCGCTGCGCGAGCTCGGGGCCTCCACCGAAACCGACGAGGACGACGCGGCGGTTGCCGCGGTCATACGCGGCGAGCGCCCGCCGAAGCCGCTCCCGGAGCAGCTCGACCACGACCAGCAGGAGGCGCTGATCCTGGCCGCGCTGCAGCAGGGGCGTCTCGATCTCGTCGTCGAGCTCCTGGGCATCGGCTTCGCGGGCGTCGTGGGAGGCAGTCCGTCGGGAACGCTGCTCCATCACGCCTGCTGGGTCGGCGATGCCGACCTCGTCAGGCGCCTGCTTGCGCTCGGTGCCGACCCGCTCGCCCGATCGGGGGCCGAGTTCGACACGCCGCTCGCGTGGGCCGTTCTCGACTCCGGCTCGTGGCGCGAGCCCGGCCGCGACTTCGTCCTGGTCGCCGAGCTGCTCGTCGCCGCCGGCGCCGAGCTGGAGCCCAGGTTCGAGGAGGTCGCGGAGGGCCCGCTCGCCGGGTGGCTCGCTGCCCGTCTCTAGAATTCCCGGCGTGAAGATCGGCGTCCTCGCCCTGCAGGGCAACTTCCGCGAGCACGCGGCGGTGTTGCGCCGGCTGGGGGCGGAGGTCGTGGAGGTGCGCCTTCCGGAAGAGCTGGAAGGTCTGGACGGTCTCGTCATCCCGGGCGGCGAGTCGACGGCGATCACCCGCCTCATGCGGCTGTACGGCCTGGAGGAGGCGATCCGGCGTTTCCGCGGCGCCGTCTTCGGAACCTGCGCGGGAATGATCCTGCTCGACCGCAACCACCTCGGCGTGGTCGACCTCGAGGTCGAACGGAACGGCTACGGCCGCCAGATCGCGAGCTTCGAAGCCGACCTCGAGCTGGCCGGCGAGACAGAGCCGCTGCGGGGGGTGTTCATCCGGGCACCGCGCATACGCACGAGAGGGCCGGGCATCGAGGTGCTGGCCGAGAACGACGGGGAGCCGGTGCTGCTCCGGCAGGGGCGGGTTCTGGTCGCCTCGTTCCATCCGGAGCTGACCGACGACCCGCGGGTGCACGAGCGCTTCCTGGCTATGGTGAGGTCGGGTCCACGGAAGGAGAGCGGCGAGGGGGAACCTCTGGTTTCCCCACAGGAAGGAGGGGATTCGCAGGGGAACCACCGGTTCCCACGCGCTCATGTCGGGTCATAGCAAGTGGTCGTCGATCAAGCACAAGAAAGGCGCCGCCGACGCGAAGCGCGGTCAGCTCTTCACGAAGCTGACCCGCGCGCTGATCGTCGCCGCGAAGGAGGGAGGGCCCGATCCGTCCGCGAACCTCGCGCTCCAGAACGCGATCGACAAGGCTCGCGCCGCCTCGATGCCGAAGGACAACATCGAGCGCGCGATCGCGCGCGGGAGCGGGGCCGCCGAGGACGCCGCGGCGTACGAGCACATCGCCTACGAGGGCTACGGGCCCGGCGGGATCGCGATCTTCGCGGAGGCTCTGACCGACAACCGCAACCGCACTGCCTCCGAGGTCAGACACGTGTTCTCCAGGCACGACGGCAACCTCGCGGAGTCCGGGTCGGTGGCGTGGCTCTTCGAGCGCAAGGGCGTGATCCTGGTCGCCGCCGAGACAACCGGCGAGGAGGAGTTGACGCTGGCCGCAGCGGACGCGGGTGCCGAGGACGTCGCCCTGGAGGGATCGAGCTACGAGGTGACGTGCGCCCCCGAGGCACTCGGCAGTGTCCGCGAGGCGCTCGAGGCGGCAGGGATCGAGGTCGAGTCGGCCGAGTCGACGATGGTCCCGAAGACGACGGTCGAGATCGACGACGAGGCCACGGCGAGGAAGGTCATCCGCCTGATCGACGCGCTCGAGGAGAACGACGACGTCCAGGACGTGTACGCGAACTTCGACATCCCGGAGAAGGTGCTGGAGGCAGTCGCGGTCTGATCCGCGAGATGGACCGCTGCTCGACCTCATCGGAACGTCAGCGCCGCCAGAAGGACTGCCGCCTCGTATTTGCACCTTGAACGCGACCTGTCGCGCTCCCCGCATTCTGCGTGGAGTCGCAGCCTTGACAGCGGGTCATCGGTTGGGGGCATACGCACCAAAGAGCGCCGCCCATTGACCGGCATCGAGTTCGCGGACGAGCGTCCCCGTGAAGAGCCCGTGCACGAACGCCGCGAAGGGCTCTACGGCTTCGGGTGGTAGGAGGGGTTCACGTCGCCGCTCGACAACGAGCACGCCTGCATCGACGGCGGGCTGGGGTCGGAACGCGGCTCGGGTAATCCTTCGCCCAAGTCGGAAGCGCCACCAGGGGCTCCATGCGGCGCTCAGGGCTGTCTGCGGTTTCCCTGCTCGCTTTCTCGCCACCTCCCATTGGAGAATCAGATCTGCGCGGCCCAGCGGCGTCTCGGGGTGATCGAGCAGGTAGTGCAGAATCTCCGTCGTCCGGCTGAACGGGATGTTCGCCACCACCCGGAACGGTTCCGTCGGGAGCCGCAGGCGAAGGACATCGGCTTCGATTACCTCGACCCGTCTGTCTTGAGCAAAGCGCCGACGGAGTCGCTCCGCCCAGGCGGGATCGAGTTCGACGGCTTGGACTCTCTTCGCCCGTCGGGCAAGTTCGGCGGTGAGCACGCCGGTTCCCGCTCCGAACTCGACCACAAGATCGTGCGGCCCGACCTGCGCTTCTCGGACGAGCCGAGCAACGACCGTTCGGTCAGCGAGGAAGTTCTGACTGAGCGCGCGACGGCGTTCGTCGCGCGGCTTGCGGGCGCGTCCAGCGCCCACGGACGACCATCGAGAAAGCCAGCATCGCCCGGAACACTACACCCGGCGGAACCCGAGCCGGACGTTCTTGTCCGGCCTGTCGCACTCCCACCGGAAGGCCAGGGCTCAGAACCGGCCGTTTCCCCCGTGAAGCGAGCGGAGCCAGGGTCAGAGGAACGTCCGAGCTGGCGCCTAACCTCACCTCGTGAGAGTTCTCGGCATCGACCCGGGCACGGCCGCGTGCGGGTACGCCGTCGTTCGCCAATCTGACGGGCGCCTGCGAGCGCTAGACCACGGCGTCTGGCGGACGGCGGCGGACGAGCAGCCGGAGTTGCGGCTGAAGACGATCTTCGAAGGCGTGGTCGAGCTGGTGGAGCGGTACGAGCCCGTCGCGGTCGCGCTCGAGGAGTCGTTCGTGGGCGTCGACGCCCGCACCGCGCTCTCGGTCGGTCAGGCGCGGGGTGCGGTGCTCGTCGCCTCGGCACTGGCCGGGATCGAGTGCGCCGAGTACGCGCCGGCGCGCGTGAAGCAGGCGGTGTGTGGGTACGGCCGGGCGGAGAAGGCGCAGGTGGAGCGGATGGTGCAGGCGATCCTCAAGATGACCTCGCCGCCGGCTTCGACGCATGCGTCCGACGCGCTGGCGGTGGCGATCTGCCACGCGACGGCTCCGCCGCTGCTCAAGGCCGTCGGATGATTGCGCGGCTCCGCGGCACGCCGGTCGCGCGGCGTGCGGACGGGCTCGTGCTGGACGTGAACGGCGTCGGATACCTGGTTGCCGCGACGCCGAGCGCGCTGCGCCGTGCCGAGGGCGCCGCCGAGGTCTCGCTCGAGACCTATCTGCACGTGCGCGAGGATGCGCTGCACCTCTACGGCTTTGCCGACGCTGCCGAGCGAGAGCTGTTCGAGCACCTGTTGTCGGTCGGCGGAGTGGGCCCGAAGGTCGCGCTCGCGATCGTCTCCGGGTCGGCGCCCGACGAGCTCCGCCGCGCAATCATTCTCGAGGACACGGCTCGTTTCGAGGCGATCCCGGGAATCGGCAAGAAGACCGCCCAGCGGGTCGTGCTCGAGTTGAAGGAGAAGCTGGCCTCGGCTGCTGGCGCACCCGAGGCTAGAGCAGACAGGAATCATCACCTGACGGCCCGCGAGGCGCTTTGCGAGCTCGGCTGGTCGGTCCCCGACGCAGAGCGCGCTCTCGCGGAGATCGACTCGGAGCTGCCGCCGGGTGAGCGGGTACGCCTAGCCCTGAGGAGGGCCGCGTGAAGGACGCCCTGCTGGCCGGCGTCCTTCAGGACGACGCCGAGGACGAGCTCGACCGCTCGCTCCGACCGCGGCGGCTCGATCAGTTCGTCGGGCAGGAGCGCCTGAAGGAGCAGCTCGAGGTCGCGCTGAAGGCGGCGGTCTCGCGGGGAGAGGCGCTCGACCACGTCCTGCTCGTCGGCCCGCCCGGGCTCGGCAAGACGAGCCTCGCCTACATCATCCGCGAGGAGCTGGGCGCAGGGATCCGCACGGTCGCGGGGCCTGCGCTCGAGCGGAAGGGCGACCTCGCTGCGATCCTGACCGCGCTGGAGCCGCGCGACGTCCTGTTCGTCGACGAGATCCACCGTCTGAATGCGGCCGTCGAGGAGATCCTGTACCCGGCGCTCGAGGACTTCCGGCTCGACATCATCGTCGGGCAGGGCGCGTCCGCGCGCACGCTCACGCTCGACCTCCCGCCCTTCACGCTAGTCGGCGCGACGACGCGGACGGGACTGCTGACGACGCCGCTGCGAGACCGCTTCGGCATGACCTTCCGCCTCGGCTACTACGCACCGGCCGAGCTGGCGTCGATCGTGCGCCGCTCGGCGAGCATCCTCGACGTCGAGATCTCGGCCGACGCGGCCGAGGAGATCGCGCGACGCTCGCGCGGCACTCCACGGGTCGCCAACAGAATCCTCCGCCGCGTCCGCGACGTCGCCGACGTCCGACACGATGGCGAGATCACCTCCGCGATCGCCGGCGAGGCGCTCGAGCTGCTCGAGGTCGACGGTGAGGGGCTGGAGCGCACCGACCGGGAGCTGCTGCACGCGATCGCGCACAAGTTCGCCGGCGGGCCGGTCGGGCTCTCGACGCTGGCCGTCTCGCTCGGTGAGGAACCCGACACGATCGAGGACGTCTACGAGCCCTACCTGCTCCAGCTCGGCTTCATCCAGAGAACGCCGCGCGGCCGCATCCTGACCGAGCTCGGGCTCGATCACGTCGGCGCGGCACGCGCCGCCGCCGACAGCCTGTTCTAGCTGTGCCGGAGCTCTGGGTACCCGGCTTCGCAGGCCCGCTCGACGACCTGATCGACCGCATCCACCGGCGGATCGAGCAGTTCGCCGCCGAGGCCGGGCTTGAGCAGGCGTTCGTCGAGGTCGAGCTGGTCGACGGCGCGCGGTTCGCGGTCGAATCGCTCAGCGCCGAGCCCGGCTACGGGTTCGTCACGATCCGCCCTCACCCGGGCGAGGGCGTGCCGGGAGAGGTGATCGTCGCCGTGGGAACGATCAGGCGGATCGAGCTGAGCAGGGCGGCCGAGGAGCGCGCGACCCTCGGCTTCTCCGTCCCGCGCGCGTGATCCGCCGCTGGAACGCCCGCCGCCGCGACCGACCTGTGCGGGCGCGGCCCACAACCGCTCGCTGGGAGACGAGCGCGAATGCCCGGAGCCGAAGGCTCCCGGGCAGAGCGGGGGAAGGGGGGAACTGGGGGGGAACCGGCCGTTTCCCCCCAGCGAGCAAGCGCGCGACGCCGGAGGCGTCGCGGCGAGCGTCAGTCGCGCGAGCGGAATTGGAGCTCGTGCCAGGAGGGCACGGGCGCGAGCTCGAGCAGGGCGCGGCCGCCCTGAGGGTCGCGATAGCCGAACTCGGAGCTGTCCTCGTCCCAGACAACCTCGAGCAGGCTCTCCTTGACGCGGTGGTCGAGCCACGCGCCGCGGAAGACCAGCTTGCGCAGCCAGTAGACGAGCGACTCGCCCTCGACCAGGGAGATCCGCTCCCAGTGCCGGACGAGGTAGCGGCCGAGCGGGCTGCGGGGCTCGCCGATCCGTCCCTCGGCGGCGAGATCGACCAGGTCGGCCGTCTCGTCGCCGTCCAGCTCGTTCACCTCGAGCAGGCCGAGCCTGACCGCGGCGGCGGTCACGCGCTGCTCGAAGTCGTCTGCGTTGAAGCTGAACCGGTAGCCCAGGAACTCGACGACGTAGTCGTCTCCCGACGCGTAGTTGGTGCCGCTCAGGCGGCCGCTCTCCACGCGACCAGGATACCAACGGCCGGCCGGCACCTAGACTCGATCCCGAGTGCGAATCCAGGTCGTTCTCGTCTCCGTGGCTGTCTGTGCCGCCCTGACGGCGCTCGCCGCCGTCCTCTTCGACTGGTCGTTCGAGCGCGCTGTCCTCCTCTCGCCGGTCGTCGTCGCGACCGCCGGCGCGACCGCGTTCCTGGTCGTGCTCTGGGCACGGGTCGCGTGGGAGTCGATCCGCGGCCGCCTCCGCCGCTAGCCCGTTTCGTTCGTCGCCGCGACCGACACGGCGGGCGCGGCACACGACCGCTCGCCGTGAGGACAGGGCGCAACTGCCGGAGGCGCAACCGACCGGCAGAGCGGGGGAAGGGGCCCACGGGGGAAACCGGCCGTTTCCCCCGTTCAGGCGCGACAAGCCGCATGTCTAGCCGGATACGTCGCTAGCAAGCCGCGCATGGTACCCACTCCGGTACCCGTGCCACGGAGATTGCCCCGAGCAGGCGCGTCCGATGCCCGCTACCGTGAGATGTATTAGTACTAAGCTAAGCGCCGACATGCGGATTAGCGGACGGGCTGGGTTCCTTTCGTCGCCGTCCCCCGCCGGGCCACCTGTACCGCCAAGGGTTGTAGGGCAGGGACAAGGAGGGCATCGGTGCAAGTGCACCTGGAGGGATTCGAGGATCTTCTCCACAAGGTCGTCCGGGAGGAGCTGTCCGCCACCAGGGATGGCTGGCTGACGGCGAGGGACGCCGCCGAGTACCTGGGCATCAGCGTCGGCTCGCTCCACAACCTGGTCAGCGCTGGGCCGCTGCCCCGCTACGGCGAGAAGGGCACCGGGCTTCGGTTCCGGCGCGCCGACCTGGACGCGTACGCGGAGGGGCGGCGATGACGGTCGGCTCCGAACTCACCACTCGGCCAATGACCGGTTTCTATGACCGGCAGGCCGAACTCCCTCGACAGGCTTGGCTAACCCGATCCCGAGGCGCCCTTCACCGGTAGACCGGCAAGACCGGCAAGACCGGCAACTTTATCCGGGGAAGTAGCTAGCCCTCTCGGATCCGTTTGACTTTTGTCAGATGTCGGTTTATTCTCGCCGCGCCGTTAGTCCCAACCTTAGAAAGACCTCATATGGCTCGCAAATGGGTCTGGTGCCGCGGTGCGGCGTCAGCTCCTCACTCCGTGCATTCGAGCAGTTTCCGAAGATCCCCTATCACGCAATTTCCTTTGCGGCGCACGCGGATCGGCGGAATGGTCGCCGCAGTACTGTGCTTGTCTATTCTCGCGGGAAGTATTGCCACACCTGTGGCGAAGGCTACCGTGACCGCCCCATATCTCGAAACGGACCCAGGTGTCCTCGAAGGCTTCGCGAGCACATTGGACGACATCCTGGCCTTGCCCGCGTTCTCGGCGCCCGCTGCGACTGCCAGCGAGGCCACCGCGGTCGAGATGGCGGCAGGTGAGGCGGTCGGCTACACCGCCGTCACTGCCGGCACAGCCGTCGCCCTGGGCGCGTCAGGCTTGGTAGCTGGAGCGCTCCTTACCTACGGCGCTCTGCAGCTCTACGAACACTTCAACGGCGAGTCCGACGCAGTGATCACAACCAGCTACATCACGAACTTCAAATGGCGTTGGTATGCGAGCGGAAGCGGCACCTACAACAATCTCACGGCATCTGGGGCTCCGACTGGCAACGGGTTGTGGGCGCTAACCTTTGGCGAGGGATGCTCTGAGTGGGGCGATCCGAACTACTACGGTGGCGCTAACGCCTCTGTCTACTACTTCTATTGGCCTTCCTCTCCTTCCGGCTCCTGCGGCTCGAATATGCGAACGGAGTCCCAGAGCAAGTTCACAAATTACGCAGGTGGAAGCTTTGGCGCGCACAAGATTACTCTTACGCAAGGACCGGGCAGCGGACACGGGGCCATCTATCTGACTCAGGCAGAAGTCGACGCTCATGCAGGACGCCTCGATGTTCTCCCGACACCGTACTCGAACCAATCACATACCTACAGCTATACGGGACCGAATCCGCGACCAGCGGCAGACACATCTGCGGCTCGTGCGCAGATCACGGCGTCGTCGGTTGGGTTGCAGAATCTCTACAACCATGCGCTAGATCCGGATGACTGGGCCGCACCAAGCACCGATTACAACCCTGCAACTGGTGGCGGCGACCCGGGGGGTCATATCTGGACTATGCCCGACTGCTATGGCCTCAGTGTCGCTGACTGCGAATCCACCCTCACAGACGCAGCGCTTCTCTCAGGCAAGGACCTCACATTCACTGTGGGTACTGCCAGCACGACCGACACGACCGTTGCTAAGGATCTCGTACTAGCCACTGAACCAACCGCTGAGACGAAGGACCGACCGAGCGCGATCACGGTCACCAAGAATCGAAACGATGGTCCTGATAAGAACTGTGTCTCAACTACGGAGAATCCACATTGGTCAACCAACGGCGATACCGTGGTTGCAAAGGCCAATGTTACATGCAACTACACAGGCACCGCCGCTCTCACTATGACCCTGTGGAAGTGCACGGACTCTCCCTCAGCTGATGCAACGGCGCTTGAGAACGGAGCCTGGGGTTGTTCACTTGCCGCCGCCACAGAAAAGGTGATCCCTGTTGTGGCTGAAGTCACCGAGGATCCGGCCGCATACTGTCCCGACGTCGGCGCTCCGCTGGTAGAGGGGAATGCCTACTTCATCGCCATGACCACAGTCTCGAATGGACTGCCCTCGTGGTCGCCGGAGGACTGGTACGTCGAGCAGCCGTAGAGTACAAACCTGGGAGCGGAAGAGGAAGAAGACATGCCTTCCGCTCCCACCTCCCAGCTCAGCTCAAGAAGGACACGGCCCCCGCACGGGGGATGCTCAAGGGGCCACCGTCATGCCACCATGTTGTGCGAGCATAGAGCTGCGAATTCGAGCAAGGAGCTGCGAAGTCGATGGAAATCCATCCTGTAGACCCCAGAGACACAAGATGGTCAATCAATCTGCCCGCGTACCGCGTGTACTTCTGGAAGAAAGGCACGGGGCCCGTCGGCCATCCGGAGGACCGAGTCGGACACATGGCGTATGAATACGAACTGAGTAGCTGTCACAACGTCCGCGAAGCTCTCGCGTGGGCTGACGAGAACGCGGGAAACGATCGAACCTACACCCTCTATGCAGTGTGCAGCCGAGGCGACGACAATGGACTCGTACGCTTGTTCGGGATCGACCCAACGAAACAGAACGAAGGTCGGCAGCTCGATTGGCCGGGCCAAGTGTACTTCTGAGCAGCCTATCCGGTTCAAAGCAAGTACAGGCGTAAGCGGCCTACCAGCCGAGGTCGTGAGAATGGGCCATCGCCCATCTGAAGGGGCTCGGGCCCGGTAGGCATACATGCATCAGGCCCGCGCTTCTCCTCAATGAGTGATCGCGGGACAGCGAGTTCAATCCGCAGCGGCTTGCACCCGTGCGCGAGAACCCGCTCGTATAGCCGAGACACCCGCCTCAAGTCTGCCTAGTCGCGGCACACTTCCACCAGATGGCGACCGGGGCAGAGCTTCTCGCTGGTACCCGCCTGGTACCAGCACAGGGGCTGAGTAGGCTTGAGCAGATATGAGCCTACGACCGAGGAGTCGGGGAAACCAGCCGATTCGTGAGCCCTGGTGAGCCTAGGGACAGAACCGGCCGTTTCCCCCGTGCGAGCGATCCGGGCGGCGAAGCCGCCGCGAGCGTTCCGTCCGGTCGCGTGCGTACCGTCGCTTGTCCATGTTCGAGGCGACGTGGACGATTCGACCTTGTGATCCCGACCAGGCAGCCGCGCTTGCCCGCGACCTGGGGCTGAGCGCGACGGCAGCACGGGTGCTCGTCCGCCGCGGCTACTCAGAGGCTGCGGCGGCGGCTGCGTTCCTCGCCGGAGAGTCGCCGGGCCACGACCCTCTCCGACTAGGCGACATGCACGCTGCCTGCGAGCGCATCCGGGCTGCGATCGGCGCCGGCACCCGAATCTGCGTACACGGCGACTACGACGTCGACGGGATCTGCGCGACTGCGCTCGCGGTTCTCGTCCTGCGCGGGTTGGGCGCCGAGGTCGGCTGGCACCTGCCGAGCCGTTTCGAGGAGGGATACGGCCTCGCCGGCCAGACGCTCGACCGGCTCGCCGGCGAGGGCTACGGCCTCGTCCTGACCGTCGACTGTGGGATCAGCGCCGTCGACGAGATCGCCGCCGCCCGTGCTCGCGGGCTCGACGTGATCGTCACCGACCACCACCGTCCCGGGGACGTGCTCCCTGCCTGCCCGATCGTGGCGACGAGACCCTCCGACTACCCGTTCCCGGAGCTGTGCGGCACGGGCGTCGTCTACAAGCTCGCAGAGGCACTGCTCGGGGCGGGCGACGGCCGGCTCGCCGGCTACCTCGACCTCGTCGCGCTCGCGACGATCGCCGACGTCGTCCCTCTCGTCGACGAGAACCGCGCGCTTGCGATCGCCGGGCTTCGCCGCCTCGGCACAACCACGCGACCGGGCATGCGCGCGCTGATGTCCGCCGCCCGCGTCGATCCGGCCACCGTCGACGAGGGCGCCGTCGGCTTCCGTCTCGCGCCCCGGATCAACGCCGCCGGCCGCCTCGGGCGGCCCACCGCCGCGCTCGAGCTGTTGCTGACCGAGGACGGGGACGAGGCCGGGCGACTCGCCTCCGAGCTCGAGGACCTGAACCGGGAGCGGCAGCTGGTCGAAGAGCGGATCCTGCGAGAGGCGGCGGCCGCGATCGAGGCGTGGCCTGACGAGCGCAAGCGGCGGCACGGGTACGTCGTCGCCGGAGAGGACTGGCACGAGGGGGTGATCGGGATCGTCGCCTCACGGCTCGCCGAGCGCTACCACCGGCCGATCGTCCTGATCGCGGGCGCCGAAGGCGACTGGAAGGGCTCCGGACGCTCGATTGCCGCGTTCGACCTGCACGCCGGCCTTGCCGCGTGCGCGGCGCTCCTCGAGCGGTTCGGCGGCCACCGTGCCGCCGCCGGGCTGTCGATCCGGCCGGAGGCGGTGGAACCGTTCGCGGACGCCTTCGCCGCTTACGCCGACGAGCACCTCACCGAGCTCGACCTGCGCGCGGTCACGATCGTGGACGCCGTCGTACCGGGCACGGCGCTCACCCTCGGGCTCTGCGCCGAGCTGCGCCGGCTTCAGCCTTTCGGGCTGGGCAATCCCGGGGTCACCCTGCTCACCGCCGGATGCGAGCTGGCGGAGCTGTCGACGGTGGGGGAGGGCAAGCACCTCCGCTTTCGCGTTCGGGACCGCGGGCGACCCGCAGGGAGCGCGATCGCGTTCGGCCTGGGCTCCAAGCTCGACCGCTACCGGCAGACCGAGCGGTACGACCTCGCGTTCCGCCTCCAGGAGAACACCTGGAACGGCACCACCGCGCCCCAGCTCGTCGTCCGGCGGATCTTCGAGACGCCCGGCCGGTACACGGAGCTCCGCGACCGCTTCGCGGCCGAGTGGCGATCGGGATCGTCGAGTCCCGAGGCACGTCGCGTCTTCGAGGAAGTCGGTCTTCTAGCCGGCGCCGAAGGCGCCGGCTGGCGAAGCCTGCTGGAGTCGGAGACCTTCCGGGCGCTACTCGAGGAAACCCCGGTTCTACGCCGGGCGGCGTAGAACCGCGACGAGCAGCACGGCGAGCCGGTCGGCCCGCTTTCGCCTGTTGACGAGCCGTTTACGCAAGGAGGAGACCTTCTCCGCCTGAGCGGAAGTTCCTTCGGCATCCCGTGCCGTGGCCGAGGATGGCGCGCCGGGAGCCCGAAGTTACACTGTGACCATGGCCGTGCTCGAGGTCTCCGAGCGTCACCAGGAGCTCATCGACGAGCTGATCGGGGCGGTCGAGCAGTACAAGCCCGAGCTCGACCGCGACCTCCTTGCGCGCGCATTCTCGTTCGCCGCGCGGGCGCACGCCGGGCAGCAGCGCCGTTCCGGAGAGGAGTTCATCAACCACCCGTTCGGCGTCGCGAAGATCCTCACCGAGCTGCACCTGGACGAGCAGACGATCGCGGCCGCCCTTCTGCACGACGTCGTCGAGGACACCGACGCCGATCTGAAGGCCGTCACCGACGAGTTCGGCGACGAGATCGCCCGGCTGGTCGACGGCGTCACCAAGCTGACGCGAATCCAGTTCCAGAGCCGCGAGCATGCAGAGGCCGAGAACTACCGCAAGCTGATCGTCGCGATGGCGCAGGACGTGCGCGTCATCCTGATCAAGCTGGCCGACCGGCTCCACAACCTACGCACGATCGAGTACCTGGGCAAGCAGAAGCAGGTGCAGAAGGCGCGGGAAGCGCTGGAGATCTACGCGCCGCTCGCGCACAGGCTCGGCATCCACGCGCTCAAGTGGGAGCTCGAGGATCTCGCGTTCGAGACGCTGCACCCGCGGAAGTACTCGGAGATCAAGGCGATGGTCGCCGAGCGGCGCGCCGACCGCGAGGAACACGTGCGTGAGGCGAGCGTCGTCCTCCAGCGTGAGCTCGACAAGGTCAACATTCCCGCGCTGATCTCCGGACGGGCGAAGCACTTCTATTCGATCTACGACAAGATGGTCAAGAAGGGCCGCGAGTTCAACGAGATCTACGACCTGACCGCGATGCGCGTGCTCGTCGAGCGGACGGGCGACGAGGGCACCCGTGACTGCTACGGCGCGCTCGGCCTGATCCACTCGCTGTGGAAGCCGCTGCCCGGACGCTTCAAGGACTACGTGGCGATGCCCAAGCTGAACCGGTACCGGGCGCTGCACACGACCGTGATCGGACCGCAGGGCCGGCCGCTCGAGATCCAGGTGCGCACCCTCGACATGCACGAGACCGCCGAGTACGGGATCGCCGCGCATTGGGCCTACAAGCGCGGCGGCAAGGCGAAGAAGCACGAGGACGCGGACTGGACCGCGTGGATGAAGCAGTTGATCGACTGGCAGCAGGACGAGACCGACCCGCGCGAGTTCATCAAGACGCTTCGTACCGACCTCTTCGACGACGAGGTCTACGTCTTCACCCCGAAGGGCGAGGTGAAGACGCTCCCGGCGGGCTCGACGCCGATCGACTTCGCCTACTCGGTGCACACCGACGTCGGCCACCGCACCGTCGGCGCGAAGGCGAACGGCCGGATCGTCCCGCTCCACTACCGCCTGAAGAGCGGCGACATCATCGAGATCATGACCTCGAAGTCCGGCCGCGGGCCCTCCCGCGACTGGATGTCGGTCGCCGCCTCGTCGCGCGCACGCAACAAGATCCGGCAGTGGTTCTCGCACGAGCAGCGCGCGGACGCCGAGCAGAAGGGACGCGAGGCGCTCGAGCACGCACTCAAGGGGCAGAACCTGCCGTATCGCAAGATCGCCGGCTCGGCCGTCCTGGCCCAGGTGATCAGGGAGACCGGCTTCAAGAAGGCCGAGGAGTTCTACGTCGCCCTGGGCTCGGGGAAGCTGCCCGCCAGTCAAATCGTCAACAAGGTGATCCAGCGGCTGAAGACGGCGGAGGTGGTCGAGGAGGAGGCGATCATGCTCAAGCCGCCGAAGGCGAAGGACACGGCGGCGAGCCAGACCTTCGGCATCAACGTCTCGGGAGTCGAGGACGTGCTCGTCCGCCTGGCCAAGTGCTGCACGCCGGTTCCCGGCGATCCGATCATCGGCTACATCTCGCTCGGCAAGGGGATCACGATCCATCGCGAGGACTGCCCGAACGTGCGCGCGCTGAAGAAGAACGCCGAACGGTTCACGCCGGTCGAATGGGAGGGAGGCTCGTCACAGAGCTTCCGGGTGCAGATCGCCGTCGACGCCTGGGACCGGCCGCGCCTACTCGAGGATGTCGCCCGGACGTTCTCCGAGTACGGGGCGAACATCGTCTCGTACGGTGGCGGCGTGCAGGATCAGCTGGCGAAAAACTGGTACACGGCCGAGCTGGGCGACATCGGATCGCTGCGGGCGCTGCTCGCGGCGCTGCGCAACGTCGAGGCCGTGTTCGACGCGTACCGCGTCACCCCGAACTAGAGCTAGCTTCACGCCCGCCTTACGGTGCGCCGTGCCACCCGGCCGGGTCACTACAGTGGAGACTGTCATGGGGATGGGGGAGGCACCTATGTCGCGCCGTTCGAGTGGTGTGCTGCTGCACATCACGTCGCTGCCCGGCGGTCGGCTGGGGCCGGAGGCCTACGAGTTCGTCGACTGGCTCGAGAGCGCCGGTCAGAGCTGGTGGCAGGTTCTGCCGCTCGGCCCGCCCGACGCCTTCGGGTCGCCGTACACGTCGTCGTCGGCCTTCGCCGCGTGGCGCGGGTTGCTCGCCGAGCCCGATGCGGCCGTCAGCATCGCGGAGCTCGAGGACTTCCGGCGGCGGCATGCGTACTGGGCCGACGACTGGGAACGCTATGCGGGCGCCGGAGCGACCGCCGACCAGGTCCGCTTCGAGCGCGAGTGGACGGCGCTGCGGGCGTACGCGGCAGACCACGGGGTCAGGCTGATCGGGGACGTCCCGATCTACGTCGCCGAGGACAGTGCCGACGTCGTCGCCCACCCGGAGCTCTTCGCGCAGGGCCTCGTCGCGGGCGCCGCCCCGGACGTCTCGCACCCGGAGGGTCAGCTCTGGGGGCAGCCGGTCTACGACTGGTCGGAGCTGCGTCGCCAGGGGTACCGCTGGTGGATCGAGCGCTTCCGCCGCACGCTCGAGCTCGTCGATGTCGCCCGCGTCGACCACTTTCGTGGCTTCGTCGCCTTCTGGGCCGTTCCGGAGGGGACGACCAACCCGCTCGAGGGCCGCTGGCACCGCGGTCCGGGCGCAGCTCTCTTCCGGGCAGTCGAGCACGAGCTCGGCGATCTGCCGCTCGTGGCCGAGGACCTCGGGATCATCACGCCCGCGGTCGACCGGCTGCGGACCGATCTCGGCCTGCTTGGCATGCGGATCGTCGGGCGCGGGTTCGACAAGCGCCATCGCCGGCGGCACGCGGTGCCTGCGCACCCGGAAGATGCGGTCGTCTATACGGGGACGCACGACCACCCGACGGTTGCGGGTTGGCTTGCCGCGGCGGGCGACCACGACCTTGCGCTCGTCGAGGCCGATCTGGCCGCGGCGGGGATCGACGAGACCGACCTCGAATGGGCTCTCGTCCGCCTGACGCTGTCGTCGCGAGCGCGGATCGCGATCCTGCCGATGCAGGACGTCCTCGGCAGCGAGGCCCGGATGAACAACCCGGGGACGGTCGGAAACGGCAACTGGCAATGGCGCCTCGAGCCCGGCCAGGCAAGCCGTGCCGCCGCCGAGCGCCTGCACGAGGCGACCGACGAAAGCGGGCGGCTCGCGCACGTCGCCCGGCGCGCGCTCGCCGCCTCCGCGTAGCCGGTCGGTGCCCGCCGGGTACGTCGGCATCCTCTCGGTCGACCTGCACTTCCCGGAAGCGGGGTCGCTGAAAGGCAAGCGCAAGCACGTCGCCTCGGCGAAGGCGCAGCTTCAGAATCGGTTCGGCGCGTCCGTCGCCGAGGTCGACCACCACGAGCTCTGGCAGCGCTCGCGCCTCACGCTCTCCTGCTCGGCGCGGGAGGTCGGCGAGCTCCACGTGCTGCTCGACAGCGCCGAGCGCTGGCTGCACGGCCAGGAGTGGGTGGTCGCCGGCGTCGCGCGAAGGATCGTGACGCTCGACGATTGATACACATTCATGTGTACCGCGGCACTACGATTACGCCACCATGGGTCGTACCAACGTGGTCATCGACACCGAGCTGATCGAGCGCGTGATGAAGCTCTACGACCTCCGCACGAAGAGAGAGACGATCGACTTTGCGCTGCGCCGGCTGCTCAGCGAAGCGGCCGGTCCGCACAAGCGAATGCTCGAGCTCGAGGGAACCGGCGATCCCGAGCGGTGGGCAAGGCACTTCGAGGCAGTACGCGGCCACCCGCTCGACCAGTGATCGTCGTGGACACCTCTGCGTGGGTCGAGTTGTTTCGCGGCGCGGGCAGCCCCGCGCACCGATCGCTTGCGCGGCTTCTGCACGAGCGGCGCGATGTCGCCGTCACCGAGGTGGTGACGATGGAACTGCTTGCGGGCGCGGGCAGCCCCCGGGAGCAGCGGGCGCTCCGGGAGCGCCTGGCCGGATTCCCGGTGCTGCCTCTTCATGGGCTTCCTGACTACGAGGCGGCGGCCGACCTCTTCCGCACATGTCGCCGGGGCGGAGAGACGCTGCGTGAGCTCTCGGACTGCCTTGTCGCGATACCCGCGGTCCGGGCGGCCGCGCCGGTTCTCCACGCAGATGCCGACTTCGACCGGCTCGCCCGGCATACGCCGCTCGAAGTCGTCCCGCTCGACGACTGAGCGCTCTCGCGCGACCGCAGGTCCCGGGCGGTTCGAGCGGTCTGCCCGGGTACCGTACGACGTGTGGGCAGCCGGATGCGCAGGGTGAACGAGTCGGTGCGGCAGGTGCTGTCGGAGGCTCTGCCCGAGCTCAAGGATCCCCGGATCGGGTTCGTCACCGTCACCGGGGTCGAGACGACGCCGGATCTTCAGCACGCGCGCGTCTTCGTCAGCGTGCTCGGCTCCGAGCGGAGGCGCCGCGCGACGCTCGACGGGCTCGCCGCCGCTCACGGCGTCCTCCAGCGCCGCATCGCGGGCGAGCTGAGAATGAAGCGAACCCCTCAGCTGGTGTTCGAATACGATCGGTCGGTGGAGGAGGGCGTCCGCATGAGCAAGCTGATCGACGAGCTCGATGAGCCGTAGGCTCGACGGAGGCTCACCAGGAGCGGAGGTGCCGGCTTTGCCGGCGCCGGAGCGGGTGCGATGAGCCGTAGGCTCGACGGAGGCTCACCAGGAGCGGAGGTGCCGGCTTTGCCGGCGCCGGAGCGGGTGCGATGAGCCGTAGGCTCGACGGAGCCGGCAATGAGCGCAGGTGCCGGCTTTGCCGGCGTCGGAGCGGGCGCGATGAGCCGTAGGCTTGACGGAGGCTCACCAGGAGCGGAGGTGCCGGCTTTGCCGGCGCCGGAGCGGGTGCGATGACGAGTGAGCTGAGAGCGGTCGCCGACGCGATCCGCGCGCACGAGCGCTTCCTGCTCGTCACCCACGAGAACCCCGACGGCGACGCGCTCGGCTCGATCCGCGCGGCGAAGCTCGCTCTCGACTCGATCGGCAAGGACACGGTCGCCTTCCTCGGCGGCGGCATGGACGTTCCGCGGGATCTGACGTTTCTGCCGCTCGACTGGCTCGAGCGCGAACTGCCGGGCGGTGCCGCCGAGCGCGTCGTGCTCGCGCTCGACTGTGCAACCGCCTCGAGGACCGCGATCGGCGAGGAGCTGCTCGCCCGGTCCCCGCTCGTGATCAACGTCGACCACCATCACGACAACACGCGGTTCGGGCGCATCAACCTGGTCCTCCCCGAAGCGTCGTCGACGGGCGAGATCGTCCGCGACCTGCTCGCGGAGCTGGAGATCGGTCTGACGCCCGACATCGCCGAGGCGCTGTACGTCGCGCTCGTCACCGACACCGGGCGGTTTCAGTATCCGAACACGACCAAGGCGGCGCATCTGATGGCCGCCGAGCTCTTCGACGCGGGCCTCGACGCCGAGCGACGGAGGCTCGTCTTCCAGAACATCTACGAGTCGCTCGAGTTCGCGAAGCTGAAGCTGCTCGGGAAGGCGTTCGAGCGCGCAGAGCTTCACGAGGGCGGCCGGCTCGCGATCTCCTACCTGCTGAGAAGCGACTTCGCCGAGCTCGGTGTCGGCGAGGAGTACGCCGAAGGGTTGATCGACTACCTCCGTGCAGTGGACGGGGCCGAGATGGCGGCGACGATCCGCGAGCCGCCCGAGCCGCCCGACGCCGAGCGGCGGATCTCGCTGCGCTCCTCGAGCGACGAGCTCGACGTCTCGGCGATCGCGCGCAAGCGTGGGGGCGGCGGTCACCGCCTGGCGGCGGGGTTTTCGAGCGCCGAGTCGATCGACGAGATCAGGGAGTTCATCCGCTCGGAGTTCGTCCTTGCCGCCGCGCGGCCTTAGCCCCTCCGGCCTGATCCTGGTCGACAAGCCCGCGGGCCCCACGTCCTTCGACGTGGTTGCGCGCCTGCGGCGGCTCACCGGAGCCAGGACGGGCCACGCGGGCACGCTCGACCCGTTCGCGACCGGGCTGCTGCTCGCCCTCTCCGGAGCGGCGACGAGGCTCGCGCCCTGGCTCGTCGGCCTCGACAAGCGCTACCTGACCGAGCTGGATCTGACCGCCCGCACCTCCACCGGCGATCTCGAAGGGGAGATCGTCGAGCAGGTCGAGCCGCCCGACGGCGAAGAGCTGGAGCGGCGCCTCGCCGCCCTTCGCGGCGAGGTCGATCTGCCGATCCCGGCCGCCTCGGCGGTGAGGATCGCCGGCGAGCGGGCATACCGTCTGCACCGCCGCGGCGAGGTGGTCGAGATGCCCGTCAGACGCTCGCGCGTCCACTCGCTCGTCCTCCTCTCGTACGCCGACGGAAGGGCTCGGATCGACCTGCGCGTCGGCTCCGGAACCTACGTCCGCTCGATCGCCGGCGTGCTCGGCGGCCACTGCCGGATGCTGCGGCGCACCGAGGTCGGGCCCTTCTCGGTCGAGGACGCCGACGAGGCGCGGATCCTGCCGGCGGCCGATGCCCTCCCGTTTCTGCCTGCGATCGAGGTCGGCCCCGCGGAGGCGGCGGCGATCCGTGCAGGCAGGAAGCGTGCCCGGTCGGAGGCGAGGACGCTGCTCGACGGCGAGCTGGTCGCGGTCGGCCGCGTGGTGATGCCGGCCGCTCCGCCTGCGGCGGAACGGCCAGGGGAGCACCCTTGAAGGTCGCGCAATCGGTCGCGGAGCTCGAGCGGAAGGACCGCGCCGTTGCGCTCGGGACCTTCGACGGCGTCCACCTCGGACACCGAAAGGTGATCGAGACAGCCCTCGCCGCCGGCCCGTGCCCGACGGTCGTCACGTTCCACCCGCATCCACGACGGGTGCTCGGCTACGGCGTCGAGTTGCTGACGACGCTCGAACGGCGCCTGGAGCTGATCGCGGCGCTCGGCGTCGAGGAGACGCTCGTGCTCGAGTTCTCGCTCGAGTTTCAGCGGGTCGAGGCGGAGGAGTTCGCGGCCGACTACCTCGATGCGATCGGAGCGACCGTTGTCGTCGCCGGCGCCGGCTTCCGCTTCGGCCACAAGCGCAGGGGCGATCTGGACCTGCTCGTACGGCACGGCTTCGACGCGCGATCGGTGCCCGTGGTCGAGGGGGTGTCGTCGTCGGAGATCAGGCAGCTCCTCCACCTGGGCGAGGTCGAAAGCGCGGCTGCCCTGCTCGGCCGGCCGTCCGAGGTCGAAGGCGTGGTCGTGGAGGGCGATGCGCGCGGCGGGACGCTCGGCTTCCCGACCGCGAACATCGCCGCCGAGCCGGATCTGCTCGTTCCGGCGCACGGGATCTACGCGGGGTTCGCGGCGGGCCACCGCGCCGCGGTCTCGGTCGGGACGAATCCGCACTACGGAGGCGACGAGCTGCGCATCGAGGCGTTCCTGCTCGGGTTCGCCGGCGACCTGTACGGGAAGCGTCTCGTCGTCGAGCTCTGGAAGCGGCTGCGCGACGAGCGGGCATTTGCCAGCGAGCAGGAGCTGATCGATCGGATCGCCCGCGACGTCGACGAGACCGAGCGCGCCGAGCGGCCGAGCTGAGCTCGAGTGTCTGACCCCGGGGTCAGACACTGCGGTTGACAAAACAAAGCTTTCGAAAGTAATCTTTCGACACTGTGCCGGACGAGCGCACACGGACGATCGAACTGACCGACCCGAGGGCGCTGCGGGCGCTTGCGCACCCGACGCGCCTGCGCCTGGTCGCACTGCTGCGCCGCGAAGGACCGCTGACCGCGACCCGGGCCGGCGACCGGATCGGCGAGAGCGCGGCGAGCTGCAGCTTCCACCTGCGTCAGCTCGCCAGGTGGGGCCTGGTCGAGGAGGCGGGCGGCGGCCGCGGCCGCGAGCGTCCCTGGCGGGCAACAGCACCCTCGACGAGCTGGCATGTGCGCACGCCCGAAGACGCGGAGCCGGCCGCGGCGCTCTCGTCGATGATCGTCGAGCACCAGTTCGCGGAGCTCCTGCGCTGGTACGAGCGCATGCCGGACGAGGACCCCGCCTGGCAGGGCGCCTCTCAGCTCGCCGACACGGTGCTGGAGCTGACGCCGGCGGAGCTGGCGGAGCTGGGACGAAAGGTGTGGGAGCTGGTGTGCTCCTACGAGCGCCCCGACCCACCGGACGGTGCGCGGCCGGTGACCGTCTTCGCGGCCGCGTACCCGCGCGACGAACGATGATTCCGTCCCTCCTGCGCGAGAACGTCGCCTTTCGTCGCTTCTGGACGGGGCAGGCGGTGTCGCTGATCGGCGACCAGATCTCGCTGATCGCGCTACCGCTCGTCGCCGTCCTCGTCCTCCACGCCGGGGCGGCGCAGATGGGCTACCTGACCGCGGCGGCCCTCGTCCCGAACCTGCTCTTCTCGCTCCACTTCGGCGCCTGGGTCGACCGGCGCGGGCGCCGCCGCCAGGTGATGATCGCCGCCGACCTGGGCAGAGCCGCGGCGACGGCGACGATCCCCGTCGTCTACGCGTTCGGCGCGCTGACGATCGCGCAGCTGTACGCGGTCGCCTTCGTGGTCGGAACGCTCAGCGTCCTGTTCTTCGTCTCGCACAGCACGCTCTTCGTCTCGCTCGTCCCGCGGGAGCGATACGTGGAGGCGAATCAGCTGCTGCACGGCAGCCGGGCGGCGTCGTACATCGGCGGCCCGAGCATCGGCGGCGTGCTCGTCCAGCTGCTCTCGGCCCCAGTCACCCTGCTCGCCGACGCCGTCTCGTACCTCGTCTCCGCCCTGTTCCTCGGCCGGATCTCGCCTTCCGAGCCGCCCACGGAGGAGGAGGGCCGTGGGCACTTCGCCGCCGGCGTGCGCTTCGTCTGGGGCGAGCCGACGGCGCGCGCCTCGCTGCTCGCCACCGCGACGATCAACTTCTTCAACTTCGTCTTCTTCGCGCTGTTCGTGCTGTTCGCGACCCGCGAACTGCACGTGCGGCCGGGGACGCTGGGGCTCGTGCTCGGCGCCGCGTCGGTCGGCGGGCTGATCGGCTCGCTCGTCGTCTCCCGCATCGCCCGCCTGATCGGGATCGGGCCGACGTTCGTCGTCGGCTGCGTCCTCTTCCCGGCCCCGCTCGTGCTCGTCCCGCTCGCCACGGGCTCGCACCCGGTCGTGCTCGCGATGCTCGCCGCCGCCGAGTTCGGCTCCGGTTTCGGCGTCATGGTTCTGGACATCTCGATCGGCTCGATCTTCCAGGCCGTGGTTCCCGACCGGATGCGGGCGCGCTTCTCGGGGGCGTACATGGTCGTCAACTACGGTGTGCGGCCGCTCGGCGGCCTCGCAGGCGGCTGGCTGGCGAGCGCGATCGGGGTGCGCGAGACCCTCTGGGTCGCTTCCCTGGGTGCCCTGCTCGGCGTGCTCTTCCTGCTTCCCTCGCCGCTGCCGCGAATGCGCGAGCTGCCCGAGCCCGCCGCCTGAGAGTCCGGCACTATCCGATCTGCACGGCGGCGCCGCTCCGCCTCGGGTCGCCCGCGGCGCCGTTTCGGCACGCGAGGCTGACCCCGCCGAAGTAGTGGTGCAGGTTGCTCCAGCGGCGGACGGTCAGGCCTCGGCCCTCGAGCGCGGCGAGCGCGGCTTCGTTCACGCCCGGCTCGGCGTCGACGACATCGCCGGAGCGGTGCACGCGCGGCCGGTCGACGGCAGGCTGCGGGTCGAGGTGCTCGTCGAGGATCGCCGCCGCCACGCCGGTGAGCGCGGTGCGCAGGCGCGTGCCGCCTGCGGCGCCGATCGCGAGCGTAGGGCCGTCACCGTCGAACGCGATGCTGGGCGCCATCATGCTCTGCATCCGCGCGCCCGGTTGCAGCGGGCCGACGAGCAGATCCGTCTCGCCGAGCATGCTGTTCAGATGGAGGTCGAGCCCCGGCAGCCAGTCGCCGGAGCCGAGGCCCAGGCTCGTCGTCAGTACGCAGGCGCTGCCGTCCGCGTCGACCGTGACGACGTTGGTCGTGTGGCCGTCGAGCCGGGGCGCGGCTCCGAGGGCGTCGAAGAGGGCGAGCGTCCGACCGGGCTCTGGCAGACCGGAGAGCGGCGGAATGCGCTCCAGGACGGGCGCGATCCCGTAGAGGCCCGCGCGGGTGGCGAACCTTGTTCCGGCATACGCAACCTCGACCGGGTCGGCCCACGCCGCCTCGTATGACTCGAGATCCCGTCGCCTGACCGCCCCGCCGCGCTCTTCGAAGAGAGCGAGCAGCAGCCGTGCGATCGTGCCTCGGTAGACGCTGACTACTCCTTCCCCGGCGAGCAGCTCCAGGGCGGTGACTAGGCCGGGCTGGTCGAGCCGGTCGCCGGGACCGAGCAGCTTTCCGGCCGGCGCGTAGATCCGTGCGCCGTCGGGCTGCATCGTCATCACCGGGGCGAGCATCTCCAGGCAGGTGGCGTGGGCAGGCGGCATCGGTACGCCGTCACGGGCGAGACGAAGCGCAGGCGCGCACAGCTCGGCCCACGGCAGGCTCCCGTGCTCGCGCCGCAGGGCGTCGAGCCCGGCCGGCAGGCCCGGCACCGCGCACGATGCCGGACCGACCGAGTAGTGGACGAGCCCCTCGCCGAACGGGACCTCGAGCTCGAGCAGCTGGGCCCCTGCGCCGCTCGGCACGGCGCAGAAACAGTCGAGATTCCGCGTGTTCCCGGTGGCGGCGTCGTAGTAGATCCCGTGCCCGCCGCCCAGAAGCCCCGTCATCACCGTCTCTGCGACGCAGGAAGCAAGGCAGCCTGCCACCGCTGCGTCCGCGGCCGTACCGCCGGACTCGAGGATCTCGATCCCGGCGGCGGCGGTGGCGGGGTGGCCCGCGGCGACGGCAGCGCGCAGACGCCTTTGGCGTCTGCGCGCTGGAGAACCCTTCATGAGTGCCACGTCAACTTGGTTTGAAGCCTCCCTAGCGATCGCCGAAGGCGATCGCTGCTACCCTACGCCAGACCGTGTTCTCGGCCGTACGTGGCGCTTCCCACGGCGCGCTGGGATCGCGGAGACGTCTATCCGGAGGTTTCATGACCCTCACCAAGGAAGCGAAGCTGGACATCGTCGGCAAGCACGGCCGGCATGGCACCGACACCGGGTCGCCCGAGGTGCAAGTCGCACTGCTCACGACCCGGATCAACGAGCTGACCGAGCATCTCCGCACGCACTCGAAAGACCACACGTCGCGGCGCGGACTGCTCAAGCTCGTCGGGAGCCGCCGCCGTCTGCTCGACTATCTCCAGCGCACCAGCCTCGAGAGCTATCGCGCCCTGATCAAGGAGTTGGGCCTGAGGCGCTAGGGGTCAGTCAAGCGACCGGAGAGTGGAAGTTTGAGCGAGCCCCGTGCGACGGAGCGAAGCGGCGCGGCGCTGACTCAAACCTCCACTCTCCACCGAAGTGGAGGAATTCAGATGAGTGTTGCCATCGGCAACCCGACCGCGGTCTCGTTGACCGTCGGTGAGCAGGAGATCAGCTTCGAGACCGGCAAGCTCGCCAAGCAGGCCGACGGCGCAGTCGTCGTCCGCTCCGGCGAGACCATGGTCCTGGCGACGGCGCAGGGCCGGATGGAGGCGCGCGAGGGCGCGGACTTCTTTCCGCTCACCGTCGACGTGGAGGAACGGATGTACGCCGCCGGGAAGATCCCGGGCGGCTTCTTCAAGCGCGAGGGACGCCCCACCGAGCGGGCGATTCTGACCGCACGGATGATCGACCGCCCGATCCGGCCGCTGTGGCCGAAGGGCTTCCGGAACGAGGTGCAGGTGATCTGCACGGTGCTGTCCGCCGACCTCGTCACCCCGCACGACATCCTGTGCATCAACGGCGCCTCGGCCGCGTTGATGCTGTCGCCGCTGCCCTTCAGCGGGCCGGTGGGCGCGGTTCGCATCGGAATGATCGACGGGCGCGTCGCCCTCAACCCGACGCTTCAGGAGATCGAGCACGAGAGCACCCTCGACCTGATCGTCGTCGGCACGAGCGAGGGCCTGACGATGGTCGAGGCGGGAGCGGCGGAGATCCCCGAGGAGACGCTGCTCGAGGCGCTCGAGCTCGCGCACGAGGAGATCAAGAAGCTGTGCGAGGCGCAGCAGGACCTGGCCCGCCAGGCAGGCAAGCCGAAGTGGCTCGACCCGTCGCTGACCGAGGAGCTCGGCTCCTCGCACGGCGACCGGATCCGCGATCGCATCCGCGCGGACGGGCTCCGCGAGGCGGCGGCCGCAGTCGAGGAGTTCTTCGGCGAGCTCTGCCCGGAGCTGACGATGGAGTCGACCGAGGAGGACATCACCCGGCAGGTGCAGGTCCGCTCCAGCCTGAACGCCCTGCTCGAGCGCCTTCGGCTCGAGGCCGTCGAGGCCCCGGTCCGCAGCCAGTTCGAGGCCGAGCTGCGGGCGTTGACCGACGCCGAGCAGGACTCGAAGGAGTTGAAATCCGCGAAGCGGAGCCTGCTCTTCGACCGGATCATCGAGAGCGTCGAGCTGACCTTCCCGATCGGGCCCGCTCCGGCGGAGGGAGGGCCGGCGGTCAAGGACTCGATGACGAGGCAGTTCGTCAAGCGCGCGGCCGAGGCCGTCTACAAGGATCTCGTTCGCAAGAGGATCGCGGTCGACAAACGCCGTCCCGACGGGCGCGGAGCCGACGAGATCCGCGCGATCGAGTGTGAGGTCGGTGTCTCGCCGCGCACGCATGGCTCGGCGCTCTTCCAGCGGGGCCAGACCCAGATCATGACGCTCCTCACGCTGGGCACCGCCAAGGAGGGTCAGCGGATCGACGATCTCTCGCTGGAGACCGACCGCCGGTACATGCACCACTACAACTTCCCGCCGTACTCGGTCGGCGAGACCGGGTTCATGCGTGGGCCGAAGCGCCGTGACATCGGCCACGGTGCCCTCGCGCAGCGGGCGCTCGAGCCGATGATCCCGGGTGCGGAGGACTTTCCGTACACGATTCGCCTCGTCTCGGAGACCCTCGAGTCGAACGGGTCGTCGTCGATGGGCTCGGTCTGCGGCTCGACGCTCGCGCTGATGGATGCGGGCGTCCCGATCAAGGCTCCGGTGAGCGGGATCGCGATGGGCCTCGTCAAGGAAGGCGACGACTACGTGATCCTGACCGACATCCAGGGTGCGGAGGACCACCTCGGCGACATGGACTTCAAGGTCGCCGGCACGCGCGAGGGCGTGACCGCGCTCCAGATGGACATCAAGATCACCGGCGTCACCCAGCAGATCATGCGCGAGGCGCTCACTCAGGCGAAGGAGGCGCGCGAGTTCATTCTCGACCGGATGTCGGAGACGCTCGCGGACTCCCGCACCGAGCTTTCCGAGAATGCCCCGCGGATCTCGTCGGTGAAGATCGACCCGGAGAAGATCGGGATGGTGATCGGCAAGGGCGGCGAGACGATCCGCGCGCTCGAGGCCGAGAACGACGTCCAGATCGACATCGAGGAGGACGGCACGATCCTGATCTACGCCACCGACGGCGAGAAGGCCCGTCAGGCGATCGAGGCGGTCCAGGCGATCACGAAGGAGCCGGAGGTGGGGGACACCTACACGGGCAGGGTCGTGAAGACGACCGACTTCGGCGCGTTCGTCGAGTTGAAGAAGGGCACCGACGGGCTGCTGCACGTGTCCAACGTCGGCCCCGGGCGGGTCGCCCACATCGAGGACGTGCTCGAGCGCGGTGACGTGCTCGACGTGATCGTCCAGGAGGTGGACAAGGCCCGCGGGAGGATCGGCCTCAAGCTGGTCGCCAAGCACGAGAACGGCTCGCTGGTTCAGCCGGAGGAACTGGTGGAGCGCGCGAAGGATGCACCGCCCCGGCCGCCTTCGGAGGAGCGCCCACGCGGCGACCGTGACCGCGGTCGGGGCGGACGCGGCGGCCCGCGCCGCTAGAAAACAGAGCGGGTGCGCGGCGAGAGCCGCGCACCCAGTCCGTAGTCGGGGCCAGGCTTCAGCCTGGAACCGGCCGTCGCTTTCCCAGTCCGTAGTCGGGGCCAGGCTTCAGCCTGGAACCGGCCGTCGCTTTCCCAATCCGTTGTCGGGGCCAGGTTGCAGCCCTGGAACCGGCCGTTGCTTTCCCGGTCTGTTGTCGGGGCCAGGCTTCAGCCTGGAACCGGCCGTCGCCTTCCCAATCCGTTGTCGGGGCCAGGCTTCAGCCTGGAACCGGGCGTTGCTTTCGGGAGCGATCGCTGACTACGCAGCCTCGGCCGAAACCGCCGCGATCTCCTCCCGGTGGACCATCGTCAGGGTTGCGAGCACGCCGGCGGCGGCGAAGCCGACCGCGACCCAGAAGGCGAGGCTGAAGCCGCCGGTCAGCGCGGCCGGCAGCGAGTCCCCGCCTGCCTTCAGATGATCGGTTCGGCTCGTCGAGACCGTCGAGAGGACGGCAACGCCGAGCGCTCCGCCGATCTGCTGCGACGTGTTGATCAGGCCCGAGGCGAGGCCGGCCTCGTGAGCCTGGACGCCGGCGAGCGCGGCGATCGACATCGGCACGAACGAGAATCCGATCCCGACGCCGATCACGATGAAGCCGGGCAGCAGGTCGACGGCGTACGATCCGCCGGCCGAGACCTGGGTGAACCACACGTTCCCGAGGCCCATCAGAGCGACTCCGAAGGTCATCGCGGGCTTCACCCCGATCTTCGTCACGAGTGCCTGCGCTATTCCGGACGAGGCGACGGCGGTCAGGGCAACGGCGAGATACCCCGCCCCCGTCTGCAACGGCGAGAGGCCGAGCACCTGCTGCATGTACAGCGAGAGCATGAAGAACATCGCGAACGTCAGGCCGCCGAGCAGGAAGCCGACCACGTTCGCGCCGGCGAGCGTCCGCAGCCGGCCGAAGATCCCGAGCGGCACTAGCGGCGCCTTCGATCGCAGCTCGACCGCCAGGAACAGCGCGTGGAGGACGGCCGAGCCGGCAAGGACGAGGAGCGTCTGGGCCGAGCCCCAGCCGACGGTGTTCGCCCGCGTCAGGGCGTAGACGAGCAGCACGAGCGCGCTCGTGATCAGCACTGCGCCGGCGGCGTCGAAATGACGGGTGGCAGTCTGGGCGCGGCTCTCGCGGACGACGCTCCGGGTCAGCAACAGGACCGCGGCGCCGACCGGCACGTTGACGAAGAAGATCCACTCCCACCCGAGCCATTTCGTCAGCACGCCGCCCATCAGGACGCCGACGGCGGCGCCGCTTCCGCCCATCGCACCCCAGACACCGAGCGCCTTGTTCCGCTCCGAGCCCTCCTCGAACGTGGTCGTGATGATCGACAGCGCCGACGGGGAGAGAATCGCCGCCCCGAGCCCCTGCACGGCGCGGGCGGCGATCAGCTGCCCTTCGGAGCTCGCGAGGCCGCAGGCCAGCGAGGCGAGCGTGAACAGGGCGACACCCGACATGAAGACGCGCCGGCGCCCGAGCAGGTCCGCGGCGCGGCCGCCGAGGAGCAGGAAGCCGCCGAAGGTGAGCGCGTACGCGCTCAGGATCCACTGGAGGTTCCCCTGCGAGAAGTGCAGGTCGAGCTGAATCGACGGCAGGGCGACGTTGACGATCGAGACGTCGAGGATGACCATGAAGAAGGCCGAGCAGAGGAGGGCGAGCGCCCACCAACGTTTCGGATCGGTTACTGCGCGTGCGACGGCTTCCAAACCGGCTCCTTTCGGTCGTGGTCCAGATGTGGAACGCGGCCCTGCGTACCGCTATTCCTTCGACGAGCGCGCGAACGGAAATCGACAGGCCGCGTACGATCCGTCCGTGCAGGAATACGTCCTGTCCGAGCTCGACTCCGGCGAGCGGCTGATCACGGAGCGCGTTTCCAGCGTCCGGTCGGTCGCACTTGGCTTCTGGATCGGCGCGGGCGCTCGTGACGAGCCGGACACGAAGGCGGGGGTCTCTCACTTCATCGAGCACCTGCTGTTCAAGGGCACGCGGTCGTACGATGCGCAGCGGATCGCCGAGGTGTTCGACGAGATGGGCGGCGAGCTGAACGCGGTCACCTCGCGCGAGCACACCGTCGTCTACGCGCGCGTCCCGGACCGGCATCTCGAGGAGGCGATCGACGTGATGGCGGACATGGTCTTCGCACCCACCTTCGCCGACCTCGACTCCGAGCGTGAGGTGGTGCTGGAGGAGATCGCGATGGTCGAGGACGCGCCGCAGGACCTCGTCCACGACCTGCTCTCGGACGCCGTCTTCTCCGGCCATGCCCTCGGCCGGCCGGTGATCGGGCGCGCCGACGTGATCTCGTCGATCGGCCGCCGGGCGATCGGTGCCTACCACCGCGGCGCCTACGTGACCGGGAACGTGGTCCTCGCCGCCGCGGGCAACCTCCAGCACGACCGGCTGCTGAAGCTGCTCGAGCAGGCGGCCCGCCAGCGGGTCGAGCCGCCCGCGAGGAAGACGAAGGTGCGCCGGCCGCTCGTGCGCATGCCGGCGCCGGGCATGCGCTTCCAGCGCAAGGACACGGAGCAGTTCCACGTCTGTGTCGGCGCGCCCGGAATCTCTCGCTCCGACCGCCGCCGCTTCGCCGCGTCGCTGCTCGACGCGATCCTCGGCGGGTCGGCCTCGTCGCGTCTCTTCCAGGAGATCCGCGAGAAGCGCGGCATGGCCTACTCCGTCTACAGCTTCGGCTCGCAGTACACCGACACCGGCCTGATCGGCATCTACGTCGGAACGCGGGAGGAGAACCTCGCCGCCTGTCTGGAGATCGTTGCCGAGCAGATCGCCGACATCGGCGCCGGGAACCTGCGCGAGCGCGAGCTCGAGCGGGCGAAGGAGAACCTGAAAGGCCGGATCGCTCTCTCGATGGAGTCGACCTCCAACCGGATGAGCCGCCTGGGCCGGTCGCTGATCACCGACACCGAGCTGCTCTCCCTCGACCGGATCATCGCGGAGATCGATGCGGTCGACCCGATCGCGCTCGCCGAGCTCGCCGGGATGATCCTCGAACCCGCACGGATCTCGGCCGCCGGGATCGGGCCGAGCGAGGAGAGCTTCCTGGAGGCGGTCGAGCGGATCCATCCCGGACTGGCCGACGCGGCGTGAAGATCGTCCTGAACGGCCGGCGCGGCAGGGTCGGGTCGGTGCTCGGGCCCGCGCTCGAGACGGCGGGACACGAGCTCGTCGATGCGCTCGACGGAGCCGAGGCGATGGTCGACTTCACGCGCCCCGACGCGGTGCTCGGGAACGTCGAGGCTGCTCTCGGCGCCGGGGTGGCGTGCGTTGTCGGCACGAGCGGCGCGGATCTTGCTCCGATCGCCGAGCGGGCGCGGGCGGCGGGCCTCGCCGTGTTCTTCGCTCCGAACTTCGCTCTCGGTGCGGTGCTCATGATGCGCTTCGCCGTCGAGGCGGCCCGTCACCTGCCGAAGGCGGAGATCGTCGAGCTCCACCACGACACGAAGCTGGACGCCCCCTCGGGCACCGCGAAGGCAACCGCGGCGGCGATGGGCGGCGATCCGCCGATCCATTCGATCCGGCTGCCCGGCCTCGTCGCACACCAGGAAGTCCTGCTCGGCGGGGCCGGCGAGCTGCTGACGATCCGCCACGACGCGCTGTCGCGCGAGGCGTTCGTTCCCGGCGTGCTGCTGGCCCTCGAGCGGCTGCCGACCCTGCCGCCGGGCCTGACAGTCGGCCTCGAAGCTCTGCTCTAGTACGATTTCAGACATGCTCGGCGAGGTCCTGACGGCGATCGTGACGCCGTTCCATCACGACGGCTCCGTCGACTACGAGCGCTTCAGGGAGCTCGCCGCTCACCTGGTCGACCACGGCTCCGACGGGCTCGTGGTCACGGGGACGACCGGTGAGGCGCCCACGCTCACGGACGACGAGCGCTTCGAGCTGTACGCGGCGGCGGTCGACGCCGTCGGCGACCGCGCGACGGTGATCGCCGGGACGGGCACCTACTCGACCGCGCACTCGGTTCACCTGAGCGCCCGTGCGCACGAGCTCGGCGTCCACGGCTTTCTCGTCGTCACGCCCTACTACAACAAGCCGCCCGTCCGAGGGATCGTCGAGCACTTCAAGGCGATCGCCGACGTCAGCGACCGTCCGATCGTCGTCTACAACATCCCGGGGCGCGTGGTGCTCAACCTCGCGCCGGAAGCGATCGCCGAGCTCGCCGAGATCCCGAGCGTAGCGGCCGTGAAGCAGGCGAACGACGATCTCGACCAGGCGCGCAGGATCGTCGAGCTCGGACTCGATCTCTACGCCGGCGACGACCGCCTGATCTACCCGTTTCTCCGGATCGGCGCGATGGGCGGCGTCTGCGTCCACACACATGTCGTCGGCCCCCAGGTCAAGCAGCTCGTCCGTGCGGTCAAGGACGGTGACGAGGACGCGGCCAGGCGGATCGACGAGCAGCTCGAGCCGATCTACGAGCTGCTCGAGGTCGCCGGCAACCCGATCGCGATCAAGGCGGCGCTGAACCTGCTCGGATTCGACGTCGGCGGTCACCGGCTGCCGATCGTGCCCGCCTCCGAGGAGGAGATCGCCCGCGCGCGTGACTGCCTCGAACGCGCCGGTCTTCACGTTCCGGCTGCGGCCTGAGCTCAGGCGGCGGCTTCGCCGACGACCCGGAGACTGGCCGCGCCCAGCACCTCGGGCTGCTCGCGGTAGACGACCTCGAGCGCATCGATCACGACCGGACAGAATTGAGTGCCGGCAGAGCTGCGCAGCTCCTCCATCGCCGCGGTGACGGTACGGGCGCCCCGGTAGGGGCGGTCGCTGGTCAGCGCGTCGAAGGCGTCGGCGACGAGAACGATCCGGGCGGGCATCGGAATCTGATCGCCGGCGATACCGTCCGGGTACCCCTGACCGTCGATCCGTTCGTGACTGGAACGTGCAACCTGGAGCACGATCGGGTCGAGGTCGACGTCCTGGAGGATGTACTCGGAGATCACCGGGTGCTCCTTCATCACCTTCCACTCCTCGTCGTCGAGCGGCCCCGGCTTGTGCAGGATGCGCTCCGGAATCCCGATCTTGCCGATGTCGTGAAGGAGGGCGCCGATCTCGATCGCGTCGAGCTCCGCGCCGCTGTAGCCGAGCTGTGCGGCGAGCGCGACGGCGACGTCGGAGACCCGCTCGGTGTGCCCGCCGGTGTAGTAGTCCTTCGCCTCCATGCTGCGCGCGAGGGCGCCGACGGTCTCGATCAGCTTCTTGCGCACCTCCTCGACGAGGCCCGCGCTCTCGATCGCGGTCGCGAGCTGGGGCAGGATCGCATCGCGCAGACGTGACCAGCGCTCGCTCTCGAAGCCTGGCGCCCGATCGAGGTGCAGCCCGCCGATCCGCGCGCCGCCGGCCTGGAGGGCGATGCCGTCCTCGCCGCCGCCGAGCGAGATCCGCGCCGGCGCACCCGTCCACCTCGAGAGCGTCTCTTCGGCATAGCCCGTGAGCGACGCGCGGTCGTGCGCGAAGGCGGCGAGCCCGCCCGCGAACTGGAAGAGCTCCTGAAGGTCGTCGTTCCGCTCCGCCAGCTGCGTGTTCGCCGCACGAAGCTCCTCGTTCGCCGCGCGTACCTCCTCGACCGACCTGCGCGTGCGGCTCGTGTACTGGCGAACGGAGAACATCATCGCCGCGGGCGGCAGGGTGAACGCGAGCAGGCCGGTGATTCCGAGCTTCTCGTAGGAGACTCCGAGAGCCAGCCCCAGCGGGCCGGCGGCAAGGTAGTACGGAGTCAGCCACTGGAAGCGCTCCCGGAAGATGTCGATCGGCCTGCTTCCCTCCGCGAGGCTGATCGTGAGGCTGAGCAGGCTGACGTTGACGAGCATGTAGACGGCGCCGGCGGCGAGCGCCGGGCCCAGCCGTGCGGCCGGAGTCCAGCTCTGCGCCCCGAATGCGTGGAAGAGGAGCGCGCCGGCGCCCGCCGAGAGGCTGAGCTGAGCGGCGTCGAACACCCCGCGATTCAGGCGGCCCCGGCGCGCGACGAGGACGATGAACCCGAGCAGCGCGGCGATCATCATCGCCGCCCCGACCGTGAACATGAACCCGAGCGCGAGCAGGCCCGCGCTGGCAAAGCTGGTCGCACCCCGGCCGTAGACCTCGACCTGGACGAGCTGGAGAACCACGGTCAGGCCGCAGAAGGCGAGCAGCGTCCACGGGCGCGCGACGACGGCGTGCCAGGTCGTGACCGCCGTCAGCGCGATGACGCCCGTCGCCGTCGACGCGACGAGCGAGATCAGGACGTTCGGGTCCCGCCGGGCCTGCGGCGGGGGCTCCACGGGCGCTCCGCTGCTCAACGCCGGCTTCCTATCTACTGGAACGAGCCCGAGTTCCAGTCGGCGCTCGCGTTCCACGAGCCGTCACCGTCGGCGGCGTTCCAGGAGGAGGACGCGTTCCACGACGAGCTCGCGTTCCAGGAGCTGCTCGCGTTCCAGGAGCTGCTCGCGTTCCAGGAGCTGCTCGCGTTCCAGGACGAGCTGGCCGAGTAGCCCGCCGTGTTCCAGCTGGAGGAGGCGTTCCAGGAGCTGCTCGCGTTCCACGACGAGCTCGCGTTCCAGCTCGACGAGGCGTTCCAGGAACTGCTTGCGTTCCAGGAGGAGCTTGCATTCCAGGAGCTGCTTGCATTCCACGAGGACGACGCAGTCGCGCGAGCCGCTGCGGCGCGGGAGGCGTCGCCGGCCACGTCCCAGGCGACGGCTGCCTTGTTCCACGCGTCGAAGGTCGACTGGCGGGCATAGCCGGCGGCCCACTGGGCGGCGGCCTGCTCCAGCACGAGCCCGGCGTTCGAGTAGGCACCGGCGGCCATCCAGGCCCGTGCCGAGAACTCGAGTGCGATCGGCTGCCACGCGACGAGCGCGGTCAGGGCGAGTGCGTCGGCGGAAGCGCCCCAGTTCTGGGCGGCCTGGACGAACAGGCCCGCCTGCGCCGAGTCGGCTCCGGCACGGTCGTAGGCGGCGGCGGTCTGGATCGGCAGGCCCGCGGACTTCCAAGAGTCGGCGGCCTGCTTCCACGCGCTCGCGGCGCTCGTCCAGTTCGAGTCCTGCTCGTAGCGGACCGCCGCACGCTGGTACCCGACCGCATCACGGGCCGCACCGGTGTTCAGCGAGCCGCTGTTGTTGCTGCCGGTGGCGGGGCCGGTCGAAGGGGCGATGCCCTGGTTAGCCCTTTGCGCGGTGTCGGTGTAGGCGAGCGCGGTGGAGAGGTTCAGGCCGGGCGCGTTGCTGCCGCTGACCGGGCGTCCGCTTGCGGCGAGCAGCCACTTGACCTGATCCGGGGTCAGCGCCGGGTTCTTCTGGAAGAGGAGGGCGGCGGCGCCGGCCACCTGCGGGGCGGCGAAGGAGGTGCCGTTCGCCATCAGGTATCCGGGCTCGACGTGGTTGGCCGCGGGCGCCTGGTAGTCGAGCAGCGAGCCTGCGGGGATATTCGAGACGACGTGCCGGCCGGTGGCGACGATCTCGGGCTTGACGAAGCCGTCGCCGGTGACGCCGTAGGACGAGAAGCTCGCGACGTAGTCGTCGCCGGTGTCGAGCGTGTCGTTCGAGTCGGACGCACCGACCGTAATCACGAACGGGTCGTTGCCCGGTGCGTAGAAGACCGAGTTGGGGCCGAGGTTGCCCGAGGTGGTGACGACGACGATCCCGGCCTGCCAGACCTTCTCGATCGCCTGGTCGAGGGCGCTCGTCATGTACGAGCTGGGCACCGTCTCCGCCAGCGACAGGTTGACGACGCGGATGTTGTTCTGTGACCGGTTGTCCAGTACCCAGGTCAGACCCTTGATGATGTCGCTGGTCGAGACGGCGTTGCCGTCGGCGACGTTGATCGCGTAGATCTTCGCGCCGGGAGCGACGCCGGCGTGGCGCCCGTCGGCCGACTTGCCGGCCATGACCTCGGACACGAACGTGCCGTGACCGGTGCTGTCGTCGAGCTTGCCGCTGTTCGCGTTTGCCTGTCCGGACAGCTTGACCTGGACGACCCGGCTGCCGAGGTCGGTCGCGCTCGGGGTGACGCCGCTGTCGATCACGGCGACGCCGATCCCCTGGCCGGTGAGTCCCTGCGCCCAGGCAGTGGTCGCACCGCTCGTCCGCGGGAAGAGGGTGACGAGCGCGCTGTACGGGTCGGTGGTCGCGGAGGGCGTGAGGGTGGTGGCGGACATGGTCGTGGTCACCGCCGTGGTGGAGGTGGCCGTCGTCGGGGTGGTGGTCGTCGAGGGGGGGTTGGAGGTCGCCTTCACCGGCGAGTCGACCGCGACATACGTGACGCCGACGGCGAGGCCGAGCCGGCCGAGCTGCGAGGCCTCGATCGATCCGGCGACTGCGTCGATCAGCGCGAGCTCGGTGATGTCGGTGCCGCCGAGCGCGGCGAGCGCCGCGACGGCGCCCGGGCCGTAGACGATCACCTGGATCTTCGCGTCTTCGTTCTGCTGCCCGACCTGGCTGGCCTGGGCGACCTGGACGAGCGCCGGGTCGACCGTCGGGACGACCGTCGGCGAGATCGGAGCAGCGGGCGTCGGCGCCGCCACGGGGCCTGCCGTGGTCGGAGCTGCGGGGGGCGTGGGCGCAAGCGGGTCGGCGGCGGGGGGTGCCGCGGCGACCGGCTGCCGGGGGGCGGTCGGCTTCTCGCCTTCGAGGGTTGCCGAGCCGATCGGCCGTGCGTGCTTCCCGGCGGCCTTCTTCGCGATCGGCCTGATCACCACGTACTGCCGGGGCGAGCTCTTGGTCCTCGTGGTCTTCTTGGCCTTCTTGGTCTTCTTGGCCTTCTTCTTGCCCGCGTGCGCCTTGAGCGCCTTGGGCGGAGCGGACGAGCGCACCGGCTTCGTACTGCGCGCGAGGGCGGTTGCCGGCAAGACGAGCAGCAGTGCGGCGGCGAGGCAGAGAAGGAGCCTGAGCGAAACCGGAGGCCGCGTAAAGAAGCGCATGGGCACGTTCTGGTCGCGATCGCCGTGCGAAACGTCACCACAAAGGGTGATTTCTTCGCTTCGGCCGAGTTCCGCCTGCGCCGGGGCGGTCAGGGGGGTGAGCCGCCTTCCGAGGGCTTGGGGCCGGCCGCGGCTACACTCCTGCGGTGACAGCGGCGTTTCTACGCGTCATCCCGCTCGGCGGACTCGGCGAGGTCGGCAAGAACATGACCGTGTTCGAGCACGAGCAGGGGACGCTCGTCGTCGACGCCGGCCTGGCGTTTCCGCGCGACGAGCACCTTGGCGTCGACCTCGTACTCCCCGACTTCTCGTACCTTCGCGACCGGCCGGGGCAGGTGCGCGCGGTCGTGCTCACCCACGCGCACGAAGACCATGTCGGTGCGCTCCCGTACCTGCTGCGCGAGGTGAAGGTGCCGGAGGTGTGGGCGACGCGCCTGACGCTCGGCCTCGTCAAGTCGAAGCTCGACGAGCACGGCCTGGCGAACGCGGCCGAGCTGCGCGAGATCGACCCGGAGGGGCCGCCCGTCGACCTGGGGCCGTTCCGGCTCGAGTTCGTGCGGATGGCGCACTCCGTTCCCGACAACGTCGCGGTGATGATCGAGACCGACGCGGGCCGGCTCCTGCACACGAGCGACTGGAAGCTCGACCACACACCGGTGGACGGATTCCGGACGGACGTCGGCCGGCTGGCGGAGATCGGCAACCGCGGCGTCGATCTCCTGCTGTGCGACTCGACGAACGCCGAGCTGCCGGGCTACACGGGCTCCGAGCGGCTGGTCGGGGAGGCGTTCAGGCAGATCATCCCGCAGCGCCGGGGCCGCGTCCTGGTCGCGTCGTTCGCCTCGAACGTCCACCGGATGCAGCAGGCGATCGACGTGGCCGCCCAGACCGGCCGCAAGGTCGCCGTCGTCGGGCGCTCGATGCGCAAGAACCTGAACATCGCCGGCAATCTCGGCTACCTCGAGGTGCCGGAGGGGACGGTGATCCAACCGAAGGAGCTCGGTGGGTACGAGCCGGACGAGGTCCTGATCCTCTGCACCGGCAGCCAGGGCGAGCCGATGTCGGCGCTGACCCGGATCGCCTACCGCGACCATCAGACGGTGTCGGTCGAGCGGGGCGACACGGTGATCCTCTCGGCGCGGCCGGTCCCCGGCAACGAGCTGCGCGTCCACGACACGATCAACCAGCTCTCGAAGGCCGGCGCGGAGGTGCTGCACGAGGAGAACGCGACCGTCCACGTGTCGGGCCACGCGAACCAGGAGGAGATCCGCACCCTCTACGGCCTCGTCAGACCGAAGGCGGTGATGCCGATCCACGGCGAGTACCGGATGCAGGCGGCGAACGCCCGGATGGCGCAGGAGGCCGGGGTTCCCGCCGATTCGATCGTCCTGGCAGAGAACGGATCAGTGGTCGAGCTCGGGCCGGCGGGCGTCTCGATCGTCGACCGGATCGAGTCGGGGATCACGCTGGTGGACGGGCTCGGCGTCGGCGATATCGGTGACGTCGCCCTCCGCGACCGCCGGCACATGGCCGAGGACGGCGTGTTGATCATCGTCGCGACGCTCGCGAGCACGAACGGGAGCCGGTCGGCGGCCGCGGAGCTGATCGCGCGTGGCTTTGCCGAGAGCGGCACCCTCCTCGACGAGATGCGTACGGAGGCCGAGAGCGTCCTGCGCACGTGCCTGGCCGACGACGTCGTCGAGATCAAGCTGCTCCAGGAGCATCTGCACGACGGCGTCGGACAGCTCGTCTACGATCGGACTCGTCGGCGGCCGATGATCCTGCCCGTGGTCGTCGAGGTCTAGTGACGCTCGCTCCGCTCGCTTCACAGGGGAAACGGCCGGTTTCCCCCGTCGGCCGCCTTCCCAAGACCCGTTGCACTCGCGGCGAGCAGTCGTGTGCCGCGCCCGCCGTGTCGGTCGCGGCGTCGGAACGCCCTGGGCCGGGCCTCAGTCTGCGCCCGCTCTACGGCGGCCTCCGATGAGCGTGGTGCTCGACGGCCTGGCGCGGGTGCTCGTCGGGAACGCCGCCGAGGCGACGACGGGCAGACGGCTGATCTCTCAGCTGGCAGCCTGCGAGGCGGCTGCGCTGGCGTTCTGCCGGCTGCTCGAGCGCTGGGCCCGCGGCGACGCCGACCCGGCGACGCCGGGCGGCCGACAGGCAGCGCTTCGCCGGGCAGCCGAGCGCGCCGAGACCGCGCTGACCGGCCTCGAACGGCCGCTCGGCCGCTACCTGATCGAGCTCCAGTCGGAGCGGGCAGAAGGTCGCTCCTGGTACGGCGAGCCGGGCGCGGGGGAGCTGCGCGACTGGCAGGACGTCCTCGTGCGTGCCGGGGTGAGCGTCTCGCCGGTGCGCGTCGCGCAGGCCTACCTCGAGCTGGCGGTGCTCGTCCGGGCGCTCGAAGGGCTCCGAACGGCGGCCGACATCGGGTCCGAGCCGGACCGCACGTCGCTCTGGGCGGGGCTCTTCGACCTGCGCGAGAACCTGCTCGGCCGCACGCTCGAAGACCTGCGCGCGCTGGCCGCGTAGGCGGTTCGCGACCCCCGACCGGCGTGCCGCGTCCAGGCGGCACCGAAGCTTGTAACACTGTGTTACATGGTCGTCAGGGCGCGCGGTTCCGCAGCTCGCGGAGCTTGTAACAGTGTGTTACGTGGGTCCGAGGGCGCCCGGAGCGCCACCCTCGGGCGATGAGCGCGCCGCGGATCGCCGTGTCCCTCGCAGTCGTCGGGTCGATCAACCTCGACCTCGTCGCCCGGTGCGAGCGGCTGCCGCGGCCGGGAGAGACGCTGACGGGGGCAACATTCGCGCGGGTTCCCGGCGGCAAAGGGGCAAACCAGGCTCTGGCCGCCGCCCGGCTCGGCGCCGAGGTCGGCCTCACCGGTGCCGTGGGCGACGATGCGTTCGCGGACGAGGCGCTTGCTCTGCTCCGCGAGGGAGGTGTGGACCTGGCCCGCGTCGCTCGGACGGCCGATCCGACCGGCGTGGCGCTGATCGTCGTCGGTGCGGACGGCGACAACTCGATCGTCGTCGCGCCGGGAGCCAACGCCGCAGTCGAGGCGGGAACGCTCCCGGAGACGGACGCCGTACTGTGCCAGCTGGAGATCCCGGTCGAGACCGCGGTTGCGGCGGCGGGCCAGGCGCGCTTCTTCTGCCTGAACGCCGCGCCTGCCAGGCCGCTCCCGTCCGAGCTCGTCGAGCTCGTCGACCTCCTCGTCGTCAACCGCTACGAGCTGGAGACGGTGGGCCGCTTCGACGGGCTGACCGCGCTGACGCTCGGCGCAGAGGGGGCCGTCCTGCTCGAAGGCGGCGAGGAGGTCGCCCGTGCCGACCCGCCCGCCGTAAAGGCGGTGGACGGAACGGGCGCCGGGGACGCCTTCACCGCCTGCCTGCTCGTCTCTCTGCTCGAGGGCCGGCCGCGCGAGGAGGCGCTCCGCCGCGCCTGCGCCGCCGGGGCGCTCGCCGCCTCGCGCCCCGGAGCGCAGCCGTCGCTGCCCACCGCCGCCGAGGTAGACGGGATACTGGGCGCGTGAAGATCCTCCTCGACTGCGACCCGGGGCACGACGACGCGATCGCGCTGCTGCTCGCGCTCGCCAGCCCCGAGGTCGAGCTGCTCGGCGTCACCACCGTGCACGGCAACCAGACGCTCGCGAAGACGACGGTCAACGCGCTGAAGCTGCTCGAGTTCGCCGGCCGCACCGAGGTCCCGGTCGCCGCCGGCGCCGACCGGCCGCTCCGCCGCGAGCCGTTCGTCGCCGCGTACGTCCACGGCGACAGCGGGATGGACGGCCCGTCGCTGCCGGCCCCGAGCATCGAGCCGGTCGAGCAGCACGCGGTCGACTTCATCGCCGATACCGTGCTCGCCGCCGACGGGCCGGTCACACTCGTCCCGACCGGCCCGCTGACGAACATCGGGCTCTTCCTTGCGCGGCACCCCGAGGCGGCTGCCCGCCTCGAGCGGATCGTGCTGATGGGCGGCGCGATCGGGGAAGGCAACGTCACGCCGGCGGCGGAGTTCAACATCTGGTGCGACCCCGAGGCGGCCGACCGCGTCTTCACGAGCGGGCTGGACGTGACGATGATCGGCCTCGACGTCACGCACAGGGCGATCGTCAACACCGCTCACGCCGAGCAGTTGCGCGCGGCCGGGCGGGTGGGAGCGATGGTCGCCGAGCTGCTCGACTTCTACGGCCGCTTCCACAGGGAGACCTACGGCTGGGACGGCTCCCCGATCCACGACGCCGTTGCGCTCACCCACGCCTTCCGCCCGGGGATCGTCGAGACGGTTCGCACGGGCGTCAGGGTCGACTGCGGCGAGGAGCTCGGGCGTGGGCGGACAAACGCCGACCTGCGCGGGCGGATGGGCTGGGAGCCGAACGCCAGCGTGGGCATCGACATCGACGCCGAGGCGTTCGTCGAGCTCCTGCTCGCGCGCATCGCCTCGCTCGGGTGAGGCGGGGATGCCGAAAGGGCACCGTCGCGCCGGGGGCGTTCGAGCGCGCCTTCGCGGAGGGTTAGCGGTACCGCCGTCGAAGTCGCGTCCATGGCGCCCAAGAAGCGTCCCAGCAGGGTACGCCCGAAGACCTCTCCCAGGGGCAAGAAGCACGCGCGGCGCAGGGGCCGGAAGCGCGGGCATCAGCATGCCGAGCTGATCGGCCTCGGACTGGCGGCCTTCGGCCTGTTCACGGGCAGCGTGCTCTGGGCCGGCTGGAACGGCGGCTACGTCGGGAGGGCGGTCGGCGACGGGCTCGTCTCCCTGCTCGGCGGCACCGCGTACGCGCTGCCGGTCGCTTGCACCGCGGTCGGGGCGTTGATGGTGGCGAAGAGCGACCTGCCGCGCTTCGGCCCCTTCCGCACCGGCCTCGTCGTCACGGCGTTCGCGCTCGCGCTCATACTCGGCCGCGCGCACGGCGGCTACCTCGGCGAGGGGCTGGAGGCGGTCTTCGGCCGCCTGATCGGCGCGACCGGAACACGGCTCCTCGGCGGCTTCCTGCTGCTCGCGGGCGGCCTGCTCGTCAGCGGCGCCTCCGCCGGCGCGCTCCTGCGGCGGTCCGGCCATGCCGTCCGCGGTGCTGCGAAGCGCCGCCCCGCCCGCCGCGTCAGGGCCGCGCCGCCGCCGGTCGAGCCCGTCCTCGAAGAGTCGTCGGCCGCAGCCGTCCTTGCTCCGGCAGCCATGCCGGTCGACGGCGTGCAGGACTTCCCCGACGTCGTCGAGCCCTCGCCGCTCCTGGTCTTCGAGGGGGAGACGGTCGAGGAAGCTGCCCAGGTCTCGCTCTTCGACGCGACCGAGGGGGACGACGACGGTGCGTACACGCTCCCCGACCCCGGCCTGCTGCGCCGCTCCAAGGCGGCCGCGCGCGAGGGTGCGGACGCGATCGGAAAGGTGGCGGCCCTCCTCGTCCAGGCCCTGGCGAACTTCGGTGTCGACGCGAGCGTGGTCGGCGAGATCTCGGGCCCGCGAGTCACCCGCTACGAACTGCAGCTCGCGCCGGGGACGAAGGTGGCGAAGGTCGCCTCGCTGAAGGACGATCTCTCTTACGCGCTCGCAACCACGGAGATCAGGATCCTGGCGCCGATCCCGGGCAAGCAGGCGGTCGGCGTCGAGGTGCCGAACCTCTCGCCGAACCTCGTCACCCTCGGTGACATCTACGACGACCTGCCGGCGACCTCGAGTCCGCTTTCGGTCTGGCTCGGCAAGGACATCTCCGGAAACGCCGTCTGGACCGACCTGGCGAGGATGCCGCACCTGTTGATCGCAGGCACCACCGGGTCCGGGAAGTCCGGTTGCATCAACACGATCCTCAGCTCGATCCTGCTGCGCGCCACCCCGGATGAGGTGCGCATGATCCTGATCGACCCGAAGCGGATCGAGCTCGGCTTCTACGAGTCGATCCCGCACCTGCTCACACCGGTCGTCTCGAGCCCGAAGACCGCCGCCGCCGCCCTGGCAAACGTTGTCGGCGAGATGGAGCGCCGCTACGAACGGATGAGCCAGGTGCGGGCGCGGAGCCTCCCGGAGATGAACAGGGCGCTGCGCGGTCGTGGCGAGAAGCAGCTTCCGTTCCTGCTCGTCGTGATCGACGAGCTCGCCGACCTGATGATGATCTCGCCGCAGGAGGTCGAGGATGCGGTGATCCGGCTGGCGCAGAAGTCGCGGGCGGTCGGCATCCACCTCGTGCTCGCCACCCAGCGGCCGTCGGTCGACGTGATCACCGGGATGATCAAGGCGAACGTCCCTTCGCGGATCGCGTTCGCCGTCTCCAGCCAGACCGACTCGCGCGTGATCCTCGACCAGGCGGGGGCGGAGAGCCTCCTCGGTCAGGGCGACATGTTGTTCAAGCCGCTGGGCACGTCTCGGCTGCAGCGGATCCAGGGCGCTTACGTCAGCGAGGAGGAGGTCGCGCTCCTGGTCGAGCAGTGCCGCGGCCAGCGCGAGCAGGAGCTCGACGAGTCGCTGCTCGAGCCGCCCGAACGGGCCGCCGATGGCGGAGACGACGAGAACGAGGACGGCGAGTTCGATCCCGACGAGGATCCGCTGCTCGAGCGCGCGATCGAGATCGTCGTCCAGGCCCAGACAGCGTCGGTGTCGCTCCTCCAGCGCCGCCTGCGGGTCGGCTATACGCGCGCCGGGCGTCTGATCGACATGCTCGAGCGCCGAGGGATCATCTCGCCGTACGAGGGCTCGAAGCCGAGGCGCGTCCTGGTCGGGGAGACGGAGACGCTCGCCTCGTAGACCGGGCGGGACAAGGCTCTTCCGGCCGTGTCCGAGGGACTGTCCCTGGGACATGTCTCGAACGGGCACGGCTTAAGATCGCACGGTGACGCGGATCGCGGTGGTGGGGAGCTACGGAGCGGGCTTGACGTTCGGCGCCGAGCGCGTCCCCGCGCGCGGCGAGAGCGTGATCGGTTCGCTCTTCCGCGTCGACCACGGTGGGAAGGGATCCAATCAGGCCGTCGGTGCGAGCCGGCTCGGAGCCGAGGTCGCGCTGCTCACCGCCGTCGGCAACGATGCGTTCGGGGAGAGCGCGTTCGGGCTCTGGGCGGACGAGGGGGTCGACGCCGCGGCCGTCCTGCGCAGCGATCTGCCGACGATGACGGCCGCCATCCTCGTCGAGGCGAACGGCGACAACCGGATCGTGATCGTCCCCGGCGCGCTGAACATGCTGACCCCGGCGCACGTGGACGCATTTCGGCCTCGGATCGAGGCGGCCGACGTCCTGCTCGTCCAGCTCGAGATCCCGCTCGAGACCGCGCTGCACGCACTCGAGGTCGGACGGGCGGCGGGAGTCAAGTCGGTCTTGAACCCGGCACCGGCTCCGCCGGAGCCGATCTCCCCGTTGGCCGACTACCTGACGCCGAACGAGACCGAGGCGCCGGCGGTCGACCGCGGCCAGGGAACTCTCGTGGTCACCCTCGGCGAGCGGGGCGCTCGGATCGCCGAGGAGCACGTCCCGGCCTTTCCAGCGGATGCGGTCGACAGCACCGGCGCCGGCGACGCCTTCTGCGCCGCTTTCGCAGTCGCCCTGGCCGAAGGCGCCTCCGAGCTCGAGGCCGTTCGTTGGGGCTGCGCGGCCGGCGCGCACATGGTCGAGCACGAGGGCGTGATTCCCGGGCTACCCACCAGCGCCCAGCTCGAGCAGCGGCTCGCGATCGTCACATGAAACGCCTGATCATCGACACCGACACCGCCGGCGACGACGTCTTCTCGTTGCTCATCGCCCTCCTCGACCCCCGAGCGCAACTCGAGGCGATCACGATCTGCTGTGGCAACGTCCGCTTCGAGCAGGAGGTCGAGAACGCGCTCTACACGATCGAGGTCGCCGGCCGGAGCGGTCAGGTTCCGGTCTATCAGGGCTGCGCCGAGCCGCTCGTCGCGGAGTGGGTGGGTGCCGAGTACGTCCACGGCCGGGACGGGATGGGCGATTCGGACTTTCCGCGCGCGGTCCAGCGCCCCGAGCCGGAGCACGCGGTCGACGAGCTGATCCGCCGGATCGACGAGAGCCCCGGCGAGCTGACGATCCTGGCGCAGGCACCGCTGACGAACCTTGCCGCGGCGGTGACGCTCGACCCGACGATCGCCGGGAAGGTCGAGCACCTCTGGGTGATGGGCGGCGGCATCGGCAACATCACGCCGGCGGCCGAGTACAACTTCTACGTCGACCCGGAGGCGGCGAAGATCGTGCTGAATGCCGGCTTCCCGCTCACGCTCTTCACCTGGACGCTGACCCGAACCCACGGCGTCTTCGACGACGACAAGCTGGCGCGGATCGAGGCGCTCGGCACGCCGCTTGCGACCTTCTTCGGCCGGGTGAACCGGAAGGCGCGCGAGTTCGACGACCGGGTGGTCGGCCTGGGCGGCTCCACGCACCCGGACTCGATGACCTGCGCCGCGATCGTCGATCCATCGCTGATCCTCGCCGCCGAGGACGCGGTCGTCGACGTCGAGACCTCGGGGGAGCTCACCCGAGGATGGAGCCTGATCGACACCCTGGGCCGCACCGACCGTGAGCCGAACGCCCGCGTCGTTACCGACTTCGATACCGAGCGCTTCTTCGAGCTGATGCTCGCGATTCTGGGCTGAGATGAGCTACCTGCCGCCGACCCGAAGCCTTCGCGTCCGTCTCGACACCGCCCAGGCGCTGACGCGGCTGTTCTATGGCGAGCAGGCGGTCGTGCTGGCGTGCGGCGGGTGGGTCCCGAGGGTGGCGCGGATCGAGCTGAAGACGGAGCTGGCCCGGACGGCATGGGAGTCCTCACTGGCAGCGGATGCCCTGCGCGAGCGGGTCTTCGAGCTGCGCTACCCCTCGCGGTTCCTCGACGAGCAGGCGGAGACGCCTGCGGTCTCGGACCCCGCGCACCTGCGTGGGCTTGCCGTGCGCCTGCGCGACGACTACCGCGCCTACCTCGACGTTTCGGATGCGCTCGCCGACGGCCCGTCGGTGCGGATCGTCGAGGCGGCGCTCCGCGACAAGGAGCGTCAGCTGACCGCGCTCGCCGGGTTCACGGAGCTGTCGGCCCACGATCCGGCGCGCGACGAGCGGTACTTCATATCCAGCTTCTACTGGCCCGACGCGCTCGACCCCGAGTACCCATACGGCGAAGGGGTGGCGCTCCAGGTTCGCTCGGCCGTCAGCCACCTGAACGAGGTCTGGGCGGTCGAGACCGCCGGCCGGATCCTGTCCGAGCTCTCTCCCGAGCTCGGCTGGGAGTTCACTCGCGACGCGGCCCGATGGCTGTACGACGAGAGCCGTCACATGCTGATGGGCAAGGAGCGGCTCGAACGCTGGGGCTTCGAGCCGGGTCAGGTTCCGCTCGGGGCCTACATCTACGAGGCCTGCGCCGGTCACGATCCGATCTACCGGCTGGGGATGCTCGGCTACTTCGAGACGAAGAACATCGGGCGCAAGCGCGAGCGGGCCGACGCGTTCCACGCGATGGGCGACCTGACCAGCGAGACGGACCTGGAGTTCGACTGGGCCGACGAGACACTGCATGCCGAGTACGGCAGACGCTGGCTGCGGCGCCTGCTCGAGGTGCGCGGCGAGGATCCGGAGTCGTGGCCGGCGATCCTCGCACGCTGCGAGCAGCTCGTCGCCGAGCGCGTCGCGCGCGCAACGCCCGAAGAGCTGGCGCGGATCCGCACCTGCGCGGACGCCCTCGTCGCCACCGCCAAGCAGGCGGCGGCATCCTAACCGCTTTCGCCGAACCTGCGTCTCAATCTTTGAACCAGTGGTCGAGGGGGAGTAGGATCAGGCGTCCCCATCGGGGGGGCGCGTGTGACCACTGCACCGAGGGAGGATTTGCGTGAGCAAGAAACGATTGATGCCGGCGGCGATTGCCGTCCCGGCGGCCGTTCTCGTCGCCGTGCTGCTGGTCGGGACCGGCAGCGCCGCGCACAAGGCGACGTTCAAGGCGGCCCTGATCAGCGACGTGGGTCGCTTCAACGACAAGGGCTTCAACCAGAACCAGCTCACCGGCCTGAAGCTGGCGCAGGCGAAGCTCGGCGTCCAGATCCGGGCGATCGAGTCGAAATCGGCCGGCGACTACATCCCGAACATCGCTTCGGTGGCACGCGGGGGCTACGACGCCGTTGTCGCAGCCGGGTTCCTGCTTGCCGATGCCGAGGCGACGGTGGCGAAGAAGTTCCCGAACACGCAGTTCGCGATCACCGACTACCCGGTCGAGATCCCGCCGTTCTCAGACAAGAAGGGCAAGCTGCTGGTCAAGAACATCACCGGAATCACCTTCAAGGCGGAGCAGCAGAGCTACCTCGTCGGCTGCCTCTCCGCCCTGATGGCCAAGAAGGGCGGCGGGAACACGATCAGCGCCGTCGGCGGCGTCAAGATCCCGCCGGTCGACATCTTCATCGCGGGCTACAAGGCGGGTGCCGCCAAGTGCGCGAAGGGGACGAAGGTGCTGGTCGGCTACTCGCAGGACTTCATCGCCCAGGACAAGTGCAAGGCGGTGGCTGAGAACCAGATCGCCGCCGGCTCCAAGGTCGTCTTCGCGGTCGCCGGCCCGTGCGGCTTCGGCGCGCTCGCGGCGGCGAAGGAGGGCGGTGTCTGGGGCGACGGCGTCGACGTCGACCAGGCGTATCTCGGCCCGCACATCCTGACGAGTGCGGTCAAGCGGGTCGACCTGGGCGTCTTCCGCTTCATCCAGGCCGTGCAGGCCGGCACGCTGGTTCCGGGTCACGACTTCGTCTTCGATCTGAAGAACGGCGGCGTCGCGCTCGGCAAGATCAGCTCCAAGGTGCCGAAGGCGTACATCGCGAAGATCAACGCTCTCAAGGAGCAGATCATCGCCGGCAAGATCAAGATCCCCACGGCCGTCTAGCGGCGGCCAGGAGGCACGCGGAAGGCGGGTCCGCAGGGCCCGCCTTCCGCGTGAAAGAATCGCCCGCATGTCCGAACCACCGGTTCTCGAGCTCCGGGGGATCACCAAGCAGTTCCCCGGCGTGCTCGCGAACGACCACATCGACCTCGAAGTCCTCCGCGGCGAGGTCCACGCATTGTTGGGCGAGAACGGCGCGGGCAAGTCGACGCTGATGAACATCCTCTACGGGCTGTACCACCCCGACGAGGGCGAGATCCTGCTGAACGGCAAGGCGGAGTCCTTCTCTTCGGCGAAAGACGCGATCGGAAAGGGAATTGGCATGGTGCACCAGCACTTCATGCTGATTCCGGTGATGACGGTCGCGGAGAACATCGTCCTCGCCGAGGAGCCGACCTACGCCAGGGTGATGCTCGACTTCGGCGAGGCGAGGAGGCGCGTGCGAGACCTGTCCGAGCGCTTCGGGCTCGCGGTCGAGTCCGATTCGCGCATCGAGGACATCACCGTCGCCCAGCAGCAGCGCGTCGAGATCCTGAAGGCGCTCTACCGGGGTGCCGAGATCCTGATCCTCGACGAGCCCACCGCGGTGCTGACGCCCCAGGAGGCCAGAGAGCTGTTCGCGATCATCGCGAGCCTGAAGGAGCAGGGGAAGTCGATCATCTTCATCAGCCACAAGCTGCACGAGGTGCTCGAGGTCGCAGACCGGATCACCGTGCTGCGCCGGGGCAAGCGAATCGACACGGTCGCCAAGGTGGGAGCGACCGAGGAGAGCCTCGCGCGGATGATGGTCGGCCGCGAGGTGCTGCTCCGGGTCGACAAGCCGCCCGCGCACCCGGCCGAGCCCGTGCTCGTGGTCGAGGACCTGCACGTCTTCGACGACCGCGGGCTCGAGAAGGTCAAGGGGGTGTCGCTCGAGGTGCGGGCGGGAGAGATCGTCGGCATCGCCGGCGTCGACGGGAACGGCCAGACCGAGTTGATCGACGCCCTCACCGGTCTGCTCCGCCCGGCGTCGGGCACGATCACCATTGCCGGCAAGTCGTGCGGCCACCACAGCACGCCGAGGGACATGCTGGACACGGGCATCGGGCACATCCCCGAGGACCGCCAGCGCCGCGGGCTCGTGCTCGAGTTCTCGATTGCGGAGAACATCGCCCTACACGACTACTGCTTCGAGCCCGACTCGAGGTGGGGCTGGCTGTACCCGCGCCGGCTGGTCGAGCGAGCCCGCAGGCTGATCGCGGACTTCGACATCCGTGGCGGCGGGCCTCGGACGCCCGGCGGGGCGCTGTCCGGCGGGAACCAGCAGAAGGTCGTCGTCGCCCGGGAGGTGGCTCGCAATCCGAAGGTGCTGATCGCCGCCCAGCCGACACGCGGCCTCGACGTCGGTGCGATCGAGTACGTCCACCGGCGTCTCGTCGCCGAGCGCGAGGAGGGCCGCGCCGTCCTGCTCGTCTCGCTCGAGCTGGACGAGATCGTCTCCATGTCCGACCGGATCCTGGTCATGTTCGAGGGGGAGATCGTCGGCGAGTACGGCGGGGACGCAACCGAGGAAGAGCTCGGAATCGCGATGACCGGCGGCCGAAGGAAAGAGCCGGCCGCAGCGTGAGCGAGCAGGAGACGCAGCGGCCGGCGGACGAGACTCCGCCGGCGGGCGCAGCCGCGCGGGTGGCGATCGCCCAGCGCGCGGGCGGGATCGTGATGCCGCTGGTCACGACCGTCTTCGCCTTCGGGATGGGGATGGTCGTGATCGCCGCCACGGGCCACAATCCGCTCAAGGCGTTCCGGGGGATCTTCAACGGGACCGGGCTGAACTGGCTCTTCCCCTGGGTGCTCGGCCAGGACCGGGTGGAGGCAGCCTTCAACCTCCAGCAGACGCTGATCTTGACGGCGACGCTGATCCTGACCGGGCTCGCCGTCTCCTTCGCCTTCAAGTGCGGCCTGTTCAACATCGGCGGCCAGGGCCAGTACATCGTCGGTGCCCTGGTCTCGACCTGGGTCGGTGCGTCGTTCGTGAACATGGCCTCCGGCCTGCACATCGTCATCGCGGTGGTGCTCGCGTCTCTTGCCGGAGCGCTGTGGGCAGCGATCGCGGGGTGGCTGAAGGCGACCGTCGGCGCGCACGAGGTGATCACGACGATCATGCTCAACTGGATCGCGATCTACGTCGCCCAGGCGCTCGTCGGCCGCGGCGGGCAGCTCCAGAACTCGGTCGACAAGTCGGTCCCCGTCTCCAGC
>CAWDLU010000003.1:0-584109 GCA_963803325.1 uncultured Actinomycetes bacterium | reverse complement strand
GTACCAGGCGCCGTAGCGGACGTTGATCTCGGGGTCGTACAGGTCGGAGACGCGGAACTTCGAGCCGCCGGTCCTCTCCGCAATCCCCTTCGCTGTGTCGGGAAGAAGCTGCATCAGCCCGATCGCGCCCCGGTCCGAGCGTGCCTGCGCGTTGAACTTGCTCTCCTGGTAGATCACTGCGGCCAGCAGCGCCGGATCGAGCCGGTAGTTCCGCGCGTGCCCCAGCACGATCTCCTTGTAGCGCAGCGGATGCCAGAGGCGCTCATACCACGCGGGCTGCGTCAGATGGATCACGCCGAACGTTCCCAGCAGCACCGCGATCGCCAGGGCGGCGAGCACAAGTCTCCTGGGCAGGCCGATCACAGCGGCAAGCTGTCGAGCACCGCTCCGACGAACGTGTCGAGCTCGTCGAGGGTTCCGTCGTTCACGTAGGCGAAGTCTGCTCGGGCGATCTTCTCGTCGTCGGGGAGCAGGCGCTCGGCACGTGAGTCTCGCGCCGCGGCGCTGCGACTCGCACGCAGGTCCTCCGGAGCCGTGATCACCACGACGGCGTCGAAGCGATCCGCGCCGCCTGACTCGTACAGGAGCGGGATCTCGACGACGGCGACCGGCGCGTCGAGCCCCTCGAACCAGGCCTCCTGCTTCGCCCGGACGCGCGGGTGGAGCAGCGCCTCGAGCCAGGTGAGCTCTCCCGGATCGGCGAAGACGATCTCGCCGATCCGCGCGCGGTCGATGGTGCCGAACCGCTCGTCGAGGGCGAGCCGAACCTCGGGGTCGCCGGCGATCAGCTCGTGGACTATCTCGTCGGAGGACAGCACAGGCACGCCTCGCCGGGCGAAGGCCCGCAGCGCCTCGGTCTTACCCGCTCCGATGCCGCCGGTGACGGCGACGGTGAGCGGTGGTCCCGGAGACGGCATTGCCCCGGATTCTGCCGCGTGCTCCGGGCGGGACTGAAGGCTCGACGCTAGCTGGCTTCCTCGGCCGGAGGCTCTTCCGGCTCGGGCTCCTCGGCGGACGCCGGCTCGGGCGCCTCGCTGGAGGGCTCCTCGGCGGACGCCGGCTCGGGCGCCTCGCCGGAGGGCTCCTCGCCGACTCCCTCGGCCGCGACCTCCTCGTCCGCTGTCTCTTCGACAGCGACGGCCTCGGGCGGGGCGTCCGGCTCAGGTCCGACCTCGAGCTCGGCCGCCTCCTCGACGGACAGCGCCGGCGCGTCCGCGAAGACCTCTTCCGAGAGATCGATCTGCGGCCGGAGCGGCTCGGCGCCTTCGGGCAGCGGCTGGGTCTGCTCGCCGTCCTCGATTCGCTTCAGGGAGAGCGAGAGGCGGCGACGCTCGGCATCGACCTCGATGATCTTGACGTTGGCGAGATCCCCCTGCGAGACGACCTCGCGCGGGTTCTCGACGTGATGCTGGGCAAGCTCGGAGATGTGCACGAGCCCCTCGACACCCGGAAGGATCTCGACGAACGCGCCGAACGTGACCACCTTGGTCACCCGGCCCTGGACGACGTCCCCCTCGTCGTAGCTGTCGAGCACCTGCTGCCAGGGATCGGACTGCGTCTGCTTCAGGCCGAGCGAGATCCGCTGCCGATCGCGGTCGATGTCGAGCACCTTCACCTCGACGGTCTGTCCGATCTCCAGCACCTCGGACGGGTGGTTCACGTGGCTCCACGACAGCTCCGAAATGTGAATCAGCCCGTCCATGCCGTCGAGATCGACGAATGCCCCGAAGTCGACGATGTTCGAGATCTGGCCCTCGACGACGTCGCCGGGGGCGAGGCGGTCGAGGATCGCCTGCCGCATCTCCTTGCGCTCGTCCTCGAGCACCGCGCGGCGAGAGAGCACGACGTTGTTCCGCGAGCGGTTCAACTCGATCACCTTGCAGCGCAGCTCCTTGCCGAGGAACTCGTCCAGATCCTGGACCCGCCGGATGTCGACCAGCGAGGCCGGCAGGAAGCCGCGGACGCCGAGATCCAGGATCAGGCCGCCCTTGACGACCTCGATCACCTTGCCGGTCACCGGCTCGCCGCTCTCACCCGCCTGCTCGATCGCCTTCCAGGCCATCTCGAACCGTGCGCGCTTCTTGGAGAGGATCAGCCGGCCGTCGGCATCCTCCTTCGTGAGCACGAGCGCGTCGATCTCGTCGCCGATCCCGACTTCGTCCGCCGGGTTGATCGAGCGCCGGATCGAGAGCTCCGAGACCGGGATGACGCCCTCCGACTTGTAGCCGATGTCGACGAGGACTTCGTCCTTGTCGACACGGACGACCTTGCCGTGTACGACCTCGCCCTCGTTGATCGTCGGGAAGGTCGAGTCGTAGTCCGGAATCAACTCGCCGTCCGGACCCGTGGTCCAGACACCGGCTTCACTCGTATCGATTGTCTCGTTTGCCATTCGGGAGCGGGTCAGTATACCCGGGTCTTCGCGCCTTCCCAGTAAGACGGTTTCGGGGTGTGCCGGTTAGCTGCCTACTCGTAGGGATCGTTGGGCGCAGGGATCTCGGCGACGCTGGTGGCAGCCAGTTCGGGCAACTCCCCCCCGCCCGGCCGAAAGGTGCCGGTCACGGTCACCCACTGGTCACGCGGGGTGGGATCGCCGACCGTTCCGACCACGCGCACCACCACCGGCGCCGCATCGGCTGCGCAACAGGCGATCGTGTAGCGGGCGAGCCTGAACCCGTGCTCTTCGGCACCGGCGACGAAGCCGGTGAGCTGCACCGGTGCCCGGTTGAAGCTGGATCCGTTGTGGTCGAAGGCCCGCTGGCCGAACTCGAGCAGGCTCATCGGAACCGGGTCGGGGCTGCGCGGGAGGGGCCGGAAGACGGGTGCGCCGGCGCGAACGTCGACGGTCGCCCCTCGCCCGACACCGAAGCTCCCGAGCGTCGGCGGCGCCACAAGCAGGAGCGCCGCGATCGGTGCGAGCAGCAGCCATCCGACTCCGACGCCGTCGTCGTCGTGCTCGTGCGCGCGACCGCCGGCCGGGCGGGGACGCCGGAGCGAGCGCAGCAGGGTCGCCGACCCGAGAACGATCACCGCAATCCCCGCGACGGTCAGCCACGGCCGCATCCCCACGCGCACGTAGCGCTCGTAGGTCCCGGTGAGCGTGAGCCGGAGCAAGACCGCTCCGACGAGCACGTTGATCGTCCCGCCGGCCGCTGTCACAGCAACCACCAGCCGACGAGAGCACTCGATCCCACCGCCACGACCAGGGTCAGCGGCGCGAATCGCATCGCGAAGCTGCTGCCGAACGTCCCCGCCTGGAGAGCGATCAGCTTCACGTCGACCATCGGGCCGACGACCATGAAGGCGAGCCGAGCGGTCAGCGAGAACTGGGTGAGGCTGGCGGCGATGAAGGCGTCTGCCTCGGAGCAGATCGCCATCACCACCGCCAGGCCGGCGAGGGCAAGGATCGCCAGTGCGCCGGACCCGGCCAGAGCGTCGAGGATGTGCCGTGGCACGGCCGTCTGCAGGGTGGCGGCCGTCGCCGCCCCGACGATCAGGAAGCCCCCCGCCTGGAGCAGGTCGTGCTGGGCCGTGCTGAGCAGCACGGAGAGCGGGCTTCCCTCGTGGCTGTGCCTGCGACGAACCCGGTCGAGGAGGTCGCCCGGGCCGATGCGAGCCCAGACGAGACCGACGACGTTCGCGGCGATCAGGCTCCCGAGCAGGCGGGCGACGACCACCTCTGGGCGGCCGGGGAACGCCACGGCCGTCGCCACGAGCACGACCGGGTTGATCGCCGGGGCCGAGAGCAGGAACGTCAAGGCCGCTGCCGGGGGGACGCCCTGGACGACGAGACGCCGGGCGATCGGAACCGATCCGCACTCGCAACCGGGGAGGGCGGCGCCCGCGACCGCGGCGATCGGGACCGCCAGCGCCGGCCGGTCGGGCAGGAGTCGCGGCAGGAGCCCGGCCGGGACGAGGGCTGCGATCGCCGCGCTGACGCTCACGCCCAGGGCAAGGAACGGCATCGCCTGGATCGTGATCGCGACGAAGACGGTCGCCCAGTGAGCGACGGCCGGATGGTCGAAGAGCCGCTCGAGGAGCGGTCGGAGCGCAGCCGCCGCCACGACCACCCCGAGGACGACGGCGAGGCCGCCCTGGCTCCGCTGGAGGCGCCGGTACCGGCGCAGCGCTCGTGGGCCGGCCCCGCCTGCGACCGCTTCGTCGCCGCCCGCTCGCGCCATCGCGCGAGCCTAGCAACCGCCTGCCGCCGCGATCGGCGGCCGCCGGGCGCAGGGGGCGGCCGGCGGGACTCTTGAGCCTGGCCTTTCGCTCGAAGGTGAACTGTGTCAGCATGGCGCCTTCAGTGCTGCAGGCGATCGACGAGGGAGGGGACTTCACATGCGATACGCAGTAACACATAGGCGGCTCCAGTGGGCGACTCCGGTGGTACTTGCCGCGGTCGCGGTCGGCGTGGTGCTCATGGCGCCGCTCGCCTCGCCCACTCCGGCGTCCGCGAACGTGGTCATCTCCGGAGCACGGACGCTCAACGACCGGGTGGCCGTCACCTACGGAGTGAAGACGGCGAGCGGTACGACCGACATCCACCTGCTGGCGTTCAACGACCTCCACGGCAACCTCGAAGCAGGCTCGAACAACATCTACGGCCACTTCGCCGGTGGAGCGGCCTATCTGGCCAAAGCGATCAAGGATCGCCAGGTGCTGTACGGAGACCGGCAGGCGACGATCTTCGCCGGCGACAACATCGGGGCGAGCCCCCTGGCGAACGGCCTCTTCTTCGAGGAGCCGATCACGATCGCGACCAACCTGATGAACGTCGACTTCGGCTCGGTCGGCAACCACGAGTTCGACAAGGGCCGCCGCGAGCTGAAGCGCATCCAGAACGGCGGCTGCCGTCCCGTCGAGGGCTGCACCGCCGGCCCGTACGCGCTGCCCAACGGCAAGACGACGAGGAACTTCCCCGGCGCCAACTTCGAGTATCTGTCCGCCAACGTGTTCCTGGGCGGATCGGACCGGACGTTGTTCCCGCCGTACGCGATCAAGAAGTTCAAGTCCAACGACCCCGGCCGGAAGTTCCAGGCGAAGTTCGAGGTCGGCTTCATCGGCGAGGTGCTGAAGACCACTCCGACGATCGTCACGCCGACGGGCGTCGCCGGTTTGACCTTCAAGGACGAGGCCGATACCGCGAACGAGATCGTCCACAAGCAGGGCAAGGCGAAGCACGTGGACGCGTGGGTGCTCGTCATCCACGAGGGCGGAGGCCAGCAGGGCGCGCCCGCCCTGAACGGGTGCAACGGCAACCTGGCCGGCAGCGCGATCGCCGACATCGCAAGCAGGCTCGATCCCAAGATCAAGGTGATCGTGTCCGCCCACACGCACAACGAGTACCGCTGCACGATCTCCGCGGGCGGCGTCACCCGCCTGATCACGAGCGCCTCCTCGTTCGGGCGGATCCTGAGCGACATCACGCTCACGCTCGACGACGCAACCGGCGACCTCGTGCAGGCCAGCGCCGACAACGTGATCGTCGACAACGCGCTCAATCTCCGCGACAACTCCTCGACCGTCCGCATCCCCGATCCGTCGAAGGAGGACCCGCAGGTCCAGGCGGTCGTCGATCAGTACGTCACCGCCTCGGCCCCGCTCGCCAACCAGGTGATCGGACGCGCCCAGGGCGACCTCACGCGGACGGACTCGGCCGGGCGTGGCGAGACGACGCTCGGCGACGTGATCGCCGACGCCCAGTATGTGGCGACGCAGCCGGCCGCCCTCGGCGGTGCCCGGCTGGCGTTCATGAACCCCGGCGGCGTTCGCGCCGACCTGCTGTTCAACACGATCTCCTCGGGCGGCGAAGCCCCCGGCGAGGTCACCTACGGCGAGGCGTTCACGGTGCAGCCGTTCGGGAACAGCCTCGTCACGAAGACGATGACCGGCGACATGATCCGCCGGCTGCTCCAGCAGCAGTTCCCGGGCTGCGGCGGCCAGACCGTTCAGCGGATCCTGCAGATCTCGTCGACGTTCAAGTACGAGCAGGCTCCCACAGCCGCCCTCTGCGCCGACAAGATCGGGCAGATGTGGGTCGACGGCGTCCCGATCGGGCCCGCCGACTCGCTCCGGGTGACGATGAACAACTTCCTGGCGGCAGGCGGGGACGGGTTCACCGTCTTCAACGAGGGAACCGACGCCCTCGGCGGCGCTCAGGACATCGACGCCCTGGTGGCCGCGTTCCAGGCAGCCGAGCCGGCCGGAATCGCGGTCCCGCCCCTCGACCGGATCGTGCCCAAGCCGTAGCGGACGACGAAAACGTCAGGCCTTGGCGCCGGCCCAGTCGGCGCCAAGGCCGACGTCGACCGCGAGCGGCGGGTCGAGCTCGTACGCCGCGCACATCTCCGCCCGAACGAGCTCACGGACCGCCGAGGACTCCGCCTCCGGTGCCTCCAGCAGCAGCTCGTCGTGCACCTGGAGGACGAGCCGCGCGCTTCGGCCCTCGTCGCGCAGCCGCTCGTGGATGCGGAGCATCGCCACCTTGATGACGTCCGCGTTCGAGCCCTGCATGACGAAGTTGACCGCGAGCCGCTCGCCGAGCGAGCGCGTCTGCCGGCTCGACGCGCGGATCTCGGGCACCGGCCGGCGGCGGCCGAGCAACGAGGTGACGTATCCGTCGCGCACCGCCTCCTCGATCGTCCGCGCGATGAAGTCCTGGACGTGCGGAAAGCGGGCCAGGTACGCGTCGATGTACTCCTGTGCCTGCTCGCGCGGGATCTCGAGGTTCTCCGAGAGCCCGAACGCGGAGATCCCGTAGATGATCCCGAAGTTGATCATCTTCGCAACAGCACGCTCGCCCTTGGTCAGCGTGGCCGGCTCCTTGCCGAGCACCTCGGCGGCGGTCGCCGTGTGGATGTCCTCGCCGCGCTCGAACGCCTCGCGCAGCTTCGGCTCGCCGGAGACGTGCGCCAGGATCCGCAGCTCGATCTGCGAGTAGTCGGCGGAGACGAGCCGGCAGCCGGGCTCGGCGACGAAGGCCGAGCGGATCTCGCGGCCGAGGCCGGTACGGATCGGGATCGCCTGAAGGTTCGGGTTCGACGTCGACAGCCGGCCGGTGGCCGCGACCGCCTGATTGAAGGTCGTGTGCAGACGCCCGTCCTCGCCGATCAGCGTCGGCAGCGGGCCCAGGTAGGTGTTCAGCAGCTTGGTCAGCTCGCGCCACTCCTCGAGCACCCCGACGAGCGCGTGCTCGCCTCGGATCGTGCGCAGCACACGCGTGTCGGTCGAGTACCCGGTCTTGCCCTTCCGGCCGGGCGTCAGCCCGAGCTTCTCGAACAGGATCCGCGCCACCTGCTGCGTGGAGCCGAGCAGGAACTCCTCACCAGCCAGCTCGTAGGCTCTCGACTCGAGCTCCTCGACCCGATCGGCCAGCCGGGCGGTGATCTCCCCCATCCGGTAGGTGTCGATGCGGACGCCGGCGTCCTCCATGTCGGCGAGCACCTCGGTCAGGGGGAGCTCGATCGTCTCGTACAGCTCGAGGTTGCCGCGCTCGGCGAGGCGAGCGCGCATCGGTGCCGCAAGCCGCAGCGGCAGTGCCGCGCGCCGCACGAGCGCTGCGGTCTCGTCGTCGGTCTCCGGCTCGGGCCGCACGTCGACGCCGTACTCGGCGGCGAGGTCGTCGAGCTCGTACGAAGACCGCCCCGGCTCGATCAGGTAGGCGGCGAGCAACGTGTCGTCCGTGGGCCGGACGCGCAGCGCCTTCGCATCGTGCGCCGCAACCTTCACCCCTTGCAACACCGTGTTACGTGATCTCGGGCCGAGGAGCACCTCGCTGCCCGTTGCGATCGCCATGCGGTCCTCGGTCGCTGCGAACCCCAGCACCGTCCCTTGTAACACGGTGTTACTTGGCTTGGCCTCACGCCACGGCATCGCCTCGCCCACGACGACGCGAGGGGCTGCCGCCGGAACAGCCGCGTCGAGCAGGTCGACCCGCTGCAACAAGCCTCGGAACTCGAAGCGGCGAAACATCTCGGTCAGCTGCGATCGGTCGGGTGGGCTCAGCACGAGCGTGGCCGGATCGCAGTCGATGTCGAGGTCGCGGCGCATCGTCGCGAGTTGCTTCGATTCGAGCGCCTGCTCCGCGTGCTCGCGGATCGCCTTCGCCCGCGCCGGCGTCAGCTCGTCCACGTGCTCGAGCACCTCCTCGAGCGTGCCGTACGTGGCGATCAGCTGCGACGCGGTCTTGTCGCCGATCCCTGGGACGCCGGCGATGTTGTCGGAGGGATCGCCCTTCAGCCCGATGAAGTCTGGCACCCGGTCGGGAGCGATCCCGAGGCGGGCCTCGACCCGCTCCGGGGTATAGACGTTGACATCGGCGACGCCGCGCGGGGTCATCATCAGGCAGATGTTCTGCGTGACCAGCTGGAAGGCGTCGCGGTCGGTGGAGACGACGCAGGTCCGGATCGCGGCGGCGTCGGCACGGGTGGCGAGCGTGGCGATCACGTCGTCCGCCTCCCAGCCGTCGAACTCGAGATTGCGGTAGCCGAACGCCTCGACGATCGGCCGGAAGTGCGGGAACTGCTCGCGCAGCAGATCGGGCATCGGCCGCCGCCCCTCCTTGTAGGTCTCGGAGAGCTCGGTCCTGTGCACGGGCCGCGTGTCCCAGGCGACCGCGACGCCCTTCGGCCGGTAGTCGGAGAGCAGCTTGAAGAGCATGTTCGTGAAGCCGAGCAGGGCGCCCGTCGGGAAGCCATCGCTCGTCGCCAGCTCCTCGGGGAGCGCGAAGAACCCGCGGTAGGCGAGGTTGTTGCCGTCGATGAGGAAGAGCTCGCTCTCGCGCGCGGGCGCGTCGTCCAGCTCGAGCTCGGCCCCGGTCAACGTCTTCGGGGACATTCTGCAACGCTATCGTCCCGGCGCGATGATCGGCTTCCTCACGTTCGTAGGGGCACGGACGTGAGGCGCGTTCCGCTCCTCTTCAGCTCGCGGCTCCTCGTTGTCGACGCCGGGGCGAACACCGTGATCATCGCGCCGCCTCCGCCTCCGGAGGAGCCCATCGCCGATGTCGGAGCAGCGGTCCGCGACGCCCTGCGCTTCCCACTGGCGGGCGATCCGCTCGAGACGCTCGTGCCGCGCGGCGGTCGCGTGACGATTCTGGCGGAGCCGCCCGCACTGCCCATTCCCGGCGCTTCGCGCGATCCGCGGCAAGCCGCGCTCGTCGCCGCCGCCGACGAGCTCGAGCGGATCGGCGTACCGACCGAGCGGCAGACACTGCTCGTCGCGGCGGGACTCGCTCGCCGCCCGAGCCGGCGAGCCGTGGAGAACCTCGTCACGCCCGATTTCGCGCTCCGCTTCCGCGGCGCGCTCGAGGTGCACGATACCGAGGACCCGGGCCTCGTCGAGGTCGGGACGCACGAGGGCGTTCCGCTTCGTCTGCATCGAGCGCTCGTCGAGACGGACGCGGTCGTGACGGTGAGCGCCGCGGAGACGATCCTCCACGGCGGCCCGGCCACGCTGCTCGGGGCAGCGGGCGCGGAGACTGCCCGGGCGGCGACCGCCGAGTCGCTTCTCGAGGCGCACACCGCCCCCGGTTGGGCGCTCGCGCTCGCGCTCGAGCGCGCGGTTGGCGCGCGCGTCCCGCTGATCGGCGCGTCGCTCACGCTGGACCTGCCTCGCCTGTCGGGCACGCTGCGCGGCTACCCATACGATCCGGCCGCGGTCGAGCGGATCGCGGGCTCCCGGCTCGCGCGGGCCTCCGGCCTCGTCCCCGGGCCGATCCGAAACCGCAGGCTTTCCTCGCTCCCGCTCGAGATCACCGCCTCCTCCGCCTTCGCCGGCCCGCCCTCGGCAGCGCACGCCGAGGCGCTCGTCCGCAGCGTCGACACCGAGTCGGCGGTGCTGGCGGAGCCGCTCGACGCCCTCTGCATCGGGATCCCACGGACGACACCGTTCATTCCGCGCGAACGGCCGAATGCCCTGATCGCCGCGTCGCTCGGCCTCGGCTACGCCCTGCGCCTGTGGCGCGACGCGTTTCCCGTGCGAGACGGTGGAACGGCGATTCTCGTCAGCCCGCTCCGCCGCCGCTTCTCTCACCCGACCCAGCAGCCGTATCGGGCGTTCTTTCAGGCGATCCGAGCCGGACGTGAGACCGCCGTCCTCGCCGAGGCCGAGCGCGCCGCCGCTTCCGACCCGCGCGCGATCGACGCGTACCGGAGCGGGGAGACCTGCCATCCCCGGCTCCCGTTCGCCGACTGGGAGGCCTGCCGGCCCGCGCTCGACCGGCTCGGCGCCGTGCTGGTCGCCGGCTGCCGTGACGCGGTCGCTGCCCGCCAGCTCGGCTTCGTCCCCACGCACGGCGTTCCGGCGGCGCTCGAGATGGCCCGCGGGCTTGCGGGCGGGAGCCCGCGCATCGGCTTCCTGCTCTCGCCGCCGTACTTTCCGATCCGGGTCGGAACGGGCTAGCGGGGCTAGTCCTCGCCGAGGTACGTCTTGCGGACCTGCTCGTTCTGGCGCAGCGACTTCGCGTCGTCGGCGAGCGCGATCCGGCCGGTCTCGAGCACGTAGCCGCGGTCGGCAACGTCGAGCGCCATCAGCGCGTTTTGCTCGACGAGCAGAATCGGGGTTCCCTGCTTGTTGATCTCGACGACGATCTCGAAGATCTTCTCGACGAAGATCGGTGCGAGGCCCATCGACGGCTCGTCGAGCAGAAGCAGGTTCGGGTGCGCCATCAGCGCCCGTCCGATCGCGCACATCTGCTGCTCGCCGCCCGACATCGTCCCCGCCTTCTGCGTCCTGCGCTCGGCGAGGCGGGGGAAGAGCGTGAACACGCGGTCGAGATCACCCTTCAGCCCACTCTTGTCCTTGCGCTGGAACGCCCCCATCTCCAGGTTCTCGAGCACGGTCATCCGCGGGAAGAGCTTGCGGCCTTCCGGCGACTGGGCCACCCCCCGGGCGACGATGTCGTGCGGCTTCTCGAAGGTGATGTCGCCGCCGCGGAAGCGGATCTTGCCCCGCCGCGGGTGGTTGAGCCCGTTGATCGAGCGTAGCGTCGTCGATTTGCCGGCGCCGTTCGCGCCGAGCAGCGTGACGATCTCGCCCTCCCGCACCTCGAGTGTGACGCCCTTCAGCGCGTGGATCGCCCCGTAGTAGGTGTGGATGTCCTCGAGCTCGAGAACCGTGTCCTTGCCGCTGCCCGTGACGCTCACGTCACCACCGCCGACTTGCCCAGGTAGGCCTCGATCACGCGCGGGTCCTTCTGCACCTCCTGCGGCGTCCCCTCGGCGATCTTCTCGCCGTAGTCGAGCACGGTCACGCGGTCGGAGACGCCCATGACGACGCGCATGTCGTGCTCGATCATCAGCACGGTCAGCCCGCGTTCGGTGCGCAGCTCGTGCACGAACGCCGTGAAGTCGGCCGTCTCCTGCGGGTTCATCCCGGCGGTCGGCTCGTCGAGCAGGAGCAGCTTCGGCTCGGTCGCGAGCGCCCGCGCGACCTCGAGGCGGCGCTGATCGCCGTACGGGAGGTTACGCGCGTAGTCCTGCTCCCGCCCTCCCAGCGAGCAGTACCGGAGCAGCTCCTCCGCCTGCTGATGGGCCTCTGCCTCCTCGTGCTTGACGCGACGCGTGTTCAGGATGCTGCCGATGATCCCGCCGCGCAGGCGGCAGTGCATCCCGACGAGCACGTTCTCGAGCGAGGTCATGTCCTGGAACAGGCGGATGTTCTGGAACGTCCGCCCGATCCCGCGCTCGGTGACCGCGTGAGGAGGCTTGCCGGTGACGTCGTGGCCGTCGAACACGACGCGTCCGGTCGTCGGCTTGTAGACGCCGGTGATCATGTTGAAGAAGGTCGTCTTGCCGGCGCCGTTCGGGCCGATCAGGCTGACGATCGCCCCCTCGGGGATCGTGAAGTCGATGTCCGAGACCGCGACGAGACCGCCGAACTCCTTCCGCATCGACTGGGCGTCGAGCAGGTTCGCCATCAGTGGGCCACGTCGTAGGCCGGCTCGTCGTGTGTGCCGAGCTCGAGCTCGCGTCTCCGCCGCGCGCTCGGCAGCAGACCCTGGGGTCGGAGGAGCATGACGATCACGATCAGGACGCCGTAGATCCCACTCGAGTACTTGGGCACGTCGATGGTGGTACCGAAGTTGAGATTCACCCACGCGCCGGTATTGGCCAGCCCCTCCTGGTTCAGATACGCGAGGAAGGCTGCGCCGAGGATCACGCCCCAGACGTTGCCCATCCCGCCGAGGATGACCATGCAGAGGATGAAGACCGAGATGTTGAAGTAGAAGTCCTGCGGGAACGTCGAGCTCTTGTAGACGGCGAAGTACGCGCCCGCCACTCCGCCGAAGAACGCGCCACAGGCGTACGCCCACGTCTTCGTGCGCATCAAGGGCACGCCCATCGCGGACGCGGCGACCTCGTCCTCGCGGATCGCGATCCAGGCGCGGCCGAGGCGAGAGTCGCGCAGGCGAATGCTGCAGAAGACGGTGAACAGAAGCAGGAACAGCGCGGTCCAGTAGAAGACGTTGGCGCCCTGCGGGTGAATCAGGTAGTTGGAGGGCAGGAACCCGCCGGTCAGCTCGGAGAGGCGGTGGCCGAAGCCGGGCGAGTCGATCGGCGTGATCCCCTCGGGGCCGCCGGTCAGGTCGAGGCCGCCGAGATCGTTCCCGTTTCTGGCGACCTGGGGCATGATCTCACCGAAGCCGAGCGTGACGATCGCGAGGTAGTCGCCGCGCAGGCGCAGTGTCGGCAGCCCGATCACCACGCCGATCAGCGCCGTCAGGATGCCGGCCAGGAGCAGCAGCGGCCAGATCGTGACGTGGATCCCCGGCAGCGCCTTGTCCACTCCGATCGATCCGAGGTGGAAGTTCAGCTGCGGGAACTGGAGCGAGGCGAACCAGGCGGCGGTGTACGCGCCCATCGCGTAGAAGGCGACGTAGCCGAGGTCGAGCAGCCCCGCGTAGCCGACGACGATGTTCAGGCCGACGGCCATCATGATGAACACGAGCATGTAGACGGCCGTCTCGACCGACGGGAACTCGCCGAAGATCGGGATCGTGAACATGTGGTCCCAGTAGAAGGGGAAGGTGAGCGCGAGGGCCAGGACGCCGAGCGGCATCACCTTGTTGCCGATCGGCATCCGCTTGGCGAGCAGCGGCGTCGTCTCCTGGCCGCGAGCGTTCGCCAGCCAGGGTGGCGCGCACAGCGCGAGCGCCGCGCCGACAGAGGTGATCACGCCGTTGCGCGCGTTGCCGGTGACGAGGCCGAGGATTGCGCCGGAAACACCGGCTACGAGCAGGGCGGACGGGATCACCGTTCGCAGCGGCAGATCGGGCAGGGCCCGCCACTCGGGGACCAGCAGCACGGCGACGACCCCGAAGGCGATGTAGGCGGACGCGTCGAAGGTGATGATCGACGTGCTCACAGAGCCGAAGAAGTGCGCGAGCACGTTGATCAGGATCGAGAGCACGAAGGCGATCAGTCCTCCGAGAGCGACCTTCCCGGCCCGCTGCTGCCAATCGGGGAGGGCGTGGAGGCGTTCCCGTGGCATCCCGAGCGCGCCGAGGCCGCGCCACCAGAGCGCGCCGAGATCCTTGCGGCGCCGCCACAGCCCGAGAAACGCCGCGACCACTAGCCGCCCTCCGGGGTCCGCTCGCCGAGCAAACCCTCCGGACGGAAGACGAGGATCAGGATCAGAATCGCGAAGATCAGCGAGTTGGTCCAGTCGGTGCCGGGCGTGTGCCAGGTGAGGCCGTTGTTGAACTGCTCGATCATCCCGATGCAGAGGGCGCCGAGTACCGCGCCGGGGAGATTGCCGATCCCGCCGAGCACCGCCGCCGTGAAGGCGAAGAGCCCGAGACGGAAGCCCGTGTCGAACTGGACGTTCGTCACGAAAAGGGCGTAGAGCACGCCCGCGAAGCCGGCGAGGAAGCCGGCGATCAGGAACGTGAACGAGATCGTCCGGTTGACGTCGATCCCCATCATCGCGGCGGCGTCCTTGTCCTGGGCGACCGCGCGCATCGCCTTCCCCTGCTTCGTCTTCTGGACGAGCCCGACCAGCAGCACGAGCGTGGGAATGGTGACGATCAGGACGATCAGCTGATTCCAACCGAAATCTGCTTCGCCGAGGTGGAAGATCTTGCTGTTCGGCAGGATGTTGTCCCTGACCGAAACCGGCGCCGGCCCCTTCCAGGCGAGGCCGACGGTCTGGAGGATGAACGAGACTCCGATCGCAGTGATCAGCGGCGCGAGCCGGGGCGCCCCGCGCAGCGGCCGGTAGGCGACGACCTCGATCACCGTGTTCATCACCCCGGTGAACGCGGAGGCGATCAGCAGCATCGGCACGATCCAGACGAGGACGCTGCCGTGCGTCGTCAGGCCGAAGCTGCCGACGAGCGTCACCGTCATCATCGCGCCGAGCATGAAGACGTCGCCGTGGGCGAAGTTGATCAGCTCGAGGATCCCGTAGACCAGCGAGTACCCGAGTGCGATCAGCGCGTAGACCATCCCCAGCGTCAGCCCGACGAGGAACAGGTCGAACCAGTGCGAGGGGGCCTTGACGAAGTTGACGATCAGCCAGACCGCGAGCAGGCCGACGAAGACGTACGAGAGCAGCTGGATCGGCGCCGGGCGGTACAGACGCCACAGGCGGGGCAGTGTCTGTTCCGGCGTCTGGGTCGACACGAGGGATGGCTAGCCTAAAGCGCGGCGGCCCGTATTGCGAGCGAGTTCCGCCGCACTGGGACCGCGGCCGCCGCCTCTACACTTTGTGGTGCGCGGCGGTGCCGGAATTGGTTTACGGGGCGCACTCAAAATGCGTTGCTCTACGGAGCATGTGGGTTCGAGTCCCACCCGCCGCATCGGTCGCCCGGCTCCGCCGGGCTGCCCGTCGAACATCCGCTCGCCCTTCGGCTCGCCTGACGATGTTCGACGGATGAGAACAGGGCGTTTTCACGGCGAGTGTTCCGGTGCCGAGCCCGTTCGAGCCGTGCATAGACTTCGTGCCGGTGAAGCGCGGCGCCAGAGGATCGATCCGGCGAACCTCGTCATGGCCGCGAACGCGGCCGGACGTTCGACGGCCATGAGGCGGATCGGCATCCTCACCGGCGGGGGCGACTGCCCGGGGCTGAACGCGGTGATCCGCGCGGTCGCCCGGCGGTCGTTCGGCCACGGCTGGGAGGTGATCGGCGTCCAGAACGGCTGGCGCGGGCTGGTCGAGAACGAGATGAGCGCCCTCACCGCGCGCGAGGTCTCGGGGCTCTTGCCGCGCGGCGGCACGATCATCGGCACCTCCAGAACGAACCCGTACAAGGTCGAGGGCGGCGTCGACGCGGTCGTCCGCACCTTCGCCGAGGCCGGGCTGTACGCGCTCGTCGCGATCGGCGGCGAGGACACCCTGGGCGTCGCAGCCCGCCTCCACGACGAGCACGAGCTTCCCGTCGTCGGGGTGCCGAAGACGATCGACAACGATCTGTCCGGAACCGACTACACGTTCGGCTTCGACACGGCGGTGTCGATCTGCACGGAGGCGATCGACCGGCTGCACACGACCGCCGAGTCGCACAACCGCGTGATGGTGGTCGAGGTGATGGGCAGGCACACCGGCTGGATCGCGGTGATGAGCGGTATCGCCGGCGGCGCCGACGTGATCCTGATCCCCGAGCAGCCGATCAGCGTCGAGGAGGCCTGCTCGGAGCTGCGCAAGCGCCACGACCGCGGCAAGAACTTCTCGATCGTCGTCGTCAGCGAGGGCTACAAGCTGACCTACGAGTCGGGCGAGCAGCGCGAGGTGACGCAGGAGGCCACGCTCGACCAGTTCGGTCACGTGCGGCTGGGCGGGGTCGGCGAGCAGCTCGCCGGCGAGATCGAGGAGCGGACCGGCTTCGAGACGCGGGTCACGGTGCTCGGTCATGTGCAGCGGGGTGGGTCGCCGACCGCACGCGACCGGATCCTCGCCACCCGCTTCGGACTGAAGGCCGCCGACCTGATCGAGGAGGGGAGATTCGGGCGGATGGCGGCGCTCCAGGGCGACGCGATCGTGGACGTCTCGCTCGCCGAGGCTACCGCCGAGCTGAAGTTCGTCCCGCCCGACCGGTACGAGGTCGCGCGCGCGTTCTTTGGGTGAGATCGGCGGGCAGAGCTCGACGGCGCCGCTCCGGCGCGTGCTCGTCCGCCGGCCGCCGGCCGACTGCTCGGATTGGCGACGGTACGGGTGGCGGTCCGAGCCGGACCCGGCCGGGCTCGCAGCCGAGCACGAGGCGCTGTGCGCCGTCCTCGAGGACGCCGGTGCCCAGGTCGTGGTCACACCGCCGACGACGCTCGACGCGATCTACGCCTACGACTCGGCGTTGATCTGCGGCGCCGGCTCGGTGCTGCTCCGGCCGGGGAAGGCCGAGCGGCGCGACGAGCCGGACGAGCTGGCGGCCGAGCTCGAGTCGTCCGGTGTGCCGGTGGCGGGGCGGCTCGAGGAGCCGGCGCTCGCCGAGGGCGGCGATTTCTTCTGGCTCGACGCGGATACCCTCTGCGCGGGGCGGAGCCACAGGACGAACAACGAGGGGATCGAGGCGATCCGGCGACTCGCCGGCGTCGTCGTCCTCGCCTTCGACCTTCCCCATCTTCACGGGCCCGGCTCGTGCCTGCACCTCCTCTCCTTGCTCAGCCCGCTCGCGGACGACCTCGTCGTCGCCTGCATGCCGTTGCTACCCGTGCGACTCGTCCAGCTTCTCGCCGAGAACGAGATCGACGTGGTCGACGTGCCGGAGGCGGAGCTCGAAACGCTCGGCCCGAACGTGCTCGCGCTCGCGCCCCGGGTCGGGCTCCTACCCGAGCACAACGTCGAGACGCGCCGCCGGCTGGAGGCGGCCGGAGTCGAGACGCTCGTCTACCGGGCCGGAGAGCTCTCGAAGGGCGACGGCGGCCCGACCTGCCTCACGCTGCCGCTCCTTCGAACGTAGGCGCCCACTCATAGCGAGCGTCGGGCGCGCGCTCCTCGTTGTTCCTGCCGTTCGTCGTGTACAGCAGCCGGGCGCCGCGCGCCTCGTAGAACGTCCGGGCAGGAACGTTCTCGCGGAAGACCCAGAACCTGAACCCGTCCGGCCGCTCGTCCTGAGCCCGGCGGAAGAGCGCCGAGCCGATTCCACGCCCCTGCATCCGCGGGTCGACGTAGAGCGCGTCGAGGACGTCCTTGGAGAGAATCATGAAGCCGGCGACCTCGAAGTCGGCCTCGAAGACGAACGCCTCGGCGGCCAGCGCGCGGGTGAAGAACGCCTCGTCCTCCTTCGTCGTGTGCAGGACGGGCAGCCACGGCATCGCCTCGGCGCGGGACTCGCGGAAGATCCTGACGACCGCGTCCACGTCGGTTGGGCGTGCGCGACGGATCACGAGAGCAGCTCGGCGAGCGGGAACGAGCGGTGGCGGCGCGGCGGCACGAGGAAATTCTGCCGATGGGTCGTCCGCAGGATCGAGTTGAAGCCCTGGCCGCGATCGCGCGGGGCGAACGGCAGCTTCGTTCCGCCGGGCAGAACCCCGTCCATCGCCAGCCGCCCGCGGTTGAAGTCGTCGCTGGACGGGTTGAAGACGACGAAGTGGACGCCCGCGGCCGGCGTGTCGCTGATCGAGTCGCGTGCGGGGTCCGCGCTCCAGAAGAACGGGTTGTCGAGCGTGTTGAAGTCGGCCCGGTGCGGGATCGCCGTGCCGGGCCCGTAGACGGCACCGCTCGCCCCCACCGCCGTCGTCGCCAGCCGCGACACCGTCTGGAGAGAGGCCGAGTGGCCGATCTGCTTCGTCTGCTCGAACTCACGCTTCACGCGCGCCTCGTCGACGACGTCGTCCGGTCCCTGCCGGACCGTCAGGACCGTCTCCTTCACCCGCAGCCCGGGCCGGAAGACCGTCGCCGCCCGCTCCTCGTGGGGGAAGTTCACGTACCAGGCCTCGAGGTCCTCGGTGATGTGCGAGACGGCAAGATGCGTGCCCTGCGCGAAGTAGCCGCCCCCGCTGTACCCGAGCTCCTCGAGGTTGGCGATCTTCGGCGGTCCCAGCCCCGCCTTCTGCGTGGAGGTGAAGCCCAGGAAGAGCTCCGCCCGATCGGGGATCAGAAACGATCCGGGCACCTGGGCCGCAACCGCCATCCGCTTCGGCAGGCTCTGCCGCCCACCGAAGCCGCCGCCGGCGAAGCCCTTGCGGATGCTGGTCACAGCGAAGAGGTCGAGATCCCGGAAGAGCGCCTTCGAGCCCGCTGCGAGGTGGTCGAGGCTGTCGCTGCGCAGGAGGACGGCGAGGTCGTTCGCCTCGAGAATCGTCTCCTCGGGATCGCTCGGGAAGCGTCTCGCGTCGAGGAGGACACGAACCGGCTCGTGCCCCGCCTTCGTCGCCCGCCGGTCGACCGGGATGTGCTCGTCGGCAAGCTTCGCCACGTAGCGGCGGAAGTACGGCAGCCCCCAGGCGATGGTGATGCCGAGCCCGGCCGGGGTCGGCTCGAACCGCCGCTCGAGCGAGCGCAGGGCGTCCTCAAGCGCGGTCTGCGAGTCGGCGAGCTCGCGCCGGGAGTCGCCGGCTTTCACGGTCGCGGTCACGAGCTGGTGGTGGAGCGGCGGAACGACCACTTCGACGCCGCTGTCCACGACGACCCGAACGCCGTGGAGTAGATGCTGCTCGGGTGTCAGACCCTGCGCTTCCGGTCTGGACGGGGAGCCGGTCAACTGGTCGACCAGCTCGTACACACCGCCCGCGGTCAGCGCTGCTCCGGCGACGCCGCCCACCAGGAGCTGCTTCCGGGTCATGCGCATCGCTCAGGCCGGCCGGACGAGGACGAGCGAGCCCATCATCCGGTTCAGGTACTGCACGACCTTCGGGAACGTCAGCGGTGGCGCCACGTGCTCGCTGAGCGTGTAGAGGTTGCCGCCGCGGGTCCAGGCGTACAGGACGTGCCACTGGTCGGCGTCCTGGTTGACCGTGTACTCGGTGACGCGGATGCCGCCGATCGTCTTCTGACCGCGCGAGTCGGCGAAGCAGGGCACCTTCTTCTCGACCCTCTTGCCGCCGACGAGGTCGATTGAGCGGCAGGTGGGCACCTTCGTCACGCCCGGATAGCCCCGGAGGTTGATGTGGATCTCCTGGCCGAGCTCCTGCCAGACGAAGCCGATCAGGTAGCTGCGATCCGGCGAGACGGAGTCGATGTTGTTCCAGCGGCCGCCGATCTCGCCGGTGAGCGGGTCGGGCAGCCAGCTCGGGCAGTAGACGGGGACCTGGATCCTGTTCGCGAGCCTCTGCCAGCTTGCCTGCCAGACCTTCGGGCAGGCGCGTGGACCCGCCGCGTGGCCGGTCGGGGCGATCACCTCAGAGGACGCGCCGCCACAGCCGGCCAGGGCCAGCGCGAGGAACGGGATCGGGAGCAGCCGTTTGATCACAGGTGGTAGAGGGCGACCCAGGGCCCGGTCAACCCGTGCCCGGGCTCGACATGGTAGACCCGCCTTGCCCGGGCTCGCAGATCGTCGTAGAAGCGCGCCTCTCCGGGGTACCGCTCCCGCGCGGCGAGCACGCGATCGGCGATCGCCCCGGTGACGAGCACGTAGCGGGCTCCCTCCGCGCGGAGCCGCGCGATGTCGCGGTCGGGGTCCGACGGCCGCCCCGGCCTGGGCAGGGCGAGGCCGACGATCGGGTAGCCCTCGAGTGCCGGCGTCGACGACTCGGCAGCGATCGTCGTTCCCGGCGGCAGGTGCGCGACGATCCAACCGTGAGCGACGACGCGGGTGTCGGTGCGGGTCAGCCGCACGTCGTCGCCGATCGCCCAGACGAGCGGCACGATCAGCAGGCCGAGCGTGAGCGGCGCAAGCAAGCGCTGACGGCCGGCGAGCACGGCCAGCGGCGGGACGAGCGGGAGCACGTAGCGGTCGAAGTGGGCACGGATCGTGAGCAGGTCGGCGAGGTAGACGAGCACGAACACCGCGAGGATCAGGTCGGTGCGGGTACGACGGCGCAGCGCGAGCGCGAGCCCGAGGACCGCGACGGCGAGCGCCGGCCCGAGCCCGGCCCAGAGCTTGCCGGTGAAGGAGAAGAGCGCGAATGAGTCGTGCTCGAAGCCGAGCCAGCCCTCGCGGGCGAGACGCTGGACGCGGGTCGCATCGTCCCACGCCTGGCCCGGGTGGACGAGCACGTACGGGCTGGTCGCAAGGAAGGCGGCGACGGCGAGGCCGACCGAGACCGCGAGCCGCCGCCACCGGCCCCAACCGGCGACGACCAGCGGCGCAACCAGGAACACGCCCGGGTACTTCGCGCTGGCGGCGAGGCCCGCGGCGACCCCGGCCCACTCCAGCCGGCCCGTGACCGCGAGCGCAAGTGAGACGGCGATCAGCGCCGTCATCGGCACGTCGGTGACGGCCATGTGCGAGTAGGCGACCCCGACCGTCTCCACCGCGACCACCGCGGCGGCGACCAGGCCGGCCGTCTTCCCGTAGGCGGCGCGGCCGAGCCACCAGGCGGCGGCCACCGCGCCGATCCCAAGCGCGGCAACGACCAGCCGGGCGGTCAGGTACGAGGGCCCGTCCTGCCAGGCCTGGAACGGCGCGAACAGGTAGATGACCAGGGTCGGGTAGTCGAACCAGTGCGGATCGAGCCCGCCGCCGTGCACCATCCGCCAAGCGCGCGGGACGATGTTCTGCTCGTCGGGATTGAGCAGGCTGCCGAACGGCAGGCCGTACTCGATCCCGATCAGCCGCAGCGCCGCCGCAAGCGCGAGAACGCCGACGAGGGCGCCGCCGCGCGCCCTCAGCCAAGGCCGCGCGCGATCTCGGACGCTCATCTGTCGGCGACCGTTGCCGCGCGGAGGCGAGACCGCGCTCTCGCCGGAGCGCACGGGCGATTGGCCACCCGATACCGAGAAGGAGGGGGCTCGCGGGGGAACCATGGGTTCCTCCGCGCGCTAGACGTCCGGCGGCGCGCCACCGACGAGGTGCGCGACGTCGGCCGAGCCGACGAGAACGGCATCGACGCCGGCCCGCTCGAGCGCGAGCACCTCGTCGCGGTTGGCGACGTGCAGATCGGCGATCGCGAGCTTGCCGGCAGGGACGTCGGGAAGCAGACTGAGAATGCGCTCGATCGGCATCTCGTCGTCTTCGGCCTCGCGCGGGGAGAGGAGGAAGATCTCCGGGTCGATCCGCTCGAGCGCTGCGGCGAGCGACTCATCGTCGTGGACGTCGGCGACGATCTCCAGCCCGAGCTCGATCGCCCGCCCGTGCAGCTCCTCGAGGTTGTCGCCGTCGTCGTGCTCCTCGACGACGATCAGGCACGCGTCCGCGCCGGCGTCGTGGGCGGCCTCGGGGGAAGCGTCGACCCGGAACAGGATCGGGAGCGCGGTCGTCTCGCGCAGTCCGGCGGCCGGCCCGAGGACCGCAATCCCTTCGGCGCCCTGCTCCTCGGCGAAGCTCGCGCCGTCCGCGTCGTCGACGAGCGCGACGATCGAGATGCCGTCCCCCTCCGAGATCGCCTGGCTGAGGCGTCGCCCGCCGGTCACTCCCGTGATCCTATTAGGTGCCGATCGGGTGCCAGACGGTCTTCAGCTCGAGGAAGGCGGCGATCTCCCACGGGCTCTGCGCGTCCGTGGAGCCGCGCACGACGCGCTTGACGTTGTCGGCGGCGAGCCGCTCGAGCTCGGGGACGAGGCCGTCGGCCCCGGTCACGTCGAGCGCGTTCACGTCCATATGGCCGGCGAGCCAGGGGGCGAGCTCTGCGCGGTTGCCGGTGAGGATGTTGACGACGCCGGCGGGGATGTCCGAGGTGTCGAGCACCTCGGCGAGCTCGACGGCCGCGAGCGGACGGGTCTCGGAGGCGACGAGCACGGTCGCGTTGCCGCCGACGATCGCGGGCGCCAGGCGCGAGACGAGGCCCTCGAGCGCGGGCGCGTCCGGGGCGAGGATCCCGACGACCCCGGTCGGCTCCGGAATCGTGAAGTTGAAGTACGGGCCGGCGACCGGGTTCGTCCCGCCGAGCACCTGGGCGAGCTTGTCGGCCCAGCCTGCGTACCAGACCAGTCGGTCGATCGAGCGGTCGACCTCGTCGGTGCCGGAGCAGAGTGCGGCGAGGCCGGCGTGGCGCGCCTCGAGCATCTCGGCGACGCGGTAGACGACCTGGCCGCGGTTGTAGGCGGTGGCGCCGGCCCAACCGGGCTGGGCTGTTCTGGCCGCGCGGACCGCATCTCTGAGATCCTTGCGGGAGGCTCTGGCGACGTTCTGCCCCTCGGCGAGGTAGGTGCGGCCCGACTCGGAGCGGGGGAATGCCCCGCCGATGTACAGCTTGTAGGTCTTCCTGATCGGGAGGCGGCTCATCCTCGTCTCCCTTGGCCGTGTCCTCTTCCGCTCGAGGCCAAGGTGTTCCCGGCCTCCTCCCCACTGCGATCGTAGAGAGAAACGCGTGTCGTGTCAGTCACGCGGCTACGGCGAAAGAGTGACAACCCTCGTGAGAGGTGCGCAGCACTGCTCACGACTGGAACTCCAGGTAGGGCTCGAGGCCGTGGCGCCCGCCCTCGCGGCCGAAGCCCGACTCCTTGTAGCCGCCGAACGGCGACGCCGGGTCGAAGCGGTTGAACGTGTTCGCCCACACGACGCCCGCCCGAAGCCGCTCCGCCATCCAGAGGATCCGCGAGCCCTTCTCCGTCCAGATCCCGGCGGACAGGCCGTAGGGCGTGTTGTTCGCCTTCTCGACCGCCTCGGCCGGCGTGCGAAACGTCAGCACCGAGAGCACCGGTCCGAAGATCTCCTCCTGCGCGATCCGGTAGCTCTGCGCGACGTTCGTGAAGACGGTCGGCACGAACCAGTAGCCCCGCTCCGGCAGCGTGCACGGCGGTTGGTAGATCTCCGCGCCCTCCTGCTCGCCCGCGGCCACGAGCTCCTTGATCTTGTCGAGCTGCTGACGCGAGTTGATTGCGCCGACATCGGTGTTCTTGTCGAGTGGGTCGCCGACGCGAAGCGTCTGCATCCGGCGCTTCAGCTTCTTGACCACGTCCTCGAAGATCGATTCCTGCACGAACAGGCGCGAGCCGGCGCAGCACACGTGCCCCTGGTTGAAGTAGATCCCGTTGACGATCCCCTCGACCGCCTGGTCGAGCGCGCAATCGTCGAAGACGATGTTCGCCGCCTTGCCGCCCAACTCGAGCGTCAGCCGCTTGCCGGTGCCGGCAAGCTCGCGCTGGATCGCCTTGCCGACCTCGGTCGAGCCGGTGAACGCGATCTTGTCGACGTCGCCGGTGACGATCTCGGCGCCGGTGCGCCCGTCGCCGGTGACGATGTTGACGACGCCCGGCGGCAGCTCGGCCTGCCGGATCACATCACAGAACAGCAGCGCCGTCAGCGGCGTCGTCTCCGCCGGCTTCAGCACAACCGTGTTGCCGGCGGCCAGAGCCGGCGCGATCTTCCACGCCAGCATCAGCAGCGGGAAGTTCCAGGGGATGATCTGGCCCGCGACGCCGATCGGCTTCGGGCGGCGGTTCGGGAAGGCGTACTCGAGCTTGTCCGCCCAGCCGGCGTAGTAGAAGAAGTGCGCGGCGGCGAGCGGCAGGTCGACGTCGCGCGATTCCTTGATCGGCTTGCCGCCGTTCAGCGACTCGAGCACGGCGAACTCGCGCGCGCGCTCCTGGAGGATGCGCGCGATCCGGAACAGGTACTTCGCCCGCTCCGAGCCGGGAAACGACGACCAACCGTTCTCGTAGGCCTCGCGCGCTGCGGCGATCGCCGCGTGCACCTCCTCGGGAGTTGCCTGACCGATCTCGGCGAGCGGCTCCTCGGAGGCGGGTGCAATCGTCGTGTACGACTCACGCGGCTCGAGCCATTCGCCGCCGACGTAGTGCCCGTAGCGCTCCTCGATGCTGACGATCTCGCGCGACTCGGGTGCGGGCGCGTAGTTCCAGGCCGAGGGCACCGAAACCGCGGAGCGCTTCCTGGCGAGCTCGCTCACGCGAGCCATGCTACCCCTCCCGTCCGGTCGGCCTAGGACGGCCGAGAGGTCAGCGTCACGGCACGCGTCGTGTCACTGCCGTCCCGGACGATTGCGACCGTCACCCGCTCACCCGGCTCGTGCTCGCGCAGCGCGGCGTACAGATCCTCCACGGTCGGCGTCTCCCGGCCGCTGAGCGCGACGATCACGTCGCCCGGCTTCAGGCCTTCGCGTGCGCTTGGCGACCCGGGGACGACGTCGAGCACGATCACGCCCTGCTGCACCGTGATGCCGAATTGCCGTGCGAGCTCGGGCGTCAGATCGGCCGGGCGGATCCCGAGGAACGCGTGCCGGACCTTCCCGCTCGCGATCAGCTGCGGGACGACGTCCACGACGGTCGGCGAGGGGATCGCGAACCCGATCGACACGGCCTGCGCCGCCGGCGGGATGTATGCGACGTTGATCCCCACCACCTTCCCGTCGGGGCCGACGAGCGCGCCGCCGGAGTTGCCGGGCGAGATCGCGGCGTCCGTCTGGAGGAGGTCGACAAGCGCCGGGGTCTGGCCTCCGGACGGGATGTTCCGGTGGATGCCGGAGACGATGCCGGCGCTGACCGTCTCCTCGAAGCCGAGCGGGCTGCCGATCGCGACCGCGAGCTGCCCGATCTCCGGCAAGCCGTCGGCGAAGTCGGCGGCGGGCAGATCGGCCCGCTCGACCCTGATCACGGCCAGATCGGTTAGCGGGTCGGTACCGACAACGGTCGCTGGCATTCGGTCGCCGCTCGCGAAGACGACCTTGATCGCGGAGGCGTTCTCGACGACGTGGTTGTTCGTGACGATCAGGCCGTCCGCACGCCAGATCACGCCGGCACCCTCGCCCTGCCCGGTCGATCCGTCGACGAGCACCGTGACAACCGACGGCCCGACGTCCTTGACGATCGCCGGGATCCGCCCGAAGGTGTCGCCGCTCTCCCCGGAAGCTCCGGTTTGCGTCCTCGGCGCTGCCGAGGAAGGCACGCTGCTCTGGCTCGGACCGCAGCCCGAAAGGACGCCGGCCAGAACCGCCGCGGCCGCCAGGAAGGCCGAGAGCCGAGTCACGGGCATGTGTCGGACCCTACCCGCGGCCTGCGCGCTCAAAGCTCAGTCGAGGGTGAAGTAGTCGGGGGACTGGTACCGCCCCGTCCGCTCCTTGCGGATCTGCATCAGGACGTCGTTGAGCAGGGTCGAGGCGCCGAGCCGGTAGAGATCGGGGGTCAGCCATTCCGGACCAAGCGTCTCGTGCAGCTGGACGAGGTACTGGACGGCCTGCTTCGCCTGGCGGATCCCGCCGGCGGGCTTCATCCCGACCATGCGTCCGGTCTCCTCGTACACATCTCGGATCGCCTCGAGCATGACGAGCGTGACCGGCAGGGTCGCCGCGCCCGAGAGCTTCCCGGTCGAGGTCTTGATGAAGTCGCCGCCGGCCGCCATCGCGAGCAGGCTCGCCCGGCGCACGTTGTCGTAGGTGCCGAGCTCGGCGACCTCGAGGATCACCTTCAGGTGCGCCTCGCCGCAGGCCTCCTTCACCTTGACGATCTCGTCGTAGACCTTGGCGTAGCGACCGGAAAGGAACGCCCCGCGGTCGATGACCATGTCCACCTCGTCGGCGCCGAGGGCGACGACCTCCTCCACCTCGCGAACCTTCACGTCGAGCGGGGACTGGCCGGAAGGGAACGCCGTCGCCACCGATGCGACCTTGACGCCGGTGCCGCGGAGCCGGGCGGCGGCGGTCGGAACGAGGTTCGGGTAGACGCAGAGGGCGGCGCAGGACGGAATCGACGGGTCGCTCGGATCGGGGTGCACGGCCTTGGTCGCCAGCGCGTGCACCTTGCCGGGCGTGTCCGCGCCCTCGAGCGTCGTCAGGTCGATCATCCGGATCGCCAGGTCGAGCGCGAACAGCTTCGCCTCCTTCTTGATCGACCGGCGCGCGAGCGAGGCGGCGCGCTCCTCGAGCGCGACCGCGTCGATCGAGCCGATCCGAGGGAGGCGCGGCTCGAGCGGTAGCTCGAAACCGCGTGCCAGCGCAGGCGCTTTCGCCACGGAGTGAGTGTAGCCCCGGGTCGCCGTCAGAGCCCGAGCCGTTCCAGCATCGCCTGGTCGCGCCGCCATTTCGGGCGCACCTTGACGTGCAGCTCGAGGTAGATCTTGTGGCCAAGCAGAGCCTCGACGTGCGGCCGCGCCTGCATCCCGATCTTGCGCACCATCGACCCGCCCTTGCCGACCAGGATCGTCTTCTGCGACTCGGTCTCGACGATCACCGAGGCGTGGACGACCTTGTCGTCGATCTCCTCGACCTCGGCCGAGATCGAGTGCGGCACCTCCTCGCGGGTCAGCGCTAGCGCCTGCTCGCGGATCAGCTCGGCGATCTGTTCGGTCGCGGAGAGGTCGCTGCGCTGGTCAGCCGGGTAGTAGAGCGGCCCCTCCGGCAGCAGCCCGACGAGCTCCGTCCTCAGCTCGCCGATCCCGTCGCCGGTCTTGGCGCTGACCGGATGCAGCGCATGGAAGTCCCCGAGCTTGGCAGCCGCCTGCATCTGCGTGGCGATGTGCGCGTGCTTCAGCCGGTCGACCTTGTTCGCGGCGATCACGACCGGCACTCCGAGCGCGAAGACCCGCTGTGCGATGAAGCGGTCGCCCGCCCCGATGTGTGCACGGCAGTCGACCACGAGCAGGACGGCGTCGAGGTCATCGAACGCGGAGTCGACCGTGCGCTGCATCCGCTCGGTGAGCGGGTCGAGCGGCCGCTGGAAGCCGGGCAGGTCGGCGAGCACGAGCTGGAAGCCGTCGCCGTTTGCGATCCCGAAGATCCGCCGGCGGGTGGTCTGCGGCTTGTCGGAGACGATCGTCACCTTTCCGCCGCACAGCGCGTTGACGAGCGAGGACTTGCCGACGTTCGGCCGCCCCGCGACCGCGACGAAGCCTGACTTCAGCTCGGCTGCCAACTCAGAGAACGAACGTATCCGGCAGCAGCTCGGCCGGGGTGTGCTCGACGAGCTCGCCTTCGTTGTTCGCGTAGACGACGCGGTCGACGCCGAACTCGACGTGCCACTGCCGGCAGCCGCCGCACGGCGACGCGGTGATCACGAGCAGGTCGAAGTCGCCCGGCTTGTACCCGGCCGTGACCGCGGCGACGTAGGCGCTCTTCTCGCCGCAGACCCCGAGCGGGTAGGCCGCGTTCTCGACATTGACGCCGTCGAAGAGCGTGCCGTCGCGCGCTCGGAGCACCGCGCCGACGAGGAAGTTCGAGTACGGCGCGTACGCCCTTTTCGAGATCTCGACCGCCCGCCGGTACAGCTCCCGGTCGCGGTCGTCCATCAGAAGAAGAGCTGGAAGGCCGCAAGCGTGACCGCGGCGCCCAGCAGGCCTCCGTAGACGACCTCGAGCGCCGAGTGGATCCCGGTCTCGATCCGAGTGTGCGCGACGAGCACGGCGACGCCGAACATGATCGTCGAAACGAGGAATCGGTGCTCGGTCGGCCCGAGCATCTGGGTGACGGCCATCCACGCGGCGAACGCAATCGCCGCATGGCCCGAGGGCAGGCCGCCCCGCAGCGGTGTCCCGCGACCGGTCAGCGCCTTCGTCGCGATCACGAGGAAGACGACGAGGATCAGGCTGATGATCGTCAGCTTCGCGGGCGCGTCCCGGAGCCGGTCGAAGAAGTTCGAGCCCGACTCGGCCACCTGGCCCGAGAAGACGAGGTAGCCGACGACGACCGCGTTCACCGAGGCGATCAGCACGGCACCTGCAGCGATGTCCTTCGCCAGCTTGGCGAGCGGGTCGAACGAGCTGGTGGCGACGTCGATCGCCGCCTCGATCGCAGAGTTGATCATCTCGGCGATCAGCACGAAGCTGATCGAGAGGAGGAGGGCGACGAGCTCGATCCGGTCGACGCCGAGCACGAGCGCGAGAACGAGCACGACGATCGCCGCGGCGAAGTGAATCCGCATGTTCCGGTGTGTGCGGAGGACGTGGATGATCCCCTCGACCGCGTAGTTGAAGCTCTCGACGATCGAGATCCGGCGGCGCTCGTGCCCGGGCAGGAGCGCCCCGCCCGTCCCGTTTCCGGTGCGGCTGCGGATCCGCTCACGCAGCGACGGGCGCGCGCTCATCCGGACAGCTCCTCCTCGCGCTCGTCCATCCGCGGCCCGTGCTCGTAGCCGAGGAGGTGCAACAGCCCGTGGGCGAGCGGCCGCTGCCAGGCATCGCCGACGACCGCCGGACAAAGCACGACGTCGCCGAGCTGGCGCGGCAGTCCGGGCGGCAGCGCTTCGAGCCCGTCGATCGGAAACGAGAGCACGTCGGTTACCTCGTCGACTCCGAGATGCTCACGCTTGAGCGCTCGGCTCTCGGCAGGACCGACGAACGCGATCCCGAGCTCGCCGTCGGCGATCCCTTCGGTTGCGAGGACGCTGCGGGCCAGCTCCGCAGCCGCCTCGCCTTCGACCTCGAGGCCGCTCCGGTTGGAGACCTCGATCTCGACCATCAGTCGCGCACGGTCACCGGGTGCGCTGCGTCCCGGTCGCCTCGGCATGCTCGCGGTACGCCTCCACGATCCGCTGCACGAGCTTGTGCCGGACGACATCCGCGTTGCTGAAGGTGATGAAGGCGATCCCGTCGATCGAGCCGAGCACCTCCTGGACGGAGATCAACCCGGACGCCTGATGGGTGGGCAGGTCGATCTGGGTGACGTCACCGGTGACGACCACCTTCGAGCCGAACCCGAGCCGCGTCAGGAACATCTGCATCTGCTCCGGGCTCGTGTTCTGCGCCTCGTCGAGGATGATGAACGAGTCGTTCAGGGTCCGGCCCCGCATGAACGCCAGCGGGGCGACCTCGATCGCGCCCTTCTCCATGTAGGCGGTCAGCCGGTCGGCGTCGAGCATGTCGTAGAGGGCGTCGTACAGCGGGCGCAGGTACGGGTCGACCTTGGCGAGCAGGTCGCCGGGGAGGAAGCCGAGCCGCTCGCCGGCCTCGACGGCGGGGCGGGTGAGGATGATCCGGCCGACCTCGCGCTCGGCGAGCGCGGCGACTGCCAGCGCCATCGCCAGGTAGGTCTTGCCGGTGCCCGCGGGGCCGATCGAGAAGGTGATCGTGTGGTTGCGGATCGCATCGACGTAGCGCTTCTGGTTCACCGTCTTCGGCGCGATCTTCTTGCCGCGATGGCGCCAGACGACGTCTTCGAAGACGTCGCGGATGTCCTCGGCCTGGTCGAGCGCGCCGAGCACCGCGTCGACCGTGCCCGGGCCGATGTCGTGGCCGCCCTCGACCAGCTCGACGAGCTCGTCGACGACCGCGCGCGCCTCGGCCACCCGCCCGTCGTCGCCCTCGAGCGTCAGCCGGTTGCCGCGAAGGTGGATCTTGCACTGAAGGCGCTCGCGTAGCGCTCCGAGGACGGGGTCTCCGACGCCCGCCAGCTCGGCGGCGACGTCGTTCGAGATCGAGAGAACTTCCTGCAACGAGTCACAGTGTAGGCGGGCTGTCCGGCCGTGTCCCGAGCGGCCGTGCCTCCTCCGGCGGCCACCGTAGGTGCCCCGACCTCCTCCCCACGGCGATCATATGGAGAAAGCTGCGCCGGATGTGCTACGCGAATGCGCCAGAAGCGTAGCGGCGACCGCGGCCCCCCGGGGTGATGCGAGCGAAGCGAGCAAACGAGGAGGGGGAGCGCGGGGGAACGTAGTTTCCCCGCGTTACTAGGCCAGCTTTTCGCGGACAAGCTGGCTGACCGCCGAGCCGTCGGCGCGGCCGGCGATCTGCGGCATCACGTCGGCCATCACGCGTCCGAGGTCGCGCATGCTCGTGGCGCCGACCTCGGCGATCGCGTCGTCGACGATCCGCTCGAGCTCCACGTCCGAGAGCGGCTCGGGCATGAACTCCTCCAGCACGGCAAGCTCCGCCTCTTCGGCCTCGGCCTGCGCCTCGCGGCCGGCACCGCGGAAGGCCTCGATCGACTCGGTCCGCCGCTTGCGCTCGCGCTGGAGCACCTGAAGCTCCTCGTCGTCGGTCAGCGGCCGCTGCAGCTCCTTCTCCGCCGAGCGGAGACTCGACAGAATCAAGCGCAACGCGTCCCGGCGAACGGCGTCGCGCGCCTTCATCGCCGCGGTCAGCTCCGCCTCTAGGCGCGCGATCATCTCGGCAGCCCCCGAACTTCGCCGCCGAGCAGGTGCCAGTGCAGGTGGAAGACGGTCTGACCGGCGCCCGCGCCGCAGAAGACCATCAGCCGGTACTCGTCGAGCCCGGCCCTCGCCGCTGTGTCGGCGACGAAGTCGAGCATCCGCTTGGCCTCTGCCTCGGAGAGCTCGCCGATGTCGCGAAACGTCTCGAGGTGACGCTCGGGGATGACCAGCACGTGGACATCGGCCTTCGGGTTGATGTCCTCGATCGCGACGAAGCCGTCCGCCCGGTTGACGACGGTGGCGGGCGACTCGCCGCCGACGATCCTGCAGAAGATGCAGTCCTGCTCGGTCATGCGGCGAGGATCCCTTCCTCGGTGACGGCGCGCGCGCGGACGTGGACGAGCTCGCCGACCGGCGCGTCGACGAACCAGGGCGAGTAGTCGTCGCCGTAGCCACGGCCCGGCCGGTCGACCAGGACGAGGTCATCCGCGCCGATCTTTCCGCGCCAGCGGCGCAGGCACGCATCGTGGGAGAGCCGCCGCAGCCGTGCGCTGCGCTCTCTCTTGACCTGCTTCGGGACGGTGTCGGCGTTCGCGGTCTGCGTGCCCGGACGCGGCGAGTAGGGAAAGACGTGCACCTTGGTCGCGCCTGCCTGCTCGGCCACCCGCAGCGTGGCCTGGAAGGCGCGCTCGTCCTCGCCGGGAAAGCCGACGATCACGTCGGTCGTCAGGTTGAAGCCGTCGGCGAGCTCGGCCCGGCGGAGATAGGTGGCCGCGTCGTAGCGACGCCCCATCGCCCGCAGAACGCCGTCGTCGCCCGACTGGAGCGGGATGTGCAGGTGGCGCGAGACCGTCGGTGTCTCGCGCAATGCGGCGACGAGCGGCTCGCTCAGGTGGTTGACCTCGATCGACGACAGGCGCAGCCTGGCCAGCCCTGGTGTCGCGCCCGCCTCGCGAATCAGGCGGGGCAGGTCGTAGCCGGCTTCGCGGTCGCGGAAGCAACCAAGGTTGATCCCGGTCAGGACGACCTCGCGGTGGCCCTGCTCGACACGGCGGCGCACCTCGTCCAGGACGGCGGCGGCCCGCCGGCTGCGCGACGCTCCCCGCACCAGCGGGATCACGCAGAAGTTGCACGAGAAGCTGCACCCGTCCTGCACCTTCACGAACGCCCGGACACGTTCGAGCCGCGCTTCGGCCTGGATGCAGGCGATCGCCCCGACATCCCCGGCGACTACCGCCGGCATCTCCTCGCTCGGGCCGCCGACGACCTGCACGTTCTCGGGCAGACCCGCGAACGCATCCGGCGAGAGGTTCGCGCCGCAGCCGGTCACGTAGACCCGCGCATGGGTGCGGGCGGCCCGGGAGGCGGCGTGGCGGGACTTGCGGAGCGCCTCGTGGGTGACGCAGCACGTGTTGACGACGGCGACGTCGCCGCCGCCGCGCTCCTCGTGGCCGTCGGCGAGCAGGCGCTCGCGCACCGTCTGGGCGTCGGCGTGCGAGACCTTGCAGCCGAGAAAGTCGACGGAGAACGTCGCCATGGTGCGGGACCTTACTTCGTCCGTGCGTGCAGGTCTGCAGCCCAGCCTTCTTTGTCGCGCCGGGCTTCACGTCGGTATCCGGGCAGGTGCGGAGCCTCGGAGGCGAGGTAGCCGGAGGTGATCATGTGCTCGCAGTCGAGGCGCGCCCCCACGGGCCGGTCGACGTCGAGCGCGACGTTGACGACCGCCGCCTCGGTAGCCGGAAGCGGATCGGTCAGCGCATCGGCGATACGAGCGTCGACGGTCACGCCGTTCACGCCTGCATTCCGGAGCGTTGCCTCGATCGCCTGCGGATCGAGATCGAGTGCGTACACCGGCCCGAAGCCCAGCTTCGCGCCCGCGATCGCGAGCACGCCGGACCCGCAACCGACGTCGAGGAGGCTGCCGCGCGGCAGCTCGGTCAATAGCTCCAGGCACAGCCGCGTGGTCGCGTGGCTGCCGGTGCCGAATGCGCGGCCGGGGTCGATCACGACGGCGGTCGCTCCGGCCTCCGCCTGGTGCCACGGCGGACCGACCCAGAGCGGCCCGATCCGCACCGGGCGGTGGAACGCCCGCCAGCGCTCTTCCCAGCCCTCCTCGACCTCGGTCGAGCGGGCACCGCCGAAGGCCGACCAGAGCCGCTCTTCGCCGGCCGGGTCGGTATAGGCGGCAAGCTCGACGCCGCCCGTGAGCTCGGCCTCCTCGAAACCCTCGGGGAACAGCTCGAGCATGATCGCCCGCGCTCGCTCGGCCTCGACCGGCCGCACGGTCACGGAGACGCGCAGCAGGGGCGGGCCGCCCGTCAGCGGAACGCGCTCTTCAGCTTGTCGAAGAAGCCGTCGTCCGGCCGGTAGGTTCCCTCGTCGGCGGACCGCTCGAATCGCTCGAGGAGACCACGCTGCTCGTCGGTCAGACGCCGCGGTACGGCCACGTTCACGAGCAGGCGGTGATCGCCCCGGCCGCGCCCCTGGAGGATCGGCATCCCCCGGCCGACGAGCACGCGCAGGGCACCGGGCTGGGTTCCCGGCTCGAATTCGAGCACGATGTCGCCGTCGAGGGTTGCCACTGTCACCGTGGCGCCGAGCGCAGCCTCGGTCATGGTCAGATCGACGGTCGAGAAGATGTCGTCCCCCTCGCGCACGAACCGCGGGTCGGGGCGAACGTGGACGAGGACGTAGAGGTCGCCCGCGCGGCCCCCGAGCTCGCCCGCGTGCCCTTCGCCTCCGATCCGGATGCGCTGACCGTCGTGGATTCCGGGCGGAATCTCGACCGTGAGCGTCCGCTCCTCGAGCAGCCGACCGGCGCCGTCGCAGGTCTCGCACGGGTGCTCGACGACGCGTCCGGCACCGCCGCAGCGGCCGCAGGGCTGCGTGCGCACGAACTGCCCGAAGGCGGTGTTCGAGACCTGCTGCAAACGGCCGCTGCCGGCGCAGGCCGGACACACCGCCGGCGAGGTGCCGGGCTCCGCGCCGCTGCCGCCGCAGGTGGCGCAGGCGACCGCGATCCGGAACGGCACCTCGCGGCTGGCTCCACGTGCCGCCTCGACCAGCTCGATCTCGACCTCGGATGCCACGTCCGCGCCTCGCGCTCCCCCGCGGGTCCGGGCTCCGGCGGCTCCGAACAGGTCGTCGCCGAAGAACGCCGAGAACAGGTCTCCGAGCGTCCCGAAGTCGAAGCTCGACGGCGTGAAGCCGCCGCTGCGCAGGCCCGCGTGCCCGAAGCGGTCGTAGAGCTGCCGCCGTTCGGAGCTGGAGAGCACCTCGTAGGCTTCGACGATCTCCTTGAACCGCTCCTCGGCGCCGGGATCGTCGGAGACGTCCGGGTGCAGCTCGCGGGCCAGCGCGCGGAACGCCTTCTTGATCTCCGCCTCGGTCGCGGTGCGCTCGACGCCGAGCAGCTGGTAGTAGTCCTGTTCCGTCGTCGCCATCCTTCGAAGGGTAGCCCGCGAGGCGGGCTGGTCAGTTGTCGCCGTACATGACCTCGGCGAAGCGCGAGAGCTCGGAGGCGGCCGAACGCACGGTGCGGATCGCCTTGTCGTAGTCCATTCGCGAGGGCCCGATCAGGCTGACCGCGCCGAGCGTGCGGTTCGCGATCCCGTAGGCGGCTCCGACCAGAGCGAGGTCGCGCAGCGCCGGGTTCGCGAGCTCGTCGCCGACGCGAACGAACGGCCGCCGCGGGTCGAGCGCCTCGGCGAGCAGGTCGAGCAGCGACCGGCGGCGCTCGAGCAGGTCGATCAGCGAGCGGTACGAGCCGAGATCCTCGTCCCGGACGTCGTCGAGGAGACCCGCCGTTCCGCCGACGTACACGCGCTGGTCCTCGCCTTCTGCCTCGGTGAAGGCGGGGCCGAGCGCCTGCAGAAACACGCGCTCGCGCGGATCGAGGCCCGGGTCTCCGAACCGGCGGCGGAGCGAGGCGCTGCCCAGCGACAGCCCGACAACCTGGTCGTTCAGGTACTGACCCGCCCAGCGCAGCAGACCGGCGTCGACCGGCGCGTCGAAGGCGCAGATCCGCTTCGTCACCCCGCCGGTCGATGTGATCACCACGACCACGACGATCTGCGGCTGGAGCATCAGCACCTCGACGTGCCGGACGGTCGCGGTCTCGAGCGGCGGCGCCGAGACGAGCGCGATCAACCGCGTCACCTGCGAGAGCATCTCGGTCGTCGCCTGGAGGGCGGACTCGACCTCGTTGCGCGCCTCGCCGAGGTCGAGCGGGAAGGTCGCCGGCCGCGGCTGCTGACGTTCGAGCAGACGGTCGACGTAGTATCGGTAGCCGCGATCGGTCGGAACGCGGCCGGCCGAGGTGTGCGGGTGCGTGAGCAGTCCGAGACGCTCCAGCTCGGCGAGCTCGGTGCGAACGGTCGCAGACGACACGCGCATGCCCGAGCGCTCGACCAGGCTCTTCGAGCCGACCGGCTGTCCGGTGGCGACGTACTCCTCGACGACGCGGATCAGGATCTGCCGCTGGCGCTCGCTCAGATCGGGGCCTGGCGAAATCATGTCCTGTGCAGGCACATTCTACGTCAACGTGGGGGAACCCAGGGTTCCCCCACGGACCCGCTCCTTCGCCGCAGCGATCCATGAACCGCAGGAGGCCTCCTGCCGGGCACAGCCCGGCTCCAGCCGCGACTGGCAGCGACATAACAGCCACGAAAACCTGTCACACCGTCACGAGTTGGCGGGACCAAGAAGGGCTAGAAGCTCTGCGGTGACGCCGCCGCCCAGGAAGCGGCCGCGTTCGGTCAGCACCAGCGTCTCGGCGCCGGCGGCCTCGGCGCACGACGCCAGCCCCAGCCGCTCGAGGCGGGCGAGCGCATCTCGGTCGATCGCCTCATCGAGGCCGGCGAGCGACAGCGGCTCGTCGAGGCGAAGGCCGAGCATGATCCGCTCGCGCCGGCGGGTGCCCCCGTCGAGCGGCTCGAGTGCGCGCTCCGGACGCTCGCCGCGTCCGAGCGCCTCGAGGTACGCGCCTAGCCGTGGCGTGTTGCGGAGCCGCACGCCCTCGATCGTCGAGACCGCGCCGACCCCGATCCCGAGGTAGTCCCGTCCGAGCCAGTAGCCGAGGTTGTGCCGGGCGCGCAGGTCGCGCCCGCCCGCGTCTCCGGCGGCCCGGCAGAAGTTCGCCGTCTCGTACCAGCGGTAGCCGGCCGAGGTCAGCGTCTCGACGACCCGCTCGAAGTAGGACTCCATCGCTTCGGCCTGCCGCTCCAGCCCCGCGCCGTGTGCGTGGGTGAAGCGCGTGCCCGGCTTGGCCTCGAGCTCGTAGCAGGACAGATGCTCGGGCTCGAGCGCGAGCGCCTCGGCGAGGTCGGCATCGAGGTCGGCGGCGCTCTGGCCGGGAATCCCGTAGATGAGGTCGAGGGAGATGTTGTCAAATCCGGCATCGCGGAGAGTGTGCACGGCGCGGCGGACGTCCTCGGGCTGGGTGCGGCGCTCCAGTACGGCCAGAAGCGGCCCCTGAAAGGTCTGTGCGCCCAGCGACACACGATTGACACGGTTGCGTGACAGAAGCCGCGCCAAGTCGGGCGTGACCGTTTCGGGATTCGCCTCGACCGTCACCTCGTCGGCGTCCGGCAGCCCGGCGAGCAGCCGCTCGAGCGCGGCCGGCGCCGTGAAGGTCGGCGTCCCCCCGCCCAGGAAGATCGTCTCGACCAGCTGAGCCAGCGATCCGCGTTCGAACTCGAGCTCGGCGAGCAGCGCGTCAACGTACGCCTCGTGCTGGTGCTCCCGCCCGACCGCGGTGACGAAGTCGCAGTACCCGCAGCGGTGCGCGCAGAAGGGCAGATGAACGTAGAGGTGCCGCGACCCGCTCACAGCACCGCTCTCCGCGGCCGCGCCACGAGCTCGCCGCCGCAGTTCGGGCAGACGTGCTCCCTCGCCCCGGCGCACGCCGGGCAGAACGTGCACTCGAACGAGCAGATGCGCGCCGGGCCGTCGGAAGGGAGCGCAGCCCCACACCGCTCGCACACGCCGCGCATCTCGAGTGCCATGCCTTACTTCTTCTCCTGGTCGAGGTTGAGCACGGCCAGGAAGGCCTCCTGCGGCACCTCGACGGCGCCGACCTGCTTCATCCGCCTCTTGCCCTTCTTCTGCTTCTCGAGCAGCTTGCGCTTGCGGGAGATGTCGCCGCCGTAGCACTTGGCGAGCACGTCCTTGCGCTTCGCCTTGACCGTCTCGCGGGCAATCACGCGCGAGCCGATCGCCGCTTGAATCGGGACGTCGAAGAACTGGCGCGGGATCTCCTGGCGCAGCCGGTCGACGAGCGCGCGCCCGCGGTCGTACGCCCCGTCGCGATGGATGATCAGCGAGAGCGCGTCCACCGGCTCGCCGGCGATCAGGATGTCGACGCGAGTCAGGTTGCCGGCCCGGAAACCGGCGTAGTCGTAGTCGAAGCTGGCGTAGCCGCGCGTGCGGGACTTGAGCTGGTCGTAGTAGTCGAGCACGATCTCGCCGAGCGGCAGGTCGTAGGAGAGCAGCACCCGTTCCTCGGACAGGTACTCCATGTGGTCGAAGCTGCCGCGGCGGTCGTTGTTCAGCTCCATCACCGCGCCGACGTGCTCCTTCGGGACGATGATCGACGCCTTTACATACGGTTCTTCGACCTCCTCGAGCTCCCGCGGCATCTCGGACGGGTTGTGCACCTCGACGTGGTCGCCTGCCTTGGTCGTCACGCGGTAGGCGACGTTCGGGGCGGTGACGAGCAGGTCGAGGTCGAACTCGCGCTCGAGCCGCTCGCGCACGATCTCCATGTGCAGCAAGCCGAGGAAGCCGGCGCGGAAGCCGAAGCCGAGCGCCTGCGAGGTCTCGGGCTCGTAGAAGAGGGCGGCGTCGTTCAGCTTCAGCCTCTCGAGCGCGTCGCGCAGCTCGGGGTACTGGTCGGAGTCGGTCGGGAAGAGACCGGCGAAGACCATCGGCTTGACGTCCTTGTAACCGGGGAGCGCCTCAACGGCGGCGCGGGCGGTCGCGGTCAGCGTGTCGCCGACCCGCAGCCGCGAGACGTCTTTCAGCCCGGTGATCACGTAGCCGACCTCTCCCGCGGTCAGCTCCTTCACCGGCCGCATCGTCGGCGACATGTAGCCGAGCTCCTCGGCGTCGAACTCGGTCCTCTGCGCCATCGCCTTCAGGCCCTCGCCCTTTCTGAAGGTGCCGTCGACGACGCGAACGAACGCGACTACGCCTCGGTACTGGTCGTACGAGGAGTCGAAGACGAGCGCGCGCGGAGGCGCCGAAGCGTCGCCGGCGGGCGCGGGGATCCGCTCGACGATCGCATCGAGCACCTCACCCACCCCGGCGCCCGTCTTGGCGGAGATCCGGAGGACGTGGTCAGGAGTGTCGCCGATCAGCTCCGAAACCTCGCGGGCAGCCCCGTCCGGGTTCGCCGAGGGAAGGTCGATCTTGTTCACGACCGGGACGATCTCCAGGTTGTTCTCGATCGCGAGGTAGGCGTTCGCAACCGTCTGGGCCTCGATCCCCTGAGCGGCATCGACGACGAGCAGCGCGCCCTCGCACGCCTGGAGCGAGCGCGAGACCTCGTAGGTGAAGTCGACGTGCCCGGGCGTGTCGATCAGGTTGAGCTGGTGGCCCTTCCAGAGCACGCGCACTGCCTGCGCCTTGATCGTGATCCCGCGCTCGCGCTCGAGGTCCATCGAGTCGAGCAGCTGCTCGCGCATCTCGCGGCCGGTGACGGTGCCCGTGACCTCGAGCATGCGGTCGGCCAGGGTCGACTTGCCGTGGTCGATGTGCGCGATGATCGAGAAGTTGCGGATCTTGCCCTGGTCCATGGAACGGAGCGTAGCGGCGACGTCAGAGAAACCAAGGAGGCGGAGATGACCGAGAAGAGCTACGAAACGGCACAAATCGAAGGTCTGGCGCGGCCGGACGGCTGGTCGCCGATCAGGCGGGCGCTCGGAGTCGCGGCCTTCGGCATCAACGCGTGGACGGCGAAGGAGCCGGGCGCGACGATCATCCCCGAGCACGACGAGGTGCCGTCCGCGCACGAGGAGCTCTACGTCGTCGTCGCGGGCCGCGCGACGTTCGGCATCGGAGGTGACGAGGTGGATGCGCCGGCCGGGACGATCGTCTTCGTCCGCGACCCGGCGACGAAACGTGGCGCGGTCGCGGCCGAGGCGGGCACGACGGTGCTGGCGGTCGGCGGCGCGCCGGGCGAGGCGTACCGCCCTCGCTCGTGGGAGACGAACGCCGATGTTCTCCCTCTGTTCGAGGCCGGCCGGTACGACGAGATCAAGCGGATCCTCCTGGACGCGCTGGATCGGTACGACGATCGCGGCGTGCTGCTCTACAACCTGGCCTGCGCGGAAGCCCAACTGGGAGAAGCAGACGCGGCGATCGACCATCTCGCCGGCGCGCTGAAGGAACGCCCGGATCTCGCGGCCGGCGCCCGCGACGACGGCGACCTGGCGCCGATCCGGGACGACCCGCGCTTTCCGGCCTAGCATCGATCAGCCGTGGCTGACCGCGACACTGTCCCGGTGTCTGACACCGGGACAGTGCGCTTTGGCCATGAGAAATGCCCGCAAGGCACGGTCACGGGGACTGCCCGTTACACCTCCGTGTGCGGTGTCTGACACCGGGCCAATGGCCGATTGCGTCACGCCGCCGATGGGCGGTCGAGGCGCAGCAGGCGGTGCGGGAGCCCTTCCTCCTCGACGTCCCGAACATGGCGGAAGCCGGCTTTCTCGAAGGCGCACCAGGAGCGGCGGTTGCGCTCCTCGACCGTCGCAACGACGGCGACCACCGCCGGATCGGCGAAGACCACCTCGCGAGTGAATTGCTCGAGAACCGTCGGTCCGAGGCCGCGGCCGACGAGATCGGCCTCACCGATCATCAGATCGACCCCCGCAGCATGCGGGCCGGCCCGGACGATCTCCTCCCACTCGGGATGATCCGAGACGAGATAGGTCTGGATCATCCCGACCGGCCGGCCGGCCAGCACGATCAGGTACTGGGCGGTCAATCGTCGACCCTCGATCCCCCCCCGGCGCTTTTCCATCGCCACCTCGACCGGCCCGCGCCACCAGCGGGCAACGTGCTCGCGACCGAGCCAGTCTCGAACAAGCGGAAGGTGACCTTCCGCCAGCGGCGCGAACTCGATCACCCGCGGCGTGCCCGGAGCGAGAGCAGCGCCTGCAGCTCGCGCACGCCGAGCAGCCGGCACGCGCCGAGGTAAACGACCCCGCCCGCGCCGAGCGCGATACCGAGCGACACGCATTGCGCCGCGAACGAGCGGCCGAGCGCGTCGTCGAGTGGCCGCCAGACTCCGTAGCAGACGCCCGCGAGCAGCGCCGAGGCGGCGGTGACCCGGAGGAGCGCGTCGCTCGCCTGGCCGAGCTCGAGCCGCCCGAGGCGCCTGCGGAGCAGCACCAGCAGCGCGACGGTGCCGGCGATGTTGACGATCGAGGTGGAGAGCGGGATCCCCCAGATTCCGACCCGGTAGAAAGCGGCGTCGAGCGCAGCGTTCAGACCGAGGTTCCCGATCGCCACCCAGGTCGGGATCCACGCCGACTGGAGGCTGAAGAACGCGCGGTTCAGCATCAGCATCGCGCCGTTGAAGGTCAGCCCGAGCGAGAACGCCGCGAGCGCAGCCGCGACCACCTCGGTCTGCGAAGCCGTGAAGCTGCCACGCTCGTACACGAGGCGCACGATGGGCTGTGCGAGAACGGCCGAGGCGGCGCTCGCCGGTACGAGCAGGAACGCGATCTGCCGCAGGCCGCCGGCGACCGTCGACCGGAAACCGTCCAGGTCGCCACGCGTCGCCAGCCGCGCGAGCGTCGGGAACAGCACGGTCGCGACCGCGACCGAGAACATGCCCTGCGGAAAGATGTACAGGCGGAAGGCGGCGTTGATCGCGCTCGGCGCCTGGAACCGGTCGAGGAGCCGCGCCGCGAAGATCGTGTCGACGAACGCGTTGAAGTTGATCAGCCCGAGCCCGAGCGTGATCGGCAGCATCAGCGCGAACGTGCGCCGGACGGCCGGGTCCCGCCGGTCGATCACCATCTGCAGGCGGCCGTCGCGACCACGCAGCCACGGCACGGGTAAGAGCAGCTGGATCACCGTCCCGACCACGATCGAGACCGCGTAGACGTAGAGCTTGGCGTCGAGCGAGTCGGCCTGCGGCACGCCGATCGCCAGCCCGGCGATGATCGCAAGGTTCCAGAAGACCGGAGTCAGGGCCGGGACGGTGAAGTGCTCGTAGCTGTTCAGGATCCCGACCACGATCCCGGTCAGGCCGAGCAGGACGACGATCGGAAAGAGAACCCGGGAGAGGCCGACGGCGAGGCCGGAATAGCCGAAGATCCGCATCACCCACGGCGCGATCACGATGAAGAGCGCGGTCAGCCCGCCGAGGCCGAGCAGGATCAGCCAGAAGAGGCTGGAGGCGACACGCCAGGCGCGCTTGCGCTCGCCCTTCTCGAGTAGCTCGCTGAAGACGGGGACGAATGCGGAGGAGAGGGCGGCGTCGGCGACGAGCGCGCGGATCGTATTCGGGACGAGGAACGCGACCTCGAACGCGTTGATCTGGCCGACGGTGCCGAAGTAGTAGCGGACGACCGACTCGCGGACGAGGCCGGCGACCCGCGAGAGACCGGTGGCGGCGGCGAAGATCGCAGTCGAATGGCCGAGCCGGCGGCGGTGCCCCGCCTCGGTAGGCGCGGAGCGGACCGCTTCCGGGGTTTCCGGCACCGATTGAGCATAGGGAGCGTGCCTGCTCGCACCGGCCTTTGCTACGATCGTCGCGCCCGCCCTGCGGGCCTTTTTCACGCCGTATGCCGAATATTCAGCAACAGAAGAAGCGCGTCGGAATCGCGGTCCGCCAGCGGAACGAGAACATCCGCTTCCGCTCGACCGTGAAGACGCTGACGAAACGCCTCGAGGCGGCGGTCGAGGCCGGTGACGCCGCGGCGATCGCCGAGGAGCACCGCGCGCTCGTCCGCTGGATCGACCGGGCGGCGACGAAGGGCGCGCTGCACGCAAACGCGGCCGCCCGCAAGAAGTCACAGGCGGCGCGGCTCGTCGCCGGCGTCAACTCGTAGGTCTCACGTGATCGGCGTCATCGGCGGCTCCGGCTTCTACCGCTTCCTCGACCACGTCGAGGAAGTCGAGCCGGAGACCCCGTACGGCCCGCCGTCGGCGCCGCTCGCTCTCGGCCGGCTCGGCGATGCGCAGGTCGCGTTCCTGCCGCGCCACGGGCGCAACCACGAGCTGCCGCCGCACGCCATCCCGTACCGCGCCAACATCTGGGCGCTTCGCGAGGTCGGAGTGCGCCGGATCCTCGGGCCGAACGCCTCCGGGTCGCTGCGCCCCGAGCTCGGACTGGGCGAGTTCGTGATCTGCGACCAGTTCGTCGACCGGACGGCAGGCCGCGCCGACACCTTCTACGACGGGCCCGAGACGACCCACGTCTCCGCCGCCGACCCCTACTGCGCCGACCTGCGCCGCCTCCTCCACGAGACCGCGCTCGAGCTCGGCATCCCGGCGCGCGACCGCGGCACGGTCGTCACGATCCAGGGGCCGCGCTTCTCGACCCGCGCGGAGTCGCGCTGGTTCCGTTCACAGGGCTGGGACGTCGTCAACATGACCGCCTACCCCGAAGGTCACCTCGCACGCGAGCTCGAGCTCTGCTACGCGAACGTCTCGATGATCACCGACTACGACGCCGGAGTCGAGGACGGCGAGCCGGTCAGCCAGAATGAGGTCGCCCGTGTCTTCGCCGAGAACAACGAGCGCCTGCTCATGCTCCTCAGCGCGGTGATTCCGAAGATCGGACCTCAGCCCGAGGACACCTGCGCAACCGCACTGCTACACGCCCGCTTCTAGAGAGGAGAACACCGTGCCGAACAAGAGCAAGGTCGTGGTCAATCTCGCCACCGGACTGGGAGACGACGCCGAGCGCGTGACCGTCGCCTTCCTCGTCGCAACCGCCGCCCTCCAGCAGGGCCGCCAGGTCGCGATGTTCCTGACCAAGGACGGCGTCCTCCTCGGACTGGAAGGCACAGCCGAGGGCACCGCCTGCGACGGCTGCCCGCCGCTCGAGCGGCTCTTCGCCCAGTACGCCGACGGCGGCGGCGAGCTCCTCGTCTGCCCGATCTGCTTCAACAGCCGAAAGCAGGACGAGACGAAGCTCGTCGCCAACGCCCGGATCGCCGGCGCCACCCCGCTCTGGGAGTGGATCGGCGAAGGCGCCACCGTCTTCAGCTACTGAGCCGCCCCGGCGGAAAACGCCTACCTGATCTGGCCCCGGACCTCGCCGCCCGGGTTCTTCGCGGTGTGCACGTTCACGTACGCCGCGCCGGACTCGATCGCAGCCCGCGTGGCCGCCGAAATCGACGCCGTCCCCGTCTGGCCGGACGTGCAGGGGCCGCACAGCGGAACGAGCACGGGGCCGGCGGCGCCGGCCTTGCCCTTGTGGATGTGCGCGGCGGTCGCCTTACCCGTGAGCTTGCCGAAGACGAGCTTCCACGAGGCGCTGTACTTGGCCCCCTCGTGAGTCAGCCAGAGCGCGAACGCGCCCCCCGCTCTGTTCGAGGTTCCTTTCGGGGCGGGCACCTCGGCTCTCGCGTCGATCGCCGCGATGTACAGGCTCGGCTTCGTCGCCGCCGGCGTCTCGATGTCCGTCGGATGCTCGGTCGTGCTCTCCCTCGTGGTCACCGCCGAACTCGGCGATCCGTGCGACGACGCGAGCGCGCCGACCGCAAGGCCGACGGCGAGAAGTCCGCCGAGACCGATAACCATCAGTGCCTTCGCCAGTGGTCTGCGCATGTCTGTCTTCCTCCCTCGACTCGGGTGCACCCCGATTCTCCCAGCTGCCGTCCGGCAACCGGCTAACAGGTTCTTAAATCTTCGCGGCGGCGGAGAGCTCGAGCCGCGCCGCAGCGAGGAGGATCGTCAGCGCGGTCTGGCCTTCGGCGAAGCCTCCCGCCCGCGCTCGGGCGACTGCCTCGGCGAATCGCATCCGGATCAGGGTGAGCGCCTCTCCCTCCTCGGGCGCGGCCTCGGCGAGCGCGACCCCCCGCGCGAGGAACGCGTCCGAGCGAAGGCTCAGGTGGGCGCTCGACGAGAAGAACGTCGTCAGGTGATGCCACTCCCCGGCCGTGCCTCCCGTCTCCTCTCGAAGCTCGCGCCTGGCCGCCTCGAGCGGCGTCTCGCCGTCCACGACCGATCCGGCCGGCACCTCGAGGGTCCAGTCCCGGACCGGGTGGCGGTACTGGCGCACGAGCAGGAGGTCGTCCTCGAGCGTGACCGCTGCGACGAACACGGCGCGCGGGACGGCCAGATAGCCGTACTCGGTGTCGCCGGCCGGCCCGCGCAGCCGATCGCGAAGCATCAGGCGCCACGGCGACCCGGCGAGGATCTCGCTGGAGGAGAGCTCGAGCTCGGGCGGCGTTCCGAGGGCGCCGTCGAGCGACGCGAGCAGCTCGATCGTGCGCGGCGCGTCGAGACCTCTGCGGTCGCGGGCGACGAAGTCGAGGTCGACGAGCGTGTCGACGTCGCGCCAGCGGGTCAGCTCGACCAGGCTCAGACCTGCCGAGCGGCACCGCTGTCGCGTGACCTCGAGGACTGCGGGCGTCGACCAGGGGATCTCGCGAAACGGAGCTTCGTGCGGCTCCCGCATCGCGACCAGCCAGTAGCCGCCGTCGAAGGCCGGTCCGAGCACGACGTCGGCGCCGTCCGCGAGCGCGGAGAATGCCCGCCGCAGGGCACCCCGAGGTAGCCCCGGGATGTCCGACGAGACGATCGCGACCGGCCCCTCGGCCGCGTGCCGTTCGACGGCCAGCCTGAGCGCGTCGCCGAGGCCGGTTCCCTCCTGCGGCTCGAGCGGGATGCCGGACACGATTGGAGCGAGCTGCGTCGCATCTGCCTCGGAGCTGCAGAGAAGCCTGACGTCGTTCGATTCGGTACGGCAGGCGTCGACGGTGTCGAGGAGCAGTGCCTCGTGCAGCGCCGCAGCCTGGGAGGGCGAGAGGGGAGGCACGAGCCTCGTCTTCGCCCGGCCGATCACAGGCGCCTTCGCGACGATCAGAACCCGATCAGTCATCGCGGGCCCCCGCAGCGATCCAGCGGGCGATCGTCCGACGCTCGTCGCCCGTCAGCAGGCCGCGCAGCGAGGGGTCGGGGGGATGGATGAGCAGGTAGGAGAGATCCGGCCGCCCCGGGACGACTCGTTCGAAGGCCGGCTTCGTCGCCGCGGAGACCCGGTAGAGATCGTCGTAGGAATGGTCGCGGCGAAGATCCAGGTACGGATAGGCGACGGGATGGCAGGCGATGCACTTGCTGTCGAAGATCGGTTGCACGTCGGCGGAGAAGCGCGGCACGGCCCGGCCGCCGGCATGGCCGCCACCCCGGCTGCCGAGCAGGATCGCCCCGGCCCCGGCTCCGGCCGCGGCCAGCACCGCCGCCGCGATCAGCGCGCGACGGTGAGGAAGTCGGAGACGTTGCACTGATGGTCGACCGCCAGGAACACCCACGGCCCCGGCAGCCGCTGCGACATCGTCCTCGTCCAGCGGCCGGGCGCGTTGTCGGCGTGGTGCAGCTCGAAGACGCGCCCCGAGCGGGGATTGACGGCGAGCGTGTAGTTGCCGTCGAGGCTCGACCCCCGAACCTGCATCGAGAGCTGCGTGGCGGTCACCTTCGGAGTCGAGATCAACGGGTTCGGGATCACGCGGCTCGGCAGGCCGAACTCGATCGTCGCGGTCGCGCCGGCCTTCAGTGCGACGATGCGAGACACGTAGATCGATTTCGGCGCGTAGGCCTTGAGGATGAAGCGCCCGGCCGGAGCGCGGGCGAGCTTGAACCGACCCTTGGCGTCGGTCTGCGCGACCCGGTAGTGCTCTTCGCCCCCTTCGAGCGTGTCGCCCTGGAGCAGGAGCGTGACGAGCGCGCCGGCGATCGGGCGATGCCGCTGGTCGAAGACGGTGCCGCGAATCGTCCCCTTGCCGGTGGGCGTGGTTGCGAGGCTCGTGTTCCCGAGCCCCGTCGGGGGGGAGCCGGGCGTCTTCACCTCCGGGCCGCCCGTCTTGCCGTTGACGTCCTTGGCGCCGCCGAGGATCCAGTCGCGGATCAGGTTGCGGTCCGCCTCGGCGATCGGAGGCTGATCCGGTGGCATCCGGCCGCCGATCGCGGGGATGTCGAAGATCGGCGGATTGCCGCCGACCTTGAGATAGAGGAAGCTCTTGCCCGGATCGCCCGCGACGACGCGATAGAGCGTCGGATCTTCGACCGCCCGGATGCCGACGAGCGCGGCGTACGACTTGCCGCGTTGAAGGTTCAGCGACGGATTGACGCCGGGGTGGCAGGCGGTGCAGCCGTACTTCTCGAACACGCCCTGGATCCGGGTGTACGGCACCTTTCGAGTTGCCGTCGCCGCCTTCGGGGAGGATCCCCCGCCCGTGCCCGACCAGATCGCCACACCGACGACAGTGCCCGTGACGACCAGGCCGATCGCGGCGAGCCGTCGTCCACCCATCCGCGGCAGAATCGCCGACCGCAAACGTCCCGTCAAGCTGGGAGGCATTAAGAGTTCCTTACGCGGCGTAGGTCACGCGTAGCGGGCGACGACGCCGAGCATCCGGGCGCCCGCCCTCAGCGACGGGCCGAGCCGGCCGGAGACCTTCGATTCGCCGGCACGACGAGCTCGTGCCGGGACGACCAGCTCGACGACCGGGAACCCCGCCCGAGCGGCCTTGACGACCATCTCGGTCGGCCAGCCGTAGGTCAGCTCCGTCAGCCCGAGCCCGAGCAGGACATCGCTGCGGACCGCCCGCATCGGCGGGATGTCTCGAACCGCCACGCCGTAGACGCGCCGGACGAGCAGGGAGACCAGGCGGTTTCCGAGTCGCTGGTGCACGTGCTGCGCACCCGGTTCGGGGTCGAGGCGCGCACCGAGCGAGAGCGCCGCCTCGCCCGAGAGGATCGGCGCGAGCAGCCGCGGGATCGCCGCCGGATCGTCGCTCCCGTCTCCGTCGAGAAAGACGACGATGTCCGCGTCCGCGGCCTCGGCGCCAGTGAGACATGCGCGTCCGTAGCCTCGGCGCCGCTCGACGACCACCCGGGCGCCAGCGGCGCGGGCCGCCTCGGCCGTCCCGTCACTCGACCCGCCGTCGACGACCACCATCTCGTCGACGAGTCCGGGCTCGAACTCCGCGAGCAGACCCGGCAGCGATTCCGCCTCGTCGAGGACGGGGATCACGGCCGCGACCGACGGGCGGCCCTGGAGCTGCACCAGCGTTGCGGGCGGAGTGCGGCGCGGCCGGGCGACCCGCACGAGCACCAGCGCGACGAACGGCCCGTAGATCGCCGCCCGGACCCACCACGGCAGCGGCCCAGGATCGAGCCCGTAGACGTAGATCAGCGGCAGCATGCCCGATAGCCAGAGCCAGGCCGGCGCGGCCACGATCGCCAGAAACGGGAGCAGCCACAGCGCGTACCACGGCTGGAGGTAGGCGATCGAGAGCAGCACTCCGCCGAGCACGAGCAGCGCGCTGCGGGCCACCTGCTCGACCGTATCGTGCTCTCTGAGCGCGACCAACGCGACGACGCTGAGCAGCGCCGCCGCGAGGATCGCCTGGGCGGCGCTCCGCCCGAGGTGCGCCGAGAGCTGCGACCACGCCAGCGACCCCAGGTCTTCTTCTCTCAGATCGCGGAAGAGGCTGCCGACCACCCTGGTGCCGGCGGACGAATACGCGCCGTATCCGGCGGCGACGACCGCGAGCCCGACGAGCGCGAAGCGGGCCCTCCCGCGGCGCACCAGGGCCGGGAAGAGGAGCAGCGGCGCGAGCTTGACGAGTGCGCCGAAGCCGACCGCCGCCCCGGCGAGCCCGCGCCACCGGCCGGACCAGGCCAGGAGGAGCAGCGCCCCGGCGAGGACGGCGAGCGCGTCGGAGTGCCCGTTGGCAGCGATCTCGCTGACCGCGAGCGGGTGCCAGGCGGCGACCGCGACGCGTTCGGGAGGCGCCCGCAGCCGGACGAGGACGACGACGAGCGCGCCGAGCGCCGCCGCCTCGACGATCAGGAAGAGCCACGTCGTCGCCCGGACGCCGTGGCCGAAGACGCCTCGCGCGACGACGAACGAGGCCTCGGCACCGGGGGGATAGATCGTGTGCCAGCTCTTCCGGTTCACGTTCGGCCAGATCTGGCGGTCGCGCAGCGGCGCGAGCGCCGGCGCGGCGGGCGTGTGGCGGTACGGGTTCACGCCGTGGGTCTGCACGCGCGCGTCCCACGCGTAGCGGTAGGTATCGGTCGTCAGCGGCGGGGGAGCGGACGGGTCGAAGGCAGCGGCGCGGAGGACGAGCGCGACTCCGAGCACGAGCACGACGCCGCGGACGCCGATCCCGAGTCCGCGCCAGCACAGCCACACCGCGGGCAGGTAGAGCACGAACGCGACCATCTGCCCGATCACCTGACCGCGCAGCCCCGTGCGAGTCCGGATCACCAGCTCGGCGGCGACGAGCGCAGCTCCGAGCGTGGCCGCGACCGCCGCGCGGGACGTCGTTCGCGCGGCCGCGCCTCGAACGACCTCGGCGCCCCGCGACCGCGGGGCCGAGCTCACGCTCACCTGATGTTCTGGGCAACGTCCGTGCCGGCCGGCTGGTTGCCGACGACGCGGAGAAACCGGCCGAGCGCGGCCTCGAGCGGAGCGACCTGACGCGACACGAGCAGGTCGAGATCAGTGACGCCGTTCCGGACCGTCGGCGCGAACGGGTGCAGGAAGGCGCCGTCGGCCGTGATCGTCAGCTCGGGAAGGATGTCGGTCGGACCTGGATCGACGCCCATCTGCTCGAGCTCGGCGCGACCGCGGCGCACGACCCGGCGGACGATGTGATCGTCGTCGGGGATCCCCCAGCTGCGGTGCAGGTCGCAGAGGCGGTTGAGCTCGCCCTCGGTCTGGTCCTCGACGGTGGTGGCGATCCGCACGCGGATCCCTCGCTCGAGCAGCGCCGGCACGGCCTCGACGACGTTCGCGAAGTTCTCCGGGCCGCGCAGCGAGTCGTTGTGCAGAGCCTCCGGAGCGTCGAGCGAGACCTGGAGCGCGACCTCGGCCTCCGCGATCGGGGAGAGCCGATCGAGCAGGCGATCGCTGAAGAGCGTCGCGTTGGTCAGGACGACCGTGGGCAGGATCGAACCGAGCCGGGCGAGGGTCGGGGCGGCGTTCCGGAGCATGAAGACCTCCCCGCCGGTGACTCCGAGAGCGCCGAAGCCGAGGTCGCGCGCCTCGTTCGCGATCCCGACCATCGTCTCGTCCGCGAGCGTGCGGCGGTTGCCGATTGCTGGGTGCGACTCGGTCAGGCAGTACACGCAGGCGAGGTTGCAGTGGTACGTCGCGTAGAGCCAGAGGCGATCGCCGCAGCGGCCTTCGGCGACCGCTTGCTCGAAGTGCTCGCGCATCAGCCCGGCGGGATGTCGAATGCGGTGCAGAAGTGGTTCAGCAGCTGCGTTGCTCCGATGAGCAGCGCCAGCTCGACGAGCTGGTCGTCGCGGACGTGGTCGAGGACCCGCGCGACGAGCTGGTCGTCGATGCCGCCGGGGTCGAGCACGTAGCGGTCGACCCAATCGACCAGCGTCCGCTCCCGAGCGGACAGGCGGTCGAGCGATTCCTCGCCGCAGATCGCTGCCAGCTGCTCGGCTTCGACCCCCGACTCCAGCGCCAGCGGCCGGTGCGCAGCCAGGCAGTAGCGGCACGCGTTCAGGTGGGAGACGCGCACGACCACGAGCTCCTTCGTCGCCAGGTCGACCGCGCCCTCGCCGAAGATCTGCCCGAGGAAGGGGAGAAATGTCTCGAGCTGGTCGGGGGCGTTGGCAAGCGCGCGCTTCAGCGGCGACGCGGAGCCGTCGTCGGCGTAGATCGTTCGCGCGAGCAAGGGCGCCTCATCGCGCGCGAGCAGGCGGAGCCGACTCATGGCTCCTCTTTATCAGGAACGTCAGGCCCGGCGCGATGCTTGTAAGAAAGCCTTAAGGTCGCCGCCGGAGTGGTGAGTCAAGCGGCCGACTCTGGTGCTGCTGCGGGCTCGCCCTGCCGGGTGATCGCGACGAGCGTCCGCTGTAGCTCGAGCTCGGCCGGGAGCCGGCTGCCGCCCTTGATCGCGAGGTCGAGATCGGCGAGCCGGACGATCGCCTCCCGCAGCTCGTCGGTCGAGTAGTTCCGCGCCTGGTCGAAGGCCTTCTGGGCCGCGAACGGGTGCATCTTCAGCTTCGGCGCAGCATCGCGGGCACGGACGCCCTCGGCGTCGAGGTTCTGGCAGGCCTGGACGCGGCGGACGTGCGCCGCCAGGCGGCCGACCAGCGCGTGCACCTCCCGTGAGCGCGGAGCCGAGCGCTCGAGGATCGACTCGCACGCCGACAGGACGGCTCCGACCTCGCGCTTCCCCCACGCGTCGGTGAGGACGTAGGACGGGGTGTCGGCGCGCGCGGCAACGAGCAGCTCGATCTCGTTCTCGGTCACCGGGTCCGGCCCCGCCCAGAGCGAGACCTTGTCGATCTCGCTCGCCAGCTCCTGGAGGTTCTCGCCGATCGACTCGAGGAGCGCGCGGCAGGCTTCCGAGGTCGCCTTGACCCCGTGGCGAGCGAACTGCTCGGCGATCCATTTCGGAAGCTCGCGCTTCGACACCTCGTAGACGAGGACCGTGCCCGCCTTGGCACACGCCTTCGCAAGCGGGGAGTCCTTCCTCAGCTCGTCGCCGACGAGGGCGAGCACGGTCCCGGGCGCGGGCGCTGCCAGATACTCGGCGACTGCCTTCGCGTCGGCGGCCTTCCACCGCTCGATCTCGTCGACGAGCACCAGGCGCCCCCCGGTCGCGAACAGCCCCATGGCGTTGCAGGCGGCAACGGCGTCATCGCCGCCCGTCTCGCGCGCCGACATCCGCTCGACCGCGTCGTCGCCGAAGCGCTCGCGAAGCCGGTGGAGGGCGCGCTCGATCTTCGGTCGGTCGCTCCCGGTGAGCAGATACGCCGACTTGAGCTCGTCCACCACGGTTGGCAAGCATAGTCATGCTGCCTGCCGGTCGAAGACCGCGCGCCGGCCGAACGCCGCCACGGAGACGGCGACCAGGACGACGAGTACCGCCACCGCCGGCCCCGACGACACCGTCGCTCCGGGCAGCCCGCCGACGAGGCGTGCGCAGCCGGCGAGATACGCGGCGAGACAACCGTTCGCCGCGGCGATCAGCGAGGCAACGCCGGGTGAGATCGTCGCCGCGAACGCCGCGGCGAACGAGAGGCCGAGAAGCGGCGCGACGACCGGTGCCGCGAGGGCGTTCGCCGGGACGGTGTAGATCGGAATGCGCCCGAACTGAAGCCAGAGGATCGGAGCGGTCGCGACCCCGCAGGCGAGCGACACCGCCAGCGCCTCCCTGACGAGGTCCGGCATCGGGTACCCCTCGAAGAACCTCTGCGCCCTCGGTACCGCGACGAAGATCGCCGCGACCGCCGCGAACGAGAGCTGAAAGCCGGCGTCGAGCAGCGTGTACGGGTTCCAGGCGAGCAGGATCAGCGCGCCGACCAGCAGGAAGTGCCAGCGGTCGCGCTGACGCGCGGACAGCCAGGCGAGCGACCCCAGCGCGCCCGAGATCCCCGCGCGGATCACGGACGGTTGGGCTCCGACGGCGAGCACGTACGAGGCGATCCCGGCGAGCGCTCCGAGCTCGCCGAGCCAGCGCGGCAGACCGAGCAGCCACGCGAGCCCCAGCACTCCGCCCGCGACGAACGCGACGTTCTGACCCGACACGGCGAGCAGGTGGTAGAGCCCCGAGGCGCGGAAGCTGGTTCGTAGACCCGGCGAGAGGCCCTCGTCCTCTCCGAGCACGATCCCCTCCAGAACCGCGCGCCGCTCTCCGCCCAGACCGGGCGCGAGCGACCGCGCCAGCCACGCGCGGACGCGGTCCGCATACCCGCCCAGGCCGCCTCGCCTCCCGACGACGGACCACTCCCCCAGTCCGACCGCGACGACGTGGATGCCGTGGCGGCGGAGGTAGGTGCGCTCGTCGAAGCCGTGCGAAGCCGGCCGGGGCAGCTTGACCCGGAGGCGCAGGGCGAGGTGGGCGCCTTGGGGCGGCGCGCGGCCGAGCGGGAGCTCGAGCAACACCGGCTCGGCGAGCGCGAGCGACCCGAAGCGAACGAGGCGGGCGGGGACGCGCAAAGAGAACCCGTTGCTTCGCGCCGGACCGGTGACGATGCAGACAGACGGAGCGCTCTCGCCGGCATGCGGCCGCAACAGGCTCGAGTCGAGCCGGTCGAGCCGGGCGCTTCCCCACCACCAACCGGCGAGCAGAAGCGCCGCGGCAAGGCCTGCGATCCGGGCGCGGGGATCGGCCGCGAAGGCGCTGATGAGCGAGGCGCCTGCCGCGAGCGTGGCAACGGCGATGCCGTGTGAGCGGATGGCGTTCGCGGCGGCAAGGCCGAGACACGCCGACCCGGCAAGCAGGTACGGATAGGTGCGAAGCAGCCGCTCGTTCACGGCACGACCAGATCGCGGAGCTGCTCGACACGCGCCGGCCCGATCCCGGGTACGTCGTCGAGATTCTCCACGCTCGCGAAGGGGCCGTGGGCGCTTCGCCAGTCGACGATCTTCTGCGCGGTCACCGGGCCGATGCCGGGAAGGGCGTCCAGCTGCTCGACGGTGGCGACGCTGAGCTGAACGGGTGCTGCCGGCACCGAGCCGCCGACCGACGTGGGTGCTCCCTCCGCCGCGGCCACAGCCGGGGGCAGTCGCGCCGGCACGACCACCTGCTGGCCGTCGGCGACGGGGGCCGCGAGGTTGACCGCCGCCAGATCGGCGCGGCGCGTCGTCCCGCCCGCCCGACCGACCGCGTCCGCCACGCGCGAGCCCTCGGCCACGCGGTACAGCCCGGGCCGCCGCACCGCCCCGACCACATAGACGACGAGCCGCGAGGGTGCCGCGGGCGCCGCGCCGCTCTCCGCCGAGCCGACGATCGGCGGCGCGACCGGCCCTGCCGTGGCACCCGCACGCAGGAGGAACCGCCCGCCCACGAGCAGCACGAGCACCAGCAGCAGCCCGCCCAACAACACGCGGCGCCGAGAGAGAACGATCGCATCCACGTCGCCCATTGTGACAACGAAGTACGCGCGCCAGGGTGACGCCGATGTGACAAATCCGTGACGATTGACGGCGTTCGCCGCCCGCGCCAGGCACCATGAGCCCATGGGGTCGATCGTCGCGCTCGCGATCATGATCAGCGGCCTGCACGGCACCGTCACGAAGGGCCCGACGATGCCGGTCTGCCGTGTCGGCCAACCCTGCTCCGCGCCCGCGCAGGTCACCCTCCTCTTCCGCCGCGACGGCCACACGTACCGCACGCGGTCGACCGCCGCCGGCCGCTACCGGATCGTGCTGGCGCCCGGCTACTACACGGTCACGACAGTGGAGCGGATCGGGATCGGGCACGACATCCGGCCCCGCGCCGTGCACGTCCGCCGCGCCCACGTCGACCGACTCGACTTCTCGATCGACACCGGCATCCGCTGAGGCACGTGGCTGGCCCGCACGCCTTCGCAGTCTTCGTCCCGGCCGCGCTGGTCCTCCTGGCGATCCCGGGTCCCGCGGTGCTGTACATCGTCGCCACGAGCGTCGAGGGAGGCCGGCGGCACGGACTGCTCTCGGTCGCGGGCGTCCATCTCGGCTCGCTCGTCCATGTCGCCACGGCGGTCGCCGGTCTGTCGGCGCTGATCGTCTCGTCGGCGATCGCGTTCAGCACGGTCAAGTACGTCGGCGCCGCCTACCTCGTCTTCGTCGGAATCCGGAAGTGGCTCGAACGGGACGACTCGCACGAGTCGAGCCCTCGACCGCCTCGCAGCGGCTGCCGCGTCTTCACCCAGGGGGTCGTCGTCAACGTCCTCAACCCGAAGACGGCGCTGTTCTTCCTCGCCTTCCTGCCGCAGTTCGTCGACCGCGACCGCACGGTGTGGACGCAGATCGCGGTGCTCGGCCTCGTCTGGGTCGCGCTCGGCCTGATCAGCGACGGCGCGTACGCGCTCGCCGGCGGGACGATCGGCGGCTTCTTGCGCCGGCGCCGGAGGGCGGTTCGGTACGCCTCCGGCGCCGTCTTCGTCGGGCTGGGTGCGGTCGCGGCCTCGAGCTAGGCCGGCGCGACCTGCGCCGTGCAGAAGGCGCAGCGTATGGCCGCCGTCGGGATCTCGCTCAGGCACTCGGGGCACGCCCGCGTGGTTGCGTCGGCTGGCTTCCGCCGCGACATCACGGCGTTGACCGGCTTGACGACGAAGAAGAAGATCGCCGCCAGGATCGAGACGAACGTGATGATCGCGTTGATGAAGTCGCCGTAGAGGAAGCGGCTCTTGTTGATCGAGAACGAGAGCGCCGAGAAGTCGGGCTTCCCGGCGATCGCCGCGATGATCGGCGTGATCAGGTCGGTGACCAGTGCGGTGACGAGCGCGGCGGCCGCGATGCCGACCACGATCCCGACCGCCATGTCGACGAGGTTGCCCCGCAGCGTGAAGTCGCGGAACTCGAGCAGCAGTCTCTTCATCGAGATCTCCTAAGTTGAGTGAGCGTGTACCTGCGACTATCCCCTGCGCGGGCGGCGAAGTCCACGATCTGCAAGGCTTGTTCTGTCTAGGAAGCCATCAAGAGGTTCCATGTACGCGACCCTTCGCTACTACTCCGGAAGCACGCTGGCGGACGCGCTCGCCGCGCGCGAGAGCGACGTCCGGCAGGTGATCGCCGGGATCGACGGCTTTCGGGCCTACTACCTGGTACGTACCGAGGACGGCAACGCCGTGACGGTCAGCGTGTTCGACGATCAGGCCGGCGCCGAGGAGTCGACCCGAGCGGCCGCCGCCTGGGTGGCCGAGAACCTGACCGACCTGAACATCAGCCCGCCGCGGGTCACCGGCGGCGACGTCGTCTTCAGCCTGTAAGCGCTGCTCGACCCGCCCGCCCAGTGTCTGACACCTCGGTCGGTGTCAGACACTGCCGTTCGAGGGGTCCTAGCCGACGACGAGGTTGACGAGCTTGCCCGGCACGACGATCGTCTGCCGGATCTCCTTGCCGTCGAGGTGCGCCTGCACCTTCGCCGACGCGCGCGCCAGCTCGACCAGCTCGGCCTCTCCCAGCCCGGCCGGCACCTCGATCCGGTCGCGCACCCTGCCGTTCACCTGGACGACCAGCTCGAAGGTGTCGTGCTCGAGCAGCGCCGGGTCGGCGACCGGCCAGGGACGCTCCCACAGTCGCTCGTTGCCGAGCACGCTCCACAGCTCCTCGGTCACGTGCGGCGCCCAGGGTTGGAGGAGCGAAAGGGCAGTCTCGGCTGCGAAACGAGCGCCTGTCCCACCCGTGTCGTCTGCCAGGTCGTTGACGAGCTCCATCACCGCCGAGATCGGGGTGTGGAACTGGAAGCGCCGGTCGACATCGTCGGTCACCCGCGCGATCGTCGCGTGCGCCTTGCGGACGAGCGGCCCGTCCCCCACCTCCGCGGGCGCGCGCTCGGCGACGTCGTGCACGACCCGCCAGACCCGCCGCACGAACCGCCCGATCCCCTCGATCCCGCTCGCCGTCCACTCCATGTCCTGATCGGCGGGCCCCATGAACAGGATGTAGAGGCGCATCGCGTCGGCTCCGTGCTCGGCGACCAGCTCGTCCGGCCCGGCGGTGTTGCCCTTCGACTTCGACATCTTCGAGCCGCCCATCTGCACCCACCCCTGGTGGAAGAGGTGCGCGAACGGCTCGCGGAAGCCGAGCATGCCCATCTCGTTCAGCACCTTGACGAAGAAGCGCGAGTAGAGCAGGTGCCCTGTGGAGTGGTCGATCCCGCCGATGTACGTGGTGATCGGGCACCAGTAGTCGATCACCCGCCGGTCGAAGGGCGCCTCGTCGTTGTGCGGGTCGACGTAGCGCAGGAAGTACCAGGACGAGTCGACGAAGGTGTCCATCGTGTCGGCCTCGCGCGTCCCCGGCTTGCCGCACGTGGGGCAGGGCGTGTGCAGCCACTCCTGGTTGGAGGCGAGCGGCGGCACGCCCTTCGGCCGGTAGTCGTCGACGTCGGGCAGCAGCACCGGCAGCTGATCGTCCGGGACGGGAACGGCGCCGCAGTCGTCGCAGTAGACGATCGGGATCGGGCAGCCCCAGTAACGCTGCCGCGAGAAGCTCCAGTCGCGCAGGCGGTAGGAGACCGCCGGCTTGCCCAGCCCCCGCTCACGCAGCCACTCGACGATCTCCCATCTGGCCTCGTCGGCCTTGAGCCCGTCGAACCGGCCGGAGTTGACGAGCACATCGTCTTCGGTGACGACCTCGACGATCGGTAGGTCGAACGCCTCGGCAAACTCGCGGTCGCGCTCGTCGTGCGCCGGAACGGCCATGATCGCGCCGGTGCCGTAGTCCATCAGCACGTAGTCGGCGACCCAGATCGGCATCCGCGCGCCGTTGACCGGATTGGTCGCGTACAGGCCGGTGAAGACGCCGGTCTTCGCCTCCTCGGCGGCGCGCTCCTCGGTCTTCTTCCGCGCCGTCTCGCGAACGTACTCGGCGACCGCGTCGTTCGCGATCCGCTCGACCAGCGGGTGCTCGGGGGCGAGCACGAAGAAGGTGGCGCCGAACAGCGTGTCGGCCCGCGTCGTGAAGACGGGAATGTCCGTGTCGAGCTCCTCGACCCGAAAGACGATCTCGGCGCCTTCGCTGCGCCCGATCCAGTTGCGCTGGATCGTCTTCGTCCGCTCGGGCCACTCGCCGCCGGGCGGCAGATCGAACTCGAGCAGCTCGTCGGCGTAGTCGGTGATCTTGAAGAACCACTGCTCGAGGTTGCGCAGCTCGACCAGCGTGCCGCAGCGGTCGCAGCGGCCGTCGAAGACGTACTCGTTGGCGATCACGGTCTGGTCGTTCGGGCACCAGTTGACGGGCGCGGCCTTGCGGTAGGCGAGCCCCCGCTCGAAGAAGCGGATGAAGAGCCACTGCGTCCAGCGGTAGAAGTCGGGGTGATGGGCGGCGACCTCGCGGTCCCAGTCGATCGCCCAGCCGAGCCGCTTCATCTGGGCGCGGATCGCGTCGATGTTGCGCTCGATGATCTCGCGCGGGTGGCCGCCCTCCCTGATCGCCGCGTTCTCGGCCGGCAGGCCGAACGAGTCCCAGCCCATCGGGCGCAGCACCGTCCAGCCGTTGCGGCGGCGGAAGTGCGTGAGGACGTCGCCCATCGTGTAGTTGAGGACGTGCCCCATGTGCAGCGTCCCGGACGGGTACGGGAGCATCTCGAGCTGGTACCAGTGGTTGGCCGGCTCCGAGCCCGGCGGCGGGTTGGGCGTGTGGAAGGTCTGCTCGTCCTCCCAGACGCGCTGCCACTTCGCTTCGATCTGTTCGGGGCTGTACTTGTCCAATCCGGCTCCTGGAATGAAAAAGCCTCTCGCTCGAGAGGCCCGTGGGAAGCTGGCGCGGCCTCCGCCGCGCTTGCTTCCTGTCCTATGCGAGCAGCTGCTCCACGGGGCTGATGCTAGCAGCGTCTGGGCCCGAATCCGGCACACGTTCGGCGCGATTGCAGCGGTAGCATGGCGTCGATGACCAATATCACCATCGATTACGATGTGGATCCCGAGGGCTGGGAGGACTACAGGGGCCAGTGGGTGGCTATCCGCGACCACAAGATCGTCGCGGCGGCCACCGACCTCGGCGTTCTGTATGCGGACGAGCGGGTGAAGCCCGGCGACGGAGTCTGGAAGGTTCCCGAGGCGGGTTTCCATTTCTATCCCGTCATCGCAGCGGCTTAGCACGCACTACTCGCCGAAGCGGCCGCCGATGCGGTGGGTCATCCTCGACGCGCATCGCGCGGGCAACGAGATGAGGCCGGAGTTGATCCGGGGAGTGGTCGACAGTGGCGCCGATCGAACGTTCCTCCCGCTGTCGGTCGCAGCCAAGCTCGGAATCGAAGACGCCCTGGAAGAGCACTCCGGCGGCGGCCTCGGAGTCGAGGGACGCACCTTCTCCGTCTGGTCGTCCACCATCCCGATCCACGGGCGGGTCGTCACGGACGAGGGCCTGACGTGGGGCCCTCGATTCCGTCTCGAGCCGCTGTTCGCCGACCTCGGCATCGCGCTCCTCGGCCGCGCCGACTTCTTCCGCACGTTCACGGTCACGTTTCAGGAGCACCCGGCGATGCCCGTCTACCATCTCGACGCCGCCTGATGCTCGAGCTCTTCCCCGATACGGCCGAGATCGCCGGCGGCGTGCTCCGCGTCGGCGGCGTGTCCACGGTCGAACTGGCGGAGGAGTACGGCACGCCGCTCGTCGCCTACTGCGAGGAGACACTGCGCGCCGCGGCGCGTGCGTACCGCCGCGGCGCCCCGGACGCGACGATCGTCTACGGGACGAAGGCGTTTCCGAACGTGGCGATCATGCGCCTGCTGGCCGAGGAGGGCGTTGGCGCCGACGTCTCGACTCTCGGCGAGCTGCGCTTCGCGCAGGCGGCGGAGATCCCGGCCGAGCGGATCGTCGTCCACGGCAACAACAAGTCGGACGAGGAGCTGGCGGCAGCGGCGGAGGCGAACGCCTGGCTGGTGGTGATGGACGAGCCGGGCGAGGTCGCGCGCTGCGCCGCGGCCGGAGTGAAGCGCGTGCTCCTGCGGGTGACGCCCGGCATCGAGACGGACACGCATGCCGCGATCCAGACCGGGCATGTCGGGTCGAAGTTCGGGGTCTCGCCGGAGGACGCGCTCGAGATGATCGCCGACGCACTGGCCACCGGGCTCGAGATGCTCGGCCTCCACGTCCACCTCGGCTCGCAGCTGCTGGACGACGGGCCGGCCCACGCGGTGGTCGACTGGCTGGCCGGCTTCGCGGCCGAGACGCGCGCCGCCCTCGACTGGACACCGGCCGTGCTCGACGTCGGCGGCGGTCTCGGCATCCAGTACGTCGAGGACGAGCCTGCGCCCGATCCCGAGCAGTACGCGCAGACGCTGGTCGAGCACGTCGAGCGGGCGTGGGCGCTACACGATCTGCCGAGACCTCGGCTGGTGCTGGAGCCGGGCCGTTCGCTGGTCGGGCGAGCAGGGCTGACGCTGTACCGGGTGGGCGCAGTCAAGCGCACGGGCGGGACATCGTGGGTCGCCGTCGACGGCGGCATGTCGGACAACCCGCGCCCGGCGTTGTACGGAGCGCGCTACGCCGCCCTGCTGGCAAACCGGGCCGACGAACCGCACACGGGCGAGTTCGCCGTGTGCGGCAAGCACTGCGAGAGCGGCGACGTGCTGATCGAGCAAGCAGCACTGCCAAAGCCGCGCCGGGAGGATCTCCTGGCGGTGCCGGGCACGGGCGCATACACGCTCGCGATGGCGAGCAACTACAACGCGCTGCCTCGGCCCGCGGCGGTGCTGACGAGGAATCGAAGCTCGCGTCTGATCCGCCACGCCGACCGGATGGATTCACTCCTCGCGAATGAGAGCTGAGGTTGACCACCGATCGATGCGGAATCGGGTCGTCGTTCGGATCGAGCGCCACCTCACTCGGGAGACCGCGGATCGTGGTCGTGCCTCGCAGGACGAGAGGCCGCGAGAGCGAAAGCCCCTGCATGGCGAGGCCGCGTGTCCTGACTCGTCCAGCGCCGCTTCCTCGGCGCCCGCGCCCGCTGTGGGCTGCCGTCATCCTGGCGGCCGCGCTGGCGACCACCTCGGCGGCGGCGGCAGCGCCCCAGGCCTCCGCCGCGTCGGCCGCGTGCCAGTCCGGCCAGTACCGCGTCAAGCACGGCGACACGCTCTACGCGCTCGCGCTGCGCTTCCACACGTCCGTTCCGGCGCTCGCGCGGGCGAACAAGCTCGATCCGAACGGGATCCTCCTCGCGGGGGCCGTCCTGAAGGTCCCCCGTGCCGGATGCAAGACCGTCAAGGACGCCTCCGGCTCCGGCGGCAGCCAGAGCCCGCTCATCGCCTCGCTCGACCGGGCGATCGTGGTGCCGGGCGTCTCGCGCGAGCAGACCGGCGTGGTCGTGGTCGACCTCGACCGCAACACAGTGATCTACTCGATGAACATGGAGCTGGCGCTCGAACCGGCCTCGACCGAGAAGCTGCCGGTGGCAATGACCGCGCTTCAGCGACTCGGCGGCGGCTTTCGCACGTACACCGACGTGCTCGCGCAGGGCGCAATCGCAACCGGAACCTGGCACGGCGATCTCTTCCTCAAGGGCTACGGCGATCCGGCGCTGACGACCGCCGGCCTCGACGGACTCGCCCGCGCCGTACGCAAGCGCGGGATCCGGACCGTCGCCGGCCGGGTGATCGGCGACGAGTCCTACTTCGACTCGGTCCGCACCTGTCCCGGCTGGAAGCCCTCGTTCGCGAAGGACGAGTCGCCGCTTCTGTCCGCCCTCGTCGTCAACCGCGGCCTGCTGGACGGGCGTGCGACCGACTCCCCAGCGCTGGCCGCCGCGACCCTGTTCACGCGCGCGCTCCGCAGGGCCGGGATCGCCGTCACCGGCGAGCCCGCCGTCGCCGCCGCGCCCTCCATCACCGTCCGGCTCGCCCGCCGGGCCTCTCCGCAGCTGAGCACGCTGCTCGCCCAGATGGACACGTGGAGCGACAACTTCATCGCTGAGATGGTGCTCAAGCAGATCGGGGCGCGCCTCGCCGGTCGTGGCAGCACCGCCGCCGGCGCGGCTGCGATCGGCACCAACCTGGCGGCGAACGGCGTGCCGCTGACCGGCGTCCTGCTCGCCGACGGCTCGGGGCTGTCCAGCCTGAACCGGCTGACCGCGCGCTCGCTGGCGGCGATGCTCCAGACGATCTGGCACGTGCCGAAGCTGCGTCCGCTGATCAGCACGTTTGCGGTCGCCGGCTTGACCGGCACGCTTCGCCACCGTCTGCTCGAGGTCTCGCGGCACACGCTCCTGCGCGGAAAGACCGGAACGACCGACAACTCGTCGGCGCTGGCCGGCTTCGCCGGCTCCCGCTTTGCCTTCGCAGTCCTGGTCAACGGCGCACCCGTCGACTGGCAAGCAGCGCACGTCCTGCAGGACCAGGTCGCGACGGCGCTGCTCGCTGCGACCGCGTAGCGTCCGAGGCCTGCGGCTTTCAGTTTGCCGCGACCCCGACGACGTGGCCCTGCGCGTCGGCAAACACGCCGAAGCTGACGCCTGGAACGCTCTGCACCGGCTGGATCGTCTTGACGTGGGAACGGGTGTGATTTCGAGCCTGTCGATGGAATGACGAACGGCCGACCGAAAATCGACTCCCCGACCTCAGGCGATCAACGCGACCAGAGCGGCGTTCCCGGCAAGGCGCGGATAGCGGGCACAGATCTCGCTCACCACACGCTCGAGAAAGCGCTCGGCCGCTTCGCACAGTTCCGCGTGGCTCACGAGGGCTCTTCCAGGAGCGTAGGTGGCGGTCACGAGCACCACGTCTCTGGCCCGCTCGAAGAGGATGCGCTCGTCGGACTCGGTGAAGTCGACGAACGACTCCCTGCGCTCCTGCAGAGCCCGCACGGCGCCGCGAAGCGCGAGCGCGAAGTCGAGTACGGGCACCCAGCCCCAGCGCGCACTCAGATCCGCTCCGTCGACGACGAAGACGATGTCGCCGAGGAAGATCTCGTAGCGCAGAGCAGCCTCGCCGGCGAGGCCCGGATCGACGAGCGGCGGCTCCGGATTCCACTCGGGCGACAACTCGTAGTCGATGGAGATCACGACCACGCCTCAGTAGGGAAACGCGGTGATCACGTGGTTGTCCGCCCCGACGACCACCCGCAGCCGCGACGCCGGCCGGCCGTCGATGTCGACGCCGATCGTGTGGCCCAGGTCCCGTTCGTAGACCACCCCCGGTCTCCCCTGGCTGTCACGGCGCGCGCGGCCGAGCAGCACCGCTTCGTCGATCATCGCCTTCAGCGACCCGGGTGTTGTCCCCTGCGCGAACTTGCCCGCGCCTCGCGCCGAGCTGCCGGGCCAGTGGCGCAGCTCGATGTGGCGAAGCCGGTCCTGCGTGAGGATCGGGACGTTCCCGCGGGCGACGGTGCCCGCCGGGACCGGCCGACCGGCGGACGGCGCCGACGGGGACAGGCGGTCGTACGAGACGGCGACGGCCACCGCCAGCGCGACCAGTGCCGCGAGCATCCGAACGAGTCGTGAACGCCTGAGCACCGCGGCGGACTCTACGCACGCACGCTCAGCGCGATGCGCCGAGACGGCGGACGGCAGCCCGTAGCAGCATCGCCCAGGAGATGAGGATGCCGGCGACGCCCGCGGCGACGACCACGAGCGCGAGCACGAGCAGACCGAGGAGAAGGACGAGAACCATCAGGACGAGGAGAAGCGGCGCGACGGCGATTGCCAGCAGCGGCGAGCGAGGAGCGATCGATCGCACTCGCCGCTGCGGACCGATCAGAATCCGGGCGTAGATCCGCCGGCGGGCGGCCGAGGGACGTTGCAGCAGCGGGTGCCGTGGCCTCATCGCCAGATCCTCGCAGGTTCCTGTTGACACGATTTCCGGCTCGGCGTATGTTCGCCACACCAGAAGCGGCGGTCTCGCCCGGACGGTCTCTCTCATCTGCGGCGGAGAGGCGGGCAGGTGCCGACCGAGCCACCGCCTCTGTCGAAAGCCGCGACGTCGAAGGGAAACATGAGGCAAGAGGACGCCGGGCGAGGCACCGCCAGGCACCGGTTCGCGATCGGCGCGTACAGCCGTGCCTGACCTGCCGCTCCTCTTGCTCGGCCCCGTGCTGCGCCGCGTCGAGCCGCGCCACGCCTCGGTCTTCGTCGCGACGCACAAGCCGGCGAACGTCCGCGTCGCGCTGTTCGACGGGCAGGTCGACGCGACCGCGCCTTCACCGGAGCTCGCACACGCGGAGACCCACACGACGCGGTTCGCGGCCGGGTTCCACGCAGCCGTCGTCACGGTCGATCTCGAAGACGCAGCGGCGCTCCAGCCGGCGCACCTCTACTCCTACGACCTCCGGATCACGCCGGACGGCGGAGCCGCGCAGGCGCTGAAGGACCTCGGACTCCTCGCCGACTCGACTCTGGACGGATACGGGACGGCCGATCCGGCGAAGCAGAAGGTCGAGGTCGATGCGATCGGCTACGCCGAGAACCGGCTCCCGTCGTTCGTCACCTGCCCGGCGCAGCTCGAGGAGCTCGTGCTCGCGCACGCCTCGTGTCGCAAGCCGCACGGCAGCGGGCACCCGGCGCTGCGCAACCTCGACAGCCTGATCGACGACCTCGACGGCGCGATCGATGGACGGCCGCACATGCTGTTCCTGACCGGCGACCAGATCTACGCCGACGACGTCGCGACGGCGCTCTTGCCCGGCCTGACCGCGCTCGGGATCGAGCTGCTCGGCGACGTCGAGCGGGTCCCGCCCCCCGTCCCCCACATTCCCGACCCGGGCGACAACTCCAACCTCCTCGTCAACCAGACCGTCCTCCCGGCCGGCTTCCGCCAGCGTGTGACGGGCCGCGCGGGCTTCACCTCGGACTGGGCGGCGAGCCATCTGATCGGCTTCGGCGAGTTCCTGGCGATGTACTGCGCCGCGTGGAACCCGATGCTCTGGCCCGTGCTCGCCGTCGCCGACAGCAGCGATCCGGACCTCCACGACGACCTGCGCCGGCGCCTTTCCGACGACGCCGGCCGTGCGCCGGACGGGGCTCCCGTGGTGCTCGGCAGGCCCTCGCCCGACGCGCCCGCCGAGATCGTCACGCCGCTGTACGGCGGCTCGCAACCGGCGGCAGACGCCCTCGATGAGGCCCGTCTCGAGTTCCTGGCCGCGAAGGATCTGCTCGACGAGTTCCGGCGCGAGGTGTCGCGCGTGCGCCGGCTGCTGGCCAACGTACCGACGTACATGATCTGCGACGACCACGACGTCACCGACGACTGGTTCATGACCGGCCGCATCCGGGGCGCCACGACCGGCAGCGATTTCGGCCGCGCGCTCATCCGCAACGCGCTCGCCGCGCACACGGTCTGCCAGGCGTGGGGGAACCTGCCGCAGCGGTGGTCGACCGACGCCGACCGCCGGGCGCTGCTCGACGGCATCGCAGCGATGTTTCCCGACGGCTGGAACGGCGGGCTCCCGTCCGCGACGGGCGCCGACGCCGTCGACCGCGTGCTCGGCCTGCACCCCGACGCCGAGCCGCTGCTGGACTTCTCGTTCAGCGTCGACGGGCCCCAGCATCGCGTGCGCGTCCTCGACACGCGTACGCGCCGGCAGTACGACACCCCCGACGCCTCCCCCGGCCTGCTCACCCAGGCCGCGCTCGACGCGCAGCTGCCGCTCGCGGACGACCTGCCCGAGGGCCACGTACTCGTCGTCGTCTCCCCGGCGCCGGTGTTCGGCCCGCCGCTCCTGACCGACATCGGCGGCCCGCTGCTCGTCAGCAAGCACGACGTGCTGAACATCGCCTGGTCGGAGAGCGAGCGCGCGCTGGAACGCGACGTCACGGGCCTTGAACTCGGCTCTCCTGCGGGCAAGCAGTACTACGACGCCGAGCACTGGGCCGCGCACCCGGCGGCGTTCGAGCGGCTGCTCGACCGGCTCGCGCGGCACCCGCGCGTCGTCGTGCTCGGCGGCGACGTCCATTACGGCGGTGCCTACGCGATGGACTGGACCGGCGCCGGGCGCACGAGCCGGATCGTGCATTTCACCTCGAGCGCCGCACGCAACGAGTGGACCGACAGCGCCGCGCACATCGGCTCGCCCGGAATCGTCCACAACCTGATCGCGCTGAACGGCATCGGCACCGGCCTCCAGAACATCGGCCTGCCGATGACACGCCTGGGCTGGAGCGCGACGCTGCCGCCGGTCGTGACCGGCCTCGACGGCGAGCCGCCCGCGACGCGGCTGCGCGTCCAGACCGGACCAGTGCTGCTCTCCCACGAGCACTTCCGCGCCCGGCACGCGCTGACCCGGCCGCCGGAATGGGTCTGGCGCGCGGAGCCGGTCGTCGACGCTCGCGCGCCCGCCGACCGGCCGGCGGCGGCGCAGGTCGCCGAGCCCACGGTCGACCTGCCCGACGACGGCGGAGCGGTCCGTCGGTACGGCGATCTCACGGCAATGCACGTGCAGGGTCTGCGCACTGCGGCGGTCGCGCGCGGCCTCCAGTTCCTCAACAACGTCGGCGTGATCGCGTTCGCCACGGCCGCGGACGGGATCCACGTCAGCCAGGCGCTGCTCTCCCTGCGCAACCGGCCCGACCCGAACGAGCACGGCGCCGCCTACATCGTCCACGAGACGCGCCTGGAGCCCGAACCGGTGCCCGTCCCCGCGAACGTCGGGCCGGGAGCCTGACGATCTGCCGTGGCGAATGACCTCCTGACCGAGCTCGTCGCCGGACTGGCCGACCTCGGGCGCGAGATCGGCGTGCGCCTGGGCGACCCGGTCGCGCGCGAGGTGCTGATGGGGCAGGCGGGCCAGCCTGCACCGGCCGGCGCGCCGCCCCCGTCCGCCGAGACCGCGAATCTGCTTCAGGGGCTGCACGACAAGGCGCGTGCCGGCCAGACCAGCGGGGATGCGAACGCGCTCGAGCTGCTCGCCGAGCTCTCGGAGGCGATGATCGCGCTCGTCGCCTACGTGCAGCAGGCGATGTCGCTACACGACGCCGACGACGCCTGGAACCTGGTCGCGACGTACCTCGACGTCGTCGCGATCGACCGCATCCGCCGCCGCGACCCGACCTGGGTCGCGCTGCTCCAGGCGCTGCACCTCGTGTCGGAGGACCGCCTGCTGGTCGCCGACCTGATCCGCGCGCGCGACCAGTGGGGGAGCTTCCTGCTCGGGCACCCCGCCGGCGACGACGCGAAGGCCGACAACTGGTCGATCATCCTCGCCGCCGCACTCGCCGGTGTAGGCGCGATCGTCCCGGTCGCCGACGACCGGGGCCGGGCGTTCAGCGTGCAGATGCTCTTCGGCTGGGACCCCGAGCCGGCGCCGGCCCACCCGCACGCGGCGCACGTCCTCCAGCGGATGGCGACCGTCGTCTTCACCCACCGCGACGGCCCGGTCGAGGAGCATGCGGGCCTCTCCGCGGTCGTCGTGCCGCCGGACGACGGCGGCTGGGGGATGTTCTTCGCGCTCGACCTCGGCGCGGGCGTCACCTTCCCGGTCAAGAAGCACCTCGAACTGGTGCTGGAGTCGGACCTGCCGAACGCGTTCGAGATCTTCACCGGCTCCGACATCGTGCCCGGGTTCACGAACATCTCCACAACCGGGGCGAGCGCGAAGATCGCGCTCCGGCGCAAGCAGGAGGCGGCGGACCACTGGACGATCGGACCCGACGACGAGATCCATCTCGAGATCGGGACTTTCCAGCTGGGGCTCGAGCTCGGCGACCCGAGCCGGCTGCGCCTCGCCGTCGGCGACGGCGCGCTGGTGCTGCCCCGTGAGTCGATGGGCTTCCTCGGGTCGGTCCTGCCGAGCGACGGCGCGAAGTTCACCTTCGACGTCGACCTGGCGATCGACGCTCGCGGCCGGCTGACCTTCGCCGGCGGAGCCGGGATGACGGTCACCGTCCCGGTGAACGAGTCGATCGGCGTGCTGACCGTGCGCAGCGTGACGATCGCGCTCGCGCTCGAGGACGGCCCGAGCGGGCCCGCCGCGTCGCTGAGCGCGACCGCCGCCTTCGGCGTCGCCTTCGGATCCGCGTTCCGCGTCGTCGTCGACCGCATCGGCGCGAAGCTGGCGTGGACGCTTCCGTCCTCGTCGACGACCGACGGAGCGCCGGTCGTGCACGGCAACCTCGGCCCGGCCGGCGATCTCTCGCTCGACTTCGTCCCACCGCGCGGGATCGGAATCTCGCTGAACATCGGGCCGGTCAAGGGCGGCGGCTTCCTGTTCTTCGACCCGCCCCACCGGACCTACGGGGGCGTGCTCGAGGCGTCGCTCGCCCTCTGCGCGAAGGGGATCCAGATCAAGGCCGCCGGACTGCTGCGCGAGACCGACGACAGCTGGTCGTTCGTGCTCATCGTCTCGGCGGAGTTCGAACCGGGAATCGAGATCTTCCTCGGTCTGACACTCGATGGGGTCGGCGGGATGGTCGGGATCAACGTCTCCGTCGACCTGGGCAAGCTCCAGGCCGGCCTCCACGACGGCGCGATCGGCCGGCTGCTCTTCCCCGACGATCCGGTCGCGAACGCGCCGGCGATCATCGAGACGATGGCGGCGGTGTTCCCGTCCCGGCCCGGGGGCTGGGTGGCGGGGCCGATGCTGCAGCTCGGCTGGGGGCGGCCGAACTCGTTCGTCAAGCTCTCGGTCGCAGTCGTGCTGGCGTTTCCGTCGCCGGCGCTGCTCGCGATCCTCGGGCGCTTCCGCCTCGCGGTGCCCAACCCCGACCTCGCGATCGTCGACGTCAAGGCCGACTTCCTCGGCGTGATCTCGTTCGAAGAGCCGACGGTGTCGTTCGATGCCTCGCTCGTCGACAGCAGGCTCGCCGCCTTCGTGCTCACGGGCGACATGGCGATGCGGGCGAGCGCGCAGGGATTCATCCTCTCGATCGGCGGATTCAACCCGGCCTTCACGCCGCCGCAGCCGGTGCCGACGCTGCGGCGACTCGCGATCGACATCTCCGCGAACCCGATCACGAAGATCCGCGCCGAGGCCTACCTCGCGGTCACCTCGAACACGTTCCAGGTCGGTCTCCACGCCTCGCTCGACATCGACGCGGGGCCTGCATCGATCCACGGCTGGCTCGACTTCGACGCGCTCGTGCAATGGGAGCCGAAGTTCCACTTCTCGATCCACATGGACATCGGCCTCGAGCTGCGCGTCGGCGGCAGGTCGATCGCCGGAGTGTCGGTCGACCTCCTGCTCGAAGGCCCCGGCCCCTGGCACGCGAAGGGGACCGCGAGCCTGCACTTCCTGTTCTTCACCGTGCACGCGGGCTTCGAGGTGACGTGGGGCGAGATCGAGGCGGCCGACACGCCGCCCGAGATCGACGTTCCGGCCCAGGTCGCGGCAGCCCTCCAGGAGCAAGGTGCGTGGACGGCGGTTGCGCCCGACGGCGACGCGCTCGTAACCTTCCGGACGGTCCGGCGGCAGGAGATCGGCGTCCATCCGTACGGGCAGCTGAGCGTGCGCCAGCAGGCGGTCCCGCTCGGGATCCCGGTGACGCGAGTCGGCCGCAGCCACGTCCAAGGCGGGACGGCGACCGTGACCGTCACGCCGATCGCCGGCGCACCGGCCGCCGCACCGACGATGGGCCAGTTCGCGAGCGCGCAGTTCCAGGACCTGAGCGACGACGAGAAGCTCTCCCGCCCGTCGTTCGAGTCGTTCCAGGACGGCGTCGCCTTCGGCGCCGGCGCGAACGTCCGCTCCGCGACCCAGCAGAGCACGCCGACCTACGAGACCGTCTTCATCCCCGACCTGCAGCGGCGGACCGACAAGCTGCACGAGCTTCTCTTTCTGCACGCGCTCGACGTCGGGGCGATCGCACGCTCCGGGCTGCACACGGCGAGGCTGTTCGACGGCCCCGACCAGCGCGTGCGGGTGGCGGACACGACCTATCGCGTTGCGTCCGCGGAGACGCTCGCGACCTCGACGGCAGCGCCGGCAGCGTTCGGCTCGGCGACCGCGGCGTACGCGGCGGCGGCGGCCGGCGGCGGACGCCTCGTCGTGGTCGAAGCCCACGAGGTGGCCGCCTGATGGCCGATACCGCGTACCAGTTCCTCTCGTTCGTCCGCAGCGGCTTCGCAGCCTCGATCGCGCAGCCGGAGACGTTCGGCAGCGGCCAGCCTGCGCTCGCGACCGCGCCCGCGGGCGTCAACGTCTCGGGCGTCGCGCAGCCCGTCACGCACGACGCGGTCGTCCGCGGCCCCGGCGACGTGACCGGGATCGTCGCGAGCCAGGTCGTGCGCACGGACCCGATCGACGGCGCCGTCGGCGTCGAGCCGAACTACTTCGCGCAGATCGAGTTCGACCGGCCCGACCTGCCGTGGCTCTTCACCCCGGCGGCGGCGACAGGCCAGCGACTGCGGCCGTGGATCGTGCTCGTAGTCGTCGACCTCGAGGGCCCGCAGGCTTGCACGCTCGCCAACGGGTCGCCGTTGCCCCAGCTGCACGTTCCGGCCGGTGCCGCGGGCCAGCTTCCGGATCTCGGCTCGTCATACCTCTGGGCGCACGCCCAGGTGATTGCGCAGGACGGCGCCCAGGTCGACGCCGTCCTCCAGAGCGGAGACCCGCGGCTGACAGTGTCGCGCCTGATGTGCCCCCGGCATCTCGACCCGTTCGCCTGGTATCTCGCGGCGGTCGTTCCCGCCTTCAACGTCGGACGCCTTGCGGGCCTGGGACAGGATGTGACGCCGGAGGACGAGTCGAAACTCGAGCCGGCCTGGCAGCCGGGTGCCGAGGCCGTGCTGCCCGTCTACCACTCGTTCCGGTTCCGGACCGGCGAGGACGCCGACTTCGAGGCGCTGGCGAGGCGGCTCCAGGGCCGTCCCCTGCCGCCGGGCGTGGGGACGCGGCCGCTCGACGTCTCGCGTCCGGGCGCAGGCCTGCCGTCACTCCCGCCGCCGCCGAACGCCCAGGACACGAGCGCGATCGTCTGGCTCGACGGGGCGCTGCGGCCGATCGACTCGGACTCCCTCCCGCAGCGCGAGCCGGCCGCCGAGCAGGCGTTCCGCGCAAGCCTGACCGTGCTGCTCGACCGGCCGGCCGCGTACGTTCGCAGCGGCGATCACGATCCGGTCGTCGCGCCGCCGATCTACGGGGACAAGCACGCGCTCGTCGTCGAGCTCGGGCCGGGCACACCCCCGCCGTGGATCGGGGAGCTCAACCTCGACGTGCGAACGCGGGTCGCCGCCGGCCTCGGCACCCAGGTCGTGCAGGCACGCCAGGAGGATCTCGTCGCCCGGGCGTGGCGCCAGCTCGGCGACGTGCTGGCGGCGAACCGGATCCTGCGTGCCGCGCAGTTCGCCCGAACCGCATCGGCGCGGGTACACGCGCGGCTGTCGGCACTCGACGCCGGCACGCTGGTGGCCGTCTCGGCGCCCGCCCACGATCGCGTCGCCGGCGCCGCGGGAGCGGCGGTCACGCTCGCGAAGGCGATCCGCGACAGCCGCCTCCCCGACGCGATCGTCGAGCCGGCGTTCCGGCGGCTGGCGAGGCCGGCGGCAGTCGCCGCGCGTGCGGCGGGCGTAGCCGCGCTCGCCGACGAGGTCGTCACGCGCTTCGCCGCGGAGGTCTTCGCCGCCCCGGTCGACGGTCCCGACGGGATCAGCTCGATGCGCCCGGCGACGGAGGTGATCGGACCCGAGCGTGCTTCGGCGGCGCTCGCCGCCGCCGGCGACGCGCACCCGGACGATCCGATCCGGCTCGACACGGTGCTGCACACGCTGGCGGCGAACGTGCAGGCGTTCCCGATCGGCGACGAGGTCCGCGCCGCCACGCCCCGGCCAGACGTCGGCGGCGTCTCGCTCGTCGCGAGCATCGGTGCCGTGTCCGCGAGCGCCGTGTCGGCGCTGCTCGACGCCGCGGCCCCGCCCGCCCCGCCGGCGCCCCCGCCACCGGCGCCGCCCGCACACCACCTCCCGCCCGGCCTGATCGAGCAGCCCGCCGTCCGGCCGATCGCGTCGCACGTTCCCCCGGGCCTCGCCGGTGTAAGCGTCGGGGGCCTGCACGACGCGCCCGCTGCGCTCACGCCATCTCCCCTGTTTCACCCGCCGGGCGAACGGCTCACTCTCGGCGGCGGCGTGCTCGTCCGCGGCGGCACGGTCGTGATCGCCGGCAACACGGTCGAGCGCATCGCCGGCGGCGCGCTCGTCGCCACGCGCATCGGGGACGACCGGTGGACGGCGCTCGAGCAGGCCGCGACCGTTCCGGCCGCGATCGCCACGGCCGACCCCGTCACCGATCCTGGGACGCGGCTCGATGCGTTCCGCCGCGACCCCGGCGCGATCACCGCGCTGGCCCAGGTGGCCGACGGCCGGATCGATGCGGCGATCCGGCTCGACGCCTCCGTGTCGGGCCTGACCGCGTCGCGGGCCGCTTTGACCTCGCTCGAGAGCCTTGCCTCCGGCACGTTCGCGGTCGCGCTGCCCGAGGCCGTTGCGGGCGCCGCCGGCGCCGCCGATCTCGACGCCGCCAGGGAGCTGGTCGGAGCGGCCGCGGCGGCATTCGACCGCCTCGTCACCGTCGGCGACGCGCCTGCCGCTTCGGCGGGGCCGGCTCTCGACCTCGGAACGGTCCGGACCGGCCTGCTGGCGAAGCTCGATCCGGAGGTGACGATCCCCGCGCGGGTCCGGGTCCGGCTCGAGGTCAAGACGATTCGCCCCGTGCAGCCACGCGACGAGCTCGACCCCGTGATGGGGTGTCCGCAGTTCCTCGATCCGATGTGGGAGGCGGTGCGCGACCTCGGGCACGGCTGGATGCTTCCCGGGCTCGAGCTCGTACCGCCCGACACCGCGACGCTCGTGCGCACGAACCCCACCTTCGTCGCCACCCACCTCGTCGCCCTCAACCACGAGCTGATGCGAGAGCTCCTCTGGCGCGAGTACCCGACCGATCTGCGCGGAACCGCGTTCAAGCGGTTCTGGGGCCGGAGCGGCGACCAGCCCGACGACATCGGCCCGGTGCACCTCTTCGGCGGCCGTCACCTCGTCGACACGCTGCTCGTGGGCGGATCGGGAGAGGCGGTGCTGCTCCTGCGCAGCGAGCTGCTGCGCCGGTACCCGGGCTCGATCGTCTACCTCTGCCGCGCCACACAGGTGGGCGGCAACCTCGCTCTCGACGACGGGACGATCGTGCTGCCGGCGTTCCGCGGCGACCTCCCTCCGGACGTGAGCTTCGTCGGCTTCCCGATCAAGCCCGAGGCACTGCGCGCCAACGGCGACCCCTGGTGGTTCGTGATCGCTCAGCCGCCTTCGGAGCCGCGCTTCGGGCTCGACGACCCCTCGGCCGAGACCCCTGCGGTCCCGGCCTCGCCGGACGACCTCGCGTGGAGCCACATGTCGCCGGACGGGAACGCGCAGACGGCGGCGCCGTTCGCGATCTCGGATCCACCGGTTCTGCGGGGGCACAAGGTGGACGGGGTGTCGTGGGGCGAGTCGGCCGCGGTTCAGGCCCACCTGACCTACCAGCACCCGGTGCGCGTGGCGATCCGTGCCGCCGATCTCCTCCCCCGAGACGACGGAGCGCCGAACCCGTGAGCCCCCCGGCCGACCTTCGCACGCTGCGCGCGCAGACGGCTGCTGCCGAGAACGAGAACGTCGCGGCCCACGCACGGCTCGCACAGGCGCGCGAGACGCTCGACCGTATCCGGACGACTGGGGTGGGCGACGCGACCGCCGCGCACGCCGAGCTCGCCGCTGCCGCGTCGGACGCGAACGCGTCACGGATGTCCTTCGAACGAGCAAGATCGACGCTCGACGACCTGATCGGTCAGCACCTCGACCACCCCGGCGCCGCCCCGACGATCGCGCCGGCGGCGGTGCCGGTCGCCCTGCTTCCGCTCGGTCTGGAGACGCGCTTCAACGGCGACACGCTCCTGATTCGGGTGCTGCCGGACGAGGTCCACGTCGAGGATCACGAGCCGGAGCTGACCGATCCGGAGGTCGAGGCGGGTCGCTCGTTCTGGGCACAGGTCTGGCGCGGCGGGACCGCTGAGCCGGCAGCGACGGCCGCCGAGCGCGACGCCTGGGTTCGGCTCGTGAACGCGATCGGAAGCTCCACGCGCGCGGCGTGGGTCGCCGATCGGACGGCGCCGACAGGCGGAACGCGGCCCGCCGACCCGGTACCCGCCGATGCGGAGCTCCCCGACTCGCCGGTGTTCGGCGAGCCGCCGCGGCGCGCAGGCGCGTGGGCGCGGGCGGCAGCGGCGCGGACGCTGCCCGACCGCTTCGTCGCGATCGCCTACCGGCGGGCGGGGAGCGGCGGCCAGGCGTCGTGGACCGAGATCGCCCGCGCTGCGGGAGGGCCGGTCGGCGACAGCGTCCAGCTCGGACTCGACCCATCCGCGCCGCCGCCGGCCGTGAACGACGACGGCCCGGCGCTCCCCGACGGGATGCGCTGGATGATCGATCCCGCCGCGGCGGAGCAGGCGGGCCTGCTGATCCGGCTTCCGCTCCCCGCCGGAACGGCACGCATCGACCGGCTCGTCGTCCTCGGCGTCCTCGGCTCGCTCGACGCGGCCGACGCGAGCGCGCGCCTCGCCGACCTGCTTGCGAACCATCACTACTCGCGCGGGCTCGAGGTGATGCGGATCGGAACGCCGACGAACAACACCAAGGCGGAGCGCAGCGGCTTCACCGGACCGGACGACGCCGCCGCGTCGTTCGCGGTCGAGCGAAGGACGCCGGCCCCGGCGCAGGGAAGCGACGGGGGTCTCCTGGCGAGCGCGCTCGGAGTCCCGAACGACGTCTTCCGAGGCGTCGCGAACTCGGGCGACGGCGAGCAGGCCGCCGCCGGCCAGATGAACGCGCTCGTGTGGCCGTCCGCGTTCGGCTACTGGTTCGACAGCCTCATCCAGCCCGGTCCGAGCGATTCCGACATCGCCGACATCCGCCACCACGCCGTCCAGATGGTGCGCGGGCGAGGGCCGCTGCCGCCGCTGCGGATCGGCCGCCAGCCGTACGGCGTGCTGCCGGTGACCAGCCTCCGCAACTGGCAACCCGCAGGCGAGCCGCCCGGCGTCGTTCACGCCGCCGGCTTTCTGCGCTCGGCCTTCCCGTGGTGGCTGGACGGCGTCACTCGCGCCCCGATCGTCCGCTCGGAGTCGAATCCGGATCAGGGGATGCTCGACGTTCTCGCCCAGTCCCCCGTCTCCAGCACCGTTGCCGTTCGATCCCTGGTCGGCGCGAACGTCTGCTACGTCCCGTACGCCGCGATCGCCGGCATCGACGGGCCTGCCGCCGAGGCGAACAGGCAGCGCTGGCTGGCCGTCCTCGGCCTCCGGTCGCTCGGGGTCATGGGCTTCCCGTACGTCGGCCAGCTCGTCGGGAGACCCGACCCGGTGCCGCTGCTCCACCTCCCCTACACGGTCGACCCGCGCAGCAGCCCGGATGATGCCGCCGCCGGCTGGCAGGCGATCGCGGCCTACCTCAAGGGCCTGCGCGGACGGCCGACGCGCGACCTCCAGGCCGAGGACCCGCGCGGCTTCACGTCGCTGCTGACCCTGCTCGCCAAGCGCTCGGTGATGCTCGAGCGGGTCCGGTCGGGGCTGATCGACGCCACCGGCGGCGCCGCAGGCAAGTTCGTCGAAGCACATCTGCGCGTCGATCACCCGGCCGTCCTCCAGGCCGGAATGCTCTCGACGACGGCGACACTCCGGATCGGGGAGGTCCGATCGACGACGGCGTCCTTCCTCGCCGGATCGGTGCAGCAGGCAGACGGGAGCGCCCTCGCAGCGATCGACTACCTCGACCGCGAGCTCGTCACCGGCGTTCTCGACATCGCGCGGCATGCCGGGTACGCCGAGACCGTGCGAGCCGCGGAGGCGGCGGCGAACCTCGCGCCCGACCGCGCCGCGCTGCTGCTCGGCGAGGCACTCGACGTCGCGTCGCACCGCTTCGACGCCTGGGTCACGAGCCTGGCGACCCGGCGGCTGTCGGACCTGCGCGCGGCGACACCGGCGGGAATCACGCTCGGCGCGTACGGAGCGGTCGAGGATCTCGTGCGCCGGGATCCGCGGCCTGCCGCCGCGCAGCCGCCGGCGGGAGCGCCGACGCCGCTCTCGGAGGACACCTCCGGCGGCGGCTACATCCATGCGCCGTCGCTGGCGCAGGCGGCGACGGCGGCCGTGCTGCGCGCCGGGCACCTCTCGCATGCGGCACGCGACGCGAACGCGGGCGCACTCGCCCTCGACCTGTCCAGCAGCCGTGTCCGGACGGCGCTCGGGCTGCTCGACGGGGTACGGCAGGGTCAGTCGCTCGGCGCGCTCCTCGGCTACCGCACCGAACGTCTTCTGCACGAGCGCGGCGCCCACGTCGCGGTCGAGGTCGTTCGCCGCCTCGCCCCGCCCCCGGTCGTCACCGCCTCCGGCACGCCCGAGGGCCTGCCGCCGCGCGCGGTGTGCGACGGGCTCGCGCTGTCACGGCTTCCGCGCAACGACGTCCGTGCTGCCGTGCAGGCGGCCGACCCGGCGGCCGCGCAGACGGTGGTCGAGGTACTCGCCGCGCTCGACGACGCAGTCGACTCCGTCGCCGACCTGCTGCTCGCGGAGAGCGTGCACCAGATCGTTCGCGGAAACCCCACACGCGCCGCCGGAGCCCTCGACGCCCTCAACCGCGGTGAGGGCGCGACCGCAGAGCCGCAGGTGGTCTCGACCCCGCGAACCGGTACGTCGATCACGAACCGCGCGCTGGTGCTGATCGCCGCCGATCCGCCCGCCGCGCCGGGCTGGCCCACCGACGGCGTGCGTGCGCGCGCCGAGCCGCGCCTCGCCGCCTGGGCCGGCCACCTGCTCGGCGACCCGACCGGCCTCGCCGTCGCGGTCGGTTCGGGAGACGCGGTCACGACGATCCTGCTCTCGGACCTCGGGCTCGGCGCGCTCGACCTCGTGTACGAGCCGCTCGCTCCGCGTGTGCTCCGCCACGCACGGGGTCTCGGTGTCGCCGAGGGAGCCACGGTCGAGCCGACCGAGCCGGCCGTCGCGGCCCTGATCGCCGCCGCCGAGGGCGTGCGCTCGCTGCTCAGCCGCGCACGGGCCGGCACCGGACTCGACCTTGCGCGCCCGCAGGACCGTGGAACCACGGTCAGCGGGCCTCCTCCCCTGGACGAATCGGGGGGCGGCGGGACGACGGCGCTCCCGGACGTGGACGCGGGCAACCGCCAGGCACGGCTCGACGCCGCGTGGGCGGCGCTCGAGCAGGCCGTGTCGGCCCTCGCCGGCATCGACGCCGACGGCCCGCCGCCGGACGAGAGCGACCTCGCCGCCGCGCTCGACACGCTGGCGTGCTTCGGCATCGCGCCGGGCAGCGACCCGGCGCGTGCGATCACCGCGGCGGCGCTCGTCGCCGTCCGCGACGCGGCGGCTGCGCGCCTGGCCGCCTCGCAGGCGGCGCCCGACGATGCCGCGGCGCTGTTCGGCGAGGGATTCCCCGTCCTCGCGCTCGCCGCTCCCCCGTTCCCGGCCGCGCTTGCGGCGGGGCTTGCCGCCGATCCGGTCGCGGCCGCGCCCGCAGATGTCGTCGGACCGCTCGGCGGCTCGGGCGCGCTGGAGTCGTGGATCGAGACGCACGGACGCGTCCGGCCGGGCGTCGGCCGCCTCGCCGACGTGCTGCTCGCGTCCCGCCTGCGCCACACCGGAGGCCCGTCGCGACTGGGCGCGATCCAGCAGCCGCCCGAGCCGTTTCCGGATGCGGATGCCGCTCGCCGCGGGCAGTGGGTCGGGTTGCGCTTTCCGGCCCAGCTCGGCCCGGACCCGGTCACGAGCTTCGTCGCGCACGTCCTCGGCGACCTCGACGCGACGCTCGGCGTCGCGACACTCGTCGTCGACGAGTTCGTCGAGGTCGTGCCGGCGGTGGACACGACGACGGCGCTGTCGTTCGGATTCGATGCACCGGGGGCGCGGCCCCCACAGACGATCCTGCTCGCCGTGCCGCCGGTCCCGGGCACCGCCTGGACACTCGACACCCTCGCCGGCGTGATCGGCGAGACCCTCGACCTGGCGAAAGTCCGGATGGTCGACCTGTCCGCGGTCGCGTGGGCCGGCCGGTTCATCCCGACGATCTACCTCACCGACGGCGACGTCGCCGGCGGGCTCGACCTGCCGATGAAGGAGCTGCTCACCCTGGCGCAGTCGCGGTCGGAGGCGCTCCTCCACGCGTGACGATCACGACGACCACCTGGCATCGGCTGGAGCCGCGCGTACGCGGGCAGGATCCGGCCCTCGGCCTCCGCGCCGCGGTGCACGATCCGCTGTGGTTGCTCGGACGTCAGTGGCAGGTCGGCGAACTGCTCGGCGAGGACGCGGCGTTCCCGGTGGCCGTACGCGTGGAGACGGTCGAGAGTCCCCTGAGCCGATGGCGGGCGGCGTCCGCAGAGGCCGCCGCTCAGGACTACGACCCGCTGGCCGTACCGCTCGAGGTGCTGGTCGAGCGGGAGCCGCCGGTCGCCCCCACGCTGCGGCAACGACTCGACGCGTGGACTCGGCTCGTCGGCCTGCTCGAGGAGGCAGGGCTCGGCGATCGGGCAGCAGGTCTCGCCGCCGCCCACCCGCTACCGCCGCAGCACACTTCCGAAGATCCCGCGGAGGAGCGGCTCCGGCTGCTCGCCGGCGAAGGTGCCGGGGACGGCCTGGCGATCGCCGACTCGCTGGCCGCGAGCCCCGCGGGCCTCCCCGCCGACCTCGTCGCCGCATTCGTCGCCTGGGCGCGGGCGCTGACGCCTGCGGGCGCCGGCGACTGCTGGGTCACCGACCGCCTCGAGTACCGGTTCTCGGTCGCGGCAGCCACCGACAACGGCGAGGTCGTCCTGGCGGCGCCCGAGTATCTCGGCGGGCGGCTCGAGTGGTACGACCTCGACGTCGACGAGGACGCTTCGCACACCTTGGGCGCGCCGGCCCCCGAGGGCGACGGCGCGGCACCCCCCGTGCATCTGCTTCCGACGCGCGTCACCTTCCCCGGGATGCCGGCCGAGCGTTTCTGGGAGCTGGAGGACGCGGCGGTCGATCTCGGAGCCGTGAGCGCGGCGGCCGAGGACCTCGGGCGGCTGCTGGCAGTGGAGTTCGCGACGGTGTTCGGAAACGACTGGTGGTCGGTGCCCGTTCCCGCGCGCTTCGGATCGCTGGTCGGCGTGCGCAGCCTCGTCGTGCGGGACACCTTCGGCGAGAACGTCCTCATCGAGCCGACCGATGCGGCCGCGGCGACCGCGCCGTGGCGGATGTTCCGCCTGACCGACACGGCCCTGGCGGCGGGCTCCGGGCCGGCACCCGCCCTGCTCCTGCTCGCGCCCGTCGTCGCCGGAGCGCTCGACGGCGATCCGGTCGAGGAGCTCCTGCTCCTGCGCGACGAGATGGCGAACCTCGGGTGGGCGGTCGAGCGTGTCGTCGAGGGCGCCGACGGCCGTCCGCGCAACCGCTCGACCGAGTACTCCTCGCGACTCACCGCCGCGCCGCCGCCCGAGCTCCCCTCCCCGGCCGATCTCGTCTACGTCCTCCAGACGACGGTGCCCGAGCACTGGATCCCGCTCGTCCCCGTTCGCGATCCGGCGGGCTCGGCGGCGGTCGTGCTCCAGCGCGGCTCGCTGCTGACGCACGACGGCGAGGCGCGCCCGATCACCGCGCAGGGCGTCCTGCTCGCCCCCGAGGTCAGCCCGTGGTACTTCCACGAGGAGGAGGTTCCGCGGGCGGGGCTGCGCGTCCGGCGGGTGCCGTCGATCGCGCGCTGGCTCGACGGGACGCCGTACGCGTGGCTGTCCCGCCGCGTCGGCGCGGGCGGCGGCGAGGGATCGAGTGGACTGCAGTTCGATCTCGCAGTTCCGCCGCCGGCCGGCCCGTAGGCCGATTGTAGCCGGGCGACCGCCCGGCAGCTACGGTCCCGGGTATGGCCGAGCACGAGGTCGTCATCTGGTCCGACTACATCTGACCGTTCTGCCGCGTCGGCCAGGTGCTGGCCGAGTGGATGAAGGAGCGCTTCGGCGCGGCCGTCGAGTGGCTGCCGTTCGACCTGCACCCCGAGTACCCGGCCGACGGGCTTCTGCGCGCGCAGCTCGCCGCCCGCTACGGGCCCGACGCGATGGCGCGCACCGCCGCCTCCTTCGAGCGGGTCGGCCTCGTCTACAACCCGAACCCCGACGTCGTGCCGAACACGATGCGGGCGCTGCGACTGACCGAGCACGCGCGTGCGCAGGACATGCACGAGCCGTTCCACGACCGGCTGATGGACGCCTACTGGGCCGAGGCACAGAACATCGGCGATCCGGACGTCCTCGCCGCGCTCGCGGCAGAGGTCGGAATCGAAGGAGCCGGCGATGTCCTCGCCGGCGACGCCTACGCCGACGACGTGCGCCGGGCGACCGCCGAGGCGCACTCGATCGGGATCAGCGCGATCCCCGCCTTCCTGCTCGACCGCCGGCTGATCGTGCTCGGCGCGCACCCGAAGGAGACGTTCGAGCAGGCGTTCGCGCAACTCGGAAGCGCGGATCTCGAGCCTGCACCGAACCAGTGACGATTTGCGCTGCCGGGCTCTCTGAGCCGGCGCCCGAGCTGCCGCAGGCAGCAGACGGAGGCTGAAATTCCGCGGGGGATGCGGAGGCGACGCCCCATCTTCGGACGCCGGGCCAGGGCTCGGAGAGGTCACGTCCGACCACTGCCGAACGAGCCGAGCGTGCTCGGCCGATTGCCGGTAACCGAGGTCGGAAGGGTCGCTTCGCTACAATCGTTGTACTAGGTACATCCAACTAAGCAAGGAGCGTAGACCGCCTTGAGCAAGCTGCTACTCGTACCGCTGGAAGACACCGTCGTCTTCCCGACCATGAACGTGACTTTGGCCGTCGACGTCGGCGACGAGGAGCGGGTCTTCCTCGTCCCGCGCCACGGCGCCGACTTCGCCAAGGTCGGCGTCGTCGCCGAGGTCGTGGAGCGCGTCCGGATCCCCGGCGGCGGCCAGGCCGTTTCCCTGACCGCGCTCCACCGCGGCGTTGCCGGCGCCGGCGAGAGCGATGCCGACGAAAACCTCTGGGTCGAGGTGGACGAGCGACCTGACGAGGACGTTCCCGGCGTCAGGACGCGCGAGCTCGAGCTCGAGTACCGAGCCGTCGTCGACGAGATCCTCGATCTGCGTGGCGCCGACGTCCGCATCTCCGCCTTCGTCCGCGCCATCCGCGAGCCGGGCGCCCTCGCCGACACCGCCGGCTACTCGCCGGACCTCACCTTCGAGCAGAAGATCGAGCTGCTCGAGACACTCGACGTCGTCGAGCGCCTCGAGCTCGCGCTGCGCTTCCAGCGCGACCGGCTCGCGGAGCAGCAGGTCCGCCGGCGTATCCGCGACGACGTCGAATCCGGCGCGCAGCGTCAGCAGCGCGAGTACTTCCTGCGCCGCCAGATGGATTCGATCCGCAAGGAGCTCGGCGAGGACGAGGGGTCGATCGTCGACGAGTACCGCACGAAGATCGAGGAGTCGGGCATGCCGGATCACGTCCGCGAGCAGGCCGAGCGGGAGCTGAACCGGCTGGAGCGCATGGGCGACTCGACGGGCGAGTCGAACATGATCCGCACCTACCTCGACTGGCTGATCGCGGTGCCCTGGGGGAAGCGCTCGGACGAGCGTCTCGACCCGGTGCACGCGCGCGAGGTCCTCGACGCCGACCACGCGGGCCTGGAGGACGTGAAGGACCGGATCGTCGAGTACCTCGCGGTACGCAAGCTGCGGCAGGAGCGCGGCGTCGCCGAGGACCGCCGGTCGGGCGCGATCCTCACCCTGATCGGACCGCCCGGGACCGGGAAGACGTCGGTCGGCGAGTCGATCGCCCGCGCCCTGAACCGCGAGTTCGTCCGCATGTCGCTTGGCGGCATCCGCGACGAGGCGGAGATCCGCGGCCACCGGCGCACCTACATCGGCGCGCTGCCCGGACGGCTCGTGCGCGCCCTCCGCGACGCGGGAACGATGAACCCGGTGATCATGCTCGACGAGGTCGACAAGGTCGGCGCCGACTGGCGCGGCGACCCCTCGGCCGCGCTACTCGAGGTGCTCGACCCGGCGCAGAACCACTCCTTCCGCGACCACTACCTCGACGTCGAGCTCGACCTGTCGGAGGTCGTCTTCATCGCCACCGCCAACCTCGCGGACACGATCCCCGGGCCGCTGCTCGACCGGATGGAGGTGATCCGCTTCGACGGCTACACGGTGGACGAGAAGGTCGCGATCGCCCGCGGCTACCTGTGGCCGCGCCAGCGCGAGCGGAACGGCCTGCTCGAGGACGAGGTCGAGATCACCGACGAGCTCCTCGGCTCGATCGTCGCCGAGTACACACGGGAGGCGGGCGTGCGCCAGCTCGAGCGCGAGCTCGGCAAGCTCCTCCGCAAGACCGCCACCCGCGTCGCCTCCGGCGAGGCGGACGGCGAGATCGTCATCGACCTCGACGCCGTGCGTGAGGCGCTCGGTCGCCGGCGTTTCTACCAGGAGGCGGCGGAGCGAACCGCCGTCCCCGGCGTCGCCACCGGCCTTGCCGTCACAGGCACCGGCGGCGACGTGCTCTTCGTCGAGGCAACGGCGATGAAGGGCGGAGACCCACTCGTGCTCACCGGACAGCTCGGTGACGTAATGAAGGAGTCCGCGCGCATCGCGCTCTCCTGGGTCCGCTCGCACGCGTCGGAGCTGGGCGTCGACGAGGACGCGTTCGAGAATCGCTCGTTCCACGTCCACGTACCGGCCGGAGCGGTGCCGAAGGACGGCCCGAGTGCGGGAATCACGATGACGACGGCGCTCGGCTCGCTGCTCAGCGGCCGACCGGTCAAGCACACCGTCGGGATGACGGGCGAGATCACCCTGCAGGGTCGCGTGCTTCCGATCGGGGGGCTGAAGCAGAAGGTACTCGCGGCACACGCCGCCGGGCTGACCGATGTCGTCATCCCCGAGCGCAACCGAGCCGACCTCGAAGACGTGCCCGCCGAGGTGCGGGAGCAGATCGCGTTCCACCCGGTGATGAGCATCGACGAGGTCCTCGACCTCGCGCTGGAACCGGCGAGGGACGATGTCGCGGTGTCGTAGGTGCGAGCCCGTCCCCGAGGAGATCCGCCGCGCGGCGGATCTCCTCGAGCGGCGCTTCGCGCTCGGCGTCCTCTACGCGTGCGGCTCGGGTGCCGAGCGCTTCAACCAGTTCCGCCAGGTGCTCGCGGGGGTCCCGCCGAGCACGCTCGCGGCGCGGCTCTCGGAGCTCGCCGACGCCGGGCTGCTCGAGCGTTGCCTCGTCGACGCCCGCCCGCCGCGCACGGAATATCGCCTGACCCCACGCGGCCGCCGCTTCGCGGCGCTCCTCGAAGCGCTGCGGTAGCAAGAGCTCACTCGCCGGCGTCGGAGCCGGCGGTGAAGCCCCGGTAGACGCCGAGCAGGGCTTCCTTCTGGCTCGCGCTCAGCCGCCGGTCGGCCCTGATCGCGGCCTCGGTGGCGATTCCCTCGGAGGGCGAGTCGTCGAGCAGCCCGGCCTGCTCCAGCAGGGTCTCAGCTGAAAGGTTGAACGCGCCCGCGAGCGATTTGAGCACCCGAACCGAAGGCGCGTGCAGCCCGCGCTCGAGCTGGCTCAGGTACGCGTTCGAAACCTCGGTCCGCGCGGCAAGCTCGCGAAGCGAGAGCCTCGCGAGCTTGCGCTGCGCGTGGATGAACTGGCCGAACGCCTCGACCTGTTCCTTCCAGGGGTCGTTCAGCGGCTCGCCTTCGCGCCGGCCGCCGGCTTCGCGGCCTCCGCCTTCCCGAGCACCGGAGAGGCTGCCTCGAGCAGGTTCTCGACGAACTCGCGCTGCGCCTTCAGGAACTGCTCGGCGAACGCGAAGCTCGTCTCCACGAGCTCCTGGGGCTTCGGGAGCTCATCGGCGTAAGGCAGGGCGCTCGGGGCGTCCGGGATCGCCTTCTCGACGGTGTTCGCCCAGGCGCGGACGGCCTCGACGATCGCCTGCTGGCCCTGGCGCACGGTCTTCAGCGTCTGCTCCTGCGCGGTCTGTGCATAGTCGGTGGAGGTGGTGGGCATGTGAGCTTCCTTTCGGTCGGTGGTGCTGTCCTGCGTACTATACCACGCATATGACGGGTAAACAAGGCGCAGAGCACGGCGTGACGTTGGTTGACGGGGATCGCGGTTCGCACAAGACTGTGGGGCGTGGCGTACTTCGCGACAGGTGAGCTGCACCCGTGACCCGCACGGCCCGGCAGAGCGACGAAGTCACGACCAACGGGGCCGCCGCCGCCGCTGATGCGGTCGGGCCCGAGGCCGAGATCCTGGCCGCGGTCGACCCGCTCGCGCTCGGCAAGTCAGTCGAGCAGCTGATCGCCGGACTCGCGCGCAACCCGCTCGGGGCCGCGCAGGCGCTCGGCAGTTATGCGTCGGGCCTCGTCGCCGCCACCTCGGCCGCCGCCGCGCGTGCGCTGGGCGGAGACGCGCCCGGACCCGTCGCCCCGGATCGGAAGGACAGGCGGTTCGGCGATCCGGCGTGGCAGGAGAACGCCGCCTACTTCTGGCTCCAACAGAGCTACCTGCTGTTCGGCCGGCTGGCGCAGGATCTGGTCGAGGCGGGCGCAGGCGCCGGCTCTGACCCGAGCGCAACGAAGCTGAGGCTGGCGACCGAGATTGTGGTGGACGCCCTGGCGCCGACGAACGTTCTGCCCGGCAACCCTGCCGCGCTCAAGCGCGCGTTTGAGACCGGCGGGACCTCCCTGGTCCGCGGGGCCCGGAACTTCCTCACCGACCTCGCGACCAACGAGGGAATGCCGCGGCAGGTCGACCGGGAGGCGTTCACGATCGGGAAGGATCTCGCGGCGACGCCGGGCAAGGTCGTGTTCCGCAACGACCTGATCGAGCTGCTCCAGTATGCGCCGCAGACCGAGACCGTCTACGAAGTGCCGCTGCTCTTCAGCCCGCCGTGGATCAACAAGTACTACGTGATGGATCTCGCCCCGCAGCGCAGCTTCGTCGAATGGGCGGTGCAGCACGGACACACCGTCTTCGCGATCAGCTACCGCAACCCCGACGCGTCGATGAGCGATGTCACCCTCGACGATTACCTGGTCCGTGGCCCAAGCGCGGCGCTCGATGAGATCGCGGAGATCACCGGGGCCTCGGAGGTCAACATCGTCGGCCTCTGCCTCGGCGGCACGCTCACCGCGATGCTGCTCGCCTACCTCGAGAAGACGGCGACGCACCGCATTCGGTCGGCCACCCTACTGAACACGTTGATCGACTTCAGCGAGCCTGGCGTCCTCGGCGCGTTCACCGACCCTGCTGCGCTCGTCCGGGTGGAGCGGAAGATGCGCCGGAAGGGTTTCCTCGGGGGCGACGACCTCGCACGCACCTTCACCTTTCTGCGCGGCAACGATCTCGTGTGGAACTACGTGGTCAACAACTGGCTGCTCGGGGAGCCGGTTCCGAAGTTCGACATCCTGGCCTGGAACGCCGACGCGACACGAATGCCGGCCGAGATGCACGCCTTCTACCTGCGCTCCTGCTACCTCCGCAACGAGTTCGCCCGCGGAGAGCTCGACCTGGCCGGCGAGCAGCTCGGCGCTGCCGACGTCCGCACCGACACGTTCATCCTCGCGGCGATCGAGGACCACATCGTCCCGTGGCGATCCTCGTACGCTTCCACCCGGCTGCTCTCCGGGGCGGTGAGCTACGTCCTCTCGTCGGCCGGTCATATCGCCGGGATCGTCAATCCCCCGAGCCCGAAGAGCCGGTATTGGACGAACGACGAGCTGCCCGACGATCCCGAGGCGTGGCGAGCGGGCGCTGAGCTGCACGAGGGGTCGTGGTGGGAAGAGTGGGCCCGGTGGGTGGCGGAGCGAAGCGGCGGGCAGCGGGAGCCGCCCTCGCTCGGAACCGATCTGCATCCGCCTCTCGGTGATGCGCCCGGAACCTACATCCTGACGTAGCTCCTTGCGCCCGGGCAGCTGCGAGGTCGTGCGCCCGCGGGATCAGGCACCATAGGGGGGTGCCTGCGATGGGGAAGGCTGGGCGGGTCGTCTCGGTCGGCGGGCTTCAGGTCTTCGTGCGCGAGCGCGGCCGCGGCTTTCCGCTCCTGCTGATCAACGGCCTCGGCGCGAACGTGGACATGCTCGACCCGGCGGTCGCGATGCTCGCTCGGCAGTCGCGGACGATCGCATTCGACGCTCCGGGGACCGGCCGCTCGTCGACCCCGATGTTCTTGCTGCCGATCGTGTCGGTGGCGGAGATCGCCCGCGACCTGTGCGACCGGCTCGGCTACGCACAGGTCGACGTGCTCGGATTTTCGCACGGGGGCCTCGTTGCGCAGGAGCTCGCACGCATTGCGCCCAGGCGCGTTCGCCGGCTTGCCCTCGTCGGAACTGCGTGCGGGTGGGGCAGTCGGCTGGGCGACCTCGCCGCCGTGTCCACGCTCGCGACCCCCGTCAGGTACTACTCGCGGTCCTACGGCGCGCAGATGAGCCGGCTCTACGGCGAGCGCGATCGCAAGATCGACGCGTCGCTTCGCCAGGCGCGCCTCGACTCCCCACCGTCGCTGCTCGGCTACGCGTACCAGCTGCTAGCGGCGGTGACGTGGTCGAGCCTGCCCTGGCTCGGGACGCTGCGGCAGCCGACGCTCGTGGTCGCGGGCAGCGACGACCGTGTCACCGTGCCCGCCAACGGCATGCAGCTTGCGCGGCTGATCAAGAACAGTCGCCTCCACGTCCTTCCGGACGAGGGCCACCTGGCCCTGTTCGACTCCGCCAGCAGAGCGTTGCCGCTGCTGGCCGACTTCTTCGCCGCACCCGAGCTCACAGCTGCCGTATCGTGGAGCAGTGGGCTCCAGCTCGGCGACGACGTCGACGTCGTCGCGGCGTGAAGACCGTCCTGGTCGCGGGATGCGTCTGCGCAGGACTGCTGCCCGCCACGGCCGCGGGCGCACGACCGGCTCGACCGGCCGAGGTGCGGGCGATCGTCGCCTCGGCCCGAGCGTTTGCGCGCACCTGCTGCGGCATCGCTCGAATCAGCGCGACCGCGGCTCGGGTCTCGACCGTCGACCGCGACTTCGCGGCGGTCACGATCAGGGACACCGGCACCGGCGGTCCGCCCGGGCCCCGCGCGACCGTCGTCCTCGTCCACACCTATTCGGGTCGGTGGACGGTGGTCGCATTGGGGACGGCGCGCCTCGCCTGCGGGATCAGCGGCGCGGTGCGGAAGGATCTGGGCCTCCCGCGCTGCCGCTGAGCGGCGAGGCCGCGTGCCGCATACTTCCGGCCACCACGGATACGAGGAGGAGCAATGATCGTCGTCCGGTTCAAGGTCCAGTGCCATCCAGGGAAAGCCGACCAGGTGCTGGCAGCATTCGCGAGGGCGGTCGCGCCGAGCCGGGGAGTGGAAGGCGTGATCAGCTTCGACATCGGCCGCGACGTCCTCGACCCCGACGCGTTCATCGCCACCGAAGTGTTCGAGGATCGCGCGGCGCTCGACCGGCAGGAGTCGCTGCCGGAAGTTGCGGAGGTGCTCGGCGTGCTGGGCGACTCGCTTGCCGCCGCACCCGAGGCAACGATCTTCCACGTCTCCTCGTCAGAGCCGCACGGAGGCTGAGCCCAGCCAGCTAGGTTCACCGGGTGGCGGACAACCTGGCCATCCGGCTGCACGGCGTCGTCAAGCGCTACGGCGCGATCACGGCCGTGAACCACCTCGATCTCGAGGTTCCCGAGGGCACGTGCGTCGGCCTGCTCGGCCCGAACGGGGCCGGCAAGTCCACGACCATGCGGCTCTTGACCGCCCAGGCGATCGCGGACGAGGGCGAGCTGGAGGTGCTCGGCTACCGGTTACCCGCCGAATCCAAGGCGGCCCGGGCCGAGTGCGGCGTCACTCCTCAGCTCGACAACCTCGACGTGACGCTGACCGTCGAGCAGAACCTGCGCGTCTTCACGCACCTGTACCGGATCGGCCGGCACGACCGGCGCGCTGCGATCGACCGGGCGCTGAAGATGGCCAACCTCGTCGATCGGGCCGACACCCGCGTGGACAAGCTCTCCGGCGGGATGCGGCGCCGGCTGCTGATCGCCCGCGCGCTCGTCCATCGGCCCCGCCTGATCCTGCTCGACGAGCCGACCGTCGGCCTCGATCCGCAGGTTCGCCAGGAGCTGTGGGCGCTGATCAACGCTCTGCGGGCGGAGGGAACGACGATCCTGATGTCCACGCACTACATCGAGGAAGCGCAGCGGCTCGCCGACACGGTGATGATCATGTCCCACGGCAGCGCGGTCGCCGCCGGGCCGCCGGCCGAGCTCGTCGCCGAGCACGCCGGACGCGAGGCGGTTGAGGTGCACGGGCCGCCGGCGATGCTGGCCGAGGCCGAGGCGGCCGCAGCCGCCGCCGGCTTCCGAACGCGCCGCACCGGGACGAGCGTCACCATCCTCGGGGTCGAGGGCGCCGACGGACGGGCGCCGGACGGCGTGCCCCGCCCGGCGAACCTCGAGGACGTCTTCGTGCTCCTCACCGGCGAGGAGATCGACTGATGGCGGCGAGGGCTGCTCGGATCGGCCGGCTCGAGCGTCCGGCGATGACCGGCGTGCTCGTGCGGGAGGTGGTCAACTTCTCGTCGTACTGGCGCTCGACCACGTTCTCGTCGACGATCGAGCCGACCATCTACCTGCTTGCGTTCGGCTTCGGCTTCGGCTCGCTGGTCGGTCGAGTCGCCGGCTACCGGTACGTCGAGTTCGTCGGCACGGGCACGGTCGCGACTGCCGTACTCTTCTCGAGCGCGTTCCCGGCGATGTTCGGGACGTTCATCAAGTACCAGTTCCAGCGCACCTACGACGCGATCCTCGCTGCGCCGGTCGACACCGAGGAGCTCGTCACCGCCGAGGCGCTCTGGATCGCGACGCGCGCGGCGATCTACGGCAACGTCCCGCTGCTGGTCGCGATGGCGTTCGGCCTCGACCCGGCCTGGGGGATGCTGGTCGTGCCCTTGATCTCGTTCCTCGCCGGCTTCGGATGGGCGTGCTTCGGAATCTCGCTGGCCGGCTTCGCCTCGTCGATCGAGAACTTCAACTACGTGATCAGCGCCGTGCTCACTCCGCTGTTTCTCGTCGCAGGCACGTTCTTCCCGCTGACCCAGCGATGGGCACGGATCGCCGGCAACTTCAACCCGCTGCACCAGTGCGTCGAGCTCGTCCGTCACGCCGCGTTCGGGTTCGACGGCTGGACCGACCTCGGCCGCGTCGGCGTGCTGATCGGCTTCGGCCTGGCGACGTGGCGGGTCGCGATCTACGCGATGACGCGCAAGCTGATCGACTAGCCGCGCGGCTGGAAGAGCTCGATCGGGTTGCCGGCCGGGTCGTCGAGGAGGATCTGCGACCCGCCGGGGCCCTTGACGATTTCGTTCCGGAACGTCAAGCCGGCGGCGCGGAGCCGGGCGACCTCGTCGGCGATGTCGTCGACGATCAGATGGATCCGGTTCCACCCGCCGGGGAGCGGTTGCCGCCCGTCCGGCATCGGACGCGCGGCGGAGCTGGCCGGGCCGCTGAGCAGGAGGCGGAGGTTCCCACGGGCCACCTCCGCGAACGCCGGGGCCATGTCGGAGCCAAGCGTGAAGCCGAGGTGCGTGGTGTAGAAGGCGACGGCCGCGTCGACGTCGTCGACCATGTACCGGACGTTGACCGTCTCCTCTCCCATCTCAGCCAGCGAGCAGCCCCGTCACGTACATGACCGTGATCCCCGAGACGAACCCGCCGACGCCATGGGCGGAGGATAAGCCCCCGGGCGCCGTCCGGGTCGGCCGGTCTCGGCGGCGCCCTTCGGCGGTCCGCTCACCGTGCGTGCCGAAGGGGTCGAGTTCGCGATCGCGGCCGAGCTTGCGGCTCGGGTCGAGGTCGCACTTCCGGAGCAGTAGCAGCTCGCACCCGCGGTCGTGGTCGGTGTGCGCGACCGGACGGAGATGGGCCGGGCCCGTACTATTGAGAGCAACGAGGGAAAGGGGACAGATGAGCTCGAGCTCAAAGCAGCGACAGACAATGGCGAAGATGACGCGCGAGCGGGCGGTCAAGGAGAAGCGCGCTCTCAAGCAGGAGAAGAAGGAGGAGCGGAAGGCGGCGGCCGCACGAGCCGCGGAGGCCGCCGCCAACCCGGATGCTGAGGCCGCCGACGACCCCGAGGTGGAAGCCGAGGCCAACTCCGAGACGGTCGGCTTCGACGAGCCGCCGGGCGCCGTCGCCTGACTGAACTATGCTTGCCCGACTAGACCGCGCCGGGTTGCTGGGAGTCTCGGCCCGACCAGGAGGAGACCGAGCTGGCAGCACGAGTGCTGGTGACAACGTGGCAGGAAACCGGGCTGGTCGGGTGCGCGCGCAAGCTGCGTGCAGCGGTCGGCGCCGGGCTGCCGGTCGTGCTCGCGCACCGGCGCACGGCCAGTAGCGTCGGCTCCTACTTCGACCTGATCACCGACGACGGCCGGATGTTCTACGGCGACAGCTTCCATCTCGGCTACTTCGCCCGGAGCGGAGAGACGCTGGGCGAGGCGCTCGACGCGCACACCGATCTCGTCGCCCGGCTCGCTCGGGTGGGCGGCGCCGTCGACGTGCTGGACGTCGGCTGCGGGCTCGCGGCCCCGGCCTTGCGGATCGCCGGCCGGCACGGCTGCCGGATCACCGGTGTGAACATCAGCCGCGAGCAGGTGCGTCAGGGAAACGAGCTGATCGCAGAGCAGGGCCTGTCCGACCGCGTGGTCATCCGGCGCGGCGACGCCCGTACGCTCGACTTCCCCGACGCCTCGTTCGACGCGATCGTCTGCCTGGAGGCGGGCGGCGACATCTGCGTCACCGAAGCCGACAAGACCCGCCTGGTCTCGGAGCTCTTCCGGGTCCTGCGGCCGGGCGGCCACGTCGGATTCTCCGACCTGGCGCTCCGAGCCGGCGTCTCGGCGGCCGAGGACCGGGAGCTGCGCGCCGTCCTCTATCACTCGGCGGCGGAGCTCGTCACCGACTGGCCCGCGACGTTCGAGCGCAGCGGCTTCCGGATCGTCGAGTGCCTGGACATCATCAGGGACACACTCCCGACCTGGGAACGCGTCCAGGCCGTATATCAGGGACGAAACGGCGAAGTCGTCCGCCGCTACGGGCGCCGGCTGGCGAAGCGGACGGCTGCCCATCTCGAAAGCATCGGCAGCGTGCTCGCCGCGTACGGTACGTATCCTGCGCTCGCTGCTCAAAAGCCGGTCGCTGCCTAGCGCGGATGCAGCTCGCCGGCCCGGACGGCGACCTCGACCCGGTTCTCGGGCGGTGTGAGCGGACACACCCAGCGCGGGTCGTACGAGCACGACGGGTTGTACGCGAAGTTGAAGTCGAGGACGAGGCGGCCTTCGTGCTCGCCGAGGTCGGCGCCCTTGACCGTGTCCAGAAGGTAGCGCCCGCCTCCGTAGGTGTCGACGCCGCTCGTCGCGTCCGCGACGGGAAGGAAGACGCCGCCGCCGTAGGCTTCGAGCCAGTGCAGGGCGAGTCGTTGCGGTGCGCCGCCGAGATCGAAGCGCACCGTGCCGAACCTTCGGAAGACCACCGCCTGACCTCCGCTCGAGCCGATCTCACGGCGTCCGCCGTCTCCCGCCTCGACATCGGCGAGCACTCGAAGCGCCAGGTCGTAGCCGAAGTACGAAAGCCCGCCGAACCTGCTGCGGGCCTCCTCGGGCACCGGCGACTGGGGATGCGAGCGGAACAGCTCGTCGCGCGTGTCGCGCCAGAGCTGCCAGGCGGCGCGCGGATCGGCGCTCGCCCTGACCTCTGCGTACAGCGCGAATACGCGGCGCTTCCAGTCGAGCAGATCAAGCTCGTCCACCGGCCGAGTCTCTCAGTCGCGCGCCGATAGGTTTCGGGAATGCGCCTGGAAGGGATCCACCACGTCACGGCGATCACCGCCGACGCGCCGCGGAACGTCGAGTTCTACGCCGGACTCCTCGGTCTGCGTCTCGTCAAGAAGACGGTCAACCAGGACGACCCGACCGTGTATCACCTCTTCTACGCGGACGAGAACGGCTCGTCCGGCTCGGACATCACGTTCTTCGAGTATCCGGGAGCCGCGCTCGGTCGCCCAGGCGCGGGAATGGTCCACCGTGTTGTGTGGCGCGTCGCATCGACCGATGCGCTCGACTTCTGGGCGCAGAGGCTCGCTGCCGCAGGCCTCACGTTCGAGCGGAGGGAGGCAAACCTGCTCTTTCGCGACCCGGAGGACCTCGAGCTCGAACTGGCGGTCGTCGAGACCGGCGACGCCCCACTCGTCGCTTCCCACCGGGAGATCCCGGCCGAGCTTGCCCTCCAGGGTTTCGACTCGGTCCGTGCGTTCGCGTTCGACCCGGAGCACAGCCGCGCGTTTCTCGAGGCGGCGATGGGTTTCACATCCAATGGCGGCTCGGCATTCGAATCGCGCGGCGACGAGCGTGGCTCCGGCTATGTCTACGACATCAGTGACACCGCAGGCGTCGGCGGTGCCGGGACCGTCCACCACGTCGCCTGGGCCTCGCCGATGGACGAGCACGAGGCCTGGAGACAGCGCGTGCTCGACGGGGGCGCGCGCCCGACGCCCGTGATCGACCGCTTCTATTTTCGCTCGATCTACTTCCGCGAGCCGAGCGGTGTTCTGTTCGAGATCGCAACGATCGGCCCGGGCTTCACGACCGACGAGGCACTCGAGCATCTCGGCGAGCGGCTGTCGCTACCGCCGGCATTCGAGCATCTCCGCGACCGGCTCGAGCCGGTGCTGACGCAGCTGCCGAGCCCGCGACCCTAGCACGACCGGTCCGACTGCGCTCTCTTGCTATCGTAAGCGGATCAATCAGTCCGTTTCGGAAGTGAGGTTCGTGCTGTGAAAGAAGGAACCACTGTCAACCGCTGGCTCGTCTTGGTGCTCGTCTGCGTCGCGCAGTTCATGGTCGTGCTCGATGCGACGATTGTGAACGTCGCGCTGCCGTCGATTCAGCACGGCCTGCACTTCTCGGCGACGAGCCTACAGTGGGTCGTCAACGCCTACACGCTCGTCTTCGGCGGGTTCCTCCTGCTCGGCGGTCGTGCCGCCGACCTTCTCGGGCGGCAGCGGCTGTTCATCGCCGGGGTCGCCCTGTTTACGGTCGCGTCGCTCGTCAACGGCCTCTCCCCGAACGCTGGGATGCTCGTCGGTGGCCGCGCGCTCCAGGGCCTCGGTGCCGCGCTGGTGTCGCCTGCCGCCCTATCGATCGTGATGACCACCTTTGCGGAGGGCAAGGAACGCACGCAGGCGCTCGGGATCTGGAGTGCGATCGCCGCCGGCGGCGGCGCGGTCGGCCTCGTCCTGGGCGGGCTGCTTACCGACACGCTCTCGTGGCGGTGGGTCTTCTTCATCAACCTCCCGATCGGGATCGCGGCGATCGTGGCGGCGATCCGCTACATCCCCGAGTCGCGGGCCGAGAAGCGGCCCGACACGGCCGATGTCGGCGGCGCCGTATCGGTCACGGCCGGGTTGCTCCTGTTCGTGTACGCGATCGTGAAGACGCAGGACTACGGCTGGCTGTCCGGCCGCACGCTCGGCCTGATCGCGGCCTCCGTCGCGCTGCTGGTCGCGTTCGTCGTGATCGAGCTGCGTTCGAAGGCGCCGCTGATCCGGCTCGGCATCTTCCGCACGCGGTCGCTGACCAGCTCGAACCTGTCGATGCTGTTCGTCATGTCCGGCCTTTTCGGCATGTTCTTCTTCGCCTCGATCTACGTGCAGGAGATCCTCGGCTACAGCCCGCTGAAGGCGGGCCTCGCGTTCGTTCCGATCACCGGCGGCATTGTCATCGGCGCCGGGCTCGCCCAGCAGGCAATCGTCCGCTTCGGCGTTCGCTCCGTCTCCGTCGTCGGCATGGCGATGGCCACCGGCGGGCTCGTCCTGCTCGGCACGATCCCGACGCACGGGACGTACCTCGCCGACCTGTTCCCCGGACTGATGCTGATGTCGATCGGGATGGGGCTGACCTTCGTTCCCGTGACGCTGATCGCCACGACCAACATCGGCGCCGAGGACGCGGGGCTCGCATCCGGCATCTTCAACACGGCGCAGCAGGTCGGCGGTGCGCTTGGCCTGGCTGCGCTCTCGACGCTGGCTGCCAGCCGGACGAGTCACGTTCTCGGAGGAGTGGCGTCGCCCTCAGCCGCACAGCACGCGACCGCGCTCGTCGACGGCTTCCGGGTCGCCTTCTTCGCCGGGGCGGGGCTGATGGCGATCGCGGCCGTGCTCGTCACCGTGCTGATCCGACACGCCGACATCGCTCAGATCAATGCGTCCGAGCCGGTGCCGGTCTCGGCGTGAGCACCGCCGAACCGGTCGCTTTGCGGGCCGACGCCCAGCGGAACCTCGGACGGATCGTCGAGGCCGCCCGCGAGGTGTTCGCCGAGAACGGGGCGGACGCGAGCGTCGCGCAGGTGGCCGACCGGGCCGGGGTCGGCACCGCGACGATCTTCCGCCGGTTCCCGGCGAAGGACGACCTGCTGGCTGCGGTCGTCGAGCAACGCCTGGAGGGGATCGTGGCGGTCGCACACAGTGCGCTGGAGGATCGCGACCCCTGGAGGGGATTGCGCCGACTGATGACGTACGAAATCGAGAGCTACCTCAACGACCGCTGCTTCTGCGAGTCGATCGGGAAGGCGGCATTCGACCGGCCGAGACTGCGCGAGCTCAAGACCGAGATCGGATCGGCGATCGAAGCATTGCTCATCCGCGCCAAGCGGGCACGCAAGGTGCGGCGCGACGTCACAGCGACCGACATCTCGATGCTGTTCTACGCCGTCGCCCAGGCGGCCCTGAAGCTCGAGCCGGCCGAGCGCGGCGCCTGGCACCGGTACCTCGACATCGTTCTCGACGGTCTGCGGCCGGCTACACGTCCAGCCGCGCGTCCTCGAGATCGAGGTCCCGCTGGATCCGGTTCATCACCTCGTCGTTGATCCGGCCGTCGCGGCGGAGCGAGACGACCGCGTTGCGCTCGGCGTCGAGCAGCTCGCGCCGTAGCCGCTGGTAGGCGAGCGACCGCTCCTCGATCCCGCCGTCGTCCTCGTCGTCGAAGCGTGCGGCGAAGCGGCTGCGGCGGAAGTTGTAGAGGCCGCGCATCCGCTCGGCGGTGTCGTCGCGAACCCAGTCCTCGGCGGCGAGCTGCTCGAGCCGGCCGAGCGCTGCTTCCGCAGCCTTGATCCGCGCTTTCGTCTCCTCCTTGGACGCAATGCCGTCGTCCTCGAGGCCGAGCATGCGAATCACGAGCGGCAGGGTCAGGCCCTGGAGTACGAGGGTGGCGAGGATCACGCAGAAGGCAAGGAAGACGACAAGCTGGCGGTCGGGGAAGGGATCGCCGGCGTCGGTTGTCAGCGGGATCGCCAGCGCAGCGGCCAGCGAGACGGCACCGCGGAGCCCGGCCCAGGCCAACAGGGTCGGGGCCTGCCAGGGCGGGTAGGGATCTCGGGCACGGATCCGCGGAAACAGGAAGCGCGGCACGTAGGTCGCCGGGTACATCCAGACGAAGCGGGTGACGATCACGGTGCTGCTTACGACGATCGCGTAGCCGATCAGCGAGCCGGTCGAGTGGCCGGAGAGCCCGTCGAGGATCGGCCGCAGCTGGAGTCCGACGAGCACGAAGAGCAGCGCGTTGAGCATGAAGACGAGGATCTCCCAGACCGCGTCGCCCTGGAGTCGCGTCTGCACGTTCGTCAGCTCGGGCGTATGCCAGCCGACGTAGATGCCGACGGTGACAGCGGCAAGTACGGCCGAGACGCCCGCAGCCTCGGCCGGCAGGTACGCGAAATAGCCCGAGAAGAGCGCGATCGCGATCTCGGTCGGCGAGTGGTCGAGGCGGCGCCTGATCTGGCGGATGACCCAGCCGACTGCAAGACCGATCGCAATCCCCCCGACGACGTTCAGAACGAAATGCCACGAGGCGTTCCAGAGCGAGAAGCTGCCGGTCAGCACGGCCGCGATCGCGAAGCGGTACGCGACGAGCGCAGTTGCGTCGTTGATCAGGCTCTCGCCCTCGATCAGGGCGACGAGGCGCCGTGGCAGGCCGAGGCGGGCTGCGATCGCCGTGGCGGCGACAGCGTCGGTCGGCGCGACGATCGCGCCGAGCACGAACGAGACGGGCCAGGAGAGACCGACGACGGTGTGCGCGACGGCGGCGACGGAGACCGTGGTCGTCAGTACGAGGCCGACGGCCAGCAGCGTGAGCGGCCGCATGTTCACGCGCAGATCGCGGAGCGAGGTGAAGAACGCAGCGGAGTAGAGGAGCGGCGGGAGGATCGCCACCAGCACCACGTCCGGATCGAGGGTCAAGTGCGGAATCCCCGGAACGAACCCGAGTGCGAGCCCGCCGACCACGAGCAGGATCGGATACGGGAGACGCAGGATCGGCGCGAGCGCGAGCAGCCCTGCGCCCGCCGTCAGCAGGGCGAGAAGAACCAGCGCGTCGTGAGCGGAGAAGCTCACCTCCGCATTGGATCATTCCGCGACTCAACCTCGGCACGATCGGCTCCCGGCCGGTACGGACATGTCCCGGTGCCAGGCACCGGGACATGTCTAGACTCGCCGAAATGCCGAGCGCGCTCGACCGTTTCGACCGCTACCCGCTCCTGCTCGGCCCGTCGCCCGTCCACGCGCTCGAGCGGCTGACCGCTCAGCTCGGCGGCGCCTCGCTGTGGGCCAAGCGGGATGACGTCTCGTCTGGGCTGGCCTTCGGCGGCAACAAGACCCGCAAGCTGGAGTATCTCGTCGCGGATGCGCTCGCGCAGGGCTGCGACACCCTCGTCTCGATCGGCGGCGTGCAGTCCAACCACACTCGCCAGGTCGCCGCGGTCGCCGCCCGCGCCGGCCTCGGCTGCGTCCTGGTCCAGGAGAGCTGGGTGGACTGGCCCGACGCCGTCTACGACCGGGTCGGGAACATCCTGCTCAGCAGGCTGCTCGGCGCCGAGGTCCGTCTCGTCGAGGCCGAGTTCGGTATCGGCTTCAAGGAGAGCTGGGAGCAGGCGCTCACAGACGTCGAGAGCCGAGGCGGCAAGCCGTATGCGATCCCGGCCGGCGCGTCCGACCATGCGCTCGGCGGTCTCGGCTACGCGCGTTGGGCGCAGGAGGTGGCCGAGCAGGAGCGCGAGCTCGGCGTCTTCTTCGACACGGTGATCGTCTGCTCGGTGACCGGCAGCACGCACGCGGGCATGGTCGCGGGCTTCGCCGGGCAGGACCGCCCACGCCGCGTGATCGGGATCGACGCCTCGGCGAAGCCGGACGAGACGCTCGACCAGGTGACCCGCATCGCCCGCGCGACCGCGAAGCTGATCGAGCTCGACCGCGACCTTCGAGACGACGAGATCGTCCTCGACGCCCGCTTCCACGCCGGCACCTACGGGGTCCCGGACGAGCGCACGCTCGACGCCATGCGGCTCGCCGCGCGCCTCGAGGGGATGATCACCGACCCCGTGTACGAAGGGAAGTCGATGGCGGGGATGCTCGAGCTCGTCGCCACCGGCGAGATCCCGAAGGACGCAACCGTTCTCTACGCGCACCTCGGCGGTCAACCGGCGCTGAATGCCTACAGCGCGCTGTTTCGCTAACCGGAACAGCGCGCTGTCAACGACGGTCAGGCGGCCGCGATCGCCGGCTCGCCCGCCTCGCCGGGCTCGTACGTCGCGCTGTACCCCAGCGTGCGCCCGAGCGGGGCCCCGAGGGCTAGCCCGGCAGCCTGCATCCAGACCGGCGGGAAGGGCAGGCGGACGGTGTCGAAGTGGGCCTTCGCGATCACGGCGAGCCGGAACAGGTTCATCGGCATGCCCTTCCGGTTCGTCTTCCCGTCGGCCGCGAGCGCGAACATCGTCTCGACGATCGACTCGAACTGCAGCGCGGGCCGGACCTCGCAGACGAACCTGACCGCCTCGTCGCCCGCGTTCCAGAACTTGTGCTTCGTCCCGGCCTCGACCGTTGCCACCTCCCCGGCGCCGAGGGCCAGCTTCTCGCCGCCGACCCGCATCCCGAGGGTTCCCGCCGCGACGGCGAACCGCTCTGACTGGGAGGGATGAACGTGCGCCGCGGCCACGAAGCCGCCAGGCTGGACGGTGACCTCGACGACGACTGCCTCGCCGTCGGTGTCGGCGGAAGTGGTCAGGAAGGTGAGGCGCTCACCTGTGACCGGGTTGTGGATCGTGTCGCCTGTGCGGATCATCTCTGCCTCCTTCGGTGTCGGGATTGACACCCGGATGCTCGCTCCGCGGGCCTCGAAAATCGTCGGCTGCAAGGGCGATTTGGCCTCCGCAGCAGGGTGGATCTTGTGAGAGCGGCTCTCGTCCTCGAGGATGACTAGGACTCGCCCGGCTGGACGAGGCCCGACTCGTACGCCAGCACGACGGCCTGGACGCGGTCGCGGAGCTCGAGCTTCATCAAGACGTGCGCGACGTGCGTCTTCACGGTCGTCTCGCTGACGAAGAGCGCTGCGGCGATCTCCGCGTTGGAGAGGCCTCGGGCGATCAGGCGGAGCACCTCGAGCTCGCGCGCTGTCAGGTCGCCGACCTTCGCCGGCGCCGTGCGCACTGAGTCGGGCGGCCGCCGGACGAACTCCTCGATCACGCGTCGCGTCACCGACGGGGCCAGCAGCGCGTCACCGCTCGCGACCGCGCGGATGCCGGCGACGAGCTGCTCGGGTGGGACGTCCTTGAGCAGGAACCCACTCGCCCCGGCCCTGAGCGCCTCGTAGACGTACTCGTCCATGTCGAATGTGGTCAGCATCACGACCTTGGACGAGAGAGAGCCTCCGTCGAGCAACTGCCGGGTCGCCTCGATCCCGTCGATCTCGGGCATCCGCACGTCCATCAGGACGACATCGGGCTCGAGCCTCCGTGCCTGCTCGATCGCCTCACGGCCGTCCGAGGCCTCGCCGACGACCTCGAGATCGGGCTCGGCCTCCAGGATCATCCGGAATCCGGTGCGGACGAGTACCTGGTCGTCGACGATGAGGACACGAACGGTGCCGGCGTCCCGCCCGGTGTCCGTCGCCAGCTCGTCCTGCCGGTCGGCGAGCTGCGCCGCACCGTCGCCGGTCGCCGTGCGCAGGGCGGGAAAGCCGGCCGGGAGCCCCTGAACAGCGAGCTGGAAGATCCGCATGGGGCGGTCGAAGTCCTTGAGCATGTGCGGACCGAGATCGCGCAGCTCGACGCCGTCGAACTCGGCCTCCTCGTCCTCGAGCAGCGAGCGAGTCGTCTCCGAGATCAGGATCTGGCCACCGTGCCCGGCATCGCAGATGCGGGCAGCCCGATGGACTGCCAGCCCGACGTACTGGTCGCCGGCGATCGACGCCTCGCCGGTGTGGACGCCGATCCTGACGCGGAGGTCGACCCCGTCCGGCCAGTCGGCGGACGCGAGCGCGCGCTGCGCGGCAACGGCGGCATCGACCGCCTGCCTCGGGCGTCGGAACGCGACGAAGAACGAGTCGCCGTCCGCGTCGAGCTCGCGCCCCCCGCACTCCTCCCAGGCTGCGCGCAGCAGCCGCTCGTGTGTGCCGATCACCTCTCCATAGCCGTCGCGTAACTTGCGCAGGAGCGCCGTCGAGCCCTCGACGTCGCTGAACAGAAACGTCAGGGTCGAGGTGCCGGTCTCGTCGATCGTCACGTGACCGGGAGTCTAAGCGGGTGTGGTCGAGGCCTCCTCGGACTGCCGCAGCACGCCGACCATCCGCCGCATCTCGGCGAGCGCCTCGCGGCCGGTCTGCTCGACCACGAGCAGCGCTTCGTTCTCCTTCACCTGGTCGGGCTCGAGCAGCCGGCGGACGGCAGAGGCCTGGACGGTCATCACGCTGACACTGTGTCCGACGACGTCGTGGAGCTCGCGCGCGATCCGCGCCCGCTCCTCGGCAACGGCGAGCTCGGCCTGCTCCTCGCGGGCCCGCTCCGCGCGTGCCGCCTGCTCGTGTGCCTGATCGACTTCTCGAACCTGGTTGCCGAGTGCGAATCCGATGATCCAGGCGATCGTGAAGATGACGCCGGTCCAGGCGATGTCACTCCCAAGCGATCCCTTCGGATCGTTGATCGAGACGAGGGCTGACACGCCGTTCAGGAACAGCCATCCGGCAACCGCCTGGAGGCGTCTGGGACGCATTCCGAACAGGGCGGCCATGGTGATTGCGACGAGGAATAGGGCGAAGCCGTCGGGAACCAGTCTGCCGTCGACGAACGTGGTCGCCCCGAAGGCGAGGGAAGCGGCGACGGGCGCTGCCAGCGGGAAGCGGCGGTACGCGAGCAGCGGCGTCGTCATCGCGATCACGGCCAGCACGTCGAACCAGAGCGGTCCATTGGGGCCGTCTTTGTGGGTCTGGTCGATGACGGCGCCGGCGAGAGCGAACCCCACCGCGACCAGGCCCAGCGCCTCGAACCAGAAGCCGCCAGCGAGCTGCCTGAGCCGGTTGATCACCCTCATGTGACCGGAAGCCTGGCGTGCAGCCGGTAGCCGCGCCCGGGGAGCGGGCCGGCCTCGATCTCGCCGCCGTAGACGGACACTCGCTCGCGCATGCCGACCAGCCCGTGGCCCCCACTGTCGCCGTCGCCTCCACCCGGGCCGTCGTCGCTGACCGTGAGCTCGACATGGCCGCTGCCATAGCGGACGATCACCTCTGCGTGCTCGGCCCGCGCGTGCTTGACGGCGTTGGTGAGCCCTTCCTGGACGATGCGGTAAGCGGTCAGGTCGACGCCGGCGGGGAGCTGCTCCGGCGTGCCTTCGATCCGGAGCTGGACGGGCAGCCCGGACTCTCGCGCGTGCTCGACGAGCTTGTCGAGGTAGTCGAGACTGGGTTGCGGTGCCAGCGCCGGGGCCTCCTCGGGCCGCCGGAGGACGCCCACCATCCGGCGCATCTCGGCGAGTGCCTCGCGGCCGGTCTGTTCGACGACGAGCAGCGCCTCGCGTTCCTTCTCCTGATGCGGCTTCAGCAGGCGGCGGGCCGCCGAGGCCTGCACCGTCATCACGCTGACGCTGTGCCCGACGACGTCATGCAGCTCGTGCGCGATTCTGGTCCGCTCGTCCGCAACGGCGACGCGCGCGCGCTCGACCCGCTCGTCCTCGGCTCGGGCAGCGCGAGCACGCGCCTCGTCGCCCTCTCGAAGCTTGTGGCCGAGGGCGAAACCGAGCGTCCAGGCGATGCTGAACACAATCGCCACGAACACGAACTGGCCCACTCCTGCGCGGGGATTGTTGTGGACGACGATCGCGGTGATGCCGAGGCCGACCGCAAGGCCGGCGACCGCCTGTGTCCGGTCGCGAACGAGGCCCACAGTCACAAACGTGGCGATCGCAACGAGCGTCGGAATCAACGCGTTGGCCACAACCCGGTCGTCGACGAACGAGCTCGCCCCGATCGCCACCCCCACGGCGGCGGGTGCGCCGAACGGGAATCGCCGCCGCACGAAGAGCGGAAGGGTGATCGACAGGATCACCAGGACGTCGAACCACAGCGGGCCGCCCGGCCCATCTGTGCGGCCCTGCCTGACCGTGGTCTCGGTCAGGCCGACGCCGAGCGCCGCCAGCGCGAGTGCGTCGAACCAGTGCCGGCGCGCGAGCGCGCCTAAGCTCTGCCGCTTCATGTCCTGAACGTACTCCAGGTGAGGGCGGGATCGCCTCGTCCGCGAGGACGAACTTGCGCATCATCCGCGAGGACGACAGCGGAGGGAGCTTACCCGGGCTTCTTGAGCCCCCGCCCCGCCAATGGATCGCCGTTCGGCATCACGACCATTCGCGCCACACGCGGCCGGCACGGTCGTGATCGCGACCTTCAGAGCTCGTCCAGCTTGGCGATGTTCGCCCGCTCGTCGCCGTCCGGAGCGTCGACCGAGAGCCACGCGGCGACGATCTCGCGCGCCGCCTCCGGGCTTGTCCGCTTCAGGCTCAGCACCAGGACGTTCGCGTCATTCCAGCGCCTGGCGCCCTCGGCGATCCACGGCTCCCAGGCGAGGGCGGCGCGGACACCGCGCACCTTGTTCGCCGCGATCGAAGTGCCCGTGCCTGTCCAGCAGAGGACGAGCCCCTGATCGGCTTCGCCGGAGGCAACCGCCCGCCCGACCCGATCGGCGATCTCCGGCCAGCTGTCCCGCGCGAGGACCTCGACCTCGTGGCCCCGCCGGCGCAGCTCGTCGATCGCGGCATCTGCCGCCTCGCCCTCGTCATCGGCTCCGGCCACGAAGCGCACGAGCGAACCCTAGATGATTGGCTGCGCGGCCTTGCGGCCGCGCAGCAAGCTGAGAGAGGCTCTTCCGACCCGCCGACGACTCTACTCCCCGGGGGCCGCGCTGACAACCTCAGACTGTGAGCTCCCGCAGCGCAAAGAAGACCGCCTCGGAGAAGGTCGGAAACGGCTGGATCACGTCGAGCAGCACGTCGATCGGCACCGCTGCGCGGACGGCGAGAGTCAGCTGCTGGCACCACTCGCCCGCTTCGGGCCCGACCGCGACCGCGCCGACGAGCACACGCCGTGCCGGGTCGGCGACGACCTTGACGAAGCCGTGCCGCGCCGGGCGCTCGTAGGTCGAGGCGCGCGGGGTGTCCTCGACGTTCCACCGGGCCGAGACGAGACCCTCGCCCTCGGTCGTCCCGACGGTGGCGATCTGGGGGTCGGTGAACGCGACCGCGGGGATCGCCCGGTAGTCCGCCTTCGCCTCGCGACCGGCGACGTTCTCGGCGGCGACGCGCGCCTGGTACTTGCCGACATGGGTGAAGAGCGCGATTCCGGTCGCATCGCCGAGCGCCCAGACGCTTTCGGCCGCCTGCAGGCGCTCGTCCACCTCGATCCCGCGCTGCGAGATCTCAACCCCGAGTTGCTCGAGCCCGAGACCCTCGACGTTCGGTTTCCGCCCGGCGGCGACCAGCAGGCGCTCGGCCGTGAGCCGCTCACCGTCTGCAAGCGCCACCTCGACCGCGGGCGCCGGGTGCGTGTCACTGCTGACCCGCTCGATGCTCGCGCCGAAGCGAAGGACGATCCCCTCCTCCTCGAACGCGGCTCGCAACGCTTCGCCGGCTTCGCCGTCCACGCGCGGGACGAGCCGCTCTCCACGCAGGAGGATCGTCACCTCCGAGCCGAGGCGCCGGTAGAGCTGGGCCAGCTCGCAGCCGGCGACGCCCCCGCCGACGACGATCAGGCTCGCGGGTACGTCGTGGGCCGAGGTCGCGTCCGCCGTCGACCAGGCCTCGGCCTCTTCCAGCCCCTCGATCGGAGGCCAGACCGGGGACGAGCCGGTCGCGATCACGAGCCTGTCGTAGGCGAGCTCGCGCCCGCTTGCCTCGACGACGCCCGGCCGCAGGATCGTCCCTGTGCCCCGGACGAGCTCGACGCGCTGCTCGTCCAGCCACTTCACCTGTCCGGCGTCGTCCCAGTTGGAGACGATCCAGTCGCGCCAGGCGAAGATCTCGGCGAGGTCGAGCGTCCCGGCCTCGACTCCGGGCGCGCGCGACGCGGCCGCGTGGAGCTCGGGCGCGCGCAGCAGCGTCTTCGAGGGCATGCAGGCGACGTACGTACACTCGCCGCCGACGAGCCCGGACTCGACGAGGGTGATCGGCACTTCGGGATCGAGCCGGCGCAAGGCGCCGCAGAAGTGCTCGCCCGTCGAGCCTCCCCCCAGTACCACCACGCCTGTCATCGGCGAAGCTTACGGCGCCCGCTACGCCACCGCCCGTTGCCCTCTGCCGAGCTCCGGCGTTCTACGGGGTCGTCGGAGTTGTCGGAGTCGTCGTGCGGCCTCCGAAGCCGCCGCCCGGTCCGCGGCTGAAGCCGTTCGGGAGCAGGCTCCGGCACTTTGCGAGCGCCGCCTGCACTTTAGGGTCGGTCGAGTTGAAGAACCCGCCGCCGCGGCCGCCGGGCCCCTGTCCAGCTCCAGGCTGTGGCCCCTGGCCCGGCTGAAGCCCGGGAGCACGGGGAGTCGTTCGAGTGCCCCCGCCCTGTCCGTTCGGCGAACCCTGGCCCGTAGGAGGACTACCCGGCGCTCCGCCCGGCCGTCCGAGGGTCACGCCCTCCGCGCTCATGCAGTCGGAGAACCTCTGCGCTGTTCGCCTGGTTCGTGTAGGTGGTGACGTCGTTCTGGTCGGAGGCGAGTTGGGCCTGGTCACGCACGAGTTGCGCATTGGCCTGGAGAGTTTCCTGAGATTTCGCTGAACGGCCTCCGCCCGCGCGTTCTTGCGGCCCACAGCCCACGGGTGCGTCGAGCCTCTACGCTCTGCGCATGGTGACGACCTCCGCAGCCGAGATCGTCTTCGACCGGGTGACGAAGCGCTACCCGGGCCGCGAGAGCGCAGCCGTGAACGATCTCTCCCTGACGATCGCCGCCGGAGAGATCTGCGTCCTGGTCGGCCCGTCCGGCGCCGGCAAGACGACGGCGATGAAGATGGTCAACCGCCTGATCGAGTTCGACGAGGGCGACATCACGATCGACGGCGAGAGCATCCTCGACCACGACGTGACGGAGCTGCGCCGCGGGATCGGCTACGTGATCCAGCAGGTCGGCCTCTTCCCGCACATGACGATCGCCGAGAACGTCGCCACCGTCCCGCGCCTGCTCGCCTGGCCGCGGGTGCGCATCCGCGAGCGGGTCGCCGAGCTGCTGGAGCTGGTCGGGCTCGAGGGCGGCGACGGCGCCCGCTACCCGAGCCAGCTCTCGGGTGGCCAGCGCCAGCGCGTCGGCTTGGCCCGCGCCCTTGCCGGAGACCCGCCGCTGATGCTGATGGATGAGCCGTTCGGCGCCCTGGATCCGATCACCCGCGACCGCCTCCAGGCCGAGTTCCTGCGCATGCACGAGGCGGTGCGCAAGTCCGTGATCTTCGTCACCCACGACATCGACGAGGCGATCAAGCTCGGTGACCGCATCGCGATCCTGCGCGAGGGTGGAGTGCTGGCCCAGTACGACACCCCCGACCGGATCCTCGCGCACCCCGCCGACGACTTCGTCGCCCGTTTCGTCGGCGCCGACCGCGGGCTCAAGCGCCTGGCGCTGCGCCGCCTCGGGGAGATCGAGCTGGAGCCTCTCGACGGAACGCCGGCCGACGGCCCGCGCGCCCCGACCACCCTCACGCTCCGCGACGCCCTCTCGCTGATGATGAGCGACGGCGCCGACCCGCTGGTCGTCGTCGACCGGGACGACCAGCCGGTCGGCCAGATCTCGGTCGCCCGCGTCGGCCGCCTCCTCACGGAGCTCTAGGTGCAGGAGCCGGTCATCCCCGACTTCGGCACGGGCTCGGCCTGCGAGACCGAGAACCACCTCTTCTGCATGGGCTGGGTGCACGCGCACTGGGGCGACACGCTGCAGCCCGCGCTGCTCGAGCACCTGAAGCTGACCGGAATCGCGGTGTCGGTCGGGTTCGTGATCGCCTTCGCGGCGGCGCTCGTCGCCTACCGCTACCGGCGGCTCGACCAGCCGATCGGCCTGGTCGCCGACTTCCTCTACACGATCCCGAGCCTCGCGCTCTTCCAGCTGCTCGTGCCGATCACGGGCCTGACCGTGACGACCGTCGAGGTCGCGCTCGTCGGCTACACGCTGCTGATCCTGTACCGCAACATCTTCGAAGGGCTGCGGGCAGTCCCAGGCGAGGTTCGCGAAGCCGCCCGCGGGATGGGGCTGACGCCGTTCCAGACGCTGGTGCGGATCGACCTGCCGCTCGCCGCGCCGGCGATCGTCGCCGGCCTGCGGATCGCGACCGTCTCGACGATCTCGATCGCAACCGTCGCTGCGTTCGTCCTGCCGGAAGGTCTCGGCTATCCGATCTTCACGGGAATCAAGCAGAACGTGTTCAAGACGGAGATCATCGCCGCCGGCGGCCTCACGATCCTGCTCGCGCTCACCGCCGACGGGCTCCTCGTCGTCATGCAGCGGGCCCTGACCCCCTGGAGGAAGGCGTGATCCTTGCCGACAGCTTCAGCTGGTCGACGTTCCCGGACGCGTTTCGCTTCATCGGGAACCACCCGGGTCTCCTCTGGCACAAGGCCGTCGAGCAGATCTGGCTCTCGTCCGCCGCGCTCGGCATTGCGCTGGCGATCGCCCTGCCCCTCGGCGCGATCCTCGGCCACTACCACCGGGGCTCGTTCGTCGCGATCAGCGTCTCCAACTTCGGCCGCGCGCTTCCGAGCCTCGTCCTGATCGCCTTCGGGCTGCTTGTCTTCGGGATCGGCTTCTGGAACAACGCGGCCGCACTGATCGTGCTCGGCGTGCCGCCGATCCTGACGAACGCGTACTTCGCCGTCGAGGGGGTCGACCGGAACGTCGTCGAGGCCGCGCGGGGCATGGGCATGCGGGAGCGGCAGGTGCTCGTGCGGGTCGAGTTGCCGCTCGCGCTGCCGCTGATGTTCGCGGGAGTCCGGATCGCGGCGGTGTTCGTGATCGCGACCGCGACGATCGCCTCGATCGCCGGCGGCGGCGGGCTCGGAGACATCATCGTCAACCAGGCGACCTTCCGGCTGGCCGGCGTCGTCGCCGCCTCGCTGTGCGTTTCCGCACTTGCTTTCGCCGCCGCGGTGCTGCTGTCACTGACCAGGAAGCTTTTGTCACGTCATTACGTTGCGGCGGACCAGGGGGAATAAGCTCCCCCGTTCACCCTCGAGAAAGGAGACTCCACAGTGGTGCGCAAGCACGCTCGGCGGGCTGTCAAAGCCGCCTTCGCAATCGCACTCGCGATCCCGATCGTCTTAGGCGGGACCGCGAACGCGAAGCCGACCGCGACCACGGTCACGGTCGGCACGAAGAACTTCACGGAGGCCTATGTGCTCGGCCAGCTCTACAAGCAGGCGCTCCAGGCGAAGGGCTTCAAGGTTGCCTACAAGGAGAACATCGGTAGCTCCGAGCTGATCGACAACGCGCTCACGAGCGGGAAGATCAACTTCTACCCGGAGTACACCGGGGTGGTCGCTCTCAACCTCGCGCACGCGAAGGCGCCGAAGACAGCGGCCGCGAACTACGCGGCGGCCAAGGCGTTCGAGGAGAAGCGCGGCTTCACGCTGCTCAAGCAGACGCCGTTCTTCGACGCCGACTCGTTCGCGGTGCTGAAGACGACCGCGGCGAAGTACGGCCTGAAGACGATCTCCGACCTGAAGAAGGTGCCGAACCTGTCGTACGCCGGCTACCCCGAGTGCGACAAGCGGATCACCTGCCTGCTCGGGTTCAAGAAGGTCTACGGGCTGACGAAGATCAAGTTTGTCCAGCTGGGCACGATCCCGGTGACGACCCTGATCGACCAGGGCAAGGTCACCGGCGGTGACATCTTCACGACCGAGCCGGCGTTCGCGACCGGCAAGTACACGGCGCTCGTCGACAACAAGCACATTTTCGGCTTCCAGAACGTGGCGCCCGTGACGTCGAAGGCGCTCGTCAGGTCGCTCGGGCCGAAGTTCACCAACACGGTCAACGCCGTCAGCGCGAAGCTGACGAACGCGGCGATGATCGCGATGAACAAGGCGGTCGACGTGGACAAGAAGAAGCCCGCCGCGGTTGCGAAGGCGTTTCTGAAGGCGAACGGGCTCGCCTAGCGCGCCCGGAACCCAGGGACAGGCCTTCGAGCCTGTCCCTGGGTTATCGTTGGGCCCGATGACCGACGACTTTGCGATCCGGCACCTGGACGAGTTCGAGCGGAACGGCAGCTGGTCGTTGGTGCGCCGCGGCCTCGGGGTCGAGTCGTTCGGGCTGAACGTCGTCGAGATCGAGCCGGGTGCCTCGATCCCGGAGCATCACGAGCTCGACCGGAACCAGGAGGAGGTGTTCGTCGTTCTCGACGGCGAGTGCGTGATGGTGATCGACGGGGAACTCCATCCGGCGCCGGCGGGCACATTCGTTCGCGTCGCACCGCAGCCGCTGCGCACGATGCGGAACGACGCCGCGACGCCTGCGCGCGTACTGATCGTCTCCGCGCCGACGACGAGCGGCTACGAGCCGATGGGCTGGGCCTGAGCCTTCCCGGAGGGCGGGCCCCACGAGCGGCCGGGTCCGACCGTTGACGGCAACTCGGGTGACGACGGCCCGATGGCGGTGCGAGAGCGCGAGATCGGCGCCGTACGGGCGTTTGCACGCGATTCGTAGGCGCGTCCCTCGAACGGGGGTCCCGGGCGGCTAAAGAGCCCGAGCGGGGCCGCCGATACGCATTCTCGTATGGATGCTGCCGAGCGCAAGGCCATTCTGAACCGCTACATGGACCACTCGCGCCGTTTTGATCTGGCGGCGGCGCGGCGGTCGACCGGCAGCGCCGAGATCATCCCTTTTCAAGCGCCGCTCAGGGAGCTCGAACAGGAGCCGACCGCCCGGGAGATCGAGGTGCTCCACCTGATCTCGGAGGGCCTCGTCAACCGCGACATCGGGAAGATGCTCTTCCTCTCCGAGGAGACGGTGAAGTCGCACGTTCGGCACCTGCTGGCGAAGCTGCAGGCTCGGTCTCGAGCCCACGCCGTAGCCGTCGGCTTCCGGCGTGGGCTTCTGACCTAGCGCTAGGTGTTCTCCAGAGGCCTGTGGATATCCCTCAACAAGGGGACGCCGACGACCTGTGGAAAACCGAAGCTAGTACTGGACTACCAGCCGGTGGAGCCCCAGCCGGTGGACCCGCCAAGGACTGCGGCGACAAACTTAACCATGAGACTACTCCTCACTAGAGGGACTAACGGCAAAAGGGGTTATACCCCGTTAGAGGGACGGATGCAAGTGCTCGTGTCGTGGCGCGGACACTTGGTCTCGTCCATCAGGGCGCCGATCTTGCTCTGGGCGGGCTTCCTCGGCCTGCTCGCGATGGGGGTAGCGGTTGGTCTGGTTACCGGCGGTCAGTCACTCGGGAACGCCTGGGTCGTTCTTGGGCTTGCGACGGTCGCAGCCGTCGCGGAACGCGGCCGCGTACGACTAACGCTGTATCTCGAAGAGTCCATCTCTCTTCTGCCAATCCTGTTCGCCGCGGTAGTCTTCGGCCCACTCGCGGCGATGGCCGTCGCAGCGGCGTCCATGCTCGGCGGCCTCGGGTCTCCATACCTGAAGTGGGCGACGTACACGGCGGCACGCTCAATCACCGGCGCCGCGACCGGCTTCGCCGCCACCTGGGCGACCGGTCTTTCCACCACCGAGATTGCATCGATCGTGGTGGCCACAACAGTGGGCGCCCTCGTTTCGCAGGTCTTGGATGCCTCGTTTGCTGCCCTCACCCTAAAGGTCCGAAATGCCGCAAAGCCTCTGGATTTCCTCATGATGCTTGGGCCCCTCGTATTCCTCGCCGTGCCATTCTACGCGCCTCTTGTGGCGATCCTTGCCTTGGCATATCGCGACGTGTCGCCGTGGACACTTCCCCTCTTCTTCGGACCAGCCTTGGCTGCACAGCGGCTCTTTGGTCTCTACCAGGAGCAGCGTCGGCTTGCTGAAGGATTCGCGGCGGCTAATCTTCGCCTCGAGCGAGCGAATATCTCCTTCGCGACGGCCCTGGTCGCCACTCTCGATGCTCGCGACCGCTACACTGCCGGACACTCAGCCGCCGTTGCGATCTATGCGCGCGATATTGCGGTAAGACTAGGACTCTCCGCCGAGCAACAGCAACTCGCCCACCTCTGCGGCCTTGTACACGACATCGGCAAGATCGGGCTTCCAGCCGGTCTACTCGAGAAGCCCGGCACACTCACCCTCGACGAGCGGCGAGAAATGCAGGAACACTCGGCGATCGGCGAGCGGATTCTCGCAAAGGTTGAAGATTACGCCGAAATCGCAAAGATCGTCCGTCATCATCACGAGCGTATGGACGGAATGGGCTACCCCGATGGGATTGCCGGTCCCGAGATTCCTCTGATCTCGAAGATCATAGCCGTAGCCGACGCGTACAACGCGATGACCTCAGATCGACCGTATCGTGACGCGATGCCAAGCCGTGTAGCTAGGGTGCGACTCGCTCAGGGAGTCGAAGGGCAGTTCGACACCACGATCGTCGCAGCCTTTGAGGCGATCCTTGCCGGTTCGGCTGAGGATTACCGGACAGCCTCTCGCGTAGATTTCACACTGCAGAGCCAGAGCGATTACTCGGAGGAGAGAACAGAACGGGCTGCCTAGTTGCCTTCTACCATTGAAGCAGCCAGGAGGGCAGCTTCTGTTCGCGACCTGGCTCCGAGCTTCTCAAGGATATGTCTCACGTGAACCTTCGCGGTTGCTTCGCTGACGAAGAGGGTCTTTGCGATCTCCTTGTTCTTGAGCCCTTGCGCAATGAGGCCTAGTACCTCTTGCTCACGCGGAGTCAACGGAAGAGCATCGCCTTTGTAGCTGGCTGTTGGCAGGTTCGCCGCCTTGGCCATTGACCAATCGCGAGCACGATCAATGATGTCGGCGAGAGGCTCGACAAGCTCGGGCTCATGGGCGACCGCTGAGAGAATCGCCGGGCAACCCCGATAGGAAACGACAAAGGAATCGATGTTGCCGGTCTGAAGCGCCGCGCGGAGAGCTTCCCCCGCGAGGTCGACGCTGTCAGAACGGCGACTCTGGACCGCGAGAGCGGCGTGAATGCACGGCACAAGCGTCTTCACTTCGATCGTCCGTGCAATCTCCTTTGCCTCAGCGGCCGCATTCAGAGCAGCTCTGGTGCGGCCGGAGCACGCGAGAGCAAGACCAAGAGTAGCCAGAAACTCACCCCGCTCCGCAACGAACGGAAAGCGCTTTGGAGGCTCCCGCAGACACTCCACGCCCCGCGAGGCGAGACCCTGCACGATCAGCATACGGCTTCTGACAAGGCGTGACTCCACCTCTAGGAAGACGTCACCGCTCTTCATCGCCTCGCGTTCCACCCAATCCACGATCTGCTTGCATCTTGCGACATGCCGTAGCCCCAGTTCAGCCATTGCGCGAATTCGCCTTGCGTGGGGCACGACAAAGGACAGCCGTCTGTCGTCTGCGAAGCGCTCACAGCGAAGAGCAGCTGCCAAGGCTTCTTCGTACCGCCCGGTGACAGCCAGCAACAACGCTCCACTTGAGTAGAAAGAAGACAACATGTTTGGCTCGGTGACACGAGGCAGGACGTGCGCTCCGGATTCGAAGAACTCATCAAGTCCATTCACCACGTCTGTACGTATCGCGACCAAGAACCGCGCAATCGCTAGGCGGACCTCGCTGGTGGCACTTCCGTCGTCGAGTCCGCGAAGCTCGTCAAGAAAACCGTTTGCATTGGGGAGGTCGAGATCGAGCGATACGACAAGCTGACCCCATACAGCATCTCGACGATCGCCGGTCGTTTGTGCGCTCGCGAGAGCGTGCTCGCAATGCGTCATTGCGCGCTCGTTGTCATAGTCTAGATGAGCGCTCATGCCGGCTATGTAGAATGCTCGCGAGCGCATTGGGTGGGAGCGCCCAAGACGGCGGGTGGCACGAAGGCCCAGAGCCTCTGATTTCTGTCGGTCACCCTGGCGAAACGCGATCTCGGCTTCGGCAAGATCGATGATTGGGGTGTCGACCTGTTGCGACTGGGCCAGACTGAGCCAATGCTCAAGCGTTGGCAGCCGGGCATCTTCTAGGAGCGCCGAAAGACCGCTCTCGAAGAGGACGAGGAACAAGTCATTGGAGAAGAATCTCTCGCAAACGGTGAAGGCGTCGTCCCAAAAGCCTTCCTCACCAAGATGGCGAGCTAGCCGTTTCGCCTCACCCTCGAATCGGGCGCCTTGCTCCCGCGTCTTGGCGTCGAGGAATGTTCGTAGAAGCGGATGAACTTCGAACGTCCCGCTCCGAGCCGTCAGGAATCCCAGCCGTACGCCCTCCGAGATTACTTCGGGGGCCACCTTGCCAAGCAAAAACTCCGAGATTCCCTTACCAAGGGACGGCGCGAGCGCTAGTCGACAGAGGCCTTGTTGCACCTCTGACGAGGCTGCCTGGTACAGCTCCTCTGCGAAATATTCATGGAGCGCGTCCGGGAGGGTGCCTTCCGGGAGCTCGAAATCGTCGGTCAGAGCAGCGAGTCCGATCACTGCCGGCCAGCCCTCGGCCAGGGCTACGAGCCCAGCTGCTGGCGCGTCCTTGCGGTGTGCGAGAACTTCCGCAGCTTCCCCGTGGTCCATCGCCAGCTCGTTCCTGCCCACCTCGTAGATCTCGCCGTAGAGGAGGCGACGAGCGGACGCCCAGCTCGGACGCTTGCGGCTGGTGACCAGTAGCCGAAGCGGCGACTTCCGTAGGAGGAGGCCGACGAATCGCTCCGGTGCCCGCGCCTCCATGGCGAACTGGTAGTCGTCGAAGACGAGCCATGCGTCTGCGGGCCAGTCGGCCAGATCCTCCGCGAAGAGATCCGCGAGGATGTCGACGTCCTGCTCGGGCGTGCCCGTCGCCCGCATCCGGTCCAGCATCCGGCTTCCCGCCTCCGGAATCAGCTCCGACACCAGAGCGGACAGTTGCGCAGCAAGGGCGGCTACATCCGCCGTAGCGGTCGTGCCGCGATACCAAACGTGCGGGCGCTCGAGAGCCCACTCGCGCGCGAGCGTCGTCTTTCCGAACCCAGCCGGCGCGTTCAGCATCAGAACCCGGGCGTTCGCGTTGTCGAGCAGACGTGTCAAACGAGGCCGCTTGATGATGTAGCGACCAGCGGTCTCGACGGCCGTCTCGATCCCTGCCATGGCCCACCCCGCGGACGTGTCCCCTTTGGCGGACTCTACTTCGGAGGCGGGTCCACGCGAAGCCCCCGTGCCTGTGGCCCATGCCACAGGCACGGGGATGTCGATCACCGTGTGTCGTCCGGGTCGCCCCGGAGAGGATCGTCGCCCGTTCTCATCCGGTAGGCGGCCGGAATCTGCCGCCGCCGCGGCACGCCGAGCTTCTGGCGCAGCGCGTCGGAGTGTGCCTTGGCCGTACGCGGCGAGATCTCGAGGCGCTGTGCAACCTCCTCGTTCGAACAGCCAGCGGCGATCAGGGCGACAACCTCGCGCTGCCGGGGGGTGATTCCCAGCGGCGCTTCGATGAGTGTTCCGACCATGCGCCGAGGCTAATCGCGGCGTAAGCGAGCGACCATTGACCGAAGGGCGTATCTTGCGCTCTTACCCCCCGCCCTGGTCGATCCGCCCGACCAGCTCTTCGAGCGGCTTGCGGTCTGCCTTGGCACTCCACTCCTCGGCGGTGTGCCGCGTCGGATCGCGGTCGCGCGCCGGGTAGCCGAATGTCAGCACCGTCGCGATCTCGTCGTCGGCTGCCAGGCCGAGCGCCTGTTGGGCCTGTTCGGGCTCATTGATTCCGTTCGGACACGAGCCGACACCGGCGTTCCAGGCGACGAGCATCATGTTCTGCGCCGCTCGGCCGGTGTCGAAACCGCTGCCGCCGGCGATCGCGACGACAAGCCGCGCGGCCAGCACGTTTCCCGGGGCGTAGACGGAGTCGGCGAGCAGCTCGCGTGCCTCCGGGCTCTCGACCATCAGGAAGCGCCACGGCTGGCGGTTGCGCGCGCTGCCCGCGAGTCGGCCGGCGTCGAGGATCGTCCTGACGACGTCCTGCGGGATATCCCGGTCGGCGTACTCGCGCACCTCGCGGCGGCTGGCGACGGTGAGCCAGGTGTCCACGGTGCTCATCGTAGACTCGACCGCGTGCGGGTGTTCAGCTACGCCGAGCGGCCGGACCTCGCCGCGCGAACGAGCGAGGCCGAGGACACCTTCGGCGAGTTCATGCACCACGCCGAGATCACCGCCCGTCACTGGCCTCGGCTGCGAGAGGAGCTGCCCGAGCTCCAGCTTGTTCTCTACGACGACGAGCGCGATCTCGTCGTTGGCCGCGGCCAGACCGTTCCGGCCTCGATTCGGGACGGGCTCCCGGCCGGGGTCGACGACCTGCTCGAGCGCCGCTTCGGCGGCGGACCTCGAGAGCGACCGGACGTCCTCAGCGCGCTGGTCGCGATCGTCGACCGGCGGCGTCAGGGCGAGGGGTTGAGCGCCCTGCTGATCGAAGGCATGCGACGGGCCGCCGCCGCGGCCGGGCTCGAAGCGCTGATCGCCCCGGTGCGGCCGACGCGCAAGCAGGAGTTCCCGCTGATTCCGATCGAGCGCTACGTCCACTGGACGCGCGACGACGGCCTTCCGTACGACCCGTGGATCCGCCTCCATGTTCGCCTCGGTGCCGAGCTGCTCGAGGTCTGCCCGGCCTCGATGCGCATCGCCGGGACCATCGCCGACTGGGAAGGATGGACCGGGCTCAGCTTCCCCGAGGACGGCGAGTACGTCGTCCCGGGCGCGCTCGTGCCCGTGCGGTTCGACGGCGGCACCGGCGTGTACGTGGAGCCGAACGTCTGGATGCGGCACGCCGTGTAGGCGAGCCTCGGTTAGAGCAGCTCGTACGCGGGCAGCGTCAGGAAGTCGACGAACTCGTCGGCGAGTGCGACCTGCTCGAACACCGTTCGCGCCTCGTCGAGGCGCGGCTGAGCAGGAAGGGACGCGACCTCTTCGTCGGCGATCGTTCGCACGCGATCGCGCTCGACCCGCCCGTGATGGACCCACTGCCAGAGCTGAGAGCGCGAGATCTCCGCCGTCGCGACGTCCTCCATCAGGTTGAAGATCGCCGCCGCGCCCGTTCCGTTCAGCCAGGCGGCCAGGTACTGAATCCCGACCGAGACGTTCTGCCTGATTCCGGCCTCCGTGATCTCGCCCGGCGTATCGGGCACGGCGAGGAGCTGCTCGGCCGCGACGGAAACATCCGCCCGCTGCCGCTCGAGCTGGTTCGGTCGGTCGCCGAGCACCCTGTCGAACTCCTCCTTCGCGATCGGAACGAGGTCGGGATGGGCGACCCAGGTGCCGTCGAACCCGCTCCCGGCTTCCCGCTCCTTGTCCTCGTGCACCTTCGCCAGCGCGTTCTCGGTCACCTCGGGATCGCGCCGGTTGGGGATGAACGCGGCCATCCCGCCGATCGCGAACGCGCCGCGGGCGTGGCACGTCTTCGCCAGTAGATCCGAGTATGCGTGCATGAACGGCACGGTCATCGTCACCGCGGATCGGTCGGGCAGCACGAAGTCCTCGCGGTGCCGGAACTTCTTGATCACGCTGAAGATGTAGTCCCAGCGGCCCGCGTTCAGCCCGGCCGAGTGCTCGCGTAGCTCGTAGAGGATCTCCTCCATCTCGAACGCGGCCAGGATCGTCTCGATCAGGACGGTCGCGCGGATCGTCCCGCGGGGGATGCCGAGCGCGTCCTGGGCGTGGAGGAAGACGTCGTTCCAGAGTCGCGCCTCCAGGTGGCCCTCGAGCTTCGGCAGGTAGAAGTACGGCCCGCTGCCGCGGTCGAGCGCGCGCCCGGCGCTGTGGAACATGAACAGGCCGAAGTCGAACAGGCTGCCCGAGACCGGCTCGCCGTCGATCACGACGTGGCTTTCGGGAAGATGCCAGCCTCGGGGGCGAACGACCAGGGTCGCGACCTCGTCGTCGAGCGCGTAGCTCTTCTCCCCGGTGTCGAGCGAGATCGTCCCCTCGATCGCGTCGACCATGTTCCGCTGCCCCTCGACCAGGTTCGACCACGTGGGCGAGTTCGCGTCCTCGAAGTCGGCCATGAACACGCGCGCGCCCGAGTTGAGCGCGTTGATCACCATCTTGCGGTCGGTCGGGCCGGTGATCTCGACGCGTCGGTCCTGGAGGTCGGGGGGAGCCTCGGCAACGCGCCACGACGGGTCTTCGCGTACGCCTCGCGTCTCCTCGAGGAAGTCCGGCATCTCGCCCTCGAGCAGCCGCTGCTGGCGTTCGGCCCTGCGCGCGAGCAGCTCCGTTCGGTGCCAGCCGAAGGCGCGCTGGAGAGAAGCGACGAAGTCGAGTGCCTCGGCCGAGAGGATCTCGGGGTCGCGGTCGCCGTGAACCTCGACCCCTGCTGGGAGTTGCGTCTGCACCGCTGTAGATTGACAGCGATGGCGCTCGCAGGCGACCTGAAGCAAGTGCTGCCCCCGGACGCCTTGATCGAGGAGCCGGAGCAGCTGAAGACCTACGAGTGCGACGGACTCACCGGTCACCGCACGATCCCCGCCCTCGTCGCGCTGCCGCGGACGACCGAGGAGGTGCGGGCGGTCGTCCGCGCCTGTCATTCCACCGGCGTGCCGTTCGTCGCACGCGGGGCGGGCACGGGCCTCTCCGGCGGGGCGTTGCCCGTCGCCGACGGCGTCGTCATCTCGCTCACGCGGATGAACCGGATCATCGAGGTCGATCTCGACAGCGAGCGGATCGTCGTGCAGCCGGGCGTGACGAACCTCCAGGTGACCGAGGCGGTGATCGCCGACGGCTACTACTACGCGCCCGATCCGTCGAGCCAGCAGGTGTGCACGATCGGCGGCAACGTCGCCGAGAACTCGGGCGGAGCGCACTGCCTCAAGTACGGCTTCACCGTCAACCACGTGACCGGGCTCGAGATCGTCCTACCGGACGGGGAGCTCGTTCGCCTCGGCGGGGCCGCGTTCGAATCATCGGGACCGGACCTGCTCGGCGCATTCGTCGGCTCCGAGGGGACGCTCGGGATCGCGACCGAGATCACCTTGCGGTTGCTGCGCCGGCCCGAGTGCGTACGCACGCTGCTGGCCGCGTTCGACTCGAGCGACGCCGCCGGCGCTGCCGTCTCGGGGATCGTCGCCGCGCGGATGCTCCCCTCGGCGATGGAGATGATGGACCGCCTGACGATCGAGGCCGCCGAGGCCGCGGTGCAGCCTGGCTATCCCGATGCGGAGGCACTCCTCCTCGTCGAGCTCGACGGCTCCACTCCCCAGGTCGAGGAGGATCTCACCGCGGTCGAGGCGATTTGCCGCGACTGCGGCTCGTGGGAGGTGCGCACCGCCGCCGACGATCACGAACGTGCGCTGCTCTGGAAGGGACGCAAGTCGGCGTTCGCGGCGATGGGGCGGATCGCCAACGACTACTACGTGCAGGACGGCGTAGTCCCGCGCACGAAGCTCCCGGAGGTGCTGCGCCGGATCGGACAGCTGGAAGAGGAATACGGCCTCCGCGTCGGCAACGTCTTCCACGCCGGCGACGGCAACCTCCACCCGCTCGTCCTCTACGACGCGCGCATCGAGGGCGAGCCCGAGCGGGCGCGGCTGCTGGCGGAGGCGATCCTGGGGGCGTGCATCGATGCCGGCGGCTCGCTGACCGGCGAGCACGGGATCGGAATCGACAAGGTGTGCTCGATGCCGCTTCTGTTCGGCTCCGACGACCTCGCGACCATGTTGCGTCTGCGGCAGGCGTTCGACCCCGCCGGGCTCTGCAATCCCGGGAAGGTCCTTCCGACCCCACGGCTCTGCGGAGAGGTGCCCGGACCGTACCGCTCCCATCCGCTCGAAAAGGCCGGACTTGCCGAGCGCTTCTGATGTGTGGAGCGTCCACGAGGCCGCCGAGGTGTTCGCGGCGGCCGCGGAGGCGGGTCGCCGAGTCTCGATCGAGCGCGAGGGCGGCGACATCGTCCTCTCCACCCGGCGGCTCGACCAGGTGCTCGAGCACGAGGCCGGAGATCTGACCGCGATCGTCGAGGCGGGCGTCCGGATCGACGACCTGAACGGGCGACTGGCCGACCACGGGCAGATGCTCGCACTCGATCCGCCGGGCAACCCGACGATCGGTGCGTGCGTGGCCGCGAACCTATCCGGGCCGCGGCGGCACCGGTACGGGACCGCACGCGACCTCGTGATCGGCGTCACCGTCGTGCTGGCGGACGGGACGATCGCGAGCTCCGGCGGCAAGGTGGTCAAGAACGTCGCCGGCTACGACCTCGGCAAGGTCTTCTGCGGCTCGGAGGGGCGCTTCGGGCTGATCGCGCGGGTCGCCCTGCGGCTGCACCCGAGGCCCGAGACCTCGCGAACGCTGGCGGTGCCGGTCGAGTCGCCCGCGGACGCTGCGGCCAGGGCGCGGGCGATCCTGCGCGGGCCGTTCACCCCGTCGGCGGTCGACGTCGTCTGGCCCGGTTGGCTGGCGGTGCTGTTCGAGGGCTCGCTGCGTGCGGTCGACGAGCAACTCGTCGCCGCGCAGGCGCTCGTCGGCGGCGCCGAGGACTTCGGCTCGATCTGGGAGGAGGCGGAGGCACGGCAAGGATGGGCAGAGGGCAGGCTGCTGTTCGCGCCGGGACGGTTGGCGGAGACGCTCGAGCGGCTGAGTGTGGCGGTCGTCAGAGTCGGGGCCGGTGTCGCCTACGTCTCGGAGGCGGTCGCCGACCCGCGAGGCCCGGCGGAGATTGCGTTGGCGGAGCGGGTTCGGGTGGCATTCGATCCGGCCGGAGTGCTCGCCTGATGGACCGCGAGTTGATCTCCGACTGCGTCCACTGCGGCTTCTGCCTGCCGACGTGCCCGACCTACGGACCACTCTGGCAGGAGGAGATGGATTCGCCGCGAGGCCGCATCCACCTGATGAGCTCGCTGCTCGACGGAACCGTCCCGCTGTCGGCGACGACCGTCCGGCATTTCGACCGCTGCCTCGGCTGCATGGCGTGCGTGACCTCGTGCCCCTCCGGCGTGCAGTACGACCGGCTGATCGAGCACACGCGAGCGCACATCGAGGAGCAGTACGAGCGGCCCTTCGGCGAGCGGCTCCAGCGGGCGCTCGTGTTCGCGACCGTCCCGTACCCGCGGCGGCTGCGCCTCGCGCTGGCGCTGACTCCGCCGACCCTGCCGGGGCGACTGCGCCCGTTCGCCGCTTTGAAGCCGCCGTGGCGCTCGTCCGAACGTCCCGCGGAGGTGACCCCGGCCGAGGGCGAGAAGCGTCTGCGAGTCGGTCTGCTGCTCGGGTGTGTCCAGCGGGTCGTGTTCGGAGACGTCAACGCAGCGACTGCGCGCGTGCTCGCCGCGGAGGGCTGCGAAGTGGTCGCGCCGCGCGACCAGGAATGCTGCGGCGCGTTGCACCTTCACGCCGGGCGGCCCGAGGAGGGCGGCCGGCGCGCCGAGCGGATCGCCGAGGCATTCGGCGACGTCGACGCCGTCGTCGTCAACGCAGCCGGGTGCGGGTCGCACCTGAAGGACATGGATCTCGGCGTCCGTGTGGTGGACATCAGCGAGCTGCTCGACGAGCTCGGTCCGCGCGCGAAGCGCAACGATCTGCCGATCGCGGTCGCCTACCAGGACGCCTGCCACCTCGGCCACGCCCAGGGGATCCGCGATGCTCCACGCTCGGTGCTCGGCTCGATCCCGGGGCTCCGGCTGGCCGAGCCCGAGGAGCAGGCGATCTGCTGCGGGAGCGCGGGCATCTACAACCTCGTTCAGCCGGAGGCGGCGGCGGAGCTCGGCGAACGGAAGGCGGCGAACATCCTCGCGACGCACGCCGACGCCTATGCGAGCGCGAACCCGGGCTGCCTCGTCCAGGTGTCGACCTACCTGCGCCGGTCGGGGCGGCGGCTGCCGGCGCTGCACCCGGTCGAGGTGCTGGACGCCTCGATCCGCGGGGTCGGCGCCGGGCAGCTGCTGGCGTCGGCGCGACGCTAGGACAGCACGTCTGTGAGTGCCGCGAGCGGTGCCGGGGTGACGCGGTAGTAAGCCCAGCTTCCGCGCTGCTCCCGCTCGACGAGCCCGGCCTGGAGGAGCACCTTCAGGTGGTGACTCACGGTCGGCTGACTGAGTCCGAGCGGCTCGGTCAGGTGACAGACGCAGGCCTCGCCGTCCGGTTGCGCCTGGATCAGGCTGAGCAGGCGGAGGCGCGCCGGGTCGGCGATCGCCTTCAGGGCCTGCGCCAGGCGCTGGGCCTCGTCGTCGGCGATCGGCCCCTGGAAGAGCGGCGGGCACGAAGCTGCGATCGTCGCAATCGTCTGCACCGCATTCATATTGACAGAGATCGATGCGGTTGCGATCATGCACATCGATCGCCGTCGATGAGAGGAGCCGACCCTTCGTGCCCGAGATCCTCGACCCCGTCACCCAGCACCACGTCGATCAGGCCGCCAAGGCGCTCGTCTTCGAGTTCACGGGCATCTTCTCCGAGCAGACGATCGCGCGTTACATTGCCGAGTCGCTCGACCTGCTCGGCGAATCGCGCATCAGCGTCTTCGTCCCGGTTCTCGCTCACCGATTCGCGCGTGAGCGGCTGCGGGCACTGGCTCAGGCGGAGGGGTCGATCGTGAAGGAGCAACCCGAGGTCCTCTTCGTCTGCGTCCAGAACGCGGGCCGCAGCCAGATGGCGGCCGGCCTGGTCAAGCTCCGATCCGGAGGGCGGGTACACGTGCGCTCGGCCGGCAGCGCCCCCGGAGAAGCGATCAACCCGGCGGTCGTAGAGGCGATGGCCGAGATCGGCGTCGACATGAGCGAGGAGTTCCCGAAGCCGCTGACGGACGAAGTCGTCCGCGCGGCCGACGTCGTGATCACGATGGGCTGCGGCGACGCCTGCCCGATCTACCCGGGGAAGCGCTACGAGGACTGGGAGCTCGACGACCCCGCCGGGCAGGACGTCGACTCGGTGCGCGCGATCAGGGACGAGATCGACGAGCGGGTGCAGGCGTTGATCGGCGAGCTGCTTCGGTAGTGCGGCCACTTCTGCGCTCGCTCGCCGCCGAGGCGATCGGCGCGTTCGCCCTGGTCTTTGCCGGGGCCGGGGCGGTGATGGTCGATGCGAAGACGCACCAGCTCGGGCACGTTGGCGTCGCGATCGCGTTCGGCCTGGTGATCATGGCGATGATCTACGCGGTCGGACACGTCTCCGGGGCGCACTTCAACGGCGCGGTCACGTTCGCGTTTGCGCTCACCCGCCACTTTCCGTGGTCGCGTGCGGTTGCCTACTGGGGCGCGCAGCTCACCGGAGCCGTCGCCGCTGCCGCGCTGCTACGGGGCTCGCTCGGCAACATCGCGCACGTCGGGGCGACGCTTCCGTCGGGGTCGGAAGGCCAGTCGTTCCTGTGGGAGGTCGTGCTGAGCACGATCCTGATGTTCGTGATCATGGCCGTGGCCACCGACACGCGAGCGGTGGGCGAGGCCGCCGCAATCGCGATCGGCGGGACGATCGCTCTCGACGCGATGTTCGGCGGGCCGATCTCCGGGGCCTCGATGAACCCGATGCGCTCGGCCGGACCAGCCTTGGTCTCGGGCAACCTGCACGCGCTCTGGGTCTACATCGTCGCGCCCGTGATCGGTACTTCCGTCGGTGCGCTCGCGTACCAGTTTGTGCGTGGCGAGACCGCTTAGCAGCAGCCGGAACGTGCGGCGACGAATCGCATCGGCTCGGACTCGCCGGGCGTCTCCACGCGGCCCTCACGGACCTCGGCGGTCACGCCTGTCCGCTCGATCAACTCGCGCACCAGGAAAGCCGCGGCATCGGCATTGGGACAGCCCGCGAAGCTGAGCACGTCCACCTGCATCAACAGGCCTCGCAGCAGCCCTCGCCGCGCCAGCTCTGGCGTCCCTCGCGGGCGGCGACGCCGGCGATCACGAGGGCGGCGGCCGGGTCGGCCCACCACCAGCCCGCGAGTGCGTTCGCGAGCAGGCCGGCAAGGAGAGCGACCGAGAGGTAGGCACAGAGCATGGTCTGGGCGCCGTCCTTGACGGTCGCCGACGAGCCAAGGCTCTCCCCGACCCCGCGCTTCGCCAGGGCGAGCAGCGGCATCGTCGGGAGCGTGAATGCGGCGAGACCGATCCCGATCCAGCTCGTCTCGGGCCGGTCGCCGGCGACGAGCGTGCGCACCGACTCCACAACGACGTAGGCGGCGAGGACAAAGAAGCTGGCGGCGATCAGCTGCTGCGCGCGGCGCTCCGCCGCTTCCGACCCGAGGCGCCTGCCGGTGAAGAGCCACACGACGACGAGCCCGGCGAACGCCTCGACCAGGCTGTCCGCGCCGAAGCCGATCAGGGCGATCGAACCGGCCGCGAGCCCGGCGCCGAGCGCGATCGCGAACTCAACGACATGCCAGGCGATTCCGCCCCAGGCGAGCAGCCGGGCTCGGCGCTCGAGCCGGCGCCGCTCGGCGAAGGGTTGCGAGAGCTGCAGCGAGCTGACGCTCACGCCGTCAGCGTAGCGGGCGTCCCCTCGTGGAAGAACCTCCGCGCCCAGAGGGCGACGTAGACGAGCCCGACGAGCACCGGCACCTCGATCAGCGGCCCGACGATCCCGGCCAGCGCCTGCCCGGAGGTGGCGCCGAACACGCCGACCGCGACTGCGATCGCCAGCTCGAAGTCGTTGCTCGCGACCGTGAAGGCGAGCGTCGCGGTCTGCGCGTAGGGGAGGCCGATCGCCTTGCCGGCCCCGAAGCCGAGGAACCATATGATCCCGAAGTAGGCAAGCAGGGGAAGCGCGATGCGCGCGACGTCGAGCGGTTTCCCTGTGATCTCGTCGCCCTGGATCGCGAACAGCAGCACGATCGTGAACAGCAGCCCGTAGAGCGTCACCGGCGCGATCCGGGGGATGAAGCGCGTCTCGTACCACTCGCGCCCGCGCCGGCGGAGGCCGATCACACGGCTGGCGACTCCCGCGGCGAGTGGGATCCCGAGGAAGATCAGGACGGTGCGCGCGACCTCCCAGATCCCGACCTCGAACCCCTGGGTGTCGAGGCCGAGCCAGCCGGGGAGGAGCGTCAAGTAGAAGTAGCCGAGCAGCGAATACGCGGCAACCTGGAAGACAGCGTTGAAGACGACGAGCACGGCTGCACGGTCGTTGTCCCCACAGGCAAGATCGTTCCAGATCAGCACCATCGCGATGCAACGGGCCAGACCGACGATGATCACGCCGGTCCGGTACGCGGGCTGGTCCGGCAGCAGCAGCCACGCGAGTGCGAACATCAGCGCCGGGCCGACCACCCACGAGAGGAAGAGCGAGACAGAGAAGAGCCGACGGTCGCCGCGGAGCCTGCCGAGCTCCTCGTAGCGCACCTTCGCGAGCACGGGGTACATCATCAGCAGCAGGCCGAGGGCGATCGGGATGCTGACGGTGCCGATGCGCAGCCGGTCGAGCCCCTCGTTGAGCCTGGGGATCAGCTGGCCGATGCCGAGACCGGCGCCCATCGCGAGGCCGATCCAGAGCGGGAGGAACCGGTCGAGAGTCGACAGCCGGTGGAGGACGTCGCGCTCGTTCGCGGCGACCGTGGTCACGCGTCGAGCTCGGCTGTCAGGGCGGCGACGCGGCGGCCGATTTCGTCACGGATCTCGCGCACCTCCGGAAGCGGCCTGTCCTTCGGGTCGGGCAACTCCCAGTTCTCGTAGCGCTTGCCGGGAACGACGGGGCAGGCGTCGTCGCAGGTGGCGACGACTACGTCGGCCCAGGCGCCATCCTCGTCGTCGAGTGAGTGCGGAACGTGGTCGGAAGCGTCGATCCCAAGCTCGGCCAGCGCCACGAGCACCTCCGGGTGCGTCGCTGCGCCGGGTCTCGATCCAGCCGACCGGGTCGAGTGACGGTTCTCCGAGGCTTGTCGGAAGAGCCGCTCGGCGATCACGCTCCTGCCCTGATTGCCGACGCAGACGAACAGGACGTTCATCAGCAGCAGCCGGTGCGGGGGCCGACGAGCGGCAGTCTCTTCTCCTGGGCCGGGGTCGACCCGGGCTTCGTCGCCTTCACGATCGCGCCGTGCATTCCTTCGGCGACCTCGTGCGTGAACTCGACCGACACGCCCGTGAAGCCCGCGCCCCCGAGCAGCTGCTCGTACTCGCCCTTCGAGAGCGCGCCGGCGATGCAGCCGCAGTACGAGCCACGCTCTGCGCGGTCGGCGGGCGAAAGGCGGTCCTCGGCGACGATGTCGGTGATCCCGAGCCGGCCGCCGGGCTTGAGTACTCGCACCAGCTCGCTGAAAACTGCCGGCTTGTCGGTGGAGAGGTTGATCACGCAGTTCGAGACCACGACGTCGACGCTGCCGGCCGGAAGAGGCACCTCCTCGATGTGGCCCTTGAGGAAGTGCGCGTTCGGGACGCCGGCCTCGGCTGCACTTGCGCGTGCGAGCGCGAGCATCTCCTCGGTCATGTCCAGGCCCCAGGCGATCCCGGTCGGGCCCACGCGCCTCGCGGAGAGGATCACGTCGATGCCGCCGCCCGAGCCGAGGTCGAGGACGATCTCGCCCTCGCGCAGGGCGGCGACGGCGGTCGGATTGCCGCAGCCGAGGCTGGCGAGCGTGGCCGTGTCCGGGAGCGCCTCGCGCTGCTCGTCGTCGTAGAGCGCCTCGCCGAAGTCGGCCGTTCTGTCGTTTCCGCAGCACGAGCTGATCTCGTTGCGGGATCGGCTCTCGGTCACGGCGCGGGCGGCTTCCGCGTACCTCGCGCGGACTTCCTCGCGCAGATCCGTGTTCATGGTCTTCCTCCTTTCGGCTCGATCAGCGCGCCGAGCTTCGCGAGCGCGTCCTCGTCGAGCGAGTAGTAGGCCCAGACGCCGCGCTGCTCGCGGACGAGCAGGCCTGCGGCGGTGAGCTTCTTCAGGTGGTGGCTGACGGTGGGCTGGGTGAGTCCGAGCGGCTCCGTCAACTCGCAGACGCACACCGGCTGGTCGCTCGTCGCGATCAGGTGCACGATGCGCACCCTCGCCGGGTCACCGAGCGTCTTGAAGAGCTGTGCGGCGGTCTCGATCTCGTCGTCGGAGAGCGCGGGGGCGGCGAGCGGCCGGCAGCAGGCGATCATCGGCAGAGCAGACATAGACAGACATCAATATAGACGACTGTCAATATATTATGGCAAGGAAAGCTTTGACCCCAGTGTCTGACACCTTTGGTGTCAGACACTGCCTCGATCGAACCGCGAGCAGGTCTGAGGAACTAGCGGGCCGGTGGGGGCCTGAGGACTCCCGCTCGCGACACGAGCATCCCGCGCTTGCCGAAGTCCTGCTTCGACAGCGTGCGCACGAGCGCGTGTGCGGCCTCGGCGGGATCGGGGCGAGGGAGGCCGTCCGGGGCCAGCGTGAGCGGGACGAGGTCTCCGGCGACCCAGCCGCCCCCACGTGCCAGCGTCACCTGGAGGATTCCGGTCACCCCGGTCACGCCCGCGGTCGAGAGCGTCTGGTAGCCGACGAAGTTGCCCAGCGAGTAGGCGATCAGCCGCCCGCGGTACCACTCCATGCCGCGGAGCACATGCGGGCCGCTGCCGACGACGAGATCGGCCCCTGCTCCGACGACGGCGTGCGCGAACGCGACCGAGTTCCCCCGGTTCTCACCGAGAAACCACTCGGTGCCCGGACGCACGTGCTGGTGGTCCGATCCCTCGGCTCCCGCGTGCATCGTCACGACGACGAGGTCGGCCCACCGATCGGCTCTGCGCACGAGCGCCTGCGCGGCGGGGATGTTCAGCAGGCTCTGCGCCCAGGGATAGGGCGCGAACCCGAGGACGGCGACCTTCGTCCCGCGAATCTTCATGTACGCGATCTCGCCGGGACGGCCGGTGGTCAGCAGGCCGGCCTTGCGCACGGCGGCGACCGTGTCGGCCTGTCCGGCGGCGCCGTAGTCGAGCGCATGGTTGTTCGCCAGGTTGACGATCGTGAAGCCGGCTTGCCGCACGAGCCTCGCGTACGAGGTCGGCGCGTGAAACGAGAAGCAACTCGAGCTTCCCGCTCCGCACTTCGAGCTTCCGCGGGCGGTCAGCGTCCCCTCGAGGTTCCCGAGCACGACGTCGCCGGTGAGGTCGAGTCGAACCGACCGGAAGTACGTCTCCGCCGGCCCCGCGACCATGGCGATGTCGCCCGCGATCGCGAAGCGCACGACCGGGGCAGCCGGGGCGGCCCCGCCCGGAGACGCCCCAGAAAGGGCGACGGCCGCCAGGAGAGCGGCGGAAATCCGCGCGAGCGATCCGAGCACAGCGGCCCACGCTACCCGCCCGGCCAGTCGAGGATGCGCCGCGTGTCACCGGTCTGGTCGAACTGGAACCGGCGGAACGTGCCACCCACTGGGAGGACGGTGAAGTCCTACCCGATCTCTTCGGGGTGCGATGCGTCGGTGAACTCGCGGAACTCGCCGGTGATGAGGTAGGCGGTCTGCTCGCCGATGTCGACCGCGTGATCGCCGATCCGCTCCAGGCAGCGCGAGACGACGAGCATCCGCAGGCCCCATTCGCGCTGTTCCGCATCGAGCTCGAGCACGTGCTCGGCCGTGCGGCGGTTGGCTCGGTCGATCAGCTCGTCCAGATCGACCAGCGCCTCCGCCCTCGCCAGATCGCGGTGGTGCAATGACCGGAGCGCGACACGCGTCATCTCCTCGGCCCTCACGCCCATCTCGGCAAGGCTGGCGACGATCCGCGAGTCCGGGGGCGCATCGGCGACCAGCTTGGTCAGCTTGGCGACCGTGACGCAGTAGTCGGCCATGCGCTCGAGGTGCAGGTTGATGTGCAGCATCGCGAGCACGAGACGGAGATCGGTGGCGACGGGTGTCTGCCGCGCGAGCAGCGACTGGACGCCCTCCTGGATTGCGTAGTACGCGGCGTCGACCTCGTCGTCGAAGGCGACTACCTCATCGGCGAGCTCGAAGTCCTGCTCCGAAAGCGCGCGCGTTGCAGCCTGCACCGAGCGGACGACGAGCTCGCCTTCGTGCTGGAGGTCCTGCTCGAGCTCGGCGAGCTCCTCGTGGAACGTGACCCTCAACGCTCGGCTCCGCTTGGGCGTCTCCATCGGTCGATGCTAGCTCGCCACGCATCGCCGCGCGTGCGGTCGTCTTGACGATCTCGTTCACGGCCGCTTCGCCGCGGCAGTTGCCCGGCGCCCGTGGCGGCGCTAGACGCCGACGGCCCCGGGCCGGCCGGCATCGGTGTACTCGCGGAACTCGCCGGTGACGAGGTAAACCGTCTGCTCGCCGATGTCGGTCGCGTGGTCGCCGATCCGCTCGAGGGAGCGGGAGACGATCAGCATTCTCAGTCCCCACCGCCGTAGGTCGTCGTCGCCGAACGCGAAGACGTGCTCGACCGCGCGGCGGTTCGCACGGTCGATGAGCTCGTCGAGCTCGACGAGCGTCTCGGCCCGCGCCATGTCCCGCGCTGCGAACGAGTCGACGGCGACCCGGATCATCTCCTCGGCGCGCGAGCCCATCTCCTCGAACTCCTCGATCAGGGACGGGTCGCCCGGCAGATGGTGTGTCAGCTTGACGAGCTTTGCGACCGTGACGCAGTAGTCGGCCATGCGCTCGAGATGGAGGTTGACGTGCAGGATCGCGAGCACGCGGCGCAGATCGACCGCGACCGGCGTCTGGCGCGCGAGCAGGCTCTCGATTCCCTGCTCGATCTCGATGTACAGGCGGTCGACGTCGTCGTCGAAGGCGATCACCTCGTCGGCGAGCTGCGGATCTCCCTGCCCCAGCGCCGACAGAACCGCGCGAAGCGAACGGAGAACCAGGTCGCTCTTCGACTCGAGCCGGCGCTCGAGTGCGTCGAGCTCCTCGTGGAAGCTGGCCCGCATCTCAGCCAAAGCGGCCGGTGACGTAGTCCTCGGTCCGCTTGTCGCCAGGGTGGGTGAAGATCTTCGCAGTCTCGTCGTACTCGACGAGGACCCCGTACCGGTCGCCGTCGGCGACCTCGAGGCTGAAGAACGCGGTCATGTCCGCGACCCGCGCCGCCTGCTGCATGTTGTGAGTGACGATCACGAGCGTGTAGTCGCGCTTCAGCTCGTGCATCAGGTCCTCGATCGCGGCGGTCGAGATCGGGTCGAGCGCCGAGGCCGGCTCGTCGAGGAGGATCACCTCGGGCTCGACGGCGAGCGCCCGGGCGATGCAAAGGCGCTGCTGCTGACCGCCGGAGAGCGCAAGCGCGCTGCCCTTCAACCGATCCTTGACCTCGTCCCACAGCGCGGCGCCCTGCAGCGCTCGCTCGACTCTCTCGTCCGTGCTCCCGCGCAGGCCGAGCACCTTCGGGGCGAAGGCGACGTTGTCGTAGATCGATTTCGGAAACGGATTCGGCTTCTGGAAGACCATCCCGATCCTGCGCCGCACCTCGACCGGATCGGCGTCCGGACCGTACAGATCCTCGCCGTGGTAGAGGATCCGCCCGCCGACCTTGACGCCGGGAACGAGGTCGTTCATCCGGTTCAGGCAGCGGATGAACGTGCTCTTGCCGCATCCGGACGGGCCGATCACGGCCGTGATCAGATTGCGGTAGACGTCGAGGTTGACGTCCCTGACGGCGACGTTCGACCCGTAGGCGACGCTGAGGTCGTCGATGCCGAACACGACCTCCCGCTGTGCGACCGGGTGCTCGTCCCGTTTCAGGCTCGAGGCGACGTCGATCGCTGCCAGCTCGGCGGGCACGTCGGGAGTGTCGCTCATCGCTTTTCCGCTCCGGGTCTAGGGGATGTGAACGGATGGTGTCAAGGTGGTGAAGCGCGCTGCAGCCGCCGATCGGGACTGTAAAGCTCCGCGCGTGGACGCGCCCGGCTCCGAGCTGCTCCCGCACGCGCTCGCTTCCCGCCGCCGCCTGAGCGATCGGATCGGCGACTCCGGCCTGAAGGTGCTGACCGGGCTGGCCGCGACCGGCTCGGTCGTGATCGTCGGGCTGATCGCCTACCGGCTCGTCTACGGGGCCTGGCCGGCGATCCAGAAGTTCGGCATCGCGTTCGTCTGGCACCAGACGTGGGATCCGGTCACGAGCCGGTTCGGCGCACTCGACTTCCTGTACGGCACGGCGGTGACGTCGTTCATCGCCGTCCTCATCGCCGGCCCGCTCGCGATCGCGATCGCCCTGTTCCTGACGGAGCTTGCCCCGGCGGCCGTTCGCGGCGTAATCGGGTCTCTCGTCGAGATGCTGGCCGCCGTTCCCAGCGTCGTGCTCGGCCTCTGGGGGATCTTCGTTCTCGGCCCGTTCGTGCGGGACCACTTCGATCCGTGGCTGCAGTCGTGGTTCGGCTGGATCCCCCTCTTCCAGGGGGATCCCCAGCAGGCCGGCGTGCTGCCGGCGATCCTGATCCTGACGATCATGATCGTCCCGATCACCGCCAGCGTCACCCGCGAGCTGTTCAAGGCCGTGCCGCGCGAGCTGAAGGAGGGAGCGTACGGACTCGGACTGACGCGTTGGGAGATGGTGCGCGGCGTCGTCTTTCCCTACACACGCGGCGGAGTGGTCGCGGCCGTCCTGCTCGGGATGGGGCGGGCGGTCGGCGAGGCGATCGCGGTCACGCAGGTGATCGGCGGTTTCACGGGGATCCCGACCTCGCTGTTCCAGCCGGGCGACACTCTGGCCAGCCGCATCGCCGCGCAGTACCAGGGGGCCGTCTCCAACATCCACATCGCCTCGATCGTCTATCTGGCCCTGATCCTCCTCGTGTTCGCGCTCCTGACGAATCTCGGCGCCCAGGTGATCGTCAACCGGTTCGAAGCGCAGAAGACGGGGGCGCGCTGATGGCCGCCCCGCCGGCTCTGCTCTCGGCCGGAGGCCGGGTCAAACGGCGTAAGCGCCTGAACCGGGCGGTCGAGGCCGGCTGGCTGCTGGCCGCCGGGCTGGCCGTCGTCGTGCTCGGCATCGTCACCGGCTCCGTGTTCTTCCGCGGCGTCAAGGCATTGAACCTCGACCTGTTCACGCAGACGCCGGTCACCTTCGGGGAGACGGGCGGGGGGATCGCCCACGCCTTTGTCGGGAGCCTCGTCCTGGTCGGGACCGGGGCCGCGATGGCTGTGCCCGTCGGCGTGCTCGCGGCGATCTACGTCACCGAGTTCGCGGACCAGCGGATCGCGCGCGGGATCAAGCTGACGCTCGACGTCCTCAACGGGCTTCCGTCGATCGTGATCGGCATCTTCCTGTTCGCGCTTCTCGTCGTCGGCCGCGGTCAGAACGGCTTCATCGGATCGATCTCGCTGGCGATCATCATGCTGCCGCTGATCTCGCGCGCGACCCAGGAGATCCTCACGCTCGTTCCCGACCATCTGCGTGAGGGGAGCCTGGCGCTCGGTGTCAGCAAGTGGCGGACGATCGTCGGGGTGATCTTGCCGACCACGCTCAGCGGAATCCTCACCGGCACGACGCTCGCGATCGCCCGCGCGGCCGGCGAGACGGCGCCGCTTCTCTTCACCACATCGCTGTTCGGGAACACGGTCTCGTCCGACCCGAATCACGCGCTTGCCTCGATCCCGGTGATCATCTTCACGTACTCGGAGGCGCCCGATCGGCACCTGAACGACCAGGCGTGGGCGGCGGCGTTCGTGCTGATCACCTTCGTGCTGGTGACGAGCCTGCTGTCGCGAGCGCTGCTCGCCCGCAGCCGCAGCAAGCTCGAGCGCGGCTAGACGCCCGACCGTTCACATCCTTTTCACCACCGGTTCACCGCCCCGGTGCCCACGTGTCGCCCGTCGGCGGCCAGACTGGCTGCGGTGGCCTACCAAACGAGAGAGGGAGACATGAAAACCAGGTTCCTGGCTGTGGCTGCGCTCGCCGTAACCGCGCTCGTCGCGACCGCCGCTGCGGTTGCCGGCGGCTCGGCGAAGAAGGACACGACCCTCAGCGGCGCGGGCGCGACGTTCCCCTTCCCGCTGATCTCGCAGTGGCAGAAGGAGTATCCGTCGAAGACCGGCGTGCAGATCAACTACAACCCGATCGGCTCCGGCGGCGGGATCGCCGCGATCACCTCGCGCACCGTCGACTTCGGCGCGAGCGACGCGCCGCTGACCCCCGACCAGCTCGCCGCGTGCAAGGGCTGCGTCCAGATCCCCTGGGTGCTGTCCTCGACGTCGATCATCTACAACCTGTCGAGTGTCCCGAACAACCTGAAGCTGACCGGCCCGATCGTCGCCAACATCTATCTCGGGAAGATCACCAGGTGGGACGACCCGGCGATCAAGAAGCTCAACCCCAAGGCCGGTCTGCCGAGCACGAAGATCACTCCGGTCTTCCGCTCCGACGGCTCGGGCACGACCTACAACTTCACCGACTACCTCGCCTCGGTCAGCGCCGAGTGGAAGTCGAAGGTCGGCACCTCCACCTCGGTCAGCTTCCCGGCCGGGATCGGGGGCCGCGGTAGCTCCGGCCTCGCCGGAGTGGTGAAGAACACCGAGGGCGCGATCGGCTACGTCGACGTCGCCTACGCCCTCGCGAACAAGATCAAGTTCGCCTCGGTGCAGAACCGCGACGGCAAGTTCGTCACTCCGGGCCTGAGGGCGATCGCCGCGGCGGCGTCGCTGGTCAAGACGGTGCCGGCGAACAACGAGATGCACATCGTCAATCCGCCGAAGGGCAACCCGCTCGCGTACCCGATCTGCACCTTCTCGTACGTGCTGCTGCCGACGAAGAGCGACAAGGCAGCGGACCTCCGCAAGTTCGTCTTCTACGCCCTCACCCAGGGCCAGAAGGCGGGGCCGAAGCTGCTCTTCGTCCCGATCCCGAAGGTCGTCCTGGTCGCGGCCGAGAAGACCCTCAAGAAGGTTCAGAGCTAGCACCGTCCGCTCCGGTGCTGGTGCAGCGGGCGCCCTACGGGGCGCCCGCTCTCGTCTCCGGGAGCCGCTAGAACGCGCAGGTGATCGTCAGGCCCGCGCCGGGGGTCTCCGACGCCTCGACGGTACCTCCCGCCGAGACGACCACATGCTTGACGATCGCAAGCCCGAGACCCGTGCCGCGCGAGGACCGGGCTCGATCCGCCCGGTAGAAGCGCTCGAAGAGCCGGGGCAGATCCTCGGCCGAGACCCCCGCGCCGTCGTCGGAGGCGACCAGCAGGGCGCGGCCGGCCTCGTTCTTCGCAGACAGCGTGAACGCCGTCCCCTCGCCCGCATAGAGGAGGGCGTTCTCGATCAGATTCGAGGCCACGACCCGCAGCATGCGAGGACGAACCGGCAGCTCGACGCCGTCGCCGCATTCGAGCGCGATCCGTACGCCGGCGCGGCCCGCCTGGTCCCTCATCTCGGCGACGACCTCGCGGAGCACGGGGCAGGCGAGGATCGTCCCGAGCGAGACCACCTCGCGTCCGGTCTCGAGCTCGCTGAGGAACAAGATGTCGTCGATCAGCTCGTCGATCAGACCGACTTCGGCGCGGGCCTGGGCGATCGTCTCATGGGTGTCGGCTCCCGGAAGCTCGGCCGACTCGAGCAGGACGAGCAGGCGTGCGAGCGGAGTGCGCAGCTCGTGGGAGACGGCCGCGGTGAAGCCCGCGCGAAGCTCCTCGTATGCCGCCAGCTCCCCGGAGTGGCTGCTGAGATAGACAAGTCGCTCCCGGCGGCCGGCGACCTGGTACGGGATCACGACCGGCACACGCGCGGCGTCCTCGTCGAGCAGCTCGGGCGGGATCGGTGCGCCCGGGACGACGCCGGCCAGCGATTCGGTCGCGCGCTTGCTGGCGGCGACGACGACGTCGTCGTCGTCGAGCACGAGCACCATCTCGGGGCTCTCCTCGATCAGGAACCGCCCTCTCGCTGCCTCGACTGCCACCTCGCCGGGTTCGGGGTGGGCTGCGCGACTCCCGCTACGGAAGCGACGGATCACCAACTGTTCACCGGATCTTCACAGGCATGGCACCCGCCGAGGGCGCCCTCGAGACGATCATGCCAGCGAAGCGATGTCGAAGGTTCTCATCGTCGTCCAGCCGTTCTCGATGGGCGAGCTCGTCGCCCGAGGCCGCCGGCGCTCGCCGCGGAGGGTGGCGTGAGCGTCGCTCGCCCGCGGCTCGCCTCTGACCGCCGGGGCGACCGGGACAATGCCGTGCCATGAGCGTCGCCGTCATCGACGTGGGGTCGAACACGATTCGCCTGCTGGTCGCGAGCCGCTCCCGGCGCGGCCTCACGGAGGTCGCGCGGGCGAAGCGTGCCGTCGGCCTCGGCGCCGATATCGAGCGCAACGGCGCGGTTTCGGCGGTGAAGCTGGCGGAGGCGAGCGCGTGTCTCGCCCGGTTCGTGGCCGAGGCGCGCTCGGCCGGAGCCGTGCTGTTCGACGTGATCGTCGCCTCGCCCGGGCGCCAGGCCGAGAACGCCGACCAGCTCGTCCGTGCTCTCACGCGCGCGGGGGGCGTCGGCGTGCGCGTGCTGTCGCGGGACGAGGAGGCTCGCCTCGCGTTCGACGGCGCGCTCGCGTCGGCGAAGCCGTCGGGCGCAGTCGCCGTGTGCGACATCGGCGGCGGATCGACCCAGGTCGCGGTGGGAACGGCATCGGGCGGCCCTGCCTGGCTTCGCTCCGTCGATCTCGGCTCGCTCCGGCTGAGCTCCCGCTTGCGGGTCGGCGACCCGCCGACCAAGAACGAGATCGCGATGCTGCGCTCAGAAGCACGGGCTGCGCTCGCGCAGCTGACCCCGCCGCTGCCGGCCGAGGCGATCACCGTCGGCGGCACCGCCCGCGCGCTGCGAAAGCTCGTCGGCCGTACGCTGGGGCCGGCCGAGCTGAGCGACGCGCTGCGGCTTCTGCGCAAGGAGACCGCCGGGACTCTTGCCCGGGCCCACGGCGTCGACCTCTGGCGCGCCAGGGCGCTGCCCGCGGGCGCGGCGATCGCGGTCGAGCTTCAGCGGCTGCTCGGAGTGCCGTTCGAGGTCGGCCGCGGAGGTCTTCGAGAAGGAGCCGCGCTCGAGCTGCTCGAGACGCTTCCGACCGCTCGGGCAGGCGGGGCCGGCTAGCGGATCGGAAGCGAACGCAGGACCTCGCGGTCGCGATCGTAGGTGAGCATCAGCTCCGCTTCGGCCAGCGAGACCCACCGACCGTCGTCGATCTCCCTGGAGGGGCGCAGCATCCCCGTCACACGGAGGAGCGCGCGCGAGCGCCGCCGGGCACCCGCCTTGAGCCGCAGGTCCGGTCGTAGTTCGCTCGTCCCGCCGTCACCGCTTCGGCGCCGGGCGCCGCGGTAAGCTCGGCCGCATGTCGAAGGTTCTGATCGTCGAGGACGACGAGATCATCGCGCAGGGTATGGCGACGCATCTGGCGGCCGAGGGCTTCGACCCGATCGTGGTCGGCAAGGGCGACCAAGGGCTGGCGCGACTCCGCTACGAGCAGCCGGACGTGTGCGTCCTCGACCTGATGCTGCCCGGGCAGGACGGCTGGAACGTGATCGAGACCGCGCGCTCGGAAGGGATCGGCACGCCGATCATCGTCGTCAGCGCGCGCGGCACCGAGCACGACCGCGTGCACGCGCTCGAGATCGGCGCCGACGACTACCTCGTCAAGCCGTTCTCGATGAAGGAGCTCGTCGCGCGCGTACGGGCGGCGGCCAGGCGCGGCGTGCGCCCGCAGGAGACGCCCCGCGGCGAGCCGATCGAGGTCGAGGAGCTCCGCATCGACCCTCGCGAGGTGCAGGCGTACGTGGCGGGGGAGAGCGCCGACCTGACGCCGACGGAGTTTCGGCTCCTCTACGCGCTCGCTCTCGAGAACGGCCGTGTCGTCACCCGCGACGAGCTCCTGCAGCGCCTGTGGGGGCGTCGCGAGACGCACCGCGATCGAACCGTGGACGTCTTCGTCAAGAAGCTCCGCGAGAAGCTCGACCTGCCCGGCGCGGCTCACACGTTCATCCAGACACGGTACGGGGTCGGCTACAAGTTCGAGCCGGTCGCCAGGTAGTCGCGGATCTGGCGCTCGCCGCGCTTCATCGCCCAGACGTGGTTCGCCCGGAACAGCGGGCGCAGCAGCGGGGTCAGGTACTTGAGCAGCGGCTTGTTCACCTGCGGCCGCCAGTCGAGCACCGCCTGTGTTCCTTCCGGCGTCCGGGTCAGCTGCCACTCGCCGGTGCCGTCGAAGTCGCCGCTGATCCGGGAGAAGATCCGATGAGGCCGCTCCGCCTCGATCACCTCGAGGCCGAAACGCACCTTGTAGGGAAGAAAGGCTTTGACCAGGAGCCGGTTGCGCTTGCCCGGGCGCGGCTCGCCCGCGTCGCCCTCGGCCCGGATGACGAAGTCCGTCCACCAACGCTCGTAGCCGAGCGGATCCCCGATCGTCTCGTAGACGCGGTCGATCGGAGCCGGGACGAGCCAGCGGTCGAGGAAGCGGTACCCGGGCTGCACGCGCTGATTATCTACCCGAACAGGCCCAATGGCTCAGTGTAGACGGCCGGACGCTTCCGTCAGAGCTCGTAGCCGGGCGCCGAGTCGGGGGGTCAGCTGGCCGGGCCGGAGCTGCCACTGCCAGTTCCCCTTGCTCGTTCCGGGCAGGTTCATGCGCGCGCCTCCGCCGAGGCCCAGCACGTCCTGCGCCTGCACGATCGCAAGGTCGGCCGGGGAGGAGAAGGCGGCCTCGATCAGCTCCCAGCTCGGATCGAGCCCCGGCAGACCCGTTCGCCGCCGGTCGCTCCGCGACAACGTGTTCCACCAGCCGAGCGCCGTGTCGCAGTCGTGCGTCGCCACGTACACGACGCTGCGGGCGCGATGGTTTTCCGGCCGGTGCGGACTCGAGCGCGGGCCGCTGTAGGCGAACTCCATCACCACCATGCCCGGAATGCCGAGCCGGTCACGGAGCGCCACCACCCTCGGCGTGATCACTCCGAGATCTTCCGCGACGAGCGGTAGCCGCCCGAGCGCCTTCTCCGCTGCGCGGAACAGCTCTTCGCCCGGACCGCGGCGCCAATGTCCCTTCTTCGCCGTCCTGAGCCGCTCCGGCACCGCCCAGTAGGAGACGAACCCGCGGAAGTGGTCGAGGCGGGCGGCATCGAAGAGCTCGAAGGTGCGGCGGAAGCGCTCGATCCACCAGCGGTAGCCTTGCGCCCGCATCGCGCTCCAGTCGTACAGCGGGTTCCCCCACAGCTGGCCGACCGCGCTCAGTTCGTCCGGCGGGGCGCCCGCCACGACTCCGTGCTGGAAGAGCTCGGGGTGGGCGGCGACGTCGGCCCCGCCCTGCGCGACGTAGATCGGGATGTCGCCGAACAGGCGCACGCCCCGTTCGCTCGCATGGCGGCGAAGCGCTGCCCACTCGCGGTCGAACCGGACCTGGTCGGCGATCGCGTTCCGGCCGGCGAACGCGGCCCAGTCGTCGATCCAGTACGCCTGATCTGCGACGAATGCCTCCAACTCGGCTGGGCTCACTCGCCCGTTTGGGCGCTCGAGGTAGCCGGGGTGCCCGGCGAAGGCGGAGGAAGAGGCGTAGGGCGATCCGGCCCAGTCGGGTGGTCCGAGCGGCAGTAGCGCCCACCAGGACTGTCCGGCATCGGCCAGCCAGTCGACGAAGCGGTGAGCTGCACGGCCGAGCCGCCCGCCTGGAAGCGAGGACACGTGCAGCAACACGCCGCTCGATCGTGGAATCTGCATACGGTTTCAGCCGACTCTGTTCCTGAACTCCGACCGTACGCGATGCCTCCTCCCCAGACCAGGCCACCCCGCATCCAGATCGAGGACGTCTGGCCCCAGCTCGACTGCGGCAGATATCCGGTCAAGCGCTCGGCCGGCGAGGAGGTCGAGGTCTGGGCGACGATCTTTCGCGACGGCCACGAGACGCTCGGCGCCGCCGTTCTGTACCGCTCGCCGGGGTCCCCGGAGTGGCGTGAGGCGCCGATGCGGCACGTCGAGGCGGACCGGTGGACGGGTTCGTTTCCGGTCGACGAGTGCGGACGGTGGCAGTTCACGGTGCAGGCGTGGGTCGACCGCTTCGAGTCGTGGCGCAGCGAGGTCAGGCGCAAGGTCGAGGCGGGACAAGCCGACCTCGCCGGCGAGCTGGCGGAAGGCGCGGTCCTGCTCGAGGTGCCCGACCTGGACGTCGCCGCCGGGCTTGCGTCGACGGAGAGCGACCGCTCGGAGGCGACGCGGCTCACGCAGACGCTCGGCGTGGACGTCGACCGCGAGCTCGCGCGCTTCGGCGCCTGGTACGAGCTCTTTCCGCGTTCGTGGGGCGGCTTCGCAGGAGTCGAGCGTGTTCTGCCGCAGCTGGCCGAGCTGGGATTCGACGTCGTCTACTTCCCGCCGATCCACCCGATCGGAGGGACGAACCGTAAGGGGCGCAACAACGCTCTGAAGGCGGCGAAGGGCGACCCGGGCAGCCCGTGGGCGATCGGATCGGCCGGGGGCGGGCACACGGCGATCGAACCGGGGCTGGGCACGGAGGCGGACTTCGACCGGCTCGTCTCGGCCGCCCGCGCCGCCGGCCTCGAGATCGCGCTCGACTTCGCCATCCAGTGCTCGCCCGACCACCCGTGGCTGAAGGAACATCCGGAGTGGTTTCACCGGCGCCCGGACGGAACGCTGAAGTACGCCGAGAATCCCCCCAAGCGGTACCAGGACATCTACAACGTCAACTTCGAGAGCCCCGATCGCGCGGGGCTCTGGACGGCGCTGCGCGACGTCGTCCTCCACTGGGTCGGCCGGGGCGTGCGGGTCTTCCGCGTGGACAATCCGCATACGAAGCCGCTCCCGTTCTGGGAGTGGCTGATTGCCGAGGTGCGCGCCGCCGACCCAGAGGTCGTGTTCCTCTCCGAGGCGTTCACGAAGCCGGCGATGATGGCAGCGCTCGCGAAGGCCGGGTTCAGCCAGTCCTACACGTACTTCACCTGGAAGAACACGAAGGCGGAGCTGACCGAGTACCTGACGCAGCTGACCCGCTCGACCCTCCCGGAGTTCTTCCGGCCGAACTTCTTCGTGAACACGCCGGACATCCTCCACGAGTACCTTCAGCGCGGCGGGCGCCCGGCGTTCGAGGCAAGGCTCGTGCTCGCGGCGACGCTCTCGCCGAGCTACGGGATCTACTCGGGCTACGAGAGCCTCGAGAACACGCCGATCGAGCCCGGCAGCGAGGAGTACCGCGACTCGGAGAAGTACGAGGTGAAGGCGCGGCGCCTCGACGGGCCGCTGCTGCCCCTGATCAAGCGGATGAACACGATCCGGCGGGAGAACGCCGCGCTCCGGCGAATCGAGGGCCTCGACTTCCTCGAGACCGAGAACGAGCAGCTGATTGCGTACGCTCGTCGTCATGAGGCCAATCAGTTGATCGTCTGCGTGAACCTCGATCCGCTCTCCGAGCACGAAGGGGTCGTGGTCGTGCCGGTGTGGCTTGGCCTTCCGCCGGCGTACGCAGCCTCCGAGCTCATCAGCCGCAAGAGCTTCCAGTGGCGCATCGGTCGCAACTACGTGAAGCTCGGCCCCGGCCAGTCGCACGTGCTCCGTGTGGAGACCCTGTGAACAACTCGCCCGTTTCCAGCCCCGAACCGACATGTCAGAGGGACAGTCCCTCAGGACATTCGTCCACACGTTTCTGGGGATCGCGACTTGCACCGTCCGGAATTTGCGAATGACCTCCTCTCCGGAAAGGGCAGATCCGAGGGACAGTCCCTGGAACTTTTTCTCCACAGCGTCGGTGCGGCGCCGGGCTGTGCCCGGTGCCGTTCACAGCAGCCCGGTCATCGAGCACTGTTCCGACCCGATCTCTCAGAAGATCGCCGGCGCGGAGCGCCGGATCTTCTGAGATGAGGATCTTCTGAGATGAAAGAGCCCGGTCACTGGTTCGAGTCGGACCCGCTCTGGTTCAAGCACGCGGTCTTCTACGAGATCCACATCCGCGGATTCTTCGACGGCAACGACGACGGCGGGGGCGACTTCCGCGGGTTGAGCGAGAAGCTCGACTATCTGCAGTGGCTGGGGATCGACTGCATCTGGCTCCTGCCGATGTACGAGTCGCCGCTCCGGGACGGCGGCTACGACATCGCCGACTTCTTCACCATCCACCCCGACTACGGGACCGTGGACGATTTCAAGGCCTTCGTCGAGGCCGCCCATCAGCGCGGCATGCGCGTGATCGCCGACCTCGTCATGAACCACACCTCGAGCGACCACGCCTGGTTCCAGGAGTCCCGGTCGAGCCCCGACTCGCCCAAGCGCGACTGGTACGTCTGGTCGGACACCGACGACGGCTACCCGGACGTGCGGATCATCTTCATCGACACCGAGGTGTCGAACTGGACGTGGGATCCCGTCGCCGGCGCCTACTACTGGCACCGGTTCTTCTCGCATCAACCCGACCTGAACTACGACAACCCCGAGGTGCAGGAGGCGATGCTGAACGTGCTCCGCTTCTGGCTCGACCTCGGGATCGACGGCTTCCGCCTCGACGCCGTCCCCTATCTGTACGAGCGGGAGGGGACGAACTGCGAGAACCTGCCGGAGACCCATGCCTACCTGCAGCGCGTCCGCAGCGAGATCGACGCGCGGTACCCGGACACCGTGCTCCTGGCCGAGGCGAACCAGTGGCCCGAGGACGTCGTGCACTACTTCGGCGCCGGGGACGAGTGCCACATGGCCTTCCACTTCCCGGTGATGCCGCGCATGTTCATGTCGCTCCGCCGCGAGGAGGCAAAGCCGATCGTCGAGATCCTCGACAGAACGCCGCCGATCCCCGACAACGCGCAGTGGGGCCTTTTCCTCCGCAACCACGATGAGTTGACGCTCGAGATGGTCACCGACGAGGAGCGCGACTACATGTACATGGAGTACGCGAAGGACCCGCGGATGAAACTGAACCTCGGCATCCGCCGCCGTCTGGCTCCGCTCCTCGACAACGGTCGCGACGAGATCGAGCTGATGCACGCGATCCTCTTCTCGCTCCCCGGCGCTCCCGTCCTCTACTACGGCGACGAGATCGGCATGGGCGACAACGTGTACCTGGGCGACCGCGACGGTGTGCGCACGCCGATGCAGTGGACGGGGGACCGCAACGGTGGCTTCTCGCGCGCCGACTTCGCGCAGCTGTATCTCCCGCCGTTGATGGATCCCGTCTACGGTTTCCAGGCCGTGAACGTCGAGGCGCAGCTCCGGACCCCGACTTCGCTCCTGCGATGGGTGCACCGCTTTGTCGCCCTACGCAAGGAACACCCCGTGTTCGGGCTCGGCGGCTACGAGGCGCTGCGGCCGGAAAACCCGCGGATCTTCGCCCACGTGCGCCGGCTGGGCGACGAGGTGATCCTCTGCGTACACAACCTCGCCCGCACGGCGCAGGCGGTCGAGCTCGACCTCGCCGAGTTCGAGGGCCATGTGCCCGAGGAGATGCTCGGGCGCTCTCGGTTCCCGCCGATCGGTACGCTGCCTTATCTGCTCACGCTCGCCCCTCGCGGCTGGTTCTGGTTCCAGTTGAAGGAGGAGGAATGATCGGACGGCTGGACGAACGCACGCTCGTCGACCACATCGTCAGTCAGCGCTGGTACGCGTCAAAGGGCCGCGAGGTCGCCCATGCGGCGATCGTCGACCGTGCCCAGCTCCCCGGGATCGTGGTCGCGCTCGCCGAGATCCACTTCGCCGACGGGACGCACGAGATCTACCAGCTGATCACCGGGGACGAGGGAGTCGACCGCCTCGTCGAGCCCGGAGTGGCGGGCGAGCTCGTCGATCTGATCCGGGGCGCTCGGTCGCACGAGGCCGGCGACGGCACGGTCGAGTTCCACCGGGTCGAAGGGTGCGCCGGGCTCGACGGCGAGCTGTCCTCCGCACGGCCGATCGGCACCGAGCAGTCGAACAGCTCGGTGGTCTTCGACGACAGGCTGATCCTCAAGGTCTACCGGCGGATCGAGCCGGGGATCAACCCCGAGCTCGAGATGCTCCGCTTCCTCAGCGAGCACGGGTTCGCCAACGTCCCGTCGCTCGGCGGCTGGTACGCGTACCTCGGCCGTCCGCTCGAGGCGACTCTCGGGACCGTGCAGACGTTCGTTCCGGGCGGCATCGACGGGTGGGAGCTGGCGCTCGACGAGCTCGAGGAGGCGCCCGACCGGTTCCTCGACCGGCTCGGGCGGCTCGGCGAGGTGGCCGGCGAGATGCACTCGACCCTGGCGTCCGAACCGGCCGACCCGAGCTTCTGCCCGGAGGACATCGGCCCGGATTCGCTCGGCCTGCTGACCGCCAGTATCGATCACGAGATCGAGCAGGTGTTCCTCGACTTCCCCGACGACCTCGAGGCGCTCGAACCGCTGGTCGGACGCGCGGCGGACATCCGCGAGCAGTTGCGGCAGCGCACGCACGCCGGTGCGACCGGTCGGATCATCCGGCACCACGGCGACTTCCATCTCGGCCAGACGCTGCTGGTCGAGAACGACTGGGTGCTCCTGGACTTCGAAGGCGAGCCCGCCCGGCCGCTCACCGAGCGGAGGCGGAAGCGCTCGCCGCTGCGCGACGTCGCCGCCATGCTCCGCTCGTTTGCCTACGCGGCATCGGCGGTCGAGATCCTGCGGGGCTCGGTGGCGCCGCTCGGCTGGGAGGAGCGGGCCCGCGAACGGTTCCTCGACGGATACCTCGAGTCCGTCGACCAGGCGATCGTCCCGGCCGGGCGCGAGGCCTTCGACCGACTCCTGTCCGTATTCGAGCTCGAGAAGGCGGTCTACGAGCTTCGCTACGAGCTGAACATGCGCCCCGACTGGCTGGGGATCCCGGTCGCCGGCATCCTGCGCATGCTGGAGGAACCGGTCACGACGTGACCTCGTCTGCTCTTGGTTCGCTCCCGTCCGGGAGACCACGTTTTTCCCAAGGCCGCCCTACCCTCCGTCGCCCGAGGGCGGTCCGATGACCGAGGTCTACGAGCTCGCCGACCCGCACGCCTTCCTGGGCGCGCACGCAGCGAAGGGCGGCGTCGTCGTCAGGGCCTATCGCCCGGATGCCGAGTCGGTCCGCGTCCTGCCGATGGGCGTCGAGCTCGTGGCGCAGAACGGAACGGGCGTCTTCGAAGGACTGATCCAGGGGGAGTCGCTGCCGCTCGAGTACGAGCTGGAGATCCGCTACCCCGCCGGCGACGCGTACGTCCTGCGCGACCCCTACTCGTTCCTGCCGACGGTCGGGGAGCTCGACCTTCACCTCGCCGGCGAGGGGCGGCACGAAGAGCTGTACGCGCGGCTCGGCGCGCACCGGCGCGAGGTCGACGGTGCGGTCGGGGTCGCATTTGCGGTCTGGGCCCCGAATGCGCGCTCGGTCAGCGTCGTCGGCGACTTCAACGGATGGGACGGGCGTCTGCACCCGATGCGCTCGCTCGGGGCCTCCGGGATCTGGGAGATCTTCCTGCCCGGTCTCCAGGCTGGCGCCAGGTACAAGTTCGAGATCAGGACGCGCGGCCGCGGCCTGCGGATCAAGGCCGACCCGATCGCGGTCGCCGCCGAGATTCCGCCTCACAACGCATCGATCGTCTTCGAGTCGCGGCACGTCTGGCGCGACGCCGACTGGCTCGAGCGGCGCGGCGCATCGGACCCCCTGCGTGGACCGTGCTCGATCTACGAGGTGCACCTCGGCTCCTGGCGGCTGAATCAGGCTCAGGGTAACCGGCCGCTCACCTACCTCGAGCTGGCGGACGAGCTCGCCGAGTACGTCACCGACCTGGGCTTCACCCACGTCGAGCTGCTGCCGGTGATGGAGCATCCGTACGCGCCGTCGTGGGGCTACCAGGTGTCTGGGTACTTCGCGCCGACGTCGCGCTTCGGACCGCCGGACGACTTCCGCGCCTTCGTCGACCGCCTGCACGGGGCGGGCATCGGGGTGATCCTCGACTGGGTGCCGGCGCACTTTCCGCGCGACGACTGGGCGCTCGCCCGCTTCGACGGGACCGCCCTCTACGAGCACGACGACCCTCGCCGGGGCGCGCATCCCGACTGGGGCACGCTCGTCTTCAACTATGCCCGCAACGAGGTTCGGAACTTCCTGCTGGCGAGTGCGCTGCTCTGGCTGCGCGAGTACCACGCCGACGGGTTGCGCGTCGACGCGGTCGCCTCGATGCTCTATCTCGACTACTCGCGCCAGCCCGGCGAGTGGGTGCCGAACGTGCGCGGCGGCAACGAGGATCTCGACGCGATCTCGTTCCTGAGAGAGCTGAACGAGGTCGCCCACGCGCGGGAGCCCGGTGTGCTGATGGCTGCCGAGGAGTCGACTGCCTGGCCGGGGGTCTCGCGGCCGGTCGACCTCGGCGGGCTCGGCTTCGGGCTGAAATGGAACCTCGGCTGGATGCACGACACGCTCGAGTACTTCCGGCGCGAACCGGTTCACCGCCGGTTTCACCATCACGAGCTCACCTTCAGCATGGTCTACGCGTTCTCCGAGAACTTCCTGCTACCGCTGTCGCACGACGAGGTCGTGCACGGGAAGGGCTCGCTGCTCGCCAAGATGCCCGGCGATTCCTGGCAGCGTTTCGCGAACCTTCGCGCCCTCTATGCCTACATGTGGGCGCACCCGGGCAAGAAGCTGCTCTTCATGGGCGGCGAGCTCGGCCAGGAGCGCGAGTGGGACTCCGGCGGCTCACTCGACTGGCACCTGCTCGAGCGGGCGGAGCACGTCGGCGTGCAGGCGCTCGTGCGCGACCTGAACCGCCGTTACCGCGACGAGCCCGCTCTCTGGGAGGTCGATTTCGAGCCGTCCGGCTTCGCGTGGCTGGAGCCGAACGACGCGGCCGCGAACGTGGTTGCGTTCATTCGGCGCTCGGACGGCGGCGACCGAAAGCTGGTCTGCGTCTGCAACCTCTCGCCGGTTCCCCGACCCGGCTACCGTCTCGGGCTGCCGGCGGAGGGGACGTGGAAGGAGATCGTCAACACCGACTCCGAGCTGTACGGCGGCTCGGGCGTCGGCAATCTCGGCTCGGTCGTCGCCGAGCCGGCACCGTGGCACGACCAACCGTTCTCGGCCGAGATGACGCTGCCGCCGCTCGGCGTGCTCTGGTTCGTTCCCGCGGCCTAGTGCCGTTCGCCCGTCTGTTCCGCCTGGTCTGGGGCGACGACGTCGACCGCGCTCTACGCCCGGTGCTCGCCGTTTCGTTCTTCGGCGCAGTCGCGTTCTCCGCCGGCTGGTCGTTCATCGGCATCTGGGCGGTCAAGGAGCTGGGGGCGACGAAGTCGCAGCTCGGCGTCGGCTTCGCGATCGCCGCGGTCGCCTCGATCGTCGCCGGCTATCTCGGTGGGCATGCCTCCGACCACTTCGGGCGGCGGCCGCTGATCCTGCTCGGCTGGGGCCTGCAGGCGCTCTTCACGCTGTCCTACATCGCCGCCGGGCACCACGTCGTCGTCGGGCTCGGGCTGATCGGGCTCGGAGCCGTCTTCGGTTCGGTCGGGCAGGGCGCCGACCAGGCGATGGTCGCCGACCTCGTCGCGCGGGAGCGACACGAGCACGCCTACGCGTCGGTGCGGGTCGCCTCCAACCTCGGTGTCGCCTTCGGCCCCCCGATCGGCGGACTGCTCCTGATCGGCCGCCACTGGCCCGTGTTCTTCTCCGGGGTCTCCGTCCTGGCGGCGATCGGCTTCGCGATCGCGCTCCGCTACCTGCCGCGAAGCGGTGCGTATTCGCCCGAGAGCCCGCCCGGCCGCGGCTCGTTCGGCGTCATCCGCCGCGACCGCGCGTTCCTCCTCTTCCTGCTCTCCGGTGCGCTCGCCTACCTGGTGTACGTCGCGATCGAGACCGTCCTCCCCGTTTCGGCCGTGGACACACACGGAATCGCGCCGTCGACCTGGGGTTTCATCGTGATCATCAACCCGGTGCTGGTCACCCTGTTCCAGCTCCGCGTGACGAGCTGGACGACCCGCTGGCCGGCGGGCCCGAAGCTCGTCAGCGCGATGCTGCTGATGGGCGGCTCGTACCTGCTCCTCGTCACGAGCACGGCGCTCGGGATGTTTGCGCTCGTGATCCTGATCTTCGTGATCGGCGAGATGCTGTGGGTGCCGACCTCACAGGCGATCGTCGCCGCACTCGCACCGGCGGACGTTCGGGGTGCGTACATGGGCGCATTCGGCAGTGCGGCCTCGTTCGCATTCGCGATCGGGCCGTTCGCGGGTCTGCACCTCGCCCACACCTACGGCGACGACGCGGCGTGGTACTTCTTCGCCGCGGTCTCCGTCGCGGCGGCGGCGACGGGCGCCGCGGCGGTCCGGGCAGCCTTCGGGCGACGCCGGAGCGAGCCGCTCCCGTCGACGGGCGGATGAGGCGGCTCGGCGCGATCCCGCGCCCGGACGGGACCGTCGAGTTCGCGGTCTGGGCGCCGGCGGCGAGCCGGGTCGGCGTCCGGCTCGGCGGCGGGCTCCACGACCTGGCGCTCGCCGCCGGCGGCGTGTTCGAAGGCGAGTTGCGAGCCGGGCCCGGCGACGACTACACCTACGTCCTCGACGGCGGCCGCGATCTGCCGGACCCGTGCTCCCGGTTCCAGCCGGGTGGCGTGTCCCGACCGTCGCGGATCGTCGAGATCCGGCCGGCCGCGCGCCGCGGCCTCGCGCTCGACGAGCTCGTGATCTACGAGCTCCACGTCGGCACCTTCTCCGACGACGGGACGTTCGAGGCCGCCGTCCCGTACCTGCGCGAGCTACGCGAGCTCGGCGTGACCGCGATCGAGCTGATGCCGGTCGCGACCTTTCCCGGCGCCCGGGGATGGGGGTACGACGGCGTCTACACCTACGCGCCGCATCCGGCGTACGGCGGGCCGAGCGGACTCAGCCGCCTCGTCGAGGCGGCTCACCGCGAGGGCCTCGGCGTGATCATGGACGTGGTCTACAACCACGTGGGCCCGGGCTCGGAGGCGCTGACCGCGTTCGGCCCCTATCTGACCGAGCGGCACGCGACCTTCTGGGGAGCAGCCGTCGACTTCTCACAGCACGGCGTCCGCGAGTGGGCGATCCAGAACGCCCTCATGTGGGTGGAGGACTACGGCATCGACGGGCTGCGCCTCGACGCCGTCCAGACGATCCGCGACGACTCTGCGCGCCACGTTCTCGCCGAGCTCGCCGACCGCGTCCACGCGACCGCGCCCCGCGCGCTCGTCATCTCCGAGACCTCGATCGACGACGACCGGCCCCTCCATCAGTGGGGCCACGACGCCCGCTGGAGCGACGGGCTGCACCATGCTCTGCACGCACTCCTGACCGGCGAGCGGGACGGCTACTACGCCCCGTACGGGAGCGTCGAGGACGTTGCGCGCGAGCTCGCCCGCCGGCCGGCGGCGGCCCATGTCGTCTGCGCCCAGGATCACGACCAGGTCGGCAACCGCGCGCTGGGCGACCGTCTGGCGCCGGAGCTGCTTCGCCTCGCGTCGGCGGTCGTCCTCTTCTCCGCGCACACGCCGATCCTGTTCATGGGCGAGGAGTACGGCGAGCCGAGTCCGTTCCGCTACTTCACCGACCACCGTGATCCGAAGGTCGCCGAGGCGGCCCGCGCGGGTCGAAAGCGCGAGTTCGCCGCCTACCGCGGGTTCGCCGGCGACATTCCCGACCCGCAGGACCGGGCGACGTTCGAACACTCGAAGCTCTCCCGGCGCGAGCGGCCGGGAGTGCGCGAGCAGTACCGCCGGCTGCTGGCGCTGCGACGTACGCTGCCACGCGAGGTGCAGGCGCGTGTCGAGGGACCGGTGCTGACAATGCGGCGCGGCGGGGCCGAGCTCTCCGTCGACTTCGTGGCAAGGACGGCGGAGCTGCGCGCGTGAAGATCTGGCCCGGGCGCCCGTTTCCACTGGGCGCGAACTGGGACGGCGAGGGGACGAACTTCTCGCTCTTCTCGGAGAACGCGGAGCACGTCGAGCTGTGCCTGTTCGACGGGGACGACAACGAGACGCGGGTCCCGCTCGGCGGGCCCGCCGCCTTCAACTGGCACTGCTACCTGCCGGATGTCGGGCCGGGGCAGCGCTACGCCTACCGCGTCCACGGACCGTGGGCGCCGGAGCGCGGCCACCGCTTCAACCCGCACAAGCTGCTGATCGACCCGTACGCGAAGTCGATCGAAGGCCCGGTTCGCTGGGAGGCCGGCAGCACCCTCCCCTACGTCCCCGGCGGGGACGACGCCGGCCTCGAGGCCGACCACGAGGACGACGCGGCGGCGATCCCGAAGTGCATCGTGATCGATCCGTCGTTCGACTGGGAGGGCGACACGCATCCGCGTACCCCGTGGCACGACACCGTCATCTACGAGGTGCACACCAAGGGCTTCACCGCCCGCCACCCCGGGGTGCGCGAAGACCTGCGCGGCACGTACGCGGGGCTCGCGTCCGAGAGCGCGATCGCCCATCTGGCCTCGCTCGGCGTGACCGCGGTCGAGCTGCTTCCGATCCACCACATCGCCGACGAGCACCACCTCGTCGAGCGGGGGCTGACGAACTACTGGGGCTACAGCTCGATCGGGTACCTGGCGCCGCACGCGCTCTACGCGGCGACCGGCACACGGGGTGAGCAGGTGCGCGAGTTCAAGGGGATGGTCAAGGCGCTCCACCGCGCGGGGATCGAGGTGATCCTCGACGTCGTCTACAACCACACCGCCGAGGGCAACCAGCTCGGGCCGATGCTCGGCTTCAAGGGGGTGGACAACGCCTCGTACTACCGGCTGATGCCGGACGACCCTCGTCACTACATGGACTTCACCGGTACGGGCAACAGCCTCAACCCGGTGCACCCGAGCGTCCTGCGGCTGATCATGGACTCGCTCCGGTACTGGGCGGTCGACTGCCACGTGGACGGATTCCGCTTCGACCTCGCCTCCGCGCTCGCGCGCGAGTTCTACGACGTCGACCGGCTGTCCGCATTCTTCGACGTCATCCACCAGGATCCGGTGCTCTCGCAGGTGAAGCTGATCGCCGAGCCGTGGGACGTGGGCCCCGGCGGCTACCAGGTCGGCAACTTCCCGATCCTGTGGACCGAGTGGAACGGGATGTACCGCGACTGCATCCGCGACTTCTGGCGCGGCCAGTGCGAGCTCGGCGAGCTGGCGCAGCGTTTCACCGGGTCGAGCGACCTCTACCAGTCCGACGGACGGCGGCCGTTCGCGTCGATCAACTTCGTCACCGCCCACGACGGGTTCACGCTCGCCGACCTCGTCTCGTACAACGAGAAGCACAACCAGGCCAACCTCGAGGACAACCGAGACGGCACCGACGACAACCGCAGCTGGAACTGCGGCGTCGAAGGGCCGACCGATGACCCGGAGGTGAATGCGCTCCGCGAGCGCCAGCAGCGGAACTTCCTCGCCACGCTGCTGCTCTCCCAGGGCGTGCCGATGCTGCTCGGCGGCGACGAGCTCGGCCGCACGCAGCGGGGCAACAACAACGCGTACTGCCAGGACAACGAGCTGAGCTGGTTCGACTGGGACGTGGACGAGCGCCGTCGGCGGCTGCTCGACTTCGTCAGGCGGCTCGTCCACCTGCGGCTGGCGCATCCGGTCTTCCGGCGCCAGCAGTTCCTGACCGGGCGCGCCCCGCACGGGCCGGGGTTGCCGGACAGCTGGTGGTTCCGGCCGGACGGTCGCAAGCTGACCAGGCGCGACTGGGCCGACGCCGGGCTGCGGACGATCGGCCTGTTTCTGAACGGGGAGGAGATCCAGGCGCAGACGCGCGAGGGCGAGCCGGTGACCGACGATTCGTATGTCCTCCTCTTCAACGCACATCACGATCCGGTCACCTTCCGGCTGCCGACGCGCCGCTTCGGTCAGCGCTGGCAGCTCGAGCTGTCAACCGCTGAGCCCGACGCCGAGGCGGGCGCTCGCTCGTGGGCCGCGCGGGACGAGATCGAGATCGAGGCGCGCTCGCTCGTTCTGCTCCGCCGCGGCTGGTAGGCGGTCGGGGTCTCGCCGGGGAGCTCGGCTCAGTGCCGGCTCTGGCCCGACCAGCCGCTGAGGCCGCGCCCCCGGCGGCGCTCCCAGCGTCGCTCGGCACGCGGCCTCGTGGCGATCAACGCCAGAAGGCCGATCGCGACGAAGTTCTTGAACGTCGGCTCCGGCCAGCTCACCTGCGCGGAGCCGTGGAACCACGACGGGTCGGCGAGAAAGACGATTCCGGCGATGACCATCTTCCCGGCCCAGCCGAGTCCGAGGAAAAGCGTCGCGAGGACGATTCCCCAGAATCCGAGCTCCGGCAGCCCGACCGCCTGCGCGAAGTCGAGCTTGTTCCAGGCGATCCAGAACACGAGCGGACCGAACAGCACGGTGGCTACGAATAGCCCGACCGCGAGGGCGATGCTTCCGGCCACGAGCGCGCCGATGCTGAACGCTCTCACTCGAGGACGATCCTAACGCGACGGAGGGCGCAGCACGGCGAACTGGTCGGTGATCTCGAGGTCGGCGGCGCGGAACCGGTAGACCGCGGCCGGCCGCCCGCCGGCCCGGCCGGCCGGACGGCGCTCGCCGGTCGGGGCGATCACGCCGCGCCGCAGCAGCACGCGCTGGAGGTTCGTCGCCGCGACCTCGTGGCCGAGCGCGGCCGCGTACAGGTCGCGCAGCTCGGCGATCGTGAAGCTCTCCGGGGCGAGCGCGAAGCCGAGATTCGTGTACGAGAGCTTCGCCCTCAGCCGCTCGCGGCCGGCGAGCGCGATCGAGCCGTGGTCGAAGGCCGTCGCCGGCAGCGCGCTCACTGGATGCCAGCTCGTGTCGGGCGGCACCTCCGGATCGAGGCCGCTGCGGATGAGCCCGAGGTAGGCAGTCGTCACGCGCCTGCGTCTCGGGTCGGCGCGCGTCTCGAGCTGCTCGAGGTGCGAGAGCTCCCGGACGTCCACCTTCGCCGCCAGGTGCCGGCGGATCGAGCGCTCCAGCGACTCGCCGGGCCCGAGCCGTCCGCCGGGGAGGGCCCAACGGCCGGCATGGGGCGAGAGCGCGCGCCGCCAGAGCAGCGCCTGGAGGCGGTCGCCGCGCACCTGGAGCACTACCGCGACCGTCTCGTGGGGCAGGCTGCTATCGTCTTGCGTAGGTTTTCGCTCCACAGTCGTAAACTACCGAAAGGGAACGATGACGGTGAAACGGACATGGGTGCTCGTGCCGGCGGCGGCGGTGCTGGCGGCGCTGGCCACAGGCTGCGGCGGCGGCAAGAAGGCCGCGCCGACGACGACCGCAACGACCGCTCCACCGGCCTCGTCGCTGAAGATCGGCATGGTCACCGACGTGGGCGGCCTCAACGACCGCGGCTTCAACGCGCTCGCCTACAAGGGACTGAAGGATGCGCAGCGGGAGCTCGGCGTCGCGATCCAGGTCGCCGAGTCGAAGTCGTCGGCCGACTACATACCGAACCTCGCGTCCTTCGCACGGCGCGGCGTCGATCTCGTCGTCGGGGTCGGCTACACCGAGATCGCCGCGATGAGCGCGGCAGCCAAGCGCTTCCCCGACACGCACTTCGCGATCGTCGACGTCTCGAACGCCGACCTCGAGGGTGCGCCGCCGAACGTCCTCGGCCTGCTCTTCCGCGAGGAGCAGGTCGGGTACCTCGCGGGCTTTCTTGCCGGGCAGGAAGCAAAGCGGCTGCCGGGGCCCGACGTGATCAGCTCCGTCGCCGGCGAGAAGCAGCCGCCGGTCGATCGCTTCATCGCCGGGTACCAGGCGGGAGCGAGGGCGGCCGATCCGGGGATCAAGACGCTCAACGCCTACTCGCAGGACTTCTCAGACCAGGCGAAGTGCAAGGCGCTCGCGCTGAACCAGATCGCCGCCGGCTCCGTCGCGGTCTTCCAGGTCGCGGGCGGCTGCGGGCTCGGTGCACTGGACGCGGCGAAGGAGGGCAGTGTCTGGGGGATCGGCGTCGACGCCGACCAGTCGTTCCTGGGCCCCCACATCCTGACCAGCGCGACGAAGCGCGTCGACCGCGCGGTCTTCCTGGCGATCACGTCGGTCCGCAACGGGACGTTCAAGGGCGGCGACGCCGACTACGGCCTGGTGCAGGGCGGCGTCGGCCTCGGGAAGATCAGCCCGAAGGTCCCGCACGCCGAGGTCGCCGCGGTCGAGCAGGTCAGGCAGCAGATCGTCGCCGGCAAGGTCGACATCCCGCGCACCTTTACCGGTTAGCGGCCCTAGACCGCCGGATCGCTAGCCCAGTCGGACAACGCCGCTGTCCGCGAGCGCCTCGACCTCGTCCTCCGAGTACCCGGCCTCGGCGAGCACTTCGGCCGAATGGACGCCGAGCGCTGGCGGCGGCGTCGAGTACTCCGGCCGCTCGCCGTCGACCGAGAACGCGGGCCCGAGCGTGGTGAAGTCGTCGAGCCGCTGGAAGATCCCGATTGCCGCGGTCTGCGGATCGGCCGCGACCTCGCCGATGTCGTTGACGGGAGCGGCGGGAACGCCGGCGGCTTTGAGCTTCGCCAGCCAGGAGGCGCGCGTGTCCTCGCCCAACCGGTTCGAGAGCAGCTCGGTCAGCGTCGCACGATTCGCCACGCGGTCCGGGTTCGTTGCAAAGCGGGGGTCGCCGACCAGCTCCGGCAGCCCGACCGCCTCTGCGAGCCGCGCGAACAGCCCGTCGTTCGCGGCGGTGATCATCAGGCCGCCGTCCGAAGCCGGGAACACCTGGTACGGGGCGATCGCGTGGAACGCGGTGCCCTGCGCGCTCGGCACGGCGCCCGTCTCGATATTTCCGAGCAGGTGATACGAAACGAACGAGAGCGCAGTCTCGAACAGCGAGACGTCCAACGTGCGACCGCCTCCTTCATGCAGCGCCGCCAGGATCGCGAACGCCGCGTACATGCCGGTCGCGTGGTCGATCAGGGAGACGCCGATCCGCACCCCGTCGCGTCCGGGCTCGCCCGTGACGCTGATCAACCCGGCCGCCGCCTGGAGCAGGGGGTCGTAGCCCGGAAGCGCGCGCTTCGGCCCCGTCCGGCCGTACGAGGAGATCGTGCAGTGGACGAGCCCGGGCCTCCGCCCCCGCAGCGCCTCCGCACCGAGCCCGAGCTCCTCGGCCAGCCCGGGGCGCAGGCTCTGGACGAAGACGCCGGCACCGTCCACGAGCCTCCCCAAAACCGCGCTACCCCGGCGCAGGTCGATCGCGATCGAGCGCTTCCCCGAGTTCGCCGCGACGAACAGCGTCCCCAGCCCGCCGGCGAACGGCGGCCCCCACAGACGAGCCTCGTCCCCGGCGAACGGCTCGACCTTGATGACGTCGGCCCCGAGCGAAGCGAGGAGTTGCGTACAGGTCGGCCCCGCGTAGGAGGTGGTCACGTCGACGACGCGCACACCGGCGAGGGGCAGGAACGGCATGGCCGCGATTATCGTGGCGGGATGAACCGCCTCGCCGGGGAGACCAGCCCCTATCTTCTCCAGCACGCCGGCAATCCGGTCGATTGGTACCCGTGGGGCAAGGAGGCGCTCGACCGCGCGAGTGACGAGGATCGGCCGATCCTGCTCTCGATCGGCTACGCCGCATGCCACTGGTGTCACGTGATGGAGCACGAGTCCTTCGAGGACGCCGAGACGGCGGCGCTGATGAACGAGATCTTCGTCAACATCAAGGTCGATCGCGAGGAGCGCCCCGACCTCGACGCCGTGTACATGGACGCGGTCGTGACGATGACCGGGCACGGCGGCTGGCCGATGACCGTCTTCCTGCTCCCGGACGGCGAGCCGTTCTTTGGAGGCACCTACTACCCGCCCTCACCGCGGCACGGGCTGCCGAGCTTCCGTCAGGTGCTCGCCGCCGTCGCGCAGGCCTACCGCGAGCGGCGGGCCGAGATCGGCCGCTCGGCACGACAGCTCGTCGAGTCGGTGCGCGAGTCGAGCGCCCTGGCGCCGTCCGCCGATCCGCTGACCGACTCGATCCTGAGCGAGGCGGTGCGTGGCCTGCGCCGCTCGTTCGACCCGGAGTGGGGCGGCTTCGGCGGCGCGCCGAAGTTTCCGCCCGCGTCCGCGATCGAGTTTCTGCTCCGCCGCGGCGAGCTCGAGATGGCGACGAAGACGCTCGACGCGATGGCCGCCGGCGGTATGTACGACCTCGTCGGCGGCGGCTTCCACCGGTACTCGGTCGACGAGCGCTGGCTCGTCCCGCACTTCGAGAAGATGCTCTACGACAATGCGCTGCTCGTTCCCGCGTATCTGCACGCGTCGGTCGTCACCGGCGAGCAGCGCTACCGGCGGGTGGTCGAGGAGACCTGCGACTACCTGTTACGCGAGCTGGCGCTGCCTGACGGCGGCCTCGCCTCGTCGCAGGACGCCGACACCGAGGGCGTCGAGGGCCTGACCTTCACGTGGACCGAGGACGACGGCGTTCCCGCCGAGTTGCTCCGGCCGTTCGAGCACGGCCGCTCGATCATCCGCGGCGACCTCGACCCGGAGCTGAAGGCGCGGCTCCTCGAGGAGCGGGCGAAGCGGCCCCAGCCCGCACGCGACGACAAGGCGGTCGCCGCGTGGAACGGGCTCGCCCTTGCCGCGCTGGCCGAGGCGGGCCGAAGGCTTGCAAGTAACACAGTGTTACAAGCCGCCGATCGGCTCGGAAACTTCCTGCTCATGGAGCTTTCGGCCCCCGACGGCCGTCTGTTCCGGACCTGGCGAAACGGGCAGGCGACGATCCCCGGATACCTCGAGGACTACGCCGCGGTCGCGCACGGCCTGTACGAGCTGCACGTCGCCACCGGGGAGCTGCGCTGGCTGGAGGGGGCGAACCGTCTTGCCCGGCTCGCGGTCGAGCTCTTCGCCGACGACGAGCACGGCGGCTTCTTCATGGCCGCGCGCGACTCCGAGCAGCTGATCGCCCGCAAGAAGGACCTCGACGACAATCCCGTCCCGTCCGGGAACTCGATGCTCGCGTACGTGCTGCTGCGTCTGTCCCGGATCTACGGCGACGACGAGCTCGAGCACCGCGCAGTGGGCGTGCTGCGGCTGCTGCACCGCAGCATGTCGCGTGTCCCGTCGGCGTTCGGGTGGGCGCTGTGCGGCCTCGATCTGTACCTGTCGCCGCCGAGAGAGATCGCGATCGTCGGCTCGCCCGCGGACGAGGTCGCCCGCGCGGCGCTGGCGCCGTTCGACCCGAACTCGGTCGTCGCCTTCGGCCCCAGTGAGACAGTGCCGCTGCTGGCGGGGAAGGCGCGCGTCGACGGGAAGGCGGCCGTATACGTGTGCGAGCGGTTTGCCTGCCAGGCGCCGCTGACCGATCCGGCGGCCCTTTAGCCCGGCGCGGGTACGGCGCCCAGCTGGACGAGCAGGCCGAGCATGTTGCGGCCCGCCGAAGGCCGCGTGGATGCCCTCGTAGAACCCCCGCACGGCGGTCTTGTCCATCGGCTCGGGCGAGTACCCGTGGAGCGTGATCGAGTCGTCGTACAGCTCGAGGTAGCTCCTCCTCTCGGCTCGGCGCGATCATATGACGAACGTTTCCGGTCTCACAAGCCCGCGGCCAAAGCGTGTGACGTCGAATGCGGAGAGATCGAGCGTCGGCTCGCGCCCGGCGATCAGCTCGGCGATGTGCTCTCCCACCGCCGGCGCCTGCTGGAAGCCGTGGCCGGAGAAGCCGGTTGCGTAGAAGAACCCCGCCGGCGCCGACGCCTCGCCGACGAGGGCGTTCCAGTCCGGGCTGACCTCGTAGTAGCCCCACCACGACGCCTGCACGGGCAGCTCGACGAGCACCGGCAGCCGGCGGGCGGCGTGCTCCGCCACCTCCTCGACCGTCTGCTCGCGCCCGCCGAAGACGAGGCCGGGTCCCTCCCGGTGGAAGTAGAACGACGTCGAGAAGTCGATCGTCAGCGGCAACCGATCGGGCAGCCCGCCGTCCTCCGGCGTGAACCACATCCACCGTTTCTCGCCGTCGACGGGGAGGTTCACTCCGGCCATCGCCGCGACCTCGCGGGACCAGGCGCCGGCGCAGCAGACGACCGCGTCACAGCGGATCGGTCCCTTCGACGTCTCCACGCCGGTCACCCGTCCGTCACTGACGTCGATCGCGGTCACCGTGCAGCCCTGGCGCACGTCGAGGCCGCGCGCGTACCACTGGACGACCGACTCAGGCGATGCGTATCCGTCCAGCTCGCAGTAGGTGGCGGCCAGCAGCCCGGCATCGTCGAGCTGGGGCACGATCGCCGTGGCTTCCTCGACGGTCAGCTCCTGCGAGGGCACGCCGAGCCGGTGCTGAAGGGCGAGCGCCTGCCGGAACTGCTCGACGTCCTCCTCCCGGTCGAGTAGGAACAGATAGCCGTGCCGGCGGAGGTCGATCCCGTCCATGCGCTCGAACTCCGCCAACGAGCGGAGCGCGATCCGCACGTTCAGCTCGTCCGAGAACTGGGTGCGGATTCCACCGGCCGAGCGGCTGGTCGATCCCGAGGCAAGGGAGTCGCGCTCGAGCAGGGCGACGCCGTCGACTCCGAGCCGGCGCAGGTGCCACGCGACGCTCGCGCCCATCGCGCCGCCGCCGATCACGACCACGTCCTTCGTTTCCATCTGCGCGTCCGCCACCTTAAGGTAGGTCGATGCCGCTGCTCGAGGTGAATGGCGTAACGCGCCGGTTCGGCGGCATCGTCGCCCTCGACGATGTCTCGTTCGACGTCGGCGAGGGCGAGATCGTCGGGCTGATCGGACCGAACGGCGCCGGCAAGACGACCGCGTTCAACGTGATCACGCGCTTGTACAAGCCCGACCAGGGAGAGCTCCTGTTCGAGGGCGAGAGCCTGCTCTCGACTCCGCCTCATGCGGTGATCGGGCGTGGGATCGCCCGGACGTTCCAGAACCTGGAGCTGTTCAAGACGATGACCGTTCGCGAGAACATCCTCGTCGGCGCGCACACGCGGCCCGGCGAGCGAACGGTCGACGAGATGGTCGACTACGTCGGTCTGGGCGAGGTCGCGGATCGAATCGCAGGCTCGCTCACCTACGGGACGCTGAAGCGGGTCGAGACCGCGCGCGCGCTCGCCTCCTCGCCGAAGCTGCTCCTGCTCGACGAGCCGGCCGGAGGTCTGTCGCACGAGGAGGTCGAGGAGCTCGGGAACTTCATCCGCGCGATGCGAGACGACTTCGACCTGACCATCCTCCTCGTCGAGCACCACATGAACCTCGTCATGGGCATCTCGAACCGTGTTCACGTGCTCGATTTCGGCCGGAAGATCGCTGCCGGGACGCCGCAGGAGGTGCAGCGGGACCCGGCGGTGGTCGAGGCATATCTCGGCACCGACGACACCGAGTAGCGGCGCGCCTCCCGGCCATGTCGCGAACCGGCGCAAAGGTGTGACAGTCAAATCTGCCACTCCCGCGACGAGCCGGAGAGCGCCGCGCTGCGAGCCTTCCCGGCCGACGCCGACCTCGTCTCCTGCGGGCTCGTGCTGACCGAGTTGCCGCGGGCGATCAGGCGGGCTGCGGCGATCGACCCGGCTCTACCGCTGGCGCGGGGGAAGCGCACGACGCCGCTTGTGCGGTGATCGGTCGTGCCGCTTGCTTGCTGTTCCTCGCCGTCGTGCCCGGTGTGCTCGCGGGCTCCGCGGCCGCGCCGGGAGTCGACCGCGCCTCGATCCTGATCGGCGGGACGGCGCCGCTCTCGGGTCGGGCCTCGCCGGCCGCCGCCGTTTCGAAGGGGGCGGCCGCCTACTTCGCCTACGTGAACGCCCGCGGCGGGGTGAACGGCCGGAAGATCGAGTATCGGGTGCTCGACGACGGCTCCGACCCGGCACGCACGGTCGAGGCCGCGCGCCGGCTCGTCCTGGAGGACCACGTCTTTGCGATGTTCAACACGCTCGGGACGAGCACCAGCCTGGCGATCCGCGATTTCCTCAACCGGGCCGGCGTGCCGCAGCTCTTCGTCGCCGGCGGCTCGGCGGCGTGGGGGCGGGACGGACGGCGTTATCCGTGGACGATCGGATACGTGCCGAGCTACCGGATCGAGGGCTTCGCGCTCGCGCGCCAGGTGCTGAAGGCGAAGCCGAAGGCGAGGATCGCGGTGCTCTACTCCGACGACGAGGACGGCCGGGATCTGCTGGCGGGATTCGGACACGGCCTGGCCGCGACCGGCGGCCGGATTGCGAAGGCGGTCGGGTACGACCCGGCCGGCGGGGACATCGACTCGCAGGTCTCGGCGCTGCGCAGGACCGGGGCGAACACGTTGACGATCTTCGCGTTCGGAACCGATGCGGCCCAGGCTCTCATCCGGGCGGCGAGTCTCGGCTGGCGGCCGCGGGTGTACCTGAACGCTGCGGCGAGCGCGGCCGGCGTAATGTGGAGGGCCGACCTGGGCGGGGCAAAGCCTGTCACTCGCAACGCCGTGTCGGTCGTGTTCTTCAAGGAGCCGAGCGACCCGCGCTGGGCGGACGACCCCGGGATCGCGCTCTTCCGGACGATCGTCAAGCGTTACGCGGGCGCGCGCGACCTGAGGAACGGCACCTACGTGGCCGGGATGGCGGCGGCGTTCACGCTCGTGGATGCGCTGAAGCGAGCGGGCAGGAACCTGACGCGGACGGGGATCATGGCTGCCGTCCGGAGCCTGAACGAGGCGAACAACCCGTTCGTCCTCCCAGGAATCGAGATCAAGACCGGCCCGGCGGATCCATACCCGATCGAGCAGCTGGCGCTCGAGCGCTGGTCGGGGAGCCACTGGAGCATCTTCACCGGACCGCTGACGATCGGCTGACCGAGCGCGCGGATCAGTAGCGGCGGAGCCGCTCGCGTTCCTGCTCGTAGTCCTCCTCCGAGAGCTCGCCGCGGTCGCGCCGGTCACGCAGCTTCTCGAGCGTCTCGGCGACCTCGTGCGGATCCTGCTGCTTGGGAGCGGCACCACCTCGGCGGGTGAGCCGATCGGGATCGATCCCGAGCTGCCGCAGCCGCGCGCGCATGCGCGCCACGCCGACGCCCCGCTCGGGAAAGTGGTGTGCCTCGGGGCCCCAGAGCGGGCGCTTCTGCACGAAGCGGCGATACGCCGCCAGGAGCCCGATTGCGACGCCCACTTCGAGCAGCAGCGTGACGAACGCGCGGCTCGAGGTGTCGAAAGCGTGGCTCGAGCCGTAGACCAGGGTTGCGATCCCGACCCCCGCGGCGGAGCCGGCGAGACCGATCAGGACGGTGAAGGAGAACGGCATCGGATCGGGGCCGGGCAGCGCCAGCCGCGCAGCCCCTCCGATCAGGAAGCCGGAGACGACCGCGGAGAGAATCGCGCCGAGCACTGTTCTGAGGGTAGCGCGCAGCCGGCGCGAGGTCGGCTCAACCCGGCTGCGGGTCGGCGACTCGTGCCGGCAGCGGCCGGCGATGCACCATGGTTGCGGCCAGAGCCGACAGGAGCGCGATCCCGGCGATCACCTCCCAGCCGTGGTGGTACGCGTGCAGCCGCCCTGCGGGCGTCGTCGGCACTCCGAGCACGGCGACGAGTACACCGACGCCGAGGACGTATCCGACCTGTCGCGACATCTGGACGACCGCCGATCCGGTCGCGAATCGGTGCGGCGGGAGCGATGCGACCGCGCTTGCGGTCAGCGTCGGCAGCGCCAGGCCGACCCCCACGCCGGTGAGCAGCGTTCCGGGCAGCATTGCGGACACGTAATGCGCGTCGAGCCCAACGGCGGCGACCCAGAAGAGCGTGCCCGCTGCAAACGAGAGCGACCCGGCCGCGGCGATCGCGCCCGCGCCGAGCCGGTGCGCCACTCGGCCGGCGGCGAGCGAGAACAAGGGCACCATCAAAGGGCCTGGCGCGAAGGCGATCCCTGTCTTGAGCGCCGACCAGCCCCAGGCCGTCTGAGTCCAGACGACGACCGAGAGCAACATGGCGGCAAAGCTCGCGCTGAAGAGGAACATCGCAAGGGCGGACACCGCGAACGTGCGAACGCGAAGCAGGTCAAGCTCGAGCACCGGGCTCGCATGGCGGCCGGAGCGGCGAAGAAACGCGAGCAGGAGCACGCAGCCGCCGACGACACCTCCGATCGTGGCCGGGGACGCCCAGCCCCATTCCGGCGCCTGCACCAGCCCGAGCGTGATTGCCGCGATCGCAGCCATGAGCACGAACGCACCGACCAGGTCGGGCCGGGGCTCGCGCACGGGCGGAGGCGAGGGTAGAAGTCTCGCGCCTGCGACCAGGGCGGCGATACCGACCGGCAGGTTGACGAGGAAGATCCAGCGCCAATTGGCGGTGACGAGCAGGCCGCCTGCGACAGGCCCGATTGCCGCCGCGAGGCCCGACATCGCAGCCCAGATCCGAACAGCGCCGGCTCGCCGATCCGGGGGATAGGCGGCCAGCAGCAGTCCGAGGGAGGACGGGATCAAGAGCGCCGCCCCGCTCGCCTGGACGAGCCGGGCCGCGATCAGAAAGCCCACCCCGTTTGCCGCGGCGCAGAGTGCCGAGCCGGCGGTGAAGACGCCGAGGCCGAGGAGAAAGCCGTGCTTGCGGCTGGTGCGGTCGGCGAGTCGTCCGGCGGGGACGAGCAACGCGGCGAAGACGATCGGGTACCCGTTCAGCACCCACGAGAGCGTCGAGAGCCGCGTCCCGTCGAAGCTGCGCTCGAGCGCCGGAAACGCGATGTTGACGATAAAGAGGTCGATCGTCGCGAGCATCACCCCGATGCAGGCGAAGCCGAGGACGACGGCAGGTCTGGTATCACGGTGCCCAGGCATCGCAGCACTATGGCATAGTGAGTTGTATCACGCAACTCAATGCGCTACCGTGTTGGCATGCTCGGCCGCGACTACGGGGGCCAGGTGTGCTCGATCGCCAGAGCCCTGGAGCTCGTCGGTGAACGCTGGACGCTGCTGATCGTCCGCGACGCATTCCTCGGCCGCCGCCGGTTCGACGAGTTTCAGGAGAGCCTCGGCGTTGCGCGGAACGTCCTGGCCGACCGGTTGAGCCGGCTGGTCGAGCATGGCATCTTCGAACGCATCCGCTACAGCGAGCGGCCGGAGCGCTACGAGTACCGGCTGACCCGGAAGGGCCGCGATCTCAACGTCGCCCTTACCGCGCTCAGGCAGTGGGGCGACGAGTATCTGTCCGAGCGGCCGCCGATGCTCCTCCGCACGAGGACCGGGGGCACGCCGGTGGTCGCCGCGCTCGTTCCCGAGGGCGTCGACGTGCTGGCACCGCGCGAGGTCGAACTGATCGTCAACCGATCGTCAGGCTCTCGAGGTCGCGCGGGTAGTCGGTGACGATCTCGACTCCGTCCTCGGTGACGACGACGGTGTCGGAGTGGCGGAAGCCGCCAAGTCCTTCCTGGTAGACGCCCGGCTCGATCGTGAACACCATTCCGGGCTCGAGCGGCGTGTGGTCGCCGACGTCGAGGAACGGCGCCTCGTGGTTGCGCAGGCCGATCGCATGGCCGGTGTGCTGGCGCCAGAGCGGGACGATCTCGTTCGCCTCGAAGTAACCGAGCACCGCCCTGTCGATGTCCGCGCAGGTCGCGCCGGGCCGGAAGGCGGCGAACGCGACCTCCTGCGCTGCGACCGTGTGGTCGAACAGACGCCGCATCTCGTCAGTCGGCGCACCGACGACCATGCCGCGCTCGAGCTCGGCGTTGTAGCCCCAGACGGGCGCCGCCGTCTCGGTGACGAGCATGTCGCCGGGCTGGAAGCGGATGTTGTGCGCGACCGCGTGCGCCCAGGCGCTGCGCTTGCCGATCTGGCCGCGGTAGCCGGCGGTGGCGCCGTCCTGGGAGCCGAGCTGGCCGGCGTAGGCGGGGCCGAGCGCCTCCAGCATCGCCAGCGTCGCCTCGCACCCGGCGCGCAGCGACGCCTCGGCCTCGGTCGCGCCGGGTACCGAGTACTCCTGGAGCAGCCGGTGCGCGTACGAGCACCAGCGGCCGCTCTCGCGGATCAGCTCGACCTCGGCCGGGCTCTTGCGGGCCATCGCGCGCTCGAGGACGGGCGCGAGCGGCGCGACCGTCGCCCCGGTCACCTCGGAGAGCGGCGCCCCCTGGTAGCCGAGGATGCCCGGGTAGCCGTCGTTGTCGGCGCCGATCGTGCCGGCGATGCCCAGGTCCGTGAGCACGCGCGCGAAGATCGGCATCGGGTGCTCGGTCCCCGGGTACTCCGGGTACGACTCGATGCGCTCGAAGGACGACTCGGCTCGGGTGCGCTCGACCTCGAACTCGGGGACGAAGATCATCATCTCGCTCGCCGCGTTCTGCGCGAAGGCGATCGGCCGCTCGTTCGAGAGGAAGTTGAAGCCGGTCAGGTACTGGATGTAGCTCTGGTCGAACACGACGTAGCCGCTCAGCCCCTGGGCGCGGGCGTGCTCGAGCACCCGTTCGCGACGGGTCTCGATCTCTGCTGCCGGGATGCCTGTTGCCTGCGTCAGCTCGGCTGCGGGACGATTCGGATGTAGGGCTTCGGCTCCTGCCACTCGCCGAAGATCTCCTTCGCCTCGTCGTTCGAGACGGAACCGGCGATGATCACGTCCTCGCCCTGCCGCCAGTTCACCGGCGTCGAGACGCGGTGCTTCGCGGTCAGCTGGAGCGAGTCGATCACGCGCAGCACCTCGTCGAAGTTGCGGCCGGTCGTCATCGGGTAGACGAGGATCAGCTTCACCTTCTTGTCCGGACCGATCACGAACACGTTGCGCACGGTCTGGTTGTCGGCCGGCGTGCGGGCCTTCGGATCGCCATCGACGCCTGCCGGCAGCATCCCGTACAGCTTCGAGACGTTGAAGTCGGCGTCGCCGATGATCGGGTAGTTGGGCGCGGTGCCCTGCGTCTCCTCGATGTCCTTCGCCCAGCCCGCGTGGTCGCCGGTCGAGTCGACGGAGAGGCCGACGATCTTCACGCCGCGCTTGTCGAACTCCGGCTTGATCTTCGCCATGTAGCCGAGTTCGGTCGTGCAGACGGGGGTGAAGTCCTTCGGGTGCGAGAAGAGGACGGCCCACGAGTCGCCGATCCAGTCGTGGAAGCCGATCGGGCCCTCGGTGGTCTCCGCCTCGAAGTCGGGTGCGGTGTCGCCGATCTGTAGTGCCATGCCTGCCTCCTCGAGTCGCCTGCTGCTGATCGACTATCTACCAAACGACGCTTGGGCGCTCCTTGTTCCGGCTCTACGATGCCGATGCGCCGAGAGAATCGGAAGGATCTCGAGCGGCTGAAGGCGATCCTGGAGGGGCGCTAGAGCCCGAAGGCGGAGCGCATGCTCGCGGCCGAGGCCGCTTTCCCGAGCACCGTCGGGATGCCGAGGAGCGTCTCGGTCGTTCGCAGCAGGGAGTAGTGCGTGAACGCCCTGGCACTCCGCGTGCCGGGCCGTGTGTACGGCGAGACGACGAGTGCGGGGACCCTGTTTCCGGCCGGGCCCTCGTCCTCGTCCCAAACGATGAAGAGAGCGGTTTTCCCTGCCCGGTAGGAGGGACTGGCCGCGATTGCGGAGACCCATCGGCGCAGCCACGCGTCACCGGTCGCCACCGAGCAGTCGTGCATGTCGTTGCAGAGGTTCGGCGTCACGAAGCTGAACTTCGGCAGCGTGTTCTTCCTGAGCGCGCTCGCGAATGCTCCTTTGCGGGTCGTCCCGAGTGGCAGGTTGTCGGCGCCGCAGGCACCCCTGATCCGCAGGTAGTAGGCGCCGGGGTTGTGCCTGACGGCGTAGGGACCCGAGTCGGTCAGGGCGCAGGTCGCGGGCATGCTCTCCTGGTAGCTCTTCGCGGAGCCGGCCTGCTCGAACAGGCTCATGACCGGCAAGGAATGCGACGACGGCGGGCGATCGTCGGCGATTCCCTGCGTGCCGCCCGACGTCGCGGCGATGTAGTTCGGGAGCGACGGGTGTGCGACCGCCGCGTAGTGCGTGGCCAGGCCGCAGCTTCGGGCGAGCGAGTTGATGTATTTCGCCTGACCGCCGCCGATGATCTGGCGGTAGGAGCGGTTCTCCATCCAGATCCAGATCACGTGCGCGTAGGTTTTCGGCGGCCTTGTCCCGATACCGCAGGTCGCCGCCGGCCCGGCCTGAGCGCCCGCTCCAAGGGCGACTGTGGCGAGTGCCGTCGCTGCTGCCAAGCCCAGAGTGAGCACCGCGCCCGTGCGGGTCAGGGGCAACCTTCCACGGACTGAGTATGCGGAAGCGGCCCCTATCGCGCTCGTAGGCGTCCCACACTCACAGCAGCTTCAGAAAGTCGTCGCGCGGCACGCCGGAGGCCTGGACGATCTGCGCGAGCGTCCCCTTCGCGAGGTCGCGCGCATGCATTGGCACGACCACGCGATGACGATGGTTGGGATGTGACAGCCGGAAGGCGCGGGCTCACGCCCCGATGGTGACCCGCTCGATCTCGACCGGCACGGGCCGCGGGTCGCCGTGCACCTCGAGCGACTCGAGGTAGACCTCGATCGCCTCCCGGATCATCGAGAGTGCCTCCTCACGGGTCTCGCCGTAGCTGATGCAACCAGGAAGCGCCGGGACAGTGACCGTGTAGCCGCCCTCCTCCTCGGGCAGAAGCGCCACCTCGAACTGACGCCGCGTGCTCACGCCCACAGTGTACGGCACGCATCCGGCAAAGACCTGTGCGTGACGAACTCACCAATCGCTCACCGGACGAAGAGCACACCTGCCGAGAAACAGCTTGGTTGACATGGAGCTAGCCGGACTCGAACCGGCGACCTCCTGGGTGCGATCCAGGCGCTCTCCCAACTGAGCTATAGCCCCGAGCGCCGGACAGTGTAGCGTCCGCCTCGCGTGGAGCCTTTTACTCAGGTCGAGCTCCAGTTGGCGGCGCGCAACCACGGGATGCCGCTCGAGGCGCTCCGCTATCCGGTCACCCCGGCGGGGCTGCACTACCTCCTCACCCACTACGACATCCCCGTGGTCGACCCCGCCTCCTTCGAGCTGACCGTCGGCGGCCGCGTCGCCCGGCCGCTCGCCTTCTCGCTCGACGAACTCCGCGCCCGCCCCGCCCTCGAGCTGGAGGTGACGATGGAGTGCGCCGGCAACGGTCGCGCGCTCCTCCCCGCTCCGCGACCGCTCAGCCAGCCCTGGCTGAACGAGGCGGTCGGCACCGCCGCCTGGCGGGGAACGCCGCTCGCGCCGATCCTCGCCGAGGCCGGGCCGCTCGACGACGCAGTCGAGGTCGTCTTCACCGGGCTCGACCGCGGGCTCGAGGGCGGCGAGACCCAGGACTTCGAGCGCAGCCTCCCCCTGGACGAGGCCCTCCGCGACGACGTCCTCCTCGCCTACCAGATGAACGGCGCCCCGCTCCTGCCCCAGCACGGCTGTCCGCTTCGGCTCGTCGTTCCCGGCTGGTACGGGATGGCGAGCGTCAAGTGGCTGACGCGAGTCACGCTCCTGGACCGGCCGTTCGCGGGCCACCAGCAGGCGCACGCATACCGCTTCCGGCGCGACGAGGACGACGAGGGCACGCCGCTCGGCCGCATCGCCCCGCGCGCGCTGATGGTGCCGCCCGGACTACCGCACTTCCCGACGCGCGAGCGCACGCTCGCGCCCGGCCCGTGCACGATCGAAGGCCGCGCGTGGTCCGGCTCCGGGCGGATCGTCGCGGTCGAGGTCTCGACCGACGGCGGCGCGAGCTGGGAGGAGGCCGAACTCGACGAGCCGCGCCGCTCCCGGTGGGCCTGGCGGGGTTGGCGCCACAACTGGAACGCGACCCCCGGTGAGCACGTCCTCTGCTGTCGCGCGCGGGACGAGTCCGGCAACGTCCAGCCGCTGGAGGCGCCGTGGAACGTCGGCGGCTACGTCAACAACGGCGTGCAGCGTGTGCCGCTGACAGTGGATTAGGCGGCCGCGCCGCTCCGCTTCTCGTCCAGCTTGCCGGCCCGGATCGTGGCCGCCATCTGCTTCGACTCGTCGCGGTACACCGACCCGTCCTCGAACTCGATCACCGGGTACATGTGCTGGCCCGACATCTGCTCGAGGTCCGAACGCTTTCCCCGCCGGAGCGGCCCGGCGACGACCTCGTAGGCGATGCCCTGCTCGTCGAGCGCGCTCTGGACCTTCCAGCATGGGTGCCCCTGCACCTTGACCCACGTGTTCGAGCAGCGGTGGAGCTTGACGGCCATGGTTCCTCCTTCGAGAGATTCGCGACCCTCGGGCCTACGATACTCCCGCGCGTCGCCGCGGCGACCCTGCCGATCCAGGAAAACTAGCCGCGTTCGACCCGCGAGCCGCCGACGATCGCGTCGCGGCCGTCGGCAAAGCGCACCCACGCCTTGCCCTTGCCGTCGTAGTCGGGTGACCAGACAAGGAGTGTCGCCGGCTCGCCGCCGACCCGGCACGGCTCGGTGCCCTCCGGCTGCTCACCGCGCCACACGCGCACGAACGAGTTGTGCTCCCACTCGCGGCCGATCGTCGTCTCCTCGGTGTGGCCGGGCAGGACGCGCATCTCGGCCGGGAGCGCCATCAAGACGTCCATCACCGACCGGCGCAGGTCCTCGAAATGGTCGCGGGTTCCGCCGACCGCGTCCTTGAACAACGTGTCGCCCGAGAAGCAGATCTCCCCGTTGACCACGAACGAGAGGCCGTCGTCGCTGTGGCCCGGCGTCGGCAGAGCCTCGATCCGGAGCCCGCCGGTCTCGAACGCGCCGACGACGACCTCGATCCCGAACCGGTCGAGCAGCTCGTCCTCGTGCTCGACGTGGTCGCCGTGGGCGTGCGTGCGCAACACCGCACGCGGCGTGACCTCCCAGCGCTCGACGGCGGCGAGCAGCGGCTCGATCGGTGCGCCGCTGTCGACGAACACCGCCGTCCCACCCTGCTCGTCCGCGACCGCAAAAGCGTTCGAGAGATACCCCGGGTGCATGCTCCGCTCGATCAGCACGCCTGGATTATTCCGGCGATGGAGCCTCCCCGCGCTGCCAGTCGACGAAGCTCGACAGATAGACGGCGAGCAGCGCGAAGCCGGTCAGCATCTCGATCATCGTCGCGCTGCGCACCCCGCGCGAGTGGCCGAGGATGTCGCCGGGTGGCGAGATGAAAGCGGTCGAGACCGCGTAGTAGAAGAAGTCCGCGAAGCGCGGCGACGAGCCGAGGCCGGTGAACGCCTCGGCCGGGTGACGCCACCAGAGCGAGAGGTAGACGAACGTCCAGAAGAGGAAGAACGCCGTCCCCAGCCCGACCAGGCCGAGGTGGTTGACCGCGCGCAGCGCCGCCGCCGCCAGGGGCAGGCGTCCGGCGAGCGAACGAACGGAGGCGAGGAAAGGCACCGCGATCGCAGCCGGGATACCGAGCAGCCCGACGAGCGCGACCCAGCCGGCCGAGTACGGGCTCAGCCGGCCCGGGATCATCCCGATCGCGACGATCGCCCCGCAGAGGAGCAGCAGCCGGAGCGTGCCGACGGTGAGGAAGCTCGGCCGCTCGGCGAGCCGGAGCGAGGGCAGCGACGGCCGAGCGGGCACGCGGCCACGGTAGACCGGCGGCCGGACGGGGATTCGGGCACACTGTGCCGAGGCTCGGGTGTCGCAGCGTTCGGGTCACGCCCCGATGCGCACCCCCTCCGCTCTCCAATCGATCGCGCGCGTGCTGCGCACACGGCGCACCCGGATCGCGCTGACGCTTCTCCTCAGCCTCGGCGCCACGGCCGTGACCGTGGTCACCGTTCGCCACTACGCAACGCACGGCTGGCCGCTGACCGGCGCGAACTCCTGGCTCGTCGCCGCTGCCGGCGTGCTGTTCCTGTTCGCGTTCGTGCTCAAGGGCGTCGGCTGGCGAAGGTTGCTCGCACGGGAGAATCGCCCGGGCTCGCATGCGCTCGCCGCCGCGAACGCCGCGGCTTCGGTCACCGGGCTGGCGCTGCCGGGCCGCTTCGACGACCTCGTCCGTATCGCCGTCGCGCGCCGGTTCAGCTCGCGCTCGGGCCTCGGCGCGCTCGTCCTCTCGCTCGTGGTCGTCGGCCTGATCGACAGCGCCGCGCTCACCCCGTTCGCCTCGGTCGCAGCCGGGATGACCAATGTCTCGACCCTCGTGCAGGCGGGGCTGGCGGTCGTCGGAGCAGCGGGGATCGCCGCGGCGGCGGTCGTGCTCGCGCTTCCGCGCGCCGCTCGCAGCAGCAGGTTCGAGCGCTTCCGCTTCGCCCGCTGGCTCTGCGGCCACTCGACGTCGCCGCTCGAGAGCGCGCGCGCCTGGGCGATCGTCTCCTGCTCCTGGCTCGTGCGCGCGCTGGCGCTGTACGTCCTGCTCGGCGCCCTCGGGGTCGGCCATTCGTTCCCGCTGGCGCTGCTCTTCCTCTCGGCCTCGGCAGGAGCAGCCGTGCTTCCGCTCGGGCCGGCCGGAGCGGCCACGCAGGCCGGTGCCGGCGCGGCCGTGCTCGCGGTCGCCGGCGTCCCGACCGGCGAGGCGATCGCGTTCGGCCTCGCGGCGCAGGCGCTGCTCGTGCTCGCAGGAGCCGCGGTCGTCGTGCTGGCCGGCGCCTGGGAAGCGCACCTGCGCCTCGCCGCGGTCCGCGCGGCAACCTAGTCCAGAATCGAGCCCTTGAGGAAGGGGCTCGCCGCAATCGTGATCGGCGCCGCGCTCGCCGCACCCGCGCGGGCTCAAGCGACGGCCGTCGTCGTCGTCGCCCCGTTCGACCCCGCCCGGTACGCACAGCGCGGCGCCGTCGGTCTGTTCGTGCCCGGCTCGGGCGAGACCGCTACCCGCCGCGCCGCACTCGCCTCACTCGTTCGAGGCAAGGTCGAGCCGTCGAGCCTGGGCGGCGTCCCGGGCGGCAGGCCGCTGATCGCGATCTCGAAGCGGCCGGCGGCGATCACGATGTACGTGGCGCTGCCGCCGCCGGGCCGTCACGCGAACACCCGCCGCTACCCGATCGCGATCGTCGGGGGCGGCTACCGCGGGATCCTCGTCTCGGGATCGACGCACATTCCCGGCCTGGTCTCGATCGCGGACATCGCTCCGTCCGCACGGGCTCTGGCGCGCGGCGACCGCCCCGTGATCCGTTCGCGCGTGGACGACCGAGCCGCCGTTCACCTCCGGCGGCTCGACCGGCGAATGACACACACGCACGACGCGCGCCTGGGAGCGACCCTGATCCTCGTCGTCTCGGTCCTCGGCGGCGCGCTGCTCGCGTTCGGCTCCGGCTCCCCCTACCTCGGGCGCGCCGGCGTGCTCGCAGCGCCCGCCGTCCTGGCCGGCTCGCTCGTGCTTTCCGCGCTGGCGGTGACGCGCCCGTCCGTCGTCGTCCCTCTCCTGGCCGCGCTCACCGTCGGCGGCGCCCTGCTGGTCGCGGTGCCGCGCCGGCTGCTCCCGTACGCGCTGCTCGCGCTCGTGGCCGCCTACCTCGCCGTCTTCGCCGGGTGGACCGAGGTGAACTCGCTCGCGGCGATCGGTGCGCGGCCGGACGGCGGCGGCCGCTTCTACGGCGCCGGCAACCTGGTCGAGACCGTGCTGCTGACCGTGTCGCTGGAGGCCGCCGCTCTGCTCGGACGGCGCTCGATCCCCGCCGTGCTCGCCCTGGCGCTCGTCACGGTGGGGTGGAGCAGAGCCGGTGCCGACGGCGGCGGAATCGTCGTGCTGCTCGCCGCCCTCGGGATGCTCGCAGCCCGAACGTACGACTTCCGGCTCACCTGGCGCCGCGGCGCCCTCGCCCTCGCCGGCGGAGCCGCGGCCGTCGCCGCGGTGGTCGGACTGGACGCGGCAACGGGCGGCTCCAGCCACGTCACCCACGCGTTCCGGCGGGGGCCGATCTCACTGGCCGGAGAGCTCGCCCACCGGGTGCACATCTCGGCATCCGGCATCGCGTCGAGCCGGATGCAGGCGATCGTCTTCACCGTCTCGATCGTCGCGCTCGCCGTCCTCGCCACCCGGCGGCCGCGCTTCCCCGCAGGCGACGCGCTGCTGGCCGGGATCGCCGTGTCGCTGCTGGTCAACGACAGCCCGGGCGACGTCGCCTCGGCCGGTGCGCTCTCCTACGCCGTCCTGTGGGCCTACGAACGAGTGCGGGAACCGGCGCAGAGGCGGGCACCGGCCGATAGCGTCCGGCCCGATGCGCCTCGCATCGCCCCTCGCGCGTGAGGCGAGCTTCTCGACCGGAGTCGCCGCGAGCTTCGCTGCCTTTCTCGCGTGGGCCGGCCCACCCGGCACCGACCTCGCTGCCCACATGTACCAACGGGCCGTGTTTCTCGACCACGGCTTCTCGCTCTGGAACAACCTCTGGTACGCGGGCCGCTACAGCTTCGTCACCTACAGCCTCCTCTACTACCCGCTGGCGGCCGCCGTCGGGATCCGACCGCTCGCCGTCGCGACGGTCGCGCTCGCCACGCTCGCGTTCGCTGTGCTCGTCTGGAAGGAATGGGGGCCCCGCGCCCGCTGGTCGAGCAGAACGTTCGCGGTCGTCTGGGCTGGCATCATCCTTTCGGCTGCGTTCCCCTTCGCGCTCGGCACTGCGCTGGCGCTGCTCGCGCTGTGGGCACTGCAGGCACGACGTCCGTGGCGGTTCGCCGCGCTCGCAGGGCTGACGGCCGCGGCCAGCCCCGTCGCCCTCCTGCTGCTCATCGTGATCGTCGTCGGGCTCGCGATCGGGAGGAGGGCCGAGCGCTGGCTCCAGGTGGCCGCCGGCGCCGGCCTGCTCGCGGTCACCGTCCTCGAGGCGCTGGTCTGGCGCATTTTCCCCACGAGCGGTCGCTATCCGTTCTCGGCTGCCGAGCTCGCCGCGGCCTGCCTGTTCTGCGCGCTCGCCACGATCCTGACGTGGCGCATCGAGCGGGCGCGCACTCTGCGGTACGTGTTCCCGATCTATGGCATCGCCTGCCTCGCGTTCTTCTTCGTCCCGTCCGGGGTCGGCGAGAACATCGCCCGCCTTCGCTATGCGGGGATCCCGCTGGCGGTGCTCGTGCTCTCGTTGCGCGAGTGGCGGCCGCGCATGCCGGCTCTTATCGTGCTCGCGCTGGCGATCTCGTGGAATCTGACCCCACTCGCCGTCAGCTACGTCCGAGGCGAGGACGACCCGGCTGCTCGTGCGAGCTACTGGGCACCCGCGATCTCGTTCCTTCGCGCCCACCTGACCCCGTCCTACCGGGTCGAGGCCGTGGACACCGCCGGCCACTGGGCTGCGCTCTACCTGCCGCAGGCGGGGATCCCGCTGGCGCGGGGATGGTTCCGCCAGGACGACTTCCCTCAGAACGAGGTGCTCTACGACGACCTCGGCGCGAAGGCATACGTCCGCTGGCTGCGTGACCTCGGCGTTCGCTACGTCGTGCTGACGAAGGCGGCGCCCGACTACAGCGCGAGACGCGAGACGGCGCTCGTCGGCGGCCCGCGGTCGCCGCTTCGGGCCGTCTTCCGGACGGAGCAGCTGACCGTGTTCGAGGTTCCGCGGCCGACCTCCATGCTCACCGGCCCCGGCCGCGGACGTGTGCTGATGATGAGCGAGTCACGCATCGTCCTGCGCGTCTTCCGCCCGGGCACGTACCGACTCGCAGTTCGCTTCTCCCGGTATCTCACCCCGTCAACGGGCTGCGCGGTCCGCGGGCCTGACGGAATGATCCGGCTCTTGCTCCCGCGTGCCGGGCGCGTCCGGCTGACTTTTTCGCCCGACGCGGAGCGGGCACTCGCCGCTCTGGCGGGGCACGCGGCGCGCTCCTGCGCTCGTTGAGTAGACTCGCGCCCGTGCGTCGCCGGGTCTTGATTCTCGTCGCGTCCGGGCTGCTGCTCGCGGGTTGCGGCGGGAAGACGGTGTCTCCCGCGCCCGAGACCGTCGTCGGGACGGTGCCGACGACCGCCGAGGCAAAGGGCGACCCGGCCGCCGGCAAGCAGGTCTTTACCTCCGCCGGCTGCACCAGCTGCCACACGCTCAAGGACGCCGGAGCGACGGGCACGGTCGGGCCGAACCTCGACGATGCAAAGCCGGCGGCCGACCTCGTCGTCGACCGGGTGACGAACGGCAAGGGCGTGATGCCGTCGTTCAGCGGCCAGCTCTCGGCTCAGCAGATCGCCGACGTCGCCGCCTACGTCGTCCAGGCCACACAGGGCTGATCCTCCCGTCCGACTTCCCGAGCGGCGTCCGGGTCTTCGCCTGCGACCTCGACCGCACCCTGATCGGCGAGGACGCCGAGCTCCGACCGCGGACACGCGCGGCGATTGCGGCCGCCCGCGCGGCCGGGATTCACGTGACCATCGTCACGGGTCGGATGTTCCGGTCGGTGCGCCCGTACGCGGCGGCGGCGGGGATCGACGATCCGGTCGTCTGCTACCAGGGCGCCGTGGTCGCCGACCCGACCACCGGCGAGTTCCTCCGCCATGTGCCGATCCCGCTCGATCCGGCGCGGGAGGCGATCGCGGCGGTGCAGGCGGAGGGCTTCCCGCTCAACTGCTACGTCGACGACGAGCTGTACGTCGCCGCGAGCACGCCGGGCTCCGAGTCGTACGCGTCCTTCCAGCATCTCCAGGTGCACGAGGTCGGCGACCTGCTCTCCTGGCTGTCGGAGCCGCCGACCAAGCTGGTCGCGGTCGGCGATCCGATCGAGCTGGACGGGCTCGAGCGGCGGATGCTCGAGCGCTTTGCCGGCCGGCTGTACATCTCGAAGTCGCTGCCCTACTTCCTCGAGTTCGCGAGCCCGGAGGTGACCAAGGGATCCGGGCTCGAGTTCCTCGCCGCGCGTCTCGGGGTCACCGCGAAAGAGACGGTCTCGTTCGGAGACGGCGAGAACGACGTCGAGCTGCTCGAGTGGGCCGGTTACGGGGTCGCGGTCGCCAACGCGCACGACCGGGTGCTCGCGATCGCCGAGTTCGTCTGCCCGCCGGTGGAGGAAGAGGGCGTGGCGCAGGTGATCGAGGCGTACCTGGCCCGGTAGGACAACTTGCGGCGCCGTTTGCCCCGATGCAACATCGAGGCGTGTGGTGGCGTCGCTACGAGAAGCGAAGAAACGACGACTTCATCACGCTGATGACCTGGATCATGCAGCTCGACGCTAAGCTGAACGAGATCGTCGACCGACTGGAAGAGGATGACGACGAATCCGCCTGATCCATTCGATCCTGCGTACTACATGAGCGAACAGCTCAAAGAGGACACGCTCAGAGATCTTCGTGCTCGGTACGCCGAGTCACAAAGGTATCGCGAGCGCGCGGAGCGTCGCCGCCGCCGACTCCATCGCCTGAGCTTCGGCCTGCTCGGTCGGTAGCGGCACCGCTCCGTACACTCCACGGCGTGATCGACCTCAAGGCGGCGCGCCACGACCCCGACGGCTTCCGCGCCGCGCTGGTCCGGAAAGGCGCCGAGGAGCTCTTCGACGCGCTGCTCGAGGCCGACACCGCCTGGCGCGGCGTAACCGCCCGGCGCGACGAGACGCGCGCCCGCCAGAAGGCACTCGGCAAGCCCTCGACACCGGAGCAGATCGAGGAGGCAAGGACGCTGAAGGCCGACCTCCACGCGCTCGACGCCGAGCTCGGCGCGGCCGAGGCGACGCTGAAGGAGCTGCACGACCGGATCCCCAACCCGCCCGATCCCTCCGCGCCGGACGGCTGGACAGACGAGGACGCCGAGGAGCTCCGTCGCGTCGGCGAGCCGCGCGACTTCGGCTTCGACCCGCTCGAGGCCGACGAGCTCGGGGCGCGACTCGGCTGGCTCGACATGGAGCGCGGCGCTCGCACCTCCGGGGCGCGGTTCGCCTACCGGCTCGGAGACGGCGCACTGCTCGAGCTCGCCCTCTACCGGTTCGCGCTCGACCGTCTGGCGCGCAAGGGATTCGTGCCAGTCCTCCCGCCCGTGCTCGTACGCGAGCCCGCCATGTACGGCACCGGCTTCCTGCCGACGGACGACGTCAACATCTACCACGTCGAGCGCGACGACCTGTACCTGACGGGGACGTCCGAGGTCGCCCTGGCGGCGCTGCACATGGGCGAGATCCTCGACGAGGCAGAGCTGCCGCTCCGCTACGCCGGCTACTCGACCTGCTTTCGCCGCGAAGCGGGCGCGGCCGGCAAGGACACGCGCGGGATGTTCCGAGTCCACCAGTTCGACAAGGTCGAGATGTTCTCGTTCGTGCGGCCCGAGGACTCGACCGCCGAGCACGAGTTCCTGCTCTCGGTCGAGGAGGAGCTGGTCGCCGAGCTAGGCTTCCCGTACCGGGTGGTCAACGTCGCCGCGGGCGATCTCGGCGCGTCTGCGGTGAAGAAGTACGACATCGAGGGGTGGATGCCCGGCCAGCAGCGCTACCGCGAGATCACCTCCACCTCGAACACGACCGAGTTCCAGGCCCGCCGGCTCGAGGTGCGCTACCGCGGCGAGCGCGGGGTCGACTTCGTGCACACGCTGAACGGGACCGCGGTGACCGCGCGCAGCCTGATCGCGATCATGGAGAACTTCCAACAGGACGACGGCTCGATCGCCGTGCCGCCGGTGCTGAGCGAGTTCGGCGCCCCGGACGCTGCGATACTCAGCGCGTGAGCGAGGCTCTCGCCCTGGAGCGCCGGCACCGCCGGGAGGCGCTGGTCAAGCGCGTCCTCTGGACGATCGGACTGATCGTGCTCCTCATCGTCGCCGGCTTCCTCGGAGCCGCGTTCCTGCCCCGCTGGTGGTCGCATCGCATCGGGGCCCAGGTCGGCGGCCGCATCGGAGTCGGCATCGCGCTCGGCCTCTTCTACGGGTTCGTGTTCACCGGCCTCCCGGTCGTCGTCCTGCGCTGGGCGTTCAGGAAGCGGCGCGCGTTCAAGACCTGGCTGATCTGGATCGCCGTCGCGATCGTGCTCGCGCTGCCGAACCTGCTCACGCTCGGGATCGTCCTCGGCAGCGGCAAGGGCGCCCATGCGGGCGAGCGGACGCTCGACGTCGACGCACCGGACTTCCGCGCCTCGTCCCTCGCCGGCGCGATCGTCGCCGTGGCCGCGCTCGTCCTCTGGGAGTACCTGCACTTCTCCCGGCGCCGTGCGCGCCACCAGGTCGAGGAGCTGAAGCAGGAGCTGCGCGAGCGCGAGGCCGGGAAGGTCAAGCCCGAGTAACCCGGCTGACGCCCGCGCTAGGCTCGTTCCCGGCGGGGTGCCGGAGCGGTCGAACGGGGCGGTCTTGAAAATCGCTGGCCCTTCACGGGGCTCGTGGGTTCGAATCCCACCCCCGCCGTACACCGTGGGGGGAACGGCCGGTTCCCCCCACGAGCCCCCCTCCCTAATCCGAAGTTCCTCTGAGGAGGCAGCCGGTTCTTCGCTTTCGGTGCGGCTTTACGCGCGGCGGCGCCTGGATCGTTCGTGACTACGTGTTGAGCTTGTAGGTCTCGATCAGGGCGAGCGCGCGCGCTTGGGTCGGGGTCGGCTCGGTGAGCTGGTCGAAGCTGGCGCTGCCGTGGAGTCGGATCGTGTTGCGGGTGCGGGTGGAGAGCTCGCCGAGCAGACTGGTGAGCGAGTGGCAGGGCTCGCCGGTCGTGGTGCGTTTGCTGCGCGCCTTCTGCTCGGCCTGGGGTGAGCGCTTCGCTTTCGCGACCGGGTCGGGTTGCGGGGTCGGCTGCTCGTCGTCGAAGAGCAGCGGCTTCCAGGCCTGGCGCAGGTGCCAGGCGAGGTAGTAGGCGAGCATGCAGAGAAAGACGTGTGCTCGGACGCGGTCTTCGAGGCGGTGATGGATCGGGCGCAGCTCGAGTGGGCCTTTGAGCGTGCGGAAGGCGCGCTCGACCTCCTTGAGCTGCTTGTAGGCGCGCACGATGTCGGGCGCGGCGAGCGTCGTTTCGGCGACGCTGGTGCGCAGGACGTAGATGCCGTCGAGTGCCGCTTCTGCGGCGATCTGCTCCTGCTTGCGGGCGAAGCGGAAGGCGGTGTCTTGGATCTCGAGCTGGAAGTGCTTGCGTACACGCCAGCGGTTCCAGATCTCACCGACGGCGAGCGCGATTGCGGCTTCGCCCTGCAGGCTCGCGCGCTCGACGCGCTCGGCGACTTGGGCGAGCGCCCGCTCGGTCGCCTGCAACAGGTCCTCGCGCTTGCGCGCCCGCTCGGCGGCGACGAGCGGGTTGCGGCAGACGACCAGCCGCTCGCCGGGGTAGTCGTCGGAGGCGATCTCGGCCAGGTTGTGCTCGTCAAACAGCGACAGCTGGAGATCTCCGTCCTTGACGAGCTTCTTGACCTGCGGTGCCTTCAGCGCGGTGATCCAGGCGGCGCCGCCGCTCGCACGCAAGAGCTCGAGGTTGGCCTTGGTGACCATGCCGCGGTCGGAGACGACGATCACCGCTGCAAGTCCGAATCGATCTTTGAGCTTCGCGATCTGGGCGGGCAGAGTCTTGTCGTCATGGAGAGAGCCCTCGAACACCTCGACCGCGACCGGGCAGCCGCGCCGGTCGCAGAGCAGCCCGTAGACGATCTGCGCCATGCCGCGCCTGCCGTCGCGCGAGTAGCCGAGCTGCGCCAACGGGCACGAGCGCCCCTCGAAGTAGGAGGAGGAGACGTCGTAGAGGACGAGCGTCCCCTGCTGCAAATGACGGCGCGCGAGCGCCCGCTCGATCCGCCCCTGACGGGCAAGCAGCCAGTCGAGCGCCTCGTACAGCTCGTCCTCGTCCGCGTCCTCGACCGCGAACTCGGCCGCCAGCGTCGACTGCGCGAAGGCACGCGACATCGCCAACTTCGAGCCGGGGCCGAGCAGCCGCTGCACGATCATCGCCAGACACAGCGCCCGCTCCCTGGAGGGCTGGCGGTCGAGCAGCCGTGCGAGCTCAAGCCGCCGTGCCATCAGCAGCGCCGCCTCGACGTGGCCGGCGGGCAGCGAGCGCTCGACCGCGAGCGCTTCCTCGGCGGCGACGAACCGCTGCCCGCGCAGCGCGCCGCGGATCAGCTCAATCACCTCCTCGGGCAGATGCGAGAGGTTGGCGACCGTCTCCTTCTTCACCACCCCGCCCTCCCGGTAGGAGCGCCGCAGCAGGTGCGCGACGTACTCGCGGTGCGCGCCCTGCCGCCTTGTCGTAACCACGTGAAAGGGGCCTGTTGGCCGCGGCTTTCTGCCCACAACGGCATACTCTCATACGCATCGGACAACTAACTACTGACCACACAATCCCGCCCAAGAAAAGGCTGCGACCCCAGCAACCGAGCCGGATCGCGGCCCCTCAGGCCGGCGTTATTGCGGGGAACTTCGGCCTAATCAACTGCGATCGTTCGGAGCCGTCGTGGGCCGCGCCCGCGCAGGTCGGGCGCGGCGGCGGTATCAGCGCGGACCGCCCGGCGGGGGGATACCGAGGTCGCGGCAAATCTTCCGCGCAAGCGAGAAGGCGATTCGCGGTGGCGGGGCAGTGCCGCGGAGCGCTCCGGATCGAAGCCCCAGAAGCTGTGGTTGCCACCCTCACGAAAGCAGCCTCGCGCCGTGCGCACGCAGATGTCGCTCCAGGTCTCGGCGCCTCACGCGCCGATAACGAGCTCGAGCGGCTCGCTATCGGCGGCGAGCCCAGCGGAGTGCTCGCCGAAACGGAGCTCGAGCATCCCGCGCAGCGCGTCGATCACGTTCTCACGCGCTTCCGCTCGAGTCTTCCCCTGGCTGTGAACGCCCGGCACCTCCGGGACGGAGGCAATGACCCAGCCATCCTCGCCGGACTCATAGACGATCGTCAGCTGAAGAGACTCGCTCACGGCCGAAACGGTACCGCACCCTCGCGATCGAGGAGCCTCGCCAGCGACCACCACTCCCGAACAGGGTTCAAACGTTGTTCCACCCCCGCCGTAGTCACAAGAACCAAGTCACGTTGCCGGTCGATGCGCTGCGAGCTGCGGGCCTCGAGCCGGGGGATGACCTGCGCGTGCGGGCGGTGGGGCCCGGTCGGCTCGAGCTCGCCCGCTCGGATGACATGGTTGAGGAGTTCGGCGGCGTCTTCGACGCGTCCGTCTATCCCGACGGCTACCTCGAGAAGCTCCGCCGCGAGTGGCCCCAGCGTCTTCGCCGCGGACGTCCTGATCGCGTATCTCGGCCGCGACGACACCAACCACACCGAGGCAGTCGAGCGCATGCGCCGCGTAAGAGCACTGGAATCTCGTTCATGTTGTGGACGAGCGCGTACCTCCAATCCCCGTATCTTCCGTCGGCGTTCACCGCACTGACCCACCGCTCCGCCGCCTGTACCTTGATCCCCTCGAGCTCGTCGTGACCTTTCGGCTCGAGGATCAGGGTCACGCCGTTGTTCAACCTCACCAGGAAGTCCGGGAAGTACTCGTGGTCGCCGCCGGCGTGCAGGTAGGGGATCGCGAACCCGAGACCCTGGTTCTTCACGAACGAGACGACGTGCTCGGACGTATCGAGGTAGTAGGCAGCGGACTGCTCCCACTTCGAGTCGTGGACGACATAGTTGAGGTGTGACTTCTCGACCTCCTTGACCTTCTTGACCGTCCAGAAGTCCACCTCCGCGGTCGAGCCCTCCCCGCGCCGTGTTTCATAGCGCGGCAGCTCGGCGTCCTCGCCGCCCATCACCGCCGGATGGATTGCCTCGGTCAGCCGCTCGACGGCGAAACCCCAGTACGGCGACAGGAAGACGTCGATCCGCTTCGAGTCCCAGTCCCCGGCGACGCGGTTGCGGATCCGCTGCTGGTAGCCCTCGACGCGCGGGAATCGGATCTCGAGCTCGGCGCGCGACGGAAGCGCCTGAACGTGGTTCTGCCTCGCCGGCGGCGGCTTCGTGCCCTTCCGCTGCTTGAACGGGATAACCTCGAACGGCACGCCGAGGATCTGCGCGATCTCCTCGCTGAACTTCCCCTCCTGTCGGAGACGGCGAGCTGCGGGATGTTCACCAGCCCAGACTCGATCGCGTCGGTGAGGCCGAAGTCGCTGACGACCCAGGGGAAGACGCGGTTGGTGTCCTCGCCGGCCCGCGCGAGGAAGTACGGCGTCGCCGACAGGTCGACGCAGACGTTGATCCGACGGTGCCTGTGGATGCGGTCGAGTCCGTCGATCCAGATCGTCGACTCGTAGGCGAGATCGTCCTCGAGCTCCTCGTTCGTCGCCTCCGCGTCCTCCTTGGCCGTCCCCGTGGCCGCCTGCCCAGGCGGTCGCGCTGCGCTCCGAACGATGCCGGCGTCATGAAGCGACCGCCTCGGCCGGACGTCGTCTTCGCGCCGATCTTGATCTTGGAGGTGATCGTCTCGGGCAAGCCCTGCTTCTGCACCTTCGAGCCGGCGCTCATCCCCTTGCTTTCGAACTCGTGCCAGTTCTTAACGAGCACGCGGCCCCGACGGAGCGTCGTCATCAGGTCGGGCGGGACGAGATCGCGCGTCCGGTAGATCGATGCCTCCCCGGCCGCCGGATCGAGCTCGGCCAGCCGACCTTTGATCGTCGGTTCGGGCACACAACAAGAACTCGACCTCAAAGGCGCTCACGGACGCGTCCCCAAGAGCGAATTGTCGGGACGCGGCACAGCGGCGACCATCACCGGGTGTGGCAGACGGTCAATCCCGACGGGCGAACAGTGCGTCTCTCGAACGAGCGCTGGGAGCATGTGCTCGTTCAGCATCCGGACCTTGAAGTCGAGCCCGAGGTGCTCCTCGACACAGTCGCGCATCCTTCGGCGCGGGCGCGCGGACAACAGCCGAGCGAGGCGTGGTTCTATCGCCGAGGCGCCGGCCCGAGTACGTGGTTGAGAGTCGTCGTACACTACGAGGGCGATCGCGGATTCATCGTCACCGCGTTTGCGCGGAGGCAATACCCATGATCTCGAAGGTCCCGGGAGTCGTGAAGATCGACAGTTTCGAGTACGACAACGTCACCTACGACTCCGAAGGAGACGTCCTTTACCTCTGGTCCGGCGAACCGCGGAAGCCCGCATATGACGACGCCTCGCCGGAGGGGCACTACCTCCAGTTCGGCGAAGACGGCGCGTTGATCGCGATCACGATCGTGAACGCGCGCTGGATCCTCGAACAAGAAGGGAAGATCACGATCACGATCCCCGAGCGCCGGCTCGAGACGAGCGACATCGGCGCTGTGCTCACGTTCGCCTGACACCGTCACTCCGCCTCGTCCAGCGATTTGACGACGAGCAGCCCGTTGCCGCGGTCGTCGATCACCTTGACCGCGATCCGCCGGTGCTCGCCCGCGGGGAACGGCGCGCTTGTCGCCCCGGCGAGGTGGTCCCACACCGAGTCGTCGTACTCGCCCTTCAGTGCCTTCTTCAGGCTGTCCCAGGCAGAGGTGCGCGGGAAGAACGCCTGCGAGACGTGGAACGAGAGGTCGTTCCAGTCGGTGTCGAGGAGCCAGGCGGGGACGTCGTCGCCGGCGCGGTGCAGTGCTTCATGTGCGCCTCGGTCACCGCCTCGTAGATCAGCTTCTCGCTGATCGCCCCGTTCTCGGGGCCGAACACGATCGCGACCGGCGCGCCGTCGGGGTCGAGCGCCGCCTCGGCGGAGAGGTAGAGCGAGCGCGCCGGCGGTCTGACGTCCTCCTCTTTCATCGAATGGACCGTGTCCCGAGAGACGCGGGCCGGAGGATAGGCGACTGGACCTGCCATGGCTCTTGTTTCTACTCGATACAGGCGTGGAGAGGAAGCTCCCCTGACGTTTGCACGTACTGCGCCCTGAGCCGATCGGCTGCCGACGATCTGGACCTGCGCCGATTGCGTGGCGGGCGCGGCGGCGGATAATCAGGCAATGGCGCACATCGCCGTGCCCTCTCTCCTGGTCGGACGCAGGCGGCCGCTGATCCAGGCACACCAGCGCCTGCCGGCGCTCATGCTCCTCCTGGCCGGGACGGCGGGCTGCATCACGCTCGTGGTCGCGCTCGTTCCGGGCGTGCACTTCGCCTACCGGGACCGGCCGCTTCACATCGCGATCGAGACGACGGCGACCCTGGTCGCGCTGCTCGTCGCCTTCCTCGTCGCCGGGCGGTTCGGGCGCAGCAGGAGCCTGAGCGACCTGGTGCTGCTGACCGGCCTGGCGATCCTGGCGACGGCCAACCTCGCCTTCGGAGCAGTTCCCGCCACCTTCCGGGAGGCGGAGCCGGGGACCGCCTCGACCTGGGCTGCCGTCTTCGGCCACGTTTTCGGCGCCGGGGTGCTCGCCGCCGCCGCGTTCGTCTCGGCCCGTCCGGTCGCGCGGCCCCGGCGGCTGGCGGCGGTGGGGCTCGGGAGCGCACTCGCCGTACTCGTCGCAATCGGCGCCGGGACGGCCGCGTTCGCGTCGCAGCTGCCGAAGGGCGTCGACACCCCGCCGATCCAACCGTCCGGCTCGCAGCTCACCGGCAACGCCGTGCTGCTGGCGCTCCAGCTCGTGACGATGGTCGCCTACGCCGTCGCGGCGGTGGGGTTCGCCCGCCGGACGCTGCGGGCGAGCGACGAGCTGATGATGTGGCTCGCGCTCGGGACGACGCTGTCGGTGTTCGCACGGCTCAACTACTTCCTCTATCCGTCGCTCTATTCCCGGTGGGTCTACGTCGGCGACGCGTTCCGGCTGCTCTTCTACCTGCTGCTGCTCACCGGCGCGGCGAGGGAGATCGCCGGCTACTGGCGCGGGCTCGTCGAGGCCGCCGCCCTCGACGAGCGGCGCCGGATCGCCCGCGACCTTCACGACGGGCTCGCCCAGGAGCTCGCCTTCATCAAGCGGCGCGCGTCTACGCTTGCCGACCGGGAGCCCTCGTCGGTCAGCGTCCAGGTCGCCGCCGCGTCCGATCGGGCGCTGTTCGAGGCACGCCGCGCGATCGCGGCGTTGAGCCGGCCTCTCGACGAGCAGCTCCACCTCCTGCTCGGGCCCGCCCTCGAGGCGACCGCCGCACGCCTGTCCGTTCCCGTCTCGCTCTCGATGGAGCCGGGCATCGTGGTCGAGCCCGCGGTCCAGGAGGCGCTTCTGCGGATCGCGACCGAGGCGGTCTCGAACGCGGCGCACCACAGCGGCGCCGCGTCGATCGCGATCGAGTTGAGGCGCGACCCGCGCATCCGGCTGCGGGTCGTGGACGACGGGGTCGGATTCGACCCAACCGCCGTGAAGCAGACACTCGCCGGCGGCTTCGGCCTGATCAGCATGCGCGAACGAGCGGCGGCGCTCGGAGCGGAGATCGACATCGCGTCGGCGCCCGGGGCCGGGACGACGGTCGAGGTCGTGCTCGCGTGACCGCCCCGATTCGCGTGCTCGTCGCCGACGACCACGTCCCGACCCGCGTCGAGATCCGCAAGGCCCTGGAGGACGACGGCCGCTTCACGGTCTGCGGGGAGGCCTCGAACGCGGCGTCCGCGGTCGAGCTGGCGCGCAGACGGATCCCGCACGTCTGCATCCTCGACATCAACATGCCGGGCAACGGCATCGCCGCGGCGCACGAGATCACCGCCCGGCTGCCCCAGACCCGAGTGCTGATGCTGACCGTCTCGAACGACGACGAGGATCTCTTCGCAGCGCTCCGGGCCGGCGCGTCCGGGTACCTGCTGAAGGATGCGGGTACCGACCGGATCGCCACGCTCGTCGCCGCGGTCGCCGAGGGAGAGTCGGTGCTGTCGCCGCCGCTCGTCGCCAGGGTCGTGGACGCCTTTCGCGACCGCAGCCCGCGGCGGCGCCGCATTCTCGTCAACGATCCGAGCGCACAGGAGCTGACGAGCCGCGAGTGGGAGGTGCTCGAGCTCCTGCGCAACGGCCTCTCCACCCGCGAGATCGGCGCGCGGCTCGTGCTCAGCGACGCCACCGTCCGCTCGCACGTTGCGAACGTGCTCCGCAAGCTGCGCGTCCCCGACCGGGAGACCCTGCTGCGCACGTTCACGCAGGAGCGTTGAGCGATCTCCACGGGAACGGGGTGGTGCGGGCCGCCGGTGGAGCGATGATGTCGGTATCGAGACCAACGGCCGCACCCGTGTTCTGCTCGTCGACGACCACGCGCTCCTGCGCATGGCCGTGCGCGACGAGCTCGAGACCGCCGGCTTCGAGATCTGCGGCGAGGCCTCGAACGGAGCCGCTGCGCTCGAGCTCGCCGAGCAGGTCCGGCCGGACATCTGCGTACTCGACCTCTACATGCCCGCCGCCAGCGACGGCCTCTCGGTCACCCGCGAGCTGAAAGCCCGCCTGCCCGAGACGGCGGTGGTCGTGCTCTCCGCCTCGTGGCTGAAGGTCGACGTCGACGACGCACTCGCAGCGGGCGCCGGCGGCTACCTGCTGAAGGACGACGATCCACAGCAGCTGCCCAAGCAGCTCGCCGACATCCGCAGCGGCCGGCGCGTCGTCTCCGCAGGCGCGCTCAGCACCAGCTGACGCCGCCGCACCGCGACGCAGGAGTGCGTTGAGAGATCTCAACTGGGGCGGGGTTGCGTTCGCCTTTTCGCCGACCCAAACTCGCTGTGGGATGATCAGGGGAGACCGTCCTGGAGCCGTGATCGCGGCCGTCGCCGTCGTGGCGCTTGCGCTCGTCAGCGGTGCGTCGGCGGTTGCCGGCCGCGCATCTACGTCGAGTCCGGCGTCGCCGGCCTACGACTTCGTTCCGCACGCGATCCCGACCGCCCCCTACGACCAGATCGAGCGCGCGAACAACGCCGCCGACCTGAGCGGCGACGGAAGGCCGGATCTGGTGATCGCCGGCGAGTCGTACCTGGTCTGGTACCAGAATCCTCCCGACCCGGGCCGGCCGGGCGCGGTCTGGACGCCGCACCTGATTGCGAAAGGGGTCTTCGGCATCGCTTCGCTGGTCGCGATTCGCGACCTGAACGGCGACGGACGCCCCGATATCGTCGTCGGCCAGACCGTCAGGGGAGCGTCGGCGCCCCGCCAGATGGCCTGGTTCGAGAACAAGCCCTCCGGCTGGACGCGCCACACCCTCTCCGACGACCAGAGCTGCCACCACCTCGACTTCGGCGACCTGAACGGGGACGGCCTGGTCGACATCTCGTGTGCAGGCGGCTCGAACGGGCGCGTCTTCTGGCTCCAGCACCCGGTGCAGGCGAAGATCGCCAATCGCTGGCCCGACTACGTGATCGACACCCGCCCGGTCTGGGGGTCGAGGGTCGCGGACATCGACCGCGACGGGCATCCGGACATCGTCTCCGGGCGGGCCTGGTACCGGAACCCGGACCTGACCCCGACCAGCAAGGCGACGCAGAAGTCGCACTGGCAGCGGCTCCCCTACACCCTGCGCACCGACACGGCGGCGCGGGGCGGCTGGAGTCCGGCCTACTTCAACGACCTGGAGGAGATCAGCGTCCTCGACCTGAACGGTGACGGTCGCCTCGACGTCGTCGCCTCCCTGTTCGGGAGCAGCCCGGAGAGCGAGGTCTCGGTCTTCCTGGCGCCGGCCGACCCCCTGACCGGAACCTGGACCGAGATCCCCCTCGACCCCGGCCCGCTGTTCTCCGTCCACACACAGGTGATCGCCGACTACGACGGCTCCGGGCGGCCGCAGATTGCGGTCGGCGAGATGGCCTGGGCCGGCTACGCCTTCGGCCACAATCCCGGCACGACCCACATCTTCGTCTACCGCCTCGAGGGCCGGGCCGACGACCCCTCGGCCTGGAAGCGATACTCGATCGCGGGCGACGACATCGGCACACACGCCGCCGATGCAGTCGACATCGACGGCGACGGACGCCTCGACCTGATCAGCGGCGAGGAGAACTCGGGCAACGGCAATCCGGTGCAGAACGGAAGGCCTCGGTGGTGGGAGAACCGGACGGTGCCGGACGCCCCGATCGTCGTCCAGCAGCCGGCCCTGTCGGGCACGTTCCGCTCCGGAGAGCAGATCTGGGCGACCGACGGCAGCTGGGCGGGGGCGACGAGCTACGCCCGCCAGTGGTACCGCTGCGACGCCGACGGGCAGAGCAACTGCGCGGCGATCCCGGCTGCAACCTCGAACACCCTTCAACTCGGTCCCGACGATGCCGGGCACACCGTCGCCTTCGAGGTGGTGGCGAGCAACGGCGTCGGGTCGACATCCTCGCGGTCGGACGCTTCGCCCGTCGTCGACGCAGCCTACGCCGCCCCGCCGGCGAACACCGCGCCGCCGACGATCTCGGCCCCCGCGTTCCGGGTCGGGGCGGTCGTGACCGGCGACGACGGCAGCTGGCAGGACGCGAGCAGCTTCGCCCGGCAGTGGTACGGCTGCGACGCCGACGGGCAGAGCAACTGCCTGCCGATCGGCGGCGGAACCGGCAGCTCGCTCGAGCTCACCCCGGCCGAGGGGGGCCGCACCGTCCGCTTCATGGTCGTCGCCTCCAACACCATCGGCGGGACGCCCGCGTGGTCGGACGCATCGCCAGTGGTCGCGCTGCAACCCAACCGCGCGCCCGACGGCGGCTTCGAGCTCGACCCCAAGACCTACTACTACGGCAGCGGAAGCGGCCGGTTCCTGGTCTCGAGCGCTGTCTCGCACGGCTCGAGCGGCCACTCGTGGGAGATCGACGGGACCGGAAGCGGGGCCAAGCGAATCATCTCCCGGTACAAGTACGTCACCGCCGTGCCCGGTGAGGGCTACCGAGCCTCCGCGTGGATCAAGACGGCCGGCCTGGCGCCGAACGCCGTCGTCTGCCTCCAGATCCTCTTCTACAACAAGAGCGGATCCGTGCTCGGCAAGACGAGCTGCTCGCCGCCGCTCGCCGGGACGAACGACTGGACGAACATCTCGATCGGCGGGACGTCGCCGGCGAAGACCGCCTTCGTCCGGGTCGACACGATCCTGGACAAGGGAGAGGGCACGGTCTGGTACGACGACCTCTACCTGACCGGTCCGGCCGCAGCCCCGAACCCGGTCTCGGACCTCGTGGCGGCGGCCGTGGATGGAAAGGTGAGCCTCTCGTGGAAGAAGCCGACCGGCGGGTTCGACCTGATCGACATCGTCCGCAAGGCCGGCGCCGACCCGTCCGACCCGAGTGACGGCACCCTCGTCTACAGCGCCAAAGGAGCGTCGTTCACCGACCTCGGCGTTGCGAACGGGGTCGAATACCACTACGCGGTCTGGGTGGAGCGCGCCGGGATCACCTCCGCACCGACCCGCGTCGACGCAACGCCGATCGCGCCCGTCCCCGTCACGTACACCGCGCAACCCACCGGTCCGTACGACGGCACCGCGGCTGGCTGGACGGTCGGAGCAGTCGTCCACGTTACCGTCGGCAGCACGCTCACGCGCCTCGGGAAGATCTTCAAGCCCGGCTCGACCGCGGCAAACACGATCGCGGTCTGGGACGAGGCGACGCAGGCGATGCTGTTCTCGGCCACGGTGAGCCCGGCGGCGCCGGCCGTCGACCTGGCCCCCCTTGCCCTCCAGGCGAACAAGCGCTACGTGCTCGGGGTCAAGGAGGGCGCGGGGACGCCATGGAGCAAGGCGCACCAGTTGACGGGGCTGCCGGCCTTCCTCGTCGTCGACGACAGCGCGTTTGCCGCCGGCTCCGGCCTTTCCTATCCCGGCGGACGAGACGGGAACGCCGGGTTCTCCAACGAGGACTGGACGATGACGCTGACGCCCGGCGGGTCGACCACCTCGGTCAGCCCGGTCACGGGCCTGCAAGCCGCGGCCGGCGACGGGCGCGTGGACCTCTCGTGGACGAGCCCGGCCGGTCCCTTCGACTCGATCGAGATCGTCCGCAAGGCCGGCGCCGACCCCGCCGATCCGAGCGACGGCGCGCTCGTCTGCGTCTGCGCGGGAACATCGGTCGCCGACACGGGGCTGACGAACGGGACGGAGTACCGCTATGCCGCCTGGGCCTCGCGCGGCATCGCGCTCTCGATCCCGGCCCGCGCGGGCGCGACTCCGGCCGCCCCGGCCGCGGTCACCTACGCGACGCAGCCCTCGGGGTCGTACTCCGGCACCGCCGCAAACCGGGTGCTCGGGGCCGTCTTCCACGTGACGGTCGACAAGACGCTGACCGAGATCGGAAAGGTCTTCGCGCCCGGCTCGACCGCCGCGAACACGATCGCGGTCTGGGACGAGGCGACGCAGGTACTGCTCTTCTCGGGCTCGGTCAGCCCCGCGAGCCCTTCGATCGCGGTCAGCCCTCAGCTCCTCCTCCAGGCCGGCAAGCGCTACGTCCTCGGGGTCAAGGAGGCGAGCGGCAGCCCCTGGAGCCCGGGCCGCCTGCTCACCGGCCTGCCCGGCTTCCTCGTCGTCGACGACAGCGCCTTCCTCAACACCTCGACCCTGAGCTACCCGACCGGGCGCGACGGCACGCCGGGGTTCTCGAACGAGGACTGGACGATGTCGTTCGCACCCTAGGAGGCGTCCGATGACCACAGCCAGCCCACCAGTCCCGAGCAAGAAGCGGAGCCTGAGCAAGGTCGTCGTCGCAGACGGCCACCGGTTGATGATCGCGGGCATCCGCCGCACGCTGGCGGGCTCCGACGACATCGAGATCGTCGGCGAGGCCCGCTCGGGAGCATCGGTGCTGCCGGTCGTCCGTGAGACCTGGCCCGACCTCGTCCTCGTCGACCTCGACCTGCCGGAGGTCGACGGATTCGGCTGCCTCGAACGTCTGCGCCTGCACCATCCCGACGTGAAGGTGGTCATGCTCGCTCCCGACGGCGACACCGCCGGCATCGCACGGGCACAACGCGACGGCGCCTCCGGCTACGTCTTCAAGAGCGTCGAGCCGACCGACCTGGTCGACGCGATCCGCGGCGCGGTGGACGGGATCTCCTGGCAGGTGCTCGGCCCTCCCGAGGAGGACGACGATCAGCCCGCCCGCGAGGCAGGCCTGACCGGCCGCGAGATCGCAATCCTGAAGGGCGTCGCCCGCGGAGACTCGTCGAAGGTGATCGCGCGAGCGGACGGCGTCACCGAGCAGGCGATCAAGTTCCATCTCACCAACATCTATCGCAAGCTCGGCGTCGCCAACCGCACGCAGGCCGCGCGCCGCGCCTACCAGCTCGGCCTCATCCGCCTCGCCCTGCTCGAGACCGCCTGAGCAAGCGGCCCACGGAGCAAGCGGCCCGCGCCTGCCGGTCGGGCGACCACGAGGGTCGACAGGTCCGATCGGTAGATAATGCACCGAGATGCGGCTCTGCCTTCCCATCGGCGCACTTGCCTGCGCAATCGCGCTGCTCGCCTTCCCCTCGACGGCGCCGGCCGGAGAGCCGCCCAACCAGAACGACCCCTGCTCGACCGCGGGGAAGAACACGTGCGGCACGCTCGGCGTCGGCTTCTACAAGAGCTACCGCTACGGGATCCGCTGGTTCGGCGACTACCGCGGGGCCGTGGCCGGCGAGGCGCAGACCTTCTGCATCGACCTGCGCTACTGGTACCCGTCGCGGGCCTACCGGTGGCGGGAGCAGACGGCGACCGCGAGCCTGGTCAACCGCGAGCACGAGACGGTGTCGACCGAGAAGGCGCAGCGGATGGCGTACGCCGTCTGGGCCTACGGACGAAGCGGCAGCGCCAACCAGCAGGCCGCGGTCATGCTGTACGTCCACTCCCTGATGGGCGACGCGCGACCGGGCGAGCTCGACCCCGCGGCGCTCAACCCCTCCGTCGTCTCGCTCTACGGCAAGATCGCAAGCGACGCCGCGCGCTACCACGGCCCTTACCGCCTCGACGTCGGCGTCCCCGACACGGCAGGCGGGACGAGCGCGACGATCCGGGTCCTCTCCGCGGCCGGCAACGCCCTGCCGAACGTGCCGCTTTCGGTGACCGCCGGCGGCGTCAAGTCACAGGCGACGACGAATGGTGCCGGGGTGGCGAAGGTCGCCCTCAAGCCGGCGACGGCGAGCACCGCCAGCCTCGTCGTCAACACGGGTCCGATCGCCTCCACCCTGCCGCGGATCTTCTCGCCCGCGACGAACCCCGCCGCCGCAAATGCGCAACGGCTGGTCGCGCCCGGCTCGCAGAGCGTCACCGCGGCGATCAGGCGGCCCTTCTCCAAGCGCCAGATCTCGGTCTCGACAGCCGCGACCCCGACCCGGCTCCTGGTCGGGGAGGCGACCACCGACCGGGTGACGATCAGCGGGGCGCTGGCGAGCTGGGCGGGCGCGGTCACCGTGCGGATCCACGGACCGTTCCGCTCCGCCGCCGAGATCCGCTGCGACCTGCCCCCGGCCTGGGAGGGCTCCTTCAAGGCGAGCGGCTCCGCCGTCTACACCACTCCGACCGCCAAGCTCTCGCGGCCCGGGTGGTACGCCTACGAGGAGGTCGTTCCCGGCGACGCCGACCACGTCGGCCTCACCACCCGCTGCGGTGTCCCGTCCGAGAGCTTCACCGTCGAGGTCCAGCCGAAGGTGACGACGACGATCAGCTCGACCGGTGTCTCGACCGGCACGGCGATCTTCGACCGCGTCGCCGTCAGCGGCCTGGCAGGAGAGCCCGCGACCGTGCTCGCATCTCTCTACGGTCCGTTCCCGAGCCGCGACGCGATCAGCTGCTCCGGCACGCCGGCCTGGACGGGCTCGATCGACGTGACGGCGGACGGCAGCTACCAGACCCAGACCTTCACGCCGATCACGCCCGGCTACTACACCTACCGCGAGTCGATCGCCGCCGGCGGGTTCGTGCGCGCGACCGACACGCTCTGCGGCGACGTCGCCGAGACGACGCTGGCGATCGGCAAGCCGCAGATCAGGACGAAGATCAAGTCGCAGCAGACCCGCCCGGGCGCGGCGATCACGGACACGGTGGTGATCAGCGGCCTCGGGGTCACGGCCACGGTGCAGGTCGAGCTGTGGGGCCCGTTCGCGAGCGAGGCTGCGATCCGCTGCGCAGGTACCCCGTACTGGAAGGGCTCGTTCGTCGCCAAAGGAGACGGCACCTACGTCACGGCGCCGGTGCGGATCGACCGGGTCGGCTACTACACCTACCGGGAGTCGGTCGCCGGCACGACCACGCAGTGCGCCGAGACCGCCGAGACGACGCTGGCGCGGGCGCAGCCGAAGGTGACCACCGTCGTCTCGAGCGAGGTCGTCCGCCCCGGCTCGCTGATCTTCGACCGGATCCGGGTCAGCGGCCTCGGCAAGTCCGCCGCGACCGTCGAGATCGAGCTGTTCGGCCCGTTCCGGTCGCGGGCGGCGATGCGCTGCACCGGCAGTCCCTACTGGACGGGCCGGATGGTCGTCCGTGGCGACGGGGTGGTCAGAAGCCGCGCGGCGAAGGTCGCCAAGGCCGGCTTCTACGCCTACCGCGAACGCCTGGTCGGCTCGGCGCTCGTCGCCGAGACCCAGACGGAATGCTCGCTTGCGGAGGAGACCTCGCTGGCCGCCCCGGGAATCGCCACCGGGCGCGGAGACGTCGCCGCGCACGCGCCCACCTCGCGCGTCGCCGACGGCCCGGTGCCGACCAGGGTGCGGCTGGCCTCGGTCGGGATCGACGCGCCCGTCTCGTCCGTCGTGATCGACACCGCCAGGAGCGTGCTCGGAGTCTCCTCGAACATCCACCGCACCGGCTGGTGGCAGGACGGTTCCGCTCCGGGAGCCAAGTCGGGCGCGGTCCTGATCGCCGGTCATGTCGACAGCGCGCTCGCCGGGGCCGGTGCGTTCTTCAGCCTCCACCGGGCACGGCCAGGCGACCGCGTGCAGGTCTCGACCGCGACCGGGCGGCTGTTCAGCTACCGCGTGGTCTCCGTGCGCACGTATCCGAAGCCCGTGCTCCCGACCGACGTCTACTCCCGCAAGGGCCGTGCGCGTCTCGTGCTCGTCACCTGCGGGGGCCCGTTCGACCCGGCCGCGCGGCACTACCGCGACAACATCGTCGTCACCGCCGTCCCGGCCTAGCACCGCCTCCTATCCACCCGCCGGGTTCGAACAGGCCGGCAGGAAGTACGGCGTGCCCGGGCGCTCGACCTCGTAGACGTCGCGGAAGTAGTCGCCCGCCATCTGGCGCGCCTGCTCCTCCGTCGCACCGAAGCGCTCGGCGAACCACGGGAGCCGCTGCATCCCGTCGCACTCGGCGGTTGCCTCGTCGCGGATCCCCCTCAGGTGCTGGGACTCGTGCGAGATCGTCTGGAGCGCAAAGACACGGTCGCGGTAGTCGGGACAGGTGCCGAACCGCGGGACCGAGACCGGCACCTGCACCGTCCTGGTCACGTAGACCCAGCGGATCGTCCACCTGCCCGCGATCTTCACCCGCCGCCTCTCCCCCACCCGGATCGTCCTCTCCTGGAAGGTGATACGGGTCGAAAGCCGGCAGCGCTTGCCCTTCTCGGCGGCCGGGGCGCGCCAGTAGGCGTCGAGGTACCAGCAGGCGGCCTCGGACAGGTGCATCTCGTCGGGTGGGCGAGCGGCCTCGGCGGCCGGGTCGTTCGCGAACACGACGAAGCCCCAGACGGCGACCGGGTCGAAGCCCTGCCGGACCGCCAGTTGCGCCCAAGCGGCCGAGCCGGTGCAGATCACCCGAACGGGCCGGCCGGCGACGATGCTCGCCAGCTCTGCCCCGTACCGCTCGAGCGGAGTCTCGACGGCGTCGCCGCCCGCCCACGGCACGACCGGGTCGGCGGCGAACGCACTGGGGAGCGCGAGCAGCGCGGCGACGGCAACCAGCGTGCAGCGGATGCGTCGGCTGTGCCGGCGGATCTTGGCCTCCCCTCCCCGTGTGCGCGGCACCCCACGAGCCGCACATGCCTCATTTAAGGGACGCCGGAGCGTTTGTCCATGGGCTGCGCCCGCAACGGGCAGGCATAGTCTCGGAGACGATCATGGACGACCGTGACCGACCGCTCGACGAGCGCGACCTCGACCCGGATCCGGTCGTACAGCTGCGGGAATGGCTCGAGCAGGCGCGGGCTGGCGGCGTCGAGCTGCCCGAGTCGGCGGCGCTCGCGACCGCGACGCCGGCGGGAGCCCCGTCGGCTCGCATGGTGCTGGTCAAGGAGGCGGGCCCGTCCGGGATCGCCTTCTACTCAGGGTACGAGAGCCGCAAGGGCCGCGAGCTGGCCGAGAACCCCCGCGCCGCGCTCGTCCTCTACTGGCGCGAGCTCGGCCGGCAGGTTCGAGCCGAGGGGGCGGTCGAGCGGCTCAGTCCGAGGGAGTCCGACGCCTACTTCGACTCGCGCCCGCTCGGCAGCCGGCTGTCGGCCGCGGTCTCCCCGCAGAGCCGGGTGATCGCCGGCCGCGATGAGCTGGAGCTCGCCGTGGCCGAGCTGCGGCGCGACGGCGGCGAGAACGTCCGGCGGCCGGAGACCTGGGGCGGGTACCGGCTCGTACCGGCGGAGTGGGAGTTCTGGCAGCACCGTCTCGACCGTCTACACGACCGCTTTCGTTACCGGCCGGACGGCGACGACTGGAAAATCGAGCGTCTCGCGCCGTAGGGTTAGCCCGGTGCGCAGGTTGATCACCCCGGAGAGCCTCGCCGGCCTCGTCGGCGCCGTGTTCGTCGCCGTCGGCGCAGCCGGCTTCGTTCCCGGGCTCGTCCAGCACTACGACCAGCTCGGCTGGTGGAAGAGCGGCTCCGGCGCGCAGCTCTTCGGCATCTTCCAGACCAGCATCCTGCACAACCTCGTGCATCTCGGCTTCGGCGTGGCCGGGCTGCTCGCCGCCCGGATCGCGCTCACCGGCCGTCTCTACCTGACCGGCGGGGGCGCTGCCTATCTCGCGCTCGGCGTCTACGGGCTGCTGATCGACCGTTTCGGCGACTCGAACGTCATCCCGGTCGACCGGGCCGACGACTGGCTGCACATCGGGCTCGGGGTGGCAATGGTGTACGCGGGCCTGGCGGCATCGCTGAGCGCGCTGCGCCCGGCGGCGGCGTCCTGACCCGCTCCTGGCTCGAGCGGGTCGAAGCGTCTGCGAACGGCCCGGACGCCCTCGCGGTGATCGCCTGGCTCGCCGGCGCCGCCATTCCGATCGAGGATGCGGAGCTTCATGGCGCGAGGCGCCGATCGCTCCTCCTGCTCGCCGCCGGCGGCGACCCGCACCGGGAGCTCGAGCTCGACGACCGGGCGGTCACCGGCCTGGCGGCGGAGCTCGACCGTCCGGAGCGCCGGGAAGCTCTCGCGCACGGTCTCGCCGGCCTGCGCGGAGAGGCCGAGGGCCTGCCGCTCTCGTCGGCCGCGATCGACGCCCTCCTCGCCGACGGCGACCTCGCCTGGCGTGCCTTCGCGGCAGGTCTGCTCGGCGACGAGCTGGCGGAGGCGTAGCGTGGCGCCCGAGCCGGGGGCCGACCTCCGGGAGCTGATGCGCCGCTTCCCGCACGGCGTCGCCGTGCTCACCGTCGACGCCGAGGGTGAGCGGCTCGGCCTGACGATCGGTTCGCTCGTCTCGCTCTCGCTAGATCCGCCGCTCGTCGGCGTCTCGATCTCCGGGCAGTCGGCGATGCACGAGCTGCTTCGGCTCGCCGGAGGCTTTGCCCTCAGCCTGCTCGCCCAGGGCCAGGGCTGGCTCGCCCAGCACTTCGCCCGCGGCGTGCCGCCGATCGCGCTCTGGCACGGGATCGCCAGCCGCGAGGGCGCCGCGGGAGCGCCGCTGCTCGTCGGCGCGCTCGGCTGGATCGAGTGCCGGGTCGCCTCCGAACATCCGACCGGCGACCACACCTTCTTCGTCGGCGAGGTGCTCTCGGTCGAGCTCGGTCAGCCGGCGCCCCCGCTCGTCCACGTCGAGTCGGAGTACCGCAGCGGATGACGATCGACGCGGTCGTCTTCGATCTCGACGGTGTGTTGATCCAGACCGAGGAGATCTGGGACGAGGTGCGCGAGACGCTGGCGCGCGAGCGCGGCGGCCGCTATGACGCGGAGGCGCAGCGGGCGATGATGGGGATGAGCTCGCCCGAGTGGTCTCGCTACCTGCACGAGCACGTCGGCCTGCGGGAGTCGCCTGACGAGATCGCCGCGGAGGTGGTCGAGCGGATGCAGGCGCGGTACCGCGAGCACCTGCCGCTGATCGACGGCGCCGCCGAGGCGGTCGAGCGACTCGCTTCCCGGTGGCCGCTCGGGGTCGCCTCGTCGTCGAACCGCGAGCTGATCGACCTCGCGCTCGAGCTCGCGAGGCTCGCGCGCTTCTTCCGGGCGACGGTCTCCTCGGAGGAGGTGGCGCGCGGGAAGCCGGCCGCGGACGTCTATCTCGAGGCCTGCCGGCGTCTCGGTGTCGAGCCGTCACGCGCCGCCGCGGTCGAGGACTCGCACGCCGGGATCCGCTCCGCCAGGTCCGCCGGAATGCGGGTGATCGCGATCCCGAATCCCTCGTTCCCCCCGGGCGACGAGGCGCTCGCCGAGGCGGACATCGTGCTCGGCTCGTTGAAGGAGCTGACCGCGGACGCCGTGAACGGGTAGCAACAACAGACAATGTCCGAGGGACTGTCCCTGGGACATGTCCGCCGACGGAGAACGCGTCACACTTCCGTTCCAGGGACAGTCCCTGGTACACGGCCGAAGAGGACGCAGCCGTTGTGGCCGCCGAGGCCCATCGCGTTCGAGAGCGCCACGTCCACCTGCACCCGGCGTGCCTCGTTCGGTACGTAGTCGAGGTCGCATTCCGGGTCGGGCACCTCGTAGTTGATCGTCGGTGGGAGCACACCCTCGTGAAGCGCCAGCACGCACATCATCGCCTCGATCGCGCCGGCAGCCCCGAAGCAGTGTCCCGCCATCGACTTCGTCGATGAGACGGCCAGGCGATACGCATGCTCGCCGAAGACCTCCTTGATCGCGCGCGTCTCCGCCAGATCGCCGAGCGGCGTCGACGTGCCGTGCGCGTTGATGTAGCCGACGCGCTCGGGCTCGACCCCGGCGCGCGCGAGTGCCGCCCGCATCATCTCGACCACGCCGACCGACTCCGGGTCGGGCTGGGCGAGGTGGTGGGCGTCGTTGGACGCGCCGTAACCGAGCACCTCGGCGTAGACCGTGGCGCCACGGGCCTGGGCGGCCTCGAGCTCTTCCAGCACGAGCACGCACGCTCCCTCGCCCATGACGAAGCCGGCGCGGGTCAGGTCGAACGGCCGTGAGGCCCGTGGCGGGTTCTCGTCCTCCGCAGCGAGCCCGCGCATCGCGCAGAACCCGGCGAGGATCAGCGGCGTCAGGCTGGCCTCGCTGCCTCCGGCGAGGACAGCGTCGGCAGCGCCTCGGCGGATCACCTCGGCCGCTTCGCCGATCGCGGTCGAACCCGTTGCGCATGCCGAGACGGGCGCGTAGTTCGGCCCGCGGAGGCCGAGGGAGATCGCGATCTGCCCGCTCGCCGCGTCCACCAGCACGCTCGGGATGAAGTACGGCGAGACCCGGTCGGGGCCGCGCTCGACCAGGGTCGCGTGCTGCTCGGCAATCCCCGCGATCCCACCGATCGCCGAGCCGAAGAGCACGCCGATGCGCGACGGCTCGTACGCGCCGTCGAGCGACGCGTCCGCCGCCGCCTCGACCGCCGCGGCGACGCCGAGGACGACGTAGCGGTCGAGCCGCCGCGCCTCCTTCGGGCCGACCACCGAAGCCGGTTCGAAGCCCTTCACCTCGGCGGCGATCCGGACCGGGTAGCCGCTCGTGTCGAAGGTGCTGATGAAGTCGATCCCGCTCTTGCCTGCGATCGCCGCCTCCCACGTCGAGCGGTGGTCGTTGCCGAGCGGCGTGACCGCCCCGAGTCCGGTGACGACGACTCTGCGCATCGGCGGGAGACTAGAGGCTAGCCTCCCGGCGTGCCCGGGAAGAACGTGCCCTTTCCGCCGATGGAAGCCGAGCTCGTGCGCGAGCTGCCGGAGGGCGACGGCTGGCAGTACGAGCCGAAATGGGACGGCTTCCGCGGTGTGCTCGAGAACGACGGCGGCGCGCTCGCGCTCTGGAGCCGCAACGGCCGGCCGCTGCTGCGCTACTTCCCCGAGCTACGGCCGCTCGGCGAGCTGTTGCCGCCGCACTCGGCGCTGGACGGCGAGATCGTGATCGAGCGAGACGGTCGGCTCGACTTCGACGCGATGCAGATGCGGCTGCACCCGGCCGAGAGCCGCGTCCGAAGGCTCTCTGCCGAGATCCCCGCGGTGTTCATCGCGTTCGACGTGCTGCTCTGGGACGGCAGGGCGGTTCATCGGGCGCCGCTCGAAGAGCGACGCCGTGCCCTGACGAAGCTGCCGTTCACCGTCTCCCCGGCGACGACCGACGCAAGGCAGGCGGAAGCATGGCTCGCGCAGCTCGAGTCGGCCGGCCTCGACGGCGTGATCGCCAAGCGGCTCGGCCTGCCCTACCTGCCCGGCTCGCGCGAAGGGGTCGTCAAGGTCAAGGCTCACCGGACCGCCGACTGCGTCGTCGTCGGAGTCCGCTGGAAGGCGAAGCCGACCAAGCTGGCAACGCTCCTGCTCGGCCTCTACGCCGGGCGCGGCCGGCTCGACTACGTCGGCACGTGCGCGGTCGCGGCCGGCCGCCACGACGAGATCCTGAAACGGCTGAAGCCGCTCCTGAAGGGCGCGCCCGACCGCGGCTTCTCCGAGCCGAACCGCTGGGGAAGCGGCGAGCTGGCCGAATCGGCCCTCAGGCCCGAGCTCGTCGTCGAGGTGCGCTACGACAAGGTGCAGGGCAACCGCTTCCGCCACGGCACGAAGCTGATCCGCTTCCGCGAGGACAAGGAGCCCAAGCAGTGCACCTGGCGAGAGGTGCGTCCGCCCGCCCGCGCGGACGACCTCACTGTTTCGGAGCTTCTAGGCCCAGCGCCTCGAAGCGCGAAACGAGGCTGACCTTCCGCCGCCACATCCCGGCGGTCAGGTCGCCGACCTTGTCGATGCGCTTGCGCATCGTCTTCAGCGTGAACTTCGAGGGATCGCTCCTCGGCACCTCCTCCCAGCGCAGTGGCGCGGATGCACGCGCGTCGGGCGTCGGCCGGATCGAGTAGGCGGAGGCAATCGTCCGGTCGCGCGCGTTCTGCCCGTAGTCGACGAACACGCCCAGGCGGTCGGCGACCTTCCAGGTCGTCGTCGCGATTCGCTGGTCGTCGATCCGCCGCTCGACCTCCTTCGCCAGCGCCTTCGCGAAGTCCCGGACATGTGGGAACTCGAGCTCGGGTTTGATCGGCGCGAGGATGTGCAGCCCGGTCGCGCCCGAGGTCTTCGGGAAGCTCGCAAGCCCGAGCTCGTCCATCACCTCTTTGACGACGAGCGCGATCTCGCGCACGTGCGACCACGGGTTGCCCTCGCTCGGGTCGAGGTCGATCAGCAGATAGTCGGGCCGCTCGATGGCTGGAAGCGTCGGCGGCCGAGCCGCCGACGCCCGGCCGGAAGACCGTGTGGCTGCCTTCGGCAGCCCCACGGGGTCATCGGTACGCGAGTGCCAGGTGTGCAGCTCGATGCAGCCGAGGTTGGCGATCCACGCGAGGCCCGCCGCGTCCTCGACGACGGGAAAATCGGCCGACCGCCCGCTCGGAAACCTGATGTGCACGGTGTCGAGCCAGTCCGGGTGCGGCTCCGGAACGCGCTTCTGGTAGAAGAAGAAGCCGTCCACCCCGTCGGGATAGCGCTTCATCTGCATCGGCCGTCGCTTTGCCACATTGAGCGCGTAGGGCGCCATGTCGATGTAGTACTGGATCAGGTCGCCCTTTGTGACCCCGAGCTCCGGGAAGAAGACCTTGTCCAGATTGGTCAGCTTGACCTCGCGCTTCTCGATGCGCACGGCGCGACCATAGCGGCCCGCCGCCCCCGAATCTGGTCACACTCGCTCGAAGCCGAGCAGCTCTGCGACTGCAGCTTGTTCCTGGTCTCGGGAGGCGAAGCCGATCGGCTCACCGGGTTCGGCGAGCGGGGGGAGCGTGAGCGCGGCGGTTGCGAGGTGCCAGGCATCCATCGCGCGGAGGGCGTGCTCACGAACCAGGGCGAGGGCTCGTTCCTCGACCTCGTCCTGCGGCGCGCGCAGAACAGCTACCGGTCCATCGGTTGTGAGATCGGCGTCGAGCAAGGCAAGCAGCCCGTGGGTGTCACCACGCCCGCTGCGCGCCGCGCGGAGCAGCGCTCCAGAGACCTCGATCCGCGTCCAGGTGCCCGTAACCGTCGCGATCGCCGGGTCGTCGAGCAGGGCAAGCGCCTCCTGGTGACCGTCCTCGTCGGCGAGGTAGGCCCGGGCGAGGACGGAGGAATCGAGGTAGACGATCAGGGCCGCTCGCGCTCCTCGGCGAGCAACCGGTCAAGCTGGCGGCCAAGACCGCGCGTGGACTCGATGATCCGCTGGCGACGCTTCCGACTGACCTGTCGGACCTGTCCGCTGCGCAGCATGCCGGCGGCTGCGGCTGCGGCGCGCAGCCGTGTTCGCCGGTCACCCCGATCCGCATCGGCCGCTGTCTCCAGGATCTCGGTGGCGAGAGCGTTGACACTGCGACCCTCCCGCGCAGCCCGCGCCGCGAGTCGGCGATGGAGGGTCTCGGGAACCCGTAGCAACAGCTGCTTCACGCTGCGACGATATCAACCATGCACCATTGATAGCAAGCCAGGACCAGACGCTTCATCTGCATCGGGCGCCGGCGGACATGGCGGAGGACGCAGTCCGCGACGTCCACGTAGTAGGAGATCAGGTCGCCCTTCGTCAGCCCCGGCGCCGGGAAGAAGACCTTGTCCAGGTTCGTGAGCCTGACCTCGCGGCCGCCGACGCGCACGCCGGTTCAGTTCGCGCCCGGACGCCCGAATCATGCGCGACGCCCGACCGGGCCGGGGACATCGCCCACCGGCCCGGTCGAGCTCGCAGAGTGCGAGACCTAGGAGGTCTTGGCGTAGAAGGGGTGGATCCGGCTCTGGTCGCCGGGAATGTCCTCGCCGATGCCGTTCACGAGCTGGGGACCCTCGCCGGAACCATCGGCCGCCTTCACGGTCTTGGTCGCGTAGCCCGCCAGCGAGTCGCAGGTGAGGCCGAGGTCCTCGTAGTAGGGCGCGGGGGTCGCTCCGGCCCAGGCTGGATCGAACAGCGGCTGGCCGAAGATCAGGTCGTAGAAGCTGCCGTCGAGGCAGTAGCCGGTGCGGCTCGGCGGAGGAGGCGGCAGCGGCTTCGGCGCCGACTGCGAGGACTTCTTCTTGCCGGGGGCCGGATCCTGCACGGTCCGCTGATACTCGACGTAGAAGCTCAGCAGCTGGTCCGAGCTCTGGGTGCCCGTCAACGGGTCCTTGGGGTTCGGATACGTGGTCTTCGTCGCGAACACGCCGCCGTTCACGGATGGGTCGTAGAACACATTCGCCTGCTTGGTGTCAGGGCCGGAGAGCAGCGCGATCAGATAGTTCCCCGAAGAGAGAGTCTGGGACGGAAGGGGAGAGCCGAACCAGCCTGCGGGTGCGCCTGCCGGAACGGTGACCGGGTCGCCCTTCGCGACGAGCGTGGTCGGCGTTCCGCCCGCGTCGACGTTGTAGAGGACGGGAAGGAAGTTCTGGTCGGTGGAGCCCCCGGAGGCGTAGAAGTTCAGGCTGACCGTCACGCCCTCCTCGGCGAGCGGATAGACGGAGCCGAACGTGATGTTGGCGCCGGGCTTGGAGCTCGTGCTGCCCGGGGTGGTGTTGCCGAAGGTCGGGTCGCCGACGGCAGCGTACGCCGTCCCCGCCAGCAGCGCTGTCAGCGCGAAAACGCCGATGGCAACCAGCGAGCGCCGACGAGGCGATCGCGCGAACATTGACGTGGCATGACGCTTCATCACTCACCCCCACTCTCGATGCGTACGGCGTGTGCCGACGTCTTCGAGTGTCGTCCGTCGGCTCGGCTCCGTCCATAGCGACAGGTCGAGCTACGCCACCCTCGAAGGATGGGCCGGGCGGGGCGGAGCCGCCCTCAGCCGCGGAACACGGTGTTGACGCCGGCGTGCATCGAACACCACGTCCGCAGGTAGCCCTCGATCTGGAGGCGTGCGAGCCGGGGGTCTGAGAGCTCCGCCGGGGCCGAGACGCTCAGGCGTGCGCTCCCTGCGTCGCGCGGCCTGCACTCGCAGCGCTCGAGGAAGCGCGAAAGGTTTTCGATCAAGGCCGGGTCACTGATCTCGATGAGCATCCGGCTACCGCCGCTCCCGCGCTCGCGTGCCTATTCCGTATCGAGTGTTTCGGACAACCCGCCGCCGGGCTACGCCCATATGGCTAGTCGCCGTCTGGACCGACCCCTGGGAACCCGGCCGGTCCCGTGCGCCTGTGGACAACTGGCCCACCGGGACGCGGTCGCGACGCCGAAGAGGCCTGGCCGCCTGCCAACCGGCGAGATCGGCCGGCTGTGGACACCTTGTGGAGACCGGGGAGCACGACGGCCGGGTCAAGGCCAGACCGGACGTAGGTCGAGCAAACCTGTGCTCTCGGCCAGCTTTCGGTCCGCGTCCGGCCGTCTAACTTCCGACGTGCTCCGCGTTCCTCTGGGGAGAAGAATCGAGGGGGAGAAGAAGATGCGTGTTTTGATCGCCGATGACCATCGGCTGATGTTGGAGGGCATCCGGGCTGCACTCAGCGCGGCAGACGACATCGAGGTCGTCGGCGAGGCCCGGGACGGCAGCCAGGTGCTGCCGCTGATCGACCAGTTGAAGCCGGACGTCGTCCTGCTCGACATCCGCATGCCGAAGCTCGACGGGCTCGCCTGCCTCGAGCGGCTGCGCAAACGCAACCCGCAGGTGAAGGTGGTCGTGCTCTCGGTCTTCAGCGACCCCGACCACATCGAAGCAGCGCTCAAGCGCGGCGCCAACGGCTACATCGTCAAGAGCATCAACCCGCTCGACCTGCCCTCCGCGCTGCGCCAGGCGGTCGAAGAGACCGTCTACAACGTCCTCGGCGTCCCCGAGCACGACCAGCAGCGCGACGCCCGCGAGGCCGGTCTCACCGATCGGGAGATCACCATCCTCGCCGGAGTCGCCCGCGGCCTGTCCAACCGCGCCCTCGGCAAGGAGCTCTGGGTCACCGAGCAGACCGTCAAGTTCCACCTCACCAACGTCTACCGCAAGCTCGACGTCGCCAACCGCACCGAAGCCGCCCGCGCCGCCTACCGGCTCGGAATCGTCGAAAGCCCGCTGCTGGACGACCAGGCCGAAGCGATGCTGGCCGCCGTCTGAAGCTCCGAAGAACGACTACCTGCTCCGGCTTCACCGCACCCGGCCTCTGCCGGTCGGGAAGCCGGAGCCTTGACACGCGGCCGGTTCGGACGTAAGTCGAGGAGAGATCGACTCACGGCGAGGGTGGCCGTGGGCAGTATTCAGTTCTGACGCAGCTCACAGCGTCTGGGGAGAGAGCAAACAAGGGGAGAGGCAATGATGCGCGTCTTGATCGCCGATGACCATCGGCTGATGTTGGAGGGCATCCGGGCTGCACTCAGCGCGGCAGACGACATCGAGGTCGTCGGGGAGGCCCAGGACGGCAGCCAGGTGCTGCCGCTGATCAACCAGTTGAAGCCGGACGTCGTCCTGCTCGACATCCGCATGCCAAAGCTCGACGGGCTCGCCTGCCTCGAGCGGCTGCGCAAACGCAACCCGCAGGTGAAGGTGGTCGTGCTCTCGGTCTTCAGCGACCCCGACCACATCGAAGCAGCGCTCAAGCGCGGCGCCAACGGCTACATCGTCAAGAGCATCAACCCGCTCGACCTGCCCTCCGCGCTACGCCAGGCGGTCGAAGAGACCGTCTACAACGTCCTCGGCGTCCCCGAGCACGACCAGCAGCGCCATGCGCGCGAGGCCGGTCTCACCGAGCGGGAGATCACCATCCTCGCCGGAGTCGCCCGCGGCCTGTCCAACCGCGCCCTCGGCAAGGAGCTCTGGGTCACCGAGCAGACCGTCAAGTTCCACCTCACCAACGTCTACCGCAAGCTCGACGTCGCCAACCGCACCGAAGCCGCCCGCGCCGCCTACCGGCTCGGAATCGTCGAGAACCCGATGCTCGACGTCGAGGAGTCGCAGCCGACGATCGTCTGAGAGCCCGGGCCGGCGTACTCGGGTCAGAGCGGGTCGCGGAGCGACGGGCGATGGACCGGCAGCACGACCGACACCCTGGTCGGCCCGCCAGGCTTGCTGGTCAACACGCAGGAGCCGCCGAGCAGGCGCGCACGCTCGCGAATGCTGATCAGGCCGAGCCGGCCGCCGCGGGCCGCCTTCGCAACCGAGCGGTCGACGTCGAAGCCGACACCGTTGTCGACGATCTCGAGGCAGGCTCGCTTGTCGTCGGCACGCAGGGTGACGCGGATCTCCGTGGCCGCGCTGTGCGCGCGTGCGTTCGCGAGGGCCTCGCGGACGATGCTCACGATCGCGATTCGCTGGGGCTGCGGCAGCGAATCGAGTTCTCCCTCGGCGACGAGCTTGTGGCGAATCTGGGTGCCGGCGAAGGTCGCCAGCCCCTTCTCGATCGCGACGCTGAAGGGCTCCTCGAGATACGGCGGCACGGCGAGCGACCGCGCCATCCTGCGGAGGCCGTTCTCCGCGCCGACGGCCAGGCCGATCATCGAGTCGAGCTGCTCGGCCAACCCCGCCGGAGGACCGGGCGCGGTCAGGCTCTCGGCGACGCGGCGGCGGGCGACCTGAAGATCGCCGCGCAGCCTCGCCAGCTCTTGCAGCGGCCCGTCGTGGAGGTCGAAGCCGACGATCCGCAAGAGGAGCTCTTCGCTCTCGACGAACGTCGTGCGGCCTGCGGCCTCGTTCTCTGCCAGGAATCCGCACTCGAGCAGGAACCCGAGCACCTCGGCGGCGTCTTCCGTGCAGGCAAGCACCCGGTCGCGCTCCGCGCCTGCGCGAACGACCAGGGCGCCGCGGCGCTCGCCGAAGCTCCGCACCGAGCAGGCATGGATCCGCCGCCGCCCGCGCCCATTGACCGCCGGCGGCGTGTCGACGAGCTCGGTCTGCGCCGCAGCCTTGACCGCGCGCGTGGGCTCCCGCTCTCCGGCGAAGGCGACCAGCCGTACAGCGTCGACGTGTCCGCGAAGCCAGAGCGACGCCTCGCTCGCCGGAGCGAACAGACCGAGCAGACCGACGACCGCCTCTGCCGGGTCGGGCTGTCCGAGCAGAGTCGCATTGCGGACGGCCCGGCGAAAGGTCACTCGCTGGACGAGGTCGAGGCCGACCTCGTGGCGATCGGCCAGGGCCTCGAGCAGAGGGCCGAGCTCGACCGTCTCCTGCGGACGTCTAGCTGCGACACCGGCGACGAGATCGGCGACGAAGCCCGCCGCCACCAGCCAGCCGGCGTCCGGCCCGAGCCCGCTGCCGAAGGCGAGCGCATGCCGGGTCGCGTCCTCGACAATCGTCCGGTCGGCCTTCTGCACGAGCGGGCGCAGGACCGACTCGAGCTCGCCGCCGACAACGGCTCGGACGGCCCGCCGCGCGTCGTACCGACCACCAGTTGCAGTTCGTTGCCGCATGCCCATCCCTTCCTGCCGCCTTGCGGCGGCGCCAGGCAAGGTTCGAATACCCTCGACCCGACCGTTCTTAACGCCGCCGAGAGAAGCACGTTTCTCGACAGCCCTGTCACATTAGTTACTTTTTCGGGCCGGCACGCTCTCCCAGTCGACCCGCGAACCGGAAACGTGCTCCGGCGTGACAGCGAAAACCTAGCCGGACGGGCCGTTCGCGGCGGGAGAACCCGGGACATACGCGCTAACGTCCGGCGGCGGGGCCGGCCTGGTCCTCGAGCACATCGCAGATGAAGAGCCTCTGGAACCCCGAGCAGGCGGCACCCTACCGCGGCGACCTCGCCCAGCGCGTCTACACGTCCCGACTGCTCGGAGCGGACCCGTCGCTCGTGCTCCACGGCGGCGGAAACACATCCGTCAAGCAGCGCCGGACCGACGTGCTCGGCGAGGAGGAGGACGTCCTGTACGTGAAGGGCAGCGGCTGGGACCTGGCCACGATCGAGGAGGCCGGCTTCTCGCCGGTACGGCTCGACCGCCTGCTCGGCCTGGCGCGGCTCGATCGGCTGGCCGACGAGCAGATGGCCCGCGAGCTCCGCTCCGCGCTGACCGACGCCTCCGCGCCCGCCCCTTCCGTCGAGGCGATCCTGCACGCGATCCTGCCCGCGAAGTACGTCGACCACACGCACGCGGACGCCGTGATCGCGCTGACCAACACGCCAAGCGGGCTCGAGCGTGTCCGCGACCTGTACGGCAACTCGGTCGTCGTCGTCCCGTACGTGATGCCCGGCTTCAAGCTCGCCCGGCTGTGCGCCGGCCTGTTCCCGGCCGAGCGGACGGAGCGGACGATCGGGATGATCCTGATGAACCACGGCGTCTTCTCCTTCGGCGACACCGCCCAGGTCGCCTACGAGCGGATGATCGATCTCGTCTCCCGGGCCGAGGAGTATCTGAAGAGCCGCGGTGCCTGGTCGGTGGCGACACCTGCCGCCGGCCCGCGCGTCGACTCGATCCGGCGGGAGGTGGCCGAGCTGCGTGCGAGCATCGCGTCCGTCGCCGGCTCCCCGGTGATCCTGACGGTGCACGGCGACGACCAGGCGCTCGCGTTCGCCCGCAGAGACGACGTGACCACGATCTCGCAGCAGGGCCCGGCCACGCCGGACCACGTGCTCCGCACCAAGCGGACACCGATGGTCGGGCGGGACGTCGATCGGTTCGCCCGCGAGTACCGCTCGTACTTCGAGCGCAACGCGGCCCGTTCCGATCGGCCGCTGAGCATGCTCGATCCCGCTCCCCGCGTCGTCCTCGACCCCGATCTCGGGCTGTGTACGGTCGGGCGCAGCGCATCGGATGCGCGAATCGGGTCGGACCTCTACCGGCACACGATCGAGATCATCCTGCGGGCGACCGCGCTCGAGGCCTACCAGGCGCTTCCGGCCGAGGATGTGTTCGACGTCGAGTACTGGGACCTCGAGCAGGCCAAGCTCCGGCTGGGCGGCGCCCCGCCGCCGCTGGCCGGCGAGGTGGCGCTCGTCACCGGCGCCGCCTCCGGGATCGGCCGGGCGTCCGTCGAATCGTTGCTCGCACGCGGCGCGGCGGTCGCGGGGCTCGACGTCGACCCGCGCATCGAGTCGATCCTCGACCGGGACGACTTCCTCGGATTGCGCTGCGACGTCACGGTCGAAGACGACGTGACCGCTGCGCTGGAATCGGCCGTGCGGGCGTTCGGCGGCCTCGACCTGCTCGTCCTCAACGCGGGCATCTTCCCTCGAAGCAGCACGATCGACGCCCTTCCCCTCGACGACTGGGAGCGCACGATGAGGGTCAACCTCGACGCGAACGTCGTCTTCCTGCGCGAGTGCGCGCCGCTGCTCGAGCTCGCGCCCCGAAACGGCCGGGTCGTGATCGTCGCGTCGAAGAATGTTGCCGCACCGGGTCCCGGGGCGGCGGCCTATTCGGCCTCGAAGGCGGCGCTCACCCAGCTCGGGCGCGTGGCCGCGCTCGAATGGGGGGCGAAGGGGATTCGCGTGAACATCGTCCACCCGAACGCGGTCTTCGACACCGGAGTCTGGACCGAGGAGGTGCTCGCTGAACGGGCCCGCCGGTACGGCCTGACGGTCGAGGAATACCGGCGCGACAACGTGCTCGGGGTCGAGGTCGAAAGTCGTGACGTCGGCGAGCTCGTGGCCACGCTCTGCGGCCCGGTGTTCGCGAAGACGACCGGCGCGCAGATCCCGATCGACGGCGGCAACGAGCGGGTGATCTGAGAGTTACGGCAGCCCGGCCGCCGGGCGAGGGCACGCGGTCGTCGTCGATCCCTCGACTTGGCGCCAGTTGCAACCGGCCCGAACGGGCAAGGTGGCACGGCGGCCCTTCGGCTTCACTGGGACGTGCGTGGTGACGACGGAAGACCATCGCTTCGCCGCAGATCTGGCCGACGACGCCGGCCGCCTGCTGATGTCGATCCGGCCGGAGCTGGAGTCGGGAGGCGATCCCGACGAGATTCGCTCGGCCGGCGATCGACGCTCCCACGAATTGCTCGCCCGCAGGCTCGGCGAGACGTACCCGCAGGACGCGGTTCTGTCGGAGGAGGCGAAAGACGACCTCGATCGGCTGAACTCGGAGCGCGTGTGGATCGTCGACCCGCTCGACGGCACGCGCGAGTTCGGAGAGCCCGATCGATCCGACTGGGCGGTGCATGTCGCTCTGGTGGTCGACGGCGTCGCCCGGGCGGGCGCGGTCGCGCTGCCCGCGCAGGGCATGAGCCTCTCGACGCTGTCGCCGCCCCCGTTTCCGCCGAACGGCGCGGCCAGACCGAGGATCCTCGTCAGCCGCACGCGGCCCACTCCGCTCGCCGAGCTCCTGGCCGAGCGGCTCGGCGGCGAGCTGGTGCCGATGGGGTCGGCCGGCGCGAAAGCGATGGCCGTCGTCCTCGGCGACGCCGACATCTACGCCCACTCGGGAGGTCAATACGAGTGGGACTCCGCCGCTCCGGTGGCCGTCGCCGCCGCCGCCGGCCTCCACGTCTCCCGGCTCGACGGCGCGACGCTCGCCTACAACCGGCCGGATCCCTACCTTCCGGACCTGCTCGTCTGCCGCCCCGAGCTTGCCGAGCGAGTGATCGAGGTGGTTCGGGCCGCATGAAGGTCCTGGGCTCGCGAACCCTGATCTCCGCGTTCGTCCTCGCGGCTGTCTGCTCGGTCTGGGCGGGCACGGCATACGCAAAGGCCGATATCACCGTCAACGTCACCGGGTCGCTCGCCAACGGCCGTGTCGAGCTACGGCGCGAAGGCACGAAGGGCGCACCGATCGTCGCCAGTGCGCGGGCACGGCCGGTCGTCGCGTTCCGGGGCGTCGCCGACGGCCGGTACGTCGTCACCGCCGTCGCCCCGGGAGCCGTGGGCACTTTCGCGCCCCTCGCGGTCGGAAGCCGGCCGCTCGGCGCCAAGCTCTCGCTACGCGTCCCGCAGCTCGACCGGAGTCGCCAGGTCGCCGCGGCGTTCATGCCCGGAAAGCCGCTCACGGTGGAGGCCACCGACGCCAGCGGTGTTCGCTACCGGCTCTTTCTGCCGGGCGACGCCCTCGCCGGGGAGACGACGATCACGCTGACTCCCCTGGCCGCGTCGATGGCTCCTGGAACGCCGAGCGGTCGAGGAGTGAGAATCGACCCGGTCGGGACCGCGCTCAGGCGGGAAGCGGAGCTGACGGTGTCCGGGGGCGGAGGGATGCTGCGGCAATACGACTTCGGCTACGCCGCGTGGCTCCCGGTCGCGCGCGACCCGTTCGCAGGTGAAGGGGACTACGTCGTTTCCGCCCTCACGCTCTATGCGCCCGCGGCACCCGGAAGCGCGCTCCGGAGATCGAGTCTCTCCTACGAGCTGGCACGGCGGGACTTCAAGAACGCGGCGCTGGAAGCGGCGGGCGGCGGGTCCGGGTTGCGGCCGCTCCTGGCGAGCAGCGACAAGGCGCTGCGCGCGGAGTTCGGCTCGTTTGCCGAGCGGGGGTGCGCCGCCGCGCTCGACAAGAGAGGCCTCGTCGTGGCGCGGGCGATCACGTCCGTGCTCGCGGGCAAGAAGGCCCCGAATGCGAAGCGTCTCAAGGCCGCGGTGCGACGCTGCTCCACGCAGGCGCGCGCGGCCGGCACGACCGGCTGCCGCGCCGCCGAGAGCGCGCAGGACCCGGCGGCCCGAGGCGAGTCCCGGGACGCCTACCTCTCCTGGGCATTTCAGGCCGCCAAGGCGTACGGCATCCCGACCAAGCCGATCGCGACCGCCTACCTGGGCTGCGTCGGCTACTCCGTCAAGGCGGTCGTGGCGTTCCAGCGCCGGACGATCACGCTCACGGCCCACACGTGCGGCGACGCCGTCGCCGCCGACTGGCTGGGGAGCGTCGTCAGCAAGGGCAAGAGGAAGAGCACCGGCACCGCGGCGTCCGCGACGGCCGCAGTGCAGTTCGCGGTCACCACCGACGGCGCCCGGATCGTCTACTGGTCCGGCGGTAACGGCTCCGGGTACGACGAGCTCGGGCCGCTCGTGCAGCAGACCTGGCTGACCGCGACCCCGACCGGATTCACCGTCTCCGCGCTCGTCACCCGCGGCGACACGGTCTCGGAGACTCCGTCCGTGACCGCCACGATCGGCGCCGGTACGCGCGGCGTCGCCAAGGTGCCGCCCTGCGGCACCCTCACCTGATCTTCCCCCGCGGCGCGCTCGGTCTAGGCAGGCGGCGACGCCCCGAGCCTTCGTGGCGTTTGAAGTTTGAAGCCTAGGAAGCGATGGGCGCCGCGGCCGGCTCGACCGCGACGCGCTCGCCGCCCCGCGCGAGCGAGCGGTCCACGGCCTCGATCATCTGCACGACCTCGAGGCCGAGCCGGGCGGAGGAGCGCGGCTCGCCGCCTTCTCGGATCGCGCGGCAGAAGTCCCGCATCTCGAGCAGGATCGGCTCGGCCGCCTCCACGCGAGGCGAGATGATGTCGCCCGTGCGGTAGCTGAGCTGGTATTCGCCGAACGACTCCGGATCCCGGAACATCACGCCCGAGTCGAACACCCGCACCGGCTCCGGGCTCGTGTCGTCGTAGACGATCATCTGCTGCGAGCCGACGATCGTCGTCCGGCGCAGCTTGCTCGGCGCGAGCCAGGAGATCTCGACGTGCGCGATCGTGCCTGACGGGTACTCGAGGTTGATGAACGCGACGTCGGGCTTGTCGGGGATGATGCACCCGCGGCTGATCGCAGAGACGTGCGCCGGCGGCTCGCCGAGCCAGTACGAGAGAATCGAGAAGTCGTGCGGGGCCAGATCCCAGACGACGCTGACGTCCGGCTGGTGGATGCCGAGGTTGACGCGGCTCATCGAGATGAAGTGCGTGAAGCCGAGCGCGCCCGAGTGGATCAGCTCGTGGATCGCGTTCACGGGCGGGCTGTACAGGAAGGTGTGCCCGGCCATCAGCACGAGCCCCCGCTCGTTCGCAAGCTCGATCAGCTCCAGTGCCTCCTCCGACGACGCGGCGAGCGGCTTCTCGACGAACGCGTGCTTTCCCGCCAGTAGCACCTCGCGGACGAGCGGGTAGTGGGTGCCGACGGGCGTCGCAATCGCCACCGCCTCGACCGAGCGGTCCTCGATCACGCGGCGGAACGCCCGGCGGCGCACGATCGCCGGGTACCGGCGCTGGATCTTCGCCAGTGCCTCGGGTCGCGCGTCGCAGACGCAGGCGACCTCGGCTTCGGGCAGCTCGTGCAGGTTGCGGACGAGGTTCGGGCCCCAGTAGCCGAGCCCGACGACCGCGATCCGCACGGGACGCCTGCGCCCGCCGTTGCCGTTCGCGCCGCCTGCCCTGCGCCGACCGTTCCCGTTCGGGCCGAGCCCGTTGCCACCGTTACCGGCCGGCATCAGGCCGTCCCTCTCTGCATGAATGCCTTGAGCGGCGTCAGAAACAGGAGCCGCAGGTCGAGGCCGAGCGACCAGCTGCGGACGTACGAGACGTCCAGGTCCAGCGCCTCGCGGAAGGTCATGTGCGCGCGGCCCGTCACCTGCCAGAGACCGGTGATCCCGGCCGGGACGAGGAAGCGCTCGAAGTGGTGCGGGAGGAAGATGTCCCGCTCGTATGACATGCACGGCCTCGGGCCGACGATCGACATGTCGCCTCGGAGGACGTTGATCAGCTGCGGCAGCTCGTCGAGGCTCGTCTTGCGCAGCCAGCGGCCGAACGTCGTCACCGCATCGGTCCGAGCGGCCTTGTAGAGCCCGTTCGCCTCGGGCGCCACCGCCGGGTCGGAGAGCGAGTTGACGTACTGCCGATGCTCGTCTTCGGAGGTCCCGACCCTCATCGTCCTGAACTTGAGGACGGTGAACTCGGTCATGTCGCGGCCGAGGCGGGTCTGCCGGAAGAAGATCGGGCCCTCGGAGTCGCGCTTGATCCAGAGCGCGATGAACGCGAACAGGGGCGCTGTCAGCGCGAGCCCGAGGAGCGCGCAGACGATGTCGAGGCTTCGCTTCACCAGGCACGAGGAGCGCGACAGCCGCGCGGGCGGGAGGCCGATCAGCGACAGGCCCTCGACGCTGCTGATTCCGACGTTGGGCCCAACGACCTCGAAGAGGCGCGGCACGATGTCGATGTGGACGTTGTGCTTGTTCAACGACCGGATCAGCGAGAGCGTCTCGTGGTGACGCTCGTTCGAGAAGGCGATGATCACGCGCTCGATGTCGAACAGCCGCATGATCTCGGGGAGACGCTCCGGCGGGCCGAGATGCGCCAGGTGCTCGACCCCCGGGCGGCGCTGCCTCGGCTCCCCGTCGACGAAGCCGACCAGGTTCATCCCGTACTCCGGATGGTGGAGGATCTTCCGTGCGACCAGCTGCCCGACCTCGCCGGCACCGATGATCAGCGTGTTCTGCAGGAAGGTCAGGCTGCGGTGCGAGACCGAGCGCGCGGCGCTCCGGCCCAGCGTGACGAGCAGGAGCGCGAGCCCCCAGAAGACGAACAGCCGGCCCATCGTGCGGTCGCTGAGGTGCACCGCGTAGACGACGGCGAGCGCGGACCAGACGCCGGTGGTGACGAAGTGGAAGACGCCGACGAGGTCGTCGACCGTCGTGTGCTCGGTGCGCTCCTCGTCGCGGTCGTAGAGCCCGTAGAGCTTCGCGAGCACGATCCAGACGGGGAGGGTGGGGACGAAGGCGAGAAACGCGACCCAGAACTCGATCCGTCCGCCCGAGATCAGCTGGGCGCCGCAGAACGCGGCCAGCAGGCCGGCGAGGTCGGCGCAGAGGAGCATGCGCCGCACGAGCCAGCCGCGGCGCCGCACGATCGCCGTCCGCCGCCGCCGCTCGAGGATCTGGAGCGTGCGCTCGTCCGGACCCGCAAAGGCCTCTGGATCCGCCCAGCTCGGCGTCTCGAGTGCGTGGTCCGCGACGCTCACCGCTCCCCCTCCCCGGTCGTGGTCGACTCACGCTACGCGGCGACCGACGCGCCAATAACCCACGAAAGCGCAACGCCTGCGCGGCGGAAGTCGAGGTCCGAAATCGACCTCGAACAGGCCCGCGGAGTCGATTCGGCGGCGACGGTCACGCGACAGCGGCTCGACCTTCGGGAATGACGGGTCCAGCCTTGAGAGCGTGAGCAACGACGCTTTCCGAGCGTACGATCGGGCAGGTGGATCTCCGGGACTACTACGACAACCATTGGACCCACGTCCCGGAGGGGAACGTCGACTACTCGCGCCTGCAGTTCGTGGTCGACGGCCTGGAGCCGGGCGAGCGTGTGCTCGACTCGGGCTGCGGGCCCGGCTTTCTCGCGGCGCTCCTCGCCGAGAACGGCATCGACGTCGTCGGCACCGACGTGTCCTCGGTCGGGCCCGAGCGGACGCGCAGGCGCGGGATCCCGGCGCAACAGGTCGATCTCGACACCGACCCGCTCCCGTTCGCGGACGGCGAGTTCGATGCAGTCGTCGCGAATTCGAATCTCGAGCACCTCTTCTACATCCACCGGCACATCGAGGAGTGCGTCAGGTGCATCAAGCCCGGCGGCAAGTTCATCTGGCTCGTGCCCAACATCGGGCACTGGCGTTACCGCCTCTGGCTGCTGGTCGGCCGATTCCCGTACATCGCCAACGCGCCGACCGACCCGTACCACATCCGGTACATGACCGCCTACGAGGCGAAGAGGCTGCTCCGCGAGGCGGGTCTCGACCGGATCAAGCTACGCGGTCACGCGGGGACGTGGTGCCGAGGCCTCTACCCGAAGCTGCTCTTCAATCGCCACACCCGCAAGGTCGCGCCGCGTCTGTACGAGCCGCTCGTCACGCTGAACCCGTCGCTCTTCGCACGCTACCTGTGCTTCTACGCAGTGAAAGGGGCCTCCACATGAGAGTCGAGACGCTGACCGACCCGAAGCGGCTTCGCCGCCGCCTGAGGCAGAAGTCGAACATGGGCGCGAAGTACGTCTCGTACGAGCTCGAGCTGGAGACGGCGCCGACGTTTCCCGACCGCGTCTACATCGAGTCGACGAACGTCTGCAACCTCGACTGCATCATGTGCCCGACCGGGCTGCACATCGACACACGCCCGAAGGGCTACATCGACTGGGACCTCTACACCGCGATCGTCGACGAGATCGCTCCGTTCGCCGAGGCGGTCGTCCTCCACTCCTGGGGCGAGCCGCTTCTGCACAAGCGCATCATCGACATGATCCGCTACGCGAAGGAACGGGGCCTCTGGGTCGAGACGTCGACCAACGCGATGCTCCTCGACGAGAAGCGCTCGCGGGAGATCATCGACGCCGGCCTCGACCGGATCTTCCTGAGCATGGACGGCCTGACGAAGGAGACGTACGAGAAGGTGCGCGTCGGCGGGACGTTCGAGCGCGTGCTCGGCAACATCGAGCGCTTCCTCGAGTTGAAGGACGAGCTGGGCTCGCCGATCGAGGCAGACATCCAGATCGTGCGGCTGTCCGAGACCGACTCCGAGGTCGAGGAGTTCGTCAGGCGCTGGAGCAAGAGCTATGCCGACGTGATCAACATCAAGGAGCTCGACACCTGGGGCGGCCAGATCGACGAGGTCTCCGATCTCGCCGTCGAGGCGAGTGGAAACGACCCCAACGCGGTGCGCAAGCCCTGCCCCAATCTCTGGTACCACTGCCACATCCACTGGGACGGTGTGCTCGTCTCGTGCTCTCGCGACTACGACGCCGTCACACCGCTCGGCAACGTCAAGAACGGCGGCGTCCTGAAGACGTGGCACGGCGCCAGGATGCAGAAGATGCGGCGCTGGCACTCGGAGGGCAACTTCTGCGCCTCCCAGTGCGTGTCGTGCACCGAATGGGCGTGGTGGACGCCCGCACCCTTCGGCGGCGGCGGCACCGGCGGCAAGGTGACGCGGGTGAAGAAGGACAAGGAGACGAAGGCGGTGCAGGTGAAGGGCTTCAAGCCGTTGGCGGTCATCAAGGGCGCTTCCGAAAACGGCGCGAGCTGCGACTCCTGCGGAACGGACGCGTAGTGACCGCGACCGCGACCGACGCCGTGGCGGTGGAACCGGCCGTCTCGGTACGAATCGGCTGCCCGGGCGAGCGCCCTTCGTGGCTCGCGCTCGTCGAAGGCTGCCTCGAGCTGGACGGAACGCAGATCGTCGACCCGGCCGGGGGCGGCGCAGACGTCCTGCACGTGCGCGCTGCGGAGCTGGGCCTGCTGCCCGCGCTTAGGCGCGAGCTGCCGGGGACACCTCTCGTGCTCGACCTGACGGGTGACGGCGAAGCCAGGCTCGGCCGCCGCGATGCGAGGCGTGCCCGGCTCGCGAGTCGAATCCTCGTCGGGTCGATCTCCGAGTTGAACGACCTGCGGCGGCGTTTCCCCTCGCTCGGCGCGCGGGCGGAGCCGCTGACGCGCCCGATCGACCTCGACCTGCACGCGCCGCTCCCTCGCCTGCACGAGACGCGCGACGCCGAGGTCAAGCGCTTCCGACGACTGCACAGGCTGGCCGGGCCGATGGTGCTCTTCGGCGGGCCGTACACGAGAGAGGGCGGGCTGCACCTGGTGCTCGACGCGGTCTACCGGATCCGGCAACGCCTGCCGGAGCTGCGGCTCGGGGCGGTTCCCGACGGCCGCGTCGACCCGCGCTACCGCGACGACTGCGAGCGGCAGGCGATGGGCCTGGGCCACCACGGGACGATCGAGTGGGCGCCCAGCCCGGGCGACGTTCCGCTCTGGTACGGGACCGCGAGCGTCGTCTGCACTCCCGCGCTCGCGCCGGTGACGCCGACCCCGGCACGGCTCGCGGCGGCCGCCGCACGGCCGTTCGTCGGCAGCCGCGTCGAGGACCTGACCGATTTCGTCGCCGACGGTCAGACGGGGTTCCTGATCCCGTCCGGGGACGAGGAAACGCTCGCCGCGGCGCTCGAGGCGCTGCTCGGAGACGACGAAGAGGCAGAGCGCCTCGGCGCCGCGGCACGCGCGCAGGCGGAGGCGGAGCTCGCTCCGGCCGCGGTCGCGCAACGGCTTCACCAGATCTGGAGCGGGGTGGCAGCCGAGGGGGATGGTCGTGCGACCACCGCCGAGCGTCACTGACACCGCGCCTGCCGGGTCGACCACGCTGCACCTCGGGCCCCGCCTGCGCCCGATCATCTTCGGCGGCAGCCCGGGCGCCCCGTACGTCTTCGCGGGCGGGGACGTGGACACGCCGCCGAGGCACGTGCTGGGGGTTCACTCCCGAACGGACAGCCTCCTCGGCTACGTCGTCATCGACCGGGCCGCCGCCGCCAGGTCGATCGGGGGACTGACCCTGGCGCACGATCTCGATCTCGAGGATGTCGTCCAGCTCGCCAGCGCGGCGACGCTTCAGGTCCGCTTCCTCGGCCTTGCCGCCGGCGCCTGCCACGGCCTGGTGCTCGTCGAGGAGAAGACGGCGGGCGGGCGCCTGCGCGACCGGCTCGAGGACTTCACCGACGCGCTACGGCCGCTCGTCAGCGCGGGCCTCTGCGCGATCACCTACACGGTGCACGGCACCCGCCTCGAGCCCCGTCTCGCGCGCGAGGGCCTGGCCGCGTCGACGGCCGCAGCGGCGGTCAGCGTGCTGCGGCACCTCGGGATCGCTCAGGGCCGCGCAACGGTCGCCGTCGATCGGCCCTCGCTCGCCGAGCGGGAGTGCCTCCCGGCGCTCGCCGAGCGCGGCCTGCGCGTCGTCGCCGAGGGCGGCGGCGCCCTGACCGCTCGGGCGGACGTCCTGATCGTGAGCCGGCCGCACTGGACGCTCGACGAGGTGGCGGCGAGCGCGATCCAGGCGCGGTCGATCGTGACGACGGGCAGGGCCTCGCTGACTGCGGCGGTCGAGCGCAACCTCGACGAGCGGCGCATCCTCTTCGTCCCGGGCACGGTTGCAGGTGGGGGAATCCTGCTCGCCCTCGACCTGCGATCCCGCGGCCTCGACGAGCGGACCACGATCGTCCGCACGTTCGCGGCGGTCGAGGAGCGGGCAGCTGCGGTGCTCCAGGCGGCCGCATCGTCGGGCCGGCCGCTCTCAGCCCAGCTGCACGAGATCGCGATCTGACCGCTCGCAGTCGAGGAGCAGCCGGCGCAGGGCGGCCTCCGGCTCGGCCCCTTCGTGCTCGACGGCGATCGTGCCCTCGAACCCGGCGGCCGAGAGGGCGGCGAACAGCCGCGGCAGGTCGAGGTCGCCCTCGCCGGGCGCGACCGGCGCAGGCCGTTCGAGCAGGCGGCGACGCACCTTCCTGCCGAGGAGGCGGACGGCGGCGCCGGGCAGGCGCGCCTCCTTGAGGTGAACGTGGCGCAGGCGAGCGCCGAGGTGACCGGCGAAGCGCTCCGGACGCACGCCCGCGAGCAGCGCATGGCCGGTGTCGAGACAGGCCGCCACCCGCGGCTCGCTCCGGAGGGCCGCCGAGACCTCCTCCGGCCGCGCCAGCGCCTGATCCCAGTGGTTCTCGACGCAGACGACCAGAGAGGAGGCGACCCGAGCGGCAAGCACGGGAACGAGGGAAGGCGCGACGCACATGACGACGATCGGAGCGCCGATCGCCTCGCCGAGCTCCGAGGCCCGCGCCGGGACGTCGCTGTCGGCGTGGTAGAAGCCGCCCGCGCTGACGGCCGCGGCCTCGAGACCCCGCTCGGCGAGAGCCTCGGCGGCTGCCGCCGGACCCTCCGTCGCGTGCCCGAGCCAGACCTCGACCCGAGTCAGGCCGAGAGCCGCGAGCGCCGCGAGCGCCTGCGCGAGCGGCCGGTCACGGAACGCGTAGGTGTGGCCGGCGACCCGCACGGGTGCGGCGCGGCTAGCGCACCGTCATTCGGAGGTGCCGTTGCCGCGTGCCCGCCGCTCCTGGTCCCGGCGCCACTCGCGGTGGCGCCCGCGGCGCAGTACGAACGTGAGCGCGCCGATGCCGCCCGCGAGGACGCGGGCGACGATCCATTGGATCCTGCGCTGCAGCCAGGTGAGGATGGAGGCGATCCAGGTCATCGCATTCAGCCGGGAAGAATACGGATCAGCCTGGTCGGCGTGCCGGCGGCCGCCCCCGGCTGCGGGCGTGCGCGGCGCTAGACGATCGTCCGGCGGTTCCCGCGCGGCACCCGCCTACGATCAGGACGATGGCCGTGGCGTCAGAGGGAACGGGAACCCATGCGCGAAGCGCCGCTTCGGCCGACTTTCTGCCGACGCGCCGGCAGATCGCCTGCACGGCGCGCGCCCGCCGGAACCCCTACATGCGCCTGCTGTACTCGCACCTCGCCGCGCGCGGCCTGAGCTCCGTCGATGAGGCACGCCCCCAGGTCGTGCTCTCACCGAGATGGCTCGTCCGCAACCGGCGACGTGTCGGCTTCATCCACCTCCACTGGCCGCAGGCGATCTACGGTCAGTCCGCCGGCCCCACCTGGCTGCGTCGGATCGTCGTGTGGTTCAAGCTCGCGAGGTTCCTCGTCCGGTTGACGATCGCCCGCCGGCTCGACTACCGGCTCGTGTGGACGATCCACCAGGTGTCGCCGCACGACTCGACCATCCCCCGCTGCGATGCGATCGCCGGCCGCTACCTCGCTCGCCGTTGTGACGTGCTGCTCGCGCACGACACCGCGACTGCGAACGAGGCGAAATCGAGCCTCGGGCCGCCGGCCGAACGGGTCGAGATCGTGCCGCACGGGTCCTACATCGGCGTCTACCCGCCGGGGAGAAGCCGAGACGAGGTGCGCGCCGAGCTCGGGATCGAAGCCGGCGACTTCGTCCTGCTCGCCTTCGGGACGATCCGCCCGTACAAGGATCTCGACATCCTGCTCGAGGCCTTCTCGTCGTCGCCCCGAATCGGCGCGCTGGTGATCGCCGGAAATCCGGTCTCCGAGGCGGTCGCTCGCCAGATCGAGCTGGCGGCCGCGGCCGACCGCCGTATCAAGCCCCTACTCGACTACGTGGCCGACGAACGGGTCGCGGAGCTGTTCGGCGCCTGCGACGCCGCGGTCATGTCACGCGGCGACGGCGGAACCTCCGGTGCGCTGATCCTCGCCCTCTCGCTCGGCGTGCCGGTGGTGGCGGCCGATACCCGGCTCTACCGCGAGCTCACCCGCGACTTTCGCGCGGGCTGGGGCTTCCGGCCGGGGCAGGCACCCTCGCTCGCGGCCGCGCTCCAGGCTGCGGCCGGCGACGCGTCGGCTGCGTATGCGAAGGGGCGGATCGCACTCGAGATCGCGGAGGGGTTCCGGTGGGACGCGATCGCGGACCGCACGGCGCAACTCCTCTTCGCGGTGCGCTGATCGGAGGCGATCCGTGCGGCGGCGGGCCTCTACCTATTCGTGCCAGGGCAGCTGATCGTTGGTCTGTACTCCGGCGAAGCGGCCGAACCTACTGTGAGGCGCGACCCACGCCCGTTGACGATGTTCGCGATCGACTCACCAACCACCGAAGCTACCGAGATCGCCGAAAGCGGGGCCGCGCGCCGTTCGCGCGACCTCGCCCAGCCGACTCCGTTTGTGCTCGTGTCGACCAGGCGCAGCGGCTCGACCTGGGCCGCCGACATGATCGGCAGTCACGACGAGGTGACGTGCTACGGCGACATCTTCTCGATCACGGGCTCGAGCGGGCAGCCGCCGCTTCGCACCGACTTGCCGTGGTTCTTCGACACGCTTGGGCACCTGCGCCGGTTCGCGTTCGCGCGCCCGATCGTGGGCTGGCGGTACGCGAACCGCGTCTTCCGCGGCGAGGGCGAGATCCGGGCGGTCGGCTGCAAGCTCGCCTACGGCCAGTTCAGGATCCTGCCCTGGCTCCTCGTCTATCTCGCCGTGAAGCGAGTCCGGGTCGTTCACCTCGTGCGGCGGAACAAGCTCGACCACCTCCTCTCGATCGAGAGCGCGAAGGCGCGCGGCCGCTATCACGCGTACGTCGGCGAGCGAGTCACGAACCCGCCCGTCCGCCTCGACACGACGACGCTCGTCAAATGGCTCGACCGGGAGGAGTACCGGGCTCGCCGAACGCGGCGGATGCTCGCGCTCCTGCGCGTCCCGGTGTTCGAGGTCGGCTACGAGGAGCTGCTCCGGCAGCCCGAGCGCTACGCGGCGGTCCTCTCGTTCATCGGCGTCGAGCCGGCGGCCTCCGATCTCCGCTCCAGGCTCCAGAAGTGGAACCGCGCCGGGTATCGCGAGTCGATCGCGAACTACGAGGAGGTGCGGGCGACGCTGCGGGGCACGAAGTACTTCGACCTGCTCGAAGCCTCGGCGGACGCCGCAGCGGGATGAGGATCTGCGTCGTCACGACCGGCACGAACGCCTTCGGCGGCATGTACCGCCATACGCTCGACCTCGTACGTGGACTCGGCGCAGCGGGACACGAGGTGGAGGTGATCTGGCCCGCGCAGGAGACCGTGCCGGAGCTGGACGGCGTCCATTTCCACCCAGTCGACGCGCCGAGCGACTTCACGAGCCGCGTCTGGCAGCAGGCGTCGACGGCCGAGTTCCTTCGCCTGCACGATGAGCGGGCAGTGGACGTCGTCCATGGGGAAGGCTCGAGCGCGCTCGGCCTCGTCCGGGCGAATGCCGACCGGCACGCACCCGTCGTCGTCATGTTCCACGGCAACTTCGCCGGGCTGATCGGGGCGGCGGCCCGTCGGGTGCGGGGACGCCCGGCAACGCTCCTGCGGGAGGCTCGGGGAGCAGTCGCGCTCACCCGGCGCCATTTCGCGCCCGGCAACGCCACGAACTTCCGCCGCTGCGAGGTGATCGTTCCCTCTCACCAGCAGGTCGCGGGGACGCGCCTCTCGCACCGTCTCGACCCCGCCCGTGTCCACGTGGTGCCGAACGGCGTCGACGTCGGGCTCTGGCGGCCGAGGCCCAGGGAGCCCAGGGAGCAGCCGCTGCTGGTCGCATCGGGACGCCTGAGCGTCGAGAAGGGCTTCCACGTCGCCGTGCGCGCGCTCGAGCGCGTCAAGGGGAAGCTCCGCATCGCGGGCCATGGCGGGGAGGCGGAGAACCTCCGGCAGCTGGCCGAGAAGCTCGGCGTCGCCGATCGCCTCGAGCTCCTCGGGGCCCTTCCGCCGGAAGATCTGGCGGCCGCGGTCGCCCAGGCCGACGTCTACCTCTTCCCCACCCTTCGCGACGAGGCTGCACCGCTCGTCCTCCCGGAGGCGATGGCCTGCGGAGTGCCCGTGATCGCCTCGCGGATCGGGCCGATCGGGGAGGTGATCGACCGGCCCGGCGAGAACGGCGTGCTGATCCGTGCCGGCGCGGTCGACGAGCTCGCCTCCGAGATCGAGCGACTGCTCGCAGACGGCGAGCTGCGCCGCTCGATCGGAGAAGCTGCGCGGCAGCGGATCCTCGACGAGTACACGCTCGAGACGATGGTCGAGCGCACGGTCAAGGTTTACGAACGGGCGATCGAGCGCCGGGGGCAGCGCGCGCCGGTCGCCGCAGCAGCGGCGTGAACCTCCCGAATCTCGTCGTGATCGGCGCGATGAAGTGCGGGACGAGCAGCCTGCACCGCTACCTGTCGCACCACCCGGAGATCTTCATGTCGCGGAAGAAGGAGCTGTGCTTCTTCGCCGAGCGCTGGGACCACGGGGTCGAGTGGTACCGGGAGCAGTTTCCCGAGCATGCCCCGGTCCGCGGGGAGTCGTCGCCGAACTACGCGAAGTACCCGGCGTTCTCGGAGGCGCCGGAGCGGATGCACGCCGTGCTCGGCGACGACGTGAAGCTCGTGTACGTCGTGCGCGACCCGATCGACCGGATCGTCTCGCACTACGTCGATGCGTACTCCCACGAGCGAGAGCGGCTGAGTCTCGACGACGCGCTCGCCGATCTCGAGGACAACAACTACGTCAACTGCAGCAGGTACGCGATGCAGCTCGACCGGTACCTGCCCTTCTTCGGAATGTCTCAGATCCTCGTCGTGGCCGCCGAAGATCTGCGCGAACGGCGGCGCGCGACGCTGGCGACGATCTTCCAGTTCCTCGGCGTCGACGACTCGTTCTGGTGCGCGGAGCACGAGGAGGTGGTGAACCGGGCATCGGACCGGCGGCGGAAGAACGCGATCGGTGCGGTCGCCTCGCACGTGGCGAACCGCCTCAACCCGGTCGGGCTGGCGGTCGAGATCGAGCCGCAGCGCCGCCGGCCGGGCAGAATGGTCAAGACCTACGTGTCGCTGACCTCGCGCAGGATCGCCCTTCCGCAGCTCGGCGAGGCGCGCCGGCGCGAGCTGACAGCCTTCCTTCGCGACGACGTCGCACGGCTGCGCGAGCTGACCGGGCTCGGGCTCGAGACCTGGGCCGTCTGACGTGGCCGGGAACCCGCACGAAGGTCCAGCGAAGGCGCTCCATGGGTTCAGCGTGACCCGCTCTCGCCTCGCCTACGATCGATGCCGATGGGTATGACTTCGCGATTCCGTCGCCGGTTGATCATCGCGGTGTCCGTCGGCACGGCGCTCTGGATGGTCGCAGAGCTCAGCGCCGGCATCATCATCAACAACTCGCCCTGGCCGGTCACCGGCTTCCCGATGTTCAAGAACACGAGGTCGGTCGCGTACCACACCGATATCTTCGTGCGCACCCGGAGCGGCCAGACGAGACAGCTCGTGCCGTCCGAGTTCGACCTCCCCCGCATGGGAGCCGCGTTCAAGCACCTGTATGTGGTGCCGACCAAGGGCCATCCTCCGGTCGCGCGGCCCGGCGCCACGCAGCGGCTCGGTCGAATCATCGCGATCTGGAACAAGAAGTTCACCGACGACCCCGCGGTCGCCGCGAGGGTGCGCATCAAGGTGTTCTCGCTCGACCCGAACGGGAGCGGACTGCTCGCGACGAGGGCCAAGCGGGTCCAGACCTACCAGCCGGTGTCATGGCCGTAGCGAGGATCGTCGGTCTCTGGCAGCGCTACTGGTTCCCGGCCGTGCCGGTGCGGCGGCTGGCGGTGCTGCGCATCTTCGTCTGCGGCTTCGCGCTGATCGACATCGCGCTGACGGGGTACGTCGCGCGCTCCGGCCATGCCGACCACCTGTTCTACGGCCCGCTTCCGATCTTCAAGGTGCTCATGGGGGTCACGGGCCACCACGCCACGGACTGGATGGTGCTCCACACGATCCAGATCGTCCTGATCGCCACGCTGGCGGCGGCGATGCTCGGATTCGCGACCCGGCTCGCTCTGATCATTGCGGCGCCGCTCTACGCGTGGTGGTGGGCAGCGTACTTCGCCTTCGCGCCTTCCGGAGCGCACGGACGGCTGGCTGTGATCATGGCGCTCGTCGCGCTGGCCATCGGGCCCGCGGGTAAGGCGTACTCGCTCGACGCCCTCTTCGCTCGCAGCCGGCAGGCAGCCCCCGGACAACCACTCCCGGCGCCGGCGAACGAGTCCGACCGGCTCGCCGGTTGGGCGCTCCGCTTGGCGGCCGTCTTTCTCGTCGGCGGCTACACCCTGGCCGCATACGCGAAGATCAAGAGCACGGGACTCGACTGGCCGTGGGGCGGGGCATTCGACGCGGCGCTGGTCGAGAAGCACACGGTGATCGGCTCGTTCCTGTTCACGTACCCGTGGATCGATCACATCATGGCCGGCTCGGCGCTCGTGTGGGAGATACTCGCCTGCGTCCTGCTCCTGCCCCGCCGGTGGTTCATCAGCCGACGCCTGCGCGACGCCTGGGTCGCCTACGGCCTCACGTTCGTCGTCATCTCGGAGTTCGTCCTCGACATCAACTTCATCGGCTGGGTGATCGTGTACCTGGCGTTCTACGACACGGAGAAGGCAACCGCTCGACTGAGGCAGGTAGCGGAGCGCGTCGGCGCACGCCTCGGGCCTCGCATCTCGGTTCTGTACGACGGGAGTTGCACGCTCTGCGTGCGAACGGCGACCGCGCTCGACAGCCTCGATTGGTTCGGCCGGCTGCGCCTCGTCGACGCAGCCGCCGATGGATCGCGACCGGAGCATTTCGAGGCAGACGACGGCCGAACGCGCGTCCGCGGCTTCCGCGCCTACCGGAGGTTCGCGCGCACGCTGCCGGCGCTGTGGCCTGGACTCGCCTTGTCGTACATCCCCGGTGTGGCGTGGGTGGGCGAGCGCGTCTACAACTACGTCGCCGAGCGACGGGGCCGCGTCGGAGCGTGCGCCGTCCCCGAGACGGCCGTCCAACCGGCCTCACAGCCCTGAGCGCCGAGCACCCGGGCACGGATTGGCGGCCTTCACTCCAGCACCGTCGCCGGCGCCCGTGCGTGCCCCTGCCCGCAGAAGCCCGCCGCAGGTGGTGGCGGGGCGCCCGTTCTCGATCGTCTGCCTCTCGCCCCAGCGCTGGGACGCCGACCTCCCGACCAACCGCCAGCAGCTGATGCTGCGGGCCGCGCGGCGCGGCCATTCGGTGCTGTTCGTCGAGACGAGCACGTTTCTCGGCCGCCACCTGCTGCGCCTCGTCACCGGCCCGGACCGAGCCGGCGTCTTCCGCGAGCTGATCGGAAGCCGGGAGGTCGCGCCGGGGATCCGGGCGCGCACGGCCCTGAACGCGATCCCCTGGGGGCATTCCCGCCGGCTGCCGAATGCGGTCAACTGCTTCCTGACGGCAGGGGCGCTTCGACGCCTGGTCCGAAGGCTCCCGCAGCCGGTCGCCCTCTGGATCTACGACCCGTGCACGGCACGCCTGGCGCGGGCCTGCGGCGACGCGGCCGTCGTCTACGACTGCGTCGACGACTACAGCGAGCAGACGGCCGACCCGCGGACGCGGGCGTTCGTCGGCAGGAGCGACCGGCAGACGGCACGCGCCGCAGATCTCGTCTTCGCAACCGCGAGGTCGCTGTTCGATCGCCACCGGCAGCAGAACCCGAGCACGTTCCACGTGCCGAACGTCGGCGACTTCGACCACTTCTCGCCTGCGGCAGACCGTTCCTTCGCGGCGCCAGAGACGCGCGAGCTGCCGCGGCCGGTCGTCGGCTTCGTCGGGAACATCACCGCCGCGAAGGTCGACCTCGACCTGCTCGAGGCCCTGGCGTCGGCGCGCCCCGACTGGACGCTGCTCCTCGTCGGGCCGGTGCGGGCCGACGCGCAACACGCCTTCGACCGGCTCGTCCGCCTGCCGAACGTGCACTGGGCGGGACCGAAGCCGTACGGGGAGGTGCCGCGGTACGTCGCCGCCCTCGACGTGGCGCTGATCCCGTACCTCGCGAACGGGTACACGCGGAGCTGCTTTCCGCTCAAGACCTACGAATACCTCGCCGCGGGCAAGCCCGTCGTCGCGACCGGGCTCCCCGAGCTCAGCGGCGTGAGCCCCGACGTCGCCCTCGCCGACGGCATCGACGCTCTGGTGGCGGTGGTCGAGGCGGGACTCGCGCGGCAGGGGGACGACGATCGAGAGCGCCGGATCCGCGTTGCCGCCGCAAACACCTGGGACGGCCGCGTCGATCGCCTGCTCGGGCTGATCGCCGGGCAGCTCGCCCGTTAGCGGCGCCCGACCTTCGAGCGAGCACGCTTTGGACGTTCCGACGGCATCCCGCTCGCGCCCGGTTCCTATGGTGTGAGGGTGGCGGATCTCTTCGTCTGGATCGGCACGCGCTCCGGCGCGATGAGCGCGGCGCCGGTGGTCGAGGCGGGTATTCGATCCGGCCTCGACTGCCTGGTCGTGGCGACCGGCTCGCACTGCCGCCTCGAACGTGGCAGCGGCTTCGAGGTCGAGCTCGGCCTGACCAGAGCCGACGTCGCGGCCGCGGAGCACGATCCGGCGGGTGCCGACCGGATCGCCGCCGCGTTCGAATCGAAGCTCCTCCAGATCAAGCCGAGGATGGTCGTCTCGGCCGGAGACGACGCTGCCGCCCGCGTCGGAGCGCAGGTCGCAGCCCGGCGGCGCTACGGCATCGCCCGCCTCGAAGCGGGCCTTCGCTCCGGCCTCCGCGAGCCCGACGAGATGAGCCGGAGGCGCTGCGACCACCTTTCGACCTTCCTGTACGCCCCCGGCGTGAAAGAGGTGGACAACCTCGCGACGGAAGGGATCGGACGCGAGCGGATCGAGCGCGTCGGCAGCACCGTCTGCGCAGCGGCCCTTCGGCGAGCGCCGGCCGAGCTCCCGGCCCCGGCGGCGAGCGGGCGTCCTCCAGACAAGCCGTACTGCCTCGTCACCCTCAGCCGGCCCGAGACGATCGGCGACTACGAGCCTGCGAAGAGAATCGTCGAGGCGCTCGTCGTCCTCAGTCGCTGCGTCCCCGTCGTCTTTCCGATGGAGGATCACATCAGGCAGCGCTTGACGGAGCTCCACCTCGACCGGGTGATCGACGCCGAGCCGGGGCTGCGGGCCCGCTCAGCACTCGGCTATCAGAAGCTCGGCGAGCTGATCGGGGCCTCACGCCTCGTCCTGACCGACTCGGGGGTCGTCCAGGAGGACGCGACCGCACGGGGTGTCTCCTGCCTGACCCTTCGCGAGGCGACCGAGCGCGCGGTCACCGTCTCGGACGGCGACAACAGACCGGTCGGAACGAACACCGAGCTGATTGTCGAGGAGGCGCTCGCCGTCCTCGAAGGAAGCCCTCGACCACGCGCCGTCCCCGACCTCTGGGACGGTCTTGCCGGCGACCGCGTCGTCGCCTCGCTGTCGGCTCATCTCGAGCAGCCGGGTGCGCTGACCGGCGCCGGCGTCGAAGCATGAGCGACTCCGTCACGCCGCGAGATTCCGACCCGGACTCGCCGGAGCAGGCGCTCACCGGACACGCGCTCGACCGCAAGGTGATCCAGAGCTCGGGCTGGACCGCGCTCATCTACGGCTCGCGGAGCATGGTGCTGATGTTCTCGACGCTGGTGCTCGTGCGGCTGCTCTCGCCGAAGGAGTTCGGGATCACAGCGGTCGCGATGATGCTGATCGGGGTCGCGCAGCAGCTCCAGGCGGCCGGGATGACCGCGGCGATCATCTACAAGCGCGAGAACGTCCGGGAGGCCGCCGCCTCCGCGATCCTCTTCACCGGCACCGGCGGCTTCCTGCTCGCCGGGCTCGGCGTCGTGATCGCCCCCTACTTCACCCGCGTGATCGGAGCGCCGGAAGCGACCGCCGTCGTGCGCGTGATGTGCGTCCTCCTCGTCCTCCGCGGGCTCGGCGCCGTTCCGGGTGCGATTCTCGAGCGCTCGCTCGACTACGGCTCGAGGGCGAAGGCCGACATCGGATCGATCGTCGTCCAGTTCGCGATCGCGATCGCGACGGCCGCGCTCGGCTTTGGGGTCTGGAGCCTCGTCGCCGGCTATCTCGCCGGCGCGGTCACACAGACCGTCACCTACTGGGTTCTCATCCCCTGGCGTCCGTCTCTCCGCGAAGGAAATCTGAGGACGCTTCGCGAGCTGATCAAGTACGGCCGGTTCGTGACGATCAACAACCTCGCTCTGCTCTTCAGCAACACGGCGCAGACGGCGGCCGTGACCCGGATCCTCGGAACGACGGCGCTCGGCTACTACAACGTCACCTTCCGGCTCGCCAACCTGCCGACCACGCTCGTCGGCGTCGCGGTCGGACGGTCGATGTTCCCGGCGTACGCGATGGTCCAGAACAACCTGCCGGAGTTCAGGCGCATCTTCCTCCAGATGCTCCAGCGGACCGCCCTGCTGGTCGTCCCGCTCGCAGTCCTCCTCGCGATCGGCGCCGAGCCGATCGTGCTGGCGCTGCTCGGCCCGAAGTGGCACGCGGTCGTCTGGCCGCTGCGGATCGTCGCCGCCTTCAGCATCGTCCGCTCGTTCGGGGCGAGTGCCGGCGCCGTCTTCCAGGCGGCCGGGAAGCCGCACCTCTCGGCCTGGTTTGCGCTCCCGCAGGCGATCACGATCGTACCGCTGCTCCTGGTGCTCACAAACTGGCTCGGCGTCTCGGGCGCGGCACTGGGGATGCTGCTGTCCTTCGCGATCTCCGGCATGCCCGCCTTCGTCGTCGCTCTGCGACTGCTGGAGATCACGCCCCGGATGCTCGCCCGTTCCCTCATGTCCAGCCTGGCCTGCTCGGCCATCCTCGCCGCCGTTCTCCTTGCCCTCGTTCCGACCAGCCTCGAGCTGCCCCCGCTCGCCGGGTTCGGAGCGGTCGCAGCCGGAGCGGCGATCACCTACGCGCTGGCGGCGGTGACGATCGCCCGCTCCGCGGTCAGACCGATCTGGCGGACCCTCCGCGGGTCGCCTGCCTAGCTGACGCGCGAGCTCTCCAGGCGCCGCTCGGACGCAGAGTCGCTAGCCGACGGTGAACCTTCCCTTCGAGAACGCGGTCCCGCCCGGCGTCCTCACCGACAGCTTCCCGCTGCGCGCACCGGCGGGGACGAGCACCTTGATCGCCGAGGCGGTGTCGAGCGTGATCGTCGCCTTGACGCCGTGAAAGCGCACGGCGGTGGCGCCGAGCAGGCCGCTGCCGACGATCCTCACGCTCGTGCCCGGGACTCCACCCCTCGGGCTGAAGTTCGCGATCTTCGGGACCGGCGACCGCTTGACGACGAACGCCTTGGCGGAAGTCGCCGTGCCGACGGGGGTCGTGACGCTGATGCGGCCGCTCGTCGCCCGCCGGGGAACGAGTACCTTGATCGCGGTTGCCGTGTTCGAGATCACCGGGGTGGAAACGCCGTTGAAGCGAACCGACGAGGCCCCGGACAGGCCGCTCCCCGAGATCGTCACCGGCGCCCGGGGCACGCCCGAGGCCGGTCTGAAGCCGGTGATCCTCGGACCCGAGAGCGGGATCTCCAGCAGGTAGGCCTCACCCGGGCCGAGGTTGACGGCGACCGTCGATCCGGAGGCGGTCAGTGCGGTGACCGGGAACGGCCGGTTGCCGGAGAACGAATGGTCGTCGGGCAGCCGGGTCGCTCTGATCGGCCCGACGACGCTTCGGCCGAAGTCGATCGTCGCCGCCTGGGAGTTGTAGAGATCGAAGTTGCCGATCAGAACGCCCAGCTCGCTCGAGTCGGCGTTCAGCCCGGCCGCGGCTTGAAGCTTCGTGATCGAGTTGCCGCGGGACGAGCTCGGTGTCGGGTCCGCGCCGCTCACGGAGATGCCGTTGGCGCCGATCTGCCGCTTGTAGTTGTGCAGGAACGGGCCGATCAGCTGCTGGAACGCGAAGTACCGACTCGAGCGGACGACGCACGTGCCCGAGCTCAGGTCGCACTTCGGCTTGGCCAGCAGGATCGATGGACCGTGCTCCTTCGCGGAACCGGCGTCGAGATCCTTCACGTCCAGCGCCATCGAATGCGAGACGAAATATCGCAGATTCCAATTCTTCTGATTGTTGGCGCTGACGATTGCCATTGCCACGTCGGCCAGGGCGCCCGGCGGTCCTGGATCGAAGTAGCCGTATTCGGTCATCGCGAGCTTGGTGTTCCGCTCGCCCCGCTCGTCGAGCAGTTGCCGCCACTTCCCGAAGCTCGCCTGGTAGCCGGACTTTCCGGGATCGAACGGCAGATAGAAGTAGTGGTTCATCTTGTCCTGGTCGATCTGCTTGCGCAGGACCGGATCGAGCGGGTTGCGGAAGTTCGAGTACAGGGGTATGGGGTTCTTCCAGGCCTGCTGACCGTAGCCGTGCAGGCTGAGAACCTGAAGATGGCTCGGATCGGTCGCCGCCAGAAACGGCGGGAGGACGGCTCGCCAGTTGCTGCCGAGGGCACCGCCTCCCGCCCAGGCCATGCCCAGGACGTCGACCGCCGGGGCGACCTGGTGCAGCTTGATGTCATAGGCGGTCTGCATCACACCGAGCCACTGGTTGATCTTCGCCTTGTCGCCGCCGAACCAGCGCTGTTGCCCGCCCTTTCCCTGGGGCTCGTTCGTCCACTCGGCGGCCACGATGTTGCCGATGCCGTACCTCGCCGCCCAGTCCTTGAGCCACGCTTGCTGGGCGTCCGGGCTGCCGTAGGTCTTGACGTTGGCGGGATCCGCCGGCGAGCTGCCGTCGCGCGGTTCGGTCTGCATCTGCAGGTAGATCTTCGTGCCGTTGGGCGTCAGGAAATCGGCGAACCTCTTCAGCGTCGGCATGCACGACGTGGGAGCCGTCGGCGTACCGGGATCACAGCTCGCGGTATAGCGAACCACCTCGGGATGAAGCTCGGTGGCGTACCGGACGTAATCGGGCGCACGATCGGCCCCGGTGTCCCCCCTTCCTTCGACGAGTCCCCAGAACGCGGCCGGCAAGGTGTAGCCGGCCTTGGACGGATCGATCGAGACCTGGGCAGCGTCAGGGGTCGCCGCGAAGCTGCCGAAGACCGCCCAACCGCCGATCAGCACGGCGGCGAGAGTGGTGAGGATCAAAGCGGCTCTACCCGCCGATCCGGCTCTAGGCCGAGGCAGGCCCGAGGCGGGCTTCGAGCTCGGCGTCGAGGCGGCGCTCCAGGTCGCTGCAGACTGCATGGATCCTCGGGTCGATGTCGAGCTCACCCGCGGTTGCGGGCGGGCGCCGGCCGATCCGCTTGATCATGCGCGGCTTGAAGTCGACGCCGAGAAACTCGCAGACACTCCGCATCGAGCGCTCGGGCTCGGCCAGGAGCCGCTCGTAGGAGACGAGCGCGACGTCCGGGCGCGTGGCCAGACCGAGATCGAAGAAGATCGAGTTGCGCGCGTACCAGAGCAGCGCCGCGCCGGAGGGCTGCGTCATGCGGCCGTAGTCGAAGCTGCGGATCAGCTCGAGCGTCTCCGCGCTGAGCCCGCCCGCTTCCCAGCGGTCGGCTCCGGCCGCGATCTCGGAGAGGACGCGCCGATTGTTCTCCGGCCAGCGGGCGATGACCGAGCGCGTGCGGCCGTCCATCGACCTGTAGATCCAGACGGCGCGGCCGGCTGCCGGCGTGCCGAGGCCGGTCATCAGGTGCTCGATGCGGTGGGAGTCGCACAGCGACTTGAACACTACCCAGCGCGACCGGCTCGATTCGACGATCGACCGGACGACCGCGTCCTCGCGCAGCGCCCAGTTCGAAAAGGCGCGCGAGTCGTCGCTCTCGTTGTGGATCTCCGCCGCCGGGCACTGGGAGAGCGTCTCGAGGAGCATCTCCGTGCCCGAACGCTGGACGCCGACCACGTAGACCGGCACAGCCCGCGGTGAGCAGTCGTGAGTTGCGAGCCAGGCGTACCTGCTCAGCCCTGCGCGGGAGCGCCGGAGGTCGGATCGGACGGTCTTCGCCACGCCCTCGCGGCGAACACGGTCCCAGTGCCTGCGGGCACGAGGGAGGACGTCCATGCCGGTCGAGGTGCGCCGAGGCGCCGTCAGGCTAGCCGCCATTCGCACCACCTGACCGTACAGCAAGCTTCCCGAGGCGATCCTGGCCTCGCGGCCGGTATCCGGTTGGCCCCCGGTCCAGATTGCCGGCGCACCCCGCGATCATCCTCACAGCCTCGACCCGGAGCGGGCGGCAGCAGCGGTCGCACCGCGCGTGTGAAGCCGCTCCGCCAGGCGCCGGCGGGCCGCCCTCATCTGAGGCATCGCCTGCTCGAGGTCGTAGAACAGGCAGTAGAGGAGCGCCCAGCCGACGAAGTTGAGGCCGAGCAGGACGAGCGAGAACAGCACCGCGCCGGCGCCGTATCCGACCCAGACATCGCGCAAGCGGCGGCTCAGAACCGACCTGCGAGGCAGCGTGACCCAGGCGCTCGCCTGCCAGAGCAACGCCGAGACCGCCAGGAGATGCACGAGCCAGGGGAAGCGCGCGAGGGAGAGCCCGAGCGACGCGCCGTGGTGGAGGAGCGCCGACTCGAGCGCTCCGCTCCACGGCCATCCGATCCCGGCGGTCTTGACCTTCGTCCACGCCGCACCGAGGTACGCCACCACGACGAAGACCGCTGCAAAGCGCAGAGCCCAGCCTGCAAGCTCGTCGACCTCCGTGGGAGTGTCTCGACGCCGGCTCCGAGCGAGGACGGCGTCGAGGGAATACACCCGACCGGATGGTGCGATCGCGAGGACGGCGAGCGTGACGATCACCGCGAGGCGGCCCTGCGCCGACGCAGGCGCGAAGCCGAACGCGCTTGCCCACCACCACGCATACAGTGGAGCCGCGACAATCAGCGCGAGGCGAGTCCCGAGTCCTACTACAGCGGAGGCGAGCGCGAGCAGGAGAACGACCTGAACGGCGTGCAGCGCCGCGGAACTCCCGGCGGCGTCGCCTGTCAGCTCCTGCACGACCCTGAAGATCGGAAGGACGCTCGAGAAGACGGGGTCGGCGTCTCCCGCCCGCGTCACGTAGCCGCTCGTGGCGATGTCGACGAACGCAAACGTGCAGGCGACGATCCGCACGAGGGCGAGCCGCCGAACCGGCACCGGCGGGAACCAGTAGCGTCGCCAGGCGGAGGCGAGGCGGCTCAGGGCCATCTGAGCACCCGGTACACGCGGGAACGCCGGCCGGAAGGCAGGGAGAGCACCTCGACGCTCAACGTCGCGGAGACCGCGCGCTCGCCGGGGTGGATCCGATTCCACGCGGCGACGAGCCGGCCGAACCGGTGAGCCGCCCCGGCGGCGGCGCGCGGCACGCCGTGCGGCGGCCTGAAGATCAGGCGCGCGCGGTAGCTGTCCAGGCTCGGCGCGCCGACATCGGCCGGGCGGACCTGCCGGACCCGGCCGCTGCTCGTCCCGATCATGATCCGAGACCGGAAACCCGCGACCTGCCTCTTCGACAGCAGCGCGACGCCCGATGCCGGCCACAGATCGGTGCTCCGCTTGACCGTTGCCGTCACCTGCGCCGTCAGCCAGACAGCGGTGCCGACCGAGAGGAGGACGACGAGCACGCCCCGTGACCGTCTCCCCGACACGACGACCTACCCGGTCTGCGCCGCTTCGATCGACGCGAGCGGCGAAACGGCGAGGACGTGGAGGCGGCCGGACGGCGGGAGGCCTGTGCGTTCGCATCCGCGCGCACGAAGACCGAGGATCGGGGGAGCGCCGCTGCTCATAGAGAGGAAGTCAAGGCGAAAGCGCTCCCGCGGGCACTGGAGGATCATTCGGAAGCGCCCTAGATGATTGATCGGTAATTGGGGTGCTGCACGATCGCCGCATTTCGGATGCAACGTTACGAGACGCCGCACTAGCCTTTGGTTCGTTGCCCGTCCCGAACGGGGCCGCTTAGCTCAGGGTAGCTCGTGACGGGCCCCACCCGCCTTGAACAGCGCAGAGATGCGCATCGACCAGCGCGGGTGGTCGCGCCGGTGCAAGCTGCTCGGAAGCCGGCGCAAATGAACGTACTGACAGTGACAAACATGTATCCGGACGGGCTGCGCTCGTTCTACGGCTCGTTCGTCCGCGATCGCGTCGAGGCGCTTCGCCGGCTGGGCGTCGAGATGGACGTGTGGATCTCGGATGCCAACCTCGACGGGCGGTCTGCGTACCTCAGGCACCTGCCCTCGTTGTGGAGGCTGCTTCGCCGCCGACGGTTCGACGTGCTGCACTGCGAGCACACCTACTCGATGCTTCAGCTGGCCGTTGTGCGGCCGCGGAAGAGCTCGCCACCGGTCGTCTTCACCATTCACGAGGCGGAGGTTCTGCACGAGGGCGGCGATCGCGAGGAGAGCCTGCTCAGGCGCCTCGTCTACCAGAAGCGCCTCAAGCTCCGTGCGTTGCGCATAGCCGATCGAGTCGTCTGTGTGAATCCGCAGCTCCCCCCCGCGGTCGGCTACGAAGGGCGTTTCGACGTGATCAAGCCCGGCGTCGATCTCGATCGTTTCCGGCCGATCGATCGGGCCGAAGCCCGAAGCCGACTGGACCTCTCACCGGACGTGCCACTCGCTTTCTTCCCTGCGAATCCACGGCGGCGACTTCAGAAAGGCACGGAGCTCTACGAACAGACGCGCGATCTGCTCGGATCGAAGGTCCACTGGCTCGTCGGCGGCGACATCCCGTTCGACCAGATGCCGCTGTACATGAACGCCGCGGACGTGATCGTCCAGACCTCGCGCTTCGAGGCCTCTCCGATGGTTGCCAAGGAGGCACTCGCCTGCAACCGTCCGCTCGTCTCGACCGATGTCGGTGACGTGCGCGAGCTCTTCGGGCGGACACCCGGCGTCTTCCTCACCACCCAGGACGCCGGAGACGTCGCCGCCAAGATCGAGCTTGCCCTCGCCGCCGGTGTCGAGGGACTGGATGGGCGCGCGCGGGTGATCGAGCTCGGCCTCGGGCTGGCCGACGTCGCCCGGCGGTACCTCGACCTCTACCACGAGGTCATTCGCGAACGGCACCGCGCATGAGCAAGGGCCCCCGCGTCTGCATCGTCCGCCAGGGCTTCTTTCCGGACGATCCTCGCGTGCGCAAGGAGGCGCTCGCGCTCCTCGAGCGCGGATTCTCCGTCGACATCATCTGCCTGCGCCGCAAGGGTGAGGCTCGGCGCGAGACCTGGCGAGGGGCACGCATCCACCGGCTGCCCGTGCCCGACCGCGGCGGTTCCGTCCTCAACTACCTGTTCGAGTACGTGCTGTTCTTCGGGCTCACGTTCGTCGTGCTGTCGGCTCTCCACGCCCGGAGGCGCTTCGACGTCGTCCAGACGAATACGCTGCCCGACGCCCTGATCTTCGCGTCGCTGGTGCCGAAGCTGACCGGAGCGAAGCTCGTCCTAGACCTGCACGAGCTGATGCCGGAGTTCTTCGTCTCGTCGTTTCGAGGGCGGAAGGCGGCGGTCGCCGGTCCGGGGCTTCGACTCCTCGAGCGGCTCGCCGTCCGACTCGCCGACGACGTGCTCGTCGCGAACCAGGCGCAGCTGGACGTCGTCAGGGCGCGGACGCGCGGCAGCCGGTTCACGTTCGTCCCCAACGTCCCTGACGACCACCTGTTCGGGGCGACCGCCCCTCGCCCGGAACGGGCCGAGACGGGGGAGCCCGTGCTGATCGTGACCAGCACGATCGCCCGCCGGTACGGAATCCACGTCCTGGTCGAGGCGCTTCCGCACATCCTCGCGCGGCGACCCGTCCGCGCGCTCGTGCTCGGGGTGGGGCCCGACCTGCCCGCGCTCCGGGAGCTGGCTGCGTCCCTACAGGTCGAGAGCGCGGTCGAGTTCACCGGCTGGGTCTCGCCCGAACTGGTGCCGGACTATCTCGGGCGGGCGACGGTCGGCATCGTCCCTTCCGCATCCTCGTACCTCGACCAGGTCACGCCGAACAAGCTGTTCGAGTTCGTTGCCCTCGACCTTCCGGTCGTCGCCTCCGACACGCCCGGCGCCCGTGCGCATTTCGGCGACGACGCGATTCAGTTCTTCCGCACGGGCGACCCGAAGGCGCTGGCCGAGGCGGTCCTGACCGTTCTCGCCTCGGAGGAGCGGCGCAAGGAGATGACGAAGAACGCCGGTGCCGCCTTTGCGCCGCTCCGCTGGGAGCTGAGCAAGGCGCAGTACACGGATGTCTTCGTACGCCTCGCCTCCGATCCGGCGGAGCCGGTCGCCGCCGGCAGGCAGCCGCTGCGCAACACCCCAAAGGTCCCGGGTGCGTCCAGGTGATCCGCCAGCGCCGTCGGCCTCTCGATCGAGTTCACTTACGCGGATGAACGGCACTCGGCCGATCTTCGTCGCCGGACCAGCTCGATCGGGAACGACGCTGCTGCGCTCGATCCTGAACAAGCATCCGGACGTCTGGGTTTCGAACGAGACCCACTACTTCGACATCCTGCGCCTCCGCCTGCGGGGACACGAACGATCCGCGCTCTCTCCGTCGCAGCGCGAGGCGAGCGAGGCCTTCTTCCGGCCCCTGCTCGCCCAGGACGACCGCGTCTTCGGTGCCGAGAGCTCCGACGGCGACGGCGTCGTCCGCCTGCGGGCGCTGGCGCTCGAGGCCGGCGACGGCGCCGACGCCTACTTCGAGAGCTTCTGTCGCTACGGTGCCGACCGTCGCGGCCGCGGCAGATGGGGCGAGAAGACGCCGCGCAACGTCTTTCGCCTCGACGAGCTGTTCGCGTTCGCGCCCGACGCCCAGGTGGTCTGCACGTTGCGTGACCCGCGCGCGGTGGTCGCGTCCTACCGCGACCAGCGCGCCAAGGGTGCCGAAACGGTCTCTGCCTGGTATGCGGCCGGGCGCAGGCGGATCGAGCAGATGTACCACCCGGTCCTCGTCGGCCTCGTCTGGAAGGCGGCGGTCGCGGCGGCGATTCGCGCCCGCAAGCGCTACGGCGACAACAGCGTCTACATCGTGCGCTACGAGGACCTCGTGACTGCGCCGGAGGACTCGGTTCGCCGGCTGGTGGACTGGCTCGGAGTCGAGTTCGACGAGGCGATGCTCGACATCGAGATGATCGGCAGCTCGTATGCCGCCGGCTATCGCGGCCAGGCCGGCTTCTCGACCGAGCCGCTCAGGCGCTGGCAGAAGGCGCTCTCGCCGGGAGACGTCGCCGCCGTTCAGTCCTCGTGCCGCCGCCTGATGACAGCGGTCGGCTACGAGCCGATCCCGGTCCGGGGCCGTTTCCGGCACACGGCAAGCGCATGGGCCGGCGTGCCCCTGGCGGGCTGCCGCGCCCTGCTCGCGAACCGTGGGCGCATCGGCGATGCCCGCGGATACGTCACGCGCCGGCTCGTGCTCGCGTCCCGGCGGCCCGGCTCGGTCGACATCTAGCCGTGGAACGGTGCCTCGCCAATCGGCCAGCTCGCGCTTACCCGACGAACCTTGGCGGCACCGGGCGATGCCTCTAACGTCAGGCACCGTGAGGGCCCCATCGTCGCGGACGCCCGGCTGTGCGCCGAACACCGGCAGGTCACGTCGTGGTCATTAGCCACCGGCACCGGTACCTGTTCGTCGAGCTGGCGCACACCGCGTCGACGGCGATCAGCAAGGAGCTGCGCGAGAGCTACGACGGGCACGTGATCCTTGCGAAGCACTCGACCTACCGCGAGTTCCTGAAGATCGCGACAGAAGACGAGAAGGAGTACTTCGTCTTCTCTTGCATACGACACCCGCTGGACGTCGCCGTCACCAAGTACTTCAAGCGCAAGACGGACCAGAACAGGCGCTGGAGCGATCCGACCAAGGCCGGCCCCAGCCACGGGGTCGGCCGCGCCCTCGACCGGCGAACGTTCCGGTTCATCCACGACAACGACGCGGACTTCGCGAAGTTCTTCCTGCGCTTCTACCGGCTCCCGTACAACTCCTGGGCTTGCCTGGATCACAAGGGGTTCGACTTCGTCATGCGCTTCGAGAACCTCGATGCCGACTTCGCCGAGGCGCTTCGCCGGATCGGGGTCGAGCAGGTTCGCCCGCTGCCGGCCAGGAACGTGACCGGCGAGCGCCAGAAGAGCTTCTTCGCGTACTACGACACGCCCGAGGCAATCGCCCGCGCCAAACGCGTCTTCGGGATCTATCTGCAGGAATGGGGCTTCGAGCTCCCGCCCGAATGGGGCGAGGTCGAGATCTCGGCCGGCGACCGCGTGGCCTACAACGTCCGCAGCCTCCTCCTGAAGGTGTACTGGCTGCACCTCAAGCGCTGGGTCTGGCGCGACGAGATGCGACCCGTACTGACCGCGAACTCGACGGGCGCGCGCGCCTGATCGCCGCCGCCCGGGGACGACACCATGATCATCAGCCACAAGCACCGATACCTCTTCGTCGAGTTTCCGCACACGGCCTCGGTGGCGATCCGGGCCGAGCTCTGCCGGCACTACGACGGTGAGCCGATCCTCGCGAAGCACTCGACCTACCGCGACTTCCTGACGATCGCGAACGCCGACGAGAGGAGCTATTTCGTCTTCTCGTGCATCCGGAACCCGATGGACGTGGCGGTGACGAAGTACTTCAAGCTGAAGACGAACCACGCCTACAAGTCCGCGAGCGCACGGCAGCGAGGAGGGATCGGCCACGTCCTCCGCGGTCGGGTCGGCCGGTTCGTGCGCGACGGTGAAGCCGACTTCGAGGCGTTCTTCACGAAGGTCTTTCGCATCCCGTACAACTCCTGGGCGTCGCTCGACCACCGCAAGTTCGACTACGTGATCAGGTTCGAGCACCTCGACAGCGGTTTTGCAGAGGTACTAACGCGCCTCGGCCTCGAGCAGGTCCGGCCGCTGCCGCGGACGAACAGCACCGGTGAGCGGAAGAAGGACTTCCTGACCTACTACGAGTCGCCGCAGGTGATCGAGCGGGCGAAGCGCGTCTTCGGTGTCTACATGGAGCAGTGGGGCTACCGGTTCCCGCCGGAATGGGGCGAGGCGCGCATCACCCGGCGGCAGCGGCTGCGGTTTGCCGCGTGGAACCTGCTCCTGAAGCCCTACTGGCTGTACCTCAAGCCCTGGATCTGGGGCGCGGAGATGCGACGGAGCCGGATCCCGCGCCTGCGGCCGGTGAAGACGCCGAGCGCCTGAGCGTTCCTCACGCCTCTACCTAAGGTCCCGGACCCACCGCTCCTTCGTCTGTAGACGCGGACGGCCTCTTCTGGTGCAGTGCGACGGATGGCCGAGCAGGAGTCCGCGAAGGTCCGGGAGGCGCCGCGCCTGGTCGGCATCGAAGGGCTGCGGGCGATCGCCGCGAGCAGCATCCTCGTCTACCACGTCTGGTTGTACGGGGCTCCGAACGCGCACAGCGTCCACCTCGGACACCTGACCAGGGGTTTCGACCAGCTTCGCTCCGGCGTGACGCTCTTCTTCGCGCTCAGCGGCTTTCTGCTCTTTCGCCCGTACGTCGCCTCCGCCCTGCGCGGCCGCGTCTCGCCCGCGCTCGGCTCCTACCTGCGCAACCGGGCGCTCCGGATCCTGCCGGCGTACTGGTTCATCCTCCTGTTCGTCGCGCTGGTGCTCGAGCACCAGCTCCTGCGGAACCCGCAGCAGCTCGTGGCGAACGCCTTCTTCGTCCACGACTACGTGCCCGGCTACATCTTCGGCGCCGGCATCGTGCCGGCGTGGTCGCTTGCGATCGAGGTCGTCTTCTACCTCGCCGTCCCCGTCCTCGGCGCGATCGCGATCAGCTTCGCCTCCCGCGGCCGCGTGCCCGGCGTGGCCGCCTCGTTCGCACCGGTCCTGTTGATGGTCGTCATCGGCTTCGCCGCCAAGACGGCGCTCCACCTCTCGCCCGGTCTCGGCCGTGTGTGGACGGTCAGCTTCCTCACCCACGCCGACTGGTTCGCCGCCGGGATGAGCGTCGCGGTGCTGCGTGTGCTGTGGGAGGACGGACGGCTGCGCCTACCCCGGTACTGGCGACCCGGGGCGTTCCTCGGGGCAGTCGCCTTCGCCGCCCTCGGGGTCGGGCTGTTCATCAAGCACCAGCTCACCCAGCTCGAGTACCAGACACCGGTCGCGGTCGCCTGCGGCCTCGTCCTCGCGCTCGTCGTCTTCTCCGCCCCGGAGACGCGCCTCGTCCGCGTGCTGACCTGGCGGCCGATCTACGCCGCCGGGCTCGCCTCCTACAGCGTCTTCCTCTGGCACGACCCCTTCGTCCGGGCGCTGCGCGACTGGGGCGTGACATCGTCCGGGCGCACCGGTTTCGCCGTCAACGTGCTAATGGTCGCGGCGCTGACGGCGGTGCTCTCCACGCTCACGTACCTGTTCGTCGAGAAGCCGGCGCTCGCCCGCAAGCGCTCGTGGCAGCGCCCCGGCGCCGCGCAGGCGGCCGAGGCAGCCGGGCCGGCGGAGAACGAGCCGGTCGCGGCTCAGCCCGTGCCGACCCCGGCCGCCACCTCCTGAGCGCGCGGCCGGCCGGGTCGCAGTTCTCGAAGGGAGGGAGGGCCGCTTGGCGCGGCCCTCCCTCGATCGAATGGGGTCGACGCAAGTCGACCGGTTGTCCTTGCTAGTTGTTGGTGAAGCGCTGCAACCTCGTCCCCCACAGCGACGTGCTCTGGACGACCTCGTGGAAGCCCCAGGCGGTGTCGCCGGAGGCCGGGCTGTTGTCCGGCCATGTGTTCGAGTAGTCGCCCCAGCGCTGGGCGCCGAAGTTCGGGTCGTAGTTGCCCGACAGCGGCGTAACGGGGCTCGTGTACGCGACGGGCGCCTTGAAGATCGCCCCGCCGGCGTCGACGGCTCTGCGTCCACCCGTCCACACCGAGACGTTCGACCCGGCACCGCCAGAGGCGAAGGTCGCGTTCCAGCTCACGTACACCCGGTCATCGTCCCGGGCGGCAATCGACGCGTTGAAGTCGTACGACGTGCTGCTTGCGAAGTAGAACCCGCGCTGGAGCACGCCGGTCGAGGAGGTGTCGAGGTCGTAGAACACCGGCGACGGGTACGCGCCGGTGAGCAAGACCGTATTCGTCGCCCAGAGGTGGTTCGAGTACTGCCACGTCTGGCTCGAGAAGCGGGTATCGCCCGTGTCGATCGAGCAGCTCGGCGCCCCGCAGGCGCCCGGTTGCGGCGCGTTCGGGGGCACGTTCTGGTTGATCGTCGTCGCATGCACGGTCGCAGCGCCGACCGCGCCGAAGAAAGCCGACTGAGGGTCGGTGAACGGCCGTGTGACGAGGTTCTTGTCGCTCGTGTTCACCGACTCGACCTGGAGGAGATACGCGGTCGAGTTCTGGTCGCGGACAATCGGCGGCGTCAGCGTGTTCGGGTAGGGGCCGTAGACCGGAACGCTGAAGCCGAGCCCGTTGTAGATCAGCGCCTTCGCCACACCGAACGTGTACGCACCGACGTATCCGGGATCGAAGACATTCGCAGTCATGATGATCGCGTCCTGGGTCTGGCCCAGGTTCGGGAAATCCCAGAAGTAGTTGGGATCGGCCCCGACGAAGTTCACGTTGAAGCAGTAGGACCAGTACCCGCCCGTCGCAGAGGCCGTCTTCGAGACCGCGATACATTGCACCTGCACGCTCGACGAGGCGGGGAATGCCTCCGCCGTGATCACCCATCGATCCCAGTTGTCGTCGTGGATCACGCGCGGATCGAAGAGCGGTTGGGCCGTGTAGTGGAAGAGCGCCGAGAGCGGGGCGAGCTTCTTCTTCTTGGGATTGTTTGCCTTCGTGTAGACGGCGTATTTCGAGTTGAGCGCCTGGACGATCTGCGTGTTGCCGGCCGCCCCGGAGCTGTCCGGAGGAGACCAGGAACCGCCCGGATTGCCCTGGCTCTGGCCCAGGCCGCCGCCGATGTTGGTCGTCGTCGAAGGGTTCGCGGGGGCAGGCTCGACGCCCTTCGGGCCGAGGGGCGCCCGGGCCAGCCCGGCCTTTGCCGCGCTGTAGGCGGCGGGAGACAGAACGGGCCGGTTGATGCTCACGCCCTCCGGCGGCGCGGGCGGCTCTCCGGTGGTCGTTCCCGAGTCCTGGCCCGCCGGGTCGGCCGTGATCACGCCGGCGATCGGCTGCAGGGCATCCGCGGGAGCGGACCTCGCCGCGGCTGCCGTTCCCGCCAGAGCCGTAAAGACAAGAGCGGCGGTGGCGGCAAGCATCCACGCGCGACCACGCACAACTTGCAAGAAGGTCACTGCCTTTCCTTTCCTCGCTTCTGAGGCCGGAGGGGCCTCTCCTGCTCGCGATCCTCTCACTCTTGGTCCACGCGAGTCAAGACCTCGAAACGGCACGGACCATGCCGGCACCACGCCTTCGCCGGCTCGTGACCGACCGGCCGCGCGAGCTCAGAGCCGATCGGCGACCGTGCTCGCGAGGCGGGCCAACTCGGCCCCTGTGAGCGCAAGCTTTCCGCGCGCGTCGTAGCCCGTCTCGACCGTGGCGACGCGATCCCCGCGCCGAAAGGTCAGCGAGCGGGCGCGGACGACGAACGCGCCCGGGCCGAGCGCAGGCACATCGCGCACGGACCGGGCGCCGAACTGCTCGATCGCCGCCTGCCGCAGCGCGCGCAGCCGCGCTCCGCCGCCCTTTCGTTCCGACACGGCGACGACGAGCGAACCGTCCCCTCCCGCGAAGGCGGTGGCGCAGATCTGGTCCGAACCGCGAGGAGGCGCGAGGTCGATCTGCTTCGGCTCGTCGCCGCCGGTCACCTGGACGACGTCCCCTGGGTCGAGGAACGTGCAGCCGTGGTGCTGAGGACGCTCGACGCTCGGCGTCAAGCTGGGCGCCGTTGCGGATGCCTGCGTCCCGCCACCGCAGCCGGTCGCGCAGGTTGCTCCGAGCACGGCCGCAAGCAGCACAAGCCGCCTCATCGGGATGGGCTAGCGGATCCCCGTATCGAGCACGAGCGTCACCCCCGAGACGACGCCGGCCTCGACGTCGACCAGCGTCGGCCTCGCCACCGGGAAGCCCTGCTCCTTCTTCACCACGATCAGGCTGTAGCGCCCCGGCGCCAGATCGACCGAGAAGTTCCCCTCCGCGTCGCTCTCGACCGTGGTCACGAGCCGACCGGCGCCCACTCCCTTCGACGGCGGCACCGTCTCGACACGGACGCTTCCGCGCACGTGCTTCGGCGGGCCGCAGCCCGACGGCCCGACGACCGGACACGTCGGCCCGACGAGGATGCTCCCGTACACGCCGGTGGCAGCGGGCCGGCGCACCTCGAACGACGGTGCCGGCGCGGCGCCCCGCGACCCGAGGAAGACCGGCGGGGACGCCGGCAACCCGGCCTGGGCGCCGACACCGAGGCGAAACACGAGGCTGGCGGCACAGCTCGCTCCGAGATCGACTCGAACGGCGGCGCGGGTGGCTTTCAGATCGAAGGCAAGCAGGCGGCTTCCGACGACGATGCGCGAGGCCGGGCTCGTAGCGAGGACGCGCACAGGAGCATCGGCCACCACTCGAGCGCTGAGTGTCGTGCCGGGTCTCGCGCGGGCACGGAGATGCCAGCTCCGCGAGTCGTGCCAGACGTAGTAGCCGGGAGCATTCGGCAGGGCGAGGCTCCGCGGAGCGCCCTCTGCCGTCGAGGGCCAGTGGTTCTCGCCACACGCATGGCCGGCCATGTTCGCGGCGGGTACGGCGGCACCGCTCCCGCGCTGGGCGGCCCCGGCGGAGACCAGGGCCGCTGCAAGAAACGCGGCTCCGGCGCCGGCCACGCGCCGTTTCCTTCCGAGCGCGCTGTTCATCCCCGCCGATGGTAGCCGCATCGCGAGCCCGGCCGCGGGCAGGTTTCTCGCCACGAGGCCCGAGGCAGCGGCCGGCGCCCCGGGCGCAGGCCGCCGTCTCTCATCCTCAGACCTGGGCGAGCTGGAGCGAGTCGGCCCAGACCGTCCCCGTTCCGTTCACCCGCACCTCGACGCGGACGCTGCGGGCACCCGCCGGGGCGGTCGCGGTGACCGAGAGCGGACTCCACCCGCTGGTGCCCGAGACCTCCTCGACCGACCTCGTGCTGAGATGGCCGTTGTCGCCCCAGAACGTGATCACGAGCGTCGCCCGGCCGGCGAGCTCGCTCGCGGTCAGGAACGCGCTCGCCCGGTAGCTCGCGCCCGGGACGGCGGCGACGACGTCCTTCCGGCTGAGCAGGCGGCTCAGCTCATCTCCGTTCGAGACGATCTTCAACGACCAGGCACCCTCGTAGGCTGCGTCCGCCGCCCAGCCGAACGCGGCCGGACCGTCGATCTCGTAGTCGGCGGCGGGGTCGCTCTCGAAACCTGGGTTCGCGAGCAGGTTCACCCCCACCGTCCCCGAGGCCGGCGAAGGCGTGGGGGCCGGCGAAGGCGTGGGGGCCGGCGAAGGCGCGGGGGCCGGCGAAGGCGCGGGTGCCGGAGCCGGTGCCGGGGACGATGTCGAAGCCGCTGCAGCAGAGGACGTCGAAGCCGCTGCAGCAGAGGACGTCGGAGCCGGTGCCGCAGAGGATGTCGAAGCCTGTGTCGAAGCGGTGCCGAGCCACCCCTTGTTGCTCAGGCCCAGGCCGCTCTCGAAGACGCCGAACGGCAGCGAAGACGAGCGATCGTAACCGGCGATCCCGACCCGCAGCGTGCGCAGGCCGCGCGCCGGGCCGTGGTTCCCCGGATACGTGAGGACCGGCTGACCGTTCACGCGCAGCTCGATCGACTTGCTCCGCTGAACCGCCACCTCCACCTGGATCGCCGTCCCGTCGTTGGGGACGAGCACGCCCGACTCCGCGCGGAGGGCGTGGCGGCGGAAGCCGTCGGCGGGGCTCCAGAGGCGGAGCGTACGGTCGCGTCCGACCAGGAGCTCGTAGACGAGTGCCCCGTTCGTGTCGCGTAGCTGGAGCACGCTCACCGTTTTCGGCGGCTCCTGGCCGCCGGGCAGCGACAGGTAACCGCGCAGATAGACGGCTCCCTGCCAGCCCGCTGCCGGGCCGAAGTCCTTCTCGACGTAGGCGACCCCGCCGCTGTTGCCGACCGAGGCCTGGACGGTCTGGCCGGCCACGTTGACCGTGCAGCTCGCACAGCCGGCCGCGACCTGCGTCCGGTCGAAGCTCGTGATCAGGGGCAGCTCCCCATCGCCTCCAGGCGGGGGTGGCGGCGGGGGCGGAGGAGGCGGCGGGGGCGGAGGCGGAGGCGGAGGAGGAGGCGGGGGCGGCGGCGGGGGCGGGGGTTCGTGGTCGCCGGAGTCCGGCCGGAGCGGGATCTCGAGCAGGTAGGCCTCGCCTGCCCCGAGCTCCACACTGACCGACGTCCCGGAAGCCGTGAGCGAGGCAACGGGAAACGGCTGGTCGCTCGAGTAGGAGTGGTTGTTCGGCAGCCGCGTCGCCTTGATCGATCCCAAGGCGGGCTGCCCGAAGTCAACGGTCGTCGTCTGGGCGTGGTAGAGATCGAAGTTCCCGACCAGAACTGCGAGCCTGCTCCCGTCGCCGTTCAGACCGGCGGCCGCCTCGATGCTCGGGATGGAGTTACCCCTCGCCGAGCTCGGTGTCAAAGGCGCCCCGGTGATCGAAATCCCGCTCGACCCGATCTGGCGCTTGTAGTCGTGCAGAAACGGCCCGATCAGCTGCTGGAAGGCGAAGTAGCGGCTGGAGCGTACGACGCAGTGACCCGAAGTGACATCACAGTTCGGCTTGCGCAGCAGAATCGACGGCCCATGCTTGTCCGTACCGTCGTAGGCGGGGTCGAGATCGATCAGATCGAGCGATAGTGAGTGCGGGATGAAATATTCGAGCTTCCAGTCCGCCTGATTGTTGGCGCTGATGATCGACATGGCCACATCGGCGAGCGCTCCGGGGGGCCCAGGATGGAAATACCCGTATTCGGTCATCGCCAACTTGGTAGCCGCGCCTCCTTGCTGATCGAGCAGCTGCCGCCACTTCCCGTAGCTCGCCTGGTAGCCCGATTTGCCGAGATCGAAAGGCAGATAGAAGTAGTGATTCATCTTGTCCTGGTCGATCTGCCGGTGCAGCTCCGAGTAAGAGCGGTCAGTGTCGGGGTTGCGCAGGCTCGAGTAGAGCGGTATCGGGTTGTTCCACCGTCGCTGGCCGTAGCCGTGCATGCTCAGCACGTCGAGGCCGTTCGGAACGTTGGGCCCGATGAACGATCCCAGGACCTCCTGCCAGTTCTCGCTACCGGCGCCGGCCGAGGCCCAGGCCGGCCCCAAGACCTTGACGGTGGGCACCGCTTGATGAAGCTTGGCGTTGAAGGCCGCCTGCATGGCCGCCAGCCAACGATCGACCTCGTACTTGTCCCCACCGAACCAGGTGTCCTTGCCGGCTCTCCCGTGCGGCTCGTTGATCCACTCGGCCGCTGCGATATTTGCCGGGCCATATCTCTGGGCCCACGCAGCCAGCCAGGCCTTCTGGGCATCCGGGCTGCCGTAGAGGTTCCCGCCGGTCGGTTCGGCCTGCATTTGGAGGTAGACCTTTGTTCCTCGAGGCGTGAGATCGTCGGCGAATCGAGAGAGCGTCTGCATGCACGGAGCCGGACTCGCCGGCGTACCCGGATTGCAGCTGGCGGTGTAGCGCACGATCTCGGGGTGGAGGTCGCGTACGTATTGCATGTAATCGGGGGCGAGGTTGCCACCGTTGTTGTTCATCAACTCGACCAGGCCCCAGAACGTCTGCGGCAGGGCATGGGTGACCCCGGTCGTGTCGATGCTCACCCTCGCTCCGGGCGGGCGCACGGCCCCGGCCCCGGCCCCCGCCCCCGCCCCGCCCAGCGCCAGGAGCAGGACTCCGACAGCCAGGGCCAGTGCGTTGCTCGAGCGTCTTCCTTCGGTGCGGCGGCCGGACATACGTTTGCTCCCTCGTCGATTGCTGCGACCGGGAGAAGATCGGACGGCGCCCTGACCGCACCAGATCCCCTATTCGGGGCTAGCGGGCGAGAGTCACTCGTACGAGGGAGCGCGCGCCGCGAACGGTCATGCAGGCTCGCGGCAGGCTGGTGAGGCTTCTTACCGGTCTGAGCTCGGGGCACTCCCGAGCTCGCCGAGCTCAGGCAGCGCGTTCACGATCCGCCATCCTGCCGAGATGACGGTGCGCTCGTGCCAGGCCTCGATCTCGCTCCAGGAGCCGAACGCTCCGAGCTGCCGTCCAGAGTCGACCTGCTCGATCCGGAACGGCAGCGGACGCTCGCGCCAGCGGAGTCCGTCCACGGAGCGCTCGGCCTCGGCCCCGACATACCAGGCGCGGAAGCTGCGCCTGGACACGATGTCCTCGACCTCGGCGAGCAGGATCGCCCTCGGGACCGCCCATGCCGGCCGCCGGTTCTCCTCGTCTGGCTGCGACGGCCGGTCGGGACGCGGATCGGGCTTTCGCTGGGCCAACTGAGCTTTGTTCTGGGTCAGGCCTGCCTGTTCCCACGATACCCCAACGCCCGCCGGTGTCACGCTTCGGTCCCGCGGGCCTCCTCCAGGACGGCCTCCCAGCCGTCGATCGTGTGATCCCAGCCGAAACGAGCTTCGGCGTAGTCACGGCAGGCCGCACTGAGCTTCGGGCCGGTGTTGCGGAGGGCCCCAGCGATCGCGGCCGCGAGCGCATCCGCCTCGGCCGACTCGGCAACGAGGGTCGGATCGAGCGGGACGATCAGCTCGGGCGTTGCGCCGATCGGCGTACCGACGACGGGCGTGCCGCTCGCCAGGGCCTCGGCTGTGACCATTCCGAACCCCTCGTACGCGACCGTGGGGAGAACGAACAGGTCGGCGGCGCGATACCAGTCGGGAAGCACCTCGTCGTCCACGCGGCCCGCGAACCGCACCGCGGCTCCCAGCCCGAGCTCCTCGGCGAGCTGCTGGAGCGAGCTCCGGAGCGCCCCTCCGCCGACGATCGCGATCTCCACGGGAATGCCCTGCTCCCGCAGGCGCTGCACGGCGTGCAGCAGCCGGTCGATGCCCATTCGTGGCTCGAGGCGCCGCACGGTCACGAGCAGCTGCCCTTTGGGGTGGAGGCCGAGCCGGGCCCGCGCGGCCGCCCGGCCGTCGCCCGGCGAGAAGCGATCGACGTCGACGCCGCCCCAGACACGCCTGACGCGCGACGTCGCCGCAGGATGATCCTCAGCGATCAGCGAACGGCTGAAATCGCTCAGCGCGAGGATCCGGTCCGACCGGCGCATCGCGGCGCGCTCCATCAGGACGAATGCCGGCTCGAGGGCGTAGGTCGCGAGGCGGCGGCGGCCGAGCGGGAGATGCTCCCGGTCGAACCTGAGCTCGCGCGAGTGCGGCGCGTGAAACACCTGCACGATCGGCGTTCGCGGAAGCGCCCGCTTCAACCCGACGACGTTGCCGGGGGCGTGCGCAAGCGCGACGTCGCACCCGTCGCCGTTCACGTTCTGCGCGTGCTTCGCGGTCTGGTACACGTCGGTGAAGGTCTGCGGAAGCGGGTTTCTCACGATCGCGCGGCGGATCGTGAGCGAGCCCTCGATCGCCGTGGCCGGCAGACCCTCCGTCGCGGGAACGAGGGCGGTGACCTCGTGGCCACGCCTGGCGAGCCAGCGCGCCGTGTCGGTGACGACGCGCGCGAATCCGCTCTCAGAGTCGGGGAACCACTCTCCTGCGGCGACGAGGACCCTCATCTGGAGACCTCAACCGCCATCGCTGCCGCGCGCCTCGCCACGTTCCCAGTCGACAAGCTAGGGCCGCGGTCTCTTCGCCACGCGGCTCCGAAGGCTAGACGGGAGATCCCGAAGGTCGAGAGCACGGATGGCCTAGCCGAATGTCAACCGGCGCTTGGTCCGATGTCGATGGCAGGATTTCGGGCCCTGCCGTAGATTCTGGGGCAAGGTGACCGTTCCGGACGTCTACCATGCCCTGTGGCGGCATAAGCTGATGATCGTCGCCCTGACGGCGGCGCTCGGAGCAGCCGCCTGGTACTACACGTCGAAGCAGCCGCGCATCTACCAGGCGGCCGTTCTCGTCCGCATCCAGCAGGACGCCAAGAGCGCCGACGCATTCCGCGCGCTGCAGACGGGCCAGAGCCTGGCGGAGACCTATTCGCGGATCACGACGACGAGGCCCGTCGCGCGCGAGATCGTGAAACAGCTGGCGGGCAAGGTCACGTTCAACGAGATCAAGATCAGCGCGAAACAGGTCGGGAACCTCGACCTGATGACGATCAGCGCTCGGAATCGGAGTCGGCTCAAGGCGCAGGCGATCGCCAACGCAGCCCCGAAGTCGCTCAGCACCTTCCTGCAGCATGCCGGCAGCGCCGGCGAGAAGCTGTTCGTGGTCGAGCCTGCGTCGGTTCCCCATAAGCCGGTCTCGCCGAAGAGGAACTTGAACGTCGCGCTCGCGATCATCCTCGGGCTGATCTTCAACAGTACGCTTGCCCTCCTGCTGCACCGCATCGCCGATCCGATCGGCGGACCGGTCGAGATCGAGCGCCTGACCGGAAAACCGGTCCTGGCGGAGGTGCCGATGCTGCAACTGGCTCAGCCCGGACACGGTGCGGCCCGGTCTAAGGACAAGACGGCGGAGAGCCTCGAGCTCACCCCGAGCGAGAGTGCCAGTTGAGACGGAAGCGCAGCGGCCTCGTCGATCCGACGCGCCCCGCCTCGGAGTCCTTTCGGACCCTGCGACTCGCGCTCCAGCTGCGTTCCGACTCACAGAGCGGAAACGTGATCGTCTTCACCAGCGCGGAGCCCGGCGTGGGCAAGTCGACTGTCGCCTCCAACTTCGCCATGGTCTCGTCGATGCTGCCCGGCCGGACGCTGCTCATCGACGCCGATCTCCGTAACCCGTCCCTGCACGCGATCTTCGACCTCCCGCGTTCGCCGGGGCTCGTCGACTTCCTCGCGGCGGGTTCAGGGCTCGAGCACTTCGTCCACTCCGTCACCGGGGCGGGGCACCTGGACGTGCTCACCGCGGGACAGCACATTCCACGCGCCAGCGATCTCGCCGCCTCGCCGAACATGGCCGAAACGCTGCGCGACGCGTCGGAGGCCTACGACCTGGTCGTCGTCGACTCGGCTCCGGTTCTCGTCGCCTCGGACGCGGAAGGGCTCGCCTCGCACCCGCACGTCACGGTGGTGGTCGTGACGGGCCCGAAGACGACGGCGCGCCAGGTGATGAAGATGATGCGCAGGCTCGAGCTGATCGAAGCGACCGTCGCCGGGTTCGTCGTCAACCACCGGGGTCGCACCCGGGCGTACGCCTACTGAGCAAGGGCCGGTTCGCTCAGCTCGCCGTCGTCGCCCGTCCCGGTCGAGCCCGGTGCGGCACGATCGACGGGAGCAGCAGAAAGATCCAGATCGCCAGCTCCGTCCGCTCCTTCGCGAACGAGGGGCCGGCGGCGGCGTTCAGCAGGAGCACGAAGAGCGAGATCCCGCTCCAGATGAGCAGCACCCGCTCGTGCTCGTCTCGGGTGGAGAGGAGCCTCCGGCCCGTGTCGACGACGTAGACGCAGACGATCAGCAGAAAGGCACCGAGCAGGGTGAATCCGCCGGCGGCCAGCAGCCAGAAGTAGCTGTTGTGCCCCTCCTGTCCGGCCGTGTCACGCCGGTAGGTGGTGAACCCCCTGCTGTCCGTGATCGGGATGTGTACCTGGAGGTTCTCCCCGAACCCGACGCCGGTCAAAGGCGAGGTCTTCGCCTGGGCCCACTGCAGCGAGGCGAGCCGCTCCCGCGCCTGCAGCGACGAGTCGGCCTGGTTCGTCCCGGTGATCCTGGCGATGAACGTGGGTGCGAGGTTGGGGGCAACCTGCGGCAGGAACATCGCCACCACGGCCAGGAAGGGAAGCGCGAGCGGGACGATCCCCGCGAACGGCCCGGCAACCCGGCGCACCGTGACGAACAGCAGCGGAAGGACCACCGCGAGCGCGAGGAACGTGGCGCGCTGTAGCGAGAGCGCGATGCTGGCCGCGGCCAGCAACGCGATCAGAAGGTGCAGCGCTCGCCTGCGGGCGGACGTGTCGAGCCGCAGGCTGAGCAGGGCGAGCACCAGGGCCGAGGCCATCGCCTGCGCGATCGTGCCGGCCAGCACGCGGTCGCCGCCGGTCGAAAGCTGTCCCTGGCCGGTGATCGTGCGCCCCGCGGCCAGGAGGTACATCGCGTACAGGAAGATGTAGACGGTGCCCACGTAGAAGACGGCGACGATCCCCCGGTATGCGCGTCGCGCGTCGATCCCGGCCAGCGCCGCCACGATCAGCGCGTAGAGGATCATGCGCAAGGGCTGGCTGATCAGCTTCTCTCCGTGGTTGAAGTGGCCGCGGATCTCCGCCTGGAGCAACGCGGCGGCGAAGAGGACGAACGGCCATCCGAGCACGGGCGTACGCGGCAGGTTCGGCGCCAGGTCGCGCCGCCCGACCAGCCTGCTCGCGAGCCAGGGAACGAACGCGAGCAGGAGGATGATGTCCGAGGAGAACAGGCCTACGCCGCCGCCGAGGGCCAGCTTCTTGTCCCCGAGGGCGTCGAAGGTCATCGGCAGCGCGAGCCCCGCGAACACGAGGAGCTCGCGGTGCGACGAGAACAGGCCGCCGACGACGATCAGAGCGAGCGGAAGCAGGGCGATGATCAGAGGACGCCCGAGTCCGCCCCGGTAGAGCGCGATCAGGAGGACGGCGTTGGCAGCGCCGACGGATGCGACGACAGCCGGAACGCGGCCCCAGGCGCGTAGCGTGGCGCTCATCTCGGTGGGCGAAGACGTCCGCCCGCCTGACGACGAGCAGAAGGACGCCGTGCCGCCGGCGGCGCTGGGCGGACATCCGGAACGTTCACCGTGCTGAAACCGTAGGAGAACGCGCCGATCGAGACCATCGCCGTCCGACCAACGGCGTTCAAACGGAGGTCCAGATGACGTTAGTCCTCGGTCGGCGAGAGCGCCCTGCGCAGCCCGTCGTCGAGGGTGACGGCAGGGGCCCAGCCGAGCTGGGTGCGGGCCTTGCTCACGTCGTAAGCGACGTCGGCCACGCGTTGCTCGATCTGGAAGCGCGAGAGCGTGGGCGGGATCTCGGCGCCGGCTCGCTCCCGGCGGCGCTCGAGGACGCGCGCCAGCGCATTGAGCGGGGCGACCGGCAGCGGGAGCAGGCGAATCGACTCGCCCTTGATCTCGGCAACCCGGTGCACCACCGAGCGGGCGTCCAGCTCCGGGCGGTCGGCGAGGTTGTAGATCTCGCCCGTGGCCTCGGGGACGGTGAGGGCGAGCAGGATGCCGTCGACGACGTCGTCGACGTAGACGTACGGCAGGTGGTTTCGACCGCTTCCGATCATCACCCGCGTCGAGCCCAGCTGCACCTCGCCCGGCAAGGGCAGCCTGCCCGGGCCGTAGACGATCCCCGGCCGCACCACGACGACCTCGGGGCCGCCCTCCGCCCCGTCCATGACCAGCTGCTCCGCCGCGAGCTTCGAGCGGCGGTAGTACGCCCACCGGCTGACCTTCCGGGGCGGAGCCTCCTTCTCGGACAGCGTGCGGTCGGAGCCTTCCTCGGCCCCGTACACGGCAACCGTGCTGACGTGCACGAGGCGGCCGGCCCCCGCCTCCCGCGCGGCTTCGAGCACGGCGCGCGTGCCTTCGACGTTCGTCTGCTCGTGCACCCACCACGGCACCGAGTTCGTGGTCACGGCCGCGCAGTGAACGACCAGGTCGGCGCCGCGCGTCGCCGAGCCCAGCGACTCGGGATCGATCAGGTTGCCCAGCGCGATCTCGGCGGTGCCCTCGAGATCGGACGCCAGGGTCGACGGGTCGCGGACGAGCACGCGGACGCGCGCGCCGCAGCGCAGGAGGCTCGCAGCGACGTGGCGCCCGAGGTAGCCGGAGGCGCCGGTGACGAGGACGAGGCCGTCGATGCCGCCGTTCTCGACGATCCGCCGCTCGACCGACGTCCGGGGCTCGCGGGACGGAGGAGGCGCCGGACGCTTGGGACGCCGTTGTTCGTGCTTCACCAGCTGCTCCCACACCTGCTCCACGACGGCCACCACCGTTCTGCCGTCTTCCTCCGAGGTGGGCGGCTCGCGGCCTTCGCCCAGCGCGGAGTAGAGCTCGGCGACGAAGTCGTGCAGGTCGGGCATGTTGCGCATCGCTCCCGTTGCCACCTTTGCGCTGTTCACCACCGTCCCGGCCATCAGCTGCGGCACGACCTCGAGGTTGAAGAGCGCCTTGTTCAGGAGCCGCGGGAGCCGCCTCTGGCGGTGCACGGTCGTGACCTCGCCGACGAGGTCGGCGTGAACGAGTCCCTTGGTTCCGAAGATCCGGACGTACTTCGCGTACGGCTGCGCCCGGATCGAGATCGTCATGACGCCCGTCGCGGTTGCGCCTTCGACGAGGACGGTGAGCTCGCTCGGAGGCTCCGACCGCCCCCCGGTCGCAGTTGCCACGCCCCCGACCGACTCGATGCCGCCGAGGAACGCGTCCTGGAGGTACACAACGTGCGGGAGGAAGTTCGTGAACACGCCGCCCGGCAGTCGCTGCGACCAGTGCGCCGCTCGCGACCCGAAGGCCTCCGCCTCGTCGCTCAGCCCGTAGTACGTCTCCACGTGCACCACGTCACCGATCTCTCCGGAGTCGACGAGCCCGCGGGCGCGGCGTACCGAGGGCTTGAACAGGTAGTTGTGGTTGGGCACCAACCGCACGCCGTGCCGGCGGGCGGCGGCGATCATCGCGTCGGCCTCCTCCGTGCTGAGGGCCACGGGCTTCTCGACGAGGACGTGCGCGCCGGCCTCGGCCGCCTTGACGGCAAGGGAGGCGTGGCTCGAGGGGGGGGTGAGGATGTGAACGACGTCCGGCCGGGCCTCGGCGAGGAGCGCCTCGGCCTCGGAGAACACCCGCGCACCTCCCGCCCGGGCGGCGAGCTCGGCCGCCTTCTGCTCGTCCCGGTCGGCGACGGCAACAACCTCCACGCCGGCGCGCTGGAGCGCGCTGAGGTGATAGCCGGCGATCTGACCGCACCCGATCAGCGCGGCGCGCATCGGTTTCAAGCTGGCTGGGTCATCGGGGGACGGATCCTAGCCAACGGGCGCGCTCGCTCAACTGCCCGGCTTCCGCCCGCTTGCCGCAACCACCCCATCGGCTGATGAAAACCCATCCTTCGGCAAAGTCGCAGCGTGCACAACTAGAGGACACTCGAAGCAGAGGAGAGCACCACGTCAGTTGAAGAGGAGGCAGGTATGGCAGCCGCGCACACCACGGTCGGCCCTCTGATCGGCCCGACCACCGAGTACGAAGACTGGTACCGGAACAAGCTCGGCCGCGGGGAAGAGCAGGTGCTCGCCCGCTGGCACCACCAGGCGATCCCTTACCTGCCGGAGATCGCCGGCAAGCGCGTCCTGGACATGGGATCGGGAGTCGGCACGTTTTCTCGATACCTCGCCGAGCGTGGAGCCGACGTCGTCGCCGCCGACTTCTCGGCGGTCGCGATCGAGTACGCAAAGGACGTGATTCTGAAGGACCTCCCCAACGCCGACGCGGTCGTCGCCGACATCCACGCGATTCCGTTCGACGACGAGACGTTCGACCTGACGATCTGCTCCTCGACTCTCGAGCACGTGGTCGAGCCGAAGCTGGCGATGTCGGAGCTCGCCCGCGTGACCAAGCGAGGGGGCGTGCTGCTGATCCTGCTCCCGAACTACCTCAACCTGGTCGGGGTCATGCGACTGCTGAAGCGCCTCAAGGGCAACAGGTTCACGGAGATCGGCCAGCCGATCAACCACCCCCTGCTCCTGCCCGTCGTCGCCTGGAAGGTCCGGCGCGCCGGCTTCCGGATCACCGGCCTCGACGGCGAGCGGCACTTCGTGAGGATCCCGTTCAAGCGGGGAAAGCAGGTGGTGGCGCTCGACTTCCTCGAGCGGCCGCTGCTTCGCCCGATCACTAAGTGGTTCGGGCTCCACGCCCTCGTCCGCGCCACCCGGCTCCTGATCGTCTTCGGCATCCTGCTCGCGGCCGGAGAGTTGCTCGAGGTGCCGATCCTCGACCTGGTGTAGCCTGGCGGCAGCCGGTGAGCGCGCTACGGGCCAGCCAAAGCGACGCCGGCGGCTCGCCGCTCGAGCTCAGGCAGAGGTCGAGGTCGCTTTCGGAGTCGGGCCTGCGCACGACCAAGTGCCGGGGGTGGTCCCGACGTATGGCCCGGAGGTACGGCGAAGCCGACGGCGATCATCCGCATGGAGCCATGTATCCACGCCGGAACCGGGTCGATGCGCCGCCGCGTGTCGTCGGCGGCCGGGGGGTCGGCGGCCGGGCCCGTTCGAGCGGGCGTCGGCAATCAGACCGTCCGGCTCGGCTTCGCCTGCGCCGGCCGCTCCTCGTGCTCGTCGTGCTCGGGGTCGGCGTGGGCCTGCTCGGCGCGCCGACCGCGGCAGCGGCGCTGCCGAACTGGATGGCCGCACTCGGAGACTCGATCACCCTCGGGTATGGATCCTCCGGGGCCGCCGGCTCGGGCGACAACCCGACCGCATCGTGGTCGACCGGCACCAACGGAAGCGTGAGCTCGCACTACTCGCGGTTGCTGGCGCTGAACCCGCCGATCTCCGGCCACGCCGCCAGCTACGCGCAGGACGGCGTGAAGATGAGCTCGATGCAGACGCAGGCGCAGTCCGCGGTCTCGTTCGGGCCGGACTACGTGACAATCATGGCCGGGACGAACGACGTCTGCACGCAGACGGTCGGGCAGATGACGAGCGTCAACAACTTCAAGAGCCAGCTGACGGCCACGCTGACCACGTTGACGCAGAGCCTGCCGAACGCGAAGATCCTGGTCACCTCGATCCCGAACTGGTACGGGCTCTGGCAGACCTTCCAGAGCAACCCGTCCGCGCTCAGCGCCTGGAGCACGTACCCCACCCGCTGTCCCGACCTGCTCGGCTCGGGCGCGACCACGGCCGACAGGCAGGCAGTCTCGCAGCGGATCATCGACCTGAACGCAGGCACCGCGCAGGTGTGCGCCGGGTACGCGGCGTGCCGGTACGACAACGGGGCGGTCTACAGCCTCTCCTTCACCAGCACCGACCTCACCTACGACTACTTCCATCCCTCGATCACCGGACAGGCGCTGCTGGCCGCGACCACCTGGGGTGCCGGCCCCTACGCCCTACCGACGAACACGTCGCTGCCGGTCGTCTCGGGGCTCGCCCAGGAGGGCCAGACCCTCGGCGCGACCACCGGCACCTGGAGCGGCAACCCGAGCTCCTACGCATACCAGTGGCGGCGGTGCGACGTGAACGGTGCCAACTGCGCCGACATCGGCGGCGCGACGGGGACCACGTACCTGGTCGCAGGCGGCGATGTCGGCTCGCGCATCCGCATCGACGTCACCGCCACGAACGCGAACGGCTCGACGACCGCCGCGTCCGCCACCACGCAGGTGGTGACGCCGCCGCCGCCGACCAACACCGATCTGCCGGCCGTCTCCGGTGTCGTGCAGGAAGGTCGGACCCTGGACGCGACGACGGGCAACTGGACCGGAAGCCCGACCTCGTTCGGCTACCAGTGGCGACGCTGCGCCTCCGACGGCGGAGGCTGCACGAACATCGTCGGCGCGACCGCTTCGAGCTACCAGCTCACGAGCGGAGAGGTGAACTCGACGATCAGAGTGGTGGTGACGGCCTCGAACGCGGGCGGTGCGTCGAGCGCTACCTCGGACCCGACGGGCGTCGTCGCGGAGGCACCGCCGGCGAACACGAGCCCGCCGACGATCTCGGGCCTTACGCAGGCAGGCCTGACGCTGACCGCGAACCCGGGCAGCTGGACGGACACGCCGACCTTCAGCTATCAGTGGCTGCGCTGTGACGGCAACGGAGACAACTGCTCGCCGGTCGGCGCGGACGCCTCGACGTACAACCTGAGCGCCGGCGACATCGGGTCGCGGATGCGGGTGGAGGTGACGGGGATCAACGGCGGTGGAGCGACGTCCGCGACCTCGGAGGCAACCGCGGTGGTCACGGAGGCGCTGCCGGCGAACACGGCCGCGCCCGTCGTCTCGGGAACGGCGCAGGAAGGGGAGACGCTGACGAGCACCACCGGAGGCTGGACCAACAGCCCATCCTCGTTCTCGTACCAGTGGCGACGTTGCAACCAGTCGGGCGGAGGCTGCCTGAACATCGCCGGCGCGACCGACTCGAGCTACGAGCTCGTCTCCGACGACGTCGACTCGACCATCCGCGCGCGGGTGACCGCGACGAACGACGGCGGCTCGGGGAGCGCGGACTCGAATCCGACGGCGATCGTCACGGCGCTGCCGCCGGTGAGCGGCGACGCGCCGACCGTCTCCGGGTCGGCCCAGGAGGGGCAGACGCTGACCGCCGATCCGGGGACGTGGTCGGGGAACCCGACCTACGCCTACCAGTGGTTGCGCTGCGACGGCGCCGGCGGCAACTGCACACCGGTCGGTGCCGGCAGCACCTCCTACGACCTGACCGGGCCCGACGTCGGCTCGACGATCCGGGTCGAGGTGACCGCGACCAACAGCGGCGGCTCCGCGAGCGCAACCTCGGACGCGACCGCGCTCGTCACGGAAGCAGCGCCGCAGAACACCACCCCGCCGGGCGTGTCCGGAACAGCCCAGGAAGGGAACACGCTGACCGCCGACCCCGGCAGCTGGACCGACACCCCCACCTACACCTACCAATGGCTGCGCTGCAACAGCGCCGGCACCGGCTGCAGCCCGATCGGCGGCGAGACGACCACCGGCTACCAGCTGACCAGCACCGACATCGACTCCACCATCCGCGTCGAGGTCACCGCCACCAACAACGGCGGCACCGCCACCGCCGACTCCGCCGCCACCGCCGTCGTCACCGCCCTCCCACCGACCAACGACACCCCACCGACAATCACCGGCACCGCCGAGGAAAACCACACCCTGAACGCCACCACCGGCACCTGGACCGGCCACAACCCCACCTACACCTACCAATGGCAGCGCTGCGACACAGGCGGCGGAAACTGCACGCCGGTCGGCACCGGCAGCACCTCCTACGACCTGACCGGCCCCGACGTCGGCTCGACCATCCGCGTCGCCGTCACCGCCACCAACAGCGGCGGCCCCGCAACCGCCACCTCCGACCCGACCGCGATCGTCGCACAGTCACCACCCACCAACACCGCACTGCCGACGATCAGCGGACCGGCCCAGGAAGGACAGACCCTGACCGCCGCCCCCGGCACCTGGACCGGCAACCCCACCTACACCCAGCAATGGCTGCGCTGCGACACCGGCGGCGACAACTGCACACTGATCAACGGACAGACCACGACCAGCTACCAACTCGCAGCCGCCGACGTCGACCACACCATCCGCGTCGAGGTCACCGGGACGAACGCAACCGGCTCGGCAACCGCCGACTCGAACCCGACCGCGGTCGTGACCGAGGCGGCGCCGGTGAACAGCGGCCCGCCCTCGATCTCGGGGACGGCGCAGGAAGGGCAGACGCTGACCGCCGACCCCGGCAGCTGGACCGACACCCCCACCTACGCCTTCCAGTGGCAGCGCTGCAACGGCGGAAGCTGCACGCCGGTGGGCGCGAACAGCCCCTCGTACGACCTGACCGGCAACGACGTCGGCTCCACGATCCAGGTCGAGGTGACCGCGACCAACGCCGGCGGCTCGGCGAGCGCGACCTCGAACCCGACCGGCGTGGTGATCGCGCTGCCACCCGTGAACAGCGCCCTGCCGGCGATCGCCGGGACGCCGCAGGAGGGGCAGACGCTGACCGCCGATCCGGGGACGTGGTCGGGGAACCCGACCTACGCCTACCAGTGGTTGCGCTGCGACGGCGCCGGCGGCAACTGCACACCGGTCGGTGCCGGCAGCACCTCCTACGACCTGACCGGGCCCGACGTCGGCTCGACGATCCGGGTCGAGGTGACCGCGACCAACAGCGGCGGCTCCGCGAGCGCGACCTCGGACGCGACCGGGCCGGTCACGGAAGCAGCGCCGCAGAACACCACCCCGCCGGGCGTGTCCGGAACAGCCCAGGAAGGGAACACGCTGACCGCCGACCCCGGCAGCTGGACCGACACCCCCACCTACACCTACCAATGGCTGCGCTGCAACAGCGCCGGCACCGGCTGCAGCCCGATCGGCGGCGAGACGACCACCGGCTACCAGCTGACCAGCACCGACATCGACTCCACCATCCGCGTCGAGGTCACCGCCACCAACAACGGCGGCGCCGCCACCGCCGACTCCGCCGCCACCGCCGTCGTCATCGCCCTCCCACCGACCAACGACACCCCACCGACGATCACCGGCACCGCCGAAGAAAACCACACCCTGAACGCCACCACCGGCACCTGGACCGGCCACAACCCCACCTACACCTACCAATGGCAGCGCTGCGACACAGGCGGCGGAAACTGCACGCCGGTCGGCACCGGCAGCACCTCCTACGACCTGACCGGCCCCGACGTCGGCTCGACCATCCGCGTCGCCGTCACCGCCACCAACAGCGGCGGCCCCGCAACCGCCACCTCCGACCCGACCGCGATCGTCGCCCAGTCACCACCGACCAACACCGCACTGCCGACGATCAGCGGACCGGCCCAGGAAGGACAGACCCTGACCGCCGCCCCCGGCACCTGGACCGGCAACCCCACCTACACCCAGCAATGGCTGCGCTGCGACACCGGCGGCGACAACTGCACACTGATCAACGGACAGACCACGACCAGCTACCAACTCGCAGCCGCCGACGTCGACCACACCATCCGCGTCGAGGTCACCGGGACGAACGCAACCGGCTCGGCAACCGCCGACTCGAACCCGACCGCGGTCGTGGAGGATCCGCCGATCAACATCGCTCTGCCGGCGATCTCGGGCGGCGCGCACGAGGGCCAGACGCTGACCGCGACGACCGGCGACTGGACCGGGTCTCCGACCGGATTCGCGTACCGCTGGCTCCGCTGCGACGGCGCCGGCGGGAGCTGCACGCCGATTGGCGGCACGACCGCCTCCGCCTACCAGCTCGGCGCCATCGACATCGACCACACGATCCGGGTCGAGGTGACCGCCAGCACCTCCGGCGGGTCGACCCCGGCGACCTCCGATCCGACCGACGTCGTCACCGCGGCCGCCTTCGCCCCGTCGATCGCGAGCTTCAGCGGAGGCACCGGAGTGCCAGGCACCACGGTCAAGATCACGGGATCGCGCCTCTACAAGGCTTCGTCCGTGCAGTTCAACGGCGTCGAGGCGACGATCACGTACAACATCGCGACCACGGTCAAGGCGATCGTTCCAAACGGAGCAACGAGCGGGCCGATCTCGATCACGACCCAGGACGGGACCGATACCTCGACCGCCGCGTTCGTCGTCAAGTCCGCGGCGAAACCGAAGGTGACCTCGTTGAGACCCACCTCGGGCGTCCCCGGCACGATCGTCAAGATCTCCGGCAGCGCCCTGCTCGGCGCCACCGTCGAGTTCAACGGCGCGGAGGCGACGATCACGAAGGACGTGGCCAACCAGATCCAGGCGATCGTGCCGCCGTCGGCGACCACCGGTCCGATCACCGTCACGACCTCCGGAGGAACGGCCACCTCGAGCAGCTTCACGGTTCAGCCGTCTCCGGCGCCGAAGATCAACGGCTTCCCCGGCTCCGGCTACGTGGGCAAGATCGTGAAGATCTCCGGCAGCGGCCTGCTCGCGGCGAGCGCGGTGACGTTCAACGGCGTCGCGGCGGCGATCACGTCCAACACGAGCGGCGCGATCAAGGCGATCGTCCCGAGTGGTGCGACGACCGGCCCGATCTCGGTGACCACGCCGGGCGGGACGGCGACCTCGAGCAGCAACTTCACCGTGAAGGCATCGCCGACGGCGAAGCTCACGAGCTTCAACCCCACCTCGGGCGTCCCCGGCACGCAGGTGACGATCTCAGGCAGCGGCTTGCTGGGCACGTCGTCCGTCAAGTTCGGCGGGGTCGAGGCGGAGTTCGACATCGTCAGTGCGACCTCGATCAAGGCTCTCGTCCCACCCGGGGCGCCGACCGGCGTCGTCAGCATCACGGCGCCGAGCGGGAGCGTCGTCTCGACGACGGAGTTCACGGTGTTGTAGGACCGGCGGAGCCCCTCAGGCCCTCGGGGCATTCCGGCGACCAACAACCGGGCCGTACCTCGACCTAGGGATATCGGGTGCTCGAGGACCGTTGTACGATAATGCGTCTCATGGCTGCCCCTGCCCCTCGTCGACTGCGGTCGTCGGTGCGGTTCCGCCGGCTGCCGGCCGTCGCCGCCGCCTGCGGAGCCGCCGCACTGCTCGGAGCGCCGGTCGCCGGCGCAGCTCTGCCGTCGAAGATGGCCGCGCTCGGCGATTCGATCACGCGCGGCTACGCATCCTCCGGCGCGCCGGGATCCGGCGACAACTTCAGCGCGTCGTGGGCGACCGGGACGGCGTCCGCGGTCAACTCCCACTACTCGCGCCTGCTGGCGCTGAATCCCGCCATCTCCGGCAACGCCGCGAACTACGCCACGAACGGCTCGAAGATGGCGGGAACGCTGACCCAGGCCGATTCGGCAGTTGCGCTGGGCGCGGGCTACGTGACGATCATGTCGGGGACGAACGACATCTGCACGACCACGGTCGCGCAGATGACGAGCACGGTCACCTTCAAGAGCCAGCTCACCTCGACGCTCACCCGGCTGACCACGAACCTGCCGAACGCGGCGATTCTCGTCACCTCGATTCCGAACTGGTACGGGGTGTGGCAATCCTTCCAGAGCGATCCGTCCGCGCTGAGCGCCTGGACCACCTACAACAACCGCTGCCCCGACCTGCTCGGCGTGGGCGCGACGCAGGCCGACCGCGACGCGGTCCGCCAGCGGATCATCGACCTCAACGCGGCCGAAGCCGAGGCGTGCGCCGCCTTCTCGGGATGCACCTACGACGGCGGTGCGGTCTACAACCTGTCGTTCGCCCGCACCGATCTGAGCTACGACTATTTCCATCCGTCGATCACCGGTCAGGCGCTGCTCGCGCAGGCAACGTGGGTCGCGGGCGCCTTCTACGGGGCGCCGGTCAACACGGGCGCACCCGCGGTCGCGGGAGCGGCGCAGGAGGGCCAGTCCCTGGCCGTCTCGACCGGCGCATGGTCGGGGGCTCCGGCCTCGTTTTCCTACCAGTGGTCGCGCTGCAACGCCGCCGGAGCAGGGTGCGTCGCGATCGGCGGCGCGACCGGCGCCGGCTACCAGGCGGTCGCCGGCGACGTCGGCTCCACCCTTCGCGCCGCCGTGACCGCGACCAACTCGAGCGGGTCGGCGACCGCGACCTCGGACGCAACCGGCGTCGTCGCAGCTGCGATCCCGGCGGGCTTCACCGCCGTCGTCACGAGCCCCGGGTGCACCACCTGTGCCGTGCTCACCCGGCCGAACGGCTTCTGGGCGCGGATCGACGGCGGCGCCGACGACCGGGACACCGCCTATGCCCTACTCGACTTCGGCGGGCCGGGCGGGCTGGCCGGCCGGACCTTCACCCGCGATATGATCGGGCTCGCCCAGGGCCAGCGGCCGACGAAGAACCTCACCGTCTTCCAGGTCCGCGACGCCGCCGACCAGGTCGTCTACGAGCTCTACCTCGACCCGAACCGGAGGCTGCGCCTGTACAGCCCCGCCGGCGGTCTGCGCTCGAACACGCTCAACAGCTCGACCGGAGTCGTCGTCCCCAACGACGGCAGCTCGACCGTCCGGGTCGAGGTCTCGGCCGAGGCGGGCAAGTCGGTCACCGTGCGTGTCGACGGAGTCACTCGGATCAGCCTCAACCTGAAGAACGCGACCAGCGGCAACCAGCGCTACCTGCGCGCCGGCATCGACCACTACGACTCGACCGGCACCACCGACACCATCACCACCCTGCACACCGACGTCGCGGTCACCCAGATCGACTGGCCCGACGTCCCCGGCGCGCCCACGAGCACGGACCCACCCGCGATCTCGGGCGCGGCCCAGGATGGGCAAACCTTGACCGCCTCGACGGGCGGCTGGTCGGGGGCGCCCGACTCGCTCGACTACCAGTGGATTCGCTGCGACAGCGAGGGCGCAGGGTGCGACGCGATCGGCGGCGCGACCGGCACCGACTACCGGGTGATCGCCGGCGACGTCGGCTCGACTCTGCTCGTCGCGGTGACGGCGACCAACTCGAGCGGGTCGGCGACCGCGACCTCGGACGCGACCGACGTCGTCGCGGCTGCGGTCCCGGCGGGCTTCACCGCCGTCGTCACCGGCCCCGGTTGCACCAGCTGTGCCGTGCTCACCCGGCCGAACGGCTTCTGGGCGCGGATCGACGGCGGCGCCGACGACCGAGACACCGCCTATGCCCTACTCGACTTCGGCGGGCCGGGCGGGCTGGCCGGCCGGACCTTCACCCGCGATATGATCGGGCTCGCCCAGGGCCAGCGGCCGACGAAGAACCTCACCGTCTTCCAGGTCCGCGACGCCGCCGACCAGGTCGTCTACGAGCTCTACCTCGACCCGAACCGGAGGCTGCGCCTGTACAGCCCCGCCGGCGGTCTGCGCTCGAACACGCTCAACACCTCGACCGGAGTCGTCGTCCCCAACGACGGCAGCTCGACCGTCCGGGCCGAGGTCTCCGCCGAAGCGGGAAACTCCGTGATCGTCCTGGTCGACGGAGTCACGGAGATCAGCCTCTCCCTGACGAACGCGACCAGCGGCAACCAGCGCTACCTGCGCGCCGGCATCGACCACTACGACTCGACCGGCACCACCGACACCATCACCACCCTGCACACCGACGTCGCGGTCAGCCAGACCGGCTGGCCCGGCGCACCCTAGCCGCACGCAGGCATCTGGCGGGCGCAGGGGCGAAGTGCCGATTCGTCAGCGAGGTCCTGTCCGTCGGTCTAGTCCGCCGGGAGAAGCCGCGTTCTACGGTCTGAACCGTTCGGAGTCTCTCTGTGCGGAGGTGTTGCTCGATGTCGAAGGTACGCCCTATTGCAGTCGCGGCAGTTGCAGTTGCTGTCGCGGCCATCGTGTCCATCGGCGGCGCGGCGGCCTTCAGCCAGTCCGGTTCGACGAGCCTGACCGCCGCCGTCTCATCGCCGACGTACGACTTCGTCGCCCACGACATCACCACGGCGCCCTATGACCAGGTAGAGCGCGCGAACAACGCGGGCGACCTGAACGGCGACGGAAAGCCGGATCTCGTCATCGCGGGCGAGAAGTGGCTTGTCTGGTATGAGAACCCGGGCAACCCGGCGGCCAACCCGGTCTGGCCTGCGCACAAGATTTCGAGCGGCATCTTCGGCATCGCCTCGCTCGTCGCGCTCCGCGACCTCGACGGCGACGGGCGCCTCGACATCATCGTCGGAAAGACGGTTTCGGGTACCCGCGGCATGTACTGGTACGAGAACAAGGCGAGCGGCTGGACGCAGCACACGCTGTCCAGCGACCACAACTGCCACCACCTCTCTTTCGGCGACCTGAACAAGGACGGCCTCGTGGACATGGCCTGCGCCGGCGGGTCGGATGCGCGCATCTTCTGGATGGAGCGCCCGGCGAACGTGCTCACGGCCAACAAGTGGGCCGGGCCCTGGGACGTCGACGCCCGGTCGGCGTGGGGCATGAGGGTCGCCGACATGGACGGCGACGGCAACCTGGACTTCGTCACCGGCCGCGCCTGGTACCGCAACCAGGGACTGACCTCGGCCAGCACGAGCACGGCGAAGAAGACCTGGACGCGCGTCCCGTACACCCTCGCCGAGGACACGGCGCCGCGCTCCGGCTGGAATCCCGCCTACTTCAACGACATCGAGGAGAACTCCGTCCTCGACGTCAACGGCGACGGGCGACTCGACATCGTCTCGGCGCTGTTCTCGGGCAGCCCGGAAGGGCGCGCGTCCGTGTTTCTGGCGCCGGCAAACCCGCTGACCGGCACGTGGACCGAAGTGCCGCTCAATGCCGGGCCCCTGTTCTCGGTACACACGATGGTCTCGGCCAACTACGACCAGTCGGGCCGCCCGCAGATCGTCATCGGTGAGATGGCGTGGGGCGGGTACGGCTTCGGCCACAACCCCGGACCGACGACGATGGTGATCTACCGGCTCGAGGGTGCTGCCTCCGACCCGGCCGCGTGGAAGCCGTACACGATCGCGAGCGACGACATCGGCACGCACGCCGCCGCCGTGATCGACATCAACGGCGACGGCCGGACCGACCTGATCAGCGGCGAGGAGAACTCCGGGCCGAACAACCCGGTCCAGAACGGCCGGCCGCGCTGGTGGGAGAACCGGACGGTACCGGGCCCGCCGATCTCCAGCAGCAAGCCGATCCTCTCGGGGATCTACCGCGCCGGGGAGCAGGTCAGCTCCACCGACGGCACCTGGCAAGGCGCATCGAGCTTCGCCCGCCAGTGGTTCAGCTGCGCCGCCGACGGGACGAGCGACTGCCACACGATTCCGGGCGCGACGACGAACAACCTCGCACTCGACGGGACCCAGGAGGGTCGCACCGTCTACTTCCAGGTAACGGCGAGCAACGACGTCGGCCCGACGGTCGCCCAGTCCGATCCTTCGGCCGTCATCCAGGCCGCGTTCACCAGCCCGCCGACGAACACCGCCAGGCCGACGATCTCGGGCACGTTCCGTGCCGACAGGACGATCAGCGGAATCGACGGCACCTGGCAGAACGCGACCAGCTTCACCCGCCAGTGGTTCAGCTGCGCCGCCAACGGGACGAGCGACTGCCACGCGATTGGCGGAGCGACGACCAGCTCGCTGGTGCTGACCTCGGCAGACGTCGGCCGCACGGTTCGCTTCGACGTCACCGCGACCAACAGCGTCGGCCCGAACACGGAAAGCTCCGATCCGTCGCCGGTGATCGACGGCCAGATCAACCGCGCCCCGGACCCGAGCTTCGAGTCGGCAAAGCCGACCGTCTACTACAAGACGGGCGGCAACGGCACGATCAAGATCGTCTCCACCGTCGCCCACACCGGGCTCCAATCCTGGTACCTGAAGGGCAACGGGACGGGGATCAAGAAGATCTACAGCAAGTACCAGAACATCACCGCCCAGCCGGGGGCGACCTACAGCGCGACCGGCTGGGTGAAGACGACGGCGATGGCGTCGGCGTCGGTGATCAACTTCGAGATCTGGTTCTACGACAAGACCGGCAAGCTGATCAGCGGACACACTCCGGCGGGTGTGCTCTCGGGCGTCCACGACTGGACGATGCTGTCCACTACGGGGGTCTCGCCGGACAAGACGGCGTTCGTCGCGATCGCGATGGAGCTGGAGAAGGGCACCGGGACGCTCTACTACGACGACGTCACGCTGACCGGGCCCGGCGCCGCTCCGAACCCGGTGACGAACTTCACCGCCAATGCGAAGGACGGCTCCGTCGACCTCTCGTGGACGAAGCCGGCCACGTTCGACTCGATCCAGATCGTGCGCAAGCAGGGAACGTCCGATCCCACGAGCCCCGACGACGGCGTCCGGGTCTACACGGGAACGGGAGCGTCGTTCTCCGACACCACGGTCACGAACGGGGTCACGTACCGGTACGGCGCCTGGTCTGATGCCGGCGGCACCCTGTCGAGCGCCCAGTTCGCCACCGCGACGCCGGCCGTCCCGCCGGTTACGAACTTCCATGCGGTCGCGGGCGACAACAGGGTCTCGCTCTCCTGGGCGAACCCGAGCACGCAGTACGACACGGTCGACATCCGCCGGACGGAGGGCACGGATTCGACCGGCCCGACCGACGGCCTGCTCGTCTTCACCGGAACGACGGACGTCTCGTTCGTCGACACCACGGTGACGAACGGGACCAACTACCACTACGCCGCCTACGTCAAGCACGGCACCTCGTTCTCGGCCGCGGCGCGGGTGAACTCCACCCCGGCGGTGCCGCCGGTTCCGCCGGTCACGAACCTCACGGCGGGAGTGGCAGACGGTCGGGTCGACCTGAGCTGGACCAACCCGACGGAGTCGTTCGACGTGATTCGCGTCGTGCGCAAGCAGGACACCGATCCGGCCGATCCGTCCGACGGCACGCTCGTCTGCGCGTGCACAGGTACGACCACGTCCGACGCCGACGTGACGAACGGAAACAGCTACCACTACGGCGTCTGGGTCGACCGCGGCGGCATCTTCTCGGTCGCGACCCGCGTGAACGCGACCCCGACGGCGGCGGTCACGTACACGTCCACCCCGAGCGGTGGGTACGGAAAGACTGCGGCCGGTTGGACCGTCGGCGCCGTCTTCCACGTCACGGTCGACACGGTCCTGAGCCGGGTCGGAAAGGTGTTCCAGGCCGGCTCGACCGCCTCGAACTCGCTCGGCCTCTGGGACGAGCTGAACCCGTCGACCCCGCTCTTCATCGCGACCGTCACCCCGTCGTCACCGACGGTCGACGTCCCGCTGATCCTGCTCCAGGCGAACAAGCACTACGTGCTCGGCATCAAGGAGGCATCCGGAACCCCGTGGAGCGGCGCGCACGCGCTGACCGGCCTCCCCTCGTTCCTGGTCATCGACGACAGCGCCTTCCTCAAGTCCTCCTCGTTCGGGTACCCGAACGGGCGCGACAACCAGCCCGGCTTCTCGAACGAGGACTGGACGATGACGCTGACGCCGGGAGGCTCGACCTCGGGCGGCACCGTCAACCCGGTGACGAACTTCCAGGCCGTGCCGGGCGACACGCGCGTCGATCTCTCCTGGGTCAACCCGGCCGGAAGCTTCGACACGGTCAAGATTTTGCGGCAGATCGGCGCCGATCCGGTGGACGAGACCGACGGAACCGTCGTCTACAACGGCACCGGCACCTCGGTTTCCGACACCGCGGTCGTCAACAACACCGAGTACCACTACGCCGCGTGGGTCAAGAGAGACACCTCGATCTCGTCGGTGAAGCGGGCAACGGCGACTCCGGTCCTCGGTGCCGTCCCGAGCGTGTCCAACCTTCAGGCGACGACGGGCGATCGCGCGATCGACCTGACCTGGGCGAACCCGACCGGTCAGTTCGACAAGATCCAGATCGCCCGCAAGGTCGGCTCCAATCCGAGCGGCCCGAACGACGGCCTCATCTACGAGGGCACCGACCAGGCGCTCCACCAGAGCAACCTGACGAACGGCAGCGACTACTTCTACGGCGTCTGGGTCGTCCGCGGCAGCGATCTCTCGTCGCCCGTGTTCATCGACGCGATCCCCGCCGTGCCGCCGGTGACGAACCTGCAGGCGACCGCGGGCGACACGCAGATCGCGCTCTCCTGGCAGCCGCCGGCGCCGTACGACTCGGTGATCGTGCGTCGGAGCACGACCGCGTACCCGCCCGGTCCGACCGACGGCACCGCCGTCTTCGACGCAACCGGGACGGGCACCACCGACACCGGGCTCGCCAACAACCAGGCGGTCTACTACTCGGTCTTCGCCCGGCACGGGACGGCCGGCCAGGCAGAATCGTACTCGGCGGCGGCTCACGTAACCGCGACGCCTGTCGATGCCCCGGTGGCAGCGGTCACGAACCTCGTCGGCACCGGGTTCGACAACGGAGACGTCAACCTCACCTGGACGAATCCGACGTCCGGTCCGCCCTTCACCTCGATCGTCGTCAGGCGCGCGGCCGGAGCGGATCCCGCCGGCCCGACCGACGGCACGTCCATCTGCGGGTGCACGCCCACGGACACGTCGGTGGGCGACAGCGGCCGCCAGACCGGCATCTCGTACCACTACGCCGTCTGGGTGGAGCGGAGCGGACTGTTCTCGGCGGCCACGCGGGTGAACGTCGTCCCGCCGGTGCCGCCGGTGCAGAGCTTCAACGCGTCGCCGGCGAGCGGAAAGGTCACGCTCTCGTGGAGCGACCCGAGCGGTCCGTACGACACGATCAAGATCCGGCGCAAGGACGGGTTGGATCCGAGCGGTCCGAACGACGGCACGGCCACGTTGATCGTCCCCGACGGGAACTCGTACCAGGATGTCGGGCTGACGAATACCCACACCTACCACTACGGCGTCTGGGCGATCCACAACAACGTCGCATCGTCCGCTGCGCGGATGAACGCGACGCCGGGTACGACCGGCACGGCCGTCACGAACCTCCAGGCGGCGGCCAAGGACGAGCGGGTCGACCTGTCCTGGACGAACCCGGGCGACGGCGTCACGGCGATCCACGTCGTGCGCAAGGAAGGTTCGGCTCCCGCCAACCCGAGTGACGGCACCGAGATCTACTCCGGTACCGACCAGCAGAAGGCGGACATCGGTCGGACGAACGGGCATACGTACTTCTACGGTGTCTGGGTCGATCGCAGCGGCGACTTCTCGCCGGTCGCGATCGCGAGCGCGACCCCGGCGATCCCGCCGGTCACGAATCTCCAGGGGCTGGCCGGAGACAAGACGGTCGACCTCACCTGGCAGAACCCGTCGACCTCGTTCAACTCGATCAGGATCCTGCGCAAGGCCGGCTCCGATCCGTCCAGTCCCACCGACGGTACGCAGATCTTCAACGGGCTTTCGGAGATGTTCACCGACAGCGGCCCGCTGACCAACGGCGTCGACTACCACTACGCCGCCTGGGTCGTTCGGTCCGGCTCCCCCGACTCCGCGGCGTCACGTGTGACCGCGACGCCGGTCGACGCACCGGTGCCGCCCGTCACCAACCTCGTGGCGACGCCGAGCAGCAAGCGGATCGACCTCTCGTGGACGAACCCGGCGAGCGGCTTCGACACGGTCAGGGTCGTGCGCAAGCAGGGCTCGGCCCCGACCGACCCGGACGACGGCACCGTGCTCTTCTCCGGCGGCGTCGCAACCTCGGCCGCGGACACGAACCTCCAGAGCGGCCTCACCTACCACTACGCCGTGTGGACGATCCGGTCGACGACGCTCTACTCCTCGCCGGTGCGGACGAGCGCCTCTCCGCCCGTACCGCCGATCACGAACCTGCAGGGATCGCCGGGCGACGGCCAGGTCAGCCTCAACTGGACGGTGCCCTCGGAGCCCTACGACACGATCAAGATCGTCCGCAAGGCGGGCTCCGATCCGATCGATCCGAGTGACGGCTCGCTGATCTACAACGACGCGGGCAACGCCGCCCTCGACATCGGACTCACCAACGGGGTGGACTACCACTACGCGGTCTGGGTCGTCCGGGTGGGCGTGCTCTCGACCCCGACGCGGATCACCGTTACCCCGGCGACGTCGGCCAACGCAGGAGTGGCGAACCTCCAGGCAGCCTCGAGCGACAGTCGCATCGACCTCTCCTGGACGAACCCGCCCGGCTCGTACGACTCGGTCAAGGTGACGTGGCAGATCGGCGCCGATCCGTCCGGCCCGTCCGACGGGACGCCGGCCTGCACCTGCACCGGCGGCGAGTCGACGCTGGCGATCAGCGGCCTGACGAACGGCACCCTCTACCACATCGGCGTCTGGGTCGATCGCAGCGGAGTGCTGTCGGCGCCCGCACGCGTCAACGCGACGCCCGCACCTGCGCCGGTCGACCCGGTGACGAACCTGCAGGCGACGGCCGGAGACGGCGAGGCCCATCTCACCTGGCAGAACCCGGTGAGTGCGTTCGACTCGATCAAGGTCACCCGCAAGGCCGGGACCGATCCGACCGACCAGAACGACGGCACCGTCGTCTTCAGCGGCGTCGGCACCTTCGTCGACGACTTCGGCCTTGTCGACAACACCTCCTACCACTACGCGGTCTGGGTGCTCAAGGGCGCGGGCGTCTCGGCGCCGGCCCGCGCGAACTCCACGCCGGCCGTGACGGGCGACCCGGACGCACCGGTCACGTATCCGGTCACCCCGGTCGGGGCCTACGGCGAGACGTCCAACTTCAACAAGGTGTACGGTGCCGAGTTCCACGTCTCGACCGACAAGTTCCTCAGCCACCTGGGCAAGAGCTTCCAGGACGGATCGACGGCGGCGAACACGATCGCGATCTGGGACCAGAACACGCAGACCCTGCTCCGACAGGTGACGGTCAGCCCGTCGGCGCCGACGGCCGCGGTCAGCCCGGCGCTCCTCCTCCAGGCGGGCATCCACTATGTAATCGGCATCAAGGAGGCGGCCGGCAGCCCGTTCAGCGCCGGTGTCGGCCGGACACTGACCAACGTCCCGTCGTTCCTGACGATCGACGACACGGCGTACAAGACCGGCGTGTCCACCCTGACCTACCCGGATGGTCGCAACGGCTCACCGGGCATCACGAACGAGGACTGGATCATGAGGTTCGTGAGCCAGGTCTCGCCCGTGACCGGGCTGGCGGCGACGCCGGGCAACGCCCGCGTCGACCTCGCCTGGACGAACCCGAGCTCGTTCGACTCGATCATGGTCAGGCGGGAGGAGGGCTCGAATCCGGGGCCGACGACCGGCACGCTGATCTGCGACCCGTGCGCGGGCGCCTCGGTGGCCGACACCTCGGTCACGAACGACCACACCTACACCTACGGTGTCTGGGCGCGGAAGAACGGCACCCTGTCGGCGCCGGCCTTCGCGAGCACCACGCCGAGCACCTCGGCGGGGCCGACGACATACGCGTCGACGCCGCTGGGCGGCTGGGACAAGTCGGCGGGCTCCAGGACTGTCGGCTTCTCCTTCCACGTGACGACCAACAAGACGTTGACCGAGGTCGGAAAGGTGTACAAGGCCGGCTCGCCGGCGGGTGGCAACGGCCAGATCGCGATCTGGGACACGGCCAACCCCGACACTAACGCGTCTCTCTTCTCCGCGGCGATCGAAAAGGACGCGCCGGTCGTCGCGGTTCCCAACCTCCTCCTCCAGGCCGGGCACACGTACGTGCTCGGGATCAAGGAGGTCGGGGGGACCCCGTGGAGCTCGGCGCACGGGCCGCTTACCGGTCTGCCCTCGTTCCTCGTCATCGACGCTCCCGCAATCAGCTCCGGTAGCGGCTTCAACTATCCGGGACAATTCGACAACCTGCCCGGCTCGGCGAACGAAGACTGGACGATGACGTTCGCGCCGTAGGTCGCGGCGGCAGCGACGCGGCGCACGTGCCCTCGACGGACGCCACCCGAACGGGTGGCGTCCGGGGCGCGGCGGACCCCACGTTGCGACCAGGGCCACTGTCCGTAGGTCCGGGTTGGCCGCGGGTCGCCGGCGTTAGGGTCTTGGTCATTCCTTCGGCCTCGAGGAGTCACATCTGCTTCGTCACGCCCTGATCGGTCTCGCTGCGGTCTCAGTCGCGGCGGTCGCGCTGCTCGCCGGCGGAGCCGTCACCGGCGTCTCGGGCACGTTCGGCGCGTCGGCCGCCTCGACACCGAGCTACACCTTCACGCCCCACGCGATCCCGACCGCCCCCTACGACCAGGTCGAGCGGGCGAACAGGGCGATCGACGTCAACGGCGACGGCAAGCCGGACCTGGTCGTCGGCGGCGAGAAGTACCTCGTCTGGTACGAGAACCCGACCTGGACGCCGCATCTGATCGCGAACGGGCTGTTCGGGGTCGCCTCGCTGATCGTCGGTCGCGATCTGAACGACGACGGGCGAGTCGACGTCATCGTCGGGCAGACGATCTCCGGGGCATCGGTGCCCCGGCAGATGGCCTGGTTCGAGAACACCGGGACGACCTGGATCCGCCACTCGCTGTCGACGAAGCAGAACTGCCACCACCTCGCCTTCGGCGACCTGAACGCCGACGGGCTCGAGGACATCGCCTGCGCCGGCGGCTCGAACCCCTACGTCTTCTGGCTCGAGCGGCCGTCGAACGTGACGAACACGTGGCCGGATCACGTCCTCGACAGCCGCGCCGTCTGGGGCGCGAAGGTCGCCGACATCGACCGGGACGGCAACCTCGACGTCGTCGCCGGCCGCGCCTGGTACCGCAACCCCGGCCCGGGCGGGCCCCAGACCAACTGGCAGCGCTACCCGTACACGTTGCGGCAGGACACCGCGACGCATACGCAAGGGTGGGCGGCCTCGAAGTTCAACGACTACGAGGAGCTGTCCGTCCTCGACCTGAACGGCGACGGGCGGCTCGACATCGTCGCAGCGCTGTTCTCGGGCAGCCCCGAGGGTGAGGTCTCGGCGTTCCTCGCCCCGGCCGACCCGCTGACCGGGAGCTGGCAGGAGGTGAGGCTCGACACCGGGCCGCTGTTCTCGGTGCACACGATCGCCGTCGGCGACTTCGACGGGACCGGGCGGCCGCAGGTGGCGGTCGGCGAGATGGCCTGGGCGGGCTACAACTTCGGCCACAACCCGGGCACGACCGACATCTTCGTCTACCGGCTGGAGGGGCCCGCGTCGGATCCGGCCTCGTGGACGCGCTCGACGATCGCGAGCGACGACATCGGCACGCATGCTGCCGACGCGATCGACATCGACGGCGACGGCCGGCTCGACCTGATCAGCGGCGAGGAGAACTCGGGCAACGGGAATCCGGTCCAGAACGGGAGGCCCCGCTGGTGGGAGAATCAGACGGCGGGACCGGCGACGGTCGAGCCCGTGAACACCGCCCCCCCGGAGCTCTGCACCGGCTGCACCTGGCAGGAGGGCGACCAGGTCAGCGCCACCGACGGCGCCTGGCAGGGCGCGACGAGCTTCGACCGCCAGTGGTACAGCTGCGATCCGGACGGATCGAGCAACTGCCAGCCGATCGCGGGCGCGACCACGAACCAGCTCACGCTCGGAACCGCCCAGGTCGACCACACGATCCTCTTCGAGGAGACGGCAAGCAACGAGGCCGGCTCGACCACCGCCGAATCGGCGCCCTCCCCGCTCGTCGCGGCCGCGCCGAGCGATCCCGTCGACACCGCCCCTCCCGAGCTCTGCACCGGCTGCACCTGGCAGGAGGGCGACCAGGTCAGCGCCACCGACGGCAGCTGGCAGGGCGCGACGAGCTTCGACCGCCAGTGGTACGGCTGCGATCCGGACGGATCGAGCAACTGCCAGCCGATCGCGGGCGCGACCACGAACCAGCTCACGCTCGGAACCGCCCAGGTCGACCACACGATCCTCTTCGAGGTGATCGCGGGCAACGGCTCCGGCTCGACGACGGCCCGTTCCGGCGCGTCCGCGGTCGTCGTCGCAGCGCCGCCGCCGAACCTGGCTCCGGATCCGAGCTTCGAGATCTCCCCCACCACCTACTACTTCGCGAACGGCGCCGGCAAGGCCGTGGTCACGAGTGCGGCCTCGCACAGCGGCCAGCAGTCGTGGCAGATCACCGGCAAGGGGTCGGGCGCCACCCGTGTGATCAGCCGGTACAAGGAGGTCAGCGCGCAACCCGGTGCGACCTACGAGGCGTCGGCGTGGTTCCAGCTCGCCGGCGTGGGCAAGAACGCCCTCCTGGCAATGAACTTCTGGAGCGCATCGGGAGCGAGGCTCGGCTCGACGAAGCTTTCGCCGAAGCTGTCCGGGTCTCAATCCTGGGCGAGCGTCAGCATCCAGGGGGTCGCGCCCGCGAAAACCGCCTACGTCCGCGTCGAAGCGAAGCTGACCGGCACGGGCACGCTCTGGTACGACGACGTGTCGATCGTTCCGATCGGCTAACGCGCGTCGCACCGCAGCGTCGCTCGGCGCCGCAGCGCGATCAGTTCATCTCGGGCAGCGTCTTCAGCACCTGCCAGCCCGGCGAGTTCAACGTGCGATCGTGCCAGGCGACCACCTCGCGCCAGGATTCGAACGCGGCCACGCTCTCCCTGCCGCCGACGAACCGGATCAGGAACGGATGCGACCTCGGGCGACCCAGAAGCCGTTTCCGCTTGGCCTCGTCCCGGTTGTACAGGACGAGGAATCGACGGTACGAACCGAGATCCTGGGCGGTCGCTACGAGCTCCGCGGGCGGCTCGATCCACGGCAACACCAACTCACCGGCGACCCCGGGGCGCTCGTCGACCATTCCCTCAGAGGATTCGCGCTCCATTTCGCCGTCAGTTGTTCGCCGCAGTCACTTGTACAGTCGTCGCCACGAGCAACAATAAACCCGAAAGGCCGAACGGGCAACCGCCATCGGGGTCGCCTGCGGCGTGATCCTCGCGCGCGGGTGTCGAAGCAGACCGTCAGCCCGGACCGGCTGCGGCTCTGACGCGCGCTCGGGCAGGGACTCCGACCACCGTCTCGCCGGGCTCGACGTCCCCCGTGACGACTGCGCCGGCCCCGACGAGAGCACCCTCGCCGATCCGAACACCGCCCAGGATCACGGCACCCGAGCCGAGCGTCGCCCCGCGTCCGACCAGCGTCGTCAAGAGCTCCCAGTCGCCGGTGCCCTGGAGGTCACCCTCTGCGTTCGTCGCGCGCGGATGCTTGTCGTTGATGAACATGACGCCGTGACCGACGAAGACGTCGTCCGAGATCTCGACGCCCTCGCACACGAACGTGTGGCTCTGGATCTTGCAGTTCGCCCCGATCGTCACACCCCGCTGGATCTCGACGAACGGCCCGATGCGGGTGTTGGCGCCGACCCGGCAGCCGTACAGGTTCGTGTAGGGATGGACGACGACGTTGGCGCCGAACTCGACCTCGTGGATGAGGCGGAAGGGCGCGTCGTTGACCGGAGCGCCGCTCACCGGCCTGCGAAGAAGTCCCGCACCGCTCCGACGACCGCCTCGAGCTGCTCCCTGCTGATCCCGGGGAAGATCGGCAGAGTCAAGAGCTCGCGCGCGAGCGCCTCCGCAACCGGGCGGCTTCCCTCCTCGTAGCCCAGGTCGGCGAAGACCGGCATCAGGTGAACGGGCTGCGGATAGTGCCGCCCCGTGCCGATACCTCTTTCACGGAGGAAGGTTTCCAGGTGGAGCGAGTGGGCTGTTCGGATCGGATAGAGGTGCCACACGGGGCTGCTGCCCGCAGGGACGGGCGGCGGATCGACGTCGCCGACACCCGCAAGCGCCTCGGTGTAGAAGCGGGCAGCCTCTCGACGCGATTCGTTCCAGCGGTCGAGGAGCGGCAGCTTCTGGAGCAGGACGGTCGCCTGGATCGTGTCGAGCCGGGCCGTGCAGCCCAGCAGCTCGTGGTGGTTCTTCCTCGTCTGACCGTGCTCTCGCAGCGCCCGGAGGCGACCGGCGACATTCTCGTCGTTGGTGACAAGCGCCCCGCCGTCGCCCATCGCGCCGAGGTTCTTGCTCGGGTAGAAGCTGAAGGCGCCCATGTCTCCGGCAGCCCCCGCGCGCATTCCGTCGCGGACGGCGCCGTGCGCCTGGCACGCATCCTCGACCACCGTGAGGCGGAACCGCTCCGCAATTTCTGCCAGCGCCCGCATGTCGGCCAGCTGGCCGTAGAGATGGACCGGGAGCATGAACCTGGCTCGCGGGGTGATCGCCGCCTCGACCGCCGCCGGGTCGATGTTGTAGTCGCGCTCGGTGACGTCGGCGATCACGGGCCGGCCTCCCGCCTGCACGACCGCCACCGCCGTCGCCGCGAAGGTGTTGGCGGGCAGGAGCACCTCGTCGCCCGGTGCGATGCCGGCGGCGACGAGCGACAGGCGAAGCGCGTCGGCACCGCTGGCGAGGCCGACGCAGAACGTTCGCTCACAGTAGGCGGCGAACGCTTCCTCGAACTCCCGAACCTGGGGCCCGTTGATGTAGGCCTGGCTGTCGATCAGGTCGGCGATCGCAGCGAGGATCGATTCCTTCAGTTCCTGATGCGAGTGGCTCAGGTCGACGAAGGGAACGGCGACCGTGGGCCGCTCGAGCAGTCCATCGAGCATGGAAGGAACGTAGCCGCGGCCCGCGCTTCCTCAATCTCCCATAGGACGAGTCCGCATTGGCCGACCGGCGAGGATTCTCCCACCGGCCACACCAAGCTGTCTCCGCGCACGCCGCTCGCAGAGGATTCGACCCGCTCGCGCGGAAACCGGGTCGTGCGACCGTGAGGGCAGGACTCGCAGAGCGCGTCCAGACGGCGCCGAGCCCGCTCGAGGCCGAGCCGCTCGGCGTCGCCGAGGCGCTTCCCGGCCCGGTGAGCCCCGAGCTCGTCCTCGTCTGCCCCGAGCTCGCACGCGTCGCCCGGCGGCAGCTGCCCGAGCCGGGCGAGGTCTACTGCGGCAGGTACCCGGCCGCCGCGGCGCCGATCCCGCTCCCGACCGATCGCGCCCTCCCGCTTCGGCGAGTGCCTGAGGACGTGCGTGCCGGAAAGCTCCGCCTCGAACCCGCGGTCGCGCCGATCAGCGACGAACCGCCGCCGCCGGACGAGATCTCCGCCACGCTGCCACGGCGCTTCCGCCTGCGTCCGTTCCTGATTCCGGCGGTTGTCGTCGCAGCCCTGCTCGCGATTCCGGAGCTGGGCATCCTCTCTCGAGGGGGACGACCGACGCTCACCTCGACGGCGACCTCGGAGCTTCCCGCCGAGGCTGCTACGCCCGCGACCGGCAGCAGCCTCCCGAGGCCCCCGCAGGTCGCGCGGAGGCGCTCGGACACCGAGACGGCGCCGCCGCAGCCGGCCGAGACGATCCCGCCCGCAGCGCTTCCCATTCCGCGCGAGCTGATGCAGGATCTCCGCTGGCCGTCGAGAGCCGGGGCGACCTACTACAACGTGCAGGTCTTCAGGGACGCGAAGAAGATCTTCGAGGTCTGGCCGCCGACCGCTCAGGCGACGGTGCCCGGCCGCTGGACGTACCAGGGCAACCGCTACCGCCTCAGCTCCGGATCGTACGAATGGTTCGTCTGGCCCGGGTTCGGTGCGCGATCGGAGACCCGCTACGGGAAGCTGATCAAGCGTGCGACCTTCGTCGTCACCGAGCAGCCCGGCTGAGCGACCGACCTCCCGGACCTTCCGTCACTCGACAACCGGCCGTTGGTCGGGCGCACGGCAGCCCTGCGCATTGGATCGTGACAGGAAACCGAGAAGTATCGAGAGGGAGATTCGCGTGGACCGCAATCACCGCAGGGAAAACGGAGCAGCGCACCCGCGCTCGTTCCTGTTCACGTCGGAGTCGGTGACGGAAGGCCACCCCGACAAGATGGCCGACCAGTTGTCCGATGCCGTGCTGGATGCGGTGCTGGCCGAGGATCCCTACGGCCGAGTCGCCTGCGAGACGCTCGTCACCACCGGGCTGATCGTCGTCGCCGGTGAGATTACGACGGAGACGTATGTGGATATTCCGCGGCTGGTGCGGGCGCGGGTTCGGGAGATCGGGTATGACCGGGCGAAGTATGGGTTTGATGGGGAGACGTGTGGGGTGGTGGTGGCGATTGATGAGCAGTCGCCGGATATCGCTCGGGGGGTGGATGCGTCGTTTGAGGTGCAGCACGGCTCGGGTGGTGATGGGCTTGATCGGGTTGGTGCTGGTGATCAGGGGATGATGTTCGGGTATGCGAGCGATGAGACCGATGGGTTGATGCCGTTGCCGATTACGTTGGCGCATCTGGTCTGTCGGCGGTTGGCGGAGGTGCGCAAGGCGGATGTGTTGCCGTATTTGCGTCCGGATGGGAAGGCGCAGGTGACGGTTCGCTACGAGCTGGACGAGGGTGGGCGGCAGCGGCCGGTGGAGATCGTCCGGGTGTTGGTCTCGACCCAGCATCGGGATGGGTTGGATGTCGATGCGTTGGTCAAGCCTGATCTGGCCGAGCATGTGTTGCGGCCGATCCTGCCCGCGCATCTGTATGACGAGTCTCGGCTGCTGTCCGACCGTGACTTTTTCTATTGCAACCCGACCGGGAAGTTCGTGGTCGGGGGGCCGATGGGCGATACCGGGTTGACCGGGCGGAAGATCATCGTCGATACCTACGGGGGTGCGGCCCGCCATGGTGGCGGGGCGTTCTCGGGGAAGGATCCGACCAAGGTCGACCGCTCCGCCGCCTATGCGGCCCGGTATGTGGCCAAGAACGTCGTCGCAGCGGGGCTTGCCAATCGGTGCGAGCTGCAGGTCGCCTACGCGATCGGGGTCGCCCACCCGGTCTCGCTCGAGCTCGACTGCTTCGGCACCGAGAAGATCCCGCTCGAGCGGATCGAGGCGCTCGTCCGCGACCACTTCGACCTACGCCCGGCCGCGATCATCCGCGACCTCGACCTCCGCCGCCCGATCTACACCAAAACCGCCGCCTACGGCCACTTCGGCCGCGACGACCACGACTTCACCTGGGAACGCACCGACAAAGCCGATCAGCTCCGCGAGGCCGCAGGGCTCGCGGACGCCGGCGCGCAGGCGAACGTCTCGGTCGGCGCCGCCGTCTGAGCGAGGGGAACGCCGGACACGACGGAAAGAGGGACGAGTTCGAGATCGCCCGCTTCCCCGGCAAAAACGGGCCTGGCCTAACGGGGGAACCAAACCAGAAAAATGGCCAGGTCTCACACGAACGTCGTTTTAGGATGCTCTGCCAGACCTTTGTCATTCTTCAGGGAGGGCTTGTCATCATGCGGGTGAGGGGATCTCTGCTTGCAGTTCTAGGTGTGCTTGTACTCGCCTGTGTGCCGTCGGCGCTTGCCGACGGGAGCGAGTCTCTTGGCGTTCCGAGTGTGCCGCTTGCTGCGGGCTCGGGTGTGCTGGCAGCAGGTGTGGGAACGGAGACCGGTCAGCCGGCCTCGTTCTCGTTCAGCGTCCCGGGCAGCGTCAAGCAGGTGCTGCTCTACTGGACGGGCCATTACTCCCAGGACCTGGGCGGTAGCGGCGACAACACGATCACGATCGGCAACGGCACGGGAGGGACGAACGTCTACGGCAAGACCGCGCCCGGCCCCGATTTCGGCTGTCCGACGCAGAACAGGAAGTACGCCAACAAGGTGACCTTCTCCAGCGGTGGAACGCTGACCAAGATCAGCGCTTGGATGAAGGGCAACGGCGGCGCCGGATCGCAGCAGTTCCGGACGATGGTGTACGCCGACGCGGGCGGTTCGCCCGGAGCTCTCCTGGCCACGTCCGCCACCGTCACCGTGGCCGCCAGCGATCCCGCCGGCAACGTCGACTTCGCGATCTCTCCCGGCGTCAGCCTTGCCGCCGGCGACTACTGGCTCGCCCAGCAGTCCGGTGCGACCAGCGCGAAGGCGTGCCTGTCCCAGGCGACCGGCGCTGCGGGCACGAACGTTTTCAACACCGATTCGTTCGGCAACGGTCCTGACGACCCGTTCGGGTCGGTCTCGACCAGCACCGCCGAGTACACGATCTCGGCGTCGCTGGACAGCGCCGGCACCTCGAACGTGACCGGCACCCTGATCGGCGGCCCGACGCTCTTCTTCACTTCGGGCGTCGACTTCCACTTCGCGACCTACCGTGCCGACATCACCAACCTCGGCCTGGTCGCCTCAGGCTCGAACACGCTGACCGTCTCCGGTCTCAACTTCGTCGGCCGTGACGGCTTCGGCAACGACGGGGCCAGCGTGCTCGTCACCTACGACGACGGCTCCGGCTCGACCCTCGTCGGGATCAGGGACGGACAGGACCTCGCGTTCTATCCGGGGATCACCCTGTCCCCGCCGACCGATCTGAGCGCGTCTCAGCGGCAGACCGAGCCGCAGACGTTCACGTTCGCTCCGAGCGGCACCGCGCGGACGGCGAACATCGCCGCCCTGGCGGCGAGCGTCGAAGGGCCCGCATCCGGCCACGGCCCGCTGCGGCCGAACCGGATCAAGGTCACCTTCGGCCTCCCCGGCAACGCCGGCGACACCGAGCTCATGAATCCGTTCATGAGCCTGTCGGGACCGGAGTACGACGCGATCAACCTGAACGTCACTGTTCCCGCGGGCGCCTCGCAGATGACCCTTCAGGCTCTGTCTCTGCCGGGCGACGAACAGCCCGACCCGGCCAACCCGAGGCCGGCTTCCTTCGCCTGGATCGGCGCCGGCCTGACACTTCCGGCTCCGGCTCCGTGCAGCCTGGGCGACTTCGTCTGGGTGGACACGAACGGTAACGGGATCCAGGACGACGGCCCGACAGGCGTCAACGGCGTCCTCGTCGAGCTGCTCGACTCGACCGGCACCGTCGTGCTCCAGACGACGACGACCGCCAACAACCCGGTCGGCGGCGCACCCGGCTGGTACAGCTTCTCGGTCGACTGCGGCGTCACCTACAAGGTGCGCGTCGCCGCGTCGAACTTCACCGGCGGTGGGCCGCTGGTCGGCAAGACGCCGACCACCTTCCACGCCGGCGGCAACCCGGCGCTCGACTCCGACGGCGACGCGAACAGCACCTCGCCGCCGGTCAGCGTCCCCTCGGGCAACGACCCGACGATCGACTTCGGCTACGTGATGCCTCCGCCGCCCACCTGCAGCCTCGGCGACTTCGTCTGGGTGGACACGAACGGTAACGGGATCCAGGACGACGGCCCGACCGGCGTCAACGGCGTGATCGTCCAACTGCTCGACTCGGGCGGCAACGTCGTCCAAACCACCACGACCGCCAACAACCCGGTCGGCGGCGCACCCGGCTGGTACAGCTTCTCGGTCGACTGCGGCGTCACCTACAAGGTGCGCGTCGCCGCGTCGAACTTCACCGGCGGTGGGCCGCTGGTCGGCAAGACGCCGACCACCTTCCACGCCGGCGGCAACCCGGCGCTCGACTCCGACGGCGACGCGAACAGCACCTCGCCGCCGGTCAGCGTCCCCTCGGGCAACGACCCGACGATCGACTTCGGCTACGTGATGCCTCCGCCGCCCACCTGCAGTCTCGGCGACTTCGTCTGGATCGACCTGAACGGCAACGGGATCCAGGACGACGGGCCGAACTCGGGCGTCAACGGCGTGATCGTCGAGCTGCTCGACTCAAATGGCAACGTCGTCCAGACGACGACGACCGCGGACAACCCGGTCGGCGGCGCAGCCGGCTGGTACAGCTTCTCGATCGACTGCGGCGTCACCTACAGGGTGCGCGTCTCCCCGTCGAACTTCACACCGGGCGGGCCGCTCCCCGGCAAGACGCCGACCACCTTCCACGCCGGAAGCAACCCGGCCCTCGACTCCGACGGCGACGCGAACAGCACCTCGCCGCCGGTCAGCGTTCCCTCGGGCAACAACCCGACGATCGACTTCGGGTATCTCTGCCCGGTCGTGATCTGCCCGCCGGACGGCAAGTTCGGCGGCAACCTGACCACCTCGCTCGACGCGAGCGGGAACCTGCACATCTCCTTCGACCAGTTCACGCAGTTCAACGACAACAGCTACGGCGTGAACGCGGTCGGATGGGGTGGGCCGGGCAAGCACAAGTTCGACCAGCTGGTCGGCAGCGACAAGGCCGAGTTCTCAGTCGCGAACGCGGCCGGCAACGAGGTGATGCACTTCACGCTCGACTACATCACCTGTGACCCGAAGAAGGTCAGCTCGCCGTCCGGCTGCGCCAGCCTCGGCGCCAGCGGAGGCGACGGTAGCCTGAAGACGGGTCAGCTGTCGTGGCTGCTCTCCTACGACACGTCGCTCGCGCACAACCTGAACGACCTCGGGTTCTGCTCGGGCGGGAGCTGCGTCGTCAGCGGCGTCGACCTGAAGGTCGACTCACCGCCGACCGCAGGGCCGGACGACTACACGCTGACCAACCCGGCGTTCACGGGCTGGAACTTCTCCAACCGCTACGAGGCCGTGATCAGCAAGAACGCGGCCCCGGCCGGCTTCGGCAACGTCACCGTCGTCATGGTGCACAACTCGCCCGGGAAAAAGGATGCGTCGTGCACCGCGACACCGGGCGGGCTGTGCGCGAAGGACACGAAGATCGCATCGCTCGACATCCAGTACACCGCCAAGCCGTGCTCGGCATCGCACAACAGCCAGCCGGCGGACAAGGCGAACTGCTCGGGCAGCACGAACGACCCGATCAGCGCCGGCCCGGTGCGGCTCGTGATCATGGACAAGCAGCTGAAGAACGGCGCGGTCGACAAGGACGCGAAGAAGTACGTCGACCAGACCGTTAGCCCGGGCGCGATCGTCACCGCTTCGTCGACCGCGATCGGGGAGAAGAGCTTCAAGTCGGACACCTACTACGCGATCTTCAGCGGCAACACGCTGCTGCAGTCGGGCAAGTTCCACACCTCCTGCTCGCAGCCGATCGCAGTTGGCGACCAGTTCGGTTCGCTTCTCCTCACGGGGGGAACGAGCACCAAGAAGTAAGGGAGCAGGCACAACGGCTTCCGGTATCACCGGCGAGAGGGCAGACAACGAGTCTGCCCTCTCGCATCTTCGGGCCGGCTGTCACGCGCCGCAGCTCCTCCCCCACCTCTCCTTCGGCCCGAGGGACGCTCCTATACTCGAACTGCCCGGGCCGGTAGCTCAGTCGGTAGAGCAGGGGACTTTTAATCCCAAGGTCGGAGGTTCGATCCCTCCCCGGCCCATTTCTCGTTGTCTCTTCGCTGCCCAGGGGAGTTCGGGTTCCGTCTCCTGAAGTTCGCCCTCTGCGGAGCCGGGCGGCTCGTCCTGGAAGAGGGCGACGTAGGGGGCGTAGCTGAAGATCCGGTCGCGCTTCCTGCCGGTGATCTCCTCGACGACTCCGAGGCATTCGAGTCACGAGGTTCACGTGGACGAGCGGCCGCTCGAAGAGGAGGTCGAGCAGTCGCAGGCCGTTGATGCCTGTCGTCTGCTCCTGAACCCGGCGCCGGTGATCCTCTCGCAGCTGGAGAATCGCCTGGGCGGTTGCAGTCGCCTCCTCCGCAGGCGTCGGCGGTCGCGAGCTGCAGGCCGCTGACCGTCACCGAGAGGACGCCCGCCGGCGGCTGGTGGGTGTGCGGGTCGAACACATGCGCTCCGCGCGCGTACGCGCCCGAGGTCGCGATCGCCAGGTCGTCACCGGCGACGACCGCCACGACTCCGTCGTCGCCATCGACTACCAGGTCTTCGCCCTCAGGATCGCCGACTGCAGGGACAGATCGAACGCCTGGCTCGAGTCGGTTGACTCACCCGAGCCGTGTCCCTGGACGGCGGCGCGCCGCATGAGCTGTCGCGTCCGGGTTCAGGCCGCGGCGAGGGGGAGCGACATGACCAATGTCGCGCCCCCACTCCGGCGCCGGACGGGCCTCGGCGGGCCGCCGCGCGCCTCGATCGCGCGCAACGGCCCGCAACCCGAGTCGGCTAGGGACCCTGCCCGCAGTCCTTCCGCAGTGCGTTGAGGCAGCTGTTCACGAGGCCGACCAGCACTCCCTGGTCCCAGGCGTTGAAGAAATCGGCGTGCCCGGAGAACTGGCCGCCCGAGGAGAGAGAGTACCCCGCGCCGGCCGTCGTCGGATAGCGAATGATGAGCTGGATCAGCGGCAGCGCGACCGGATGGTCGGCTGGGCAGTGCCATCGAGACGAGTACGCCACGTGGCTTCGGTGGTCGGGGCTGTCGAGGTTGACGCCGTCCCAGCAATCCGGAAAGAAGAGCTGGAGCGCCAGACCCTTGATCTTCGAATCGGGGCAGGTCGGGATCGTGCTCGTCGGCTTGACGCTCGACCGAGGCCCGCAGTTCCAGAAGGTGATGTCCTCGTCCTGCGGCGCCGTCGCCTTCGAGTCGCCCGTGATCATCTTGAAGCCGGGTGGGAACGCCTGCAACGCCTCGAGCGTCTTGCGGCGGTAGTAGAGGGAGGCTCCGCGCGGCTCGATCGCCTCACCGTGGCGGCCGATCAGCGTCGGTGCCCAGTACGCAGCCGTGTCGCCTGGTCGCTCGCACGAGGTCGTCCCGCGGCTGAGCGAGGCGAGAGTCGAGAAGGCGTTCGTCGTGTCGTTGCCGATGAACGTATGGTCATGCGACTTCCCGGGCTTCCCCGGAAAGACGATCGGATCGTCCATGTTCCGGTGGCTGAAATCGCAATGGCTCTCGAAGTTGACGCCCTTCAGCTGGGAGGGCGTCGTCGCCGGCCGGAACGCGCGGTTCGGCCCTACCTTCTTTGCGAGCCGCGAGACCTGTGCGGTCCCTTGCGAGCCGAAGGCGGAGGCCCCTGCCGCCGCGGCAACGACCGCGCCCAACCCGAGAAGCGTCGTCATGGCGATGACCCCGTAGCGTCTCATCCGATCCCCCTTGGTGTTGTGCCGCCTTCGCCGACGTGTCGACGCCGGCCGCGACGTTTGCGTAAAGGTAGCGTCAAACTCCTCAGAACACCATACGCCGGCCGATGGACGACTCCTGGGCTTCGGCAAGCCTCAGCCGCCTGCTCGCGGCCGGAGGGTCGGCAGGAACGCTTCAGGCCGAGGCCTGGAGCCCGAGATAAGCCTCGACGACGCGCGGGTTGGTCGCCACCTCCTCGAACGAGCCGGCCGCGATCTCGACGCCGTGGTCGAGCGCGACAACGCGGTCGGAGATCCCCTCGACGACGTGCATGTCGTGCTCGATCACCAGGATCGTGTAGCCGCCCTCGTCCCTGAGCCTCCCGATCAGCTCGGCGATCTCGTGCGTCTCGACCGGGTTCATCCCGGCGGCCGGCTCGTCGAGCAGCAGGATCCGCGGCTTGGCCGCGGTCGCCCGGGCGATCTCGAGCCGCCGCCGGTTCGCGTACGAGAGCGAGTACGCGGGCTGGTCCCAGCGGTAGCCCATCAGCCGCTGCCCGAAGAACCCGAGCTTCTGCTCGGCGAGCGCGTGCACCTCGCGCTCCTCGCGGCGCTGGAACGTCGTCCTCAGGATCGACTGCCAGACGCGAGCCCGCGTGTGGCAATAGGTCGCCGCCATCACGTTCTCCTTCACCGTCATGTTCAGGAAGAGGCGGAGCGTCTGAAAAGTGCGGGCGACGCCGAGGTTCGTCCGCTTGTGGGGCGGAACGCCGCAGAGGCTACGACCGCCCAGTCTGATGTCGCCTGCGTCAGGCTCGTACACGCCTGTGATCAGGTTGAACACCGTCGTCTTGCCGGCGCCGTTCGGGCCGATCACGCTGACGATCTCGCCCTCGTCGACCTGGAGGTTCAGCTCGCTGATCACCTTCAGGCCGCCGAACGAGAGCGAGACGCCGTCCAGCTCGAGAAGAGCGGTCACCCGATCTCGACCCGCGCCTTGCCGAGCAGACCCGTCGGCCGCATGATCATCAGTGCGATCAGGAGGGCGCCCAGCAGGATCAGCGCCGTCACGCTCGGGTTGAGGACGAGCTTGTTCTCCCAGACGAACGCCGCCAGATAAAGCAGCGGGATCAACGCGATCTTCCGGGCCCAGCCGTGCAGCAGCGTGATTCCGAGCACCGCGGCGATCAGGGCGGCGTAGGCGTATCCGCCCGCGGTGGTCGGATCGGTCAGCTCGACGACCCAGCTCGACATCGTCCGGCTCTGGCCGCCGAACTCGAGCGGGTGGGTGCCGGAGGGCCAGACACCGGTGACGATCGCGTTGACGGCGAAGCCGAAGGCGACCGTCCCGCCGATCACCCCCGCCAACCAGTACCAGGGACGCAGCCAGAGCAGCAGGCCGCCCGCGATCACGACGTAGAAGACCAGACGAGCGTTGTGCGGCGTGTTCAGCAGCTCGAGCCCGACGGTGATCGTGAAGGCGCCGAGGATGACGCCGCTCATGCTGCCCGCGCCTCCGAGGATCACGATCGCGTACAGGGTGATCAGCACGTCGAGGTAGAAGTTGCTCGGGAAGATGTTCACCTCGAGCGCCGCGAACAGCGTGCCGGTGAGGCCGGCGACCCCGGCCCCGAACGCGAAGGCGAGCAGCTTCAGCGGATTGATCGGCATCCCGAGCAGCTGCGCCGCGAGCGGATCCTCTCGCAACGACCGCCAGGCGCGCCCGGTTCGGGAGTTGCTCAGCAGCCAGAGCACGACGACGACGAGCGTGAACAGGATCAGCGCGACGTAGTAGTAGCCGCGCACGTCGGTGATGTGGTAGCCGAGGAAGCTGAGCGGGTCGAGGTCGGTGAGCCCGTTCGGACCGTTCGTGATGTTCAGGTTGCCGACGACGTTGAAGAAGATCTGCCCGAAGAAGAGCGTGATGATCGCGAGGTAGTCGCCGAGCAGCCGTCGCGACGGCAGCCCGACGACGAGACCGACGAGGGCGCAGCCGAGCGTCGCGACCGCCATCGTCGCGAGCGGCGGCCAGTGCAAGCCGACCTTGGGCGAGTCGAGGAAGGCATACGTGTACGCGCCGACGCCGAAGAAGGCCACGTAGCCGAGGTCGAGCAGGCCCGCCCAGCCGACGACGACGTTCAGGCCGAGGGCGAGCATCGCGTAGTAGATCGTGTTGAAGCCGACCCGCTGGTAGAACTCGTTCCCGGTCGCGATCCCGAAGATCGCCGCGGCGCCGACCAGGAGCACCAACCGCGCCCACGGCGGCACGCGTGCCCACCTCCGTTCGATGCCGCCGAGCAGGCCGCGTCGGGACTCGATCCGCTCGTCCGCGAGCGAGACCCATTCGTCGGCGCCGATGTTCGAGCTGTCGGTCGGGTCCGGCATCAGATCTTCCTGATGTCGGCCTTCCCGAGCAGGCCGGTCGGGCGGATCAGGAGAACGAGGATCAAGAGCGAGAAGACCCAGAGGTCCTGGAAGGTGGAGCCGTTCGGAATGTAACCGGTCGAGTACGACTCGGCGAGGCCGACGACCAGCCCGCCGAGCATCGCACCCGGGATCGAGCCGATCCCGCCGACGACCGATGCGGTGAAGGCCTTCAGCCCGTTCTCGAACCCGAGCAGGTGGAAGACGTTGTTGAACGCGAGGCCGAACATGACGCCGGCCGCACCGGCGAGCGCCGAGCCGATGAAGAAGGCGGCGGCGATCACCCGGTCGACGTTGATCCCCATCATCGCAGCGGCCTCGCGGTCGTGCGCGGTCGCGCGCATCGCCTTGCCGAGCCGGGTTCGAGCGACGAACAGGGTGAGCGCGACGCAGAGCACGACCGCCAGGCCCATCGTCAGGAGCCTGAGGATCGACACGTTCAGCGGCCCCCACTGGATGCCGTGCTGCGGGAACGCGTAGTACCCCTCGTTCAGATCGTAGGTGTCGTAGCTGCGGATCTCCGATCCGAAGAGGATCAGGACCGAGTTCTGGATGAAGAACGAGACTCCGAGCGCCGAGATCAGCGGCGCGATCCTCGGTGCGTTTCGCAGCGGCCTGTAGGCAAACCGCTCGATCACCACTCCGAGCATGCCGCAGCCGATCATCGCGAACACGAACATCAGCAGGATCAGCACGGGGATCGGCAGCGACGGCGACTGCGGGCCGCCGAACCCGGTGAGCACGAAGTAGCCGATGAAGGCGCCGATCATGAAGACGTCGCCGTGCGCGAAGTTGAGCAGCTTCAGGATCCCGTACACGATCGAGAAGCCGAGCGCGATCAGGGCGTAGACGCTCCCGCCGGTGAGCCCGTTGACCGTCAGCTGCACAAACTGATCCCAGTTCACGAGCGCCCTACCTTAGTGCTCCCGGCGGCAAGTACGGTCTTGATTGGCCGAGCGAAAACCGAGCAGCTCAAGGACGCAGGGAGCGCCCATATGCAAGCCATATGGGCGCGACTGAGGACGCGGAGATGCGACGCGTTTGCAGCCGGCCAGGCTGAGCGTATTTGCGGCCGGGAGCACTTAAGGGAGGGGGCGGCCCGCCGTCCGGCAGGCCGCCCTGGAGACGGACTAGCGGACCGGGACCGGCCCCTTCTTCGTGATCTGGAACTGGAAGAAGTGCGCGCCGATCCGGTCGCCGTGCGCGTTGAACGAGATCGGGTCGCCGAAGACCGAGGTCTTCCGCTTCGTCTTGTGCAGGTCCTTCAGCACCTCCGCTCGAGTGGCGGTGCCGTCCTTGCAGGCCTGCGCAACCGCGTCGACGACCACGCGCCCGGACTCGTAGGCGAGCGGGCCGAAGGCGGTCAGCGGCGCCTTGGCACCGTACCTGGCGTGGTACGCCTTCAGCACCGACCGTGCCGGGGCGTAGCGGGTGATGTCCGGGCCGAAGGTCGAGAAGTAGGCTCCGGGCAGATTGACGCCGGAACCGCCTGCGTCGCTGAGGAACACCTTGGCGTTCTTCCCCTGCTCCTTCAGCTGCTGCCCGAACAGCTCCATCTTCTGCGGGATCTGCAGGGCGAGGTAGACGAGGTCGGTCCCGCTGTCCATCGAGGTGATCACCGATGAGAAGTCGGACTGCTTCTGCGTCGTCGACGTCCGCTTCACCTTCACCCCCTTCGCCTTCAGCAGCTTGCCGACCTGGTCGGCCAGCGGCTTGCCGTAGGCCGACTGGTCGTCGACCGCCAGCACCGACTTGACGTGCAGCTTGGAGATCAGGAAGGCGGCCGTCGACGACGCCTGGACCGCGTCGGGAGCCGCAATCCGCAGGAACGTCGGGATCGAGCCGTCGGTGAGGCTGGTCCTGGTCGCGGACGCCGCCACGTACGCGAGCCTGGCCTTCGTCATGATCGGTCCGGCAGCCAGGACCTCCTGACTCGCGCCCGGGCCGATCACTCCGAGCATGTCGCCGTTCGAGGCGAACTTCTGCGCGGTCGTCGAGGTGACGGCCGGGTCGAACTTCGTGTCTCCCTCGACCAGCTTGATCGCCGGCTTCTTGCCGGCCGCGTTCCACTGCTGGGCGTAGAGCAGCGAGAAGCCGCGGAGCTCGGCGCCGATCGAGGCGACCGGGCCCGTCGTCGGGCCGAAATAGCCGACCGTCGCGGTGCCGCCGCAGTCGACCCCTGCCGCCGTCGCGCCGGGCGCCTTCGCGGTGCCGCCGAATGCGGCGACTGCGACCGCGGCCGCCGCCGCGAGCCCGACCATCGTTGTCTTCTTCATTGGGCCTCCTCCTCCATGGGGAAACAGTGATTGTCTACTGCCCGTGGGAGAGAAAGCAATGCCGGCCGATTCCGGCTCGCTCGGTTCGCTGCCCGAGGTGGCCGTCGTCGGTGCGGGCGTGATCGGGTTGTCGATCGCCCTCCACCTCGCCGAGCGCGGGGTCGGCCCGGTTCGCGTGTACGAGCGCGAGGGGGTCGGCTCCGGAGCCTCGGGGGTGCAGCCGGGCGGAGTGCGGCTCCAGTGGGGGACCGAGCTCAACTGCCGGATGGCGCTGGATGCGCGCGCGTTCTGGCGGGAGGCCGAAGCCCGGCTCGAGCCGCGCATCCCCTTCGGCTGGCGAGCGTGCGGATACCTGTGGCTTGCCCACTCGGAGGCGGTGCTCGAGCGGCTGCGCGCGTCCGTCGAGCTTCAGAACCGGCTCGGGATTCCGTCGCGGATCGTCTCGGCGCCAGAGGCCGGAGAGCTCGTGCCCGGGCTCGGGGTGGCCGCGATCGCCGGAGGCTCGTGGTGCGGCGAGGACGGCTACTTCGATCGCCCTCAAGGCGTGGTCGAGGCGTTTGCCGACGCCGCCCGGCGAGCCGGTGTCGAGATCGTGCACCGAGAGGTGGGTGCGCTCTCGGAGCTGTCCGCCGGAAACGTCGTCGTCGCCGCAGGCTGGCGCACGCCCGGTCTGCTCGCGCCGCTCGGAGTCGAGCTGCCGATCGGCGAGGAGGAGCGCTTCATGCTCTACAGCGAGCCGATCCGGGAGCGTCTCCTCGAACCCCTCGTCGTCTCCGCAGAGCGGCACTTCGCGGCGAAGCAGCTCGGCAACGGCAGGGTCCTGGCGAGCGATCTCTCGGCCCGGGGCGACCCGGTCGAGGGCGAGAGCCGATGGCGGGGGCACGTGCGGGCCTCGATCACAGAGCTCGTCCCACAGCTCGAGTTCGTCTCGTTCCCGATCCTCGCCGGAGGCACCTACGACGTCACGCCCGACCACCAGCCGATCCTGGGGCGAGTGCCCGGCTGCGAGAACGTCTGGGTTGCCGCCGGCTTCTCCGGCCACGGCTTCATGATGTCGCCGGTGATCGGCGCGAGCCTGGCGGCCGCCGTCGCAGGCGAGCAGCCGAACGACTACCTGCGCATCCTGTCCGCCGAGCGCTTCGCGCGAAACGAGCTGGTGCCGGAGCCGGCGATCGTCTGACTGCGCGGCGCCTCGTCGCTCGACTACAGCTCAAACGACCGCGTCGAGCTCGACCTCGACCAGCACCCCGTCCGGGATGAAACCCGCGACGAACAGCGTCGTGTTTGCCGGCGTTGCCTCGCCGAACAGCTCGCGATGGGCCTCGGCCGCACCCTGCCAATCGCAGCCGGCGACGAGAAAGACCCGCGTGCGGACGACGTTCTCGACCGAACCGCCGAAGTGCTCGACCGCTCCCAGCGCGAGGCGGAAGGCGTCGATCGTCTGCTCCTTGACGTCCCCGCGCGACACCGGCGCCGTCCCGCTCACCCAGACCAGCGACCCGGAGCGCACCGCCCGCGCGTACCCGGCGAGGAGCTCGGCGCCGCCGCCGGTGCGATAGACCTCGCGCTCGGGCTTCATCCGAGCATCAGACATACCCTCGTTCGAGGAACTTCGCCTCGTGGCGGAGCAGACCCTCGCTGCCGAGCGTCTCCGAGATCGGCGTGAAGCCGAACGAGTCGGCGAGCCGGTCGATCAGGTTGAAGTACGCGCAGACGAGCAGCGCGTCGACCAGCGCCTCGTCCGAGACGCCGGCTGCCCGCACGACCTCCGCGTCGGCCGCGGTCAGGTCGGCCGGCTGGAGCGTGACCCGCTCGAGGAAGCCGAGCGTCGCCCGGAGTTGGGGCCCGACTGGCGCTGTCCGCCAGTCCGCGAGAACCGCGTCGACGATCATCGGGCTGCCGTACGCGACGGTCGCGACCGCGCCGTGGGACTCGGTTCAGAATGGGCACTGGTTCTGCGCGGAGACGAAGGCGGCGAAGAGCTCCCGCTCGGCAACCGTCCACTCGGACTCGCCTCTCATCACGTCCTGAAGCGCCTCCGAGAACGGGCGGCCGAAGAGCTCCGGCCGGTACGTCAGCATCATCATCACTTCGGAGACGAAGCCGTTCTCGGCGCGCGCCCGCTCCAGTTCCGCCTTCACCTCCTCCGGATGCCCCCGCTCGAGCACGGTCAGCCGCGACATCAGCGCATCGCCGCCAGGCCCGCCTCGAGGCGCGCCCGAGCGGCCCCGAGCGCGGCGGCGAGCGTCAGCTCGAAGATCGCATCCTCGGAGCGACCCGACTCGCGCAGCCTGTCTACATCCGCATCGACCACCTTGTACGCGTTCCGGGCGACCTTCTCGATATACGGGGCGAGATCGGGCGATAGCGCCACGTTGCGGCCGGCCGCATATGCCTCGACCGCCTTGCGCAGCTCGGAGTCGGTGTCGCCCGGCGTCTCCAGGATCGCCTCGGCCACCCGCTCGATCGCCTCCGTGCCCCTCGCCATCGATCCGATTGTAGGTTGATCGGGTGCGGTTCGGCCTCCGTCTCGTCCAGCACGTCGGCACCGCTCGGGAGCTGGTCGGCCTCGCGGCGCTCGCCGACCAGGTCGGTTTCGACGCGGTCTGGTTCCCGCACGACCCGTTCATGAAGCACGCCTGGGCGATGATGGCGGCGGTCGCCGAGCACACCGACCGGGTTCAGATCGGCTCGGTACAGACAACGCCGTATCTGAACGAGCCCGGCGAGGCGGCGACGTTCCTCGCCACGCTCGACGAGCTCTCCGGCGGGCGCGCGGTTCTCGGCTACGGGCTGCACACCGGCGAGATGGTCGAATGGGTCGGCTTCGACGTCTCGGATCGCGTCCGGCGGATCCGCGAGTCGGTCGAGACCGTACGACGGCTGCTCCGCGGGGAGACCGTTCGCGATCAGTGGTACCTGCGCTTCGAGCCGATCCGGCCCGATCCGCCGATCTACGTGACGCCGTACGGCCGCGACCTGCTCGAGCTGTCCGGCGAGATCGGCGACGGCAGCCTGCCGCTGGTCATGCCTCCCGAGGCTGCGCCGGGCGTCGTCGAGGCGATCCGGGCCGGCGCCGGCGGGCGCGAGCTCGACATCGCGGCGTGCGTCTGGCTGTCGATCGACGAGGACGGCAAGGCCGCGGCAGCAAGGCTGCGGCCGATCGTGGCCTACTTCGCGCCCTATTTCCTCGACGAGCAGCTCGCCCCGATCGGGCTGACGCGCGCAGACTTCGCCCCCGTCAAGCGAGCAGTCGACGCCGGCGATTACCGGGGGGCGGCGGCCGCGGTCAGCGACGAGATGCTTCGGCTCGCGATCGTCGGCACCGCCGACGACGCGGTCGAGGCGATCGAGCGGCTCGCCGCCGCGGGCGTCACGCAGGTGAGCCTCGGCGGTCCGCTCGGGCCGGACCCGGCCGCCGCGATCCGCCTGGTCGCCGAACGGGTCATGCCTGCTCTTCGCTGAGCCGCCGCCCTCTGCACAGGCGCCCCTCGGCCGCGGATAGGGTTCGCGGGCGATGGACCTGCGCCGATTCATGCCGATTCTGCTGATCGCCTTCGCGGCGCTCTTCATCCTGCCCCAGCTCTTCCGCCACGGCAGCTCGACAACACTCTCGTCGAAAGACCGCGGCGTGATCACGAGAGACGCGATCGAGCGGATCGACCGTGCCGAGCAGAAGGCGTTCACCAACAAGGGGCGCTACACGGCCAACCTCGCCGACCTCGTCGTCGGCGACAAGGTGCTTGCCCGCGAGCTGACCGTGCCGCTCGTGATCGACCTCGACCTCGGAACCGGCGGCAAGAGCTACGTCGTCCGTGTCTCGAGCGACGTGGTCAGCGTCGCCAGAACGCGTTCGGGCGACAAGGTGATCTCGCGCAGCTGCCGCGTGCTGAAGTCGAGCGGCGGCGTCAAGTGCCCGGAGCCGGTGGTGACGAAGAAGTGACCGAACCGCCGCGCCGGTAGTCACCACGACGTCTTCCGCATGCTGCGCGCGAAGCGACGCCGCTCCTTCCTCGCCTCGGCCCGCAGCCTCGCGTCCTGCTTGATCGCGAGGTGAGCGAGCTCGCCCTGGAGCTTCCGCCAGCTCTCGAAGCGCTCGCGGGCGAGCGTCCCGTCGGCGAGCGCGGCGCGGACGCCGCAACCGGGCTCGCTCTCGTGTGCGCAATCGGCAAACCGGCAGCGTCCGGCGGCGGCGATCACGTCGTCGAACGCGTTCGCGAGCCCGTCCTCCGACTCCCAGAGCCGCAGCTCCCGCATGCCGGGGGTGTCGAGAAAGAGCCCGCCGTCCGGTAGCGGCAGCAACTGACGGTTGGAGGTCGTGTGCCGGCCGCGCCCGTCCGAGCGCAGGCGTCCGGTCGCCATCAGCTCCTCGCCGGCGAGCCGGTTGACGAGCGACGACTTCCCCACGCCCGACGAGCCGAGCGCCGCGATCGTCCGGTCGCCCTCGAAGTACGCTCTCAGTGCGGGGATGCCCTCGCCGGTGAGGTTGCTGACCGCGTGGACCGGCACGCCGACGGCAACCGCCTCGACCCTGACGAGGACGGCCGGGACGTCGTCGCAGAGGTCGGATTTCGTCAGCACGACGACCGGCTCGGCGCCGCTCTCCCAGCCGAGGGTGAGGTAGCGCTCGAGCCGCGGGATGTTCAGGTCGCCGTCGAGGCCGGCGGCGAGGAACACGACGTCCACGTTCGCAGCGACGACCTGCTCGACCGTCTGGCCGTGGTCGGTGGCGGCCATGCGCGAGAACTTCGTCCGCCGGGGTAGTACCGCATGGACGAGGGCGCGCTCGGAGCCCTCGACATCCGCGACCGCGACCCAGTCGCCGACCGCCGGCAGGTCGCCGCGCTCCTCGACGGAGTGGCGGAGCCGGCCGGACAGCTCGGCCGCCCGCTCCCCGCGCGTCGTGTACAGAACGTAGGCGTCACGGTGCTCGACGGCGACCCGCGCGGGCTCGAGGCCGTCGGTGGCAAAGTGCGCAGCAAAGTGGTCTTCGAAGGCTGGTGTCCAGCCCAGACGTTCAAGCACGTCGGTATCTCCTTCTTGCGCTCGTGCAGGAAACGACGGCACGGGGCCGCCCGGGACACGGTGGTGCAGAGCGCGTTCGGGCCGTGCTAGAGGACCGCGCGCGCGCTGCGCCGGAGGCGATCGGCAAGGGTCTCGGACATGGATGCCACCTCCTGGTCGCGGGCCTCGGCGCGGAGCGCCTGAACGACTAGATGGTACCGGATGCGGCGGCGAGCGTCTGCGACTCGCGCGGGAAGTAGATCCGGAAGGTCGTGCCCTCACCCGGGCCGCCGTCGACCCAGATGAACCCCTCGCTCTGCTTGACGATCCCGTACACGGTCGCGAGCCCCAATCCGGCCGAGTCCTCGGTCCCGCCTGCGAAGAGGGGGCTGAACAGGTGCGCGCGCTGCTCCTGGTCGAGGCCTGGACCGTCGTCCGCCACCGCGAGCAGCACGTACGGGCCGGGGCGCATCGGGAAGTGGTCCTTGGTGAACGCCTCGTCGAGATCGGCGTTCCGCGCCTCGATCGCGATCCGTCCGCCCTCGTTCATCGCGTGCCTGGCGTAGAGTACGAGGTTGACGACCACCTGCTCGATCTGGGCGGAGTCGGCCTCGAAGCGGCCGAGGCCGGCGTCTGCTGCGACGTCGACCTGGACGCCCTCGCCGACCAGCCGCGGGAACTGTGCTTCCAGCTCGCCGAGGATGCCCGTCAGATCGACCAGCTCGGAGCGGAGCGACTCGCGACGGCTGATCGCGAGCAGCTGCCGGGTGAGCGGGACGATTCCCGCCGCGCTCGCCCGGAGCTGGGTGACCTCGCGGAAGAGCGGGTCGTTGCGGTCGAGACGGTTGAGGAGATAGTCGCTGTAGCCGGCGATCGCGGTCAGCGTGTGGTCGAAGTCGCGCGCGATCGAAGCGGCCTGCTGCGTCTCGCGACGCACGGCCGACTGGCCGAGGCGGGCCTCCATCTCGTGCAGCGCCTCCTCCGCTCGCTTGCGCTCGGTCACGTCCGTGACCATGGTCAGGGCACCGCTGTAGCTGCCGTCCCGGTCGAGGATCGGGTTGGCCGAGACGACGGTGTGCACGAGCCCGCCGCTCGGGAGCACGAACGCGAACTCACGGTGCTCGTGACGCCGGCGGAACCAGCGCGGATCGGCGGCGGCCCGGGAATGCTCGTCCATCAAGTCGACGATCGACGAGCCGGACAGCGAGTCGAGGTCGCGTCCGAGCAGCTCGGCCAGCTTCTGGTTGGCAAAGACGACCTTGCCCTCGGCATCGAGTAGGGCGACGCCTTCCGACGCGGTCTCGACGATCAGCCGGTACTGCTCCTCGCTTTCCCGCAGCGCCTCCGCCTGGCGGACGAGCTGACGGTTGCGAGCCTCGAGCGTGCGCATCACCCCGCGCAGGATCGGGAAGAGGGCGACGTAGAGGATCAGCAGCGCGGCGAGGATCACGCCCGCGCGGACGAGCGTTTCCGAGCGAATCGCCTGTGCGACCGGCGCGTAGTCGCGGTAGACGCCGATCACGCCGTTCGGGCTCGAGTTCTTGTCGAAGTACCAGTAGACCGGCGCGTACGAGTGCAGCACGGTCGGGTTGTCTCGGAGGCCGCCGTGCAGCTGCGAGGTTCCGTGCACCTCGGCGCCGCGCATCGCCTGGCGGACCTCGGCAAGGTCGTACGGCATCTTGCCGATCAGCGTGTGGTCGGTCGAGTAGGTGACGACACCGGAGCGGGAGAAGAGCGTGACGCGGACGACGCCGCGCGGCAGCGCGACACGGCCGAAGAGCTCGTCGAGCCCGGCCCGCGTGTCCGGCCCGACCGGCTTTGCGAGGGCGATCTTGGCGAGGTCGTCGCGGGCGAGCTGAGCGGCGGTGTAGTGCGCGTCCGCCCAGACGCCGCGCTCGGCCCGGATGCGGGCGTTGTGACCGGCGAGCCAGGTGCCGGCCGCCGCGGCGACGACGACCGCGATGCCGGCGTAGACGCCGAAGCGGAGCAGCAGGCGCGGGGGCTTCACGGGGACGACCGCCGTCAGCGGCGCGTTCGCGTCGAGGATCTCGGCGACGCGGCTGCGCCGGCCGAAGCCGAGCCGCCGCCGGGCGGCGGACGCAGAGGCAAGCGTGCTCGTATCCGTAGACACGTCTACGAGCAGGCATCGGCACTCGGCGGGGCCGTGGTCTCCCCTTTTCGGGGGACGGCTACGGCAGCCGGAAGGCTCTCTCGCCGAGCAGCCGGTATCCCTCGACCGAGGGGTGATCCCCGTCGGAGGTCCACTCCTCGCGCATGCGGCCGGGGCGGTCCGGATCCTCGAGCGTCCCGTAGAAGGGCAGCACCGGAATCGACTCGTCCGAGCCGATCGTGCGGATCAGCTCGTTAAGCCGGCGGATCTTCGGATCGGCTTCGGGATAGCCGTTGTTCCAGGGCAGGAGCTCGGCGATCGCGACCCGCAGGCCGAGCGCCTTACCGCGCTCGACCATGCGGCGCAGGTTGACCGCCGCCGGCTCGAGCGCCCTTCCCTGCGCGATGTCGTTGATCCCGCCCTGGACGACGAGGGCCTTCGCGTCCTTCGCGCAGGCGACGAGGCGGAGCGCGATCTCGTCCGTCCGCTCGCCGTAGACGCCGCAGTTGCGGAAGCGAAGCTCGGGGTGCGTCTTCTGCGCCCAGTACTGCCACTGGCTCTTCTCGTCGGCGCCGAAGCCGAGCGTCTCGCGCCGCTCGGGATCGGGGTCGTGCCCGGGCGAGCCGGCAGTGATCGAGTCGCCGAGTGTGGCGACCAGCACGGTCGCCGGCCCCGTCCCGGAGCCTGAGCCGCCGCAGCCGGCCAGGGCGAGCAGCGCGATCACCGCTACGAGCCGCGCTCGCACGCGATCTGTCCGACGACCTCGCCGAGGCTGTTGTCGATCGGCACAGGTGTGAAGTCCTCGCCGAGACCGAGGAACGACGCGAGCGCCGGCCGCAGCGCACGCATGTTCCCGTCTTCGATCTTGATCGCGATCCCCGTGCCCTCGGGCGACGCTGTGCAGATCAACCCCTCGGCACCGCCCTTCGCCACCCAGCCGGGGCGCAGGCGCATCAGATCGGTGTCGATCGCCCCGTGCTCGTAGCCGATCAGCTCCGGGTGCTCGCTCATCGCGGCGACGACTCGGTCGCCGCCGGGGCACTGCGCGAGCCGGGCGAACGAATGGGCCATCCGCTCGAGGGTGAGGCCGAATGTGAGCACGCCGCAGCCGTCGATCGCGGCCGGCACCTCGCCGGCGGAGACCTCCGCGAGGCTCGCAACCTCCTCGTGCAGCAGCCGCTGGAGCGGATGGTCGGCGCGGCGATATCCCTGGACCGGCCAGCCTCGCGCCCGGCAGACGGCGAGGAAGCCGGTGTGCTTGCCCGAGCAATTGTGCGCGAGCAGGCTCGGGCCGCGGCCCTCCTGCGGCCCCAGCTCGAGATCGTCCTCGGTCGCGGGCGCCTTCGCGAGCAGGCTCTCGACCGCGGCCAGCTGCGCCGGCTCGGCGCGGTGGGACGCGCAGGCGATCGCCAGCTCGCAGCCGTCCACGTCGCCGCGCTCGCGCGCCAGCGGCAGCGCCTGAATCGGCTTGGACGAGGAGCGGTAAAGGGTGACGAGCTCCGGATCGCCCGCCGAGTCCACGATCCGCCCGTCCTCGACCGCGACTGCGTGAGCGAGATGTACGGCCTCGATCACGTCTCCCCGCCTCACCGTTACCCTGAGCGGACCCATGGGCGGGAATCTAGATGCCTGAGCTGCCCGAGGTGGAGGCGTGGCGGCGCGAGCTCGACGACCCGGTGCGCGCGTTCCCGATCGAGCGGGCCGGGCCGGCACACATCGCGACGTTGAAGACCTTCGACCCGCCGCTGTCCGCACTCGACGGCCGTCGCCTCGCCGGCGCCGAGCGCCGCGCCAAGCGGCTCCTGTTCCCGACCGCGGACGGCGAGCTGGTGCTGCTCGTCCACCTGATGTCCGCCGGCCGGCTGCGCTACCTGCGCCCCGGCACGAAGGGCCCGAAGTCGCCGGCGTTCCGGCTGCGCTTCGCCGACGGGGCCGAGCTCGTGCTCACCGAGGCCGGGTCGAAGAAGCGCGCCGGCGTCTGGTTGCTGACGCCGGAGCAGGCCGACGCCGAGCTCGCCCACCTCGGGCCGGAGGCGCTGGCGGTCGGCGCGGCGCGGCTCGGCGAGATCCTGCGCTCCGACTCGCGACGTCTGCACTCGCTGCTCCGCGACCAGCGGGCGATCGCCGGGATCGGCCGCGCCTGGGCGAACGAGATCCTGCGCACCGCGAAGATGTCGCCGTTCGCGCTCTCGACCGAGCTGGACCCCGCGGAGGTGGAACGGCTGGCCGCCGCGATCGACGAGGAGCTCGCACGCGGGCTGGCGCTGCGGGAGCGCGGCGCAAAGGACGGCAACGTGTACCGCGTCCACAACCGGCTCGGCGAGCCGTGCCCGGAGTGCGGCACCCCGATCGCGCGCGTCGACTACGAGGAGCACACGATCTACTACTGCCCGAGGTGCCAGACCGGCGGCCGCGTGCTGAAGGACCGTCGGCTGTCTCGTCTACTGCGCTGAAGAGCAGTGTCAGACACCGGAGGTGTCAGACACTGAAGCGAATCGCGAGCGTCTCGCCCTCCACGGAGACCGAGCCGCCGATGTGCCGGATGTGCATCACCGCCACGGCAGCACCGAGATCGCGCAGCGACTCGCCGAGTACGACGGGCGCCGACGCGGGAGTGATCGGCGAGATCCGTAGCTCGGCTCCGTCCGCGACCACCGCGACCTCGTCGAGCCCGCCGTGGCGCAGGGCGCACTGGACGAGCGCCGACACCGATCGCTTCGTCGCGGCGATGTCCACGGACACATCGCCCCCGTCGCCCGACACAACGACCCGCTCGACTCCGAGTCTCTCGGCCGCCGACGCGGCAAGCTCAGCGGTGCCGACTCGCTCGAGCTTCGCCTCGTAGCGGCCGCCCTCGATCCGGGCCGCGAGCGACAGCTCGTCCAGCAGCTCCGCGAGCTGCGTTGACGCGGTCTCGATCATCTCCGAGTACCCGGCGAGCGTCGGATCGAGCCCGTCCGCCCGCGAGAGCGTCCGCGCATAGCCGTACACGGTCGCGAGCGGCGTGCGCAGGTCGTGGCAGGCCAGACTGACGAGATGCGAGAAGCTGGTCGATTCGGTCATGGGGCCGGTGGTACGTTTGCGGAGATTAGATGGAGCCAACCGACCTGATCGTCCCGGATCTCCAGTCGTCCGCGCCCGAGGTCCGGATCGGGCTCTCGCGCGCCGGCGTCCGCGGCGTCAACAAGGCGATCCGGCTCCGGCGCGGCCCGCGCGAAAAGCTCGTCTTCGCCGAGATCTCCTGCTCGGTCGACCTCGACCCCGAGCAGCGCGGCGTGCACATGTCGCGCTTCCCCGAGCTGTTCGAGCAGGCGGTGGACGAGCTCGTGATCGGGGAGGCATTACTGGTCGAAGAGCTGGCGGAGCATATTGCGCGGGCGATCGTCGGCCGACAGGAGGCGCTGCGCGCCGAGGTCGAGGTGACCGCGCGATACCCGATCCAGCGCGAGACCCCGGTCACACGCATGCGCACCCAGGAGATGGTGTCGCTGATCGGGATCGCAGCCGCCTCGGCCCGGGGCGCCCGCCGGGTCGTCGGCGTCGAGGCGACCGGGATCAACGCCTGCCCCTGCGCGCAGGGGCTCGTTCGCGGCCGTGCCTCCGAGCGGCTGCTCGAAGCGGGCTTCGGCGAGAGCGAGATCGAACGGATCTTCGAGCTCGTCCCGCTCGCGACGCACAACCAGCGCGGCCGTGGAACGCTGTATGTCGGCACCGACCGCCCGGTGAACGCCGAGGACCTGGTCGACATCGTCGAGCGCTCGATGAGCTCGCCGATCTACGAGCTGCTCAAGCGGCCCGACGAGCTGTTCGTGGTCGAGCATGCGCACCTCCAGCCGCGGTTCGTCGAGGACTCGGTACGGGTCGCGCTGAAAGCGGCGCTGGAGGCCTATCCCGAGCTCGCCGCCGGCGACTTTCTCTGGTCGCGCCAGGTCAACCTGGAGACGATCCACACCCACGACGTGCTCGCCGAGCGATACGGGACGGTCGCGGAGCTACGGGGCGAGCTCGAAAGCGGCGAGCGGCCGGCGCGGCACACCGAGCTGCGCGAATGGCTGATCGCATGAGCCGTGGGCTTGACGGAGCCGACCGGGTAGCGGAGGCACCGGCTATGCCGGCGCCGGAGCGGGCATGACCCGCACCCAGGAACGGATCGACCATGGCACGGGCACGGGGCTCGGCCCGCCCTGGCACGTCGTCGTGCTGAACGACAACCACAACACCTTCGACGGCGTCGCGGCCACGCTCTCGATCGTCCTCCCCGACGTTTCGTTCGACCGGGGGATGGCGTTCGCGAACCGGATCCACTCGAGCGGCCGGGCGGTTGTCTGGTCGGGCCACCGCGAGGTGGCCGAGCACTACTGGAACGGGCTCAGCCGGCGGGGGTTGACGATGGCCCCGCTGGACCAGTAGAGCGCCGGCGGCGCAGCTCGAACCGGTTCTCGGTCCCGGCCGCGAGCCGGCGGACGTTCGCCTTGTGCAGGAGTAGGATCGCGGCGGCGGCCGCTCCTGCGAACGCGATCACGGGCCACGGATAGCCGAGTGCGGCGGCGAGCACCGGCAGCGACAGACCGGCGACGATCGAAGCCAGAGACGCGTAGCGAAAGACCAGGAACGTGACGATCCAGACGCCCGCGCCGATCCCACCGACGACCGGCGCGACGCCGAGGAACGCCCCGCCGGTGGTGGCGACGATCTTCCCGCCGCGCTTGAAGCCCATGAACAGCGGGCGCCAGTGCCCGAGCATCGCCGCGGCGCCCGCGAGGACGCCGGCCAGGTGGTTGTCGACGATTGTCGCGACCAGCGCGGGCGCGAAGCCCTTGGCCGTGTCGAGGAAGACGACGGGGAGGCCGTACCGGCGACCGTAGGCGCGCCAGACGTTCGTTCCGCCGATGTTGCCGCTTCCGACCGTGCGGATGTCGGCGCCCTTGAAGGCCCGGACGATCCAGTACCCCGAGGGGATGCTGCCGGCCAGCCAGCCGGCAACGATCAGGATCGCGAGCGTCAGCGCAGCGGGATCCCGTACCCGGCGGCCCAGCCGTTCACGACCGCCCAGTCGAGGTTGTTGAAGAACGCCTCGATGTAGGACGCGCGGTCGGTCTGGAAGTCGAGGAAGTAGGCGTGCTCGTACACGTCGAGCGCGACGAGGGGCGTCGCGTTCCAGACCGGGAACGTGTTCTGGGCGTCACCGATGTAGTTGAACAGGCGCCCCTCGTCCCAGTCGTACGCGGTCCAGGCCCAGCCGCGGGCGCCGATGCCGGTCGCCTTCAGGTCGGCACGCCAGTCGGCCACCGAGCCGAAGTCGCGCACGATCAGGTCGCCGATCGGCCCGTCGGGATCGCCACCGTGACCGCCGAGGTGGTCGAAGTAGATCTCGTGGTTCTTGATCCCGCCGACCGCGAACGTCAGGTCGACCTTCAGCGCGCGCAGATCGGAGTAGACCTGGTTGGCGGCGGCGAGATCGACGCCGGCAAGCTTCCCGAGGATCTCGTTCCGCTTGTTCACGTACCCCTGGTAGAGCTTGTAGTGGGCTTCGACCGTTTCGCGCGAGATACCGTCCAGCTCGAGCAGGCTGGGCTTCAGCTCGCGGGCGGCGATCTCCTGATGGCTGGACATCGGCTCCTTTCCGTAGGCGCGCTGAGCATAGTCGAGGGGCGAAACCGAATCGAGCCCGAATCGCGTAGCCCGAGGGGTATGACCGCGATCGCTCAGCTCCACAGGCGCTTGCCCTTGGACGCCGAAGCGGCGACGATGCGGCGCGTGTCCGCCTTCGAGCCGACCGACGAGGATCTGCTCTCGCGCGTCGCCGACGGCGACCGCGACGCGTTCGGCGATCTCTACCGGCGATACGCGCGGGCCGTGCTCGGCCTGGCGCTGCGCCGACTAGGCGACCGCGGTCGGGCCGAGGACGCCGTGCAGGAGGCGTTCATGTCGATCTGGCGCGCGGCCCGGAGCTACGACCGCGAGCGTGGGCCGGGTGCGCCGTGGCTGTACGCCGTTGCCCGCAACGCGATCGCCGACCGTGGGCGTGCGCGCATCGAGCCCCCCGCCGAGCTGCCCGACTCCGCGGCCGACTCGCCCGGTCCTGCCGACCGTGCCGAGCAGTCGTGGCTGGCCTGGCGCGTCCACCGGGCTCTGGAGGAGCTTCCCGAGACGGAGCGCACCGTGCTCGAGCTTGCCTACTGGAGCGAGCTCTCACAGAGCGAGATCTCCGGGTTCCTCGGCCTGCCGCTCGGAACGGTGAAGACGAGAACGCGAAGCGGGCTCCGGCGGCTGGCGGAGGAGTTGGAGGAAGAGCTCGGATGACGGGAAAGGGGCCCGAGTTCGGAGACCTGATCGGCGAGGACGGCGCGCCCGAGGAGCTCGAACGGCTGCGGAAGGCGCATGACCTGCTCGTCGGGGCCGGCCCTCCGCCGGAGCTACCGCCGCGACTGGTCGAGCCGCCGGCCACCGCGGGGCGGCTCGTGCTCCTCCCGCGGCGCCGGAAGGAGGCGGCCTTCGTCGTCGCGGCGGCGGTCGCTGCGGCCGCGTTCGGCGTCGGCTTCCTGGTCGGCAACCGCGGCTCGAACCAGTTTGCCGCGAGCGGTCCGGCGGTCGCGATGCACGGCACGGCACCGGGAAGCGCTGCGCGGGCCTCGATCCTGATCGGCGACCGCGACGAGGTCGGAAACTGGCCCTTGCTCGTGCGCATCAGCGGGCTGAGGCCGCTCAGGGAGGGTGCCTGGTACGAGCTCTACCTGACCAGGAACGGAAAGCCGGCAGCGTGGTGCGGAGCGTTCTCGGCCAACTCCTCCGGCCGGACAACGGTGCGATTCAGCATTCCCTACAAGCTGAGCGGCTTCGACGGCTGGATCGTCACCAACGGGGCGAAGCCACCCGACCGGCAGGTGCTGCTGACGACGTAGCCCCTTGGGCGTGCCTTTACGGCGCGACCCGGTCGTTGGCGACGAAAGCCGCGTGCGTGGCCGGCATGGCGCTCTCGAAGAAGGACTCGGCGGCGGCCGCGTACTGCCGGATCTCGAACATCGCCTCGTCGGAGTTGCGGAGCATGCAGAAGTGCATCAGGCTGCGCGGGTTGCAGCTCCAGTAGTACTTCGTATAGGTGCTGAGCGGCAAGACCGCCCGCGCGACCTCCTTCGCCACGCCCTGTTCGAGCAACCGCTCGTAGGTCTGGAAGGAGCGCGCACCGTTCTGCTCGATCTCGCGCTGCGCAAGCTCGCGAATCTCGTCGTCGACCGGCTCGAACGTGTAGGAGCCGGGCTTGCCGACCTGGGTGCGCACGTTCTCGGGGACGTAGTACTCGGCCTCGATCTGCGAGTAGCGGCCGCTCCACTCGTTGTAGCTGTGCCCCGCCCGGTGACGATGGTGCTCACGCACGACGAAGATCGGCGCCTTGACGAGGAAGCGGAAGTAGCCGTGCTCGAATGGCGATCCATGTCTGTTCCGCATCAGGAAGCGGATCAAACCGGCGTCGCGTTCGGTCATCTCGTCGGATGCCTGGTTGAACGAGACGCGGGCGGAGTTGACGACGGCGAGGTCCGAGGCGAGGGCGCCGTCGAGCGCGAGGAAACCGTGGTCGAGGACGGGGATCGTGTTCTCGGATACCGCTGCGTGAGTCGTGGTCACCTGAGGCCGAGTGTAGCGAGGCCGCCTGCCGGCACGGCTCGATGCCTCCTCGGTCGCCCGCGCCGTCCGGTAACGTCGCGCCCGATGAGCATCGACCCGACCCGCCTGGAGGCCGTGCCTCTCTTTTCCGGGCTGGCCCGCGAGCAGCTCGAGCGTATCGCCGGCTGGTTCGAGGAGCGCACGGTCTCGCCGGGCGACCGGCTCACCAGCGAAGGCGCCTCCGGCTATGTGTTCTTCGTGATCGAGGAGGGAACGGCCGAGGCGCGGATCGACGACGACCGAGTCGGTCGGCTCGGACCGGGCGACTTCTTCGGAGAGGTGGCGCTGCTCGGTGACAGCGGGCGCCGGATGGCGGCCGTCGTCGCGACCTCGCCGATGCGTCTCGGCGTCATGTTCGGTACCGAGTTCCGCCGGATGGAGGCGGAGCTGCCGGAGGTGGTCGAGCGTCTGCGCTCGGCGATGATCGAGCGGTTGGAGATCGCCGGCCGCGGCTGACCGCCCCGGACGAAACATCAGCTCTCCCGCCGCGCCTCCACGATCGCCTGCTCGACGGCCAGGCCGCGGCCGGCCGCCCAGGCCTCGTCGCGGGCCTCGTCTCCGAGTGCCTGTTCCGCCGGCCGCAGCCTCTCCTCGAGCGTCGCCTGGTCGGCGGCCGGCCGCGGCGCGCCAATCCGCTCGCGCAGCGCGGCCGCGGCCCCGCAGATGCGCAGAGCCCGTTCCGGCTCGTCCTGGAGCGCTGCGAGCGCGCCGACGTCCTCGAGGAGGTACGCGAGCGCCCACATGTCGCCGAGGGCGCGGTAGATCGCCAGGCTCTCCGCGTAGAGCGCCTCGGCAGCGCCGAGGTCTCCGATCTCGCGGACGACGTTCCCGAGGTTGTTGAGCACGTTGGCGATCATCCACGGGTCGCCGATCTCGCGCTGGATCGCGAGCGCCTCCTCGAGCCAGCCCCTGGCCTCGGCGATCCGGCCCTGGAGCAGGGCGATGTTGCCCATGTTGTTCCGCGAGACCGCGACTCCCCAGCGGTCGCCGAGCTCGGTGTGCAGCGCCAGCGCATCGGCGTGCAGGGCGAGGGCGGAGTCGTACTCCCGCTCGTACTCGGCGACGACTCCGAGATTGCTCAGCACCGCCGCAGTGCCCGTGCGGTCGCCGAGACTGCGCCGGATCTCGGCGCTGGCGTCGTAGCGTTCGCGGGCGAGGGCGTAGTCGCCCCGCTGCGCTGCGAGCGTCCCGCTGACGTGCAGGACGCGGCCGACACCCTCCCGGTCGCCGAGCTCGAGGAATGTCTCCCGGGCCCGATCGAAGAACTCCGCGGCCTCGTCGTACCGTCCGCGCTTGCGGAGCAGGTCGCCGCTCGCCGTCTCGGCGCGCGCCGCCGCTCCCCGGTCGCCGCTCTCCTCGGCGATCGCGTGCGCCTCGGCGTAGCTCGCGTCCGCCTCGTCCCACGCCCCGAGGCGCTCGAGCACCCGGCCGAGCTCGACGCGGACCTGTGAGCGATCGCTCTCCTCGAGCAGCGGGAGCGCCCGGCGGAAGAGGTCGATCGCCGCCGCGTTCGCGTACTCGGCCTGGGCGGCTCGCGCCGCCTCGAGCAGGTATCTCCGCTTCCTGGGCTCGTCGTCGCCGAGTCCGAAGTGGTGAGCGAGCAGACCGAGGTACAGGCCCGCCTCCCCCGTGTACGCGCGTTCCAGATAGCGGCCGACACGACTGTGCAGCACCGCCCGCCTCGTGAAGGGAAGGCTCTCGTACGCGACCTCGCGTGTCACCGCGTGCCTGAACAGGTACGCGTCGCCCCCTTCCGGCACCACCAGCGTCGCCTGCCCCAGGGTGGCGAGGTCGCGGTCGACCTGCTCGGCCGGCCCGAGCTCCGGGTAGAACCCCCGCAGCGCCGTGGTGTCGAACGTTCGGCCGAGGACGCTGGCGACCTTGAGCGTCGTCCGCGGATGCTCGGCGAGCCGGTCGATCCGGCTGAGGACGAGGCTGTGCAGGCTGTTCGGCAGATCGAGCCCGTCCAGCCCGCGCGGCTGCGACGGCTCGATCCCGCGCTCGGCCAGGTAGGCGAGCAGCTCCTCGAGGTAGAAGGGGTTGCCCTCGGATCGCCAGAACAGTGCCTCGACGAGGGGTAGCGCCACGTCGGCGTCGTCTCCGCTCGCCTCCGCCAACCGCGCCCGGATCAGCGCCTGCGCGTCGTCGAGCCCGAGCTCGGCGAGCGCGACCTCGCGAAAGTGGGCGAGCTGCCCCACGGCCAATGGGCGCGCTCGCGGATCGGCGTCCGGGGGCCGGTAGGAGAGGAAGAACGCCGCCCGCACGCCCGACGCGGCCCGGGCCAGCTGGGCGACCAGATCCTGCGAGAGCTCGTCGAGCCAGTGGCAGTCCTCGAGCACGAGCAGAAGCGGCCGTTCCGATGCAATCGCCCGAAGACAGTCCACGAGCAGCGCCTCGAGCGAGGTCTTGCGGAGCTTCGGATCGAAGGCTCGCGTCAGATCGTTCTCGGCGATCGGGATCCCCAGCACGGCGCCGAGCAGCGGCGCTCGCGGAACCAGCCGCTCGTCGATCCGCCCGAGGGCAGCTGCCACCGCCTCTCCGTCCGGATCCGGATCGGCTCCCGGTGCCAGACCGAGCAGACCGCGCCAGATCTCGACCCAGGGCAGGTAGCTCGAGCTCGCGCCGTACGACTGGCACTGCCCGGTGTGGACGTCGAAGCCGAGCGCCCGCGCCCTGGCCACCCCCTCCTCGACGAGCCGCGACTTCCCGACGCCGGCCTCGCCGCTGACGCCGACCACCTGCCCGCCGCCCTCCGACGCGCGGGTCAGCGCCTCCTCGAGCGAGGCGAGCTCGACCGCCCGTCCGACGAGACGCCGAGCGGTGACCGCCCGGTGAGCCCGCACCGCGCGGCCGCCGGTCAAGGTGAAGACCGCGACCGGGCGGCTCTTCCCCTTGACCTCGAGGTCCGGGAGCGCATGCCACTCGAACGAGTCCCGCGTGGCGCGCGCGATCTCGGCCGTCCCGATGATCTCGCCCGGCCCGGCCGCCTGCATCAGCCGGGCGGAGAGGTTCACGGTGTCGCCGAGCACGCCGTAGGTGCGGCGGCTCGTGCTGCCGTACGCGCCGGCGATCATGCGGCCGCGGGCGATCCCGACACGCAGGCCGCCGGCCACGCCCTCCGCCGAGAGCGAGCACAGGTCGAGGGCGGCGGCGGCCGCGCGCGCCGCGTCGTCCTCGTGGGCGATCGGCGCGCCGAAGGCGGCGTAGAGGTAGCCGCCCTTGTCGCCCATCACGACCTGGAGCAGGCTCGCGTCGTAGCGGCCGAGCACGTCTTCCACGCGCCGGACGAACCGGTCGAGCTGCTCGCGGGCTCCGGGGCCGTCGTAGTCGATTCCAGCGAACGCAAGGAAGAGGGTGACAACCGGCCGAAGCTCGGTGAGGAACTCTCCGCGACCTCCGGCCAGCCGCTCCCACACGGCCGGGAGGAGCCACGGCCTCAGCCGTCCGGCGTCCAGCGTGCCGGTCGGGACGGCCGGCCACGGCGCCGGCTCCACGACCGATTCGAGCCGATCGACGACGCCGAACTCGCGCGAGCCCTCGGGGTCGGTGCGGTGTTCCCTGACCCGGACCGCGTCCCCGACGGCTGCCAGCGCGCACGGGTCGAGGACGATCTCCCCCGCACGTGCGCAGGACTCGGCGGCCGCCAGCGTGTCGAGGAGAGCTCCGCAGAGCACGTCGACGATCAGGACGTCGGGATCGCCGACCGCGAAACGACGGGCAGGCCCGCACGCGACCGCGACCTTCAGCGAGAGCGGAAACGACGCCTCGCCGACGATCGGCGGCGCGATCCGTCGCATCTCCGCCTGCATCGCAAGCGCCGAGGCGGTCGCGCGCAGCCCATCGTCGGCGTCGAACCAGCAGGTGATCGCGTCGCCCGCGAACCCGAGCACGGCGCCGCCGTAGCGCTCCAGCTCCGAGACGATCGCCTCGTAGACCCCGTTCAGGTGCCCGGCGAGCTCCTCCGCCCCCCGGTGCAGGCCGAGCTCGTTCGCCAGTGCCTCGGTCAGCGGCGTGAAGCCGGAGACGTCGGCGAAGAGCGCCGCGCCCTGCACCCGGTCCGGAAGATCCTCGCCCCGGGCGAGGGCGTGGCGACGGTCGATCGCGACGTATCCTTCGGTGGTCTCCATCGGGTCACTGCGATTCTCGCCAGCCCCCGCCGACCTTGCACCCGGAAGACGCACGGGTTGTGTCATTATCCCGTCGGCTTGGTTCGGTAGTCTGAGAGTCGAGGGGGAGAGGGTGAGTTCGATCATCGGTAGCCGCCGCCGTTCGGCGGCGCTGCTCGCGGCGCTCACCTGCCTTGCGGTGCTCGCACTGCCTGGTACCGGCAGGGCGACCCACACGGCCGGCGCCGAGATAACGCTGTTCGCCGCGGTCCCGAACGCGTCCGGGACCGAGCTGATCGTGGCCGGGCTCCTGCACGGCCAGGCGAGCACCTCCTACAACCTCGACTTCCGCAACGACTGCGGCGAAGGATCCGAGGAGCTGGCCGTCAGGGTCGAGGAGACGGACGAGGCCGGGAACCGGTACTTCGCCGAGACGGTCCCGACGGTCGAGCTCGACTGCTATCTCGACGCCGTCTACGCGTATACGACGGGCTACTACTCGAACCGCTACCCGGTAGGGCCCGACAACACCTCGTGGTCGAAAGCGTCGCAGATCGAGCTGGGCGTCCCGGCGTACCGCCGACACTCGACCGCCTCGACCGACGCGACCTACGGATTCGACTCCGGAAGAATCGCCCTGCCCGGCGAAACGCGGTGGTACAAGTTCCACGTCACGCCCGACACGCGGGCGACGGTGACGATCTCGGGCCTCCCCGACGACTACGACGTCGCCGTGTTCAAGGACATCGGCAAGGCGGACAACGACCTGTCCCAGCCGAAGGCGCTGACGAAGCTGAGCGCGGAGTTCGCCGGCGACGCATTCACGCCGAGCGCGTTCATCCCCTCGGCCTTCATCCCCTCCGCGTTCATCCCGTCCGCGTTCATCCCGTCCGCGTTCATCCCCTCCGCGTTCATCCCCTCGGCGTTCATCCCGTCCGCGTTCATCCCCTCCGCGTTCATCCCCTCGGCGTATTCACCCTCGGCGTTCATCCCCTCGGCGTTCATCCCCTCCGCGTTCATCCCCTCCGCGTTCATCCCGTCGGCGTATTCACCCTCGGCGTTCATCCCCTCGGCGTTCATCCCCTCCGCGTTCATCCCCTCCGCGTTCATCCCCTCGACCTACTCGAGCGCGGTGATCCGCAGCCTGATCGGGTCGAACTTCGCCGACGGCAGCCAGGACAAGTCCGTCACCGTCAACACCTGGCAGAACACGGGCGACTTCTACGTTCGGGTCAGCGGGCGGAACGGTGCGAACAACTCGTACGACGCGTTCGACGTCGAGGTCACGGTCGGCGACGGCCCCTGCGCCGGGGTCGCGCCGAGCGGCTCCGCCCCCACCGCCGCCGCCGGCAACGGGTACAAGACCGTGATTCTCACCGACCCCTCCCGCCTGGCCGGTACGGCGGCGGAGAAGTCCGATCTTCAGGCGCAGATCGACGCGCTCGCGGCCAGGCCCGAAGTCGCCGGCGCGGTCGTCGACGTCGGGTCGAAGGCCCGGGTCGCCGCCCTGAACTCCCAGGCCGACTCCCACCCGGGGTGCCCGTACGCGAAGAACCTGGTCGCGGGCGCAATCAGGGACATCGTCGACTCGTATCGCGCGAACAACCCGGACCTCGCCTACGTGGTCGTCGTCGGCGCGGACGGCGTCGTCCCGTTCTTCCGCTACGCCGACGGCACGCTGATCGGCAACGAGACCGGCTACGTGCCTCCCGTTCGCGAGGACAGCGCCTCACAGGCGAGCCTGCGGCTCGGGTACGTGCTCAGCCAGGACGCCTACGGCGCCGCGACCGACGTCTCGTCGAAGGGCAGCACGGTCCCGGTGCCGGATCTTGCCGTCGGCAGGCTCGTCGAGAGCCCGTCCGAGATCAGCGGTCTGATCCAGGCGTACCTGGGCACGACGGCAGGGGTCGTTCCGACGCCGTCCTCGTCGCTCGTGACGGGCTACGACTTCCTCACCTATCCCGCGAACGCGGTCAAGGACGAGTTCGCCGCCGGAACGGGCCAGGCGCCCGACACGCTGATCGACCCGCGCGACCGGGCGCCGTCCGACCCGCTCTCCTGGACCGGGTCGCAGTTCAAGCAGAAGCTCACCGGCTCGCGGCACGACCTGATCTTCCTGGCCGGCCACTTCAGCGCGAACGACGCGCTCGCCGCCGACTACACCACGAACATGCTGACCACCGAGCTCGACGCCTCGAACGTCAACCTCGTCAACGCGATCGTCTTCAGCGCGGGCTGCCATTCCGGCTACAACATCGTCGACGGCGACGCCGTGCCGGACGTGACGCTCAAGCTCGACTGGGCCGAGGCGTTTGCCCGCAAGCAGGCGACGCTGGTCGCCGGTACCGGCTACCAGTACGGCGACACCGACTTCATCGAGTACAGCGAACGCCTGTACGTCGACTTCGCGCATCAGCTGCGCGTCGGCAGCGGCCCGGTGGCGGTCGGGCAGGCGCTGGTGCAGGCGAAGCTGCGCTACCTGAGCACGACGCCGGCTCTCGACGAGATCCACCAGAAGGCGTTTCTCGAGGCGACGCTGTTCGGGCTGCCGATGCTGAGCGTCAACCTGCCGCACGGGCGGATCCCGGCGCCCGCCGACACGTCGATCGTTTCGTCCACGAGCGCGGTCACGAACGACCCGGGCGCCTATCTCGGGCTCCGGGTTGCGGACGTGACCGTGCCTCCGACCCTGACGTCGAACGCCGTCGAGCTGACCACGGTCGGGACGGGCGAGCCGGTGACGGCCTCGTACCTCTCCGGCTCGAGCGGCGTCGTGTCGAACGCGTACCAGCCGGTCCTGCCGCTCGAGTCGCGCAACGTGTCGGTCTCCGGAACCGTCCTCCGGGGCGTCGCGTTCAGGGGCGGGAGCTACACCGACACGGGCGGCATCACCCCGCTGACGGGCGCGCCCGCGACCGAGATCCGCGGCGTCCACGTGCCCTTCGAGTCGAGCGGGTTCTTCCCCGAGCGGATGTGGAGCGCCAACTACTTCGACTCGCTCGCGAAGTCGAACGGCGCCACGCGGCTGATGGTCACGCCGGCACAGCATCGCTCCGACGGCCCGGGCTCGACGACGAGCACGCGCAGACAGTTCGGCCCGATGGACTTCAGGCTGTACTACAGCAACAACACCGAGACCGACGACAGCGCAGCTCTGCCGAGCACGCCCGCGCTCTCCGCCGCTCCCGACATCGTCAGCGTCGAGACCGTCGACGGCGCGCCCGGCGCGGTGAACGTCTGTGTCGCCGCGGGCGGCACCAGGGCCGCGGGCGTGCACAGCGTCTTCGTCACGTGGAGCGACGCGTCGGCGGCCTCGGGAACGTGGCAGTCGGTCGACCTGACCCGCGGCGGATGCTCGCCGGACGACTTCGCCGTCGATTCCGAGCACTGGGGCGGCACGATCCCGATCGCCGCGCCGAACCTCCGTTTCATGGTGCAGGCCGTGAACGGGCTCGGCCTCGTCAGCCTCGACACCAACCTGGGCCGGTACTACCCGGCTAGGCCCTCCGGAGGCGAGTACACGTCGCTCGAGATCACGCAGGCGCCGAGCGGCGCCGTCGCCTTCGGTTCGGAGGTGGCGGTTGCCGCCCGGCTCTCCTACTGGTTCTCGGATACGCCGCCCGCAAACCGGATGATCACGTTCCGCGTCGGCACGCAGACCGCGTTCGCGACGACCGACTCCGACGGGATCGCGACCGTCCAGCTGCCGCTCCGCGTCCTCCCCGGCGACTATGCCGTTCAGGCAAGCTTCGCCGGCACCGACACCGACGGGCCGGCGGATGCATCGAGCGAAGCGTTCACCGTCGGCCCCGGCTCGACCGCACTGAGCCTGACGGCGAACGCGGCCGCCTCGCCCGGCGAGACGAGCTTCACTGCGCGCCTGTGCGCCTCGGCGTCGTGTACCGCCACCGACCCGCCGCTTTCCGAGCGCACGGTCGTCTTCACGCTCGGCGGGCCGCTCGCGAAGACGGTCGCCGCGAAGACAGACGCCGCCGGGCGGGCGATCTTCTCGGCGTTCGGCCTTCCGGTCGGCTCGTACACGCTGGCGGCCCGATTCGACGGCGAGGCGCCCGTCTACCCGCCGGCGTCGGGCTCGACCGGGTTCGACGCGACGTACGTCGACGACACGCCGCCCACCCTGACCGTGCCCGACGACATCACCAGGTCTGCGACCGGCCCGCTCGGCGCGGTCGTCTACTACAACGTTCAGGCGACGGACAGCGTGGATCCGCGCCCCGTGGTCACGTGCACGCCCGCCCCGATCACGCTGTTCCCGGTCGGGACGACGAGCGTCTCCTGCTCCGCGGCCGACACGGCCGGCAACCGCTCGTCGCCGGGCACCTTCCGGGTGACCGTCCAGAGCCCGGCCGGCGGGACGCCGAACGCGCTCGTCCAGTCGGTGCTGGACGAGGTCGGCGACCTGCTCGCGACCGCGCAGCAGCCCGACCTGTCGAAGCTCAAGGACGTTCGCGCGAAGCTCTCCAAGGCGCTCGACGCGGGCTGGCCGGACGGCACCCACCTCGACCCGAAGAAGGGTGGGAAGGTGTTCGCCGCGCTGAAGCTCTCGGCGAACAAGCTCGGCGCGCTGCTCAAGGCAAAGCGGTCGCAGATCCCGGACGCGACGCTCGAGTCGCTCGTCGACCGGTTGGTGCGGGCGAGCGCAGCGCTCGCGGAGACTGCGATCGACGAGGCCGCGGCCGCGGGCGGGGACGCCAAGCAGCTCGACAACGCGCGCCGCGAGCTCGCCCAGGCGGAGGCGTGGCTGGCCAGGGGCCGCCCCGACGTGGCGATCGGCCACTTCGGGCAGGCGTGGCAGAAGGCGCAGCGGGCGGTCAAGAAGCTCTAGCCGCGCGCAGCGCTGCCGGTCCCGTTGCCGGCACGAGCTCAGCCCCCGGGGGGATGTCTCACAACAGAGGCGTGTCCGATATGGAGAGTGTGAAAGCGCTCGCGATCATGCTTGCAGCGATCTGCATGACTGGAACCTTGGTTGCAGCGCTCTTGTCCTGGTTCCTCGCCACCGGGCCGTTCGAGAACGCGACGCCTGAAAACACCCGCCCGTTCTACGACTTGCTCATGCCGATAGCCGTCTCATTCGTCTTTGCTGTTCTGACCTTGTGCGCAGTTGCCCTCGATCGTCGGCAGATCGCGCTTGTCGCATTCGCCCTGCACGCCGGCGCGACTGGATTCGTCCTGGTACGAGCGCTCCGAATCTCCGACCAGAACGATGGGAAGCTCATCGCCTTCACGCTCGCAGTCGAGGCCTCTGGACTGAGTGCGTTAGTGCTCGGGATGAAGGCTCGGCCAGTAGCGTGAGTCGGCAACACGTTGTCCGATCCCTTCCGGGAATGAGCGCCCTGCCGTACGTCGGAACCTCGGGTTTCTCCTATCCGACCTGGAAGCCCGGCTTCTACCCGGCCGGCACGCCGCAGAAGGAGTTCCTCCGCGTCTACGCCGAGCGCCTCCCGACCGTCGAGCTGAACGCGACCTTCTACCAGCTCCCTTCAGAGGACAGGCTGCGCGGGTGGGCCGAGGCGACCCCGCCCGGTTTCCGCTTCGCCGTGAAGATGAACCGTCGCGCAACCCATTTCGGGGATCTCTCCGTGGTCGGCACCTTCTGCGAGCGCGTCCGCGTGCTGGGCGAGCGGCTCGGCCCGATCCTCGTCCAGCTGCCGCCGAGCCGGCCTCGAGACGACGGCTGGCTCGAGCTGATGCAGGCGTCGCTCGACCCGGAGCTCCAGTACGCGTTCGAGTTCCGGAACGAATCGTGGACCGGAGTCGAGGGCGTCCAGCTGATGGGCTCGCTCGAAGGCGAAGCGCCGTTTCGCTACCTGCGGCTGCGCGAGCCGCCGTACGACGAAGGCTCGCTGCGAATGTGGGCCGAGCGGCTCCGGCCTCTGCTCGCGGCCGGGATCGACGTCTACGCCTACTTCAAGCACGAGGACGAGCCGACCGCCCCGGAGTACGCACGACAACTGCTCGCCCTCGTCGAGTCCCGACCGGCCCCAGAAAGGGAAACGCCCGCATGAGCGGGCGCCTCCAAGCCGGTGGGGTATGTGAGGGGAGATCCGGCTCGCTCAGCATGCACTGGTCGGCGATTTCGGGCATGCCCCCGGAGGGTGATCTTGCACTGCCCCGGAAGGGGGACGGCGCGCCGAGCGCGAAGGACCGTTCGCTACGATGCGAACGCTCCGGAGAAGTGGCCGAGTGGCTGAAGGCGGCGCCCTGCTAAGGCGTTATGTGGGTGAATACCTGCATCGAGGGTTCGAATCCCTCCTTCTCCGCTTCCTGGCCGGAACGTCCGCTCCCGCCCCTGGCGAGCATGAACGACTTTCCGGGGGTTGGGCTTCCGGCGGTTGTGGGCCCGCCTTGTCGGTCGCGGCGGCGGAATCGCTAGGCTGAGCCGGCATCGGAGGGGTGGCAGAGCGGTCGAATGCGGCGGTCTCGAAAACCGTTATCCGTCGTTAGGCGGATCGAGGGTTCAAATCCCTCCCCCTCCGTCTTGAGGTAGGGGAATGTTCCAGGTTCGAACCTGGCACGTTCCCTTCCGCTGGCTCCTTTACAATCTGATGCTAAGGTAAAGGAATGAGCCTCATCTCTCGCAAGAACCAGATCACGCTGCCCGTTGATGCACTCCGAGCTGCCGGCCTCGAGCCTGGAGACGACCTGCACGTTCAGGCGGTCGGTCCGGGCCGGCTGGAGCTCGCTCGAGCCGATGACCTCGTCGAGGAGTTCGCCGGCATCTTCGACGCGTCCGTCTATCCCGACGGCTATCTCGAGAAGCTCCGCCGCGAGTGGCCGTAGTCGTCTTCGACGCCGACGTTCTGATCGCGTATCTCGGCCGCGACGACGCTCACCACGCCGAAGCAGTCGAACGGGTGCGTAGCGCACTCGCGCCGGGGACCCGCCGGTTCCTCTCGGCGGTGAACTACACCGAAGTCCTGATCGGACCATTGCTGAAGCAAGGCACTGCCGGCGCCGACACGGTCGACGCGATGCTGGTTCGCTTCAGCATCGAGACCATCCGGGTCGACATGGATCTCGCGCGACGCGCCGCGGCAGTGCGAGCCCGAACCCGGCTCAAACTTCCCGATGCCTATGCGCTCGCAACGGCCATCCACGCAGAGAAGCGTGACCACGCCCACGTCCGCCTCGAGACGTTCGACGAGAGGGTGCTCAAGGCCTACAAGGCCCTCCACCCGCTGACGGGCGACCTCGACTAGGCGGAAGTTTTTGAGGTTCTGGAGGCGCAAGGCTGCTTGGTGTACGGTCTTGCGCCATTCTGCTGGGTGCTTGCGTAGCCACTAATTATGGCTAGTGGCGTCCGCCGGGACTGGCATAGTTTGGTTATGTCAAAGCGGACGGGGGCTGTTCACGTTGCGGTTACGCGTCGCCACTACAAGGGGAAGGTGTACGAGACGACGCTGTTGCGGCGCAGCTACCGCGAGGGCGGCAAGGTCAAGCACGAGACGCTCGGCAACCTCTCGCACCTGCCGGCGGAGTTGATCGAGCTCGTTCGGCGCGGGCTTGCTGGCGAGAGCTTCGTGCCCGCGGGGGAGGCGTTCCGGATCGAGCGCTCGGTCGCGCACGGCCATGTCGTGGCCGTGCTCGGGATAGCGCGCACGCTCGGGCTGGAGCGGCTTTTGGGCCGAGAGCGGACGCGGGAGCGTGACCTCTGTCTGGCGATGGTCTGCCAGCGTCTCTTGCGTGCCGGCTCGAAGCTCTCAGCGACACGCCGGTTCTCGCTGACGACGCTCGGCGAGGAGCTCGCCGTCGAGGGGGCGAGCGAGGCGGAGTTGCTTTCCGCGATGGACTGGCTCCTGCCCCAGCAGGAGCGGATCGAGGCCGCGCTCGCCCGCCGCTACCTGGCAGAGGGCGGCTTCGTCCTCTACGACCTCTCCGCCAGCTACCTGGAAGGTAGGAAGTGCCCGCTGGCCGCGCTCGGCTACCCCCGGGACGGCAAGCGCGGCAAGCTCCAGATCCAGTACGGGCTGACCTGCTCGCCGGAGGGGCGGCCGGTCGCGGTCGAGGTCTTCGACGGCAAGACCCACGACGACAAGACGCTCCCCTCAGCGCTGGAGCGGATCAAGCGGCGGTTCGGGATCGAGCGGGTCGTCGTCTGCGGCGACCGCGGTATGGCAACCGAGGCCAACATCGAGTTGCTCAAGGGGCACGGCTTCGACTGGATCACGGCGCTCAGGGCGCCGCAGGTGCAGGCGCTGGTCGAGGCAGGCGACCTGCAGCTGTCGCTGTTCGACGAGCGCAACCTGGCCGAGATCGCCTCCGAGCGCTACCCGGGAGAGCGCCTGGTCGTCTGCCGCAACCCGCACGTCGCCCGCGAGCGGGCGCGCAAACGGGAGGCGCTTCTCGCCGCGACCGAGCAGGAGCTTGCCAAGGTGAAGGCGTCGGTCGACAACCCGCGCGGGCGCCTGCACGGCAAGCCCGCCGGGCCGATCGGCGAGCGGACCGGCCGGGTCGTCAACCGCTTCAAGGTTGCCAAGCACTTCCAACTCGTGATCGAGGACGGACGCTTCGAGTACGCCCGCAACGAGCGGGCGATCGGCGAGGAGGCGGCCCTCGACGGCTTCTACCTGCTCCGCACAAGCGTCGCCGCCGACGAGCTCAGCCCACAGGCTGTCGTCCGCGCCTACAAGCTCCTTCGCCACGCCGAGCGGGCCTTCCGAGCGATGAAGAGCCCCGAGCTCGAGATCCGACCTGTCCACCACCGCCTCGAAGACCGCGTCCGCGCCCACGTCTTCCTCTGCATGCTCGCCTACGCCATCCGCTTCGAGATCGAAGAGCGCCTCGCCCCACTCCTCTTCAAGGACGACAGCCCGCTCGCCCCCGCCGACCCAGTCTCACCCGCCGAGCGCTCCGCCACCGCGAAGCGGAAGGCAGCGACCAAGCACACCGAAGACGAGCTCCCCGTATCCAGCTTCCGCGACCTGCTCGACACGCTCGGCACCCTCTGCCGCAACCGCGTCCGCCTCAACGGCTCCCAGGCCAGCTTCGAACAGCTCACCGAGACCGACTCACTCCAAGAACGCGCCTTCCAGCTGCTCGAGCTCAACCCCACTCGCCTGTAGCCAGAACGCCACAGCCGAGAAACGCCCGACACCGCTCCAGAAACGGAAATCCCCTACCTCAAACCGAAAAACTTCCGACTAGGACGCCAGGTCGAGCATGGCCGCGAGTCTCCACCACTCTCGGCCGGGGTTCAAACGTTGTTCCACCAGGGCCGCCTATCTGGCAGGGGACGTTCCAGGTTTGAACCAGGGACATCCCCGTTCTGCGTCTTCGAGCGGCCCTGCGGAAACCGCTGCGTGAACACGCGTTATCGACTGCCGGCCGGCGGAGGTACGCCGAACTGAGAGCAGATCTTGCGGGTGAGACCGAAGTCGATCTCACGGTGACGCGGAATCACTGACCGAGCGCCATCGGGTCCAGCCCAGCGAGTGTGATTCGCACCCTCATCGATTTGCCGGCAACGCAGCTGCGCAGGTGACGCTCGAGATCACGGCGCTTCACGCCGCGATCGTCGCATGAAGCTTCTCGCGCTCGCGCGGATCGTCGTCGCCGGCCGGCTCAGGGGAAAGCATCAGCCGGAGCGCGTCGATCACGTTCTCACGCGCCTCTTCACGAGTCTTGCCCTGGCCGTGGACTCCAGCGACCTCCGGGATGGAGGCGATCACCCAGCCGTCCTCGCCCTGCTCGTAGACGATCGTCAGTTCGAGTGACTCACTCATCGAAGAAAAGGTACCTCACCTTCAGGCTTGATGAGCCTCTCATGAGCCTCTCCATGTCAAGGCTCGTCCGAGTTCCCCGGACATGCTCACGGAAGTTCCCCACTCTTGGGCGAGCTGAGAGCGCCGCCCACCTAACCGAGCCTCCAGCGAACCCAGGGTGGATCACCTGCCCTTAGGTGGTTCTCGGCCGCCGGCGCCATTTCGCCGACCTGATCGAGACTCGAGAGCCGACGTCGGCTGGAGCCGCCCACCTCGGCGCGAAGCTCTGATCTGCTGCCGAGAGTTCGCCAGGAAAGGACCGCCCGCGCTGTAGGCGGCCGAGCCGAGTGGAGCGGGATGGCCGTCGAATCCGCGGCCGAAGCGAGGCCCGCGGTCGGGCGGGCCGGTGCGGTTGACCATCTCGTCGACGTTCGCGGTGATCCGGTCGAGCATCTGCTCGGCCCGGGCGGCGGTCAGCTTCCCGTCGGCGACCGCCTGGTCGAGATCCTTCTTCGCCTCGGCGAGAATCGCCGCCTTCAACCCGTCGACCGACTTGCCCTGCGCCTTGGCAACGTCGGCCAGCGACTTGCCCGCCTGGAGCTGCGTGCGCAGTTGATCCGTCGACAACCCCAGGTAAGCGGCGACCGAGGCCTGGTCATGGCCGAGACCGAAATGCCGCCCACCCCGGCCGCCGTCCGGCGGGCCGGTGCGATTGACCATCTCGTCGACGCTCGCCGTGATCCGGTCGAGCATCTGCTTGGCCCGGTCGGCGGACAGCTTCCCGTCGGCGACCGCCTGGTCGAGATCCTTCTTCGCCGCTGCGACGATCGCCGCCTTCAACCCGTCCACCGACTTGCCCTGCGCCTTGGCAACGTCGGCGAGCGACTTACCCGCCTCCAGCTGCGTGCGGAGCTCGTCGGCGGAGAGGCCGAGATAGGCGGCGACGGCGGCGTGGCCGTGACCAAGGCCGAAGTGCGGACCGCCCGGCCCACCGCCGAAGGCCGCCGCGGGGCCCGCCGACGAGGCGGCAGAGCCGCCCTGCGCGGTTGCGAGCATCCCTCCGCCGGTGCCCACGAGGGCGGCTGCGGCGACACCACCGACGAACGTCCGCTTCGAGATCTTCTGCATTCGCTGTGCTCCTTTCGGTTGCTCGATCCGCGCACATCGAACCGGCAAAGAGTGAGAGGAACCTGAGAGCAGGCTAGGAGCTTGGTAAAGCCTCCGGCGGTCTACGAGCGCGCGAGCACCTGCAGCCGGCGGGCGAGCCGGGCGCGCGTCGCCGTCAGCGCGGGCCCACGCGCACGATTCCGCAGCTCGTAGGGGTCGTTGCGTAGGTCGTACAGCTCGCGCCAGCCGTTCCGGTACTCGACGTACAGCCAGCGCTTCGTCCTCACCGCCTGGAAGGGAGGTGGGCCGTTGTCGGAGAGCTGGCTCTCGCCGAGGTATTCGACCAGGAAGTCCTGCCGCCACGGAGGGGACTTGCCCTCGAGCAGCGGGACGAGGCTGCGGCCGTCCTGAGGAAGTCCCGGCTTGACGCCGGCAAGCTCGGCGATCGTCGAGGCGAAGTCGACGTTCAGGACCATGTGGGTGTCGGCGCGGCCGGCGGTCTGCCACGGAACCCGGATCAGGAGGGGCACACGGATCGACTCCTCGTACGGCCAGATCTTTCCGCCGAGCCGGTGTTCGCCCCAGAGGAAGCCGTTGTCGCTCGCGTAGACGATGATCGTGTGGTCGAGCACGCCGCGCTGCTCGAGCGTGCGGACGAGCGCTCCGACCTGCCGGTCGAGCTCCCGCAGCGTCCGGAGCTGCCGGCCCTCGATATCGCGATCGAGGTAGTGGGTCGCCCCGGGACCGAGCACCCGTGCGTGGATGGCGTGCCACGGCTTGTCGGCGATGTCGCGCTCGTCGAAATCGGGTCTCGGCTTCGGCGGCTTGATCGGCGCCGAGAGGTCTTTCGGCCCCGGAATCGCGGCCAGGTGCGGCGCGACCGGCGCGAAGTAGAGGAAGAACGGCTCCCTCGCCTGCGCGACGAACCTCGCAGCCTTGCCGCCGAGCACCGTCGTCGAGTAGTCGGGGGCGGCGACGCCGTAGCGGACCTGGCGCCCGTTCTCGTTCAGGACGTAGTCGTAATAGCGGGTCTCGGGCCGCGAGTCGATCGCCCACCACCTCGACCAGCCCGGCGGGATGCGGTGGTTCCCGTACACCGGGTAGTCGTTCAGATACTTGCCGACGAGCGCCGTTTCGTAGCCGCCCGCGGCCAGCCAGACAGGGAGGGTCGAGCGGTCGCGAAACGCCGGGTAGCTCGACGGGCCGAAGTTCTGGAGGACGCCCGTGTTGTGGGAGTAGCGGCCCGTCAGGATCGATGCCCGCGAGGGGCAGCACTCCGAGGTGGTCACGAACGCGTTCGTGAAGGTCACGCGGTGTCGTGCGAGCAGGCGCTGAACGTTCTTCATCTGGCTGTTGGCGTCCCAGCGCTGGTCGTCACTCAGGATCACGACGATGTTCGGGCGCCGGCGCGAGACGTCCGCGACTGCCGCGCGGGTCGGCGGGGACAGGGGACGAGCGACGTCGGCGAGCGGGACAGCGGCCGCGACCGAGAGGACGAGCGAAGCGAGCAGACGGGCGCGGTGCTTCAGAGCGGACCCGGAGATCCTCTGCCTATACGCGGATCGTCTTCGAGCGCCCGAGCGGCTTACCGCCGGCGTCGAGCGCGACGGCCGCGGCGAAGAGCGCACCCCCCGGCGGTGCGAGCTTCGTCTCGAAGCCCCGCTTCTGAACCCTGGCCTGCTTCGTCAGCCTGCCGGCCTGCGCCCCGGCTTCAAGCTGCCACCACGCGACCTCGGTCGCCCCGTTCCAGCTCGCGTAGAGCATGCGTGCACCGGCGGACCCGGAGGCGGCTAGCGCCGGAGGATCGGCCGGCTTCCCGACCCACGGGAACCGGAAGACCCGGTAGTTCTGACCGCCGGCCGGCAGCTTGGCGTCGAAGCGCACCGAGCCGTTCGGCGCGTACTCGGTGAACCAGCCGGTGTTGCCCCAGGTGACGAACCAGTCGCCGTTGGGAAGGACCTGGTTGTTGCCTGTCACCCGCGCATAGAGCGCGGGGAAGTGCCGAATCTGGCGCGCCAGGGTCGCGCGCTTGCCCTTGAAGTCGAGCGTGATGCTGAGCGCCCGCGACTGGGGCTTCTTCTGCCCCGGGTCCGGCCCGTTGTCGAAGATCGTGATCGTCCGGCCACCGTCGTGCGAGCGGGCGTCGTGCTGGAAGGCGAACGGCGTGCCCCGCCCCATCGCGAAGTCGCTCTTCCTGCCCCCGAGACGCCAGAGCACGTTACCCGTGCTGCGGTCGATCTTGTAGACGGCCGACGTGTTCCGGGCCGAGACGATCAGATCGCCGTCGGCATCGACCTCGATCGCGTTGATGTGGAAGTAGTCGAACGGGCTGCCGACCTGCGTCTGCATCGTCTCCGCGATCGCGACGTGCTCGAGGCTGCGCCACTCCCACAGCACCCGCCCGCTCGGCAGCGCCAGCTCCTGGATGACGCCGCCGTACACCTTGCCCGCGCGCGGGCCGCCGACCTTCCTCAGGTCTGCCGAGTCGATCTCGTAGGCGGTGACGAGGAGGGTGCCGTGGTCGGTGAGCAGCACTTCGTGGAAGTCGGGGCGGCGACCGTTCCCGGCCGAGAAGCGGGCGATCTCGCGGTAGGAGTTGTCCATCATCACGTACTCGCCGACCCTCCCCACTCCCACCACGTACTTCCCCTCCCACCAGGTCAGCACCGGGGTGCCCTTGAAGATCCCGGGCCGGAAGTCCATCGTCGTCCTCGGGTAGGTGGTGTGGAAGAAGACGGGCTCGCCGGTGCCGTCGATGATCATCCCGCCGCGGCGGCCCGGCCCGGACGACGGAGCGAGGAAGATGTGGCCGTCGGCGGTGCCGCTCTTGCGGGTCAGGACATCGACGACGGGCGGGCGCAGATCGGGCCGGGAGACGAAGCTGTGCACCCCGTCGGCGCCCGACCGGCCGGGCCTGGCAGCGACGTTCCCGAGCAGGCCCAACCCTGTTCTCGGGAGCAGGCCGCCGAGCAGGAAGAGGCCGGCACCGCCGCCGACGGCGCGCCGGACGACCTCGGCGCGGGTCAGACCCGTGGCTTCGGCCTTGTGCTCGTACTCGTCCGTCATCGCTTCCCTCCTATCTTCTCACGGACGCGCGACGGTTCGGCAACCATGCTTCTCAGCCAACTCACAGGAGAGGCTGCGACGATCGGCCCATGAACAGCGACGGACGCAATGCACGGATACTGATCGTCGACGACGAGCCGTCGATCGTCGACGCAGTCGCGACCGCCCTCAGGTACGAGGGCTACGACATCGACGAGGCGGCCAGCGGCAGGCAGGCGCTGGCCTGCGTCGCGCAGAAGGAGCCCGATCTGATCGTGCTCGACTGGATGCTTCCCGACCTCGACGGACTCGAGGTCGGCCGCCGCATACGCGCGCAGGGCTGCAAGTCGGCGGTGCTGTTCCTGACCGCCAAGGACGCGACCGAGAACAAGGTGGAGGCCTTGCGGGCCGGAGGCGACGACTACGTCACCAAGCCGTTCAGCCTCGCCGAGCTGGTCGCCCGGGTCGGGGCGATCCTCCGCCGCACGCGCGGGCTGCTGCCGGGGAACACACTCGAGTACGCGGACCTCCGGCTCGACGAGGAACGCCACGAGGTCTTCCGCGGCGAGACGCAGATCGAGCTGACGGCGACGGAGTTCAGCCTGCTGCGGTTCTTGATGCTCAACCCGCGGCGGGTGCTCTCGAAGGGGCAGATTCTCCAGAACGTGTGGCGCTACGACTTCGGCGGCAACACCAATGTGGTCGAAACCTATGTCAGCTATCTGCGCCGCAAGCTCGACGCTGCCGGGCCGCCGCTGATCAAGACCGTGCGGCAGGCCGGCTACATGCTCGAGGCCGAGCGAGGCTAGATGGGCAGACCGCTGTCGCTGCGCACCCGGCTCGTCCTGGGAGTCCTCGTGCTGGCCACCGGCGCGCTGGTCGGGGCGGACATCGCGACCTACACCTCGCTCCGCTCGTTCCTGTTCAACCGCACGGGCAACACGCTCGAGGCGACGCACGTCGCGATCGAGGATGCCCTGGAGCACGGCCAGCGTTCGATCGACCCGCGTACGCTCGGCGCCGTCGCGCCGGGGCTGTTCGTGCAGCTTCGAAGCCGCGAAGGCGACATCCTCTTCAGCGGTGGTCTCGCCCGCCCGCCGGGCGAGCCGACATCCCCGACACCGAAGCTCCCCGAGGAGATCTCGGTGTGGCTACCCGCCGGTGACGACGAAGGAGACGGAGGCCAGGCTCCCGATCGTCCCGCCGGGTCCGGCTCGCAGCACGACCGGCCGCGGTACTTCACCGCTCAGGCCAGCGGCGGCAGTGGTCGCTTTCGGGTGCGCGCGAGCTACGAGCCGCCGCTCGACGCAGTCCTGATCACCGCCACGTCGTTGCACGACGTCGACAGCACGCTGAACAGGCTGGTGTGGATCGAGCTGCTCGTGACCGCTACCGCCTTGGCCGGGATCGCCCTACTTGGTCTCTGGCTCGTTCGGCTCGGGCTGCGTCCGCTGGCGGCGATCGGCCGGACGGCGGACGCGATCGCCGGCGGCGACCTCTCCCGGCGGGTCGACCGCGCCGAGCCGCGCACCGAGGTGGGCCGGCTCGGCCTCGCCCTGAACGCGATGCTTGCCCGGATCGAATCGTCCGACCGGCGCCTGCGCCGGTTCGTCGCCGACGCTTCGCACGAGTTGCGCACGCCTCTGGCGGCGGTACGCGCCTACGCCGAGCTGTTCGAGCGCGGCGCCAGCAGCCGCCCGGCCGACCTCGAGCGCGCGATGAGCGGGATCAGCCGCGAGAGCGAACGGATGAGCGAGCTGGTCGACGACCTGCTTCTCCTTGCCCGCCTCGACGAGAAGCGCCCGCTCGAGCGTGAACCGGTCGCGCTCGACCAGCTCGCGCGCGAGGCGGTCGAGACTGCACGCGCGCTCGAGCCCGGCCGGCCGATCGCGCTCGAGGTCGAACCGATCACCCTGCGCGGCGACGGCGCCCGCCTGCGGCAGGTGATCGACAACCTGCTCAGCAACGTCCGCTCGCACACGCCTCCCGAGGCGCCGGCACTCGTGCGGGCCGGTGCCGCCGGAGACCGCGCTTTCGTGGAGGTGTCCGACCAGGGACCCGGCCTGGGTACAGAGGACGCGGAGCGGGTGTTCGAGCGCTTCTTCAGGGCCGATCAGTCTCGCTCCCGCCGCAGCGGAGGTGTCGGCCTCGGCCTTGCGATCGTCTCGGCGATCACCGAGGCGCACGGCGGCACGGCGACGGTTCACTCCGAGCCCGGCGGGGGCACCACGTTTCGGATCGAGCTCCCGCTCCTCGGCGAGCGCCGGCACCGAGGCGTCTGACCGGCGCCGCGGGTGATCGCACTCGAAGCGATCTCTTACCCGGATCGCAGGGAGATCTCAGCCGCCTCGGCGACTGTGGGTGGTGCGTCGACTGCTTCGACGCTTCACCTACAGGAAAGGAGATCGAGATGCAGAGTCGGAGAAGGATCAGCCGCCTGGTCGTGGTGTCCGCGGTCGCCGCGGGCCTCGCGGCCGGCAGCTACGGGATCGCGAGCGCCGCAACCGGGTCGAGCTCGAGCGGCTCGGCCGTTGCGGTCACCGCCGCCCCGGCCGCGTCCACACCCCCGGCATCCTCACAGCCGTGGGGCGGTCAGCGAAGCGACGAGACCCCGCTCACCGGTGACACGCTCGCCAGGGTCGAGGCCGCGGCGAAGGCGAAGGTCGCAGGTGGCACGATCGTCCGCGTCGAAACCGATGCCGACGGCCACGCGGCCTACGAGGCGCACATGACGAACGCCGACGGCACGCCGGTCACGGTGTACGTCGACGAGCAGTTCAAGGTCGTCAGCGTCGAGACCGGCGGCCCGGGCGGCCCACCGCCCGCGTCCGGAGCAAGCGCCTGACGCACAGGAGCCCGGCTGGTCTGCTGCCCCTTTCGCGGCAGACCAGCCGGGTCGTTCGGGTCGGACGCGGAGCCGATCGCGTCGCTGATCGAGACCCAGTGGCCGAGCGCATCGAGGACACCCGGGTCGCACGGCGTCACTTCACACTCGTGCGCCCCGAGACACGCGGACGGATTCGAGCCAGCTCCGTAGCCAGCGAAGCCGGACGACGAGGTTCGGAAGAGCACCAAGAAATGTGCCTGAGAGGACGGCTTTCGAACCTCCCTCGACCTCTGGCGATCCTACTTCAAGGTCTGTCGAGCTAGAAAACCTCGGCGATGCCGAGTCGCGTTGCGATCGTGGCCGCCGAGTCGCCGACGCCGGCACCGAGCAACGCCTTGTCGGCTGTCGCGAGCATCGAGCCGCGCGAACGCGCGACGGCTGCGTATACGGCGTCATAGAACGTCAGCGTGTGCTCCTCGGCAAGCAGGGCGGCCATCCGTCGCTCAGCGGCGCCGGCTGCCACGACGCCACACATCGCGCCCAGGTCGTCCAGTTGGTCGGCGACGTCGGCCGCGGGCCAGCCCAGCGCACGGAGGAGGACGTTTCCGAGCTCGTAGAAGGTCAGATCGAGGACCCAGGCAGTGATCGTTCCGGCTCTATGCCCGGCGAGCAACCGCCTTGCATCCTCGACGTCAGGCTCACCCTCGTCGTGGAGCCACTTGAGAACGACGGATGTGTCACAAACGACGTCGGTCACGGGCATCCCGCTCGGCACGGACAAGAACCGCGGAGTCGAAACGCCCCGCGGCGGCGAAGCGCGCACGGGAGCGTACGACTGCCGCCTCGACGATCAGGGAATCCGGACGCCCGAGCTCTCGCAGGGCCGCCTCTCGTAGAAGCGCGCTACGGGTCGTCCCGCGCCGCGCAGCCTCGTCGTCGATGCGGGCGAGTACGTCGTCAGGTAAGGAGACCATGACCTTCGCCATGACCAGAAGTATAGCCGCCGGCAATACCCGTATTCGATCGCCGGCCCCGCCGCCCATTGGAGACAGGTTCGGAAGAGCACGACGGAATGGGGGCGGGAGGATTCGAACCTCCGAAGGCAGAGCCAACGGGTTTACAGCCCGTCCCCTTTGGCCGCTCGGGAACACCCCCTGGGGAGCGGCATTGTAGCCGGGTGGCCCGGAGCGAGCCCAGCTACAATCTGCCCGCCACGCCCTCTTAGCTCAGTTGGTAGAGCACCTCCATGGTAAGGAGGGGGTCGACGGTTCGAGTCCGTCAGAGGGCTTCGACAAATACCCGGCAAATCCCATATTTACGTTGTCGGAACAGACGCCAGCATGTCGTTGGCGGACACATTTCGGACACGGACTCGTCGGAGCGTCGGCCGAAAACGCTCGAATGTCGTGTTTCTTCGACGAGCCGCCTCGATCCCCGGCTGCACAGATCCGTCGGGGTGCCTCGACGGCCTCCGTCACGCGAGGCACGGGTCGAGGCAGCAAGTCTCGGAGCCGACGCGCGCGGCACGCGCGTCATCCCAGAATGTCTGGGTCGTCGGGCTGAAGTCGGGCCGGATGTACCGACCGACAGGCACCATCGCGACAATGTCCGCACCGGCGAGTCGCAGCGCCGAAAGCGGCGCACTGCCCCCTAGCGCCGCTGGTGAACGTGTTGTCGACAAGGAGAACGGACATCCCTGTCACGTCCTGCGTGATCTCATAGCCATCGTCGCTCGCGCAGTTGTGGCCAAGCTGCCCCGGCCCGCGGCGCAGGAGAGTCGTGTGCTCGCGCTCGACCGGGGGGATGTGCTGGGTCACGAGTTCGAGCGGGTGCGTCCCGGCGCGTCCCGTGCTCGAGGGTACGGTCGTCATCACATCCCAGTCGCGGCCGGCCGCGTTGGCGATGCGTCGCGATGCGTCGCGAGGAAGCGATACGGGAGGGCGGCGATCCGCAGCCGCATCCTCGTACGAAGCTCTCGTCCGGACTGTCCTTGTATGCGCGGAGGACGTGGTGCATCTGCCCCATCGCTTCACAGAGCGTGATCGGCATGACGAGTTCCACCGGCCGGCTCACCTGACCGACCGTCTGCACGCAGCTGTAACAGCGGTTCCAGCCCGGGTTTGGCGACCCCTGGCAGATATCGCAGACGCCGGGGCCGATGACCGGCGGTGGCGTGAACGTCAGGATGAACGTGGGCACCTGTTCCTTCAGGCACACCGATGAGTTCCGCAGGGCGGGGCGGTCTGAACCACGACCGGCTCGGAAGGAGACGAGATGCGCAAGATGATCGTGACGGCGTCTCTCGCGCTTTCGGACCACCCGGGAACTCGGCGAAGTGTTATTGATGCCTGAAACCGGCGCCGGGCGGTCATCACCATCCACGGAGGAAGGAGACTGGGAATGGCTACCGACACGATGATCACTTGCCTGTGGTTCGACCATGGCGAAGCCCGCAAGGCGGCGGAGTTCTACGCCTCCGTCTTTCCCGACAGCCAGGTCGGCGCCGCCCACAAGGCACCGTCGGACTACCCCGACGGTAAGGAGGGCAACGAGCTGACCGTCGAGTTCAGCGTGCTCGGCCAGAAGTTCGTCGGCTTGAACGGCGGCCCCAACTTCACGCCGAACGAAGCGGTCAGCTTCATGGTGGTGACAGAGGATCAGGCCGAGACCGACCGCTACTGGAACGCGATCGTCGACAACGGCGGCGAGGAAAGCGCCTGCGGCTGGTGCAAGGATCGGTGGGGCTTCTCCTGGCAGATCACGCCGCGCATCCTGCTCGACGCCACCACCAGCCCCGACACCGCAGCGGCCAAGCGCGCCTTCGACGCGATGATGCCCATGAAGAAGATCGACGTCGCCACGATCGAGGCGGCCTTCAGAGGGGAGACCGTCGGCGCGTAAGCTGACCGGCGGCTGCTGCGCGAAATCGTCCAATGGCCGCGGTAGGTTCGGAACCGCGACCAGGGCCTTCGACTCCAGCCCGGCGACGTTTCAGGAACCGAGTCAGCTCCGCCAACGCGGGTCACTGCCCTTGCAGCTCTACACCGAGGTACGAGAAACCGGGCTTCGTGACGTGCTCCCCGTCGATGTTGACAGGCTAGGCCGCGTGTTTTTGTAGTTCCGGTTGATCCTCCCAGGTCCGGGCGACCTCGTGGGGTGTCAGGTAGTTCGGCTTCGAGTCGGGCCGGTGGTGGTAGCGGTCGACATAGCCGCCGATCCCGGCTCTGGCGTCGTCGAGGGTCTCGTATTCGTTCAGCCATACCTCCGGTTCTTTCAGTTTCCCGAACCAGGACTCGATGAAAGCCTGGCTCTCTGGGTCGCGGTAGCCGCCGCGGCGGTGGCGGATCCCAAGCTCGGCCAGCCGTCGCCCGTGAGCGATTGGAGCATGGGAACTGAAAATCAACAGATTTGTGTTATCTCAGATATATCTGTATGATGTTGTTCATGCCAACCGATGCTGAGATCACGTTCGCCGACCACATGGGTCGGTTCTACGCCCGCCGCTTCTCCTTCCCGCCGATGGTGGGCCGCCTGATCGGCTATCTCGCCGTTTGCGATCCGCCGGATCAGACGATCGGCGAGTTGGCAGAAGCGCTGCTCGCCAGCCGCAGCGCGATCGCCAGCGCGGTGAAGACCTTGGAGACGATCCACGTGGTGCGGCGCTCGCGTGGTGCCGGCGAGCGGATGGACCGCGTGCGCATCGACCTCACGACGCAGCAGTCGATGGGGATGGATGTCTCGGAGTACGAGGAGATGCGGGAGCTGGCGCGGGAGGGCCTCGAAGTCCTCGGCGACGCGCCGCCGGAGCGGCGGGCGGCGCTGCTGGAGATGGAGGCGTTCTCAGCCTTCCTCGTCGAGCAGATCCCGAAGCTCGAGCAGGCGTGGGAGGCGCGGCGCGAGGCGCTCGTCGCGTCCGGCGACTTGTCCGCGAGCCGCCCCGGCCGGAGGAGGAATCCATGACGGATACACCTCAGCCCGCCGTCGTCGCGACCGCTGTGCGCAAGGCGTTCGGTGAGACCACCGTGCTCGACGGCGTCGACCTCACGGTGACGGAGGGAACGATCTTCGCGCTGCTCGGGCCGAACGGGGCCGGCAAGACGACGATGGTGCGGATCCTTTCCACGCTGATCCTCGCCGACTCCGGCGACGTGCAGGTCGCCGGCCACGACGTCGTCGGCGACCCAGGCGGCGTGCGCGCGTCGATCGGAGTCACCGGTCAGTTCTCCGCAGTGGACGAGCTGCTGACCGGCAAGGAGAACCTGCAGCTGATGGCCGACCTGAACCACCTCGGCCGTCTCGCCGGCCGCGCGCGCGTCGACGAGCTTCTCGCCCAGTTCGATCTCGTGGATGCGGCTGCCAGGCAGGTGTCGACGTACTCGGGCGGGATGCGCCGCCGCCTCGACCTGGCCATGACGCTGACCGGCTCGCCTCGGGTCATCTTCCTCGACGAGCCCACCACCGGACTCGATCCTCGCAGCCGCCACGAGATGTGGGACGGCATTCGCAACCTCGCGGCCGCCGGCGTCACCATCCTCCTGACCACGCAGTACCTCGACGAAGCCGACGAGCTCGCCGATCGAATCGCCGTCCTCGACCAGGGCCGCATCGTCGCCGAAGGCACCACCGAAGAGCTGAAGCGGCGCATTCCCGGCGGGCATGTCCGCCTTCAGCTCGCCACCCTGTCGGCGCTGCGCGCGGCCGCCGCCCTGTTCGACGACGCCACCCCTGATGAGGAACGACTCGTCCTCCGCATCCCCGGAAACGGTGATGCCGCGTCGCTTCGTCACCTGCTCGAGCAGCTCGACGCCGCGCCGATCGCGGTCGAGGACCTCTCGATCCGCAACCCCGACCTGGACGACGTCTTCTTCGCCGTCACCGGACACCCCACGATCGAAAGGGAGGCAGCGTAATGAGCTCCCTCGCCTACACCGTCAGCGACTCCACCACCATGTTTCGCCGCAACCTGCGGCGCCTGCAGCGCTACCCCTCGATGACGCTGCTGCTGATCGGGATGCCGATCGTCTTCCTGCTGTTGTTCGTGTACGTCTTCGGCGGCCAGCTCAGCCACGGCCTCGACAGTCCGCTCGCCGGCGGACACAGCGGCCGCGCCGCCTACCTCAACTACGTCACGCCCGGAATCCTGCTCGTGACGGTCGCGGCCGCCGTCCAGGGCACCGCGATCGTCGTCGCGATGGACATGACCACGGGGATCATCGACCGTTTCCGCACCATGGCCATCGCCCCCTCCGCCGTGCTCACCGGTCACGTGCTCGCAGCACTCGTCCAAACCATTCTCAGCCTCGGCATCGCCTTCGGCATCGCCGTCGCACTCGGCTTCCGGCCCGATGCGAGCCGGCTCGAGTGGCTCGGCGCGATCGGCGTGCTCGTGCTGTTCTCGCTCGCGCTCATCTGGCTCGCCACCGCGCTCGGCCTCGCCGCCAAGAGCGTCGAGACCGCCAGCAACACGCCGATGTTCCTCACCCTCCTCCCCCTCCTCGGCAGCGGCTTCGTCGTCCTCGCCACCCTGCCGGCAGGGCTCGAGCAGTTCGCCAGGTACCAGCCCTTCACCCCGGTCACCGAGACACTGCGCGGCCTCCTCACCGGAACCCCGATCGGCAACAACGGGATCATGGCCGTCGCCTGGAGCGTCGGCGTCGCCGTCGTCTCCTACCTCTGGGCCAGACACCTCTACACGCAAAGGCGGTCGGCCTGATCGACCGCCCGCTTGCCAGGTACCGACGTGCTGGGCATCAACATGCTTGACGCGATCCGCCCAGGGCGCGATGTCCACGCCGGCCCGCTCGCCGAGGTTCAGCAGCCCCTGCTCGCGACCGAGGGTTGACACAGGACGTCTCATGCAGCGACTCGACCGACGCCGCCGCGAGCACGGCTTCCCTCCGCTCTGCTGCGGTCAGCCTCGGCATCGCGTCATCCGAATCCGCGTTCTAGGCCCGCGCCGCGTGCGCTGAACGCGAGCGCGTCGAGCTCGACGAGTTCCTGCCGGTTCGGGCAGGCTTGAATCCCGGCCCGGGCACGAACTCGAGCTCGTCGGGGGCCACGGTCGAGCCGTCCTTGGCGTCGATCCGCACCGAGACGGCTGAGCGGTCGCTGCGCCGGCGGGCAATCGCCGGCGGCTTCTCCGAGAGGTGGCGGTCGCCCCACTGCATCAGCGCCAACAGTGCGACCCAGAGTTCGAGGCCCTTCTCGGTGAGGTGGTATTCGAAGCGCTCGGGGCGTTCGTTGTAGCGAACGCGTTGGAGCACTCCCGCCTCGACGAGGCGGTTCAGGCGATCCGTGAGCACGTTGCTGGCGATCCCGAGGCCCTCGAGCAACTCGTCGAAACGATGGCGTCCGACCCCGACGTCGCGGATCAGCAAAAGCGTCCACCGGTCGCCCACCACCTCGAGGGCGCGCGCGATCGAGCAGGTCTGGCCTTCGTAGTCGCGTTTGAGCATGAAACGAAGAATATCAAGTTTTACTTGCGTGAAGCAAGTGAGTTAGTATATAGTCACTTTCACCATGCAAGCCACTTTCAATCAAGGAGGTCTCTGATGAAGACAGCTCAGCCGGTAGCGCTCGTAACCGGAGCGTCCTCGGGCATCGGAAAGGCAGCCTCGCTCGCGCTCCTCGAGGCTGGGTTCAAGGTAGTCGGCACGAGCCGGAACACCTCCGGAGTCACGGACCGCGACGGGGTGACGTTCCTCGATCTCGACGTGACGAGTGACGAGTCGGTCACCACGGCGGTCCGTCGGGTGATCGAGCGATTCGGGCGGATCGACGTCCTCGTCAACAACGCCGGCACCGGCGCCGCCGGTGCCGCCGAGGAAAGCTCCGTTGCCCACGACCAGCGCGTCTTCGACATCAACCTCTTCGGCCTCATCCGGATGACGAAAGCCGTCCTGCCGCACATGCGCGCCCGCGGGAGTGGACGCATCATCAACATCTCATCTGTGCTCGGGCTCGTCCCCGCGCCGTACATGGCCAGCTATGCGGCGACCAAGCACGCGATCGAGGGATATTCCGAGTCGGTCGATCACGAGTTGCGCGAGTACGGCGTTCGGGTGCTGCTCGTCGAGCCCGCCTACACCAGGACCGGCTTCGACACGAACGCCTTGCAGCCCGACACACCGTTGCCGGTCTATGCGGAGCAGCGCCAGGTCTTCAACGGCCTGATGGCCACCGCGATGACGGGTGGCGACGACCCAGCCACAGTCGCCAAGGCAATCGTCTCGGCGGCGATCGATCCGAAACCGAAGCTGCGCTACACCGCCGGCTCCACCGCCCGACGCGTCAGCGCCCTGCGCCGCTTCGTTCCCGCCCGGGCGTTCGACCGGCAGATCCGAAAGCTGAATCGTCTGCCCGCCTGAGCCTCCGACCGGCGCACCCGGACACGACGACCGGCCGCCCGGGGGAGACACCGGGTGCGCCTTTGTGCGGGGAACGGCAGGCGAGGTGGACGAGGTCCGCCTGCGTCGCGCTCCTGTTGTCTGTATAGACGACAGCGTTTATGAAGCTTTCAGGTCCCAGACCGCGCTCTTCCGGCGACGGATCGGCGTCGAAAGGCGCACCGGGTGAGGCGCTCGAGCGCCAACGCCTCCTCTGACTAGATCGGCGCACGGAGTCCGGGAGTTGTGCCCGCCGGAGCCGCCGCCAGCCGCGAGTCCAGCGGCGTCTTGCCGAGCAACGCCGACCCGAGCACGATCGCGACGAGCGGGATCAATACGACAAGGACGCGAGCCGACCCCGCAACGGCCTACCTGGACTTCGACTTCGATCGGCGGCTCACTTGCAGAGCGGTCGACGCGGTGTTCGAGCACCTGTCGTCTTCGAGAGGAAATCTTAGGCGATTATCCGAATAATCGTCTAGAGTGCCCTCATGCTGTACGAGACACCCCTCTTCACACCTCAAATAAGGGAGCGCCTGGCCGACCTTGACCGGCTGCGCGAGCGCCTCGGCCATCAGGTCGGGGCGGCCGGTCTCTGGCTGGGAATGCTCCGCCGTGTCCTCCAGGCCAGTTCGATCGAGAGCTCGACCTCGATCGAAGGGTTCCACGTGTCGGCGGACGAAGCCGTCGCGATCGTCAGCGGCCAGGAATCACCGACGCCCGACGACGAGGGTCGTCAAGCCGTCGCCTGCTATGCGCGCGCGATGGACCACGTCGGCGTGATGGCGCGCGATCCCGGCTTCCACTGGACCGACCGAGTCGTCCTCGATCTGCACTTCGACGCCTGCTACTTCCAGCGCGGCAAAGGCCCCGGCCAATGGCGCAACGGCCCGATCGGCGTCACCGGCGGCAACGGCCGCATCATCTACCAAGCACCCGACGCCGACGACGTTCCCAGACTGATGGGCGAGATCGTCGACTGGTTGGAAGCCGGTGACCTCGACGCGCACGTCGTCGTCCGCGCCGCGATGGCCCACCTGCACGTCGTCTCAGTCCATCCCTTCCGCGACGGCAACGGCCGCATCTCACGCATCACGCAATCACTCGTGCTCGCACGCGAAGGTCTCCTCTCGCCGGAGTTCGCTTCGATCGAGGAATACCTCGGCGAACACACCCCCGACTACTACAACGCACTCCAGCAAGTGCAAGGCGGCCGCTACCAACCAGAGCGCAACGCCACCGAGTGGGTCAGCTTCTGCATCGACGCGCACCTCGCACAAGCCCGCCGACGCCTCGAGCAAATCGAGCAGGCGGCCGCTCGCTGGGCGTTCCTCGAACAACTCACCGAAGAACGCGGCTGGCCCGACCGCTTCGTCATCGCCCTCGAGCAGGCCCTCATCGGCGGCACAGACCGGGCCAGCTACAGCGACGAAGCAGACATCTCGCCAGCCTCCGCGACCAACGACTTCCGCCGCCTACTCGACGTCGCGCTCATCGACCAACGGGGACGCGGACGAAACATCCGCTACTACGCGAGTGACTCACTCCGTCGCGACGTCGCGACGGCCATCGAAAGAGCGCTACGAGCCGGAACGCCTAGTAGCCCTTGATCCGTGGAACTGAACGGAGAGAGCGCATCGGAGTCGAACTGGTCGGCCAGGAGGACGGACCATGCCGAAGGAGATCAAGGGAACATGCGCAGCGAAGGCCGCCGGAACCATCAGCGAACCACTCCGACATCGACGACTGGCTCAGGCGCCAGATGCTGTATCTGCAGCCCATTGTCCGGGCGTTGGATGAGTCGATCCGGGCGACGATCCCCGGCCCTCATTACGCCGTCAAATGGAAGCGGCCGTACTACGGGCTGCCAGAGTTCGGTTGGATCATCGAGCTAGCCACCTACGGGAGGATCGTGCCGTCCCTGACGTAGGTCAGCGCCGCGGACACGTCGTAGGCGTGGATGGCCGAGGTGAGCGGAGCCAGCGTGTTCGACAGGCTCGCGATCTGACGGCCGTCGAAGAAGCCCGCCCGCTCCTGCGCGTCCGTGAAGCCCAAGCTCAGCGATGCGTGGAAGCGCTGGTCGGCGGGGTTGTCGTGCGCGACGTTCGGGGTGTTCCACAGCCTCCGGTTCCAGGGCAGGAAGGTCTGGGTTCGCAGTTCCCTCAGCACGCCGGTGCGTGCGAGGGCGGGTGCTAGCTCCTTGTTGATGAGCTTCCGGAAGTCGCCGGCACCGACGCTATCCTTCCGCCTGAGGTAGATCAGGGCGCGGGCGCCCGCGTTCTCGCGAGGGTGTGCGACCTCGTACCAGCGGGACGAGTTCGGCAGGCCGGCGTAGAGCAGGGTGCGCCGGAAGACGTTGATTTCGTCCTTGTACGCGAGCTGGGTCTGCTTGCGGCCCCGAAGCGGGGACAGGAGCGACCGGAAGGTGACCTCCGCGACCCCGTCGATCTTGCGCTCGAGGGGGATGTCGGTCTCGACGCCGGGGATCGCCGGCCACAACCCGGAGTTGTCCTCGGCGAGGTGGATCTGCCGGTACTCCTCCAGACCCGGGGTGGCCGAGATGATCTTCGAGTGCGGTCCCTTCCAGTGGTCCATTCCCGCCTGACGGGGCCGGTCGGTGCGCATCCACAACAGGATCGATGACGCCAAAGGCTTCTTCGTGTACGGAACCGTGCTCATGCTCGCTCGTCCTTTCGGTGACTTCGGATCTGGGTCAGCGGGCGAGGAACTCGACCGCGACGGGGGCGAACCTGTCGTGGAACTGGAAGATGCCGCCGTGCCCGGAGTCGGGGTAGATGATCAGCTCAGAGCCCGCGATGCGCCGGTGCAGGTCCTCGGAGAGAGCCGAGGGCACCATCCGGTCGTTGTCGCCGTTGGCGATCAGGGTGGGCTGGCTGATCGTCGACAGATCGTCGGGCGTGCCGCGTCCCCACTTCTTGATCGCCTTCAGCTGCGTCCGGAACGCCTTCACCTTGATCGTGGCGTCGCGGTCGACAGTGCGCTCCTCGAGCCGGTTGACGAACGCGCGCGCGGCGGCCTTGCCGGTGGCGTTGCGGTTGAAGAACAGGAACTCCTTCGGGTCCGACCGGGTCAGGGTCGCGCGCAGCATGTCGAGGTAGGTGGTGCCGGCGACCTTGTCGATGTCCTTACCGCCCTTCGGGCCGGTGCCGGTGAGGACGAGCTTGCGGACGAGGTCGGGGTGCTTGACGACGAGTGCCTGGGCGACGAAGCCGCCGAGGGAGAAGGAGAAGATGTCGATCTTGCTGAACCCGAGCGCCTTGATGAAGGTGTAGGCGTCGTCGGCCATGGCCTCGACGGTGCCCGGCACCTGGCCGGTGGAGGCGCCGACCCCGCGGTTGTCGAAGGTGATGACGTGGCGGTTCCGGGCGATCGGGTCGACGATGCGCGGGTCCCAGTTGTCCAGCGTCGCGGCCAGGTGGACGAAGAAGATCACCGGGATGCCGCCCTTCGGGCCGAGCTCGCGGTACGCGTAGGCGACGCCGCCGGCGGTGACGGTCCGCGCCGGGGCTTGCGCGTACGACGTGATGACGCCTTCAGTCGAGGTGTCGTTGGTGCTGATCATCGAGCTCTCCTTCCGGATGTGGTATAACGAAGTTACAGGGTACTATAACCACGTTATAGAGCGTGTGTCAAGCGCCGTTCGGAGGTCGGCCGTGGAGTCAGCTCAAAACATGGAAGAATCAGGCCACCCGACAGCCGACGCTGTACCGGAGCGGGTCGTTCGAGCCACGATCAGCCTGCTGGCCGAACAGGGACCGTCCGCCATCAAGGCGCGTAACGTCGCGTCCGCAAGCGGGGTCTCGACGATGGCCGTCTACCACTACTTCGGTGGGATCGCCGAGCTCATGCGCGCCGTCGTCGACCACGGATTCAAGGAGCTCGACAAGGCCTTTTCCCAGGTGCCCGTGACCGAGGACCCACTCGCGGATCTCTTTGCGATGGCGCTGACGACTCGACGCGTCGCCCGCGAGAACCCCCACCTGTACGACCTGATGTTCGGACTGTCCACCCGTCGCGCCACCTACCGACCGCTGCCGGACTCGGACGTTCGTCTCAGCGGACGCTCGCCGGCCTTCCAAGGCGCCTACCGTCACCTCAGCGACGCTTGCACACGCCTCACGAGTTCCCGCAGAATCCGGCACCAGGAACCCGAGGCTGTAGCCGCTCAGCTGTGGAGCTTCGTGCACGGCTGCATCACCCTCGAGCTGGCCGAGCATTTCGTCGAGTTCGCCGACCCGGTTGCGCAGGTGCTGCAGCCAATGGGCGTGAACCTCGCCGTCGGGCTGGGCGACAAGCGGGAACGCGCCCAGGCCTCACACGAAGCGGGCGCAGGTATCTACGACTCAATCACGGACGGCGCCGGGCGACTGTTGTCCGAGTGAGCAACTCGCCGCGGACACAAGACGGACACATCAGAGACGACGGTTCGAGTCCGGAAGATGGCTTCTTCCGCGGAGGCATCAGGATCGCCGCTCCCTTCTTTGGTGTACGAGCGCGCGGACGTCGGCGAGCGGGCCGAGATGGCGGAGCTTGGCGGGGTTGATGATCGAGCGCACGGTCTGGACGACGCCGTCGACGAGGTCGATCGTCATCACGTACATCAGCCGACCGGTGGGATCGAGGAACACTGCGCCCGGCTGGCCGTTGATCTCGGTGCGCTTGATGGTGGCGCCGAGCTCGGCCGAGTGGCGGCCCAGGCCGAGCAGGAGCCGCAGGACCCGCTCGCGGCCGGAGATCGGGTTCCGCCAGGACGGACTCGTGCCGCCGCCGTCGCCGTAGACGACGACGTCCGAGGCGAGCAGCTCGACGAGGCCGTCCAGGTCGCCGTCCTCGACCGCGTCGAAGAAGCGTGCTGCGAGCCGCTCGCGTTCGGCCCGCGTGGCCTCGAAGCGCGGCCTGTGCTCCTCGACGTGTCGCCGTGCGCGCACGGCGAGCTGGCGCGTGTTGTCCTCGCTCTTGCCGACGATCTCGGCGACCTCGTCGTAGCCGTAGTCGAAGACGTCGTGAAGGAGAAACACGGCGCGCTCCACAGGCGTCAGCCTCTCGAGCAGGAGCAGGAACCCCGCGCGGGTCGGATCGCCGTCCTGCCCGACCTGACGCTGCCGGGCCACCCGGAGGTGTTCGCGCTCGGCGACATGATCGGCATCCTGGCACCCGACGGCACCAGTGCAGCCCTCCCTGGAGTCGCCCCGGTCGCCATGCAACAAGGACGGTATGCCGCCCGGGCGATCCGCGGCCGCCTCCGGGACCGCACGCGTGGCCCCTTCCACTACGTCGACAAAGGCAACCTCGCCACGATCGGACGCTCGAAGGCGGTCGCCGAGATCAAAGGGATCCGCGCCTCCGGCTTCGCCGCCTGGGTGCTCTGGCTACTCGTCCACCTCGTCTACCTGATCGGATTCCAGAACCGGATGCTCGTCGTCCTCCGCTGGACGATCAGCTTCCTCACCCGCGGCCGCAGCGCCCGCCTGATCGTCGAGCGGCTCGAGTCCGGCCGAGCCGGCTCCAAGATCATCCCCGTCGGCGAAGCGCACCAGCGGAAGATCGCCGCCTGACCACCGCTCTCCAGGCACGCAAGCGGGCTGCCTGCTCCCGCCCGGGTCGGGACTAGGATTGGCCGGTGGCCGAGAGAGCGGAGCTACCCGCGGCGTTCCGGCTCGACGGGCAGGTGGCGGTGGTGATCGGCGGTACCGGCGCGCTCGGCAGCCGGATGGCCGGCGCGCTCGCAGAGGCCGGCGCCCGGACGGTGGTGGTGGGGCGCGACCCTGCGCGCGCGGAGCCGGTGCTCGAGGGCCTGCGCACGGCGGGCGAGGTCGCCTTCGAGCCGTGTGACGCTGCGAGCAGGGCGGGGCTGCGCGACCTCGTCGGGCGCGTGCTCGCCTCCCACGGGCGGATCGACGTGCTCGTGAACAGCGCCGGTGCGAACTCGGCGACACCGTTCCTGGAGATCGACGACACCGAGCTGGAGCGGCTCGTCGCCGTCAACCAGTCGGCGGTCGTCCGCTCGTGCCAGGAGTTCGGCCGGTACTTCGTCGAGCGGGCGCGCTCGTCGGGCGAGGGGGCGAGCATCGTCAACGTCGGCAGCGAGGCCGGCCTCATCCCCCTCTCGCGGGTGTTCACCTACTCGCTGACGAAGGCGGCCGTGCACAACCTGACGAAGAACCTGGCACGGGAGTGGGGCCCGCTCGGCATCCGCTGCAACGTGCTCGTGCCGGGCTTCTTCCCGACCGAGCTGAACCGGGCAGTCCTCGACCGCGAGCGGATCGACGCGGTCCTGGCCCACACGCCGCTGGGCCGTTTCGGCGATCCCGACGACCTCGCAGGGGCGACGCTGCTGCTGGCGAGCGACGCGGGCCGGTTCATCACCGGCGCCGAGCTCGTCGTCGACGGCGGCTTTGCCGCCACAACCATCTGACCGCCGGCGCTTGGACGGCCGCTTCCTGCACGACGACTTCCTCCTCTCCGGCGAGACCGCGCGGGCGCTCTTCCACGAGGTCGCGGAGCGGCTGCCGATCGTCGACCTGCACAACCACCTCCCACCCGCCGACGTCGCCGGGAACCGGGTGTACGCAAACCTCGCCGAGCTGTGGCTCGAGGACGACCACTACAAGTGGCGCGCGATGCGCCTGGCCGGAGTCGAGGAGCGGCTCGTCACCGGCGACGCGGACCCGTGGGAGCGCTTCTCGGCGTGGGCGGCGACCGTCCCCGGGCTGATCCGCAACCCGCTCTACCTCTGGACGCACCTCGAGCTGCGCCGCGTGTTCGGGATCGACCTGCCGCTCGGCCCGGGGACCGCGCGTGAGATCTGGGAGGAGGCCAACCGCCTGCTGCCGCACCTCTCCGCGCGGACGCTGCTCGAGCGCTTCGGCGTGACCGTGATCGCCACCACCGACGACCCCGCCGACGACCTCTCGTCGCACCGTCTGCTCGGCGAGGAGGACGGCCCGCTCCGGATGATCCCGACGTTTCGCCCCGACGCCGCGCACGTGCTGCTCGCCGACCCGCCCGCCTGGAACGGCTGGGCCGACCGCCTCGGGACCGCGTCGGCCATCCCGGTCGACGACCTCGCCTCGCTCCTCGCCGCGCTGACCGAAGCTGACCGGCACTTCACCGCCCTCGGTGGGCGCGCGAGCGACCACGGGCTCTCCTGCCTGCCCGACGCCGACCGCGATCCGCAGCTCGCCGAAGCCGCGGTGCGCCGCGCGCGATCCGGCCAGCCTGCCGGCGCCTCCGAGCAAGAGGCCTTACTGCTCGAGGTCGTCGCGCTCGCAGCGCGGCTCGCGACCGCGAACGAAGGGGTGCTCCAGCTGCATCTCGGCGCGGTCCGCGACCTCTCGCCCCGGATCCTCGAACAGGTCGGCCGCGACGCCGGCGCCGACGCCGTCGACGACCGGCGCCAGGCTCCGGGGCTGGCGCGCTTCCTCGCCGGGCTCGAGCGAGACGGCGCGCTGCCGCGAGCCGTCCTCTACAACGCCAATCCGGCCGACAATGCACTTTTCGCGACGATCGCGGGGGCGTTCTCGCGACCGGGAGTCGCCCCACTCGTCCAGTGGGGCCCGCCGTGGTGGTTCAACGACCATGAGGACGGCCTGCGCCGAGCGCTCGACGACCTCTCCCGCATCGGCCGGCTCGCGGGCTTCATCGGGATGGTCACCGACTCGCGGTCGCTGCTCTCGATCACCCGCCACGAGCTCTTCCGGCGGATCCTCTGCGACACGATCGGCCGGGACGTCGACGCGGGCCTGATCCCGGACGACCGCGACCTGCTCTCGGCCGTCGTCCGCGACGTCTGCCTCGACAACGCGACCCGCTGGTTTCGCCTGTGAAGCCGAGCCGTGTCGTCGTGATGGGCGTTGCCGGCTCCGGCAAGTCGACGCTCGGGGCGGCGCTCGCCGCGGCTCGCGGTGCCCGCTTCCTCGAGGCCGACGACTTCCATTCCGCGACGAACGTCGCGAAGATGGCCTCCGGAGCGCCGCTCGACGACGCCGACCGCTGGCCGTGGCTCGCCGCCCTCCGCCGGGCGATGCGAGTCGAGCGGCAGGTCGTCGTCGCCTGCTCGGCGCTGCGGCGCTCGTACCGGGACGCTCTGCGCCGCGCCGGCGACGTCCGCTTCATCCACCTGGTCGCCGACCGCGCCGAGATCGAGGAACGCCTCGCCGCGCGCACCGACCACTTCATGAGCCCGGCAATGGTGGAGAGCCAGTTCGCCACGCTCGAACCTCCCGGCGACGACGAAACCGATGTCGCCTCGGTCGCCGCGGATGAAGTCACGACCTCGCTGCTCGCAGCAGCGCAGGACGCGCTCGCGGGTCTCCGTCCCGGCACGGCGACCGAGCCCCTGCTCGAGGACGGCGCCGCCGAGCGCACGATCGCTCCGCATGAGTTGCAGGCTCTCGTCGAGCGGATCGCGCAAGCCGAGGTGCTCGCCCGCGGCGCTCGGCGCGTGCTGCTCGTTCCGCCGGATACCACCCGGCTGCATTCACGGGCCGGAGAGATCGCAGCGACCCTCTTCGAGACCCTGACGGCGTCAGGGTGCGAGGTCGCGGTCCTGCCCGCGCTCGGCACGCACACCGCGATGACCGCCGCGGAGGCGCGCCTGCTGTTCGGCGAACGGGTGCCGTTCGACCGGATCCTCGAGCACCGCTGGCGCGACGGGCTCGTCTCGGTCGGGCAGATCGAGGCAGCGGAGGTCGAGGCGCTCTCGAGGGGACAGCTGAGCGAGGCGATCCCGATCGAGGTCGACGAGCAGCTCCTGTCCGGCTGGGATCTGGTCGTCTCGATCGGCCAGGTCGTCCCGCACGAGGTGATCGGGATGGCCAACTTCACCAAGAACCTGGTCATCGGGCTCGGCGGCTCGTCCACGATCAACCGCAGCCACTTTCTGGGCGCGGTCTGCGACCTGGAGACGATCATGGGCCGCGCCGACAGTCCCGTCCGCGACGCCGTCGACGCAGCCTTCGACCGCCATCTGGCATACCGCGTCGAGGTGCTCTGGCTCCTGACCGTGACCGAGGACACCCCCGCCGGCATCGTCCACCGAGGCCTGTTCGCCGGTCGCGGCCGCTCCTCCGAGTCTGGCGGTGCCGCCTACCGGGCGGCCGCGGCGCTGTCGGCCGGCTGCAACATCGACGTCCTCCCGGAGCCGCTCGACCAGGTCGCCTGCTGGCTCGATCCGCAGGAGTTCCGCACCACCTGGCTTGCGAACAAGGCCGTCTACCGCACGCGGATGGCGATCGCCGACGGGGGCGAGCTGGTCGTGCTCGCACCCGGTGTCACCCGCTTCGGCGAGGACGCCGAAATCGATGCTCTCGTCCGCCGGCACGGCTACCGCGGCACCCCGGCCACGCTCGAGGCGATCCTGCGGGACCCCGACCTCGCGGCCGACCTCGGCGCGGCGGCCCACCTCATCCACGGCAGCAGCGAGGGCCGCTTCCGAATCACGTACTGCACTGACCCCGACCGCGGTGGCCTCACACAGGCCGAGATCGAGAACGCCGGCTATGCGTGGCGACCGCTCCCCGACGAGCTCGACCGCCTCGACGTCACGCACGAGACGCCGACGGGGCAACGGCTCGACCGCAGCAAGGAGCCGTTCCTGCACATCGCAAACCCCGCACTCGGGCTCTGGACGACTGCCGCCCGCGTCGCCTGACCTCCACGCGCTCGCAGTCGACGGCGGGCAGCTCACCTCGTAGCTTCCCGAGCGCGTCACCCTCTCGACCGACTGCGCGATGAAGCCGCCGTCCTGGACGGTTTCGAAGATGAATCTGAGCCGGAGCCACGCCCGTCGTGCCCGGCGAGCGCGGCGAACGACTGCTTCGCAACCCACGGCCCGTCGCCGCCGTCGGGATCGAGGACGGCGACGACACCGTAGGAGGCGAGGTCGAGATCTCGGCTGGGCTCCTCCCGGCGCGGCTTGTCGTAGTTCGCGAAGCTGAACCAGAAGGCGCTGTCGATCCCCTCCTCCTCGTACAGGGAAAGCAGCTCGACGAGGTAGCGGGCCTGCTCCCCCTCGTCGCGCACGTACGGGCCGTCGATCCGGCGTTGCGAACCCGTCCCCGAGACGATCGTCCACCCCTGTGCGCCGCGGTCGGCTGCCCCGCGGTACGTACAGCAGCCGAACTCGGTCACCGCGGCGGGTCGGCCGTGCGCGGTCAGGGCCCGGATCTGCCCGCGGTAGGCTGCCGCGTTCGACGAGCCCCTGTAGGCGTCGACGGAGACGATGTCGAACGGCGTCCAGTCGATCGGCTCCCACGGCGCCGCCGCGTACGTAATCGCGCCGCCGAAGGCGGCGCGGGCATCGGCAGCGACCGCAGCGAGGAACCCGTTCAGCCGCGCCGCGATGCTGTCGTAGCTTGCGAGCAGCTCGGGGCCCGGAGCGGTCAGGGAAGCCAGACGGGCGTGGGCGTCGTCACCGGGGACGAACCCGCGCCCGAGGACACTGAGCTCGCAGCCGAGCACGAGCACGACCTCCGACCCGGAGCCGCTCGCGACCTCCGCCGCCCGCCCGGCCGCCTCCTCGAACAGGGACCGCATCTGGCCGGAGTCGAGCTCGCACGGCTGCGGCGAGTACCAGACCTCGAGGCCCTCGGCAGCCGCGTACTCGGCCGCGACCGTCAGCCGGTCGAGGTCGCCGCCTGTGACCCGGACAGCGTCGCAGCGCAGCTCGCGGGCGATCGCCCGCAGGTCGTGCCGTACCTGTGCGGGCTCGAAGATCGGGCGAGACGTTCGCCCGGCAGGGAAGAACCCCGTGTCGTAGGTGATGCCTTTCCGTCGCATCCTTGCTCCCTCCGCAGAATCTCGACCCTGAGGACTCACCGGGTCTGGTCGTATCGGGTCAGCTCGGCGGCCTCCGCGGTGTCGTCATGGCGCCGGTCGTACGCATAGGGGTGGCGAAACGCGTCGAGCGCATGAGCCGGGTCGACCTGGATTGCGAACCGTTCGCCGGTCCGCTCGTCGACGACGGTGACAACGACGCCGTCGGTGGAGGCCTCCCAGAGCAGCGTCACGTCGATTCCGTCAGCGCTTCGGCGGTCGAGTTCGCGCGCTCCGCGGCTGTCGCCGATCGTCTCCATGGTCGCTCCCTTCCTCGTCCTCGTCGGTTGAGCTGCCGGGTCGGTTCCCCGTCGCATCGCATCCTCCGGCTCAGGCTGCCGCCTCGAACACAAGCTCCTCCTCCGCCCCGTCATCGATCACCGCTTCGGCGAGCGCCGGCGTCGATTCGACGACGAGTACCGACAGCAGGGCGGCGACGGCCGCCACAGCGGCGAGGACGTAGAAGGCGATCGCAAAGCCGTGCGTCAGCGCCGCGGCGCTCGCCCCCGGGTGCGCCCCGAGGTAGTTGCCGGTGTACGTGGCGGCGATGGTGGTGACCGCGGCGACGCCGACCGCGCCGCCGACCTGCTGACCGGTGTTGACGAGGCCGGAGGCGACGCCGGCATCTGCCGGGCGGACGCCGGCAAGGGCGCCGATCGTCAGCGGGATGAAGGCAAGCGCCATGCCGATCCCGCCCAGCAGGAAGCCCGGGAACAGATCCCAGAAGTAGTGACCGTGCACAGGCAAGCGTGCGTAGAGGACGAGGGCGCCTGCGACGAGCAGCAGTCCGACCGGCAGTACGCGCCGGATCCCGATGCGAAGCGCGAGCGCCTGCGCGAGGTTTGCGAACACGATGACTGCCAGCGTGAGCGTGACGTAGGCGACGCCGGTCTGGAGCGCCGAGTAGTGGAGGACCTGCTGCATGTACAGGGTGAGCAGGAAGAACTGCGAGAAAACCGCCCCGCCGAGCAGCAGGGCGGCGAGGTTGGAGCCGGTCAGAGTGCGCAGGCGAAACATCCGCATCGGCAGCAGCGGTGCCGTCGAGCGCAGCTCGATCCCGACGAAAGCGAGGATCAGGGCGCCCGAAAAGGCAAGCAGCGCGATCGTCTCGCCGCTGCCCCAGCCGTGCTGGACGGCGCGGGTCATCGCGTAGACGAGCAGCATCAGCCCGCCGGTGATCGAGGCCGCGCCGGGGACGTCGAAGTAGCGGTGGTCGACCTCGGCCCGGCTTTCGCGCAGCAGCTTCGGGCTGAGCGCGAGCACGAGCGCGCCGACCGGGACGTTGATGAAGAAGATCCACGACCAGCTGAGCGCGCTGGTGAGAGCGCCGCCGAGCAGGACACCGGCGGCCCCGCCGCTGCCGGAGACGGCACCCCAGATGCCGAGGGCGAGGTTGCGCTCCCGCCCTTCTTCGAAGGTGGTGGTGAGAATCGAGAGCGCGGCCGGCGAGAGGAGCGCCGCCCCCAGGCCCTGCAGCGAGCGGAAAGCGATGAGCGAGCCTTCCGACCAGGCGAGCCCGTCGAGCAGCGAGCTGGCGGTGAACAGTGCCAGACCGGCCATGAACAGCCGGCGCCGCCCGAGCAGGTCGGCCATCCGCCCGCCGAGCAGCAGCACGCCGCCGAAGAGGATTGAGTAGGCGGTGACCACCCACTGCAGACTCTCCTGGCTGAAGTGGAGATCGGTCTTGATCGTCGGCAGCGCGACGTTGACGATCGCGACGTCGAGCACGACCATGAACTGGGCGGCGACGATCACCGCGAGGGCGATCCAGCGCCGATCGAGGCGGCTTGCGTGGCCGGTCATCTCTCTTCCTCCTTCTCTACGTCGAGCATCCCGTCGAGCGTGCCTGTTTGGGTGCCGCGGCGGAATACGGCGTTCAGGCTTTCGAGGGTGCGGCTATCCGAACTCCGGTACTCGCCCGCGACCGGGTCGGAGGGATCGGAAGCCATTCGATCCGCGCGGTCGACCGGCCGGAGCCGAGCCTCGCAGCAACGGCTGTGACGGCCGCCGCGGCGATCGCGGCGACAAGGACGCCGGCGGCGGCGTCGAGGAAGAAGTGGTTGCCGGTCGCGACGATCACGAGCAGGACAAACAGCGGGTAGGCGATTCCGGCAAGGCGCCAGAGCGGCCGGTGCGCGAGCCGCCAGACGGCGGCGCCGACGAGCACCGAGAAGCCGATGTGCATGCTGGGCACGGCAGCATAGGGGTTGTACAGACGTGAGACGGCGGCCGAGGTGAGGTTGACCGAGGTCGCGCCGCTGACGGTGTCCGCGATCCCGACGCCGGCAAGCCGGGGCGGCGCGGTCGGAAACAGCGCGTAGCCGGCGACCGCGAGCGAGTTGGCGAGCACGAGCGTGCTCAGCAGCCGCCGATAGGCGAACCGGCGGCGCCGGTAGACCCAGACGAGAACGAGCGCCGTGCCCGCGAGGTGGCAGGTCAGGTAGGCGTAGCCGAGGAGCGCCGGCAGCGCGTACACGTGGTGGACCGCGTGCTGAATCGACGCCTCGCCGAACAGATGCAGGCGCTGCTCGACCCGGACGATCGCATCGGCATGACGCTCCGCCGGCGCCCGGCTCCAGCCGGCCAGCCCGCGGGTGAGCTCGCCGGCGAAGTAGAGGCAGGCGACAGCGGCGGCCTCGAGCAGACCGATCGGCACGTGCCGGCGCCGCCCCGTCCAGTCCGAGGTCCGGGACCGGGCTTCCGCGCGCCGCCGGCCGGCGGCGGGACAGGCGGCGGGACGGGCGGCGATTCGGCCGGCTCGAACGCCTCGGTGCTCGATCGGCATCTCTCCAGCAGCGTCGCGGCTGCGCTCGCGCCGGGCAGTACGGCGGTCAGGTCTTCGCGGGTGCGGCTACCCGAACGCCGGGGTGTGGACGGCGGCTAGGAGTCGAGGAAGCGGAGCACGGCGAGCACGCGCCGGTGATCCTCGGGTGCGGCCGGAAGACGCAGCTTCACGAAGATCGCGGTCACGTGCTTCTCGACCGCTCGAGGGGAGATGAAGAGGCGCTGCCCGATCGCCTGGTTGGTGCGACCCTCCGCCATCAGCTCGAGGACCTCCCGCTCGCGGGGGGAGAGTCGGGCGACCGGGTCTTCGGCACGGTCGCGACCGACGAGCTCGGCGACCACGAGCGGATCGAGCGCCGAGCCGCCTTCGGCGACGCGCCGGACGGCCGCGGTGAAGTCCTCGACGTCCGCGACGCGGTCCTTGAGCAGGTAGCCGAGTCCTTCGGCGCTGTCGGCCAGAAGCTCGACCGCGTAGGTGTGCGCCACGTGCTGGGAGAGGACGAGCACGCCCGTCTCCGGGTGCCGGGTGCGGATCTCGTTCGCCGCCCGGATCCCCTCGTCGGTCTGCGTCGGCGGCATGCGGATGTCCACGATCGCGACGTCGGGGTGGTAGCTGCGCACCTTCAACAGCAGTTCGTCGGCGTCGCGAGCCTGACCCACAACCTCGATCCCAGCCTCCTCGAGCAGCCGGGCAAGTCCTTCGCGCAGGAGGATCGAGTCGTCGGCGACCACCGCCCGCAAGCTGTCCTGGTGCTCTCGTACGCCGCGAAGCGGCGGGAACTGGGCCGGCAGATCGTCGGCGACGAGTTGGAAGACACGTTCCGGCTCCGGCAGCCCTTCGAAGTCGAACTGGCCGAGATCGATCGGAGCGGTTTCGAGCTCGGCGGCGGCTTCCCGAGATACGAGCACCTGGCCTCCGTGCGCGGCCTTGCACAGGCGGGCGGCGCGGTGGACGTCGATGCCGACGAAGCCGTCTGCGGCGGTCGCGGCGTCACCGGTGTGGAGGCCGACCCGGACCCGGACTCGTTCATCTGGGGGCCAGGGGTGCGAGATGAACGCCCGCTGAACCGCCAGAGCGGCGTCGGCGGCAGCCGCGGTGCGCTCGAACACGCAGAACAGTTCGTCGCCGCGGCAGTCGATTTCACGGCCGTCCGCCTGCGCGACGGCGTCCCGTTGCAGCTCGCGGCTGTCCGCGAGCACGTTCGCGTAGCTGTCGCCGAGCCGGGCGAGCAGTCCCGTCGAGTCCTCGAGGTCGCTGAACAGGAACGTCAGGGTCATGGCAACGGCAGTTCGGCGAGCACCAGCGTCCCGCGGCCGGGCGCGCTTTCGATCTCGAGCCTGCCGGCGAGCGTCTCCACCCGGTCGCGGAGACCGCAGAGTCCGGATCCGCGGTCCGGGTCTGCTCCGCCGGTACCGTCGTCGAAGACTTCGACGCGGGCGCAGTCGCGCGCGCTCGCGATCCGTACGCGTGCGGTCTCGGCGCCCGCGTGCTTGACGATGTTTGCGAGCGCCTCGGAGACCACGTAGTAGGCGGCCGCCTCGACCGGCTCGGGCAACCGCCCCGGCAATTGCAGATCGAGTGCGACCGGGAGCGGCGTTCGCGCGGCGAGCACCTCGAGCGCCTCGCCCAGGCCGCGCTCGGTGAGCACGGCTGGATGGATGCCCTGCGCGAGCTCGCGCAGCTCATCGAGCGTCTGCGTCAGCTCCTCGGAGGCGAAGGCGAGCAACTCCTCCACCTCCTCGGGGGCGCTGTGGATCTTCGCCTGCGCGAGCCGGAGGCCGACCGTGAGCGCGACCAGCCGCTGCTGGGCGCCGTCGTGAAGGTTCCGCTCGATGCGGCGCCGCTCGGAATCGCTTGCCTCCACGATCCGCAGGCGCGAGGCGGCCACCTCCTCGCGGGCGTCCGCGCTTGCGGCCGCCAGCCCCACGAGCTCGGCGAATCCCTGTAGGCGGTGCTCGGCCTCGGGCGGAAGCGTCTCGTCTTCGCGGAACGCGGCGATCAACGCTCCCCAGGTGCCGCCGGCGACGTTGATCGGGACGCCGGCTCCCGAACGGTAGCCCAGCCGGCGCATCTGTCCCGCCAGGGCGCCGTCGAGCGAATCGTATTCGACATGCGTGGCCGCGCCGGTTCGGAGCACGGTGAGGGCTGCGCCCTGGTTGAGGCGAAGGAGACTTCCGAGTAGGAACTCGTCGTTCGGGCCGCCGAACTTGCCGACGATCGTTGCGGTCTCACCCTGCTCGTAGCGGAGCAGCAGGGCGGATTGGATCCCGAGCAGTGCACACGCCTCTTCGGTCACCGCCTGGAAAACCCGTTCGGGCGGCGCGTCACCGGCGACAAGAGTGGCGACGCGTCGCAGCGCCGCCTGCTCGTCCGCAAGCCGTCGTTCCTCTGCCGCGGCACGACGCTGCTCGGTGAAATCGCGCACGATCGTCACGACCTCGTCGCCACCGCTCGGCACGATCCGCGCCTCCTTGGACTGCTGGACGCCGCCGATCTCGAGCTCGTAGTCGAGGGTGACGACGGTGCCGCTGTCGAGCGCGCGGTCGATCGCTGCGTAGATGGTCGCCAGCAGGTCGGGCGGCATGAAGTCGCGGATGTTGCGTCCGATCAGCTCCGCCGGCGGGCGGAAGAGCAACGAGGGATCGTCGGCGCGGACGTCGAGATAGGTGCCGTCGCGTGCGACGTGGATCATCGGGTCGGGTATGGCGTCGAGGAGCGCCCGGCTGCGCGCCTCGAGCTGCTGCACGGTCTCGAGCGCGCGCTCGTTCGCGAGCGCGAAACCGGCCGCGGCGCTGACGGCCTCCAGGAGCTCCGGACGCAGCCGCAGCGAGTGGTCGTGGAACAGTGCCCCGATCGGCTCGCCCTGATGGAGGATCGAGGTGATCACCTGCGCATCGCCGGGCCCGGGCAATCCGAGAGCGTTCCCGTCGCGGTCGACGAAGGCGCCGTCCTCCGGACCGACCCGGGCAAGCGTCAGCGTCGGGTCGCCGAGGGTACGCCGGAGCGCGTTCTCGAGACCGGATGGCCGGCCGGGCTCTCCCAGCTCGACCAGCAGCTCGCCGACTGCCGCGCGCGAGAGTCTCCCCTGGAGGAGGATCGCGAGGAAGGCGCCGGGCAGCGCGAGCGCGGCGAGCAGCCCCAGCCCGATGCCGATCACCGCGGCGCCCGACGAAAGCGGGGCGAGCACGAGCCCGACCGAGAAGAACAGGAGCACGGCCTTGCCGCCCGCGAGCACCGGCACGAGCTGCCGCCGGGCCGCCGCCGTCGCCGCACCGGCATGGCGGGAGAGCACGAGCACGGCGGCCAGCGCGACCCCCGCTGCGACGGCCGCCTCGAGCTCCTCAAGCCCTGTTGCCAGGGCGGCGTGAGAATCGACCAGCGCAAGGTTGCGCGGGTGGTCGCTCCTCCAGCGCGTGAGCGGGTCGAACAGAACCGCCACGGCCTGGAGCAGCAGCACGTCGACGTACGCGGCGAGGACGAGCGCCCGGTTGACCCGCGAACGGATCCGGCCGTGCGGAAACGCAAGGAGCGCGTGGACGAGCACGGCGAAGACGAGATTCGCCGTGAGCACGCCGATCGTGTACTCGAGTGCGCCGTTGGCGTCGTGGAGAGCTCCGAGCAGCGACGCAAAACCGACGGCCGCCAGCAGGAGTCCAAAGCGAGCATACGGCGGCCGCCGTAGGGCAAAGAGGCCCGTCCCGACGAACGACAGGCAGACGATCACCGTGATCGCGGCGTGCGCGACCGGATGCGGCGCGTGGCGGCTGACCGCAGTGACGTAGACCGCCGCTCCTGTCGCGGCGAGCGCGACGATCGCAAGGCCGACCATCAGCGACGTCTGCCCGGGGGGCGGCCGGCCCCTGGTCCGTTCAGAGCCTGCCGGTCTCGAGGCCGCTTCCGTGTGGAGCATCGCCTGCTTGCTCATTCGAGGACCCGTTCCAGCGCGGCGCCGGAGAGATCGGCCTTGGCCACGAACCCGCGCGCGCCGCTCGCCTCGACCGCGCCACCGTACGCGCAACGCTCCCGGCTGGAGATGAGCACGATCGCCAGTCCCGGGTCGCCGGCGAGCAGCCGCGAGGCGACCTCGAAGCCGTCCAGGTCGGGAAGCTGGATGTCGAGCAGCACGAGGTCGGGCGCAGACTCGGAGGCAAGCGCCAGAGCCGAGGCGCCGTCCTCTGCCTCGCCCACGACCTCGTAGCCTTCCGACACGAGCAGCGCCCGCGTGCAGCGGCGGAAGCTCGGGTGATCGTCGACCAGCAGAACGCGGCGCATCCTACCCAGCCCTTCCGGTAGTTCCCGGCACCTCGTGATCAACTCTGATCGGCTTACCCGGCATCGGCCCCGAGCAAACGTCTGCGGGTACGGCAACCTCCTCGCAGGTCCGCAGATCGTCGGTCAGCCGCGCCGGCACTGGGCGACCGCGAGCGCTCGGCTGCGCCGGCACCCGTTGGGCGCTCAGCCCAGCCGTTCTGCGGTTCTGGCCGTAGAGACGGGCGACCATCTCCAGGTTCTCGCGTCCGCTCATGGCCGGCTCAGGACGACCACCACCCGGCCGGGCTCGGCAAGCAGCTCGAGCCCGTCGAGCGCCCGTGTCTTGCGGAAGCGCTTCTCCGGGCCGCGTGCTTCGATCGTCGCTGTCATCTGGCAGTACCTCCTTCGCGTCCTAGCGGTAATCCAACGCGGGATCAGCCTCGTGCGGCCGCTGGCGACCGCCGTGCCGCTCGCGCCGGTCGACGACTCTCGCCTCCGGGCGGGGCAGCCACTCGAGCCAACGGGGGAGGTACCAGTTCCAGTCGCCGAGCAGCTTCATCGTCGCCGGCAGCAGCACTGCGCGTACGACGGTCGAGTCGATCAGGATCGCCGCGGCCAGCCCGAAGCCCATCTGCTTGATGTCGAGCGTGCGCAGGCTGATGAAGATCGCGAACACCGCGACCATCACCACGGCGGCGCTGGTCACGGTGCCGGCGGTGCGCTTGATCCCGGTGGCCACAGCCTGCTCGGTGGACATTCCCGTGTCGACGAGCTCCTTCACCCGGCTGAGGATGAAGACGTGGTAGTCCATCGAGAGGCCGAACAGGATCACGAACATGAACAGGGGCAACCAGGAGGTGATCGCGCCGTTGGAGCGGAAGCCGAGGATGCTTTCCGCCCAGTGATACTGGAAGACCAGCACCAGCAGGCCGTAGGCGGCGGCGACCGAGAGCAGGTTCAACAGCACCGCCTTGATCGGGATCACCAGCGAGCGGAAGGTGACCAGCAGGAGCAGGAAGCAGAGCGACAGGACGAACAGGAAGACGTAGGGCGCGTGGCTCTTCATCTGCTGGTTGAAGTCGTGTGTGCCGGCCGTCTCGCCCGTGACCGCCGACTTGACGCCCGGCACCGCCCCGACCGTTGCGGGAATCACCCGGCCGCGCAGAGTGTCCAGCGCCGCGACGGACTTGCCGTCGCTGCCGTCTCCCTGCATCGAGATCGACACGGTTTCGATCGTGTGCGCCGGGTTGATCTCGGTCGAGATCGGCTTGAACATCTCGCCGCTCGCGAGCGCCCGCGATTCGAGCCGCGCGACCGCCTGCTGGACCCGCGGCGTGGTCACGTCGCCGGCCGCGACGACGACCTTGGCCGGGGTCTGCGCCCCGGGGAACGCCCGCTGGATCGCGTCGTAGGTGCGTACGATCGTCAGCGACTTCGGCAGGTCGGTGAAGCTCGGCAGCTGCGTGTGCAACATCAGCGTCGGCAGCGCGAGCGCCACGAGCGCTCCGCCCGAGAGCACGACCGAGATCCCGGGGCGGCGCAGGACACGGTCGAGCACGAAGCCCCAGGCCCGCGACTCGCGACCGGCCCGGCGTCCCAGGTACGGGACCCGTCCCTTGTCGACTCGGTGGCCGAGCTTCGACAGGAGAGCCGGGAGCACCGAGAGCGAGCCGATCAGCGCCACCGCGACCATCAGCATCGCGCCGACCGCGATCGAGGTGAAGATCGCGTTGCCCGTGAACAGCATTCCCGCCATCGCGATCAGCACCGTCAGCCCCGAGATGAAGACCGCGTGTCCAGAGGTGCGCGCGGCGCTGATCAGGGCCTCGCGAGACGACAGCCCGCGCGCCCGCTCCTCACGTTCGCGGCGCAGATAGAAGAGCGAGTAGTCAACCCCGACCGCCATCCCGAGCAACAGGATCACCGACTTGGTCGGATCGCCGGCGGCAACCACATGGCTGGCGAGCGCCGACAGCGCGATCGTCGCCAGCACGCCGGAGAAGGCGAGCAGCACCGGCAGCCCGGCCGCGACGAGCGCGCCGAAAGCAACCAGCAAGATGACGAGCGTGACCGGCAGCGAGGAGAACTCCGCCCGCTGGAAGTCCTTGTTCAGCGTGCTGTTCAGCTCGTGTGTGGAGCTGGCGTAGCCGAATTCGGCAACCGTGAACCCGGCGTGACGCCCCTGAACGCGGGCGACTCCGTCCAGGATCGGCTGCACCTTCTTGTCCGCCTTGTCCTCGTCGCCCTTGATCTCGAACTGAACGAGCGCCGAGCGGCGATCCCGCGAGACCTGCCCGGAGTTCCCGGGGGCAAGCGGCGAGCGCACCCGCTCAACCTGCGGCAGCCTCGACACCGTCCGCACGACGTCTCCAACCGTGGCGCGGAAGCCAGCATCGCCCAGGGTCTGCGTGCGCGATTGTACGAGCACGCTCTCCGCCGCCTGGCTCGGGAAGCCGGCACGGTTGAGCATGTGCTCGGCGGTTTTCGTCTCCCCCGCCGCCGTGTCGGCCTGTTTCAGCATCTTCGTGCCCGCGACCGCGCCGAGCGCGATCGCGACCACGCAGAAGGCGAGCCAGGCCGAGACCGCCGTCTTCCAGTGCTCGGCGCTCCACCGTCCCGCACGGGCCGCGATGTTGAACCTCATCTCGTCCTCCTCGTCTTTCGAGTTGCCACTCCGTCCAGCCTGCCCGGGGGTGGGTACTCCGGCCAATGGGGCGAGCCGACATTCGCGGGTGCGGAAAACCGAACCACCCGAGCACGTGCCCCGACCGTTCTCCTCGGCCGCCGGCCCATGGCCGCGACGGCCGAGCCGCAGGCCTAGTGTCCGGTCCAGAGTTCGGTGTCGGGGTGGAACTGGCTCCAGGCGAACCAGAACGCCTGGTGCGCGGGTAGCTCCTCGCCGCCGCTCGACCGGGCGCGCAGGCCGCCGCCGTCCGCGAAGAGCTCGACGCCTGCGGCTGCGACCGGGTCGCCGCTCGCAAGCGCGGTGCGGGCACGGCCGGCCGGGAAGGCGACCGGGTGACCCTCCCGGTCGATCACCCCGACTACCTCGACCTGCAATGGGAGGCGCGGGTCGGCGTCGCCGATCGGGAAGATCGGCCCGTTGTCGTCGCGCCCGTGGAGCGGATCCTCCTCATACGTCCGTCCGATGCCCCCGTCCTTGGCGACGATCCTCGTGTCGGGGTGGGCGCGCTTCCACTGTCCCCAGGTGCTCGTGACGACCGTCACCTGTTTCAGCGTGACGCCCGCCGCCTGCAGCGGGCCGGACAGCGCTCGGCCGGTGAACGTGTCCAATACCGACCGGCTCCTCAGGTCGTACATCACCTTGTTCGAGCGCGAGAGCAACCCCGAGGTGCGGAGCACCGGCGGGTCGACGCCGGGCGGCACCGAGTCGACCAGATAGGCCTGCGCGGAGCGGCACAGCGTGCAATAGGGGATGCCCAGCCGGCGCCCCCCGATCGTGATGTTGACGAGCTCGTGCACCTCCATGATGTTCCGCGGGAAGGCGACCGCCTCCCCTCCGATGTCGACGCCGAAGACGATCCGGTCGTCGGGATACCAATTGCCGCCGCCTGCGCCCGTCAGCGCGGGATCGTCGAGCGCCGGGATGCACCCGCGGATGCAGGGCTTCGGGTCGTCGAGAGGGCGATCGTCGATCAGCACGCCACCCCACGCGACGAGTCGCCAGTCGATGTCGGCGTCCGCATCCGCGAAGAAGGGCCGCCAGCGGGGCTCGAGCGCGACGTACAGCTGTGCCTTGAGCTTGCGGTAGTCCGGCGGTGCGGGGAGGTCCCAGGCGATCAGGTCATCGGTCACGACTCGCCACGATCCCTCCGAGATCTGCGGATCCCGGCGCACGTCGACTCCGGTGAGACGCTCGAAGGCAGCGACGAGCTGGCCTTCCTCGGTGCTGCCCTGGTAGAAGCGCAGGAGGTCGGACACGAGCCAGCCGAGCCGGGCATCGTGCGAGCCGGCGACGACGTCGAGCAGATCGGGCTCGAGCACGCCGACCGCTGCCGCGGGCAGAAGGCGGGAGAGCGCGACGTCCACCGACCGCGCGAGCGGCTTGTCGACGACGATCGGCGCGTCTGGAAAGGACGCCTGCTCGACCGGCGTCCGCGGTCGAGCATCCCGCTCGCCCCCGGCACACCCGGCGAGGAGAAGCAGCGTCGCGGCGAAGGGCGCGGCGGCGGCGGGCCTCATCGTTCCCGGACGATAGCCTCGCCGCTGCCGCGAGACGCTTACGACTTTCGGAATTCTCGACCAGAAGGCAACGAAGGGTCGGCACCACCGCCACCGCTATCGTCAGCGGCCGTGAGCGCCGTTTTCCTCTTCCTCGCCGCGTTTCTGGCGAGCGCCGTCGAGATGGTCGAAGCGCTGACGATCGTGCTGGCGGTGGGCGTCACCCGCGGCTGGCGCTCGACGCTCGTCGGAGTCGGGGCCGCGACCGTCGCGCTGGCGGCGATCGTCGCCGCGCTGGGGCCGGCGCTTCACCGGGTGCCGATCGACGCGCTCCGCCTCGCGGTCGGTTTCCTCCTGCTCGCGTTCGGCCTGCAGTGGCTGCGCAAGGCGATCCTGCGGGCAAGCGGCTTCAAGGCGCTCCACGACGAGGACGAGATCTACCTGAGGGAGCGCGACGAGGCGAGCCGGGCGGGGCGGGACGTACGCGCGGGCCTCGACTGGTCCGCGTTCGTGCTCTCCTTCAAGGGGGTGTTCCTGGAGGGCTTGGAGGTCGCGTTCATCGTGATCACGTTCGGCAGCACCCAGCACGACGTCCCGCTGGCCGCCGCTGCAGCCGGCTCCGCGCTCGTGCTCGTCGCCGTTGCCGGCGCCGTCGCCCGAGCCCCGCTCAGCCGCGTGCCCGAGAACACGTTGAAGTTCGCGGTCGGAATCATGCTGACGACGTTCGGGATCTTCTGGGGCGCCGAAGGCACCGGCGTCGATTGGCCGGGCGGCGAGGTCGCGCTGCTCGGCGTCCTCGGCTTCGTCGCCCTCTCGTCGCTGGGGCTCGTGCAGCTCCTGCGGCACCAGCGGGCGACACTCCAGGTGCAGCAGTGAGACGCGTGCCGGCTCTGGCCCGTTTCTGGTGGGAATTCATCGCCGGCGACGACTGGCGGATAGCGGCCGGCCTGGCCGCGGCGCTCGGGCTCTGCGCGCTGCTCGTCCACGAATCCGTCGCCGCGTGGTGGCTCCTACCGGTCGCCGTGCTCGCGCTTCTGACCGAGTCGCTGCGCCGGGCCACGCGCGGCTCAGGCTCTCGGGAATCAGGGGGTGATGATCGCTGAGCCTCTGCTGAGTCGTATGGCACTATTGTGGTATAAGAGTGGCATGGCGCGTGTACGGGTGAGCACGACCGTGGATCAGGAGTTGCTCTCGAGTGCCCGGAGGGCGCGTTCGGAGTTGGCCGATTCGGCCCTCATCGACGAGGCCCTCGCCGCTCTCGTGGGGCGGCATCGCGCGGTCGAGATCGACGCGTCGTACGCGGCCTACGAGACGACCCCGCTGGAAACCGCCGACGAGTGGGGAGACCTCGCCTCGTTCCGGTCGGCTGCCGGCACCTCGTGACCGCAGGTCCGGCCCGCGGGGAGGTGTGGTGGTGCGAGCTTCCCGAGGTCGGTCGCCGTCCGGTAGTCGTGCTCTCCCGAGACGCGGCGATTCCGCGGTTGCGACGCACGCTGATCGGGCCATGCACCACCACGGTCCGCAGGATCCCGAGTGAAGTCCTGCTCGAGCCGGGCGAGGATCCAGTCCCGCGAACATCGGTCGTCAACCTCGACTCGATCGAGAGCGTCTCGCTCGGAACGCTCGTCGAACGCTTGGGCCGGCTCAGCGACCAGCGAATGGGTCAGGTCTGTACAGCGCTCGCGATCGCACTCGGCTGCGAGGCCTGACCAGAGCGCGCGCTGGGTTCCGAATCGAGCTTGGCCGCAGCCCTCCGCTTTCTGTACTACGAAGGCTTGTAACGGATTTCGCCGCTTCCCGTCCCTGGGTCACACAGGACAGAAAGGACGGTGGATGATGAGCGGGTCATGGAGGTGAGGGCGCTCCCCGGCGAGGCGGCCGCGGTGCTCGCACGCCCGGCCGATCCGGATGCCGCGCTGGTGGCGGCGGCCCGAGAGGAGCCGCAGGCATTTCTGGTGTTGTACGACCGCTACTTCGAACGCGTCCTCGGCTATGTGCGGCTGCGGATTCGCGACGCGGCAACGTGCGAGGACGTGGCGAGCACGGTGTTCACCACTGCGCTCGCGCAGCTTCCGCGTTTTCGTGGGGAGGGCAGCTTCGCGGGCTGGTTGTTCCAGATCGCGCGGAATGCAGTGCGTGATGTCCAGCGGAAGCCCCTCGACGCGCCGCTTCCAGACGAGGTGGCCGGCTCCGAGCCGGACGCAGAAGAGCGGTTCCTGGCCCGCGAACGCGCGGTGCAACTGCACACGCTGATTCGCATGCTCGAGCCCGAGCAGCAGCATCTGCTCGCGTTGCGCTACGGAGCCGGCCTCTCCTTCGACGAGATCGGGGCGGCCGTCGGCACCGCGCCCGGAACGGTCCGTGTCCGCATGCACCGGATTCTTGAACAGCTACGACGGAGGTATCCCCATGACCACTGATCAGCTCGAACGCGACCTGAAGACACTCGCCGAACCGCAGGAGGCAGACGAGGGTCTGCGCCTCGCGATCCGCGCACAGCTCGGCGAGCGGCAGCAGGTACGCCCAGGGCGCCGTTTCGTGACCCGTCTCGTGCTCGCAGGGGCTGCTGTCTCGGCCGCAGCCGTTGCGGTGACGATCGTGACGCTGATCGGAACCGACGGGTCCGGTGGCCCTGCCTCGGCCGACGCGGCAATCATCCAGCACGCGATCCGGGCGATCATCTCGCCGGCGAACGTCATCGTCCACGTGAAGGAGACCGGAGGGCAGAACGGGACGCCGGTCGCAGCCGAATGGTGGCAGCAGACGAGTCCGCCCTACGCAATCCGCCTGATCAAAGGTCCCGGCGATTGGCAGAGCGAAGGCGCAAACCCGGGCACCAAGACCCCCATCGGCCACCAGAGCGAAGCTGCCGACGACGGGACAACCTCGTCCTGGTACGACGCCAGCACGAACACGATCTACCAGCGCCCGGACTCGTCTTCGCCGACCTTGATCGACCCGCTCTCACCCGTTCGCGAGCAGCTGGCGAGCGGAAGTTCCCGAGTCGCCGGAACGGTGACGATCGACGGGCGGTCGCTTTACAAGATCGAGCTTCCGAACGGGGTGGTCGGATACTTCGACCGCACGGACTACCGCCCCGTGTATCTCGACAACCCGCAGCGCGACGGAAGCGTCGTGCGCACGCGGGTGCTCACATACGAGGAACTGCCAATGACTCCCGAGAACGAACAGCTCCTCAGCATCACCGCACAGCACCCGAGAGCCTCGGTGGACACAAACCGGACCAAGGCTCCCAACAAGTAGAACGAGGGGCGAGCCGCCGGTCAGCCTTCCGGCAGCGAACACGGTCGAGTCGCGTAGCACGAATCATGCTACGGTTCCTCGGTGGCTCGCTCTCTTCACGTTCGGCTCGACGACGCTTCGGCGGCCGCGCTGAAGATCGTCCGCGCGGGCGGCCTGACCGATTCGGAGGCCGTGCGCACGGCGTTGCGCGAGGCGGCCGCCCGCCGGCGGATTCGCTCCTCGATCCGCGCAGAAGTGGCACTTGTCGCCGCCGACTCGGCCGATCGCGAGGAGATGCGGATCATCCGAGAGCAGCTCGCCGAGCTCGTACCCGGCTCCCCGGACTGAAGTGGTTCGCGGCGAGATTCTCCGGCTGCCCGCTCCCCGCAGCGAGCGCGGGCACGAGCAGCGCGGCGCCCGCTACGCCGTCATCGTCCAGTCGGACGAGTTCCTGGACCTCTCGACGGTGCTCGTCGCGCCCACCTCGACGAGCGCACGGCCGACGAGCTTCCGCCCGACGATCACCCTGGACGGACAGGACACACGCGTCCTCGTCGAACAGACGACCGTCGTCGACCCGCAGCGCCTCGGACGCTCAGCCGGTCGCCTCGAGGCAACCGAACTGCATGCCGTCGACGAAGCCCTGGTGCTCGTGCTCGGCCGCCACTACTGCTAGCGCGGCTTCGAGAACGAGGACGAGCTTGTACACCTCCGGGGTAGTCGTAGCCCCTGTCCAGGCAGATTCCCTGCGGCTCAGCAGGGCTGGCGTCCGGCCGGGCGATCAAAGCGTCTGGGCGGCGGTCCGACGGCTGCGTCAATAAGATCCACCTGCAGATGTATCGCCGCTTGCTCGCTTGGTGCCTGACGCTTTCGCTTGCCGTTATGGGGTCGCAGGCAGCGCACTGGCTTGCTTACCGGCTGGCGGTACCGAACGGAGGTCAGCGGGCCCGGGTGCTGGCCTCCACCGGCCACTCGTATCTTGCGTGGGCGCCGGCCGCGATCGCCGTTTGCACTGTTCTTGCCGGGTGCGCGTTCGTCGGGCAGGTTCGCGCGTTGGCTCGGGGCCGTCGCGGCGCGGCCGCTCCTTCCCCATGGATGCTCGCCTCCCTTGGGCCGGTGATCTTCTGCCTGCAGGAATGGCTCGAGCGCATTGCGAGCGAAGGCTCCCTCTCTTGGAGTGCGGTCACCGAGCGGACGTTCGTCCTCGGGCTGCTCCTGCAGTTCCCGGTGGCGCTGGTCGCCTACGCCGCTGCACGCCTCATCCTGCGAGCGGCGACGCGAGTGGCATCGTTGCTCGCCCGCAAGTTCGTCATTCTGTATCGACCGATCGAACCGGAACCGTGCGCGGCCGTCCTGGCGCCTCGGCCCGGGATCCTCGCGCTCGGATATCCGACGCGCGGCCCGCCGCCTCACTCGATCTGACGCTTCGTTGCGGTGCGCTCGAGTGCGCGCCGCTCGTCCAGAGAAGTGAAGGGAGAGTTCGAATCGCCAGTGACCGGCACCGGATCGGTCGTCGGCGGGTTTGGGCGATCGGCTTCGGCGCGGTGCTTGCCGCCCTGGTCGTGATCCCGGCCGCGCAGGCGCATGCGATCCTGCTCCAGACGACGCCTCCGAACGGGGTGGTGCTCAAGCACGCCCCGCGGGAGGTCCGGTTGCGTTTCAACGAGCCGATCGAGACCGCGTTCGGATCGGTGCGCGTGTACAACGCCGAAGCCCGCCGAGTCGACGACGGGAAGACGTCTCGTCCTTCTGCGAGGTCGGTGGCGATCAGCCTGCCGGCACGCCTACCGAACGGCACCTACACGGTGACGTGGCGTGTCGTTTCGGCAGACACACACCCGGTTCACGGTGCGTTCGTGTTCTCGGTCGGGAAGGCGAGCGGTGCCGGAGTGGTCAACCGCGTCCTCGATGCTCAGCGGGGCTCGAAGGCCGTCGACGTCGCGACCGCCGCGGCGCGCTTCGCGTCGTTCGCGCTGCTGCTGGTTGTGATCGGCGGACTTGCGATGATGGCAGGCCCGCTGCGGAACGGCCCCAGACGTCCACTCTGGGTCGTCGTTTCAGGAGCAGCCACCGTGCTGGCGGTCGTTTCAGTCGTCGCGATCGCGCTCGACGGTCCTGAGGCGGCAGGCCTCGGCTTCGGATCGGCGTTCGACACGGCGCTCTTCCGCGAGGTATTGCGCACCCAGTTCGGCAGAGTGTGGGCGGTGCGTGGCCTCCTCGCGCTCACCGTCGCGGCGGTGGCCCTGCTCGTGCGGCTGAGGATCGTCCGAGATACGGCAGCGGTCGCCGTCGTTTCGCTGGTCCCGGCCGGGGCCCTCGCGGTAACGCCGGGGCTTGCCGGTCACGCCAACGTCGAGCACTGGTACGCGCTTGCGTCGGACGCGACCCACGTGGCCGCCGCCTCGCTGTGGCTGGGCGGCCTGGTGTTCCTGCTCCTCGCGCTTCTCTGGACGAGCGGCGACCGCTGGAGGTTCGCCGCGACCGCCGTGCCCCGATACTCGACGATCGCGGTTCTCGCGGTCGCCGCGCTGGTCGGGTCCGGCGTTCTCAACTCGATCATCGAGCTCGGGCCGATCAGCGGCCTCTGGACGACAACCTGGGGCAAGCTTCTGCTTGCAAAGGTTGCGCTGGTCCTGATCGCGCTCGCACTCGGTGCGCTCAACAACCGCATCTCGGTTCCCCGGTTCAGAAGTGCGTCTCTGACCGGGCGGGATCGCCGGCGGTTCGTCGGGCGGGTCGCGGCAGAGGTCGCGATCCTCCTGGCCGTCGTCGGCGTCACCGCCGTGCTGGTCTCCGAGCGTCCGCCGAAAGCGGTCGCGGCCGGAGGTCCCGTCTCGGTCGACACGCGCGTCGGGCCGTTCGACCTGAACGTCGTGGTCGACCCCGCCCGGGCCGGGGGAAACCAGGTGCACCTCTACATCCTCAACCGAACGACCGGCCAGCCGGCCGCGGTCTCCGAGGCGAATGTTTCGGCGACGCTGCCGGCGGCATCGATCGGGCCGCTGCGGTTCGAATCGACGAAAGCCGGTCCCGGCCACTACATCGCCTCCGGCGCCACGTTCCCGATTCCCGGCGCGTGGACGCTTCGCGTCGCTGTCCGACGCGGCGAGTTCGACGAGTGGTCGACCACCGTTCAAACACCAATCAGAAAGGCATGAAGCCAAAATGAAGAAGCTCGCTATCGCAATCTCGGCGGCACTGCTGTCGACACTTGCCGTGGCTGCCGCCGCGCAGGCACATGTCACCGTCCACCCCAACGCCCTCCCGGCCGGGGGGTTCCAGGTGATCAACATCCGCATCCCGAACGAAGAGGAGAACGCCTCGACGACGAGGGTGGTCGTCCAGTTCCCGGCCGGTTTCCCGGATGCGTCGTGGCAGGCCGTTCCCGGTGGCTGGAAGGCGAAGATCACCTTCCACAAGCTCGCCAAGCCGGTGATCGTCGAGGGCGAAAAGCTGACCGAGGAGGTCAACACCGTCACGTTCTCCGGCGGGCGAATCGCCCCTGGTCAGTTCATCGAGTTCCCGCTCTCGGTGGCAACACCAAGTAAGGCGGGAGCAGTCCTCACCTTCAAGGCGGTCCAGACCTACTCCAACGGAGACGTCGTTCGCTGGATCGGCGCCCCCGGGACCGATACACCCGCGCCGCAGGTCCTGCTGACCGACGAAGGCAGCGCGATCCAGGACTTCCCCGGCGGAGTGACCGCGGCCAAGAAGGCCCGCGCCTCCGGGCACAAGACCCTCTACGGATTCGCCGTCGTCGTTCCGCTGCTGGCGCTGACCGGACTCGGTGTCGCCCGGAGGAGGCGCATGTCGTGAGGCCTCCGCTTGCGACAGCCGTTCTCGTCGCAGCGCTCGTCGTCTGCCCCGTCGCCGCCGCCCATGGCGGCGGCGGGGCACTCGGTTTCCGCTCCCACGTCAAGTCGCTCACGCCGACCACGGCCGGACTGAAACTGACGGTGCTCGACTACGACGACCGGCTCCAGCTCACGAACGAGACCGGCAAGACCGTGGTCGTGCTCGGCTACGAGAACGAGCCCTACCTGATGTTCCGAAACGGCCGCGTCTACCGGAACGCCCGCTCGCCGGCCACCTACCTGAACGATGATCGGTACGGGCAAGTCCAGTTGCCCGCACAGGCGAATGCGAAGGCCCAACCCGAATGGAAGGAGCTCGTCGATGAGTCAGAGTACGACTGGCACGACCACCGGATCCACTGGATGAGTCGAACGCTGCCGCCGAAGGTGCAGGCGCACAAGGACGTCGCTCAGCACGTATTCAACTGGGCCGTGCCGATCACCGTCGACGGCAAGCGGACGATGATCAAGGGCAGCCTCGACTACACACCACCGCCGGGGGGGAAGTTTCCGTTCCTGCTGGTCGTGCCGCCGGTGCTCCTCTTCTGCGTCGCCGTCATCCTCTGGACGATCAGACGCAGTCGCCGAATGGGCGACGAACCGCATCCCGTCAATTAGTCCCATGGCGAATCGGCGGCGAGAACGAGATCAGCGCCTGCATGTAGCTGGCCCGCTCGAACTCCGACGGGTCGGGGCACGACAGCTGGCTCATGCTGCCCTTCAGCTGCTCGACCGACTCGTACTCCTGCTCCTCGAGCCACGCGCTCAGCCCGGCGAGGATCTCGGCCAGATGCTCGGGCCCGCGCCGCAAGAGCGCCGAGGCGGTCATCGTCACGTCGGCGCCCGCGAGCAGCGCCTTGACCGCGTCCTCGGCCTCGTGGATGCCGCTGGTCGCGGCGAGCGAGACCGGGACGCGGCCGTACAGGATCGCGATCCAGCGCAGCGGCAGCAGGAGCTCCTCGCGTGAGGAGAGCTTGACCTCGGGCCGCACGGACATCGTCTCCAGGTCGATGTCGGGCTGGACGAAGCGATTGAAGAGAACGAGCCCGTTCGCGCCGGCAACGGCGAGGCGGGTTGCCAGATGCGCCAGCGCGGTGAAGAAGGGCCCGAGCTTGACCGCCAGCGGGATCCGCACCTCGGCCCGCACGGCGCGGACGATGTCCAGGATTCGCGCCTCGACCGTCTCGGCCGTCTGCGCGGTGTCCGCCTCGACCGCGTAGACGTTGAGCTCGAGCGCGTCCGCGCCGGCCGCCTCGAACTCGTGCGCATACCGAACCCAGCCGCCCCGGGAGCTGCCGTTGAGACTGGCGATCACGGGGATCGAGAGCGCCTCCCTGGCGGCGGCGATGTGGGAGAGATAGGCGTCCGTCCCGGCGTTGTAGTCGTCCAGCTCCGGCAGGTACGTGAGCGCCTCGCCAAAGCTCTCGCGCCCGGCCTCGAGCGCGTGGTGAACGGCCATCGCCTCCTGCTCGATCTGCTCCTCGAACAGCGAGGGCAGCACGACGGCGGCGGCCCCGGCCTCCTCGAGCCGTTTCAGCATCTCCAGGTCGGCGCCGAGCGGGGAGGCCGAAGGGACGAGCGGGTTGGCGAGCTCGATCCCCAGGTAGCGGGTGCGCAGGTCGGCGCTCACTCCTCGCCTCCCGTCGGCGAGTGCTCGACCGCGGCGAGCTGTTCGTAGAGGTGCCAGCGCTCGTCGACGTCGCGCTGCGCCTGCTCGGCGAGCTGCGCCGCCTCGGCCGGCCTCGCCCGGGCGAGCATCGCGAAGCGCGCCTCCTTGCCGGCGAACTCCGCCAGCGGCAGCTTCGGCTTGCGCGAGTCGAGCTGGAACGGGTGGTCGAGCCGCGGGTCGAAGCGGTAGAGCGGCCAGTAGCCGGAGTCGGTCGCCTCCTTCTGATGGGCCATCGCCGTTCCCATCTCGATCCCGTGCGCGATGCAGTGGCTGTAGGCGAGGATCAGCGACGGGCCGGGATAGGCGTTCGCTTCGGCGAAGGCCTTGACGGCCTGCGGGTTGTCGGCGCCGAGCGCGATCTGGGCGACGTAAACGCTGCCGTAGGCGGCGGCGATCTGTCCGAGATCCTTCTTCCGCGTCCGCTTGCCGCCGGCGGCGAACTTCGCCACTGCGCCGAGCGGCGTCGCCTTCGATGCCTGTCCGCCGGTGTTCGAGTAGACCTCGGTGTCGAGCACGAGCACGTTGACGTCGCGCCCGCCGGCGAGCACGTGGTCGAGGCCGCCCGAGCCGATGTCGTACGCCCACCCGTCGCCGCCGACGATCCAGACGCTCTTGCGGACGAGCGTGTCCGCCAGAACGGAGAGGCGCTTCGCCCCGGGATCGTCGCGTGCGGCAAGGCGCTCCTTCAGCTCGGCGACCCGGGCGCGCTGGGCCTCGATCCCCGCCTCGCTCGACTGGTCGGCGCCGAGGATCGCCTCGACCAGCTCCGGCTCGAGCGGGGGCTCGATGCTCGTCAGCAGCGCCCGCGCCTGCGCGGACTGGTGGTCGAGCGCGAGCCGCATCCCCAGCCCGAACTCGGCGTTGTCCTCGAACAGCGAGTTCGACCAGGCCGGGCCGCGGCCCTGCCCGTTCGCAGACCAGGGAGTGGTCGGCAGGTTGCCGCCGTAGATCGACGAGCAGCCGGTTGCGTTCGCGACGAGGATCCGGTCGCCGTAGAGCTGGGTCAGCAGCTTGAGATACGGCGTCTCGCCGCAGCCCTCGCAGGCACCCGAGAACTGAAACAAGGGCTCGAGCAGCTGCGAGCCCTTCACCGTCCCGGGCTCGACGAGGGTCCGGTCGAGCTCTGGGATGGTCAGGAAGAAGTCCCAGCTGGCGCGCTCGACGTCGAGCCGCTCGAGCCTCGGCGCGGGGTCGAGCGACTTGTGCTTTGCCTCCTCCTTGCTGCGGGCGGGGCAGGTGTCGATGCAGATGCCGCAGCCGGTGCAGTCGTCGGGGGCGACCTGGACGCTGAGCAGCTTGCCGGGCAGGTCGCGGCCACGCCACTCCTTCCACTTGAAGTCGGCCGGGGCACCCGCGAGCGCGTCGGCGTCGAAGACCTTGAGCCGGATCGCCGCGTGGGGGCAGACGAGCGCGCACTTGGCGCAGTCGATGCAGATCTCCGGGTCCCAGATCGGAATCTCGTCGGCGAGGCCGGGTTTCTCGTACCGTGCGGTGCCGACCGGGAACGTCCCGTCGGCCGGAAGCGCACTCACCGGCAGCAGGTCGCCCCGGCCGGCCATGATCTCCGAGGTGATGCGGCGGACGAAATCGGGGGCGTCGTCGGGCACGGGCGGGCGGCGGAAGACGGTGCCGGTCGCCTCGGCGGGCACCTCGACCTCGTGCATCGCCCCCAGCGCCAGGTCGACCGCGCGGAAGTTCCGCTCGACGACGACCCGGCCGCGCTTTCCGTACGTGCTCTCGATCGCCTGCTTGATCGCCGAGATCGCCTGCTCGCGCGGGAGCACGCCGGCGAGCGCGAAGAAGCACGGCTGCAGAACGGTGTTGACGCGGCTGCCCAGACCCGCCTCGCGGGCGACGTGGCCCGCGTCGACGACGAAGAGCCGGATCCGCTTGTCGACGAGCTGCCGCTGCACCTCCGCCGGCAGCCGCTCCCAGACCTCGTCGGGCCCGTGGGGGCTGTTCAGGAGAAAGGTCGCGCCCTCGCCGGCGAGCTCGAGCACGTCCATCCGCCAGAGCAGGTCGAACTGGTGGCAGGCGACGAAGCCCGCCCGCTCGATCAGGTACGTGGAGCGGATCGGCCTCGGGCCGAAGCGCAGATGCGAGACGGTGACCGAGCCGGCCTTCTTCGAGTCATAGACGAAGTAGCCCTGCGCGTGCAGGCCGGTCTGCTCGGCGATGATCTTGACCGAGTTCTTGTTCGCGCCGACGGTCCCGTCCGAGCCGAGGCCGTAGAAGACGGCGCGGACGACGTCGTCGGGCTCGGTCTCCAGCGGCGCGACGTCGAGGCTGGTGGCGGAGACGTCGTCGCGGATCCCGACGGTGAAGTGCCTGCGCGGCTCGGCCTGATCGAGCTCGGCGAGCGCGGCGGCTGCCATCGCCGGCGTGAACTCCTTCGAGGCGAGCCCGTAGCGGCCGCCGATCACCGGCAGCAGGCGCCCCTGCTCGGCGAGCGCGGTGACGACGTCCTGGTAGAGCGGCTCGCCGGGCGCGGCCGGATCCTTGCAGCGGTCGAGAACCGCCACGCCGCGAACCGTCTCCGGGATCGCGGCAGCCAGATCGCCGGCCGAGAACGGACGGTAGAGCCGGACCTTGACCAGGCCGACCTTCTCGCCGCGCGCGTTCAGCGCCTCGACCGCCTCCTCGGCGGCGCCGCATCCGGAGCCCATCAGCACGAGCACCCGCTCGGCGTCCGGAGCGCCGACGTAGTCGAACAGCCCGTAGCGGCGTCCGGCGACCTCGGCGAAGCGCTCCATCGCCTGGGCGACGATCGCCGGCGTCGCGGCGTAGTACGGACTTGCCGCTTCGCGCGCCTGGAAGAACACGTCGGGGTTCTGGGCCGAGCCGCGCAGGACAGGATGGTCGGGCGTCAGCGCCCGCGCCCGATGCGCCTCGACCATGCCCTCTTCGACGAGCGCGCGGATCTGGTCGTCGCGCAGCACGTCGACCACGTTCAGCTCGTGCGAGGTGCGGAAGCCGTCGAAGAAGTGGAGGAAGGGAATGCGCGACTCGAGGGTCGCCGCCGTCGCGACCAGCGCCAGGTCGTGCGCCTCCTGTACCGAGGACGAGCAGAGCAGCGCGAAGCCGGTGCCGCGCGCCGCCATCACGTCGCTGTGGTCGCCGAAGATCGAGAGCGCGTGCGTCGCCAGCGTCCTGGCGGCGACGTGGAAGACCGTCGAGGTCAGCTCTCCCGCGAGCTTGTACATGACCGGCAGCATCAGCAGCAGCCCCTGCGAGGCGGTGAACGTCGTCGCCAGCGCACCGGCCTGGAGCGCGCCGTGGATCGCGCCCGCGGCCCCGCCTTCGCTCTGCATCTCGACGACGTCGGGCACATCGCCCCAGAGGTTCGGCGTGCCCGCCGCCGACCAGGCATCGGCGAGCTCGCCCATCGGCGACGCCGGGGTGATCGGGTAGATCGCAATCACCTCGCTCGTCGCGTAGGCGACACGGGCGGCCGCCTCGTTGCCGTCGATCGCAGCAGCCGATTTCTCGCCTCCAGCCACGCGCCCAGCATGCGGGTTCCGCCGTCCGCCCCGCATCGGGGAGAATCACGGTCGCCAGTAGGCGTTTTCCCCAATTCGTTTCCGGCCGCCGTGAGTGGCGGACCGGGGATAGGGAGGTCGGTCAGCCCTTCGGCGGGAGCGTGCGGACGAACGCGGCGGCCTCCTCGACCCGGCGCCGGAGGGCGCCGCCGCGAAGCCCCTCCGGGGCGACGAGGACCATCGCCGTCATCGGCCGGCCGGTGAAGTCCATCGGCCGGACGTGCGGGCGCTCGAGCGCCTTGTCGGCGCCCTCCGCGCCGAGCCTGAGCATCAGCTCGTTCCCGACGATCCCACAGCACATGTGCCCGCCGAGCATGAACGCCAGGCCGCCGAACATCTTCCGCTCGGTCAGCTCTCCCATCCCGACGAGGACGTCCCGCACCCGGTCGGCGAGCTGCTCGTCGTAGGCCACGTCAGCGCTCCAGCTCGACCGGCAGGCCGAACTGCTCGAAAAGAGACGCGTCGGCGAACCCGACGATGCCCGAGATCCGCTCGGCGTCGATCGCGAAGACCATCACGCCGTAGGCCCGGTGCCGGCCGTCGTCCGGGTCGCGCAGGTAGGCGGCCAGCGCCGGCTGCCCGTTCGCCGCGGTCGGCACCAGCCGGATCTCGTTCAGGAACCCCTGCGCCGGGACGGTGGCGAAGAACCGACCGATCGCCTCGGCGCCGAGCACGTAGGTCGGGGTCGGCGGCATCGTCATCACCGCGTCCTGCGCGAACAGCGAGACGATGCCCTCGATGTCGACCGCATCCCAGGCGGCCATGAATCGCCCGAGAAGCGCCTTGACTCGCTGGTCGTCCGCCGGCGCGTGTGCGGGCGCCCCGAGCTCGCGCGCCCGCTCGAGGCTCGCCCGCGCCCGCTGGAGAGCGCTGTTCACGGCGGCGACCGAGTCGTCGAGCGTCTCGGCAGTCTCCTTCGCCGACCAGCCGAGCACGTCGCGGAGGAGCAGCACCGCCCGCTGCTTCGGCGGCAGGAGCTGAACCGCGGTCACGAACGCCAGCTCGACCGACTCGCGCTGGGCGTACCGGGCCTCGGGCCCGAGCTCGCCGAGCAGGCGGTCGGGGTACGGCTCCAGATGAAGCAGCTCCTCGCTCCACGCCGCCTCGGCTCCTGCGGAGAGCGGGATCTCGGGACGCCGGCGCCGCCGCGCGAGCGCGGTCAGGCAGACGTTCGTCGCGATCGTGTGCAACCAGGCAGCGAGGGGAGAGCGCGGCTCGAACCGGGGCAGGCCCTGCCATGCGCGGAGCATCGTCTCCTGGAGCGCGTCGTCGGCGTCGTGGAATGAGCCGAGCATGCGGTAGCAGTGGAGGTGGAGCGCGCGGCGGTGCGGGTCGGCGAGTAGCCGGAAGGCCTGCTCGTCGCCGCCGGTGGCAGCGGCGAGCAGGCTCGGCTCGACAGGGCGCGCGGTCGTCTCCGCGGTCACCCCGGCACGCTACCCGGCCGACGGGTTGGGCGGATCGGCCCCGAGCTCGGTCCATGTGTTCGGCGTGAACGCTCCCGGGCGGCCGCCGAGAGCGATGAACCGGATGCCTTGCCCACCGGGGCGGATGGTCCGCATCTGCTCCGGCCCGACGCGCACCATCACCCCGGGACGGAGCTCGTACTCGCTCCCGTCCGCGACGAGCGTCGCGCTGCCGTCGAGCGGGATGTAGACCTCCTCCTGGTCCGGGTCGTACGCCTTGGAGTCGTGGTTGTGCAGCGGGTAGCCGTCCCAGTTCGCCGGCAGCATCAGCACCTGCATCCCCCACGCCGTCACCCCGAGCTGCGCCCGCGCCCGCCGCGCGAGCCCGTCGAAGATCGGATCCATGTCGTCGATCGCGGCCAGAGTCACGTCCGGCATCTTCCACCTCCGTTGTCGAGAAGAACCCTTCGCCACGTCCAACTCGCAGGTTGGGCGAAACTCATCGGCGGCTCCGGCTCTACGCGAACACCGGGTTGGGGGCCCGGACTCGCCCGAGATGCGGCCTGCAGACGAGGGCTGAGGGCCTGCGTCGTGGACGCAGACCCCCGCCGCGGTGGGTTCAGACCCCTTTCTGGCAGTGGCGAAGCGCGTTCAGGCAGCCGTCGACGAGCCCCTGGAGCGCATCCTGGTTCCAGGCGTTGAGGAAGTCGGCGTGGCCGGAGAACTGGCCGCCGGAGGAGAGCTGCAGCCCCGGCCCTCCTCGGCTCGCGTACCGGATGTTGACCTGGATCGTCGGCGTCGCAACCGGGTGGTCGCCCGGGCAGCGCCCGCGGACCGAGTACGCCATGTGACTCTGGTGGTCGGGGCTGTCGAGCGAGACCCCGTCCCAGCAGTCGGGGAACTGGACGTGGAGAGCAAGCCCCCTGCGACCGGCGTTCGGACAGGTCGGGATCGTGCTCTGCGGCCGCACCCCTCCCTCGGGCCCGCAGTTCCACGAGGTCACCTTCGGGTCCTGCGGCGTCGTCGCCCTGGAGTTGCCGGCGATCAGCTTGAAGTCGGGCGGGAAGGCCCGCAAGGCGGACAGGGTGTGGCGGCGGTAGTAGACCGACGCACCCCGCGGCACGATTGCCGCCCCGGTCGCGGAGATCAGGGTCGGAACCCAGTAGGCCGCCGTGTCGCCCGCCCGGCCGCAGGACGAGCCCTGGCCGAGCAGGGACCCGAGGGTCGAGAACGCGTTCGTCGTGTCGTTGCCGATGAAGGTGTGGTCGTGCGAGCGGCCCGGCTCCCCCGGGAAGACGATCGGGTCGTCGGTGTTGCGGTGGCTGAAGCGGCAGCCGCTGACGAAGTTGACGCGGCGCAAGCGGGCCAACGACTTCGCGGGCTTCGACGCCCTGTTGGGCATCACCCGCACCTTCGCCCGGGCAAACGAACGCGCGCTGCCCTGCGAGCCGAACGCGGACGCCGCCGCGGACGCGGCCACGATCGCGCCGAGCCCGAGCACGGTGCTGATCAGGAAGACTCCGTAGCGTTTCATCGACCCCCCTTGGTCAAAGAGCTGACCGGCCCAGTGTCGGCGTCCGGGCGAAAGATTCCGTAAAGGTCAGGTCAGGGTGATGTGAGAATTCTGCGAAGGCCGGTAGACGGGCCCTAGCGGCCCGAGCGCCCACTCGTCATCCGGCCATGGCTCGAGCTCCGGATGAGCGATCGTGTCCCGGTTCCCGGGCGTCCGGGCACGCCTCGACCCATCGGGAAGCGTCTCGGGAAAACCGTCCGCAACCGCCTGGGCCGCCGTCCGCCAGAGGCCGACGATGACCTCCTGGACCACGGCTCCCCCCTCCTTGTAGCCCTTGCCGGTCCGCGGCAGGTCGAGCCGGATCGGATCGCCCCAGACCACGCAGCAGGTGCGCCGGTTCCGGGGGCTCCAGCCGAACGTGTCGATCCCGCAGGGGACGATCGGGACGTCCTCCTGGATCGCGACCATCGCCGCACCCGGGTGCATCGGCCCCGGATAGCCGAGCTGCTGGCGCGTGCCCTCGGTGAACATGCCGACGACGTGCCCTGCGCGGGCGGCCCAGCGCGCCACCCGCAGCGAGTCGCGGTCGCCTTCGCCGCGTCGCACCGCGAAGGTTCCCGTCCAGCGCAGCAGCTCGCCGGCGATCGGCACCGACAGCAGCTCGATCTTGGCCATGTAGTAGAGCGTCCGCCGCGAGTGCAGGCCGAGCACGGCGGGATCGATCTCGGAGAAGTGGTTCGAGGCGACGACCGCGCCGCCGGTCTCGGGCACCCGCTCGTGCCCGTACCCCCAGCTCGGAGCGAGGAAGTTGGTGACGGGCCTCGCGAAGCGGCGTGCGAAGGGCCACACCCGCTCGGGGTTCTCCCCCAGCAGCTTGTACAGGCCGAGCCGGGTCAGCATGCCTCGACCGAGTCTAGAGAAGGCGAGGGGAGGTTCCCGGAGGCGTCGCCGCCGCGACCGGCATGACGGGCGCGGCTCGCCACGGCCGGCCGCGAGCACGACGCCCAGGGAAGGGGGCCCACGGGGGAAACCGGCCGTTTCCCCCGTGCTACTACACGCAGTCTTTGAGCCCTTGCGCCTCGGGTAGGGACTCGAGCTTCTTCAGCGTGTTGTTCTCGATCTGGCGGATCCGCTCGCGGGTGACGCCGAACGCCCGGCCGACCTCCTCGAGCGTGCACGGCTGCGTGCCCTTGAGCCCGAACCGAAGCTCGATCACCTTACGCTCGCGGTCGGGCAGCGAGTCGAGCGCGCGCTCGATGTCCTCGCGACGCAGCGACAGCGAAGCCTGCTCGTCGGGCGACTCCGCGGCGTCGTCCTGGACGAAGTCGCCGAGCTCCGACTCCTCCTCCTCGCCGATCGGCTTCTCGAGCGAAACCGGGTGCTGGGCCATGCGCAGGATGTCGCGCACCTCGTCGGTCGCGATCTCGAGCTCTTCGGCGATCTCGTCGGGACGGGGCTCGCGGCCCAGCCGTTGCACGAGCTGGCGCTCGATGTGGACGACCTTGTTCAGCTTCTCGACCATGTGCACCGGAATCCGGATCGTGCGCGCCTTGTCGGCGATCGCGCGGGTGACCGCCTGCCGGATCCACCAGGTCGCGTAGGTGGAGAACTTGTAGCCCTTCCGGTAGTCGAACTTCTCGACCGCGCGGATCAGGCCGAGCGAGCCCTCCTGGATCAGGTCGAGAAAGGAGAGGCCGCGTCCCAGGTAGCTCTTCGCGATCGAGACGACGAGGCGCAGGTTGGCCTCGATCATCTGCGTCTTCGCGGACATGTCGCCGCGCTCGATCCGCTTGGCCAGGTAGACCTCCTGGTCGGCGGTCAGGAGCGGCACCTTGCCGATCTCGCGCAGGTAGAGCCGCAGCGAGTCGAGCGAGGGCTCGACGGTCAGGTCGAGCTTCGGCCCCTTCTCCTCCTCGGCAAGCGCCGGCTCCTCGTGGGGCGGGTGCTTGTGCTGCTCGCCCTCCATCAACTCGACGCCGTGGTCGATCAGATAGGTGTAGAAGTCCTCGATCTGCTCCTTCGTCAGCTCGACGTCCTCGAGCCCGGCGACGATCTCGTCGTAGGTGAGGAAGCCTCGCTCGAGGCCGCCCTGAACGAGCTTCTGGAGTTCCTCTACCTCGGGGAGAGCGATGTCGATGGTGAGCATGTCCCTCGGCTTCCTCGCGCAACTGGCGGTTGTCGGTTGACCTACCTGAGACGCAAAAGAGCCGGAGAAAAAACTTGCTCCGGCTCACCAGTGCGCGGGATGCTAGTACGCGACCTGCGATTTGGGAAGAGGGGATTTTGCAAGTAGCCAGGACGTCACCGGTCTCGGAGCCGTCGCTCGAACGCTGGCGGCGGACGCTCGACGCGGAGCTCGCCGACCCGGCACTGGTCGCGCGGGTGACGCGGACGATGCCGCCGCGCAAGGTCGGCCTCCCGGAGGACGTCCCGGCGCAGGTCGTCGTCCTCGCCTCCGGCGTTCTCTCGGGCCACGTCACCGGCCAGCTCGTCGTCGTCGCGGGCGGGATGGAGGGCCGCGTCCTCTACGAGTAACGGCAGGCCCGGCCCCAAACGGGCTCAAGATTCCCGCAGGACTGCCGATGCAGGCGGAGAACTCCTTCGGAGCCGGGGGACTAGCGGCATGCCCGTCCATCGGCACAGGAGTGCAACGGCGGGCGCGAGCCCGCCGTTGCGTTCTCACACCATCTCTACAGTGACCTCCATGCCGAGCAGCTTCCTCGACCGGCTTCGCGACGGGCCGCCGATCGTCGCAGACGGCGGGATGGGCTCGCTCGTCGCCGCCGCCTCTCCCCGGATGCGCTGCCCCGAGGAGGCCAACGTCAGGGCGCCGGACACCGTCGTCTCGGTCCACCTGAGCTTCATCAGGGCAGGCGCCGAGCTGATCGAGACGAACACCTTCGGCGCGAACCGCAGCAAGCTCGCCTCGCGCTACCTCGAAGAGGAGTTCGTCGCAATCAACGAAGCGGCGGTCAAGCTCGCACGCGACGCTCGGCAGGTATCCGGCCGGGAGGTGTTCATCGCCGGCTCGGTCGGACCGCTGGGCGAGCACGAGGACGCCTCGCCCGAGGATCGCGGGCCGCTCTTCGCCGAGCAGGCGGAGCTCCTCGCTGGACGCGGGGTCGACCTGTTCGCGGTCGAGACGTTCTACGACCTGCACGAGCTCGAGGCGGCGATCGCCGCCGTGCGCTCGGTCTCGAGCCTGCCGATCGTGGCGATGATGACCTTCGGCGACGACGCGGAGACGATCGGCGGCGTGCCCGCAACGGAGGCGGCCGAGCGACTCGCCGCGCTCGGCGTGGACGCGATCGGCACGAACCACGGCGCCGGGCCGAACTCGGCTTTGACGGCGCTGCAGGCAATGCGCGGCTCCCTCCCCCTGGCGGCGATGCCGAACATCGGTCTGGCCAGCATGTCGGGCGGCCGGATCATCTACCCGCACGCAACCCCCGAGTACTTCGCCGAGTTCGCCGCGCACGCCCGCAAGCTCGGCGCGATGATGATCGGCGGCTGCTGCGGAACGACGCCGATCGAGATCGCCGCAATCCGGCGGGCGCTCGAGGAGGATCGCGCGCCCAGGGCGCCGCTCGGCGTCGTCGAGCGCGAGCTGGCCGCGGACGTGGAGCGCGACGAGCACGAGACCCGCCTCGCCGCCGACCTCCGCGAGGGCCGCTTCGTCACTTCGATCCAGATCGACCCGCCGCTCGGCGCCAACTACGCAGGCCTGCTCCAGGTCAGCGCAGCCGTCCGCGACTCGGGACTCGGTGCGTACGTCGACATCAACGACAACGCGACCGCCAGGGTGGGGATGAACCCGCTGATGGTCGCGGCGGCGATCGAGCGCACCGTCGGGATCGAGACGATCCCGCACTTGACCCCGAGGGACACGACGATCATGGGCCTCGAGGCAGTGCTGCTCGGCGCGCACGCCGAGGGGGTCCGCAACATCCTCGCGGTCACGGGCGACCCTCCCGAGGTCGGCGACTACCCGGGCTCCGCGGGCGTGTACGAGATCGACTCGGTCGGACTCACGCATCTGATCGCGCGGCTGAACCAGGGCGAGAACTACAACGGAAAGGCGATCGACGCGCCGACGTCGTTCTTCGTGGGCGTCGCCGTCAACCCGACCGCCGACGACTCCGAGCTCGAGCTCGAGCGCTTCCACCGAAAGCGCGAGGCCGGCGCGCAGTTCGCGATGACTCAGATCGTCTTCGACCTCGACCACGTCGAGCGCTTCTTCGAGCGCATGGGTGGACCCCCGCCGGTGCCGGTGCTCGTCGGCGTCTTCCCCTTGACCAGCTACCGGCTCGCGCTCCGCCTGCACAACGAGGTGCCCGGGATCATCGTCCCGGAGCCGCTTCAGGACGAGCTGCGCGCGGCCGGACCGAGAGAGGCCGAGGTCGGGTTCGCCCACGCGCGCCGCCTGATCGACGCCGCCCGCGAGCAAGCCGCCGGCGTCTACGTCGTCGCCCCCTATCGCAAGCCGCTGTCGGTGCTCGAGCTGCTCGCGTAGGGTTACGGCGCGCAGGCTCCCGTCGAGACGGGCTGCCTTGCGCTCGCGAGCACGCTGCGGACGACCTCGCTGGGAACGCCGTAGCCTCCGTCCGAGCCGGCCCGGGAGGCGAAGATCGTCAGCTCGACGCGGCCGCCGGAGTCGATCGCCGGCCCGCCCGAGTTTCCGTGGCGGATCGTGCCGCCGAGGCTGGTGATCGTCCGCTCGACCGGCCCTCGCCCGTAGGCGTCGTCCGTCTGCACGTTCGCCGTCGTCCCGACCCGGCCGGGCTCCGAGTCGAGCGGGCCGTTCAGCGGGTAGCCGACGAGCGCGACCGACGCTCCCGCCACCGCGTCGGCCAGGGGCAGCGGGCGGGCGGCCAGGTCGCGAACGCGGAGCACGGCGATGTCGTTCCGTGAGTCGAACGCGACCGGCAGGGCCGGCAACCTGCGGGTGGTTCCCGGCCGGACGACGAACGTGCTCCGTTCCCCCGCGACCACGTGGGCGGCGGTGACGACGACCCCGGATGCCGCCACCCAGCCGCTCCCCGAGATGCCGAGGCCGCAGGCCTCGCCAACCACCCGGACGACGCTCGCGGCCGCGGTACGCACGGCCGGGTTGTCGACGATCTCCGGGGTGGGAGGCTCGACCGGAATCGGCGGGCCTGCGATCGACGGGAACGGGTCGACGCGGGCCAGGATGTTCAGGAGCTTCCCGGGCGGGACGATGTCGTTCAGCTGCCGCAGGAGCTGCGAGCGCTGCACGTTCTTCCGCAGCGACTGCTGGCCGGGCAGGAGCAGCGCTGCCGCCCCGAAGACCCAGACGAGCGCCAGGCCGGCGGCGGCCCCCAGGACGAGCCCGCCGGCGGTGTCGAACGCACGGAGCGGCGGGAAGCGAAGGCCGGCGCGGAAGAACGAGCCGGCCATCGAGCCGAGCGCCTCGAGGAGCGCGGCGCCGATCACCGCGCCGCCGAGCGCGACGAGCGGTGTGTACGGCGAGTGCGCCCCGCCCGGCAGGAGCAGCGGCGCAGCCCGCGCCCCGAGCACGGCGCCGGCGGCAACGCCCGTGATCGCGAGCGCACCGGCGAGGAGACCCTTGCGGAGCCCGACGAGGCCGGTCAGCGCGACGAAGCCGAGCGCGATCCAGTCGAGCCGAGTCACGCGCCGGTAGGCTAGCCGCCGCCGTGGACGGCCGGAACGGGCGTCTTCGGGTTCGCGGCGGGCTCGCACCTGGTCGTGCGCTCCGGCATATGATCCGCCCACCTCGATGCCTCTCCTCGTGCTCGAAGACGTCGAGGCCCGGTACGGGCCGATCAAGGCTCTTCACGGCATCTCGCTGGCGGTCGAGGACGGGCAGGCTGTGTCCCTCCTCGGCGCCAACGGTGCCGGCAAGACGACCACGCTGCGCGCGATCTCGGGGACGGTGCGCAGGACGGGGGAGATCGTCTACGACGGAAAGCGGGTCGGGCGGCGCTCCCCCGAGACGATCGCGCGGCTCGGCATCGCGCACGTCCCGGAGGGACGCGGCATCTACGCCGAGCTCAGCGTCTGGGAGAACACGATCCTCGGCGGCTCGACCCGCCGAGACCGGCGCGCAATCAAGCGCGACGCGGAGCAGGCGCTCGAGCACTTCCCGAGGATCGCCGACCGCCGCAGGCAGCAGGCGGGAACGCTGAGCGGCGGCGAGCAGCAGATGCTCGCGCTCGCCCGCGCGCTCGTCTCCCGCCCGCGGCTGCTGATGCTCGACGAGCCCTCGCTCGGCCTCGCCCCGACCGCCGTGCAGGAGCTGTATCGCGTGATCCGCGTGCTGAACCAGGACGAGGGCCTGACCGTGCTCGTCGTCGAGCAGAACGCACGCATCGCTCTCGCCTCGACCCAGCACGGATATGTACTCGAGGTCGGGCGCGTCGCACTCGAAGGCTTCAGCGAGGAGCTCGCCCGCCACGAAGGCGTACGCGCCTCCTACCTGGGCTACTGACGGAAACGTGACCGAGTTCCTGCAATACATCGTGGTCGGGCTCGCCAACGGGGGCATCTACGCGACGCTCGCGCTCTCCCTGGTGCTGATCCACCGCGCGACCGGGATCGTCAACTTCGCGCAGGGCGAGATGGGCATGTTCTGCACGTTCATCGCCTGGGCGCTGATCAACCACCACGGGCTGCCGTACTGGGGCGCCTTCTTCCTCACGCTCCTGATCGCCTTCCTCGGCGGCGCCACTATCCATCAGGTGGTGATCCGGCCGCTCGAGCGCAGCTCGGAGCTGACCGTCGTGATGGCGACGATCGCCCTGCTCGTGATCCTGAACGGCGCCGCCGCCTGGATCTGGTCGCCCGAGATCAAGTTCCTCAAGAGCCCGTTCCCGCTGAAGGTGCTGCACATCGGCGGCGTCGTGATGAACGTCCAGGATCTCGGCGTGATCGGGGTCTCGCTCGTGTGCGTCCTGATCGTGTTCCTGTTCTTCCGCTACACCCGGATCGGACTCCAGATGCGCGCCTCCGCGGTCGGCCCCGCGACCAGCCGCCTGCTCGGGATCCGGGTCGCGCTGATGCTGAGCGTCGGCTGGGGCCTCGCGGCGATGCTGAGCGCGGTGTCCGGGATGATGGCCGCCAGCCAGCTGGAGCTCGATCCGAACTTCATGCTGGTGATCCTCACGTACTCGTTCGCCGCCGCGGTGCTCGGCGGCATCGACAGCCCGGTCGGCTCGGTCGTCGGTGCGTTCCTGATCGGGATCGGCATCAGCCTGCTGAGCGGCTACGCCTCCTCGTTCCTGGGCACCCAGCTCCAGCTGCCGGTCGCGCTCGCCGTCCTCCTGGTCGTCCTCGTCGTCCGTCCGGCCGGGCTCTTCGGCCGCGTCGTCGTCAGGAGGGCCTAGTGCTCCGTCGGGGCGTGCTCGTCCGGGTGGGGGCAGTCGCGGGCGTCGCGCTCTTCCTCTACTTCCTCCCCCAGGCGAGGACGGACATCCTCAACTACGAGTTCGCCTTCGTCGGGATCTACTTCATCGCGATCGTCGGCCTGAACGTCGTCTCCGGCTACAGCGGCCAGATCTCGATCGGGCACGGCGCCTTCATGTGCTTCGGCGCCTACACGACGGCGATCCTGAGCGCGAACTACGACGTCGGCAAGTACTGGACGATCCCGATCGCCGGCGTCCTCACCGGCATCTTCGGTCTCGCCTTCGGGCTGCCGGCGCTGCGCCTGTCCGGGGTCTACCTGGCGCTCGCGACCTTCGGGCTCGCGATCTCGATCACCCTGGTCGCGAAGCGCTTCGACGGTTTCACCGGCGGGGGCGGCGGCCTGCACGTGAGCCTGCTCTCGTCCCCGATCGGAGGCGTGACCACGAACGAGTGGAACTCCTACTTCGTCTGGGCGGTCGCGGCGGTGATGTTCGCCGGCGTCTGGCTGCTGCTGCGTGGCCGGTTCGGGCGTGCGCTGCGGGCGGTGCGCGACGCTCCGATCGCAGCGGTCTCCTCCGGTCTGAACCTGGCCAGGTACAAGACGCTCGCCTTCGGCATCGCGGCGGCGTACGCGGGGGTCGCCGGCGCCCTGCTCGCGATCTCGATCGCCTACGTCAACCCGGACACGTTCCCGGTGTCGCTGTCGATCCTGCTCCTGACCGGAGCGGTGATCGGCGGGTTGGGCTCGCTGGAAGGGATGCTGTTCGGCGCGTTCTTCATCCAGTTCGCACCGAAGTGGTCCGGGACCTTCTCGAAGCACCTGCACTACAACGAGGCGACCGCGCAGCCGACCGTTGTCTACGGGCTGATCCTGCTCGCGGTGCTGTTCGTGATGCCGCAGGGAGCGGCCGGGCTGCTGCACCGAGCCGTCTCGGTCTTGAAACGGTCCGGGCGCTGGCTGTACAGTCGGCGTGACTCACGCGCGACAGCGTGACCTCGAGAAGGAGTGGAGAATGAGGAAAGCCTTGCTCGCCCTCGGTGTCGTCGCTTGCGCGGCGGCGGTCATGCTTCCGGGGGCTTCGGGCGGTTCGAGCGCCACCCCAGGCGTGACCGCCAAGTTGGTCAAGATCGGGGGCACGTTCCCGTTCAGCGGGCCGGCCTCGAGCTACGCGCCGATTCCGGTCGGAATGCAGGCGTACTTCAGCTACGTCAACGCCACGAAGACGAACGGCAAGCGCGGCGTCCTCGGCAGGCAGATCTCCTTCAAGGCCGAGGACGACGGCTACAACCCGGCGAACACGGTGCAGAAGACGAAGCAACTCGTCGAGCAGGACAAGGTCTTCGCGCTCGTCGGCGGGCTCGGCACGGAGCCGCAGGAGGCGGTCACCGCCTACGCCAACCAGCAGAAGGTGCCGCAGATCTACGTCTCCACCGGCGCGACCGAGTGGGGCGCCCGGGACAAGCACGCCAGCCACCCGTGGACGATCGGCTGGCAACCCGACTACCAGGCGGAGGCGGCAATCTACGGCCGCTACATCGCGAAGAACCTGCCCGGCGCGAAGATCGGGATCATCTACCAGAACGACAGCTACGGCCGCGACTACATCGACGGCCTCGAGTCGGGGCTTGGTGCAAAGAAAAGCCAGATCGTCTCGCAGCAGGGCTTCGAGGTCACCGACACCTCCGTCACCAACCAGGTGCTCGCCCTCCGCCGGGCGGGAGTGGACACGCTGATGATCTTCGGCACCCCCACGCCGACCATCCGGACCTACGCGACGATGGCGGCGGTCGGCTGGAAGCCGGACAACATCTTCCTCAACTCGGTCTCCGCCACCGACACGTTCATGGGCATCGCAGTCGCCCGCGCGGGGGCGGCGGAGGTGAACGGATCGATCAGCGTCTACTACACGAAGGATCCGGCCAATTCGATCTGGGCGAACGACGCCGGCGTGAAGCTCTACAAGAACATCATGGCGAAGTACGCGCCGGCGGGGGCGAAGGTCACCGACGGCCTGTACATCTACGGAATGGCGAAGGCGTACACCTTCGTCCAGGCGCTGCGGGCGGCCGGACCGAACCCGACCAGGGCGAGCCTGATCAAGGCCGTGCTGAACATGAACGACAAGTCGAACCCGTTCCTGCTGCCCGGTGTGGTCACGAAGACCGGGAAGGGCGACTACTTCCCGATCTCACAGCAGCAGCTGATCAGGTTCAACAACGGAAGCTGGACGCCGTTCGGCGCGCTCACCGACACGCGCCCGAAGGGCTAGGGCTTTCGCTCGCGAAAGCCCTACGAGAACATCGAGCGCGGGGCCGGCTCGGCCGGCCCCGCGGCTGACCCAGCCAAGTAACACAGTGTTACAAGGCGCCGAGGACGTCGGCGTAGACCTTCTCGCCGCGGAAGAGATGCTCGTCCTCGTCCCAGGGGAAGAAGATGACGACGTTCCAGGTCAGGCGCTCGCCCGTCGGCTCCCGTCCGAGCCACCGGCGCTCGTGCGTGCCGGTCACGCGCGCCTCCTCGCACACTCCCTGCGGGCCGATGACGATGTCCGTCAGGTCGAAGTGGATGTCGGGGAAGGCGGTGAGCAGCTCGGTGTAGAAGCGCGTCGCGCCCTCGTGACCCTCCCACCGCTCGCCGCCCGGGCGCAGCTCGTAGACGCAGTCCTCGGTCAGCGTCGAGATCAGGCCGGGAAGGTCGCGAGCGTCCTCGGCGAGCGAGTGCCGCTTCCAGAGCTCGCGGATCTCGGTGTAGAGCGCGGGCGTCAGCTCGCGGCGCAGCTTCTCGACGACCGCGTCGTGCTCGGTGTGCGGGGCCTGCGTCATCTCCCGGGACAATACTGCTGGAACAGCTCCTCCATCGTCGTCGAGCGGCCCGCTGCGTGCACCAGGTCGTAGGGAGCGGTGTTCACCGCCCGCACGATCCAGCCGTCGCCGAGGTCGATGTCGAGGATGTTGATGCACGCGGGCGCCTGCTCGATGCCGCCGAGAAAGCACCGCTCGGCGGTCAGGGCAAAGGAGAGAATCGCGCGGTTGACCCCACCGTGGAGCACCGCCAGGGCGGTGTCCCACCCGTCCTCGCCGAGGAGCCGCTCGACGGCCGGCACCACGCGGTCGAGCAGCGAGCCGATCGTCTCGCCGCCGAGGAACCGCGTCTCGGGCGCGGCCGTTCCGCGGAAGACCCCGGTGAACGCACCCTCGAGCTCGTCCTCGGGAATCTCGCGCAGGCGGCCGCCCCGGAGCTCCTGCAGCTCTGGCCAGGTCTCCGGCTCCGCCCCCGGGGCGACGATCGCGGCCGTCTCGAGCGTGCGCGGCAAGCCGCTCGTCAGCACCCGGTCGAAGCGGACGCCGGCAAGGGCGGCGGCGGCGGCCCGCGCCTGTTCGACCCCCTCCGGCGTCAGCTCGACCGCTTCCGGCTCGTACGGGGCTCCCGCCGCGTCGAAGTACGCGACCGCCGCGTGGCGCATCAGGTAGAGGCGCCGTCTGTTCACGAGACGAGCTCGAGCGCGCTCTCGGCGATCAGGGGGACGCCGGCCTCGAACCGGGCGGCATGTGCGTCCTCGGCGGCGAGCTCGCCGCGGACGAAACGGCCGTAGATCGCCTCGCAGAAGACCGCCGCCTTCCACAGTGCAAGAGCCTGGAACCAGTCGAGCGGCTCGACGTCGCGGCCGCTGCCCTCCACGTAGCGCTCGACGAGCTCCTGCTTCGAGGGGAAGCCGGATGCCGCAGTCACGGATGTCCCGAGCGGCGCGGGCTCACCACCCGGCTCGCCGTAGGTTGCGAGCAGATACCCGACGTCGGCCCGCGGATCGCCGACGGCGCCCATCTCCCAGTCGAGGACGGCGGCGATCCGGGAAGGATCGTCGTCCGAGAGCAGCACGTTGCCGATCCGGTAGTCGCCGTGGACGACCGTGGGCGGCAGCGGCTCGGGGAGGGTACGGGCGAGCCGATCGCCGGCCTCGGCGACGGCGGGCAGGTCGCGGCGGCTCCGGTTCGCCTCCCAGAGTTGCGAGAAACGGCGCACCTGACGCTCCGGGTAGCTGCCCGGGCGGATGAAGTCGACGATCCCCGCGCCGTTCACGTCCACGGCGTGGATCTCGACCAGAGCGTCGACGAGATCGAGCCCGAGCCGCCGCCGGGCGCCCTCGGTCTCGAGCCCCGGCGGAAGGGTGGATCCGACCACCGGGCCCTCGAGGAAGTCCATCACGTAGAACGGGACGCCGATCACGGTCTCGTCCTCGCACACGGCCCGGATCGTCGGCAGCCGGGGTCCGTGCGGCGCGAGCGCGAGCTGGAATCGCGCCTCCCTCACCATGTCGTGCGCGGACGGCGGCAGCGGCGGCCGTGGTGGGCGCCTGAGGACGAAGCGTGCGTCGTCGCGCTCGAGCAGGAACGAGAAGTTCGAGCCGCCGCCTTCACCGATGCGGGTCGCGCGGACCGGCCCGCTGCCGAGCCCGTGCGCGTCCAGGAACGCCTCGACGTCTTCGACGATCAGGAGCGGCGGCCGGGACGTCACCAGGCGGACTGGCCGCCGTCGACGATCAACGTCTGCCCGGTCACGTAGTCGGACGCGCTCGAGGCCAGGAAGACGGCGGCGCCCTTCAGGTCGTCGGGGCCGCCGAAGCGGCGCAGCGGAATGTGCTCCAGGTACGCGTCCCCGTGGCCCTCGAGCAGGACGCGGTTCATGTCCGAAGGGAACCACCCGGGCGCGATCGCGTTCACGGTGATCCCGTGCCGCGCCCACTTCGTCGCCAGGTCGCGCGTGAACGCGACCACCCCGCCCTTCGACGCGTTGTAGCCGACCGCGTCCATCAGCTCCGGGGGAGCACCCCCGAACGCGGCGACGGAGGCGATGTTCACGATCCTGCCCCGATGCTGCTCGATCATCACCCGGCCGGCCGCCTGCGCGAACAGAAAGACACCGGTCAGATTGACGTCGATCACCTTCTGCCAGCCCTCGAGCGGGTAATCCTCGGCCGGCGCGCCCCACGAGGTGCCGGCATTGTTGACGAGGACGTCGATGCGCCCGAACTCGGTGCGCGTGCGGTCGACGACCGCCTGGACCTCGGCCGGATCGCGGACGTCGCAGCGCAGCCCGAGCGCGCGGACGCCGAGCTCGCGGAGCTCCTCGGCCGCCTGTTCGCAGCGATCCGCGTGCCGCGCGCAGAGGACGACGTCGGCGCCCGTCTCGGCCAGCCCTTCCGCCATCTGGCGCCCGATCCCGCTCCCGCCGCCCGTGACGATCGCCACCCTGCCCGACAGGTCGAAGAGCTCGCTCGGGCGCGCCATCAGAGCACCAGCTCCGCCATCGCCCGCAGCGTTTCACGATCGTGGGTCTGGACGAGCAGTGTCGTCACGCCGGACTCGCTCCAGGCCCCGAGCCGCTCGGCAATCCTCTCCCGCGGTCCGATCAGCGCGACCTCGTCGACCAGCGCGTCGGGAACGGCCGCGATCGCCTCCGTCTTCTTCCCCTCGAGGTACAGCTCCTGGATCCGCGCCGCCTCGGCCTCGTAGCCGTAGCGGGAGACGAGCGCCGTGTAGAAGTTCTGTCCCTTCGCGCCCATGCCGCCCACGTACAGCGCGAGCTGCGGCTTGACGAAGTCGCGGCCGGCCTGGACGTCGTCGGTCAGCGCGACCGGCACGGCGAAGGCGGCGACGTCGAAGCCCGGCTTGGCGGCCGCGAGCGACTCGCCGAAGACGTCCGCGAGCCGCTCCGGGGAGATCCACACCGGCAGCCAGCCGTCGGCGATCTCTGCGGCAAGCGCGACGTTCCTCGGCCCGATCGCGGCGAGGTAGACCGGGATCTCCTCGCGCTGCGGGCGCATCATCAGCTTCAGCGGCTTGCCGAGGCCCGTCGCGCCGGCGCCGGCGAACGGAATCGAGTAGTGAGCGCCGTCGTGCTCGACGAGGTCGCGGCGGATCGCGGCGCGAACGATCTCGACGTACTCGCGCGTGCGGCCGATCGGTCTCCCGAACGGCTGCCCGTGCCAGCCCTCAGCCACCTGGGGACCGGAGGTGCCGAGGCCGAGCAGGAAGCGGCCGCCGGACATCAGGTCGAGCGTTGCCGCCGTCATCGCCGTCATCGCAGGCGTGCGCGCGGGGATCTGCATGATCCCGGCTCCGAGCTTCAGCGTCGCCGTCGTCGCGGCGAGCCAGCCGAGGACGCTGACGACGTCGGTGCCCCAGGCCTCCGCCGCCCAGGCGGAGTCGTAGCCGAGACGCTCCGCCTCCAAGGCGAGGTCGATCAGGTCGGTCGGATTCGTTCCCGGCGGCGCGTAGCCCATGGCGTAACCGAGTTGCATCACGTGCGATGCTAACCGGGTGGGCGTGAAGGAACAGGCGACGACGGAGGAGCTCGCCGAGTTGCGGGCGCGCTACCGCGCGTTCATGGAGGAGCACGTCTATGCGGCCGAGACGGCGCTGGCACGCGAGGACGAGTCGTCCGATGCGCTGATCGACGAGCTCCGGGCTCGCGCGAAGGTCGAAGGGCTGTGGGCGCCGCACCTACCGGCGGAGGCGGGCGGCACCGGCCTCGGTTTCCTCGCCTACGCGCACCTGAACGAGGAGATCGGTCGCAGCGTCTGGGCCCAGCTCGTCTTCAACTGCCAGGCGCCGGACGCCGGGAACGGCGAGATACTGCATCTCTTCGGCACCGAGGCGCAGAAGGAGCAGTTCCTGCACCCGCTGGTCGAAGGCACGACTCGCTCGTTCTTCTCGATGACCGAGCCCGAGGTGTCCGGTGCCGACCCGACCGACCTGCGCACGACGGCGGTGCTCGACGGGGACGAATGGGTGATCGACGGGCACAAGTGGTTCTCGTCCGGAGCGGAGGGCGCGGGGTTCGCGATCGTGATGGCGGTCACCGATCGCGACGCGGAACGGCACAGGCGGATGAGCCAGATCCTCGTTCCCGCCGATGCGCCCGGGATCGCGATCGAGCCGGTGGCCGTGTCGGGCCACCGCGGGCGCGGCTGGTCGACGCACTGCGATGTCACCTACACGGACGTGCGGGTGCCGGCCCAGAACATCCTCGGCGAGCGAGGGGACGGCTTCCGGATCGCGCAGAAGCGCCTGGGCCCGGGGCGGATCCACCATGTGATGCGCTGGCTCGGCCAGATGCAGCGGGCCTTCGACCTGATGTGCCGGTACTCGCTCGAGCGGGAGGCGTTCGGCGGGCCGCTGGCCGACAAGCAGACGGTGCAGAACTGGATCGCCGACTCGGCCGCGGAGATCCAGGCCTGCCGGCTGATGACGCTCGAAGCCGCCCACAAGATCGACCAGGGCGACGAGGCGCGGGTCGAGATCTCGCTGATCAAGTTCTATGCCGCGCGCGTGCTGAACGAGGTGATCGACCGCGCGGTGCAGGTGCACGGAGGCCTCGGCCTCACCGACCGCACCCCGCTGGCGGCGATGCTGGCGCAGGCCCGCGCCGGGCGGATCTACGACGGCCCGGACGAGGTTCACCGGATGGTCGTCAGCCGGCGGATCCTGAAGGCGTACACCGCCGGCGGCACCTGGCGCTTCTCGTAGCACCAACGCCGGCCAACCCTTGTAACAGTCTGTTACCTGGACTCGAGCTGCGCTACCGGCGCAGCGTCGGGACGCCGACCCCTGAGACGTGGTCGAGCAGCGCCTCCGGCGGGCGGACCCGCCAGGCGATGTCGACCAGGACCGAGGTCGTGCTCGGCCCGCGCCGAATGCTCCGCTCCCGGTGGACGAGCTCGCGGACACGCTCGTAGCTGGGCCGCGTGAGGCCGAGACGATCGGCTTCGGCGCCGAGGCGCCGGCAGGTCTCGGCGATCGGGACGCTCCGGTCGTCCAGGCGGACGAGCGCCTTGCAGAGCCGGTCCGGAATCCGAGGCGCGAATCGAAGCACGAGCCCAGTTTCGCGGCCGAGGGCACATCCGTCCGTGACGACTCAGCGCGGAAATGCGCAAGTAACAGACTGTTACTTGTTAGGCCGCCGTTCGGAGGAACTCGGCGATCCGGACTGCCGCTTCCTCGCCCGCGTCCTCCTGGACGAAGTGGCCGGCGCCGCTGATGAGCTCGGCCGGGAGGGCGCCCGGGATCAGGCGGGCGATCGCCCCCGCCGCCTCGGGGCGGAAGATCGGGTCCGAGTCACCGAACAGGACGAGCGCCGGCTTCTCCCACGAGCGCAGCGCCTCGCGGATCGCCATCATCGGGGCCGTGTTCGGGTGCTCCGGCGCTGCGGGCACGAGCTCGGGGAAGGCGAGGATGCCCGCCTTCGACTCGGGGACCGGGAACGGCGCGTCGTAGGCTGCCACGACATCGTCCCCCAGGCCCCGCACCGCGCTCGTCCGGATTAGCCGCCCGGCCTCGAAGTCGTTGCCAGCTGCCCGCACGACAGCACGGAACCGCAGCCACGTCTCACTCGGCGGCCGACCGCCCCCGACCCCGGTGTTCATGATCACGAGCCGCTCGACGCGGGCCGGCTGCTCGACCGCGAGCCGCAGCCCGATCGGCCCGCCCCAGTCCTGTACGACGACCGTCAGCGCGCGCAGGTCGAGCTCCTCGACCAGCCTCAGGATCGACATGTAGTGGCGGTCGAACGAGTACCACTCGACGTCCGCCGGCTTGTCGGATCGGCCGAAGCCGAAGTAGTCGGGACAGACGACCCTCGCCTCCCGTGCGAGCCCGGGGATCATCTTGCGGTACAGGAACGACCAGGTCGGCTCGCCGTGCAGGCAGAGCACCGGGCCGCCCGAGCCCTCGTCGAGGAAATGCATGCGCAGCCCGTCCTGGTCGAGGTAGCGGGGCTCGAACGGAAATGCAGGGAGACCGGCGAACCGCTCGTCGGGTGTGCGATAGACGCTCATCGCACCGGCTCCGGCGCCGGCCAAGCCGGCACCTGCGCTCCTGTCCCGCTCCGGCGCCGGCCAAGCCGGCACCTGCGCTCATCGCACCCGCTCCGGCGCCGGCAAAGCCGGCACCTGCGCTCATTGCCGGCTCCGTCGAGCCTACGCCGGTGTTCGCCTCCGTCGAGCCTACGGCTCATCGCACCCGCTCCCGCGCCGGCGAAGCCGGCACCTGCGCTCATTGCCGCCTCCGTCGAGCCTACGGCTCATCGCACCCGCTCCGGCGCCGGCAAAGCCGGCACCTGCGCTCATTGCCGGCTCCGTCGAGCCTACGGCTCATCGCACCCGCTCCGGCGCCGGCGAAGCCGGCACCTGCGCTCATTGCCGGCTCCGTCGAGCCTACGCCGGTGTTCGCCTCCGCCGAGCCTACGGCTAATCGCACCCGCTCCGGCGCCGGCCAAGCCGGCACCTCCGCTCCCGTCCCGCTCCGGCGCCGGCGAAGCCGGCACCTGCGCTCATTGCCGGCTCCGTCGAGCCTACGCCGGTGTTCGTCTCGGTCGAGCCTACGGCTCATCGCGGCCCGGGCACCCCGCGGAACTCGTAGACGATCGGATCGCGGCCCGGCTGTACCACCCACGCCTGCCCGGTCTCGCCGGACTGCGCGGCTGCCAGCGCCGCCTCCGCCACCCGCTCCGCCGGGATCAGCTCGATCCTCTGTTCGGCAACCCGCTCCCGCAGCCCGTCGTCCACGATCGGCGTGTCGGCGAATCCGGGACAGAGCGCGTTGATCCGGATCCCACGCTCGGCCAGCTGAGGCGCCGCCGACCGGACGAAGCCGACCACGGCATGCTTGGTCAGGGCGTAGATCGGGTCGAGCGACATCGCCGTCAGCCCGGCCAGCGACGCGGTCGCGACGATCGACGAGCCGGGCTGCATCACCCGCGCCATCCGCCGGACGCCGAAGACGACGCCGTCGACGTTCGCCCCGAGGGCGCGCCGGTACGCCTCGTCGGTCAGCTTCGTCACGTCCCCCTCGCCGGTCGAGACGCCCGCGTTCAGGAAGGCGAAGTCGACCGCGCCGACCCCCTGCCACGCCGCCGGGTCGCCGACGTCGAAGCCGGTCGCGAGGTCGACCGCCTGCACCTCGGTACCCTCGGCCTTCAGCAGCGCCGCGGTCGCAGCGCCGATGCCGGATGCGCCGCCGGTGACGAGCGCGCTACGGAACAAGGACGACCTTGCCGATGTGGCGCCGATCCTCGATCAGCGCGTGGGCGGCGGCGGCCTCGGCGAGCGGGAACTCGGCGCCGACGACCGGCTTGACCGCACCGTCCGCCCACAGCCGAACCAGCGCCGCAATCGCCTCGCGAACGACGTCCGGTGCCAGGCTCATCAGCCGGCCGAGGTAGAAGCCAGCGACGCTGACGTTGCGCCCGACCACGAGTGCGGGATTGATGTCGGTCCAGGGCCCGCCCGCGTAGCCGATCGCAATCAGCGTGCCGAGCGGGTTGAGCGCCCGCAGACTCCGCCCGAACACCTCGCCACCGACAGGATCGACGACGACGTCGGCGCGCACCGCCTCGGCGAAGTCGTCGTATCCGTACACCTCCTCGGCGCCAAGCTCGAGCGCGAAGGCGCGCTTCTCCTCGGACCCGGCGGTCGCGACGACCCGGGCGCCGAGGTGCCGCGCAACCTGGACCGCCGCGCTGCCGACCCCGCCCGCGGCGGCGTGGACGAGCACGACCGACCCGGGCCCGACCCGGGCCTGACGCACGAGGGGAACGTAGGCGGTCAGGAAGGTCATCAGGAACGAGGCACCCTCGGCGAAGGACGCGCCTTCGGGCAGCGGCACGATCCAGTCCTCGTCGACGGCGGCGAGCTCCGCATATCCGCCCCCGCCGGTCCGGGGAAGAGCCATCACCCGCCTGCCTTCGAGCTCGCCGGCAACTTCTGCTCCGAGGATCGTCGGCAACGGCGGGGCCTGCGGGTAGTCCCCGCGGCGGACGAGCACGTCGAGGAAGTTCACGCCCGCGGCGCGGACGGTGACGAGCCCCGTGCCGGCCGGCGCTTCGGGCTCCGGTACGTCGGCCGGCTCCAGGCGCTCCGGCCCGCCCAGCCGGCGAAGGACGACCGCCTTCAGGGGGCAGGCACCGCCGGCGAGGCAAACATGTCGCGGAGCGCCGTCTTGCGGAACTTGCCGACCGCCGTCTTCGGGATCTCGGCGACGAACTCGTAGCCGTCCGGCAGCCACCACTTCGCGAAGCTCGCCGCGAGAAACCCGTTCAGCTCGTCGGGAGTCGCGGACTCGCCCTCGCGGAGCACGATCACCGCGAGCGGCCGCTCGTCCCACTTCTCGTCCGGGACGGCGATCACCGCCGCCTCCGCCACCGCCGGATGCCCCATCAGCGCGTTCTCGAGCGCCACGGAGCTGATCCACTCGCCGCCGGACTTGATCACGTCCTTCGTCCGGTCCTGGATCCGGATGAAGCCGCGCGGGTGGAGCGAGACGATGTCGCCGGTCTTGAACCAGCCGTCGTCCGTCCAGCGTTCTGCCTGCTCGGGCGTGTCGAAGTAGCCGGAGGCGACCCAGGGGCCGCGGATCTCGAGCTCGCCCATCGTCTCGTCGTCCCAGGGGATCTCGTTGCCGTCGGCGTCGCGCGCGCGCAGCTCGACGAACGGCAGCGGCAGTCCCTGGAGCGCGATGTAGTCGAACTTCGTCTCCTCGTCCGCCTCGGCGAGGTCGCCGGGCAGCGTCGCCTCCGAGGCGACCGGCGAGGTCTCCGTCATCCCCCAGCCGTGGACGACGTTCAGCCCATGGCGCTGCTTGAATCCGGCGATCATCGCCCGCGGCGCCGCCGACCCGCCGATCAGCATCCCCTTCATCTCGGAAAGATCCCACTTCCCCGGGTTGGCATCGAGGAGCGCGAGGATCCCCAGCCAGATCGTCGGGACCCCGGCCGCCCACGTGACGCCCTCCTGGACGAAGTCGTCGAGCAGGCTCTCCGGGTCGAGGTGCGGGCCCGGGTACACGATCTTCGCGCCGAGCATCGCGGCCAGGTAGGGGTAGCCCCAGGCGTTGGCGTGGAACATCGGCACGACCGGGAGGATCACGTCGCCCTCGAACACGCCCAGCCCGAGCGGGTTGCCGGCCGCGACTCCGAACGTATGCAGAACGGTCGAGCGGTGCGAGTAGACGACGCCCTTCGGCATCCCGGTCGTCCCGCTCGTGTAGCACATCGCCGCCGCGTCGTTCTCGTCCAGCTCGGGGTCGCGCCAGTCGTCCGCCGAGACGCCGGCGAGCAGCTCCTCGTAGGAGTCCTCGACGACGAAGACATGCTCGATGTCGGTCTCCGCGCGGAACGAATCGAGCAGCGGCACGAGGCTCTTGTCCACGATCACCGCCTTGTCGCCGGCGTGCTTGGCGATGTACGCGAGGTCATTCGGGTGCAGACGGAGGTTGAGCGTGTGCAGCGTGAGCCCCCCGCAGGGGACCCCGAAGTAGCACTCCATGTGCTGGTAGTGGTTCCAGCAGAGTGTCCCGACGCGGTCGCCGCGCTCGAGCCCGAGCGCCCGGAGCGCGACCCCGAGTTGCTTTGCGCGCCGCGTCATGTCGCGGTAGCCGTAGCAGTGAAAGCTCTTGTCCGGCAGACGGGTGACGACCTCGTTGTCGCCGAAGTACGTCTCGACCCGCCGGAGCAGGTGCGGCAGCGTGAGCTGGAAGTCCATCATCTGGCCGCGCACTGGCTGAACCGTAACCGGCTGCTACCCCCCGAGCAACGCCCGCATGAGCACGCGGTCGCGCAGCCGGTCGGGAAGACGCTCGATCGCGGCCCGAATCCGGGCATCCTTGCCGACCAGGTAGCGGGTGCGCGGCCGGGAGGCGGTCAGGGCGTGCTCGACCGCCTTCGCAACGAGATCCGCCGGGGCCGCGTTCGACGCCCGCGCCGCCGCGATCGCCCGAAACGCCTCGATGCGCTTGCGGTAGCGCTCGGAGACGCCGTCGGCGAGCGGCTGCGGCTTCGTCCAGATGGGAGTCGCGATCGACCCCGGCTCGACGAGCGAGACCTCGATTCCGTCCGGCGCGAGCTCGAGCCGCAGCGAGTCGGCCATCGCCTCGAGTGCGAACTTCGAGATCGCGTACGCGCCGAGGAACGGCAGGGCGCTGCGCCCCGCAATCGAGCCGACGATGACGACGCGGCCGCGGGCGGCGCGGAGTGCCGGGAGCACCGCCTGGGCGACCGCGAGCTGACCGACCACGTTCACCTCGAGCTGGCGCCGCAGCTCGGCGACCGGCAGGTCCTCGAGCGGCGCGGCGATCGCGACGCCCGCGTTGTCGACGAGACCGCTCAGGCGGTCGAAGCGAAGCGCGCCGACGGAATCCGGGTCGGTGACGTCGAGCAGCACCTCGACCGTCCCCGGTGGAGCGTCGCCCGGTGTGCGCACCCCCGCGTAGACGTGCCACCCAGACGCCGCGAGCCGCTTCGCACAGGCGGCGCCGATCCCGGACGAAGTGCCGGTGATCAGCACCGCCCGGTCAGGCGAGGAGCTGATCCGCGACCTCCGCCCGCTGAGTGGCGGGGAAGCCGTCGAAGCCCTGGATCCACTGGGCGCGCTTGTAGTAGCGGTGCAGCGCGTGCTCCCAGGTGAAGCCGATCCCGCCGAGGATCTGGATCGAGCGCTCGCACGCCGAGACCGCCGCCTCGGACGCATACGACTTCGCGGCCGCGGACGCCGCCGCCTGCTGCCCGTCACCCTCGGCCACGCACCAGGCCGCCCAGTAGGCGAGCGACCGCGCGAGCTCGGTCGCCATGAAGCTGTCGACCAGCGAGTGGGAGACGGCCTGGTAGACGCCGATCGCCTTGCCGAACTGCTGCCGCCCCTTGGCGTGCTCGACGCCGTACTCGAGTGCCCGCTGGGCGATCCCGACCGCCTCGAGCGCGAGCGCCGCCCGCAGGCGTGGCCGGTCGATCCGGCCGGGGAGCGCCTCTCGCCGACCCGGCGCGAGCCGCCCCAGCCTGCGCGTCGAGTCCATCGTCTCGAGCGTCTCGCCCTCGGCGTCGGCGGCGCCCTCGCCGGTGACCACGCGCTCGACCAGCGCGAGGTCGGGGACGACGCCGTCCACCTCGGCCGACCAGCGCGCCTCTCCGACCGCCACCCGCGCGCGCTCCTCCGGCGGGAGCGCCGGCAGGGCGAGCGCGATCGTCGAGAAATAGGGCCCCGGATAGAGCGCGCGTCCGAGCTCCTCGAGCAGCACCGCCTCCTCGAGGAAGCCGAGCCCGGCACCGCCCTCGTCCTCGGCGACCGAGACGCCCAGCCAGCCGAGCCCGGCCAGCTCGGCCCACGAGGCGGGATCCCAGCCCTCGGCGGAGTCGGCCAGCTCGGCGACCCGCTCGGCGGGGTAGCGCTCCTCGAGGTAGCGCCGCGCCTCGCTGCGCAGCGCCTCCTGGTCGGGGGTGAACGCGAAGAACACCTATCTCCCCTTCGGCAGGCCGAGCACGCGTTCGGCGACGATGTTGCGGAGGATCTCCGAGGTGCCGGCTTCGATCGTATTGCCGCGGCTGCGCAGCTGAAGCCACTGCCAGTAGCCGTCGCCGTCCGATACCTGCGACTCGGGGCCGAGCAGCTCGAGCGCGAGCTTGCCGAGCCGCTGGTTTGCCTCCGACCAGTGCAGCTTCGGGATCGACGCCTCGGGTCCGGGCGCGCCGGTCTCGACGAGCCGCGTCAGCGCGCGGTTGTTCGTCCACTTCAGCGCTTGCAGCTCGATCCAGCTCTGCGCGATCAGATCGCGGAGCCGGTCGTCGAGCTCCCGGCCCCTCGCCAGCTCGACGAGCTTGCCGACCGCGACCTCGAAGGCGCCCGCGAGCGCAAAGCCGAGCGACGCGCGCTCGTGCATCAGGGTCGTCATCGCCACCTGCCAGCCCCGGCCGGGCTCGCCGAGCACGTCGGCGACGGGCACCTCGACGTCGGTGAAGAAGATCTCGTTGAACTCGGCCTCGCCGGTGATCTGGGTCAGGGGCCGCACCTCGACGCCGGGGGCGTGCATGTCGACCAGGAGGTACGTGAGGCCCTGATAGCGAGGGGCGTCGGGGTCGCTGAGCGTGACGAGGATGCACCGGTCGGCGAGGTGCGCGTACGACGACCAGACCTTCTGGCCGTTGACGACGTAGCGGCCGTCGCGGAGCTTGGCGCGCGTCCGCACGGCGGCGAGGTCGGAGCCCGCCCCCGGCTCGGAGAAGCCCTGGCACCAGATCTCCTCCGCGGAAAGGATCTTCGGCAGGTAGCGGGTCTTCTGCTCGTCGGTGCCGTGGACGATGATCGTCGGCCCGGCCATGCCGATCCCGATCACGCCGATGTGGCCCGGCGCCTGCGCCTTCGCGGACTCCTCGAGCAGGATCGCCTGGTGCGAGTACGGCGCGCCTCCGCCGCCGTACTCCTTCGGCCAGGTCAGCGCCGCGTACCCGGCATCGCCGAGCTTGCGGCTCCATTCGCGTCCCCACTCCTCGAACCGCACCGCGCCGCCTCGCCGTCCGCGGCTCTCCTCGGGGAGGTTCGCCGCGAGCCACGCCTGTACCTCCTGGCGGAAGGCGGCTTCCTCCGGTGAGTCGCGAAGCTGCATCGGGAACGAGCCTAACGCCCTGTTTCGGAGAGTGTCATGCAGGTGCTCGTCGCGTGCGCGACGAGGCGGCTCTGCTCGTCGACGACGTCGCAGGTGGCCAGACCGATCGTTCTGCCCGCGTGGATCACGCGACCGGTCGCCGTCAGCGTGCCGCCCACCACCGGACGCAGGTAGTTCGCCTTCAGCTCCAGCGTGGTGAAGGTCTCGCCCTCGGCGAGCGTGGTCGCATAGGCCATGCCCATCGCAGCGTCGGCGAGCGCGCAGATGATCCCTCCCTGGAGCGTCCCCATCGGGTTCGCATGCTCGGGCGCGACCTCCATCTCGAACACGCACTCGCCCTCGCCGAAGTTCGTCAACCGCAGCCCGAGGAGCTGCGAGACGGGCGGCGGTGGCACCTCACCGCGGGTGATCGCCTCGATGTGGTCGCGGAGGCTCATGCCGCAGCCTCGAACGCGGCTCGTTCGGCGCCGGTCAGCTCGCGTGACTCCCCGGTTCCGGGGTCTCGCGCGACGACCACCAGCTCCGCCTCGGCGGCGACCCGTCCGCCCGGCGCCCGTATCTCCGCTCGGGCGGTGACGCTCTTCGTCCCCAACCGGTCGAGCCAGACGCTGCCGACCGCCTCGCGGTCGGTGAGTGTGAGCTCGGCGCGGTAGTCGATCGATACGTGGGCGGCGACGTAGTGCCAGAGGCCGCCGAGGACGGCGCGGAACCAATCGTCCAGCACCTCCTCGAGGTACGTGAGGTAGACGGCCTGATTGACGTGGTCGTAGGCGTCCAGGTCGCGCCAGCGGATCTCGATGCGCTTCTCGTGCACGAGCGCATAGGCTACGAGAGTGACACGATTCGAGGGCAAGGTCGCGCTCGTGACCGGTGGCGGCCGCGGGATCGGCAAGGCGACAGCGGCGCGCTTCGCGTCCGAGGGCGCGAAGGTCGCGCTCGTCGACCTCGGCTTCGACGACGACGCGCCAGGCCTGCACCTGGAGGCGAACGTCACCGATCGCGCCGCCGTCGAGGGCGCAGTCGCGAAGACGGTCGCCGAGCACGGCGGCCTCGACATCCTGGTCACCTGCGCCGGGATCATCCGCGACAACCTCGTCTACAAGATGACCGACGACGACTGGGAGGCGGTGATCGCAACGCACCTGCGCGGGACGTTCCTGGCGACGCAGGCAGCCCAGGCGCACATGACCCAGCACGGTGGCGGGACGATGGTGCTGATCTCGTCCACGTCGGCGCTCGGCAACCGCGGCCAGCTCAACTACTCGGCGGCGAAGGCCGGGATCCAGGCGATGACGAAGACGCTTGCGATCGAGCTCGGGCGCTTCGACGTGAACGTCAACTGCGTGGCTCCCGGGTTCGTTTCGACTGCGATGACCCAGCAGACCGCCGAGCGCCTCGGGGTCGCCTTCGAGGACTTCCGGCGCATGGCCGCCGAGCAGGTGCCGCTCCAGCGGATCGGCGAGCCGGAGGACGTCGCCGGCGTGATCGCGTTCTTCTGCTCGGAGGACGCGAGCTACGTCAGCGGGCAGGTGATCTACGTGCGGGGTGGCCCCTAACCGAGTGAGTGTCTGACACCTTCGGTGTCAGACACTGAAGTTCGAGATGCGCGGCTAGACTGTCCCGGCCCAGGGGGCGTAGTTCAGTTGGTTAGAACGCCGGCCTGTCACGCCGGAGGTCGCGGGTTCGAGTCCCGTCGCTCCCGTTGAAACGCCTGCAAATCGGCCCTTCTCGCGTCTCTCCCGCGTTCGATACCCCGCCTTCAGATGCAAACTGGGGCAGACCTCGCCGGATTCGCTAGGCGGCTTGAGCACCGCCGTTGTCGCGCTCAAGTAGAGCCTCCGCCAGTGCGTGAGCTCTGACCGGACCAACTCCGTTCACCTTCGTCCACTCATCCTGTCCCACCGCGAGAAGCCGCTCGATGCTTCCGAATCGTTCGAGTAGCGCGCGGGCGGTCGCGTCCGAGATGCCCGCGACGCCACGCAACGTCGAGAGGCCGGGCCGCTCCAATCGGCGGCCGGAGGTCGGAGTCGATGCGCGCCGCCGCCGTTCCTGGCGAACGGCGAGTCGATGGAGCCACGCCCGGGCTCCCAACACCCAGAGGCGCGACAATGTGCCATGGCTGTCCCGGAAGATGCGCTGGCGGAAGTCGAGCGGTTCTGCGAGGAGCGGACGCCGCCCGACCTCCGCGACGAGATGCGCCTCGAGTTCTCGGTCCGCGGAGACGGGATCACGATCGTCGAGCGTCGCGGTCCCTGGAACCGGCGGCTCGGCTCGGAGCGGACGACGTCGCACATCGCACAGCTGAGACGCGACGATGTCGAAGGACGATGGTCGTTCCACTGGCGCGGGAGCGACGACCGCTGGCATCCCTACAACCGCATCAAAGCGAGCCGCGGCATCCGGCGACTGCTTGCCGAGATCGACGCCGACCCGACCGGCATCTTCTGGGGCTGAACCAGCCTGGGCTACCGCGCGTAGATCGCTGGCCGATACCGGGGCTCTGGAATAGGCCGTCCGGCCTCGCGCGCCGCAGCGAGCCACGCCTCCTTCGCCTTGTCCACCTCGGCGAGCGCCTCCTCGGCACTCGCGCCGAAGGCCGAGCACGCCTCGAGGTCCGGGATGCCGGCGATGTAACCGCCGTCCTCGTCGCTGTAGAAGACGTTGATGTGGTAGTCGCTCAGCGCGGATGCTCCATTCGCAAAGCGTACCGTTCTACCAGCCGGAGGAACTGGCGGACTTGGTACGGCTTCGCCTGGCCTCGAACCTCCTGAAGGTTCACCAGGGATGGCCGCCGGGATGGGCAAGGCCATCGTCTCGCACGAGAGCGCGCTCGCGCTGCTCGAGCTGAGCGACAACGTTCCAGACAAGGTCCACCTGCTCGTCCCGCGCAGGCACCGCGGGCTCCGTCGTCCACCGGGTGTCGTCATCCACACCCGTCGCGACAACGAGAGAGTCGCGACCGTCTGGCGGGAGGGCATGCCACTCACGGCGCCGGCGCGAACGCTCGTCGACGTAGCCGGCCAGCTCCAACCTGAACAAGCAGCCATGGCGATCGAGCAGGCGCTGAGTCGTGGGCTCCTCACGACCCGCCAGCTCCTGCAGGAAGCAGAGCGCCGAGCCAAGAGACGCTCGATCGAGGCACTGCTCCCGGACCACGCAGCCCAGTGAGATACGCAACCGCCGCCGCATTCCGCCAGGCCCTCGAGGACAGGCTCAGGACCGAAGCGGCGAAGACCGGTCTCAGCACCCCGCGCCTTCGGAAGCGCGTCGCCCTCGAACTCCTCCTCCGCCGCCTCATAGCAGTGGCGCCGGACCGATGGGTCCTCAAAGGCGCTCTCGCGCTCGACTTCCGCTTCCCGACAGGTGCTCGTTCGACTCGGGACATGGATCTCGGTCGTACCGACAACGAGGAGGCCACAGTCGAGGACTTCGCCGCCGCGCAGGAACTCGTCCTGGACGACTTCTTCACGTTCGCCGCCGTCCGAACCGACGCTCTTGACGATACCGACGACTTCCGCGCGATTCGGTTCCACGTCACGGCGGAGCTGGCCGGCCGCGTCTTCGATCAGTTCGTTGTCGACGTCGGGTTCGCTGATTCGATGTCATCGACCCGGACGAGATCGAGACCTCCGACCTGAGTCCGATTCGCCGCTGACTCAAGGCAGGTGGCAGTCCGAAGCGCTCGGCTGCAACACGTTTCGGCACGCCGGCAGATCTCAGCGCGGTTCCAGACAAGGTTCAAGGTCATCCGTTCGTCCCCAAGTGGTCGGCGAACCGAGCGAGTCGCTCGAACGTGACCGGCGGGTGGTTCTGGTCGCGCAGCCAGCCCAGCAGGTGCTGACGGGGTACCACCCAGACGCCGTGCGTGCGGAACGGCTCGCCTCGCCGGTCGTACAGGCAGATCACCGGCGTGACCCAGACCCCGAGTTCGTCGTGCAGCTTCGCCGCCTGCCGCTTCACCTTGACGATGTGCCTGTCCTCATAGCGGCGCTCCTTCGTCTCGACCAGGTAGACGCCGTTCGGCCCCGAGACGAGATGGTCGATGTTGCCCTCGCCGACCTGCTCGATGTCGTGCATCACCACCCGGCCCTCCGAGCGAAGCTCGTTCAGCGTCTCGCCGACCGCCTGCTCGGCCCGCGCACCGCGAACCCAGTTCACAGTGCGATCGACGAAGCCCTCGGCGTACGGCTTCACGGCGAACACCAAAGCGAGAAAGAACGCGGACGCGGCGATGCTGAGTCGGTGCCCGACTGCCAGCGCAAGTACGAGCCCGTCGAGCAGGAAGAAGAGGGCGATGCCGAGCCAGAACAGCTGCTGCCGTCGAGCCGCCTGCTTGGCGACCCAGGTCGCGGGGCGTCGCTCGACGTCGTACGCCATGACCGTCACATCGGCGACGAGCGCCAGGCCATGAGCCTGCTCGATCTCAGTCCGGCAGCGTCAGGCTGATCCCGGCCGTCGTCGCCATCACCTCGGACGGGGGGTCGTCGAGACCTACGAGGCTGCTGAGCACGCTCCGCCCTCGCGTGTTCTTGGCGGCCACGACCTCGGGTGGCGGCCCCTGGTCGAACGCCATCGCCGTGCCACTGATGTATACGGTGACCAGGCGAGTCTCATCGCCGCGCTGAATCCCCCACAGATAGGCGACTGCATGGCGCCGCCCCGCTGACACCTGACCATGGTCGGTTGTGACAAGCCAGCGGCGCTTGACCGGCAGGCCCTGGGCGACACGCGTCCTGACGGCAAGCAACTCCTCGCGGATCTCCCGCTCAAGATCGTCCACGTCGTCAGCGTCCGCGAAGAACTCGTCACCTCTCGAGGTGGCGAGACGCTCAACGAGCGGAAGGGCCCCACGAACGCGGTCGGGCACAGAGGCGAGCGCCCAGCGCAGTCGGCGCTGCGGATCGTCGAGATCGTGGATGTTGCCGCCCGCCCGCCAAATGCCCAACCACCCCCGGAAGACGTCCCAGCACCTCTGGGCAACATCTTCAACCTGCGCTACACCGGCATCCCCAACCAGCTCTGCGTGCGCTGGTTCTCCCTCGACGGCTTCCACCTCTTCCGCTGCTCGGTCAGCCTCGGACTCCCGCCCTTCCAGGTGTGCGCTCATCGCGGCGGCGAGCTGCCGGCCAATTGTTTCGGCGCCGTCTCGGTCGGCGTCGGCCCAGAAGGTGTCCTGCAGCACCGGCGGCATGGCAGCAGAGCGGAACCTCACCGGCAGCACCTTGACCCGGCGCTCGTTGGTCCCCTGAGTTGCCGCGAGGGAGAGCTCCCGCCTGCACCACTCGGACTCGACCGAGTCCGGGGAGACGATCGCGATCAGAAAGTCACCATCGGAGATCTCACCGGCGATCTTTTGCACCAACGAATCGCCGACGTTCAACACGACCTGGTCGTACCGGATGTCGAGTCCCTGCGCTCGCAACGGCTCGACGAGCGAGAGCACGAACTCTTGATCCTCGTGTGCATAACTGCTGAAGGCCGACGCCACGTGGAGAGCTTACGAGGCAGCGAAGACTGCCTCATGGCAGTTGTCTACCTAGTAGACGACGAAGCGATGGGCCTGGATGGGGCGGGACCCTCCGAAACCCCCATGGAAGGCCGTGGAAGCCGCGCTGGTCGGACCCCACGAAGTTCCTGCTATTCGGGCTCTTCGGGTGGAAGATCGTGGTGCCCCTTGCGGCGGCTGTCACGCCGGAGGTCACGGATTTGAGTCTCGCCGCTCCCGTTTCGGTTGCGCCTCGCCACCACCCGCAAGGGGGTCGACGACGCGTAGACCCGAGAACCTGCGGAAGCCGCTGTCGTGCGTCGCGAGCACGAGCCCATGCTCGATCGCGAGCGCGGCGATCTCGATGTCCGGGACGTCGTCGCTGCGCAGGCCCGGCGTGGCGGCGAGCTCGGCGGCGATCGCCGCATGTCCGGGGCCGGGCGAGACGATCCGGACGGCCGGCTGCGCCAGATACGCGGCGACATCGGCCCAGGCGTCCCGAACAGTCAGGGCATTCCTGCCGAACGCGCGGGTGTTGCTCGTCAGCCGGATCAACGAGTAGACGACCGGCCAGCAGAAGGCGACAGTTCCGTCGCCGTCGGCGAAGAGTGCCCCGAGCCACGCGCGTGCCCGATCGTGCTCGGGCGCGTCCGTGAAGGCCGCGTACACGAGCAGGTTCGCGTCCACGAGCGTCACGGGAGTCCGCGCTCTGCGCGCCGCTCGTCGTCGAGCGCCGCCAGCACCGCCGAGACGTCGGAGATGTCGATCAGCGGCCGTCCGGGCCGCGTCGGCAGCGGCGGAGGCTCGGCGGACCGAGCCGGCCTGGCGCTCCGGCGGAGGAGCCGGTTGACCGCGGCACGAAACGACTCCCCGGTCCGGGCGCGCTCGCTCTCGATCATTGCGACGACGTCGTCATCCAGTGTAATCGTGGTGCGCATGATGCAGATAGAATAGCATCACTAGCATCAATTCCACTCGGCCGGCGCCTTGCGCAGACGGTCGCGGGTCAGCGTCTCGGCACGGGCCGTGATGCGCGCACGCCGGCAGAGCTGCCCGGCGAGCTTCCACACGATCGCGCGGGCGGTGAAGCTCTCGCCGCCGCCGAGCTCGAGGTCGGCGAGCGCGGCGCCGGCGTCGGTCACGCCTCGCTCGACTGCGCGCCGCACCGCCGCCAGGGCCCGCTCGTCGAGGCCGTCGGCCCACAGGTCCGGGGTCATCCTCCGGACCTCGCGCGTGACGGCGGATCGGTCGCCGCCGTCGATCGCGATCGAGACGAAGCTGAGACAGGCGCAGCAGATGCCGTCGAGCCCGATGTCGAGCTGACGGGCGACCGCGTGCGCCCGGACCTCCGAGAATCCTCCCACGGCGGTCAGGGAAGCACAGGAGTCGTGTCGCGTCTGTGACGAAGGTGGAAGGAAATGAGACGATCGCCTGCCATCGACGAGAGGAGAACGAGGATGAGCAGTTCCGGTGCCACGCTCTACCGCTGGGAGGACCTGCCCAAGGAGGCGCTGAAGCCGGATCTGGAGCGCCGCCTGATCTCGACCGAGCGGATGATGGTCGCGCACGTGTACCTGCAACCCGGCTGCCTCGTGCCCAAGCACGAGCACGAGAACGAGCAGCTGACCTACATCCTCGAGGGCGTCCTGCGCTTCTGGCTGGGTGAGGACGAGTCGGAGGTCGTCGACGTGGCCGCCGGCGAGGTGCTGCACATCCCGCCGAATCTGCCGCACCGGGCCGAGGCGCTGGAGGCGACGCTCGACGTCGACATCTTCTGCCCGCCCCGGGCCGACTGGCTGGACGGGTCGGACGTCTACCTACGCGACAAGTGAGGCGAGCCGCTCGATCCCCTCGTCGATCAGCGACTCGTCGACCATGCTGAACGAGAGGCGCACGTTGCCGCCGCCGCGGCCGTCGGGATAGAAGAGCGAGCCGGGGACGATCCCGACGCCGTGCTCGGCCGCGGTCGCCGCGAGCGCGGTGGTGTCGCACCCGGGGAGGGTCAGCCACGAGAAGAAGCCGCCCTGCGGACGGGTCCAGTGCGCGTCCGCCGGCATCAGCCGCTCGAGCGCGGCCAGCAACCGGTCGCACTTCCTCCGGTAGAGCTCGCGCGACCGTGAGACCTGCTCGTCGATCCAGCCGCGGCGAACGTACTCCTCGAACATGCGCTGGCCGAGCGCGCCCGCGCACTGGTCGGTGTTCTGCTTGGCCGAGACGAGCCGGGTGGAGACGTCCGCCGGCGCAGCCGCCCAGCCGAGCCGAACACCCGGTAGGAACGTCTTCGACGTCGTCCCCGCCTGCACGACCGTGTCCGGCGCGAGGCTCCAGAGGCTCGGCGGTGCGTCGTCGCCGAAGCCGAGCTCGCGATACGCGACGTCCTCGACGATCAGGAAGCCGTACCGCCTGGCGAGCTCCACGAGCAGCTCGCGCCGCCCGGCCGGCAGGCTGACTCCGGCTGGATTCTGGTGATCCGGGATCGTGTAGAGGAGCTTCGGGCGCAGCCCACCCGCAAGCCTCGATGCCAGCTCGTCGACCCGGAGCCCGTCGTCGTCCATACCGACGGCGACGATCTCGGCCTCGAATCCGCGGAAGGCCATGATCGCGCCCAGGTACGTAGGTCCTTCGACGACGATGGTGTCGCCGCGGTCGAGAAGCGACTTGCAGACGAGCTCGAGCGCCTCGATCCCGCCGCTCGTGATCAGCAGCTCGTCGTCGCCCGGGCGCCGGCCCTGGAGGCGCTCGAGCCTGCCGGCGACCGCATCGAGCGTCCCGGCGAGACCTCGCGTCGGCGCGTACTGGAACGCGGTCGTCTCGCCCGCCGCTGCGAACTCCTGGAGCAGCGTTGAGGCGCGCTCGCGCGGAAAGGTCAACGGATCGGGAAAGCCGCCTGCGAATGAGATCAGGTCGTCCCTGCCGAGGAAGCCGAGCACGAACGCGATCCCCTCGCCGACGTCGCCGCGCGCCCGCGCCGCAAAGAGATGATCCCACCGCGAGATCTCCGGCGTGACCGCCATCCCGGCGACCCTACCCGTTTGGCTCCGCTCCGTCGACGAACGCGCGGTCCCTCATCCTCCCGACCGGCGCGGTCGAGGGACGGCTAGACGAGGCGGTCGCGCTCGCCGAGCGCCCACGCCTCGACCGCCGGCCATGGGCCGTAGCCGGCGTCGGTGTTGACGTGCCCGCCGCTCTCGATCCAGTCGATCGGAACACCGATCGCCTCGCCGATCCGGCGCGATCTCTCCGGCGGGCACCAGGGATCGTCGGTCGAGCAGACGAGCCGCGTCTCGACAGCGGCGGCGCCGACGCGCCCGCGGTCGAGCGGCACCGGCCGGAAGCCGGCGCTGCCCGGAACCTCATCGTCGGGCTGCGGCGGTGCGACGAGGAGCGCCCGCGCAACCTGCGCGACCGGGCCACGAGCAGCATGGTGCAGCCAGAGCAGCGATCCAAGCGAATGGCAAAGGACGGTCGTCTCCTCCGCGGGGAGCCGGGCGAGCTCGTCGTCGAGCGCCGCCAGCCAGCGGTCGAGCCTCGGGTTGTCGGCCTCGGGAAGGGACGGATAGGCGACCACGAGGCCCCGCTCGCGCAACCGGCGGGCGAGCCACGTCTGCCAGTGCTCCGGCCCCGATCCCTCGAGTCCGTGGAGGATCAGAAACGCCGTGTCAGACACGGGCTCTACAGCGGTACGACGACGTCGCCCGGCCGGAGCTCGCCTCCGGCGAGGATCTCCGCGTTCAGGCCGGCGCGGTGGGCGAGCGCCTTGATCGCGCCCGGCCGGGTTCTCGCCTCCATCGTTGCGCAGGGCTCGCACAGCTCGATGCCGCGGCACTCGAGCTCGCCGACGCGGAACCGCTTGCCGACCAGGTCGTTGAGGCGAACTCCACGGGTCAGCACATTCCGGCCGGTTGCCGCTGCGTCGATCGCCATCCCCTGCTCGGCCAGGAGCGCCTCGAGCTGCTCCGCCTCGATCAGCGTCAGCTCCTGCTCCGGGCGGCCGGTGTCGAAGTAGCGGTTGCCCTCGAGCCCCTTGCCGGCGACTGCGAGGGCCGTCTCGACCGGGTGAGGGTGCACGCCGCGCTCGGCACTGATGAAGATCGCCTCGACGCGTCCCTGATCCACGCGCCGGAGGATAGCGTGGACGGTTGCCGCGGCTACTGCACCTTCAGCGTCTCGGTGTCGATCCGTGCCACCGCGGTACTGCCCGCGAGCGCGACCAGCTGCCGGCCGTCGGTCGTCAGCTCGAGACGCGCGCCCCAGATGTCTTCATCCGGCCAGCTGGGCAGGTCGATGCAGAAGGCGGTCCGCCCCGCCGCGTTCAGCGCGTGGACGAACGGCCGTGTCCCGTCAGGTGCCCGCGTGTAGAGCGTGTACACCCACTCGCCGCCGGCGGAGGTCGCCCGCGCAATCGGGTACCCGCGCATCACCTCGGACGGCGCGCGCTTGTCGACGATCGCGCGTGCGAGCAGCCGCTTCGCCTGTAGGTCGTAGGCGCGCACGACGTACCGCACGAGATCGCTGCTGACGACGTGCTGGATCAAATACAGCGTGCGTCGATCCGGGGAGACTGCGTCGAACCCGAACTCGCCACGGAGCACCAGCGTGTCAGCGCGCGACAACGCACCCGTCGGGACGAGCAGGAAGCGGCTCTCCCGCCGTAGGCCCTGGTAGTTCGGCGGCTGTGCGAGCACGAGCAGCTTTCCGTCGGGCGACAGGCCTCCGGCCTTCCCGGCGCTCGTCACCGCCGGAATCCCGTAAGCGCCCTTGAAGGTCGCCGAAGCGACCACGCCGGCGCCACGGATCGCCTTCACCGTCGTCGAGCCGTGCACCCGGACGGCCGAGTAGCGCACGTCTCCGGACGGCGCGGCCACCGTCGGCGCCAGCCCGGGCCAGGGGCCGACACCGAGCGCCGCCCCGGCGGCGACCAGCGCCGTCACCACGACTGAACCGACGATCAGACCACGCATCGTTCCGCCTCCTTCGATCGCTTGACGGTACTACACCGGAGAAGCGGGCCCGGTTCCGCGTTGACACGGCGCGCCCGGATCGGGCAATATATTCCGGTGCGGACTATCCCGACCCGGACTATCGCCGAGACCGAGCGGATTACGCTCACCGAATGCGCCGTCCTCGGCCTCCTCTCCGACCAGGAGCGTTCCGGATACGACCTGTTGAAGAGTGCGGAGGGCAGTGTCGGCTTCTTCTGGACGCCGGCGAAGAGCCAGCTGTATGCACTGCTGCCGAAGCTCGTCGAGCGGGGGCTCGCCAGGGCCCGTCGCGTCGAGCAGGACAAGCGGCCCGACAAGACCCTCTACCGGATCACCCGCGCCGGCCGCGAGGCACTCCGGGCCGGGCTCGAGCAGTCGCCGCCGGCCGTCGATCGCAACCCCTTCGAGTTGCGCATCTTCTTCGGCGAGCACATGCGGCCCGGCGCCGTGCGCGCGATGGTCGAGGCTCGGCGCGACCGGAGCCGCGCCCACCTGGCGAGGCTCGAGGAGATCGAGCGCAGCATCGACGTCGCGGCGCACCTCCACCCGTACCTGACGCTGCTCGCCGGCAAGGAGAACGCCAAGGCGGCGATTCGCTGGGCAGAGCAGGCGCTGAAGCTCCTCGACCAGCACGGGCAACCGTGAGGCGTGCCCTCGTCGTCGTCGCGACCGTACTCGCGGCGACCGCAGGGGCAGCGGTGGCGGGCGGGCTCGCCTACAAGCCGAGCCCGCTACTCGCGATCGACGGGGCCTACCGCCTGGCCGACGGGACGCTCGCCAGCCTGGCCGTCACCCCGGACGGCGGCGTTCTCTACACCGACACGCGGACGGGTGACCTGCGCCAGCTCGATCGCGACGGTCCTCTGCGGTTCCGGTTCGGGCCGGCCTACCTCGTCGAACGCCCGATCCGGGGCACGGTCACCGTGCGCGGCGGCAGCCTGACGGTGACGAGCGGGGGTCGCAGCCGGTCCGGAACGAACGTTCCCGTCAGGCGGCAGCGCGTCGCCTTCCGCGGCGCCTCCGTGCGCATCGTCGGCAAGGTGACCAGCCCGGCCACACCGGGTCGGCACCCGGCGATCGCGATCGTCCACGGGTCCGAGGCAGCCGACCGTGACGGCAGCGACCTGTTCGTGAACTTCTTCACGTCGCTTGGGTACGTGGTGCTCACCTACGACAAGCGCGGGATCGGTGATTCGGGAGGCGTCTATGTCGAGGGCGCTACGACTGCGAACCTGGAGAACCTCGCCGGTGATGCAGTCGGTGCTCTGCGTACGCTCGCCGCCCGCAGCGACGTCGACCCGAAGCGACTGGGCCTGTTCGGCGGCAGCCAGGCCGGCTGGATCATTCCGCACGCGGCCGCGCTCTCCCCGCTCGTCAGGTTCGCCGTCGTCACCTCGGGCCCGGCGATGTCGGTCGGCGAGCAGGCCGAATACGCCTCGATCACCGGCCAGGGCGGTATCGAGCCGCCGCCCTCCGAGGCGATCGTCCGCAACCGGCTCGCAGCCGCCCAGCCGAGCGGCTTCGACCCCCGAGCCGACCTTGCGCGCCTGAAGATCCCCACCCTCTGGCTCTTCGGCCGCGCGGACAAGACGGTCTACGTGCCGCAGAGCGTCGAGATCCTCCGGAGGCTCGACCCCGCGCCGACGATCCGAGTCTTCCCCGGAGCCGGCCACTTCATTCTCGACACCCCGCACGGCCTGACGAGCGAGATCCCGAAGGCGCACCGCTTCGCGCCGGGACTGTTCGCCGCGATCGCCGCCTGGCTCGCGCATCTGCCGACGGCATAGGATCACCGCGTGCGAGAGCTGCTCGCCCGCAAGCCGATCCTCGGGATGATCCACCTGCCCGCGCTGCCGTCCGCGCCCCGGAACGACAAGACGATGGACGAGCTCGTCGCCTTCGCGCTCTCGGAGGCGAACAAGCTCGAGGCCGCGGGCCTCGACGCCTGCATCGTCGAGAACGTCGGCGACGTGCCGCTCTTCCGCGACCACGTCCCGCCGGCGACGGTCGCGGCGATGACCGTGCTCGTCACCGAGGTCCGGCGGGCGACCTCGATGCACGTCGGGGTCAACATCCTCCGCAACGCCTGCGAGGAGGCGCTCTCGATCGCCCACGTCTGCGGAGCCGACTTCATCCGCTGCAACGTGATGATCGGCGCCTACGTCACCGACCAGGGGATCGTCCAGGGCTGCGCCGCCGAGCTCGCCCGACTGCGCCGCTCGCTCGACTCGGAGGTGCTGATCCTCGGGGACGTCCACGTCAAGCACGCGCACCCGCTGTTCGACGTGCCGATCGAGTACGCCGCGCAGGACCTGGCCGAACGCGGCGGGGTCGACGCGGTGATCGTCTCCGGGCCGCGCAGCCCGATCCCGCCGACCCGGGAGCGGCTGGACACGGTCAAGGACGCGATCGAGCTGCCCGTGCTGATCGGAAGCGGCATCGGCCTCGACAACGTCAAGGAGTTCTACGACCGGGCCGACGGCGTACTGATCGGCGAGCCCGACTTCAAGGTCGGGGGCGTCTGGGGCGGCGAGACCGACCAGGCCGCCTACGCCGAGGCGGTCAAGCGCTGCCGCGGCTAGGACTCCGCCACTCCGGTGGCTTTCCGCGCCACCTGGGGCGTGGTCAGTTTTGTTACCATAGTTAACGAAATGACTGCTGTCGCCACCGACTCCCTCGAGCTTGCGAACCGGCTGCGCCCGGCTCTGCTCCACCTCGCCCGCCGCCTCCGCCGGGAGGCCCATGCGGAGGGAATCACCGGCGGCCAGGCGTCGCTGCTCGCCTTGATCCGAAACGGCGCGCAGCTCGGGATCACGGAGCTCGCCGCCCGCGAGGCGGTCTCGCGGCCCGCCATGACCCGTGCGGTCGACCGGCTGGAGAAGGCGGGACTCGTCGTCCGGACCCCCTCGCCCGACGACGGACGCCGGATCCGGCTCGCGCTCACCCCCAGGGGCGTCCGTGCCCTCCGCTCCGTCCGCCGCCGCCGAACGGCCTGGCTGGCAGAGCGGTTGCAGAGCTTGACCGCCGCAGAGATCGCCGTGGTGGACGCCGCCGTCGAGCCGCTGCTGCGGCTGGTAGAGGAATGACCGCCGCGCTGCTCGCGCTCAACTCGCGCACGTTCTCCAGCCTCCAGAAGCACCGAAACTACCGGCTGTACTTCTCCGGGCAGATCGTCTCGGTCAGCGGAACCTGGATGCAGGACACGGCGCTGCCGTGGCTGGTGCTCGCGCTGACCCACTCCCCGCTCGCGGTCGGCCTGCTCGTCTTCGCGCGCTACGCGCCGTTCATGCTCTTCGGCCTCTTCTCGGGCGCGCTCGCCGATCGATTCGACAACCGGCGGGTCGTGATCCTCACGCAGTCCGGGTCGATGGTGGTCGCGGCTGCGCTCGCCGTCCTCGCGTTCGCGGGGGTTCACCAACTCTGGCCGTTCTACGTGCTCGCCTTCCTCGGCGGAGCGGCGCTCGTCTTCGACGCGCCGAACCGCCACGCCCTCACCTTCCAGCTCGTCGGCCGGGACGAGCTGCCGAACGCGGTCGCGCTCAACTCGAGCCTGTTCAACGCCGCGCGCGTGGTCGGCCCCGCAGTCGGCGGCGTCCTGATCGCGCTGGCCGGCGCGGGTTGGTGCTTCGCGATCAACGCGGCCTCCTTCCTCGCCGTCCTCGCCGGATTGCTGTTGATGCGCTCGGCCGAGCTCTTTCCGCTCGACCGCGGCGAGACGCGCCCCAGAACCTTCGCGGCGATCCGCGAGGGGCTCGACTACATGCGGCAGTCCCGGCAGGTGAAGCTCGTCCTGGCGATCACGGTCGTCGTCAGCGCGACCGGGTTCAACTTCCGGGTGCTGCTGCCGGTACTGGCCTCGAAGACGCTCCATTCGGGCGCCGAGGTGTTCGGGGTGCTGTTCGCGTGCTTCGGCGCCGGCGCGCTGCTCGGCGCACTCGGGTCGGCGGCGTTGGGCCGCGCGAGCTGGAAGGCGCTGATCCTCGGCGCTGCCGGCTTCAGCTCGACGATGCTGCTGCTCGCCCCGGTGCACAACGCGGCGATCGCCGCCGGACTCCTGTTCGTGATCGGGTTCTGCTTTTCCCTGTGGACGGCGAACAGCCAGTCGATTCTCCAGCTGGCCGCCCCCGACCGCCTGCGCGGGCGCGTACTCAGCCTCTACCTGTTCGCCTTCGCCGGCCTGTCGCCGGTCGGCGGCCTGCTCGCCGGCTGGCTCGCCGACGTCGGCGGAACGGAGCTCGCGTTCGCGGTCGCAGGCGCGGCAGGGCTCGGGGTCACGGTGTATGCACTGGCGCGGATCCGGCGCTGGCGGGCTCCGCAGCGACTCGCGGCGGTCGAGGGGTCTCCGGCCCAGATCAGTGTCTGACACCGAAGGAGTCGGACACTGCTACGCGGTGCTCGAACGATTCCATCCCGCAACCCTAGGCGGAAAGCGCGTAGTCGGCCGCGGGCGACACCAACCTGCTCGAGGACTACTCGTACGACTACAAGAACCGGCTGACCGTCTACGTCAAGTACACCAGCGGCTCCGCCACCGCGACCGAGTCCTGGAGCTACGACGCGCTCGACCGGCCGGTGTCGCAGACGCAGACATCCGGCGGCTCGACGACCACGACTGCCTACCGCTACCTCGGCGACACCAACGCCCTCACCCGGGAGACGCTCACCGGTGGCACGACCACGACCAGGAAGTACTCGTACGACGCCCTCGGTGAGCGGGTCACCTTCAGCGACGGCGCCAGCCGCTTCTCCTACCTCTACGATCCACACGGCTCCGTGAGTCTGCTGCTCGACCAGTCCAGCGCCGTCAAGGCCTCCTACGGCTACAGCGCCTACGGGTCGGCCAACACCGCGATCAGCAAGACCGCGGCCGGGTTCACCGACCGCAACCCGTACCGGTACGAAGCAAAGCGCCTCGACCCCGGCTCGAACAGCTACGACATGGGCGCCCGCCGCTACAGCCCCGGGACAGGCCGCTGGCTCCAACAAGACCTCTACTACGGGGCGTTCGACAACCTCGGGCTCGCCCAAGACCCGCTGAACGCGAACCGGTACCTGTTCACCGGCGCCAACCCGATCAACTACCTCGAGCTGGATGGGCACCGCCTCGACATCCGTGACTACGTTGGTGACCCGCGCCCATTTAAACACCGTTCAAATCCCGATGAACAATATGCCGAGGGGCTCATAGAGGTGATTTCCAACGCGACTATCACCTCAAAGACCTTTCGGGAGTATGCCGGAGCATGCGCTGAAGGTGCAGCACTGGCCCGCGTGTCCGGCGCAAGCCCCGGAACAACAGCGGCTATGTGCGCCATCGAAGTGTCTCTAAAGATGGCCGAGTCCCGTGATGGCAACATAGCAAAGGGAGCGCGAATTGTGGAGGCAGTTCTATACGTGGCGCACGCTCGCCGCGCGGTGTACAATCGGCTGGGCGTGCCCACTCTCCGAGAGATCATCCAAGAATATCGCGGATATGTGCAGACAGCACATCCATGACGGCATGTCCGACAGACGTAGACGATATGCCGGGAGTTGGCTCGAATACTATATTCTGTTGACTATTGCTGGTCTTATTGCCATCACTTTATGCATAGTAGGAAGAATCTATGTCGGCGCTGTATCGGCAGCAGGTGCAACAGTCTATTTTGGGGTTCAGGCGTGGCGATGGCGCGGCAAACCCGACTAAAGACGTCGTAGTCTTGGTGCCAGGTCTTGCATTGACATAGAGCGGTTCCTGGTCTCGACCCATGTGCTCGGCGCTGTCACGATGGTTACGAGCGTAGTTCTTGTCGGGATTGTGGTTGGAGTATTTGTTCCTTTCCATCGCCGGAAATAGACAGATGATGCTCTTGGCGTCTTGGTGCCTGTCTCCGGCAGCGCAACCGCCACCGAGTCCTGGAGCTACGACGCGCTCGACCGGCCGGTCTCGCAGACGCAGACATCCGGCGGCTCGACGACGACGACTGCCTACCGCTACCTCGGCGACACCAACGCCCTCACCCGGGAGACGCTCAGCGGTGGCACGAACACGACCAGGAAGTACTCCTACGACGCCCTCGGCAACCGGATCAGCTTCAGCGACGGTGCCAACCGCTTCTCCTACCTCTACGATCCACACGGCTCCGTGAGTCTGCTGCTCGACCAGTCCAGCGCCGTCAAGGCCTCCTACGGCTACAGCGCCTACGGGTCGGCCAACACCGCGATCAGCAAGACCGCCGCCGGGTTCACCGACACCAACCCCTACCGGTACGAAGCAAAGCGCCTCGACACCGGCTCGAACAGCTACGACATGGGCGCCCGCCGCTACAGCCCCGGGACAGGCCGCTGGCTGCAACAAGACCTCTACTACGGGGCGTTCGACAACCTCGGGCTCGCCCAGGACCCGCTGAACGCGAACCGGTACCTGTTCACCGGGGCGAACCCGATCACCTACGTCGAACTCGACGGCCACCGGTTCGACGAAGGCACCAACGGTGGCGGCGGCGGGCTCAGCGGCGGCACTCCGACCTCGTTCACCTATCCCTGCGGCGGCAGGTTGTGTGTGGACACCTTCATCTACGACAGTGGTGGTGGCGGTTGTGGATCGCTGTGCGGCATTCCGAAGAAGGTTGCGAAGAAGATCAAGAAGACCGTCACGACCGTCGTTGCTGCGGAGCAAGAGCTCACTAATGCCCCTCAAGCTGCGAGAACCGTGGCAAAGGCCGTGGCCCCATATATCCTAAGCTGTGTTGGAGGGGCGTTCCTGTCCGCTGCCGGCGGCCCGGAAGCAGCCGCGATCGGATGCGTACTTGACGTTTCATTGCGTCTTGCTGACCGCTACGTCGGCGATAGCAAGCGCAAAGAGCGTGTGATCTTTGCTGTGAAAGTTGTGGAAGCTCTTCAGATTGGACACGGGATCCGCCAGGCGCAGAAAGACCCAGCCGCAGCAATTGGCGCTTGGAAAGACCTCTATCGCAAGGTATTGGCAGAACTCAGGAGATGATTCGCTTTCTCTCTGCCTGGTGGCGTTTTTGGACCACTAATCCGTATTTCCTTCTCACAGGCAGAAGCTATATCCGATGGATGCTCCCGGCGATGATCTTTCTCGGTCTGTTTTGCGCGAGCACTGGCGCTTGGATACCTGCTGTTGCATGCGCAGTCTTTTCGACGTATGCATTGTGGCGGCTCCGAGTTGTCAACAAGAAGATCCGGAAAGCGCAAGAGGCTGGGCTTCTGTCCGAGGAAGATATAACCGCCGACTCCCTGAAGTCGCAGATAAGGAAACTGAAGAAGATCATAAGGACGATTCGCGGAGAATAAGGTCTTGGAGAGTGTCACAGCCACTTGTTGGATTGACGTAAAGCACGATTGACCGTCAGCTGAGCAACTACAGGGCGCCGGCACCCTGATCGAGCAACACACGCTCTCGTACACCGACAGCTCCGGATCGCAGACGAAGCTGCTTCTGCACGCCGACGGCACCGACGGCTCGACCGCGTTCGGGGACTCGTCGCTGTCTGCGCATCCGGTCGCCGCGAGCGGGGACGCCCAGGTCGACACCGCCCAGTCGAAGCTCGGCGGCGCCTCCGCACTGTTCGACGGTAGCGGCGACTCGCTGTCGGTTCCGGATTCGGCGGATTGGGACTTCGGCTCGGGCGACTTCACCATCGACCTGTGGCTTCGGATCAAGGCGAACACCTCCGGCGGCGTGATCGGCAAACGCGCGAACGGAAGCTCGGAGGGGCCGTTCCTGATCTTCAACAACAACGGGACGCTGAGCGCCTACCTGTCCAGCAACGGCACCAGCTGGGACCTGCTGAACGCGGGCTCGTTCGGGACGCTGGCGACCGGGGTCTGGTACCACATCGCGCTCGTCCGCGAGGGGACGACCGCCTTCCTGTTTCGGGACGGGACGCTGATCAACTCGTACAGCATCGGCTCGGCGCCCCTGGTCACCAACACCCAGCCGGTCCGGGTCGGCGGAGAGTCGGCGGCCTACTTCCTGAACGGCTGGATCGACGAGCTGCGCGTCTCCAAGGGGATCGCCCGCTGGACGAGCGCCTTCGCCCCGCCGGCCCAGGCCTACACGACGGACACCGGCGCCTACCTGGACGGCAGCCGCAGCCAGGACGTCTTCAAACTGAAGCAGGCGGACGGCGGCGCGACCTGCTGGACGGCAGCCTGCACGGCGAACTGGGCCTACAACGGCCGCGACCAGCTCGTCTCCGCGGACACGGGCACCGGGTCGGCGGCGACCGCGTACACGCTGGATGCGATCGGGAACGCGACCGCGGAGGGAACGACCACCCGCACCTATGCGGGGCAGAAGCTGACCAGCCAGACCGCCGGCGGAACGACCAGCCAGTACATGTACGACGCGCTCGGGAACGTCGACTGCGCCGTCACCGGCTCCTGGAGCGCCGTTCAACTGCCCGGCCGCGGGCGACACCAACCTGCTCGAGGACTACTCGTACGACTACAAGAACCGCCTGACCGGCTACGTCAAATACGCCTCCGGCAGCGCAACCGCGACCGAGTCCTGGAGCTACGACGCGATCGACCGGCCGGTCTCGCAGACGAAGACATCCGGCGGCTCGACGACGACGACCGCCTACCGCTACCTCGCCGACACCAACAACGTCACCCAAGAGGCGCTCAGCGGCGGAACGAACACGACCAGGAAGTACTCGTACGACGCCCTCGGCAACCGGGTCAGCTTCAGCGACGGCGCCAACCGCTACTCCTACCTCTACGATCCACACGGCTCCGTGAGTCTGCTGATCGACCAGTCCAGCGCCGTCAAGGCCTCCTACGGCTACAGCGCCTACGGCTCGGCCAACACCGCGATCTCGAAGACCGCGGCCGGGTTCACCGACACCAACCCCTACCGGTACGAAGCAAAGCGCCTCGACACCGGCTCGAACAGCTACGACATGGGCGCCCGCCGCTACAGCCCCGGGACAGGCCGCTGGCTGCAACAAGACGTCTACTACGGTGCGTTCGACAATCTCGGGCTCGCCCAGGATCCGCTCAACAGCAACCGCTACCTGTTCACCGGCGCGAACCCGATCACCTACGTCGAGCTCGACGGGCACGTCCTCGCCGCCGGGTACGAGAGTGGCACTGCCGGTCGCTTGACGCTCGACGAGGCCCGCAACGTTCCCAAACTAGGCGTGGTCGATCTGACAGCAGTCGCTCAGTACGACGTGAGGCATGAGACTCCTCCGCGGTGCGGATCGTTCTGCGACATCGTGAAGGCGGCTGTCAACATCGTCTCCCCTGTCGAAGAGATCAAGGGCTGCGTCAAGCACCGGTCGCTGTGGAATTGTGTAGTCGCAGTCGCGAGCGTCACGCCGGCGAAGGGACCGCTGAAGGCAGAGCGTCTTGTCAAAGGTGTCAGGGACGCGAAAAGAGCTGGCAAGGCCGCAGAAGAAGGACTGAGCCGGGCCGAGCCGATCCTCCGAGCGGCGGCGCGAGGAAAGGGGAACTTCGCCCTAGGTTCGGCGTCGACTGATGACGCGAATGCCCTTGGACGAGCATGGGTCGGGGACGGATACAGGGTTGCAAGTGATGGAAAGACGCTGGTCTCCGAGGACGGTCTCCGCGTCTACCGGCCCCCGAGCTTCAAGCCAAAGCTCGGCAAGTACCAGGCGAACTTCGAGTCCCGCGTTGAGGGTAAACGGACGGGGCGCGCGCTCGGCAATGGCCATCTCGACATCACGGATCTGCCATGAGAGCTGCATTGCGACACATCCTCAGTCTCGAGGTTTCGGATGTCGCGACCTGGAGTCCGCCGGGCGCCGATTTCGCGATCGGTGTCCGGCTGCTTGCTGGGCCGGATGGCGCTGATGGAGAGGAATCGTTCGATCTGACCGTGTGTTCGCCGGGTTGGCTCGCCGAAAGGGTGCGCGATGAGCCGATCTACGACGGGCGCCACCATCTCGTCGTTGAGAACTTCGACTACCTGAGGCTCGCGAGCTATCTCGAACGCCGAGTCAAAGCCTGCCAAGGGTCGTCGTGGGATGAGGTCGCGCAGCAGCTCGCCCGCCTTGGCTACTGGGAGTTCGATGACTATCGCGAGTGACCCGTCGCGCGGGTGCTGTCGTGCTGGATGAGGCCGGGATACAACGCAGCTCCTCCTCCAACTGGGACTGGCGGAGCCACAGGAGGCGGGTCAGTTGAGCCGTCGCCTTCACAGCCGCTCAAATACGACTGTCGCCTGCAATGAGTAGCTCATCGATGCCTCGCTTCCGACCGGGTGAGCGACTCCGACCAGCGCACATGCACAATTGGCCCGTCGGTACTGAAGACCTTCGCGACCGTGTGGGTACGGTGGTCGCCATCGGCCCTTTCGATGAGTCACACTGGGAAGTGAGCCTCGGCTTTGGTGAACCGCTTGGCGTTTGGGGATTCGAGGAGGACGAACTCGAAGTCGACGAGCAGGATCCCGGGAAGCCTGAGAAGCTCATTCCTGGAGGTTGTCCCGTAGCTCGTAGAACTTGACGGCGGTCCCTCCGGCCTCGTCCGCTCCCGCTGGGAGCGTTCGAGGCGATCCGCCAAAGATCAGAGGAGGAACCGCCGTGAACGAATCAACCGTATCGCTCGCCCAGGCCGGTATCGCTTCGGAGGCCGTGCTGCCCGTGCGGGTGCAGGAGGCGCTCGGGGAGCTGGTCGGTGCTGCGAAGGAGGGACTGCTCGCGCTCAGCGTCGGCGTTGGCCTCGGGGTGCTGGCCGAATTGATGGAAGAGGAAGTCGACGAGGTCGTTGGGCCGAAGGGCCAGCACAACGCTGACCGCACAGCAGTCCGCCACGGCCACGAGAGCGGCGAGGTGACGCTCGGCGGGCGTCGAGTCGGCGTCGAGCGCCCCCGCGTCAGAGGCGCCGATGGTCGCAGCGAGGTGCCGCTTGCCACCTACGCGCACTTCGCTGATCGCGACCCGCTGACGGCGGCTGTGCTGGAGCGGATGCTCGCCGGCGTCTCGACGCGCCGCTACCAGCGCATCCAGGAGCCGGTCGGCGAGGCAGTCGAGGCAGAGGCACGCTCGACCTCGAAGTCGGCGGTCAGCCGCCAGTTCGTCGCCCGCACGCGCGAGAACCTGGAGGCGCTGATGCACCGCCGCCTCGATGACGTGCGCCTGGCGGTGTTGATGCTGGACGGGGTCGACCTGAAGGGCCGCACCAACGTGGTTGCGCTCGGGATCACGACCGATGGGGTCAAGATCCCGCTCGGGCTCTGGGAAGGCTCGACCGAGAACGCCGCCGTGGCGACGGCGCTGCTGAGCGACCTGGTCGAGCGCGGCCTCGATGTCGAGCAGGGTGTGCTCTGCGTCCTCGACGGCGCGAAGGCGCTGCGGAAGGCGGTCCGTAACGTGCTCGGCGTCGACACGCCGGTGCAGCGCTGTGTCCGCCACAAAGAACGCAACGTGCTCGACCACCTGCCCGAGCGTGACCGGCCGCCGGTGAAGCAACGGCTGCGCACGGCGTGGGCGCGCGACGACCACGAGCGCGCGCTCGACGAACTGCGCTCACTCGCCGGCGTGCTCGAGCGCTCCCACCCCGGCGCCGCCGCCTCGTTGCGCGAGGGGCTCGAGGAAACACTGACGCTGCAGCGGCTCGGGATCCGCGGCAGCCTGAAGCAGACGCTCGCCTCGACCAACCCCTGCGAGTCGATGATCGAGTGCGTCCGCCGCACCAGCCGCAACGTCAAGCGCTGGCAATCGGGCGACATGGCGCTGCGCTGGACCGCCGCCGGCATGCTCGAAGCCGAACGGCAATTCCGCCGCGTGATCGGCTACCGCGACCTCGCCAAGCTCGCCGTCGCGATCGAACGCGACCTCGCCCGCACCACCGTCCCGTCCCCGACCGAGGAGGCGACTATCCTCGTCGTCACTGCTTGACGTCACACCGGGACCGCCGTCGCGAAGTTCCACGACGACCGGGACATCCTCCATTCCTGTCATCCTTGAGCTGACGCTCGCGAAGGATGCGCCACGACCCTCTGGAGAAGCTCTCCGTGACGCGTGCTCCGTGGTCCGGGAAATCGTTCCTGCTCGTGAGGTTGAGACTCGGACTGCCAATAGTCGATCAGGATTGGAGATCGTTGAGATCAGCGTCTTTGAGTACGAAGCCGCCGTTGAAGTCTTTGAAGAGCTCGCCCGTTCCATTGATGGAGAGCCATCGATTGTGTTCGATGACGGATGGTCGGTAGAGGCTCATGTCCTGGCCAAGCCAGGTGTGGGTTGGCTAGGGCTACCGGCAGAGCAGATTGTCCTTCTTCTGCGGCCATGGGCTAGTCCAAGTCGCCGAGAGCTGAAGTGGCCGCAGAACCACGGCTGAGTTCGTATTCAAGCGCGATAGAGTCTTGGTGGCAGGCCTTCGACAACCTCAGCCTTTCGCAGGATCCGCTGAACGCGAATCGGTACCTGTTCACCGGCGCGAACCCGAGCAACTACCTCGAAATCGACGGCCACCTGTTCATCGCCGGCACCGGTGGCGGCGGAGGCGACCGCGGCAGTATCACGGTGCTGCCGTGCTGGATGAGGCCGGGATGCAGCGCTGGAGCATCCTTGTCCACCGACCTTCACCCCGCACGGGAACTCGCAGGAGTGGAGAAGGATCCGCCAGACTTCGGTGCCGGCGGCGGCGGCGGCGGAAGAATCCCGCCAACTACCGGCAAAGGCAAGACCACGGGGAAATCTGGCGCCGGCGGAGGCGCAAGAAGGAGTGGCGGTTCGAAGGGAGGTGGCGGATCTGAGCCAAAGCCGCCCAGCACGCCGGTTGGCAGCAGGCGATCGCCACTCGCCGAGGTCAAGGGCAACAGTCCGGCCGTCATCAACGGAATTCGCTTTTCCGGTCACGCGCTCGACAGCATGCAGTATCGAGGCATTCCTCCGTCGGCTGTGATCGACAGCCTCAAGCGTGGAGTAAGTGGTCCCGGGAATACATCGATCACCCGAGCGTATTACAGTCCCGAGAACCACGTTACTGTTGTTTGGAGCACCAACAATCGACAAGTCATTACGGCACGCTGGGGACCACCGCGCTGGTGGACAACGCCATGATGGAAGACGCTGACTACGATCGACGACAACTGAAGCGTATCCTGGCCGTACTGGATGAATTCATTCGATCCGGACGGACGCTATCGTCAACCGTGTCCGACCTTGAGGGCCTCAAGGCCGCTCTCACCGTTGTCGACGAGGCCTGGAAGGCCGCCTTCGATGCTGAAGTCGGAGCGCTCGACGAGGTTTGGGCATTGGACGATAGTCTTCCGGGCCAGTTGTCTGATACGGAGCGAAACGACGTGCTAGGGAGGGCGGCCCAAAGTCTCATGCGCCTCGTAGAAGATCAATTGGCGAAGCGGGGCGCCGGCTAACTGTAGGACCCGCAGCTGGAGCCGTGCACACGCGCTCACTCTCCGTTTCTGAGCCTGAATCGACTGAAGGACCGAAACACGAGTCGCGCCACGCCCGTTGAAGGGGCGAACACGATCACCTACGTCGAGCTCGACGGGCACCGACTCGACGAGGGCACGAACGGTGGCGGCGGCGGGCTCAGCGGCGGCACTCCGACCTCGTTCACCTACCCCTGCGGCGGCAGGTTGTGTGTGGACAGCTTTATCTACGACAGTACGAACAGTCGCAATCCGAGTCCCGATACGACCGGGAAACACAAGAAGGGCAATGGCAATACCACCATCGCGCCTCTGGCGGCCGTCGGAGTTGTCTGCGCGGCCACCGTCGTAATCCCGGTGGTCGGTCAGGTAGATTGCGCGACGGCAGGTGTCTACGGAGTCGTTGTCGCTTTCGGGGTCGTCATCGGCACTGATGACGACATCCAACACGCCATTGGCGAGGGTCTAGAGAAGCTCGGATGTTGGACGCATATCTATTGCGCTTCGTCGAACGACGAACAGAGTGACGATGAAAGAGGGCAAGAGCTGGCTCACGACGGTAACGCCGTTCTCGGAAGCCGTCACAGTGACGCGCGTAACGCAGCGTGGCGAGAGTGGGCGAAGTTGAATTTGAAGACAAAGAAAGACGAGAAGCTTTACAGAAAGCATGGTGGAAAGCGTCCAGGGAGGAAGACAGGTCGGGGAGGGCGCGAACGATGACGGATGAGCATTACGGTGACGATGAGGAGTTCTGGGCTCTCCTCGACGCGACGTGGGAGCTGGAGGGGCGCGTCTTCGGGAGACATGCCGACTACTCAGAGGTTTTGCCTTCGGCTACGGCTGAGGACGTGGACTCACTCGTCGATCACTTGTTCTCTCTCTGTCTGGCTGACCTAACCGACCCGGCGCATCCGTCGTGGCTTGGGCACGTGTTACGCGGCATCGGCCGCTTGCGGGAGGCGGCGGCTGCGTATCTCTGGGAGGCACATCTTGATTTGGAGGACGCACGTCACGGTACGTCGGAAGTAGATGATCCTCTCGAGTGGAGAATCTTGGCTCTCGAGGATGCGGCCGATCTGCTCGAGAAGGAAGGGCTCACAGTCTCTGCGAGCAAGGTGAGGCGGCTCTCTGAAGCCGATCCGGAGCCGCCTACTGAGAACGAGTAGTGAGTCTTGGTGCCAGGTCTTGCATTGACGTAAGGTGGATCCCGGTCTCGGTTCATGCGCGCGAGGAAAACCGCGAGCATCGGTGGGAGTATGTCCGACAGACGTAGACGATATGCTGGGAGTTGGCTCGAACACTATATTTTGTTGACTATTGCTGGCATTATTGCCATCACTTTATGCATAGTAGGAAGAGTCTATGTCGGCACTGTATTAGCGACTGCTGCAACAGCCTAGTTTGGAGTTCAGGCGTGGCGATGGCGCAATCGATCCGATTGATGTCGTAGGAAATTGGTGAGCTTAGATTTTGGTGCCAGGTCTTGCAAAGAGTTTCGACGAAAGACAAGAAGCTTCACGACGACTACCGTGGAAGGCGCGCGAGCAAGAAGACGGGTCGGGGAGGGCGGCGGCGATGACAGATGAGCATCACGATGGCGATGAGGAGTTCTGGGCTCTCCTCGACGCGACGTGGGAGCTGGACGGGCGCGTCTTCGGCAGACCAGCCGACTACTCCGAGGTCTTGCCTACGGCGACGGCCGAGGACGTGGACTCACTCGTCGATCATTTGTTTTCACTCTGTCTGGCCGACGTAACTGACCCGGCGCATCCGTGGTGGCTTGGGCACGCGTTACGCGGCATCGGCCGCCTGCGGGAGGCGGCGGCTGCGTATCTCTGGGCGGCACATCTTGATTTGGAGGACGCACGTCACGGCACGGCGGCAGTAGACGATCCTCTCGACTGGAGAATCTCCGCTCTCGAGCTCGCGGCCGATCTGCTCGAGAAGGAAGGGCTCACAGTCTCCGCGAGCAAGGTGAGGCGGCTCTCTGAAGCCGATCCGGAGCCGCCTACTGAGCCAAGACCTGGCACCAAGACTCCGTGAACCGCTCCGGGATCTACGTTACGTCAATGCAAGACCCACTACAAGCCCAGAAGGTCTCCGAGAGAGCCGTAACGGCAGGACTGACTAGGCGTCGAATCGCAATCTCTGCATTCGTTGGAGCTGCGGTTGCGGCCGGGCTCGAGTTCGCATTCCCCGCTCTCGCGAACACAGAAGGCGAGGCCGGAGCCACGGCGTCGGCGATCGACACTGGGGCGACGTTCCTTGCTGGGGCCGGAGTCGGCTGCGCCATTGGCGCCTTGGTTTGTTCGGTGCTTCATCGTGCACAGCCGAGAGACGTCCGCTTCGAGAGCGGGATCATCGCTGGCTACATTGGCGCAGCTGCTGCTCTCGTGCCCGTGATCGTAGCTCTTGCGTACCCAAACCCACTTGCCGCCATTGGTGGCCCAATTATCGCCGGGATCATCGTAACGCCCTTTATCCTCGCCGGAGCGGGGATCGGCAGCTTCCTCGTAGGAATACAAGGCCAAGCTCCTGGCGCGAATGGCGATGGGGACTAGAGAGTCTTGGTGCCAGGACTTGCAATGACCCATGAGGGTTGACGACCGGCGAGAAGGCTGAATCGACCTGCACAACAACTGACCATGCCCGGATCAGTGTCCGACACTGAAGGTGTCGGACACTGCACTCCGGTGGCGCGGCGCTAGCTTGCGACCCGCAGGCCCGCGTGGCAGCTCGTTCGGCCCTGCTTCTCGACGGACCGCCGCTCGTCTAGCCAACCGAGGAGACGGCGGCGAGCACGAGTTCAGCGATCCGCTCGGGCTTGTCGTTGAGCGCGAAGTGACCGGTGTCGGCGACGGTCGTCAAGGTCACGTGCGGGCAGGCGTCGAGCACTCGCCGTTCGTCCTCGGTGAGTCCGACGTCGCCGTCGCTGCCGAACGCAACCCACGCCGGCACACCCGCGTCGCAGAGCCGTTCGGCGAGCGAGCCGTGACGGTCGAGGTACTCGAGATAGGCACGCGTCTGCCGTCGCAAGAAGCGCGAGTCGTTGTTCTTGAGGTCGGCGATCAGGACGTCTCGCCGGCCCGGGGGCAGGCTGCTCTTCATCGCCGGGCCGACCAGCTTCATCATCAGCGCATACGGCAGATGCCCGAACACGACCGCGAGGCGATCGAGGGCACGCGGAAACTTGGACTCGTCCTCACGCGAGAACGAGGGCGAGATCAGGACGACCGGCCCTCGAAACTCGCCTGCGGCAACCATCTCCAACGCGACGTTGGCACCCAGGCTATGTCCTACGACGACGCCACAGCCGACATTCGCGGCCAGCCTGCCGGCCAACCTGGCGTAGTTCTCCATGCTGACGTCCGTCGATGGCGTGGTGCCCCCGAATCCGGGCAGCGTGGTGGCGACAAGGCGAAGCGAGGCGTCCGCAAGCGTGGGCTCCGACAGCAAGTCGTCGTAGAAGACACTCGAACAGAGTGCACCTGGAAGCAGGAGCACGGAATGCGTTGCGTCTCGCGGCCCTTGCTCGCGGATGAGCCACCCGTTGTGCTGACGAACGCGCGGATCGACGGGTGCCTCCGTCATCGAGCCGCGATTCCAGGCTCGAGCCGCAAGGAAATCGCTCGCGGTCGCACTTCTACGTCCGGCGATCGGCCAGTTGCGGAGTGCATACCGAGCGGCCGCTCTTCTCGAAGTACTGCTGGTGGTAGTCCTCGGCTTCGTAGAACGTCTCGGCCGGGACGACCTCCGTGGTCACGCGCTCGGACAGCTGGGCCTGGACTCGCGCCTTCGCAGCGACTGCCGCCTCCTCCTGCTCGGGCGAGTGGTAGTAGACGGCCGAGCGGTACTGGCTGCCGACGTCCGGACCCTGACGGTTCCCCTGCGTCGGGTCGTGCGAGCGCCAGAACAGGTCGAGCAGCTGGTCGTAGGAGACCTGTGCGGGATCGAACTCGACCTCGACCGCCTCGGCGTGGCCGGTGGTGTCGGAACAGACGTCGTGGTAGCCCGGGTCCTCGGTGTGCCCGCCGGTGTAGCCGACGCGCGTGCCGGTGACGCCCGGGATCTGCCTGAAGGCTGCCTCGACGCCCCAGAAGCAGCCGGCTGCGAATGTCGCTGTCTCGGTCATGGTGGGTAGTCTCGCGGACCGGCGTCGCGTTACGCCAGCGACCCCCGCGGCGCGATCCACTCGGTCGGCTGGCCGGTGACTGCGGCGATGCGGTCGAAGTCCTCGTCGTAGTGCCAGACGATCGCGCCCTCGAGCTCGGCGACCGCGGCGACGAGCAGGTCCGGCATCTTCACGCTGCGGTGATGGAGCCCCTGCTTGTGCGCGAGTAGCCGTTGTACATCGAGCGCTCGCTCCCAGGCATCGTCGCCGCATGGAAGCTGGTGGAGCGCGGCGAGACGACCCGCGGTCCGATCGTAGTCGCCGGCACTCTGGGCGCTGAAGAGCACCTCGAGCTTGACGGGCGCGGTCGTCGCTATTCGGTCGCGCTCGAGCTCACGACGCCACCGTGCGACGACCCATGGCGATTCTCTGTGATGCCAGCCGCTCGTGTCGGCGAGGAGCAGGCCGTCTACGTGCGCCACTGACGTGCCGCGCGCCTGACCGGCTCGCTGAAGTCGAGCCCCTCGCCGCTCTCCAACTGGTCAGCGAGCTCACGACGCAGGGCCGCCCGAACGACCTCGTTCAGCGCTCCGTCCACGGTGTCCTTGAGGCCGTGCGTGCCGAGGACGGCCTGCGCCTTTGCGAGCAGCTCGTCGTCAACGGTGATCGTCGTCTTACGGGGCATACCGGGCAGTATATCTCAACCTGATGTTGGAGGATATCCTCCAAACTGGTCATGGGATATACGGCTAGATTGCGGCGAGCCCGGCGTGGCAGCTCGCACGACCGCTCTTCTCGAGGTACTGCTGGTGGTAGTCCTCGGCCTCCCAGAAGGTGGTCGCGGGCACGATCTGCGTGACGATCTTGCGCGGCCAGCGCAACTCGGCCTGGAGCGCGTCCTTCGAGGCGCGCGCGGCCGTCTCTTGCTCCACTGAGTGGAAAAAGATCGCCGAGCGGTACTGCGAGCCGACGTCGAAGCCCTGCCGGTTGCGCGAGCGCGGGTTGTGCTTGCGCCAGAACGCGTCGAGCAGCTCCCCGTACGAGACCACGGCCGGGTCGAAGGTGACCTCGACCGCCTCGGCGTGCCCCGTGCGGTGCGCACAGACCTCGCGGTAGGTCGGATTTGCCTTGTGCCCGCCCGTGTAGCCGACGCGGGTCGAGACCACGCCGGGAATCTCGCGGAACGCTGCCTCGACGCCCCAGAAGCAGCCGGCTGCGAATGTCGCTCTCTCGGTCATGGGGATCAGTCCGCGAGGCCGGGCAACTCGTTACAGGCAGTGTCTGACACCTTCGGTGTCAGACACTGGTTTTGTCAGCTGATCTGCCAGCTGTCCGCGCTGTGCAGCAGCGCCCGCAGGTCGCCCTCGCCGTCCTTTGCCTTCGCCGCGGCGATCTGATCGGCCATCAGCTCGTCGTACACCGGCCGCTCGACGTCGCGAAAGACGCCGATCGCCGCCGGGCCCGTCGGCGTGTGGGCGATCCGGGAGAGCGCGAACGCCAGACTCGACGCCTCGTGGTGCGCGTCGTGGACGAGGAGCGCCTCCTCCCCGACGTCGGCGACCTCCACAAGTTCGCACGATCCGTCGGCGCGCTGGACGACGCCGCGCTCTCCCTCGGCGCCGAAGCGGATCGGCTGCCCGTGCTCGAGCCGGATCTGGTTCTCGGTCTGCTCCTTGACCGCATCGAAGGCGCCGTCGTTGAAGATGTTGCAGTTCTGGTAGATCTCGACGAACGCCGTCCCCCGGTGGGCGGCGGCACGGCGGAGCACCTCGGTCAGGTGCTTGCGGTCGGTGTCGATCGAACGGCCGACGAAGGTCGCCTCCGCTCCGATCGCGAGCGAGACGGGATTGAACGGGTAGTCGATCGAGCCCATCGGCGTCGACTTCGTCACCTTCCCCGGCTCGCTCGTCGGCGAGTACTGGCCCTTCGTCAGCCCGTAGATCTGGTTGTTGAAGAGCAGGATCCTCACGTTGACGTTCCGGCGCAGCGCGTGGATCAGGTGGTTGCCGCCGATCGAGAGCGCGTCGCCGTCGCCGGTCACCACCCACACCGAGAGATCCGGCCGCGAGGCCGCGAGCCCGGTCGCGATCGCCGGCGCGCGACCGTGGATCGAGTGCATCCCGTAGGTCTGCATGTAGTACGGGAAGCGCGCCGCGCAGCCGATCCCGGAGACGAAGACGATCCGCTCGCGGTCGATCCCGAGCTCGGGCATGAACGCCTGCATCGCGGCGAGGATCGCGTAGTCGCCGCAGCCGGGGCACCAGCGCACCTCCTGGTCGGTCTTGAAGTCCTTCGCAGTCAGCGTCAGTTTCGCCTTGCCGTTGCCGCCGCCCGTCATCGCTCGTTCCCGCGCTTGAAGTTGCCGGTCGCCCTCGCCAGCAGGAGCTGGAGCGCATCGCCGCCGAGCCCCTCGGCACGCACGACGAACTGCCGGGCGCGCTCGCCCGCCAGAGTGACCACGTCTCTCCCCTGCCAGGAGATGAGCACCTTCCCGTCCTTCGTCACACGGTGCGCGAATTCGCTCAGAGCATCGCCTCCATCGCCTCGGCCAGCTCCTGCGAGCTGAACGGCATCCCGCGCACCCGGTTGTAGCCGACCGCATCGACGAGGAACTCGGCCCGAACGAGCGTCAGCAGCTGCCCGAGGTTCATCTCCGGAACGAGCACCCGGTCGTAGGTGCGGAGGACGTCGCCGAGGTTGCTCGGGAACGGGTTCAGATGGCGAAGGTGGGCCTGGGCGACCGTGCCACCGGCGGCACGCACCCTCCGGACGCCTGCCGTGATCGACCCGTAGGTCCCGCCCCAGCCGAGGACGAGGAGCTTCGCACCCTCGTCGTGGTCGACTTCGAGCGCGGGGATGTCGTTCGCGATCCCCGCCACCTTCTGCGCGCGCACTCGAACCATGTAGTCGTGGTTGTCCGGGTCGTACGAGACGTTGCCGGTCACGTCCGCCTTCTCCAGCCCGCCGATCCGATGCTCCAGGCCGGGAGTGCCGGGGATCGCCCACGGCCGCGCGAGCGTCTCCGGATCGCGCAGGTACGGCATGAACGCGCCGTCGGTGTTCGGGGCCTCCGCGAACTCGACGCCGAAGTCCGGGATCGAGTCCGGGTCGGGGATCAGCCAGGGCTCCGAGCCGTTCGCGAGGTAGGCGTCGGAGAGCAGGAACACGGGCGTGCGGTACTTGAGCGCGATCCGGCAGGCCTCGATCGTCGCGTCGAAGCACCCGCCTGGGGTCGCCGCCGCGATCACCGGCACGGGCGACTCCGAGTTGCGGCCGAACAGCACGTTCAGCAGGTCGCCCTGCTCCGGCTTCGTCGGCATCCCGGTCGCCGGCCCCGCGCGCTGGATGTCGATGATCACGAGCGGCAGCTCGAGCGCGACCGCCAGCCCGATCGTCTCCTGCTTGAGCACGATCCCCGGCCCGCTCGACGTGGAGATCCCGAGCGACCCGCCGAACGACGCACCGAGCGCAGCGCCGACCGCGGCGATCTCGTCCTCGGCCTGGAACGTGCGGACGCCGAAGTGCTTGTAGGCGGCGAGCTCCTCGAGGATCCCCGAAGCGGGCGTGATCGGGTAGGCGCCGAGGAAGAGCTCGAGCCCGCTCTTGACGCCGGCGGCGACGAGGCCGAACGCCAGCGCCTGATTCCCGGTCACGTTCCGATAGACGCCGGGTGCCATCTTGGCCGGGGCGACCTCGTACTGGACCGCGAACGTCTCGGTCGTCTCCCCGAACGCATAGCCGGCCTGGAACGCGCGGATATTCGCGTCGGCGATCTCCGGACGCTTGACGAACTTCTCCCGGATCTCCGCGATCGTCGTCTCGGTCGGCCGCGTGTACAGCCACGACATCAACCCGAGCGCGAACATGTTCTTCGAGCGTTCCGCCTCCCGGTTCGTCACGCCGGTCTCCTTGACCGCCTCCAGCGTCATCGTCGTCAGCGGAATCGCGTGGAGCTGGTAGTCGGCGAGCGATCCGTCCTCGAGGGGGTTCGACGCATAGCCGGCCTTGTCGAGGTTCTTGTCGCTGAACGCGTCCGCGTTGACGATCAGCGTGCCGCCCTTGGGCAGATCCCTGATGTTCGTCTTCAGCGCCGCCGGATTCATCGCGACGAGGACGTTCGGCCGGTCGCCGGGGGTGAGGATGTCGTGGTCGGCGAAGTGGATCTGAAAACCCGAGACGCCGGGCAGCGACCCCGCCGGCGCCCGGATCTCGGCGGGGAAGTCGGGCAACGTCGAAAGGTCGTTGCCGAACACGGCGGTCTCGCTGGTGAACCGCGCGCCGGTCAGCTGCATGCCGTCGCCGGAGTCGCCGCAGAACCGGATGATCACCTCGTTGACGCGCTCGACGGTCTTGGCCATCCGAATCTAGGTATAGCGGATCGAGCAGCATTCGCTCGCGTACGTACAGTTACGGCCTGGTCGCGCTGCTCGCAACCGGCCTCGCCGCGATCCTCTCGGGTCAGGGCGGCGTGCTTGCCTCGGGCACGATCCGCCTGCCGACCGCCCAGGCGTTCGGCGACCCGGGCTTCCATCAGGTGGTCGTCGTCACGGGCCGGGTCGATCGGCCCCTCTCGAAGGGCGCTCGTCTGGTCGTCTCGCTGCGCGACGCCGGCCGGAGGCGAATCCGCTGCTCGAGCGAGCATCCGCTCTCGGGCTGCGCGACCGTCGACTGGTCGGACGATCCGAGCCGGCCGAAGGTGCCCGCCGGCGGCGTCTTCGAGAACAGTCTCACCGTCGGCCCGACGAAGCTCTACCTGAGCGAGTCGGGCGTGCTCGCCCGGCGACCCGACCGTTACACGCCCGGCTGACCGCACACCGCGGTGGGCGGGTCCGCCCGCAGCTGGCAGGCTCGCCTCAGCGCGCCGCTACGGCCGGGAGTACGCTTCCGGCTGCGGCTGGTGATGACGAAGTTCGGGCCGCCGGCCGTTCGGATCGGCTACACGATCTCAGCCGTCTGACTGCGGCTCGGCCTCGGCCAGGAGCGCGCGCACGTCGAGCGGCAGGGTCGTCATCCGGGGCGGCCACTCGTCGCGCGGCCGGTCGCGGTAGAGCTCGACTCCGTTGCCATCCGGGTCGCGCAGGTAGAGCGCCTCGCCGACGCCGTGGTCGGCTGCGCCCTCGAGGCGGACGCCTGCGTCGAGCACGCGTCGCAAGGCGGAGGCGAGCGTGACGCGGTCCGGGTAGCGCACGGCGACGTGGTACAGGCCCGTCGTCCCCGGCGGCGGAGGCGAGCCGCCGAGGCTCTCCCAGGTGTTCAGCCCGACGTGGTGGTGGTAGCCCCCGGCGGACAGGAACGCCGCCTGGTCGCCGTAACGATCGGTCACGTCGAAGCCGAGCACGCCGTGCCAGAAGGCGAGCGAGCGCTCCAGGTCGGCCACCTTCAGGTGGACGTGACCGATGTCCACTCTCGGATCGATCCCCACACGCAAACCGTAGCTTGGTACCGTCGGGCTCCGTGACCGACTGGAAGATCGCAGGCGACTACTTCGAGTCGTGCAACTGCGACGCGATCTGCCCCTGCCGGACGGTCGGCGGGCGGCCGGGCGGGCGCTCGACCTACGGCGTCTGCTTCGGTGTCCTCTCGTGGCTGATCCACGAAGGCAATGCCGGCGGGGTCGACCTGAGCGGACTGGCGGCCGCCTTCACGATCCGCTACGACGACGACGAGCCCGGCTCGCCCTGGCGGTTCGTCGTCCACGTCGACGAGCGCGGCAGTGAGGAGCAGCGCGAGGCCCTGGCGGCGATCTTGCTCGGGCGGCTCGGCGGCGACGACGTGCTCAGGCTTCCGTGGGTGCGCAAGCCGAGCGAGCTGCTCGACGTGCGCCCCGACCCGATCGAGGTTCGGTCGGGCCCGGACGGCCACGAGCTACGCGTCGGGCGGGCGATCGAGCTGATCGCCTCGCGCCCGTTCGAGACCGACGAGCGGGTCAGCTGCGTGATTCCGGGCCATCACGTCACGGGCCGGGAGCTCTACGCCGACCGGCTCGCCGTCGTCGACGAGCCCTTCGAATGGGATCTCGCCGGCAACTGCGCCTTCGTCAGCGCCTTCTCCTACAGCTCCGGCTAGCTCCCGCTCGCGTGCAGGCCAAAGGCGGCGCCGGTCGGGTCGCTGAGGACCGTATAGCGGCCGACTCCCTCCATCGACTCCGGCGGCACGACCACACCCGCGCCGAGCTCCATCGCCTTCGCGGCGGCGGCGTCGGTGTCGTCGACCGAGAAGTAGGCGAGCCAGTAGGCCACGGGCGATCGGCTCCGCTCCTGCATCAGGCCCGCGACGGTCGCCTCGCCCGCGTTGAACGCCTCGTAGCCCTCCATGAACGGCTCGGTCATCCAACCGGCGACGGCACCGTAGAAGCGCTTGGCCGCGTCGACGTCGACGGCGTGCAGCTCGTCCCAGGCGAAGAGGCCGGTCGGCGGCTCCTGGTTCCAGGACATCAGGCCGAAGCTGCCCTGCTGCGGGTCGCCGAGCACGGCGAAGCGCATGTTCTCGTCCACGTCCGCCGGGCCGTGGTAGAGGGTCGCGCCCAGGCCCTTCGCGGTCTCCACCGTCGCATCGACGTCGTCCACCCGGATGTACGGATACCAGTGCGACGGGGCCTGCGCCTCCTCCGGCTTGGCCATGAAGCCCGCATGGGTGCGGCCGTCCTTCTTCAGCATCGGATACTGGAAGTCGCCCAGGTCCGCCGTCTCCAGCTCGAGGCCGAGCAGCTCGGCATAGAACTGCGCCGCCGTGTCGACGTCGCTCGTTATCAGTTCGTGCCAGGTGATCACGCTGTCCATGTCTGCTCCCTTCCGCGATCGGTGAGGACGAGGGCCCCTGCGAGCCACCACAGACAGTACGCGAGCCAGGGCACTCCGATTGCGTCGGTCTGGACAGCGAGCACGAGCACCGCGGCGAGTGCGGCCGCCACGGCCGCAGCGGCTCGGTCGCCCTTCCACGCGCCGCGCACCAGCCCGCCAAAGAGGGCAAGGCTCCAGACGATGAAGAGCAGCGCGCCCGCGAGCCCGGCCTCGACGCCGAGCTCGGTGTAGTTCGACTCGCCCGCCTTCGGCGAGACGCCGAACCGCTGCGCGGTCGTGCCTGCATTCCCGAGCCCGTACCCCTGCGGATGGTGGAAGACCGTGCTGAGGCCGTCCCGGAGGCTGTCCAGGTGGCTGCGGATCGACGGCTCGCCGAGGCTGACCGTGCTGTCGAGCCCGCTCCCCGCTGGCAGCGGCCCCTTCGCCTTCGCCTGCGCCTCCTGGTACGGGAGGTCGGATGCGAACCAGTGCGTACGAGGTGCGATCGTGTGGAAGATCGCCGCGAAGCCGAAGCCGGCGGCGACGACCACGACGGCCGCCGCCACCGGCCACCGGCGCCGACGAGCAGCGGCGAGCACCACGAGTCCGGCCGCCAGCGCGACGATCGAGGAGCGGGAGAACGTCCAGAGCAGCCCCGCGCCGCAGACGGCTGCCAGGACGACGGCGACCGGGCGCAGCCGCCGCACGGTCGCGAGCAGGAGCAGCGCGACGACGAGCATATAGGCGGTCGCGAGCGGGGAAACGTAGGTCGAGACCAGACGCCGGAAGAGGCCGTCGCCGGTGTTGAAGGCGAAGTTCTCGGGGAGACCGGCGGGGCCGTGGTAGTCGTAGCCGAGCTCGCGGTGGAAGTAGCCGACCGCGCCAGAGTGCCGCCACCACTCGATCGGCACCGCATAGACCTCGATCAGACCCCAGGCGGCGACCGCGGCGGCCGCGGCCGCGACCGTCCAGCGCAGGCGGCGGATGTCGAGCTCGAGCGAGCGGCCGAGGAAGTAGGCGGCGACGAGGACGAGGTCGTGACGCAGGCCGTAGAGGACGGCCCTCGCTCCTGCGTGTCCTCCCAGCGCATCCTGCGGGATGACCGCGTACAGGACGACGAGCGCGGCGAAGGCAAGTGCGAGCGCATCGACGAGACCGAGGCGAAACGGCAGCCGTCTCGCGCTCATCGCACTCCAGGCGACCGAAAGCAGGGCAGCTCCGAGCAGGATCTCCTTCCACGCCTGGATCGCGTCCAGCGCTCCGCCGTGGACGCCCCCGCCGTAGAGCAGCGACATGACGATGTTGTGGAGCGGCAGGCCGAGAACGAAGAGGTAGAGCGCGACCGCCGGACGGCGCAACACGGCGACGAGCGCCCCGGCGAGCAGCGCTCCGTAGACGGCGAGCGCGGCGACGGTCATCGTCGGGCGAGCCGGAGGAAGCGATCCCGGCTGAACCGGTACGCCGAGGGTCCCTCGTCGGTCGCGACCAGCTCGAGCCCTGCCGCAGCGAGCGCCTCCTCGAGCTCGCGACCGGTCAACCGGAAGCCGCGAAAGGCGGCACCGTGGTCGGGCCGCCGGGAGACGGCCAGCAGCGGGCCCCGAGCGAGGCGCCAGAGCCCGGGAAGCCGGCCCGGGGCGAGCACGGGGATCTGCACGAACGCGTTGCCTCGGGGTGCGAGCACGCGTGCGAACTCGTGCAGGTAGGAGCGGACGACGGCGGCCGAGGGCAGATGCTGGAGCACCAGGTAGCAGACGACGGCAGCTGCGATCCCGTTGCCCAGACCGTCGAGTCGGTCCCCCGAGACGAGCTGAAACGTGACGTTCGCCGCCGGCACGGCCTCCCGCGCGCGCGCCAGCATCGCCGGCGACACGTCGAGAGCCAGCACTTCGTCGAAGCGCTCGGCGAGGGCGCCGGTCATGCGCCCGGGCCCGCAGCCGACCTCCACGCACAGGCCGCCGCGCGGGTCGGCGCCGAGCCGCCCGAAGAGGCCGGCGAGCTCCTCGGCTCCGGTCGCCGGGTCGCCGACGTAGACCGCGCTCTCGGCGCCGGCCAGCGCATCCCACGTACGGCGCATCTCCAAGCTGGGCAGAGGGTATCCCGCAGCCCCGGCGTTCCCCACCGCGGTGAAAGTGTGACGGCTCTTAACAGTGTCTGACACTGTTAAGAGCCGTCGTCCGCGGGATCGGCCACTATCCTCGGCTCGATGGTCTCTGCCGACCTGCGCCCCCGCGGCCCGTACTCGTTCGCCGTGTCCGCGCGCCACTCCGGGGATGCGACCCGAACCTTCCGGGACGGTGTCCTGACCGCGATGCTGCCCGGAGGCCGCTGTACCGCGTGGCAGCGCCCGGACGGCGTCGTCTGCCTCCGCGCGGCCGGCGACGAGGCACTCGAGCAGCTCCGCTTCTGCCTCGGCATCGACGACGACCACACCCCGTTCGTGCTGCGCTTCTCCCGCGACCCGGTGCTGGGGCCGACGGTGCGCCGGCTGCGCGGGCTGCGCCCGGTGCGGCTCGGCACCGTCGCACACGCGCTGCTGCGCGCGCTGTGCGGCCAGCTCATCCTCGCCAGCGAGGCGCGGAAGATCGAGCGGCGGATCATCAGAGCAGCCACGCCCGAAGCAGTGTCTGACACCGAGCCCGGCGTCAGACACTCCCTGCACGCGCCCCCGGCGACGGCCGACCTGGCCCGGTTCTCACCGGCTGAGCTCCGCCGCCTCGGACTGCACGCACGCCGGGGCGCCGCCCTCACCCGGCTCTGCCGCTCGATCGAGCTGGAGCGCCTGAAAGCACAGCCGACCGCCGCCGTCGCCGACCGGCTCGAACGAGAACGCGGTCTCGGCCCGTGGTCGGTCGGCGTCGTCTGCCTCGAGGGGCTCGGACGCTTCGAGCGCGGCCTCGAGGGAGACCTCGGACTCGTGAAGCTGCTGGGCGCGATGCGCGGGCGGCGCGTCGAAGGCTGGGAGACGAAGGAGCTGCTCGAGCCGTACGGCGAATGGGCCGGCCTGGCGAGCGTCTACCTCCTCGCCGGCTACGCGAAAGGACTGGTTCCGATCTCTGCGGCCGCATGAGGCCGCTGCTCCCGACCGGCTCTCTCACGCGCGAGCCCGACTTCACCGACCACCGTCGGATCCGCCGACACATCCCGCCGGTCGAGCTCGAGCTGTCGCTGCACTCAGGCTGGGACGAGCGAGTCGTCGACGATCTCCGTGGCCTGCCGATCGTCACCGCTCACGCCGACAAGCCGATCGGAGCGACGCTCGCGGGCGATCGTCCGGCTCTCGGTCGCTTCGCGCTGAACTGCCGGATCGCCTCCGAGCTCGGCGGCAAGCTGATCGTCCTCCACCTCTGGGAGCTGCCGGACGGGGACCGGTTCCTCGACCGCAATCTGGATCGGTTGCCGGCGCTCCTCGATCTGGCCGAGGAGCACGGCCTGACGCTCGCGGTCGAGACGATCCCCTGCACCGTCGGCACGCCGGTCGGCAACGTGCGCCGGGCCTGCGAGCGGGACGAGCGCTGCCGGGTGACGCTCGACACCGAGTTTCTCGCCCTCCACGGCCAGCTGGACGAGGCGCTCGACCTCGCCGAGCGGGTTGCCCACGTTCACGTCAAGGACTTCGACCCCGGTGTCTGGGGGACGAAGCCGCGCCGCTACCTGCTCCCGGGCGAGGGGGTTCTCGACATCGACGGCTTTCTCGAACGGCTCCCCTACGACGGAACGGTGACCCTGGAGATGTCCGCCGTCACCGACGACGGGGGCATCGACACCGAACGGCTCGAAGTCGCGCTCGCGCGGCTGCGTACACTCGGGGCGTGAACCGGCGCCTTGCGATCATCGGCTGCGGAAAGATCGGCGAGTCGCTGCTCGGCGGCCTGCTCAGCGCCGGCTGGCGAACGGCCGACGAGGTGGTCGCGTCGTGCCGGCGCGAGGAGCGTGCCGCAGAGGTTCGCGGCCGCTTCGGCATCGAGACGACGCTCTCGAACGCCGGCGCGGTCGCCGGCGCGGGCCTGGTCGTCATCGCCGTCAAGCCTCAGGACTTCGACGTCCTGCTCGGCGAGATCGGCCCCGACCTGACGCCGGAGCAGACGGTGCTCTCCGTCGCCGCCGCGATCCCGACCTCGGCGATCGAGCGCCGGATCGAGGCCGGGGTGCCGGTCGTCCGCTCGATGCCGAATGCGCCCGCGATCGTCCACGAAGGGATCGCGGGAATCTGCGCCGGCGCCCACGCGGGCGAGGAGCACCTCGCACTGGCCGAGGAGTGCCTCTCCCACCTCGGCGGCGTCGTGCGGGTCGCCGAGCCCTACATGGACGCGGTCACCGCCGTCTCCGGCTCCGGGCCCGCCTACTTCGCGCTCCTCGCCGAGGCGATGATCGAAGCGGGCATCCTGCTCGGCCTCTCGCGCGAGATCTCGACGCAGCTCGTCGTCCAGACGATGCTCGGCACCGCGAAGCTGCTGCGCGACGAGCACGTGCACCCGGTCGAGCTGCGCGAGGCGGTCACCTCGCCCGGCGGGACGACGATCCGGGCGATCCGCGAGCTCGAGCGAGCCGGCGTGCGCGCCGCGTTCCTGAACGCGATCCAGGCGGCGATGGAACGCTCGCGGGAGCTGGCGGAAGACAACACGTGACCGCCGCCGTCGAGCTCCGCGTGGTCGGCGACGCCGACGCGGTGACCGAGGCCGCCGCGGTCCTCGTCGGCGAGGCGGTCGACGGCGGCGGCCACATTGGCCTCTCCGGAGGCTCGGGGCCGAGGGCCACCTACGAGCGGGTCGGGACGCTGCGGCCGGACTGGTCGGGGATCGAGCTGTGGTGGATCGACGAGCGCTGTGTGCCCCCCGCCGACGGGCGCTCGAACTACCGCATGATCCGCGAATCGCTGCTCGACGGACTCGCCCGCCCGCCCGCGATCGTCCACCGCGTGCGCGGCGAGGCGCAGCCGGAGGAAGCCGCCGCCGAGTACGACGCAGCGCTCGCCGGCGTCACGCTCGACTTCGCCCTGATGGGGATCGGGCCGGACGGGCACACGGCGTCGCTGTTTCCGAACGCGCCCGCGCTCGGCGAGACCGAGCGCCGCGCCGTCGCGGCGGAGGCGGGAATGGAGCCGCTCGTCCCGCGGGTGACCTTGACGAGGGTCGTGCTGGCCGCTGCGCGGACGATGGTCTACCTCGTCACGGGCGAGCAGAAGGCCGACGCGGTCGAGCGCGCCTTCAAGGCGGAGCCGGCGCCGGACACACCGGCGAGCCAGATACGCGGCGTACGCACGATCGCGCTCCTGGACCAGGCAGCGGCGTCGCGCCTCTGAGGCCTACTCCGCGGGGAGCAGCGGGGAGGCAAGCTCCGCCGCCATGCCGCGGGCGGCCGCGAAGGCCTGAAGCACGAGCACGGTTTCCGCGACCGGAATGTCCTCCAGATACGCCTCCCGAGTCTCGAACGACTTCAGCACCGACTCGACCGCCTCGACGTAGGCGACGATGTCCTCGGCTGCGACGAACGCGAGCGCGTCCGCCACGTCGCGCGGGAAGTCGTCACGGACGCGGAGCGCGTCGGCCTGGACGCGCGCGTCGGTCCAGCGGCCGAGCACGGAACAGGCGAGAGCGGCGGCGTACCGGCCGATCGGCGAGTCGGCCGTGGCGGCTTCCTCGGCCAGCGCCCAGCGCGCGGCCACCTCGGCGCCCGTCGAGTCCCCGGCGAGGATCAGCGCCTTGATCGCGCCGATCGGACGGCCCCAGCTTCCCGGCGGCGCCTCCGCGTAGCTGTCGCGCCACCGGTCCGCCGCCCGCGCCAGCCACTCGCCCGCATCTTCGCGCCGCATCAGCAGCGAGAGGCCCGCTCCGTAGGCGGCGTTACCCATCCGTGTCAACTGCCGCTGCCGCTCGTCCGTCGCGTCGCCGAGACGCGCCTCACCGTCCTGGTATCTCGCCACTTCCCGCCGGAAGCACTCTTCCCAGTCGGTCACGATCGAAGTATTGCGTTCCCTCTCAGGTCGGCGCGGGACGCTGCCGATGAGATCGGCATGAAGACACACATCTCGATTCTGATCGTCGCTGCGCTCGCGTTCGGCACCGCCGGCGGCGCGTTTGCGGCGAAGGGCAAGCCTGTCAAACCGCACAAGCCCGCCAAGCCGGCGAAGGTCGCGAAGAAGAAGTCCGCCGCTCGTACGGGCTTCCGGGGCGAGCTGCGAGTGCTCGGGATCAGCTGTCCGAGTACAACTGTCCAGCTCGAGGGGTCGTTCGGCGGCGCCGGTGACGGCTTCATGGCCGTCGTCGTCTCGAAAGCGACCGGCACGGCATCGTCGCTCGTCGGCAAGCAGGTCGCGTTGCGCCTGCTGAAGTCCACGACGATCGTGCGAAACGGACCGACGATCGCCTCCAGGCTGAAGGCCGGGGACCGGCTGAGCGTCGTCGCGCTCAGCTGCTCGCAGGGCCTTGTGGCCCGTAGCGTCACCGCGGCCGCCCACAGGTAGGAGCGGGGGTGCTTTCGGGCGTCCTCGGGCGCCCGAAAGCACGCTCGTTCGAGTGATCGTTCTCTTCGGGTCCTCCGGCCGATACCAAGGCGGATGAGATTCAAGGCCGTCGTCCTCGCACTCGCTCTCGCCGGCGTGACCGCAGCGGCGGCGGCTGCCGAAGGTGGTCCCGGCCCTGGCAGCCGCTCCGGCCCCCCGCCCGGCGGCACCGAGCCGCAGGGCAGAGGCGATTTCGGCAGCGGTGAGGGTGGCGATCGGCGCGGAGCGAAAGCCGAGCGCGCGTTCCGCGATCAACTCACCGCACTCGGCTACACGTGCCTGCGGCGGCCTGTGCTGATGCGAGGCTCTCTGACCGCGACCGGGGCGGACTCGCTCACGGTCCATCCCCTCCGTGCGCGCGAGCGCAGCCGCACCGTTTCGGCGACCGATGTCACCGCCAGGGTGCTCTCGACGACTCAGATCCGGCGCCGCGGTCCGGCCACGGTCGCAAGCCTCGTGGTCGGCGACCTGGTCGAGCTGCGCGCGGTCGCCTGCCGCACCACCGGCGCCGCCTCGGGCACGCCTCCGACCCTGGTTGCGAGGCTGGTCAAGGCGCGCCCGGCGCACGCCTGACCGGCTGACCGCCTCCAAACACGCTATATTCATCGAGGCAATGCCCGCCCGGGGTCTCGGGCGCCTTTCTCGAAGCGAAGCAGCGCCCTCGCGCTGCGCCCATGCAAGAGACGATCGACCAGCCTCTGTCCGTGCCGGAAGCGACGAGCGTCCTCGTCGCTTCGGCAGAGCGCGCCGGCGATTGGGCGGGCGAGCCGTTCCTGCACCCCGGCGAGGATCCGGTTCAGGTGCTCGCCTCCGGAACCGCCAGGCGGCGCGGCTTCGACGACGCGCTCGACGAGATCGCAGCCGGCAATGCCGAACCGTCCTCGCAATGGAAGATCCGCTATGCGCTGATGCTCGGCCTGGAACGCGTGCTCAGCGACCGACCGCCTCACCTGCGCTCCGGCACCGAGCTGCGGCGACACCAGGTGGACGCGCTGGCCGGAATGCTTACCGAGCTGATCGCCACCGCCCAGCGGCAGCCCGAGGCGGTCGCAGAGGAGCCAGACGACGACTTCGAGGACGAGGAGGAAGAAGAGAACGGCGAAAGCGGCGAGAACGGCGACGAAGAGGCCGAGCTCGAGGTCGCGGCCCAGGAGCTTCCGCCCGAGCCCGACTCCGGAGCGATCCGCCGCTACCGTTTCCGGCACCCGACCGCCTCCGGCAAGACGATCGCCGCGGCCGGCTTCGTCGAGGCCGCCCGGACGATCGGCGTTCTCATCCTCACCCACCGCCGGCTGCTCGTCACCCAGTTCAATCGCGAGCTCAGGGACGAGGGTTACGGCGATCGAATCGTTCCCGAGATCACCGGTGCCGCCCGGCCGCCGCGGCGCGACCCGATCACGATCCAGACCTACGCCTGGTTCGCGCGCCACGTCGCCGAGCTGAGCCGGCAGGGATACCAGCTGGTGATCTGCGACGAGGCGCACACGGCGCTCGGCGAGAAGACGAGCGCGGCGATCCGCAGCTTCCCCGAGCCCGTCTACATCGGGATGACCGCAACGGAGCAGCTGATCGCCAAGCAGGTCTCCGACGTCTTCCCCGCGTCGGTCGACGATCTCCCGCTCGCGGACGCGGCCAGGCGCGGCCTGATCGCGCCGCTTCGCTGCCTGCGCGTCCCGCCCGCGGCCGCGATCAACTCGGTGCCGATCATCGGCGGCGACTTCGACCAGGAGGCCCTGGCCAAGGTGCTCGACCACGTCGCGCTCAACCAGGCCGCCGCGAGCCTCTATCGCGACCGCTTCGACTCGACGCCCGGGATCGTCTACGCCGCGGGCGTCGATCACGCCTACAACCTGGCTCAGGAGTTCCGCGCCACCGGCCTCAAAGCCGAAGCGGTCAGCGGGCGGACGCCGCCGGTCCGGCTGGCCGAGATCCTCGCCGCCTACGAGCGTGGGGAGATCGATGTGCTGGTCAACGCGATGCTGCTGGCCGAGGGCTGGAACTCGCCACGCGCGACCGTGGTCATGCACCTCGCGCCCACCGCGAGCCGCCGCGTCTACCAGCAGCGCATCGGCCGGATCATGCGTCTCCATCCGCGCAAGGAAGCCGGCGTGGTCGTCGACTTCGTCCAGAAGGGCGCGACGCACAGCGACCGCGTGGTCACGCTCCACTCGCTGCTCGGGTCCGACTTCTACCGTGAAGGCGCACGGGTGACGCCGGCACCGCGCCGGCGCGTGCAGCGGCGGGCGCGGCGGAAGCTCGCCCCGGCTCCGTGGCTCGTTCCGGTCACGCCTGACGTCAACCGCCGCCTCGCCGTCATCCAGCGCGAGTGGCAGCGAGTCGACCCGCGGTACCTCGACGAGGAGGAGCAGCGTTTCTGGGCCCGGATCGCCGGCCGCCAGGCTCGCTTCGAAGACCGCGTCGCCCTGTTCGAGAAGCTGACCGCCCGCGCGAGCAAGACGGCGCTCGAGCAGTTCCTGTTCACCTGCGCGGCCGAGAACCCGAACCGCAGGCTGCGGATCATGGCGCTCTCCGATCGTGTGGGGATGACCGTCGACCGCGCGAGCTTCGACGATCTCGTCACCCTCGTTACGCAGGCGCCACCGTGGGAGAAGGATCGCCTGCAGGGAGTGCGGATCCTGCTCCGCGCGATCGGCGAAGGTCGGCCCGACGCGCCCGAGCAGATCCTCGCGCGCTGGACGTGGCGGCTCGCGCGCGCGGTGCGGAAGGTGCTCGACCGCAAGGCAAGCGCGGAATACCCGGAGGCAAAGCGGCTCCTCGGAGCGCTCGCGAACTCGCGTGGACACCGGCACGAGGAGAACGCGGCGAAGCTCGCCGCTGCCGCGAACGACCTGCCGATCGCAACCGCGGCCGCACTGCTCGCCTCGTCCGAGGGGTACACGCCGCGTGCGAACAACGTTCTCGACGCCGCACGTGAGGAGCTCGGAACGATCGCCGAGGTGGCGAATGCGCTCGCCGACGACCTGCCGGCGCCGAAGGCCAATCCGGGCCGGCGCCGTCGCCGCCGCCGCAAGAAGAGGCCGGCCGCCGCCCCGGCGCCCGGCGGCGCGGGCGGAGCCGGAGCCGACAGCGCGCCCGTAACGATCCACCCGCCCGGCGCGACCGTATAACAGAGCGATGGTCCTCGCGATCGTCTACGCCTTCGTTGCGGGCCTGATCACAGCCATCTCGCCCTGCGTCCTGCCGGTCCTGCCGATCGTGCTCGGCGGAGGCGTCGGAGCGAACCGGCGCAGGCCGTACGCGATCATCGCCGGCCTCGCGGCCACCTTCCTCGTCTCGGTCCTGTTCGCCGCCTGGGTGCTCGACAAGCTCGGCCTGCCGAAGGACCTGCTCCGCAACGTCTCGATCGGGCTGCTCTTCCTGATCGCCGTGATCCTCGTCGTCCCGCAGGTCGGCGTGCTGATCGAGCGTCCGCTCGCGCGGCTCTCGCGCGGCCCGTCGAGCGACCTCGGCGGCGGCTTCCTCCTCGGCTGCGCGCTCGGCTTCGTGTTCGTTCCGTGCGGCGGGCCGGCGATCGGCTTCGTCACCACCTCGGCCGCCCAGAGCGACTTCGGGTTCAAGACGATCGCCGTGGCCGTCGCCTACACGATCGGAGTCTCGCTCGTCCTGCTGCTGATCGCGGTCGGTGGCCGTACGGCTGCGGCGCGGCTGCGCGCCGGGATCGAGCGCTTCCGCATCGCCTTCGGGGTCGTCCTCGTCGCGGCGGCCTTCGCGCTCATCTTCAACCTCGACACGAAGCTCCAGACATGGCTGCCGGACTACACCAACTTCCTCCAGAAGCACACCGAGGCGAGCGGGTCGGGCCGCGATGCCTACAAGCGGACGAAGAACGTCACCGAGCGGACACCCGCGGCGCAAACGGCGGCGGTGGGCGGCCTCGAGGACTTCGGTCCGGCTCCCGACTTCGCCGGGATCGACGAGTGGGTGAACAGCCGGCCGCTGACGCTCGCGGGGCTGCGCGGCAAGGTCGTTCTGATCGACTTCTGGACGTACTCCTGCATCAACTGCCTGCGCACGCTTCCCCACGTCGAGGCGTGGGACCGGACCTACCGGAAGGACGGCCTCGTGATCGTCGGCGTCCACTCGCCGGAGTTCGCGTTCGAGTCGGTGCCGTCGAACGTCCGCTCCGCGGTCAAGCGCCTCGGGGTCCGCTACCCGGTCGCGCTCGACAACGCCTTCGGCACCTGGTCCGCCTGGGGAAACCAGTACTGGCCGGCCAAGTACCTGATCGACCGCCGCGGCCATGTGCGTTACGCCCACTTCGGCGAGGGAGACTACGATGTCACCGAGCAGAACATCCGCCTGTTGCTCGGCGACCGGCCGGGCGCGCCGTCGTCGGCGGCACTACGCGACCTGACGCCGTCCGGCCCGCTCACGCCCGAGTCGTATCTCGGCGCCGAGCGAATCGCGCGGTACGCCGGCTCGCCGCTTCGCCCTGGCCTCGGCGACTACTCGTTTCCGCCGAGTCTCGGCCCGAACGAGCTCGCATATGCGGGGCGGCTGCAGCTCGACCCGCAGCGGATCGTCGCAGTCGACGACGCGCGCCTTCGCCTGCGCTTCCTCGCCGCCAAGGTCTACCTCGTCCTCGGCGGCAAGGGAACGGTGCAGGTGCTCGTCGACGGCAAGCCCGAGCGCACCGTCCGCGTCACCCAGGACCGCCTGTATACGCTCGTCGACCGGTCGCAGGCGGGCGAGGGGCTCCTCGAGCTGCGCTTCAGCCCGCACGTGTCGGCCTACGCTTTCACCTTCGGCTAGCGCTCAGTGCTCGGAGGACGGCCCCGGTCCGTCGTCGTCCTCTTCCCGCTCCCGCAGGAACCGCGACAGCTCCGCGGCCAACGACTCGCCTGAGGGGATCTCGCTCTCGTCCAGCTCGTCCACGCGCCGCTCGAGCTCCTCGACATAGGCGGCCGTCTCCTCGTCGGCCGAGATCGCCTCGCTGACCTGCCGCACGTACGCATCGGCCGCCTCGTCGAGCTCGGCGGTGTCGATCTCGGCGCCGAGCAGCCCCCCGAGCCGCCCGCACAGCGCCCCAGCAGCCCTGGGGCTGGGCGCCAGCGAGACGTAGTGAGGAACAGCGGCCCAGAGGCTCGCCGAAGCGATCCCCGCCCGCTTGCACGCGTCGTGGACGACGCCGACGATCCCGGTCGGGCCCTCGTAGCGGGAGGCCTGAAGCCCCAGCTGCTCGACCAGCCCCGGATCGGTCGCGCTGCCGGTCACGGGGGCCGGGCGCGTGTGCGGCACGTCGGCCAGGAGCGCGCCGAGCGTCACCACCAGCTCGACGCCGAGCTCGCGCGCGAAGTCGACGATCAGGGCGGCGAACGTGCGCCAGCGAAGATTCGGCTCGATGCCCATCAGCAGCACCACATCGCGGGCGAGACCGTCGGGCCGAGCATGGTAGAAGACCGTCTCGGGCCAGTCGATCCTGCGGGTGAATCCTTCCTCCAGCTTGACGTGCGGCCGCGTCGCCTGAAAATCGTAGAACCCCTCGGGATCGATCTCCGCGAAGCGGCGAGCATCCCAGGCCTTGGCGAGATACCCGGCAGCAAGCGAGGCCCCCTGGCCTCCGTCGTTCCACCCACGGAAGGCCGCGATCAGAACGGGCCGCTCGAGCTTCGGGCGGCGTGCAACGTGAAGCTCCGCCACCCAGCCCAGTCTACGCTGAACGGTTCGCCGAGGCGGCAGGCGGCCGCCACATCGACGCGACGAGCGCGACCGTCCACGACCAGACGGTCGCGGCGACGGCGACGTGGACGAGCACGAGCCACCACGGGAGATGCGTCCGGTACTGCGCATCGCCGAGCGCCATCTGCACGATCACGAGCGCCGCGAGCCCCGAGGCAGCGGCGAGGTACCCTCCGAGCAGGGCGCGCCGGGCGAAGAGATAGCCGATCAGGAACATCAGGCTGCAGCCGAGGAGGGCGACGGCCGCGCCGTGGACGAGCAGCGCCGGCCGCAGCGACCAGAGCCGGTGCACGTTCTCGCCGCCCGAGTGCGGCCCGGCCGCGGTCGCGATCGTCCCGCTGACGACGAGCACGAAGCAGGCGACGGCAATCCCGATTCCGGCGAGGCGAGCCTCCCGGGCGATCGGTTCGCCGTGGCCGCGGCCGAGCGCGAACGCCTCCAGCCCGACGACGATCGCCGCTCCGAGCACCGCGATCGAGAGCAGCAGGTGAGGGATCACGAGCGCCGGGTGAAGGTGCGCGTAGACGGTGATCGCGCCGAGCGGAGCCTGGGCGAGCGTGCCGGCGAAGGTGACGACGGCGAGCCGGCGCGTCCACCGCGGAAGCCCACGCGTCAACCCCGCTCCGACTGCAAGGGCAAGGGTGAGCGCAATCGTCACGCCGCCGACCAGACGGTTTCCGAACTCGATGTACGCGTGGTAGTCCTTCTCCGGGAACGGCCGGCCGGGCTCGCAGCCGGGCCAGTGCTCGCAGCCGAGCCCCGAGCTGGTCAGGCGGACGACGGCGCCGGTCGAGACGATCGTCCAGAGTGCGAGGATCGCGAGCGAGGCAAGCTGCCGGAAGCGGTCAGCGGAAAGCTCGAAGGCGCGCAGCCGCGAGAGGCGCGAGGTCTCGACGTGCACGACGCCGAGTGTAGACCGGGCTACGTGAGGACGATGCCGTCGCCGGCCGCCACCCGGCCGACCCGGCGGACGAAGAGGCCCCGGGCGGCAAGCTCGCCCTCGAGCGCCGGGCCGCGGTCGGCTGGGAGCGAGACGAGCAGCCCACCCGCGGTTTGCGGGTCGTACCCGAGCGTGAGCAGCTCCTCCGTCACTCCGGCCGCGGAGACGTGGGCGCCGGCGAACTCACGGTTTCGGGCATCGCCTCCCGTCTTCTCGCCGGTGCGCGCGACATCGAGTGCGGCGTCGAGCGCGGGCCACGTCGCCGAATCGAGCTCCAGGCGCACACCCGACCGGTCTGCCATCTCGTATGAGTGCCCGAGCAGCCCGAAACCGGTGACGTCGGTGACGGCGTTCGGCCGGAACGCCCGCAGGACGTCCGCCCAGTCGCGGTTGAGCGTGGTCATCCATCCGACCGCGGCAGCGACGTCGCCGTCACCGGCCAGGCCGCGCTGCGCGCCGTGGAGGACGAGCCCCGTCCCCAGCGGCTTCGTCAGGTAGAGAACGTCGCCCGGCCGCGCGCCCGACTTCGGCCAGATCCCGTCGGGATGAACGGTTCCGACGACGGCGAGCCCGTACTTGGGCTCCCGGTCGCGAATCGTATGGCCGCCGGCAAGGATCGCTCCGGCGGCGCGGACCTGCTCGCCGGCGGCGCCGAGGATCGCACCGACCGCCTCGATCGGGAGCTCCTCCGGGAACTCCGCGATCGACAGCGCGAGCAGGGGACGGCCGCCCATCGCGAAGACGTCGTTGAGCGCGTTCGTCGCGGCGATCGTCCCGAAGTCGCTCGGGTCGTCGACGAGCGGCGGAAAGAAGTCGAGCGTGAAGACGAGCGCGGTGTCGTCGTCGAGCCGGTAGACGGCGGCGTCGTCCGCAGGCGACAGCCCGATCAGCAGGTTCTCGGCCTCGGCCGGAACGAGGCCGGTGAGCAGCTCCTGGAGCCTCGTCGCCGAGTACTTGGCGGCGCAGCCGCCGGAGGTGACGAGCTCGGTCAGCTTCACCGCTATCGCCGGATCGTACGCAGTGTCTGACACTAGAGCAGGTCGGCTCGGACCGCCGCCGACAGCTCCGCGACCGACACCGAGCCCTCGAACCGGCCTTTGATGCGCCCGTCGCGCCCGACCAGGAAGACGAACGGCTCGGTCGGCAGATGCCACTCCTTCACCCAGCGGTTGGTTCCCTGGGCCGGGTCGTTGTCCTGGTAGATCTCGACATGGATGAACCGCACGCGAGCGGCAAAGCGCCGCTGAACCGCGGCCGCGACGTCGACGACCGGCCCGCACGTTCGTGAGCTGCAGAACTTGGGCGTCGCGAAGACGACGACGAACGGCACGTGCCCATCGAGCGAGTCGGCAACCGAGTAGCGCAGGAGCGTACGATCGGGCGGACTCGCCGTCGTCAGCGAAGCGACGTCGCCGCGAGCGCTCGCGAGAGTCGGCGTGTGCGAGGCGATGGCGGGGTCGCCCACAGCGGGCGCGGACGGCCGCCTGGCGACCTCGAGAGTGCCGAACCCCTGGATCTCTGCGCCCTCCGGCTCGGCGACGATCGAATACGTGCCGGGCCTGGAAAGCCGAAACCGCGCGACGTAGATCCGCGTCACCTCCCCGCCGGCGGCCTCCGAGGTTCCGGGGACGCCGATCGGCTCGAGCATCGCCTCGGTCGCCACCAGCGGGCTGGAGTCGAGCGACTTCGCCACCCAAACCCGAGCGCGGGGCCGCTCGACCGACTTCGCGGCAGAGTCGATCACCAGGAATGCCACTCGAACCGGCCCGACCGCATAGTCGGAGGTGCCCTGAACCAGAGCGACCTCCGGGCCGGGCCGGTCGAGCAGACCGGAGAGCGAGCCGTCGTCCTTCGCGCCCGTTCGGCTACTGCCATCTCCCCCGCACGCCGAGGTGCCGAGCACCACGGCGGCGAGGAGGAAGATGCGCAGCCGAACCACGCATCGAGTCTAGTCGCGGCCCGCCGCGACGGGACATCGACTAATGACCATCCGAATAGGCCTTGACCAGCACGGCTATGTCTCCTTTCGCTTAGAAGCGGAAGTCCTGCAGCGCCTCGGCAGCCCGCCGGTACTGACGGGCCGCTTCACGGTCCGATCCGCGCTTCTTGGCGAGATCGCCCTGTGCGACCCAGGCCGCAGCCCGGTGGCTTACCGACGACAACTGCTCGAAGCTTTTATCGGCAATTGCAAGGGTTTCTTCAGCCTCGTTCAAGCGATTCAGCTCGATCAGCGCCCGGCCCAGGGCGAGCTGAGCCGTGCCGATCCCCTGGAGGTAGTCGGCACGGCCGTCGAAGAGCTCGAGCGCCTTCCGTGCCTCGCGCTCCGCGGCGTCGGGATCGCCCACGTCGAGATGCACCTGCGCCAGCGAGCACAGTGCGAGCCCTGCTTCGGGCTCGTCGCCGACCTCCAGGGCGATGTCGAAGGAATTCCCGAGGAGCTCGACCGCCTTCTCTGGGTTGCCGAGCGTGAAGTTCAGGCCGCCGAGGTTGTTCAGCAGACGGCCGGTGATCGCCCGGTCCTCGAGCTCCTCGTAGAAGCCGCGGGCGCGCTCGGCGTAGTTGCGGGCGAGCAGCCAGTGGCCTTCGCGCTCGGCGACGAGCGATGCCTGGAAGTAGGCCTGCGCCGCCGAGCGCCGATCTTTCGTCGAGTCGGCGAGCTCGAGCGCCCGCTCGATGTCCTCTCGAGCGGCCTGCCAGTCGCGCTGGCGGCGGTAGCAGCGGGAGCGCCAGCCGAGAATGTCGGCGCGCAGCAGGTCTGACGGGAGGCTCGACCGATCGGTGAGCTCGATCGCCGCGCTGAGAAGGTCGATCGCGGTCGAGATGCTCGAGAGCTTGTAGCGGCACACCCCCAGCCGAAACAGCACCGAGGCCCGGTCGACGTCGGAGAAGGTCGGCCGATCCGCCAGCTCGCGGGCGCGGACGAGAAGCTGAAGGGCTTCCTGGATCCCGCCGTCCTGGATGCGCGCCCAGGACTCTCCGAGCAGCAGGCGCAGCTCCAGATCTGGTGCACCGGTCATGCGGACCGGCTCGCCGAGCGAGGCAAACTCGTGCAGCGCCTCGGCGTGGCGGTGCCCCTCGGCGAGGGCCTCGGCGCGCGCGAGCGCCGCCTCGACACGGCCGCGCTCGGCGGCGCTGACTCCACTGTCCAGGTAGCTCGGATCGACCTCCAGGCGGGCGGCGAGCCACGCGAGCGTCTCCGCCGTCGGCCGCGTCTTGCCTCGCTCGATCTGGCTGAGGTACTCCTTCGAGAAGCGTCCGGCAGCCAGCTCGCTCTGGGTCAGGCCTGCGCCGATGCGAAGGGCGCGCAGACGCTCGCCCAGCTGGGTGGCGATCCCGACGAGCGCTCCATCCGCGCCTGTGGCCCGGTCCGGAGCTGTCTCTGGAGTCGTCTTGTCCATCGGCGTCGAGTCGGTGAAGTGAGGATAGCGTATTTCACTTCATCCGACTACTTGACAAATTCGGACATGGTTCGTATAGTCCTGTCACTTCGCTACCGCCGCCGCAGAGATCGAACAGGCGGGAAGCGAGCAGTCTGATCAGAGAGAGCCCCGGGAGCCGCAGCCGGGGCTCTCGCCTTTCAGGGGCTAACTCGCCGTCAACCACCTTTCAGGGGCTAACTCGCCGTCAACCAGCGGCTGCGCGAGGCGCGAATGCGCTCGAGGCCGTCGTTCGGCAGGCCGCCGAGACGACTGGCTGCCGCGGTCAGCAGCCCGACCGCGATGAAGATCCACGCTTCGGCTTGCGCATCGCGGTCGGCGGGTATCGCTCCCGCGGACTGGCAGCGGACGACCACGCCCGTGACGAACGCGTGCACCTCTCGCAGATGACGTCGGAGGAACGCTCGCACCTCGAGCTCGTCCTCCGACTCGGTCAGGGCCTGGAGCCAGAGGCTCGCAACCACCGATCGCTGCTCCTCGAACTCGAAGAAGGCGCTCGCCAGCGCGGTCATCCAGGCCTCCGGGTCCTCCTCGACCGCGACCGCCTGCTCCCACGCCTCCCGGACACGCGCCCACGCGCCGTCGATGCAGGCCAGATAGAGCGCCTGCTTCGACGCGAAGTGCCGGTAGAGGATCGGCTCGGTCACGCCCGCCTCGCGGGCGATCTCCGCCGTCGTCGCGCCCCGGTAGCTGCACCGGGAGAAGACGGCGGTGGCCGTGTCGAGAACGTCGGCCCGCCGTTCGCTCGCGGACAGCCGCTCTTTCATCCCGGCTCGGGCAGCGGCTCGGACACGTGCGCCGGCTTCCGGATCATCGAGACTCCGACCACGGCCGCTCCGAACGCGATCGCCGCCGAGACGAGGAGCGCGTGGTGAAGGCCGTGAACGAACTGAGCCGGCGATCGGGGGTCGCGCGGGCCGACCTTGACGTAGGAGGTCATGATCGCGCCGAGCACGGCGATCCCGAGCGAGCCGCCGACCTGCCGCATGCTGTTCAGCACCGCCGAGCCGACGCCGGCCTTGTCGACCGGCACGGACGCCATTGCGGTCGCCGTCGTCGGGCTCATCGACATTGCCATGCCCGTACCGCCGACCAGCATCGCCGGCAGGACGTTCCAGAAGCCTGAGTCGACCTCGAGTCGTGCGAACAGGAGGAGCGAGCAGCCGACGAGGGTCATCCCGACGCCGACGAGCCAGCGAGAGCCGACCCGGTCGGTGATCCGCCCCGCAATCGGTGCGACCAGCACGATCAGCACCGTCATCGGCAGGAACGTGGCGCCGGCCTTCGTTGCCGAGTAGCCGAGCACGTTCTGCATGTAGAGCGAGATGAAGAAGAAGACGCCGAACATCGCGAGCGCAACGAGCAGCATCACGGCATTCGCCCCCGCGAACGTGGAGTTGCGGAACAGCGACAGGTCGAGCATCGGGAGACGCTGATGGCGCTCGAGCAGCACGAAGACCGTCAGGGCGACCGCCGCGACGCCGAAGAGCGCGAGGATCTCGGTCGACGTCCAGCCCTTGTTGTTCGCCTCGATCAGCGCGTAGATGAGCGCAAACAGGCCGACCCCGGAGCTGAGCAGGCCGGGGAGGTCGAGCCGCTGTTCCTCGGACGTGTCCTTCGACTCGCGGATCACGACGCGTGCGACGACGATGCCGAGCACGCCGACCGGCACGTTGATGAAGAAGATCCAGTTCCAGTTGATGTGCTCGGTGATGATCCCGCCGAGGAGCGGGCCGATCGCGAGCGCGAGCGCGGAGACTCCGGCCCAGATCCCGATCGCCACCCCGCGCTGCCTGGGTGGGAAGGTGGCCGAGATGATCGAGAGGGTCGACGGGTTCATCATCGCCGAGCCGACTCCCTGGACGATCCGCGCGCCGATCAGAAAGCCCGCGTTCGGAGCAAGCCCGCAGGCGAGCGACGAGGCGGCGAAGACGGCCAGGCCGAGAATGAAGATCAGGCGGCGTCCGTAGCGGTCGGCGAGCTTGCCGCCCGTGAGCATCAGCACGGCGAAGGTCAGCGCGTAGCCGGTGACGACCCACTCGAGCTGGGACACGTTTCTGATGTGCAGGTCGCGCTGAATCGAGGGCAGCGCCACGTTCACGATCGTGTTGTCGAGCATGATCATGAACAGGCCGAACGTGACCGCCCCGAGCGTCCACCACTTGCGGTGCTCGTCGTCGAGGAAGCTGGCGAGAATCCGGGAGCGCATAGTTAGTGGGTACTAAGTTAGCAGTTGTGCCCTAGGGTCCTGCAGCGTGGACGCCATCTGGATACCGGACGAGCAGAGGCTCGCGCGGGCAAACGTCGTGCGCCTGATGCGCCGCCACGGGTTCGAGCGCTACAGCGACCTCGTCGCGCGCTCGATCGACGACCCCGAATGGTTCTGGCCGGCGGCGGTCGAGGACATGGGGCTCGAGTTCTTCGAGCCATGGGAGCAGGTCGTCGACCTCTCTCGCGGCCCGGAATGGGCGACCTGGTTCGCCGGCGGGAAGCTGAACATCGCCTGGAACTGCGTCCACCGTCACCGCAGCGACCGGGTCGCCGCCGTGTTTCGCGGCGAGGACGGCATGCGGCGCGAGCTGACGTTCGCGGAGCTCTCGGACCAGGTGACGCGACTCGCCGAGCGGCTCGTTCAGCTTGGGGTCGAGCCCGGCGACCGGGTCGCGATCTACCTGCCGATGTCGCCGGAGGTGGCGATCGCCTCGCACGCGTGCGCGCACATCGGCGCGATTCAAGTCCCGGTCTTCTCCGGGTTCGCCGCGCCGGCGGTCGCGCAACGGCTTCAGGACTCCGGAGCAAGGGTTGCGATCACGGCGCAATCGTCGCTGCGCCGCGGCCGCCGGGTGCCCATGCTCGCGATCCTCGACGAGGCCGGGCGCCAGGCACCGGCGCTCGAGCACGTGGTCGTCGCGCCCTGGGACGACGAGGTCGCAGGCTGCCCGGGCACGCTCGAGCCGCTCGCGGTCGAATCCGAGCATCCCTACCTGCTGACGTACACGTCCGGCACGACCGGCCGGCCGAAGGGCGTGCTGCACGTGCAGGGCGGCTTCCTCGTCTCGATCGCGCGGGAGGCGTGCTACCAGGCCGACGTCCACGCCGGCGATGTCGTCCACTTCGCCACCGACATGGGCTGGATCATGGGGCCGTGGACCGTGGTCGGCTGCGGGGCGCTGGGCGCAACGATCGTGTTTGCCGAGGGCGCTCCCGACTGGCCAGCCGACCGGCTCTGGCGGCTGATCGAGGAGGAGCGCGCGTCGATGCTCGGCTGCTCGCCGACGCTGATCCGGGCGCTGATACCGCACGGAGATCCGGCCGCCGACCTCTCGTCTCTGCGGACGATCGTCACCACGGGTGAGCCGTGGAACCCGGATCCGTACCGGTGGCTGTCCGAGCACGTCGGCGGCGGGCGGGTGCCGATCGTGAACTGCTCCGGCGGAACCGAGGTCGGCGCCTGCTTCCTCTCGTGCACGGTCGCCGAGCCGATCAAGGAGTGCTCGGTCGGCGGGCCCGCGCTCGGAATGGCGATGGACGTCCTCGATCCCGAGGGACGCTCGATCGTCGGGACCGGCGAGGTCGGCGAGCTCGTCTGCCGGCGGCCGTTCCCCGGGATGACCCGCGGTTTCTGGGACGATCCCGAGCGCTACATCGAGGCCTACTGGCGGCGCTTTCCGGGGATCTGGACGCACGGCGACTGGGCGACGGTGGACGAGGACGGCTACTGGTTCCTGCACGGTCGCTCGGACGACACGCTGAACATCGCCGGCAAGCGGATCGGGCCGGCGGAGATCGAGTCGGCCGCGGTCGCCCATCCGGCCGTGTCGGAGGCGGCGGCGATCGGCGTACCGCACGAGGTCAAGGGCGAGGTTGCGTGGGTCTTCTGCGTGCTCGCGCCCGGGGCGACGGCCGGCGAGGACGAGGTGCGGGCGCTCGTCGCCGGCGAGTTGGGGAAGGCGTTCGCGCCCGCGCGGGTGGTGTTCGTCCCCGCCCTCCCGAAGACGCGAAGCGCGAAGATCGTCAGGCGGGCGGTCAAGGCGACGGCGCTCGGTCAGGATCCGGGAGACATGTCCTCGGTCGAGAACCCCGACTCGCTCGGGGGGATCTCGGCCGCACTCCGCTGATACAGTTTTCGACTGAGAGTCGTAAACCAATGAGACTGGCGCTTGCCCAGATCAACACGGTCGTCGGCGACCTGGACGGGAACCGCGCGCTGATCCTGTCGCGCCTCGACGAGGCGCAGGCGGCCGGGGCAGAGCTCGTCCTCTTTCCCGAGCTCGCGGTCACCGGCTATCCGCCCGAGGACCTGCTGCTGCGGCCGGGCTTCATCCGAGCAGCCGAGCGGTCGCTGGCGCAGATCGCGGCCGCGGCGACGGGGATCGTCGCGCTCGTCGGCACGCCCCACTTCGACGGCGATCTCTTCAATGCGTGCGCGGTCTGCGCGGAGGGGGACGTGAAGGCCGTCTACCGCAAGAGGCTCTTGCCCAACTACGGCGTCTTCGACGAGAAGCGGTACTTCGCCGCCGGGAATGGCCTCGTGCTGCTCCGGCTCGGCAAGGTACTCGTCGGGGTCACGGTCTGCGAGGACATGTGGCGGCCCGAACCGGCGGCGGACCTGGCCGGCGCCGGGGCGCGACTCCTCCTCAACGTGTCCGCCTCGCCGTTCCATGTGGGCAAGGACCGGGAGCGCGAGGAGATCTTCGCGCGGCGTGCCCGCGACACGTCCACGTTCGTTGCGCTCGTGAACGCGGTCGGCGGCCAGGACGAGCTCGTCTTCGACGGCCACTCGGTCGTGCTCGACAGCGAAGGCAAAGTGCTGGCCCGCGCACCGGGGTTCGCGGAGGCGCTGCTTGTCGTCGACCTCGACCCGGCCGCAACAGTGAGACAGCGGGAGACCAACCCTCGCGGGCCCGACGACGCCCCGGCGGTCACAACCGTCGAGCTGCCAAGTAACACCGTGTTACAAGGCCTGAACGCCCGCGCAGAACCGGGGTTCGAGCCAAGTAACACGGTGTTTCAAGGCTCGGTCTCGCCGTTGGTCGACGACCTCGAGCAGATGCGGCTCGCGCTCGAGCTCGGGTTGCACGACTACGTGGGCAAGAACGGCTTCCGCGAGGTCGTGGTCGGGCTCTCCGGCGGGATCGACTCCGCGCTCACGGCCGCCCTCGCCGTCGAGGCGCTCGGGGCCGAGCGCGTCCACGGTGTGTCGATGCCGTCGCGTTTCTCCTCGGAGGCGACGCGCGGCGATGCCCGGCGGCTGGCGGAGAGCCTGGGGGTCGACTTCCGGGAGATTGGGATCGAGCCGGTGGTGACCGCGTTGGAGACGGCGCTCGCGCCGAGCTTCGGAAAGCTCGAACGCAACCTGACCGAGGAGAATCTCCAGGCGCGGGCCCGCGGTGTGCTGCTAATGGCACTCTCGAACAAGTTCGGCTGGCTCGTCGTCGCCACCGGGAACAAGTCGGAGCTGTCGGTCGGCTACGCCACGCTGTACGGGGACATGGCCGGCGGCTTCGCCCTGCTCAAGGACGTGTTCAAGACCGATGTCTTCCGCTTGTCGAGGTACCTGAACGAGCGCGCGGGCCGCGAGCTGATCCCGGCCTCGATCGTCGACCGGGCGCCGAGCGCCGAGCTGCGCGCCGGCCAGCTCGACGCCGACTCGCTGCCGCCGTACCCGGAGCTCGACCGGGTGCTGGAGGCGTACGTGGAGCTCGACCGCTCGCGCGAGGAGCTCGTGGCGGACGGGTTCCCAGCCGAGCTCGTCGATCGGGCGCTGGCGATGATCGACCGCGCCGAGTACAAGCGGCGGCAGGCGCCGCCGGGGGTGAAGCTGCGCCCGAAGGCTTTCGGGCGCGACCGGCGAACGCCGATCACGAATCGCTGGCGCGGCTAGAGCGGACCTTCAGTGTCTGACACCCTTGGTGTCAGACACTGCTTTCCGGAGCTCGCGGAACCAGCGGAGGCGCTCGGCGTAGGGCACCGCCGCATTCGCCGGCGACGTCGACGGGAGGACGAAGAGCAGCGTCTCGCCGAGCCGGCGCTCCTGAAGACCGTGCTCGGGCCGCTCGCGGAAGGCACCCCGGTATGCCTCCTTGCCGACGAAGCCGATCGCGCGGGGACGCAACTCCACCGCGATTCGCTCCAACCGCGCTGCCGCGCCGGCGAAGTCGGCGCTGCGCAGGTCGCTCGATCCCGGCGTCGTCCGCGACGCCGCGTTCGTGACTCCGATCCCGTGGCGGAGTGCCTCGAACTGCTCGTCCGGCCGTAGCCGGCGCGGCGTGAAGCCGGCCTCGTGCAGCAGCCGCCAGAAGTCGTTGCGCGGATTGGCGAAGTGGGCTGCCGCGGCAGCCGACACCCGTCCGGGGTTGATCCCGCAGAAGACCGCGTCGAGACCGGCGGCGAGGACATCTGGCACGGCGCCGGCAGCGCCGTACGAACCTGCTCTCAGGCCGCCTCGACCTCCGGGAGATCGTCCACCGGGTCGAAGCCCTCGTCGAAGAGCTGCCTCAGCTGCTCCCCGAGCAGGCCCCCGCTCGGGCGATCGGGCTGGGCTTCTCGGATCACCGCGACGGCCGATTCGCGGTCGCCGTACAGACGGGCGTAGCACTCGGACTCGCTCAGGGGCCTAAGCCTCGACACCGTCCTGAACGTAGCTTCGGAACCGGACGGAGCCTGTAGGTTCTGCCCCATGGCCGAGCCACGCGCGCGGGTGTTCGAGTTCGAGGCGTCCGTCGCACGGAACGGGCGGGCGGAAGCACACGGCGAGTCGCTTCTTCCGCCGGAGAGCTGGGCGCCCGAGCACCTCGTCCTGGCCGGTCTCGTCAGCTGCTCGCTGACCAGCCTCCGCTACCACGCCCGGCGGGCGGGGATCGAGGTCGCCGCCTCAGGCGCCGCTTCAGGAACCGTGACCAGGCGTGAGGAGGACGGCCGCTTCGCCTTCGTCGAGATCTCCTGCCGGCTCGACGTCGAGCTGATGCCGGCACCGGACGACCTGCCCGCGCTGCTCGCCAAGGCGGAGCGGGACTGTTTCGTCGGTGCCTCGCTGACTGCGAAGCCCGTATACAGCTGGAATGTGAAATGAAGCTCCTCGTGCTCGGCGGGACGAGGTGCCTGGGACGTGCCTTACTCGCGAAGGCCACGCCATGACGCTCGACGTCACCGCCGCCCGCGCGCGCTTCACCGCGCTCCGGCGCGAGCTGGTCTTCTTCGACGGGCCCGGCGGGACACAGGTCCCGGACGAGGCGATCGACGCAATCGCCTCCTACCTGCGCGAGTCGAACGCGAACACGAGCGGCCCCTACGAGACGAGCCGCCGCACCGAGGCGCTCATCGAGCGCTCGCGCGCCACCGCGGGCCGGTTCCTCGGCTGCGCCCCCGACGAGGTCGTCTTCGGACCGAACATGACCACGCTGAGCTTCTCGCTGTCGCGAACCGCGGGACGGGAGTTCCGGCCGGGCGACGAGATCCTGGTCACCAGGCTCGACCACGACGCCAACGTCTCGCCCTGGCTCGAGCTCGCCCACGATCGCGACCTGATCGTCCGCTTCGTGGACATCCACGAGGACACGACGCTCGATCTCGACGACCTGGAGCGGAAGCTCTCCGGCAAGACCAGGGTCGTCGCGTTCCCGCTGGCCTCGAACGCGGTCGGAACGCTGACCGACGTGACGCGGATCGTCGAGCTGGCGCACTCGGTCGGCGCGCTCGCCTGGGCGGACGCGGTGCACTACGCGCCGCACGGGCCGATCGACATCGCAGGGTTCGGCGTCGACGTGCTGATCTGCTCCCCGTACAAGTTCTTCGGGCCGCACCTCGGTCTGGCGTACGTGAGGGGGGAGCTTGCCGAGGGGTGGCGACCGTACAAGGTCAGACCGGCGCCGAGCAAGCCGCTCGGGAGTCGCTTCGAGACGGGGACGCCGCCCTTCGAGCTACTCGCGGGCTTCCTGGCGGCGGTCGAGTACATCGAGTCGCTCGGCTGGACCGACATCGTCGCCTGGGAGCGCGAGCTCGGCGCGCGGTTTCTCACCGGCCTCCCGGAGACGATCAGGCTGCACGGGCTGCCGACCATGGAAGGGCGGGTACCGACGTTCGCGTTTTCGGTCGAGGGCATCCCGGCCGCCGAAGCGGCTGCGAGGCTCGGCGAACGCGGCTTCGCAGCGTGGCACGGCAACTACTACGCCCTCGAAGTGATGAAGCGCCTCGGCCTGGAGGACGGCGGCGGCGCGGTCCGCGTCGGCTTCGTCCACTACAACACGGGCGAGGAGGTCGACCGGCTCCTCGACGAGCTCGCCCGACTGGAGTGACGCGACGGCAGGAATGGGGTGCGTTGATCGCGCTGGTCCTCGTCTCCGCCGGGCTGCGCGCGTGGGCGGCGCTGGAGGTTCCGGTTCCGTGGATCGCCCCGGACGAGATGGTGTACGGGCTGCTCGGCCGGGGGCTCTACGAGAACGGGTCGCTGGACATCCTCGGCGGGCCCACGCCCTTCTACAGCTTCCTTACACCGGTGTTCGCAGGGCTGCCGCTGAGCCTCTTCGACCTCGGAACCGGCTACGACCTCCTGCGCGGCCTGCAGGCGCTGGCGATGTCGCTGGCTGCGGTACCCGTCTACCTCTGGGGGCGCTCGCTGGTCTCGCGGCGCTCGGCGATGGTCGCAGCGGCATTGACCGTTGCCGCGCCGGGCCTCACGTACGCGGGTTTCGTGATGACCGAGGTGCTCTTCTATCCGCTGCTCGTGCTCGCCGCGTGGACCTCCGCCGAGGCGATCGCCCGGCCGAGCCGCCGAACCCACGTCCTGCTCGTGGCCGCGATCGCAGCAGCGTCGGCGACACGGCTCCAGGCGATCGTGCTGCTGCCCGCGTTCGCGACGGCGGCTCTCCTGGACGCCGCGGTGACGCGCTCGTGGCGGGATCTGCGCAGGCTGGCCCCCGCCGCGATCGGGCTGACCGCGCTCCTCGGCGCTTGGCTCGGGTGGCGACTCGCGTCGGGGTCGGGGGCGCTCGGGGGGTACGACGTCGTCGCGAGCACGTCGTACAGCTTCGGCGGCGCAGCCAAGTTCGTCGTCTACCACCTCGCCTCCGTGCTGGTGCTCTGCGGCCTCTTTCCGGCCTGCGCGGTCGCGTTGATGCTCGTCCGGGCGTTGCGGCGGGGCGAGCCCGATCCCCGGCTGCGCGCGTACCTTGCCGTGGCCGCCTCGGTGACCGCTTGGTTCACGGTCGAGGTCGGCGTCTTCGCCTCGCGATACTCCGATCGGATCGTCGAGCGGAATCTGATCACCCTCGGGCCCGTGCTCTTCATCGGCCTCGTCACCTGGCTTGAGCGCGGTCACCTCGGAAGCTACGTGGAGCGGGCGGCGGTGGCGCTGGCGGCGGCCGCGGTGCTGCTCGTTCTTCCGGTGAAGCGCTACGTGAACGTGTTCGGGACCCACGACGCGATGACGCTGATCCCGTTCTACAACTTGCTTCAGGCGAGCTCGCCGGGGACGCTCGTCGCCGTCTACTCCGCGGCCGTGGGGGTCGCGGCCGTCGCCTTCGCGCTCCTCCCCCGGCGGGCGCTGCAGGTCGTGCCCATCCTGCTGCTCGCCGCGCTCGCCGCCGCATCCGTCGCCTCGAGCCGCTACGTCGCCGACCAGGCGCGCAGGCAACAGGCAATGTTCCTCGGCGCGGATCCGAGCTGGGTCGACCACGCGACCGGGAGCTCGGTCGCGTATGTCTACGACGGAGACCCGGACTGGAACGGCGTCTGGGAGACGCTCTTCTGGAACCGCCGGATCCGTCAGGTCTACGTCGTCGGCGACGTCGAGGTGCCCGGGCCTCTCCCGCAGAGACGGGTCGTCGTCAGCCCCAGGGGAACACTGACCCTTCCGGTCGGCCGGCTGAGTGCTCCCGGGTACGCCGTCGTCTCGACGAAGTTCTCGCTGGTCGGACAGCCGGTGACGCAGATCGCCCAGCAGAACCTGCGGCAGGGGGGCCTCGCGCTCTGGCGGATCGCTCCGCCGCTTCGCATCTCGACCTGGACGACCGGCACGCAGGGAAACGGCGACATCTTTCCGACTGAGCGGGCCAAGGTCAACGCCTTCGACTGCACCAGGGGCAGGTTCCGGCTGACGTTCCTGATCAAGGAACCGGAGAACGTCGACCTGCTGCTCGACGGCCGTCTCGTCAGGCGCCTCTCCTTCCCGTCGCCCAGCTCGGGCGAGGTCTGGCACGGGACGGTGCCGGTTGCCGCGCACTCGCCGGAGCGGCCCTGTCTCCTCGAGATCGCCCCCTCCGGCCTGCTCGGGACGACGGTGCTCACCTTCGAGCGGCTGTAGCCGGAAAGGCACAGCTAGGATCGCGGGATGGCAGTGTTCGAGCGTCAGACGCTCTCCAACGGGTTGCGCGTGGTCACCGCGCCGATGCCGCAGGCTCAATCGGTGTCGTGTTTCGTGATGCTCGCCGCGGGGTCGCGATACGAGACCCGGGAGTCGAGCGGCATCGCGCACTTCGCCGAGCACATGTTCTTCAAGGGGACGGAGCGGCGTCCGACCGCACGCGACATCGCCGGCGAGGTGGACGCGATCGGCGGTGAGTTCAACGCGTTCACAGGCAAGGAGTACACCGGGTACTACGTCAAGTGCGCGGCCGAGCACCGCGACGTCGCGCTCGACGTAATCGTGGACATGCTCCGGAACTCGAAGTTCGACGGCGAGGAGATCGATCGCGAGAAGGGCGTGATCGTCGAGGAGATGAACATGTACTTCGATACGCCGCGGGACTTCGTCGACGGCGTCTACGAGGAGCTCGTCTACGGCGACCACCCGCTCGGCTGGGACATCATCGGGAGGAAGGAGACGGTCCAGGGGGCGACGCGCGGCACCTTTCTCGACTACGTCGGGCACTGGTACAAGCCGTCGCGCATGGTCGTCGGCATCGGTGGACGGGTCGGCGACGGCCTGGGCGATCGGATCGAGGAGCTGCTCGGCGATCTCGAGGACGGGCCGACCGGGTCGCCGCTACCGGCGCCGGAGTCGTCGAACGGGTCGCGGGTGAAGGTGCATACGAAGCAATCCGACCAGGCGCACATCTGTCTCGGTGTCCGGAGCCGGCCGATCGTCGATCCCGACCGGTACGTACTGATGGTGCTCTCCACCGTGCTCGGCGGTGGGATGTCGTCACGTCTCTTCACCGAGGTGCGCGAGCGGCGGGGCCTCGCGTACTACGTGTTCGCGACCAATCACTCCTACACCGATGCGGGCTCGCTGTACGCGCAGGCGGGGGTCGACATCGAGCGGATCGACGACGCGGTCGGCACGATCGCCGCAGAGCTGAAGAAGATCGCGGCCGACTCCGTCCCGGACGTCGAGCTGCACAAGGCAAAGAGCTTCGCGAAGGGCCGCTTCGTGCTTCAGATCGAGAGCCCGCACGGGCTGATCATGTTCGGGCTGCGGCGCGAGGTGCTCGAGGGCCATGCCACGGAGCCCGAGGAAGTGCTCTCGGGCATCGAGGCGGTGACGGCGGCGGACGTTCAGCGCGTCGCGCAGGAGCTGATCGTCGATCGCGCGCTCCGCCTGGCCGTGATCGGCCCGTTCGACGACGCCGAGCGGTTCGAGAAGCTGCTCGGCTAGTCTCGGCACCTCGCCCCGACCCAGTGTCTGACGCTGGGTCGAAAGCGCCACGAATCGTCCACAGCGGGCCGGGGTCTACGTGGCCGGCGCTACCCTCGCCGCTTGGCCCGCGTTCTCCGGAAGTCGCTGCCCGATGGGTATTTCCACGTCTTTGCGCGCGGGGTGGACGGCATTCCGCCGTTTCCGGAGGACGACGACCGCTGGGCGTTCATGCGGCTTCTCGGTATGTGCGAGTCGCGGTTCGAGTTCGAGATCCTGGCCGCAGCCGTCTTGACGACCCACTATCACTTCGTGGCCGGGTCGAGCCGCGAGGCGCTCTCGCAGGCGATGCAGTGGCTCAACGGCACGTATGGACGTGGCTTCAACAAGCGCCACTCCCGCTTCGGGTCGGTCTTTGCGGAACGGTTCTCGGCGCGCGTGATCGACAGTGAGGAGGGTCTCGGAAACAGCTGCGCGTATGTGTACGAGAACCCGGTCAAGGAGGCCTCTGCGAACGACCCGAGGACTGGCCCTGGGCCTTCAATCGCTACGGGTCTGACCCGGTCTCTGACACCAGTGTCTGACACCGAAGGTGTCAGACACTGCTCCTAAAGCGTCGCGAAATCCTCGTCGCCGCGGCGCCGCTCCTCGGAGCTCACTCGTCGCCGGCGTCGGCGTCAGCGCGCATCTTGATCTCCTCCACGACAGCAGGGTCGGCGAGCGTCGTCGTGTCGCCGAGCGGCCGGTTCTCGGCCACGTCGCGCAGCAGCCGCCGCATGATCTTGCCGCTCCGCGTCTTCGGCAGCTCGGGAGTGAAGACGAGGTTGGCCGGCTTTGCGATCGGGCCGATCACCTTGGCGACGTGGTCCCGCAGCTCCTCGAGCATCTCGACCGAACCCTCCGCACCCCCGCGCAACGTCACGTAGGCGACGATCGCCTGGCCGGTCAAGGCATCCGCCCGCCCGCACACCGCAGCTTCCGCGACTGCAGGATGGTCGACCAGCGCGCTCTCGACCTCGATCGTCGAGATCCGGTGACCCGACACGTTCATCACGTCGTCGACGCGGCCGAGCAGCCAGAAGTCCCCCTCGCGGTCGATCCGCGCCCCGTCACCCGCGAAGTAGACACCGGGGAAGCGCGACCAGTACGTCTCGACGTAGCGCTCGTGATCGTTGTGGATCCCGCGCAGCATCGCCGGCCACGGCCGGCGCAGGACGAGGTAGCCGCCCCCGCCCGGCCCGACCTCGTTGCCCTGCTCGTCGTACACGGCCGCGTCGATCCCGGGAAACGGCTTCGTCGCCGATCCGGGCTTCACCGTCGTCACCCCCGGCAGCGGCGTGATCATCGCCATCCCCGTCTCGGTCTGCCACCACGTGTCGACAACGGGCGTCCGGTCGCCGCCGACGTGCTCCCGGTACCACATCCACGCCTCCGGGTTGATCGGCTCGCCGACCGTGCCGATCAAACGCAGCGAGGAGAGATCGTGGTGCGCCGCATGCTCGTCCCCCCACTTCATGTGCGCCCGGATCGCGGTCGGCGCCGTGTAGAGGATCGTGACGCCGTAGCGCTCGATGATCGACCACCAGCGGTCCTTGCCCGGAAAGTCCGGCACGCCCTCGTACATCACCCCGGTCGTTCCGTTGCAGAGCGGCCCGTAGACGATGTACGTGTGCCCGGTCACCCAGCCGACGTCGGCCGCGCACCAGTAGACGTCCGACTCCGGCTTGACGTCGAAGATGTAGCGGTGCGTGGCGGCGGCGCCGACGAGGTAGCCGCCGGTTGTGTGGACGATCCCCTTCGGCTTGGCGGTCGTCCCGCTCGTGTAGAGCAGGTAGAGGAGATCCTCGGAGTCCATCGGCTCGCACGGACAGTCAGACTCGTCGGTCGCGACCTCGTGCCACCAGACGTCTCGACCTTCCCGCATCGGAACCTCGCCGCCGGTCCGGCGGAGCACGACGACCGTCTTCACCGACGGCGCGTCGACCAGCGCGTCGTCGGCCGTCCGCTTCAGCGGAACCGTCTGGCCGCGGCGCCAGGCCTCGTCCTGGGTGATGAGCAGCTCGCACTCCATGTCGTGCAGCCGGCCGCTGAGCGAGTCTGCCGAGAACCCGCCGAAGACGACCGTGTGCGGCGCGCCGATCCGGGCGCACGCCAGCATCGCGATCGCGGTCTCGGGGACCATCCCCATGTAGATCCCCACCGGCGTTCCCTTCCGGACACCGAGCGCCTTCAGCGCGTTCGCGAGCTTCGTCGTCTCCCGGAGGAGATCGGCAAACGTCAGGTCGCGGCGGTCGCCGTCAGGCTCGCCCTCCCAGTGGTAGGCGACCTGCTCGCCGCGCCCGGCCTCGACGTGGCGGTCGAGGCAGTTGTAGGCGACGTTCAACTTCCCACCCAGATACCACTTCGCGTAGGGCAGCTCCCATTCGTACAGGCCCGTGAACGGCTCGAACCAGGTGACCCGGTCGCGCCCTTCCCGCTCCCAGAGCTCCTCGAACGACAGGTCGTAGATGTCCGGTTGCGCGTTTGCCTGCGCGGCGAACTCGGGCGGCGGGGGGTAGCGCCGCTCCTCGTCGAGCAGCGTCTCGATCGCGATGTCGCTCAAGCCCCGCTCCGGCACCGGCAAAGCCGGCACCTCCGCTCCTGGGTGACCTCCGTCGAGCCTACGGTCACGGGGCGAGCTCGTACCGATACTCGGTCAGGTTCTCGGCGCCGCTCTCGGTGACGAGCACCAGATCCTCGAGCCGCACTCCGCCGGTGCCGTGCCGGTAGAGACCGGGCTCGACCGTGACCACGTCGCCCGCGACCAGCTCACCAGGTGCACGACCGAGCGTCGGCGCCTCGTGCACCTCGAGGCCGACGCCGTGGCCGAGACCGTGGTAGAAGCCGTCCTCGAGCACCTTCCCGGGCTCTTTCGAGAGCGACGTCGGCTGGCCCGCCTCGTGAAAGAGCTCGCAGACGAGCTCGAAGACGCCCCGCCCGGCCACGCCCGCCCGGATCGCCGCCAGCGAGCGGTCGAGCGCCTCCTTGCAGAGCCGGTGGTACTCGGCGATCTCCGCGGAGGGCTCGCCGACGACGTAGGTGCGGGTCATGTCCGCATAGCACGCCGTCTCGATGTCCTTCGGCCAGAGGTCGATGATGATCGGCTCGCCTGCCGCGATCTGGCCGGAGCCCATGTCGTGGCCGACCGCGCTCTGCGAGCCGTGTGCGACGATGAACTCGTCGGCGACCATGCCGTTGGCCGTGAACACCTGGTGGATCGCATGCTTGATCCGCTCGCAGGTGAGCGGCGCACCGTCCACGGACAGACCGGCACCGTTCGCCTCGGCGCGGCGCAGGAGGTCGCGCGCCTCGTCCATCCCCGCCTCGGCCGCGCGCTGCGCGCGCCTGATCCCCGCGAGCTCGACCTCGCTCTTCACCCGGCGGCGCCGCTCGAACACGTCGTGATCGACTGCCAGGCCGATCCCCTCCGCGCGGAGCCGATCGGCGAAGGCGAGCGGAAAGCTCGACGGAACGACCGCGTCTTCGACACCGAGCGCCGTGCACGCGTTGACGACCAGCGCGAGGTAGACCTGGTCGCGGGGGAGACCCTGTGCGAGCAGCGCGTCGAACCCGAAGTCCTCGTACGGATGCGGCTTCGGCCCGCCCGGGATCGCGTTGATCCGGTCGATCTCGAACGAGGTGAGGATGACGTGCCGTGCACCGCCGTGCTCGACGTACAGAAACGGATCGGGGATCCCGATCGGCACTTCGTGGCGCATCTCGGGGGAGCGGCCGGTATCGGCGTAGATCAGGACGTCGGGCACAGCCCGAGCATCGTAATCGGTGCCGAACCCGAGTGTCTGACACCTTCGGTGTCAGACACTGCCTCTGGGGTTCTGGCGCACCGATAGATTCCAGGCGTGGCCGAACCCGAGTGTCTGACACCTTCGGTGTCAGACACTGCCTCTGGGGTTCTGGCGCACCGATAGATCCAGGCGTGGCCGAACCCGAGTGTCTGACACCTTCGGTGTCAGACACTGCCTCTGGGGTTCTGGCGCACCGATAGATCCAGGCGTGGCCGAACCCGAGTGTCTGACACCTTCGGTGTCAGACACTGCCTCTAGGGTTCTGGCGCACCGATAGATCCAGGCGTGGCCGAACCCGAGTGTCTGACACCTTCGGTGTCAGACACTGCCTCTAGGGTTCTGGCGCACCGATAGATCCAGGCGTGGCCGAACCCGAGTGTCTGACACCTTCGGTGTCAGACACTGCCTCTGGGGTTCTGGCGCACCGATAGATTCCAGGCGTGGACGAAGCGCTACAGCGGGCACAGGAGCTCGTCGCCGAGTGGGACGAGGAGCTGCGCCGCGAGCTGCCGGCCGGCGCCGCGATCTTCGACGCCCACCTCCATCTCGGCCACGACATCGACGGGATGGTCGGCGACTTCGACGAGTTGCTGCGGGCGATGGACGCCTACTCGATCTCGCGCGCGTTCATGTTCTGCATGGACGAGCCGGACCGCCACCCCGGCTTCCGCGCTCCGAACGACCGCACGCTGGCGCATGCCGAGCGCTCCCAGGGGCGCCTGGTCCCATTCGTGCGGCTCGACCTGGGCGAGGACCCGATCGCCGAAGCCGAACGCTGCCTCGACCGCGGCGCACGCGGGATCAAGCTGCACCCCCGCGCCCAGCGGTTCCTCCTCGACGACGCGCGGCTCGCGCCGGTGTTCGCGCTCGCAGCGGAGCGACGCGTGCCGATCCTCATCCACGGCGGCCGCGGACTGCCGCCGATCGCCGACGATCTCGCACGGCTCGTCGCCGCCTACCCGGACGCGCAGCTGATCATCGCGCACGCGGGGATCGCCGACCTCGGTGCGCTGATGCGCGTCTTCGCCGGCAAGCCGGGCGTCTTCTTCGATACGTCGGCCTGGAGCCCGATCGACCTGCTCGACTTCTACCGCCAGGTCTCGCCGGAACAGGTGCTGTACGCGTCCGACTACCCGTACGGTCAGCAGCCCGCCTCGCTTCTGATCGCGCTGCGAACCGCCCGCGTGGCCGGGCTCGACGACGAGCAGCTGCGCGCAATGCTCACCGGCAACGCCGACCGGATCGCCGACGGGGAGCCGCCGCTGGCGACGACGCCCGCCAAGGGCAGCGACACGTTCACGCAGCCGATGGTGCTCGCGCGCATCCACCAGTACCTGTCGATGGCGACACCGCTCCTGTGGACGCGCCAGCCGGACACGGTCGGCGTGCTCGGGCTCGCCCTGAACGCCTGCGAGGAGCGAAACGGCTACGAGGGCGACGAGCTCGCGCGCATCAAGGAGCTCCTGCTCTGCGCCCGCGACCTGTGGCGGGCATTTCCCGAGATCGAGGACGAAGCCGACCGGATGCCCGCCGTCCGGCAGACCTTCCGCCTGATCCACCTGGCCGACATCCTGGCCGTCACGCCGAGCGTGTAGCGACTATCCGAACGTCGTGCGGGGCAGAGGCGTAGCCGGCAGGGGGCGGGTCGCCGAAGCGTCGAAGGAGTCATGCGCTCGGCGGACGACGCGGTAGCCGGGGTCCTGGAGCACGGTCACGTCCGATGCGGCGTGCCACGAACCTCCGGGCGCACCTGCGATCGAGACATCCTCGAAGCGGTACCGGTACCGGTTGCAGGCGGGGTGCCCACCGTCCCAGCTCTCCCCCATCGCCATCGGCAAGAGCCGGCCGTGACTGCCCGGGAGCGAGATCGCGCCGGTGAGCGGGCGGCCGTTCACCCAGATGCGCCACACCCCGGAGTGACCCGAGGTTTCGAGGACGGCAACCCGGAGCACGCGCCGGTTGGCGACGCCGGTCGTCGACTCGCCGTAACGTTGGTGGCCGCCCGGGCGCATCACCTCGAAATAGAGCTTGTTCCCCCGCCCGGGCACGCTGTTCAGCCCCACCTGGATCCACTCGTCCGTTCCGCCGGGTCCCTGGCCGGGACCGCCGACGCCGACCCAGCCGGCGACGTGGCCGCTCTCGACCGACGGCGTCGCCAGCGAGGTGAGTCCGGCGGAGATCCCGTGGCCGGCGCTCGCCGGTTGGAGGCCGGCATAGGCATAGCCGGCCGGACCGCACTGGCTGCCCGCGCCGGCGTTCGAGACGGTCGTGCAGGCTGCGGCCGAAGCGAGCAGCGCCGCGAGCGCGGCTGTGAAGCGGGACGGCAGGACCTACCTCCTGGTCGGCGGGCCGACGTTCGGCTCGACGCCAGTGCAATCGGCCTGCCGAAGCGGCGCCTCGATCCCTCGAACACCGTCACTCGAACGGGCCCGGCAGTCGTGAAAGGCAGCCGCCGTCCAGGGTAGAGTCCGGGTTTCCGATGCGGCTTCGGATCGTAGTCCTGCTTTCTGTCACGATTGCTTCAGGAGTGGTTGCCGGCTTCGTCGGTAAGGCAACGGCGGGCAAGTCGCAAGTCGCCGGGCCGCAGGCGCCGAAGGCCGTGTACGGCCGCTGCCCGATCCCCGCCGACTACCGCCCTGCGTTCGAGGAGGCCGACAGGCAGACGCACCTGGGCCTCGCGCTGCTCGCGGCGGTCGCGCGGGTAGAGTCCGAGTTCCGGCCGGACGCGCGCTCGCCCGCCGGAGCGCACGGGATCTTCCAGATCCTCCCTTCGACGGCGAAGGAGCTGAAGCTCGAGGTCTCGACTCCGGAGAAGAACATCATCGCGGGCGCCCGGTATCTGAAGCTTCTGCTCGACCGGTTCCAGTCCACGGAGCTGATGCTCGCGGCGTACAACGCCGGCCCGACAGCCGTGGTCAAGGCGGGAGGGGCGCCGAACAACGAGTCGCTCAACTACGTGATCCAGGTGATGCGCCTCTGGCGCTCGCTGAACGGCTGCCGGTAGTGCCCGTCGAGCGGCAGCGCATCGCTTCGAGGTGATCGCCGCAGCCGGTGAGGGGGCGGTCGCCGGAGCCGTCGTGCTCGCGGCCGGCGCGGCAACCCGGTTCGGCGCCCCCAAGCAGCAGCTGATCGTCGGCCGCGTGCTCGGGCGGCTGGCCGAAAGCACTCAGGTCGGCGAGACGGTCGTCGTCACCGGGGCGTACGACCTCGACACGGACGCTCGCGTCGTCTTCTGCCCGCAATGGGAGCTCGGACCGGGCGCGTCGCTGCGCTGTGGACTGCGCGCCCTCGACCGCCGTACGGCGGCGGCCGTCGTCATCCTCGCCGACGGGCCGAATCTATCCGCCGCCGCCGTCGACCGCGTCGTCGCCGCGTGGCGAGAGGGGGCGGGCCAGGTCGTCGCCTCCTCGTACTCGGGCGTGCGCGGCCATCCGGTTGTGCTCGACCGCGCCGTGTGGGACCTCGTTCCCGACGAAGGCGCCCGGGCGCTCGAGCCCGTGCTCGTAGCCTGCGACGACCTGGGCGCGCCGGGAGACGTCGACCGGGCCGAGGACCTCCCCGAGCGGTTGGGCTAGATCAGAGGGGCGTGCGGAGCGAGGACAGCTTCAGCTTGAGCTCCGGCGGCATCGCCTCGGAGCAGGCGCGCCGGACGAACACGCGCAGGCTCTCCTCGAATCGGTAGCGCTTGCGGCAGTAGCCGCAGGCCTCGAGATGCTCTTCCGCCTCGGCCCGCTCGACCTCGTCGAGGACTCGGTCGAGGAACGGCTGCATCATCTCCTCGCAGCGGTCGCAGAGATCCTGCTCGACCGACATCAGCTGCTCCCGACCGCCTGCTCGGCGAGCGCGCTCTTGAGCACCCGGCGGCCGCGATGGAGGCGAGACATCACCGTGCCGATCGGAATGTCGAGGATCTGCGCCGCGTCCTGATACGTGAAGTCGCCGATGTCGACGAGCACGACGACATCGCGGAAGTCGTGCGGGACGGTCGAGAGCGCCGACACGACGTCGTCCTGGGACAGACGCTCGACGACCGCGTCCTGATCGGAGACCGGCTCGCGCGACGACTCCTCGAGCTTGTTGTAGAGGAAGTAATCCCCTTCCTCGAGCGGCTGCATCTCCGGGGTGCGCTGCTTTCTCCGGCCACGGTCGATGTTCAGGTTGGTCAGGATCCGAAGCAGCCAGGCGCGCAGGTTCGTGCCCGACGTGTACGACCGCCAGCTGCGAAAGGCACGCGCGTAGGTCTCCTGCACGAGGTCTTCCGCCTCCTCGCGGTTGGAGACGAGTCTCCTCGCCACCCGGTAAACCTGATCGGCGAGTTCCAGCGCTTCCTCCTCGAACCGCACGCGGTCGCGTGCCTCGGCCGCCAGGCGCTTCGGCTCGGTGGGCGTCACCTCGCTCATCGGGCCACCCTAGCAGCGTCCTTCGGGAGGCTCCAACGACGCCAGGAGCAGGGATATTCCCGCAGGTCAGACCGACTCGAGCTCGCGGAAACCGGACCTGGCGAGCCCGGCGAGAATCGCTTCGCGGTCGGTTCGCTCCTCGTCCCAGGAGAGCGTGACCTGCCCGAGCAGGTTTGCGGAAGCGGACTCGAGGCCCTCGTGCCCGTCCAGCGCGGCCGCGAGCCGGTGGACACAGCGCTCGCAGCGCACCCCGCTGACCTGGATCGTCTCCGTCCGGACGGTCATCAGCTGCAATCTAGCGTCCGCGCGACGACGTCCCCTGGTACCGCGGCGATCCCGTCGGCGGCAGCCACCTCGAGTTGACGCTCGGCCTCCGGGCGCCCGCCGAGGACCAGGTCGGCCAGTTCGCGCGCCTCGCCCGCGAGCGCCGGCTCGACGTGCGCGGCCAGCTCCTCGACCTCGCCCCGGTCGGGTGGGGAGACGCCGGCTTCGGCACGGCGGCGCTCGTAGAGCGAGCGATCGTACGGCTCCGGGCTCAGGGGTGTGCGGGCGACGAGCGCCTGCACGATCGCGGCGAAGCCGGCGGAGCGCCGGACATCGGTCTGCATGTCCAGCGCGCGCACCTCCAGCGTTCCGTACTCCGGCCTCGGCCAGGCGTCCCAGTGTCGGCGGGTGTTGTCCCCGCGGCTCGCCGCAGCCCAGTCCTCCCAGCTCGAGAGCAAAGGCGGTGTGCCGCCGGTCGGCATCTCGAGCAGGCGACTGGCACGCTCCGAGCGGCGGCCGGTGCTCTCCCCTTCGATGAAGGGGGAGTTGGCGGACAGGGCGAGCAGCACCGGCAGCCACGGCACGACCGCCTCGAACGCGGCCAGGCACGTGTCCGGGTCGGGGACCGAGACGTGGACGTGGAGGCCGCAGACGAGCTGGCGGTAGATCCGCGGGCCGAGATCGGCGGCCATCCGCTGGTAGCGCTCCGCGGGGACGATCGGCTGCCCTGCCCCGCGCGCGAGCGCGTGCGAGCCGGCGGCGTGGAGAACGATCCCGTTTGGCTCGGCGAGGTTCGCCGCCTCCAGCCGTAGGCGCCGGAGCTCGGCGAGCGCCTCCCCGGCTCCGGCGACGACCGGAGTGACGAGCTCGACGAGGCATTCGAAGAGCTCGGCCTTCAGCCCCACGTGCGACTCGCCCACGACCCGCGAGAACGCGGGTGCCGTGCGGAACGTCGCCGCGCCGACCAGCATCACCTCTTCCTCGATCCCGAGCGTGCCGGCGGGGGCGCGGCCGAACCGGTGCCCAATCGTCGCTCGCCTCACGACGTGCGGCGCACGCCGTGCACCGGCCGCCCCGCTGCTTCCCACGCGTAGTACGAAGCGCTCGGGCCGAACGACTGCTCGTAGGCGATCACGCGGGGGTTCCGCCCGACCTCCTTTGCGCGCGCGGCGTGGCGGAGCAGGTTCGGGTCGTCCCGCTCCTGCCAGACAAGGATCAGGTGTGCGGCGGTCATGAACTCCGCGACGAAGTCACAGCCCGCGGCCGGGCACGCGAACGGCGCGGTGGCGACGCAGAACCAACCCGTGTGGTCGGCGCCGGTGTCCTCGCGCCACAGCTCCGCCTCCTCGACGAGCTCCTCGTCGGCGAGCAGCAGACGGCCGGTCCCCGGGGCCTCGGATGCCACGCCCGTAGGCTAGAAAAACGCGAAGGCCCCCGGGCAGGCGATCGGGGGCCTTCGACCTGTCCGCCGCGTCGCGCCTGAGAGGGGCGGCCGCGGCGGCTCCTACCCCCCGGGGTCGAGGGGGTCTGGAGGGCGGCTATCCGGATGGAGACGCCGGCTGCCGCCCGAGCTTGATATCGAGATTCGTCTTCTTGCCGCCGCGGTAGATGCCGAGTGAGAGCTTGTCTCCCGGCTTCTTCGCGGCAACCACGTCGCGGAGCTTGTCGAGGCTGACGATCGGAGTACCGCCGGCCGCGACGATGATGTCGCCGCCGAGGTTGTAGCTCTCGCCGGCGAGCACAACCGGAGTCGTCCCCGCCTTCAGGCCCGCCTTGGCGGCGCCGCTGCCCGGCTGCACGCTCTGGACGAGCAGGCCCTGCTTGACCGGCAACCGGAAGACGCGGGCGAGGTCGCGCGTGATCGGAACAGCGCTGATCCCGATGAAAGCCCGGTCGATGTGGCCCTCGCGAATCAGCTGCGCGATCACCGTCTTGACCGTGTTCGAGGGCACGGCGAACCCGATTCCGACGTTGCCGCTCGTGCCCGAGCTGCCGGTCTCGATCTGCGAGTTGACCCCGACCACCTCGCCGCGGCCGTTCAGCAGGGGTCCGCCCGAGTTGCCGTGGTTGATCGAGGCGTCGGTCTGGATCACGTGGTCGATCGTGTAGCCGTTCGGCGCCGTGATCGCGCGCTGGATCGCGCTGATGATTCCGGAGGTGACCGTACGATCGAGGCCGAACGGGTTGCCGATCGCAACCACCTGATCGCCGACCTTGACCGAATCCGAGTTGCCGAGCGGGAGCGGCGTCAGGGCACGTGAGCTCGCGTCGATCTTCAGCACGGCCAGGTCGCTCGACGGGTCGGTGCCGACAACGGTCGCCTTCAGGCTGGCGCCGTTCGAGAAGCTGACGTTGATCTGCTTCGCGCCGTCGACGACGTGGAAGTTGGTGACGATGTGGCCCGCCTTGTCGACGACGAAGCCCGAGCCGAGCGACTGCTGGCGCTCTTGCTGCGGCTGGAACGGATTGCCGAAGAACGGGTCGGCCGGAATCGAGACGACGGTCGTCGAGGTGACCTGGACGACGCCGGGCGCCGCCCGCCGGTAGATGTCGTTGATCGACAGCCCGGTGTTCGGATGGGTTGCCGTGCTCGACGCGGGCTGGGCGGTGGCTGAGCCCTGAACCTCGCGGATCGTCGTCGTCTTCTTCCCGAGATCACCGAGGAGGGCGGCGCCGCCGAGTGCGAGCCCCGCGCCGAGTGTAGCTGCGAGGACGAGCCCGGCGGCGCCGGCGAGGATGCGACTCCGCTTCATCGCTCTCTCTTATAGCCAGGTCGTATTGAGCCGAGTTGGCGCCTGCGTTAAGGCTGTGTTGCGCGCCGCGACCGGTTCAGTCGGGGACCCGAGGCAGAACGAGCTCGAAGAGATCGGAGCCGGAGGAGACGAAGCCGCGGCCGTGGTAGAACGCCGCGGCGCGATCGTTTCCCGCCTCGACCACGACTTCGAGACAGGCGGCGCCTGCGGAGATCGCATAGCCCTCCGCCCAGTCGAGCAGCTGGCCGCCGACTCCCTCGGCTTCGTGTGCGGGGTGCACGCACAGCTGCTCGATTCGGAGAGCGCGCTCGGACTCGTCGACGGCGACGTAGCCCGCCGGCTCCCCGCCGAGCTCGGCGACGAACACGGTGCCGCGCTCGAGCGTGGCGAGCGTGCGATCGTCGTCCTGATCCGCGAACGCCAGCTTCGCAACTCCGAACAGCAGCCCCTCGTCCTCGGTGCGGAACGGCCGCATCATCACCTTGCGGTAGGTCACTCCGAGGCATGATGCCAGCCGGAAAGGGAGGTGAGGGAGATGACCTACGCAATCAGCTCGCTGGACGAGCTCGGAGACGGACACGGCTTCAGGAAGGTACGGAAGGCGCTCGGCGTGACCGCCTTCGGCGTCAACGCGCTGGTGATGCCACCCGGGTACGAGGGCTTCCTCCACTACCACGACACCCAGGACGAGCTGTACTTCGTCCACAGCGGGACGGCGCGCTTTGAGGTCGAGGGCGAGACCCGCGAGCTCGGGCCCGGCAGCCTCGTCCACGTCGAGTCGACGACGCCGCGCAAGTTCTCGAACGCAGGCGACGACGACCTCGTCGTGCTCGTGGTCGGGGCGAAAGACGGCTACGTCGAGCGCGACGGGCATCTCGTCGACCCCGAGCGCGACCTGGAGCGGCGCCGGGAATTCGGCACGTAACGGTAGGGTTCGACCGGACCCGGGCGATGGAGCTCGCCCTGAACCGCCGGCTCGGCTGATGGCTCCTGCGAACTGAAAGGAGCCGTCATGCTCGCCGTTCTCGCCGTCGTCTTCGGGGGCGGTCTCGGCTCGCTCGCCCGCTACGGGCTCGACGCCGCGATCGAGCACAGGGTGGATTCGCTCTTTCCGTGGGCGACGCTGACGATCAACGTCTCGGGCTGCTTTGCGAGTGGACTGCTGGTCGCCCTGGTGGTCGACAACCTCGGTGCCCCCTCGTGGGTCTCGCGCGGGCTGATTGTCGGCTTCCTCGGGGCGTATACGACATTCTCCACCTTCGGAGCGGAAAGCTACGAGCTGACCGAGTTCGGCCACTGGGGCCTGGCCGCCGCGAACGTCGCGCTCAGCGCGACGGCGGGAATCGCGGCGGTGGCGCTCGGCCAGGCGCTGGGGCGGGGAGTGTGAACTGCAGTGTCTGACACCATCGGTGTCAGACACTGGGTCACCGCGGCTGCTCGAGCAGCGCACGACGGATCAGCGGCCGGATCAGACCGTTGCCGATCGTCCGGTGGAGAATCATCGCCCCGATCCGCCAGGTCCGGAGTCGCCATGTCCGGTGCCTGGCACCGGACATGTCTGGAAGGGGCAGATCACTCCGCCCGGAGGCGCTTGGACAGCTGCGCCGTGTAGCGCCTCGAAACCGCCCCCGGCAGCGCGCCGAGCAACTTCATCACGAGCGCCATCCTCCGCGGGAACGAGATCTCCGGCCGACCCGCCTCGAGCCCGTCGGCGATCGCCCGCGCCATCTCCTCGGGCTCGATCAGGAACGGCATCTCGAACTCGTTCTGCGCGGTCAGCGGCGTGCGCACGTAACCGGGGTTGATCGTGGTGACGTCCACCCCGGTGCCGGCGAGATCGGCCCGCAGCGAGTCGCACATCGAGATCAGAAACGCCTTCGACGCCCCGTAAGCGGCCGCACGAGGCAGGGCCGCGAAGCCGGTGACGCTGGCGACGACCGCAATCCGTCCCGAGCGAAGCTCGAGCATTGCGGGCAGCACAGCCTCGATGCAGTGGACGGCGCCCATCACGTTCACGTCGAGGTGCTGCCGGAACACGTCGGCCTCGAACGACCGCGGGTCGACCGGAACGTACGTGCCCGCGTTCAGCAGCGCGACGTCGAGGGGAGCGATCTCCTGCGCAATCCCATGCATCGCCTCGCGGTCGGTGACATCGCCGGGGTGGGCCTCGCCGGGCAGCTCGGCGAGCCTGTCGGCCGAGCGGGCGGTGAGGAAGAGCGTGTGCCCGCGCCGGGCGAGCTCGCGCGCGGTCGCGGCGCCGATCCCGGTCGACGCGCCGGTGATCCAGATTCTCACCGCCCGGCGCCCCCTCGAACCCCTCGTAACACCGTGTTACGTGCTCGGGAAGCGGCGTGCGAAGAGCGGTTCCGAGCTTGTAACACTGTGTTACTTGCCTTCGAGCGGTCGCGCCAGCAGGAGCTGGACGTCGCGGAGCGCGCCCGTGCGGAAGGCGGATTCGCAGTAGGCGAGGTAGAACTCCCAGGTCCGCACGAAGCGTTCGTCGTAGCCGAGCAGCCGCACCTCCTCGAGCCGCGCGAGGAAACGACGCCGCCAGGCCTGGAGCGTCGGCGCGTAGTGCAGCCCGATGTCCTCGAGCCCCGCCTGCCGGAGCGAGGACGCCTTCGCCATCGCGCCGCCCAGCGCCGCCACCGACGGCAGGAGGGAGCCGGGGAAGATGTACCGGCGCATCCAGTCGTCGTGGCGGCGGTAGTGCTCGTAGCGTTCGTCCGGGATCGCGATCGTCTGGAGACAGACCCGCCCGCCCGGCGCGAGCAGCCGGTCGCAGGCCGCGAAGAAGACCGGGTACTGCGCGTGCCCGATCGCCTCGAGCATCTCGATCGAGGCGATGCGCGTGAACTCGCCGCCGTCGAGCGTCCGGTAGTCCCGTAGGAGAATCTCGACGCGATCGTCGAGCCCGGCCGCCGCCACCCGCTCGCGCGCGAGCGCAGCCTGCTGCTCGGAGATCGTCAGCCCGGTCACCCTGGCGCCGTACTTGCCGGCAGCGGTCAGGGCGAGGCTCCCCCAGCCGCAGCCGATCTCGAGCAAGTGGTCGCCCGGACCCAGCCCCAGGCGCTCGCACACACGCCGCCGCTTCCGCTCCTGCGCCTGCTCGAGCGAGTCGCCGTCCGCCCAGATCGCGCAGGAGTAGGTGAGCGACTCGTCCAGGAAGAGCCGGTAGAGGTCGTTGCCCAGGTCGTAGTGGTAGCCGATGTTGCGGCGTGCACGGTGGAGACCCTGGCGCGGGGGGACATGTGGCCGGAAGCGCTCGAGCCGCGTCAGCAGTGACTCTTCCCGCCAGTGCTCGATGCTCGCGATCAGGATCTCGAAGAGAAGGGGGAGGTCGTCGGCCCGCCAGTCTCCGGCGGCGTACGACTCGCCCAGCCCGAGGCGGGGCCGCCAGAGCAGGCGCCGGAACAGATCACGGCTCGACACCTCGACTCGCACCGGACGCCCGGCGCCGAAGCGGTGCTCGGTGCCGTCCGGCATGCGCAGCTCGATCGTCCCGCCGACCACCCGCTCAGCGAGCCGAAGGACGAGCCGCTCGGCCAGCCGGGCCCCAGCCCCCGGCGCGGCCGGGACACTCCGCAGCGTCTCGCTCAAAGTTCCCGCACCGATCCCACACCGGGGACGAACGGCGGCTTGTGGAAGAACGGGACACGCTTCAGCCAGAGCCGGGCGGCCTGGAGGTGGATCAGCGAGATCACCCGCTGCGGCATCAGCGGATAGCGGACGAGCGCCCGGGCAAGCGATGCGTTCGTCAGCTCCTGCCTGCGTCCGTGCAGCGTCGCGTGGAACGGGCGTCCGCCGTTCTCGGAGAGATCGACCCGCACGTGCACGTCGTCGCCGGGTTGCGTGAACCACCAGCGGTACCCCTGATCGAGCGAGAAGAACGGCGACACGTGCAGTTGCTTGTCATGCGAATACGAAAACCGAACGGCAGTGTCTGACACTGCATTGTCCGGTGAGAGCAGGTAGGGCAGCCGCTCGCCGAACGTGTTGCTGACCTCGGCGACGATGCAGGCGAGCTCGCCGCCGCGATAGCAGTAATGGAAGCTGACCGGGTTGAAGACGTAGCCGAGCACGCGCAGGTTGGTCAGCAGCAGGATCCGGTCGGCCTCGACGCCGTGCTCGGCGAGGTAGGCGCGAACGTCGAGGTGGTCGCGGTCTCGGAGCGTGACCACGTTCGGGCGGTTCCAGCCGAACAGGCGCAGCTGACGGTCGAGGGCGGGCAGCTCGTCGAGGTCGAGGACGAAGAAGCAGACGCTGTAGCTGAAGACGTTCTCGGCCGGCGTCGTCCGTGCGTGCATCACCGTGCCGGTGTAGAGCCCCGACCTCACCACTCCACCCCGAGCGATGCGGCGGCGCGCAGGCCGGAGGCGAGCCCGTCCTCGTGGAAGCCGACGCCCTGCCAGGCGCCGGCGAACGCCGTGCGCCCGCGGTTCAGCGCCGGCAGCTCGGCCTGGGCCCGTAGCGACTCGAAGGTGTAGACAGGATGCTCGTAGGCGATCCGCCTGATCACGCGCGACTCGTCGATCTCGGCTGTGCGGTTCAGCGTCACGCAGTAGTGCTCGTCGCTGTCGAGCGCCTGAAGCTTGTTCAGGTAGTAGGTGATCGTCGGATGGCCGTTCACGGAGCTGCAGTCGGCGAGCCGGTAGTTCCAGGACGCACGCGCCCCCCGGCGCGGGAGCACGCGCTCATCGGTGTGCAGCACCGTCTCGTTCGTGGTCGAGCGGAATGCCGAGAGCACGCGCCGCTCGTCGTCGCTCGGATCGGCCAGGAGGGGTAGCGCCTGGTCGCCGTGGACGGCGAGCACGACCGCGTCGAAGCGGTATGCCGCGCCGTCCTCGGTCCGCACCTCGACATCGTCTCGCCGCACCACCGAGCGCACCGCCAGCCCCAGGTGCAGTGTCGCCCGCGACCGCTCGAGGAGCGCTTCGACGTAGGTGCGGCTGCCGCCGGCGACCGTCCGCCACGGCTTCCGCCGGAAGCCGAGCATGCCGTGCGTGTCGAGGAAGTCGAGCGCGTAGCCGGCGGGAAAGTCGAGTGCCGCGCCCGTGCCGCTCGACCACAGCGACGCGGTCAGTGGCACGAGGAAGTGGTCGCGGAAGTGGGCCGAGTAGCCGTGCGTGGAGACATATGACCCGACGGTCTGCTCGCGCGCGGCGGCGATCGTGCCGCGCGCCTCGCGCAGGAAGCGTGCGATCTCCCGAATCAGCCGCAACGGCGCCCGGCCGAACGGCCGCCGGCCGGCGTACTCGATCCCGTGGTGCGCGCAGGACACCGAGAACGACATGTCCGACTCCTGCGTGCGGATTCCGAGCTCACGGAAGAGGCGGTTGAGGTGTGGGTAGTTCGCCTCGTTGTGGACGATGAACCCGGTGTCGAGCGCGAGCCCGTCGTGAAGGATCGTGTTCGTGTGGCCGCCCGGCCGGTCCTCACGCTCGAACAGCTCGACCGCGTGCGCCCGCGACAGCGCGTAGGCGGCGCCCAGCCCGGCGATCCCGGTCCCGATCACGGCGATGCGCATCTGAACCGGTATTCGTACGGGGTCGAATGCCGGTTGTCTACGTACACTTGTTCCCGATGGAGCAGACGGCCGCCTCGATCCGCATCCGCACGGTCCGTGAGCGGACGAGCTTCTGGAGCCGCGTGGCGGGTCTCGTCGCGGTGATCGTCCCGCCGGTCGGGCTCGTCGCCGGCACCGTCCTCCTCTGGAACCGGGGCGTGAACTGGGTCGACCTGGTCGTACTGGCGGTCTTCTACGTCCCGTGCGGACTCGGGATCACCGTCGGCTGGCACCGGTACTTCTCACACAAGAGCTTCGAGACGGGAGCGTCCGTCAAGGCGGCGCTTGCGATCCTCGGCTCGATGGCGATGCAGGGACCGCTGACGCAGTGGGTGACCGACCACCGCAAACATCACGCGCTCTCCGACCTGCCGGGCGACCCGCACTCCCCGCACGCCGGCCGCGGTCGCGGTCTCCGGGAACGCGCCAGGGGCCTCTGGCACTCCCACGTCGGCTGGCTCTTCTCGACGAAGGGGCTGGAGCGTGGGCGCGAGTACGGAAAGGATCTGTACGACGACACGATGGTGCGCTGGATCGACCGGCTGTACCTGCTCTGGGTCGCGCTCACCGTCGGGCTGCCCTTCCTGATCGGCTACGCGGCGTTCGGGACGTGGCAGGCCGGGCTCCAGGCGCTGGTCTGGGGCGGGCTCGTTCGCATCTTCCTCTTCCAGCACGTGACCTTCTCGATCAACTCGATCTGCCACACGTTCGGCAAGCGGCCGTTCCGCACCCGCGACGAGAGCCGCAACGTCTGGCTGCTTGCGCTGCCGTCGTTCGGCGAGTCGTGGCACAACGGCCATCACGCCTTCCCGGCCTCGGCCGTGCACGGCCTCGAACGCGGGCAGCTCGATCTCTCCGCAGCGGTGATCCGCGGGCTCGAGAAGGCCAGGCTCGCCTGGGACGTCAAGCGCCCCGATCCGAGTCAGGTCGAGCGCCGCAGGCTACAGACCGCCTGACTCCGCGCGCACCGGGTCGGCTGTCAGCCCGCGGGCGGGATGTTCAGGTTCATGCGAAAGAGGTTGGTCGGGTCGTACGTCTGCTTCAGCTCCGCGAGCCGCTCGTAGTTGACGCCGTAGCCCGCACGGACGAGCGCTTCCTTCTCCTCGCCGAGGCCGGGGAAGTTCAGGTAGAGGCCGCCCGTCGAGTGCCGCTCCATCGCAGCCCAGAACTCCCGGCCCCAGCCGATCGCCTCCTCCGACTGCGCCGGATCGGTCCAGCTCGCCTCGCCCGTGACCAGGAACGCGGCATCACGGCCGGCGTAGGCGGTCTCCGTCTCGCCGACTCTGCTCATCGCGCCGCCGTGGTGCCAGGTGATGAGGTCGGTGAGTGGCGTCGGACGGCGGAGCGCGTAGTCGGCGACCTCGTCGATCGCTCCCGAGGACAGCTCGGCGAGCGAGCGCGACTTCCAGTAGTACAGCTGTCCCTTCGGGAAGAGGGCGTCGAAGCCGCTCTGAAGGCCGAGCCACGGCCACGGGCCGCTCAGGTCGATCATCGGCGTCCCGAGCCGGCGAAGCGGCTGCACGACCGGCTCGCCGTCTTCGACCGATCCGGAATAGGCGCCGGCCACGACCAGGACGGGCTTGCCGTGATGCTCCGGCGGGAAGGGCTCGCCCGGGGGAACGTTCCAGCAGATCGCGACCGAGCTCAGCTCATCCGGCGCCGAGGCCATGTAGTCGCGCCAGGCGGGCATGATCTCGCGCAACTCCTCGAGCGGGTAGAACACCGCGCCGACCATCACCATCGGGCCGACGGGGTGGGCCTGGAACTCGAACGACGTGACCACGCCGAAGTTGCTGCCGGCTCCGCGCACGGCCCAGAAGAGATCCTCGTTCTCGGTCGCGCTCGCTCTGCGGAGCTCGCCGTCGGCCGTGACGATCTCGACCGAGAGGAGGTTGTCGATCGACAGACCGTACTTGCGGCGCAGATGCCCGACGCCGCCGTGGAGGGTCAGGCCGGCGATCCCCGTGGTCGAGACGACGCCGCCCGGCACCGCGAGCCCGAAGAGCTGGGTCTCCCGGTCGCAGTCGCCCCAGGTCGCGCCGCCCTTCACCCGCACCGTCTTCGTCGACCGGTCGACGTGGACGCCGCGCATCTGGGAGAGGTCGATGACGAGCCCGCCGTCGTTGACCGCGTTGCCGGCGACGTTGTGGCCGCCTGCCTTGATCGAGAGCAGCACGTTCTGCTCGCGCGCGAAGTTGACCGCATCGACCACATCTGCAGCTCCGGTGCACTGGACGATCAGCTCGGGGCGGCGGTCGATCAGCCCGTTCCAGATCGCGCGGGCATCGTCGTAGCCTCGATCGCCCGGGCGGATCACCGCTCCCCGAACGCCTGCCGTGAATCCCTCGATCGCTTCGGCGTCGATCGACCGCTCAGACACCATCTGGCCCGCCATCGTTCCTCCCTTCTCGCGTCTCGGTGCGCCTACGGGATGACGACTCCCGTCAGCGCGACCGGGTGGAGTGTGTAGTCGAGCTCGTCCGACTGGGAGACGCCCGCCGGAGTGATCACGTCCATCACCTTCGGCACGGTGGCCGGGTTCACCGTGCAGTGCGGGTCGGCGCTCGCAGTCGCGCAGACACCGAACTGGAAGTCCTCCGGCGTCGACTGGAAGCCGCGAGCCTGGTCGGAGCTGAACCCGTCCTGGCCGGTGAGGACGACGTTGAAGCCCCAGCCGGGGCCCGGGCTCCCGAGCGAGGCCTTCGGGACGCTGAAGGTGATGAAGCGCGAAAGCGCATTGGCCGAGATCGACACCGTCCCCAGCGTCGAGCCGCCCGCGTCGACGTAGCGCTGGCCGAAGCCCTGCACCTGGATCAGGCGGCTCCAGGCGAACGCCGGCACGACCGTGAAGTTGCGCGACGCGTTCGCGGCGTTGGTCGAGGTCGTCGCCGCCCCCGGGACGTGGACGTACACGTCGACGAGTTGCGCGCCGAGCGCGCTGCCGAAGGTCTCGGTCAGGTCGCGGGTCTTGACGCGGAAGATCACGTCGGCGCCGGCGTCGTAGACCTGGAACTCCTGGATGTCGAAGGCGCCGGCGTGGAAGTTGTCGGAGGTCGGGTACGCGTAGTTGCCGGGGCCGTTGTCGTCGCCCGTCGGGTCGGTCACGTCGAGTATCAGCGTTCCGGGAACGAAGTCGAAACTGACCGCGCGGCGCACGTGCGCGGTGCCGCCGCTCGGGCTGACCGCGACGACGTTGAGGACGCTCGTGCCGCCGCTCACCGCCACGTCGACGCTGAAGGAGCCGCCGCCGGCGGCGGTCGTCGAGGCGACGGTCGTAGCAGAGTCGTGGTCGGTGTTGGTCGCCGACACATAGATCTTGTTTCCCGGTTCCGTCGTCCCGCTGACCGTGACCGGCGAACCGGAGACGGAAGCGCCGTCGGCCGGGCTCGTCACTGTGAGGGTGGTCGTCCCCTGCGTGTGGGTGATGTAGCGGGTGCGCGTCACCGCCGGCAGGACCACGTTCCGGCCCGCGCCGAGATCGGCCGCCAGCCGCACGAACGACGCCGCGGCCCACGTCAGCGGCGAGGCGGAGCCGGTCGCGCCGCCGTTCGCGAAGCCGATCGACGCGGTCGTCGGTTCGGTTCCGAACGGCGAGGCGGGCAGGTCCGGCAGCTCCCAGTCCTGCTCGGGGACGAGGCCGACGCCGGAGGAGAACAGGCGCATTCCGTTAAACAACTCGGCCGCGCGCGCGTCGTGACCGGAGGCGAGCAGCTGCTCGGCGCGCTCGGCCGACAGCGGCGGCCAGAGGTGGCCGGTGCCCTGGCCGCTCGGCGCCCACGGCCCCCCGTCGCCCATCCGGTCGCCGTAGCCGTCGCCGTTGTACCGGTGCCACCCGGGGCCGCTCCGCGTGTCGGACTCGATCGTCGCATCGACGACCGGCAGCGACGCGACCACGTCCGGGTCGTTCGCGCGGAGCAGGCCGAGCCGCACCAGCTCGAGGAACCCTGCATCGATGACCGAGCGCTGGTCGAGCGTCGGTCCGCCGTTGCCGACGTTGTACGAGATCGCCGCGTTCGGGTCGCCGGTCTTCGACAGGCGGATGAAGTAGCGGGACGCCAGCTGCCCGGAGGTCGTCACAGTCCAATCCTTGACCGAGCGTTGCCAGTCGTCCGCCACCCCGAGCCAGATCGCCGCGGAGGTCGGGTCGCCGTTCGCCTTCGCGAGGTCGGCCGCGGCGACGAGGCCGGCGATCTCCGCGGCGATCGTCGACGGTGAGTAGCCGCTCTGCTCCTCCCAGCGCTCGACGCCGAACGCGGGACCGTGCGCGGCGACGAAGTTCGCCGCCGGCTTGACGTGGTTCTCGTAGAGCGAGGCGTCGGTCATGCCCAGCTGATCGGCCATCAGGATCGGGTATGCCGTCTCGTCCAGCTGCGACCCGAACGAGTCGGGTGCGACCTTGCCGTTCGGCAGGCTGTTGCGCGGCATCGACCCGTCGGTAAGCTGCTGCCGCTCGAAGAGGAAGAGCGTCGCGTCGCGCGCGGTCGCCAGGTCGCCCGCGGCGACGAGGCCCGTCCAGGCTTCGTACAGGTCTCGTGCGAACACCTCGCGGTACGAGCCGAAGTAGCTGTTCGCCGGGTCGCCGGCCGAGATCGCCTGCCCCCACGGCGAGGTCAGGCTCGCCGCGATCGCGCCCGGGAACGTCTTGTCCTCTGCCGCCTTGATCACGTTTGCGCTGACGTAGTAGGCGTCTCTGAGGCGCTCGACGGTCGGGCGGTCGAGCCCGGCGAACTGCTGCGCCGGCTTCCTCAGCGATCGGTCGTAGTCGTGCCAGCCTTTCCTGTACTCGGCACGCGCCGTCGCGAGGGGCCGAGCAAGCGAGCCCTCGGCCGCCCCGACCGCCTCGTCCTGCGAGGCACCGAAGCCGAGCGCGATCACCGTCTTGCCTCCGCGGTCGAGGGCGACCTGCGCCGTCTGGACGACGTTGCCCCCGAGCGCGTCGTCGTAGGCGGTGGTCAGCGCGTGCGAGGCGTCGAGCTGCACCAGCCCGTCGCTCGGCGAGCCCGCGAACCCGCTCGTCGCCTGGGAGAAGGCCCCGTCGAGCGCGACGTAGACCGGCTGCGCGTAGTCGCGGTTGGCCGCGTTGGTCGTCGTCACCGGATCGGAGGCGACCAGGACCGGGTGGCCGGTCGAGGTGTCGATCGTCGCCGAGTCGGCACCGCCGTTGTCGGCGCCGCCGCCCCCGTTGCCGTTCACGGTCGGGTCGAAGCGGACGTAGAGCGCGTAGCCAGGCTTCGGCGGCTTGGACCGACCCCTGGCCTTGAGCGCGACCCGCATCAGCACGGTGTTGCGACTCGGATCGGTCAGGTAGTCGGTGTCGATCGTGTACTTGCCGCTCTTCGCCGTCGCGGTCACCGTGCAGGACATGCCGCCCGTGTCCTTGATCGGCCGCACGGTGTAGGTCATGTCCCTCGCCTGGAGATCCGTGAAGGTCGAGCCGTCGGAGACGACGTACTGGAGCGTCTCGAGGTTCGTGTTGTCCACGGTCGGGTAGTAGACGTCGCTCAGCACCCCGCCCGCGACCGTGAACCAGACCTTCGACGTCGTGTTGCGGGCGGTCCCGAGACAGTCCTTCCGCGCCAGGTCGAAATGCGAAAGCGCGCCCGGGCCGTCCGGCGCGCCACTCGCGGGCGCAACCGTGATCGTCAGCACGTGGGAGGTCGAGTCGTAGCTGAAGGTCACCTTCAGGTGGTCGACCGGGACGTTGAACGCGATGTTCGACCCGCCCGGAACGCCGCCCTGGCCGTAGTTCTCGTCCCAGCTCTCGTCGATCGCGACCTTGGTCTCGTACGAGCCGGCCGGCAGCGCCGTCGTCTGGAGCGTGTAGATCCCGTTGCCGTCCACATCCTGGAGCCAGGAGCGGAGGCAGCTCGGGTCCCAGTCGCCGGGGCAGCCGAGCTCGGACTGGAAGCTTCCGGCTGCGACCGCGATCACCGAGCCGACGTTGTCGGTGACCCAGTGAGACTTGTGGTCGTAGTAGAACTTGACACTCGCCAGGGAGGGAAGATCGAGCGGGACGTTCGACCCGCCGGGCTCCGCATGCAGGCCGTAGTTCTCGTCCCACGAGTCGTTCAGCGCCGCCTTGTACTCGTAGCTCCCGGCCGGCAGGGAGAACGTTCCCTGCCAGACGTCGTCGGCCGCGTCGTACGCGAGGTGCGTCGTCGCGCAGGCGGGATCCCAGTCGCCGGCGCAGCCGGCCTCGGACTGGAGCGAGCCGGCAATCGTGACCGAGGTCGGATCCGGCGACGAGGTCGCCGACGCCGCCGGAAAGAGCACGAGCCCGGTCGCGGCGAGCACGACCGCGACCATCGGAAGCCTGCGGAGACCGGTCAACGCATTCGCAACCACAGCCCCTCCCTCGATCTGATTGCGCGCAAGGATAAACGAGTGCGACCGCGCAGGTGGCAGGAGGCGATCGACCTCAACCGGACTCGAACCGGCGCAGCTCGTCGGCGACCAGCCGCGCCCAACGCCCCGCCCGCGGCAGAGGAATCGTTCCGCCTCCCGGCGAGCGAACGGCGAGGCCGTGCACCCCGCCGGAGACGATCGTGTGCGCGGCGTCGATCCCGCGGAGCCGGATGCGTTCGAAGCCGCGCAGCGAGCTCTTCGGGCTGACCCCCGGGACCCCGGGCAGCCAGCGGTCGAGCGAGCCGTGCACGATCGCGAGCCGGCGTCCGTCGAGTGCCGAGACGTCGAGCCGATCGGGGATCCATGGTGCAAGCCCGACCACCGTGGTCACGCGTGGATGGTCGGCGACGGCGATTGCGACCGCGCCGCCCATCGAGAACCCGAGCAAGGCGACCTCCTCGGCGCCGCCGTCGGCCGCAAGCGCGATCGCGGCGCGGCAGTCGTCGATGCACCGAGTCAGCTGCTTCCAGGACTTGATCCGGTAGCGCACCTCGACGAACGACATCCCGCGAAACTCGGGCGCCAGCCGCCCGACCAGCCACTCCAGCGTCGCGCTCCACGTTCCCTCGACCTCGCGCCCACTGCCGCCGTTCACGCAGACCACCGCCGCCCGCCCGCCCGGATTCGTCACGCGCGCCTCCGCGCCGGTTGCGAGGCGGGTGACTATCGCGCCCGAAGCCCTGCGACGCCGAGCGCGGCGAAGCCGAGCGCCGCGGCGGCGACCTTCGGCCGGCCGCGGCCGAACAGCACCGCGTCGCCGACGTCGTAGAGGACACGTGCGGCCAGCGCCGGCCGCGGGTCGCGCGATCCGACGAGCGCGATTCCCGCGCCGAGGTCGCGAACCGCCATCGCGCGCGCGGTGGCGAGATCGGAGCCGATCATCGCGGCCAGCCGCTCGGGCCGCGCGAGCGCCCAACCCGCGAAGCCGAGGCAGCCCACGCCGAGCGCGTACGACCAGGCACGCGTGCTCATCCGATCGCCTCTGCCCGGCGCAGCCCGGACAGCGCCCACAGAGAAAAGAGACCGATCAGACCGAACGCGACCCCGAAGGCGATTCCCACCTCGACCGGCTGTCCGGCGAGCAGGCTGCGGCAGGCCTCGAGCAGCCGCGTGACCGGGTTCGCGGTCGCGACCGCGTGGATCCAGCCGCGCAGCAGAGCAAGGGGCACATACACCGGCGCGAAGAAGAGGATCAGGAACACCGGGGTCTGCATGATCGGGCCGGCCTGCACCGACTGGAACCGCATCGCCACGCCGCAGGCCCAGAGCAGGAAAGCGACGTTGACGAGCACCGCGAGCGTGTACAGGCCGACGAGGTCGATTCCGTCCCCCTTGATGCGCATGCCGGCAACGAACGCGACCCCGGTGACCACTGCTGCCGTGATCAGCCAGCGGACGAGGGCGCCGAGCGCGTAGCCGGCGACGATCCCGCTTCGCCGCGAGGCCGCCAGCAGCAGCCGCCGGGAGAAGCCGTACTCGAAGTCGCGCGCGATCCCGAATCCGGTGAAGACGCCGCCGAAGGCGGCCGACTGGAGGAGGACGAACACGAACTGGAAGCCCGAGTAGCCCGGCGCGTAGTCGAACCCCGGGACGTGGCGCAGCCGCGAGAGGCCGCCGGCGAAGGCGGCAAAGTTGAGCAGCGGGAACATCAGGCCGGGAACGAGCAGCGACGGGTTGTGCAGCACGTTGTGGATCGTCCGCCAGCCGACCGCGAGCGCCACAGAGCGGAAGCCGCCTCTCACGTGCGCGTCATCCTCTGGCGGAGCGCGACGGCCGAGGCCCCGAGAGCGGCGACGAGCAGGCCGGCCGAGATCGCAAACGCGAGGCCGATCGCCTCGCCGTTCCAGCCTTCGATGATCAGGCTGCGTACGCCCTCGATCAGATACGAGACCGGGTTGATCGTCGCCAGCCAGCGGAACCAGTCGGCCTCGATCAGGTTGCGCGGGAAGTTCATCGACGAGATGAGCAGGAAGACGAACAGCACCGGGAAGAGCCCCTGCACCGATTCGCCCGATCCCGTGCGGAGCGCCATGAACACGCCGACTGCTCCGAAGCCGACCGCGATCGACACGGCCAGCGCGAGCAGGACGGCCACACCGCCCGGCCCCGAGGCGGGCCTCACGTCGACGGCGTAGCCGACCGAGACGTAGACGACCGCCTGGATGAGAGCGACGACCGACACGCCCGCGAGCTGCCCGGCGATCAGCCCGACGCCGCGCATCGGCGTCAGCGAGAGGCGGTTCAGGAAGCCGGTCTGGATGTCCCTGGCAAGGTCGGTGCCCGCGTTCATGGTCGCGAACAGCGCGCCCTGAAGGAACGGAATGGCGAGCGCGAACGCGACGAAGCGGTCGGTCGGGAAGCCGCGGATCAGGGTCGCCGGCTGAAGTCCTCCCGAGTTCACCGCGAGCAGGCCGAGCGGGAAGATCACCGGCGCTACCACGTTCGCGGGCAGACGGGTCTGCCGCACCACCGACCGGCGGGCGAGGTGGTAGACCTGTGCCGCGACCGAGCTCATTGCTCGGCAGGCTCGGCGTCGGCCTCGGCTTCCGCGGCCGCACCCTCGAGCGTGCGGCCGGTCTTCTCGAGGAAGACGTCGTCGAGCGAGGGAGCGTGCAGCTGGAGGTTGGCCGGATGGAGGCTCTCGGCGTCGAGCGCCCGGACGATCTCGACGAGCGCCAGCTCGCCCCGCTCGCACCGGACGGCGACGCTGTCCGGCGAGATCTCGACGAGCTCGCCGAAGCGCCGCAGGATCTCGGCCAGCCGCCCGCGCTGCTCGGCTTCGGCGGGAACGACCTCGACCGTCGGCCGGCCGATCTCGGCCTTGAGGGCCTCGGGTGTCCCCTCCGCGACGATGTGCCCGTGGTCGATGATCCCGACCCGGTCGGCGAGGACGTCCGCCTCCTCGAGGTACTGGGTGGTCAGGAAGACCGTCACGCCGTCGTCCTTGGCGAGACGGGCGACCTCGCGCCAGAGCGCGGTACGGCTCTGCGGGTCGAGGCCGGTCGTCGGCTCGTCGAGAAAGAGCAGGCGTGGGCGATGGACGAGCGCGAGGGCGAGGTCGAGGCGACGCTTCATCCCGCCCGAGTACGTCTTCACCCTGCGGTCGGCGGCAAGCGACAGACCGACCCGCTCGAGCAGCGCGTCGCCTCGGCGCCCGCGCTCCTCACGCGGGATGCCGTGCAGAGCGGTCTGAAGGCGCATGTGGTCGCGGCCCGAGAGCAGCGGGTCGAGCGCCGCCTCCTGGAGCGCCGCGCCGATCGCGGAGCGGACCTGCGGCCCCTCCTTGACGACGTCGAACCCAGCGACGCGCGCGGTCCCGGAGCTGGGCGGTAGCAGCGTGGTCAGCATGTGCACCGTCGTCGACTTGCCGGCCCCATTCGGGCCGAGGAAGCCGTAGATCTCGCCGGGCAAGACGGTTAGGTCGATGCCGTCGACGGCGCGGACGTTCTTGAACTCGCGCACGAGCCCCACTGCTTCGATGCCGTTTGCGTCCACTGTTCGACTCTAGCGATGAGCCGTCGCTAGGCTCCCGCCGAGATGCGCGGGCTGCTCACCTTCGCCGGGGTCGTGGTGCTCGCGGCCGGGTGCGGCGGCGGTGCAACGGTAACGGTGACCCAGACCGAGACCGTGGTCACGACGGTGACGCAGACCCGCCCGGCGCAGAAGGCGGCGCTCGTCGTCTACCTGCTCCACGACGGCAAGGTCGCGCCGGTGAGGCGGCTGGTGGCGCCTACCGCCGGCGTCGCAGCGGCGGCGGTCGACCAGCTGGTCGCCGGCCCGACCGCCGCCGAGCGGGCGCGTGGCCTGTCGAGCGCGATCCCGGCAACCGCCCGGCCGATGCGAATCACGATCGCCGGAGGGCTTGCCACCGTCGAGCTGGGGGACGTGCTCACCCGCGAGGCGCTCGGCCAGCTCGTCTACACGCTGACGCAGTTCTCGACCGTGACCGCGGTCGCGCTGGACGGCAGGCGGTTCACGCGCAAGAGCCTCGAGGACGTCACGCCGGCGATCCTGATCGAGTCGCCGCTGCCCGGCGCCAGCGTCTCATCGCCGCTTCGGCTCAGCGGCACGGCGAACACGTTCGAGGCCAACTTCCTGGTCGAGATCGTCGTCGGCGGCGCCCCGATCCGGAACGGCAACGTCACCGCAACCTCGGGCTCGGGCACGCGCGGGACGTTCGACACGGCGTTCTCGTTCCAGGCCGACGGCGGCGGCCCCGCCACGCTCGTCGCCTACGAGCCGTCGGCCGCGGACGGCTCGCGCACGAATGTGGTCGAGGTTCCGATCACGCTGGCGCCCTAGTAGTAGCGGGTGACGGTGTCTGACACCATTGGTGTCAGACACTGCTCTGGGAAGTGGCGCCTCGATCAAAGACAGTGTCTGACACCTTCGGTGTCAGACACTGCTCTGGCTCAGCGCTCGTACAGGACCTCGCCGCTCTCGGCCGTGCGCACCTCGCCGTGGCCGAGGTCGATCTCCAGCCTGCCCTCGCGGTCGATCTTCACGGCGACGCCGCTAATTCCGTTCACGCTGACGCGGCGGCCGCGCAGGAAGTCGCGCGAGCCCAGCCCGTCGTAGACGGCGTCCAGTCCGCCGGCGAGCCATTCGTCGTAGCGACGGCCGAGCGCACCGACGAGCGCCTCGAGTACCGGTTCGCGCTGCCACTCCTGCCCGGTCGTGGTGCGTAGCGAGCCGCCTCGATCGGGAAGCTGATCGTGCGTCTGATTGAGGTTGACGCCGATGCCGAGGACGACCGCGCCCGACTGAGCCTCGGCGAGGATGCCTGCCACCTTCTGGCGTCGGATCATCACGTCGTTCGGCCACTTGATCTGCGCCGCCAGCCCGGTCACCTCCTCCAGTGCGTCGGCGACTGCCACGCCAGCGACGAGGGCGAGTTGCGGCAATGAGCGGCCGGACGTCGGCTTGAGCAGGATCGAGAACAGGAGCGCGGTGCCCGACGGCGCCTCCCAGGAGCGCCCGAGGCGGCCGCGCCCGGCGGTCTGAACGTCGGCGAGCGCCAGCGAACCTTCGGGCATCGACGGGTCGAGCAGCCCCTGCGTCGACTCGCAGGACTCGACGTGAATCCGCCGCTCGCCCAGCCTCATGGGTACTGAGTCTTGACAGTGCCTGGCACTGTTAAGTCGGCTCGACCCGGACGGCCGACACCTTGTATTCCGGGGTCCCGATCAGCGGGTCGCCGACGTCGTGCAGCAGCCAGTTCACCTTCGCCTGCGCGAAGTGGAGCGACATCCAGACGAGGCCGGGATAGACACGCTCCGAGTAGTGCGCCTCCGCCGCCAGCTCGCCGCGCCGGGAGACGAGCCGGGCGACCTCTCCGTCGGAGATCCCGAGCGCCCGCGCGTCGTCGGCGTGGATCTCGAAGAACGGCGCCTCCTGCTTGTCGAGGATCCCGTCCTCGCGCATCGTCATCGTCGCCGAGTTGTAGTGGTAGAGCGTTCGGCCGGTCGTGAGCACGAAGGGGTATTCCGAGTCGGGCTGCTCGATCGGCGGCTGATACTCGACCGGGAAGAACCGGCCACGCCCACCGGGCAGTGCGGGCGCCGGCGCGTGCAGGTACGGCGTGCCCGGGTGCTCTCGATCGGGGCACGGCCACTGCATGCCGTGCTCCTCGATCCGGTCGTAGCGGATCCCGGACCAGTTCGGCGAGAGGTCGGCGTACTCGTCCCAGACCTCCTTCGGCGATGCGTAGTCGGGCCAGCGCGCGCCGAGCGCCCGCGCCAGATCGCAGGTGATGCGCCAGTCCTCGCGCGCCTCGCCGGGGCAGTCGAGCGCCTTCCGCACCCGGTTGACGCGTCGCTCGGTATTGGTGAAGGTGCCGTCCTTCTCGGCGAAGCTCGACGCCGGCAGCACGACGTCGGCGTAGCGCCGCGTGGAGTCGTTCAGGAAGATGTCCTGCGAGACGATGAACTCGCAGCCGTCGAGCCCCTCCTCGACGTGGTGCGCATTCGGCTCGGTCTGCGCCGGGTTCTCCCCGACCAGGTAGAGCGCCTTCACGCGCCCGTCGTGCAGGCCGGAGACGATCTGGTCGAGCCGGTACCCCGGCGTCTCCGGAACCTCCACGCCCCACGCCTCGAAGAACTTGCGGCGGATCTCCGGATCGTCGACCGGCTGGTAGCCGGGCAGGTACGCCGGGTTCGCGCCAGAGTCGTTCAGCCCCTGGACGTTGTTCTGCCCCCGCAGCGCATTGAGCCCGGTCGACTCGTAGCCGAGGTGGCCGGTCATCAGCACGAGGTTGGCGAGCGACCAGATGTTGTCGACGCCGCAGGCGTGCTCGGTGATCCCGAGCGTGTAGAAGATCGCCGCGTGCCGCTCGGCGGCGTACTCGCGCGCGGTCGCGCGGATCGACTCGGCCGGGACGCCGGTCACCTGCTCGGCCTCCTCCGGCGTGTACCGCGAGACGACCTCCCGCACCTGGTCGAAGCCGTCGGTGTGCGCGCGGATGTAGTCCTCGTCCTGGAGCCCCTCCTCGAGGATCACGTGCATGATCGCGTTGAGCAGCCAGACGTCCGTGCCCGGGCGCAGCTGGAGGTGGCGCTTGGCGAGCTTCGTCAGCCAGATCTTGCGTGGGTCGGCGACGACGAGGGTGGCGCCGTTCCGTACCGCCTTCTTGATCCGCAGCGCGAGCACCGGGTGCGCCTCGGTCGTGTTCGAGCCGATCACGAGCAGGAACCGGTCGTTCTCGATCTCCGGGATCGAGTTGGTGCTTGCTCCTCTGCCGAACGACCTGACCAGGCCGTAAAGGGTCGGAGCGTGTCAGGTCGCTTCGCAGGAGTGGACGGAGTTCGTCCCGAGCACCCCCCGCGCCAGCTTCTGGATCAGGTAGTTCTCCTCGTTCGTCAGCCGGGCGGACGCGAGCACGCCGATCGCCTGTGGTCCGTAACTGTCACGTACCAGGGACAGTCCCTCGGACGCGGCCGAAAGGGCCTCGTCCCATGTGGTCGCGTGCAGCTCGCCGTCCTCGCCTCGGATCAGCGGCTCGGTCAGGCGGTCGGGGTGGTGGACGAAGTTGAACGAGAAGCGACCCTTGACGCAGAGATTGCCGTCGTTCGAGACGTAGCCCGGATCGGAGGTGACCTTGACGATCCGCTTCGTCTCGGGGTCGACGTTCAGGTCGAGCTGGCAGCCGACGCCGCAGAACGTGCAGGTCGTCTTCGTCTTGGTCAGGTGCTCCTCGTGCTGCGCCGGCGCGCCTTCGACGAACTTCTCGTACAGCGCACCGGTCGGGCAGACCGATAGGCAGCCGCCGCAGAGCTCGCACTCGGTGTCGAGCCACGAGCGACCCCACGTCGGGACGACTCGAGCTTCCGGGCCACGCCCCTCGAGCGAGAGCGCGGAGCACTGCATCACCTCCTGCGTGTAGCGGACGCAGCGCGCGCAGAGGATGCAGGCCTCGGGGTCGTAGCCCATCAGCCGGTCGCGGTCCTCGTAGGGCTCGCGCACTGCGTCGGGCAGCACGAGCGGCGCCTCGACGCCGAGGTCGTCCGCAAGCTGCACGAGCTCGTTCGGCCGCCCGGCCGGATTCGCGTTCAGATGCTCGGTGAGCAGCATCTCCGTCAGCGTGCGCTGAAGCTGCGGGACGCTCGAGTTCGTCGAGACGACCATCCCCTCGGCGACCCGGGTGGCGCACGCGGGCAGCGGCCGAGGCGAGCCCTCGACGCCGACGACACACATCCGGCAGCCCCCGTACGGGTCGAGCCTGTCGTCGTGGCAGAGGGTGGGGACGAAGACGTCGTTGCGGGCCAGCGCGTGAACGAGCAGCTCGCCCTCGGGTGCCGAGACCTCACGGCCGTCGACCGTGAAGGGAACTACGAGCTCGGGCACGTCGCCGCCAATCCTTTCATCCGAGGGCCGCGACCAGCTCAGGCCAATGCCGGAAAACCGACCGCACGGGGAACGGCGATGCCTGCCCGAGGCCGCAGATCGACGTCTGCGCCATCGCCTCCAGCCACTCCTCTACTTTGGCACGCGTCATCGCGGAGCGGCCGTCGTGCAGCTCCAGGGCGACGTGGTGGAGCGCTCGGTTGCCGATCCGGCAGGGTGTGCACTTCTGGCACGACTCCTCCGCGAAGAAGCGGATCGTCTCGGCGAGCAGCCGCAGCACGGGATACGAAGCCGGGAACACCTGCAGGCCCGCCGAGCCCGGCCCCGCCCCCCAGTCCTGTAGGGCGTCGCGGGTCAGCGGTACGTCGAGCGCCGACGGCGGCAGGATCCCGCTCGCCGCGCCGCCGGGGACAAAGGCGCCGATCTCCTCGGTCGCGCCGCCCGCGAACTCGTCGATCAACTGCCGAGCGGTGAGGTCGAGCGGCGCCTCGTAGCAGCCCGGCTGGCGGACCGCGCCCGAGACCGACCAGAGCCGGCCCGGCGTCCACTCGCCGCGGACGATCCGCGCCACGTGCGCAAGTGTCTCGACGTTGCCGATCAGGGACGGGCGGCCGAGGTAGCCGCGCTGCGCCGGGAACGGCGGGCGCAGCCGCGGCATCCCCCGCCTGCCCTCCATCGACTCGAGCATCGCCGTCTCCTCGCCGCAGACGTAGGAGCCGGCGCCGACGACGATCTCGACGGGCAAGCCGCGCATGGCGATCGCCTCGGCGAGCCGCGTGCGGGAGGTCGCGTACTCCTCGCGCAGGTAGATGTACGCCTCCTCGGTCTCGCAGAAGCGCATCGCGACGGCGAGCCCCTCGAGCAGAAGCTGCGGCCGGAGCTCCATCACGTAGCGGTCCTTGATCGTGCCCGGCTCGCCCTCGTCGGCGTTGACGATCACGACGCGCGGGTCCGGCTCGCGGCGAACTGCCTCCCACTTCCGCCACGCCGGGAAGCCGGCGCCGCCCATCCCGGTCAGGCCCGACGCTTCGAGCGCGGCGAGGACATCGTCCTGTTCCAGCTCCTGCGGCTCGCGCAGCTCGTCCGGCTCGAGCAGGAACCCGTTTGCACGGTGGGTGACTCCGCCGACGATCTCGTCTCCTTCCATCCGCACCGGGGCGAGGTCGCAGTGTCCGACGCAGGCGACCGCGAGCGCGCCGTCCGCGTCGGCGCCCATGCAGTCGCACACCGGCCCGGTGCAGACACGCACCCCGTCGAGCGGCTCGCGCAGGAACGAGTAGAACGAGACCACCTCGTGCACCTCTCCGCGGCGGATGTTCATGTGGTCGGCGAGCGCGTCGGCAAGCTCGGGTGTCAGCGGGCCGACCTCGCGGCGGATCCGGCCGAGGTTGTCGAGCAGCCGTGTCCGCACTGTCGGCAGCTCCGGGAGGAGCGAGGTGAGAGCGAGCACGTCCGTGATCCGATTATCGCTGGCGTCGGTACCGCCGGCCGATCGCGCCGATCAGGAGCCAGGCGGCGAGGGCAATCGCCGAGCCGAGCGCCGCCCCGGCGAGAACGTCGGTCGGGTAGTGGACACCGAGCCATATTCGCGAGAACGCGACCAGCACAGCGAGGGTAAGCATGGGCAGGCGCAGCCGCCGGTGGACGAGGCCGACCGCGACCGCCGCGGCAAACGCGCCCGCCGCGTGCCCAGACGGCATCGCGCCCGAATGCGGCACGGCGACGAGGGGGTGGACGGCCGGGTCGACGAGCGACGGCCGCGGCCGGTCGAACACGGACTTCAGCCGGATCGCCAGCCCGTCGGCGGCGAGGTAGGAGACGGAGCCGAGCAACGCCGCGACCGGCAAGCGCGACCGCGAGAGCAGGTCGGCGACGAGCCCGATCCCGACGATCAGCACGCTCTTCACCCACCAGTCGGAGAGGTGCTCGAAGCACCAGTTCGCCGGGCCCCAGTGCAGGTGCTGGACGGCCTCGACGACCGCCCGGTCCCAGCCTGCGATCACCTGCTCAGCGTAGTTCGATTCCAGGCGTTGCCCGGCTCGACCGCCGTGCCGCCCGCCGCCGCACCACGTGCGAGAGTCCGCCGATGGACTCCGGCGACGTGGAGATACCGCCGACTCGTCCCGGACGAGCTCGACGCGCACCTGGACGGGCTCGCCGCTGTTCTCACCGACTGCGTGGCCGGGGGCGCGTCGATCAGCTACCTGACTCCGTTCTCCGACGAGGACGCCCGCCGCGAGTTCAAGACGTTCGCCGCCGAGGCCAAGCACGGGCGGCGGGTGATTCTGGCCGCGTTCGAGGGGACGGAGCTGGTCGGCTCGGTCCAGGTGATCCTCGCGCTCCAGGAGAACCAGCCCCATCGAGGTGAGATCGCGAAGCTTCTCGTCCGCCGCTCGGCGCGCCGGCGGGGAATCGCGAAGCTGCTGATGGAGCGGGCCGAGCGCGAGGCGCGACGGGCCGGCAAGACGCTGCTCACACTCGATACGACGACGGGCGAGGACGGCGAGCGCCTCTACGACCGGCTTGGCTGGACGCGTCTCGGCGTCGTCCCGGGGCACGCTCTGTTTCCAGACGGCCGGCTCTCCGACACCACCTTCTTCTGGAAGAGGATCGGCGATAGCCTCGCGGATCGGAGATGAAGATCCGCGCGGCAGTCCTCGAGGAGCTCGGCCGGCCGTTGGCGGTTCAGGAGGTCGACCTGGCCGAGCCGAGGAGCGGCGAGGTTCTCGTCAGGCTCTCGGCCCGCGGGGTCTGCCACACGGACGAGGGGGCCGGCAGAACCGTGATCTCGTTCCCGTAACGGACCGCCCCGCCGGTCAGCTACTGGAGCGAGCGGTAGGCGAGCTGCTCGCGCGTGCCGCTGGAGCCCGAGCGGACGATTGCGTCGCAGACCTCGGCGGCGCGGTAGCCGTCCTCGAACGTCGCGCCGTGCGGGGCGACGTCGGCGTCGTCGGCGATCGCGCGCAGCAGGTGGTGGATCTCGTTCACGAACGTGTCGCCCCAGCCGATGATGTGGCCCGGCGGCCACCAGAACTCCCAGAACGGATGATCGGCCTCCGAGACGAGCACCGTCTTGAAGCCGCGGGCGCGGTCGCCGTCGGCGCGGAACACCTGGAGCTCGTTCAGCCGCTCCATGTCGAACGCGAGCGAGCCCTCGGAGCCGTTGATCTCCCACTGGAACGCGTTGCGCCGCCCGAGCGCAAGGCGCGTCGACTCGATCGTCCCGATCGCACCGTTCTCGAACTCGACGACGGCCTCGATCGCGTCGTCGACCTCGCGGCCGGGGAGGAACGTCTTGACGAGCGCCGACACGGTGGCGATGTCGCCGACGAGGTAGCGCGAGAGATCGACCACGTGCGCGCCGAGATCGCCGAGCGCGCCGGAGCCGGCCTGGCCGATGTCGAAGCGCCAGGTGTCGAGCGTCGGGTCGTCGCCCCAGTCCTGGAGGTAGCGGCCGCGGAAGTGCCGGATCTCGCCGAGCTCGCCGGCGTCGATGAGCTCCCGCGCGAGCCGCACCGCCGGGACGAAGCGGTAGTTGAACGCGCACATGTGCTTCACGCCGGTCGCCGCGACCTGCTTCCAGATCTCGAAGCTCTCGCCGGCGTCGCGGCCGAGCGGCTTCTCGCACAGCACGTGCTTGCCGGCCTGCGCCGCAAGGATCGTCGGCTCGGCGTGCAGCGAGTTCGGGCCACCGTTGTCGAAGAGGCCGATCGCCGGGTCGGCGACGATGTCGCGCCAGTCGGTCGTCGAACGCTCGTAGCCGTAACGGGTGGCGGCGTTCCGCACCGCCTCCTCGTTGCGGCCGGCGATCGCGACCAGCCGCGGGCGGAGCGGCGGCGGCCAGGTCATGTAGGCGATCTTCTTGAGCGCGTTCGAGTGCGCCTTGCCCATGAAGGCATACCCGAGCATGCCGACGCCGATCTCCGGGATCTCGCCCGCGCCCGCCACTCCTGGTGCCGCGCCGATCCCCATTACGAGCGCTGCATCGCCGCGTCGAAGGCCACGTCGGACGGGGTGAAGTCGGTACGGCGGACGAACGCGAGCGCGTCCTGGGCACCCCACTCGCGCTCCATCCCGGAGTCCTCCCACTCGATCGAGAGCGGCCCGGTATAGCCGACCCGGTTCAGCGCGCGGAAGAAGTCCTCGAAGTCGACGTCACCGTGACCGGGCGAGACGAAGTCCCAGCCGCGGGCCTCCTCGCCGAAGTTGAGATGCGAGCCGAGGATCGAGCGGCGCCCGTCGAGCCGTTTGCGCGAGTCCTTGACGTGGACGTGGTAGATGCGGTCGGCGAACTCGAACGCGAACTGCGCGGTGTCGAGCGACTGGTGGGCGAAGTGGCTCGGGTCGAGGTTGATCCCGAAGCCCTCCCGGTTGCCGATCGCGTCCAGCGTCTTGCGGGTGGTGACGAAGTCGTAGGCGATCTCGGTCGGATGCACCTCGAGCCCGAAGCGCACGCCCTCGGCGTCGAAGACGTCGACGATCGGCCCCCAGCGCTCGGCGAAGTCCTGGTAGCCCCGCTCGATCTCGTCCCAGTCGTTCGGCGGGAACGAGTAGAGCATGTGCCACACCGCTGATCCGGTGAACCCGTTCACCTGGGTGACGCCGAGCTGAGCGGCGGCACGAGCGGTGTCCTTCATCCGCTCGGCCGCGCGCTCCTTTACACCCTCCGGCTCGCCGTCCCCCCACACCTCCGCCGGGAGAATGGCCTGGTGCCGCGCGTCGATCGGGTCGCAGACGGCCTGGCCGACGAGATGGGCGCCGAGCGCGAAGCAGTTCAGGTGGTTGCGCTCGAGCACCTCCTGCATCGAGCCGGCATAGCCCTGGTCGGCGAGCGCCCTGTCGACCTCGAAGTGGTCGCCCCAGCAGGCGAGCTCGAGCCCGTCGAAGCCCCAGCGGCCGGCCTTCTCCGCCAGATCCTCGAGCGGCAGATCGGCCCACTGGCCGGTGAAGAGCGTCACTGGTCTGGCCACAGCCGCGATACTACGACCCGCCGTGACGACGTGGGGAATCATCTCGACCGCCGACATCAACCGGAAGGTGATCCCCGGCGCGCAGGCCTCGCGGAAGGTCGATCTCGTCGCGGTCGCCAGCCGCACGCAGGCGCGCGCGGAGGAGTACGCGCGCGAGTGGGGGATCGAGCGGGCGTACGGCTCGTACGAGGCGCTGCTCGCCGACCCCGACGTCGAGGCGGTCTACATCTCGCTGCCGAACACGATGCACTGCGAGTGGTCGATCCGCTCGCTGGAGGCCGGCAAGCACGTCCTCTGCGAGAAGCCGCTGACGCGACACCCCGAGGAGGCGGAGGCGGCCTTCGACGCCGCCGACCGCGCCGGCCGGCTCCTGATGGAGGCGTTCATGTACCGGCACAATCCGCAGACGGAGAAGCTGCGCTCCCTGATCGACGAGGGCGCGATCGGCGAGGTGCGGCTGATTCGCTCGACCTTTTCGTACTCGCTCTACGACGCCGCCAACATCCGCCTGCGCCCCGACGTCGAGGGCGGCGCCCTGATGGACGTCGGCTGCTACTGCGTCAGCGGCTCGCGGCTGATTGGCGGGGAGCCGGAGTGGGTCGCCGGGCAGGCCCGGTACGGCAGCTCCGGCACCGACTGGGTGTTCACCGGCCAGATGCGCTTCTCCGGCGACGTGCTGGCGACGTTCGACTGCGGGACGGCGCTGCCGGAGCGCGACGAGCTCGAGGTGATCGGCAGTGAGGGCTCGCTCTTTCTCGACGACCCCTGGCACTGCAAGGTGCCGGTGATCGAGGTGCGCTGCAGCGAGAGGGTCGAGCGGATGGAGCTCGTCCGCGCCGACTCGTACCGACTCCAGCTGGAGAACCTGAGCGATGCGGCGGGCGGCGAGGGCGAGCCGCTGCTCGGGCGCGAGGACGCGCTCGGCCAGGCGCGGGCGCTCGAGGCGCTGCACCGCTCGGCGCAGACGGGCGCACCGGTCACGCTCTAGTGGACGCCGCGTCGGCGCGGGACAGGGCCGCCTCGATGCTCGCCGAGGCAGGAATCGTGCTGACGCCGTCCGAGCGCGACGCGATCGAGGTCGCCGACTTCGGCCTCGGGGACCCGGCGCGGTACGGCCTTCAGATCGTCGTCTACGTGAACACCGAGCGGGTGTGCGCCAAGGAGCTCGTGCTGTTTCCCGGGCAGGTCTGCCCGGAGCACCGTCACCCGCCGGTGGCGGGGTCGCCGGGGAAGGAGGAGACGTTTCGCTGCCGGCGGGGCCTCGTCCGGCTGCACGTCGCCGGCGAGACGATCGTGCTCGAGCCGGGCGACCAGCACACGATCGCTCCGGACACGCTGCACTGGTTCCAGGCAGGCGATGCGGGCGCGATCGTGTCTGAGTTCTCGACCCGGAGCCGCGACGACGCGGACGTGTTCACCGATCCCCGGATCGTGCGCTAGTTCAGTGTCTGACACATCGGGTGTCAGACACTGCCTGTGGACAGCCCCGCGGCCCGAATCGCGGTTCTCGCCAGTTGCTCATCGACCTCGCCCGGAAGGCCGCTGACTCCGACCGATCCGACCCGCGTCTCGCCGTCGAACACAGCCACGCCGCCGCGGAAGAACGTGAAGAACGGGTCGAAGCTCGCGCGCTCGACCGGGTCGTCCTTCACCTTTTCGATCAGCTCGCTCGTCGAGTGGGCGTCCGAGCGCGCGGCCGTGTACGCCTTACGCTGGGCGTTCAGGCGCGTGTCGGGCGCAGCGCCGTCCATCGTCGCCGCCGCGACGACCTCGCCGTGGGTGTCCGCGACGAAGACGGAGACGGGGCCTAGCGCCTCCGCCACGACCGTCTGGACGATCGCCATCGCCTGCTCGAGCTTCATTCCGCGATTGTGATGGACAGCGCCCGGACCTGCAGTGTCTGACACTCCGGGCGGAGTGTCAGACACTACGATGAGCCGGCTATGAGCGCCCCCGCGGTAGCTGCGCCCGGCGGGCGGGCCCTGACCATCCGCGGCACCTCGTACCCGGTGCTGCTGCCGACGCTGCGGGACCCCCGGCTGCACCTGGCCGCGGTGATCGTCTCGCTGCAGATCCTCGGTCAGGCGGCGTTCGAGTTCCGGCTCTCGATCGCGCAGATCCTGATCTCGCTCGCCACCTGTGCGCTGCTCGAGGTCGGGATCGCCCTTCGGCGTGAGCACGTGCTGATGTGGCCGGCGAGCGCGCTCCTGACCGGCAACGGCGTCGCCTTCATCCTCCGGGTGCCGGGCACGCAGCACGGCGACTGGTGGAGCCTGCGCGGCTGGTGGATCTTCGCCGCCACCGCCGCCGCCTCGCTGCTGTCCAAGCACGTGCTCCGCCTGCGCGGCGGACACGTCTTCAACCCGTCGAACATCGGCCTCGTCGCCTGCTTCCTGATCCTCGGCTCGGGCCGGGCCGAGCCGCTCGACTTCTGGTGGGGACCGATGTCGGCGTGGCTGGCGCTCGCCCTGATCATCATCGTCGCCGGAGGGGTCGCGATCCTCTCGCGCCTGCGCCTGCTGGTGATCGCGGTCGCGTTCTGGCTCGCATTCGCCGCGGGAACCGGCCTGCTCGCCGCGACCGGCCACGCGATGACCGCCCGCTGGCACCTCGGCCCGATCACCGGCACCTACTTCTGGTGGGTGCTCGTCACCTCCCCGGAGATCCTCGTCTTCCTCTTCTTCATGATCACCGACCCGAAGACGGTCCCCGGCGGAACACGCGGACGCGCTCTTTACGCCGTCTCGGTCGGTCTCCTCGCCGCCCTTCTGATCGCGCCCGCCAAAACCGAGTTCTGGAGCAAGGTCGCGGTCCTCGGCGCGCTCGCGATCGTCACCGCCGCTCGGCCGCTGCTCGCACACGTGTCGTTCCCGCAGCTCAGCCGGGTGAAGGTCGTCGCCGCCGGCGCAGCAACGCTGCTGGTCTACACCGGGGCGATCGCAGCGGCGGGAATCCGGGCCCGGCCGGAGGCGACGCCCGCCCCGCTCGCCCAGACCGGCCGTCTGCCGACGATCGCGATTCTCCCGTCGAAGGGCGTCCAGACCGCGCTCGACCGGAGGACGGCACGCCGGATCGCCGCTGATCTCGTCGCCTCCCTGCGTCTCCAGACCAGGGCGCTGTCGGAGCGCCGTCCGGCGGCGCTGGCCCTGGCGGCGATCGGCGACGAGTTGACCGCGTTGAGCGGGCAGATCCGCTCGACCTCAGGCGGCACGATCACCGTCCCCGCATATCGCCTCGACTCGATGCGCGTCTGGCTCGAGGCCGGCCACGGCCAGGGTGCCGCGATCGCCGTCGCGGCCCTCCAGGGGACACGCCAGCTGACGGCCTACAAGGACGTTCCGCCGAGCGTGGTGCGGCGCGACCCGGCGGTGAGGTTCCGCGAGACGCTCGAGCTCCAGCAGGACCGGGGGCGCTGGCTCGTTGCGCACGTCCGCAACGGCCGGCCGGTTGCGCTGGCGGCCGCACCCAGGGCCAGCGCCGCTACGCAGCGGGCGGCGGCGGCAGGCTTCGCCGGGGTTCGCCTCACGGACGTGGCTCGGCAGGTCGGCCTCGATTTCCAGCAGGGCGCGTTCCGCTTCGGCGTCTCGCCCGACACGCCGGCGATGATGGGCGGCGGCCTCTGCTGGCTCGACTACGACAACGACGGCTGGCTCGACCTGTTCGTCGTGAACAACTTCGCCGAGTCGGACATCGGCGCATGGGAGAAGCACGGTGGCCTACCGCGCAGCGCCCTCTTCCGCAACGACCACGGCAGGTTCGTGAACGTCACCGAAGCGTCGGGAGCCGGCCTCGCGGTACGCGGCCAGGGCTGCGTCACCGCCGACCTGAACGGCGACGGCTTCACCGATCTCTACGTCTCGACCGCCTCCGACGACAAGCTGCTCTGGAACAACGGCGACGGCACCTTCACGGAGGGCGGCCGCTCCTCGGGGGTCGTCTCGTTCGGCTGGCACACGGGGGCGGCGGTCGGCGACGTGAACGGCGACGGGCGGCCGGACCTGTTCGTCGCCGGCTACACCGAGGTGCACGGGCCGATCCCCGGCTCGTCGGCGGGCTATCCGACGAACCACCTCGGCGTGCGCGACCTCCTGTTCGTCAACGAGGGCAACGGCCCCGACGGGCGGGCGCACTTCCGGGAGGTGGGCGAGCAGGCGGGGCTCGACCGGCCGCCGTACGACCACTCGCTCGGCGCCGTCTTCACCGACCTGAACGGCGACGGGCGCCTCGACCTCTACGTCGCCAACGACGAGGATCCGAACCGCTACTACGTCAACAAGCTCGCACCGAACCTGGGCTTCCGCTTCGTCGACAGCACGCGCCGGGAGCTCCTCGCCGACCGGAACGCGGGCATGGGCATCGCCGAGGCCGACTACTCCGGCGACGGACGATCGGATCTGTTCGTCTCCAACTCGCGCGGACAGACGCACGCCGTCTTCCGCAGCCGCGGGGCGACGTTCGCCGACGGGCGACCCGCGTTCGCGACCGCGTTCGGAACGAACTTCACGGGCTGGGGCGACTCGTGGGTCGATCTGAACAACGACGGCAGACTCGACCTCGTGATCGCGAACGGGGCGATTCCGGTCACCAACCTGGCCAAAGACGCAGGGCCGGTGCAGGTGCTCGAGAACCTGCCGAGCGAGTTCGCCGACGCGACCTCGCTGGTCGGACTGGACGCCCTCCCGCGCCTCAACGGCCGCGGGGTCGCCGCCGCCGACTTCGACAACGACGGCCACGTGGACGTGGCGATCAACTCGGTAGACGGCCGGCTCGTCCTGCTCCGCGGCACCGGCGGCTCAGGCCACTGGCTCACGGTGAAGCTGCCGCGGTTCGCGCCGGGCGCCGTCGTCACCGCCGTCCTCCCCGACGGACGCAGGCTCGTTCAGGAGGTGCACGCCGGCTCGAGTTACCTCTCGTCGGAGGACCCACGCATCCACTTCGGCCTCGGCAGCGCGACGAGGGTAACCGAGCTGACCGTGCGCTACCCGGGCGGGCGCACGAGTCGTGTCGCGAACGTCCCCGCCGATCGGATCTACGCCGTCGAATCCTAGGGATTCGCGCAGCGAATCCCTACCTGCCGGCCTTGATCTGGCGCCGCCGCACGACCGTGTCGAACGTGACCGCCAGCAGCAGGATCGCGCCGGTGACCATGAAGATCGTCCCCGTCGTGTAGCCGAGGATGAACATGCCGTTGGTGACGGTCGAGATCATCGCCGCTCCGATCAATGCGTTCCGGATCTCGCCGCGGCCGCCGAACAGGCTGGTACCGCCGATCACCGCCGCTGCGATCGCGTCGATCAGCAGCGTCCCGCCGCCGGCGTTCAGGTCGACGCTGTTCAGGCGGGCGGCGAGCACGATGCCCCCCAGCCCCGACATTGCCCCGGCGATCATGAAGACGAGAATGCGGATCCGGGCAACGTTGATGCCGGCCCGCCGCGCCGCCTCGGCGTTGCCGCCGACCGCATAGACGTGACGACCGAAGGTCGTCCGCTTGGCGACGTAGGTCCACACCAGGAGCCCGCCGACGACGAGCAGCAGCGCGAACGGCACCCCGCGATCCTTGTTCAGGATCAAGACGGTGAGGATCGCGATCGCCGGCACGACGACGAGCTTCAGCACGAGCAGGGCCGGGTCGCGGATTGCGAGCCCGTGCCGCCGGTTCGAGAGCGCGGCGCCGAGCATCCCCCCGACGTACGCCAGGCTGACGACGCCGGCCATGATCCAGCCGGCCAGATCGCTGAAGAAGTAGTTCGAGGTGTCGTTGATCGTGTTGTCCTGGATGACGATCACGCCCTGGGTGATCGTCCGCTGGATCACGCCCTGCCAGATCTCGAAACCGGCGAGGGTGACGACGAACGACGGCACGCCCACCAGGGCGACGATCGAGCCCTGGAAGGCGCCGATCAGCGTCGCCGCGAGGATCGCGAGGAAGATGCAGACGAGCCCCGGCAGGTTGGCGCCGGTCGGGAGTTGCGTCTCGGCGACGACCACGCCCGCGACGCCGCTGACGAAGCTGACCGAGAGGTCGATCTCGCCGATCAGCAGGACGAAGATGATCCCGTAGGCCAGCAGGCAGGTACCGGCCATCTGGGTGATGATGTTCGTGAAGTTGCCGGGAGTGGCGAAGTTCTGCGCCGTCTGCCAGAAGACGAGGGCGACGACGCCGAGCGCGATGATCACCGGCCAGCTGCCGAGATTGCCGGAGCGGACGGCGTCGGCGATGCGCGTCGGGAACGACTCGAGGGGAGGCGCCTCGACGTCGGGAGCCGGGGTGGCGGCCGTCACGCCGGCGCCTTCTCCCCGGTCCCCGGAATCCCGGAGACCTTGGTCGGTGTGCCCGCCGTGATCGCGTGCACGACCTCCTCCTGCGTCGTGGCTGCACGCTCGTAGAGGCCGGCGTTCCGCCCGAGACGTAGCACGGTGATCCGATGCGCAGTCTCGAAGACGTCGTGGAGGTTGTGCGAGATGATCACGACTCCGAGCCCTTGCTCGGCGAGGCGTTTGACGAGCGCGAGGACCTGCTCGGTCTGGGCGACGCCGAGCGCCGCGGTCGGCTCGTCCAGGATGACGAGCCGCGAGTTCCACATCACCGCGCGGGCGACGGCAACGGACTGCCGCTGTCCGCCGGAGAGCGTCGCGACCGGCTGGCGGATCGAGTTGATCGTCGTCACCCGCAGGCTCTTCAGCGTCTCGTGGGTCTTCGCCTCCATCGGCGGTTCCTGGAGCCGGTGGAACCAGTCGTGCGCCTCGCGACCGAGGTACATGTTCTGGACGACGTCGAGGTTGTCGCAGAGGGCGAGGTCCTGGTAGACGACCTCGATCCCGAGCACCGCCGCGTCCTTCGGCCCGTGGACGGTGAGCGGCTGGCCGGCGAAGATCATCTCGCCGCCGTCCATCGGGTGGATGCCGGCGACGCACTTGATCAGCGTGGACTTGCCGGCGCCGTTGTCGCCGACCAGCGCCATCACCTCCCCCTCGCGAACCTCGAAATCGACGTCGGTCAGAGCCTGCACCGAGCCGAACGACTTGTTCACTCCGCGGAGCTCGAGGAGGGGCGCGTCGCTCACGAGGGGTGTCTCATACCACAGAACGAACGGAGGCGCCCCCGGAGGGGCGCCTCTGTCGGATCGATCAACGGCGGACTAGCAGTACTTCTTGAACTCGCCGTTGCAGATGTCGCCCCTCTTCAGGAAGCCGCCCGTGACGAGCAGCTTCCAGTTCGCCTTCGTGATCGACTGCGGAGCGATCAGGTACGCCGGCTCGACTCCGCGGCCCTTGGTCTTGACCGTGCCGGTGGTCGGCGGCTTCTGTCCCTTGACGATCTTGATCGCGGCACCCGCGGTTGCCGTCGCCAGCTTGCGGACGTCCTTGAACACCGTCATCGTCTGCCAGCCCGAGATGATGTTCTGCACGCCCTGGGTGGTGGCGTCCTGCCCGCTGAGCGGGACCGGATGCAGCTTGTGGGCCTTCAGCGAGACGACGACCGCATTGGCGAGACCGTCGTTGGCCGCCGCGACCGCGTCGATCTTGTTGCCGGTCTTGACCAGCATCTGCTCGAAGATCGTCCCTGCCTTCTGGTTGTCCCATCCCGGCACGAACTGCTGCGGACCCTTCTTGAGGGTGCCGCTCTTGTAGAGCGGGTTGAGGACCTGGTCGACGCCGCCCTTGAACAGGTACGAGTTTGCGTCCTCCTGGCCGCCCCACAGCGAGGCGACGACCGGCTTCCGCGAGAACATGCCGTTCTTCTTCAGGCCAGCGACGACGCCTTTGCCCTGGAGCACGCCGACGGTGTGACCGTCGAAGGACGCGTACAGGACCGCCGAGCCGCCCTCGACCTGGCGGTCGTAGTCGATCGACTTGACGCCCTTCGCTGCGGCTGCCTTCTCGATCGCCGCGGCGGAGCCGGAGTCGATCGGGGCGATGATCAGAACCTTTGCGCCGTCGGAGATGCACTGGTCGGCCTGTGTCTTCTGCTTCTGCGGGTCACCCTGGGCGTTGACGACGCGGGCCGAGATCCCGGCGGCCTTGAAGGCCTTCTCCAGGTACGGCTTGTCGAACTGCTCCCAGCGGACCGAGGTCTTCGTGTCCGGCATGAGCCCGCAGGCCTGGATGCCTGCTCGCTTTCCCGCCGTGGCGGTCGTGACCGCGACGGCGAGCCCGGCGACCGCGACGAGCAACCCGGCCGCGATCACCTTCCGAGAAACGTGCTTCACGTGGTTCCTCCCTCCTAGCTGTTACCGACAAGATCGTGCCTGCGCACTTGCGCGTCCGGGTAGGCGCACAACAGAGCGCCCGGCGCGAAGAAAGATTCGTCTATGCGCGGGCGTTAGTCAACCCGGACCTGCACGCTCCCGCTGTAGGCTCCGGCGCGTGAAGACCAGCCTCGGAATCTGGGCGCTCGGCTCGATGATCACCCGCTTCGTTCCGGGCGGCTACCAGCCCGACCGGGCCGGCGAGACGACCGCGCAGCGGGTCGAGCGCGCCGTCTCCGGGCTCGGCGACCTGATCGACGGCTACGAGTTCCACTACCCAGCGGAGCTGAACGAGGACAACCTCGACGACATCCGCACGGCGCTCGGGCCCGACCACGACATCTACTGCCTGGCGGGCGGCCTACACCTCGACCCGCGCTTCGGCAAGGGCGGCCTCGTCAACCCCGATCCCGACCTTCGCTCCGAAGCGGTGCGGATCGCAGTGGCCGGGGCGGAGCTGGCCGGGCAGTTGGGCGTGCCGATGATCGTCTGGCCCGGGATCGAGGGCTACAACTACCCGTTCCAGACGCCGTACGCCGACAGCTGGGGCTGGTTCGTCGACGGGCTTGCCGCCGTCGCCGCGAAGCTGGCCGAGCACGGTCAGCCCCTGTGGCTCGAGCACAAGAACTCGGAGCCGGCGATGAAGATTCTGATGCGCAACATCGGGATGACCCTGCACGTGATCCACAAGCTTCGCGAGCGCGGGCTGGACAACGTGAAGGTGAACATGGACTGGCAGCACCTGATCATGAACGGCGAGAACCTGGCCGAGTACGCGGCGCTGCTCGCCGCCGAAGGGCTGCTCGGCCACCAGCATGCGAACTCCGGCTGGGGCACGTTCGACGACGACAACATGGTCGGTGCGACCGCATTCATGGAAACGCTCGAGCTCGCCGTCGAGTTCCGCCGCTGCGGGTACGGCGACAAGGGCGAGCGGCTCGGCTTCGACCTGTACCCGTACACCGAGGATGCTGTCGAGGCCGTGCGGCGCAGCGTCCTCCACTGGCGATTCATCGACAGCGTCGCGGCGAAGATCGACGACGCGGCCCTGCGCGAGGCGCAGTCGCGCAAGGACGCGGTCCGCGCCTACGAGCTGGTGTACGCGGCCCTAGGGTCGTCCGAGTAGCTGTACGAGCGCCGCGTGTCCGTGTTCGAGCACCGGCTCGCCGTGAGAGACGAGCACACGCTCGACGGGGAGATCGAGGAGCGGTTGGAGGTTCTCGCGCACTCTGGCGTGGCCGCCTCCCCTCGGCGTCCACGACTCGGGGCAGAGCCGCAAGCCGCCGCCCTTGGCACCGAGAACGACGTCACCGATGACGAGCGTACGGTGCTCCGGAATCCAGTAGACGACCTCGCTCCCGCGGGCGAGGAGCGGCACGATTCCACCGGGGAGCGGGTCGCCCGCCTCGAAGAGGTCGGTGGTCGCCCCGGCCCGACGAGCGACCGTGGCCTTCGCCTTGACGTGAGCCCAGAGCCTGGCGTCGTAGCGCTCGACCACCTCGCGGGCGCTGCGGGTATGCCAGTAGACCGTGACCAGCACGTGAACCGGGCAACCGAGGCGCTCGACGTCGCCGTCGAGCATCGCCCAGAACAGCTCCCCTTCGCCGGGCGGGACGAGCGGGTCGATCAGGCAGAGGGCGTCGCGGGCTTCGTAGAGGACGCAGCCGACATCCTCCCGCGCCTCCTCGTGCCGGGCCGTCCAGCGTCTGAGCCCGGGCGCAACCCCGCGCACCTCCATGAGTAGAGAGCGTACTCTCGTCGGCCTCGACGTCGGGACGACCGGCGTCAAGGCGGTGGCGATCTCGGCCGACGGCGAGGTGCTGGCGCGGGCAGAGGAGGAGTACCCGCTCTCGATCCCTCAGCCGGGGTGGGCGGAGCAGGACCCCGAGGACTGGTGGCGGGCCGGCGAGCGGGCGCTGGCGGCGGTCGGAGCGAACGACGCAGCATCGGTCGGGCTGACCGGGCAGATGCACGGGCTCGTGTTGCTCGACTCCGCCGACCGCGTGCTGCGCCCGGCGATCCTCTGGAACGACCAGCGCACCGCCGCCGAGTGCGTCGAGATCGAGCAGCGAATCGGGCTCGCGCGGCTGATCGAGCTGACCGGCAACCGCGCGCTCACCGGGTTCACGGCGCCGAAGCTCCTCTGGGTACGCGCCCACGAGCCCGAGACCTGGGCGCAGGTCGCGCATGTGCTGCTGCCGAAGGACTACGTGCGGCTGCGGTTGACCGGAGAGCGCGCGATCGACGCCGCCGAGGCGTCGGGGACGCTCCTCTTCGACGTCGCCGGCCGACGCTGGAGCGACGAGGTCTGCGCTGCGCTCGAGATCCCGGTCGAGTGGCTTCCGCCCGTGCAAGAGTCGACGGAGATCGGCGGCGCAGGCGATCAGCAGGCGGGCGCGCTCGGCGTCGGCGTCGACCGGCCCGGCCCGCTCTCGGTCGTGCTCGGCACGTCGGGTGTCGTCTTCGCCGCGCTCGACGGCTACCGCGCCGACCCCGAGGCCCGCCTGCACGTCTTCTGCCACGCAGTCCCCGACACGTGGGAGGCGATGGGCGTGATGCTCTCCGCGGCCGGATCGCTGCGCTGGCTCCGAGACATCGTCGGCGGCGACTACGCGGGGCTCGTCGCCGAGGCCGAGCGCCGGCCACCGGGAGTCGAAGGCCTCACCTTCCTCCCGTACCTCCAGGGCGAGCGCACGCCGCATGCCGACCCGTCCGCTCGGGCCGTGTTCGAGGGACTGTCCCTCAGACATGACCGCGGCGGACTGGTCCGAGCGGTCCTCGAGGGCGTCGCCTACGGGCTGCGGGACTCCCTCGAGCTCCTGCGCGAGCTCGGAGTGGAGCCGGAGGCCGGCCGCGTCTCCGGGGGCGGTGCCCGCAGCGAGCTCTGGCTGAAGATCGTCGCCGCAGTGCTCGGGATCCCGATCGAGCGAACGATGGTCGAGGAGGGAGCCGCCTATGGGGCGGCGCTGCTCGGCGGCGTGGCCGGCGGCACCTTCGCCGATGCGCACGAGGCGGTTGAAGCCTGTATACGCGTCCGCGACACGGTCGATCCCGATCCGGCGTGGCAGCGGGTCTACGAAGATGGCTATGCGCATTTCCGCGCGCTCTACCCCGCCCTACGACACCTGGAGGCACCATGACTCTCGAAGGCAAGGCTGCGTTCATCACCGGCGCGAGCCGCGGCATCGGCGCCGCGGTCGCCCGTTCACTCTCGACCGCAGGCGTCTCGGTCGGCCTAGCCTCGCGGAGCGGTGACGACCTCGGCCTGGAGGGGTCATACGGGCTCGCCTGCGACGTCGCCGACCCGGAGGAGGTGGACGCCTCCGTCGCGGCGACCGTCGAGCGGTTCGGCCGGCTCGACATTCTCATCGCAAACGCCGGCGTCGGCGCCTACGGCCCGTTTCTCGAGCTCTCGCGCGAGCACCTCGAGGAGATGATCGACGTCAACCTGAAGGGGACGATGTACGCGGTGCGGGCGGCGCTCCCGCACCTGTTGAAGAGCGAGACGGCGGACATCGTCACGCTCGCCTCCGAGGCGGGACGCCGCGGACTCCCGTACGAGGCGGTCTACTGTGCGTCGAAGTTCGGCCAGGTCGGCTTCACGCGGGCGCTCGACCACGAGCTCAGGGAGAAGGGCGTGCGCTGCACGAACGTCTGCCCCGGCGGCGTGGCGACCGACTTCGCCCTCGACGAGGGCCGCGGCCGGACGCCGGATGCCCTGCCGGGGATGATGAGCGCCGAGGACGTGGCCGAGGTGGTCATGTTCGTACTCACGCGCCCGCGAAGCCACCGGATCCTGGAGACCGCCCTGCGGCCGATGCCGGAGGCGAGCTGGGGCTAGGACCGGAAGTGTCTGACACCGCGCAGCGGTGTCAGACACTGAACCTCGGGCGATCCGAACGGGCAAGGCCTCGGGTCTGATGAAATGAGGGTGTGGACGCGCGCGGGATGCTGACGGTCGGGGAGCAGAGCTTCGAGATCTTCCGGCTCGACGCGCTCCAGCGGCAGTCGGACGTCGCGCGCCTCCCGTACACGCTGCGTGTTCTGCTCGAGAACGTGCTGCGCGCCGGCAGCGAGGCCGACGCCGAGGCGATCGCCGGCTGGGTCGCGACCGACGAGCCGAACCGCGAGATCTCCTTCCGACCGAGCCGCGTCCTCCATCAGGACTTCACCGGCGTCCCGGCGATCGTCGACCTCGCCGCGATGCGCGACGCGATGCGCGACCTGGGCGGCGACGCAGCGCAGATCAACCCGGTGATTCCGGCCGAGCTGGTGATCGACCACTCGGTGCAGGTGGACGAGTTCGCCACCCGCCTCGCCTTCGGCCACAACGTCGAGCGCGAGTACGAGCGAAACCACGAGCGCTACGCCTTTCTGCGCTGGGGTCAGGGCGCGTTCGCCGACCTCAAGGTCGTCCCGCCCGGTACCGGAATCGTGCACCAGGTCAACCTCGAGTACCTCGCACGTGTCGTCGAGTCCCGTGACGGCCGGGCGTACCCGGACACGCTGGTCGGGACCGACTCGCACACGACGATGGTGAACGGGCTCGGGGTGCTCGGCTGGGGCGTCGGCGGGATCGAAGCGGAGGCGGCGATGCTCGGGGAAGCCCTTTCGATGCTCGTGCCCCAGGTGGTCGGCTTCCGGCTCACGGGCCGGCTGCCGGAGGGAGCGACGGCGACCGATCTCGTCCTGACCGTCACCCAGATCCTCCGCCGGACCGGTGTGGTCGGAAAGTTCGTCGAGTACTTCGGCCCCGGCCTGCCCGCGCTCTCGCTCGCCGACCGAGCAACGATCGGGAACATGTCGCCCGAGTACGGCGCGACCTGCGGCTTCTTCCCCGTCGACGACGCCACCCTCACCTATCTGCGGCTGACCGGTCGTCCGGCCGAGCGGGTCGCGCTGGTCGAGGCGTACTGCAAGGAGAACCTGCTCTGGCACGACCCCGAGGATCACCCCACCTACTCGCAGATCGTCGAGCTCGACCTCGGCACGATCCGGCCGAGCCTCGCCGGCCCGCGCCGCCCGCAGGACCGCGTCCCCCTGGACGAGGCCAAGAGCGCGTTTCTCGGCGCACTGTCGAGCTTCGGCGTCGACTACGGAAACGGGAAGGACGAGGCGGTCGCCGAGAGCTTCCCAGCCTCGGACCCGCCCGCGCACATCGACCCCGGACACGACGAGCCGGCGGTCGTCGGCGAGGCAGTCGTGGCGGTGGCGGAGACGCAGGCGGCGCGCGCGCACGTCACGCTCGGCGACGTCGAGTTCGAGCTCGAGCACGGCTGCGTTGTGATCGCCGCGATCACGAGCTGCACCAACACCTCGAACCCGCAGGTGATGATCGCCGCCGGGCTGCTCGCCAAGAAGGCGGTCGAGCGCGGCCTCGACCGCAAGCCGTGGGTGAAGTCGAGCCTCGCCCCCGGCTCGCGCGTCGTCACGGACTACTACGAGCGGGCCGGGGTGGCGCCCTACCTGGAGGCGCTCGGCTTCCACACCGTCGGCTACGGCTGCACGACCTGTATCGGGAACTCGGGTCCGCTGCCGGAAGAGATCTCCGCGGCGATCACCGAGAGCGACCTCGTCGCCTGCGCCGTCCTCTCCGGGAACCGCAACTTCGAGGCGCGCATCCATCCAGAGGTGAAGGCGAACTATCTCGCCTCGCCGCCGCTGGTCGTCGCCTACGCGCTCGCCGGACGGATGGACATCGACCTGACGACCGAGCCGATCGGCCAGGACGCGGACGGCAACGACGTCTACCTCCGGGAGCTCTGGCCGACCTCCGAGGAGATCGACGCGACGATCGCCGGCTCGGTGTCGGAGGAGCTCTTCCGCGGCCGCTATGCCGACGTGTTCACCGGCGACGAGACCTGGCGCGCGCTGGAGATTCCCTCCGGGAACCTCTATCAGTGGAACCCCGAATCGACGTACGTCCGCCGGCCGCCCTACTTCGACGGCATGGAGCTCACCGAGCGCACGGTCGAAGACATCCAGGCCGCGCGCTGCCTGGTCATGCTGGGAGACTCGGTCACCACCGACCACATCTCCCCCGCGGGCGCGATCAAGCCCGACAGTCCGGCCGGCGCGTATCTCGTCGAGCACGGCGTCGACCGCCGCGACTTCAACTCGTACGGCTCCCGGCGGGGCAACCACGAGGTGATGGTGCGCGGCACGTTCGCAAACGTGCGCCTGCGCAACCTGCTCGTGCCCGGCCACGAGGGCACCTGGACGGTGCACCTGCCGGATGGAACGGAGATGACGATCTTCGACGCCTCCGCACGCTACCTCGCCGAAGGCACGCCGCTGATCGTCCTCGCGGGAAAGGAGTACGGGTCCGGCTCGTCCCGGGACTGGGCGGCGAAAGGGCCGAGGCTGCTCGGTGTCCGCGCCGTGATCGCCGAGAGCTACGAGCGGATCCACCGGTCGAACCTGCTGATGATGGGCATCCTCCCGCTCCAGTACATGGACGGCGAGAACGCGGATTCGCTCGAGCTGACCGGCCGGGAGTCATTCTCGATCGAAGGAGTCGAGAACGCCGAGGTGCGCGAGGTCACCGTCAAGGCCGACGGTCGGGAGTTCAGAGCCAGCCTCCGGCTCGACACGCCCCGCGAGCGCGAGTACCTGAGGCACGGCGGGATCCTCCCGTTCGTGCTCAGACGCCTGCTCGTCACCTGACCGGCCCGATAATCCTCCCGTGGAGACCCGCTGGCGCACCCTCGTCGACGCCGGGATCGCGGTCACGTCGGAGCTCTCACTCGACGCCGTGCTCCAGCGGATCGTCGATGCCGCCGCCGAGCTGACCCGGGCCCGGTACGCGGCCCTCGGGGTGATCGACGCGTCGGGACGAACGCTGGAGCGCTTCCTGACCACGGGAATCGAAGCCGAGACGCGCGAGCGCATCGGCGAGCTGCCGCACGGCCGGGGGATCCTCGGCGTCCTGATCGACGACACGACCACGCTGCGCCTCCACGACCTCATGTCCGACCCGCGGGCGGTCGGCTTTCCGCCGCATCACCCGCCGATGCGCTCCTTCCTCGGCGTCCCGATCCTGCTCCGCGGGGTCGCCTACGGAAACCTGTACCTGACCGAGAAGAGGGACGGCCGGGACTTCACAGCCGAGGACGAGGAGCTGACCACGCTGCTCGCTGCTCAGGCAGCGGTCGCGATCGAGAACGCGCGGCTGTACGAGACGGCGACCCGCTGGCTGCGCCAGCTCGAGTCGTTGACGGAGATCGGCAACGCACTGGCCGGCGAGACGGAGCTCGGCCCGCTGCTCGAGCTGATCGCGACGAGGCTGCGCGAGCTGATCGACGCAGAGCTGGTCGTGATCGCCCTTCCCGGGCCCGGGGGAGATCTTCGAGTCGAAGCGGCAGCGGGGCCCGGCGACCGGGACCTGATCGGGGTCTTCCTCTCCCGCAGCGCCTCGAAGAGCGGACGGGTGCTCGACCGTCGGCGGAGCGAGCGCGTCGACTCGACGCTCGAGGATCCCGAGATCGACCAGGAGGTCGCGCGGCGGATGGGCCTCCGCTCCGGCGTGTTCGTGCCGATGATCGCCGGCGACCGGACGATCGGCGTGATCGCCGCCCACAACCGAAACGGTGCCGACCCCCGCTTCACCGACGAGGAGCTCCGCCTGGCGGAGACCTTCGCCGCCCGTGCGTCGGTCGCCGTCGACCTCGCCGATCGTGTCGCGCGCGACGCGCTGCGGCGCGTGGTCGAGGGCCAGGAGCTCGAGCGCCGGCGACTCGCCCGCGAGCTGCACGACGAGACCGGCCAGGCCCTGACCTCGATCCTGCTCGGCCTCAGGCGGGTCGAGGAGGCGAGGTCGAAGAAGGCTGCGACCCAGGCGGCGGCCGAGCTCCGGGAGCAGATCGTCCGAACGCTCCAGGACGTCCGGCGGCTCGCGGTCGAGCTGCGCCCGACCGCGCTCGACGACTTCGGGCTCGTGCCGGCTCTCGAGCGGCTGGGCGAGGCATTCGCAGAGACGAGCGGCATCGTCGTCGACGTCGAGGCGAACCTCGATGCGGCGAGGCTCCCCGCCGAGATCGAGACGGCCCTCTACCGGATCGTGCAGGAGGCGCTGACCAACATCGCCAAGCACGCGGAGGCGTCGCGGGTGAGCATCGTCGTCACCCGCCGCGAGGGTCTGGTCACCGCCGTCGTCGAGGACGACGGAAAGGGGTTCGGCGCAGGTGGCGGCGGCGACGACGGCCTCGGTCTCGTCGGGATGAAGGAACGCGTCGGGCTGCTCGGCGGTAGGCTCGCGATCGAGTCGACCGAGGGCGCCGGAACCGCGGTCGTTGCCGAAGTGCCGTTGCGATGACGAAGCCGAAACCGATTCGCGTGCTGATCGTGGACGACCACGCTGTCGTCCGTTCCGGCCTGCACCTCCTGCTCGACGCCGAAGGCGACATCGAGGTGGTCGGCGAGGCGGGCGACGTCAGAGGCGCCGTGTTCGAAGCTCGCGAGCAGAAGCCCGACGTGGTGTTGATGGACGTCGTCATGCCGGGCCAGAGCGGGATCGACGGCGTGCCGCAGGTGCTGAAGGAGGCCCCTGGCTCCGCGGTGCTCGTGCTGTCGATGCAGGACGACCCGCGCTACGTGCGCCAGGCGTTCGCGGCCGGCGCGGCCGGTTACGTGTTGAAGGAGGCGGCCGATGCAGAGGTCGTGGCGGCGGTGCGCGAGGTGGCGGGCGGCGGCCGCTACGTCCACCCGGCTCTCGGCGCGCGGCTCGTCGCCGCCGATGCCGAGGCGAGAGCGCGCGAGAGCTCCGACCCGCTCTCGGAGCGCGAGCGCGAGGTGATGCGGCTGCTCGCGCTCGGCCACACGAACCAGGAGATCGCCCGGATGCTCTATATCTCGGTCCGCACGGCCGAGACGCATCGCGCGCACATCATGCAGAAGCTCCGCCTCTCGACCAGGGCGGAGCTCGTGCGGTACGCGATCGAGCAGGGCCTGCTCGAGCCGGAGTAGCCGGAGTCGCAGGGAGCACTCAGTGCTCCCGGCCGCAAGTACGGTCTTGATTGGCCGAGCGAAAACCGAGCAGCTCAAGGACGCAGGGAGCGCCCATATGCAAGCCATATGGGCGCGACTGAGGACGCGGAGATGCGACGCGTTTGCAGCCGGCCAGGCTGAGCGTATTTGCGGCCGGGAGCACTTAGCTACGGCTGCTTGTGCCAGGCGAGCAGTCGACCGCTCCTGGTGTCGTCCTCCTCTCGCCAGCGAAGCTTCGACACGACCGAGACGACGCCGGGGACACGCTGCACGAACGCGGGGATCAGCTCGGCATCGGCCTTCGCCTCGACCTCGCCGGCCAGGCGCACCTCGCCGCCTTCGACCCCGATCTCGATCGAGTCGGCCGCGATCCAGAGCATTCGGCGGATCACGTCTTCGCGGATCTCGCGGGCGATCTCCTCGTCCGAGCGGACGAAGGCGCGGACGAGATCGGCACGGGAGACGATCCCGATCAGCCGTCCGTCGTCGTCGATCACCGGCAGGCGCTTGACTCCGCCGTCGATCATCCGGTTCGCGGCCTCCGCGAGCGGGCGACGGGGTCCGATCGTCAGAGCCGGCGCCGACATCGCCTCGCCGGCCGTTCGCGCGGTGAGCTTGAGGTCGGCCGACGCCGGCATCCCCGTCAACCAGCGCTCGAGCCGACTCTGCTCCTGCGAGCCGCTCTCCTTGAAGAGGATGTCGCCCTCCGACAGCACGCCGAGGACGCGCCCGTCTCCGTCGACGACCGGCAACCCGGAGATCCGGCGTGCGGCGAGCAGGCCGGCGGCCTCCTTCAACATGGCCTCGGGCCGGACGGTCAGCACTTCGGTGGTCATCACGTCTTCGACGTTCATCTCAACCTCCTTGGGCGAGCAGCGGGGGTGCCGAGGTCAGCGCACCGAGGTTGCGGGCCAGCGCATGGACACGGTGAGGGGTTCCGAGCTCGCGGACGAGGATCGCTTCCGAATCGGCGAGCTCGAGCACGACGCACTGCTCGCCGGCGAGGAACTCGTCCCGCCTCAACGAGACGCGGACGCGCTGGACCGCTTCCAATGGGATCGACAGCGCAACGTCCACCGCGCTGACGGGGTCCCGGCCGGTCAGGCGGATCCCCCCGTCGCCGGCGCGGAGCCTGCCGACGAGATGACCGTGAAGACCCTTCCGCCGCCAGGCGATCTTCTCGACGCACACCTCTCTCACGCTCGCACCGTGCCCGTACGGCGGTCAGACGCCATCGGGGCGGCCGCGGAATCCTCTGCGGAAATGCCGCAACCGCCTCAGAGCCGGCTCGGATGCCGGTCGATCGAGCGCCGACGATGCTTCGCTAATGCGGGGCGCCGCGTCCGGGCGGTGCCCCGCCTCGCCTCCTCGCAGCGCCCGCAAGGCATTCAGGATCACCGCGACGTCGATCGTCTCCTGGAGGAGAGCACCGGCGATCGGGACGATCAGCCCGAAGGCGGCGAAACCCATTGCCGCGACACTCAGCCCCATCCCGACCAGCACGCTCTGCTTCGCGATCCCGAGCGACCGGCGGCCGATGCGAACGGCCTCGGCAACGCGATCGATCCGATCGACCACGATCACGGCATCGGCGGTCTCGGAGGATACGGTCGCGCCTGCCGTGCCCATCGCGATCCCGATCTCGGCCAGCGCGAGGGCGGGCGCATCGTTGATCCCGTCGCCGACCATGATCACGGGCCGCGAATCCGGTCGGGCCTGCATCGCGCGAACGACATCGACCTTGCCCGATGCCGAGAGGTCGGAGTAGACGGCATCGACGCCGATCTGACGGCCGATCTCCTCTCCCACGGCCGGCCGGTCGCCCGTCACCATCGCCACCTGCGCGATCCCGGCCGCGCGGAGCTCGGCGATCAGCCTGCCGGCGTCGGTCCGCAAGCGGTCGCCCATCACGATCGCACCCGCAGCGTGACCGTCCACCGCCACGGCGATCGTCGCCCGTCCGGGATCCGCACCGGTGTCCCACGCCGGCCCGTCCGGCTGGTGACCACCCGCCCGCAGCCACGCTTCGCCGCCGACGGCGACGCGGCGCCCGGCGACGGTTCCGGCGATCCCGCGACCCGGCTCCTCGAGCACGTCGGCGGGAAACGTGAGCACGAGACCTCGGCGCTGAGCCTCGTGGACGAGCGCCTCCGCCAGCGGATGGGCGGAGAGCTGGTCGAGCGAGGCGGCCAGGCGGACGAGCTCGTCCGGCCCGATGCCGTTCGGAGCCAGAACGCGCTCGATCGCGGGAGTGCCGCGCGTCAGCGTTCCGGTCTTGTCGAGCAGAACGGTTCGCGCCTGCCCGAGCTGCTCGATCACTCCTCCGCCCTTGACGATCACACCTGCGCGCGCGGCGCGGGAGATGCCGGCAATCAGGGCGATCGGGGCCGCCAGGATCAACGGACACGGCGTGGCGACGACGAAGACCGCGAGCGCGCGCACCGGATCACCCGAGAGGCCCCAGGCGAGCGCAGCGACCGCGAGGGTCAGCGGCAGGAAGAACACGGCGTAGCGGTCGGCCAGACGGACGAACGGCGCCTGCTGCGCCTGCGCCGCTTCGACCAGCTGGACGATCCGGGCGTAGGAGCTCTCGGCGGCGCGGCGGATCGCCCGCAGCTCGAATGCCTCTCCCACGTTGGCGGCGCCGCTCTGGACGGCACCGCCATGGTCGTGCGCGACCGCCAGCGGCTCTCCGGTCAGGCTCGATTCGTCCAGCACCGCCGTGCCGGACTCGACCAGCCCATCCACGGGCAGCACGTCTCCGGCCCGCACGACGACGACGTCGCCGACGCCGACCTCCTCGACCGGCACCTCGTCGATCCGGTCGCCGTCGCGCCGCAGGTGGGCAACGCGCGGCGCACGCTCGACGAGCGACGTCAGCTCACGCCTCGCGCGGCCCCCCGCCGCCTCCTCGAGCGCATTCCCGCCCGCGAGCATCAGGGCGACCACCGCTCCCGCCGCCCACTCCCCGAGCGCGAGCGCACCGGCGATCGCGATCAGCGCGATCGCGTCCACCCCGACGTCGCGGCGGGCCAGAGACCTGAGCACGGTCCACGTCAACGGCGCCAGGACGGCCGCCGTCGCAGACGCCAGCACCGCGTCGCCCGCGCCCGGCCGCCCGAGCAGGTGCAGGAGCCCGCCTACGCCGATCGCGGCGAGACATGCGCCGGCCAGCAGGCGCTGCCGTCCCGGCATCACCAGGTCTTGGAGCGGCGAGCGCGCGAATCCGGCCGCACCCGCACGCGCGCGTCGACGGCAACGCACCCCTGGGAGAGCCCGAACACGGGGTTGAGGTCGAGCTCGACCACCTCGGGGAGATCGTCGGCGAGCTGAGCGAGACGGAGGACGAGGTCGACCAGCGCACCGGCTTCGGCGGCGGGCCGCCCGCGGAAGCCTGCGACGAGCCGTCCCGCCTTGCCCGTGAGCACGAGCTCTCTGGCGTCGCTCAGCGTGAGGGGAGCGATCCGGAACTGCGCCTCGCCGATCAACTCGGCGAAGACGCCGCCGGGGCCGAAGGCAACGAGCGGGCCGAAGACGGGATCCTGGACGACGCCGGCCAGCAACTCGGGCCCGCTCTCGATCATCCGCTGAACGAGCACCGGCGGCCCGATCCGCTCGGCCGCTTCCCGCACCTCGTCGTCGTCGCCGAGGCCGAGCGCGACTCCGCCGCTCTCGGTCTTGTGCGCGCCGGCGGCCGCCGTCTTGACGACCACCGGGTAGCCGAGCTCGCCCGCGGCCGCGACCGCATCGTCCACGCTGCCGGCCGTCCGCTCGGCAACGAGCGGGATCCCGTAGGCCCCGAGCAGCTGCCGAACCTGGGACGGCACGAGCCAGGCGTCGTTCGAGGACTCGAGCACGGAGGCGACGACAGCCTCGGCGGCCGGGCGATCGATGCCTTCCAGCCTGGGCGGATCGTCGGCCGGCCGGCGAAGCCACTCGGCCCGGTCGACCGCGTGACCGAGCGCGCGCGCCGCCGACTCCGGGTACTCGAAGGTGGCGATCGGAGGGTCCGACTCGGTCAGGCAGTGCGGAATTCCCTCCGCACTGACGAACGCGGCAAGAACGGGCTTGGTCGTCGCGGGCACGGTCCGGACCCCACGGACGACGGCCTCGGCCACCTCCTCCGAGCCTGCCACCACCGGCGGGACGAAGAGAACGATGAGCGCGTCGATTCCGGGATCGGCGAGGAGATGCGGGATCGCCGCCTCGTAGGTGGCGCCCACCGCCGAGCCGAGCATGTCGACCGGGTTCGAGAGACTGGCCTCGCGGGGAAGCAGCTCGGCGAGCCGCACCCGCGTCGCCTCCGAGAGCTGCGGCAGCTCCAGACCGACGATCTCGCAGGCATCGGCGCAGAGGATCCCCAGGCCGCCGGCGTTCGTGAGCACGCCGACCCGCCGGCCGCGGGGGAGCGGCTGCCTGGAGAGCAGCACGGCGGCGTCGGCCAGCTCCTCGAGCGAATCGGCCTGGATCACCCCGGCCTGGCGGAAGAGCGCCTGCACCGCGGCGGTCGAGCCCGCGAGCGCCGCGGTGTGCGAGCCGGCCGCCCGCTGCCCGACCGTCGTCCGGCCGCCCTTCATCGCCAGGATCGGCTTCTGCCGTGCGACGCGGCGCGCGAGGCGCGCGAACTTGCGAGGGTTCCCGAACGATTCGAGGTAGAGCAGGATCAGCTCGGTCTCGGGATCGTCCTCCCAGTACTCGAGCAGGTCGTTCGAGGAGACGTCCGCCTTGTTGCCGATCGAGACGAATGCCGAGAGGCCGAGTCCGCGCGACGCGCCCTGCTCGAGCACAGCGAGGCCGAGCGCACCGCTCTGCGACGAGAAGCCGATGTTCCCGGCCAGAAAGGTGTGGGGTGCGAAGGTCGCGTTCAGGTCGGCTGCGGCAACGAAGATTCCGAGGCAGTTCGGCCCGACGAGCCGTGCTCCGTGCGCGCGGACCAGCGCCAGCAGCTGCTCCTGCCGTCGGGTTCCGTCCGTGCCGATCTCGGCGAACCCGGCGGAGATCACGCACAGTGCCCGCGTGCCCTTCTCCAGAGCCGCCTCGGCCTCGTCGAGCACGGCCTCGCCCGGGACGCAGAACACGGCCAGATCGACGTCGTCCGGGACGTCGGCGATCGACGGGTAGGCCTTGACGCCTGCGACCGACGGCGCCTTCGGATTGATCGGATAGGCGATCCCCGAGAAGTTCGAGCCGAGGATGTTTCGGAAGAGCTCCCCGCCGATCGAGCCGCGCCGGGGCGATGCGCCGATCACGGCGACGGTGTGCGGCGAGAAGAACGGTGACAGCGAGGCGGCGACAGCGGTGTGATCGCGCTCGTCGACCGCCGCGCGGTACGTCGCCGTCGGGGCGATTGCCAGCCGCACCTCGGTCGTTCCGCCCTCCAGGCGACGGGCGATGCCGAAGCCGGCGTCCTCGAACACGCGCAGCATCAGAGTGTTGTCGGACATCACCTCGGCAACGAACGTTGCGATTCCGACGTCGGCCGCCGGCTCGGCGAGCTGCTCGAGGAGTCGTGTGCCGACCCCGTGCCCCTGCAGCTCGTCGGCGACCGCGAATGCCACCTCCGCGCAGGCGGGATCGCGTAGCCGCACGTAGTTGGCGAGTGCGACGATGCGCTCGGATCCGCCTTCGCCCGAGACCGTGCCGACCAGCGACCCGCGGTCCCGCCAGTTGGGCTCGACGAACGGCACGATCGTCGCCGGCCGCAGTGAAGGAAAGCCGTGAAAGCGCCGGTAGACGCTGCGCTCGGACAGGCGCGAGAAGAAGGCGAGCAGCCCGTCGACGTCGGCCGCCGTCGGGGCGCGCAGTCGGAGAGTGCCCCCGTCCCTGAGGATCACGTCGCGAACAGCGGAGGGGACCGCGGCCATCCGCCGCAGTGTCGCCGGGCGCCGCCGGTCCGGGCGTCGGGCCGGGCGCGGAGCGGCCTTCGGTAGTTGACCGCAGTGGTCATGTGGACGCGCCCCGATGGCATGCGGGCCGCACCCCCCTTGAATGAAGCCCAACCCAGACCACGCAAGGAGGCAAGGCACATGACGGCAAAGAGGGCGTTCGAGTTCGGCGGCTACGCCGCAGCGGTGATCCTGATCGGATTCGGCATCGCGGCGCTCGTGATGGGCATCAACGGGCGGAGCGAGGTTCGTAGGGACGTCAAACGCGAGCAGATCGTCGGCTCACCCGACATGAACAAGACCGCGATCCTCGCGGAAGCCACGGATGCCAAGCTGCCCGCGGACATCCTCGCGGAGCTCCCGACCTGCGATGTCGCCAACAAGCGGATCACCAACGGCAGCCGCGCCAAGTGCTTTGCTAGCTACATCCGCATCCACACGTTGGAGTCGACGGGCGGGAAGACCTACGCGCAGATGGGGCGCTTCCTGACGAAGGACGGCAAGGACACGAGCGACCCCAAGCTCGCCGCGATCGATCCGAAGACCAACCAGCCGGTCGAGAACGGCCTCCGCAACCTCTGGGTGACCTCGATCGCGCTGTCGACGGCGCTGAACACGTCGTTCTTCGCCGAGCAGGTGTCCAACTTCGGCATCGTGGTCGCGATCGCGCTGCTGCTCTCCGGTTTCGGCTTCGCGATCCTCGCCTTCTCCGCCTTCCGGTGGCTGCCCGCCTCGGAGGCCCGAGCCGGGGCTCGGGCCGCCGACGCGCCGCCGCCCGCGACGTAAGCCCACCAAACCGCAACGACACGAAGGGCCGGTCGAGACTGCCGGCCCTTCGTGCTTGCCAGGGCGTTCGGCCTACAGCTCGTGCTGCCCCGCGCTCCGGCTGCGCCGGTTGACACCCGAGGCCTCCGCTGCGCGGGCGACTGCCTCGGCGACCGCCGGGGCGACGTTCCGGTTGAACACGCTCGGGATGATGTAGTCGGGCTCGAGCTCGCCCGGCTCTACCGCCGTGGCGATCGCTGTCGCCGCAGCGAGCTTCATCTCTTCGTTGATCGCGGTCGCGCGGACGTCGAGCGCCCCCCGGAAGATGCCGGGAAAGGCGAGCACGTTGTTGATCTGATTCGGATAGTCGGAGCGACCCGTCCCGATCACGGCGACGTGGTCGGCGATCTCCTCGGGTTGCACCTCCGGAGTCGGATTCGCCATCGCGAAGACGATCGCGCCCTCGGCCATCGAGCCGATCGCCTCGACGGGGACGGCGCCCGGCTGGGACAGGCCGATGAAGACGTCGGCACCGTCGAGCGCTTCGGCGACGGTTCCGCGCAGGCCGCGCGGGTTCGTCTGCTCCGCGTACGCGGCCTTCACCGGCGACAGGCCGGCTCGACCGACGTGCACGATCCCGGCGCGGTCGCACCCGACGATGTCCGAGACCCCGGCGGCCAGCAGTATCTTCACGACCGCCACTCCCGCGGCTCCGACGCCGGTGACGACGACCCGCAGGTCCTCGATGCGCTTGCCGACGATCCGGGTCGCATTCTGCAGCGCGGCCAGAACGACCACCGCCGTCCCGTGCTGGTCGTCGTGGAAGACGGGGATGTCCAGGTCGTCGCGCAGCCGGTCCTCGATCTCGAAGCAGCGCGGTGCGGAGATGTCCTCGAGGTTGATCCCGCCGAACGCGGGCTCGATCGCCTTCACCGTCGCGACGATTCCGTCGACGTCCCTGGTCGCCAGGCAGATCGGGAAGGCGTCCACCCCGCCGAATTCCTTGAACAGCATCGCCTTGCCCTCCATCACGGGGAGCGCGGCCTCCGGGCCGATGTCGCCCAGACCGAGCACGGCTGTTCCGTCGGTGACGACGGCGACGGTGTTCGCCTTGATCGTCAGGTTCCAGACCCTGGCCGGGTCCTCGGCGATCGCCGACGAGACGCGCGCGACCCCGGGCGTGTACCCCATCGACAGGTCGTCGCGGGTCTTCAGCGGCGACTTCAGAGCAATCTCGATCTTGCCGCCGAGGTGCATCAGAAACGTTCGATCGGAGACATCGAGCACCTCGACGCCCTCGACCTGGTGCACGGCGTCGGCGATCCGGCCCAGGTGCTCGGCATTGCCGGCGAGCACGGTCACGTCGCGGATCTTGGTGCCGCGCTCGGCACGGACGAGGTCGATCGCCCCGAGCAGCCCTCCGGCCCCGCCGATCGCCGCGGCCAGACCGGCGAAGGTGCCGGGCTGATTCTGGAGACGGACGCGCAGCGTCGCGCTGAACGAAGCCGATGGATGGACGGCGGTCAGCGGACCACCTCGACCGGCGGCGCCGCGTGCACTGTGAGCTCGAGGCGTACCGGGAAGGAGACCGACGCGGCGACCAGGCAACCCCGCTCGGCGGCGCCGGCTGCGGCGGCCGCCTCTTCCTCGTAGCCGGCATCGGTCGAGAGCGTGACTTCGAGGCCGACCTCGGTGAACCCGAACCGGCGATCCGGACGTTCGGTGACGACGCCCCTGGCGCCGACAGAGAGACTTCGGAGCGGAACGCCCCGCCGCTCCGCAACCGCGACGAGCGTGACGGCGAAGCAGGATGCGACCGAGGCGACCTGGAGGTCCTCCGGGCTCCACACGCCCTCGACACCGCCCTTGAACTCCGGCGGAGTGGCGACCTCGAGGTCGTCCTTTCCCTCGATGGAGGCAATCGTGCGCCGCCCCTCGACCCAGCGGATCGAGAGCGGATACTCGTACGTCTTTGCAGTGGCGGTCATCGGAATCTCCCTTCAGTCGAACTCCAGCTCGACCGTCTCGAGCAGCACGTCCTGTGCACCCGGTGCGGTCGGATCGCGGGTCAGCTCGGCCTGCACCTCGGCTCCTTCGGCGAGGGTGCCCGCGGCGGCCGTCTCGAAGTGCTCCCGGAAATGGTCGGGTGTGAAGTGAGAAAGCGCGCCGAGCCGGACGCGGATCCTGGCCACGCGCGTCCCGCCCTCGACCTCGGCCAGCTCCTGGAGCTTGCGCACGAGGTCCTCGGTCAGGTGCTTCTCGTGCACGACCTCACCTCCGCGACGACCCGCCCGACCGCGCGCTCGACCTCCGGGGTCAGACCTTTGCCGTAGCCGAAGCCGGCTCCCTCGATTCCGTAGACGAGGACGCGCCGTGGCAGCCGGCCGAGCGAGCGGGCGAGCTCGACCGCCTCCGCGAGGCCCAGCGCGTGCGTCGACGGGGAGCCGAAGAGCCTGACCGGCAGCGGCTCGCCACCGGCTTCGAACGCGTGGACGGTCCCGGCCGGAGCACCCGACGACAGTGCGTCGACGAGCACGACCTCGTCGGCGCCCTCGAGCGCCTGGACCAGCGCGACAGGCTCGCCGCTCAGCACCTGCCCGCCCAGCCGGCGCGCCGCCTCGGGGCCGGCGCCGTCGTCGCCGCGCCACTCGTTGCCGAGCCCGATCACTTTCATCCTCGATCGACCTCGAGCTTCAGGAAGTGGGTGGCGCAGGAGATGCACGGGTCGTAGTTTCGGATCGCCTGCTCGCAGCGCAGCGACAGCTCCGCGTCGGGCAGATCGACGTACCGCTCGACCACGCCGCGCAGATCGGCCTCGATCGTCATCTGGTTCTGAGAGGTCGGCGGCACGATCTTCGCGTCGAGGATCGTCCCCTCGTCGTCCAGCTCGTAGCGGTGCCAGCAGAGTCCCCGCGGGGCCTCGGTGCAGCCGTAGCCGACGCCGGCTCGGGGGACGACCTCGAGCGCCGGCGCGTCGGGCTCCTCGTACTCGGCGATCAGGCGGAGAGCCTCGTCGGCGGCGTAGACGAGCTCGACCGAGCGAACGACGATCGAGCGAAACGGGTTCCGCTCGCCGGGGTCGAGCCCGGCGGCCGCGGCGGACTCCTGAGCGAGCGGCGAAAGGCGGTCGGCGTTGAGCGCGTACCGGCCGAGCGGCCCGACGAGGTAGTTGCCGCGCTCGATCACCCGCGAGTGGAGCGCGTTCGACCACTCGACGTGCTCCTCGACGAAGTGCTGCTCGTAGTCGGAGACGGGTATGTCCAGCCCGCGGTTCGAGACGATCCGGCCGAGGTCGATCGGGTACAGGCCGGGCTCGGCGAGCGAGACGAGCTCGTAGTCCTGCTCGAACTCGGGGAAGTCGAACCCGGCGGTCAGCCGCACGGTCTCGAGCGCGAACTCGCGCGCGCGCTCGAGGTCGTCGACGAGCGTCGCGAGCTCGCGCTTCGCCGGCGCCCGGTAGAACCCGCCGACCTTGACGTTGATCGGGTGGACCTCGCGCCCGCCGACCACACGCATGATCTCGTTGCCGGCCTTCTTCAGGTGCAGGGCGCGCTCGACCAGCTCGCGGTGGTCTCCGGCCAGCTCGACCGCGCTGGCGTAGCCGAGAAAGTCGGGCGCGTGGAGCATGAAGACGTGGAGCGCGTGGCTCTCGATCCACTCGCCGCAGTAGAGGAGACGGCGCAGGGCGCGCAGCTGGCCGCCGACCTCGACGCCGCAGGCCTGCTCCATCGCCAGCACCGAGCTCATCTGGTAGGCGACCGGGCAGATCCCGCAGATGCGCGCGGTGATGTCGGGCGCCTCCGTGAACGCCCGCCCGCGCAGGAATGCCTCGAAGAAGCGCGGTGGCTCGTAGATGCGCAGCTTGACCTCGTCGACGCGGCCGTCGCGGAGCTTGACCAGCATCGCGCCCTCGCCCTCGACGCGGGCGAGGTAGTCGGTGCGGATCGTCTTCGTCCGGCTCACGCCGGCACCGCCAGGCGTTCCGCGGTGGCGGGCACGGGCTGCTCGGCCCGCGCCTTCAGGCCGAGGAGCATCTTCCGCATCATCGGGAAGTCGCCGTGCTCGAGCAGGATCAGGCTGAGGAGCGCCGACAGGGGCGAGCGGCGCCACGGATAGCGGTCCCGCAGCCTCGTCACGAGCCGAGTCCGGCCTCCGTCGACCGGCGTCAGCGTCCAGGCCCAGGTGCTGTGCGGCTTCTCCCACAGGAGCCACTCGCCCGGCTCGAGCCCCGCGACCCTGAATGCGGTCGTCTCGGTGATCCGCCGCGCCATCGGAATCCAGTCGCCGACCTGGAGCTGCTGATGCTCGGGCAGGATCCTGTCGTCGCTCGGACGGCCGGCGTTGTCGAGGAGGTCGTAGCTGTAGAAGCCCGCGCGGCCGCGCCCGACCTGGACGAGCCACGGCCAGACCTCCTCCGGCTGAGCGTCGATCGTGATCGCTCGGGTGGCGTCGAACGTCGGCTTCGGGACGATCTCGTCGCCCGGCATCTGCGCTCCGACCTCGTCCTTCGTGGCGCCCCAGTGCAGATGCCAGCTGCGGTAGAGGGGCGCTGTGGCGAAGAGCGGCGCGGCCGGGACGACCTCGACCGCGGCGCGCAGCAGCTGTGCAGTCCTCATCTCCGACTCGCCTCCTTGAACGCCTCGGTATTGGCGTGGAACGTCCGAAACACGCGCACGAGATCAGGGTCGCTCATCCCGAGCTCGCGGAGCCGGTCGGAGAGAGACACCGTGTTCGGAGTCTCCATCGGGCCGAAGCAGCCGTAGCAGCCTCGCGCGTACGCCGGGCAGATCGCGCCGCACCCCGCATGGGTGACCGGACCGAGGCAGGGGGTCCCGTGCGCGACCGTGACACAGGTCGTACCGCGCCGCTTGCACTCCATGCAGACCGAGTACGCCGGGATGTTCGGCCGCCGCCCGTTCAGGAAAGCGGCCAGCACCTCGACCAGCTGGCCCTTGTCGATCGGGCAGCCGTGCAGCTCGAAGTCGACGGCGACGTGGTCGGAGATCGGCGTCGAGGTGGCGAGGGTCGAGACGAACTCGGGCGTGGCGTAGACGACCGAAAGGTAGTCGTCGACGTCCGCGAAGTTCTTCAGCGCCTGGATGCCGCCCGCCGTCGCACAGGCGCCGATCGTGACCAGGAACTTCGACTGCCGGCGGACCTGCTGGATGCGCTCAGCGTCGTGCGGGGTGGTGATCGAGCCCTCGACCAGCGAGAGGTCGTACGGGCCGCGCACGGTTTTGCTCGATGCTTCGAGGAAGTAGGCGATCTCGACCGCGCCGGCGATCGCGAGCAGGTCGTCCTCGCAGTCGAGCAGCGAGAGCTGGCACCCGTCGCAGGAGGCGAACTTCCAGACGGCCAGCTTGGGCTTGCGAACGGCCTTCATAGCTCGCGCACCCCCAGGTACGGCTCGATCGCCGGGTACGGGTAGACGGCCCCGTCGCGGCAGACGAGCGAAGGGCCGTACTGACAGTGGCCGCACAGGCCGACCCCGCACTTCATCGTGCGCTCCATCGAGAGCCAGATCCGATCCGGCTCGACACCGTGGTCGGTGAGCGCACGCGCGGTGAAGCGCATCATGATCTCCGGGCCGACGACGAACGCGACGGTCGCATCGGGGTCGAGGCCGGCTCGCGGAATCAGCCCGGGGACGACGCCGACCCTCCCGCGCCAGCCGCCGGTCGCCGAGTCGACGGTGACGTCGACCTCGGCGTCCATCCGAGAGCGCCAGCGCTCGATCTCGGCGCGGAAGACGATGTCCTCCGGCGTGCGCGCCCCGTAGAGCAGGACCACGCGCCCGTAGTCGGCCCGGTGCTCGAGCAGGTGGTAGAGGGCCGGGCGCACCGGTGGGAGTCCGACGCCCCCGGCGACGATCGCCACGTCATGTCCCTTGGCCTCCTCGACCGGCCAGGAGGTGCCGAAGGGCCCGCGCACGCCGACCACCGTTCCCGGCCGGGAAGCGCAGAGCGCCCGCGTCACCGGCCCGACCGCGCGGATCGTCTGGAGGAGGGGCGGGCCGCTGACCGAGATCGGCACCTCGCCGACCCCGAACGCGTAGAGCATCGTGAACTGTCCCGGCGCCACCTCGAAGGCCTCGCCGCTCGCCGGCTCGAGCGCGAGCGTCCACGTGTCGTGGGTCTCGCGGCTTCGCCGCACGACGCGGAACGGCCGCGGCGCCATCACGCTCCGCTCGATCATGCTGGGCTCAGGCAGCGCTGCCATACACATCCAGGGCCTGGAGCCGAGCCGCCTGGAGCCGCTCGAGCATCACCGGCGTGAAGCGGTTGAGCAGGTAGAAGCCGAGCGTGTGGTCGTCGTTGCACTTTCCGCGCAGGCACGCGCCGTCGAAGGCGACCACGCGCACCAGGTCAAGGGCACGGGCGTCGAAATGCCACCGGTACGGCGGGAAGAGCCACGACCAGCCGATCACCTCGCCCTGATCCAGCGTCTCGATCGTCATCGCTCCTCGACCAGGTACAAAGGTCTCGAGCAGGACGCGGCCGTGACGGATGAGGTAGAAGGTGTCCGCCGGCTCACCCTCGCGGAAGAGATACGTACCGGCCTCGAAGCCGGTGTTCTGGCCGCAGCCGGCGATCAGCCGGAGATACTCGCCGTCGAGACCGGCGAACAACGGGCTCTCGGCGACGAGCTCGTCAAGCGTCTTCATCGTTACTCCCTCCGGTCGCGCGGATCGCCGCGACCTCCTCGGTGATGTCGATCGCGACCGGGCACCAGGTGATGCAGCGTCCACACCCGACGCAGCCCGAGCTGCCGAACTGGTCGTGCCAGGTGCCCAGCTTGTGGGTCAGCCACTGGCGGTAGCGGGCCCTCGGTGTCTGCCTGATCGCGCCGCCGTGGATGTACGAGTAGTCGACGGAGAAGCAGGAGTCCCAGACGCGCGATCGCCCGGCGGCGTCGCCGCCGAGGTCGTTGGCGTCCTCGACCGCGGTGCAGAAGCAGGTCGGGCAGACAAGCGTGCAGTTCCCGCAGGTAAGGCAGCGCTCGGCGACCTCGTCCCAGCGCGGGTGCTCGAGGTTCGTGCGCAGCAGATCCCTGATCCCGTCGGTGTCGAGCGTGCGGCCCATGCGGCCGGCGGCGTCCGCGGCCTGGGCGCCGGCCGCATCGAGGTCCGACTCCGCCGCCTCGCTGCCTTCCAGCCGGGCGAGGATCTCCTCGCCGCGCTCGCTGCCGGCGTCAGCCAAGAAGCGGTGGGGCTCGAGGAGCTCGGTGAGCACGAGGTCGTAGCCCTCGGTCGCCGACGGCCCCGTGCCCATCGAGGCGCAGAAGCAGGTGCCGCCCGGCTCGTGGCAGTTGACGGCGACGAGGAAGAGATCCCGGCGGCGGGCCGCGTAGTCGCGATCGGCGTACCGGCCGCCGAGGAAGACCCGGTCCTGCATGCCGATCGCCGCCAGCTCGCAGGCGCGCACGCCGAGAAACGCGAGCGGTCGGTTGTCGAGCGGCTCCTCCTCGACCTCGAACCCGTCGCCGTTGCGGCTCGCCTGCCAGAGACGGATCCGCGGCGGGAAGAGAAAGCGCTTCCAGGACGTCGGGCCGCTCGCGTACCCGAAGCGGGCTTCGTCCGGGCGGCGCTCGAGCCGGTAGCTGCCCCCGTCCTGCGTCTCCGTCCAGCCGGTCGGGAGCGCCGCGGCGGACTCGATCTCCTCGTACACGATCGCGCCGTCGCGGACGGTCGGGCCGATCACCGTGTAGCCGCGATCGACCAACTCGGCGACCAGCCGGTCGAGCGCGGCGACGTCGATCACGCGTGCCATCTGGTAAAGCGTCGCGAGCCGCCGGCGCGACGCCATCAGCACGGGGCCTGAATCCCGCTGCGGCTTTCCCGCGACGGTTTCCGTAGCGGCACCGATGTCGGGCCGATCCCTACCGGAGACGCTGCCGGGGTGGGACGACCGGAGTCGACCATTCGCGAACGGCGCTTCCGCGTGCCCGGTGATCGCTGATGTGCCTGGGGATCCCCGCACAGCTCGTCGAGCTCGGTGAGCCGGGTATCGCCAAGGCCGAGGTCTCGGGCGTGCGCCGCGACGTCTCGACGGCACTCGTGCCCGAGGCCGAGATCGGCGACTGGGTGCTCGTCCACGTCGGCTTCGCGCTGCACACGATCGACGAAGAGGAAGCGGCCCGAACGCTTGCGCTGCTGGAGGAGATCGAGTGGTAGACCGCTCGGCCTGCCTGACCTGCGGCGACGTTGCCGTCGACGGCCGCGTCGTCTCGGTGCGCGGCGACACGGCGGCGGTCGAGGTGCACGGACGCCTCGAAGAGGTGGCCGTGGAGCTGGTCGCGCCGGTCAAGGCCGGCGACGTGCTGCTCTGTCACGCGGGGATCGCGATCCGGAAGGTCAGCGGGTGAGGTTCGTCGACGAGTACCGCGACGGGGCGCTGGCGCGCCGCCTGGCCGCCGAGATCTCGGCGCTCGTTCTGCCGGGTGAGCCGGTGCGGATCATGGAGGTGTGCGGCGGGCACACGCACGCGATCGCCAAGCACGGGCTCGAGGACCTGCTCCCGCCCGAGGTCGAGTACCTGCACGGGCCCGGCTGCCCGGTCTGCGTGATCCCGATGGGCCGCGTCGACGACGCGATCGCCCTCGCCGAGCGCCCCGAAGTCACGCTCGCCACCTTCGGCGACATGCTCAGGGTTCCCGGCGGCCGGGGCACGCTGCTGGAGGCGAAGGCGCGCGGCGCGGATGTGCGCATGGTCTACTCGCCCCTCGACGCGCTCGCGATCGCCCAGGCCGAGCCGGAGCGCGAGGTCGTCTTTCTCGCGATCGGCTTCGAGACGACCGCGCCGGCGACCGCCGTCACGCTGCTCCGCGCCCGCGCCGCCGGCGTCCGGAACTTCGCCGCCTTCTGCAACCACGTGACGATCGTGCCCCCGCTGCGCGCGATCCTCGACACCCCGGGCACGCGCATCGACGCCTTCATCGCCCCGGGCCACGTCTCGACGGTGATCGGCACCGAGCCCTACCGGTTCATCGCCGAGACGTACGCCAAGCAGGTGGTCGTCACCGCCTTCGAGCCGCTCGACATCCTTCAGGCGACCGCGATGATCCTCCGCCAGCGCGCGGACCGCCGTTGCGAGGTCGAGAACCAGTACACGCGCGTGGTCCGGGCGGAGGGGAACCCGCGGGCACTGGCCGCGATCGAGGAGACGATGGAAGTCCGCGAGACCTTCGAGTGGCGCGGGCTCGGCTCGATCCCGCGCAGCGCGCTGCAACTGCGCCCCGCGTTCGCGTGCTGGGACGCGGAAGCCCGCTTCGAGCTGCCTGCGGTGCAGGTGGCCGACCCGAAGGCCTGCCAGTGCGGCGAGGTGCTCGTCGGTGCGATCAAGCCCAACGAGTGCAAGGTGTTCGGCACCGCGTGTACGCCGGAGCGGCCGCTGGGGACCTGCATGGTCTCGAGCGAAGGGGCGTGCGCCGCCTACTACAGCTACGGCCGCCATGCCGCATAGGCGATCGCCGAACCGCCGTCAGGAGGTCTCGTGCGCGACGGCTTCCTGCCGGCGCGCGACGACGATGCCGGCATGCCATCCCGGCGCCCGGCCTCCGACCGGCGGGCTGATCGACTCGACCTCGAGCCCGCAGCGGACGATCAGCCACGAGATCAACGAGTTCGAGTTCCACATCTCGCCCGCACGCAGCTCGTCGCGGCCCCACATCGGTGTCGGTACCGACGGCACGAGGTCGAGGACGCGCCGCGCGACGACGGGATCGCCCGTCAGCCGTTGTGGGCTGTCGACAGCCTCGTCGGCATCCGGGATGACGCCATCGTGCCAACAGCGCAGCTCGTAGCGGAAGATCCGGAAACGACCAGCCCAGCGGCTTCCAACAGCGCCCTCGGAGATTACGCCACGCTCGGCGTCGCTCCGCCAGACGGGTGCCTGCTCGATGACGAACCGTCCCTCCGGCACGCGCACGATGAGCGCCGAGTGGTACAGGTCGCGGCGCGAGCGCCGCTCGAGGCCGGCGACTACGGCCTCGAAGATCATTCCGTTCAGGCGTACCGAATGGCCGCCGGCGCCGAGCGGGAGCCAGTAGAGGTCGACACTCGCTTCAGATCGTTCGGCCATGCCACACCCCGATTTCGCGCCGGTCGCCTCTGCTGCAAGTATGGCCCTCGCCCTGCGTAACGACGACCTGATCACGCTCGCCCACGGCTCGGGCGGGAAAGCGACGCGCGCGCTCGTCGAAGGCGTCTTCCTCGAGCAGCTCGCCAACCCGCTCCTCGACGAGCTCGGCGACGCCGCGGTCGGCGTCCTCGGCGGCGCCCGGCTTGCCTTCACCACAGACTCGTACGTCGTCAAGCCGCTCTTCTTCCCGGGCGGCGACATCGGCGAGCTCGCGGTCAACGGCACCGTCAACGACCTCGCCGTCGCCGGCGCCCGGCCCTGCTGGCTCTCGGCCGGCTTCGTGATCGAGGAGGGCTTTCCGATCGCCGACCTACGGCGCATCGCCGGCTCGATCGCACGCGCGGCCGTGAGCGCCGGGGTCGCCGTCGTCGCCGGGGACACGAAGGTGGTCGAGCGGGGGAGCGCCGACGGCCTGTTCGTCACGACCGCGGGCATCGGCGTCGTCGATCCGGGCACCGACCTCGGCCCGGCGCGCGCCCGGGCCGGCGACCGCGTGATCGTCTCCGGCACGATCGGCGACCACGGGTTCGCGGTCCTCGTCGCCCGCGGCGACCTGCACCTCGAGAGCGCGCTCGCCAGCGACACGGCGCCGGTGCACGAGCTGGCGGCCGGGCTGCTGGAGCTCGGGCCTGCGCTGCGCTGGCTGCGAGACCCGACCCGCGGCGGTCTCGCGACCACGCTGAACGAGCTGGCCCGCTCGTCGCAGCTCGCCGTCCGCCTCGACGAGGCGGCGCTGCCGATCCGCTCCGAGGTCGCCGGCGCCGCCGAGATCCTCGGGATCGACCCGCTCTACGTCGCGAACGAGGGCAAGCTCGTCGCGGTCGTCGCAGCGGAGGTAGCGGACGAGGCCCTTGCTGCCCTCCGCCGTCATCCGCTCGGAGCCGACGCGGCGATGATCGGCACGATCGAGCCCGACCCGGCAGGCTTCGTCCTGCTCGACACCGCGTTCGGCGGGAGCCGGATCGTGGACATGCTCGTGGGCGATCCGCTCCCCAGGATCTGCTGATCGAGCCCGTCGACATGCGGCCGGCCGGCTCGGTCGTGCCCGATCCTGTTCGAGTCGACCCGAAGCTTCGCCCACGGCGGCCATGTCCCATACCGCCACGTCCGGGTGCCAGGCACCGATGCGCCCGACCGGACGTGGCCGATCCGAACCGAATTCACCTGTTTGCAGCGCTTCTCCCGCCAAAACGGCCATGTCCGGTGCCTGGCACCGGACATGGCCCCACGCGACACGGCCGAACGAGGCGCCCCGATCGCGCGCCGGCCACGGGCGTGACCACGCTCCGCTCTGCCGGGACGGGCTGCGGGAAAAGGGCGTACTGCAGCTCAGTGGCCACCCCGATGGCAGCCGCCTGCCGCCGGGGGATCCTTTCGTCACCTCGAAACGAAAGGAGGGCGCGATGAAACGCGCAGAGATCGGCGACCTGATCGTGATCGAGGGGCACAAGGTCGGCGAGGGCCGCCGCACCGGTGAGATCCTCGAGATCCTCGGCGACGCCGGCCACGAGCACTACCGCGTGCGCTGGGAGGACGGGGCAGAGACGCTCTTCTACCCGAGCAACGACGCCGTCGTGCGGCACGTGGAGCGCCCCGAGGACGAGCCTGTCCTGGTCCACGAACCGTGAACGAGGCACCGGGAGGTACGGAGATGAGCACGAAGCTCGAAACGCCCCAGTCCTATCCCGCTCTTCAGCCCCTGCTCGTCGTCGACGCGCTGCATCCGGGCGTGATCTCGTGCCCGGTCGGCACCTCCCTGCGGACCGTCGCCCGGATGATGGCGAGCTATCGCGTGCACGCGATCCTCGTCACCGCGCACGAGGACGACCCACTCCCGGACGGCGGGCTCTGGGGGATCGTCACCGACACCGATCTCGTCCGTGCCGCGCGTACGGCGAACATCGACCGGCTGACCGTCGAGGCGATCGCCGCCGCACCGGTGCTGCGGGTAATGACCAGCGATCCGCTGTCACTGGCGGCGGAGCTGATGGTCGAGCACGGCGTCTCGCACCTGATCGTGGTCGAACGCCACTCGAGCAGGCCGTTCGGCGTGCTCTCGACGCTCGACATCGCACGCGCCCTGTCGGGCTCGTAGGAGCGGGCACGCAACAGCCGCGCGGAGAGGGTGCCCGCCCGGACACCCTCTCCGGGCAATGCCTACGTGAAGACGATCTCGCCGCCGGCGGCCATCTCGTAGAACTCGCCGACGGTGATCACGCGGGTGACCTGGGGGACGAAAGCGTCCTCGCCCAGGCCGAACATGTCCACCGACGCCTTGCAGCCGTACAGGCCCGCACCGGAGTCGGCGACGAGCTCGATGAACTCGGGGATCGGCGGGATGTCCAGCTTCTCCATCTGGCGCTTCATCATCCAGGTCGCCAGCGCGGACATCCCCGGCAGCGCGCCGAGCAGCGTCGGCATGTGCATACCGGGGTTCCCGACCGTGGCGACCTTGATCCGGCCGATGCGGTCCTTGCGGATCGCGTCCAGGCCGAAGAAGGTGAAGAACAGGTTCGCCTCGATCCCCTCCATCCGCGCCCCGTTGGCCATGATCAGCCCGGGGTAGATGCCTTCCAGCGATCCCTTCGAGATCACGATCGACACCTTCTCGATCGTCTTCGGGACGGCCGGCGCGACCAGAGGCTCTTGCATCGTTGTCGCCATCGTGCGCTCCTTTGCTAGATGCAGCCGCGAGGCTTGGGGATGCCGCCGATCTTGGCGGCCAGCTTCGCCGGCCCTTTCGGGAAGAGCTCGTAGAGCTCCTTGACCGGCACGCCCGACTCCTTGCCGAGCGAGCGGATCGACGGCGCCGCTCCCGTGGTCAGGTAGCGGTCGCGCATGAACCTGACGACGAGCCAGTGACGCTCGGTCAGCTGCGGGATGCCGCTCAGGTGCGCGATCTCCTCGGCGATCGCGTCGGTCCACTGCTCGGAGTGGAGCATGAACCCCTCCGCGTCGACCTCGACGGGGGTATCGGCAATCATCGCTGTCGTCATCTCTCTCCCTTCCTCAGGCCGCCGCGGGCAGGTGCTTGCCCGAGGTCGGCATCGTCGGCCCGATACCCGGTAGCGGGCGGCCGGGCAGAAGCATGTGCCAGTAGAGCCACTGGAAGGCGAGCTTGCCGAGGTGATTCGCCCGGGACTCGCGCATCAGGGGCAGCGGCCCGAACCGCGTCGGGTAACGCCCGGTCAGCGGCTCGGTCTCGTAGTTGAAGTCGATCAGCAGCGCCTTCTTGAACCCGGTCTCGATGAAGCAGTTCGCGTGCCCGTCGAACGCCGGCACCGGCTGATCGCCGGCGAGGAAGCGCTCGATGTTCTCCGCGAGCACCTCCCCCTCGAAGTGGGTCACGGAACCCGCCTTGGAAGCCGGCAGGTCGGTGGCGTCGCCGAGGACGAACACGTTCGGTCGCGCCTTCGCCTGGAGCGACCCCGGATCGGTCGGCACGAAGCCGAGCGCGTCGCCGAGGCCGGGCGAGCGGCCAACGTAGGGCGCGCCGCCGTGCAGGGGCACGGTCGCGAGCAGGTCGAACGGAAGCTCGCGGCCGTCGTACGAACGCAGCATGCCCGCGGCACCGTCAACGTCACCGACCGCGAACTCCGTCTCCAGGTGGATGTTCTTCCGTTCGAGCAGGTAGCCGAGCTGCTGCGAGCACACCGGCTTCGTGAACGCGCCGTCGAGCGGGGTGACGAGCGTCAGCTCGGCGCGATCCCGGATTCCCCGCTTGTGCAGGAACCAGTCGGCCAGGAAGGTGAACTCGATCGGCGCGACCGGGCACTTGATCGGCAGGTCGACGAAGTTGACCACGAGCCGGCCGCCCTCGAACCGCTCGAGCGCTGCGGCGAGCGCCGTCGCACCCTCGACGTCGTAAAAGGTCGCGACCCGCTCGCCCCAGCCGGGGCCGGTCATCCCCTCGGTCTCCTCCGGCTGAAGCACAGCGCCCGTGGCGACGACGAGCACGTCGTAGTCGAGGGCGGTGCCGTCTTCGAGTTGCACCCTGTCGTCGTCGAGCGACACCGACTCGATCGCGGTCTGGTGGAAGGCGATCCCGTGTCGCAGCTGCCGCCGGCGCGGCCGGACGATGTGCTCGGGCCTCGCGAGCCCGAACGGCACGAACAGTAGGCCCGGCTGGTAGACGTGCCGGTCGTCGCGGTCGACGACGTGGATCTCGAAATCGTCCTCGGTCAGCTTCCGGCGCAGGCGGTTGGCGATCAGCGTCCCGCCGGTCCCGCCGCCGAGAACGACGATCCGCCGCCGGCCGCCCCGCCGGGCGGGCGCGGGGGCGGTGGCGGCCGGTGCCTGGTTCCTCTCTTCAGTGAGCAACGGGAGTCCCCGTCTTGCGGTCGAGCCTCGGCCAGACCCAGGTCGGCTTGACGTCCCCGACCAGGAGGTACGCGGCGGCGGCCAGGGCGATCAGCCCGGGGACGATGAAGAACCAGGGGAAGAGCTTCATCAACGGCAGCGCGTCGATCGCTGAGTAGTTGCCGACGTTCGCCTGCATCGTGTCCACGAGGGGCTTGTAGTGGTCGAGCCCCGCCGGCACGTTCTTGAAGGTGTCGAGGTTCCCGGCCATCAGCGACACGAATCCGCTCATCGACTGCTCCATCTGCGGCAGACCCTTCAGCATCGCGCCCATCGCCGGGTACTGCGCGGCGAGCGCCTGCATCTGCGCGGGCGGCATCTTGGCGAGATCCTGCTCCATCGCCTTGATCCCCTGGACATAGCCGCTGAACGTGTCGACCGTCTGTGGGGTCATCGCCAGAGCGACCGGGCGCAGCTTGACGAAGGTGTTGTAGTAGTAGTCGGCGGTCGTCTGGACGTTGGTCGGCTGCATGATCGGCCCGAAGTCGGTGACCATCTGCGCGCCCTTGTCGGCGCGCGAGAACATGGACAACGAGAACGGCGCGACGATCAGACCGACACCGACCACGACCAAGATCGTCAGTGTGAAGCGACGCATTGGAAGTCCCTCGCTTTCCGGTTTGACACGCCCACTGTCGCGGTTCCGATCCGTGGCGCCATCGGGGCTTTGGTCGATCCTGAGTACGGGTTTTCCCCCGCCGCGCGGGCTCGCGTACGGCGATCTGCGGAACGCAGATCCGCACCCGCCACGATGGCGCCGGGCAGCCCGGCCTGAAAGATCGGAGCATGATCGTTCCCGAGACTTCGTCTGCAACAGCGCTCCGCCCCGCTCTCATCGATGAGTACCTCGCCCGCTCGCTTCCGGCACGCGCCCCGTTTCCGCGCCGCGTGCGGACTACGCAGGAGGGCGAGCTCTGGCTCAAGCCGGACGGGCGCGCTCTGCGGTTCGAGGCGATCGAGGAGTTTGCGGTCGACGAGGTCGCCTTCGACTGGACCGCGAAGGTGCGGGTCGCGCCGCTCGTCTGGATCCGCGTCCGCGACCGCTACGCGGCCGGCAAGGGCTCGCTCGACGTGCAACTGGCCGGTTTGCCGCTGAGCCGGGCCGGCGGTCGAGACATCGCCGTCGGGGAAGCGATGCGCTACCTCGCCGAGCTGGCCTGGGTGCCGCAGGCGATGGGCGCCAGCCCGGAGCTCGAGTGGCACGAAATCGAGGAGTCGATCGTCGAGGTCTCCACCTCGGTCGGCGACAGCCGCGCAACGGTCGGCCTGAGATTCGACCCGGCCGGCGACCTGATCGCCGCATTTGCGGATCGCCCGCGCCCCGAAGGCAAGGAGAGCCCGCTGCGGCACTGGGTCGGCCTCTACCACGACTTCGCCGAGGTCGGCGGCATCCGCATCCCGACCCGCGCCCAGGTGCACTGGGAGCTCCCCGACGGCCCGTTCACCTACTGGCGGGGGACGGTCACATCCCTGGAGACCAGCTAGGGCGTACGGCGGCGCAGCGTCAGCGCCCCGGCGAGGAGCGCGACGGCCGTCAGCCCGACGACGACCGCCACGTCGACCGCGACCCTGGCGCCGTACACGCCACGTGTCGTCCGGTCGAGTGCGTCGTAGGCGTAGGTGAAGGGCGCGCCCCAGGAGATGATTTCGAGGAATCGCGCCATGTGATCTCGGGGAGCGAGCAGGCCGCAGACGAGCAACTGCGGAAAGACGAACGCCGGCAGGAACTGCACCGCCTGGAACTCGGTGCGCGCAAACGCGCTGACGAAGAGGCCCAGCGACGTGCCGAGGACGGCGTTCGCGATCGCCAGCAGGATCACGCCCCATTTCGCGCCGGCGACGTGCAGGTCGAGCAGCCAGAAGGCTACGGTGGAGACGAGCAGCGCCTGCGCCGCGGCGACGAGCGCGAACGCGGCGGCGTAGCCGGCGAGCAGGTCGAGCTTGGCGAGCGGCATCGTCATCAGCCGCTCGAGCGTGCCGCTCGTCCGCTCGCGCAGCGTCGTGATCGAGGTGACCAGGAACATCGAGATCAGCGGGAAGACGCCGAGCAGCGGGCCGCCGATCCGGTCGAACACCGGCGACCCGCGGAAGACGTACTTGATCAGCGTGACCAGCACGACCGGCACGACGAGGACGAGCGCGACCGTCCGCGGGTCGTGGCGGAGCTGGCGCAGCACGCGCACGGCCGTGGCCTGCGCCACACGAATGTTCACCGGCCGCCCTCCGCGAGCGCGAGGAATGCCGCTTCGAGGTCCTGCTCCCCGGTCTGCGCCCGCAGCTCCTCCGGCGTCAGCGAGCCGAGCAGTCCGCCCTCCCGCAAGAGCAGCAGCGAGTCGCAGCGCGCCGCCTCGTCCATCACGTGGCTCGAGACGAGCAGCGTCGAGCCCGCTTCGGCGAGCGAATGGAAGAGCCGCCAGAGGTCGCGCCACAGCACCGGGTCGAGGCCGACCGTCGGCTCGTCGAGCACGAGCAGCTCGGGGCGGTTCAACAGCGCAGTCGCCAGCGAAACGCGTGCGCGCTGGCCGCCGGAGAGCCGGTCGACCCGCTGCGCGGCCTGGGGCCGGAGGTCGACCTCGTCGATCGTCTCCTCGATCCGGCGGGAGGGCACGCCGAGAATCCGGGCGAAGTAGCCGAGGTTCTCCCGCACGGTCAGGTCGCCGTAGACGGACGGCGCCTGGGTCACGTACCCGACCCGGCTCCGCAGCCCCGGCGATCCGGCCGGCAGACCGAGCACCGTGACCTGGCCTGCTTCGACGATCTGCACGCCGACGAGCGAGCGGATCAGCGTCGACTTGCCGGAGCCGCTCGGCCCGAGCAGCCCCGTGACCGAGCCGGTCTGCACGTTCAGCGACAGCCCGTCGAGGACGAGGTTGCCGCCGCGCCGGACCCGCAGGTCCTGCACGGCGACGGCGGGACTGCCATCGGCGTTCCTCGTCACTCGCAGAGCGATGATCTCACCCCGGCGCCAGGTCGGTCAGACGGGCCGCGCCGCTCTGCACGGGGCATCCGACGGACGGAGCGCCACTACTCGCTACGGTTCGGCGCATGGCTGCGACCGGCGCCACGCTCGCCCCGGACGAGCTCCGTCTGCTCGACGCGTACTGGCGAGCGGCCAACTACCTCTCCGTCGGCCAGATCTACCTGCTCGACAATCCGCTCCTCCGCGAGTCCCTCCGGCCCGAGCACGTCAAGCCGCGTCTGCTCGGCCACTTCGGGACCACCCCGGGGCTGAATCTGATCTGGGTGCACCTGAACCGGGCGATTTGCGCCCGCGACCTCGACGCGATCTACGTCACCGGGCCGGGTCACGGAGGCCCCGGCATCGTCGCGAACGCGTACCTGGAGGGCACCTATTCCGAGCTGTATCCCCACGTCGGCGCCGGCGAGGAGGGGCTGCGAACGCTCTTCCGCCAGTTCTCGTTCCCCGGCGGGATCCCGAGTCACGCGGCGCCGGAGACGCCCGGCTCGATCCACGAAGGGGGTGAGCTCGGGTACGCGCTCGCCCATGCCTACGGAGCCGTGTTCGACAACCCCGACCTGCTCGTGTGCTGCGTGATCGGTGACGGCGAGGCCGAGACCGGGCCGCTGGCGGCGAGCTGGCATTCGAACAAGTTCCTCGACCCGCGCACCGACGGCGCCGTGCTCCCGGTCCTCCACCTGAACGGGTACAAGATCGCCAATCCGACCGTCCTCGCCCGGATCCCGGAGCCCGAGCTGGTCTCGCTGCTCGAGGGCTACGGGTACCGGCCGCTGCTCGTCACGGGCGACGACCCGGCCGACGTGCACGAGCAGCTGGCCACCGCACTTGACAGAGCTCTCGACGAGATCGCCGGCATCCAGCGGGCAGCACGGAACGGCGGCGCGGACGGGCGTCCCCGGTGGCCGATGATCGTGCTGCGCACGCCCAAGGGCTGGACCGGCCCGAAGGAGGTGGACGGCGTTCCGGTCGAGGGAACCTGGCGCTCGCACCAGGTCCCGATCGCCGACGTGCGCAACAACCCCGGCCATCTGGCTCTGCTCGACGAGTGGCTGCGCAGCTACCGGCCCGAGGAGCTGTTCGACGAGGACGGCGCCTTCGTGGCCGAGCTCGCAGCTCTCGCCCCGCGGGGGCAGCGCCGGATGAGCGCAAACCCGCACGCGAACGGGGGAGTCCGCCGGGACCTCGTCCTCCCGGACTTCCGCGACTACGCCGTCGAGGTCGCCGCGCCGGGAACGGCCTCCAGCGAGGCGACCAGGGTGCTCGGCACGTTCCTGCGGGACGTGATCGTGCGGAACGGCGACAACTTCCGGCTGTTCGGCCCCGACGAGACCGCCTCGAACCGCCTCTCGGCCGTCTTCGAGGCGACCGCGCGGGCCTGGAACGCCGAGACGCTGCCCACCGACGAAGGCCTCGCCAGGAGCGGACGCGTGCTGGAGGTGCTCTCGGAGCACCTCTGCCAGGGCTGGCTCGAGGGGTACCTGCTCACCGGCCGGCACGGCCTCTTCAACTGCTACGAGGCCTTCATCCACATCGTCGACTCGATGTTCAACCAGCACGCCAAATGGCTGAAAGTGACGCGCGGAATTCCGTGGCGCCCGCCGCTCGCCTCGCTGAACTACCTGCTCAGCTCCCACGTCTGGCGCCAGGACCACAACGGCTTCTCGCACCAGGACCCGGGCTTCATCGACCACGTCGCGAACAAGAAGGCCGAGGTGATCCGCGTCTACCTGCCGCCGGACGCGAACACCCTCCTCTCCGTCGCCGACCACTGCCTGCGCAGCCGCCACTACGTGAACGTGATCGTCGCCGGGAAGCAGCCGACGCTCGACTACCTCTCGATGGACGACGCGATCGTTCACTGCACCCGCGGGCTCGGCATCTGGGACTGGGCCTCGAACGACGAGGACGGCGAGCCGGACGTGGTCATGGCCTGCTGCGGCGACGTCCCGACCCTCGAGACGCTCGCCGCCGTCTCGATTCTGCGCGAGCGACTGCCCGAGCTGAGGATCCGCGTCGTCAACGTGGTCGACCTGATGCGCCTCCAGCCCGACAGCGAGCATCCGCACGGGCTCGCCGACGGCGAGTTCGATTCGCTCTTCACCCGCGACCGGCCGATCGTCTTCGCCTATCACGGCTACCCCTGGCTGATCCACCGGCTCACCTACCGCCGGACGAACCACGGCAACCTGCACGTCCGCGGATACAAGGAGGAGGGGACGACGACGACGCCGTTCGACATGGTCATGCTCAACGACCTCGACCGCTTCCACCTGGTCATGGACGTGATCGACCGCGTTCCCGGGCTCGTGTCGCGGGCCGGTCACGTTCGCCAGGCGATGGAGGACGAGCGGATCCGCTGCCGCGCCTGGACCCGCGAGCACGGCGAGGACGCCCCCGACGTCAGCGGCTGGACCTGGCCGTCCTAGTCGTCAACGCCGGCTCGACGAGCCTCAAGCTGCACCTGGTCGACGGCGACGAGGCGACGCCGGTCGACTCGTTCGAGGTCGGCTGCACGGCGGTCGGCCACCGGGTCGTGCACGGGGGGACCCGGTTCCAGGGGCCCGTCGTCGTCGACGAGGAGGTGAAGCAGGCGATCCGGGAGCTGTCGCCGCTCGCGCCTCTCCACAACGATGCGGCGCTGGAGGCGATCGAGGCCGCCCAGCAGGCGCTGCCCGGTGTCCCGCACGTCGCCGTCTTCGACACCGCCTTCCACGCGACGATGCCGGAGGAGGCAACGCGGTACGCGATCCCGAAGCAGTGGTTCGAGTGGGGCGTCCGGCGCTACGGATTCCACGGCCTGTCGGTCGAGTGGGCGGCGTCGCAGGTGCGGGTGCCGCGCCTGATCGTGTGCCATCTCGGCGGCGGCTCGTCCGTGACCGCGGTGCTCGACGGGCGGTCGGTCGAGACGACGATGGGGTTCTCTCCGCTGGACGGCGTGCCGATGACGACGCGCTCGGGCTCCGTCGACCCCGGGGCACTGCTCTACCTGCAACGCGAGCGCGGTCTGACCGTCGAGCAGCTCGACCGCGCGCTCGAGAACGAGTCCGGGCTCGCCGGACTGTCGGGCGGAACGGGCGACGTGCGCGAGCTCGATCCCGACGGCATCGCGCTCGCCGTGTACGTGCACCGGATCGCCGCCGCCGCGGCCGCGTCGGCCGCATCCCTGGGCGGTCTCGACGCGATCGTCTTCACCGCCGGCGTCGGCGAGCACTCGGCGGCCGTACGGGAACGAATCTGCAAGCGGCTCGGTTTCCTCGGCGTCGACCTCGATCGCACGGCGAACGCCGCCGCCTCCGCCGATGCGGACGTGGCCGCGCCCGGCTCCGCCGTGCGCGTGCACGTGATCCGCGCGCGCGAGGAGCTGGTGATCGCACGCGCGGTGCGTGCGCTGCTCTCCTGAATCAGACGCGCGCGGTGTCGCGGCGGTAGGCGCGCGCCGCGAGCGCCCCGAGCACGAGCGACCAGCCGGCGACGACCGCCCAGCCGGTCGGCCCCCAGCCCCGCCCGCCCAGGGCGACGTGACTTGCCTGGACGAGCCAGTACGACGGCAGCGCCCGACCGATGTCGTAGAGCACGCCGCCCGTGAGCGGAAACCACGTACCGCCCAGTACCGCGAGCACCGCGACGAGGCCTCCGATCGCAGGACCGATCGCGTCGGCGGTCAGCAGATGACCGAGCAGGACCGCCAGCGCTCCGAACGGGACAAGCCCGACGAGGATCAGACCGGTCATCGACAGCCATTCGCCGGCCGGCAGGCGCACCCCGAGGATCGCACCCGAGACGTAGAGCAGGCCGAGACCGGCGAGCGCGGTGATGTAGGCGCTGACGATCTTCGCCCGGAAGTACTCGCGCGGCGTCAGCGGCGTCACCCGGAGCTGCCGGTTCCAGCCGGCCGATCGTTCGGTTGCGATGCGGCCTCCGATCGACAGCATCGCGTTCATCGCTCCGAACGCCGCGAGGCCGACCATGTAGTAGACCGGCGCCGAGAGGCCGCTCCCGCCGAGGTCGTGCTCGTTGCGGTTGGGACCGGCGATCAGGAAGTAAAGGACGATCGGGAAGCCGAGCGCGAGCAGGAAGTACCGGCGGTTCCGGACCGTGCGCAGGAGCTCGTAGCGAAGGTAGGAGGCCTGGCTCACGCCGCCGCCTCCAGGTCCTCTTCGTCCTCGTCGACGGCCGTGAGCTGGAGGAAGGCCTGCTCGAGCCCGGCACCGGCGATCTCGAGGTCGCGCGCGGCCGGATACCGCTCCAGCAGCGCGCGGATCGCCAGGTCGGAGTCGGTGCAGACGAGCTCGACCGCCTCGCCGCGCCGCTCGACCCGGGTGACGCCGGGCAGCCGCTCGAGCTCGCCGGTCGCCACCTCGGGCAGCGTCGCCCGGATCGTGCGCGAGCCGACCATCGCCTTGATCTCCGTCGTCGGGCCGTCTGCGACCACCGATCCGCGCGCGAGCAGGACGGCCCGGTCGGCATACGCGTCGGCCTCTTCCAGATAGTGGGTCGCGAACACGACCGTCCGGCCGCGTGCTGCGAAGCCGCGCATCGTCTTCCAGAACGCGCTCCGGCTCTCGACGTCCATTCCGACCGTCGGCTCGTCCAGGACGAGCAGGTCCGGGTCGCCGACGATCGCGACCGCGAACCGCACTCGCTGGGTCTGCCCGCCGGAGAGCTTCTGCGTCCGCCGGTCGCCGATGTCGTCGATGCCCGTCAGCTCCAGCACCTCGTCGACGTCGAGCGACCCCGGTTGGATCGCAGCCATCATCGCGACCACCTCCCGCACGTTCAGGTCGCGGATCAACTCGCCGGTCTGGAACATGACCCCGACCCGTCCGGCGGCGATCGCGCTCTCCGGCTCGTGCCCGAGAACGGTCACCGTCCCGGCGTCCGGCTCGGTCAGACCGAGCAGCATGTCGATCGTGGTCGACTTCCCCGCACCGTTCGGCCCGAGCAGGGCGACGGTCTCGCCCGGCTCGACCGACACGTCGATGCCCCGGACCGCACGAACGACCCGCTCACCGTTCCGGTAGGACTTCGCGAGCCCGCGCAGCTCGATTCCGGCCGTTGCGCTCACCCAATTACTGTGCCAGCCGCGGTCGGGTCTATGTCGAGGAGAGCCTCCTGTTCAGGCGATCAACTCTCTGAAACCGGGCTCGTCCCGGATCCCGTCGAAGTCGGAGTCCTCGCGCGCGAGGCCGCGGAAGGGATCCGGCGACGCCTCGATTGCCATCCGCAGATGCTCGATCGCGTCCTGTGGGTGCCCGGCGAGGCTCTCCACGCACGCGAGGTTGTACAGCGGCATCCCGTACTGCGGGTTCGCCTCGATCGACTCGCGGCCCTTCGCGATCACGCCCTCATAGTCGCCGGCCATGAACATGTCGTACAGCGGCCCCCAGAACTCCCAGCCGTGCACCTCGAACGCCTTGCCCCGCGTGGCGCCGACCGCGAGCACGATCGTCCCCGCCTCCTCGGCGAACGCGGTGCGCCAATTCGGGCCGGCCGGCACGTACACGAGCGTTCCCTGGGGCGCATCGAACGTGTCGTCCCCCACCTGGAACCGCGCGAGTCCCCGAACGACGACGTAGAGCTCGTCCTGGTCGCCCTCCTGGTCCTCCGCGTGCTCGGGAATCACCCGGTCGCCGACGTTGGGGCCGAGCCACGAGTTGACGCCGAACGCGGTGATCCCGAGCTCGTGCCGCACCCGGCCGGTGAGCGTCTCCTTGTAGGCGAAGTAGTCGAGGTGATCGAGGGTGGAGACCTTGTACTCGGCCATCAGGCGACCAGCTCCTTGAACCCTGGCTCGTCGCGGATCGCTTCGAAGTCGCTGTCGTCGCGGGCAAGCTCCTTGCCGCGCGGCCAGCGCTCGATCGCAATCCCCAGGTGCCTGATCGCGTCCTCCTTGTGCCCCGCGAGCGCCTCGCAGCACGCGAGGTTGTACATCGGCACGCCGTACTGCGGGCTGGCCTCGACCAGCGGGCGACCCTTCTCGATCGCGGCCTCGTACTCGCCGGCGGTGTAGAGCGGATACACGGGCGCGAAGACCTCCCATCCGCTCGGCTCGTACGCCTGACCCTGCGACGCACCCACCGCGAGCACCGTCGTCCCGTCCGCCTCGGCGAACGCCGTCCGCCGCGCCCCGGGCGGGACAAACACCAGCGTCCCCTGCGGCGCGTCGATCGTGTCGTCGCCGACCTCGAACCGGGCGTGGCCGCTGACCACGACATACAGCTCCTCCGGGTCGTGCGGCTGGTCCTCGGAGTGCTCGTTGACAACGCGGTCACCGGCCTTCTCGGCCGTGAAGGCGTTGACGCCGAACGCCATGATCCCGAGGTGGTGCCGCGCCGGCCGCATCGGGACACGGTCGTCCGGAAGAACCTCGATCTCGTCGATCCGCGCAACCTTGTACGCCTCGGCCATCAGATCAGCTCCAGGTCGCGGCCGACCTTCTCGAACGCCGCCAGTGCTCGGTTCATGTGCTCCTCCTCGATCGCCGCCGACATCTGCACCCGCACCCTGGCGGCCCCTTCCGGGACGACCGGGAAGCCGAAACCCGTGACGAACACGCCGGCGTCGAGCAGGCGGCGGCTGAACTCGATCGCGAACGCCGTCTCGCCGAGGATGATCGGCACGATCGCCGCCTCGCCGTCGAGCGGGGCGAACCCGAGGTCGCGCAGCCGCTCGCGGAAGACCTCCGTCGACTCGCGCAGCTTCGCCACCCGCTCGGGCTCGCGGCGCAGGACGCGCACCGCCTCGAGCGCGCTGCACGTGACCGTCGGCGGCAGGGCGTTCGAGAACAGCTGCGGCCGGGAGCGCTGTGCGAGGATGTCGCACACCTCGGCACTCGCCGCGACGAAGCCGCCCGCCGCTCCGCCGAGCGCCTTGCCGAGAGTGCTCGTGATCACGTCGATCTCGCCGAGCAGCCCGTAGTGCTCGGCCACACCCCGCCCCGTCTCGCCCATCACGCCGGTCCCGTGCGAGTCGTCGAGGACCACAACGGCGTTGTGCGCCCGCGCGAGCTCGACGATGTCCGGCAGCCTGGCGAGGTCGCCCTCCATGCTGAAGACCCCGTCGGTGATCACGAGCGCGCGCTGCCCCGGCTCGCACGCCTCCAGCTGGGCGCGCAGGTCGGTCATGTCCGAGTGCTTGTAGACCGCCTTGCGCGCCGGCTTCGCGAGGCGGACGGCGTCGATGATGCTCGCGTGGTTCAGCTCGTCCGAGAGGATCACGGTACTGCCGTCGGTCAGGCTCGGGATCGCCGCTTCGTTCGCGTTCCAGCAGGAGACGTACGTGAGCGACGCCTCGGTGCCGACCAGCTCGGCCAGCTCGCGCTCGAGCTCGAGATGAGGCTCGAACGTGCCGCAGATGAAGCGCACCGACGCGGTGCCGGCCCCGTAGCGGCGCAATCCTTCGATCCCCGCCTCGACGACGGCCGGGTGCGCCGCGAGCCCGAGATAGTTGTTCGACGAGAGGACGAGCACCTCGCCGCGCCCCTCCATCTCGACGACGGGACCCTGCGGGGACAGCAGCGTGTTGAAGCGCTTGTAGGTGCCGGCCTCGCGGAGGGCGTCCAGCTCGCCGCGCAGCTTCTCCTCGAGGACCGTCACCGGTGCTGCCACCTGCCCCCCTGGACCGAGGCGGGCTCGCGCGCGCGGTCCTCTTCGACGGCCGCCGGAGACGCGCTGCCACCGGGGTAGAGAACGATCTTGCAGGCCTCGCCCGCGGCGAGCAGCGCGAACGCGGTCTCGAACTCCTCCAGCGGCAGCTCCTTCGTGATCAGCGGCCGCACGTCGACCACCCCGCTCTCGAGCAGCCAGCGCGTGCGGTACCAGGTCTCGAAGATCTTGCGCCCGTTGACCGCGAGCACGTTCAGGTTCTTGAAAATCAGCGCCTCCGCTACGTCGATCTCGACCGGCCTCGCGGGGATCCCGAACAGAATCACGCGGCCTCCGTTCCGCGCGATCCGGAACGAGTCGGCGATCGCCCGCGCCGAGCCCGACATCTCGAAGACGACGTCGAACCCGTAGCCCTGATGGCGATCGAGAAACCAGGCGGCCGTATCCGGTGTCTCGTCGACGTTCACGACCGCGCTCGCGCCCATCCGCTCGGCCAGCTCGAGGCGGAACGGGGTCCGGTCGGCGGCAATCACGACCGCCGACCCCGACGCCCGTGCAATCCCGATCGTGAACAGCCCGATCGGCCCGCACCCGAGCACGGCGACCGCGCGGCCGGCGAGATCCTGCTCGCTGGTCGCGAACACCGCGTTTCCGAACGGCTCCTGAATCGTGGCGATCTCGGGGGGGAGCTTCGAGCGGTCGTTGTGCCAGATCACCGACCCGGGCACGGCGACGTAGCGGGCGAACGCGCCGTCGCGGTCGACCCCGAGGATCCGGGTTCGCTCGCACATGTGCGCGTGGCCGGTGCGGCACTGGAAGCAGACACCGCAGGTGATGTGGCTCTCGGCCGAGACGTAGTCACCGACGGAGACGTTACGGACGAGCGGGCCGGCCTCGACGACCGTCCCGGCGAACTCGTGCCCGAGCGTGAGCGGCGGGACGATCCGGCCCTGCGACCACTCGTCCCAACCGTAGATGTGCAGATCGGTGCCGCAGACGCTCGCCGTCTCGACCTCGACGAGCACCTCGTCCGCGGCCGGAGAGGGGATCGGCACCTCGTCGAGGCGGAGGCCCGGCTCGGCGGCCACCTTTCTCAGCGCGAGCATCGTCTCGCCTGTAGGCACGGCGCAATCATGCCGATCCCTGACCCGGGCTGCGGGTTCTCACGGATGTCGCGCGCCCGCGTGCGCGGCAGCCTGGGGCCATGGCGCGGAGCTTCGAGGCACTCCGAGGCGCGGTCAACGTGAAGGCGCGCGGCGCGTGCCCGATGTGCGGCAACTACGGCTGGGCCGGCGGCGATCGGGTGACCGAGATCGACAGCGCCGGCGAGCCGGCAATTGCGGCGCTGCCGTTCGTCTGCACGAACTGCGGGTTCGTCCGGTTGCACGCGATCCAGCCGCTCGAGACGCTCGACGACTAGGCTCGCCCGGACGATGAAGCATCTCCTCCAGAACCGGAAGGCGCTGTACGGCGCGATCGCCCTGGTCGCGGTCGGCGTCGCCGTCGCGCTGATCCTCGTCAGCGTCCTCGGTTCGAGCGACGGCGGGAAGGCGTCCTCGACGACCACGACTCCGGCCGTCGCCGGCACCACGGGCACGACGAGACCGGTGGAGAAGCTGCCGGGTGCCGCGGGGACGATCGCGCTCTTCAAGGGCATCCCCCAGAAGCTGAACGTGCTCGGCAACGCGAACGCACCCGCGACGATGATCGAGTTCGCCGACCTCCAGTGCCCCTTCTGCCGCGACTACGCCGTCAACGCGCTGCCGGCGCTCGTCCCCGAGTACGCGCGTACCGGCAAGGTGAAGTTCGTCTTCTCGGGCATGCATTTCATCGGGCCCGACTCCGAGAAGGCGCTGCGCGCCGTCTACGCAGCCGGCCTGCAAGGTCGGCTGTGGGAGTTCCTCGACCTGCTCTACAAGCACCAGGGCAGTGAGAACGCCGGCTGGGTGACCGACGACCTCCTGCGCTCGATCGGCGCGTCGCTCCCGGGCTTCGACCCCGACAAGATGATCGCCGACCTGAACTCGGAGGAAGTGACCAACGCTCTGGCCGCTGCCGACCAGCAGGCCCAGAACGCAGGCGTCAACTCCACTCCGACCTTTTTCTCCGGGCCGACGGGCGGCACGCTCGAGCACATGAACATCACCGCGCTGACGCCGGAGGCGTTCCGGCCTATCCTCTCCGCGCTGGCGCCGTGACCGACGGCCGTCTGCGGACGGCGATTGCCGCACTCGCGCTGGGTGGGGCCGCGGTTGCCGCCTACCTCGTCTACGCCCGCTACAGCGGCACGCGCCTGGCGTGCACGACGGGCGGCTGCGAAACGGTGCAGCACTCGAAGTACGCAAAGGCGGCGGGGATCCCCGTTGCCGTGCTCGGCCTGGCCGCCTACCTCACCGTCTTCGGGACGGCGCTCTCGGCCCGGATCGAGGCGGCTGCGCTCGGAGCGGCGGTCGTGCTCGGCGGCTTCGCCTTCGGCATCTACCTGATCGTGATCCAGGTCGCCGTGATCGACGCGATCTGCCAGTGGTGCCTGGCGAGCGACGGGATCCTGGCGCTGCTCGCGGTCGCGACCGCCGAGCGCCTCCGGCGCGTTGCGGCAATGCCGTAACCGAGATCCGCGAGCCTGCGGATGGCGCAGCCGCACCTCTCGACCCAGGATCGCAGCGTGACCACATTCTGTGCGCTGAGCAACGCGATCGGCAACGACGAGGAGTGCCCTCGGGCCTGGTGCGCGTTCTGGGAGCACGGCGGGGCGGTGGTCGAGCCCGGATGCACAATCGAACGACTCGGCCTCGATCTCGCCAACCGCGACCTGGCCCGGCACCTGCTCGAGCTCCGGCGCACGCTGGACGGCGCGCGGAGCGTCGACGAGGCCGACCGCGCCCGGCGGCAGCTCGCCGAGCTCGCGCCGCCCGATCTCAGTGGGGCCTAGGCGGCGACCACCATCTGAGGACTCGCCTCCTCGACCAGCAGCTCGACGAGCTCGCCGAGGCGTGCGCGGAGATCGTCGTCGAGTAGCCGCCCGTCCTGCTCCACGCGCCGGTGCGCAAGGGGCACGGCAACCTCGCCGGCGACCACCCGAGCGCCTGCCATGCTCAGCACCTTCCGCAGCTCGGCCTGCGCCCAGACGCCGCCGAAGCTGCTCGCGCTTGCACCGACGACCGCGACCGGCTTGCCCGCCAGCGCGGCGGCGCCGCGGGGACGCGAGGCCCAGTCGACGGCGTTCTTCAGCTGGCCCGGGACCGACGAGTTGTACTCCGGCGTAGCGAAGAGGACGGCGTCGGCGCTCCCGATCGCCTCGCGCAGAGCGGCGACCGCCTCGTCCACCTGCTCGACCTCGTCGTCCTCGTCGAAGGGCGGCACGGCCTTCAAACCGTCGAAGAGCTCGAGCGCGACCCCGTCCGGGAGAAGCTCCGCCGCCTCCTCGAGCAGGCGGCGGTTGTGCGAATCGCGGCGCAGGCTTCCGGAGATGCCCAGAATGCGCACGCTTATCCCTTGACCAGCTCGAGGTCGGCGATCAGCTTGACCTCGTTCTCGACGGCCGGCTCGCCCGTGGGCAGCTCCATGTTCCAGTCGACGCCGAAGTCGGTGCGGTCGATCGTGGTTTCGAGCGTGATCCCGATGCGGTCCGCGACCGGCCCCGCGATCGTGCCGGCCAGCCGGATCGGCTTGCGTACGCCCTTCAGCTCCAGCTCGCCCTCGGCGACGAAGTCGCCGCCGTCGATGCGAAGCTCGCTCGAGTCGAACACGATCGTCGGAAAGCGCTCGGCATCGAAGAAGTCGGGCGAGAGCAGGTGCCCGGTCAGGTTCTCGTCCTGCACGCGGATGCTCGCAACGGTTGCGGCACCGCTCAGGGTCCCGTCGGCGAGTGTGGCTTCGAACCGGTCGAAACCACCTTTGAAGACGGCGACGCCGTTGTGCCTGACCGCGAAGCCGACCTGCGAGTGCACCGGGTCGAGCGTCCAGGTGCCGGCCGACGCTGCCGTGCGAGTCTCGGTGAGTGTGCGCATTTCGTCTCTCCTTCCTGCTACGATTACTTGCGAACGCAAACAACTGTAGCACAGAAACATGACTAGTCAAATATTGACAGAGCAATCTTCTGCCGCCCTCGGGGCTTGGGTTCGACTGCTGCGCTCGCACGCGGCGGTCACCCGTGCGATGAGTGCCGACCTGGTCTCGGATCACGGCTTGACGATCAACGACTACGAAGCGCTGCTCCACTTGTCGCGCGCCGACGAGGGCGCGATGCGCCGGGTCGACCTCGCCGAGCGCCTGCTGCTCACGCCCTCCGGGGTCACACGCCTCCTCGACGGTCTCGAGCGCGCCGGCTGGGTGACGAAAGGGAGCTGCCCGGGCGACGCCCGCGTGACCTACGCGGTGCTCACAGCCGAGGGTCGGGGCAAGCTCCGGCACGCATCGCGCTCGCACGTCGCGCAGGTTCGCGCGCTGTTCGAGGAGCGCTACACGCAAGCGGAGCTCGAGACGCTCGCCTCGCTCCTGGGCCGGCTCCCGGGCGCGGGCGACGACGGCGGCGAGGCCTGCTCAGACTAGGCGGCTCGGTGGGCGCGCACCAGCGCGTCGATCGCGTGCACCTCGCCGTCCTCGGTCTCGACCGGCCGCAGCACCCGCTCGGCCTTCTCGATCTCCAGCCCGGGCAGCTCGACGGCGACGTCCTCCGGGGTGAAGAGAACGCGCGGATCCTTCGGCCCACCGTGTCCGCCGTTCAGGTTCTCCAGGTCGTGGCCGACGACGAGCAGCGTCCCGCCGGGCGCGACCGACTCGGCGGCACGGGCGTGCATGAGGCGCCGCTCCCCCGCCGGTACCTGGAGGTAGAAGACCGCGACGAGGTCGAACGCACGCGGAGGCGGTTCCCACTCGCCGAGATCCGCCTCGATCCACTCGACCTCCACACCCCGCTCGGCGGCGAGGCGGCGGGCGTTCGCGAGCGCGACGTCGGAGAAGTCCGCTCCGGTCACCGACCAACCGTGCTCGGCGAGCCACACGGCGTTCCGGCCGGCTCCGCAGGCGAGGTCGAGCGCGCGGCCGGGAGCGAGGCCCTCAGCCTCGGCGACGAGGAACCGGTTCGGCTCGGTGCCGAACAGCGGCCCCGCTTCGCCGTGCTTGCGGTTCCAGTCCTTCCGGTCCACGACACCATTGTGAGGCAAAGTCCCGTCCGTGCCCCACTGGCTCGAGATCGTGTTCGTCGTCCTGCACGTGCTCGGCGCGACCGTCTGGGTCGGCGGAACCGTCGCGCTCACGTTCATCGCCGTTCCGGCGATCCGCCGGCTGACGGGCGATTCGCGGGCGACCGCGATGCGGGGCCTCGGTGAGCGCTGGCGGCCGATCGGGTGGAGCGCGCTCCTGACCATGGTCGCGACCGGTGCCCCGCTCGCCGCCCACGTGCTCCCCGGCAGCGACACCGGCGCGAAGGCGGTCTTCGCCGTGAAGATGGCCGGCTTCGTCGCCCTCGTCTGCCTCGCCTACGCGCACGATTTCGTGCTCGGCCCGCGGGTTGCGCGCGAGATTCGCGACGGCGTGCCGCAGCGCAGCCGTCCCCGTCTCGTCCTGGTGGGTTGGGCGTCGTTTACGCTTACGGTTGCAATGCCCGTCCTCGGAGCCGTCCTCGCGGAGATCGTCTGATGAGCGCCCCCAGCCGGTCGCCGGCCCGGAGCGGCTCGGACGGAGCGAAGACGGCCTCGTTCGCCGTCGTCGGCCGGGCGGACGGAACGCTCGGCCGCTTCGTCGGCCTCGTCCGCAGCTCGCTCGCCGGCGAGGGGCTGACGGAGACCGGCGACGCGGCCACCGCAGACCTCGTGATCAACGTCGTCGATGCCGACGACGCGAAGCCGTTCCGGCGCAAGTCGCGCGGCACGTTCGTGGTCGGGCTCTACGAGCGCGAGAGCCACTCGCTGCCGGAGGACTACCCGATGCTCGTGCGCGCGCTCGCGAACATCGCGCTCTGCTACGTCCCCGGTCGGGGAGCGTGGTTCACGACGATGGAGCGCGGCCACTACGGCGACACCGCCGAGGGCGGCGAGGAGGCGCTCGCGGCCGCGGTCGTCCAGCGGCTCCTGCCGCTCGCGCGCTCGCGCCTCGTGATCGACAACGAGTTCGTCACCGACCTCGAGCCCGAGCTGTGGGGCGGCGACGAGGTGACCGAGGAGATCATCGCCGCCGGGGCGCGCCTCGGCGACCTCGACCTCCTGCCCTCGCCGTTCCCGATCGAGGACCTGCTGAACGAGCGGGAGCTGCGCCACGTCAAGCGGCTCTACGGTATCGGCGGTCTGTCGTACGGCAATCTGTCGCAGCGGAAAGACGCGCAGCGCTTCTGGATGAGCGCGAGCGGCGTCGACAAGTCGGCCCTCGAGACGCCCGGCCGCGACATCCTGCTCGTCTCGAACTACGACCAGAAGAACGGTCGGATCGTGCTCAGCGTGCCGCCGGCGGTCGAGCCCCGGCGCGTCTCGGTCGACGCGATCGAGCACTGGATGATCTACCAGGCGCACCCCGGCGTCGGCGCGATCCTCCACGTCCACGCCTGGATGAAGGACATCCCGGCGACCGACGTCAACTACCCGTGCGGCACCGAGGAGCTCGCGGTCAGCGTCGCCGAGCTGCTCGCCGCCGAGCCCAATCCGAACGAGGCCGTGATCGGCCTGCGCAACCACGGCATCACCGTCACCGGGCCGGGCCTGATGGCGATCCTCGACCGGATCGAAGCCAGGATCCTGCGCCAGATCCCGATGCTCTGATCCTGAGTGCTCCTGCTCGTCGGGGTTTCCCCGGACCGCCGATCGGGGTCGTCGCCGACGACCTCGCGTGCCTGGCGGGCGACGCTATCCGCGATGACGAAGGAGTTCCGCTCGGGCGACGCCCTGCTCGTCTTCGACGGCGAGCGGACGGTGGTTGGCTGGAACGAGGCCGCCGAGACGCTGACCGGGATCACCGCCTCGGAGGCTCTCGGCAAACGCTGCTGGGAGGTGCTCGGCGGAACCGACGTCAACGGCTCCCTCGTCTGCCATCCAGGCTGCTCCGGCGCCAGACTGGCTGCCGAAGGATGGCCGGTCGGCTGTCAGGTCCTGCTGATGAAGACACGCGACGGCATGAGGAAGGAGCTCACCGTCTCGACGATCTCCGTCCGCGACGGAAGCGAGCCGCTCTTCATCCACCTGCTCCGAAACGGCGAGGAGATCCCCGCCGGCGAGGAGCGGGCGAAGCCCTCCGGACGGGAGCCGAGGCTGACCAACCGCCAGCGGGAGGTGCTCGCGCTGATCGCTGAAGGCCTCTCGGCCAGATCGATCTCCGAGCGGCTCGAGCTCGCAGAGCCGACCGTCCGCAACCACATCCGCTCGATCTTGCTCGAGCTCGGCTGCCACTCCCAGCTGGAGGCGCTCGCCAAAGCACGCCGCTGGCAGCTCATCTAGTCCCGCAGCGGCACGAGCCGGGCACCGGTCGCCTTGAACGACGCGACCACGATCTGGCCCCGCTCCAGGCCCAGGCGCTCGGCCGAGGAGGCGGTCACCTCGCCGACGAGCGGGCCGACCCTGACGCGAACGCGATTTCCGATCGTGACCAGCGACGCGATCGGCGCGCTGATGTGGTTGAGCGCCGAGTCGGCGGCCGCCGCCTGCGCGATCGACACCTCCCACGGGTGGACGACCACGCCGACGCGCCCCTCGCCGCGGTCGGTCGAGAAGACGACCGCGCCGCCGTCGAGCACGATCTCGGTCAGGCCGTCCCTTGCCGGCCGGGCAAACCCGTGCAGGAGATTGCCGCCCGTGAAACCGGCGACGAACGCGCTGCCGGGTGCCGCCACCAGCTCGTCCGGGGTTCCGAGCTGGAGCACCTTGCCGTCGGCGATCACCCCGACCCGGTCGGCGAGCGCGGCAGCGTCCTCGAAGTCGTGGGTGACGAGCAGCGTCGGCAGGGCTAGCTCCCGCAGCAGCTCCTGAAGCTCGGCCCGCACCTCTGCCCGGGTGTGGGCGTCGAGCGCAGACATCGGCTCGTCGAGCAGCAGCACCGCCGGGTCGCGGGCCAGCGCGCGGGCGAGCGCGACTCGCTGCCGCTCGCCCCCCGAGAGCTCTGCCGGCCGCGCCTTCGCCAGGTGCGCGATGCGGAATCGCTCGAGCAGCTCGTGAGCCCGCTCGCGGCCGCCGAAGCCGACGTTCCCCTCGACGGAGAGGTGCGGGAAGAGCGCGTACTCCTGAAAGACGAGGCCTACGCGGCGCTCCTCTGGCGGGTGGTCGATGCCACGCTCGGAGTCGAACAGGGACTCGCCGTCGAGCTCGACACGGCCGCGCACCGGCCGGACGAGGCCCGCGACCGCCCGCAGCACGGTCGTCTTCCCCGCACCGGACGGCCCGACCAGCGCGAACGTCTCGCGCTCGACCTCGAGCGCTAGCGCGAGCTCGAAGGAGCGAAGAGGAACGGCGAGCTCGAAGGAGAGCGCCGCCATGCGCCAACCGCCTTGACCGTGAGCAGGACCGTCGCGCTGAAGACGACCAGCAGCGCGCCGAGCGCGAGTGCGCGGGTGAAGTCGACGTCGAACTGCGCGTAGACGGCGAGCGACAGGGTCTGGGTGACGCCTTGCAGGCTGCCGGCGAACATGATCGTCGCGCCGAACTCGCCGATTCCGCGCGCCAGCGAGAGTGCCGCCCCCGCACCCAGCCCGTCGGCTGCGAGCGGCAGGGCAACCCGCAGGAAAGTCCGGCCCGGACCCGCTCCCAGCGTTCGCGCGGCGGCGAGCAGGGTCCCGTCCACGCCCTCGAACGCCGCGATCGCCTGGCGCAGGTAGAACGGCCCGGCGACGAAGAGCACTGCGAGAACGACCGCGGCCTGCGTGAAGCCGACGCGAATGCCGACCGCGTCGAGCGTGCCGCCGAGCAGCCCGAGCCGGCCGAAGGCGGCCAGCAGCCCGATCCCTGCGACCGCAGGCGGCAGGACGAGCGGCAGCTCACAGAGCGTGACGACGACCGCACGACCGCCGAATCGCCTGGTCGCGATCAGGTACGCCGCCGGAGTGCCGACCAGGAGCGTCAGCGCGAACGCGATCCCGTTCGTCCTCGCCGTCACCGCCAGTGCATCGAGCACGACGCGGTCGTCGAGCCGGCCGAGCAGCTCGCCGGGCGAGACGCGCAGGAAGATCGCGACCACCGGGAGCAGCAGGAAGCCGAGGGCGAGCACGACCGCGACGGCCGCCGTTACCGTGAAGGCCGCGCGTCTCACGGGCGCAGGAAGCCCGCGGCTGCGAGGTGGCCCTGGCCGACCTCTCCCAGGACCCGGGCGACGAACGCCCGAGCGGCAACCTCGTGCCTGCTCGCAGTGACGACGGCGATCTCGTAGGACACCGCAGGCTGGCCGCGAGCCGGCACCGCGATCGCCCGCACCCGGCCGGCAACCGGCTTCACGTCGGTGGCGTAGACGAGCCCCGCATCGGCCTCGCCGAGCACGACCTTCCCGACCACGCCCTTGACGTCGTGCTCCTCGCTGACGACGTTCCGCAGCGCGGCGTTCAGCCCCAGTCGGGCGAGCACCCGGCGGGCGTAGCGTCCGACCGGCACCGCCGGGGCGGCGAGGACGAGTCTGATCCCAGGCCGCTTCAGGTCGGGGACCGAGCGGATCCCGGCGGGGTTCGAACGGGGCACGATCAGGACGAGCCGGTTCCTCGCAAACGTCCTCGGCTTCTCGACGAGGCCACGCCTGAAGAGATCCAGGGTGTACTGCGGGCTCGCGGAGGCGAAGACGTCGGCGGGCGCGCCCAGACGAATCTGGAGAGCGAGATCGCTGGAACCGGCGAAGCTGTAGCGGGCACGGGCGTCGATCCGCGGAAAGACGTCGGTCAGCGACGCTGCCGCGTAGACCGACAGTCTCGGCGTGCCCGCTGCCGCAGGCACGCCCAGTGCGGCCGCGACGGCGGTGGCGGCGGCGAGAACGATCACTCTCACAGCTCGACCATCACGGATGTCGCCTTGACGACCGCGGCCGCGCCCATCCCCGGCTTGAGGCCGAGCTCCTCCGCCGCGTCGCGGGTGATGATCGCGACCACCCGGGCCGGCTCGGTCACGTCGAGCTCGACCTGCGCGAGCAGCCCCTCGATCCGCACCTCCCGGACGACGCCCCGGAAGTGGTTGCGCGCGCTCGTCCGCTCGGGATCGCCGCCCTTCAGGCGCTCGATCTCGGCTGCAGGTACGAGCCGGCGGTTCGCCGCGTCCCGGTCGGTTCGGATCCGGCCGGCTCGGTCCCAGCGGCGCAGCGTGTCGAGGCTGATCCCGAGCATCCGCGCCGCCTCAGCCGCCGTGTATGTCCGTCGCCTAGGCATTGCCTAGTTGAAGCGTAGCAGCGCGGCTCCCGGCCGAGGGCGGTAGACTCGTGCCACCGGGGTGCCCGCAAAGGTCGGGCTGAGAACACACCCGTCGAACCTGATCCGGCTCGTACCGGCGAAGGGAGGCGTCCATGAGCAAGGAGGCACCGTCCTGGGGGATCGAGCCCGTCCCCGAGCGCATGCGCGTGCTCGGGCTGACGGACACGTTTCTGCTCTGGACGAACCTGGGCGTCTCGCTGCTCGTTCTCGTCCTGCCCGGCTTCTTCGACCTGTCGCTCGGCAAGGCGCTGCTCGCGACGCTCGTCGGCGGCCTGATCGGGAACAGCATGCTCGCCGTCGCCGGGATGATCGGTGCGGACGGGCGCGTGCCGGCGATGGTGCTCCAGCGAGCGCCGCTCGGGCATCGCGGCTCATACCTGGCGACCGTCCTGAACGTGCTCCAGTGCTTCGGCTGGGCGATCTTCGAGCTGATCGTGATCGCCACCGCCGCGGGTCTCCTCTGCGACCAGCTCGTCGGCTTCAAGGCGACGTGGATGTGGACGCTGATCTTCGGCGGCCTGACCGCTCTGCTCGCCCTCCTCGGGCCGGTCGGCTTCGTGCGCCGCTACGTCCGCAAGATCGCGATCTGGGCCGTCGCCGCGTCGCTCGTCTACCTGACCTGGTGGATCCTCGACGGCGCGGGCGGCCATCATGTCTGGTCGGGGCGGGGGCACCACGGGTCGTTCTGGGTGGCCGTCGACGTCGTCATCGCCGTCACCGTCTCCTGGGCGCCGCTCGTCGCCGACTACACCCGCTTCTCACGCGACCGCCGCAGCGCCTTCTTCGGCGTCGGGTTCGGCTACCTCCTGCCGACGTTCTTTCAGTTCGGTTTCGGGTCGGTGCTCGTCCTCTCGCGCGGGCTCGACCCGGATCATCCCGAGCTGATCCTGGTCGCGATCGCCGGCGGCGGCCTCGCGGCTGCGCTGGCACTGCTCGCCCTGACCGTCGACGAGACGGACGAGGCGTTCGCCAACGTGTACTCGGCCGCGGTCTCGCTGCAGAACCTGGTCCCGCAGGTGCCGCAGCGACTGCTGATCGGAGCGTCGGCCGTGATCGCGACCGGCGGAGCGCTGCTGATCGATCTGCGCAGCTACCAGACCTTCCTCTTCCTGCTCGGATCGTTCTTCGTGCCGCTGCTCGGCGTGCTGATCGCGGACTGGCTCCTGTCGGGCTGCCGGTATTCGAGCGACCGCTTCTTCGCCGCCCCGCCCGCCCGCCCGGCGCAGATCGCCGCCTGGCTCGCCGGCTTCGGGCTCTACCAGTGGCTCTCGCCGAACGGGCCCAGCTGGTGGCTGTCGCTGATCCATCATCACACGGCGCCGTTCGACTTCACCGCCTCGGTGCCGAGCTTCGCCGCGGCGTTCGCGCTCTCCGGAATCGCCGGCCTTGTGGCGCGCCGCGGGCGCGTCGCCGTCGCAGAGGCGTAACAGACCCGGCACAGTCGAGTGCGCGGTGTCTGACACCGTGCCATGTCCCGTTCGGCCCGCAGCTAAACGGCACGAACAAGGCGAAACGTCGCCCGCCACCACGCTTCCGTGTGATTTCCGTCACCCCGCCGAGCCGGTGTCTGACACCGGGGTCGAGGGAGCCCTTTCGCCGGGCGCTGGGCCTCCGACGCCCGCCCGCCTCGCCGCCGGGCGGCCGTGGACGGCACCCGCTGGAACCTGAGATCGAACCTCGCTCCGGAAGCACAATACGATTGCCGCCATGAGCACCGGCATCGCACGCCGCGCGGCGCTCCTCGGAGCCGCGCTTCTCGGCCTGATCGCCGTCGTTGCGCTCGCGAGCAGGTCGCGTGCCCCTGCAGGGGGAGGCAGCAGCCGGGCGGTGCCGACCGACGTCCTGCTCCAGTACGTCCTCCTGATCGCCGTCGTCGGCCTGATTGCGATCGTCTGTGTGTCGGTCTATCTGCTCGTCAGCGCCCACCGGCTGGAGCCGACGGCATCCCTGCGTCCCGGGGGCTTCTGGCGCACGATCGTCGCGCTGGTCGTCCTCGGCGCGACCGTCTCGGCGTTTATCGCCGTCCTCCACCGTGTCGGGCATTCGACGCAGCTCCTCAAGCTGCCGCCACCGGTGCCCGCGAAAACGGAGCGTAAGCCACCGCAGGCGGAGCCGGTTCCGTTCGACTGGGTACCGGTCGCCGTGGTCGGCGGGCTGACGGCGGTGGTGCTCGCGGGCGCCGGCACCCTCCTGCTCCGCGGCCGCGTCTCGAAAGGTCAGTTGCCGCTGCCGGTGGCAGAAGCGGTGGCCGCCGCTCTCGACGAGTCGCTGGACGACCTGCTCACCGAACCCGATCCCCGGCGAGCGGTGATCGCCGCGTACGCGCGCATGGAAGCGGTGCTCGCCCGGTCGGGTCTGTCGCGCAAGCCGTCCGAGGCGCCGCGCGAGTACCTGGGGCGCGCCCTGCGCGGGCTCGGCGCCGGCGGAGACTCCGTCGCGCGCATGACCGCGCTCTTCGAGCGCGCGAAGTTCAGCCCATCGGAGGTCGACTCGGGTATGAAGGAAACCGCGATCTCGACACTCGTAGCGCTACGCGACGAGCTGCGAGGCCGGGGCTGACCGGGCTCCGCACACCGCTCGTCACCGCCCTCCTGGCGACGGTCGCCCTGGCGGCGGCGCTCGTCTACCGCCCCGGCGATCGGTCGCTCGCGGTCGACGTCTACTTCCTGGCGCTCGGCGCGCTCGCGCTCCTGGCGGTCCTCCGTTCGACCGTCGCACGGCTGCCGCCCGAGCCTCCCTCGCCGCTCGATCACGGGACGGTCTCACCCGGGGGCCGGCGACCTCCCGATCTCGCAGAGCTGGAGTCGGCCGTGGAGCTCGCCGCCGAGTCGGAGTTCGACCTCTACTTCCGCCTCCGCCCGACCCTGCGACGGATCGCGGCTGGGGCGCTGCGAGGGCAGGGCATCGACCTCGATGCGCAGGACGGCCGCGCCGCCGCGGCACTCGGGCCGACCGCCTGGGAGATCCTGCGCCCGGACCGACCGCGACCCGACGACCAGCGCTCCCGGCGGCGCACGCTCCGTGCGGTCGAGTCGACGGTCGAGGCATTGGAGCGCCTGTGAACCTCGCCGAGGTGACCCATCTCTCGAACCGGATGCTCGACGAGGTTGAGCGGGCGGTGGTTGGCAAGCGCGACGCCCTGCGGCTTGTCTTGCTCGGCCTGCTCGCGGACGGTCATGTCCTGATCGAGGACTACCCCGGGCTCGCGAAGACGCTGGTCGCACGCTCGTTCGCGCAGGTCGCGGCTCTGGGGTTCGCACGCATCCAGTTCACGCCCGACCTGATGCCCTCGGATGTAACCGGCTCGTCCGTGTACGACCAACGCACCGCCGAGTTCGAGTTCCGCCCGGGCCCGGTCTTCACCAACCTGCTCCTTGCCGACGAGATCAACCGGGCGCCACCGAAGACGCAGGCTGCGCTGCTCGAAGCGATGCAGGAGCGCCAGGTGACGATCGAGGGGCAGACACGGCCGCTCGACCCGCCGTTCGTCGTGCTCGCAACCCAGAATCCGATCGAATACGAAGGCACCTATCCGCTGCCCGAAGCCCAGCTCGACCGCTTCCTCCTCCGGATCGGCGTCGGCTATCCGTCGCGCGACGACGAGCTCGACATGCTCGAGCGCCGGCGCGAACGGCGGACGGACGAGATCGAGCTGCGCTCCGTCGTGGACGGCCCGACGCTGCGGGCGATGCAACAGGCGCTGGAGGGGGTTCACGTGGCCGAGAGCGTCGGCTTCTACATCGTCGACCTCGTCCGCGCGACGCGCGAGAGCCGGAGCGTGCAAGTGGGAGCAAGCCCTCGCGGAAGTCTTGCGATTCTCAAGCTGGCGCGCGCCCGCGCGGTGCTCGACGGCCGCGACTTCGTGATCCCGGACGACGTCAAGGAGGTCGCAGTGCAGGCGCTCGCCCACCGGCTCTCGCTGCGTCCCGAGCTATGGGTCCAGCGCATCCGGCCCGAAGACGTCGTCCGCGAACAGCTCGAGACGGTGCCGACCCCACCGGCAGAAGACGTTCGCCGCCCCTGATGACCCGCGCCGCCTCTCCGAAGGTCGCGGCCTACATCACCCTCGGAGGCCTGGGCCTCATCGCCGCGCTGGTCACGGGCCGGCCCGAGCTGGCGGTGATCGCCGTGGCGTTCCTCGCCGTCCTCGCCGCCGCCCTAGCGCTCGTCGGCGACCCGCGTCTCCGGGTGGAGGTGGAGGTCGACCGCGACCGTCTGATCGAAGGCGAGGAGCTGTCCGTCGAGCTGCGCCTCGAGGCAGCGCGCACGCTCGAGCAGGCCGAGCTCTGGCTGGAGGCACCGCCGGCGTTGGCCGTTGTCGAGGGAGGCAATCCGGTCGTCCGCCGGATACCGGCCGGCGACCCGGTGACGGTGACTATGCGGCTGCGCGCCGACCGCTGGGGCGGATACGCGATCGGCAACGTCCACGTCCTCGCCCGTGACCTGCTCGGCCTCTTCCTCTACGCCGGGCAGGTGCGGAACGCGGTGCCGGTGCGCGTCTTTCCCGGCGAAGAGACCCTTCGCGAGCTCGTTCGCCCGGCGGAGACACAGCTTTACTCAGGCGACGAGCGCTCGCGGCACAAGGGCGAGGGCACCGAGTTCGCCGATCTGCGCCCGTTCGCCTTCGGCGACCGCGTTCGACGGATCAACTGGCGGGCGAGCGCCCGCCGGGGGGAGTTGTGGGTCAACGAGCAGCATCCTGAGCGCAACACGGACGTCGTCGTCTTCCTGGACAGCTTCGCCGAGGCGCGTGACGCGACCTCGGGGACACTCGATCTCGCAGTGCGCGCAGCCGCCTCGATCACCTCGCACTACGCCCGTCGGCGCGACCGGGTCGGGCTCGTCTCGTTCGGCGGCGTATTGCGCTGGCTCGCGCCCGGCACGGGTGTCAATCAGCACTACCGAATCGTCGAGGCTCTGCTCGACACCCGAATCTCGCTCAGCTACGCGTGGCGATCGATCGATGCCGTCCCGAGCCGCACGCTGCCGCCCCAGGCACTCGTGATCGGGCTGACTGCACTCCTCGACGAACGCTCCGTCCGTGCTCTGCTCGATCTCCGTGCGCGCGGCTACGACGTCGCGGTCGTCGAGATCTCGCCGCTGCCGTACGTTCAGCCTGGTGGCAACCGAGCCGCACAGCTGGCGTTCAGGCTCTGGAAGCTGCGCCGCGATGCGCTGCGCAACGAGTACCTCGCGGCCGGAGTCGCGGTTGCGGAGTGGCAGGAAGGAGAGCCGCTCGCCGGTTCGCTCGGGGAGGTGACGGCATTCAGGCGGCACGCCAGGCTCGCACACGTCTGACCCTCGGCGCGGGGGCGGTACTCGCCGTCGCCGGCTTGGCGGCGCACGCGGCCCTGGCTGCCGGCCGACTGGGCTGGCTGCTCGCGTCGGTCGGCGCCGTGGCGGCGCTCACTCTCGCCGTTGCGCTCGCTTTGCGGATGCCGGCCCTCGTCACCGGCGGGCTGATCCTCCTCGGCGGCGAGTACGCCGGTCTCTTCCTCGTCCGCGGCGGCGTGGTCGACCGGCGGGCGCCGCTGTACGGTGCTGCCTTCCTCGTCGCCGCCGAGCTGGCCTTCGGCGGCCTGGAGCGCTGGGCCGGTGCGCCGCCCGAGCTCGTTGTTCGGCGTATCGCCGTGCTCGCGGTCGTCGCCGTCGTCGCAGTCGCACTCGGGGCGCTCGTGCTCGCAGTCAGTGCGTTACCGGCGGGCGGCGGCGTCACCCTGCACGCCGCCGGCGTCGTCGCAGCGATCGCCGCCACGCTCCTCATCGCGCTGGTCGCCCTGCGAGCGCCGTGACGGTTGCAATCGTCGGCTGCCTGTCGCTCGACTCGGTGGGCGGCGCCGGCGGCCCCCGAATCGGTGGATGCCCCTACTACGCTGCGCGCGCTCTGCGCGCGCTCTCGGCGCGGGCGATCATCGTGGCCAAGTGCGCGGCGGCGGACCGCCACCTTCTGCTTCCAAGCCTGATCGGGCTCGGCATCCCGGTGGTGTGGCGGGGCTCGGCCGCCACGACCGCCTTCGCCTACTCCTACGAGGGCGAGCACCGTCGCATGGTCGTCGAGGCGATCTCCGATTCGTGGACTCCCGAGGAGGCGACGAGCGCGCTCGGCGCCGCGCGCTGGGTGCACGTCGCGCCGCTCACCCGCCGTGACTTCCCCGCCGAGACGCTCGCGGCAGTCGCCCGCCGATGCCGGGTCTCCTTCGACGGTCAGGGGCTCGTCCGGCCCGCCCGATCCGGGCCGCTCGAGCTCGACGGCGACTACGACCCCGACCTTCTCCGCTCGGTGTCGATCCTCAAGCTGTCCGAAGAGGAGGCAGATCTGCTCGTCGACGGCTACACGGAGCGCGCGCTCGCCCGGCTGGGTGTTCCCGAGGTGGTGGTAACGCTCGGCTCCCGCGGGTGCGTTGTCTTCGCGGACGGGATCTCCGAGCTCGTCCGGGCACGCCCCGTTGCGACCGCCGACCCGACCGGGGCCGGCGATGTTTTTGCAGCCGCGTACCTTGTCGCGCGCAGCCGCGGATCTGCGCCGACTGCCTCGGCACGGCTGGCCTCGACGCTCGTTGCCCACCTCTTGGGGGGCGGGCAGGCGTGATTGCTCACGTGCAGACCACGGACGGCCTCGCGCTCGTCGACCTGGACGACGAAACGGTGATCGCCCTGGACGATGCCGGCCACTTCGAAGCACCCGTACCGCCCGCGGTAACGCTTCCGCGGCTGATCGCGGCCGCCGGCTCGGGCTCGACGGTCGTTGCGGTGGTCGACACGAAGCCGCCGCTCGTCGTCTCGCACGACGGCGGCCGAACGTGGCGCGAGTCGGGCCGCGGTCTTCCCGCCGGACGCGCGGTTGCGATCTCACCCGACGACCCTGACCTCGTGCTCTACGCCGCACGTAACCGGCTCTATCTGTCTCTCGACGGAGGCCGCTTCTGGCGCGGTCTGGCGCTCGAGCTGCCCGAGATCGAGGCGGTTTCGCTCTAGAGCTGGAACTCGCCCCGCGCGACGACCACGGCCGAGCCGCCGACCTCGACGCGCTCGATCCTCTCGGCGCTCCCGTCCACGCGCGCGTACAGCTTCGAGGGCCGCGAGATCTCGACTCCCTGCGTGATCTCGATCTCGTCCCCGAAGGCGATCCGCCCGTGCCGGGCGAGATGAACGGCGAGTGGCCCGGCCGCTGATCCGGTCGCCGGGTCCTCGGCGATGCCGCCGCTCGGGATGAACATCCTCGTCTTCCACGTCGTCCCGGAGCCGGCCGCCGTGTTGACGCCGAGCACCTCGGGCACCGCCGCCAGCCGGGCGAGATCGGGCTTCAGCGTCGCCACCTCAGCCTCCGAGCCGAGCACGACGAACACGTTGTGGAGGCCGTTGTCGTACACCTCGACCGGCAGCTCCGAGCGCTCGACGCCGAGCGCGGCCAGCAAGCCCGCCTCGTCGGCGTACGGAGCGACGCTCGGGATCGGCTGCTCCATCCGCCCGAAGACGAGCCTGGCGCCCTCGCGCTCGAGCCGTACCGACACGATCCCCCGGCCGGTCTCGAGCCGGATCTCGCCGAGCTGGAGCGGGCCCGCGAGCACGAACGCCGTGCCGAGCACGGGATGGCCGGCGAACGGCACCTCGACGGCGGGAGTGAAGATCCGGATCTTCGCGTGCGCGTCGCCGTCGAGCGCCGGGTAGACGAAGACCGTCTCGGAGAAGTTCACCTCGCGTGCGAGGTCCTGGAGCCGGTGCTCCGAGATCTCCCGCGCATCGGTGAAGACCGCGAGCTGGTTGCCCGTCAGCGGCGTGTCGGTGAAGACGTCGCAGACGACGTAGCGGAAGCGAGGCACGGGCCGAGTGTACGGATCGGCCGTAGTGGCCCTTGCCTATCCTGGGTCGATGCGGGTCTACCTCGTCCGCCACGCCGAGGCCGCGAGCGGCGAGCCCGATGCGCTTCGGCCGCTGACCCCCGCCGGCCGCGCCGCCGCCAGGCGGCTCGGCGAGCGGCTCGCCAGCGAGGGCGTCCGGCCGGCCGCCGTGATCTCGAGCCCGCTCCTCCGCGCCTGCGAGACCGCCGCTGAGATCTGCCGCGCCTTCGACTGCAAGCCGGAGAGCGACGCGCGACTGGCCCCCGGAGCTACCGCGGACGGCGTGCGTGCCACCGTCGCCGGCCGCGGCGACGAGGTCGTCGTCGTCGGCCACCAGCCCGACTGCGGCCGGATCACCGTCGAGGTCTCCGGCGGCTCCGAGCCGGCCTTCCCGCCGGCCGGCCTCGCCGTGCTCGACCTATGAGCTCCGCTTCCTTGCGCGCGTACCAGCCGCGCATCCACTCCATCAGCTCGAGCCCGTAGCGCAGAGCCTCGGTCGGGGACTCGCGCGCGCCCCAGCCGGTGACGGTCATCTCGTCGATCTCGCGGAAGAGCTCCAGCGTCCGGTCACACCACTCGCGACGCTCCCGGACGTTCGCGAGCAGCTCGTCGTCGGTGAGCAGGTCGCCGAAGAAGATCTTCAGGAGCGCCTCATCGCGCATCTCGAAGAGCTGATGACCTCGATCGGTGAGCCACTCGTGCAGCGCCCGCTCGCCGGCAGGGGTCAAGCCGTAGGCGGTCCGCTTCACCCCGCCGCGCGGGTCGGGCTCGGCTTCGACCAGACCTGCAGCGGCCAGCCGCTTCAGCTCGGGGTAGATCTGGCCGTAGCTCGCACCCCAGAAGAACCGAGTCGAGAACTCGATCTTCTGCTTGACGTCGTAGCCCGTACGACTGCCGAACCGGAGCATGCCGAGGATGACGCGGGCGGTGGGTGACAACGGCTGATATATCTGGTAGATATATCAGCCGTGGCGGCGGTGACGGTCAGCGAACTGACCAAAGCGTACGGCTCGTTCGAGGCTCTGCGCGGTGTCGACTTCGAGATCGAGACGGGCGAGGTGTTCGGCCTCCTCGGCCCCAACGGCGCCGGCAAGACGACCACGGTCGAGATCCTCGAGGGCTACCGCTCGCGCGACGCGGGGGCGGTGTCCGTGCTCGGCGAAGATCCCCAGCAGGCCGGGCGCGGCTGGAGGGAGCAGATCGGGGTCGTCCTCCAGTCCTCGGCGATGTACCCGAACCTGACGGTGGCGGAAAGCCTCGCGCTCTTCGCCGGCTACTACGAGCGCCCGCTCGAGGTCGACCGGGTGGTCGGGCTGATCGGCCTCGTGGAGAAGCGAGATGCGCGCGTCCGTACGCTCTCGGGCGGCCAGCAGCGGCGGCTCGATCTCGGGCTCGGCCTGATCGGCGACCCTGAGATCCTGTTCCTCGACGAGCCGACCACCGGCTTCGACCCGGCCGCGCGGCGCGCCGCCTGGGAGGTGATCCGGTCGCTGCGTTCGCTCGGCAAGACGATCCTGCTGACCACGCACTACCTCGACGAGGCCGAGCAGCTTGCCGACCGCGTCGCCGTCCTGCGCGAGGGAATGATCGTCGCAATCGGGCGGCCCGCCGAGCTGACCGGCGCCGCCCCGAAGACCGAGATCCGCTACCGCCGCGACGGCGAGGAGGTGCTGGTCTCCACCGACGAGCCGACGCGCGTTCTCCACGAGCTGACCTCGCAGGCGCTCGCCGACGGGCGCGAGCTCGAAGGGCTGAGCGTCCGGCGGCCGTCGCTCGAGGAGATCTACCTCGCGTTGACCGGAGACGAAGAGGGATGAAGTTGTTCCTCCACCAACTTCGGGGCGAGCAGCGCCTCTACTGGCGAAGCCGCGAGCTCGCCTTCTTCACGTTCCTGTTCCCGGTGATCATCTTCATCCTTCTCGGCTCGGTCTACGGCAACGACCAGATCAAGGCCGAGCACGTCAAGGGCTCGGCATACCTGCTCGCGGGGATCCTCGGCTATGGCATCGCCTCGACAGCCTTCGCCGGGCTGGCGATCATGCTGGTCATCCGCCGCGAGGGAGGCGTCCTCAAGCGGCTGCGCGCCACGCCGCTGCCGCCGGCGACGTACATCGCGGGCGCGATCGCCTCGACGACGATCGTCTTCGCGATCGAGGCGGCCACGCTGATCGTGCTCGCCAGAGTGATGTTCGGCGTCCACCTTCCCCGCGAGTGGCTGTCGCTGGTGCTCGCGCTGCTCCTCGGCGCGCTTTCGTTCGCCGCGCTCGGGCTGGCGCTGACCGGCTACCTACGCTCGGACGAGGGCTCGTCTGCGGCCGTGAACGCGATCTACCTGCCGATGGCCTTTCTCTCGGGGTCGTTCTGGTCGCCGCACTCGTACCCGCGGTTCCTCGAGGTGATCGCCGAGATCCTGCCGCTGACCTACTTCATCAGGCTGATGCGCGACGTCGTGCTCCACGACGAGACGATCTGGTCGAACTGGGAGTCGGCCGCCGTCGTCGCAGCCTGGGGCGCGGCGGGGCTGGTGCTGGCGGTCCGCTCGTTCCGCTGGGAGCCGACGCAGGACAGCTAGACCCTGGAGGCCGCAGGCTTCTTGCGGCCCGCGCGGGCTGCGCGGAGCGCGAAGCTCGTCATTGCCTTGCCCATCTTCTGCGCCTCCCCGATCACCTGGTCGAGCGAGCCGGCGAACCAGTCGACGTCCTCCTCCGAGAGGACGAGCGGCGGCAGGCCCTTGACGATGTTCACCTTGTGGCCCGCGACCTGGCTGAGGATGCGGTGCTCGGTGAAGAGCGGGACGACGACGAGCTGGGCGAAGATCCCCGGCTGCATCCGCTCGAGCATCCGCCACGTCGTTCGCCCCGTCTTCGGCTCGCCGAACTCGATCGCCCACATCAGTCCGAGGCCGCGAACCTCCTTGACCACCTCGTAGCGCTCGACGAGCGGCCGCGTGCGCTCGAGCAGCAGGTCGCCCAGGCGGGCTGATGCGTCGACGAGGCCGCGGTCGTCGAGCTCCCGCAGCGTGGCCAGCCCGGCGACCATCCCGAGGTCGTTCGGTGCGAACGTCGATCCGTGGCTGAACGCGTGCTCGAGCGAGTCGAAGACCGATTCGTAGACCGAGTCGCTCATCAGCAGCGCGCCGACGGGCACGTACCCGCCGGAGAGCGACTTCGCGACCGGGATCAGGTCGGGCTCGAGCCCCCAGTGCTCGGCGGCGAACATCCGGCCGGTGCGCCCGAAGCCCGTCTGCACCTCGTCGAGACAGAAGAGCGTGCCGTACCGGCGGCACAGCTTCTGCGCGTCTTCGAGGTAGCCGTCGGCGGGGAGGACGACGCCCTTCCCGAGCACCGGCTCGACGATGAAGACCGCGACGTCCTCCCGGCGCAGCTCCGCCTCGAGGGCTTCGAGGTCGTTGAACGGCACGCGCGCGACCCCGGGCAGGTAGGGGCCGAACCGGTCGGTGAAGGCCGCCTCGCCGTTCACCGACAGCGCGCCGAGGGTGAGGCCGTGGAAGGCGTGCTCGGCGCACACGACGCGCTCGCGACGGGTGGCGGCGCGGCCGAGCTTGAGCGCGGCCTCGACCGACTCGGCGCCGCTCGACGTGAACAGCGTCTTCCCGATCGACGCCGGCGCACGGCGGACGAGCTCCTCGGCGAGCAGCGGCGTCACCGGCGAGATTCCCATCTGCGGCGCGTTCGGCGTCTGGCGCTCCATCGCCTCGACCAGCCAGTCGCGCACGCGCGCGTTCGAGCGACCGGCGTTGAACATGCCGAAGCCGCCGAGCCAGTCGAGGTAGCGCTCGCCGGCGGCGTCGAACAGATACGCACCCTCGGTGCGCGCCCAGTCGCGGTCGAAGCCGATCGTCCGCAGCACCCGGATCATCTGCGGATTGACGTACTCGGCGTGCAGGTCGAGCGTCTCGCCCGCCCGCTGCTGCAACAGGTCGTGCAGCTCACCCATCGCGGTGAGCTTACCGCCCGGCCGCGGTCAAACCTCGAAGCGCCGCCGGCCGAAGCGGAGCAGCACCCAGCCGAGTACCAGCGCACCCGCGACCCCGATCGCCGCGAAGAGGCCGTAGCTGCGGATCGCGTCGGCCGCGACGGCGCCGGCGTAGTAGGCGACGAGCCCGACCCCGACCGCCCAGCAGATCCCGCCGAGCGCGTTCCAGAACAGGAATCGCCACCAGTTCATGTGGCCGAGCCCGGCGATCCAGGCGGCCGTGTACCGCAGCACCGTGATGAACCGGCCGAAGAAGACGGTCTTGCCGCCGTGCGCCTCCATCAGCCGCTCGGCCCGCGGCAGGACGCGGTCGGAGTAGCGCTCCAGCCATTTCCACTTCCGGAAGAGCGCCCGCCCGCCGAGCCGGCCGAGCAGCCAGTAGCCGAGGTTGTCGCCGATGATCGCTCCGGCCGCCGCCAGCACGATCACCCAGACGATCGAGTAGTGGCCCTGCGCGGCCAGGATTCCGAAGGCGATCAGCGCCGTCTCCCCCGGCACCGGGATCCCGAACGACTCGATTGCAATCGCGAGGAAGAGCAGCGGCAGCCCGTGGTTGGTGAAGAAGTGGCCGATCGCGTTCGCGAGCACTATGCGGGCGCCTGTTCGAGCAGCGCCGGCACGAGCACGGCAGCGTCCGAGGAGACGGTGACGTGGATCGCGGCCGGCTCGCGCACCCACGCGATCAGGTCGCGGGCCTGGAGGCGCTCGAGCTCGTACTGGAAAGCGGCGGCCTGGGCGCCGGACCCGTACCGGCGGAGGATGTCGAAGGCGTAGCCGGTCGTGTGCAGCGAGTACTTCTGGGTCGCTTCGGGATTCGTCAGGCGCAGAAGCGCCTGGTAGCGCTCGTCGCGCACCGTGCTGGTGACCACGAGCGGCTGCTCGGCGCCGCTGAGAGCGTGGACTCGTCCGGCCAGGTAGACGAGCAGCGCCAGCGCTTCTTTGCGCAGGCCTCGGTAGAGCACGCTCTTCTCGCCGAGCCGTGGCGCAAGCTCGCCCATATGCGGGTCGATCCGGAAGTGGAGCGAGGCGGGGTCGGTCGGAAGCGGCTCGAGCACCCGCTGATCCTTGGCGTGCACGACGTCCTCCGGCGTTGCGAAGCGCTCGGTCGCATCAGCCGGGTGTAGCACCTCCTCGGCGCTCGCCTTGTTCAGGTGCAGGCGCGCGAGCTCCTCGAGCCGGCTGCGATCGGTGCGGTAGAGGTGCATCACCCCGCGCGCCGCCAGCAGCCGCCAGTAGTAGGTCTCCGAGTCGTCGCCCAGACCGGCGAGCCTGCGCCAGGCTGCCGCGTGCCGATGCGGCGTGGAGTCGAAGTAGAGCTGCGCATACGAGAGCCGCTCGCGCTCGACGACGCCGCGGATCGGCGCCGACCGCTCGCCCGAGTAGTCGCGGATCACCGAGGTCAGGTTGCCGATCCCCATGTGGTAGGAGACGATCGCGAGGTCGTCGCGGCCGAAACGCTCGCGGGCGGTCTCGAGGTAGCGCACCGTCCCGGCGAGCGCGCGGGCGGGGTCGAAGCGCTCGTCGATCACGCGGCGTTGGGCGCGGAACCGCTCCGCCGCCTGCTCGTCGCCCCGGCCGTTCGCGGCGGCGATCCCCGCCGTGAGCTTGCGGCTCGTGGCCAGATCGACGTTCATCCTGAGGAAGCTCCTGGCGGTTTCGGCGACGATCTGGGTCAGTCCCGCTGCATGGGCGGGATCCGAGCCGGCGATCACGTCCGGGCGACCGGCGCTCTCGAGCAGCACGATCGCCTCGAGCAGGTCGGCGTCGATGTGCCCGGTCTTCGCAGCCGCCTCGATCAGCGGCCGAAACGCCGCGGTTCGCTCTGCTGAGGCGACGATCCCGCCCGGGCTTTTCGCGTACAGGACGTGGGCGTACCCGGCCGCCGCGGCGGACTCGAGCGCCGGCACCGCGTCGGGGCGGAACGCGAGCGGGTCTGCACCGGCGGGTACCGGGCGCGGCACGAGCAGCGCATCCCGGCCCCCGCCGGAGCGGCCGGCGAGGAAGGCGCCGAGCACTCCGGCCGCGAGCGCGACGAGCGCCGCCGCGGCGAGCAACCGCCGGCGACGAACCTGTGAGCGGGCAGGGAGCGGGATGCCACGCATTCTGCGCACGGCGCCAGCGTGGTGCGTGAAGCGCGGCGCTACGCTGAGCCGCAACGCGCCCCCGTAGCTCAGTGGATAGAGCAGCGGCTCCGTAAACCGGCTCCTGAGTCCAGCAAAGGCCGGGCGACCCTTTTGTTTCCGTCAACCCAAATTGCGACTAACCGGGGATAGGCGGAGGCTGGCACTTCAGCCGTGGCTTGTAGGATCGCCGGGGTGACGAGTCCGCTCGATCGTGACCTGGAAGCGGCGCGCGCCAAACGTGATGCACGGCTCCGTAAAGAGGAGGAGTGGAGGCAGCGAAACGTTGCCGAGCGCCAGGCGGCGCTTCGGGCACAGGAAGAGTTGCGCGAGGCGGTAAAGGCGTTTCTCGCCCGCGCACGAGAACTGGAGATCGAGCCGATCTCGATGCCCTTTCGAGACAAGCAGGTCGAGCGCAAGGTCGGGTTCTTCAGCAGCAAGACCGAGAAGGTCTGGCAATACCGGGAGGCACGCGGCTGGCACGTCCAGGTCGGCGTTCCCGGCGACAGCTACGGCGGGCACGGCCACGTGGCCTCGATCGCAGTCACGACCGACGGTGACGTGCATCACGAGTCCTGGCACTACGAGCTGTCTCTCACCGATCCCGGTGCGCCCGACATGCCTTACACCGGCGGCGGATTTCAGTTTGCGCTTTCGGAATCACGCAGGGCGATGGCCGAGTATCTCGTCAGACACGGCGGCTGAGAGACCGACAGCTCTTCAGTCGTTCGAGCAGCCTAAGGTCGTGCTCGTCCTCTTCGCGTCCTGACGCGCGTTTCTGGGCGAGTAGCTCGTCGAATGAGCAGAGCGCGACCGGTGCGCAGTCGAGGATCACCCAGCGGCGCGCGCTGACAGCGCGGGCACGGTCTAGTACAGGCGCGCTGCCGGTGACGTGCAGCATGCCGTGGCGGCTCCGGAAGATCAGGTCGGCACCCTCAGCGATCGCATCGGCGCTGAACACCTCCGGCCCCTCCTGCACTCCCACTCGCTCGACGAATCCACGCAATGCTGTGAAGGCGCTAGCGGCAGCACGAGCACCGGGCGCGATGGCGACGTCGAGATCAGCTGGTGAACGCTCCGGGCCGACGTAATAGCTGACGGCGGCACCGCCGACAATGACATAGGGGACACGGTGGCGGAGCAGGAGCCACGCGATCGGGCGGAGGCGCAAGCCCCACCTGGCCTCGCTGCTCCACGCGAGCTCGAGACGATGGCGCACTGCCGAAGTATCAATCGGGAAGGGCTGGCATCCCGCGATACGCTTTGTCTGACGCGCCCCCGTAGCTCAGTGGAAAGAGCAGTGGTTTCCTAAACCGCGTGCGCAAGTTCGATTCTTGCCGGGGGCATGCTGCTCGAAACCTGCTCCGGAAGCCGCGTTCGCCACCCGTAGTCCCGACATAGACTGGGTGGATGTCGCGCGAGTTCCTGCGCCGACCGCGCAGAGCCTCCCTCGGCCGGGTGGCGCTCTTGCTCGGCACGCTTGCGCTCGCGTTTGGTCTCGCGGGGCAGGGCGGCGCACGTCATGCCGCGGCCTGTACCCCGGCCGCGGGCAAGGTCATCGACATCAGGGGCAGCACCCCCGAGTGGCGCGATTGCCTCGTCGCGGCGCTGCAGCTCGACAACACCAAGATCCGGCTCGGACCCGACGTCGACATCGACCTGACCCCCGTCGGGCCGATCCACGTTGCGGGCGGAGTCTCGCTGACGAGCGTCCGCAGCTTTCCCTCCAGCACCGGCGGTCGCGACGCGGGTCGAGGAGGGTCGAAGCCGGTGTTCCCGGCACGGGCCGGGAACGCGAACGGGCCGCGCCTCTACACGAGGGCGCACCCGAAGGGCCAGCTGACGATCGAGTGTTTTCCGGGTGGGGCGATCAACGACAACGTGCGCCTCTCCGGCTTCCGGCTGATCGGCCCCGACTACGGGGTCGAGTCGACGGACGACCACCTCCAGATCGGGATTCTGGTGGTGAACTGCCGGGGCATCGAGATCTCGAACATGGAGATCGCGGGTTGGAGCAACCAGGGGATCGGCATCGTCGACGAGCCGCGCTTCGACGGGAAGGGCCGGATCGACAAGCCGGAGCAGGTCGTCGTTCGCGGCAACTACATCCACAACAACCAGCACGAGGGCGCCGAGGGCTACGGCGTCGCGATGGGTCAGGGCGCGACCGCTCTGATCGTCGAGAACGTCTTCGACTCGAACCGCCATTCGGTCGAGGCGTCCGGGACGTCGGACGGCTACGACGCCGAGCGGAACCTGGTGCTGAAAGGCGGCGGATACCACAAGCTCGGCTTCCACACGCACGTGTTCGACGTGCACGGCAACGACAACTGCGGCGTGCGCGGGCTGGTCAACGACAGCGCATGGAACTGCGGCCGCGCGGGCGGCTGGGTCGCGATCAAGGACAACGCGTTCCAGTACCTCTCGAACACGGCGGTGAGGATCCGCGGCACGCCGCAGATCGGCGGCTGGGTCCTGCACAACGTCTTCGCGCACACGAGGCTCGAGGAGACGACGCTCAACTCGGGCGCCTTCGAGGCGACAACCGGGAAGACGAACATCTCCCTGGGCAAGGGGTTGACCGCGAACCTGCTCGGCTACGACTCGTACGGCAAGTACGGCATCTGCGACTTCGACGGCGATGGCAAGGACGACCTCTTCCTCGCGACCGGCGTCAGCTGGTGGTACTCGAGCAGCGGCGAGTTCCAGTGGACGTACCTCAAGCAGGCGACCGAACGGATCGATCAGCTCCGGCTCGGCTACATCAACGGCGACAACCGCTGCGACGTCCTCGCCGCCAACGGCGACAACTGGGAAGTCTCCAACGGCGGCACGGAGGACTGGCGCTCGATCGGCAGATTCGCGGTGCCGATCAGCCAGGTCGTACTCGGCCGCTTCGGACCACAGCCCGGAGGGCTCGGCCCGACCTCCTACGCGTTCCGCCGAGCGCCCGACGGCCAGTGGTACGTGACCAGCCTCGCCGCGCCGAGCTGGCGGCCCGCGCAGAGCTCGTCGATCCCGCTCGCCAAGCTCCGCTTCGCGGATTTCACCGGCGACGGCGTCACCGACGTGCTCGCGGTTCAGGGCGGCCACTGGTCGATCTCCGAGAGCGCGATCGGCTCGTGGCAGACGCTCAACCCGAAGCTGTCGAACGACCTCGACTCGGTCACGCTCGCCGACCTCGACAACGACCATCGAGAGGACCTGGTGCGGTTCGAGAAGAGCGGCGCGACCTTGCTTAAAGCCTCCATCTCGTGGGGCGGCCGCAGCAACTGGACCCCGCTCACGACGATCACCGGCGTCGCGCTCCCCGCACCCGCGTTCCAGGGCCAGACGTTTCTACCGCTCTATGCCTTCGCCGGCCGATTTGACGCGACCGGGGGCGAGGACTTGCTGATCGTCGACACGAAGCGGAACGGCCGCTTCGCCAACCGAAGCGGCACGATGTGGAACAGCCAGTATCCGTACTGAGCTGACGCCCGGGGGCACCTGGTCCCTGAAACCGTGCTCGCGAGACGACAGCAGCCTGAGCCGCGCACGCAACCGGGCGCGAGCTCGGTGCTAGCCTGGCGCGGTGGGAACCGATCGTGCTCGAAGTATCAGCGCGCCTGCCTGGGGCCTCTGGTCGGCCGCCGGGAGTCTCGGGATCGTGGCGGTCGGAGCGTTCGCGCCCTGGGCGGAGAGGTTCGGGCTCATCGTGGACGGCAGCGACGACGAGCTCGTCGGCCTGCTTGCGCTCGTCGCCGGCGCGGCGCTGGTCGTCTTCGCACTGACAGGAAGCAGAAGGCTCGCGACCGTCCCGCTGCTCGTCGGCCTCGTGTCGGCGATGGTGATCGGACACGACCTCCACGATCCGGCCGGCCCATTCGGCGGCTCCGGCCCGAACATCCACCTGGAGTGGGGTATCTGGCTCGCCCTCGCCGGCTCGATCACGTTGGTGCTCGCGTCCGTTGGGCTGCTCGTCGAGACCGCCGGGATGACCGGACGACCTGGTCGCGTCGCCACCGGGAGGGTCAGAAACACGATTCGGGCGCGGACACGGATTCTCGGCGCGTTCGACAACGACGCCGTCGTCCGCGATTTCGCCAAGCGTCTCGGCCAGGGAGGCGAGGGTGACGCCGAGCTGCTCAGCAAGCTCGTCGCGGAGATTCGCCCGAAGGCGGCGGGCGCGCTCGTCGACCAGCTCACCCCGACGGGCGAGCTGGACTACGCACGGCACCGGATCGAGCTTGTCGTCAGCTCCCCTCAGATCGCGACTCGGCTCGCCTCGGTGGAGAAGGAGCCGTTCACGGTCGAGTGGATCGAGAGCTCGATCAGACCAGGCGATGTCTTCTACGACATCGGCGCGAATGTCGGCCCCTATTCCCTGATCGCGGCCAAAGTGACCGCGAACCGGGCCCGGATCTTCGCGTTCGAGCCGTCGCCTTCCTCGTTTCGCGAGCTTGCCCGTAACGCTCTGCTGAACGGCTGCACGGAGAGCATCGTCGCGCTGCCTGTCGCCCTCTGGTCGGAGAGCCGACTGCTCGCGGTCGACTTCCACTCGCGAAGTCCCGGTGCTGCGAGGCATCGCGTCGGCAGCAACCTGCGTTCGGCGGGGCCGCCGTCGGAACGGGTGATCGGCGTTCGCCTCGACGACCTCGTCGAAGGCTTCGGCATTCCTGTCCCCACTCACGCCAAGATCGACGTCGACGGCTACGAGCTCGAGGTGCTCCAGGGCGCGGTGCGCACGCTTGCGCGGCCAGAGTGGCGGTCGCTCCTCGTCGAGCTCGACCCGGAGGAAACCAAGCGGAACCGCGCGATCAAGGCACTGCTCGCAGATGTCGGCTTCGACTCCGGCCGTCGCCACGAGCGACTGCCGAGCAAGCGCTACCCGAATCCGGACAGGCGCAAGGACGTCTATTGGACGTTCACACGGCGGGCCCACCGGGCCGGCCCCTCCTAGTACGGGACGGACGCGGGGCAGGCCCGTTCCGCGACCACTGAGTCTGTGTTAGTGAGGCGCAAGTAGGTTCCGGTCGTGTCTTCTGCGGCGGTACTCCTCCTCCTGGCCGCCGGTGTCGTCCTGGTCGTCGTCGGGGCGGAGCTCTTCTTCGACGGGTTGCTCGCGGTCGCTTCGCGGCTCGGCCTCTCCGCCTTCGTTCTGACCGTGGTCGTCTCCGGGTTCGAGCTCGAGAACCTCGCCGCCGGGATCGCCGCCGACCTGAAGGGACTGCCGAATGCCGCGGCAGGAACCTTTCTCGGCGGGACGACCTTCCTCGCTCTTGCCGTCTCCGGGGTGGCGGCGACCGTCCGGCCGATTCGCGCCGCCCTGCCGCCGGCAACGCTTGCCTGGACCGCCGCTGCCCCGTTCCCGTTGCTCGCGCTCGGCTTCGACGGACGACTCGGCCGCCTCGACGGCGCCGCGCTCGTCTTCTGGTTCGTGGTCGCGATCACGGGGATCGCCCGCTCCGGCCGCGGTCTGGTCGGCCCGGAGCTCGGCGGCAGGGGCCGCTTCGCGGTCGGACGGATGCTTGTCGGCCTGGGCGTCCTCTCCGGCGCCGGCGAACTGCTCGGCGAGGGCATCCGCCGCACGGTGCTCCACCTCAGGATCTCCGAGACGTTGCTCGGCAACACGGCGATCGCAGCCGCGGTCGAGGCCGAGGAAGTTGCGCGGGTGGCAGTGCCGGCGCGGCGCGGGCGGGGCGAGGTCGCGCTCGGAAACGTCCTCGGCACGATCGCTCACTTCGCCGCGTTCAACGCGGGTGTGATCGCGCTCGTGCGGCCGCTGAGCCTGGGCCACGTCTCTCGCGGGCTGCACCTCCCGGTCGCCGCGGGCAGTGTCGTGGTGCTCGTCTCGCTGGCAGCCCGGCGAGACGGCCTGAGCCGGGCCGACGGCCTCGCGCTGCTCACGCTCTACGCCGCGTACGTCGCGGCTTCGATCGTCGCCGCGGTCGTCTAGGAGCCGCTGGCGGCAAGCTCCGCCATTGCCTCGCCGCGCGATTCGACGATCGCGAACACCCGGTCGAGCAGCGTGATCTCGAAGATCCGCCTGACATTTGGGTCCGGGCAGACCAGGACGACCGAGCCGTCGTCTGGATGGACACGCTTGACGACGCTGAGCAGGACACCGAGAGCGGTCGAGTCGATGAACGTGGTGTCGGACATGTCGACGACGATCCTTCTCGCGCCTTTGCCCAGCACGCGGTGGAGCTCCCGCTTGAGCTCCGGGGCCGTGTAGAGATCGACCTCACCTCCGACGGCGACGACGTAGTCCGCGGCAGCCGCGCCGTTGACCTGCTCGCTCGAGAGGCTGAAGTCCATCAGGGCTGGGCTTCGTCGACGGCAGGGCGCACGGGTGGAGGGTACCCGGCACGGCCCGGGCCCAAACACCCAAACGGGCGCTCAGCGAAGCAGCCGCTCGGGTGTACGCCGCGCCGGGCTGCTCGCATACGCGAGCGCCTCTTCGAGCTTCTCGAACATCGTGAAGACCCGGTTGAGCAGCGTGACCTCGAAGATCTTGGGGATGTTCGGCCCGGTACAGACGACGATCAGCTCTCCGGTTGCGGACCGGAGACGCTTGCTCGCCTTCAGCAACACCCTGAGCATCGTCGAGTCGACGAACGTTGCACCGGTCAGATCGACGACGATCGTCTTCTGTCCGTCGTGAATCAGCTGGTCGAGCTGACGCTCGACGTTCGCCGCCGCGTAGAGGTCGGCGTCGCCGGTGATCGTGACCACACACCCGGTCGTCTCGCCGATGTCGACACGGACGCTCATGTTCTTACACCTTTCTCCCGTTTCTCGGCGGCGCAAACCTAGTGCTCCCGGCCGCAAATACGCTCAGCCTGGCCGGCTGCAAACGCGTCGCATCTCCGCGTCCTCAGTCGCGCCCATATGGCTTGCATATGGGCGCTCCCTGCGTCCTTGAGCTGCTCGGTTTTCGCTCGGCCAATCAAGACCGTACTTGCGGCCGGGAGCACTAGCGACCGGCAGCGGCGCCGAGGCCGCTGCCGTCGTCGCGCGAGCCGAGGAACTTGCGGAAGCTGACGCGGGTGCCGCGACCCTCGTTCCCGGGACCGATGTCGAGCTCGTCGACGAGCGAGTTGATGATCGCGAGCCCCATCTCGTCCTCGCGCAGCTCTCCGCCGGGCTGCGGGGGGAAGGTGGGCGGAGGTTGCACGTACTCGAACCCCCGACCGGTGTCGGAGACCTCCACGGCCACCGCCCCGTCGCCGATCTCGTAGCGAACAGTCACCTCCCCGTCACCGGCGCGTCCGTACGCGTGGCGCATCGAGTTCGAGCACGCCTCGGTGACCGCCAGCTTGAGGTCGGCAACCGTCTCGTCGCCGACCGCGTTCGCGTGGGCAAACCCGCCGAGCACGAGCCGGCAGAGCGCCAGCCATTTCGGCTCCGCCGGAAACCTGAGCGACACCACCTGTGCAGCTAGATCGTCAGCGTTCATTCACGATCAACTCCTCCTTGTTCCAACTCATCCCGGAGCGAGTCCAGCGCCCGCCGGATGAGGCGCGAGACGTGCATCTGGGAGATGCCGAGCGTGTTCGCGATCTGGGTCTGTGTCAGGCCGTCGTAAAACCGGAGCTTGATGATCGCCCGTTCCCGGTCGTCGAGCGCCCCGAGCCCCGACGAGAGCAGCTGCTGGTCCTCCGCCCGCTCGAACCCCTCGTCGACCTTGCCGAGCGCCTCCAGCCGGTCGAGCTCGAGGCCCTCTTCCACAGGTGCGCTCAGCGACTCGGCCCTGTAGGCACGGCTCGACTCCAGCGCCTCGACGACCTCTTCCTCTTCGACACCCGCGGCCTCGGCGAGCTCCGCGATCGTCGGTGAGCGCTCGAGCGCTGCGCTCATATCCTCGATCAGCCTCGAGAGCATCAGGTTCAGCTCCTTCAGCCGTCGCGGCACGTATACGGCCCAGGCGCGATCCCGAAAATGCCGCTTGATCTCGCCGACTATCGTCGGCACCGCATACGTGCGAAAGAAGACCCCGCGCTCGAGATCGAAACGGTCGATCGCCTTGACCAACCCGATCGATGCGACCTGGACGAGATCCTCGAGCTGCTCGCCGCGGCCGGCGTACCGGCGGGCGATCGCCCGCACGAGCGGCAGGTTGGCCTCGACGAGCCGGTCGCGCGCGCCTTCGTCCCCGCGCTCGTGATACGCGCGGAGGAGCTCGGTTTCCTCGATCTGACTCGGGGTCAGGGTCACGCCCGGCTCTGATCGGCGGTGGCCGTTCGCGCGTCGAGACGGAGCCAGCGGAAACCGTCCTGCTCGTACGAATGGGCACCGGCGACGAGCGCTCCCAGCAGCCGCTCGAGTCCGAGCGCCTCCGGGTGGGCGGCGTCGGGAACGAGTGGGTCGCGATCGAGGGGGCCGACGACGATCGACATCGACCCTCCGTCGATCCGCGCCTCGACCCTCAGCTCGGCTCGCGACGCGGTCGTGAGCAGGACGCTCTCGAGGGCGAGCTGGAGATCGGCCATCGCCTCATACCCGAGACCAAGCCGCGTGGCCAGGCCGCCCACGAAGAGGCGGGCGATCCCGATCGAACGGCGCTCGCCGGGAATCGTCAGCGTGACGGATTCGAAGGTGCTAGAGGGAGCAGACATGGGAATGATGCGGGAGGGCCCGAGTCACGCAAGCAGTACCCACAGCCCGGCCCCGGTCAAACCCGGGGGCGCACTGCGACTGCGCGCTGGTCACTCGGCGGTCAGCCGCCGGCACATGCGAATCTCGGTCCCCTCCGGCTCTGTCTGGACCTCGACCGTGTCCATCAGCGCGTGCATCAACGTGAAGCCGAAGCCGCCGCTCGTCGGCTCCGGATCGGGCTCGCGCCAACGTCCGAAGTCGCGGACGACCAGGGAGATCTCGCCGTTCTGGCGCACACCGGAAACCACGAAGTCGGGCTCGGTCGGATCGGCGGCGTGCAGAATCGCATTCGCGCACGCCTCGGAGCATGCGACGACGATGTCGTGAGCAGCCGGATCCTCGACACCGCTCCTGCCGAGCCAGGCCCGGAGCTCGCGCCGGAGATCCGCCAGCGAGGCCGGGTCGACGGGCAGGCGCAGCTCGAGGGTCGGTGCCGGCTCCCACCGGATCGCGACCAGCGCGACGTCGTCCTGGCGCGTCTCCACGTCGAGCTCGAGACCGACATGGTCGAGCAGCTCGTCCAGACCTTCGGGGCCCTGCTCGACGGCGTTCGAGAGCCGCTCGAGCCCCTCGTTCAGCGTCATGCTCCTCGACTCGACGAGCCCGTCGGTGTAGAGCAGGAGCAGATCGCCGGGCTCGAGCTGGACCGATGCCTGCGGGCTCGGAGTGTCGAGACCGACACCGATCGGCGGCGTGCGGCCGTCCTCGAGGTAGACGGGCGGCCAGTCGCGACGCCGGTACAGCGCCGGGGGATGGCCGGCGCTCGCGTAGGAGCACAGACCGGTCTCGAAGTCGATGACGAGGTAGAGAACGGTCGCGAACGGCATGCCGACCGTGCGGGCGAACTCGCCGAGGCGGCCCACGGCCGAGCCCGGATCCAATCCGTCGAGCGCGTACACCCGGAGCGCGTTGCGAAGCTGTGCCATCGCCGCCGCGGCGATCACGCCCTTGCCGACCACGTCCCCGACGACGATGCCGACCCGGCGGTCGTCCAGCTCGATCACGTCGTACCAGTCGCCGCCGACCTCGAGCTCGGTCCGGCCCGGAAGGTAGCGGACCGCCACCGGCAGGCTCTCGATCTCCGGGAGCGCACCGGGAAGGACGCTCTGCTGGAGCGTGATCGCGATCTGATGCTCGCGCTCGTAGACCATCATCCGCTCGAAGGCGAGCGCCGCCCGCTCGGCCGCGAGCTCCAGCAGCTCGAGATCGTCCTCGCTGAACGCGTTCAGCTGGAGGCTGCTCACGTTCAGGACTCCGAGCACACGCCGGCCGACGGAGAGGGGAACGCCGATCAGCGAGCCGCCGGCCCTGCTCAGGTAGGGGCTGACAACCTCCACCTGCGACAGGTCGGCGACGATGCGCGGCTCGCCGGTCGCGGCGATGCGGCCGTCGACGCCGGCGCCGAGCGGGACCCGCACCTCGTCGAGCGACTCGCCCTCCAGGCCGATCGCCGCCCGCACCCGGAGAACCTGTTGCTCCTCGTCGAGGAGCAGGATCGTCGCTCGCTCCGCCCCGAGGAGCCTGCTCACCCGCGTCAGCAGGTCCTGGACGAGCTCCTCCATCGAGCGCGCGGACAGCCCGGCCTCGACGATTGCCTGAAGCTGATTGAGCCGCTTCGTCGCCTCCTCGGCCCGGCGCCGCGCCTCCTGCTCGCGAATGAACAGCCGGGCGCGCTCGAGCGCCTGCCCGCACTGGCGCAGCAGCACATCGGCGAGCGCGCGATCGTCGCCTCCGAGCGGCCGGCGCGACTCGAAGCTGACGGTGAGGAGCCCCAGCGGCTTCTCCTGCCCGGCGAGCGGGATGAACCCGACCGCCTCGAGCGGTCCGCGGATGCTCGCGTGATCAGGAAAGCGCTCGGCGAGCTCGGCTGAGGACGCAAACCAGCACACCTGGCCCTCGCGGACGACCTGCACGGCAGGCAGCTCCTGCGACATCGACATGGTCCCGTAGCGGGCGATCAACTCCTCCAGGTGCCCGAAGGCGGCCGCGGGCTCGAGCTCCGAGCCGTCGGCGGAGAGCAGCTGGACGGCGGTCGAGTCGGCACCGAACGCGGCGCGGCTGTGCTCGACGACGGCTGCGGCAACCTCTTCCGGGCTGATCGCCTGCGCGAGGGCGGTGGCGATGCGGTGCAGATGCCCAAGGCGTTGCGAGGCCTGTTCTGCACTGGCGCGCGCGCTGCGCTCCCGCTCGAACTCCGCCGCGTTCGCGAGCGCCGGGGCTGCCCGGTTGGCAAACTCGCGGGCGAGACCCAGGTCTCGGTCCGAGAAGCGCCCGCTGCCGACCCGGGCAAGGCTGAAGACTCCGAGCGCCTGGCCCCGGACGACAAGCGGCAGCGCATACCAGTCGTTCATTCCGAGCGACTCGAGCGTGCGCAGCTGCGGATCGTCGAGGGCGAGGCTGTCGAGCGCCCCGGCCTCGCTCACCGCCAGCCCGACGGGTTCGCGCTGGCGAATCGCCCGCGCGAGCGGACCGGTGCTGCTCTCGAGGTCGAGCCGTACGCCGCGCAGGTCGCGCATCAGCTCGGTCTTCGCCGGATCGACGTGCACCGAAGCCGCGCGGCGCAGGTAGCGCCCCTCCTCGAGCAGGAAGATGCTGACTGCATCGGCGACCTCCGGCACGGTCAGACGCAGAAGCTCGTCGAGCATCTCGTCCAGCTCGAGCGTCGAGGAGAGCGTCTTCGAGACCTCGCCCAGGAAATGGAGCTCCCCGCGATGCCGCTCGGCCTCGGCCCGCGCGGTGCTCTCGCGCTCGTACAGGCGCGCCCGCTCGAGCGACTGGGCGCACTGGCCGACGAAGCTCGAGATCAGCGCTCGCTCTGCGTCGGCGAAGACGCGCGGACCGTCGAAGCGCAGCGCGAGGAATCCGAAGGCCCTTTCGACGTCGTGGAGCGGGACGATCGCGAGGGCGCTGCCACCGGTGGCGTCACCGCCCTCGACCAGCTCGGGATAGGCGTCCAGACCCCCCTCGACCGACTCGAGCCAGACCGGCTCGCCGCCGCGCACCGCCTCGACCACCGCCAGCTCCGACGTGATCGGGATCCGGCGGTACTTCTGGACGAAGTCCTGGCGGTAGCCGTTCTCCGCGAGCAGCCGCAGCTCCTCGCCGTCCTCCGAGAGGACGCTGACCCAGCCGGCGCGAGCCCCGAGCACCTCGCGCGTCTCCTCGACGAGCGTCTCCGCAACCTCTGCGGGAGTGACAGCCGCCGATAGGCGCGCCGTCAGCGCCTGAAAGCGCTCGACGCGCCGTGCGGTCGCCTCGGCGCTCGCGCGCAGTTCCTGCTCGTCGCGGTGGAGGCTCGCGTTGTCGAGCATCAGCGCAGCCAGTTGCGCGACCTCCTCGAGAAACACGAGGTCGCTCTCGTCGTAGGCGCGCGGCGTCTCGGCGTTGACGAGCGTCACCGCCCCGAACGCGCGGCCTCGGGCCTTCAGTGGAGCGGTGACCGCCGAGCGCCAGCCGAGCCGGTCGAGGAGGTCGAGCTCCTCACTCGACCGTCCGTCCTCGGCGGAATCCCGGCCCGGGACCTCGACGTCGAGGCGAGCGGGCCCGCCGGCGAGAACGGCGGCAGCCCAGCTCGGCGCTCGTCGATCGACCGGAAACCGGTCGCGGAGCTCGCGTGCGAGCTCGACCTCGGCCGGGTCCGAATGGGCGATCGCCGCGTTTCGAACAGCTCCGTCCGGTTCGAGCATGTCGACCGAGCACCAATCGCCGAGCGTCGGCACGGCCAGCCGGGCGAGCTCGGCGATCATCTGGTCGAAGTCGAGCGTGACCGCGAGCGTCCGGGTCAGCTCGGCGAGGAAATGCTCCCGCTCCTCCGCGCGCCGCCGTGGAGTGACGTCGCGTGCGAGCCCCGCGACCCGGGGACGGCCCAGCCGCCGGACGACCTTCCCCTCGAGCTGGACCCAGCGCCAATCGTTCGGCACCAGGTTGATGCGCGCCTCGACGTCGAACGCGGAGCGGCCGGAAACGGCGCTCCGCATGGTCTGCTCGAGCTCCGCTCGATCGTCCTGGTGGACGAGCTCGAGCAGCTCGTGAAAGGTCGCCGGGGCGTCGATGTGCGCGTCGCCGGTCAACCGGGCGGGATCGTCCAGCCACTCGATCCGGTCGTCGTCCGTGTCCCATCGCCAGACCACCACCCCCGCGTGATCGAGCGCGCCGGAAAGCTCGCGGGCATCGGACGACAGCGTCCTCGAACGCCGCTCGCGCCAGACGATCGCAGCGATGACCAGGAAGCCGATCCCGAGGGCGACCAGCGACCCGACCTGCGACCGGGAGACCGAGAAGCGGCTCGGGCTGTTGAGGAAGAACGCGATGTAGATCGGCAGCGACGCTGCGCCGGCGATCAGGCTCGCCCACGGGCCGGCGGCCGCGCCGGCGGCGGCCACGCACACGACGAAGACGACCTGCGCGCCCGGTTTCGACTGGAGGTCGGCCGCGATCGCGAGTCCGGTCGCAATCCCGACAGCGATCGCGGCGACCCAGGCGGCGCGGAGCAGATGCCTCGGAAACGGGCCGGGAGGGACGAGCGTGCCCAACGGTACACCGGAGCGTCCCATGCGCGTGGAGTCTAGTCCGCACGCGCCGCAGCACCCCGCGTCCGGCCCGGCCGTCCGGCCAGGACGAGCGCTTTGCCCGGCGTGGCCAGAGCACTCGAAGCCGGGACGGTCCTATCTCCGCCGGCGCCTCCGGCCTGAGAACACGCTCGGCGAGAAACCCTGGACCGCCCGCGGATTCCGTTCCTCCCAGATCCGGGAGTCCTCGTCCGAAAACGGCTCGACCAGATCGGCATGCCGGTGCTCGATGCAGGTGCGAGCCCAGCGGCCGGAGAGCTCCACGAGCCAGTCGCGCACCCAGTCGCGCTCGCGCGCGTCGTCGGGCAACGCCTGCGCCGGCACCTCGATTCGAACCTGGTGCAGCGAGGCCTCGGTTCGACCCCCGCTCAGCTCGTGACGGTTCTCGGCGACGACGGTCGCCTGGCCGAGCTCCGGGACGAGCGCGCGACCGAGGTCGTCGATCTCGGCCGGGGTGACCTCGCGGCCGGCGAAGACGCCGAAGTTGATCAGCACCACGAGCCCGACCTCCTCAGGTTCGGGGACGAAGGCGATCGGCGGTTCGGGAGGCACGGACCCTCCATTCCCAGCGGCGCGGAATCCTACGCCTCGGGACTGCCCACGTTTGGTTGTTGCGCGAGGGGGTAGCGTTCGTCGGCAGCAAAGGGCGAACTGCCGGCGTCGACTCAGTGCCCCCGGCGGGTTCTGTTCACCCCGACGAGGAGGCTGAGCAAGATGGGTGTGGCATCGGTGTGACCGGGTCGATCACTCAGTCCCTCGCCGCGACCAGCCCGTCGCGACAGGCGCCCGGGAACGCGGGGCGTGCACCGCTCGTCACGCTCGCGAACAGGCTCCCCGTGGTGAAGACCAGGTCGGGCTGGCGCCCGGCCGACGGTGGGCTCGTGACGGCGCTGCGGCCGATCCTCGAGGCGAGGCCCGGGTACTGGATCGGCTGGGACGGCGGAGCGGAGGGGGCACCGTCGTCGCTTCCCGACTGGACGGCAGAGCTCGTTCCGATCTCGCTCTCGCGCCGACAGGTCGAGGGCTACTACCACGGCTTTGCGAACCGGACGCTGTGGCCGCTCTTCCACGGGTTCGGCGACCGGGTCCGGATCGATCGTCGGTGGTGGCGCGACTACCGGGAGGCAAACGAGCTCTTCGGCGAGGCCGCCCTCGCGGTTGCCCCGCCCGGCTCGCTCCTCTGGGTCCACGACTACCAACTCGCCTGCCTGCCGCGGATTCTCCGCTCTGCCGGCGCGGTGCAGCCGATCGGGTTCTTCCTGCACATCCCGTTCCCGGCTCCGGAGCTCTTCGCGCGGCTGCCCTTTCGCGACCAGCTGCTCGACGGCCTGCTCGGCGCCGACGTCGTCTCGTTCCAGACGGAGGAGTTCAGGGAGAACTTCACGCGCACGGTCCTCCGCCTGCGGGCAGACGCGAAGCTGGACGGGGATCGGATCGTGCTCGACGGCGGCCGGACCGTTCGGACCGCCGCCCACCCGATCTCGATCGACGCCGCGAGCCTGCGGCGGCAGGCCGCCGGCAAGGGTGTCGAGCGGACGCTCGCGCGCTTTCGCAGGCAGTTCGAAGGACGGAGGGTGCTGATCGGCGTCGACCGCCTCGACTACACGAAGGGGATCGTCGAGCGTCTGCGGGCGATCGAGCTGCTGCTCGAGAACCGGCGAGATCTCGCCGGCAGGGTCTCGTTCCTCCAGATCGCCGTGCCCAGCCGCGGCGACATCCGCGAGTATCGGGATCTCCGCTCGCAGGTCGAGGAGCTGGTCGGCCGCATCAACGGACGCTTCACGATCCCCGGTGCGGACGTCCCGGTTCACTACCTCCACCGTGGCGTCAGCTCCGAGCGCCTGCTCGCCTACTACCGCCTCGCCGACACGTGCGTGGCGGCGCCGCTGCGCGACGGGATGAACCTCGTGGCCAAGGAGTTCGTCGTCAGCCAGGCCGCCGGCGGCGAACGGGGCACACTCGTCCTGAGTGAGTTCGCGGGGGCCGCGGAGGAGCTTCGTGAGGCTCTGACCTGCAATCCGTTCGATGTCGAGGGGTTCGCGGGCACGCTCGAGCTGGCGCTCGAGCTCGACGAAGAGGATCGGCGCTGGCGGATGCAGCGACTTGCGCGGCAGGTCGCCGCACACGACGTGTTCGGCTGGCTCGAGCGCGAAGTCCGCGCACTCGAGCGGGTGCCGAGATCACGGATCGGCTAGGAACTCGTAAAGATTGCGTGGACGGCGATTACCGGTGGCGGGTCGCGGGGTACGGCGGACGGCGACCCTACCGCGCTGTGATGTCGTGACGGATGTGTCAAGGCACACCGCTCGCGGCGCGGCTGGAGATGCGCTCGGCCACAGCACAGGAGAAAGGAGTGATGATGTCTCGTTCCGTCAAGAACCGTAGGACGCTCGTTGGTGCGCTGATCGGCATGGGCACAACGCTCGCGCTGGTGATCGGCCTCGGCGTTCTCGCCGGCGCCGGAGCGGCGGCGAGCTCGACCGAGCCGGTGAACGCCTCACCCCCGAGGATCACGGGAACACCGCAGGAGGGTGCGAAGCTGTCCGGTGACCGGGGTGACTGGAACAACGGCCCGACCGACTACGACTACTTCTGGATGCGATGCAACAAGAACGGTGGAGGTTGCTCGAACATCAGCGGCGCCCACGACCAGACGTACACGCTCAAGTCGGCCGACGTCGACCACACGCTCCGGTTCAAGGTGGAGGCAAAGAACTCGGACGGCACCACGTCCGAAACGTCCGTGCCGACCGCGGTGATCACCGCCGCCAAGGCTCTCCCACGCAACACGTCCTCGCCGACGATCAAGGGCATTCCGCAAGAGGGCAAGACCCTCGTCGGGGACAGAGGCAAATGGACCGGCAACCCGACCGACTACAACGACTACTGGGTGCGCTGCGACCGGAACGGCGCCAGCTGCTCAGAGATCAGCGGCGCCAACAACAGAAAGGGCTACCTGCTGAAGCAGACCGACGTCGGCAACACGATCCGGTTCAAGGTCGGGGCGCAGAACTCGTCCGGCAGGACGTTCGCCTCGTCCGTTCCGACGGCCGTGATCGCCGCGGCGACCCGGCCTCTGCCCACACCGACACCCGCGACCGGCTGCCCGAGCGGCAACGGTCCGGTCAACATCAACAACCTCAGCTCGCCCGCGCTGCTGCTGATCGACGGGCAACAGACGAGCCCGGCGGTTGTCACCAGCGGCACGAACCAGCTGATCGTCCGGTACCACGTCTCGGCCTGCGGCGGCCGCTCGGTCCAGGGCGCACTCGTCTACGCGACGGCCGTCCCCTTCAACCAGCTCTCGATCCCACCCGAGGGGCAGACCGGCGGCGACGGCTGGGCGGAGCTCGACTTCCGCATGCTCGCCGGCTTCCCGGTCAGCTCCAGACAGCAGCTGATCGCGATCTTCGCCCGCGCGCGCAAGTCGGGCGAGAACATCCTCGGCGGCATCTCCACCCGCCGCCTCTTCTCCGTCCAGGTCAACCTGCACGGCTGACCGCTACGGCCTCCGGGGGCCGCCCGCGCGCAGGGCAGCCCCCGGACTCGTCTCAGAGACGGATCCGGAACGCTCGGCTGCGCGCCTTGCCGCAGAGCTCACCCGGCGTGAGTCGCGCCCGGGCCGACACCCATCCGCGCGTGCGACCGGGGTAGTGGAACTCGACGAGCCCGGTCGTGCGCGGGAGCAGTCGCCGCGCAACCGGACGCAGCCGCGCGAGCACACGCCCCTTTCGGAGCAGCGTCACAGTCAGGCAACCGCGGCCGATCGTCTCGGTGACGTTGCCGCGGTTCGCGACGAGCAGTTCGAGCGTGCGCGCACGGACGCCTCGGCGTACGTGAAGGCTCCGCAGCTCGAGCTTGCGAACGACCTTTCCGGGGGCGCGCATGACGACGACCACGCCGAGTCGCATACGGACCGCGAGGCCGTCGGTGCGGCGCGGACGCGTCGTCAGTAGCACCAGCGCCCCGTGGTCGCCCGGCTCCGCCCGAGGCGCCGGCTTCGACCAGACGGTGAGCGCGGCCGTAGCACGAGGCCCGATCGCGAGGCGGAGCGGGCGGACGAACAGCCACCGCCGACCGGCTGGGCGTGCGACCTTCGGACGTCCGCGCAGGTCGAGAGAGAAGCCGGCCCGCGACACATCGACCACGACGGCCTCTCGCCCCGAGTTGGTCACCCGGACGATCTGCCGGCCTGCACCGGCCAGCGCCACATGCGACGGCGAGGCGATCAGCGAGACGGCAGGCCGCCCGGTGCTCGCGCCTGCCGAAGCGGACGCGAGCAGGAGGGCGGTGACGGCGGCGCGGACGATCACCGGCCGATCACCGTGAAGGTGACGCTTGCCGTATACCTGCCCGGCGCGACCACGGGCAGAGCCGAGGCGAACCCGATGCTCGTCGGCCAGACGTCGCCACCGGAGCCGCTTCGCGCCGGGGAAGTCCCGACGACCAGATCGGGGTTGGGCGCAACCGGAATCGCGACGATGCCCCCACCGACGAGCGAAGGACCGACCTGCGCCCCGCTCGGCGCCGTGCTGGAGATGCCGAGCGGCAGGTCGTCCGGCGCGAACACCGAGCGGTGCACGGTGACCGCGTAGCCGGTCGCGTTGTTGCTCGTCACCGTCACCCGCTCAGAGATCGACGCGGGCGTGTCGCCGGAGGCGGCGTTCCCGAAGCTGAGGGTCGGTCGCTCGAGCGCAATCGACAGCACCGGCTGGATGTCGATGTCGACCGCCGCCGTCTGGGAGGCGCTCTCCTCGGGGGGAGGGGTGCCGCACGAAGTCGTCGGCGAGGAGGAGTTCCGAGGTGCAGGCGTCGCGGACGAGATGTCGTCGGCGTTGGAGTCCGTGTCGGCGCAGCCCGCACCTCCACGTGTCGCCGCCGTCGTGCTGCTGAGCGCCGGAGCAGCGCCGGCTCCCTCGTAGTCGGACGCCGGGCCGTAGCCGACCAGGTCCTCGACCTTCCCGGTGGCGGCGCAGCTGCCCGCGGTGGCGCCGCAGGCAAGCGCTGCAGACTCGTGCACGAGCGCAATCTTTCCGCCCGAGGCGGCGAGGTTGCTCGTGCCGGTTGCATCAGGCGTGGGCAGAGCGGCACCGATCGCGGCGGCCGAGGCGAGCTGGACGAGGTAGTAGTGGCTCGGCTGGATCGTGCCGGTCAGGATCGTCGTCTGCCAGGTGGTACTCGCGGACGGCGCGTACTGGACGGTCCAACCGTTCAGGTCGACGGCCGCCGACCCGCGGTTGAAGAGCTCGACGAAATCGTTGGTGAAGCTCGCCCCGGCGTTGCCGCCGCCGGCGTAGACCTGGCTGACGACGACGCCGGAGACGGCGCCGTGGGCAGCCGGCGCTGCCAGCAGCAGGGCGGCGAGGAGGGACATGACGAGGATGCGCATGCGGTTCATCGGCGGCTCCAATCGGTAGGGGAAGTGTGTTCCCCTCCGTGGTAGCGGCCCGCCGCCGCCGGCGAAAGTGTCCGTCCACGTGTCGGCTCGCTTCCGGCACACTCCCGTTGCAGTGGACACGTCAGGCCGCGCCGGGCAGCGGGCGTCAGCGCCAGGGCACCTCGGGCGAGCGGTAGTAGTTGACGCCCAGGGCGTCGAGGAGCGGCGCCTGCGCCGCCAGGCGCAGCCGGTATTCGGCCCAGCTCCGGCCGCGCGCGGGCGACCAGCCGATCTCGGCGATCCCGAGCAAGCGGGGAAACGCGAGGTACTCGGCGTCGCGCATCGAGCCGATCGTCTCGCCCCAGAGCGGCGCCTCGACGCCGAGCACGTCGCCGACGCCTACTCCCGGGACCTGCCGGGCGGGCTCCCAGGCGTATGCCCGCCGGACGCTCGTGTACCCGGCCCAGTGCAGGCCGATCGGCGTGGACGCGTCGTACTTCATGTCCAGGTAGGCCCGGTCGGCCGGAGACATGACCACCTTCGCCCCGTGCGCAACCGCCCGAGCGGACAGGGCCGACTTCGCCGGATCGAGGTTCCAGTGCTGGACGACGGTCGACGCGGCGAGCCTCGCCCGCGCGACCTCCTCCCAGCCGAGCATGCGCTTGCCGTAGGAGCCGACGATGTCCTGGACGCGCTGGACGAAGCGGACGTAGTCGGCCGGCTTCGTCGCCATCGCCTCGTCGCCGCCGATGTGGACGAACGGGCCCGGCGTGAGCCGTGCGATCTCGCCGATGACGTCCGAGACGAAGTCGTACGTGGCCGCTTTCCCGATGCAGAGCGAGCTGAAGCCGACGTCGATTCCCGTGTACAGCGGCGAGGGTTTCCCGTCGCAGGCGAGACCGGGGTACGAGGAGAGGGCGGCGTGGACGTGGCCGGGCATGTCGATCTCGGGCACAACCGTGACGTAGCGCCGCGCCGCGTAGCTGACGATCTCCCGGTACTGCCGCTGCGTGTAGAAGCCGCCCTTGCCGCCTCCGACCGCCGTCGAGCCGCCGTGCGTCGCGAGCCGCGGCCACCTGTCGATTGCGATCCGCCAGCCCTGGTCGTCGGAGAGGTGCAAATGCAGGCGGTTGAGCTTGTACAGCGCCATCGCATCGACGAACCGCTTCACGTCGGAGACCGTGCGGAAGTGACGGGCGACGTCGAGCATCGCGCCGCGCCATGAGAAGCGCGGTCGGTCGCGGATGCGAATCGCAGGCAGGCGGTTTGAGCCGAGGAGCTGCCGGATCGTCTGAACTCCGTAGAAGAGGCCGGCCGGGGCCTGCGCGACCAGCCGCACCGCCGAGCGCGACACCGTCAGCTCGTAGCCTTCGGCGCCCAGCCGCGCGGAACCGCCGAGCTCGAGCGACACCGGCGCGGTCGCCGGGCCGACCTTCGCTCCGAGCAGCGCCGCGAGCGCGGCCGCGACCCGCCTCGTCTCCGTGGTCGACGGGCTGACGGACACGGTCTGCGCGGCGCGGACGGCGAGCGCGCCCGAGCCGGGCGCGCTCGACACCGGCTTCGGGATCACGGCCGGGCCCAAGGCGCTATGCGACCGCGGCGGCCGCCCGCGCGCCGGCGGTCAGGCTGGTGCCCGTGTCCGGGTCGAAGAAGTAGAGCTGCGCCGGATCGACAGCGAGGCGGATGCGTGCGCCCGGGCGCGCCTCGGTCCTTGCCGCCACCCGGGCGTTCCAGATCGCGCGGTCGTCGGCCAGGAGCGACTCGTCCTCCTGGTCCGCCGCCGCCCGCAGATCCTCGGCCTCGACCGGCGGGGCGTCGATCGGGAAGATCACATGCGAGTCGGAGCCGAGCTCCTCGAGCACGACCGCGTCCACCTCGACGGCGGGCAGACCGGGATCGGCGAGCGCCGCGTCCTCGAATGCTTCCGGGCGGATCCCGAGGATGACCGATCCGTCGTTCGGCGGGCGGCAACCGGGATGCAGCGGCAGCTCGAGTCCCGCGAAGCGGACACGGTCGCCGGAGACGGTCGCCTCGACGAGGTTCATCGCCGGCGAGCCGATAAAGGCGGCGACGAAAAGGTTGCCGGGACGGCCGTACAGCGCCTGCGGCGAGTCCACCTGCTGGATCGCGCCGTCGCGGAGGACGGCGACCCGCTGCCCGAGCGTCATCGCCTCGACCTGGTCGTGGGTGACGTAGATCGTCGTCACCCCGAGGCGCTCGTGCAGGCGGGCGAGCTCGGCGCGCATGCCGACGCGGAGCTTCGCGTCGAGGTTCGAGAGCGGCTCGTCCATCAGGAACGCCGCCGGCTCGCGCACGATCGCGCGGCCCATCGCCACCCGCTGCCGCTGCCCGCCCGAGAGCGCGGCCGGCTTCCGTTCGAGCAGCTTCTCGAGCCCGAGCAGCGTCGCCACCTCGGTCACGCGGCGCTCGATCTCGGCGGACGGCGTCTTCCGCACTCGCAGGCCGTAGCCGAGGTTCCGGCGCACGTCCATGTGCGGGTAGAGCGCGTAGTTCTGGAAGACCATCGCGATGTCGCGGTGCCGCGGCGCGAGCTCCGTCACCTCGCGACCTCCGATCGCGATCGAGCCCGCGGTCACGTCCTCGAGCCCGGCGATCATCCGCAGGAGCGTCGACTTGCCGCAGCCGGACGGGCCGACGAGCACCATGAACTCGCCGTCGTGGACGGTGAGCGAGACACCGTCGATCGCGCGGAATCCGTTCGGGAAGTCCTTCGTCACGGAGTCGAGGACGATCTCGCCCATCAGGCTCCCATCATGCCTTCACCGCGCCCGCGGTCAGCCCGAACGCGATCTTGCGCTGGACGAAGCCGAAGAAGACGAGCACGGGGATCGCCGCGAGCACCGAGCCGGCCATCAAGCCGCCCCAGTCGACCTGCCGGCTCGTCCCGTAGAAGTACGAGAGCCAGACGGTGACGGTCTGCTTCGACTGGTCGTTCAGCAGGACGTACGCGAAGATGAACTCGTTCCAGCTGGTGATGAAGACGAAGACCGACGTCGCCACCAGGCCTGGTGAGACGAGCGGGAGCAGGATCCGGACGAAGGCGCCCAGGCGGCTCGACCCGTCGACCATCGCCGCCTCCTCGAGCTCCTTCGGGATGTTGAGCAGGAAGCCGCGCAGCGTCCAGACCGCGAACGGCAGCGCGAAGGTCATGTAGGTGATGATCACGCCGAAGAGGACGAGATGGGTCTGCGTCAGGTGGTAGCGGGCGAGCACCACGTAGAGCGGGATGATCAGGCCGGCCTGCGGGAGCATCTGGATCCCGATCAGGCCGACGATGAACAGCTTGCGGCCGCCGAAGCGGAACTTGGCCAGCGCGACCGCGGCCAGGAAGGCGAGCACGATCGAGACCGCAACCGTTATCCCGACGATGATCAGGCTGTTCTCGACCGAGTTCCAGAAGTAGGGCCGGTCGATCGCGTCGCGGAAGTGCCGGAGCGTCGGGTGGGTCGGGAACCAGGTCGGCGTCAGGCGGTTGATGTCGTCGGCCGGCTTGAAGGCGGTCGAGAACATCCAGTAGACCGGGAAGACCAGCACGACGAGCAGGACGAGCGCGACGATGTTCCAGCCGGTGCGGCCGAACCGCCGCCGCCGGCGTCGTCTGATCGGTACGGCGGCGGCGCTCACTCTACGTCGCCCGCCTTCACCATCTGCCGGACGTAGACGATGCTCAGCACGGCGACCATGACCACCATCAGCAGCGAGATCGCCGCCCCGCGACCGAAGTCGTGCTCTCCGTAGCCCTTGATGAACACGTAGACGCCCATCAGGTAGTTCGTCTTGTCCACGTGCGAGGCCCCGATCAGCAGGTAGGGCTGGGCGAAGACGCCGAAGTCCCAGATGATCGAGAGGCTGGTCAGGATCAGGAGGATCGGCTTCAGCACCGGAAGGGTGACGTCGCGGAACACCCGCAGCGGTCCGGCTCCGTCGATCTCCGCGGCCTCGACGAGCTCGTGCGGCACCTGCGCGAGACCGGCGTAGACGGTGACGACCACGAAGGGGAGCGCACCCCAGACGATCAGCAGGGTGACCATGCCGAGGCTCGAGAAGGGGGTCGCGTACCAGTCGTGGCTGGCGTCGCTGACGTGGATCTTCGCGAGCATGTAGGTGAGGACGCCGTTCTCGAAGTTCGTCATCCAGTAGAAAACCTGCACGGCGACGACGACGGGCATCGACCAGACGAGGACAAGACCGGTGGTGAGCATGATCCGCACGATCGCGCTGATGCGGACGAGCAGGAGCGCGATCAGCGTGCCGAGCACGATCGTCAGACCGACGTTCGCGATCGTGAACACGACCGTCCGCACGACCGTGTCCCAGAAGACCGAGTCGCCCAGGACCGAGCGGTAGTTGTGGAGACCGATCCAGTGGCCCTTGTGCGCGACGAGCTCGAAGAGGCCGTACTGCTCGAACGAGAGACGGACGAGCTTGTAGATCGGGTAGCCGAGGATGATCCCGATCGCGGCGACGACCGGCGAGATCAGCCCGTACGGGGCCCACGGGAAACGGCGGCGCCGCCGAGACGGGAGGGACATCGTCTCGGCGGCCACCGCCGGTTCGTACGGGACACGAATCTCAGCGTCCCGGCTCATGCACCCTTACGACGCGTTCAGGGTGTAGGTGATGTTGTCGCTCGCCGTCGCAGCCGCCTGCTTGACGGAGAGCTTGCCGGTCAGGATCTGGGCCAGCATCGTGCGGAGGATATTGCCGTTCTCCACGTTGACCCAGTTCTTCGCAGCGGGAACGAACCAGCTGCGCAGGGCAGCGCGCTCGCCGACCTTGGAGGTGTCGAGGAGCGCGGTCGTGTTCGGGATGTTGCCGACCGCCTGAAGCGCCTTCTCGGCGGACGTGCTCGTGAACGCCGCGATCCAGTCGGTGCCGAGCTGCCTGTTCGCGCCGACGGGCACGGCGAGGTCGGAGCCGCCGAGGAAGCCCGGCATCGGCTTGCCGGCCTCGTGGCTCGGCATCACGAACTGCGCGGTCGAGCCCTTGTACTTGTCGCCGACACAGCACGAGAACCAGCCCGGGCCGACCATCGAGGCGGCGTTGCCGTCCGCGTACACGCTGTACGGGGTCGGGCGACCTTCGTCCGTCGTCTTGCTCGCCCGCGAGGCGGCGAGGTAGAAGTTCTTGTAGGCGGTCAGGCCGGCGACCGACTTCGCCGAGTCGAGCGTGCCCTTCCACTTGCCGCTCACCTGCGTGGCGATCTTGCCGCCGTAGTCGTAGACGAAGCCCATGGCGACGTACCAGTCGGTGCCGGCGATGTAGACGGGCGAGAAGCCCTTCTTGCCGAACTTCGTATTCAGCTTCCGGGCGTCTCCGGTGAACTCGGTGAGGCTCTTCGGCGCCGCCGCGATCCCGGCCTGCTTGAAGAGGTCGGAGCGGTACGTGACCACGCGGGAGCCCGCGTAGTAGGGAACGCCGTAGAGCTTGCCGTTGTACCGGCCGGAGGCTGCGAGCCCGTCGAGCCACGCGTTCGCGTTGTCGAACGACGACTTGGCGGAGGTGATGTCCTGGAAGGCCCCGGCGGCCATGTACTTCGTCATCTCGGTGTTACCCATCTCGATCACGTCCGGAGCGTTTCCGCCGGCGAGCGTGGCGTCGAACTTGCCGAGATGCGTGCCCCAGGTTTGGTACTGCACCTTGACGTCCACGCCCGGGTGCTGCTTCTGGAACGCCGCGGTCGCGGACGCGACGACGTCCGGCCAGCCCGTCTGCGCGTCGACCTGAAGCCAGACGGTGATACTGGCCGCAGCGCGCTTGTTGGCGCCTGTCGCACTCGACGCGGCGACTGCGAGGACCGCGACGAGCAGGACAGCACCGATGATGCGTGCCTTCATCGAAGATCTCCCATCCTGGAGGGACGGCCCTCGCCCGCTCCGAATCCCGGTGACCGGCGGGACCCGCGTGCGAAGCGGCCGTCGGATTGGTTTAGACCAGTTGGTCACGGGGCGAGGGTTGCACAGACCGCCCCTGATTGTCAAGACCACTTTCCCAATTGGTCACCATCGATCGCCTAGCAGTGAGGAACAACCCTGCGTCGGTTGCAGTGGTAGTGACCCGCTGGTATTGACCGCTCAGCCGCGAGGGGGCACGCGGCTGAGCTCGGTGACGAGCCGGTAGCGGTCTCCGCGGTAGAGCGAGCGAACGTACTCGACGATCGCGCCGTCGGGCGAGCGGGTCGTCCGCTCGAACAGGAAGGCCGGCGAGTGCATCGGAACGCCGAGCACCTCCGACTCCTCCTCGTTGGTCACCGTCGGCTCGATCGTCTGGAGCCCGCCGACGATGTCGATCCCGTAGCGCTTGCTCAGCAACGTGTAGAAGGAGTGGCTCTCGAGGTCGTCGGCCGACAGGCCGGGAACGAGCGAGGCCCGCACGTGGAGCGTCTCGATCGCCATCGTCTCGTTGTCGGCGAGCCGAAGCCGCTTGACGATTACGAGCGGCTCCGAGGGCGAGACGTGGAGAATCCGCCCCAACCATGGGCCCGCCGAGGTCGTCCGCAGCTCGAGCGTGCGGCTGCCGGGCTCCATCCCGCGGCGCCGCATGTCCTCGGTGAACGAGGTCATCGTCAGCTCCTGGGCGATCTTCGGCTCGCTGACGAACGTGCCGCTGCCACGCTTGCGGACGAGGTAGCCGTCGCGGACGAGATCGTCGAGCGCGGCGCGGACGGTCAGGCGGGAGACGCCGAGATCGGCCGACAGCTGCCGCTCGGACGGGATCGCGTCGCCGATGCCGAGCTGCTCGATCAGGCCCAGCACGCGCTCGCGGGCCTCGGACTGCTTGGGGGCGGTGACGGTCACGACTCGACCATGGTACTCGCGAGTGGCGGCGGTGGTCAAGACCAGAAGCGGCGGAGCGGAGCAAAGACGTCCCGAGTGGCTTCCCCCCGGTTTCAAAATGGTATTGACCACCTCCCTCTGGTCTGCGTACACTGGCGGCGATGACCGCGTTCGGAGAGCTCGGCACCGAAGCAAGGGACGCGGCCGGCGCCGATCTCGACCTTCGCTCGACGATCGAGCTGGTCGAGCTGATGAACGCGGAGGACTCGACCGTTCCCGCCGCAGTGAGCGCAGCCGCGTCCGCGATTGCCGCGCTCGTGGACGAGGTCGCGGCCCGGGTCGGGACCGGCGGGCGCCTCGTCTATGTCGGCGCCGGAACGTCCGGCCGGCTCGCCGCGCTCGACGCCGCCGAGATGGAGACGACCTTCGCCTGCCCGGCCGGGCAGATCGTCGCCGTCGTCGCCGGAGAGGGCGCGGGGTCGGCGGCCGAGCAGGCGGCGGCCGAAGACGACAGACGTGCCGGCGCCGCCGAGGTCGAGGCTCTCGAAGTCGGCGAGGCGGACGCCGTCGTCGGGGTGAGCGCCAGCGGGCGCTCGCCCTTCGTCTACGCCGCGCTCGAAGCGGCGCGCGCCCGCGGCGCGCTCACCGCCTGCGTCGTCTGCGTCGGGCGATCCGATCTCGCCGAGGTCGCCGATCTCGAGGTGGCGGTGCCGGTCGGCCCCGAGATACTGGCCGGCTCGACCCGGCTCAAGGCCGGCACCGCGCAGAAGCTCGTCCTGAACACGGTCTCGACGATCGCGATGGTGCGGCTGGGCAAGACATTCGGGAACCTGATGGTCGACGTCGTCCCCGCGAACGAGAAGCTGCGTGCGCGGGTGCAGTCGATCGTCGCCCAGGCGGCCGGGGTCTCGGCCGAGCAGGCGGCGGCAGCGCTTGCGCTCGCCGGCGGCGAGGCGAAGACGGCAATCGTCAGCCTGCTCGCCGGGCTCGGCCCGGACGAGGCCCGTCAGCGGCTGGCGCAGGCCGGCGGAATCGTCCGCCGCGCGGTGGAGACGTGAGGCTCGGGGTCCGCGCAGCGCTCGTCGGCGGTGACCTCGTCCCCGGGGACGTCGAGGTCGTCGACGGCTTCGTCGCGGGCTGGGGGCTTGCCTCCTCGAACGGGCGGGGGATCGCCTCACCCGGCTTCGTCGACCTCCAGGTGAACGGCTTCGGCGGCGTCGACTTCCTCGACACCGACGCGTCCGGGTACGCACGCGCAGGCGAGGCGCTACTCGCCACCGGGGTGACCGCCTACCTCCCCACTCTGATCACCGCGCCCGAGGACCGGCTGGTCGCCGCGCTCGGCGAGATCGTCGAGGGCGGCCGCGGGCCGCGGATCCTCGGCGCGCACGTCGAAGGCCCATTCCTCTCCCCTCGCCGGCTCGGGACGCATCCTTCCTCCGCCCGGCGCGACCCGGACTTGGCACTGCTCGAGCGCATCCTCGCCGCGGGGCCCGTCCGGCTTTACACGCTCGCACCCGAGCTCCTCGGAGCGCTCGACCTCGTCGATGCTCTCGTCGCGCGCGGGGTGACCGTCTCAGCCGGCCACAGCAACGCGAACGCGGACGAGGCCAACGCCGCGTTCGACCGGGGCGTCAACACCGTCACGCACCTCTTCAACGCCATGCGACCCTTCACCCACCGCGATCCCGGCGTCGCCGGCGTCGCGCTCGCGCGGCCGGACGTGACCGTTCAGATCATCCTCGACGGCGTCCATCTCGCACCGGACACGGTGCGGCTCGTCTGGCGTGCTGCGGCCGGACGGCTCGCGCTCGTCACCGACGCGGTCGCGGCCGCGGGCCTCAGCGGCGACGGCTCTTATCGCCTCGGCGACGTCGCCGTCGAGGTGCGCGACGGGGTCGTGCGCCGAGAGGACGGCGTCCTCGCCGGCAGCGTCCTGACGATGATCGACGCGGTGCGGAACCTGCACGCCCTCGGAGTGCCGCTCGAGG
>CAWDLU010000002.1:0-348566 GCA_963803325.1 uncultured Actinomycetes bacterium | reverse complement strand
GAGGCGGCGAGGTAGAAGTTCTTGTAGGCGGTCAGGCCGGCGACCGACTTCGCCGAGTCGAGCGTGCCCTTCCACTTGCCGCTCACCTGCGTGGCGATCTTGCCGCCGTAGTCGTAGACGAAGCCCATGGCGACGTACCAGTCGGTGCCGGCGATGTAGACGGGCGAGAAGCCCTTCTTGCCGAACTTCGTATTCAGCTTCCGGGCGTCTCCGGTGAACTCGGTGAGGCTCTTCGGCGCCGCCGCGATCCCGGCCTGCTTGAAGAGGTCGGAGCGGTACGTGACCACGCGGGAGCCCGCGTAGTAGGGAACGCCGTAGAGCTTGCCGTTGTACCGGCCGGAGGCTGCGAGCCCGTCGAGCCACGCGTTCGCGTTGTCGAACGACGACTTGGCGGAGGTGATGTCCTGGAAGGCCCCGGCGGCCATGTACTTCGTCATCTCGGTGTTACCCATCTCGATCACGTCCGGAGCGTTTCCGCCGGCGAGCGTGGCGTCGAACTTGCCGAGATGCGTGCCCCAGGTTTGGTACTGCACCTTGACGTCCACGCCCGGGTGCTGCTTCTGGAACGCCGCGGTCGCGGACGCGACGACGTCCGGCCAGCCCGTCTGCGCGTCGACCTGAAGCCAGACGGTGATACTGGCCGCAGCGCGCTTGTTGGCGCCTGTCGCACTCGACGCGGCGACTGCGAGGACCGCGACGAGCAGGACAGCACCGATGATGCGTGCCTTCATCGAAGATCTCCCATCCTGGAGGGACGGCCCTCGCCCGCTCCGAATCCCGGTGACCGGCGGGACCCGCGTGCGAAGCGGCCGTCGGATTGGTTTAGACCAGTTGGTCACGGGGCGAGGGTTGCACAGACCGCCCCTGATTGTCAAGACCACTTTCCCAATTGGTCACCATCGATCGCCTAGCAGTGAGGAACAACCCTGCGTCGGTTGCAGTGGTAGTGACCCGCTGGTATTGACCGCTCAGCCGCGAGGGGGCACGCGGCTGAGCTCGGTGACGAGCCGGTAGCGGTCTCCGCGGTAGAGCGAGCGAACGTACTCGACGATCGCGCCGTCGGGCGAGCGGGTCGTCCGCTCGAACAGGAAGGCCGGCGAGTGCATCGGAACGCCGAGCACCTCCGACTCCTCCTCGTTGGTCACCGTCGGCTCGATCGTCTGGAGCCCGCCGACGATGTCGATCCCGTAGCGCTTGCTCAGCAACGTGTAGAAGGAGTGGCTCTCGAGGTCGTCGGCCGACAGGCCGGGAACGAGCGAGGCCCGCACGTGGAGCGTCTCGATCGCCATCGTCTCGTTGTCGGCGAGCCGAAGCCGCTTGACGATTACGAGCGGCTCCGAGGGCGAGACGTGGAGAATCCGCCCCAACCATGGGCCCGCCGAGGTCGTCCGCAGCTCGAGCGTGCGGCTGCCGGGCTCCATCCCGCGGCGCCGCATGTCCTCGGTGAACGAGGTCATCGTCAGCTCCTGGGCGATCTTCGGCTCGCTGACGAACGTGCCGCTGCCACGCTTGCGGACGAGGTAGCCGTCGCGGACGAGATCGTCGAGCGCGGCGCGGACGGTCAGGCGGGAGACGCCGAGATCGGCCGACAGCTGCCGCTCGGACGGGATCGCGTCGCCGATGCCGAGCTGCTCGATCAGGCCCAGCACGCGCTCGCGGGCCTCGGACTGCTTGGGGGCGGTGACGGTCACGACTCGACCATGGTACTCGCGAGTGGCGGCGGTGGTCAAGACCAGAAGCGGCGGAGCGGAGCAAAGACGTCCCGAGTGGCTTCCCCCCGGTTTCAAAATGGTATTGACCACCTCCCTCTGGTCTGCGTACACTGGCGGCGATGACCGCGTTCGGAGAGCTCGGCACCGAAGCAAGGGACGCGGCCGGCGCCGATCTCGACCTTCGCTCGACGATCGAGCTGGTCGAGCTGATGAACGCGGAGGACTCGACCGTTCCCGCCGCAGTGAGCGCAGCCGCGTCCGCGATTGCCGCGCTCGTGGACGAGGTCGCGGCCCGGGTCGGGACCGGCGGGCGCCTCGTCTATGTCGGCGCCGGAACGTCCGGCCGGCTCGCCGCGCTCGACGCCGCCGAGATGGAGACGACCTTCGCCTGCCCGGCCGGGCAGATCGTCGCCGTCGTCGCCGGAGAGGGCGCGGGGTCGGCGGCCGAGCAGGCGGCGGCCGAAGACGACAGACGTGCCGGCGCCGCCGAGGTCGAGGCTCTCGAAGTCGGCGAGGCGGACGCCGTCGTCGGGGTGAGCGCCAGCGGGCGCTCGCCCTTCGTCTACGCCGCGCTCGAAGCGGCGCGCGCCCGCGGCGCGCTCACCGCCTGCGTCGTCTGCGTCGGGCGATCCGATCTCGCCGAGGTCGCCGATCTCGAGGTGGCGGTGCCGGTCGGCCCCGAGATACTGGCCGGCTCGACCCGGCTCAAGGCCGGCACCGCGCAGAAGCTCGTCCTGAACACGGTCTCGACGATCGCGATGGTGCGGCTGGGCAAGACATTCGGGAACCTGATGGTCGACGTCGTCCCCGCGAACGAGAAGCTGCGTGCGCGGGTGCAGTCGATCGTCGCCCAGGCGGCCGGGGTCTCGGCCGAGCAGGCGGCGGCAGCGCTTGCGCTCGCCGGCGGCGAGGCGAAGACGGCAATCGTCAGCCTGCTCGCCGGGCTCGGCCCGGACGAGGCCCGTCAGCGGCTGGCGCAGGCCGGCGGAATCGTCCGCCGCGCGGTGGAGACGTGAGGCTCGGGGTCCGCGCAGCGCTCGTCGGCGGTGACCTCGTCCCCGGGGACGTCGAGGTCGTCGACGGCTTCGTCGCGGGCTGGGGGCTTGCCTCCTCGAACGGGCGGGGGATCGCCTCACCCGGCTTCGTCGACCTCCAGGTGAACGGCTTCGGCGGCGTCGACTTCCTCGACACCGACGCGTCCGGGTACGCACGCGCAGGCGAGGCGCTACTCGCCACCGGGGTGACCGCCTACCTCCCCACTCTGATCACCGCGCCCGAGGACCGGCTGGTCGCCGCGCTCGGCGAGATCGTCGAGGGCGGCCGCGGGCCGCGGATCCTCGGCGCGCACGTCGAAGGCCCATTCCTCTCCCCTCGCCGGCTCGGGACGCATCCTTCCTCCGCCCGGCGCGACCCGGACTTGGCACTGCTCGAGCGCATCCTCGCCGCGGGGCCCGTCCGGCTTTACACGCTCGCACCCGAGCTCCTCGGAGCGCTCGACCTCGTCGATGCTCTCGTCGCGCGCGGGGTGACCGTCTCAGCCGGCCACAGCAACGCGAACGCGGACGAGGCCAACGCCGCGTTCGACCGGGGCGTCAACACCGTCACGCACCTCTTCAACGCCATGCGACCCTTCACCCACCGCGATCCCGGCGTCGCCGGCGTCGCGCTCGCGCGGCCGGACGTGACCGTTCAGATCATCCTCGACGGCGTCCATCTCGCACCGGACACGGTGCGGCTCGTCTGGCGTGCTGCGGCCGGACGGCTCGCGCTCGTCACCGACGCGGTCGCGGCCGCGGGCCTCAGCGGCGACGGCTCTTATCGCCTCGGCGACGTCGCCGTCGAGGTGCGCGACGGGGTCGTGCGCCGAGAGGACGGCGTCCTCGCCGGCAGCGTCCTGACGATGATCGACGCGGTGCGGAACCTGCACGCCCTCGGAGTGCCGCTCGAGGCGGCGCTCGGCGCGGCGACGGCGGTGCCCGCCGGCGTCGTCGGAGCCGACGCGGGCCGGATCGAGGTCGGCGCTGCCGCCGACCTGGTCGTCCTCAGCGAAGAACTCGAGATCGAGCGCGTGCTCGTCGGCGGCGAGGCTCGTGTCGCAGCCTGAGCCCGTCATCCAGGCGGGCGCGCAGTTCCTGGCCGAGATCCGCGAGCAGCCGGCCGCGCTCGCGCGACTCCTCGGCCACCGTGACGAGTACGCCCGCGTGGCGGCCGCGGCGCTCGAGCGCGGGCCCGGGATCGTCCGCATGGTCGGGCACGGCTCGTCCGACAACGCCGCCTCGTTCGGCGTGTACGCATTCGGCCTCCTGCCCGGCCTGACCGCGCTGCGCGACTCGATCAGCCTGACCGTCTACTACGGTGCCAACCTCGACTTCCGCGGCTCGACCGTGATCGCGCTCTCACAGTCCGGGCGCACGCCCGACGTCCTCGAGTACGTGACGCGCGCGCGCAGCGGGGGCGCGTTCACGATCGGGATGACCAATGAGCAGGACTCCGACCTCGCGCAGGCCGCCGAGGCGGTCCTGCCGCTCGCGGCGGGCGCCGAGCTGGCGGTGGCGGCGACCAAGACGTACCTGAACCAGCTCGCCGCGCTCGCACTCCTCGCCGGGATGCTCGCCGGCCGGGGTGACGAGGTCGCCGGGCAACTCGAGGACGTCGCCGCCCAGATCGCCGAGCACCTGCCCGTGTTCGAGCGGGGGACGGCGGCGTTCGCGGTGCCGTTCGCGTCGATCGCGCGCATGTTCGTGATCGGCCGCGGCCCAGAGTTCGCAACCGCGCGGGAGATCGCGCTCAAGCTCCTCGAGACGTGTCAGATCGCGGCCGAGCCGCTCACCGCCACCGACCTCGCCCACGGGCCGGTCGCCGCTCTCGACCCGCTCTTCCCGGTCTGGGCGCTCGCGAGCGAGGACGAGACGCTCGATGCCGTCGTCGATGCAACCGCGCGGGCGAGGGCAGCCGGGGCGACCGTGGTCGCGAGCGGCACGGCAGCGCACGAGCTCGCCGACGCGCAGTACGTCGTCCCGATCCCGCGACCGCCGGCACCGCTGCTCTCACCCCTCCTCTCAGTCGTCCCCGGACAGCTCTTCGCCGGGGCGGTGGCGCGGGCGAAAGGGCTCGATCCGGACCGGCCGCGCGGCCTGAGCAAGGTCACGCTCGCACGCTAACGCTCGCCGCGGCCCTCCGGGCCGCGGCGAACTACAGGCGGCCGGCGGCGACGATCCTGGCGAGGAACTGCTGGGTACGGGGCTTGCGCGGCTCGGAGAAGATCTGCTCCGGCGGCCCCTCCTCGAGGATCACGCCCTCGTCGAGGAAGCAGACCCGATCGGCGATGTCCCGTGCGAAGCCCATCTCGTGCGTGGCGACGACCATGGTCATCCCGCCCTCGGCCAGCTCACGGATCAGGCCGAGCACCTCGCCGACCAGCTCGGGGTCGAGCGCGCTCGTCACCTCGTCGAGGAGCAGGAGCGTCGGCTTCATCGCCAGCGCGCGCAGGATCGCGACCCGCTGCTGCTGGCCGCCGGAGAGCCGATCGGGGTAGTCGTCCCGGCGGTCGGCGAGGCCGAAGCGTCCGAGCAGCTCCATCGCCTCGGCGTCGGCCTGCGTCCGGGACAGGCCAAGCGCCTTGCGCGGCGCGAGCGTGACGTTCGAGAGCACGCTCATGTGCGGGAACAGGTTGAACGCCTGGAAGACGATCCCGATCCCGCGGCGAACCCGGTTCACGTCCACGCGCGGGCCGGTGATCTCGTCCCCGTGGACGACGATGCGACCCTCGTCGATCGGCTCGAGCAGGTTGACGCAGCGAAGGAGCGTCGACTTGCCCGAGCCGGATGCGCCGATCAGGCAGACGACCTCGTGCTCGGCGACGTCGAGGCCGATCCCCTTCAGCACCTCCGCCTTGCCGAACGACTTGTGCACGTTCTCGACCACGAGCGCGCTCACGTCACACTCCCGTCACGCAATCTGCGTCGGAGGAACTGAGGGGGTCTGACCCCTTGAGTGGGGTCGACTCAAGGGGTCTGACCCCGGCGTTCACGCCGAGGCTCCCGCGAGCTGCCTGCGCCGGTCGCGCGCGACCAGCCAGTCGGTGAAGCGCGCGAGCGGGATCGTCACCGCCACGAACAGCACCGCCGCCGCCAGCCCGGAGGTGAAGTTGAATGTCGCCGCCTGGTCGATCTGCGTCTGCTTGAACGCCTCGATCGAGCCGAGCACGCCGACGAGGGCCGTGTCCTTCTGAAGCCCGATGAAGTCGTTCAAGAGCGGCGGAATCACCCGCCGGACCGCTTGCGGCAGGATCACGAACCGAAGCGCCTGACCGTGCGTCAGGCCGAGCGAACGGGCCGCGCCGGCCTGGCTCGGGTGCACCGACTCGATCCCGGCCCGGTACACCTCGGAGACGTACGCGGTGTAGACGAGCACCAGGGCGACGATCCCCCAGAACGTCGTCGAGGTCGGGACGCCGCTCAGCTGGAGCGCCGGAGCGCCGAAGCCGAGCAGCGTGATCACGAGGATCGTCGGCACGCCGCGGAAGAAGTCGGCGTAGGCGATCGCGAGCGCGCGCAGCGGGAAGAACACAGGGCCGGGCGCGCTCCGGACGACGGCGAGGAGCAGCGCGAGGACCAGGATGAACACCTCGGAGATGCAGAAGATCTTCACGTTCAGCAGGAACGCCGAGGCGATCTCGGGGAAGGTGCTCGTGAACTCGTGACGGTCGAAGAACTGCCGCTTGATCTCGGGCCAGCCGGGTGCGTTGACGATCGCGAAGCCGAGCCCGGTGAAGACGACGGCCGTGCTGACGAGGCCGATCAGTACGCCCCGGCGGCCCTCGCTCCGCCCGCGCCTGGCCAGCCTAGGTCTCTACTTGAGGACGGGAGCGCCGACGACCTTGGACAGCCAGGTCGACTGGATCTTCTTCAAGGTCCCGCTCTGCTTCAGCCGAACGAGCGCCCGGTTCACGCAGGCGGTGAGCGGGCTGCCTTTCTGGAGCACCATCCCGAAGTGCTCGCCGCCCGCCTTCGCCGCCAGCTGGCCGAGGATCTTCCCGTTCGGAACCTGCGCGGCGGTGACGTAGAACGCCGTCGGCAGGTCGACGACGAGCGCGTCGATCTGCTTGTTCTTCAGGGCGAACACGGCCTTGTCGTTCGTGTCGTAGACGGCCGGCTTCGAGGAGGGCTTGATCTGATTGACGATCGCGTCGTAGCTCGTCGTGCCGATCTGGACGCCGAACTTCAAGCCGCGCAGGCCCGCGATCGAGCGCGCCGACGCAGCCTTCGAGCCCTTGAGGACGACGACCGCCTGGTTGACGTCGTAGTACGAGTTGCTGAAATCGACGACCTTCGCGCGGGCCGGCGAGTACGAGATCTGGTTGATGTCGAAGTCGAACGACTTCTTTCCGGGCGCGTACGACTTCGCGAACGGCACGTACGCCCACCGGACGTCGGCCTTCCCGAAGCCGAGCTGCTTTGCGACCGCGTAGGCGACCGCACTCTCGAAGCCCTTGCCCGTCGCCGGGTCGTTGATCTTCCACTTCGAACCCTTCGGGCTCCCGCCGGCGTACCACGGCGGATACGCGGGGTTGTCGGTGCCGATCGTCAGCCTTCCGCCTTCGACCGTCTTCAGGCCAGCCTTGGTGCAGGACGCGGACACGGCGCCTCCGCCTGTACTCGTCGCGGTCAGCGCGAGCGCCGAGAGCGGAACGGCGAGAAGAAGCAGGCGGCGCATCGGGACCAGCGAGCCTACCATCCCCCGCTGAACGTCTGGAGGACTCTCAGCGGCGGTCAAACGCCTGCTCGCCGCGCTGGAAGTCCTGGCGCATCCTGCGCACGTCCGGCAGCGCCGCCAACGCCGGGATCACCGGCAGCCAGAAGTTGAAGGCACGGTAGGTGACGACGCCGAGGAGCGCCGGTGCGAGCGGCAGGCCGACCCAGACGAGGGCGAACGTCATCAGCACTTCGACCACACCCGCCCCTCCCGCCGGGAGCGAGCGGCGCGTGAGGACATAGCCGGTCGCGTAGGCGAGAATCAGTGCGGGCGTCGAGAGCTCGGCGTTGTAGATCTTCAGGGCCGCCCACAGGCAGGCGATGTCGCCGAGCCAGTAGAGGGTCACTCCCGCGACGCCGAGCCCGTAGCGGCGCGGTGAGACGAGCATGGTTCGGAGCTTCACGATTCCCGCGACGAGGTGCGAGAACCACCGGTGGAGGAGGCGCTCGGCTTCGAGGTCGGAGAGCCGGGCGGCCCGCGACGGCGAGCTCACCCAGACGGCCGCGATCAGTCCGGGAACGACGGCCAGCCAGGGGTAGGTCATCGCGTGCTGGACGTGACCGCCCGTCCCGAACAGCAGCACGACCGCGCAGACGAGCGCGGCGGGAGCGAGCACCGCGTATTCCAGCGCGCCGAGCGCGAGTACGCGCGCGACCGCCTCGGAGCGCCGGAGATTCGCATGCCTGAACGTCCAGTAGTCGACCGCGAAGCCGCCGGCGGCGTGCGTGGCGGCGAAGACGCCGAATCCGGCGACGACGGTGCGCATCGAGAGACGAAACGAGAGCAGCGGGCCGCCGTCCACCCGCGCGATGTCGCGTACCGCGAGCACGTAGCCGAGGTAGGCGAGCACCTGGCCGCCGAAGCAGACAGCGAACCACGTCGGAACGATGTCCTGGACGGCGTCCACCAGGCGGCCGTAGCCGGCCATGTCGGCGAGCCCCATCGCCGCCGCCAGCGCCAGCGCTCCGGCGACGAGCAGGATCAGGAAGTTACGGCGCTCGAAGTCGAGCGCCGCGGACATCGCGCGAGGTCTCTGTTTCGTCGTCACCGGGCCGTCCCGTTCAACGCTCCTCGCCACTTATCGGCTGAGGCTCGAGGATAGGCAAGGCCGAGATCACAGTTCGTCGCCCGTCCACTTCGTAGACGACATCGACACTGTCGTTCTGGCGGTAGGTGCCCGCCACCCCGAAGAAGAGCGAGAGCCATCGCCAGAAGCCGAGCCGTCCCTCGCGGCGCAGGGGCCGGCTGAAGACGAGCTCGCTGCCGCGGCGAACGAACTGCCCTCCCTCCTCCTGGCGGACGCCGTTGACGAAGACCTCGAGCGGGCCGGCCAGCCCGTCGGGCAGCTGCACGCGCGATTCGTCTGCCACCCCCATAGAATGCCCGCGTCGTGCGCCGCCTGCTCCTGGCCCTGCCCGCCGCCGTTTCGAGCGCGCTCGTCGCCGTGACTGCGGCCGCGGCCGACAACGGGCTTGCGCCCGTGACCCCGGTCTCCCCGAACGCCGGCGCGATCAGGCAGACCTACTGGGTGATTCTCGGCGTGACCGGCGTGATCTTCGTGCTGGTCGAGACCGCGCTCGTCCTCTTCATCGTCCGCTTCCGCAGTCGCGGCCGGACGCGCTCCCAGGACGGCGCGCAGATCCACGGCTCGACGAGGATCGAGACCGCCTCGACCGTGGTGCCCGTCCTGATCCTTGCCGGAATCGCGGCGTTCGTATTCGTGAAGCTGCCGACGATCAAGGACGTGCCGCCGGCGGGCGCCAGCGGCAGTGCACTGCACATCAAGGTCGAGGGCCATCAGTACTACTGGCAGTTCGTGTATCCCGGCGGGCAGGTGGCGGTCAAGCGCATGGTCGTTCCGGTCGGACAGGTTGTGACGCTCGACCTCGTCTCCCCGGACGTGATCCACAGCTGGTGGGTGCCCTCGCTCGGCGGCAAGATCGACGCAATCCCCGGCCGGGTCACCCACACCTGGTTCAAGGTGGAGAAGGCGGGAAGCTACGAGGTGCGCTGCGCGGAGCTGTGCGGCCTCGAGCACGCGCACATGACCGGATTCGTCGACGCCGTCCGGCCGGCCGAGTACCAGAGCTTCCTCGCCGCTCATGCGGGCGCAAGCAAGGCGCTCGGCAGAGAGATCTTCGAGGGTGCGTGCGCGACCTGCCACGGGCTCGCCGGCCAGGGCGACTACGGGCCGCCGCTCGCCGGCAACGCGCTCGTCGCCGACCCGACGGGGCTAGAGCAGCTCCTCCGGCTGGGGAAGAAGAGGATGCCGGCGGTCGGCGCGACGTGGAGTCCCGACGTGATGCAGGCGGCGACCGCCTACCTGAAGCAGCGATTCGAAGGGGGGACGGGTGGCAGCCAGGGCTGAGGTCCAGCCGTATCGCGCCGACTGGAAGCGCGGCCGCGTCACGAGCTGGCTGACGACCGCCGACCACAAGCGGATCGGCATCCTCTACATCGTCACCAGCCTGGTCTTTCTCGGGATCGGCGGACTCCTCTCGTTGTTCATGCGCGCCCAGCTCGCGGTGCCGAACGAGCATTTCGTCACGCGCGACCGCTACAACGAGCTCTTCACGATGCACGGGACGACGATGGTCTTCCTGGTCGTCGTGCCGATCCTCGCCGGTTTCGGCAACTTCCTCGTGCCCCTGATGATCGGGGCGCGCGACATGGCGTTTCCGCGCCTGAACGCGTTCTCGTACTGGATGTTCCTGCTCGGCGGGATCGTCCTCTACTCGAGCTACGCCTCCGCCGGCGGTCCCGCCAAGGCCGGCTGGACGGCGTACCCGCCGCTGTCGGAGAACGCGTACAGCCCGGGCAGCGGCCAGGACCTCTGGATCCTCTCGCTGCACCTGCTCGCGGTCTCCTCGCTCGCCGGCGCGATCAACTTCATCGCGACCATTCACAACATGCGCGCACCGGGGATGAGCTGGATGCGGATACCGCTCTTCGTCTGGTCGATCGAGGTCTACGCGGCGCTGCTGGTCGTGATCCTGCCCGTGATCGGCGGCGGCCTCCTGCTGCTCCTGCTGGACCGGCAGGTCGGCACCCATTTCTTCATTCCCGACCAGGGCGGCAGCGCCCTGCTCTACCAGCACGTCTTCTGGTTCTTCGGCCACCCCGAGGTGTACGTGATCGTCCTGCCGGCGATGGGAATGATCTCCGAGATCATTCCCGTCTTCGCCCGGAAGCCGATCTTCGGCTACAAGGCGGTCGCCTTCTCGTCGGTCGGGATCGCCTTCATCTCGATGCTCGTCTGGGCGCATCACATGTTCACCGTCGGCCTCGGCTGGGGGCTCCAGAGCTACTTCATGATCGCCACGATGCTCGTCGCGATCCCGACCGGCGTGAAGATCCTCAACTGGCTGGCGACGACGTGGCGGGGCAACCTGATCTTCGACGCCCCGATGCTGTTCGCGCTCGGCTTCATCGCGATCTTCACGATCGGCGGGCTGACCGGGATCTACCTCGCCGCCTTCCCGCTCGACTGGCAGGTGCACGACTCCTACTTCGTCGTCGCCCACTTCCACTACACGCTGTTCGGGGGGGCGATCTTCGCGATCTTCGGCGGGATCCACTACTGGTGGCCGAAGATCTTCGGGCGCATGCTCGACGCGCGCCTGGGGAAGTGGACGTTCTGGCTGATGTTCGCCGGCTTCAACATCACGTTCATGCCCCAGCACTTCCTCGGCCTGATGGGGATGCCCCGGCGGGTCTACACCTACACGCACGGCGGGCTCTGGGAGTGGTACAACCTCACGTCCACGATCGGGTCGGGGATCATGGCTCTCGGCATCCTGCTGTTCGGCGTGAACGCAGTCAGGACGACGCGCTCCGGGCCGCGGGCCGGCAACGATCCCTGGCTGGCCGACACGCTCGAGTGGTACGCCGCCTCGCCGCCGGCGCCGGAGAACTTCACCGAGCCGGTCCCCTACGTGACGAGCGCGCGGCCGCTCCGCGACCTGAGGCTGCGGCTGAAAGAACGAGCGGGAGCAGGACTTGGCACCGGCGCCTGAGGCCCCCGGCGCCTGGCTCCGCCTGACGGCGCTGGCCGCGACCGCCGCGACCCTGCTCGCAGTCGTCAGCGGGGCCGCTTCGCTCGGAGCGGCCCACGAGCTGCTGTCCGCGCTCGCGCTGCCTCCGCTCGCGGCGATCGCGGTCGCCGCCTGGATCGAGCACCGGCGTCTGCTCGTTCCCGCCTTCGTCTCGATCGCGCTGTTCGGGGTGGCTGCGCTCATCACCGCGCCCGGCTGGCACCTCGCGGCCGCTGCGACCGCTCTCGGCTCGACCCTGGTTCTGACCGCGCTGGTGCACCGCGGACGGACCGCCCCGCTCGGGACGGTGCGCGACTACGTCGCGCTGACGAAGCCGCGGATCATGAGCCTCCTGCTCCTCACGGGCATCTGCGGGATGTTCGTCGGCGCACGCGGCGTCCCGCCGCTGGGTCAGCTGGCGGCGATGGTCGGCGGGCTCGCGCTCGCCTGCGGCGGAGCCAGCGCGCTCAACCATGTGCTCGACCGGGACATCGACGCGCTGATGGGCGAGCGCACCCGCGAGCGGCCGGTCACCTCCGGTCGGGTGCCCGCCGCCTACGCCCTCGAGTTCGGGCTGGCGCTCTCGGCATTGTCGTTCGTGCTCCTCGCCGGGGTGGTCAACGTGCTGACCGCCGTGCTCGCCCTGGTCGGCAATCTCTTCTACGTGCTCGTCTACACACGCTGGCTGAAGCGGGCGACGCCCCAGAACATCGTCATCGGCGGTGCGGCCGGCGCGGTGCCGCCGCTCGTCGGCTGGTCGGCCGCGACCGGCAGCCTGACCGTGCCGGCGCTCTTCCTTTTCCTGATCGTGTTCTTCTGGACGCCGCCGCACTTCTGGGCGCTCGCGCTGCTGATCAAGCGGAACTACGCCGCCGCGGGGATCCCGATGCTGCCGGTCGTGCGCGGCGAGCGTGAGACCGTCAAGCAGATCGTGCTCTACTCGTTCGCCCTCGTCGGGGTGACGATCGTGCCGTTTCTGTGGGGAACGCTCGGTCTCGTCTACCTGGTCGCCGCGCTCGCGCTCGGCGGGGGGTTCATCTGGCTCGCCGTTCGGCTCGCGCGCCGGACGACTCCACGCCGTGCCTCGCTGCTCTTCCACTCCTCGCTCCTCTACCTCGCGCTGCTGTTCGTCGCCGCAGCGGTCGATCCGATCGTCTGATGCTGGATCCGGAGACCGAGCGCAAGAACCTGCTCCTCGGCTGGGGGCTGTTCGTCCTCTTCGCGTTGATCGCGGCGGGGACCGTCGCAGTCGCGTTCATCTACCTCGCGGTCGACTAGCCACACCTTCAGGCCCGAGAGCAGTGTCTGACACCGACGGTGTCAGACACTCGGACTGCTCGGATTGGCAAAGATCGCACGGATGAACGAAGGATCCGTGCCGAATGGGATCTTTCTCGCCCGGCCCGAGCAGCCGGCAGCGGGGATCCCGCTCGCGGTCAAGGACCTCTTCGACACCGCCGGCCTGACGACCACCTACGGCTCGGCGATCTTCGCCGACCACGTACCGGCAACCACCGCCGAGGCAGTGCGGCTGCTGGAGGCGGCCGGCTACGCGAACGTCGGCAAGACGAACCTGCACGAGTTCGCCTACGGCACGACCTCGGAGAACCCGCACTACGGCACGGTCCCGAACCCCGTTGCGCCCGGCCGGGTGGCCGGCGGCTCGAGCGGCGGCTCGGCGGCGGCGCTCGCCGCCGGACTCGCCGACGCCGCGCTCGGCAGCGACACCGGCGGTTCGATCCGCATCCCCGCCGCCTGCTGCGGCGTGGTCGGGTTCAAGCCGACGTACGGCCTCGTCCCGCTGGAGGGCTGCTTCCCGCTGGCGCCGAGCCTCGACCACGCCGGGCCGATGGCGCGCTCGGTCGAGGGATGCTCGGCGGCGCTGCGGGTGCTCGCACCGGCCGTTGCACCGGCGGCGATCGAGTCGCTCGAGGAGGTCGAGGTCGCCGTCGTCTGGACGGAGCTCGCGGACCCGCTCGTACGTGCCCGAGTCGAGGAGGCGGCGGCACGGTTCCCGCGCAGGCGCCGGCTCGACGTTCCGCTCGCCGACGACGCCTCCCGCACCGTTTTCATGCGCGAGGTCGCCGACGTGCACCGCGAGCTGTACGCCGAGAACGCCGACCTGTACGGTGCCAACGTCGCCGCCAAGATCGAGGTGTGCCTGACGGTGACCGACTCGGAGTACGAGGCCGGCCTGCGGGCACGCGACGCCTACCGGGCGCGCGTCGACGAGCTGCTCGACGGCGTCGACCTCCTGGTCGGTCCGACCCTGCCGTTCGTCGCCCCGGTCGCCGGGCAGGACGAGCGGGAGCTGCGCGGCCGGCTGACCCAGCTGACGTGGCCGTTCAACGTGCTCGGCGCCCCTGCGCTCGCGCTGCCGTGCGGGCAGGCCGAGGACGGGCTGCCGGCGTCGGTGCAGCTCGCCGGCCGGCCCGGAGCCGATGGGCTCGTGCTGGCGGCGGGCGCCCTGCTCGAAGCAATACTTTCCCAACCGGGGCATCCCTCGAACGAGTGACGGCACGCCCCGCTCGGGTGCCGAAGACCGTGGAGAACAAGCATGTTCGCGCGCCTTCTCACCCTGCTCGCGCTCGCGGCGTTCGTCTTCGTGCCCGCGGCGCAATCGGCCACGCCGGCGGCGCCCACCGGCCTGCGCGCATTTCTGCTGCGAACGGACGAGCCGGTGCTCGACACGTTCCCGCGCACGCCGTCGTTCGCGTGGACGCCGTACGACCGCGCGAAGAGCTACGACTTCGAGGTCGCGACCAGCAAGAGCTTCGACGACAGCGCGATCGTCTGGTCGACCGACAGCCGCAAGGCGCCGCTCCAGGTCCCGGCGATCGCCATACCGGTCGCCCTCCCGTGGATGACCGGCAGTCCGTACGGCCTCTACGCGCACGTTCGCGCCCACACGAGGACCGGCATCACGAAGTGGAGCGCGCCGTTCGGCTTCAACATGCGCTGGAACGCCCTGCCGCAGCAGCTCCTGCCGGCGATCCCGGGGCTCGTGCGCTGGAAGCCCGTCGAGGGCGCGACCTCGTACGAGGTCTGGTTCGTCGACGTCGGCAAGGTGATCACGACGGCGACGAACGTCGCCGACGAGCGCGAGTACTACAGCTTCCACCCTGAAACACCGTGGACCGGCACCGTCCAGTGGCGCGTCCGCGCCGTTCGCAAGCTGTACGGCTCCCTCCCCAACGGACTCCCGATCGTCTCGGTCGGACCCTGGAGCCAGACGTTCGTCTCGAGCAACCCGGCCGTGTCCACAGGGCCGATCTCGCTCGTCGAGTCGGCCTCGGACGTGGTCTCGACCAGCTCCACGCCGCTGGCGCACAGCCTGACGCCGGGATTCGCGTTCGGCGGAGACACGGCGACGAACGGGTTGACCGGCCGGCTCTACCGCGTCTACGTCGCCACCGACCGGCAGTGCGTCAACCTCGTCTTCACGGGCGCCGTCGTCGGCAGCCCCGCCTACGCGCCGCGGACGAGCGGCCCGACTGCGCTGCCGACCAGCAGCACCGCGGTGACCGCGGCCCAAACGTCGTACCTGGCCGACGGAAACCAGACGGGGACGTATACGGCGGACTACCGCGGCGTGACCACGAACGAGCAGGGCTCCGACACGTCGGCCGGCGCCGGCGGCACGGCGGCCGCATCGACGCTCCCGGCCGAGTTCTCCGTGACCGGCTCGCTCGTCGACCTCTGGGACAGCGGCTGGCCGACCGGCCGCTACTACTGGACGGTCGTTCCCGTTCGCGAGGTCCTCTCGGGCAGCACGATCCAGTACTTCGACGCCGAGGTGCCCCAGGATGCGTGCGCCGCAGGCCGCGTCGCCGAGTTCGGAAAGGCGAGCCAGCCGGCGACCACCTCGGTGGCGAAGCCGTACGTGTCCGGTCTCTCACCCTCCGGCGAGCTCGTCTCCGCCCGGAGCGCGACGCCGGCGTTCTACCGCGCCGCGCTGATCGCCTGGGAGCCGGCGCTCGGGGCGACCGGCTACGAGGTGCAGTGGAGCAAGACCAAATACCCCTGGAGGACGGCGTCGACGACTCCCTTCTACACGGCCGCGACCTCGCTCCTGCTCGAGGGTCTGACCCCCGGTACCTGGTACTACCGCATCCGCGGAATCGACCCGTACGTTCCCGGCCCGGTCAAGGAGATGAGCTGGTCGACGCCGGTGGGATTCAAGCTCGTCAAGCCGACGTTCACGGTGCAGGACGGCAGCGTGATCACACGCCCGGTCAAGTAGCGGCCGGCACGCCTACGCGTGCTGGTCGAGCCACGGCACCTCCGCGATCGCGATATACGCCGGCGCGGCAGCGTCCGTCACACCGCCGTGACAGCCGCCTCGTAGACCGGGTCGCGGGCGTAGATCTCGAACTGGTCGGAGAGGAGGTCCGCCGGCGAGACGCGGAGCTGCGCCGGGATCGGCACGGGCTCCCCATCGACATCCACACGCCTCAGCGATCGGGCCTCATCGTGGACGAGCTCGAAGTCGCTGCGCAGGCGGGAGCGCAGCCAGCCGCGCAGGAGCAGCGCCTCGGCGCGCGGGCCGACCACCCGGAGCGATCGCGACCGCTTGATCCCGGGCCAGAGCTCGGCCAGCCCCGCCCTGAAGCGGAGCGTGCGCGCCCAGGCGAGGTCGGAGACGGCCGAGCGCTCGAACAGCCGAGCGAGCGGCGCAAATGCGCGGGGGAGCCCGGTCCACTCGGTGGAGTCGACGATCAGCCGGTCGCTGACGCCGACCAGCTGCTCCAGCTCGGTCTGGCCGAACGGCGGCCGCCCGCGCCAGCGCAGGAAGACGGGCAGATCGGCGATATGCAGGGGGACGACGACGCTGGCAGGCGCTTTCGCGGTCGCGCCCCGGAGCCAGATGCGAACGACCTCGGCGCAGACGTCGTGGGCGCCGCCCGGGAAGCGCTCCTGCTCGATCTCGGCGTCGAGCCGACTCTCCTTCGCCGTCGGATCGGGATGGATCAGGATCGTCCGGGAGGGGACTCGCGCGCCGAGCCCCTCCATCACGCGATCGGCTGCGCGCGACCACTCGGGCGGCACCCACGCCATGTGCGTGAGCACGCTCGTCCGCTGGGTCGACGTCTCGCTCTCGCGCATCTCCTCCAGGCGACGCTCGATCTCGCCGACCGAGATGTCTCTCAACGGCGGCGCCACTCGCGTCCGTCCCGGCGGATGAGCTCGTCTGCGGCTGCCGGCCCCCACGTGCCTGCGTCGTAGTTAGGGAACTCCGTCTTGCCGCGCTTCCACCCGGCGACGATCGCGTCCACCAGCGCCCACTGCTCGTCCACCTCGTCGGCACGGGTGAAGAGCGTCGGGTCGCCGAGCAAGCAGTCGAGGATCAGGCGCTCGTACGCCTCGGGCAGCTCGGTGCGGAAGGCGCCCCCGTAGAGGAAGTCCATGTGCACGGTGCGGATCGTCATCCCCTGCCCGGGAACCTTCGCTCCGATCGCGAGCGAGATGCCCTCGTCCGGCTGGACGTGGATGAGCAGGACGTTCGGCCGCAGGCCCTCGGCCGCGTCCTTGGCGAACGGCGGGTGGGGCGCCCGCTTGAACTGGATTGCGATCGTCGTCTCGCGCTTCGGCAGCCGCTTCCCGGTGCGGACGTAGAACGGCGTGTCGGCCCAGCGCCAGTTGTCGACGTAGAGCGTGGCGGCGACGTACGTCTCGGTGGTCGAGCTCCGGGCAACATCCGGCTCCAGCCTGTAGCCGGGCACCTTCTTCCCGTCGACGTGGCCCGGCCCGTACTGGCCGCGGACGACGTTCTTCCGAATGGGCGCGCGCAACGCGCGGAGGACCTTGACCTTCTCGTTCCGGACCGACTCGGAGGTGAAATCCGTCGGCGGCTCCATCGCCGTCAGCGCGACCAGCTGGAGCAGATGGTTCTGGAAGACGTCCCGCATCGCGCCGGCCTGCTCGTAGAAGCCCGCGCGCCCCTCGATCCCGATCGACTCGGCGACGGTGATCTCGACGTGGTCGACGAACTGCCGGTTCCAGATCGGCTCGAAGATCCCGTTCGCGAACCGGAGCGCGAGCAGGTTCTGGACCGTCTCCTTGCCGAGGTAGTGGTCGATGCGGAAGATCTCCCGCTCCTTGAAGTAGCCGGTCAGCTCTCGGTTCAGAGCGCGGGCGCTCTCCCGGTCCGAGCCGAACGGCTTCTCGACGATCAGCCGGGTCCAGCCGTTCCACATGCTCCGGCGACGCCCCAGCCGATCGCCCAGCACCGAGATCGCGCTCGGCGGGACGGCGAAGTAGAAGACGCGGTTGCCGGCGGTGCCCCGGTCCTCGTCGATCTCGGCGAGCAGCTCGACGAGGCGATCCTCACCGCCCTCGTCGGCGAAGTCGGTGGAGAGGTAGCGCATGCCGGCGGCAAGGCGCCGCCAGACCTTCTCGTCGAGTGAGTCGCGGCCGAACTCGCGTACCGCCTCCTTCATCCGCCGCCGGAATTCGGCGTCGGTCTCCTTGCTCCGGGCCACGCCGACGATCGCAAACCGCTCGGGGAGCAGGTTGCGCGTCGCCAGCGAGTAGACGGCGGGGAAGAGCTTCCGCTGGGTCAGGTCGCCGGAGGCGCCGAAGATGACGAGCACGCACGGATCGGGCTTCCGTGGGAGGTTCAGGCCGTCTCGGAGGGGATTCCGACCAGCCGAACTCGCTGCGCGAGCTCGGCTATCGGACGTGCGAGCCACCGCTCTCCTCTCCGCTGCGGAGCGCGTTCGGGTCGGCCCCGCCGTACCCGGAGACCGCATCAGCAATTCTGAAGAGGGCGCCGAAGCGCCGCTCCGAGGGTCGCGCGCTGTCGAAGATGCCGACCTCGTTCGTGTCCGGGTAGACGCTGACGTTGGGCGCGGTCTGCTCGCTGATCATCAGAAGTCGGACCGGGACGACGCCACGATTCTCGTAGCCGTGCGCTCCGGCCTCGCCGCGCGCGAACGCGACGAGCTCGCCCTCCCCGAGATCCCGCCACCCTGTCACGGTACGCAGCGCGATGGTCCCGCTCAGCACGACGAGGAGCTCCTCGCGCTGGAGGTGGTAGTGGAAGTGCATGCGCTGGCCAGGGGCGAGCTCGTAGAGGGTCGCCCCGAGGTGCTCCGCGCCCGCCTGCTCGGCCAGGCGGGCCCGGCTGTGGTCGGGACCGGGGACGAGCTCCGACTCGAAGATGTTCGGCACCGTTCCTCAGCGCGTGCCGTCGTCGGCGGACTTCACTGCATGACCTCCGAACTGGTTGCGAAGCGCCGCGTTGACCTTGGCCGCGAACGACTCGTCCTGGCGCGAGGCGAAGCGCGCGAACAGCGCCATCGTGATCGCCGGCGCCGGCACGCTCTCGTCGATCGCGTTGAAGACCGACCAGCGGCCTTCGCCCGAGTCCTCGACGTAGCCGCGGATCTGCTCCAGGCCGGGATCCTGCTCGAGCGCGAGCACGAGCAGGTCGAGCAGCCAGCTGCGGACGACCGAGCCGTGCTGCCAGAGGCCGGCCACCCTGTGCAGGTCGACCGGAAACTCGGAGGCCTGCATGATCTCGAAGCCCTCCGCGAGCGACTGCATCATCCCGTACTCGATCCCGTTGTGGACCATCTTCACGAAGTGGCCGGCGCCGGAGGGGCCGACGTGCGCGTAGCCGCCCTTCTCGGTCAGGTCCTTGATGAACGGCTCGATCTTCTCGTACGCATCGGCGGGGCCGCCGACCATCACGCAGTACCCCTCCTTCAGGCCCCAGACGCCACCGGAGACGCCCGCGTCGAGAAAGGCGACGCTCTTCTTCGCCGCCTCGGCCGCGCGCCGCTGGGAGTCGCGGAAGTTCGAGTTTCCGCCGTCGACGATGATGTCGCCGTCTTCGAGCAGCCCGAGGAGCGTCTGGAACGCATTCTCGGTCGGGTCGCCGGCGGGGATCATCAGCCAGACGACGCGCGGCTGCGGGAGGCTGCCCGCGAGATCGACCAGCGAGTTCGCCGTTCGCTCCGGGTTCGTGCGCGCGTAGGTCTCGACGGTGTGATCGTGCTCGCGCAGCCGCTCGGTCATGTTCGCGCCCATCCGTCCCAGTCCCACCATTCCAAGGTTCATGCGACCTCCTCCAGTTGCACGCGCACGACCGGGCGGCCGCGCTCCTTCAACGCCGCGTAGTCTCCCGCGGCTTGTGCCCGGATCAGTTGGCCGAAGCCGAATCTCCTCCCCGGGATCGGCAGCTCCTCGCCCGGATCGTCGGCGATCTGGACGAAGCAGCCGATCGGCGCGCCGCCCTTGTGCAGCTGACCCGTCGAGTGCAGGTAGCGCGGCCCCAGCCCGAACGTGACCACGCAGTCGGTCTCGGCGCGAACGCGTTCGACGAACGGCCGCAACCCCTCCTCGGCGGCGGGGTCGACGAACGCCTGGATCGCAACGTAGTCGCCCGGCCGCGCCTGAGCGAGCAGGCCTTCTATGTCCCCTTCGGACATGTCAGGGGTCTGACCCCCTTGGCCGGAAAGGATCTGGCTGGTCCGGTCTTTCGCCTCCTGCACGTTCGGCTGGTCGAACGGGTTGATCCCGAGGATCGCGCCCGCGACCGCGGTCGCGAACTCCCAGCGGAAGAACTCGGCGCCGAGGTCGTACGGATCGTCGATCAGCACGTCGTGGAGCTGGCGGTCGGGGCGATCGCCGGTCTCCTCGGGGGCGGGCACGAGCCCGCGGCCCTCCTTCCCGGTCGACTCGGCGATCAGCTGCTCGACCCAGAGGCCGAAGCCGTGCGGGTTCTGCCGGATCAGCACCTTGTCGCGACCCTGCTCCCAGCCGCCGCCGAGTGCGAGCCCGAGCACGAGGCCCGGGTTGCCGTCGACGACCCGGCAGGCGTTCAGCGTCGCCTCCGTCCGGTCGAGCAGCCGGTCGAGGTCGATCCCCATCAGCGCCGCCGGGACGAGGCCGAACGAGGACAGCGCCGAGTACCGCCCGCCGATCGTCGGCTCACCCGAGAAGACGCCGCGGAAGCCCCGAGCCGCCGCGACCTGCTCGAGCTCGGAGCCCGGATCGGTGATTGCCGCGAACTGCGAGCCCCGCTTGCCGGCCCGCTCCCAGAACCACTCGAGGTGGGAGCGGGTCTCCAGCGTCGTCCCCGACTTCGATGCGGCGACGAAGAGCGTCCGCTCGAGATCGAGCGAGTCCGTGAGCCGCCGGATCGCCGCCGGATGGGTGGTGTCGAGGACGTGAAACCGTTCGCCGCCGAACGCCCGGCGCAGCACCTCGGGTGCCAGGCTCGAGCCGCCCATCCCGAGCAGGACGACGTCGTCCGCCTCCGCAGCGACCCCGGCCGCGAACTCCGTCAGCTCGCCGACCCGCTCGCGCATGCGCAGCGGCTCGTCCAGCCAGCCGAGCCAGTGCGCTTCGTCGTGGCCGGTCCAGACGGTGCCGTCGCGCTCCCAGATCCGCTCGACGAGTTCGGCCGGATCGATCAAGCGCTCACGAGCTCGCCGCGCTTCGCCCGGATCCCCTCCAGCAGCTCCTCGAAGGAGTCCGCGAACTTCTGGACGCCCTCCTCCTCGAGCGTCCTCGTGACGTCGTCCACGTCGATCCCGACCGCGGCCAGCTCGTCGAACAGGCGGCGGGCCTCGTCGAGACCCTCATCGAGCGTGAGCGCGATCTCGCCGTGGTCCTGGAATGCGTCGATCGTCTCCTCCGGCATCGTGTTGACGGTGTCGGCGCCGATCAGCTCCTCGACGTAGAGGACGTCGCGGTAAGCCGGGTTCTTCGTCGAGGTCGACGCCCACAGACACCACTGCTTGCTGGCGCCCTTCGCCTCGAGCGCCGCCCAGCGCTCACCGGCGAACACCTCCTTCCAGTTACGGTACGCGAGCTTCGCGTTGGCGACCGCGAGCCTGCCCTTCAGCTCGTCGTGGCCGCCGATCGCGTCGAGGCGCTTGTCCGCCTCGGTGTCGACCCGCGAGACGAAGAAGCTGGCGACGGAGGACACCGGCCGTGGGTCGCCGCCTGCCTCGACCAGCCGCTCGAGCCCGGATAGATAGGCGTCCATCACCTCCCGGTGGCGTTCGAGCGAGAAGATCAGGGTGACGTTGATCGACGTGCCGGCCGCGATCATCTCCTCGATCGCGGGCAGGCCGGGCTTCGTCGCCGGGATCTTCACGTAGAGGTTCGGCTTGTCGACCAGGGCGGCGAGGCGCTGGGCCTCGGCGATCGTGCCCTCGGTGTCGGAGGCCAGGGTCGGATCGACCTCGAGCGAGACGTACCCCCGCAGCCCCTTGCCCCCGTCCCAGACCTTCCGCATCAGGTCGCACGCCTCGCCGATGTCACGGCCCGCGAGCGCGACGAAGATCTCCTTGAGGTCGTCCTCGTGCGCGACGAGCTCCCGGAGCTGCTCGTCGTAGGCATCGCCGTGGGAGATCGCCTTCTGGAAGATGGTCGGGTTCGAGGTCACGCCGGTGACGGCGTCCTCTTCCATCTTTCGCGCGAGCGCGCCCGTGTGCAGGAGGTCACGCGACAGGTAGTCGATCCAGACGCTCTGGCCGAGCGCCGACAGCCGGTCCAGGCGGGAGTCAGGCATGGGTCTTCCTTTCCAGTGCTTCGATCTTCTCGAGCCGTTTGACGTAGCGCTCGCCCTCGCCGAAATGCGCGCCGAGGAAGAGTCGCACGAGATCGGCGGCCAGCTCGGCGCCGACCACGTCCGAACCCAGGCAGAGCACGTTCATGTCGTCGTGCTCGACGCCCTGGTGGGCGGAATACGCATCGTGGCAGACGGCAGCGCGGATCCCCGGCAGCTTCGAGGCGGCGACCGAGGCGCCGACACCGGAGCCGCAGACCAGGACGCCGCGCTCGGCCTCCCCCGAGCGGATCGCCTCGCCGAGCTCGCGCGCCTTGTCTGGATAGTCGACCCGCACGGAACCGTCGGCGACGCCGAGGTCGACGGCATCGTGGCCGAGAACAGCGAGCTCCTGGAGCACGCGCTCGCGAAGCTTCGCACCGCGGTGGTCGAACGCGACCGCCACTCTCATGCCAGCTACGTTACACGCCGTATGGACGACGTTCGGCTCTGGCGCGAGCTCGGGCAGCAGTTCCGCGTCGATTCGGTTCGCTGCGCGGCCGCCGCAAAGTCAGGCCACCCGACCTCGGGGATGTCGCCGGCCGACCTGATGGCGGTCCTGGTCGCGAAGTACCTGCGCTACGACTTCGACCGGCCCGAGCTGGCGACGAACGACCGGCTGATCTTCTCCAAGGGTCACGCCTCGACGCTGCTCTACGCGATCTTCCGCGCCGCGGGAGCGATCTCGGACGAGGAGATGCTCACCTACCGGCAGTTCGGGAGCATCTTCGAGGGGCATCCGACGCCGCGTATTCCCTGGGTCGACGTCGCGACCGGCTCCCTGGGTCAGGGCCTGCCGGTCGGGGTGGGGATGGCGATCGCGGGGAAGTACCTCGACCGCCTGCCGTACCGCGTCTGGGTGCTGTCGGGGGACAGCGAGACCGCGGAGGGCTCCGACTGGGAGGCCTTCGAGCACGCATCGCACTACGACCTCGACAACCTGACGATGGTCCTCGACGTCAACCGGCTCGGACAGCGCGGCGAGACGATGACCGGTTGGGACCTCGACCGGTACGCGGAGCGGGCACGTGCGTTCGGCTGGCACGCGATCGAGATCGACGGCCATGACGTCGAGCAGATCGACGCCGCGTACTCAGAGGCGGCGGAGACAACCGGCAAGCCGACCGTGATCGTCGCGCGGACGATCAAGGGCAAGGGGGTAAAGGCGGTCGAGAACAAGGACGGCTGGCATGGGAAGCCGCTCGACGACCCGGACGCGGCGATCGAGGAGCTGGGCGGACTGCGCAACATCACGGTCGAGGTGATGAAGCCGGAGCCGGGCGAGCCGCACCGCTTCGAAAGCGGGCCGCTCGAGCTTCCGTGCTACGAGCTCGGCTCCGAGGTGGCGACGCGGAAGGCGTACGGCGAGGCGCTGGCCGCGGTCGGCAGAGCTCGCGGCGACGTCGTCGCAGTGGACGGAGAGGTCTCGAACTCGACCTTCGCCGAGATCTTCAAGGAGGCGCTCCCGGACCGTTTCTTCGAGATGTACATCGCCGAGCAGCAGATGGTCGCGGCGGCAGTCGGACTCCAGTCCCGTGGCTGGCGTGTGTTCGCCTCCACCTTCGCCGCCTTCCACTCCCGCGCCTACGACTTCGTGCGGATGGCGGCGATCAGCCGTGCGTCGGTGTGCCTGGCCGGCTCGCATGCGGGGATCTCGATCGGCGAGGACGGCCCGTCGCAGATGGCGCTCGAGGACCTGGCGATGTTCCGTGCGGTCCATGGCTCGACCGTCCTGCATCCGAGCGACGGCAACCAGACCGCCCGGCTCGTCGCGGCGATGGCCGACCTCGACGGGATCTCCTACATCCGCACGCTCAGACCCAACACGCCGGTGCTGTACGGCACGGACGAGGAGTTCCCGATCGGCGGAAGCAAGGTGCTCCGTGAGGGCGCCGACGTCACGCTTGTCGGCTGCGGGATCACCGTGCACGAGTCGCTGAAGGCCGCCGATGCGCTGGCGCAGAACGGGATCGCAGCACGGGTGATCGACTGCTACTCGATCAAGCCGATCGACGTCGAGACGCTCGCGGCCGCGGCGAGCGAGACGGGACGCATCGTCATCGTCGAGGACCACTGGCCGGAGGGCGGCCTCGGCGAGGCGGTGCTGTCCGCCCTAGCCGAGCACGGCGCCGTCGCGAAGGTCGCGCGGCTCGCGGTCAGGGAGATGCCGCACTCCGGCAAGCCCGACGAGCTGCTGACCGCGTTCGGCATCGACGCGGACGCGATCGCCAAGGCCGCGCGCGCACTCGTGGCCTAGCCTGTACGGCGGCATGGCCGTCGTGATCGGAACCAACCTGCGCAAGGAGCTCGCCGGCGGACTCCTCTTCGACGGCGTCACGTTCAAGGTCGAGCGGCGCGAGCGCCTGGCGCTTTCCGGGCCGAACGGGGCAGGGAAGACGACACTGCTGCGGATGCTCGCCGGTGAGACCGGAAGCGACGGCGGCCAGCTCGTGCTCGACAAGGGGACGCGCGTGGCGCTGCACGATCAGCGGCCACCGCTCGATCTGGGCCTGTCGCTGCGGGAGTACGCGCTCCTGGGCGCACGCGATCTCGTCGCGCTCGAGGAGGAACTGCGGCGGCTGGAGACGGCGATGGCCTCGGGCGACCACGGCGAGGAGACGATGCGTCGCTACTCCGAGGCACAGGCGCGCCTCGAGCACGCCGGGGGGTATTCCTGGCGGGAGAACTCGCTCGCGACCCTCCGCGGCCTGGGTTTCGCGGACGAGCAGCTCGACCGGAAACTGACGACGTTCTCGGGTGGCGAGCTGACCCGCGCATCGCTCGCGCGCTCGCTCGCGGGCGACCCTGACCTGCTGCTCCTGGACGAGCCGACGAACCACCTCGACGTCGAGCGGCTCGAGTGGCTCGAGCGAACGCTCGTCGGCCTGGATGCCGCCGTGATCCTCGTCGCGCACGACCGCTGGTTCCTCGAAGCGACGACGACCGCGGTGCTCGAGCTCGAGGCGGGCCGCTCGACGTACTTTCCGGGCCAGTGGCACGTCTGGCGTCGTGAGAAGGCCGCCCGTGCGCTCGATGCGTCGAAGTCGATCGAGCGCTACAACGCGGACATCGCGCGGCTCCAGCGCTTCGTCGACCGGTTCCGCTACAAGAAGTCGAAGGCCAGGCAGGCGCAGGCGAAGCTCACGCACATCGGTCGGCTGAAGAAGGAGAAGGCAGTTGCCTCGGACGAGCTGTCGCTGCTGACGCGTAGGGGGAAGCGGCTCGGGTTCGAGTTCCTCAATCCGCCGCGCAGCGGAAAGATGGTGGTCGAGATCGAGGAGCTGTCACTCTCCGCGGGCGACAAGCACCTGCTCGATGGCATGTCGCTTGCGATCGACCGCGGCGAGCACGCCGCCCTGGTCGGCCCGAACGGCTCCGGGAAGACAACACTGCTCGAGACCCTGCTCCGCGGCGGCGACGGCATCCGGATCGGCCACGGCGTCGTCCCGGCGTACTTCTCGCAGCACGAGGCGGAGCTCGACGAGCGAGGTTCCGTGCTCGAGTGCGTCCAGTCGATGACGTCCCTGCGGCGCCCGGAGGCGCAGAACCTCCTCGGCCGGTTTCTGTTCTCCGGCTGGGAGTCGCACGAGAAGGCGGTGCGCGTGCTCTCCGGCGGCGAGCGCCGGCGGCTCGCGCTGGCGGTGGTCGTCGCCTCGGGGGCGAACTTCCTGATCCTCGACGAGCCGACGAACCACCTCGACCTGGAGAGCCGCGAGGCGCTCGAGGCCGCTCTGGAGAACTTTCCGGCGACGGTGCTGCTCGTCTCCCATGACCGCGCGCTCCTCGACGCGGTCGCCGAGCGCACGCTCGCGATCGAGGAGGGAACGATCCGAAGCTACGACGGCGGCTGGGCCGACTACGTCCGCGCGCGCGAGCTCCGGAACGCCCATGTCCCAGTGTCTGACACCAAAAAGGAAGCCGTATCCAGGGGAAGTCACAAAGCCGTGCCGGTGTCTGACACCGGGCCACTGCCCAGAGGGGCCACGGCGCTGAAGCAGGTCGAGGAGCGGATCTCGCGTCAGGAGGAGACCGTTGCCGACCTCGAGCGCAGGCTCGCGGACGACTGGGGCGACGCGGAGCTGCTCGCCGCGCACCGGGCCGCACGGGACGAGCTGCAGTCGCTGCTCGACCGGTGGGAGACTCTCTTCGAGCAGGCCCAGGCGTAATTGACCGACGCCCGCGACTTCCTCAGCTGGATCGGGTTGCCGCCCGGTGACCTGACCGATCTGCCCGGCGGCGGAGCCGGCCTTCCCGTACCGCAGCCATGATCGTCCGCCTGTTGCTTTGGAACTTGGCCGACTCGCGGACAACCCTCGACGAGCTTCGTGCGCAGTCGCCCGCCGCGCCGAACCGGACCTGGATCTCGGACGAGATCGCCGAGGAGTTTGAGGTCGAGGGCTGACGGGTACGTCCCGGTCAATGCAGATCTCGGAGTTGCTCGCCCTCGAGGAGGGCTTCTGGCACTCCGCCGGGAATCGGGAGGGCTACTCCGAGGGCCTCGCGCGGAATGTCGTGCACGTCCTTCCTCGCCTGGGCGTCGCCGGCCCCGAGCAGGTGCTGGCCGGGGTCGCCGAGGCCCGGCCGTGGAAAAGTTTCTCGATCGATGAACCGAGACTCGTCCACCTCGGCGCCGACGCTGCGGCTCTCGTCTACACGGCGACCGCGCGTCGCCCGGAGGCAGACGAGTACCGGGCGGCGGTCACGAGCGTCTACGTCCGCGAAGGCGCCGCGTGGAGGCTCACGCTCCACCAGCAGACCCCGCTCGCAACCTAGCCTAGCCCTCGAAGGTCGCGATCAACGCTTCCGCGACCACCTTCAGAGGCCGGCCCGCGAGCTGGCTCGCCCGGCGCAGGCGCTCGAACGCCTCCTGCTCGCCGAGGCCCTCCTTCGCCATCAACAGCCCCTTCGCCCGCTCGATCGACTTCCGCGCGGCAAGCGCCTCCGCGAGCGACTCCGCCTCCTCGCGCAGGGCAGCCAGCTCCTCGTGCCGGGCCCGTGCAGCCTTGATCGCCGGCAGCAGGTCGGCCTCGCGAAACGGCTTCACGAGGTAGCCGAACACCCCGGCCTCGATCGCCCGGGAGACCAGCTCCTCCTGGCCGTACGCGGTCAGCATCACGATCGGGATCGGCCGCTCCTCGAGGATCTGGCGCGCGGCCTCGATCCCGTCGAGCCGCGGCATCTTCACGTCAAGGACGGCGAGATCAGGGCGCTCCGACCGCGCCAGCTCGACCGCTTCGACCCCGTCCTTCGCCTCCGCGCAGACCTCGAATCCGGCCGACTCGAGCAGCGCCCGCAGATCGAGGCGGATGATCGTCTCGTCCTCGGCGATGAGCAGCCTCACGCGCCGAGTCTAGGCCGGGAAGACGATCTCGGCCCGAAGCCCGTCGTCGTCGGCGAGCGAGAGCGTTCCGCCGAGCTCGTCCCGCACGAGTGCCTCGACGATCGACAGGCCCGTGCCCTGGAGCGCGCCCCCGATCCCGCCGCCGTCGTCGACGATCGCGAGCACGACCGCGCCGTTCCGCTGGGCCAGCTCGATCCGCACCGAGTCGCCGCCGTGCTCCAGAGCGTTCTGAAACAGCTCGCTGAAGACCAGCGCAAGCGCGGTCGCGCGGTTCCCCGCCAGCGGCACCGCCTCGAGCGACGCCTCGACGCTCTTGTCGCCCGCGAGCCCCTGCACCAGCATTGCGCGCAGCCGCTCGAGCAGCTCGCCGAGGTCAACGCTCTCGTCGCGGCGTTCGGTCAGCACCTCGTGGACCGCGGCGATCGCCAGGATCCGGTTGACCGAGTCGAGCAGCGCCTGCTGCGGATCGACGGTGTCCGCTCCGCGCGCCTGGAGTCGGAGCAGCGAGGCGACGGTCTGGAGGTTGTTCTTGACCCGGTGGTGGATCTCCTGGGCGAGCACGCCGCGCATCACGGCTCGCCCGTGCTCGAGCGCGACGGCGGCGTGGTGGGCGATCGAGGCGAGCAGCTGCCGCTCGTCGTCGGTGAAGGGTGAGTCACGGTCGGCGACGAGCTCCCCGATCTGGCGGCGCTTCCAGCGCAGGGGTGTACGCACCGCGTGGGCACCGGCGCGACCCTCGGGCCACGCGATCTTCCCGTCCTCGAGCACAAGCGCCGCCCCGGTCGCCGAGACGGCGTCCATCGTCGTCTTGACGATCGCCTCGAGCGACTCCTCGAGGTAGAGCGACTCCGAGACCGCCTCCGAAATCCGGGCCAGGGCCTCCAGCTCACCGACCCGGCGCTGCGCCTGCGAGTACAGCTTTGCGTGCTCGATCGACTGCGCGACCTGGGCGGCGATCGCGAGCAGCAACTCGATCTCGGCTGCCGAGAAAGAACGCGCCTCTCGCGTGCGGACGTTCAGGGCGCCTTCGAGCTTTTCGCGCGCGAGGATCGGCACCGCGAGGATCGATTCGTACTCCTCCTCCGGCAGGTTCGGAAACGGCTTGAAGCGCGGGTCGAGATGCGCCTGCGCCGGAATCATCACCGGTGCCCGCTCCGAGGCTGCCGTTCCGGTGATCCCCTCGCCCGGCCGCATCCTCGGGCGCCGCGTCATCTCCTCGACACGCGTTCCGTGGCTCGCCCGCAGCACGAGCTCGTCGGCCCGCTCGTCGTAGAGGTAGACGAAGCAGGCGTCCGTGTCGAGCGCCGCGGCAACCTTGCTCGCGACCAGGTCCAGCACTTCCTGGAGGTCGAGTGTCGAGTTGACCGCGGCAATCGTCTCGGTCAGCAACCGCAGGTGACGCTCGCGCGCGTCCACCGGCCGATTGTAGGCCGAGCGGCCCAGTAGGCTTCCGGCGCGTGACGAAGTACGACTGGCTGCTGTTGACCCACATTCTCGGCGCCTTCCTGTTGTTCGGCGGCTCGGTCACGGCTGGGATCTTCCACCTGGTCGCCTCGCGGCGCGACCGGCCGAGCGAGATAGCGCTGCTGCTCGGACTGATTCAGCCGGCGGTAATCGCGATCGTCCTCGGTTCGATCGTCACGCTCGGGCTGGGAGTGTGGCTCGCGGAGGATGCAGGTTACGGCGTCGGTGACGAGTGGGTTGTCGCGGCGATCGTCCTGCTGGTGGTCGGCAACGTCCTCGGGTGGGCGGGTGGCGAGCCGCTCGGCCGCGCGGGCGAGCTGGCGAAGCGCCTCGCCGCCGACGGCGATCAACCCAGCGAGGAGCTCCACCGAGCCGTCACCGACAGGCGCGGCGTGCTCCTCAGCTATCTCAGCTTCGCAGCGGTGGTCGCGATCCTCGTCCTGATGGTCTTCAAGCCGGGTGCCGGATGATCGCGACGATCCGGCCCAACGACTGGGACTGGCTGTTGCTCTTCCACCTGCTCTTCGCGTTTGCGCTCGTCGGCGGTGTGGCCACGGTGGTGCTCGTTTCCGCGGCGGCGGCCCGCAAGGCGTGGCCAGAGCAGGTCCCGCTGCTGCGGGCGATCGCCTTCCGGGTGAATCTCGTCGTCGTCATCCCGGCGTTCATCGCAATCCACGTGTTCGGCGCGATCCTCGGCGACCGCGAGTACCCCAACAGCGACCCCGACTGGCTCTCGATCAGCTTCACGATCACGAGCATCGCGACGATCGTGGCGATCGTGCTCGCGTTCTTCCAGTTCTGGGTGCTTCGCCGCATCAGAGCGGGGCAGGTGGCCGGCTGGCAGACGAGCCTGGTCACCTACATCCCCGCCGTGATCCTCGCATCGCTCGTCACCGTCATCGTCCTGATGGCAGGAAAACCCGCCGGTTAACGGAACCTTTACGGATCGCGTGTTTTTCCCTTGCAGGCGATGGATAGGTTCGTACCGATGGGTCTTGCAGTGGCAGCCGTGGACTTGATGTCGACCACCGGGTACCTCGTCGCGGACTCGCGCGGGCGTGTGGTCGGAACGGTCGAGGCGCCGATGTACGGCACCTCCCCCGACGTCCCGGACGCGCTCGCCGTCCGCCGCGGTTTCATGCGCCGGCGCCGGATCGTCCCCGCCGACGCGATCACCGCGATCGACGGGCGCAGCGGCGTGATCGGCCTCCGGCTCGTACGCGAGTCGATCCGAAGCTTCGGGTAAGTACCGACCTTCGAACTGTCCGGGAGGCGTGCGTGGAGGGGCACGCCGCCTCCCCGACTGCAACCGTGACCCCTCGAAACGCGACGCGTTTCGAGCGCAGGAAGGAGGGGTCCCGCAGGGGAACCATGGGTTCCCCTGCGCTTAACGACCACGAGCTGCGGATGAGCGCAGCTCGCAGTCGGCCGTCAGTCAGCCTCACCGCCGCAGGGTGGCGAGGCGTCCGCGCATTTTAGATCAGGACGGATAGGGCCGCACCTTGTCCGTTTTCGACAAGGCGCGACCCGATCGATCTACAGCGCCTTCAGGTACCGATTCATCTCCCAATCGGTGAGCTGGACACGGTAGTCGTCCCATTCCTTGCGCTTGATCTCGATGTACCGGTCGAAGATGTGCGGCCCGAGCGCCTTGCGACCAAGCTCGGACTGCGACAGCTCGTCGATCGCCTCGCCGAGCGTCTCCGGCAGCGCGACGATGCCGCGCTCGCGCCGCTGCTCGGCGGTGAGGTGGTAGAGATTCGTCTCCATCGGATCGGGCAGCTCGTAGCCCTGCTCGATTCCCTCCAGGCCGGCGTGCAGGAGCGCGGCGAAGGTGAGGTACGGGTTGCACGCGGGGTCCGGGCAGCGGATCTCGGCCCGTGTCGCCTGCTCGGAGCCCGGCTTGTACAGCGGGATGCGGATCAGCGCGGAGCGGTTGCGCTGCGACCAGGCGACGTACACGGGCGCCTCGTAGCCGGGGACGAGCCGCTTGTACGAGTTCACCCACTGGGCGAAGACCGCGGAGATCTCACGCGCATGGTGGAGCTGCCCGGCGATGAAGGCCTTGCCCACCTCCGACAGGTGCCACTTGTCCGCCTCGTCGAAGAACGCGTTCCGCCCGTCGGTGAAGAGCGACATGTGGGTATGCATCCCGGAGCCGTTCTCGCCGAAGATCGGCTTCGGCATGAACGTCGCGTAGACGCCGTTCTTGGCCGCGATCTCCTTGACCACCAGCCTGTAGGTGAGGGTGTGGTCGGCCATCTCGAGCGCGGGCGAGTAGTGCATGTCGATCTCGTGCTGCGACGGGCCGACCTCGTGATGGTGGTACTCGATCGGGATCCCGACCTTCTCGAGCGCCTGGATCGTCTCGTTGCGCAGCTCGGTTGCCGCATCCTGGGTCGTCATCGCGAAGTACCCGCCCTCGTCGAGCGTCTCCGTCCCGTCGGCGTCCTTGAACAGGAAGTACTCCAGCTCCGGACCGACGTTGAACGTGTCGAACCCCAACGCGCGCATCCGGTCGAGCGCGCGGCGCAGCACGTAGCGCGGGTCGCCCTCGTACGGCTTGCCGTCGGGTGTGACGATGTCGCAGATCATTCGCCCGACCTTCGACTCGCCCGAGCGCCACGGCATCACGACGAACGTGTCGGGATCGGGGATCGCAACCATGTCCGACTCCTCGATCGCGTTGAAACCGGTGATCGACGAGCCGTCGAAGCCCATCCCATCGTCGAGTGCGCCCTCGAGCTCACCGGGCGTGATTGCAAAGCTCTTCAGATGCCCCTCCAGATCGGTGAACCAGAGAAGCATCGACTCGATCCCCTCCGTCTTGCACTTCGCGAGCACCTGCGCCCGGGTCTCTTCGCTCGAGGTCGCCCTGTTCTTCGACTCCACCTGCTGCGCCATATGTTCCTCCCTAGAAACGGAAAAGCCCCGAGCGCGGAGATCCCGCGCCCGAGGCAGCATCGCCTTCGGACCGTCTCAGCATAGCGCAGTAGGCTGCCGGCGTGGCTCCGGACTTCGAGAGCGCCGAGTTCGCCGCCTATGTCGATGCGTTTCGGGCTGCGCCGGAGCTTTGCGATGTGGCCGAGATCGGCGGCGTGCTCTGCATTGCCCTCCGACGCCTCCCCGAGCGCACCTTCAACCGCGTGCTCGGCCCGCCTTCGACGGCGCCCCTGGATGGAATCGCCGGGTTCTACGGAGACTCGCCCTGGTGGGTCGCGGACTCGCACGGCCTGGGCGCCGAGCTCGTCGATCGCGGGTTCGTCCAGGACTACGGCTGGATGAAGTTCGTCCGCGGTGTCGGGCCGCGCGAGGCCCGGAGCGACCTCGTCGTCGCCCGCGTCGGGCCCGAGCGCGCCGGCGACTTCGCCGCCGTCGTCCTCGGCGGCTACGCGATGCCCGAGTGGACGGCGCCACTCGCCGCGAACATCGTCGGTCGTCCCGGCTGGTCGTGCTACGTCGCCTATGACGGCTTCGAGCCCGCCGGGGCAGGCGCGCTGTTCGTCCACCGGCGAACGGGCAGGCTGGGCTTCGGGGCGACCTTGCCCGGATTCCGAGGCCGCGGCGCGCAGAGCGCGATCCTCGCCGCTCGCATCGAGGCTGCGCACAAGCAGGGCTGCTCGGTCGTCGAGACCGAGACCGGCGAGCTTCAGGACGGCCGGCCGTCGAACTCATACCGTAATATCCTGCGTGCCGGCTTTCGCGAGACCGGCATCCGCTCGAACTATCGAGCCCCCGGGACGGTTTGATCAGAGCAATCCGACAGAGAGCTCACGGTATTCCGCGCGCGCTCCTACTCGCGGCGGCGATCGGCTGCCTCACCGCAGTCATGGTCGGAGCCGCCCAGGCGCGGGCCCCACTCCAGATCGGCGCCGTGACGCCCGAGCTGCTCGACCCCGGACTCAACGACCTGACGATCTCGCTCCTTCGGCAGGCGAGCCTCGACGACGTCGCCCGGGTGACGGTCACCTGGCGCCGCGGCCAGAGACAGATCGACCCAGGCATCCTCGGCGACCTGCGCACCGGCATCGACAAGGCGCGCGCCGCCGGGATCGACGCCTACCTCGACGTCTATCCGAGTGGCAGCTCCCAGACGCCCGTATCGACAGCCGATCAAGCGACCTTCGCACAGTGGACCGCGGGCGTCGTTGCCGGGCTTCCCGGTCTCAAGCACGTGATCGTCGGCAACGAAGCGAACCTCAACCTGTTCTGGCTGCCCCAGTTCGCGAGCTCGGGGAGCGATCTCGCCGCACCCGCGTACGAACGGCTCCTCGCCCGGACCTACGACGCCGTCAAGACGGTCGCACCCGCGGTCGACGTCGTCGGTGGAGCGCTTGCGCACTCGGGCACCGACAAGCGCGGCACCGGCCGGGACACCCACTCACCGGCGACCTTCATCCTCGACATGGGGAAGGCCTACCGGGCGAGCCGGCGCGCGCGGCCGATCATGGACGCGTTTGCCTACCACCCCTACATGGAGCGCGCCGACCTACCGCCGGTCTTCCGTCATCCGAGATCGAAGACGCTGACGATCGCCGACTACGGCAGGCTCGTGTCGGCCCTAGGCCGTGCGTTCGACGGGACCGCCCAGAAGGGCTCGAAGATCCCGCTGGTGTATGCCGAGTTCGGAGTCGAGAGTCGCGTCCCGGTGGGGCTGCTCGACCTCTACAGCGGGACCGAGCCGGCCACCACCCACCCGGTGACGGAGACCACCCAGTCGAAGTACTACGCGCAGGCGCTGCACCTCGCGGCGTGCCAGCCGACCGTCCGCACCTTCATGCTCTTCCGGCTGATCGACAGCCCGTTCAGGGCCGGTTTCCAGTCCGGCGTCTACTACGCGGACCGGAAGACGGCGAAGACGAGCCTGAGGGCGGTGGCCGCCGCGGCGAACCGCTACCGGGCCCGCACGGTCGCCGGCTGCGCGAAGCTGCTCGCCCCAAAGCCGGTGGTCATCTGGAAGCAGGCCGCGGTGCAGGTGACGACCGACATGGACTGCGCCTACCGGCTGCAGCTCCTCACTCCGGCAGGCCGCGCGGTCGCCACCAGGCGTGGCATCGCCGTCGCGGGCACAAGCACGACTCTGGCTCGGCCGCCGGCGCGCGTCAAGCACGGACGCTACCGGCTCGTCCTCCGCCTGAACGCCACCGCGTACCGGGCGAACGCCTTCGCGGCGCGCGGGCCGCTCTTCCGGCTCTAAGGCTCCGACAGCGCCATATCGAGCCAGCTCGTCGCTTCCCGATACAGGATCGCGTTGTTGTCCGGCGTGTAGTAGGCAAGTGCTGCGACCGCCTGAGAGATCACCCAGCCCCTGGCGCGCAACCAGGTGGCGTCATCGGTCGGCAGCGCCTCGCGGAACGCGTCGCGCGCCGCCGGCGAGTGGAGCTTCCACGCCACCATGACGTCGCAGGCCGGGTCGCCGACGCCCATCGCGCCCCAGTCGACCACTCCGCTGATGCGCCCGTCCCGGACGAGCCAGTTACGCATGTCAAGGTCACCGTGGTGCCAGATCGGTGCCCCATCCCACGGAGGCGCCGCGAGCGCGCGGTCCCACACGTCTTTGACCGCCGGGTCGCCGTCGAACCTCGCCAGCCAGTACCGGAACGATCGGTCGCGTTCGGCCAACGAAATGCCCCGGCCGGGCGGCGCCCCCGAAGGATCCACGTGCTGGAGCGCCGCGACGAAAGCAGCCAGATCGCGCGCCGCCTGGATCGCGTCGATCCCCTCAACCGGTACCGTCTCGCCCTCGACCCACGTATGGACGTCCCAGAACCACGGGTACTCGCGGCTCGGCATGCCCTGCGCGACCGGATCGGGAACTCGCAACGGGAGCAGCGGCGCCAGCCTCGGTAGCCAGTCGAGCTCCGTACCGCCTGGTGCAGTCGGCCCCTCACGACGCGCGAGCCGCACGGACAGCGCGTCGCCGAGCCGGAAGATCGCGTGGACCGTGCCACTCGGCTCGACTCGCCGGAGCGGCAGCTCCGCCCACTTGGGGAGCTGCTCGGCGAGCAACCGACGCACGAGCGAGGCATCGATCTCGACCTCGTCGGCGTGCATCCTCGTGCTCATCCGGAACGCTTCAGCTTCCCGTGCCTCTTCGCATAGATCTCCCCGCGCCGGAACACCCACAGCCCGAGCGGGATCGCGAGAGCGCCGATCACGAGCAGCGGCCAGATGTCGCCCCAGACCGCCGCCGGCCCGGCCCCATCGATGATCGCGTGCCGGATCCCGCGCAGCGCGTAGGTCGCCGGCGAGATCGTCGAGATCGCCTGCATCCAGCTCGGCAGCACCGAGACCGGGTAGTAGACCCCCGAAACGACGAGCATGATTCCCTGCGCCATGAAGCCGAGCTGCGTCCCCTTCTCCGGAGAGATCAGCGGCAGGACGGCGGTCATCATCCCCACCCCGATGAACGAGACCGAGGCGACGGCGAGCAGGAGCAGCGCCGTGCCGAAGTTCGCATCCGGCATGTGCAGCGAGAAGAACGCGGCGACGACCCCGAAGATCAGCGACGCGCGTACGAGGCCGTATGCGATCGCGAACAGGCCCATGCCGATCAGGTGCACCGGGCGGGAGAGCGGAGCCATGAACGTGTACTCGATCGTCCCCTCCCACCGCTCCCAGGCGACCGTCTCGGTGAGGATCTCGAAGATGATCCCGAGGTAGGCCCAGATCACCGCCCCGATGAGAAGAACGGTGGTCAGCCGGGTCTCTGCCGACTCCGAGAGGCCGGCCGCCTTCGAGATGAAGACGATCGAGAGCGTGTTGGCGATCGTCCAGACGAAGAACGCCAGCTCCCACAGGGCGTAGCGCTTGACCAGGTACCAGTTCCGCTCGACCACCCCGAGCAGTCCGATCAGCTCATGCCGGACCCGTGCGGCCGCGGCGGTCATGGAGCGGTCACCGCCTCTTCCTCTTCTGCGCGCTCGTCCTCGAAGGTCTTGCCGGTCGCGGCGAAGAACGCCTCCTCCAGCGTCTCGACCCCGTAGCGCTCCTTGATCTCGCCGGCCGGCTCGAGGCAGAGAAGCTCGCCGTCGTCGAGGATCCCGATCCGCTCGGCGAGGATCTCGGCCTCGGCGAGGTCGTGCGTGCAGAGCAGGATCGTCGTGTCGTGGATCCGGCGGACCTCGCGGATGAAGTCCTGCACCTCGAGCTTGGAGCGCGGATCGAGGCCGGTGGTCGGCTCGTCGAGCAGGAGCAGGACCGGCGAGGTGAGCAGGGCGCGCGCGAGCGCGACCTTCTGCTGCGTGCCACGGGAGAGGTTCTCCATCGCGTGCGACCGGCGTGAGACCGGAAAGCCGACCCGGTCGAGGATCTCCGGAATCCGTGCCTTGGTCTCACGCGGGGTCAGCCCGTAGAACCGCGCCGCGTAGGCGAGGTTCTCGGTCGCGGACATCTTCTTGAAGAACGACGCCTCGACCGACACTCGGTTGACCAGCAGCCGGACCGCTCGGGTCTCGGAGATGTCGTGGCCGAAGATCCGCGCCGTGCCGCCGTCCGGCAAGAGCAGCGTCGAGAGCAGGCGCACGAGCGTCGACTTGCCGGAGCCGTTCTGACCGAGGATGGCGATGCACCCCCCGCGCGCGATCGCGAACGTCACGCCGCGGAGCGCGGCGACCTTGGTGCGCTTTCGGCCGTCCTTGCGGACGAACTCCTTGCGCAGGTTGGTTACTTCAACGGCAGACATGCATGCTCCTGAATCGAGGGGCGACGACGACGAACGCAGTGGCACGGCGCGGCGGAGGCCGCGAACACGTGCCGCTATGTCAACCCTTGGCGAGCATGCTGGCGCGAAACGCTACCAGCCGTCACGGGCGAACGCCAGAGCAGGGAGATGAATCGACCGAAGCGGCGGGAGCCTACGCTCCCGCCGCCCGGTCGTAGGGGGGTCAGACCTCGAGCCTCGCCTTCAGGCTCTCGAGCACCAGATCGGCCTCCATGTCGTTCCGCTTGATCATGAAGCGCTCGAACTTCGCGTCGAGCCCAGCCGGCAGCTTGTAGTCGGCCTCGAAGTCGATCTTCGTGAAGCCGTTCTCGCCCTGGAACTTCCAGGTGAACGTGCTCTCGATCTCGCCGTGCGCCTTCTCGACGATCTTCTTGTCGAGGACATGCTCGATTGTCTCCGTCTTGCCGGCGAACCGCTTGCCGGCAAAGTTGTAGAGCCACTCGAAGCGACGGATATCCGGCTTGATCTCCACGGCCTTGACCTCGAAGAGGCTCGGCCAGATCTCCGGCAGGTGCGTCGGCTCGTCCAGGTACTCGAAGACCTCGTGCACCGGCCTCTTCACCGTCACGGCCTTCATCAGCTTGGGCATCGTTTCTCCTTCCCGCCCCATATGCCTCTCCACAAGGGGAATCATCCTCCTGGCCGAGCCCGTAGACATGAGCTAATTTGACCTCGCGTGCCCGCTTCTCTATGGTGGAGGAGCGTCGCCGCCGACGGTGTCGCAGGAGGCAACGTCGCCTCAGGATTTTGGGGAGTCCTGGGCCGCCTCAGGACTCGCAGAGGTCCTGGGGCTTTTTTTGTGGTCCAAACGGGATGGAGATGAGAGCAATGGAACGGAGCGACTGGCCCGCGGTGCGGGCGATCTTCGAAGAGGGGATCGCCACGAAGCAGGCAACCTTCGACACCGAAGCTCCGTCGTGGGACGAGTGGGACGCCGCTCACCTCGAGGGGCTCCGGCTCGTCGCCGAACACGACGGCGAGATCGTCGGCTGGGCCGCGCTCTCGCCGACTTCCAGGCGCGCGTGTTACTCGGGCGTCGCCGAGGAGAGCGTGTACGTCTCCGAGCAGGCTCGCGGGCAAGGGGTCGGCACGGCGCTGCTCGGCGAGCTTGTCTCGCGCGCCGGCGAGGCGGGCATCTGGACGATCCAGACGTCGATCTTCCCCGAGAACGCGGCGAGCGTCGCGCTGCACCGCCGCTGCGGATTTCGGGTCGTCGGCAGACGCGAGCGCATCGCCCGCCTCGACGGGGCCTGGCGGGACACCGTTCTACTGGAAAGGAGAAATAACGCGGAGGAACCCATGGTTCCCCCACGGGCCCTCTCCTTCTTCGCTGACGCGGAAGGGAGCAAAGCATGACACTCGTGAAGATAGAGGCGGTCGTGATCCGGGAGCGGATCGAGACCGTGATCGACGCGGTCGAGGATGCAACCGGCCATGTGGGCGTGACGGTGATCGAGGCAGTCGGCCACGGCCGCCAGCGCGGGATCACCCACGAGTACCGGGGGCGTGTCTTCGAGTCGCGTTTCCTGCCGAAGGCCCTGCTGGTATTCGTGACCGACGCCTCGAAGGCGCAGGCAATCGTGAGCGCGATCACCGACGCTGCGCGCAGCGGCAACGAGTCGGGTGACGGGATCGTGTGGACGAGCCCGATCGCGGACGTCACCCACAACCGAACCGGCAAGGCGCTGGAGGAAGCGGAGGTCGCCCAATGACCAACAAGGACTTGCTGTTCGCCGCGAGCACGATCTGGGTCGTCGTCGCCGCAGTGCTCGTGATGTTCATGCAGGCCGGCTTCGCATTCCTCGAAGCAGGACTGACGCGGATGAAGAACGTCGGCCACATCGCGGCCAAGAACGTCCTCATCTTTGCGATCGCCTCAGTCGTCTACTACCTCGTCGGCTTCGGCATCGCCTTCGGGGACGGAGGGGGCGGCTTCGTCGGAGGGTCGGGGTTCATCCCGAGCGTCGACGAGTTGATGACGATCGGCAAGGCACCGTTCTCGTGGTTCGGGGAGATTCCGGGCGCGGCCGGCTACCTGTTCGAGGTCGTGTTCTGCGGGGTTTCGCTCGCGATCGTCTGGGGCGCGATGGCCGAGCGGACGAAGCTCTACGTCTACATCGTCTTCGGAGTCCTGTTCACGCTCGTGTACTCGATCGTGTCGCACTGGATCTGGTCTCCGGACGGATGGCTGTTCGCGAAGGGAATGCAGGACTTCGCCGGTTCGACCGTCGTCCATTACCAGGGCGCGCTGGCAGGGCTCGCGGGGGCGCTGCTCCTCGGGCCGCGCATCGGCAAGTACGGGCCCGACGGCAAGCCGAACGCGATCCCGGGTCACAACATGGCCTACACGACCCTCGGCGTGATCATCCTCTGGTTCGGCTGGTTCGGGTTCAACCCCGGATCGACGCTCGGGGTCGACTTCGGCGGGCTGGGCTTCTTCGCGTACGTGGCGCTGAACACGAACATCGCCGCGGCGGCCGGCGTCCTCGGGGCGATCGTGACGTCATGGCTCGTGATCAAGAAGCCGGATATCTCGATGATGCTGAACGGCGCGATCGCCGCCCTGGTTGCGATCACGGCCGCGTGCGCGTTCGTCGCACCGTGGGCGGCGCTGGTGGTCGGGTTCGTCGCCGGCGTAATCGTCGTCTTCGGCGTGCTCGCCGTCGAGCGGATCGGGATCGACGATCCGATCGGCGCGATCGCGGCTCACGGCATGGCCGGAGTCTGGGGAACGATTTCGCTCGGCTTCCTCACGCTCCCGTCGCAGGCGAAGAGCCTCGCCACAGGATCGGCGGGGCTGTTCTACGGCGGCGGAGCCCACCAGTTGGGCGTCCAGGCGCTCGGCCTGGTGGCCGTCGGCGGCTTCACGTTCGGGGCGTCGTTCCTGATCCTCTTCGTCCTGAAGAAGACCTGGGGCATCCGCGTCGACGAGGAGGTCGAGACCGGCGGGCTCGACGTGCACGAGCACGGGATGTGGGGATACCCCGAGTTCTACATCCCCGTTCCCGGCGGCTACGGGACGGAGGCCCACGCCCACCTCGGCGCGCACACACACCGGGAGCCGGCGATTGCCGTTCCTCGACCGCTCCCGGACGCGTCGGGGTAGTAGGTTTCGCGAGGGCGCGGGCGGAACGTGCGGCGTCCGTCCCGCGCCCTCGCTTTACCGAGCGCGGCGGCGCAGTTCGTCCTCGACCGCTGCGGGGTCGAGTCCACGGGCGGCGAGCAGGACGTAGCTGTGGAACCAGAGGTCGGCGAGCTCCTCGACCAGGCGCTCGTCGCTCTCGCCTGCGCCGGCGAGAGCGGTCTCCACCCCTTCCTCGCCGACCTTGCGCGCGCAGGCGGAGACGCCGTCGTCGAGCAGCCGCGAGACATAGGAGCCCCGGGGCCGCTCCTTCGCGCGCTCGGCCACGCGCCGCCAGAGCCAGGGAGCGAAGCAGGAGAGCGACCCGGTGTGGCAGACCGGCCCAGCCGGAAGGACGCGCAGCAGGATCGCGTCGCCGTCGCAGTCGTCGTGCAGCTCGACGACCTCGAGCGTGTTGCCCGACGTCTCGCCCTTCCGCCACAGCGACCGGCGCGAGCGACTCCAGAACCAGGCCTCGCCCGTCTCACGCGTGCGGCACAGCGCCTCGTCGTCCATCCAGGCGAGCATCAAGACGCGGCCGTCGTCGGCGTCCTGCACGATCGCCGGTGTCAGTTTCGGCCATGTCAGGGGTCTGACCCCGGTCATGTCCTGGTCGGCCATCCGGCCTCCTTCAGCTCCCTTTTCAGCTCCGGCAGCCGCTCGGGCCGCTCGTGGACGATCGACGCGATCAGAGCTGCCTCCGCGCCGGCCTCGAACGCGGCAGCGAGGTGCTCCGCACCGCCTGCCCCGCCGGAGGCGATCACCGGCACCGTGACGCGGGTCGCAACGGCCGAGGTCAGCTCGAGGTCGTAGCCCGCGCGCGTCCCGTCCGCATCGATCGACGTGAGCAGGATCTCGCCCGCTCCGCGCTCGACCGCCTCCTCCGCCCAGGCAGCCACCTCACGCCCGCGCGGGGTACGCCCACCGTGGGTGACCACCTCGCCCCCGCGCGCGTCGATCGCGCAGACGACCGCCTGGGCGCCGAACTCGGCGGCCAGCTCGGTCAGGAGCACCGGATCGTCGACGGCTGCCTTGTTGACCGCGACCTTGTCCGCTCCGGCGCGAAGCAGCCGGCGCGCGTCCTCGGGCCCGGTCACTCCGCCGCCGACCGTGAACGGGATCTCGAGCTCGGCGGCAGCCCGCTCGACCAGCTCGACCAGGGGGCGGCGGCCTTCGATGGTGGCGGTGACGTCGAGGAAGACGAGCTCGTCCGCTCCGAGCTCGGAGTATCGGGCGGCGAGCTCGACGGGGTCGCCCACCTCGCGCAGCCCCTCGAAGCGGATGCCCTTGACGACGCGCCCACCGGCAACGTCCAGGCACGGGATCACCCGCTTCTTGACCACGCGACCGCGTTCCGGAGCACACGCGACCCGGCAGGGCCGCTTCGTTCGGGGTGAAACTGGACGCCCGCTACGGCGCCGCTCTCGACCGCCGCCACGACCCGGCCGTCGTGGTCGACCTCGGCGACGTCGGCGCCGTTCTCGGGCAGGCAGGCGTACGAGTGGGCGAAGTAGACGTCTTCGGCATCGAGCCCGTCCAGCAGCGCGGTCGGTCTCGTCAGCCGGAGCGTGTTCCAGCCCATGTGCGGAACGAGTGCCGCCCGAAGCCGCTCGACGCGGCCGGGCAGAACGCCAAGACCACGGCCGCCCTCCTCGCTCTCCTCGAAGAGCAGCTGCATGCCCAGACAGATCCCGAGCACGGGCAGGCCGGCCTCGACGCGTTCGCGCAGCGGGCGAGCAAGCCCTCGCGCCTCGAGCGCGCGTGCGGCAGCCTCGGCGTTTCCGACGCCCGCGATCACGGCCAGCTGCGCCTCGCGGACGACGTCGGGGTCGGCCGTGACGGCCGGCTCGGCGCCGACACGCTCGAAGCCCGAGCAGACACTGCGCAGGTTGCCCGCTCCATAGTCGACGAGCACGACCTTCACAGCGATCCCTTCGTCGAGCCGCCGCCACCGTTCCGTGCACAGGCTTCTCGGAGAGCGCGGCCGAGGGCCTTGAAGGCGGCCTCGGCGACATGATGGTCGTCGGTGCCGCTCGCCTCGACGTGCAGCGTCAGCCCTGCCTGCATCGCGAATCGCTTGAGCGCGTGCGGAAGCAGCGTCACCGCCAGCCCGCCCACGCGGTCGCCGCCGAATGCGAGGTCGATCTCCGCGTGGGGACGGCGGACGAGATCGACGGTGGCGGTCGCGCGCGCCTCGTCCATCGGCACCGTCGAGGAGCCGTAGCGCGTCACGCCCTCACGCCCGTCGAGCGCCTGCCCGAGCGCGTCGCCGAGCGCAGCGAGCACGTCTTCGACCGTGTGATGCTCGTCGACGCCGAGATCGCCACCGGCGACCACCTCGAGATCGAAGCCGCCGTGGAATCCGAGCTGGGCGAGCAGGTGGTCGAGGAAGCCGATCCCGCTTGCTGCACGCACACGACCCCTGCCGTCGAGATCAAGCGAGATCCGCAGCGCCGTCTCGGCCGTCGTTCGGACGACGAGCGCCGAGCGGGCGGCCGAGACCGAGAGCGGCGCTCCGAGCGCTGCGAGGATCCGATCGTTCTCGGCGGGCAACCGGACGGTAATCCGGATCGCGTCGGTGAAGCGACGCACGACGAGGCCGTCGGCTTCCAGCCGGTCGGCGAGCGCCGCGGCGTTCTCGAGTCTGACGAGAACGAAGTTCGCGAACGACGGCGGGCAGGCGTGGCCGGCCGCTGCGAGGGCCACGCGCATGCGCTCTCGCTCGGCGACCGTCTGCTCGACGTCGAGCCGCGGGTCGCGCAGCGCCGCAGCGCAGATCCGCGCAGCCGGAGCGGCAACCGAGGCGGGGTCGCGGCGGCGGTCGAGCTCGCCCGCCAGCTCGCGCGAGGCGATTGCGTAGCCGACCCGGAGCGCAGCCAGACCGAAGGCCTTTGAGAGCGTCCGCAGCGCGATCAGGTTGGGCGCCTCGGCGATCAGCGGTACGACGCTCTTGCCGCCGTACTCGAAGTACGCCTCGTCGACGACGACGGCAGCGTTCGGAACGGAGCGGGCGAGCGCTGCGATCTCGTCCGGCTCGACGAGCTCGCCCGTGGGGTTGTTCGGGTTGCAGACCCAGACGAGATCAGCCGCTGAGGGTTCGTCGACGATGGTCGCACCCTCGACGCCACCCGCGATCGCGTAGAGGGGGTAGGTAGGCCACTTGACGTACGCCCGGCGGCCGGGGCCGAGGAACGTCCGCGCGGCCAGTCCGATCAGCCCGTCCGCGCCCGCGCCGACAACGACCTGGTCGGATGAGACCCCCGTGTACGCGGCCGCGGCTTCGCGCAGCTCGCGATAGGTGCCCTCCGGATACTCGTTCAGACGCGCGAAGCTCTCGCCGAGCGGCACCTGCGGCACTCCGGGCAGGGTCGGAACGTTCGCGTCGAAGCGGATCACCTCGGCCGGGCGGAGCCCTCGCCGCGCGGCGACCTCCTCCACAGTCGAGGCCCAGACGTAGGGCTCGAACCCCTCGGGAAGCGGACGGACGCTCATCGACCCGTTGCCCCAAGTAACAGACTGTTACAAGAGACGAAACGCGCTCGAGCGCCGCCGCTTGCAGCAGTTCTGGCAGCGCCTCTTGAACTCAAGCAACAGACTGTTACAACCGCTGACGGGCCGGTCGTAGTCATGCTCGGGCCGTCACCGAGGCGGCGTGGAGGGGAAGGCCCTCCAGCGCGGCCAGTGCTTCCACCGTCTCACTTGCAGCGGCGAGGCCGGCCGGCGTGGCTCGCACGTACTGGACCGGCTTCAGGAAAGCCTCCAGCCCGAGGCCGCCGGCGCCGCGCGCCAGGCCACCGGTCGGGAGGACGTGATTGGCGCCCGCCGCGTAGTCGCCGAGCACAGCGGTCGTGCCGAGGAACACCGAGCCGGCGTTGACGACGCCTGCGGCCGCCGCCTCCGGGTCGGCGACCAGCAGCTCCAGGTGCTCGGGCGCGTACTCGTTCGCGCGGGCGATCGCCCGCGCAAGCGAATCGACCACCTCGACCGAGATCCGCCCGTCGCAGAGACCGGCCACCTCGCCGGCGAGCGCCGCGCTCGTCGTGACCAGGATCGCCTCGCTGTCGGGCCCGTGCTCGGCCTGGGCGAGCAGGTCGGCCGCGCAGACTCGGGCGTCGGCGGTCTCGTCGGCAACGACCAGCACCTCGCTCGGACCGGCAGGCAGGTCGATCGCGACACGGCTCGAGACGAGCAGCTTCGCGGCCGTCACCCAACGGTTGCCCGGGCCGACGATCTTGTCGACCGGCGGCACGCTCTCCGTTCCGTAGGCCAGCGCGGCGATCGCCTGCGCTCCGCCGACGGCATAGATCTCGTCGATCCCCAGCTCGCGCGCGGTCGCAAGCACGGCCGGCTGGGGGCGGGGGGTGGCGACGGCGATCCGCCGGACGCCCGCGACCCGCGCCGGCACGACGGTCATCACGAGCGACGACGCGAGCGGCGCGCGACCGCCGGGCACGTAGATCCCGGCCGAGTCGAGGGGCAGGAACCGGCGCTCGGCGACAACGCCGGGCAGAGGCGAGACGGTCGTGTCGGGCGGGCGCTGCGGCGCGTGGAATGCCTCGACCGCGGCGGAGAGCGCGCGGATTGCGCGCAGAGATCGCTCGTCCAGCTCGGCCGCCGCCAGCTCGCCGGCGGGTACCCGGATCGCTGCGGGACGCTCGCCGTCCAGCTGCTCGGTCCAGTCGAGCAGTGCCTCGTCACCTCGTTCTCGAACGTCGGAGACGATCTCCGCGACCCGCGGGAGGACGTCCTCAAGCGCAAGCAGCCTCACGGAACGAGCCTCTCGACGGGAACGACGAGGATCGAAGACGCACCCGCAGCCTTCAGCGGGGGCAGAAGGTCCCAGATCTCGTCGGCGCCGACCGCCGCGTGGACCGCGATCTGACCGGGCTCGGCCAGCGGGAGCACCGACGGCGCCCCCATTCCGGGCAGTAGCTCGCGGATCGCAGGCAGGTCGTTCTCGGACGCATTCAGCATCACGTAGCGCTGCCCGCGTGCGGCGACGACGCCGCGGATCATCAGCTCGAGCCGCTCGACGAGCTCGCGGCGCTCATCGAGCGCCTGCCGGCTCGCGATCAACACGGCCTCGGACGAAAGCAATCGCCCGATCCGCCGGAGGCCGTTGACGCTCGCGGTCGAGCCGGTCGAGACGAGGTCGACGACCGCGTCCGAGAGCCCCAGACGCGGCGCGGCCTCGACCGACCCGGACACGGTGACCAGCTCGGCCTCGACACCCAGCTCGGTAAGGGCAGCCCCGGTGGAGACCGGATAGGCGGTCGCGACCCGCACGCCCGCGAGGTCGGCGAGCGCCTGCTGCGGCGAGTCGTTCGGGACGGCCGCCTCCAGGGTGCAGCGCGCGAAGCCGAGGTCGGCCAGCCGAGCAACGTCAGCGCCTGCTTCGACGACGAGGTTCGCGCCGGTGATCCCGACATGGACGACCTCGTCCTGCACGTACTCGGGAATGTCGTGCGGGCGGACCAGGAGAAGGTCGACGGGCGCATTCTGACAGGGGACGTGCAAAGCGCGGTCCCCAGCCTCGAAGCGGAGGCCGGCCGCGGCGAGCAGCTCGAGCGCCGGCGGTGCCATCCGTCCCTTCGAGGGGACAGCGACGAGCAGCCGTCCGTCGGCCCCTGCGCTCACGACGCTCCCCTAGCGCTTGGCGCGCGCGAGGGCGAGCGCGTACCCGCCTGCGCCGTGACGCAGCCACTGAGCCACTCGCGTGACCGTCGCCGTGCTCGTGTGAACTCGGCCGGCGATCTCGAGGTACGGAACGCGCTGCTCGAGCAGGCGGACGATCTGCCAGCGGTGCGCCAGTGCTTCGAGCTCCCCGACCGTGCAGAGATCGCGCAGGAAACGCCTCGCCTCGTCGCGGGTACGCATCGTGAGCAGAGCGTCGGCAAGCTCGTCGAGGCCCGAGACCTCCTCGATGACATGTCGCGGTTCCGTCGCGGACGCGCTCATGTTCTCATGCTAGCATGCTAATGCGTCATCATGTCAGCGTTCGCCGTCATCCCGGCAATCGACGTCCTCGAGGGGCGCTGCGTCCGGCTCTCAGAGGGGCGGCGCGAGCACGTCACGATCGAGGGCGGCAACCCGGGCGAGGCGGCAGCGCGATTCGCCGCGGAGGGCGCAACCTGGCTGCACGTGGTCGATCTGGACGGCGCGTTCTCGGGCCGGCCGACCCCAGGCGTGATCGAGCGACTCGTCGGCGCCGGCGTCCCGCTCCAGATCGGCGGCGGCCTCCGCGACCCCGAGGCAATGGAGGCGGCGCTCGCGGCCGGCGCCACGCGCGTGATCGTCGGCACAGCCGCCCTCACCGCGGTGGAGTCGCTGACCACCCGGTTCGGCGAGCGGCTCGTCGTTGCGATCGATGCGCGGGACGGGCGCGTCGTCGCCGACGGCTGGACGACCGCGGGCGAGCTGGCGGCGTCAGAGCTGGCCAGGCGCTGCGCCGCGGCCGGAGTCCGGCGGCTGCTCGTCACCAGCACCCGCCGGGACGGCTCCCTGGCCGGGCCGGATCTGCCGCTGCTCGCCGAGGTGCTCGAAGCGGGTTTGCCGGCGCTGGCCGCGGGCGGGATCGCATCGCTCGCTGACCTCGGGAGCCTCCGCGATCTCGGCTGCGAGGGGGCCGTCGTCGGAAGCGCGCTCTGGTCGGGGCGGTTCACGCTCGCCGAGGCGGTGGATAGTGTGCTAACTTAAGCACATGCGGGTGCACATTGTGCTCGACGACGCTACCGTTGCAGAGCTCGACCGGCGGGTGGGGCCCCGCCGGCGGACCGCGTTCATCTCGCGGGCCGTCAAGCGTGCGCTCGAGGACGAGCGCCGCTGGGATCTGATCGTCTCGTCCCTCGGATCGATCTCCGATGACGGCCACGACTGGGACGCGGACCCGGCCGCATGGGTCGCAGCACAGCGGAACGAGGACGCGCGCCGCGTCGGCTAGTGGGTGCGATCCTCCTCGACACCACGGTCCTGATCGATCTCCTGCGCGGCCGAGCGAGAGCGGTGGCGAGCCTGCGCTCGTTACGAGAGGCAGGCGACGACCCCTACGCGTGCGCCGTGAACATCGAGGAGGTCGCACGCGGCCTGCGCCCAGACGAGCACGGGGCTGCTCAGAGCCTCGTCACCGGCATCCGGAACGTGCCGCTCGGGCCGGAGGAGGGCTGGCGGGCCGGCCTCTGGAGAAGGGACTTCGCGGCCCGCGGCCGGACGCTCTCCCAGGCCGACTGCCTGGTCGCGGCCGCCGCACTGTCGATCGGCGGCCGACTTGCGACCGGCAACCCGAAGCACTTTCCAATGGGCGAGCTCAACGTCGAGCACTGGCCCGCAGGGGACTGAATCGGCGGCGGTCTTCTAGACCCGGACGACCTCGAGCAGGCCCTCATCTTGCGCTGCGTCGAAGTCAGCGTCTTGCGTGCACACCGCCACCTTGTGTCGCATCGCCGTCGCCGCGATCCATGCGTCCATCACGTTCATCTTCCGACCGGCAGCCTTGAGCGCTGCGCGCAGGCGTGCCAGTTCGTCGGCGACTGGCTCGTCGATCGGCAACGGCGTGCCGACGCGACGGGCTGATTCGAGTGTCCTCAGTCGACGCGAACGTTCGGCAAGGTCGTCGGTGGCGAGGACGCCGTAGCGGAGCTCGGAGATCGTGACGACGCTGACGGCGATCTCGGCGGGCGGCTGCCCGACCGGGCGGCCTTGCTCGCTCGCGATGAAGACCGAGGTGTCAAGCACCGCGCGCACGGCGCTAGATGTCGTCCGTCGAATCCGGGAATGCCTCTGCCAGTTCGGCCGCGAGACCGGGGTCGGCCTGGGCATCCATGATCATGCCCCATGCACGCTCGCCACTCGTCCAGAAGGGCGGGTCCTGAACCGGCACGAGGTCGGCTGCGTCGCGTCCGGCGACCGTCACGCGCAGGCGCTCACCGGCCATGACCCGGCGCAGGACGGCCGAGACGTCGTTGCGCAGATCTCGCTGGGGAATGCGCTCCACCGGCGTACCGTAGCAGAACTGCTACGCAGGTTGCTCGCCCGAGCATCTCACTGACAATACGCCGAGCGAAGAGCGTGCCCGCCGGATCGAAACCGACTTGGCTCACAGTCGACACACATCAGTGCCGGCGGTCAGGATGAGGAAGTCCTGCTGAAGAGTTCCCGCGCTGCGGCAATCGCGGCGGGAACGTCGCCCAGACGGGCACCGACGCTCTCCGCCTCGGTCGTGTCGGGGTCGAACGTTCCGTCCCGCACCGACTCCGCCACTCGCTCGTGCGCGTCGCGGAACGGAACGCCCTCGGCGACCAGCGCTTCCGCGACGTCCGTCGCCAGCAGGAGCGGATCGGAGGCGGCGGCCGCAAGACGGTCGCGGTCGAACTCCAGCCCGGCGATGAGCGCCGCCAGCGCGGCCAGCGCTTCCCGCACGTCGCGGCGGGCGTCGAAGACCGGGCGCTTGTCCTCCTGAAGGTCGCGGTTGTACGCGAGCGGGAGGCCCTTCACCGTCGCCAGCAGGCCCGTCAGCCGGCCGATTGCTGTCCCGGCTTTCCCGCGGGAGAGCTCGGCGACGTCGGGGTTCAGCTTCTGAGGCATCATCGACGAGCCGGTCGCTGCCGATTCAGGCAGCCGGGCGAAGCCGAACTCGGACGACGACCAGAGGACGATCTCCTCGCCGATCCGCGACAGGTGAACGAACAGCACCGTCGCCGCGTACAGGTAGTCGAGCGCGAAGTCGCGGTCGGCGACGGCGTCGAGCGAGTTGCGCATCGCACCCGGAGGGGTCGGAAGCGGCAGTGTCGATCCGGCGAGCGCGCCCGCGCCGAGTGGACTCTCCGCCGCCTGCTCGGCGGCGAAGCGAAACCGCGCTCGGTCGCGGTCGAGCATCTCCGCCCACGCGAGCAGGTGATGGCCGAGCGTGACCGGCTGGGCACGCTGGAGGTGCGTGTAACCGGGCATGACCGCGTCAGCATCGGCTTCGGCGACGTCGAGCACGGCCAGGGCGAACGCGGCAATCGACTCCAGGGCCTCGGCGCAGGCGTCCTCGACGTACAGCCGCATCGCCGCAACGACCTGGTCGTTGCGCGAGCGGCCTGCGTGGATCTTCCGCCCCACCTCGCCGAGCAACCGCTCGATCGCCGAGTGCACGTCCTCGGAGTCGCTCAGGTCGGCATAGCCGCCCTGAGCGATAGCCGTGAGCGCGGTGACCGCCTCGGCGTGCTCCTCACCGGTGAGCAGGCCGGCCGCGTGCAGCCGATCGGCGTGGCGTCGGGTGCCCTCGCAGTCGTAGGGCAGCAGCTCCGCGTCGTGAGCGCGAAGGAACGCCCAGACCTCCGGGGCGAGGCGGACCTCGACCCGGCCGGCCCACAGGGTCATCCGACCGCCACCTTCCGAGCCCGCCTCATGCTCGCACCAACCTCCGCGCGCGCGCCGCAGCCAGCTCGATCTCGAGCGCCGAGATCTCGATGAAACCCGCGGCCGCCTCGTGCGGGAACGTCTCACCGGCCGCGTACGACGCGAGCGTCTCGGCGTACAACGCGTGCTCGGAGCGGCGCCCGTTGACGATCGCCGCCGCGGGACGCAGCTCGACCCGCACCTCGCCGGTGACGAGCCCTTGGGTCGCGTCGACGAACGCGTCCAGCGCCTCGCGTACGGGCGAGAACCAGAGGCCGTCGTAGACGGTGCGGGCCCAGCGGTCTTCGACCCAGCGCTTGGTCTCGAGCTCGGCCTTCGTCAGCACCATGTCCTCGAGCGCACGATGGGCGGCGATCAGCGTCATCGCTGCCGGAGCCTCGTACAGCTCGCGGCTCTTGATCCCGATCGCGCGGTTCTCGATCATGTCGATCCGGCCGATCCCGAACGCGCCCGCCTGCTGGTTCAGAACGGAGATCAGCTCGTGCAGCGGCAGCTCCTCGCCGTCGAGCGAGACCGGCAGCCCGGCGTCGAAGCCGATCACGACCTCTTGCGGAAGCGGTGCACCGTCCGGGTCGGCGGTCAGCCGGAAAGCTTCCTCGGGAGGCGCTTCCCAAGGGTCCTCGAGAATCCCGGCCTCGATCGAGCGGCCGAACAGATTCTCGTCGACCGAGAACGGCGAGCTTGCAGTGACCGTGATCGGGATCCCGCGCTCGAGCGCGTAAGCGATTTCCTCGTCGCGTGTCCACACCCTGTCGCGGAGCGGGGCGATCACGCGTACGCCGGGGTAATTCGCGCGGAACGCGAGCTCGAAGCGGAGCTGGTCGTTGCCCTTGCCGGTGCAGCCGTGCACGGCAGCCTCTGCGCCCAGCTCCAACGCGAGCTCGGCGACGGCCTGGGCGATCACGGGTCGTGAGAGTGCGGAGACGAGCGGGTACTTGCCCTCGTAGAGCGCGTTCGCCTTCAGCGCCTTCGCGACCTGCGCGGCGGCGAACGCCTCGCGACGGTCGACGAGCGCGACGTCGTCGGCGCCGGCGGCGTACCCGCGCGTCTGGGCCTGCTCGAGGTCGAACTCCTGCCCGACGTCGCAGAGCACGGCGATCACCTCGTCGTAGCCGTAGTCCTCCTTCAGCCAGGCGATGATGCAGGTGGTGTCCAGCCCGCCCGAGTACGCGAGAACGGCTGTCTTCATGCCACTCCTTCCAAGAGGTGTCTGCTCAGCTCCTCGCGCAGGCTCTGGGCGCTGACGCCCGCGGCCGGCACGACGAGGATCGTGTTGTCGCCCGCCACCGTGGCGAGGACATGCGGATGGCGGGATTCGTCGATCGCCTCGGCCAGCGCGGCCGCGAAGCCGCGCGGCGTGAAGACGACGACGAGCTGATCGTTCGACTCGATCGACATCGCCCAGCGCCTGAATGCGGACTCGAGCTCGCGCAGGCGATCGAGGTCGGCCGCGCCCGCGGGCGCGTAGGCCAGGCGGCCGTTCGCCGCGCGCACCTTGACCAGCCCCAGCTCCGAGATGTCGCGGGAGACGGTGGTCTGCACGACTTCGTGGCCGGCCTCGCGCAGCGCGTCAGCGAGCTCCGACTGGGTCGAGATCTGACGCTCGCGGATCAGACGCAGGATCGCGCCCTGGCGCTCACGGCGGTGGGCGGTCATGCGAGAACCTCCTGGAGGATCGAGATCGCTTGGGCGACCTCGCCGGCTGTGACGACCAGCGGGGGCGAGAGACGCACAGTCGTCTCTCCGGCCGAAGTGACGAGCAATCCCGCGTCGAGGCACGCCTCGACGATCGATGCAGCGGAGCGACCGACGTCGAGCCCGAGCAGGAGGCCGGCGCCGCGCACAGGCAGGGCTTCCGCCAGTTGCGCGCTGCGCGCCTGGACGTTCGCGAGCAGCTCTTCGTCGACAGCCTCGACCACCGAGCAGGCGGCCGCGCACGCGACCGGGTTGCCGCCAAAGGTCGATGCATGGTCGCCGGGAGCGAATCCGCGCGGTGCTTCGTCGGCGGCGAGCAGCGCGCCGATCGGCAGCCCGTTCGCGAGGCCCTTGGCCAGCGTGACTAGGTGTGGCCGCACGCCGAGCTGCTCGAACGCGAAGAACGTGCCGGTGCGACCAACGCCGGTCTGCACCTCGTCGAAGCAGAGGAGCGCTCCGTGCTCGGCTGCGAGGTCCGCGGCGGCCGCGAGAAAGTCCGGACTGGCGGGATTGACGCCGCCCTCGCCCTGGACCGGCTCGAGCAGGATCAGGCCGGTGTCGGAGCCCACTGCGGCCTCGAGCGAGGCGACGTCGTTGAGCTGCGCAAACGTGACGCCGGGGACGAGCGGCTCGAACGCCCGGCGTTTTGCGGGCTGCCCGGTGGCCGACAGCGCACCGAACGTGCGGCCGTGGAACGAGCCTTCGAGCGCCACGATCCCGGGCTTTCCGGTCGCCTTGCGCGCATACTTGATTGCCGCCTCGATCGCTTCGGCACCGGAGTTGCAGAAGAACGCCTCGGCCCCGGCGAACCGCTCGGAGAGCAGCCCCGCGAGCGCCGCCATCGGCTCCGTCCAGTACAGGTTCGAGACGTGCCAGAGGCGCTCGAGCTGCGCCTGCGCGGCGGCAAGCGGCGCGGGGTGGCAGTGCCCGAGCCCGACGACCGCGATCCCGGCGGCGAAGTCGAGATAGCGGCGACCTTCCGAGGCGGTCAGCCACGCGCCCTCGCCCTCGACGAAGGTGACATCGGCACGACCGTACGTTGGGAGCACGGACGCATGCGCGAGGACCGTCATGCCGTCACCAGGGTCGCGCCGATCTCGGTGTGGACGCCGCCGCGCGCCGCCTGGACCGCCGCCCGCAGCTTAGGGACGATGCCGCCCTCGAACGTCCCGTCGTCGAGCAGCCGGTCGGCGTGGTCGGCCTGGATGGACGCGAGCACGCCGTCGTGCAGCACACCGGGAACGTCCGTCAGGAACGCAAGACGTTCGGCGCCGAGGCCGACGGCGAGCGCCGCCGCAGCCTCATCGGCATTCACGTTCAGCGGTCCTTCGGCGAGCGGCGCAACAACCGGAATCCGACCCGCGGAGAGCGCGTCGAGAATCGCCTGCGGACGGCTGGCCAGCGGGTCGCCGACGAGGCCGAGCTCGGAAACGCGGAGGGCGAGGAGCCCGATCTCGTCGCCCGAGAGCCCGATCGCGCGAGGGCCGATCGCAGTGCAGAGCCGGGCGTTGACGGCGAGGAGCGTGTCCCGGACAACGCCGATCGCGGCCTCGCAGGTGATCCGGCGGCCCCGATAGAAGGCGACGTCGAGTCCTCTTGCCTCGAGCGCGGCCGAGATCTGCGGCCCGCCGCCGTGGACGACAACGACGTCGTCGTGCGCAGCCGCGGCGAGGATCTCCACGACGGCCGACCCGGCGACCGCGCCTCCGCACTTGAGCACAATCACGTCCTGTACTCCGCGTTGATCCGCACGTATTCGTAGGTGAGGTCCGAGGCGAGGTAGCCGGCGCTCGACGTGCCGAGCCCGAGATCGAGCTCGATCTTGCAGACGGCGCCCTCGAGCGAGACCTCCGCTCGGGTCGGCTCGCCCCGGCTGAAGACGGGCACACCGTTCATCCGCAGCGTCAGCCGGTCGACGTCCACCTGGGCGAATCCGCCGGCGCAGAACGCGGAGCCCGCGGCGGAGAGGATGCGCCCCCAGTTCGGGTCGCGTCCGAACACCGCCGTCTTGACCAGCGGGGAGGTGGCGATGCGCTGAGCGATCGCGTTCGCCTCCCCGGGCGTGGCAGCGCCGGAGACCTCGATCTCGAGCACCATCGTTGCGCCCTCACCGTCCTCGACGATCTGCCGGGAGAGATCGGCGCAGACCTCGGAGAGCGCGGCGGAGAACTCCCGGTCGGTGGCCGGTGTCCGCTCGACCCCGCTCGCGCCGTTCGCGAGCAGGATCACCGCGTCGTTGGTCGAGCACTCGCCGTCGACCGAGATCCGGTTGAAGCTCTCGTTCACGGCCCGCTTGAGGAAGCCGCGAACGTCGTCCGCCGCGAGCGGATAGTCGGTGGTGACGACGGCCAGCATCGTCGCCAGCCGCGGGTGGATCATGCCGGCGCCCTTCGCCATCCCGCCGACGGTGAAGCCGCGGCGTGAGACAACGGCCTCCTTCGCGGCTGTGTCCGTGGTCAGGATCGCCTCCGCAGCTTCGGCGCCGCCCTCGGGCGAAAGCTCGATGTCGTTGAGCCCGGCAAGCAGCCGTTCCATCGGCAGCTTGGCGCCGATCACGCCGGTGGACAGGACGACGACCTGCTCGGCCTCGAGGTCGAGCAGACGAGCTGTCTCGGCTGCGGTCGAGAGCGCGTCGAGCTCCCCCTGCCTACCGGTGGCCGCGTTGGCGACGCCGGAGTTGATCACGATCGCCTGCGGCTGGGCCTGCGCGAGGTGGGCCTTCGAGACGAGCACGGGCGCAGCCTGAACCTGGTTGGCGGTGAACATCCCGGCGCCGACGGCCGGGACGGTCGAGCGGACGACGGCGAGGTCGAGCTTCGACCGGCGGATCCCGGCGTGCACCGCACCGGCGGCGAAACCCTTGGCGGCGGTGACGGCACCGGTCGCGGTCTCCGTGCGGGCGACGGCGACCGCCATCAGACGAGAACTCCGGAGAGCCGCAACCCGGCGGTCCCGTCGAGGCCGAGCGCGAGGTTCGCGTTCTGCACGGCCTGGCCGGCTGCGCCCTTGCCGAGGTTGTCGAGCGCGCAGATCACGATCGAGCGGCCGGTCGCGCGGTCGGTGAAGAGGCCGATCTCGGCGGCATCGGTGCCCTGGAGACGCGCGAGGTCGGGGACGGCGTCCTCGGGCAGCACCGAGACCACGTGCGACGATGCGTAGGCGGCCTCGAGCAGCGGCCGGAGATCCTCGGTCGCGTCCACGTAGCAGGTGGCCAGGAGCCCGCGTCGGACCGGGATCAGGTGCGGTACGAAGCAAACGGGGAAGCCGAGCAGCTGCTCGATCTCGGGTTGGTGCTGGTGCGCTCCGACGCGATACGGGGCCACGTTGTCGAGCACGGCGGCGGCGTGCAGGCTCGCCTTCAGCGAGCGGCCGGCACCGGAGACGCCCGACTTCGCGTCGACGACCGCGCTGCCGGAGTCGATCGCGCCGGCGAGCGGGCCGAGCGCGAGCAGGGCGGCGGTCGCATAACAGCCGGGGTTTGCGATCAGCCTGCCGGTAGGCGGGGCGAGCTCCGGCAGCGCGTAGCACCAACCGTCGTTGCCGCCAGGGTGGGCGAAGCCGTACCAGGAGGCGTAGGCGGCGGGGTCGGCGAGCCGGTGCGCCCCGGACAGGTCGACAACGACCGCACCGGCAGGCGGATCGAGCGAGGCAGCCTCCCTGTGGCCGAGGCAGCAGAAGATCAGCTCGGCGCCGGCGGCCAGCGCCTCGGCGTTGGGCACGAACGAGGGGAGGCCGCCGTCGCCGTTGCGGCCGAGCCGCTGGTCGAGCGCGCTCGCCGGCTCGCCGGCGAACGAGTCCGAGCCGAGCGCGACGAGCTCGAGCTCCGGATGTGCGAGCACGCGGTCGAGCGTCTCCTGGCCGGAGAAGCCGGCTACGCCGATGATCGCGGCCGTGATCATCTGCGTATTATGCAGTAATGTCGCATCTATGCAACTCCCCCGCCGTCTTGCCCGGCCGCGCGGAATAGGGGGGAGGAGCATCACCGTCGCGTGCTCGCGGTCCGGGAGCCTGGACGCCCTCCGTTCGCTCGTCGACAAGAGCCTCGTGCGCGCCGACGGCGAGCGCTTCGGCATGTTCGAGACGATCCGCGAGCACGCGGGCGCCTCGTCGTCAGCATCCGCGCCGTTGACGCCGATCTCCGCTCGATCTATCGCAAGCTCGACGCACGAACCCGAAGCGCCACAACCCGCTACGCCCTCCGAGACGATGTCGGCAGCTAGCTCTACCTGCGTGGCTGCGGCGGCCGGAAGCACGCTCCGCTTCCCGATGACCTCCTGGAGAAGGCAGTGCGTAGGATCCCGACGTGGCGGCCGATCGCAGAGCAGTCGCAGCAGATCTCCCCACCGACGAGCAGCCGATCCGCGCCGCCGAGGTGGTCGGTGCCCTCTCGCTCGCGACCGATCTCGGCACCGGGCAGCCGCTCGAGCACGCCTTGCGCACAGCCGTGCTCGCGGTCCGGCTCGGCGAGCTTGCCGGAGCAACGGCGCAGGAGCTCGCGGATACGTACTACGTCGCGCTCCTCCACGCCTCCGGATGCACGTCGAACAGCCACGAGGCGGCGCAGCTGTTCGGCGACGACATCGGGCACAGAGCTGCGTTCTTCCTCATCGACACGACCAACCCCGCCGAGGTCCTGGCTTTCTACCGGGCCCATGTCGGGGTCGGCCGTAGCCCCGAGGCGCGCGCCGAGATGATCGAGGACGCGATCGCCAACGCCGGCCCGAGGGCCCGTGATGCGTTCGCGACGATGTGCGAGGTGGCCCAGCGCTTCGCCGGGTGGCTCGACCTCGGCTCGAGCATCCAGGCTGCACTCCAGTACGTGTTCGCGCGCTGGGACGGAAGGGGGTTCCCGGACGCCCGCGGCGACGCGATCCCGTTGCCGATGCGTCTCCTGCATGTGGCGCGGGACATCTCCCTCTTCCTCTCCGCCGCGGGCCCCGCCGAGGCGCAAGCCGTCGTCGAGCGCCGAACGGGCGCCGCGTACGACCCCCGGCTCGCCGGGCTCGCCGCGCGCAACTTCGGCGATCTCCTCGCCGAGCTGGACGACGCGCGGATGTGGGACCAGGCGTTGGAGACCGAGCCGTTCCCGCAGGTCCGGATCGCAGGCGAACGGGTCGATGCCGCTTTCACGGCCATTGCCGCGCTCACCGGCCTCAAGTCACCGTGGCTGCGCGAGCACTCGACGGGAGTGGCCGAGCTCGCCGAGGCCGCCGCCTGGCGGATGGGTCTTCCGGCGGCTTCCGTCACGCTCGTGCGCCGGGCCGCGCTCGCGCACGACCTCGGCCGCATCGGCGTGTCGAACGCGATCTGGGAGAAGCCCGGGCCGCTCGGTTTCGGGGAATGGGAGCGGGTGAGGCTCCATCCTCATTTCTCGGAGCGCGCCTTCGCCCAGTCGCCGACGCTCGCCCCGATCGGGCTGCTCGCCGGCTCCCACCACGAGCGGCTCGACGGCTCCGGCTACCACCGTGGCACGCGCGGGCCGGCGCTCGATCAGGGCGCCCGCATCCTCGCCGCCGCCGATTGCTACGGGGCCATGCGCGAGGCGCGGCCGTACCGGCCGGCGCTCGAAGCACCGGCGGCGGAGGCGGAGTTGACGCGCGAGGCCGACGAGGGGCGGCTCGATCCGGAAGCTGTCGATGCAGTGCTCGCCGCCGCCGGGCACCGCGTTGCGAGGCGACCGCGCGAGCGGCCCGCCGGTCTCACCCAGCGCGAGCTCGAAGTCCTCCTCTCCCTCGTGCTCGGACAGTCGAACCAGGCGATCGCGAACGGTCTCGGCATCTCCGCCAAGACCGTCGGGCACCACGTCCAGCACGTGTACCAGAAGGCCGGTGTCCGCAGCCGCGCCGCGGCGACGCTCTGGGCCTTCGAGCACGACCTCGTTCACGCCGGATAGGGCGTTCGCCCGATACCGCCCCGACATTCCGGCCGTACACTCCTCTCTCCATCGGCGTCGAGCCTCGTCGCCGAGGACCGTAGAGGAGGAGAGAGATGATCCTGGCAACAACGCAGGTCGAGGACGTCGATCGCTTCGTGAAGATCTTTTCGACCAAGGGCGTCGAGAAGCGAAAGCAGCACGGGTCCAAGGGTGCGACCGTGTTCCGCGATCCCAACGAGGACGACCGGGTCTGGGCGCTCTTCGACTGGGACGCGGCGGGCTGGCAGAGCTTCGTCTCCGACCCCGAGGTCCCGCCGATCCTTCAAGAGGCCGGACACAAGGGCAAGCCCCAGGCGGCGGAGATCGTCGGCCGGTACGACGCCTAGGGCGTTTCCCCGGCGCGCTTCGGCGGGCCGGGGTGCTCCGTGGGCGAGCCGGCAGACTACACAGCGATGCGACGCCCTAGACAAGTGAGAGACCCCCGCCATTGCGGGGGTTTCTCATGTCGCCCACGTCGGCATTCAACAATCGCACGTTCTCGAGAGGAGAGAATGCAATGACAGAGTCGTCCATCAAGGTGGGCGTAATCACCGATCAAACAGGCCCGCTCTCGTTCATGGGTATTGCCAACGCAAACGTCGCCAGGATGGTGATTGACGACATCAATGCAAAGGGCGGCTTGTTGGGGCGCCAGGTGGATCTGTGCCTCGAGGACAGTGCGACGACAGACAGTGTCGCGGAGGCCAAGGCCGCCAAGCTCGTTCAGGAAGATCAAGTCGACGTGATCTTCGGCGGCATCTACAGCTCCACGCGTCAGGCGATCAAAGGCCCTGCTGTGGTGGAAGGCAAGAAGCTCTACATCTACCCGGAGCAATACGAGGGTCAGGAATGTGATCCGCTGATCTTCTGTACCGGCCCGGTACCGGCGCAGCAGCTCGAACCGCTGATTCCCTGGCTGATGCAACAGACGGGCGCAAAGAAGTTCTACTTGCCCTCGGCCGACTACATTTGGCCGCACATCATGAACGAGAAGGTCCGTGAACTTGCCACGGCCAACAGCGGCGAGATTGTCGGAGAGGAGTTCTTTCCTCTCGACCACACCGAGTACAGCGAGACCATTGACAAGATCACGTCCAGCGGTGCGGAGGTGGTGTTCAATACGATCGTTCCCCCCGGGCTCACGCCATTCCTCGAGTTGCTTTACGACTCCGGCTTCACGAAGCGAGGCGGATCTCTGATCTGCACGTACTTCGACGAGAACTTCCTGAACCTGGTGCCGGCCGAACACGTGGAGGGTCTGTACAGCTGCCTCGACTACTACCAGAACGTCGGCGATCCATTCAGTAAGAAACTGGTCGATCAGTACGACAAGCTGTATCCAGGCGATGCCAAGTTCACCGCCGGCAGTGCGTGCTCAGGTATGTACCGAGGTCTGAAGCTCTGGGAGGCCGCTGTGAACGAGGCAGGCTCGCTGAAGCAGGAGGACGTGATCAAGGCGCTCGATCATGCGAAGATCGCCGAGGGACCCGGCGGTCCGGCTGAAATGGTGCCCGGTCAACATCACGTTCGAATGAACATGTACATCGCCCAGGCGAACAACGGCAAGTTCGAGGTTGTCAAGGATCTGGGCGTTATCGATCCAAAGGAATGCATGCAGGGCATCAAGTAGGCGCACAGCATTCCCACAGACGAGCTGTTCGTCAGAGCCATCGGTGAGGAGCACGAAGACCCGGCCGAAGAAATGACCAGCCAGACGATGTGGTCTGACGGTGTCGAGGGTCTAGTAGGCGCCCGCGCCCCACAACCCCGGCGCCAGCTCAGCTACCGGCGAGCCAGCGGTCGACCGCCGTTGCACATCGCCGGCCCTCGTCGATCGCCCACACGATCAGCGACTGGCCCCGGCGGGCGTCGCCCGCAGCGAACACGCCGCCCACCGACGTGGCGTAGGACGGCGCGTCGGCATTTCCCCGGGTGTCGCGGGCGACGCCGAGCTGGTCGAGCAGGCCCGGCTCCGGCGAGAGGAAGCCCATCGCCAGCAGCACGAGCTCGGCCGGTCGAGCCTCCTCCGTGCCCGGGACCGGTTCGAACGGGGGGACGCCCGAGTTCTCGGCCCAGTGGATCTGCTCCACCCGGCCGTTCCCGGTCAGCGCCGTCGTCGAGATCGCGAAGTCGCGTTCGCCGCCCTCCTTCAGCGCGTAGGAGGTGCGGAGCTTCATCGGCCAGCGCGGCCACGGCGTGACGTCGTCGGGCCGGTGCGGCGGCGGCTCGCCGACAAGCTCGATCTGCGTCACCGACACCGCACCCTCGCGGTGCGCGTTGCCCACGCAGTCCGCGCCCGTGTCGCCGCCGCCGATCACGATCACGTGCTTGCCGGCGGCGCTGATCGGCTCGGCTGGCGGCTGCGGAGCCCGCTCGGGCAGGGGCCCGAGCTCGCGGGCGACGAAGCGGTTGCGCTGGTAGAGATACTCCATCGCGAAATGGACACCGCCGAGCTCCCGGCCGGGAACCGGCAGGTCGCGCGGCACGCGCGAGCCGGTCGCGACGACGACGGCGTCGAACTGCTCACGTAGCTCCCCGGCGTCCAGGTCGACGCCGACGTCCACGCCGTATCTGAACGCAATACCCTCGGCGGCGAGCTGGTCGAGGCGCCGCTCGACGATCCACTTCTCGATCTTGAAGTCGGGCACGCCGAACCGCACGAGCCCTCCGCCGGCCTCGTCGCGCTCGAAGACCGTGATCGAGTGACCGGCGCGATTCAGCTGCTGCGCGCAGGCGAGACCCGCTGGGCCGGCGCCGACCACTGCGACCGTCCGGCCCGTGCGCGCCGCCGGAGGACGGGGCTGGATCCAGCCTTCGTCCCACGCGCGATTGACGATCGCGACCTCGATCTGCTTGATCGACACCGCGTTCCCCTCCTGGATCTCGAGGACGCAGGCGGCCTCACACGGCGCCGGGCACAAACGGCCCGTGAACTCGGGGAAGTTGTTCGTCCGGTGAAGCTGGTCGATCGCCTCCCGGAACCGGTCGCGGTAGACGAGGTCGTTCCAGTCGGGGATCAGGTTCCCGAGCGGGCACCCGCTCTGGCAAAAAGGGACGCCGCACTCCATGCACCGCGCTCCCTGCTCCCTCAGCTCGACCAGCGGCAGCGTGCCGACGAACTCGCGGTAGTCGCCGACCCGCTCGCCCGGGTCGCGCTCCGGCGCGTCTCGACGGTCGTACTTGAGAAACGCGCGCAGCTCGCCCATCAGACTGCCGCCCGCGTGCTCTCCGACTCGGTGGTGAGGAAGCCCTCGCCGCCGCTCGAGATCGCGTGGTCGTCCCCGGCGGAAACCTTCCCGTTCTGGCTCTCGAGCTCGGCGAGAGCGCGCTTGTAGTCGCGGGGCATCACCTTCGCGAACAGCGGCAGATGCTGCTCCCACTCCTCCAGTACCCTCGCGGCGACGGGCGAGGCGGTACGGGCCAGATGGCTCTCGGCGAGCAACCGGATCGTCTCGGCATCCGACTCCTCGAGTGGCTCGAGCTCGACGAGCTCGGTGTTGCAACGCGTCGCGAACGTCCCGTCGGAATCGAGCACATAGGCAATCCCGCCGCTCATCCCCGCGGCGAAGTTCCGCCCGGTCGTTCCGAGCACGACCACGCGCCCGCCGGTCATGTACTCGCACCCGTGGTCGCCGACACCCTCGACAACCGCGTTCGCCCCGGAGTTGCGAACGGCGAACCGCTCGCCCGCCCGGCCGCGGAAGAACGCCTCTCCCCCGACCGCCCCGTACAGGACCGTATTGCCGACGATCACGTTCTCCTCGGCAGCGAACGTCGCCGCGAGCGGCGGCCGCACCGCGATCACCCCCCCGGACAGCCCCTTGCCGGCGTAGTCGTTCGTGTCGCCGAAGAGAGTCAGCTCGATCCCCGGCGCCAGCCAGGCCCCGAACGACTGCCCGGCCGAGCCGTGCAGACTGAAACGAATCGTGCCGGCGGGAAGCCCCGAGGCCCCATGGCGTTTGGTGACGCGGTGCGAGAGGAGACCGCCGACCGTGCGATTGACGTTCCGGATCTCGAGCTCGGCTGCCACGGGTGTCCCACCCTCGATCGCCGAGCGCGCCAGCTCGATCAGCTCCCAGTCGAGCGCCCCGGGTAGCGGCGAGACCTGCGCGTGGGTGCGGCGGAGCGGCGCGCCCTCGGAGGCCTCGGGCATCCGCAGGACGTTCGAGAGGTCGATCCCGCGCGCCTGCCAGTGCTCCATCGCCTCGTCGGCCTCCAGCAGGTCGACGCGGCCGACCAGATCCTCGAGCCGGGCAATGCCGAGCCGGGCCATGATCCGGCGCGCCTCCTCGGCGACATAGAAGAAGAAGTTGACGACGTGCTCGGGCTGGCCCTTGAAGCGCCTGCGCAGCTCGGGATCCTGCGTCGCCACCCCGACCGGGCAGGTGTTCAGATGGCAGGCGCGCATCATGATGCAGCCGGTCGCGATCAGCGGCGCGGTCGCGAAGCCCATCTCGTCGGCGCCGAGCAGCGCGGCGACGACGACGTCGCGCCCGGTCTTCAGCTGCCCGTCGGTCTGCACCCAGATGCGCGAGCGCAGGTCGTTGAGCACGAGCGTCTGCTGCGTCTCGGCCAGGCCGATCTCCCATGGGATGCCGGCGAAGAGGATCGAGGAGAGCGGCGAGGCCCCGGTGCCGCCGTCGTGCCCGGAGATCAGGACGTGGTCGGCGTTTGCCTTCGCGACGCCCGCGGCGACGGTTCCGACGCCGACCTCGGCGACGAGCTTCACCGAGATCCGGGCGTCGGGATTCGCGCAGCGCAGGTCGTAGATCAGCTGCTTCAGGTCCTCGATCGAGTAGATGTCGTGATGGGGCGGCGGCGAGATCAGGCCGACGCCGGGGGTGGTCAGGCGGACGCTCGCGATGTAGCCGTCGACCTTGTGGCCCGGAAGCTGCCCGCCCTCGCCCGGCTTGGCGCCCTGGGCCATCTTGATCTGGAGCTCGTCGGCGTTCGTCAGGTAGTTGATGTTCACGCCGAAGCGGCCCGAGGCGACCTGCTTGATCGACGAGCGGCGCGAGTCGCCGTTCGGGCCCGGGACGTAGCGCGCCGGGTCCTCCCCGCCCTCGCCGGTGTTCGATCGTCCTCCGAGACGGTTCATCGCGATCGCGAGCGTCTCGTGCGCCTCGCGCGAGAGCGAGCCGAGCGACATCGCCCCGGTGACGAACCGCTTGACGATCTCCTTCGCAGGCTCGACGTGCTCGAGCGGGATACCACCGTCGTCCGCGTACCGCAACGACAGCAGCCCGCGGATCGTTCGCCGGCGCGCGCTGTCGGCGTTGACGGAGTCGGCGTACTGCTCGTAGGTCTCGAAGCCCCCGTCCCGGACGGCGTGCTGGAGGAGGGCGATCGTCTCCGGGTTCCACTGGTGGTGCTCGCCGTCCCGCCGCCAGGCGTAGAGGCCGACGACCGGCAGGAGCTCGTCCGGCGAGCCCGGGTAGGCGCGCGCATGCCGGGCGAGCGTCTCGTCGGCGAGCGTCTCGATCCCGATCCCGCCGATACGCGACGGCGTGCCGGTGAAGTGACGCTCGACGAGGTCGGGCGCCAGGCCGAGGATCTCGAAGATCTGCGCGCCGCAATACGAGGGGATCGTCGAGATGCCCATCTTCGACATCGTCTTCAGGAGCCCCTTCGCGATACCCTTGACCGCGCGGCGCTGCGCCTCGTCCCCGGTCATGTCGAGCTCGCCGGCTGCGGCCAGATCGGCGAGCGTCTCGAGCATCAGGTACGGGTTGACTGCGGCGGCGCCGTAGCCGACCAGCACGGCGACGCTGTGCACGCTGCGCGCCTCGCCGGACTCGGCGATCAGGCCCGCCTGGAGGCGCGTCCCTTCGCGGACGAGGTGATGGTGGACGGCCGCGACTGCGAGCGCCGAAGGGAGCTGCACCCGCTCCGGCCCGACCGCGCGGTCGGAGAGAACCAGGATGTTGACGCCGTCGGCGAGCGCCGCGTCGGCCTCACGGCAGACGCGCTCGAGCGCCGGCTCCATCCCGGCGGCACCGTCCTCGACCGGCCAGGTGATGTCGAGGGTCCGCGACCTGAAGATCGCCGAGTCGACCTGCCGCAGGCGCTCGAGCTCGGAGTCGAGCAGGATCGGATTGTCGATCACGAGCTGCCGTGCATGCTCCGGCGTCTCGTCGAGCAGGTTCCGCTCCGAGCCGACGCTGGCCTGGACGCTCATCACGACCGCCTCGCGGATCGAGTCGACAGGCGGGTTCGTCACCTGGGCGAAGAGCTGCTTGAAGTACGAGTAGAGCAGGGGCTTGCGATCGGACAGGACGGCCAGCGGCGAGTCGTTGCCCATCGAGCCGACCGCCTCCTCGGCGTTGCGGGCGAGCGGCGCGAGGATCACCTTCATGTCCTCCTGCGAGTAGCCGAAGGCGAGCTGCCGGTTGCGCAGCGACTCGGACGGCTGCTCCTGCGGCTCCCGATCGGGCAGGTCGGACGAGTGTACGACCTCCTGCCGGTGCCACCGCGCGTACGGCCTGCGCGTCGCGATCTCGCGCTTGATCTCGTCGTCCTCGACGATGCGGCCGCGGTCGAGATCGACGAGGAAGAGCTTGCCGGGCTGGAGGCGCCCCTTTCGCAGGATGTTCTCCGGAGGCTCGTCGAGCACGCCCGTCTCCGAGGCGAGCACGACCCACCCGTCCTTGGTCTCGAGCCAGCGCCCAGGCCGCAGGCCGTTGCGGTCGAGGGTGGCGCCGATCACGCGCCCGTCCGTGAAGGCGATCGCCGCCGGCCCGTCCCAGGCCTCCATCAGGCACTGGTGGTAGGCGTAGAAGCCCTTCAGGGCGTCGGGGAGATCGTCGCGACCCTGATAGGCCTCGGGGATCATCATCATCATCGCGTGCGGCAGCGAGCGCCCTGCCAGCACGAGCAGCTCGAGCACGTTGTCGAAGTTCGCCGTGTCTGACCCTCCCGGACGGACGACGGGCAGGACCTTGGCGAGGTCGTCGCCGAAGAGCTCGGAGGCAAGCTGCGACTCGCGTGCCCGCATCCAGTTGACGTTGCCGCGCAGCGTGTTGATCTCGCCGTTGTGCGCGATCAGCCGGTACGGGTGGGCGAGCTCCCAGCTCGGGAATGTGTTCGTCGAGAAGCGCGAGTGAACGAGCACGAGCGCCGCCTCCATCCGCTCGTCGCGCAGGTCGGGAAAGTACCCCGGCAGCTGCGGTGCGGTCAGCATCCCCTTGTAGACGAGCGTGCGCGAGGAGAAGCTCGGCAGCGCGAAATCGGAGCCGGCCGTGAGCTCCACCACCCGCCTGATCACGTACAGCTTCCGCTCGAAAGCGTCCTGGTCGGCCGCGAGCTCGGGTGAGGCGCCGACGACGAGCTGGCGCATGCGCGGGGCGTGGACGCTCGCGCTCACGCCGACGTGACGGTCGTCGACAGGGACGTCCCGCCAGGCGAGGAGTCGCTGGCCCTCGGCCTCGACGGTCGCGACCAGGAGCTGCTCGAGCTCTGCTCTGCGCGCGTCGTCCTGCGGAAGGAAGCAGACTCCCACGCCGTACTGCCCCGCCGGGGGCAGGTGCTCGCCGACGAGCGAGCGGATGAAGCGATCCGGCATCTGAAGCAGGATCCCGGCGCCGTCGCCGGTCTGCGCATCGGCGCCGGCGGCTCCGCGGTGCTCCAGGTTTGCGACCGCGGTCAGCCCGCGCACCACCGTCTCGTGGGTCGGAACGCCGTTCAGGCGCGCGACGAAGGTGACTCCGCAGGAGTCGTGCTCGAGGGCCGGGTCGTACAGGCCGACCGGCTCGGTCGGACGCGGCCTCATGCTCTCGACCCCTCGCCGGTGTGATGTGCGCTAGTCCGGTGAGGCGAGGGAGAGAAGGAGCCGGCTAGCGCGATGGCGGGCGCAGAATAAGCGCAGCCGTAAAGGCGTCCACGAGCTTCGACTTCGCGCGCGCCACGACCATCGCTTCAAAGAGTAAAGCACGAGCAGCTTGGACGCAAAGGAGGTGCTCACTTGACAGATCGCGCCTTCTCCGGCAACACTGGATCGCGCAGAGCGATGAGAACCGCGTTCGACACCCAGTCCTCCGTCCGCCTTCCGCGGGCTGCGCGCGTTCTCGTGTCGATTCTCCTCGTCGCGATTCTCCCCCGCTAGGGGGAGCACACGACCACGCGCCTCGCAGCGCACACGTCTACCCAACACACCACAGGTGCGCCTTCGAACGCAGGCGAGACGAGGAGGAGTCAGTTGTCCAGTCGCAGGATCACGATCTTCGACACCACCCTTCGCGACGGCGAGCAGTCGCCGGGCATCGCGCTGCAACCGGACGAGAAGGCGGAGATCGCCGAGCAACTCGAGCGCCTCGGCGTCGACGTGATCGAGGCGGGTTTCGCAATCTCCTCGCCCGGCGACTTCGAGGGCATCCGCAGCGTCGCCGCCGTCGTCCAGAATACGACCGTCGCAGCGCTCGCCCGCACCGAGCCCGCCGACATCGACGCCTGCGTGGAGGCACTCGCCGAGGCCGGGCGCTCGCGGATCCACGTGTTCATCGCGACCAGCGCGCTGCACATGGAGCGGAAGCTCCAGCTCGAGCCCGCGGAGGTCCTCGAGAAGGTCGAGCGCTGCGTCAGCTACGCGGCCGATCGTGCAGACGAGGTCGAGTTCTCGGCCGAGGACGCCACCCGCTCCGACCCCGAGTTCCTCGCACGCGTGTGCAGCGGGGCGATCAGGGCGGGAGCGAGCACGGTCAACCTGCCCGACACGGTCGGCAACACGCTCCCGGACGAGCACGCCGCCTTCCTGCGAACGATGCAGGATCTCTGCCCCGAGCTGCGCGGAGCGGCGCTCTCCGTGCACTGCCACAACGATCTCGGCCTGGCGGTGGCGAACACCCTCGCCGGAATCGCGGCCGGCGCGACCCAGGTCGAGTGCACCGTGAACGGAATCGGCGAGCGGGCCGGCAACGCGGCGCTCGAGGAGATCGTGATGGCGCTCCGCGTCCGCGCCGACGAGCTCCGCGCCGAGACCGGAGTACGGATCGGCGAGATCGGCGCCTCCTCGCTGCTCGTGTCCCGCCTGACCGGGTGCGCCGTCCAGCGCAACAAGGCGATCGTCGGCGCGAATGCGTTCGCGCACGAGGCCGGCATCCACCAGGACGGGATGCTCAAGGACGTCTCGACCTACCAGATCATGGACCCGGAGGAGCTCGGCCTGACGATGACCCTTCCGCTCGGCAAGCACTCCGGCCGGCACGCGTTCGCGCAGGCCTGCGCCGACGCGGGGATCCGGCTGTCGCCCGGCGAGCTGCGGGCGGCGTTCGCGGAGTTCAAGCGGCTGGCCGACGAGCGCAAGGCCGTGACCCTGTTCGACGTCTTCGAGCAGGTGGCGGTTCGATGAGCGTGCGCTACACGGTCGCCTGCCTCGCCGGGGACGGGATCGGCCCGGAACTGATCGCCGAGGCCAGCCGCGGGCTCGCGTCCGCCGGCCGCCTGCACGGCTTCGGCGTCGACGAGCTCCACCCGCCGTTCGCGGGCGAAGCCGTCGCGCGCCACGGACACCCGCTGCCGGCCTCGACGAGGGCCGCCTGCCGCCGGGCGGACGCGGTTCTCGTCGCCCTGACCCGAGAGCCTGCGCTCGAGGGTGTGAAGGCGGACCTCGACCTGACCTGGCGCGTTCAGCGGGTGCGACTCCCCCAGAGCGACATCGCGATCGTCAGCCCGCTCGTCGAGGACATCGAGCCGTTCGTCGTCCGGCGCGCGTTCGACCTCGCCCGCTCCCGCCGCGGCCGCGTTGCCGCGGTCGGGCACGGAGCCGCCTGGAACAGGCTCGTCGACACGGAGGAGGACTTCCAGCCCGGCGTCGCCGCCGAGCGCGTCTCGATCAGCGACGCGGTGAAGATGCTCGCCGCGGGACAGGACCGGTTCTGTGTGCTCGTCACCCAGGAGCCGTACGCGGAGGTGATCTCCGACATGGCCGCGGCCGCGCACGACGGGGCGGGGATCATCGCCTCCGGGCGGCTGTCGCAGACGGGACCGGGCGTCTTCGGCCCCACGCACGGCTCGGCTCCCGAGATCGCGGGCCAGGGCGTCGCCAACCCGAGCGGGATCCTCCTCGCCGCCGCGCTGATGCTCGGCGAGGGGCTCGGCCAGCGCGCTGCCGCGCGGACGCTCGAGCGGGCGGTCTCGCACGCGCTCGCGGCAGGAGTTCGCACCGCCGACCTCGTCGACGCCGGGGTCGCCTCGACGACACGGGACTTCATGGACGCCGTGCTCGACCTGATGCCGGCCGCCCGGACGGACGTCGAGTTCTTCCCGGGGCCGGTTTGAGGTCACGCCGATGAGCAACCGGATGCTCGGCTCCGACGCGGTGCTCCGGTCTCTGGAGGCAGAGGGCGTCGAGATCGCCTTCGGTATCCCCGGCGGGGCGATCCTGCCGATCTACGACGCGCTCGCCCGCGGGACGACCATCCGGCACGTGCTTGCGCGCCACGAGCAGGGTGCGGGCCACATGGCGGAGGGCTACGCCCGCGCCTCCGGCCGGACCGGCGTCGCGTTCGCGACCTCGGGGCCGGGCGCGACCAACCTCGTCACCCCGATCGCCGACGCCTGGATGGACTCGACGCCGCTCGTCTGCGTCACCGGCCAGGTGCGCAGCCACCTGATCGGCACCGACGCCTTCCAGGAGTGCGACATCACGGGCGTGACGACGCCGATCGTCAAGCACTCGTGGCTCGTCCAGAGCGTCGAGGAGATCCCACACGTGCTGAAGGCGGCCTTCCACATCGCGCGCACCGGTCGCTGCGGGCCGGTGCTCGTCGACATCCCGCGCGACTTCCAGGAGGCCGAGCTCGACTTCCGCTATCCGGAAGATCTCGACCTGCCGGGCTGGAAGCCTCCGAGCCGCGGCCACCCGCGTCAGATCGCTGAGGCGGCCAGGCAGATCGCCGCCGCCGAGCGGCCCGTCCTCTACGTCGGCGGTGGAACACTGAACGCGGACGCATGCGCGGAGCTGCGGGCGCTGGCGGAGGCAGGGCGGCTGCCGGTCGTCACGACGCTGATGGCGAAGAGCGCGTTTCCGGAGACGCACGAGCTGCACTTCGGCTGGCCGGGGATGCACGGGCCGAAATGGTCGAACCTGGCGATGAACACCTGCGACCTGCTCGTCTCGGTCGGGGCCCGCTTCGACGACCGCGTCACCGGCAAGCTCTCGGCCTTCGCACCCGGCGCGACCGTCGTCCACCTCGACGTCGACGCGGCCGAGATCGGCAAGCTCCGCCGCGCCGACGTCCCGGTGGTCGGGCCGCTGAAGCAGGTGCTCGCCGACCTGACCGCCGAGCTGCGCACGCTGCGCGAGGCCGGCCCGACCGCCGATACCCAGCCGTGGCTCCGCCAGATCGACGACTGGCGCACCGAGTTCCCGCTCCGGTACGGCACCGGCGGGATGCTCAAGCCGCAGAGGGTGCTCGAGACGCTCCAGGAGCTGACCGCGGATCGCGACGACGTGATCTGGACGACCGGCGTCGGACAGCACCAGATGTGGGCGATGCAGTACCTGCTCTGCGACCGGCCGCGCAGCTTCATCACCTCGGGCGGTCTCGGGACGATGGGCTACGGCGTCCCGGCGGCAATCGGCGCGAAGGCGGCCCGGCCCGATGCGACCGTGGTCTGCGTGGACGGCGACGGCTGCTTCCAGATGACGAGCCAGGAGCTCGCCACGTCCGTGCTCGAGGACCTCCCGATCGTCACCGTGATCGTCAACAACGGCTACCTCGGAATGGTGCAGCAGTGGCAGAGCATGTTCTTCGACGAGCGCCACTCCCACGTCCACCTCACCCACCAGGTCCCCGACTACGCGCTGCTGGCGCAGGCGTACGGAGCCGAGGGCTTCACCGTCTCCTCCGAGGACGAGCTCGAGCCGGCGCTTGCGGAAGCGCTCGCCTGCGGCCGGACCGCCGTCGTCGACGCCAGGGTCGATCCGGTCGAGCAGTGCTTCCCGATGATCCCGGCAGGCGCCGCCGCGCTGGACCTGCTCGAGTACGGGGACACGCAGGCCGAGGCGGTGACCGCGCCGTGATCCACACGCTCTCCGTGCTCGTCGAGGACAAGCCGGGCGCGCTCGTCCGCGTTTGCCAGATGTTCGCCCGGCGCGGCTACAACATCGAGAGCCTCGCCGTCGGCCCGACCGAGCGTCACGAGGTCTCGTGCATCACGCTCAGGGTCAACTGCGAGCTCCAGCCGCTCGAGCAGATCGAGAAGCAGATGCACAAGCTCGTCAACGTCCTGCGCGTTCGCGAGCTCGAGCCGGGCGAGGCGGTCGAACGCGAGTTGGCGCTGATCACCGTGGCGGCGGGGCCGGAGCGGCGGGCCGAGCTGATGGCCCTGGCAGACGTGTTCAGCGCCCGCGTTGCGGACGTCGGCCCGGAGACGATCGTGTTCGAGATCGTCGGCGAGGCGGAGGAGCTCGACTCGTTCGAGGAGCTCCTCCGCCCGCACGGCATCCGCGAGCTCGTCCGCACGGGCCGGATCGGCCTGCGCCGGGCCTCCACCCGCCGTGCTCCCCGTTCGCAGCGCGTCCTGCGATGAACGACCGCTGCCGCGCTCGTTCATCGTTAGGGGGCAGTGTCTTCGACCCGTTAACCACTTCGGCGCGCAGCGGCGAAGTGGCCTGAAAGGAGCCTCGATGGCAACGATTCACCGCGAAGGCGATCTCGGCCTGCTCCAGGGCACGATCGCCGTGATCGGCTACGGGAGCCAGGGCCATGCGCACGCGCTCAACCTCCACGACTCCGGCGTCGATGTCGCGGTCGGGCTGCGTGAGGGCAGCGGCTCGTGGCCGGCGGCCGAGGAGGCAGGCGTGAAGGCGACGACCGTCGCCGACGCGGTGCGCGGTGCCCGGATCGTCTCGATCCTCCTTCCCGACCAGGTGCAGCCGGCCGTCTACGAAGCCGACATCGCGCCGAACCTCGAGCCCGGAGCGGCCCTGCTCTTCGCCCACGGCTTCAACGTCCACTACGGGCGGATCGCGCCGCCGGCCAGCCACGACGTGATCATGGTCGCCCCGAAGGGGCCGGGCCACATCGTGCGGCGGCTGTTCACGGAGGGGTACGGAACGCCGGCGCTGGTCGCGGTCGCACAGGATGCGAGCGGCGACGCCTTCCAGCTCGCGCTCGCGTACGGGGCAGGGATCGGCGCCGCCCGAGCCGGGATGCTCGAGACCACGTTCGTCGAGGAGACCGAAAGCGATCTCTTCGGCGAGCAGGCGGTGCTGTGCGGCGGCGTCACCGAGCTCGTCCGCCTCGGGTTCGAGACGCTCGTCGAGGCCGGGTACCAGCCCGAGATCGCCTACTACGAGTGCCTGCACGAGCTGAAGCTGATCGTCGACCTGATCTACGAGGGCGGCCTCGCCGGGATGCGCTACTCGATCTCGGACACGGCCGAGTACGGCGACCTGAGCCGAGGGCCGCAGGTGATCGACGACCACGTCCGCCAGAACATGCGCAAGCTGCTCTCGGACATCCGCGAGGGCTCGTTCGCCCAGGACTGGATCGAACAGATGGACACCGGCGAGCCGCGCCTGAAGGAGCTGCGCGCCAAGGCGGCCGGCGAGCGGATCGAGCGCGTCGGGAAGGAGCTGCGCAGCCTGATGCACAGGCAGACACCCCGGGCCGGAACCCAGGCGTAGGATCGCCGCATGACCGACAACCCGTACGAGCGCACCTCGGACCCCGCCAAGCGTCACAGCCGGGCGATCACCGACGGCGCCGACCGCGCGGGCGCCCGGTCGATGCTGAAGGCGGTCGGCTTCACCGACGACGACCTGGCCAAGCCGCTGATCGGAGTCGCCACCACCTGGATCGAGACGATGCCGTGCAACCTCAACCAGCGGGAGCTGGCGCAGGACGTCAAGCGCGGGATTCGCGAGGCGGGCGGCACGCCGATGGAGTTCAACACGATCGCGATCTCCGACGGTGTCTCGATGGGAACGGAGGGGATGCGCGCCAGCCTCGTCTCGCGCGAGGTGATCGCCGACTCGATCGAGCTCGTCTGCCGCGGCCACCTCTTCGACGGCCTCGTCTGCCTCGTCGCCTGCGACAAGACGAACCCGGCCGCGGTGATGGCGCTCGCCCGGCTCGACATCCCCGGCGTCGTCTACTACACCGGCTCGATCGCCCCCGGCGTCTTCCGCGGGCGCGACGTCACCGTCGCCGACGTGTACGAGGCGATCGGCGGCTACGCGGCCGGGTCGGTCAGCGCCGCGGAGCTGAACGAGCTGGAGTCGGTCGCCTGCCCCGGCGCCGGTGCCTGCGGCGGCCAGTTCACGGCGAACACGATGTCGACGATCCTCGAGTTCCTCGGGTTGAGCCCCGCCGGCCTGAACGGCATTCCGGCGCTGTCGAAGAAGAAGGCCGACGCGGCGTTCGAATGCGGCCGGATCGCGATGGATCTCGTCCGTCGCGACGTACGCCCTTCGCAGATCGTCACGCTCGAGGCGATCGAGAACGCGGCCGCCTCCGTGGTCGCGACGGGCGGGTCGACGAACGGGCTCCTGCACCTGCTCGCGATCGCGAACGAGTTCGGCCTTCCGTTCACGATCGACGACTTCGACCGTATCGCCGCGCGCACCCCCGTGCTCGCCGACATGAAGCCGTGGGGGCGCTTTCACGCCACGGACGTCTACCGGGCCGGGGGCGTCGCGCTCGTCGCCCGCGAGCTGGCGAAGCAGGGCCTCGTCCACGGCGAGCTGCCGACCGTCGACGGCCGCTCACTCGGTGAGATCGCGGGCACGGTCGAGGAGACACCGGGCCAGGAGGTGATCGCCACGATCGAGCGGCCGATCAAGCCGAGCGGGACGCTGAGGATCCTGCGCGGCAACCTTGCCCCGGAGGGCTCCGTGGTCAAGCTCACCGTCGGGCGCACGCTGCACCGCGGGCCGGCACGGGTCTTCGACAACGAGCAGGACGCGTTTGCGGCCGTACAGGCGAAGGCGATCGCCGCCGGAGACGTCGTCGTCATCCGCTACGAAGGCCCGGCCGGCGCGCCGGGCATGCCCGAGATGCTCCAGGTGACCGCGGCGATCATCGGCGAGGGGCTCGGCGACTCGGTCGCGCTGATCACCGACGGCCGCTTCTCGGGCGCGACGCACGGGTTCATGGTCGGCCACGTCTCCCCCGAGGCGTTCCGCGGCGGCCCGATCGGTGCCGTCCAGGAGGGCGACACCGTGACGATCGACGTCGAGGCAGGAGCCTTGACGGTGGAGATCTCGGACGACGAGCTGGCCGCGCGTCTGGCCGCGTGGACTCCTCGGCCGCCGCGGTACGAGAGCGGAGCGCTGGCGAAGTACGCATCGCTCGTCTCGTCCGCCAGCGAGGGCGCCGTCACACGACCGGCCGCCGGGTAGGGCATCGAAACCCGAAGCCGAGCCTCGGTCAGCCTCCCGCCGAGACGACGGAGGCGTATTGCGCCGCCTGCCTCCCCGAGCTCGGGACGTTGGCGACCAGGACGAGGCGCTGGCCGGCGGCAACGGCGGCGAGAACGCTCGGAGCGCGCGAGGCCGCCGCCGGCCGGCCGGCCGCGCGGACGACCGTGCCCGTTCCGGCGGCGTTTCCCAGGGTCGCGAGCACGCTCTTCTTCGCCGCGCTCCACCACGCGACCCAGAGCCTCCCCGCACTCGTATAGACGGCTTCGGGGTGAGACGCGAGCGGATCGGACACGGGCAGACGGGCGACGACGGCCGGAGCCCCGCCCCCGGGCGACCACGAGACGAGACGGTCGCCCGGCTCGCGGACGTAGACGAGCCGGCACGCAGCGGCGCAGGCGATGGCTCGACCCTGCTCTCTGTTCGCGACGCTCTGGCTGTCGGGGGCCCTGATCGGCGTCCCCAACGGTTTCAGCTCGTTCGGGTCGATCTGGACGATGTAGAGGCCGTTCGCCGCGGGCTTGGCGCCGAGCTGGAACCACGCAAGCCAGTACCGCCCCGCACGATCGCGGTCCACCGCGGGGGTGTACTTCGACCCCGGGCCTCCGAGCGAGGTCAGGTCGACACCGGTTCCGCCCTTCCACAGCCACAGGTCGCCGCCGTAGTTCGCCGGCCAGAGCGGAGCGCCGTCCGGAGCGACCACGGCCCGGCCCGGGCTCGTCGCATGCACGTTTGCCACTGCCGGTGCCGGGGGGCCGAAGCTTCCACCGGAGTCGCGTGGCGCGAGCGAGATGCCGAAGGGCGGGATGCCGGCGAGGAGAGCCTGTAGCCCTCCTCCGGGCCGCGGCAGGAGGATCGGGTTGTCAACCACCGTCTCCGCGGCGGCGATCGGGCTCTTGCGGAGCCCCGTGACACCGCCCGCGCCGGCGGTGAACGTCGTCGCCTCGCTCGTCTTGTCGCCGGTGGCGTAGGCGGCCACGACCGCGCCTCCGTCGAGCGCAAGCGACGGCACCACGAGCGACGGGTTCGAGTAGCTGCCGGTCGAGAGCAGCGTCCACCGGCCGGCAGCCCCGCCGGCGGGAGGCAACGGCGGCTTCGGCTGGGGCTTCGACCCCCCGCCGCCGCCCTTCCGCCCGGCGTCCCGCTCGATCGCCTTCGCCGCGGTCGCGAAGGCGAAGTGTCCGGTGGAGGCGACGTCGAGCACGCAGTTCTCGAGCACGCGCGCGACCTTGATCCGCAGCCTGCGGCAGGCCGTCTCCGCCTTACGCCGCGCGGCCGGAGAGAGCGCGCCGGTGGATACGGCCTGAGTGGGAAAGCGACCGGCCGTGAAGCTCTTCGTCGACTCGCCGGGCGCGTAGTCGAAGAGCGAGCTGCGGTTCGTCACGCGCCAGCTGTCGCCGAAGACGCGGTAGAGCGCGGCGTAGGAGCGTTTTCCGGTCCCTCTGATCAGCTTGGAGTCGAGCCGCCGGCCGCTCCGCGTGACGAAGTCGTTGTCGAAATTGCCGTCCGCGTTCCCGAGCAGGCCCGTCACCTTGCCGGACCGCGAGCTGGACAGGCTGACGATCACGTTGATCATCACGTCCAGGGTCGGCACGACGCGGACGACGGAGCCGTCCGGCCACGCGACCTCCACCTCCCCGCGCCGAAGCGGTCTGACCACGCCTCCGTGCGGCAGGCGCAGGTCGTTCTTGCCGAGCAGGACCGGACGGCCGCCGACCCGAACCGTGAGCGGGCGACCCTTGTAGATCGCGACGCGATCGCCGGCGACACGCATCGCCGCCGCGGTGTTCATCGAGACGACCTTCGAGCCCGGCCACGGCTGCTGGCGCGCCTGCACCTCGAGATCGTCGACCTTCGAGCGGACCAGGGTGAACTCCCCGACCGCCTGGAAGTCGTACCAGAGGCCGCCGAACGGCAGCAGGTGCGGGTCGGCGGACGACAGGCCGCAGCCGAAGCCGGTGCAGTTGACGGGCTCGGGCGCTGCCTCGCCGGAGCCGCCGCCTGAACCGCCACCCGAGCCGCCGCCCGCACCGCCGCCGCCTGCCGGCGGCTGCTTCTGCTTCTCCTTGCAGTACTGCTTGACCGAGACGAACTCGAGCGCAACGTGCGATCCGTCCGGCCCGCCGGTGATGGCCAGATGAGCCGGTAGGGTCAGGAACGGAGCCGGGGGCGGCACGCCCTCGGTTCCGGCTGGGCATTCGCACGTGCCCTGCACGCAGAACCAGGCGTCTTGCAGCTCGGCCGTGTCGATCGCGCCGTCGCCGAGGCGCGCGTTCCCCTTCTTGACCTGAACGTGGAGGAGCGGGCGGTCGGAGGGCGGGTACGGCTCGATCCGGACCGGCGTCAGCAGATAGGGGGCGACGACAAACGTCGTGGTGTCGATGATCGGACTCGGCGGGCAGTACGTGCCGGGCGGGGGCGCGGTCGGCCGGGTCGCGTACCAGGCGGTGCCGAGCCCGGGGTTGAGGACGACGCTCGAGGCCCACGAGTCGAGGAACTGCTTCAGGGGACCGCCCGCGGCGGTGAAGCTCGCGACGTTGCCCGGTGCCTTCAGCACGCTCTCGACCCGCGGCCAGAACTCGCCGACCGAGTCCTCGACGTGGCCGTAGAACCCGATCGCGTCGTACGAGCGATCGTAGAGCGCCTTGTCCCGGCACGTGGCCAGGTACTTCTGGTACGAACCGCCGGTCACGTACCAGGGGGTCGGGTAGATGGCGAGCTCGGCCCAGTCGGCCATGCCCTCGATCAGCCAGTCGGGGAGGTAGTTCGTCGCCGGGGTGATGTCGTACTGGAAGCAGTGGAAGACCTCGTGCGCGATCGTCGAGTTGCGGTACAGCAGCTGATCTTTCTGGCCCTGGGTGGTCAGCCGGATCCGGCAGACCGTGCCGTAGGCGGACGCCTTCCCGTTCGTGTCGAGCAGCGTCGCATCGGCCGCCGCCTCCTTGACCGGCGTCGTCGTCCCGCCTGCGACGATCCCAAGGCTGAGCGGTCGGTTCAGCTTCGCGGTGAACGCGCTGGCGAAGAACTCGGCCTGTTTCTGGAGCTCGGCGTTCGGAACGAAGTTGGGGTCGCCGAGGATCGCCACCGCCGCCATGCGGCCGGGCGAGAGCGCACGCCGCGGACTCGTGAAGGCGGTAGCCCGCTTCCGCGTCCGGTCGACGCCCGTCACGCCGAGCAACGCGGCGGCCGCGTCCTGCTGCGCGGCGGTCAGGGTCGGCCAGAGCCGGAAGATGTGCCGCGCGGCGATCGTCCCGTCGGGGATGCGACCCGCCGCGCCGGCCGGCCGCTTCGTTCCGGCGAGCGGCCCGTAGGCGAGCGCGAAGAGATCGAGCGCCGTCTTGCGCGAGACTTGACCCTTGGGGCCGATCCCGTCGAGAGCCCGATCCCAGGCCGTCTGCGAGAGGAAGCCGGCCATGCCCGCATCGGCGGCGCGCGCGTAGTCGAGCGCGGCTGCGCTCAGAGCCCGGAAGTCGATCGGCGCTGAGAAAACGATCGCGCCCAGCGCGCTTCCCCGCCGCCAGAGGACGAGAACGGGTCGTCCTGGCGCCACCCGGGCGCGGATCACATAGCCGCCGTTCCCGACTCGGACACGGGAGACGACCTGCTTGGCCCGTCGTGCCGAGCCGGCGGCGCCGTTCGTTGCCGTGCGTGCTGCCGCCGGGCTGCGCAGAACGAAGGCGATCGACCACAGCTCCGCCTGCCCGCGCCCGAGGTGTGCAACCTGCGTGCCGGTCGCGGGGATCCGAGGCAACGCGGCCGAGCCCAGCGCTTTCGCCAGCGCGCCGCGGGCCGTCGAGGGTCGGGCGGCCAGCGGCCGAAGCCCGGGTGCGTCCGATGGTGCGAGCACCAGCCTCGGCGCAGCTGCGGCCGCGCCGCCGGCGAAGAAGCCGAAGCCGATCGCCGTCGCTGCGAGGAGTGCCGCCGCCGGTGCGACCGCTGACGCTGCGCGCGGGCGTCTGGTTCGAGACCGGCCCTGCGGATCAGTCGGCAAGGCATGGACCCGGCGGGGGCGTCGAGCCGCGGCGCGCATCACCGCGGGGCGATTCACCAGACGGCGTCCTCGAACGGAAGCACGGCAACTCCCATCGACGGCGGGGGACCGGCTCGGCCGGCGACTGGATTCTAGCTGTTTCGAGCGCCTTCCTCAGCGGGGCGCGAGCTCGGGCAGAGCGCGCCTCAGCCCGCCGACCGCCTGCCCGATCCGATGCTCGTTCTCGACGAGGGCGAAACGGACATGGCGGTCGCCGTTCGTGCCGAAGCCGATCCCCGGGCTGACGGCGACCCGCGCCTCACGGGCCAGCTTGACGGCGAACTCGAGCGAGCCGAGCGCTCGGTAGGGCTCCGGGATCGGCGCCCACACGAACATCGTCCCCTTCGGTCTCGGCACCGGCCAGCCGATCCGGGCGAGGCCGTCGCAGAGCGTGTCCCGTCGCGAGCGGTAGACCTCGCAAACCTCGATCGGGAAGTCGGGCGCCTCGTTCATCGTCACCGTCGCGGCGATCTGGATCGGCTGGAACGTTCCGTAGTCGAGGTACGACTTCAGCCGGGCCAGCGCCTGCACGATCTCGGCGTTCCCGACGACGAAGCCGACCCGCCATCCGGCCATCGAGAACGACTTCGTCAGCGTGTACAGCTCGACCGCAACTTCCGCCGCGCCCTCGGCCTGGAGGATCGAGGGCGGCTCGTGCCCGTCGAAGGCGATGTCCGCGTAGGCGAAGTCGTGGACGACGACCAGCTCGCGCTCGCGGGCGAGGTCGACGACGCGCTGCATGAAGTCCGCGTCGACGACCGCCGTCGTCGGGTTGTGCGGGAAGGAGAGCACGAGGACGCGCGGTCTCGGGCGAGAGCGCTCGCAGGCCGCAACCACGTTCGCGAACAGATCCTCGTCCGGACCCATCGGCACCTGCTCGACCACCGCCCCGGCAAAGGCCGGCGCGAACAGGTGAATCGGGTAGCTCGGGCTGGGCACGAGCGCCGCGTCCCCCGGCTGGACGAGCACCCACATCAGATGGGCGAGCCCCTCCTTGGCCCCGATCGTCGTCAGCGCCTCGCGCTCCGGGTCGAGCGACACCCCGAACCGGCGCCCGTACAGGTCGCAGACCGCACGACGCAGGTTCGGAATCCCCCGGCTCGCCGAGTAGCGGTGGTTGCGGGAATTGAGCACCGCCTCGCGCAGCTTCTCGACGGCGACGTCGGGGGAGGGCAGATCCGGGTTGCCGAAGCCGAGATCGACGACGTCCTCGCCCGATCGGCGCAGCTCGAGCTTGAGCGCGTCGATCACGGCGAACACGTACGGCGGCAGCCCACCAACCCGGCGCAGCTCCATCAGAAGACGACGAGCCGATCGCGGTGCACGGCCTCGACGCCGCGGGCCCGGCCGGTGAGCTCGTCGGCCGGGACCGAGGCGATCCCCTTCGCGAACGCCACGCCGTCCGGACCGACGAGCTCGACGGCGTCACCCGGCGCGAACGCGCCCTCGCAGGCGGCGACACCGACGCCGAGGAGGCTGGCTCCGTCCTCGACCAGGGCCCGCCGGGCGCCGGCGTCCACCGCGATCCGGCCGCGGACGGGCTTGCCGAAGCGGAGCCAGAGCTTGAAGGCCGACTCGCTGCGCTCTGCGGCCGTGAAGCGCGTACCCCGCGACTCGCCGGCCAGGATCGGCTCGAGGACCATCTCGCCGGCTCCGCCGGCGATCACGGTCGGGATCCCGGCAGCGGCGGCAAGCTCGGCGGCGAGCACCTTGCTCCGCATCCCGCCCCGACCCAGAGGGCTCGTCTCGCCGAGCACGGCGTTGCGGGCGTGCGCCCCCTCGGCGAGCAGCTCCGCGCCCGGCGTGCCCGGAGCGCGCGAGTACACCCCCTCGACCTCCGTGAGCAGGACGAGCAGCCGGGCACGCAGCAGCACCGCAACCTGGGCGGCGAGCGCGTCGTTGTCGCCGAAGGTGATCTCGTCGGTGGCGGTCGTGTCGTTCTCGTTCACCACCGGTACGGCACCCAGGCGGAGCAGTGCCCCGATCGCGTTGCGCGCGTTGACGTACGTCGTGCGGTCGCCGACGTCGGCGGCCGTGAGCAGCACCTGCGCGGCCGGCACGGGTGCCAGCGCCGCTTCCCACGCGGCCTGAAGCCGTGCCTGACCGAGGGCCGATGCGGCCTGGAGCTGCGCGACGCTGCGCGGGCGGCGCGCGAGGCCGAGCCTGGGCAGGCCGAGCGCGATCGCGCCCGACGAGACGACGCACACGGCCTCGCCGCCGCGCACGATCCGCGAGATCTCCTCACCGCGGGTGCGCAGCAGCGAGCGCCGAATGCGACTCGCCGGACCCGCGACCAGACCGCTCCCCAGCTTGACCACGACGGTCATCGCGCCTGGCTCGCGTCGCCGATCACGCGGTACTGCCGCAGCCAGAGGTCTCCGTAGGTGACCGGCCCACGCGGGCCCGGAAGCCGGTCGACGTTGATTCCCGTCTCGGGCGCGCCCGTCAGCTCGAAGCCGTCGGCAAAGCGGGTCGGTGCGTGCCAGAAGGCAGCCGTTCCGCGGTACCCGTCGAGGAAGCGCTCCGCCGCGGCCGCGTCCTCGGTGACGATCCCGGCGGCGAGACCCGACGTGTCCTCGTTCGCGATGCGCACCGCCTGGTCGAGGCCGTCGACGAGCGCCACCGTGATCGTCGCGACCCGCTCCGGGTCGCTCGCCCACTCGTGACCGAGCGGCGCATCGAGCGGCTCGGCGCCGGGCACGTCACCGCGAATCTCGAGCCCGTTCGCACGAAAGAGGTCGAGCAGCGCGGCCAGCAGCGTTTCCGCACCGCGATCGACGAGAGCGAGGTTGAGCCGATTGCAGACTCCGAGCCGGTCGAGGCTGGCCTGGGCCAGCGCCACCGCCTTCTGCGGCGAGGCAGCCTCGTGGACGTAGAGGACCCCGCCGCCCTGCGCGTGCGCAAGCGTGCGAACGCCGCTCTGCGCGGCCAGCCGCTCGAGCTCGGCGGTGCTCGGCCCGCTGCCGCGCAGGATCACGAGCGGAACCAGCACCGGGATCGAGACGAGCGCACGGGCTCCCTCGCGGTCGGCCGAGCGGACGAGGCCGACCGCCTCCGGCGGCAGCCCGGCACGCTCGAGCGCAGGGCGCAGCACGTCGTCGACCAGGACAGTCACCGTCCGCAGGGCGGCGCCGCCGGTCCGGAGCACGGCGGCGTTCAGGCTCTTCAGTAGCTGCCCGGCGACGTCGAGGGCGACGTTCGGCCGCGCCTCGAAGTTCGCGCCGACCGTGCCGATCGGGATCCGGCGCTCGCTGACGACGAGGCCGTTCGGCAGCGTCCTGGTGCCGACCTCCCGCTCGAGCGGCTCGAGCGCGGCGGTCGCCTCGACCTGGTTCGCCAGTAGATCGAGGCGCGCATCGTCGAGGCGAAGCCGGTCGAGCGTTCCCTCGTCGAGCCGTCCCGCCGCGGCCTCGCCGTCGGCTCGGTTCGCCGCCAGGACGTCGGAACGGCGCTCGCGCAGGATCGCCGCCGCAGTCTCGAGCGCAGCGGCGACGGCGTCGTCGCGCAGGTGCGGAGCAGCCTCGCCGGCCGCCCGCGCCTCCTGCTCGATCTGCTCGATCAGCGTCACTTTCGTATGTATAGTCGTTTCCGGGGCCCGATCGACACACCTCGGAGCGGATCGCCGGAGTGCGTGGGACACTGACCGCCGCATGAGAGTGGTCTGCCTGCCCGGCGACGGGATCGGGCCGGAGGTGACGGCGGTCGCACGGGAGGTGCTCGCCGCACTCGCGCCCGATCTCGAGCTCGCCGAATACGCCTTCGGGGGCGGCGCGATCCTGGAGACCGGCACGCCCCTCCCGCCGGAGACGCTCGCGGCGTGCCGGGAGGCGGACGCCGTACTCCTCGCAGCCGTCGGCCTGCCGCAGTTCGACGCCGCCGATGTGCGTCCGGAGCAGGGCCTGATCGCACTGCGCAGCGAGCTCGACGTCTACGCGAACCTGCGGCCGGCGAGGGGCCCCGGCGTCGACCTGCTCGTCGTGCGCGAGCTCGTCGGCGGCCTCTACTACGGAGCGAAGGGCACGCGCGACGACGGCACCGTCTTCGACACGTGCGAGTACCACCCGCGCCAGGTCGAGCGGATCGCGCGGCGCGCATTCGAGCTCGCCCGATCGCGCCGGTCGAAGCTCACGTCCATCGACAAGGCGAACGTGCTGGAGACCTCCCGGATGTGGCGCCGCGTCGTCTCCGAGACGGCAGCGAGCTACCCCGACGTCGAGCTCGAGCACATGCTCGTCGACAACGCGGCGATGCAGCTGGTGCTCGCCCCGGCACGGTTCGACGTGATCGTCACCGAGAACACCTTCGGCGACATCCTCTCCGACGAGGCGGCGGCGGTGACCGGCGGGCTCGGGCTCGCCGCGTCTGCCAGCCTCGCCGACGGCGGGCCCGGCATCTTCGAGCCCGTGCACGGCTCGGCCCCCGACATCGCCGGGCGGGGAACGGCCAACCCGGCGGCGATGCTCCGGTCGGTGGCGCTGATGCTCGAGCACGGCGCCGGCCGGCCCGAGCCGGCGCGGCGACTCGAGGCGGCCGTGGACGATGCGCTGACCCGAGCTCCGACTGCTGACCTCGGAGGCAGCGCGACGACGGCGGAGCTGACGGCCGCGGTGCTGACGGCGCTCAGCCGTTGACGAACTCCGCAATCCCACCTACTCTTGTTCGCCTGATGCTGCGCGCCCGCGGGCACCACTCGATTCTCCTGCTTTCGATTCTCGGCGCGCGCGTCTTTACGCGCTAGCCGGCGTTCTCCACCGCCGTCGTCGGCTAGCGCACCTCCAGGCGGTTTCCCCTGTATCGCCTTCCCAACTCGAGAAAGGGCATCCACGTGCATCCCGAGTCGACTGTCCAACCGAGCAAGTCCCCGAAGCCGCCTCCCTCGCCTGACGGCCACTACTGCGGTTGCGCGCTGCCGATCGCGGTCGAGCAGGCCGAGCGGCACGGCGCCGCGCATCGTGTCTGCGCCCGCTGCCGGCTTCCGATCGCCGTCCGCTGGAACCGCTGGGGATCGTGAGCGTCACGGTCGCCTATGCCGGCCGAGACGGCGCCCACGGCGCGACCGCCTGCGACCGCCTCTTCCCGAACAGAGTGACGGTGAAGCCGCTCGCCAGCTTCTCGGCGGTCGTCCAGGCGACCGTCGCCGGCGACGTCCACTTCGGCGTCCTCCCGATCGAGAGCTCGCTCTCGGGGCCGGTCGCGGAGACGCACGACCTGCTGCACTCGTTCCCGCTCTCGATCGCGCAGGAGACCGTGCTTCGCATCCGCCACTGCCTCCTCGGCGTCGAGAACGTACCGCTCGAGCGGATCCGCATCGTCCGATCGCACCCGGCGGCGCTCGACCAGTGCCGCCGTCTGCTCGCCGCCATGCCCGGGGCGACGGCGATCGCAGCGGGAACGACGGCCGAAGCGGCGGCCGAGGTCGCGAAGCACGGCGATCCCACCGAGGCTGCGATCGCGGGCGAACGGGCCGCCGGTCTGTACGGGCTCGAGGTGATCGCCGGTGACGTCGGCGACCATTCCGAGGCGTACACGCGTTTCGTCTCGATCGCCACGCACACGAGGCTCGACCGGGAGACCGGCGATTGGAGGACCGCCTTCTCGTTCGTCACCGACCACCGGCCCGGGGCGCTGCACCGGGCGATCGAGCCGTTCGCGCGGCACGGTATCGACCTCGTCCAGCTCGTCTCCCGGCCGATTCCGGAGACACCGTGGCGCTATTGCTTCCATGCCGTCCTCGCCGGTCATCCGCTCGACCCGCCGATCAAGGACGCCCTCGCCGAGGTGCGGGCGCAGGCACGCCGGTTGAAGCTGTTCGGCTCCTATCCGGCCGAGGGAAGCCGGGGCACGGGCGGAAGGGGAGCGGTGTGACGGTGCAGGGCAAGACGCTGTTCGAGCGCGTCTGGGACGCGCACGTGGTTCGCGAGCAACCGGGCGAGCCGGCGCTCCTCTACGTCGACCTGCACCTGATTCACGAGGTGACCTCCCCGCAGGCGTTCGAGGGGCTGCGACTCGCGGGCCGGAGGGTACGCCGGCCGGACCTCTCGCTCGCGACGATGGATCACAACGTGCCGACGCTGCCGGGGCCCGTCACCGATCCGCTTGCCCATGCGCAGCTCGAGGCGCTCCGACGAAACTGCGAGGAGTTCGGCGTCCCGCTGTACGCGACGGGCAGCGGGCGAGAGGGCATCGTGCACGTGATCGGACCCGAGCTGGGCGTCACGCAGCCCGGAATGACGATCGTCTGCGGAGACAGCCACACCTCGACTCACGGCGCGTTCGGCGCACTCGCCTTCGGCATCGGCACCTCGGAGGTCGAGCACGTCCTCGCCACCCAGACCCTCCCCCAGCGCAAGCCGAACACCATGCGCGTGCGCTTCGAGGGCGAGCTGCCGCTCGGCGTGACGGCGAAGGATGCGATCCTCGGAGCGATCGGCCGGATCGGTGTTGCCGGGGGAGCGGGTCACGTGATCGAGTACGCCGGCTCGGTCGTGCGCGGCCTGTCGATGGACGGCCGGATGACGATCTGCAACATGTCGATCGAAGCGGGAGCGCGGGCGGGAATGATCGCCCCGGACGACACGACGTTCGCCTACCTGGAAGGGCGGCCCGGTACGCCGCACGGAGCAGAGTGGGAGCGGCTCCTCGACGGGTGGCGCGCGCTTCCGTCCGACCGCGACGCCGCCTTCGACCGGGAGGTCGACATCGACGTGCGCGGGCTTGCGCCGCAGGTGACCTGGGGAACGAATCCCGGGATGGTCGCGCCGGTCGACGGGCACGTGCCGGACCCGGCCGAGATCGCCGATCCCGACGACCGCGCCGCGGCCGAACGGGCGCTCACCTACATGGCGCTCGAACCGGGAACACCGATCTCGGAGATCCGCATCGACCGCGTCTTCATCGGCTCCTGCACGAACGCCCGGATCGAAGACCTGCGGGTCGTGGCCGGGATCGCGGCCGGACGCCGCGTACATCCCTCGGTGCACGCGATGGTGGTGCCGGGCTCGGCGGCGGTCAGGCGGCAGGCCGAGGAGGAGAAGCTCGACGTCGTCCTCCGGCGCGCCGGCTTCGACTGGCGCCGTGCGGGCTGCTCGATGTGCCTGGGGATGAACCCGGATGTGCTCGCGCCCGGTGAGAGATGCGCGTCGACCTCGAACCGCAACTTCGAGGGCCGTCAGGGGCGGGGCGGCAGGACGCACCTCGTCAGCCCCGCGATGGCAGCGGCGGCCGCGCTCGCGGGCCGTTTCGTCGACACGCGAGAGCTCCCAATGGAGCCCGCGGTCGCATGAGAGCCTTTCGCCGCACCACCGGGGGAGTCGCGGTCCTCGATCGCGCGGATGTCGACACCGACCAGATCATCCCGAAGCAGTTCCTGAAGCGCATCGAGCGGACCGGGTACGGGGAGTTTCTCTTCCACGACTGGCGGCAGGACCCGGCCTTCGAGCTCAACCGGCCCGAGTACGCCGGCGCGACGATTCTCGTCACCGGCCGGAACTTCGGCTGCGGCTCGTCGCGGGAGCACGCGGCCTGGGCGCTCCAGGACTACGGCTTCGAGGTCGTCATCGGCCCCTCGTTCGGCGACATCTTCGCCGCCAACGCGGCCCAGATCGGGCTCGTCGTGATCGCGTTGCCCGCCGAGCGGGTGCGGGAGCTGATGGGCTCGCGGACACTGACGGTCGACCTCGAGTCCCAGACGGTCTCCGCCCCGGCAGGCCCGGCGATCGCGTTCGAGTTCGATCAGTCCCGACGGCACCGCCTGCTGAACGGGCTCGACGACATCGGCCTGACGCTCGAGCACGAGCCGGCGATCGCCGCGTTCGAGGCCGATCGCCGCGGGCCCGTCGATACGACATCGCTCCCCGCCTGACCGGGGCTACGACACCGAGAAGGTGACCGTGACCGTCGCCTCGACGAGCTGGGTTCCCGGCTCGATCGGGGTCGGCGAGGCGATTCCGGCCTTCGCCGCCTCGGCCAGCGGGGTCGGACCGCCGCTCTCGCTGACGTCGGTGATCCGCCGGAGTTTCAGACCCGCGGCCCGGGCGATCGTCTGCGCCTTTCCCTTCGCGTTCGCAATCGCGACGCGGAGCGCCTGGCGGTAGAGGGCCGTCTGGTCCGACCGCGAGAGGTTCGGGCCCGAGACCTGATTTGCGCCCGCGTCGACTGCGGCGTCGATCACCGCTCCGGCCTTGCCGAGGTTGCGAAGGATCGTCGAGACCGAGTTCGCGGCCGTGTAGCCGACGATCGCCTCGCCGTTCTGGGAGTAGCGCGGCGACAGCGAGACGGCCTCCGTCTTGATGTCGGCAGCCGGGATCCCCTGGGCCTTCACGGCGGCGATCACCCTGGTCATCTCCCCCGCGTTGGCGCGCAGCGCAGCGGACGCGGTCTTCGCGTCGGTGGAGACGCCGAACGAGATCTGCGCCCGGTCGGGTACGGACGAAACCGAGCCGTTGCCGCTGACCACGATCGAGTGCTGGCCCGTGACGGCGGGCGCGCCGGCGGCTCCGCCGACTCCGACGAGGAGCGAGACGGCAACGATCCCGGCGAGTGCGAGCGACTTCATTGCTCTCTCTATACGCGGCCGGCCGGACAAAGGTCACCGGCGATCGGTGAAACCGCGCGAGCTGTCAGGCGGCGGCGAGCGACGGATCGAGATACGGCCGCCAGCTCGTCGGAAGTCCCGCCGGCGCCGCGAGACGGATGAAGAGGACCGCCGCGGGCGGACGCGGGCGGCGGCGCAGCGTCATCGCCGCCTCCTCGGGCAGCCGGTCGCCCTTGCGCAGGTTGCACGGTGCACACGCGGTGACGACGTTCTCCCACACGGAGTCGCCGCCGCGGCTGCGCGGGAGGACATGGTCGAGCGTCAGCCGCCCGCCGCTCGTCCCGCAATAGACACAGCTCCATTCGTCGCGGGCGAAGAGCGCCCGGCGCGAGATCTTTCGCTGCGCCGCGCGCGGAACGCGGACGTAGGTGACGAGGCGGATCACGTGCGGGCGCGGGAACGTGCTCGTCGCCGAGTGCAGCCGCCGCTCGTGCTCCTCGAGCACCTCCGCCTTCCCCTTGAACACGAGCACGTGCGCGCGCCGCACCGAACAGACGTTCAGCGGCTCGTAGCTCGCGTTCAGGACGAGAACCTGGCCCAATCCGCCCTAAGCGTACCGTCTCGCGCCCGCCGCCTCCCACCGCCGCGACCGACCTGAGGGGCGCGGTACCGAACGGTCTCGGAGGTGCGAACCCGACGCGAGCGCAGCGAGCGAGCGAGGGGGCTCACGGGGGAAGCCGGGTTTCCCCCGTGGAAGCCATCGCCCGCTCGACGGCCTGTTCCTCCTCGGGCGATAGCGCGATCGAGGTGCGGCCCCGGTCGAGCTGCTTGACGTACACACGCGCGTAGTCGCGGCCCTGGATCGCCGTCAGGACGATCCCGGAGCGCTCCGAGTCGAGGAGCGCGACCGAGGCGGACTGATGCCCGCCGGTGTCCTCGTAGGCGTCGTAGCGGACGAGCGCGGAGCGCGACAGCGTGCCGTCGACGCGCCGGTCGACGCGAGCCAGGGCAGCGGCGACCTCGTCCACTGCGCCGTGCAAGTCCTCGACCCGGCCCTGGAGCGAGACCGCGAACTGGACGACGTCGGCCTTGGCGTCGCGGCCGAGGAGCACGGCCTGAGCGCGCTGCACGCCGGCGAGCTTCCGAAACGCGAGCGCCGCAATCGTGACCGAGCCGCCAGCAACGACCAGCGCCCCGATCGCGATCCAACCGGCGATCCCCAACCTGGTGCTCCGCTAGCCCAGCGAGAAGATGACGGGATATTGAGCTGAGTTGTTCGCTGTGTTCTTCTCCTCCGGCACGGGCTGGATGTCGACCTTCACCGTCGTCCGGGTCGCGAACTGCACCTGCCCGAGATTGCGGAAGATCACTGTCTTCTGCTCGCCAGGGTTGATCAGGTCGACCGTCTTCGTCTGGACGATCGGCGACGGGCTCTGCTGGATCGTCAGCGTCACCTTGACCTGGACCTCCTGCGAGTCGCCCGTGTCCTCGATCGTCACGGCGAAACCGAGATCGGTCGATGCGGTCACGGTGTTCTCGCTGTCGGGTGAGAGCACCTGGTTGCCGGGCAGCGCCTTCACGGCGTCCGGCGTCGCCAGGCCCGTGCCGTGCAGGCCGCCGCTCGTGCCGCCGGTCGTCGCTGCGCCCTGGAGCCGCTGGAGGATCGCCTCCCAGAAGCGCGTGCTTGCGTAGTCGGGGTTCGGAACGAACGTCGAGTCGGGAACCGGGACACCCGTCACCCCCTGGCGGCGAAGCTCCTCGATCGAGGGGTCCTTGAACAGATCGTCCCAGACCACGTCTCCGGAGACGAGGCGCTCCGCCTGGCCGGCGAGGAGCAGGGCGTTGCCGGTCACGTTCTTCGGCGAGCGCGACGCCTGCGTGAATCCGTCCGCGAGCCCACGCAGGCCGCTGACCCGGAACTCGAGCGCCTCGACCGCGTGCTGGTGCTGAAGGCGCAGCGGGCCGGGCGGGCGCATCTGGCGGGCGGCGGCGACGTCCTGCTGCTCTTGCTGGGCGAGGCCGGAGAGCTTCGTGTTCAGGTCGGCGAACTTGATCCCCTGCGTCGTCAGCGCGTCGTTCAGCTCGCGGCCGATCTGCTCGGAGTCCTTCGCCACGACCGCGACCTTCTCCATGTACCGCTTGTACGAGCTCTTCTTGCCCGCGCCCTGGCAGCTCGAGATCCAGAAGACGAAGAGCACGACGACCAGGATCGCGAAGGCGATCAGGCCGGCCAGCCGCAGCAACGGGGTCATACCCACGGGCGGCCGAGCCGACGGCGGACGGCGCGGGGGACGTCCGGGCGGCGGGCGGCTGGGGCGCGCGTCCTCGACTACCTCCCGGGGTTCGGGATCGTCGTCGAAGAAGTCGAAGTCTAGGTCGGTGTCGTGCTCGCTCATCGCGGTTTGCAGCGGATTTCGGCCCACTCTAGACGATTCCTTGGCGGCAAAAGGACTTCCGCCGCCCGCACGAAACGTGTCAGGGGGATGTCGGAGGCCTCTGCAGCGGAGAGTCGGAGCGGCCTGGTGCTCGGCCGCTATCGGCCGTTGCGCCCGCTGGGCAGCGGCGGCATGGGCTCGGTCTGGCACGCGCGGGACGAGCGGGAGAGCCGCGACGTGGCGCTCAAGATCGTCCCGAGAACGGGAACAGCGGGGCCGCGCGCCGAGCGCGAGGCGATCGCGGCCGCGCAGCTGCGGCATCCGGCGTGCCTCCGCGCGTACGCCCTGGCGAAGGACGAAGGGCACGTCTACATCGCCTACGAGTACGTGCCCGGGCGCACGCTCCGCCACGCACTCGAACGAGGCGAGCTCGACGATGCCGACGCACTCGAAGCGGCAGCTCAGATCCTGGAGGGCCTGGCGCACGCGCACTCACGTGGGATCGTCCACCGCGACGTGAAGCCGGCGAACGTGCTGCTCGCCGACGGCCCCGACGTCTCCGTACGGCTCCTCGACTTCGGACTGGCGCTGGTCAGCGAGGAGGAGACGTTGACCGCCGCCGGCGACGTGCCGGGAACGCTTGCGTACATCTCCCCCGAGCGGCTCGGCGGCAAGCCGGCGGGACCGGCGACGGACGTCTGGTCGGTCGGCGTCTTGCTCTGGGAGTCGCTCGCCAGACGGCACCCGTTCGGCATCGGGCCGTTTCTCGAGATCGCGAAGCGAATCGGCCGCGGCGCACCCTCGATCGGAACCGTCAGGCGCGACCTCCCCGCTCAGATCGTCAAGCTCGTCGACGGCGCCCTGACGCTGGAGCCTGAAAAGCGGCCGCCCGCGGCGAAGCTGGCCGCCGGGTTGCGGCAGGCGGCAAACCCCCGTCCCGGCTCGCGGCCCGCTGCCGTCAGCCGCTCCCTTTCGATCCCCTTCCTCATCGCCAGGCTTGCCCCCGCGGCCCCCGCGGCGCTCCTGGCCGGCTGGTCGGCGACGACGCTCGCGTTCTTTCCCGCTCACTGGCCCCTTGCCCTCTCGGCGGTCGCGGCCCTGCTGACGATCGTCGGGCCGCGGCTCGGGCTCGCATTTGCGCTGGCCGTGCCGGTGCTGCCGCTCGGCAACATCTCGCTCGGACTCGCGATCCTCTACGCCGTTCTCGCGTGTGGCTGGCTGGGCTTCTTCTGGGCCCAGCCCCGAGCCGCACTGCTCTTCGTCGCCGGTCCGCTCTTGGCCCCGATCGGCGCGCTCGGGCTCGTCCCGCTCGCGACCCTTCCGGCACGCGACCCTGCCCGCCGTGCCGCCCAGGCAATCGCTGCTGTGCTCGCCGCGGCAATCGCGGCCGGCCTCTCGGGTCACGGCCTGCCGATCGTGGGAGGCCGCACCCCGGACCTCTCGCTCGGCGGGCTGTCGAGCCCGCCGGCAGCGGCGTCGGCGCTCTGGGCGGCGATCTCCGCAGCCCACCCGCTGCTGTTCGAGACGATCGCGTTCGCAGCCGCCGGTCTCGCGATCGGCTCGTTCCGCCATCGCGGCCCGTGGGGCGGCGCCGTCTTCGGCTCGCTCCTGACCACCCTCACCCTGCTCGCCGACCCGAACGCCGCCGCGCTCCCGCTCGTCGCCGCCGCCTGGATCACCGCCGTCCTGCTCGCAGCAGAGCCGGGAGCTCTGCGACCGCCGCCGGAGTTCTTGCTGCTGCTGCGGCGGATTTCGCCGTCGCGCGAGCGGCTTCGTTCGGTAGCCGGGAGCTAGACTCGGCGGCGGGGAACGCCCTGCCGTGAACGTACTGCGCAGCATCGAGCAGAAGATCGAGGGCCTCTTCGAGGGCCTCTTCGGCCGTGCGTTCAGGACGAACGTGCAGCCGGTCGAGCTCGCCCGCAAGCTGGTCAAGGAGATGGACGACCACCGCACCGTCTCGGTCTCGCGAATCTACGCGCCGAACGAGTACACGGTCTTTCTCTCCCCGCAGGATCGCGAGCAGTTCGCCGACTACGAGGTCTCGCTGCAGAGCGAGTTGAAGGACTACCTCGCCGAGCACGCCCGCCGCGAGGGATACGTCCTCCTCACGCCGCCGATGCTGCTGATCGAGACCGACGCCGACCTCGCCGTCGGGGAGTTCGGAATCGCGACGCGGATGGTGCAGGGCGACCGGTCGAGTCGGGTCGCGGAGGAGCCCGCGCGGCAGGCCGAGCCTGGAGCGACGATGGTCTACCGGCCGCGCGCGCCGCTGCCGGCGGCGGGTCCGCCCGACGACGTCGCCCTCGCCCAGGAGATCGTCACGCTGACGATGGACGGAAGCCGGCGGGAGATCGACAAGCGCCGGATCGTCTTCGGCCGGTCGAAGGACTGCGACTTCCAGCTCGCCGATCCGAACGTCTCCCGCCGGCACGCCGAGCTTCGCCAGGAGGGGTCGGCCTACTGGCTTGTCGACCTCGACTCGACCAACGGCTCCCAGGTCAACGGGCGGCGCACGGCCCGCGCCATGCTCGAAAACGGCGATGTGATCACGCTCGGCTCGACCGAGCTCGTCTTCGAGCGGAAGCTCGTCGAATGACGATCGCGTCGGTCGCCGTGGGCGAAGCCCTGGTCATCCTCAAGATCCTCTTCCTCCTGCTGCTCTACCTGTTCATCTGGCGGATCGTGCGCACGGCGAGCCGCGACCTGCGGCTGCCGCAGGAGAGCATCGTCCTCTCGCCCGGCCAGGCGCAGGCGGCGGGCCTGCTCGGTCGCGGCCCACGGATCAGAACCGGGCGCCTCGTCGTGATCGCAAGCCCGACCCTCGACGCAGGCGAGACGCGGGTGCTCGACTCGGCGGCGGTCACGGTCGGCCGCGGCAGCCAGAACGACCTACCGCTCGGCGACGACGACTTTGCGTCGGCGCGCCACGCGCGGGTCGAGCCGCGCCGCGACGGGGTATGGGTCGAGGACGCCGGCTCGACGAACGGCACGTTCGTGAACGGGGCAAAGCTGTCGAAGCCGCGCCGGCTGGCGCCGGGGGACGTGATCCGCGTCGGCTCGACCGATCTCCGGTACGAGCGCTAGCCGTGGCAGTCCGTGCTCATGCCGCCGTCACCGATCCGGGCCGCCGGCGCAGACGGAACGAGGACGCGTATGTCGTCGATCCGCCGCTGTTCGCGATCGCAGACGGCATGGGCGGTGCGCAGGCAGGCGAGATCGCCTCGCGGATCGCCGCGGCGGTGCTCCGCGACTCGGGCGGCCGCTCCGGCGACGAGGCCGTCGTCGCGCTGATCCAGGAGGCCAACCGCCGCGTGTACGAGTCGGCGGCGACCGACGAGGCGCGGTCGGGGATGGGCACGACGATCACGGCCGCCCTCGTCGACGACCGCATGGTGCGGATCGGCCACGTCGGCGACTCACGCGCGTACCTCGTCCGCGACCGCACGTTGGAGCAGCTGACCGACGACCACTCGCTCGTCGCCGAGCTCGTCCGCAGCGGCAAGCTCTCGCCCGAGGAAGCCGGAGCACATCCGCAGCGCTCGGTGATCACGCGGGTGCTCGGGACCGATCCCGACGTCGACGTCGACACGTTCGCGGTCGAGACCCGGCCCGGAGACGTGTTCATCCTCTGCTCCGACGGCCTCAGCTCGATGATCGACGACGGTGCGATGCTCGAGATCGTCGAGCGTCAGGGCCCGGGCCTCGAGCGAGTCGCCCACGCGCTCGTCGACGCCGCCAACAAGGGCGGCGGCGAGGACAACATCACGGTGATCCTGTTTCAGATCGACGGCGCCGAGCCTGACGAGGAGACCGCGACGCTTCCGGCGGTCGAGACGTCGGCGGCGGACGAGGAGGCAACGCTCTCCAGCCTCGATCGCGTTCCGACCGTGGACGAGACGATGCTGCTCACCCGCGACGAGCTCGAGGCGCTCGCCGACCCCTCGGACGCCGGCCACGGGGCCCGCCGGGTTTCCCGCACCGCGGTCGTCACCGCCTCGATCGCGCTCGTCGTCGTCGTCGCCGCATTCCTCGTCTGGTCGCTCTCGCGCTCCCACTTCGTCGGCGCGCAGCCGGACGGCCACATCGCCGTCTACCAGGGCTTCCCGTGGAACCTGTTCGGCGGCGTGAAGCTCTACCGGCTTCGCTACGAGAGCCCGGTGCTGGCCGGCCAGCTCTCGCAGAGCGAGCGTCGCCAGCTTTTCGACCACGATCTGCGCAGCTACGACAAGGCGCTGCGGTCGGTCAAGCGGTACGAAGACGAGGTCGTGCCGTAAGCATGCTGCCTGACGAGGCATCCCGATGACCGCGAGGAATCGGGAGCTGGTCAATCTCGTCGCCGTCGGGATCCTGACGGGGCTGGGGTTTGCGAGCGTCTACATCGCCAGGCAGTCGGTGATCTCCTCCGGCTCGGTCTCGTACGCGCTGATCTTTCTCGGCCTCTACGTCGCCGCCCACGCGGTCGCCAGGGTCGCCGTCCCCTGGGCCGACCCGTACCTCCTCCCGCTCACCGGCCTGCTGACCGCGATCGGTCTGACCGAGATCTACCGTCTCGGCCCGAGCGATGCCTTCCGGCAGGGCATCTGGATCGTCGCCGGAGTCGGAGTCTTTGCGGCCACGCTCCTCCTCCTGCGCTCCGACTTCCGAGCTCTGGAGAGCTACAAGTACATCTTCGGGCTCTCGGCGGTCGGGCTGCTGATCTTGCCCTCGCTGCCGGGGATCGGGACGACGATCAACGGTGCGCGGCTCTGGGTGAAGCTCGGCTCGCTCCAGTTCCAGCCCGGTGAGCTGGCGAAGGTCGCGCTGATCGTGTTTCTCGCCGGCTACCTGCGCGAGAAACGCGAGGTGCTCGCTCAGGGCCGGCTCAAGGACTTCGGCCCGCTGCTCGTGATCTGGGGAGCGGCGATGCTGGTTCTCGTCGAGACGAACGACCTCGGCAGTGCGCTCCTCTACTTCGGGATCTTCCTCGGGATGCTCTACGTGGCGACCGGCAGGTTTGCCTTCGTCGTGCTCGGGCTCGGCCTGTTCGCAGGGGGAGCGGCCCTCGCCTATCAGGCGGTTTCGCGTGTCCAGGAGCGCGTGGACATCTGGCTCGATCCGTGGCAGGACGCCAACGGCGCCGGCTATCAGCTCGTCCAGTCGAGCTACTCGATCGCCAACGGCCACTTCTGGGGGACGGGCTTCGGCCGCGGCACGTTCACGACCACCGGCGGCACGAACCTGATTCCTTTCGTCAACACCGACTTCATCTACTCGGCGCTGGCCCAGGAGCTCGGCCTGATCGGCGCCGCCGGGCTGCTGCTCGTCTACATGGTCTTCGTGTTGCGCGGCTTCCGGACCGCGGTGATCGCCGACGACGGGTTCTCGAAGCTGCTCGCGGCCGGCCTGACGTTCGCATTTGCGCTTCAGACCTTCATCATCGTCGGGGGCCTGCTGCGCGTGATCCCGCTGACGGGGATCACCCTTCCGTTCGTCAGCTACGGGGGTTCGAGCATCGTCGCCAACTTCATCCTGCTCGCCGGGCTCTTGCTCGTCTCGAACCGGGCGAACGCGCCGAGATGAACCGCCAGATCACCCGCCTCGCGGTGGTTGCGCTCGTTCTGCTGACGGCGCTCGTGGTCGCAACGACCTACTGGCAGACCTGGGCGGTCGCCGGGCTCGAGGACCGGCAGGACAACGCGATCCAGCGCGTCGCCCAGTTCACGATCCGGCGCGGGCTGATCTACGCCGCCGACGGCACCTTCCTCGCCGGGCGCCGCGCGGCGAAGGTGGGAGGTCGGACCCTCTATTTCCGTCGCTACCCGGCCGGCGACCTCGCCGCACAGGTGGTCGGCTACTCGACCCAGTCGCGGTCGCGCGCCGGCCTCGAGCGCTCACTGAACGACTACCTGACCGGGGCGAACGCGCACCTGAGCACGGTTCTGCGGCGGACGCTGGACAGCCTCGAGGGGGCGACCGTCACCGGCAACAACCTGGTGCTGACGATCCGACCCGAAGCGCAGAAGATCGCGCTCGACGCGCTCGGCGACAACTGCGGCGCCGTCGTCGCGCTCGACCCAGTGACGGGCGCGGTGCTCGTGATGGCGTCGTCGCCGTCCTACGACCCCAACCTCGTCGAGCGGCATTTCTTCTCGATCGCCCGGCGCGCGAGCGGCGCGAACTGCTCGCCCGGCGCTCCGCTCGTCAACCGCGCGACCGCCGGTCTGTACGCGCCCGGCTCGACCTTCAAGGTCGTCACCGCCGCCGCCGCCCTCGACTCGGGTGTCTACCGGCCAGACTCGACCTTCGACGACCCGGGCTACTGCATCGAGTACGGCAAGAAGGTCTCCAACTACGCCGACCAGAGCGGGCCCGAGGTGTTCGGCCGCGTCAGCCTTGCGACCGCGCTCGAACACTCGATCAACGCCGTCTTCTGCGAGATCGGCAAGCGGCTCGGACCGCTGACCGTCCTCGACTACGCGCGCCGCTTCGGCTTCTACTCCGACCCGCCGCTCGAGACCCCGTCGAACGAGCGGGCGCCGAGCGGCCTGTACGACCACGGGCGCGTGTTTGCGCCGCACGACCCGAACCAGGTCGATCCGGGGCGGCTCGCCTTCGGTCAGGAGCGGCTCCAGGTCACGCCGCTCGAGATGGCGATGGTCGCTGCCGGAATCGCCGACGGCGGCACGGTGATGCGGCCCTACGTGGTCGCGAAGATCACCGCCCCCGACGGGACGACCGTCAAGCGCACGGATCCCCGGCCGCTCTCGCGCGCGATCTCGCCCGAGACGGCTTCCGCGCTGACGGAGATGATGCGGGCGGTCGTCCAGTCGGGGACCGGCACCGCCGCCCAGATCTCCGGAGTGCCGGTCGCCGGCAAGACCGGTACGGCGGAGACCGGCGTCGCCGGGCGCAACACCACCTCGTTCATCGCCTTTGCCCCCGCCGACGCGCCGCGGGTGGCGATCGCCGTCTTCCTCGAGAACCAGTCCGGCGTCGGCGGTCGCACCGCCGCCCCGATCGCAAAAACCGTCATGGAAGCGTTGCTCCGGAGCCACCCCTAACCTTACGCAGAGGATGCCGGGCCCCGACACCCTCATCGACCAGGTCTTCGACGGACGCTACCGGGTCGTCCGCAAGCTCGGCACAGGCGGCATGGCGAACGTCTACCTCGCCGAGGACCAGGAGCTGGGCCGCCGCGTCGCGATCAAGATGCTCGACGACCGGCACTCGCAGGACGAGCAGTTCGTCGAGCGCTTCCGGCGGGAGGCGAAGAGCGCGGCCGGTCTCTCGCATCCGAACATCGTCTCGATCTACGACCGCGGCGAGGCCGAGGGCACGTACTACATCGCGATGGAGTACCTGGAGGGACGAACCCTCAAGGAGCTCCTCGTCGCCAGAGGGCCGACACCGATCGCGGTCGCGATCGACTACGCACGCCAGATCCTCGGCGCGGTCGGATTCGCCCATCGCAACGGAATCGTCCACCGCGACATCAAGCCGCACAACGTCGTCGTCGCCCCGGACGGCCGTCTGAAGGTGACCGACTTCGGGATCGCCCGCTCCGGTGCCAGTCAGATGACCGAGACCGGATCGATCATCGGCACCGCCCAGTACCTCTCGCCCGAGCAGGCCAAGGGCGCGCCGGTCACGCCGGCCTCCGACATCTATTCGGTGGGGATCGTCCTCTACGAGATGCTCACCGGCTCGGTCCCGTTCACCGGCGACACGCCGCTCGAGATCGCGATGAAGCACCTGTCGGCGACACCCGAGCCGGCCTCCGAGCAGCGGCCGGAGGTGACCCACGAGCTCGACTCGATCGTCCTGCGCGCGCTGGCCAAGAACCCCGCCGACCGCTACCAGAGCGCCGAGGAGATGGACGCGGACCTGGCGCGAGCGGCACGCGGCCGGGCGGTGGCGCCCGAGACCGAGGAGGCCGCCACCCAGGTCCTCCGCGGCGCCGGCGCGACGACGATTGCAAGCCAGCCGACGGAGATCACCAGGCGCCCCGTGACCGTCGTCCCGCCGATGCCTCCGTACCCGACCTCGACCGGCTACTACGAGTACGACGAGCCGATCCGCAGGCGGTCGTTCTGGCCGTGGCTCCTCGCCGCGGCGTTGGTCACCGCGGCAGTCGTCGCCGGCTGGTACGTGTACACGAAGATCCAGGACCAGCTGAACCAGTCCAAACCCGTGGCGGTGCCGCTCGTCGAAGGTTCGGTCGAACGGCTGGCGAGACAGAAGATCTCCGCGGCGGGGCTGAAGTACCTGGTCCGCCGGGGGCCGAACGACAAGGTCGACGCCGGCAGGGTCTACGACCAGACGCCCGACCCCGGCGAGCGGATCGACAAGGGCAACACGGTGACGATCCTCGTCTCGACCGGCAAGGAGAAGGTCGTCGTGCCGCGAGTGGTCGACTCGCAGGCGACCGACGCCGTCGCCGCACTGACCGAACGCGGCCTGAAGGCGGACATCCACCGGGTCAACTCGGACAAGGAGACCGGCATCGTCACCGGCCAGTCCCCGCAGGCGGGCACGCGCATCGTCAAGGGCGAGAAGGTCCGCATCAACGTCTCGCAGGGGCCGAAGCCGATCGGGGTGCCGCCCGTCGTCGGCCTGCCGTACGAGCAGGGGTCGGGGACGCTCCAGGGGGTGGGCTTTGCGGTCGCCCGGCGAGACGTCGAGTCAAACGAGCCGCGCGGCGTGATCGTCCAGATGGACCCGGGCGCGAACACGCTCGCCTCCAAGGGTTCGACGATCACCCTGTTCGTCTCGAAGGGACCGCAGCAGCTCGCCGTCCCCGACGTGACGAGCTTCAGCCGTGCGGATGCGATCGCAACGCTCCGCAACTCGGGGTTCAAGGTGCTGGTCGAGGTGGTGGACACGTTCGACTCGTCCCAGGACGGGGTCGTGCTCACCCAGACGCCCGGGCCGAGCGAGCCGGCGAAGCCGGGCGCGACGGTGACGATCTCGGTCGGCCACTTCGTCGCTCCGCCGCCGGCGGCGCCGACGACGACCGAGCTCCCGACGACCGAGCCGCCGCCGGACACGACCCTCACCGACACGACGACGACGACGACCAGCCCACCCGTGCCCTGATGCGTCGCCCGCCTCCGGCTCGCTCTCGTCGGGGAAACCACGTTTCCCTCACCAGGATCGGCCGATGAGGCGGCGCATCGCGGTGCTGATGGGTGGCCGCTCGTCCGAGCACGCGGTCTCCCTCGCCTCGGCGCAGTCGGTGATCGACGCTCTCGATCCGGAGCGCTACGAGGTGACGGCGGTCGAGATCGCCCGCGACGGTCGCTGGGCGCTCCCGACGGGTGCGACCGGTCGCCGTCTCGGATCAGGGTCCGAGCCCGATCCGGGCCGTCCGCAGCTGCCGGTACCGGCCGGGTCCGGTGAAGTCGCAGCCACGCTGGGATCGGTCGAGGTCGTGCTCCCGATCCTGCACGGCCCGTTCGGCGAGGACGGCTCGCTCCAGGGCGTGCTCGAGATGGCGGGCGTTCCCTACGTGGGCGCCGGCGTGGCCGCCTCCGCCCTGTGCATGGACAAGGATCTCTTCAAGGCGGTGATGCGCGACCAGGGCATCCCGGTCACGCGCAACATCACGCTCCGTAACGGCGAGGCCCCGACGAACCCGTTCGGCTACCCGGTCTTCGTCAAGCCGGCGCGGCTGGGCTCCTCCGTCGGGATCACCAAGGCTCACGGCGAGGCCGAGCTGCGCGCCGGGGTCGAGCTCGCCTTCGAGCACGACGAGAAGGTGCTCGTCGAGGAGTTCGTCTCGGGGGTGGAGGTCGAGGTCGGGGTCCTGGGCAACCGCGAGGCCGTCGCCTCGCTCGTCGGCGAGATCGTCGTCACCGAGAACGAGTGGTACGACTACGAGGCGAAGTACGACGACGGCGAGATGGAGCTCGTCGTCCCGGCTCGGATCAGCGCTGAGCAGGCGCAGCGCGTGCAGGAGCTGGCCGTCCGGGCGTTCGTGGCGACCGAGTGCGAGGGAATGGCCCGCGTCGACTGCTTCGTGCGCGGCGGCGGAGAGGTGCTCGTCAACGAGCTGAACACGATCCCGGGCTTCACGGCGACGAGCGTGTACGCGAAGCTGTTCGATGCTTCGGGGATTCCCTACGCGGAGCTGCTCGAGCGGCTGATCGAGCTGGCGCTCGAGCGGCACGAGCGCCGCGGCAGGCTCAAGTTCTAGAGCTGGCGGCGAGCCGCTCCGCGACCGCCTCGAGGATCTTCCCCTGAATCGCGGGCGACGTGCGCAGCAGCTCGCGGAAGGCGCGGTCGGTGATCACGAGCGCGCGGATCGGCGTGATCGCGGTCACGGTGGCCGTACGCGGCACGTCGGTCAGGAGCGCGATCTCGCCGAGGAAGTCACCGGCTCGGAGGGAGGCCAGCAGCCGCGTGTTGCTGCGCACGTCCGCGGTGCCCTCGAGCAGGATGAAGAACTCCCGCCCGCGTGTGCCCTCCTTCGTCAAGGTCCGGCCGGCACGGAGGTCGACCTCGTCGGCGATCTGGGCGATGCGACGAAGCTCCGATTTCGAACAGCGTGAGAAGAGGGGCACCTTCGCCATCGCGTCGACCTTGGAGTCGTGCCCGAGCTTCACGCCACGGAGTGTAAACCGTCACGACGCGGAAACCTCGCTCACGTGGGTCCTCGGGAACCCGGGCGCGAGCCTGGTGATCCACACGAGGAAGTAGCGGCGGGCCTGGCCGAGCGAGAGGTTGAACGTCGTCCGCGACTCGACCGTCTGCGAGCCGGACACCGGGTCAAACGGTCCGGTGGGCGACGAGCCTGCCTTGATCTCAGCGATGAAGCCGGGCGTGTCGGAGACCACGGTGAGCGACTCCGGCCGGGCGGCTCGACCGGCGTCGAGCACCAGCCCGACGCCGTTCTTGAGGTTCCCGAACGTGGTGCTGGCGTAGCGCTCGGTCTGCCAGGAGGTGGCGGCACGGCCGTCGGTCGCGTTCGGGGCGAGATTGTCGTACTCGCGGCCGTCGCCCTGCGGGTCGTAGGCGCGCACGCCGGCCAGAGCGACCGGCCCGCCCCCGCCGGAGCCCGAGTCGCGAAGCGCGAGGTACGCCGCGCTTCCACCGGCGATCGCCACGACCCCGAGCAGCATCGCGACCAGCCGCCGCGACCTCTTCCGGCGCCTGCGCGGCCGCACCACCTCGGCGCGCATGATCGCCGTCCGGTCGGAGTCGGGCTCGCCCAGGCCGGCAAGGCACGCGTCGAGCTCGCGGACGAACGCGTCCATCGAGGGAAACCGGTCGGCGGGATCCTTGGCCATCGCCCGTACGAGCGCCGTGTCCACCCTCGCGGGCACGTCGGCGCGGACGCCGGCGATGCTCGGAGGCGGGTCGTTGACGTGCCGCATCGCGACCGCGACGAAGCTCTCCCCGCTGAAGGGCGGCTTTCCGGCGAGCAGCTCGTAGATCACCACCCCGAGCGAGTAGACGTCGCTGAGAGCGTCCGCCTGCCGCCCGCTCGCCTGCTCGGGCGCGATGTAGTCGCCCGTCCCGAGCACGGTGCCGGTCTCGGTCAGGCCGGCATTGACGTCGGCCGACCGGGCGATCCCGAAGTCGGTGACCTTGACGTCGCTCTCTCCGATCAGCACGTTCTGGGGCTTGACGTCGCGGTGGACGAGACCGGCGGCATGCGCGAAGGCGAGCGCGCCGCCGACCTTGATCCCGAGCTCGAGCACCGTTCTGACCGGCAGCGGTCCCTCCCGCTCGACCAGCTCCTTCAGGTTCTGCCCGTCGACGTACTCGAACACGATGAACTGGCGGCCGTCGGCCTCCCCGCGGTCGATCACGGTGACGATGTTCGGATGCGAGAGCCGCGCGGCCGAGCGCGCCTCCCGGCGGAAACGCTCGACGTAGTCGTCGTCGCGGGAGTAGTGCTCGTGGAGGATCTTGATCGCGACCGTCCGCTCGAGCAGCCGATCGCGCGCGCGGTAGACACTCGACATGCCGCCCTTGCCGACGAGCTCCTCGAGCCCGTAGCGACCTGCGATCAGCTCGCCGATCATCCGGCAGGCATTTTCCCTGCGACCTCCGGATCAGGCGCCGAGGACGTGCTCGAGCGCCTGCTCCCAGACGCCCAGCGCCTCCTCGAGCTCGGCATCCGAGATCGTCAGCGGCACGAGCACGCGGACGACGTTGGAGTAGATTCCCGCGCTGAGCAGGAGCAGGCCGTTGCGGAACGCCTCGTCGCAGACGGCCGCTACGAGCTCGGGCGCCGGATCCTTCGACTCGCGGTCGTGGACAACCTCGATCGCGAGCATCGCCCCGAGCCCACGCACGTCTCCGATCTCGTCGAAGCGTCCCTGCCAGCCGTGCATCCGCGCCCGGATCGTCTCGCCGATCGCCGCTGCGCGCTCGACCAGCCCCTCCTCGTCGATCACGTCGAGCACGGCTAGCGCCGCCGCCTGCGCGACCGGGTTTCCCACGTAGGTGCCGCCGATCGCGGCGGGGCCGGGCGCGTCCATGATCTCCGCGCGGCCGAGCACGCCCGAGAGGGGCAGCCCGGAGGCGATCGACTTCGCGATCGTGATCAGGTCGGGCTCGACGTCGTAGTGCTCGATCGCGAACAGCTTCCCGGTACGGGCGAAGCCGGTCTGCACCTCGTCGACGACGAGGACGATTCCGTTGTCGTCGCAGATCCGCCGCACGCCGGCCATGAACTCCGGCGGAGCGACGACGAAGCCGCCCTCGCCCTGAACCGGCTCGATCACGATCGCGGCCACAGTCTCCGCGGCGACCTGGGTGATCAGCGTCCGCTCGAGCGCCTGGAGTGCGGCCGCGGCGTCGGGGCCGCGATAGTCCTGGGCGAAGGGGACCCGGTAGACCTCGGGCGCGAACGGTCCGAGCCCGGCCTTGTACGGATGCGTCTTGGAGGTCAGCGACAGCGAGAGCAGCGTGCGGCCGTGGAAGCCGCCCTCGAACGCGATCACGGCGGGGCGCCCGGTGTAGCTGCGGGCGAACTTGACCGCGTTCTCGACCGCCTCGGTGCCGGCGTTGAAGAACGCCGCCTTCGTCGGGCCCGAGATCGGCGTCCGCTCGAGCAGCCGCTCGGCAAGCGTCACGTAGACCTCGTAGGGCACGATCGTGAAGTCGGTGTGGAAGAACCGCTCGAGCTGGTCGCGTGCGGCGGCAACCACCTTCGGATGCGAGTGGCCGACGTTGAGGCAGCCGACCCCTCCGGTGAAGTCGATGAAGGTGTTGCCGTCGACATCGGTCAGCGTCACTCCGGAAGCATCGGCCGCGACGATCGGGAATGCCCAGCCGAGCGGACCCGCAACGGCCCGTCTCTGGCGCGCGAGAATCTCCTCGGAGCGGGGTCCCGGCACCGCGGTTGTGATCTCGATCGCGCGCGTCACGGCCATGCGGCCAGCATAGCCAAGCGCCCGGCAACCGTAGAATCGTCACGGTGGTTCTTTCCGACCTGACGATCGAGCGGCTGCTGGGCGAGGGGCGCATCGAGATCGACCCCTACGACCGGGCGTTGCTCCAGCCGTCGAGCGTGGACGTGCGGGTCGACCGCTACTTCCGCGTCTTCCGCAACTCCCGCTACCCGTACATCGACGTCAAGCAGGAGCAGGAGGGCCTGACCGAGCTGGTCGAGATCGACAGCGAGCCGTTCATCCTCCACCCGGGCGAGTTCGTGCTCGGCTCGACGCTCGAGCGCGTGAGGCTGCCGGACGACCTGGTGGCGAGACTCGAGGGGAAGTCGTCGCTTGGCCGCCTCGGCCTGCTGATCCATTCGACCGCCGGCTTCATCGACCCGGGCTGGGACGGGCACGTCACGCTCGAGCTCTCCAACGTCGCCAACCTGCCGATCACGATCTACCACGGGATGAAGATCGGGCAGCTCTCGTTCGTCCAGCTCTCCGAGCCGTCCGCCTCGCCGTACGGCAGCGACGGCCTCGGCTCGAAGTACCAGGGGCAGCAGGGCCCGACTCCGAGTCGCTACTGGCGGAACTTCCAGTGATCCTGGTCACGGGCGGCACCGGCTTCGTCGGAACACGAATCGTGCACGCGCTTCGCGCCGAGAAGCGCGACGTGCGCTGCCTCGTGCGCCGGCCGGAGAAGGCCGCGACGCTCGCGGCCTGGGGCTGCGACCTCGTCGAGGGCGACCTGGCCGACGCCGCGAGCCTCGGACGTGCCGCCGCCGGCTGCGATTCCGTCATTCACCTCGTCTCGATCATCGCCGGCAAGCGGGCCGACTTCGAGCGCGTGATGATCGAGGGAACGCAGAAGCTGCTCGACGCGGCAAGGGAGGCCGGCGTTCGTCGCTTCGTGCTGATGAGCGCCCTCGGCACCAACGCGACCTCGAAGGACCTGGTCCCGTACTACCGGGCGAAGTGGGCGATGGAGTGCTCGACCAAGGAGTCCGGTCTCGAATCCGTGATTTTCCGGCCGAGCTTCGTCTTCGGTCGAGACGGAGGCGTGCTGCCGCTCTTCGTCCGGCAGGTGCGCTGGTCGCCGGTGACGCCCGTGGTCGGCGACGGCAGGCGCCGGCTCCAGCCGATCTGGGTCGACGACGTCGCCGCGCACTTCGCCAAGGCGGTCGACCTCCCCGAGGCCGCGAACCGCGACTTCGAGCTCGGCGGGCCCGACCGGGTGACGTGGAACGAGCTGTACGAGCGCATCGCGCGCGCGCTCCACAAGCGGCGTGCGCGTGTGCACGTGCCGGTGCCGGTCATGCGGATCGGGGCTGCGGTCGCTGAACGCCTGCCGAAGCCGCCGATCACGCGCGACCAGCTGACGATGCTCGAGGCGGGCGACAACGTCTGCGACCTGACTCCGGCACTCGAGGCCTTCGGGCTCGAACTGCTTCCGCTGGACGACCAGATTCGCCGAGCGGTCTGAGGATCGCAGAGGGTCGCCCGATGCGGAGCGGTGCCTTCCTGTTGCTGGTCGCGGCGGCGGCGGTCCTGGCGCTCGCCGGCTGCGGCGGAAGCGGCGGGGGAGCGAGGAGCTCGAAGCCGCTGACCAAAGCCGAGTACCAGGCCACGATCACCCGGATTGCGAAGGATGTCGCCTCCGGCGTCGGTTCGACGACCAACTCGAAGACGATCTCCGACGCGGACGTCGCAAAGTTCGTCGGTGCGCTCCGGGACTTCGCCGGCGAGCTCGAGCCGATCGAGCCGCCCGCAGCGATCCGGGACCTCCACGTTCGCCTCGTCGCCGCAATGCGACAGCTCGCGGACGAGTTCCCGGCGATCGCCGACAAGCTCAGAAGCTCGAAAGACCCGAGTGCGGCGATCGGCGCGCTGTTCGGCGCCGAGTCGATTCAGAAGCTGGTCGAGCTCCAGAACCGGTTCAAGGCCAATGGCTACAACCTCGACCTGAGCGGCTAGCCCGAAGTTCCCCGCAATAACGCCGGCCTGAGGGGCCGCGATCCGGCTCGGTTGCTGGGGTCGCAGCCTTTTCTTGGGCGGGATTGTGTGGTCAGTAGTTAGTTGTCCGATGCGTATGAGAGTATGCCGTTGTGGGCAGAAAGCCGCGGCCAACAGGCCCCTTTCACGTGGTTACGACAAGGCGGCAGGGCGCGCACCGCGAGTACGTCGCGCACCTGCTGCGGCGCTCCTACCGGGAGGGCGGGGTGGTGAAGAAGGAGACGGTCGCCAACCTCTCGCATCTGCCCGAGGAGGTGATTGAGCTGATCCGCGGCGCGCTGCGCGGGCAGCGGTTCGTCGCCGCCGAGGAAGCGCTCGCGGTCGAGCGCTCGCTGCCCGCCGGCCACGTCGAGGCGGCGCTGCTTATGGCACGGCGGCTTGAGCTCGCACGGCTGCTCGACCGCCAGCCCTCCAGGGAGCGGGCGCTGTGTCTGGCGATGATCGTGCAGCGGCTGCTCGGCCCCGGCTCGAAGTTGGCGATGTCGCGTGCCTTCGCGCAGTCGACGCTGGCGGCCGAGTTCGCGGTCGAGGACGCGGACGAGGACGAGCTGTACGAGGCGCTCGACTGGCTGCTTGCCCGTCAGGGGCGGATCGAGCGGGCGCTCGCGCGCCGTCATTTGCAGCAGGGGACGCTCGTCCTCTACGACGTCTCCTCCTCCTACTTCGAGGGGCGCTCGTGCCCGTTGGCGCAGCTCGGCTACTCGCGCGACGGCAGGCGCGGCATGGCGCAGATCGTCTACGGGCTGCTCTGCGACCGGCGCGGCTGCCCGGTCGCGGTCGAGGTGTTCGAGGGCTCTCTCCATGACGACAAGACTCTGCCCGCCCAGATCGCGAAGCTCAAAGATCGATTCGGACTTGCAGCGGTGATCGTCGTCTCCGACCGCGGCATGGTCACCAAGGCCAACCTCGAGCTCTTGCGTGCGAGCGGCGGCGCCGCCTGGATCACCGCGCTGAAGGCACCGCAGGTCAAGAAGCTCGTCAAGGACGGAGATCTCCAGCTGTCGCTGTTTGACGAGCACAACCTGGCCGAGATCGCCTCCGACGACTACCCCGGCGAGCGGCTGGTCGTCTGCCGCAACCCGCTCGTCGCCGCCGAGCGGGCGCGCAAGCGCGAGGACCTGTTGCAGGCGACCGAGCGGGCGCTCGCCCAAGTCGCCGAGCGCGTCGAGCGCGCGAGCCTGCAGGGCGAAGCCGCAATCGCGCTCGCCGTCGGTGAGATCTGGAACCGCTGGCGTGTACGCAAGCACTTCCAGCTCGAGATCCAAGACACCGCCTTCCGCTTCGCCCGCAAGCAGGAGCAGATCGCCGCAGAAGCGGCACTCGACGGCATCTACGTCCTGCGCACCAGCGTCGCCGAAACGACGCTCGCCGCGCCCGACATCGTGCGCGCCTACAAGCAGCTCAAGGAGGTCGAGCGCGCCTTCCGCACGCTCAAAGGCCCACTCGAGCTGCGCCCGATCCATCACCGCCTCGAAGACCGCGTCCGAGCACACGTCTTTCTCTGCATGCTCGCCTACTACCTCGCCTGGCACCTGCGCCAGGCCTGGAAGCCGCTGCTCTTCGACGACGAGCAGCCGACCCCGCAACCCGACCCGGTCGCGAAAGCGAAGCGCTCACCCCAGGCCGAGCAGAAGGCGCGCAGCAAACGCACCACGACCGGCGAGCCCTGCCACTCGCTCACCAGTCTGCTCGGCGAGCTCTCCACCCGCACCCGCAACACGATCCGACTCCACGGCAGCGCCAGCTTCGACCAGCTCACCGAGCCGACCCCGACCCAAGCGCGCGCGCTCGCCCTGATCGAGACCTACAAGCTCAACACGTAGTCACGAACGATCCAGGCGCCGCCGCGCGTAAAGCCGCACCGAAAGCGAAGAACCGGCTGCCTCCTCAGAGGAACTTCGGGCTAGCCGAGGCCGCGAAGAAAGACCGAGGGCCGCTTGCGCGGCCCTCGGTCCGGTTACCAGCCTGTATTAGCAGGGGCGCTTCCTGCCGTCCTCGACTCGAGGGCGGCGGCGCTCTCAGCGAGTCCCCCACGCTGGCTAGGCGGTTCCCCTCTTCAGGTCCGGGGACGCACCCCTACCGGCTGGTACCTCCACTGCCCGTACTGTCATCGCTCAAGTCGGACCACCTCCTTTCCGCGGTTGCCGCTCACTGTAGCGAGTCGCTCAGGACAACGCTAACTTCGAGCCCGCGGTCGAGCGGCACGGTGACGCTCTCGAGCGTCCGGTCGCCCTGCCGGGCGTGCGAGTACGCGCCGAGCGTGTCCTCGTGCGAGAGCACGTTGTCGGCGACGACCAAGCCGCCCGGCTCGAGCTTGCCGCGCGCGAGCCCGAACAGGCGCTCGTAGTCGTCCTTCTCCGCATCGAGGAAGACGAGATCGAAGACATCCTCGATCGCCGGAAGGCTCCGGTGCGCGTCGCCCTCGACGAGATCGGCCCAGTCCTCGAGCCCGGCCTCGGCAACGTTGCGGCGCCACGCTTCGCACTTGACGGGGTCGTGCTCGAGCGAGAGCACGTGACCGCCGAGCATGCGCGCGCCGGCCGCGAGCCAGATCGACGAGTAGCCGCGGGAGCCGCCGATCTCGAGCACCGCGCAGGCGTTCTGCGGAGCGACCAGCGCAAAGAGGAACCGGCCCGTCGTCGGCGCAACCGAGCGAGCGCGCAGCTCGGAGGCGATCAGTCGTTCCCGCTCCTCGGCGTCCTCCCGCTCGAGCCGCGCGAGCACCATCCGCACCCTGTCGTCGAGCACGCCGCCAGCTTAGTGCTCAGGTCTCGACGGTGATCATCCCGTCCACGACCCGGACCGGAAAGACGTCGACCGGCTCGTATGCCGGCAGCGTCAGCGCCCGGCCGGTGCGGATGTCGAAGTTCGCGCCGTGGCGCGGGCAGATGACGACGCCGGTCTCGATGTCGAACTCGCCCTCGCAGAGCGGGCCGTCGTCGTGCGAGCAGCGATCCTCGATCGCGTAGTACACGCCGTCGAGGTTGTAGACGCCGACGGTGATTGCGCCTGCGTGGACGATCTTGACCTCGCCCGGGGGCAACTCCTCCACCGGGCACACATTCAGCTCGGGCACCGTGGTCGGAGAGGCACTACCGCAACTCGAGCTCGTCGAGCTCGGCGAGACCCGAGGGGAGCGGCGTGCCCTTCCCCTTGTGCAGGGCGAGCTTCAGCGTCGTCAAGCCGAGGATCGCGCACTTGAGGCGCACCGGAGTGAGCGGGATCCCGATCTCCTCCAGGAGGTCTTCCTTCGGCATCGCGGCGACCTCGGCCGCCTTCCGGCCCTTGACCATCTCGGTCAGCATCGACGTCGCCGCCTGGCTGATCGCGCAGCCGCGCCCGGAGAACATCACGTCGTCGATCGTGTCGCCGTCCTCGCCGAAGGCGACGTAGATCGAGACCTCGTCCCCGCAGAGCGGGTTCTGCCCCTCGGCCTCTGCGTCGGCGTCCTCCATCACCCCGTGCCCGCGCGGGTTCTTGTAGTGGTCGAGGATCACCTCGCGGTACAGCTGGTCGAACTCGCTCATGATGCGTGCCTCACCCCAGCACTTCCTTCACCTTGCGGAGGCCTGCGACCAACCGGTCGATCTCCTCGGGGATCGTGTACAGGTAGAAGCTCGCCCGGTTCGTCGCCGCTACGCCGAGACGCGTCATCAGCGGCTGGCAGCAGTGGTGGCCCGCGCGGATCGCGATCCCCTCCCAGTCGAGCACCTGAGCGACGTCGTGCGGGTGGACGCCTTCGACGTTGAACGAGACGAGCCCGACGCGCCGGTCGGCCGGCGGCCCGTACACGGTCACGAACGGAAGCTGCGCGAGCTGCTCGAGCGCGTACTCGGCCAGCTCGTGCTCGTGCCGCTCGATCGCCTCGAGCCCGGCCGCCTCGAGGTAGTCGATCGCGACGCCGAGCCCGTAGGCCTCGGCGATCGCCGGCGTGCCCGCTTCGAACTTGTACGGCAGCTCGTTCCAGAGCGTCTCCTCGACCTTGACCGAACGGATCATCGATCCGCCGAAGTTGAAGGGTGACATCTCCTCGAGCAGCTCGCGCCGGCCCCAGAGGACGCCGACCCCGGTCGGGCCGCACATCTTGTGCGACGAGAAGGCGACGAAGTCGGCGCCGAGCGACTGCACGTCGATCCGCCGGTGCGGCGCGGCCTGCGCCGCGTCGACGACCATGATCGCCCCACGCTCGTGCGCCCAGGCCGCGAGGCGCTCGATCGGGTTGATCGTGCCGAGCGAGTTCGAGACCAGGTTCGCGGCGACGACCTTCACGTTCCCGTCGCCGACCGTCTCGTCGAGCAGATCCATCCGCAGCTCGCCCTGGTCGTCGATCGGGAGCATCCGGAAGCCCGCCCCGGTGCGACGCGCGATCTGCTGCCAGGGGACGAAGTTCGAATGGTGCTCGAGCTCGGTGACGACGGCGAGGTCGCCGGGACCGAGGTTGTCGAGGCCCCAGGCGTAGGCGACGAGGTTCAGCGCCTCGGTCGCCTGGCGCGTGAAGAGCACCTCTCGTGTCGAGGATGCGTTCAGGAACGCGCGGATCGTCTCTCGGGCGCCCTCGTACCCTTCGGTCGCCCGCTCGGAGAGCGTGTAGACACCGCGGTGGACGTTCGAGTACGACGTCTCGTAGAACTCCCGCATCGCGTCGAGCACCTGGCGCGGCTTCTGCGAGGTGACGGCCGAGTCGAGGAACGCCAGCGGCTTCCCGTGGATGGGATGGTCGAAGACAGGAAAGTCGGCCCGCAGCTTTCGCGCGTCGAGCTTCGGCTGTGTCGCGACCGCCATGGTCAGATCGTACCCGCCGGCTTGTGGTCGAATGCCGAAATGGCTCATCTTGTGCTCGACACCGTCTTGCCCGTGGTCGAGGCGTCGCGCGATGTCTCGATCGACCTCGACCGGCTCGCCGACCACGCCGGCTGGATGGCGTACGAGGAGCTGCCGCCGCCGGCGTTCATCCTTCCGTTCCCGCTCGAGCTCGACCGGGACGGGATGGTCGACTTCGTCCTGACCGCGACCTGCATCAACTTCGCGTTCACAGACTTCGAGACGCGGGTGCGCTGGGAGGTCGTCCAGGGCGGGCGCGCGCTCGCGGACGCCGACGGGATGCACTTCTGCCTCCAGCGTGCGCTCGCCGAGGGTGTCCCGGTCACCGACGGTGCCTGGCTGCGCGAGGTGACCGGGGACGATCTGCGCGGGATCTTTCGGGGCGGCAACGCCGAGCTCCAGCTGCTCGACGAGCGCGCCCGCATCTGGCGCGAGGTCGGCGAGACGCTGGTCGACCGGTACGACGGCAAGTTCCACAACGTCGTCGCCTCGCCCCGACTCTACGACGAGGGCCGGGGCTTCCTCGAGGTGCTGACGCGCGACTTCCCGCGCTTCGACGACACCGCGAGGTACGACGGAGCGACGGTGCGGTTCTGGAAGCTGGCCCAGTTATCGGTCTGGATCCTCCAGGCGACGTTGCCCGGCGGCGCGGGGTTCGTGGACCTCGACCGGCTGACCGCGTTCGCCGACTACATCGTCCCGGCCGCGCTCCGCATCCTCGGGGTCACGAGCTACTCGAATGAGCTGGAGGCGGCGGTCCAGGAAGGCCGGCCGATCGAGGCGGGCTCGCCGTGGGAGGTCGAGATCCGCGCACACACGATCTACGCGTGCGAAGAGCTGTGCCGGCGGATCAACGAGCTACGCCCGCCGGAGCTCCAGGTGATCGTCCCGCAGGTTGACGCGCGTCTTTGGGTTCCGTTTCACCGCACCCACTGGCCGCACCATTTGACGCGGACGATCTGCTACTGACCGGCAGTGACCACCCGAGGCAGTGTCTGACACCTGTGGTGTCAGACACTAACGCGAGGGCTGGCTAGGACTGCGGGATGCGCGCTTCGAGGGCCTCGGCGAGCGCCTCGCGCACCGGCTCGAGCTCGATCCGGTCGAGCACGTCCTGGAAGAAGCCGCGGACGATCAGCCGCTCGGCATCGGAGCGCGGCAGGCCGCGGGCCATCAGGTAGAAGAGCTGCTCGCGGTCGACCTGGCCGAGCGTCGCCCCGTGCGTGCAGCGCACGTCGTTGGCGAGGATCTCGAGCCCCGGAATCGCGTCGGCGTGCGCTTTCGGCGAGAGCAAGAGGTTTCGGTTCTCCTGGTAGGCGTTCGTCTTCTGGGCCTCCTGCTCGACGCGGATCATCCCGCGCCACACCGTCGTCGCCTGGTCGCGCAGCGCGCCCTTGAACGCGAAGTCCGAGGTCGTGTTCGGGGCGAGGTGCTCCTGGAACGTGTCGTAGTCGATGTGCTGGCTCCCGTCGGCGAAGTAGGCGCCCGTCACGCGCGAGGTTGCGCCCGGCCCGGCGAGGTCGTTTTGGATCCGGATCTTCCCCTTCTTCGAGCCGAACCCGCCGGCGACCCAGTCGAGCTCCGCGTCGCGGTCGACCTTCGCGTGGTGCGTGGCGAAGTGCCAGGTCTCCTGCGAGAGGTTCTGGAGCGAGACGTATTCCAGCTTCGCCGCCTGCTCGACGAACAGCTCGACGGCCGCGTTCGAATACCCGGCGAGCCCGGTCGTCGCCGACGAGTATTCCTCGATCAGCGTGAACCGGCTCTCCGGCTCCGCGATCACGAGCAACCGCCAGAAGAGCGATCCGCCCTCGACCGAGTTCGCCACCCGCACGTAGAGCGGCTGCTCGACCACGAGCCCCTTCGGCACCCGCACGAGCAGACCGTGGCGCCAGTGGGCAGCGTTGTGCGCGGTGAACTTGCCGTCGGCAGCGACGAGCGTGCCGAGCAGCGGGTGCTCGGCAAGAGGCTCGAACGTGACGCCCTCGGGCACTCTCTCGATCTCGATCCCGCGCTCGGTGACGCGGGCGAGACCGGCCACGTCGATATCGAGCATTGTCCCGGTGTCTGACACCGGGCCATGGCCGTTTAGGCCCCCCCAGGCGTCTGGATCGAAGCCTTTCAGGTCGGTGAACCGCCAGGCCTCCTGCGTCGTGTCCGGCAGGGGCAGCTCGCGGTAGCGCTCGGCGGCGGCGGCCCTATCCACGCGGCGCATACCTTCGGTGGAGGATGAGTACGTTTCCGTCCGGATCCCTCACGAATCCCATGTGGCAGACGCCCGTGTCCTCGATGCCAATCACCTCGGCTCCACCGGCCCGCGCCTCCTCGACGGCGGCGGCGACGTCGGAGACACGCAGGGCGAGCCCGGCGATGTTCGGCTGGAACGCCTCGCCGTCCCGCTCCGGGTTCCAGAACGAAAGGGTCACGTTCGCCGTCTCCACCTCCCCGTTCGCGTGCTCGCTGACCGGCAGCCTGAGGACGTCGCGGTACCAGGCGACCGCGCGGGTAACGTCCCGCGTCGCCACCGACACGAAATCCACGCACTCGACCCGCATCGCTAGTCGCCGGGTGGCGCGTAGCGGCGGTGCAGCATCAGCGCGTTTCCGTCCGGGTCGCTGAAGAAGGCCATGTGGCAGACGCCGGAGTCGAACGTCTCGCCGGCGAACTCGACGCCCTTACCCTCGAGCTCGCCGCGCGCCGACTCGACGTCGGGGACGCGCAGCGCGATCGAGCCGAGGTTCGGCGTGGTGAACTCGCGGCCGATGTTGGTCGGGTCGATCAGGTACAGGCTGACGTTCTCTCCGAGCTGGAACTCCGGCCACGCGCCCTCGCCGATCTGCGGCAGGCCGAGCGTGTCGCGGTACCAGGTAGTCGAGCGCTCGAGATCGGTGACCTGCACCGAGACGAAGTCGGTGCGCTCGACGATCACCTAGCCGACACCTCGAAGTCTGCTCGCAGACTTCGAGCTAGCCAACAGAACCTTCCATCTGGAGCTGGATCAGCCTGTTCATCTCGACCGCGTACTCGAGCGGGAGCTCCTTGGTGATCGGCTCGACGAAGCCGGAGACGATCATCGCGCTCGCCTCGGTCTCGGAGAGGCCGCGGCTCATCAGGTAGAAGAGCTGCTCCTCGCCGATCTTCGAGACGGTCGCCTCGTGGCCGATGTCGACGTCGTTCTCGTCGATGCGGATGTACGGGTACGTGTCGGAGCGCGAGTCCTCGTCGAGGATCAGCGCGTCGCAGACCACCTTCGACTTGGAGCCGTGCGCGCCCTTCGCCACCTCGAGCAGGCCGCGGTAACCGGCCCGCCCGCCGTTCTTCGAGATCGACTTCGAGGTGATCACGCTCGATGTGTTCGGCGCGACGTGGACCGCCTTGCCGCCCGCGTCCTGGTGCTGGCCCTGGTTCGCGAACGCGATCGAGAGCACCTCGCCGTGGGCACCTTCGCCCATCAGCCAGATCGCCGGGTACTTCATCGTCAGCTTCGAGCCGAGGTTGCCGTCCACCCACTCCATCGTCGCGTTCTCGTAGGCGACCGCACGCTTGGTGACGAGGTTGTAGACGTTCGTCGACCAGTTCTGGATCGTCGTGTACCGGCAGCGCCCGCCCGGCTTGACGATGATCTCGACCACCGCCGAGTGCAGCGAGTCGCTCGAGTAGATCGGCGCGGTGCAGCCCTCGACGTAGTGCACGTAGGCGCCCTCGTCGACGATGATCATCGTCCGCTCGAACTGGCCCATGTTCTCGGCGTTGATCCGGAAGTAGGCCTGGAGCGGCATCTCGATCGACACGCCCGGCGGCACGTAGATGAACGAGCCGCCCGACCAGACCGCGGAGTTCAGCGCCGCGAACTTGTTGTCGTTCTGCGGGATGATCGTCCCGAAGTACTGCCTGACGATGTCCTCGTGCTCGCGCAGGCCCGAGTCCATGTCGAGGAAGAGGACGCCCTTCGCCTCGAGGTCGGCCTGGAGCTTGTGGTAGACGACCTCCGACTCGTACTGGGCGCCGACGCCGGCGAGGAACTTCCGCTCGGCCTCCGGGATCCCTAGCCGGTCCCACGTGTTCTTGATGTCGGCGGGCAGGTCCTCCCACGAGGACGCCTGCTTCTCGGTCGGCTTGATGTAGTAGAAGATGTTGTCGAAGTCGATCCCGCTCATGTCGCCGCCCCAGCGCGGCATCGGGCGCGCCTCGAAGTAGTCGAGCGACTTGAGCCGGTACTTGCGCATCCAGTCGGGCTCGTCCTTGTGGTCGGAGATCGCCTGGACGATCTCGCGCGAGAGCCCGCGCTCGGACTTGAAGATGTAGTTCTCCGCGTCGCTGAAGCCGTACTTGTAGTCGTTTCCGATTCCGGCGACGACCTGGGTCTCCGTCCTCTCTGCCACTACGCCTCCCCTGCCACGGTTTCCGGAGTGAACGCCTCGTACCCCTCGGCCTCGAGCTTCTGCGCGAGCTCGGGCCCGCCCTCCTCGACGATCCGCCCGTCGACGAAGACATGGACGAAGTCGGGGGTGATGTAGTTGAGGATCCGCTGGTAGTGCGTGATCACGAGCGCGCCCAGCTCGGGGCTGGAAGCGCCGGCGGCAGAGCCGCCGTCGCCCGGCCGACCACCTGGGGGGCCGACGAGCTTCTGTACGCCTTCGGCGACGATCTTCAGCGCGTCGATGTCGAGTCCGGAGTCGGTCTCGTCGAGCACCGCGATCCGCGGCTTCAGCATCGCCATCTGGAGAATCTCGACGCGCTTCTTCTCACCGCCGGAGAACCCGTCGTTGATGTAGCGCGACGCGAGCTCGCGAGGGACCTTCAGGTCTTCCATGCGCGCGAGCAGCTCGGTGCGGAACTCGGGAATGGGAATCGGGTCGTCCTTGCCCGCACGCGCCTTGCGGATCGAGTTGATCGCGGAGCGCAGGAAGCTCGTCACGGACACGCCCGGGACCGCGTGCGGGTACTGGAAGGCGAGGAACAGGCCGCGTCGCGCGCGCTCGTCCGCCTCCAGCTCGACCAGGTCCACGCCCTGGAAGAGGATCTCGCCCCCGGTGATCTCGTAGGCCGGGTGGCCCATCAATGCGTAGGCGAGCGTCGACTTGCCGGAGCCGTTCGGCCCCATCACGGCGTGCACCTCGCCCGGGTCGACCGAGAGATCGACGCCCTTGACGATCTCGGTGCCGTCCTCGAGGGCGACGTGCAGATTCCTGATCTCCAGCAGAGCCATGCACCCAGTTTAGCCGAAGGCTTTCGGCCGTTGGTCTAGCTCGACCCCCGCGATCGCGGAAACGCGCTACCCTTGCCGGTAATGCCCGGTTGGATCGGCTTTCCCGAGATCATTCTGCTGCTGCTCGTCCTGCTGTTGATCTTCGGCCCGAAGCGGCTGCCCGAGATGGGTCGCTCGCTCGGGAAGGGGATGCGCGAGTTCAAGGACTCGATCACCGGCAAGGACGACAGCGAGCCGCCGCAGAGCTTGCCCGTCACCACCGGCGAGCACGACAAGCCCTCGGTCTAGCAGGCCATGAGGCTGCTGCCGCGGCGTCTCGCCTACGGCGAAGAGGCGACGCTGGTCGAGCACCTCGGCGAGCTGCGCGCCCGCGTGGTCGTGGTACTGGTCGCGCTGGCCGCCTCGTTCTCGGTCACGTACGCCTTCCGCGGACACGTGCTGCACTGGCTGAACGCCCCGCTGCCCGACCGGATCCAGAAGCCGGTCACCTTCGGCGTCGCCGAGCCGTTCACCACCTCGATCTGGGTCTCGTTCTGGGCCGGACTCCTGATCGCGCTGCCGATCGTGATCTGGCAGATCTGGGCGTTCTTCGCGCCCGCGTTCAGCGAGCACTACCAGCGGACGATGGCCGTGCTCGTCGGCGCCGCAACCGTGCTGATGGTGGGCGGTGTGCTCTTCGGCTACTTCGTCGCGCTGCCCGCTGCGGTCAAGTTCCTGACCAACTACGACTCGAGCCGCTACGAGATCCTGATTCGCGCCCGCGACTACTACTCGTTCTGCACGCAGGTGCTGTTCGCGGTCGGGCTCGTGTTCGAAGTACCGATGATCGTGCTGGGGCTGGTCCAGCTGCGGGTGCTCTCGGCCGCACGGCTACGCCGCACCTGGCGCGTCGGTCTCGCGATCATGGCGGTGGTCGCGGTTGCCCTCCCAGGTGTCGATCCGGTGACGACGATCTTCGAGATGATCCCGTTGATGGTGCTGTACGGAGCCTCGATCTGGCTGGCCGGGATCCTCGAGAAGCGGCTGCGACGAAACACCGCGCAGGAGGCCGCCTTCCAGGCCGGGGACTTCTGAGCTCAGGGCAGGTCGCGGCGCGCGAACGCCCCAAGTCCCGCCGCCCCGACGAGCAGCAGATACGCGATCGACCACAGGCGGACGCCGACACCCCCGACCTCCGACCCGCCGAAGGGGCCGAGCTCGAGCGCGAACCCGGTGAAGCCGGTCGTCCCGGCGGTGATCGCGTGCAGGCTGTCCTGGTAGAGCGCCTCGAACGGAAGCGCCAGCGAAGCCCAGCGTCCGATCGTGCGCAGCGTCTCCGAGCCGATCGCGCGTCCGATCTGCGCGAGCAGTCCGGCGACGAGACCGCCGCCGAAGACCATGAACACGGCGATGCCGTTCGCCGTCGCCGACAGGAAGACCGACCCGAGCAGCGAGAGCGCGACGACGACCGAGACTGCGTAGGCGAGCTCGGCGCCCGCGATCACGACGTGGTCGGGCCACCAGCCGCCGATCAGCCCGGTGATCAGCGTCTCGGCCGCGAAGAGGACGGCGACGTAGGCGGCGCAGACGGCGGCGGCGGCGAGAAAGCGCGCGCAGAGGAGGCTCGAGCGGCCGAGCGGCCGGACGACGAGCGGCTGGAGGAGTCCGCGCTCCGCGTCGCCGCGCACGACCCCGAGCGTCAGGAAGATCGCGAGCACCGTCCCGAGGAAGAGCGTCGCGAACATGGCGAGCCCGAGCAACGTCGCGCCGGTGACCACCTTGGAGTCGAGCCCGATCTGGTCGGGCGCGACGAACGAGTTGGTGTCCCGGAAGGCGCGCCAGACGCCCAGCCCGTACAGGCCCAGGAATGCTGACGACAGGACGAGCACGATCAGGAAGACCTTGCGGCGCAGGCTCTCGCGCAGCGCATAAGCGGCGATCACGGTGACGCTGCTCAGTCCGCCACCGCCTCGAGGTAGACGTCCTCGAGCGTGGTCGCGAGTACCCGTACGGCGTACACCTGCTCGCCCTCCGCGACGAGACCCGCGACGATCGCGGGCGCCTGCTCGCGGGTTGCACCCTCGAACAGACGCACACCCGCAGCGGTCTCGACCTCCACGCCGCGTGGCCGCGAAAGCTCGGCCGGGCTGCCCTCGGCAACGAGACGCCCGCGCGAGATGATCGCGACCCGGTCGCAGACGAGCTCGACCTCGCTGAGCAGATGCGAGTTGAGCAGCACGGCGTGGCCCCGAGCCCGGAGCTCCTCGAGCAACACCCGCACCGTCCGTCGCCCGGACGGATCGAGCGCGCTCGTCGGCTCGTCGAGGAGGAGCACGCGCGGCGAGCCGACCAGCGACTGGGCGAGCCCGAGCCGCTGCTGCATCCCCTTCGACATCTCCTCGATCCGCCGGTCGCGCGCGTCCGCGAGCCCGACGAGCTCGAGCAGGCCGGCCCGCTCGGACGCCCCGCCCGGCGAGCCGGCGAGGCGCTGGTGGAGCACCAGTAGCTCGTCGGCCGTCACCCAGCCCGGGAAGCGGAACAGCTCGGCGAGGTACCCGAGCGCGCGCCGGGCCGGGGCGGAACCGGCCCGAGCGCCGCCGATCTCGACGCCGCCCTCGCTCGGCCGCACGAGCCCGCACGCAATCTTGACGAGCGTCGACTTGCCGGCGCCGTTGGGGCCGAGCAGCCCGACGAGCTCTCCGTCGGCGACCTCGAGATCGACGCCCTCCAGTGCTCGAATCCGCCCGTAGCTCTTGGCCAGGCGGCAGACGGCGAGCGCGGGATTCATCACGCGAGTGTAGGTCGCCCGTCCTCTACCATCGCCCACGACTTGATCCCGCCGTACCCCAAGATCGAGCTGCACGTCCACCTCGAGGGGACGATCCAGCCCGGGACCCTGCTCGAGATCGCCCGCCGGAACGGAGAGACGCTCCCCGCCGACACGGTCGAGGGGCTGCGCGAGCTCTACCGCTTCCGGGACTTCGACCACTTCATCGAGGTCTGGATCCTGACCACGAACTGCCTGCGCCGGGAGGAGGACTTTCGCGAGGTGGTCGTCGGGTACGCGGCCGAGGCGAAGCGTCACGGCGCCGTCTACCTGGAGGCGATCTTCTCCCCGATCGAGCGCACCTGGCGCGGCGTCTCCTGGGACGAGATCTTCACCGGCTACTGCGACGGCGCCCAGGAGGCCGGTGAGCTGCACGGCGTCGAGGTCCGGCTCAACCCGGACATCACCCGGAGCGCGCCGCTCGGCGACGCCCTCAGGCTCGTCGAGTACGCGGCCCGCTACCGCGACCGCGGCATCGTCGCCGTCGGGCTCGGCGGCGAGGAGGCCCTGTACCCCAACGCGGTGTTCGCGCCCGCATTCCGGGCGGCCCGTGAGGCAGGCCTCGGCTCGGTACCGCACGCGGGCGAGGTCGTGGGGCCGGAGTCGGTGCGCAGCGCACTCGACCTGCTCGAGCCCGACCGGATCCGTCACGGGTTTCGCGCGATCGAGGACGCGACCCTCGTCGCCGACCTCGCCGACCGCGGCCTCGTCCTCGACCTGACCCCGATCTCGAACGTGCGGACGAGGGCAGTTCCCTCGCTCGCGGAGCACCCGCTGCCCGCGCTCGCTGCCGCCGGCGTGCGCTGCTCGGTCTCGACCGACGACCCGGTGATGTTCGACACCGACCTGACGCGCGAGTACGCAGCCGCCGAGGGGCTGGGGCTCGATCCGCGGGCGCTCTACGAGCACGCCCTGGTGGGCGCGCTCTGCGACGAGGCGACCCGAAACCGCCTCGCGGCCATGGGCGACTCGTTCGACTGGGGTTCCCTCCCGGCCGAAGCACGCTAGGCTTCGTCCAAGATGGCACGTGCTGCGGCAAAGCGTCGGCCCCCGGCGCGTCATCACGAACCCAAGCGCGCCCACAAGGACAGCGGGGGTCAGCGGTTCGAGGACACGCTGTTCTTCACGCGCATCCGCAAGCAGGCGAAGTGGGTGTTCGTCCTGCTCACCGTCGCGTTCGCCGGCGGCTTCGTACTCTTCGGCGTCGGCTCGTCGAACCTCGGCGGCCTCAGCGACATCTTCTCCGGCCTCGGCGGCGGCTCCAACCAGCCGTCCGTGAACAAGCCGCTGAAGGCGACGCAGGAGAACCCGAAGGACGCAAAGGCGTGGCGCGACCTCGCCGACGCGTACGACGTCCGCAGCGAGACCACCGCCGCGATCGCCGCCTGGACGACGTACGCGACGCTCCGCCCGAAGGACGTCGGCGGCCTCACGCATCTCGCCACCGACTACGAGCAGCAGTTCCAGACCCAGACCGCAGCGGCACAGGCCGCCCAGGTCGAGGCGCAGTCGGCACAGTCGAGCAGCTTCGGGCCCCCGCCGAACTCCCCGCTGGGGCGGGCCTATGCCGGAGTTGCCGACCCGATCGGACAGGCAACCTCGACCTCGGCGAACCAGCGATTCAACCAGGCGCTGTCCGACCGGCAGCAAACCGCCACCCAGCTGATCGACGTCTACACGCGGCTCGGCAAGCTCGAACCGGCGGAGGCAGGTTGGCCGTTCCAGCTCGCGCAGGCCGCCCAGAACGCGGGCGACACCGCGACCGCGGTCGCCGCCTACCGCAAGTACGTGAAGCTCGCTCCCGACGACGCCAACGCCGCCTACGCCCGCCAGCAGATCAAGGCGCTCTCGGCGCAGTTGCAACGCTCGTCCTCGACACCACCGGGTTAGACTCCCTGCGGCATGAGACTGGGCCGGGTCGGGCTTCACGCCCCGGCGCCGGCCACGTTTTCCGGTACCGGCAGCGGGGAGATCAACGTGAACCTCGACATCACCACGGAGCAGCTCGAGGACGGCGTCTACGTGATCTCGCCGGCGGGGGAGGCCGACCTCCACACCGCCCCCGAGTTCAAGGCCGAGCTGCTGGACGTGATCGGCAGGGGCGCGAAGCACTTGATCGTCGACTTCACCGAGACGACCTTCATCGACTCGACGACGCTCGGCATCCTCGTCGGAGCGGCAAAGCGGCTCCGATCGAGCGGCGGTGACCTGTCGCTCGTGTGCAGCGAGCGAAGCATCGCGAAGATTTTCGAGATCACCGGCCTCGACAAGGTCTTCACCATCGACCCGACGCGCGCGGAGGCGACCGAGCGGATCGGCGCCTCGAGCGGTTCTCCCGCATAGGTGGGTCGCAGCTTCTCCCGGAGCCTCACGATCGCGGCCACGCTGTCGGCCGCGGGCCTGTTCGCAGCCGGCTGCGGGACGGGCGGGATCGCAAGCACCAAGGGGGACAAGGCTCACGGCAAGGAGCTGTTCACGCAGAAGTGCGGCTCCTGCCACACGCTCGCCGACGCGGGCACGCAGGGGACGATCGGCCCGAACCTCGACGACGCATTCTCCGGTCCGCGGGCGCAGGGCTTCAAGGAATCGACGATCCGCAACATCGTCCACGGGCAGATCCTCTTCCCCGTCTCCAGCCCGGCCGGCACGATCGAGGTGAACGGCCGGGAGCAGCGAGTGCAGGGCATGCCCGCGAAGCTCGTCACCGGCTCCGACGCGCAGGACGTCGCCGCGTATGTCGCCTCCGTCGCCGGGCTTCCCGCGGCCGCGGGTGCGACCACGACCGGCGCGGCGCCCACTCCACCGCCTCCTCCGCCGCCCGCCACGACGACCGAACGGGCTGCAGGCGGATCGGGAGGCCCGGTCGCTGCGGGCAAGAAGGTGTTCGAGACGGCCGGCTGCACGAGCTGTCACACGCTGAAGGACGCGGGCGCCGCCGGCACGGTCGGCCCGAATCTGGACGATGCGAAACCGCCCAAGTCGCTCGTCGTCGACCGCGTGACGAACGGCAAGGGCGTGATGCCTCCGTTCAAGGGGCAGCTGAGCGACGCCCAGATCGAGGCGGTCGCAACCTACGTCTCGAGCGTCGCCGGCAAGTAGGGGCATGCCCGGCGACGATCGGCGCGCGCGCTTCAGAGCTCTCCACGCCGCCGAGCGGCTGTTCGTCATGCCGAACCCGTGGGACATCGGCTCCGCCCGCCTGCTCGCCTCGTGCGGCTTCGAGGCGCTGGCGACGACGAGCGCCGGCTACGCCTGGTCGATCGGCAAGCTCGACCGCGCCGTCGTGCGCGACGAGCTGGTCGCGCACGTCGCCCGTGTGGCGAGCGCGACGGCCCTGCCGCTGAACGTCGACAGCGAACGCTGCTTCCCCGACGAGCCGGGCGGCATCGCCGGGACGGTCATGCTGCTGGCCGAGGCCGGCGCCGCCGGCCTCTCGATCGAGGACTACAACCCGGCGGCCGGCGACATCGACGACCTCGAAGTCGCGGCCGAAAAGGTCGCCGCGGCCGCGGAGGCCGCCCACCGCCGGTCCGACCCGCTCGTGCTCACCGCCCGCGCGGAGAATCACATCAGCGGCGGGGACGATCTGACCGACACGATCGCCCGTCTGATCGCCTACCGCGACGCCGGCGCCGATGTCGTCTACGCCCCGGGGCTGGTCGACCTCTCGGAGATCGGATCGGTTGTCGAGGCGGTCGGCGTACCGGTCAACGTGCTCGCGCTCCCGCACGGGCCGAGCATCGCCGAGCTGGCCTCGGTCGGCGTGCGCCGGGTCTCGACCGGCGGCTCGCTGGCCGCGGTCGCCTACGGAGCGCTGGTCGCAGGAGCGCAGGAGCTGCTGGCCGACGGAACCTCCGGCTACGCGAGGGCTGCGGTTCCGCGCCGAACGCTGGAGACCGCATTCGGCGGCGACTCCGCCGGGTAGCGCGTTCGGACACCTGCTCGGCCCGGGGCGCGCGGTCCCGGCTACCCTGGTTCGATGAGCCTTCGCACCCGCCGGTTCTCGAACGAGCGCCTCCTGGTGCTCGCCGGGCTGGGCCTGGCCTCGGCCCTCTGCTTCGCCCTCGAGCTGGTCAGAGAAGCGCACTACGGCACCGCCGGGTACCGGTTCCTGCTCTGGAACCTCTTCCTCGCCTGGATCCCGCTGGCGCTTGCGCTCGCGATCTACGACCGGTACCGGCGGGGAACGCCGACGGCGCGGCTCGTTCCCGCCCTGGTGCTCTGGCTGCTCTTCCTGCCGAACGCGCCGTACATCGTCACCGACTTCGTGCACCTGTCGGCGGCGTCGGCGGCTCCGCTCTGGTTCGACGGCGTCCTGCTCTCCGCGTTCGCGTGGACCGGCCTGCTGCTCGGCTTCGTCTCGCTCCACCTCGTCCACGCAACGGTGCGGCACCGCTTCGGAGGCGCGATCGGCTGGTCGAGCGTGCTCTGCGTGCTCGCGCTCGTCAGCGTCGGCGTCTACCTGGGCAGGGTGAAGAGCTGGAACAGCTGGGACCTGCTCGTCCGGCCGGGGGTGAGGATCGCCGAGCTGCACACGCGCCTGACCGATCCCTCGTCCCTCGGCCGGGCGGTCGGCGCGACGTTGGGGCTCACGCTGCTGCTGGCGCTCGCCTACTTCGTCTTCTACGTGCTGATGCGCGCCCGCCTCGAGCCGCAGACGGCGCCCCACCCGCGCGAGCGCTAGCCCGGCGGGCTCTCAGCCTCGCCGGCCGCCTCGAGATCAACGACCACGTGGGTGATCGGAACGGCGAAGCGCTCGCGGGCCGACGAGACCACTCCGCGCTCGAGCCAGTTCGAGCGCCCGACCGGATGGGTCGAGATGATCACCACGTCCGCGCCGAAGGTGCCGAGCGCGTCCTCGATCGCCTGTAGCGGGTCGGGGTCGCCGACCTCGCCCCGCGCGTCGATCCCGAGCCGGGTGAGCTCGGCGATGCTGCGCTCGAGCCGGCCGGCGGCCTGCGCCCGAGCGCCGTCCTCGTCCGACAGCCAGTGCCTGAGGGGCGAGTTCAGCGCCGGAGTGACGACCAGAACGCGCGTGCGCCGGCCCTCTGCGGCGGCCTTGATCTCGTCGCGCAGCCGCGTGCCGGCGACGGTCTCGTTCGCAACCACGAGGATGCGGCCCTCGTCCTCGGGGCCCCGGTGCGGCTTCGCCTCGGAGACCGGGCGCTCACGCACCTCGCGCCGGAAGAACCACGCCGCCGCGGCCACCGTGACCACGGCGAACACGGCGAGCCCCCACCACCGGCCGCCGGCCACGCTCGCGATCACGATCGCGCCGAAGTAGGCGACGGTTCCGAGCACGAACCGGTAGGCCTCGGCTTCGCTTCGGAGCGGGTTCTTCACCTGCGCCTCTCTCTTTCCCAGTGGCGCACAATCTCAGTCCTAGACCAGGTAGACCGTCGCGTAGACGACGATCCACATCACGTCGACGAAATGCCAGTAGATACCGGGAATCTCGACGCCGTGGTGGTGGTCGACCGAGTAGTGGCCGCGGAAGGCTCGGACCGTGGCGAAGAGCAGCAGCGTCAGGCCGACGAAGACGTGGGCGCCGTGCAGCCCGGTCAGCCCGAAGAAGATCGTGGTGAAGGCATTGTCGCGAGGGGCGAAGCCGATCCGCGCGTACTCGGTGATCTGCGTGGCCAGGAAGGTGAAGCCCATCAGGAACGTGAGCACGAGCCCGGCCTTGAGACCCGCGCGGTTGCCGCGCTTGATCGAGGTGAGCGCCCAGTGCATCGTGAAGCTGGACGTGACCAGGATCGCCGTGTTGATCCCGGCGACGAAGACGGGGAGGTGGAAGCCCGTCGGCGGCCAGTGCGGCGAGTCGTTGACGACGCGCACGAAGAAGTAGGCGGTGAAGAACGACCCGAACAGCATGATCTCCGAGGCGATGAACAGGAGCATGCCGAGGACGCTCGCGTTGACCCGCGAGCTCTGGTGCGCCAGCGGAGGCCCGTGATGCTCGTGGGCTTCGGCGTGCGCGCTCAACGCGTCGACCGCCCCCCGCTCACGCCACCGCTCCGATCGGCTCGGGCGCGACCTCGATGTGATCGACCGGCACGCTGGTCGACCGCCGTAGCCTCGTGACGACGTCCTTGCGGAGCCAGCTGGAGCGCGCCCGGCCGGGAAACGTCGAGACGATGATCTCGTCCACACGCTCGTCCTGGACGGCGTGCATCGCGGCGGTGTACGGATCGGGGTGCGCGATCTGGCCGTGCGCGTCGATGCCGGCGCCGCGCAGGGCGGCCAGCGCGCGCCGTAGGCGCCGTTCCGCCTCGGGATGTCCGGACGTCTGTGCGTCGCTCTGCGGGCAGACGATCATGAAGCTCGCCGGCGAAGCCGCGGCCCGCTCGCGGATCCGGGCGAGGAGCGGCTTGCCGAGAACGGTCTCGTTGGCGATCACGAGCACGTTCGCTTCGCCGCCGCCCTCGCGCTCCAGATCGACGACGACGTGCTCGACCGGGACGTCGCCGGCGGCCTGGACGATCCGGTCGAGAACGTTGCGCCGGAGCCAGCCGGACTTCTGCTCCGGATGGGTGGAGACGACGATCTCGTCCACGGGCGGCTCGAGCTGGTGCAGAGCGTCTCTGACCGCCTCGGCCGGGTCCGCGTCGACGACGAACCCGTCGGCGGCGATCCCGCGCGCGAGCAGCCGGGCGACCGTCCGGTCGAGCCGCCGCCGCGCCGCCGCCCGCCGCGTGTCCTGGTAGACGACGTAGCCCTGGCGCGGCGCGTTCACCGGACAGACGACGGTCACCCGGAGCCCGCCGCCCGCGGCGCGGCGCTCGAGCGCCTCCGTCAGCCCGCGACCGGCCACGGTCTCGTTCGCGATCACGAGGACGTGCATCAGGTGTGCGCCTCCTCGAGCTGATCGGCGCGGTCGCCGTTGAAGACGGCGTGACGGGCACCGACCACGCCGTACTCGTACGGGCTGCCGACGACCTGCGGGATCTCGTCGAAGTTGAAGTAGGGCGGCGGGGACGACACCTGCCACTCGAGGGTCATCGATCGCCACGGGTTCGCCTCGGCCGGCTTCCCGCGCACCCAGCTCGTGATCATGTTGTAGAGGAACACGATCGTCGAGGCGCCGAGGAAGAACGACGCGATCGAGATGATCATGTTCAACCCGTAGAAGCGCGGATCGTAGTCGGAGACACGACGCGGCATCCCCTGCAGCCCGAGCCAATGCATCGGGAAGAAGGTGACGTTGAAGCCGACGAAGGTCAGCCAGAAGTGCAGCTTCCCGAGCCGCTCCGAGTACATGCGACCGGTCATCTTCGGGAACCAGTAGTAGATCCCGGCGAAGATCGTGAACAGCGACCCGCCGAAGAGCACGTAGTGGATGTGCGCGACGACGAAGTACGTGTCGGACGCATGGATGTCGATCGGCACCGCGGCGAGGTAGATCCCGGAGAGCCCCCCGATCACGAACATCGAGACGAACCCGAGGGCGAACAGCATCGGCGTCGAAAACCGGATGCGACCTTCCCAGATCGTCGCCAACCACGAGAACACCTTGATCCCGGTCGGGACCGCGATCACCATCGAGGTGACCATCATCGGGATCCGCAGCCACGGGGCGACGCCGGCGACGAACATGTGGTGCGCCCACACAGAGAACCCGAGCACCAGGATCGCCATCAGCGAGAGGGCCATCAGCCGGTAGCCGAAGATCGGTTTCCTTGCCATCACTGAGATCACCTCCGAGGCGATCCCGAAGCCGGGCAGCATCATGATGTAGACCGCCGGGTGCGAGTAGAACCAGAAGATGTGCTGGTAGCCGAGCACGTATCCGCCGTCGGCCGCGTCGAAGAAGTTCGTGTGCATGACCCGGTCGAACATGACGAAGAACTGCGAGCCGGCGATGAACGGCGTCGCGATCACGACCAGCAGCGAGGTGGTGAAGTTCGCCCAGACGAGCAGGGGCATGCGCCAGAAGGTCATTCCCGGCGCGCGCATGGTGATGATCGTGACCAGGAAGTTGAGCGCGGTCATGATCGAGGACGCACCAGCCCACTGGACGCCCATGTTGAAGAACACCTGCCCCAACGGTTGGTCGGTCGCCAGCGGCGCGTAGCTCGTCCAGCCGGTGGCGAAGGCGCCGCCGGGGACGATAAAGCTGAGCAGCATCATCGTGCCGGCGACCGGCAGCAGCCAGAACGACAGGGCGTTCAGGCGCGGGAAGGCCATGTCGGGCGCACCGATCATCAGCGGGATCACGTAGTTGCCGAGGCCGGCGAACGCCGGGATCACGAACAGGAAGATCATCAGCGCGGCGTGCACGGAGACCAGGCCGTTGAAGGTCTGGTTGTCCACGAACTGCATCCCCGGCCGGGCGAGCTCGGCTCGGAACATCATCGCCATGAGCCCGCCGGCGACGAAGAAGACGATCGTCGTGACGACGTACTGGATCCCGATCACCTTGTGGTCGGTGTTCGGGCGGAAGTAGTCGGTCCAGGTGCGCCCGCCGTGGGTCGAGTGATCCTCCGGCTCGGTCGGGGCGCCGAGCGCCCAGCGCGTCCAGTAGTCGAAGGTGCCGAGCCCGGCGAGGAATCCGATCGGCGCCGCCGTCAGCGTCGAGACGACCGTGATCACCGACCACTTGAACAGCGGGTCCCAGCCGCCCCACCAGCGAAAGACGAGGACGATCCCGAGCCCGATCCCCCAGAACAGGCAGGCCATCCAGGCGGCCCGCAACCAGCCGGCTTCGAGCAGATAGCGGCCTTTCCCCTTCGGGGAACGGCTAGGTGCAGCGTGGGTCGCGGCGTGTTCTGCGGTTTCCATCTTCCTCCCTAGCCTCCGGCGCCCGAGGTGGCGGAGGCGAGAAACTGGACGAGGTCGTCCAGCTGGTCGTTCGGAAGCGTCGAGAACGGGGGCATCACACCCTTCGGGAAGCCCGGCTGGACATAGGCGTTCGGGTTCACGATCGACTCGCGGATGAAGTCCTCGAGCGGCTTGCCGGCGGTCTTCGCATACGCGGGCAGACTATCGAGGTCGGGGCCGACCTTCCCGGTGGCGCCGGCCGCCTTCAGCGTGTGGCAGCTCGCGCAGCCGTTGCTCGCGAACACCGCCTTTCCGGCCTGGCCCGGCGGCGCCTTCAGGGCGTTCTGCTGCTCGGTCACCCAGGCAGCGAACGCGGCCGGGCGCATGACGATCGCGGTCGTCCGCATCAGCGCGTGGCCGAGCCCGCAGAGCTCGGTGCAGATCACCGGGTAGGTGCCTCTCTTCGTCGGCGTGATCACGAGCTTGGTGTCCTGGCCGGGCAGCGCGTCCTGCTTCTGGCCGAACTCGGGGACCCAGAACGAGTGGATCACGTCGAGGGCGCGCAGGTGCAGCTCGACCGACCGGCCGACCGGCAGGCGCAGTTGCCCGGAGGTCAGACCGCCTTCGTCCGGATAGGAGAACGTCCACGCAAACTGGCGGGCGGTCACGTCCACCCGCAGCGCCCCGCCGGCGGCGCGGTCGTTCTGGACGAGAACGATGCCGCTCATCACCGAGATCGCGGTGACCAGGATCGCCGGGAACGCGGTCCAGACGATCTCGATCCCGGTGTGTCCGTGGATCGGCAGACCGTCCGAGTCGTCGTCGGGACGCGCGCGGAAATGGATGACCGAGTAGATGATCACGGCGCCGACGAGCGCGAAGATCGCGATGCAGATCGCGGTCGTGAACCAGAAGACCAGATCGATCCCGTCGCGCTCTTCGGACGCGTTCGGCGGCAGCCACGGCACCGCCAGGGCGACGACGGTGGCCGCAGCGCCGATGACGACACCGAGCGCGACGAGCTGCACGATCGAACCCCTCCGCACGGGGAGCGAGCCTAGTGAATTCCGACGGGGCATGCGAACGCAACCGGGCGGCGCCCGCAGCCGCCTCCCGCACGACAGAACGAGAGAGGGAGGGTCTCGCCCTCCCTCTCTCTCAGGTCACCGGGGCGCGAAGGCCTAGGTGGACTTGACCAGCGACTCCGGCGGGTTGATCACCGAGTAGTCGGTGCTCTTGCCGCCCTTGATCACGTAGATCGCGACCGGGCCGCCCTTCACGTCGCCCTTCGCATTGAAGGAGACGTTGCCCAGGATGCTGTTCTTCAAGTTGATCTTGAAGATCTGGGAGACGACGCTCGCACGCGTGCCGTTCGACTTCGAGATCGCCGAGAGCATCGCCACGGTCGCCTGCGCTGCGTAGACCGAGTAGGGATCCGGCTGCTTGCCCTTGTTCGCCTTCGCGAACGCGGACAGGAAGGACTTGCCCTGGCCCTTCAGCTTCGAGTTCGGCAGGCCGGCAACGCTGACGTACACGCCGTTCGCGGCCGTACCCGCACCCGCGACGACGGCCGAGATCGGCGTGAAGCCGTCGGGCGTGAGCAGCTTGACGCCGGTGCCGAGCACGGACCGCAGGTCCTTGATCAGCTTGCCGCCGTTCTCGCAGATCAGCGAGCCGATGAAGACGCCGGTCGCGCCCTTGCCCTTGATCTTCGACGCCAGAGCCGTGTAGTCGGACGCCTTCGGGTCGTAGGCCTCGAACCCGCTGACCGTGAGCCCGAGCTTCTTCGCGGCGTTGCGAACGTTCTCCGCGACGCCGAGACCGTAGGCCTCCTTGTCGTTCAGGATGTAGAGGTTCTTCGCACCCACGCGCTGGGCGAGAAGAGCGTCGGCAGCACCCTGGTACTGGTCCTGCGCGACCACGCGGGCGTAGTTGCGCTTGCCCGTCGGGTAGTACTTGTTCGGCTCGCCCGCGGACGTGCCCGGGCCGGATGCCGTCAGGCCGGTGTACGTGTTCGCCGGGCTGATCATCGGCACCGGGCCGCCTGGGGCGCGGTTGAGGATCGGAATCACGATCGCGGCGCAGCCGGAGTTGAACGTCCCGATCACGCCGATCACATCCTTGTTCCGTGCATACGCGCTCGCATTCGTCGAGCACTTCGCCGAGTCCCACTTCCCGGCCTGTGCCGTGGCGTCGTCACACGACTGGTAGCCCAGGGTGTAGGCGCCCGCCTTCCAGCCCGCCCCGTTCAGGATGAACTGGACCGCCTTCGTCATCTCGATCGTCTGCGTTCGCCCCGATCCCTGCAACGGGAGGTCGGATGCGATCAGGTACTTCGGGCTTCCGGAGCCCTTGTAGACGATCGGGGAGCACGACGATGCGGGAAGCGGAGATGCCTGCTTCTTGCTCGTCCCGCCGGAACCGACGGTTGCGAGCACGAGCGTTCCGGTCACAGCGACCAGGAACGCCACGAGAAGACGCTTCGTCACACCAACCTCCTCCTTGGATCTTTCGATTCGCTGCGCAGTACCGGAGCAGTATCCGCTGCATCACCTGCAGATTCAAGTGGTACGCGCGGCGGGCCCCACTCTGGGCGACGAACGCGGGAGTGCGACGCCGGAACGCCTGGGTCGGCAAGCTGTACCAAAGTCCAGTTGCTCCCTGCAATAGGAGGTTTTCCCTTGATTGCACGCCTTCGTCGCATCCGACCGACCCCGTCGATGGCCGTCGCCTGCCTCGCACTCTTGTTTGCGCTGGCCGGCACGAGCGTCGCCGCGGTCACGCTCGTGATCCCCCGGAACAGCGTCGGCCGCCTCCAGTTGAAGGCCAACTCGGTCGACTCCTCGAAGGTGCGGAACGGCTCCCTGCTGCGCGCCGACTTCAAGGCGAGGCAGATCCCGACCGGGCCGAGCGGTCCCGCCGGGCCCCCTGGCCCCGCGGGCCCGACCGGACCCGCCGGACCCGCGGGCGCGGCAGGAGTCGCGCCCCCGGGCTACGTCGCCGAGGTGCTCTCGCAGACGAGCAGCGTCGTCACCGCAACCACCTCCGACACGTTCGGCAACCTGAACAACGCCAGCGTCTCGGTGACCGTGCCCGCCGGCGAAACCGACAAGCTGGTCGTCTTCTTCTCCGCCGAGAGCACCTGTTACGGCGGAGCCGCGGTCGAGCACTGTCTGCTGAGGATCATGGTCGACGGCAACGAGCTCAACCCGACCGGTACGACCGGCGCCGACGACATCTTCGACAACAACGACCTCGGCGAGAACATGGCCGGGACCTTCAACCACAAGACCTCGGACGACTCGGAGCAGCGGGGAATCGTCCGGACGAGCGGCAACCTGTCGGCCGGCTCGCACACGGTTCAGGTCCAGGTGGCGTCCTCCACCTCTACCACCGCCTTCCAGCTGGACGACTGGGCGCTCGTCGTCCAGCGGGTCAAGGTCGGCTAGACCCTCCCTCGCCCGGCGGAGCCGGCGGGCTCCTCCGGGCGACCGGAAGGGCACGGCGGACGGGGAGCGGCGGGATGACGATAATCCCAGCGTGCAGCCACAGGAGGAATCCCGGCCGGCGGCCGGCGAGCGATTGGCGGAGGCGGCGGAGATCGCCGAGCGGCTACTCGACAACATCGACCTCGTGCTGCGCGGCAAGCGCGACGAGATCAGGCTCGTCCTCGCCGCGCTGACCTGCCACGGGCACGTTCTGTTCGAGGACGTGCCCGGCACCGGCAAGACCGTGCTCGCACGTGCGATCGCCGCCAGCATCGAGGACGCGGTCTTCGCCCGGGTCCAGTGCACGCCCGATCTCCAGCCCTCGGACGTCACCGGCATCAATATCTACAACCAGAAGACCCGGGACTTCGAGTTCCGGCGCGGGCCGCTGTTCGCGAACGTCGTGCTCGTCGACGAGATCAACCGGGCGATGCCAAAGACGCAGTCGGCGCTCCTCGAGGCGATGGCCGAGCGCCAGGTGACGATCGACGGCCACACCCTCACCCTTCCTCAACCGTTCCTCGTCCTCGCGACGGACAACCCGATCGAGTTCGAGGGTGTCTTCCCGCTGCCCGAGGCGCAGCTCGACCGGTTCTTCCTGAAGGCGCGGCTCGGCTATCCGAGCGAGGAGGACGAGCTGGGCGTCGTTCGCGACCAGCAGGACGGGCATCCGCTCGAGCGGCTCCGCCCGGCCGTGAGCGTCGACGAGCTGGAGAGGCTCGGAGAGGCGCTCGCCGCGGTGTACGTCGACGAGCTGGTTCGCCGCTGGACGATCCGGCTCGTGCGCGCGACGCGCGAGCTCACGGAGATCACGATCGGAGCATCGGTGCGCGGCAGCCTCGCGCTCGAGCGCGGCTCCCGGGCCTGGGCGCTCCTGAACGGCCGCAGCTACACGACGCCGGAGGACGTCGAGGCGATGTTCGCGCCCGTTCTCGGGCACCGGATCGTGTTCTCGCCGAGCTTCATCGCCGAGTCGCGGGGCCGCTCGAAGGAGGAGATCATCGGCGAGGTCTACCGTCGGTGCGCGGAGATCGCCCCGCCGCCGGAGCTCGCGGATCTCCACCCGGGACGCATGCAGCGGTGGATGCCGCCGAGCTGAGCTTCCCGCTCGTCCCGCGCTGGCGGCCGGTCGGCGCGGCGTTCGGACGGCTGAGGGCGACACGGAGGGGAATCGGCTCCAGCATCGCCGCCACCCGCCCGTATCGCCCGGGCGACGATCCGAACAGAATCGACTGGAAGCTCTCGGCCCGCCTGTCCTCGATCCGCGGTGAGACTGAGTTCATCGTCCGCGAGGATTTCGCCGACGAGGCACCCCGAGCGGTAGTCGTCGGCGACCGGGCGCCGTCGATGTCGCTGTACCCCGACGAGCTGCCCTGGCTGAACAAGCCGCGGGCGCTCTCGGCGATCTGGCAGGCGGTCGCGACCGCCTCGATCCGCGAGCTTGGCCTGGCCGGGTATCTCGACACGGCCTCGGGCGAGCGCTGGCTCCCGCCGCGGAGCGCGTCCGCCTTCGCCGACGTCGGCGATCGCCAGGCGACGGCGTCGTTCGACGGCCCGGCCGACGGCATCCAGCGGGCATTCGAGCAGCTCGCGCAGAGCCGCCGCTCGCTGCCGCCCGGCACGTTCGTGTTTGTCTGCTCCGACTTCGTCCACCCGCCCGGTCCCGAGGCTTGGCTGCGCCTTCTCGGTCTGCGGCTCGATCTGGTCCCGGTGGTCGTCCAGGACCGAACCTGGGAGCAGAGCTTTCCCCTCGTCGACCGGCTCGTCGTGCCGTTCGCCGACCCCGCCACCGGCCGCCTGATCAGGGCGCGGCTCTCCCGAAAGGAGGCCCGGGCGCAACGGACCGCGCACGAGATGCGCCTGGAGAGCCTGACCGCCGACTTCCGCAGCCTGGGGCTCGACCACATCGTGATCGGCGACGCGGCTCCGGCGGCCGTGCTCGACGCGTTCACCGGCTGGGCCGAGGCCCGGCTCGCTCACCGGCGAGGGGGGTGGCTGTGAGCAGGCGGCTGCTCGGAACGGCATTGCTCGCCGGGGCAGTGGTCGTCGTGGTCGGACTCGCGCAGGGGTGGTGGCAAGGCGGTGCGCAGGTCGCGCCGCGGGAGGCTCTGGTCGAGACGGCGTCGCTCTCGGCGCGCACACTCGCGTTCGGCGACCCCGTCACCGCACGGCTCGACCTGCTCGTCGACCCCGGTGCGGTCGATCCGTCCAGCATCCGCGTCGCGCCCCGGTTTTCGCCGTACCGCATCGCGTCGACCAGCGTGGCGACCCGCCGGAGCGGCGCGGTGCTGCGCTCGTACAGCTATGCGCTCGAGTGCCTCCTACCGGCGTGTGTCCCCACGCGCGCGGGAGAGCGCCGGTTCCTACCGGCGCGCGTCTCGTTCCGGTCGCGCTCGGGGGTCAGGTCGACGCACGCGGTCGAATGGCCGAGCTACCAGATCTCCTCACGGGTCACCGATGCGGATCGCCGCGACCCGGCCGGCCGGCTGCGGTTCGACCCCGCGCTCCCCCCACCCTCGTACCGGATCGCGCCGGCCACGCTGCGCGCGCTGCTGACGGCGCTGAGCGCGGCCCTCGCACTCGCCGCCGCCGCACTGGGGACGCTCGCGCTCCGCTCTCGCGCCGAACGCCCCGCGCCGGCAGAGCACCCGCTCTCGCCGCTCGAGCGAGCATTGCGGCGCGTGCGCGAGAGCATCTCGAACGCCCGCCCGAGCGAGCGGCGGAAGGCGCTCGGCGGCCTTGGGCGCGAGCTCCGGGCGGTCGACCGAGGCGACCTCGCCACCGACGCCGGGCGCCTTGCCTGGTCGGAGGACGCTCCCTCGCCCGAGGCGGCGGGTGCGTTCGCAGCGCGGGTCGAGGAGTCGTGGACGCCGGAATGAGACGGGCGATCCCGCTCTCCTCCACCCGCGCGCTCGCCCCGCGCGGCAGACGCACGTTGATCGTCAGGGTCGTACTCGCCGCGGCGCTGGTCGGCACGCTGGCGGCGGCCTTCGTCGCCGCTCACGAAACGAAGAAGGGAGGCGCGCTGCTACCGAGCGGAACGAGTCCGGTGGTCGCGCTTGACCTCTCGTGGAGCGTTTCGTACGACAAGTCCCAGCTGATCGAGCGGACGATCCGCGACCTCGCCCGGTCGGGGCGGCGGCTCGGCCTCGTTCTCTTTTCGGACACTGCCTACGAGGCGCTGCCGCCGGGGACACGTTCAGTCGCGCTGGATCCGTACCTTCGGTTCTTCAAGGGAGACGGTGCGCCGAACCCGTGGACGCAGGCCTTCTCGGCCGGGACGAGAATCTCGGTCGCGCTCGCTCTCGCCCACCGGATGCTCCGCCGCGACCGGATCGTCCACGGGTCGGTTGTCCTGATCAGCGACCTCGCGGACGCGCCGAACGACCGGTCCGAGCTGGCCCGCGAGCTCGTCTCGTACACCCGCGAATCGATCCCGATCCGGATCGTCGCGGTCAACCCGGCGAAGGAGGACGAGAGACTCTTTCGCGGCGCCCTCGGCTCGGGCGGCGGGTCGGTGACCACGCTCCGGTCCGCCCCCGGGCGGGATTCCCTGCCGCGGTCTCGACCCGGCTTCCCGTTCGGCGTGGTCGTCGCCGTCGGGCTGCTCGCCCTGCTCCTGGCCCTGAACGAGCAGGCGCTCGGGACACTGAGCTGGGGAAGGAGCAGCGCTTGAGGCACCGGCGGATCGCGATGCTCGCCGCTGCGGGCGCTTGCCTGGCCCTTGCCCTGGTCGCTGCGCTGCTGGCACGCGACGTCGGCCGCTGGCACACGACGCTGCGGTCAGGCGACGTCGCCGCCGCGGGTCAGGCTCCCGATCCTTCCTGGACCGCGGGCGAGGCGGTCCCGCTCGGGCTCGCGCGGCGGCTGCTCGCGGTGGACGACGACCTCGCCTTCCGGCGCGCGAGCGCCCTCTTCCGGCGCGCATACACACGCATTCCGAGCTTCGAGCGCAGCCTCGAGGGCGCGGCGATCAGAGTTCAGGCCGAGACCGCGCTCGCGCACGAGATCCGCGCCGACGGCGATCGCCGTCGCGCGTCCGCCGCGGCGAACCTGCTCGGAATCCTGGCGTTCGTGGACGCGACGACCGCCGACGACAGCGCCACGCCGATCGAGCGGAGCGTCTTCGAGTTTCAGGACGCGATCCATCTCGATCCGGGCAACGAGCAGGCGAAGGCCAACCTCGAGCTCGCATACCAGCAGCAATCGGTGCCGAACACGCTGCGCGGGAGCCCTCGCAGTACACGGACCTCCCGGTCGGGAGCGAGTGCCGCCTCGCTGGGACACGGATACTGATGCCGCTCCATTTCCTGACGCCGAGCGCCGGCCTGATCGGCCTCGCCGGGCTGGTGCCGCTCGCTCTCGTCGCGCTCGTCGAGCGCCGGGCGCACCGAGCCCGCCGAGTGCTCGGACTCCCGGCTCCCGGCCGGCTGGCCCGGGTCGAGCTCCCCCTCGCGCTCGCCGCGATCGTCGCGGTGCTCGGCCTCGCCGCCGCACAGCCGTTTCTCTCTAGCGAACGGGCGCGGCTGACCCGGCTGGACGCGGAGGCGTTCGTGGCCGTCGATACGTCCCGGTCGATGCTGGCGGCCGGCTCGCCGCACACGCTCACCCGGCTCGATCGGGCGAAGCGAATCGCCGGGCAGCTTCGCGCCGCGCTTGAGGACACTCCCACCGGCGTGGGCACCTTCACCGATCGGCCGCTCCCGCTACTGCTGCCGTCGCCGGACGCGGAGGCGTTCGACTCGGCACTCGCGAAGGCGATCGGGATCGAACGGCCGCCGCCACGCTCGACCGGCGTGACGATCTCGAGCTTCGACGCGGTCGCCTCGATTCCGGTCGCCGGGTACTTTCGGTCGAGCGCCTCACGCAGGCTGCTGGTCGTGATCACCGATGCCGAGAGCGAGGGGTTCGCCGTCGACACGCTCCGTCGCGACTTCGCAGGTCCGCCGAGAACGGGCGTCGTCCTGGTCCGGGTCGGCTCCGCCCGCGAGCAGGTGTTCGGGCCGACCGGCGTGCCGGAGCCGGCCTACGTCGCACCGCCGGGGAGCGGCCAGGCGCTTGCCGGCTTCCTCGAAGCAACCCGGGGCCGCGCGTTCGGCGAGCACCAGGTCGAGGGCGCTATCCGGGCGGCCCGGGCCGAGCTCGGTACCGGCCCGCGCACCCGCCTCGGCACGGTCACGAGCCGGACCGACCTCGCGCCGTATCTGGTGATCGCCGCGGTGCTGCCGCTCGGGGTCGTGCTGCGGCGGCGGAACCTCTAGATCTAGACCTCTCCACTCCTTCCCCGTGCGAGCGACTCGGCGACCGCGGCGAACTCCGCGAGCGCGGCCTCGAGGTCCTCGACGATCTCCTGGGCGATCACCTCCGGCGGGGGCAGGTTGTCCATGTCCTCGAGGGAGTCGTCGCGGAGCCAGATCAGGTCGAGGCTGACCTTGTCGCGCTGGACCAGCTCGTCGTAGACGAAGCGCCTGAAGCGCTCCGACTCGACCCGCTCGTGCCGGCTCTCCGTCCTGTACGCCTCGACGAACTCCGCGAGGTGCTCCCGGCGGAGCGGGTTCTGCTTGAGGGTGAAGTGCATGTTCGTGCGCAGGTCGTACACCCACAGCTCGCGTGTCCACGGAGCCTCCGCCGCGGGCTTGCGGTCGAAGAAGAGGACGTTCGCCTTCACGCCCTGGGCGTAGAAGACACCGGTCGGCAGGCGCAGCAGCGTGTGCACGTCGCACTCGTCGAGCAGCCTGCGCCGCACGGTCTCGCCGGCGCCGCCCTCGAACAGCACGTTGTCGGGCACGACCACCGCGGCGCGGCCGCCGATCGCAAGCAGGGTCTTCACGTGCTGGACGAAGTTGAGCTGCTTGTTCGAGGTCGACGCCCAGAAGTCATCGCGCACGACGACGAGGTCCTCGCGGCCGACCTCGCCCTCGTCGCTCACGAACGTCATCGACGACTTGCGCCCGAACGGCGGATTGGTCAGCACCAGCTCGAACCGCTCATTCGGATCGGCCTTCAGCGCGTCGTCGACGACGATCGGGCTCTCGTGCTCCTCGTCGCCGATCCCGTGCAGCAGCAGGTTCATCACGCAGAGCCGCGCGGTGTTGTCGACGATCTCCCAGCCCTTCAGCGCCTCGTAGCGCAGTGCCCGCTTCTCGTCGGGGTCGAGCAGGTGGTTCGTCGCGATCCACTCGTGCGCGGCGAGCAGGAAGCCGCCCGTGCCACAGGCCGGGTCGGCGATCCGCATCCCCGGCTCGGGCCGCATCACCTCGACGATCGCCCGGATCAGCGGCCGCGGCGTGAAGTACTGGCCTGCGCCCGACTTCACGTCCTCCGCGTTGCGCTCCAGCAGCCCCTCGTACGCGTCGCCCTTGACGTCCGCGTCGAGCGTCAGCCAGCTCTCCCGGTCGATCAGATCAACCACGAGGCGCCGCAGCTTGGCCGGGTCCTGAATCCGGTTCTGCGCCTTGCGGAACACGACCCCGAGCATCCCGGGTTTCCGGCCCAGCTCGGTCAGCACCTGGCGGTAGTGGACCTCGAGCTCGTCGCCGTCGCGCTCCAAGAGCGAGGCCCAGTCGAGCCCCTCGGGGACGACCGCCGGGCGCGAGAACGGCGGCCTCGTCTGCTCGTCTGCCATCTTCAGGAACAGCAGGTAGGTGAGCTGCTCGAGGTAGTCGCCGTACGAGAGCCCGTCGTCGCGGAGGACGTTGCAGTAGCTCCACAGCCGCTGGACGAGTCCGTTCTGGGTGCTCATCCGAGTTCGGCCTCGACCGCTGCGACGATCGCACGTGCATGAGCCAGAGCTTCAGCCGCGTCGGCGGCACTCACGATCTCGGCTCCGTACTCAGTGTCGTTGCGCACGATCCGCATGTTCTCGAAAGCGGTGAGGTGCCGATCGGCGTCGGGACCCCGGAGCGCCGCGCGTGCATAGCGACCGGTCTGGACATGGACTCCAAACCGCCGCCCGACGCGAAACCCGTTTGCCCGCATGTGCGCAACGACGGCCTTCCGCGCGGCGTCATAGGCGAGCGTGAAAGCACCGGTCGGGTCGACCTTCACGGCCGCCTTGGCTCCACGGAGATGCGCCTTCGCCGCGTCGAGCTCGCGCCGCGCCTCCTCGGTGTCGGCGACAACTCGTGCGAGCACGCCTTCGGCGAGCAGCGCGTCCACATCGTCCGCGTTCATCCTCGGCTCTCCCGCAGCCGGATCGGAACCAGCGGGCTTCGGCGGACCTCCTTGAGGAAGCCGCTCTCCGCCGCCTCCCAGTCCTCTGGGGTCACGATCGTCACGTTCACGTCCCGACCCAGCAATTCGGTCAGTCGCCGTCCCGCTCCCGCGATCGCCATTCGTGACGGGCGGCCGACGACGATCACGTCGATGTCGGCAGGATCGAGACCCTCCTCCCCGTGATAGCGCGCTGCCCAGGACCCGTACAGGAAGGCCTGCTGGATACCGTCGATCGCAGCGAGCTCCTGCCTGAGCATGGTCTTGGGCCCGAACGCCTTGACGAGAAGGCCGTAAAGCTCCCGGTAGTACGGCGAGCTCGGGTCGGGGTGGAGAAGTCGCTGGCGCCCCACCCGTTCCGAGCGGATGAGCCCGGCACGTTCGAGCCTGTCGGCCTCGCGTTTCACTCCCCCTCGGTCGACCCCCAGCTCGCGCGCGAGCTCAGAGATCGGGACAGCCTGGTCAGGAGAGAGGTAGACGCGAGCGAGCAGTCGTTGCTGACCGTCGGAACGGAAGATGGGAAGAAGAAGGGAAGGCTCGGTGCGCACGGTTGATGTCTATTATGCATCAACCGATGATTGATAGGCAACACCGCTGGGCGGAAATCTGCGCCGGGCGCGCGATCCTCAGCCGTCGCGTCCGCTATTCCACGACACCGCGCGACGATGCGGCGCCCTCACGAGGGATCCCTCGGCCAGAGGCGCTCCAGTCCGCGTGCGTGCACGGCGTACACGTATGGGCCGGGGCGACGAGACACGCGCCGAATCCGGTTCAGGTTGTTCACGAACCGCGCCGCCTGCTCCGAGGCGCCAAGGTTGCCCGCTGTGAGTACGAACACCCTTACGCGATGGCGCACAAGAGCGGCGACTTCGTCCACGCGGTATCTGAGACGCGTGTCCTTCGTGAAGACAATCCAGCCCTCGCGGCCGGCGCGCTCGAGCCACTCGGTGTCCGGCACGCCCTCCGCGACGCGGCCAAAGATCTCGATTTCGGCGTGAACCACGACACCGCGTGCCCGGACCGCAGCGGGGACGACGGTTGCCCCGAGGCTGCGATCGACGTAGACCTCAAGCAGCTCGTCTGAGCTCGGCACTCAGCACGGCCTCGATGTCCTCCAGCGGAACACCCATATCCACAGCGACGTCAGAAGGTCGATCGTTTCCCCTGATCCGGTCGAGCACGTCTTCCAGGCGAACGCCGCCCCGGATGAGGATCGGCTGACCGAACGCCCGAGCGGGATCGACTGCGATGATGTCGCCGGGCGTCGTCGGTGAGACGAGGCGGACGGGCCATCCATTGCGGCCGTAGGTGATGCGGCGGAGGTACTCCCGGACAATTGCGCCGAATACGCGCTGCTGCGTAACGACATGGGTGAGCAGCTCGTCGTCCGCATCGCTCGCGTAGTCGAACAGGATGCTCGCACCGTCCGTGAAGAGCCGCTCGGAGGCGAGAGCATGCTCGATCTTCATCTCCCGCTTGAGGACCTCGACGGCCTTCCTGATGTGCTGCAAGCTCACGCCTGCCTCCCGGAATGCCGCGACTACCATCCCCTCCGCCAGCCCGACGAAGGGCACGCAGGGATAGAGGCGCTCGGCTGCAAACGCCGTGACGATCGGCTGCCCGATCACGCTCTTCCGATCGCTGAACGTCGCCTTGTAGCCGCGGGCCCAGTTCGAGAACGTCGTGGTGGGCACGCCGAGAAACCGCGCGGCTTCGGCAATCGTGTAGCGCGGAACGGTGAAGCGCTCGTCCTTGGTGTTGCTCAAGAAACCTCCTCTCGCTCTTCGATCGTACTCGCAGACCCCGCCGGCCGCGATTGGCCGGAACGGACAGGCTCAGCTCGGGAGTGCCCCCTCGCTACCTACGACCCTTCCGGCCACGAGGCGCGGAGTCAACCGCGACTCGCCCGGCGCGGATGCGCTCGAGCAGGACGGACGCGGGCTCGTCGGAGGGGTCCTGCGGGACGAGCTCGCCGCGGAAGGCGCGCTCGAGCACCGCGCGGCGGAGCGACGCGGAACGGCGCTGCGCCCGCTCGATCCAGGCAGGCGTCGTTCCAACCGCCACCCGACGTGTAAGGAATGACCGGTAACGATTGACCGGACGGCGGCCGATAGGCAGAATGAGGCGAGCAGGCGTCGACCGTAGGGTCCATGGCCTGCTCTTCTTTTACGCCTCGCGCGGCGCGCTTATGAGTTGTACTCGGCGACGTTGAGCTTGTCGTCGCCGAAACCGCCGGTGAATGACCGCACGCCCGCTCTCTTCTTCACATGCTGGAGAAGCTTCACCTTCGGCTTGTAGACCGCCAGATCCACGACGCCCGAGGCCGCCTTGTACTCGTAGACGACCGCCCCGAGGAGCAGATCGATCAGCTTGAGCAAGTCGATGCCGGTGGATCGCATTCGGCACACCCCCGGCGACTGCCGGTCGCCGAAGTCTCGCGTTGACGTAGTCGCAGACGTTCTCCTCGAATGTCTCGCCCGGCGGCGTGCTGTACTCGTCCGCGATCACCCAGAGTGTCTCGCCGCGCCGCACGCTCGCCTTGACGAGCTGACGAGCGAGCGCCTCGTACGCCTTGAACTGTCCTCCGAACCTGCCGATCACGTCGTGCTTGGACTTGTCCGCGACAAAGGCGCTGAACGTCGCGTCGGAGCTGAAGAACACGTTCAGAAGGTCGATCATGAGTGGGAGCTTCTTCGCAGACACCTTGTTCCACTTGATCTCGTCGTAGAAGTGCTGCCGGTCCCGGATCCGCTGCATCGGGCGTTGGAGCTTGTACGGGTCGCTGCACCGGATGAGCCCGACCGCAAAGAACGGGTCGCGAGCGCTCCCGAGCGTTCCCGTCTCGTCGAGGAATGCGAATCCGAAATTCGAGGGTCGCTGACGCGCGGCTCCGCCGCTCATTTCGAAATGATCGCCTACAGGTCGGACGACTCGGCGCGCTCGGCGCGGATGCGCTCGAGCAGGACCGACGCGGGCTCGTCGGAGGGGCTCTGCGGGACGAGCTCGCCGCGGAAGGCGCGCTCGGTTGCCTCGGCCCGGAGCACGAACGGACGGGCGAATCGCTCGCGCAACAACAGCGCTGCGTCGGTCGGCTCCATTCGCGCGTCGCCGGGGAGCCTGGTCAGCACGGAGTAGGTCTCGGCGAGCGCCTGGCCGCAGAGCGCGATCTCTTGGCCCTCCCACCAGCGCGTCACCTCTGCGCGCGCCCGATGCGTCTGCACGAGCAATGGCACCGCGACGCTGGTATCCACCCCGATCGGGATCAGCGCCGCCCGGCGTCGATCAGCGCAAACACGTCCTCGTCGCCGATAACGGTGTCCCCCGTGGCCACCGGGACGCCATCCTCATCGACGATGCTCGCCGTTCGCCCGGCAGGGATCACCTGCAGGCCGGCGCCGTAGCGAGAGATATCAACCACCGAGCCTGGTCGAAGTCCCAGCGCGTCCCGGAGCGCCTTGGGAACGAGAACTCGTCCGCCGGAATCGATCGTCGTCTGCACTGGGGAAAGCCTACCGTTGATTTCCCAGTCAAATGCCTGCGCCGCAGGCGCCTCGCCGACAGCGTTCGCGGCTACCGGATCAGAACGAAGTCCATCCGGTCGTAGCTTCGGACGCGGTCGATCACCTCGATGCCCTCGAAGCTGCCGCCGTCGTTCGTGTTGCCCTCGATCGAGGCGAACGTGTCGGCGCCGGCCTCGGTGACGATGCCGGTGTGGGCGTACGCGAGGCCGCCGGAGACCGCCCGCCGCAGGAACATGCTTCCCGGCGTGATCCGCTTGCGCTCGGCGGTCGACGGGCTCGCCAGGAAGATCCTCGACGCCTTCGCAGTCGCGGCCATCTCGTCGCACGACAGCGTTCGCGCGACCGGCATCCGGACGTCCATCGTCTCGCACGCCTGCTTGAGGACGAACGTCGCGAAGCCGGCACACCAGGGAAAGGCATCGCCCTCGTGCCCGTCGGTGTACAGACGTACCCACGGCCCGTCGTTCGGCATCAGCCGCACCTCATGGGGATGCTGGGCGAGGTGCTGCTTCGCATACGCGACCACCATCGCACCGAGCGAGGCGGCCGGTGGGAGCGGCCTCAGCGCCGCGTGCATCGGGGCGGTCAGGGCGTCGTAGGTCGCTTCGTCGACCGCCCCGGTCGGCTTCAACCCCTTCTGCTTCTGGAAGGCCTTTACCTGGCGCAGCGTCGCCGGGCCGAACTCCCCGTCGGCCGCGAGCGCGAAGCCCCCCAGGCAGAGCCATCCCTGAATCAGCCGGACATGCACGCCGCCGCTTCCCTTCCGGTAGACGCGATCGAGCGTCAGGTCAGGCGGCAGACTCGGGGCTGGAGCGGGCGCCGGAGCAGGGGCGATGCCGAGAACCCCCAGCGTCTGAGCGCCGACCTCCCCGTCGACCAGGAGCCCCTGCCGCTCCTGGAACACTCGGACGGCGCGCTTCAGCTTCGGATCGAAGAGCGGGCCCTGGCCGACCTTGAACGTCTCCCATTCGCCAGGGGCGTTCAGGTCGAACCACTGCCGGAGCCTCTCCTTGAGTCCGGTGACGCGGCTCCCGCGCGAGCCGACGCGGAGAACGTCGTCCGCGGCCGGCTTCGGGTCGGGTGCAGCACCACCCGCGATCGCGGCCAGGCGCTCGAGGACGTCTTTCCCGTAGTCCGCCCCCGTGGTGTGCAGGTCCGAGTCGCCTTCGCGGTAGCCCCTGATCGCACCGCCCGCACCCGCGTTGTAGGCGGAGAGCGCGAACTTCGCGAGGTCGGGCTCGGCGACGCCGTTCTTGCGCCCGAAGGCGCGGTTGTCCCGGATGATCGACGCGGCGAGGCGGGCCGCCGCGGCGACCGGCGGCGTCTTCCCACTGCCGCCTGCGCCTTGCGCGGCGAGCCACTCCTTCCACGAGCGATCGTCGATCTGAAAGAGCCCGCGGCCGTGTCCCCGATCGCCGACGATGTCGGTCACGTTCGTCTCCCGTGAGGCGACGGCGAGCAGGATCCCGGCCGGCAGTCCGGCGGCCTGCTCCGCCTCGGTGCAGATCGCCGCCCAGCCGTTCTTCTTCGCTGTCCGAACCTGCCGCCTCAACTCGGTCTGCGAGAGATTCACCATGCCTCCTATGCTCCAATCCGGATCCACTTACGGAACGTGCGCGTGGTGCCGTCGGCGGCGGCGACGGAGAGGTCGAGGGCGCACCAGCCGGGCGCCGCGCTGCGGGGAACCTTGAGGGTGAGCCGGCTCGTGCCCGCGGAGACGTCGAAGCTCCCCCGGCTCAGAGACTTGCCCATCCGCAGAAGCCGCAGGCTCACCGTGGCGGCGGCGTTCGTCGAGAGGCGGGCGACGACGGCGCGCGTCGCCCGCGTCCCGGTAGCCGTGACCGTCACAACCGCTGCGCTGAAGGCTTGCTCCTTCCGGAAGATCGCGATCGCCTTCGGATACCTGCCCGCTGTGAAGGTGCAGGTCTCCTGGCTGAGACACGGCGGTCCCGTCCAGCGCTCGAAGACCGAGCCGTCGCTCTTCACTGCCCGCAACCGCACCTGGGTCTGGTACTGCAAACCGTTGACGTCGCACGCGCTGCCGCAATCGATGTTCCACGGGCCCGCATTCAGATCGGCCGACTGACCGCTCCCCTGAACTCGTCCCTGACCGTTGCCGGCGCGCGCGACCTTGAGATCGACCGCTTGATTGAACGGAGGGGAGCCGTCCGGGTCGGCGTCGCCGAATCCGACGCTGACGAAGTTCCTGACGTTCGACATGTCGACGACGCAGCGACCGGCGGTCAGATCGCTCTCGTACGGGTCGCAGCCGAAGCCGAACCTGGTGGCCGCTCCGGCGGTCGCCGGCCGGGCAGTCACCGTCACCTGCGTACCGGCCTTGAACAGGCCCATGACACATCGATCGTCGGTGCAGGTGCGCTGCACATTGCCTGCGCTGACTGTGCCCGATCCGGCCACGAGCGCCTCGAGCCACACCGGCGAGAACTGCGCGACGATCCACTCCTCGGCGGCGGCGGCCTTGACCACGCACGGCCCGCCGGACGTGCACTCGGGCCGGCTCCACCCGCCGAACACGGATGCAACCGGCGGATTCGGGCGCGGGTCGACGCCCGGCTCCGGGGCCTGTACGGGCTTCGCGGTCGCTCTGAACGTGAGCTTGGTACCGGTCGGGACCGACACCCCGCACCCGCTGCCGGCGTACAGCTCGTTCGTGCAGGTAAACGGAGCGCCGGCGCCCTCGACCGCGATGTCTCCGTATCCGCTCGGGACGATGAACACCTGGGTCGTGCCCGCGGCGGCGCCGAGAGGCGAGCTCCCGGCCGCCGGAGCCGAGCCCGAGACTGCGATCATCGCGAGGAGGAGCAGGGCAAAGACGAAGATCCTAGGTCTCCGCATGGCCGCAGCATCGTCCCGCGTCGGGTGCACGATCCCTCCCTCGCAGTTCGCCTGCCGTCCAGCGATGATCGCTCATCGGTGAAGAAATCGCAACAATCGCAGCATCTCGTGCCGGCTACTGGAGACCGGCGACGAGCCGGCTGCGGGCAAGGCGAACGAGCCCGTCGAGCGAAAGGCACGTATCGCAGCGGAACACGCGTGCGCGGAAGTCGGCCGCCAGCGTGAGCACGCGGCGGCCGTCCCGGTCGAATGTCGCTTCGGTGACGGCGGCCGGATGTTGAAAGACCGCGAGCTCCTGACCCGTCAGCGCGTCCCAGGTGCGCGCCGTCTCGTCGAGACCGGCGGTCACCACCCATCGGTCGCCGGCGCTGAAGGTCGCACCGGCAAGCTCGGACTCGTGACCCTTCAACGAGACGAGCTCGTCACCCGTTTGCGCGTCCCAGATCTTCGCGGTCTGGTCGAGGCCGGCGGTCAGCAGCCGGCTGCCGTCGGCGCTGAACGATGCGGCGACGACCGCGAGAGCATGGCTGAAGCTCTTCAGCTCCCCTCCGCTCGCGACATCCCAGATCCGAGCAATGCCGTCGTTCCCGGCGGTGACCACGCGCGAGCCGTCGGGGCTGAGCGAAGCGGACCGCAGCGCGGTGGGGATCGAGAAGGCGGCGAGCCTGCGGCGTGAGGGGATGTCCCACACCGAGACGCCGCCGTCCTCCGACCAGACGACGAGCCGGCGGCCGTTCGCGTCGAAGTCCGCTCCCTGCCCACGCCCGTCGAGGTGCCAGGTCGCGGCCGGCTCCGGGCGTGTGCGATTCCAGAGCGCGACCGTGGTCACGGACCGATCGGCGGAGTCGTCCACGCTGACCGAGACGATGGCGGCGGCATCGGGGCTCGGGACGGCGACCACGGGGTCACCCTTCAGCTCCTTCGAGCCCACGAGTCTGCCGGTGGCCGCGGCCCAGATCCGCACGGAGCCCGCCTCCGCGGTGACCACGTCGCGGCCGTCGGCGCTGAACTCTGCGCTGACGACCCGAGCGCCGTCAACGGCCAGGGTAGAGACCGCCGCCCCGGTCCCGGCGTCGAGGACGCGCGGATCACCGAGCGACGGCGTCGTCACGAATCGCTTGCCGTCCGGGCTGAGGGCGGCGCGAGCAACCGGGAACCTGCTGCTTCCCACCGTGACCAGGGGCTCCTCCTCGGCCGCGTCCCAGACACGAGCGGTGTCGTCGAAGCTCGACGTGAGGACCCGTGTCCCGTCGGGGCTGAACTCGGCGCTCCCGACGTAGTTGTCGTGACCCCGAAGCGCGGCGTGCTCCTTGCCCGTGCGGGCGTCCCAGATTCGGGCGGTCTGGTCGGCGCTCGCCGTGACGACACGCGTCCCGTCGGGGCTGAACGTCGCGGTGCGGACCGCGCCGCCGTGTGTGAGCGGGACGGTGAGCTCCTCGCCCGTCCGCGGGCTCCACAACCGCGCCGTGCCGTCGAGACTCGCCGTGACGACGCGCGTGCCGTCGGGGCTGAACTCGGCGTCGGTGACCACGCCCTGGTGCCCGCGGAGCACGACCGGCTTCGCTTCGCGCGCGAACGGACACCAGACCCGCGCGGTGCCGTCGTCGCTCGCGGTCACGATCGACCGGTCAGGGCCGAAGCGCACCGATCCGACCGCGGCCCCGTGCCGGAGCCGGGCAAGCGACCTGCCGGTGGACGTGCTCCAGACGACGGCGAATCCGTCGCGTCCGGCGGTCGCCACCAGCGAGCCGTCGCGGCTGAAGACCGCGCGCCGGATCTCCGGCCCGCCGACACGGCCGAGCGTCGTCTCCGGCCGCCAGGTGCTCGCGTCCCAGACGCGCGCGGTCCCGTCGGAGCCGGCGGTGACGACGAAGCGGCCGTCAGCGCTGAAGCCGGCATCGAGCACCTTCGAGCGCGGTTCGTGGCGAAGCACCGCCAGAGGGGCTCCGGTCCCGGCGTTCCACACGCGGGCGGTGCCGTCGTCTTGGGCCGTGATCACACGCGTCCCGTCGGGATCGAAGGCGGCTGTCTCGAGTTGAACCGCGCCGGTACGCATCACCGCCTCGGCTCTACCGGTGCGCGCATCCCATACGCGCGCTGTCCCGTCCCAGCCGGCGGTGACGACGCGCCGGCCGCTCGCGTCGAAGTGCGCCGACACGACCTCGGCCGTGTGCCCTTTCAGCAGCGCGCGAACCCGTGACGCGCGGACCGCGTCCCGCAGGGCCGCCTCGGCCTCCTGGCGGTCCGCCGCCGTGGCGGAGCGGTCCGCCCTGAGCGCGTCGACAGCCTGGAGCGCGAGCCGCAGGCTGTGGTGCGGGTCGACGGAGAGAGCCGCGAGCGCACCGGCCGCCCGCTCGCGCGAGAGCGCGACGTTGGCCCGGTGAATGGCGTCGTTGCGTGCCCGCAGGAAGACGCCCGCGAGCACGATCGCCGCGATCAGCAGGCCGGCGAGACCGGCGATCGCAGCGCGGCGGAGACGGCGGCGGCGGCGCAGCTTGGCGGCGCTCACCGCGACGAGCTCGGGCAGGCCGCGCGGGACCCCGAGCTCTCGCGCGTCGGGGCCGGCGAGCCAGCCCTGGGCCTCCCGCAGCTCGACCTCGTCGAGGAAGGCGGCGGTGCGGTCGTGCTCCTCCCAGGTCGCAACGTGACCCTCGAGCCGCCGGCGAGCCTGCTCGGCGTCGCGTCGCTCGGCCAGCCATTCGCGCATCGTCGGCCACCCGGCGATCAGCGCCTCGTGGGCGAGGTCGACCAGTTCACCGCCCGCGCCCGGGGTGGCCGAGCCGGCGAGCGTGACGAGGCGGGAGCGGGCGAGGCTGTCGAGCACCTCCTCGAGCGCGCGGTCGTCGTCGCCCTCGCTGCGCAGGTCCTCGAAGGCGAGCCGGCGGCGCGTGTCCGGACGGCCCTGCCCGAACTGAACCAGCCGGAGCAGCACGCGCTTGGCGATCGACACTTGCTTGGGCGAGAGCGCCGCCAGCGCCGCGTCGGCCGTTTCGGCGACGGCGGCGGACAGGCCGCCGCGGCCCTCGCCGATTTGCTCGTAGGCGGCGAGCGAGATCCGGTGCAGGTGCATCGACCCCCACAGGCGTACGAGCGCCTCCTGGAGGAGCGGCAGCGCTCCGGGCTCGTTGCCTGCGTCCGCCAGCAGTCGCTCGAGCAGGTCGGGCTCGATCGTCACGTGGCAGGCCTTCGCCGGCTCGACGATCGCCTCGGCGAGAGCGTCGCCGGTGAGTGGGGGCACGTCGACCTTGCCTCCCTCGACGAGCGGCCAGAGCGCGCTCTCCATCAACTCGCCGTAGAAGTCGGCTCGGATCGCCAGCACGATCGAGGCCTCGTCGACCTCGTGGATCGCCTCGAGCGCGGCGACGAACCGCGCCTGCTCGTCCGAGCCGGCCTGCGCGAACAGCTCCTCGAGCTGGTCGACCACGAGCAGCAGCCGCGCCGCCTCTTGCTGGGAGGCGATCGCCTGTCCGGCCGCCCGCCCGACCGCCTCGGGCGTGGCCGTGTGATCGAGCTCGGCACCGAGCGCCTCGCCGAGCGAACGCATCGGCGCTCCCCCCGGCCGCATGGTGCGCACAGCCCAACGAACCGCCTGCGTGCGCTCGAGGTCGGCAAGCACGCCCGCCGCGATCAGCGACGACTTGCCGCACCCGGATGGGCCGACGAGGCACAGGAACCGCTGCGAGGCGAGCCGGTCCTCGATCTCGCCGACCTCCTTCTCCCGCCCGAAGAACCGAGCGGCATCGGCTCGCCCGAACGCGACCATGCCCGGGTACGGGCGGGGCGGAATCGTGTCGACAACCTCCTCGAGGCGCTGCACGAGGCGGGCAACGTCACCGTCCCAGCCCTTGTCCCCGAGCTCGATCGCGTGCCGCTCCGCGAGGGCAGCGAGCGGCTCGGGGAGCTCGACCGCGTGCGGCATCGAGGCGTTCTCGAGCAGCACCGGGATCACGACCCGCCCCTGCCGGAAGGCGGTCGCCAGCTCGATCCGGACGAAGTCGCCGGGGTTGTCGAGCCGGCGCCGCCCGTCGGCGCCGGTCACGGTCAGCCAGTCGGGCCCGATCAGGGCGAGCACGGCCTCGGTGGACGCGATCGTCTGCTCGATCACCTTTGGAAACGGCTCCCCGGGTCTGAGCGAGTCGACGTCCATGAAGACGTACCCGTCGCCGAACTCGGAGTCGAGGCGTACTTTCAGACGCGCTGCGTACGGGGCCGTGTCGCTACGCCGGTAGCTGATGAAGACACCGGCCACGCGTGATCACCTTCCGCTCGCGTCCACAGCGGGGAGCGTACGCTCTCGATTGCGATGACTGCCAGAGGCGGCCGCCTGTGAGCTCACAGGACGAGCGGATGCTGCCGCGCGCGTTTGTCGCGATGCCGTTCGGGAAGCGCAAGGTGCCGTCACCGACGCAGCGAGGCCGAACCGTGACCGTCGACTTCAACGAGCTGTACGGGCTCGTGATCGCACCGGCGCTCCGCGAGGCGGGCTGCGACCCGTTCCGCGCGGACGAGGAGCCGGGCGCCGGCGACATCCGGACCGACATGTACTTCGAGCTGGTCACGGCCGACCTCGTGGTCGCGGACATCTCGATCCTGAACCCGAACGTCTTCTACGAGCTCGGCATCCGCCACGGCGTCGCCGAGCGCGGCGTGTTCATGATCACCGCGGGCTGGATTCCCCGCCCGTTCGACGTCGCCCCCGATCGCACGTTCAGCTACGACGGATCGCTCTTCCTGGCCGCCGCCAGACGCGGCGACGCGTGGGCGGAACGGGTCGCCGCCGAGGCGAAGCGCCTCGGGGTGGTGTTCCGGCAAGCGCTGGCCACCGACGGCCGGACGATCGGCAGCCCTGTCTACCTGACGCTGCGGGGGCTTCGGCCTGCGGACTGGAGCGGGATCGAGACGGCGACCGCAAAGTACTTCCAGGGCGTTCTGGACGACTGGCAGGCACGGGTGCGCATCGCGCGCCGGAACGGGCACGCCGGCGACGTCCTGACGCTCGCGCGTGACGCGCCGACGCGGTTCCACCGGGGCAAGCTTCTGACCGAGGCGGCGCGTGCGCTGGTCGAGCTCCAGCGGTTCGACGTCGCGGAGAGCGTCCTCGACGAACTGCTCGACTTCGATCCCGGCAATCTCGGCGCGATGCGCATCCTCGCCCTCGTCCTCGGTCGGCTCGGCCGGGCGGCCGAGGCCGAGCAGCGGATTGCAACCGTGCTCGAGGGGCGACCCGACGATCCGGAGTCTCACGGCGCGCTCGGCCGCATCTACAAGGACGCCTGGCGCGCGCTCTGGAGTGGTGTCGGCGACCCCGATCAGCGGCGGGCGATCGCCCGCGAGTCGGCGGCACAGGCACGACTGGCGATCCGCAGCTACCGCCGCGCGCACCGGCGAGACCTCGAGTCGTACTACAACGGGATCAACGTCGTCGGGCTGACGCAGCTCCTCGAGCACGTGGGAGCGGCCGCCGACCCGGAAGGGCCCGCCACCGAGAACAGCGACGACCTGGCCGCGTGCGTCCGCGTGGCGGCGGCCGAGGCCCGGCGGCGCGCATACGACACGGGTGCGGAGGACGCGGTCGTCTGGCCCGCGTCGACGCTCGGCGAGCTCGATCTGCTTGCCGGCAACTCGGATCGCGCGGTCGAGCTGTACCTGGAGGCACTGGCCGCGCCCGGCGCAACCCTGTTTCAGCTCGAGTCGATGCTCTCCCAGCTGAGCCTGTACGAGGAGCTCGGCTTTCGGGGCGAAGCTGTAGCGAAGGTTCGGGCCGCCCTCGAGCCGATCCGGGACCGCGTCGCGCCGCCGGCGAAGCGCTACGGCAACGTGATCGTCTGCAGCGGCCACATGATCGACGCGCCGGACCGCCCGGAACCCCGGTTTCCGCCGGAGAAGGAGGATGCGGTTCGGAAGCGGATGCGGCACGAGCTCGAGGCTGCGTCGGTCGGGCCAGGAACGCTCGCGATCAGCGGCGGGGCCCGCGGCGCCGACCTGCTGTTCGCCGAGCTCGCACTCGAGCTGGATGCGGATGTGCGGATCCTGCTCGCCCTCCCCGAGCCGGAGTTCCTCGCGAGGTCGGTGCGGCTTCGCGGCGATGCCGGCCGGTGGGAGGAGCGGTTCCACCAGGTGCTCGAGCGTGCCGAGGTCGCCGTGCAGCCGGACCGGCTCGGCGACCCTCCCGCCGGGCTGGACGTCTTCGCGCGCACCAATCTCTGGATCCTCGACACGGCTCGGGTGGAGGCGCCCAACGGCCGGATCTCGACAATCATGGTCTGGGACGAGAAGCCGACGGGCGACGGGCCCGGCGGGACCTCCGACTTCGCCCGGAGAGCCGAGCAGATGAGCAGCCGCTTTGCGATCGTCAACCCGACGAGGATGGACGTCTGACGATGACGGTGGCCGACAAGCTCGCGAAGGCCGGCCCGCGCAAGCTGCTTGCACTCGACGGCGGCGGCATCCGCGGGCTGATCACGATCGAGGTGCTGGCCGAGATCGAGCGGCTTCTGCGCGAAGACTGCGGCGGCGGCAGGGAGTTCGTCCTCGCCGACTACTTCGACTACATCGCCGGCACGAGCACCGGCGCGGTGATCGCGACCTGCCTCTCTGTCGGGATGTCCGCCGAGCGGATCCGCGACTTCTACGTCGAGAACGCCACCGACATGTTCGACAAGGCAAGGGTGCTGGCGCGCTTCCGTTACAAGTACGAGGACGACCACCTCGCCAGGCGTCTGCGGAAAGAGCTCGGCGAGGACACGACACTCGGCAGCGACCGGCTCAGAACGCTGCTGCTGGTCGTCGTGCGCAACGCGACGACCGACTCGCCCTGGCCGCTCTCGAACAACCCGGCGGCGCGGTACAACCTGCCCGACCGCCCGTTCCGGAATCTCGACCTCCCGCTCTGGCAGCTCGTGCGCGCGAGCACGGCGGCGCCCACCTTTTTCCCGCCGGAGGTGATCGACATCGGCGGCGGGCAGTCGTTCGTCTTCGTCGACGGCGGCGTGACGATGTACAATAACCCGGCGTTCCAGCTCTTCCTGATGGCGACGGTGGAGCCGTACGGCCTCGGCTGGGCGACGGGCGAGGAGCAGATGCTGCTGGTCTCGATCGGCACGGGAACGAACCCGCGCGCGAACGTGAACCTCCGGCCGGACGAGATGAACCTGCTCTACAACGCCGGCTCGATCCCCGCCGCCCTGATGGGCGCCGCGCTGAACGAGCAGGACCTGCTCTGCCGGGTCTTCGGCCGCTGCCTCGCAGGCGACCCGCTCGACCGCGAGGTCGGCGACCTCGCCACTGTGCGAGGGCCCGTCGAGCCGAAGCTCTTCACCTACGCCCGCTACAACGGCGAGCTGTCGAAGGAAGGCCTGACGCTCCTCGGTGTGCCCGACATCAACCCGGCCGAGGTGCAGCGGCTCGACTCGATCGAGCACGTGGCCGAGCTCCAGCAGGTCGGCCGCGCGGTCGCCTCGAAGGTGAAACGCGAGCACTTCGCCGGCTTCCCCGCCTAGAAGTGCCGGCCGATGAGCCGCCCGGCCCGTAGGTACTCGCTCCGCCGGCGGCGGGCACGCTCGCCGGACGGTGCGGCCGGGTACGACGCGTTCATCTCCTACAGCCACGCGGCCGACGGAAGGCTCGCGCCGTCGCTTCAGCGCGGGCTACGCCGATTTGCGAAGCCGTGGTACCGGCTGAACGCGCTGCGCGTATTCCGCGACCAGACGAGCCTGTCGGCGACGCCTGCGCTCTGGTCGGGGATCGAACGCGCGCTGGCCGGGTCGCGGTTCTTCGTCCTGCTGGCTTCACCGGACGCGGCCGAGTCGGAGTGGGTCGGCAAGGAGATCGGCTACTGGCGCGAGCACAAGTCGATCGACACCTTTCTGATCGCGCTGACCGACGGTGAGATCGCCTGGGACGAACACACCGGCGATCTCGACTGGCAGCGGACGACCGCGCTGCCACGCGCGCTCGAGCACGCGTTCGCCTCCGAGCCCTTCTGGATCGACCTCCGCTTCGCGCGCGCCGAATCGGACGTGTCGCTCCGCCAGCCCGACTTCCGCAACGCGATCGCCGACATCGCTGCGCCGATCCACGGCCGCGACAAGGACACGCTGCTCGGCGAGGACATCACCCAGCACAGGCGCATTTTGCGCCTCGCCTGGTCAGCCGGGGCGCTGCTCGCAGCACTGGCGATCGGTGCAGCGACCCTCGCCGTGCTTACAGTGCGGGCCCGCGACCAGGCTCTCATCGGAGAGTCGCGGGCACTGGCGGGGCAGTCGGTTGCAGCTGTCGACGCGGATCCTTCGGCGGCGCTCGCACTGGCAGGGAGAGCGGCGGAGACGTCGCCGACACGCGAGGCGGAAGGCGCGCTGCGGGTGGCGCTCGCCGCGGACCTGCTCCGCAGGACGCTCCGGGGTAACAGGCTTGCCGTCTCGAGCGCAGTCTTCAGCCCCGACGGCAAGCTCGTCCTCACCGCGGGCGAGGACGGGACCGCACGGCTCTGGGACACGGTCGGCGGTGAGCCCGGCCCCATCCTCAAGGGCCACCATGGCAAGCCCGTCTCCACCGCCGTCTTCAGCCCCCGGGGCAAGCTCGTCCTCACCGCCGGCGCCGACGGAACGGCGAGGCTCTGGAAGACCGCCGGTGGCCACCTCGTCCACACCCTCAGCGGCCACCACGGCCTTGTCTCCAGCGCCGTCTTCAGCCGCGACGGCAAGCTCGTCCTCACCGCAGGCGCCGGCGGAACCGCGAGGCTCTGGACGACTGCGAGCGGCCACCTCGTCCACACCCTCAAGGGCCACCACGGCCTTGTCTCCAGCGCCGTCTTCAGCCGCGACGGCAAGCTCGTCCTGACCGCAGGCACCGACGGGACGGCGCGGCTCTGGAGGACTGCGACCGGCCGCCTCGTCCACACCCTCAGCGGCCACCACGGCCCGGTTCACAGCGCGGTCCTCAGTCCCGACGGCACGCTCGTCCTCACCGCCGACGACGACGGAACGGCGCAGCTCTGGCAGACGGCCAGCGGCGAGCCCATCCGCACCCTCCACGGCCACCGCGGCCGCGTCTCCAGCGCCGTCTTCAGCCCCCGGGGCAAGCTCGTCCTCACCGCCGGCGACGACGGAACTGCGCGACTCTGGAGGACCGCGAGCGGCCACCTCGTCCACACTCTCAACGGTCACCACGGCAAGCTCGTGGCCGGCGCCGTCTTCAGCCCGGACGGCGCGCACGTCCTCACCGCCGGCGCCGACGGGGCGGCGAGGCTCTGGGATACGGCCACCGGCGACCCCATCGACACGCTCAGCGCAGACAAGGACCCGATCCACAGCGCCGTCTTCAGCCCCGACGGCAAGCTCGTCCTCACCGCCGGCGACGACACGACTGCGCGGCTCTGGGACGTCGGCGGCGACCGCCCGATCATCCTCGGCGGCTCCAAGGACCCCGTCCACAGCGCCGTCTTCAGCCCCGACGGTACGCTCGTCCTCACCGCCGGTCGGAAGGCGCGTCTCTGGAAGACGCCCGGCGGCGAAGCGGGCCACACCCTCATCGGCCAGCGCGTCGCCGTCACCAGTGCCGTTTTCAGCCGCGACGGCACGCTCGTCCTCGCCGCCGGCGACGACGGGACCGCGCGGCTCTGGGACGCTGCAAGCGACGACCCCGTCCACACTCTCGGCCACGGCGGGACCGCCTCCACAGCCGTCTTCAGCCCCGACGGCAAGCTCGTCCTCACCGTCGGTCGAAAGGCGCAGCTGTGGGACACTGCCGACGGCCTCCCGGGACCCATCCTGAAGGGCTACGACGGCACCGTCTCCAGTGCGCTTTTCAGTGCCGACGGCATGCTCGTCCTCATCGCCAGCGATGACGGGACGGCACGGCTCTGGAGAACCGCCGGCGGCAGCCCCGGCCACCCCATCGCCCCCGACCACACCTTCACCCACAAGGGTCCCGTCACGAGCGCCGTCTTCAGCCCCGACGGCAAGCTCGTCCTCACTGCCGGCAGCGACGGGTCCAACGGGACCGCGCGGCTCTGGATTACCGCCACCGGCAACCCTGTCCACACGCTCAGCGGCCACAGCGGCCCCGTCTACGGCGCCGTCTTCAGCCCCGACGGCAAGCTCGTCCTCACCGCCGGCGACGACGGGACCGCCCGGCTCTGGAAGACGGCCGGCGGCGATCCCGTCCGCACGCTCAGCGGCCACAGCGGCCCCGTCTACGGCGCCGTCTTCAGCCCCGACGGCAAGCTCGTCCTCACCGCCGGCGACGACGGGACGGCGCGGCTCTGGGACACCGCCAGCGGCCACCGAGTCGACACCCTCAGAGGTCACCGCCGCCCGGTCGAAAGCGCGGTCTTCAGCCCCGACGGCAAGCTCGTCCTCACTGTCGGAGACGACGGAACGGCACGGCTCTGGGCCTGCGACCTCTGCGTGCCGATCGGCCCGCTGCGCGCGCTCGCGCGCGAGCGCCTCGCCGCGGAGTAGCCCGCACCCGCGAGTCCGAACCGGTCCCGTTACCGGTTCGGGGGCTTGACACCCCCCACGCGGCGTGAGAGCGTCGTTGTTGCTGTCAGCTCACCTGGGGGCGTTCGTTGCCCATCTCCGCCACCTGTTCGATGCGATTCGCCGACGTCCGCCGGCACCCTCGCCTACCGCGGGCAGCTCTCGCGCTGCTGCTCTGCGCGATCGTGCTCGTGCCGGCCGATGCGGCGGGCGGCGCAGCGGGTCGTGCCGTCGTCGGCAAGGTGAAGAGAGTCACCGGCGGAGGGGTGACGATCAACCGCCACGGCATCCACACCGGAGACCCCCTGCACTCCGGCGACCTGATCAGCGCCGGCGGCGGGGGAAAGACCTTCCTCAGCTTCAGCCTCAAGGTCAAGAAGAAGGGCACGGCCTGCCAGACGAATGTGCGTGTCCGGCTCGAGGTGGTACCGGACGCAGCCAGGCTGATCCATTTCCTCGACGGCGGCGCCACCTGCTCGACCTCGCCCAAAGGCCAGAAGAAGAAGTTCCTGCTCGGTCGGGACGTGACGGTGACGACGACCGATCCCGTCTTCGAGGTCGCCGTCGGCAAGCGCAGCGGAATCGTCAGGCTGCGGCGCGGAGTCGCCGTCGTGAGCGGGCGCAAGGGCAAAGGCGTCGTCGTGGCGCTGAACCTGAAGGACAAGCGTTATGCCCGTCAGGTGGTCGTGCCGCTCGGAAAGAACCCGCGACCCCCGCAGAAGGTCAAGCTGACCCGGGTCGAGCAAACGACGTTTGCCCAACTGGCGAGCGCGCTGCCGCCGGTCACCGACCTCACACCTCCGACGACGACGCTCGGCGGCCGCCCCGGCGACCCGACACCGCGCAGAGACGCGTCGTTCACGTTCTCCGGTGGGACCGTGTACGGCTGTGCGATCGACGGGGGGATGGTGTTCGCCTGCACGTCGCCCCAGCCGTACACGCTCCCACCCGGTCGCCACACGTTCTCGGTGCGGGCGACCGATCAAGCGGGCAACACCGGCCCGGCGGTCTCCTACTCGTGGACGATCGAGAGGAGCGCATCGGCGAAGATCGCCTTCGAGAGCGATCGCAGCGGCGACTTCCAGGTCTTCACGATGAACCCCGACGGAAGCGGCCAGAGACCACTGACCTCGCCGCCCCATCAGAGCTTCGACCCCGCCTGGTCGCCCGACGGCGGGAAGCTCGTCTTCGAGAGCAACCGGGCGACCTACGGCCGCTCACAGCTCTACGTGATGGACGCCGACGGAAGCGACCAGACCAGGCTGACCACGAGCCCCGCGGGCGACCGGTTCCCGAAATGGTCGCCGGACGGGGCGAAGATCGCCTTCGAGGGGAACCTGGCCGGGGACACCGAGATCTACGTGATCGATGCAGACGGGACCGGGCGCACGAAGCTGACCGCGGGAGCCGGCAAGAACGCTGACCCCGTCTGGTCGCCCGACGGAACGAAGATCGCCTTTGACAGCAGCCGGAACGGAAAGCCCCAGATCTACGTGATGAACGCGAACGGGAGCGGCCAGAAGAGGCTGACTTCGAACCCCGCGTCGGACGTCAATCCCGCCTGGTCGCCCGACGGGGCGGAGATCGCCTTCGAGAGCGACCGCGACGGCAAGCAGCGCATCTACGTGATGGACGCGGACGGCGGAAACCAGCAGCGGCTGACGAGCGTCGACGAGTACGAGTTCCACCCCACGTGGTCACCCGACGGAACCAGGATCGCGTTCGCCGAGGGGCAGGCCAAAGACACCGAGATCTCGGTCGTGAACCGCGACGGAAGCGGCCAGAGACGATTGACCAACAGCCGGGGACAGAACCTCGTCCCGAACTGGTAGCCACGCCGCCCCGAGTGCCGGTCTCCCCACAGCGGGGGCCGAAGCCGGCGCCGCTCGGGCCGACGCGTTCATCTCGTACTCGCGCCGCGACACCAGAGAGTTCGTCCAGGGGCAACTGGTGACCGCACTCGAGGCGCGGGGAAAGAACGTCTGGCTCGACCTCGACGACATCGAGCCGGGCGCCGACTGGCAAGAGCGCATCGACACCGGCATCCGGGCGGCGCGCGCGTTCGCCTTCGTGATCAGCCCGGGGTCACTCGAGTCCGAGTACTGCCGGCGCGAGCTCGGCGTCGCAGTCGAGCTCGGCAAGCCGCTCGTCCCGATCGTGCGCATCGACGTGCCTGACGACCGGGTGCCGGATGCGCTCGCGAAGATCCAGCGGATCCAGCTCGGGGAGGCCGATCCGGTCGACCTCGGCATCGAGCAGGTCGTCGAGGCGGTCAACGCCGATCTGTGGTGGCGCGACAAGCACAACGAGCTGACCATCCAGGCCCACGACTGGGTTGCAAGCGGCAGGGACAAGAGCACGCTGCTGCGCGGCGGCCGGCTGAAGGAGGCCGAGGAGAGATGGCTCAACGACCCCGGGCCGCACGGGGAGTCGCCGACGGATCTCCAGCGGGACTTCGTCGCGGCGAGCCGCCGGGCCGCCAGCCGCAGGCAGCAAATCGTCCTCGGCGCGGTCGGGTTCGCGCTCGCGGTCTCGCTCGCGCTCACCGCCTACTCGCTCGTCACGCGCAGCCAGGCGATCGACCGCGAGCACACCGCCCGCTCGCGTGAGATCGCCGCCCTGGCCAACCAGCAGCTCCCGCTCGATCCCGAGCTGAGCGTGCTGCTGGCGGCTCGCGCCGCGGAGACGAAGCCGACCGCGGAGGCCGAGGACGCGCTGCGCCAGGCGATCCTCAGCTCCCACTCACGGGCTACCTTCGACGGACTGCCCGCGCCTCTGTTTGCCGCCGATCTGGCGCCGCAGGGCGACCGGGCCGTGACCGCCGCGGCCGAAGGCACCGCGCGTCTCTGGAGCGTGCGGACCGGCAGGCTCGTCGCCGAGCTGCGCGGGCACCGGGGAACGGTCGACGCGGTCAAGTTCGACCGCCGGGGCGAGCGGCTGCTGACCGCGGGCTCCGACGGCACCGTTCGGATCTGGGACGCCCACACCGGCGACCCGCGCGCCGTCCTTCAGGGCCCAACGGCGGCGCTCTACGGCGCCTCGTTCAGCGACGACGGCACCCGGGCGCTCGCCGTGAGCGCCGACGGCGTGGTCTGGGTCTGGAACCTCACCGGCGGACGGCCGGCGACCGCGCTTCGGGGAAACGGGTCCGTGTTCAATGCAGCGTTCGATCACGGCGGCACTCGCGTGGTCGCCGCCGGGCCCGACGGAGCCACCGTGTGGGACGCGCGTACGGGTGCTCGGCTGTACGTCCTGCGAGGCCACCGGGGCGGGGTGAACCGCGCCCTCTTCAGTCCGGACGGCACCCGGGTGGTCACGGCCGGAGACGACGGCACGGCTCGCGTCTGGTCGGCGGTCACCGGCGCGAGCGTCGCGGTGCTCCGCGGCGCCGGAGCGAGCGTGAACTACGCGGCGTTCGACCCGGAGGGTGCGCGCGTGGTCGGGGCCTCGGCCGACCGGACCGCACGCATCTGGGACTCGCAGAGCGGCCGTCTGCTCGTCACCCTCAGAGGTCATCCGGATCCCGTGACCAGGGCGGTGTTCAGCCCAGACGGCGCCGAGGTGGCCACGACCGGCGAGGACCCGGTCGCGCGGGTGTGGGACACGCGCACGGGGCGTCTGCTCGCCGAGCTGCGCGGACACACCAACGGCGTCGGCGTCCCGATCTTCAGCTCCGACGGACGCCTCGTGCTCACCTCGAGCGACGACGGCACCGCACGGGTCTGGTCCCTGGACAGCGGGCAACCGGCCCGGCTTGGATCCCACGGCCGCGAGGTGAGCGTGGTCGGCTTTGCCGCTGACGACCGTCTCGCGTTGAGCAGGGGCGCCGATTGGACAGCACGCCTCTGGGACACGAACGCCCGAACCCGCGTCCGCACGATCGGCGACCCCAAGCGCCTGCCCGTCCTGGACGCCGCGCTCAGCCCGGACGGCGGGCGCGTCCTGACCGGGGCGATCGGACGTGCGGGCGTCGCCGCGATGATCTCGGCAGTCGATGCCGGCGGTCCGGTGGTCAGCCTCCGGAACCCGACCGGCGGCAAGGCGCTGTCCGTTGCCTTCAGCCCGGACGGCCGGCTTGCGGCCGGCGGCGGAACGGATCACGTGGTGCGCATCTGGGACGCGACGACCGGCACGCTGCTGCACGAGCTGCGCGGGCACCGGCGGGAGGTGGATCGGGTGGTCTTCAGCCCGGACGGGACCCGGCTCGCGTCCGTCGCCCGGTTCGACTCGACCAAGATCTGGAACGTCGCGAGCGGCCGGCTGCTGACGACCCTTCCGGGGCAGCCGGGGATCCTGCGGGCCGACGCCGCGTTCAGCCCCGACGGGCGCCTGGTCGTGACCACCGCCCCCCCGGCCACGATCGCCGGCCCGTCGGCTGTGCGCGACGCGGCCACCGGGAAGCCGATCTTCACGTTGGGCGACCTGACCGCCGAGATCGTCAGCGTCGCCTTCAGCCCCGACGGGCGGTTCCTGCTGACGGCGAGCCGCGGAGATCCGACGCGCCTCTGGGAGATCGCCAGCGGACGCGCCGTGCTGGAGCTCCGAGGCGAGTCCGGCGAGACGAACGTCGCTGCGTTCAGCCCCGACGGACGCTGGATCGCGACGGGAGGGCGCGACGGCATCGCGCTGGTGTGGGAGGCGGCCACGGGACGCCTGACGGCGCGGTTCGAGGATCGCCACGGCTGGGTGACGAGCGTCGCGTTCGGGAGCGACCCCCGAGATCTGATCACCGGCAGCCGCGACGGCACGGTCCTCCTGCACACCTGCCAGGCCTGCGGGAACCTGGAGCAACTGCTCGCCGACGTCCAAGCGCACGTTTCCGTCGGCCGCAGGCTCACCGCCGTCGAGCGGCTCCGGTTCCTGCACGAACGCTGAGTCCGACCCGCGGCCCTCGGCCGGTTACAGTCATTGGCCCGTGAGCGTGGCCAATCCAGCGACCGTCCCGGCGGTGATCGAGCGGCTGCGCGGGATCGAGGCCGCGGCGCCTCGCTCGGACGGCGTCGCCTGCTTCGCGCATCTGTACCGGGAGGTGACCGAGGGCGTCAACGCCACCCTCGCACAGGCGGGCTTCGCCGACCCGCGGTTTCTGGAGCGGCTCGATGTCTGCTTCGCCGGCCTGTTCTTCTCGGCGCTCGACGCGTACGAGCGCGATCCGGCGAGCGCGCCGTCCGCGTGGGTGCCGCTGTTCGCGCAGCGGTCGGGGCGGGGGCTGACGCCGCTCCAGTTCGCCCTGGCCGGGATGAACGCACACATCAACCGCGACCTACCGGTGGCGCTGGTGAAGACCTGCCATGAGCTCGGGCTCGACCTGCGCGAGGGCTCACCCGCACAAGCCGACTTCAAGCAGGTGAATGCCCTGCTGGCGGACGTCGAGCCGAGGATCAAGCGGCTGTACCTCACCGGTTGGCTGGGATTACTCGATCGAGCCGTACACCGCTTTCACCGGATCGACGACATCGCCGCGATGTGGAACGTCGAACGAGCCCGTGATGCTGCATGGACGAACGCGCATGCGCTCTGGGCGCTGCGCGACGAGCCGAAGCTTGCCGCGGAGTTTCTGGCCACGCTCGACCGGATGACGGGCATGGCCGGCCGCGGCCTCTTGATCCCTGCCGACTCGATGCTGCAACGGCTCGCTCGCGTGTTCAAACGTTCTTGAGCGATTCTGAGCCCCGCGCGCTCAGGCAACGCCGCTCGCCGGCGGCCGCCGCGGATGGAAACGCGACACCAGTGCGAGTTGCTCCCGGGCGCGCGTCAGCAGCTCGGCTTCCGACCCGCAGATCGCGCACCGCAGCAAGTGGACGTCGCCGGTCGCGTCGGCGGCGACGAGCAGCCCGGGCGTCGGTCCGAACGAGGCGCTGACGAGCGATTCGGCGGTGTCGGTCTGGACGGCGACGCTCAGCTCCGTCGCCAGGTCGGCGACCACGACGCTGCCGTCGTCTCGCGCGGCCGTCGCGAGGGTACCGTCGGGCGAGATCGCGGCGAACCTCCCGGCCAGCGACGAGACGGGCGAGCCGTCCGCGGCGCTGAACGTCGCCGCTCGTTCGTCCTCGAAGATCACTCGCACGAGTCGGCCGTCCTTGCTGAACGAGTAGCCGTCGGCGATCTCGCCGGCCCGACCGAGGCGTCCGAGCGGCTCACCGCTCGCAGCGTCCCAGAGACGCAGCACGTCCCCTCCCCGCAACGTGACCAGGCGGCGACCGTCCGGGCTGAAGGTCGCCGACACGTCGGAGAGCGTGAAGCCTCCGAACCCGCGAAGCTTCGCTACAGCCGCTCCCGAGCCGACCTGCACGATCGTGGCAATCCAGTTTCGGCGCACCAGGGCGAGGCGCCCGTCCGGACTCAGGCCGACGATTCCGTCGAGCGAGCGCACCGGCGCGCCGGTCGCCGTCCGCCAAGCCTTCCCGCCGGCGGCGATGAGCGAACCGTGCGGATCGAGAGCGATGTCGAGCGCCTGCGGAAACCGGCGAAGCTGGGAGTGGCCGCCGACACGCCAGACCGCGGTCCAGAACCGCTGATCCTGCGACTGGTGGCAGCCGCCGGAGTTGGCGCTGACCACCGCCGTCGTTCCGTCGCCGCTGAAGGCGGCCGCGCTCACTGCGGCTGCGTCGGCGGGACCGGCTGGGCGGGCCGGCGTCGGCAGGAGCTGGAGGCGCTTGCCGTCGACATCCCAGACGCCGGCGCCCCCGGCGACAGGCGCGAGAACGCGTCTGCCGTCCGGGCTGAGGACGGGGTCGAACTGCGCGACGCAGCTGCTCGGGTGGAACGCCGTTCTGAGCGCGAGGCTCGCGGGTGCGCGCGCAACGACGACGTGACCGTCCCAGGTCATCGCGGCAAGCCGGCCACCGTTCGGCCCAAACGCCAGTGTGTTCGCCCAGCCCATCGCCACCGCCCCGACCTGCTTGCGCGTCGCGAGCTCCCAGACCCGCACGATCGCGTCCGACGCGGCGAGCGCGAGCAGCCGCCCGTCCGGACTGAACGCGGCACCGGGAGCGAAGGGCGTGCGGAAGCTGCCGAGGGCGCCGGCATGGAGGCTGCCGAAACCGGGCAGAGCGGCGACGAGACGACCGCCGTTCGATCGCCAGACGCCGGCGCCGCCGTTCTCGCCGACCGCAACCACGAGGCGGCCGTCGGGGCTGAAGATGACGCGGGCAGCGGGGCCGAGCCTCGCGAGGCGGACGCCGCGGTCGACCGACCAGAGCTCAGCCCCGTCCGGTGCGACCGCCGCGAAGAACCGGCCGTCGGGGCTGATCGCGGCCGACTCGGGGAAGGACGCGCGCAGCGCCGCGAGCTGACGCCCCGTGTGGGTCTCCCACACCCGCACGGTGCCCTGCTCGCCGCCGGCAACGGTCACCACCCGTTTGCCGCCGGCGCTGAACACGGCCTGCCCGGCGTAAACGGCTCGCCCGTGCAGCCTCACCTCGCGGCCGCTGACGACGTCGACGATCGCGACCGCTCCCCGGCCTGCCAGGACCGCGCTCGGAGAGCGACCCACGAACCCGACCCCGACCACCCGCTGTCCGGCAGGGACCGCCCGAGTGCGCACCACGGCTCCATCCGGCCGGGCGAGCCGCATCGAGCGGCCGTCCGCGGAGAGCAGCTTGCCGGGCGCGAGCGCCACCGCCGTCGTTGCCGAGATCGCCTGCCCGGCGGGCCGTCCGTCCGCGCCGCGCCAGACCTGAAGCGAGCCCGCCGGCGTCAGTCCGACCAGCAGCTGTCCGTCTGCGCTGAAGGCGAGTGTCGCTCTCGTGTCGACGCGCGCGCCGGCCGATGCGACCTGCCGCCGGTCGTCAGGTCCGGCCGGGATCACGTACTCGACCGGGTTCGCCAGGATCGCGCGGCGGAGCGCAACCTCCGCCTCGTCGGTCCGGCTCGTCTCGACCGCCTTGACCGCGTCTGCAAGTGCCGCCGCGGGCGCGGACGAGAGCGCCCCCACAGCCTGGGCGGCAAGCGCCTGCGAGCGCGCGATCCGCGCCCGCTGATTCGCCGTGTTCCGCTGAAGCAGCGCCGCCACACCGAGACCGATCGAGACGGCCAGGGCGAGCAGCACGCCGCCGAGCAGGATCCGCTGGCGCCTCGACGCGCCACTCCTGCTCGCGTGCACGTAGCGCTGTTGAAGCTCGGTCGGCTTCGGCTCCTTGGCCGCGTTCGCCGCCAGCACCTCCTCCGCCTGCTTCAGATCCCGCCCGCGCAGAAGCAGGCTGCTGTCGCCGCGAGCCTCCCAGTCGACCGCCCGCACGAGCAGCCGGGTGTGCGTCCGCGCCCACTCCAGATCGGTGTCGAGCGCGCCCGCCAGCTTCGCAAAGGCGGCGTCCCGATCGTCGCCTACCCGGCACCAGATCCAGTTCAGCTGACGCAGACCGGGCTGGGCAGCCTCCGGATCGGCAGCGTCACAGGCGATCGGCACGATCCGCTTGCCCCGCTCCTGAGCATGGCGAAACTCGGCCGTGCAGTACTCGGAGGCGAGCGAGTGCGTCGAGACGACGAAGACGACGCTCTCTGCCGCGTCGATGCTGTCGTCGATGTCCTGCGCCCACGCCGACGCCGCCGGAATGTCCTCCCAATCGACCCACACATCGCGGCCCGCCCCCTGCAGGAACTCGTGCAACCCGCGGACGAACTCACCGTCCTGACGCGAATACGAGATGAAGACGTCAGCCACGGCGCGCCGCGAGCTCGAGGCTAGGGCGTCGGCTCGGCGTCGCCGCCGGGTTGCTCCTGCCCTTTGGGTTCGACGGCACGATGCTGCTCGCGCGCGACCCTGGTCAGGTAGCTCTCGACGTCCTGGGCGATCAGCGACTCGACCGCGGCGGCGAACGGCCGGAACGCAGCGCCGTGCGTGCGGTAGGCCGCGTATGCACCGGCGAGCCCGGAGAACTGCCAGCCCTCGCCCTTCAGCTGCTCGGCCGTGCGCCGGAAGCGACGCCAGCGGCCGCCGTAGTTGAAGAACCCTTCGACCGCGATCGCGATCGCCACGACCAGGCTGACCGAGAAGGTCGTCCACGCGATCGTCGATGCGACGTCGGCGCGGCGAAGGTTGAGGCTGACGAGCGCGGGCACCACGAGCCCGCCGACGATGCCGACCAGCCGGAGCACGTAGTAGCGCTGCTGGGCCTGCGTTGCCTTCCGCTCGAGCCACAGGACCTGGTCGAGCCACCGCGCGCGCATGAAGTGCTTCTGGCGCTCGTCGAGGCCCAGCTCGTCAACCAGGCTGCCGAGCTCCTGTGCGAGCCTCGTCGAGGAACCGCCGGCGGCCGTCAACGGATGCGGAGTGGCCGAAGGATGCGCCGCATCGTAGCCGGAAAATCCGCACACATCTCACGGATTCTGTTTCGGCCGTAGCGCTCTCAGTCCTCGGCCGGCCCGACGAAGCTGGCCGGTAAGGCGCTGGTGGATAGCGACGCTGTAAACGTCGAAACCGCGACGATGATCATGACCGCGACCAGTGCGGACATCGGTATCTGGGCAACCTGGCCACCGAAGACCGCGACGAGGACGAGCAGGAAGACGCCGGCGGCGAAGGTCGAGAGACGGGTGCAAGCGCCGCTGACCCGGACGTTGATCATTGTTTGGCCGATCATCGCGCGGCCGGCCATACTGCCGAAGGCACCGGTAGCAATCTCCATCGAGCACCTCGAGCGGCCCAAGAATCCGGAACTCCATCCTCTGCCTCCAAGCCGTGTCTGCCGGCTGTCAGTGGCCTGTAAGCGGCCGGTCGCATTCTGACTCCAGATCGGCCGCAGCAGTCAGCTACCTGACCGGGCTCGGCCTCTCGCCGAGCGAAGTGCAGTCCTGGACCACCCATTCGCGTTTGGCACACCTTTCCTCCGCCGCGACCGACCCTGGCGGGCGCGGCACACGAACGCCCCTGGGGGGCGAAGGAGGTTAGGGAGGGGGGGTCCACGGGGGGAACCGGCCGTTCCCCCCGTGCGAGCGAGCCCGCGGCCTTGTCGCGGCGAGCGTTGGGCCGTGAAGGATTCGAACCTTCGACCTTGGGATTAAGAGTCCCCTGCTCTACCAACTGAGCTAACGGCCCGCGGGCTGCGTAGTGTAGCCCGGGTGAAAGTGCTGTCGGTCGTCGGCAACCGGCCCCAGTTCGTCAAGTCCGGGCCGGTCTCCGTGGCGCTCCGGGAGCGCGGGATCGAGGAGGTCTTGCTGCACACCGGGCAGCATTACGACCACCAGCTCTCACAGGTGTTCTTCGAGGAGCTGGAGCTTGCAGAGCCCCGCTACCGGCTCGATGTCGGCGGGCTGGCGCGCGACGAGATGCTGGCCGCGCTCGCGCCCGGCCTGTCCGAGGCGATCGCGGCCGAGCGGCCGGATTGGGTGCTCGTCTACGGGGACACCAACTCGACGCTCGGCGGGGCCAGAGCGGCGGCGGACGCGGGCGTGCCGATCGCGCACGTCGAGGCAGGTCTTCGCAGCTACGACCTGTCGATGCCCGAGGAGCACAACCGGATCGAGACCGACCGGCTCTCCCAGCTCCTGTTCGCTCCCGACGAGCGCTCGCGCGGAATCCTCGAGCACGAGGGCATCGCCGGCCGGGTGGAGGTCGTCGGCGACGTGATGGCGGACGCGAACTTCCGGCTCGCCCCGCTCGCCCGGGATCGCTCGGCGATTCTGGACACGGCCGGGGTCAGACCCTTTACATACGTGGTCGCGACGTTGCACCGCGAGGCGAACGTCGTCGAGCCTCGCCTCGGACGGCTCTTGCAGGGGCTTTCCCGGATCGAGGACCCCGTGATCTTCCCGGCCCACCCACGCACTCGTGCCGCAATCGGACATTTCTGGGGTCAGACCCCGGACAATGTCCGATTGGTACCTCCGCTCGGCTACCTCGACTTCGCCGCCCTCGCCTCGCAGGCGAGGGTGATCGTCACCGACTCCGGCGGGCTGCAGAAAGAGGCGTACTGGTACGGCGTTCCGTGCGTGACCGCCAGGCCGTCGACCGAATGGGTGGACACCGTCGAGGCGGGCGCCAACGTCCTCGTCGACGACGACCCCGACCGGCTGACCGAGGCCGTGCGCACCGCGGCGATGCCGCCCGACCCGCCGCCGCTCTACGGGGACGGACAGGCGTCGGGCCGCATCGCAGCTGCTCTGTACGCTTCGGCACCGGCATGAGCGCGAAGTACGACATCGCAGTGATCGGCGCGGGCTACGTCGGCATGCCGCATGCACAGACGTTCGCCGGCGCCGGCAAACGCGTCGTCGTCGTCGACGTGGTCACCGAGATCGTCGACGCGATCAACCGCGGCGAGAGCCACGTCACGGACGTCCCGTCGGACCAGCTGAGGCCGATGATCGACTCGGGCGCGATCACCGCGACCACCGACTTCTCGGTGGTACGCGACGCCGACGCGATCGTGATCGCGGTGCCGACGCCGCTCTCGCCGCAACGCGAGCCCGATGTCTCGTACATCGAGCGCGCTGCGCGCGAGATCGCCCCGCACCTCCGCAAGGGCCATCTCGTCGTGCTCGAGTCGACGACGTACCCCGGCACCACCCGCGAGGTGCTCCGGCCGATCCTCGAGGACGGCAGCGGTCTCCGAGCGGGAGTCGACTTCCACCTCGCGTTCGCCCCCGAGCGGGTCGACCCGGGCCGCGAGGACTTCACCACGAAGACGACGCCGAAGATCGTCGGCGGCATCGACGAGCCGTCGACCGAGGCGGCCGCCGAGCTCTACCGCGGCGCCGTCGATTCCGTCCACACCGTCTCCACCGCCGAGGTCGCCGAGCTGACGAAGCTGCTCGAGAACATCTTCCGCTCGGTCAACATCGCGCTCGTCAACGAGCTCGCGCAGCTATGCGACCGGATGGAAATCGACGTCTGGGAGGTGGTCGAGGCGGCCGCGACGAAGCCCTTCGGATTCATGTCCTTCAAGCCCGGCCCCGGCCTCGGCGGGCACTGCATCCCGCTCGACCCGTACTACCTCTCCTGGAAGGCTCGCGAGTTCGACTTCAACACCCGCTTCGTCGAGCTCGCGGGCGAGATCAACAGCAACATGCCGTACTTCTGCCGGTCGGTGATCTCGCAGGCGCTCAACCACGGCGCGCAGAAGCCGCTGCGCGGCTCGAAGATCCTCGTGCTCGGCGTCGCCTACAAGGCGGACATCGACGATGTCAGGGAGTCGCCCGCCGAAAAGATCGTCGAGCTGCTCCGGAACGGCGGCTCCGACGTCGCCTACCACGACCCGCACGTACCCGACTTCGAGGGTCTCCACTCCGTGCCGCTCGAGCCGGAGGCCTACGACTGCGTCGCGATCGTCACCGCGCACTCCTCGATCGACTACGCCGACGTCGTTCGCCGCGGCAAGGTGATCGTCGACTTCCGCAACGCCACGAAGGGCAGCGAGGTGGACGGAAAGGTCTGGAAGCTGTGACGAGGATCGGCGTCGCCGGGCTCGGCTACTGGGGCCCGAACCTCGCCCGCAACTTCGACGACCTCGCCGAGCTGGCGTGGATCTGCGATGCATCGCCCGAACGCCTGGGAGCGTTCGCCAGCAGGTATCCGGAGGCGAGACGAACCGGGAGCTTCGACGAGATGCTCGCTGACGACGCGCTCGACGCCGTGGTGATCGCAACTCCCGTCCCCACCCACTACGACCTGGCCCGCAGCGCCCTGACCGCGGGCAAGCACGTCCTCGTCGAGAAGCCGCCGGCGATGCGGGCGGCGGAGATGGACGAGCTGGTCGCGCTCGCCGGCGACCGCGACCTGGTGCTGATGCCCGGGCACCTGCTCCTCTACCACCCCGGCGTCCAGAAGCTGAAGGAGCTGATCGACGCCGGCGAGCTCGGCGAGGTGCTCTGCGTCTACGGCAACCGCCAGAACCTGGGGATCGTGCGGACGAACGAGAACGCGCTCCTGTCGCTCGGCGTCCATGACCTGTCCGTCATCCTCTACCTGCTCGACGAGGAGCCGGCCGAGGCGGTCGCACACGGCCGCGACTTCCTCACCGACGGCGTCGAGGACGTCGTCTTCTGCTACCTCCGCTTTCCCTCGGGAAGAATCGCGCACATGCATCTCTCTTGGCTCGATCCGCACAAGATGCGGCGGATGACCGTCGTCGGACGCGACAAGATGGCGGTCTTCGACGACATGGAGCTCGAGCGCAAGGTGACGGTCTACGACAAGGCGCCGTGGAAGCGTGCCGAGACCTACGGCGAGTGGCAGACGCGGAGCGGCGACATCTTCATCCCGAAGATCCCGACCTCCGAGCCGCTGCGGCTCGAGTGCGAGCACTTCCTAGGCCTGGTCGAAGGCGACGGCGACCGGCAGCAGGTGGCACGCGACGGCGCAATGGTCGTCCGGGCGCTCGAGCGGCTGAGTGACTCCCTCCGTGACTGAGCGCGCGGACATTCATCCGACGGCGATCGTCCATCCCGGCACCGTTCTCGGCGCGGGCGTGCGCGTGCTCGAGTACGCCGTAGTCGGCAAGCAACCGGTCCTCTCGCCGCGCTCGACCGCCAAGCGCGACGACGTGCCGCCTGCGGAGATCGGCGCGGGGGCGATCGTCTCCACCGGCGCGGTCGTCTTCGCCGGAGCGCAAATCGGCGCGCGCGTGATCGTCGGCGACCAGGCATGCGTCCGCGAGCGGGTCACGCTCGGCGACGACGTCGTCGTCGGCCGCGGCTCGCTGATCGAGAACGACACGACCGTCGGCGCGCTGACGAAGATCCAGGCGGAGGCGTACATCACCGCGTACTCGACCCTCGAGGACAACGTGTTCATCGCCCCTTGCGTGGTGACGACGAACGACAACTTCATGGGACGAACCGAGGCCCGTCACGCCCTGATCAAAGGCCCGACGATTCGCCGCGGCGCAAGAATCGGGGGTGGGGCGATCCTCTGCCCGGGGGTCGTGATCGGCGAGGAGGCATTCGTCGGCGCGGGTGCAGTCGTAACCGAGAACGTGCCGCCACGTGCGGTCGTGGTCGGCAACCCGGCCCACCGCATTCGCGACGTTCCGGACGACGAGCTGCTCGGCGCCTAGCCGCGGCTGCGGTACGGGCCCGGCCTCACCGAAGTGCCGTACCGATGGTCCGGATCGAGGCCTCGGTGATCGGGCGGAGGACCAGGATCGCCTCGTCGGCGCCCGCCTCGGCCAGATCGCGCAGGTGACCGGCGAGCACGTCGGCGCCCACCGGCGGCAGGTCCTTATCGCTGTGCGGGCGCGTGACGGCGTCGGGGTCTAGCTCGACGAGCACGGCCGCGCTCCGCTGGATCGCACCGGGATCGCGGTCCGCTCGCTCGGCAGCCGTGCCAATCCGAACGTTCAGCTCCGCGAAACCGTCCACCGTGTTCCCGTAGCCGGCGTACCAGGTGTTCCACCAGTCGACATGCGGTAGCGCGATCGAGAGCATCCGCTCGCCGTTCGAGCCGATCATCAGGGGGATGCGCCCGGCCGGACGAGGGAGCACGACCGCGTCCACGGCCTGCGAGAAGCGCCCGGCGAGCGTCACGTGCTCTCCGGCCAGCGTGCGCCGGACGATCTCGAATGCCTCCTCGAACCGCGAGACGCGGTGGTCGTACGGGAGGCCGAACGCGCGGTATTCGGTTTCGTTCCACCCCGCGCCGAGCCCGAGCACGAAGCGGCCGTGCGCGATCTCGGCCACGGTCGCAGCCATCTTGGCGATGAGGCCGGGCGGGTGGAAGCTCGTGCACGCGACGAGCGGGCCGAGCGTAAGGCGCTCGGTCACGGCGGCAAGGCCAGCGAGCAGCGTCCACATCTCCCAGGGCCCTCGCTCTTCCCGGCCGTCGCCGCGGTAGAGCAGGTGGTCGCCGAGCCAGATCGAGTCGAAGCCGCTCCCCTCCGCCGCGCGCGCCATCGCGACGTACTCGGGCCAGCGCACCTCGCGTTCGGCCTCCGGCAGCTGCACGCCGACGCGAAGCGGCTGCTTCACGTCGGGCTCTTCGAGATGAGGAGCGTGTACGAGCCCGAGCTCGGCGTCGACATCTTCACCTCGACGTAGTACCAACCGGTCGCAGTCGCCCGGTGCAGGAAGTGCTCGTTCGGACCGACACGGACCGACTGAGTCACCCGCCGCGCCTGCACCTGCGCCGAGAGGCCCTCGACCTCGATCGTGCCCGGTTGCCAGAGGACGAGGTTCGTGTTCGTACGGGCCGGCCCGCGCAACGAGACGGACACCGTCTGACCCTTGCGCAGCCGGGTGCGGTAGACGTCGATCTGGTCGTCCCAGAAGTCGAGCGTGGCGGCGATCCGGCTCGACCGGCCCCAGAGAGTGAAGGCCCTCGTCCCGGCGTCGTCGTTTGCCTCGTATCGATCGCGAGGAGGAATCGGCCCGTCGAGGGCCTTGAGCGCGGCACTGACGTTCAGCTCCCCCCACCCGCTGTAGAGATCGCGGAGGAGCGGGCACTGCCTGCACCCGGTGGCGGCGTTGACGTCGGTCGCGCTGCGCTCGAGCAGCGCCATGACCTGGTCGGGGCCGAGAGTGGGGCGGGCGGCGATCAGCAGCGCGGCCGCGGCCGAGACCTGCGCGGAGGCGTACGAGGTTCCCTCCGCCGACCGAAACTCCTGTGGGCCGCAGAGCGAATAGCCCTGATCGACGCAGGTGGGGCGCTGGGCGGTGAGAGCGCGCGGCAGCGTCGAGACGATCCCCGTCCCCGGCGCGGAGATGTCGTTGTAGACCGCGTCCCGATTGGAGAACCCGGGCACCGAGCCGTCCTGGGCGAGCGCGCTGACCCCCAGCACGTGTGGGAGTGCCGCCGGGTAGCTCGCGTAGTACCAGGGGCGCTTCGGCGCCGTGTCCGAGTTCCCGACCGCGGCGACGACGACCGCCCCCTTCTTGTACGCATACGCGATCGCATCCTGCTCGGCCGCCGAGTACGAGTCGTCGTTCTTGTCGAGCGGGTCGCGAATCCCCCCAAGGCTGAGGTTGATCACGCGTGCGCCGTTGTCGGCCGCCCACCGGATCGCCTTCGCCTCGGCCTCGGGGGCGATCGTTCCGTCGCCTCGCACGACCTTGGCGACGAGTAGCTGGGCCGGGAACGCGATCCCGGCGATCCCCTGCCCGTTGCCGAGCGCAGCTGCGATCACCCCGGCGACGAACGTCCCGTGACCCTCGCGATCGGCGATGTCACCGCCGACGAAGCTTCGGGCACTCGCGACCCGGTCGGCGAACTCGGGGTGATCCAGATCGAGGCCCGAATCGACGACCCCGATCCGAACCGGCGTCAGAGTGGTCGGGAGATCGGCCCAGTAGTCGAAGGCGTGGATCGACGTCAGGTACCACTGCTTCGCGGCCAGCGGGTCGCTCGGAACGAACCTGGCGCTCCCGCCTGCGCCGGCCGGCAGGGCGAACGCGACGGCGGCGAGTGCGAGGGCGACGGGTCTCATCACGTCCCGACGGGAACGCGCAGAACGGCGCCCTTCACCGTCCCGGACGTCAACCGGAAGTCCGTCGCCGCCGGCACGGCCACCGGAACCGAGAACGACCCGTCCGGCTGCGGACTGACGGCCTGCCCCACCTGCCAATCGGAGGAGCCGGCGACGCGCCGTTCGAGCGTGACCCCGCCGACCTCCTCGATCCGGCCGGTCAGAGTGATCGATGTGCCGGCACTCGGTGTTCCGACCGGCCGCGCGAGCGACAGGACGCCGATGCGGATCCACGTGGAGCGCAGGCCGAGCGCCCGGCGGAAATCGCCAGCGGCGACGGTGCGCACCCCGCGCCGGCCGGTGACGACGACGGCTTTCGCGCGACCGGAGGCGGGTTGGGGCCGGAGACCGGCGAGGCCGGGGATCCCGAGCTTCCGGCTCGCATCCGCCGCGGCGACGACCACGGGGCCCCACGTGTGGTACGGCGATGCGGTGTCGTAAGGGTCGGGCACGGAGACGAGGTAGGGGGTCGGTTTCGAGCCCGTGAACACGTCCGTGATCGCGGCCGTCCGTCCGCCCGAGCTCGAGAAGAAGAACGTCGTCGCGACCTTCCCCTTGTACACGAGCACCTGGTTCGCCGTTCCGGCGACGGCCTGATCTCCGACCGGCGTCTCGGCCGCGATCCCGCCGTACACCTGGTCGCGCGTGTCGGCGTAGACGTCGAACGCCCCGCCCCGCAGGTGCGAGAGTGCGAACGAGCGGGCAGCGACCGCCTGCGCCTTGACCGCCTCGAGCGGCCAGTCGCGCGGCATCTCGCTCGACACGACCCCGCGCACGTATGCCTCCACGGGCACCGAGTTGACCACCGACAGGTTCGTCCCTGCCGCGGTGACGACGAGTGTCCCGCGGAACGGATGCGCAAGCCACAGCGGGCTCGACCCCGGCAGGAAGGTGAGTGGGCCCGGGAGGGCCTCGGGCGGCTTGTCAGGATCGATCGCCAGCACGAGGCCGGCATCGAGCCTGTAGTTGCCGGCCGCGAGCAGGTGCAGCGCTCCGGCCCCGTCCCTGACACCGAACGCTGACGGCGAGGAGACGACGATGCTGCGCGCCTGCTCGATCAGCAGGGCTCTGACCCTGGCGACCGGCGCCGGCGCCAGCTTCGTGCCCGGGTAGAAGTGGGAGAGGATCGTGTCGTAGGTGACCCCGCGTTTCGCGTAGCCGTATGCCCCCCACTGACTCATGCCGACCCCGTGACCCCAGCCACGGCCGCTGAAGACGAACGATGTGACGGTGACTGTGGCGGGGCCCGCCTGCGTGCTCGCGCCGGCGGGGCCGAGCAGGGCGGCCAGGGCAACGAGCGCGAGCGCAAGACGGCGTCTGGACATCGGCGGCGGCCGGGCGGCTGGCGGGCCGGCAGAGGATTCAGGGTAGCTGAGTTCCTCACGGCGCTTGCCGCTCCTGCGGCTACGCTCCGGCCGATGCGGATCCTCGTCACGGGTGGGGCCGGCTTCATCGGCTCCAACTTCGTCAGGTACCGGCTCGAGCGGCATCCGACCGACCACATCGTCGCCTACGACCTGCTCACCTACGCGGGCAACCGGGAGAACCTCGACGACATCGGTGACCGGATCGTCTTCGTCCACGGCGACATCGGCGACGCGGAGCTGGCCGAGCGGACGTTGCGAGACGAGCAGATCGAGGTGATCGTGAACTTCGCCGCCGAGTCCCACAACTCGCTCGCGGTCGTCGACCCCGGTCGCTTCTTCCGGACGAACGTGCTCGGCACGCAGACGCTCCTCGAGTCGGCGCGGCGGATCGGTCTGGAGCGATTCCACCACGTCTCGACGTGCGAGGTCTACGGCGACCTACCGCTCGACAGCGACGGCGTCTTCACCGAGGAGGCGCCGTACCGGCCACGCACGCCGTACAACGCCTCGAAGGCGGCCGCCGACCATGCGGTGCGCGCCTACTACGAGACCTACGGGCTGCCGGTGACGATCACGAACTGCTCGAACAACTACGGGCCGTACCAGTTCCCGGAGAAGGTGATCCCGCTGTTTGCGACCAACGCGCTCGACGACACACCGCTCCCGCTGTACGAGTCTTCGCAGAACCGGCGCGAGTGGCTGCACGTAGACGACCATTGCCGCGCCGTCGAGCTCGTGCTCGGGCGTGGACGACTCGGTGAGACGTACAACGTCGGGTCCGGCGTCGAGCGGTCGGTCGAAGAGATCGCCGATGCCGTCCTCGACGCGCTCGGGAAGCCCCACGACCTGAAGTCGATCGTGCCCGACCGCCCGGGTCACGACCGCCGCTACCTGCTCGACTCGTCGAAGATCCGCAACGAGCTCGGCTGGCGAGACGAGATCGCGTTCGAGGAGGGCCTGCCGCAGACGGTGAGCTGGTACGCCGAGCACCGTGCCTGGTGGGAGCCGCTGAAGGAGCGGGCCCCCGTGGCCGAGGCGTCAGCCTGGCAGGAGCCGATCGAGACAGGCACGTAGGCCGTCGCGCCAGTGCGGGAGTCGCGGCGCCGCCCGGTTCTCCGAGCGAAGCACCGAGTACGCCGGCCGGGGCGCGGGTCGCGAGAGCTCGGCGGTCGAGATCCGGCGCACACGGGTGCGTAGACCGGCCTCCCCGAAGATCGCCTCCGCGAGCTCGGCCCAGGTGCAATCGCCCTCGGCGGCGACGTGGTACGTGCCGTAGGGCAGGTCGAGCACGGCGCGGGTCGCCTCGGCCAGGTGGCCGACGTAGGTCGGGCACCCGCGCTGATCGTCGACGACCGCGACCTCGTCGCGCTCCGCGCCGAGTCGCAGCATCGTCCGAACGAAGTTGTGACCGGTCGGGCCGAAGAGCCACGAGGAGCGGACGATCCAGCCGTCGCGGAGCTCACGCTCGCCGTCGAGCTTCGTCCGTCCGTAGACCGACTCCGGGTTCGGCCGGTCGGTCTCGAGATACGGCTCGCGCGTTCGCCCGTCGAAGACATAGTCGGTCGAGAAGTAGAGAACCGGTGCGCCCAGTGCGATCACGTTGCCCGTGCCCTCGACGTTGACCCGGCGCGCGCCGTCGGGATCCGCCTCGGCTCCGTCGACGTCGGTCCAGGCGGCTGCGTGCAGGACGAGGTCGGGCACGCGGTCGAGCACCGGCAACGAGACGACGTCGAGCTCGTCGCGGCTGCGGGCATCGGCCCAGGGGAACGTCTCACGCAGTGCAGCGCCGAGCTGCCCGCCGGCGCCGGTGATCAGGACGCGGGGGTATCTCTGACGGAGAGAATCGGCGATGACGTGCTCCAGAGGTGGGCGACGCGCGGATCGTCCCACGGGATCCCGTGCTCGTCGGGGTGGGCGGGGTCGTACTCCTCGGTCACGTGGTAGCAGAAGAGCACATCCGTGAGCGCCTCGAAGCCGTGCGCGTGCCTGCCGGGGATGTAGACCGCAACCGGGTTCTCCTCGCCGATGTCCTCGGTGAACGTCTCTCCGGTTGTGCGGTCGAGCACGACCACGCGCGCGGTGCCGGTGAGGCAGCAGAAGAGATCGTCCTGGCCCCGCTCGTGGAAGTGAAGGCCGCGGATCACGCCCTGTCGCGAGAACGAGACGTTCGTCTGTGCGGTGCGCTTTCCCAACAGGGACTCGCGCCGTACTTCCATCACCCATCCGCGGTTGTCCGGGTAGCGCTCGAGCGGAATCCTGATCAGGCCGTCGATCACGCGTTGTTCGCCCCCCGGGCGCGGACGACGTCGTTGACGGCGTGGTACGCCTCGATCGATTCGCCCGCGTCGCCCCAGAACCCCTCGAGCACGTCGTGCTCGATCGTGCCCTGCTCGACGTACCAGTTGTTCACGTCCGTGATCTCCAGCTCCCCGCGACCCGACGGCTCCAGCGTCGGCAGCAGATCCCACACGGTCTCGTCGTAGAAGTACACGCCGGTGACCGCGTACTCGCTCGGAGGCTTGTCGGGCTTCTCGACGATCCGCGTGATCCGGCCTGCGGCATCGAGCTCGGCGACGCCGAGGTGACGAAGGTGCTCCGGGTCGGGTTCGTGCGAGAGCAGGATCCGCGCGCCCCGCGGCTGGGCGGAGAACCGCTCCACCGTCGATCGAAACGTCCGCTCGAGCACGTTGTCGGCGAGCATCACGCAGGTGCGGTCGCGGTCGACGAAGCGCTCCGCGAGCCCGAGCGCCTCGGCGATCCCGCCGGGCTTCTCCTGGTAGGCGTAGAGGAGCTTGTCGATCCCGTACTCGTGGCCGTTGCCGAGCAGGCGGAAGAACTCACCCGCGTGCGTGCCGCCGGTGACCAGCATCAGCTCGACGATCCCGGCACGGACGAGCGCCTCGATCGCGTAGGAGACCATCGGCCGGTCGTAGACCGGCAGCAGATGCTTGTTCGTGATCCGGGTCAGCGGATGGAGCCGCGAACCCGTGCCACCGGCCAGGACAACACCCTTCACGGCCGCTGATGCTACTCGCGGCCGAAACGGACGCGTCCGGGGTCTGACCCCCGCGGCGTTCGTTCCCGCGCCGCTTTGGCTTCCTCGTCCACCAGCGGGCCGTTTCGGCCATGTCAGGGGTCTGACCCCTCTGGCGGAAATGGACCTGCCCGGAAGAGAGAGCAGGGGTCAGACCCCTGACATGTCTGTTCAGATCCAGCCGCGCTGGCGGGCGATCTTGCACAGGGCCCGCCGCTTCGCGTACGGCGAGCCATCCGTCAGACCCGCCTTCGCGTACGCCCGGCGAAGGGCGGCCTTCACCGTCTCGGTGGCGCCGGGCGTTCCGAGGCGGGCGGCGATCTCCTCGTTCGTCGGCAGCTCGTCCAGCGATCCTCCGGCAAGCCAGGCGGAGCAGAGCGCCTCGACCACCTGGCGCTGGAACGGCGAGAGCGGCCGGGTCATCCCCGGCGGTCCCGTCTGGAGCGCGGTCGTTACCTCCGGGTCGACGAGCGAGTCGGGGGCGGAGAAGACGACGCTCTCGGCGCCGAGCCCGATCCGGTCGCCGTGGCGGAGCGGCACCTTCGCGCCCGCCTGGATCCGGCTGCCGTTCAGAAGCGTCCCGTTGAAGCTGCCGCGATCCTCGAGAAACCAGCGGTCGCCCTCCGACGAGATGACCACGTGGTGCCGGCTCACCGTCGGCTTCTCGATGGCGAGGTCGTTGTCTTCGGCGCGGCCGATCGTGAAATCGGCCGCGAGCTGCCGTTCGCTGCCGTCGGAGAGGATCAGACCGGCCGGTGAGGCCACGGCCGAACTTCTACCAAGCGGAGAGCCCCGGCGCAGCCGAGGCTCTCCTTTGCTCAGAGGCCGTGTCCGGGTCGGGCTACTCCGCGATGACCATGCAGTGGTCGTCCAGTTCGTCGATGATCTTTTGCGCCGCCACGCCCGCAGCTTTTGAGGCGGCCGTTTCCTTCCCAGAGGCGATCCCCGCCTCGTACTGCTTGTTGAGCTTGTTGAACTGGCCGGCCAGGCCCCCGCACTTCTTGTCGTCGTAGCCTTTTTGTCCCGCGCTGCCGGCCTTGATCCTGGCCTGTTTCCCGCCGGTCGAGGGGACGAAGCCGCCGATCCCGCCCCGAATCGGGCCACGCTTGCTCGCGCCCCACACTTTCCCGTTCGACAGGACGATCCAGCGGTACGCGCCGGGCGTCAGGTGACGCGCGGGCGCGCGCAGCTTCACCTTCTGGTCGCCGACGGTGGCGCTTGCCACCACCGTTCCCTTCGCCGGCAGCTTGCCGGCCGTCCCCACCTGCCCTGTCAGCGACCCCCCGGCGGGCGACGTCCCTCGCAGAAACCCATTCGCCAGAATGCTCACGTCGAACAGCCCGGCGGTCCCCAGTGCGCGCGGCACCGCGAAGGTGAACCCGCTCCCGCCGGAAATGCCGAACTTCCCACTCGCCGCCTGCGCCGCCAGGCTCACGTGCACGCCGAACCGGCCGTCGGCCGACCGCAGGTCGATCGTGTTGCCGTCCGTCGTGCCGGTGAGCCACACCGACAGCGAGGTCCCGTTGCAGACGTACACGGAGATCGTCCGCGCCTGCCCCTCCGCCGCCGGCTTCCCCGCCACCACCGCGACGCCGGCCACCACACCGTCGGCCTTGCCGGCGAACGTCCCCGCTACCGGTGCGTCGGTCGCGCCCGAACCCACCGCTCTCGCCGCGCCGACCGTGGTTCCCGCAGCCGATGCGCCGGCGGCGGTCAGTAGAGCAGCCAGCGCCACGGACCAGATCAAGCGGGCGCGAATGTGCTTCCTGCGTTCCTGACTCATCTCCTTCTCCTCTCGATCGACACTGTTCACAACCCCTCCTCTCCTTTCGGTGCAACGACCGCGGCAGAGGCGCGTCCGAACTGGAACGACGCCCGCCGCGCGGCCTCCTCGACGTCCTCCGCCCTGGCGGCCTCGTACATGAGGAAGCAGGTCTCGTCCTCCGGGACGAAGATCGACCGCAGGTAGCGGACCGGCGTGCCGTCCCGGCTCACCTCCTCGGCCGCCAGACGCGCCCGCTCGGCGCGCCGCTCGACCCCGGCGGGGTCGGCCCGCGAGACGTACAGCTCGAGCAGGAACTCCGCCATGTCAGCTCGGGGAGATCGCCACCGCGGCGATCCCCGCGTAGGAGTACTGGACGGCGCCGTAGTGCGGGTTCTGGTTGCAGTCGATCCCGAACGAGACCGAGCCGGGACCGAGCGGAGGAGTCACACCGACCAGCGTGCCCTGATCTGACGCGAAGTCGGCGCCACGTCTGAGCACGGTCAACACCGTCTGCGTCTCGGCGAGGCCGCCGGTGACGCTCGTGCCGAGGCGACAGGTGCCCTCCCCCTTGCTCGCATCGACCTCGGGGACGGCGCGTACCTGCCCGATCAGGAGGACATGCGTCCTGACGGGCAGGTTGAGGCCGACTGCGGCGCACGTCAGGAAGGTCGCGCTCTCCGGGTCGCAGCTGTTGCTCCCCGACCGGCGGCCAAGACCGCCCAGGACTGCGGCGAGTGCGGAGGGAACCTGGCCGAGCGTCGATTCGGCGACGTCGGCGCCGGTAAGCGAGTCGTTTATCACCTCTCCGGAGCCGATCGCGTTCGACGCGATCTTAGGGTTCGGATAGGTGCCTGTGAGAGCCCCGCCGGCTGGCCCGGCCGCAGCGCCGCCGCCGGCGTTCGAGCCCGGCGGCCCGGGCGGGCCCTGCGGGCCGCGATCGCCCTGGGGGCCGCGCGCGCCCTCGGGCCCGACCGCTCCGACCGTCGCGGGCAGCTTCCCGCTCCCGCCGATCACCGGGATGGTTCCGGGCGCGCCCGAGAGGGCCGAGCGGTGGCCGTTCAGCTTCTGGGCGTTGCCCGCGGTCTTCGCGAACGGGACGACCGCGGTCAGGGTCTCGCCTGCGGCTCGACCGAGCGGAGTGGCGCCGAGGACGGCGACGACAAGAGCGGCGCTCGACAGGACGACGGGCGCTTGCCGGCGCATGACGATCCTTCTTCGACGGATCCGGGAGCGGGTCACGCCGCCGACCGTACTCACGTCCGGCGTGCGACGAAATCCCGGAAACCCTGAAACTTTCGCGGGCTACGGACCGGCGGCGAAACGCACCGCGAGTTGTCCGCGCGTGCGGACGCCGAGCTTCGCGTACGCATGCGAGAGGTGCGACTCGACCGTGTTCACTGTGACGTAGAGCCTGCTCGCGATCTCCTTGTTGGAGAGTCCCTGCACCGCGAGGTCGACCACCCGTCGCTCGGTCGGAGTGAGCTCCCCGACCGCTCCCGGCCGACGTGCCCCGACTCTTGCCAGCTCCGAGCGGGCTTCCTCGAGCCAACCGGGCGACGCCAGCTCCTCGAACACTGCCGCGGCCCGGTCGAGCGCGTCCCTCGCCGCCGCCCACTTCCTGCGCCGGCGCTGCGCCCGGCCGAGCAGCAGCAGGGTCCTCGCCTGGTCGAAGCGCAGGCCCAGCTCGCAGTAGGCGGCAGCCGCCTCCTCGAGCTCGGCCGCAGCCGTCTCCTCGTCGGTCTTCGAGGCGAGCAGCACCAGGGCGGCGCACCGCCTGGCGCTCGCAAGGCCCCAGGGATGCCTCTGATCCTCCGCCAACATCCGCAGCCGGTCGGTGACCGCACGCGCCTCGTCCAGCTCCCCCAGCTCCGCGAGCGCCTCGACGAAGTCCGGCGCGACGGGGAACGCGCCCGGCTCGTCGACGCCTTCGCGCTCCGCGTGCTCCCACACGGCCCGCAAGCTCTCAGCCGCCCGCTGCGGCTCGTGGGCCAGCGCCGCCGCGGTGGCGCGTGCCCGCAGGGCTTCGAGCTCGTCCCAGCGAGCTCCGATGGCCCGGGCGCGCGCCAAGGCCTCGCGTGCCCACCGCTGCGCCTCTGCGGGCACGCCCCGGCCGGCCTCGAGCAGCGCGCGGCACCGTTCGTACTGCGGCCAGGGCATAGCCTCTCGGTCGGTCGACTCGGCCCACTCGTCGAGCAGACGCACCGCCTCGTCCCAGCGCGAGGCACGGAGCTCGAGCTCGCACAGGTCGACCCGGAGCCACGCGTACGACCACGGCTCCCCGCGCTCGTCGGCGAGCGCGAACAGATCAGTCAAGAGGGAACGGGCGCGATCCAGCTCCCCGCGCCAGAGAAGCTGCTTGGCGACCAGCCGCCCCGGCGACGAGCCCACTTCGAACACCGCCGTCGACACCTGCTCGAAGCGAGCGCACACGTCCTCGATCGAATGCCCACGGAGGATACGGGCGAGGCCGAGCGCGAACAGCGCCCACCGTTCGTCCTCGGGCAGCCCGGCGCGCTTCGTCGCCTCCGCCGCTTCGAGTGCACTGACTTCCGCCTCACGAATCCGAGCGGCCTGGATGGAGACGTCGTTGAGCGTAAGCTCGGCCATGACCGTCGCGCGCAACGCGGAGTCGTCTCCGCACTCGGTCAGCGCCCGCTCGAGCCAGCGGCGAAACTCGTCGTTCGTCCTGTTCAGCCCGCCGACGAGGATCAAACAGGCACGGACACGGGCGGCCCCTGCGGGCAGCGTCGCGAGCTGCGGAGCGAGCAGCTCGGTCACCCGCTGAGCCTCGCCGGCGGCGACGAGGTAGTCGCCGAGCGCAAGGAGGCGGTCGGCCCGCGTCCGGCGCCCCGGCGGGGTCAGCCGCAGCGCGTGCTCCGCGAGCTCCACTGCCTCCCGGCGGGCGCCGCGCGCGGAGGCGCTCGCCGCCGCCCGAGCAACTCTCTCCGCGAGCGCCTCGTCCGGACGCTCGGCCGCCAGCGAGAGATGGCGGGCGCGGAGCTCTTCGTCGGTGACCATCCCGGCGAGTGCGCGGTGAAGCCGCCGCCGCTCGGGCGAACGCGCGTGCTTGCTCGCAACTGCCGCCAGCAGGGGATGCGACGCCCGCACGCGATCGCCGACGACGGCCAGCACGCCCGCGTCGACTGCCTCTTCGAGCGCGCCGGCGCCTCCGATCGCCGACAGGATCGGGACGGTCGCGTCTCCGTGGAGGGCGACGGCGAGCAGAAGCCTTCGACTCCGCGCCGGCAGCCGCGTCACCCGTGTCCCGAGGAGGTCCTCGAGCGTGTCCGGCACCGGCAGCTCGCGTCCGGTCGCCGACGGGCCACGCTCGAGCAGGGTGCGGCCGACCTCCAGGGCGAAGAGCGGGTTGCCGAGGGTGAGCTCGACCACCTGCCGGAGAAGATGGCGAGGTAGGGTCAAGCCGAGCCGCTCCGCGAGCAGGTGCCGCACTGCACCCAGGCTCAGCGGCCCAACGTCGAGCCGGTCCAGCCGAGGGTCGAGCACACGCTCGAGATCCGAGAGCCGGCCGGGCCGCCCTGAGAGGAGAAACGCCACCGACTCGCCTCGAAGCCGCCGCGCGGCAAACGCGATCACGTCCGCGGACGGCCGGTCGAGCCAATGGAGATCGTCAATCGCGATCAGCAGCGGCTCGGCGGCCGCCAGCGCCCGCACCGTATTCAGGAAGCCGAGCGAGATCGCACCCTGCGCCGGCGACCTTCCAGCCTCCACGCGCAGCAGTGCGACCTCGAGCGCACGCCGCTGCGGCGCCGGCAACCCGGCGAGGTCGGCCGTCTCGACGCGGTCGAGGAGATCGATCAAGGAGGCGAACGCGAGCTGGGCCTCGGCTCCGCTGGACCGAGCAGCGAGCACCCTGTGACCGCGTTCCACAGCTGCGTCGACTCCGGCCTCCCAAAGCGTCGTCTTGCCGATTCCGGGCTGCCCGACAAGCAGGAGCGCTCCCGGCGCATCACGGTTCAGAAACCCGTGCAGACGGTCGATCTCGCCTTCACGGCCGACGATCTCCGCCGGCGTTGCGCCTGCCTGGTGCCGCACTGACCTCCTCTGCGAAGACAGTACCGCGCCGTCCCCGAAATGACGAGCGGCCCGCCCGCCCGGCTCGCGGGACTACTGGACGAGCGGCGACGGACTCACCCTGACGACTCGTGCGACCCGGGCCGGAAGCCACCAGTTGTAGCGGCCCATGATCGCCATCGTCGACGGCACCAGCAGCGCGCGAACCACGGTCGCGTCCAGGAAGATCGCAACGGCGAGCCCGGCGCCGAACTCCTGGAGGCCGACGATGCTCCCCGCCATGAAGCCCGAGAAGGCGGCGACCATGATCACCGCCGCCGCGGTGACGATCCGCCCCGTTCGCTCGAGCCCGATCGCGACCGCGCGCCCGTTGTCGTGGGTCTCGTCCCAGGCCTCGCGCATGCGGCTGACCATGAAGACCTCGTAGTCCATCGAGAGGCCGAAGAGCATCGCGAAGAGAAAGATCGGAATCCAGCCCTCGATCTGCGGGAACCGGTAGAGGCCGAGGACGTCGCTGCCGACGCCGAACCGGAACAGGACGACGAGAGCGCCGTAGCTGGCGGCGACCGAGAGCAGGTTGAGAACGACCGCCTTCAGCGGGAGCAGCAGCGAGCGAAAGGCGCGCATCAGCAGAAGGTAGGTGAGCGCGAGCACCGCCAGCACGAGCCAGGGGAAGACCCCGTACGCACGGGTCAGGAAGTCCACGCCCTGCGGAGGAGCGCCGCCCGCCCGCACCTGCATGCGCGGCGGGAAGCCGGCGCCGGGAATCAGCCGGTCGCGCAGCCGGTCGACGAAGCGTTGCGCCTCCTCCGAGCCGTACTCGTGCCGCGTGGCGACGATCACCTGCGCGTAGCGGGCGGTCGCGTCGACGAAGCGTCCGGAATCGAGGTAGTAGGCGACCGCCACCTCCGGATCGCGCTGCACCTCGACCACCAGCCGGCCGATCGCCGCCTGTGCGGCAGGCGTGCGCACCCCTCCCGGCACCCCGGTGTCGACGAGCACCTGCGCAGGAGCGATCGCCCCCGGTCCGAGCGCCTCCTCCAGCACGGTCAGGCCGCGGACCGACTGCGGGTACTGCGGGATACCGGCGGTCGCGCCCGGCGTCAGCTGAAGCCAGAAGGCGGGAATTGCGGCCGCAAGCAGGAGTGCGGCGACAACCGTGACGTACCGCCACTTGCGCCGCATGATCGAGCGGGCAAGACGCGCCCAGAAGCGGTGCTCGACGTCGTCTGCCCGCGCAGAGCGCCGGCGCAGGAGCGCCGCCACCGCTGCTCGGTGTGTACCCCGGCGACCGTAGATCGAGAGGAGCGCGGGCTGGAGCGTCGCCGCGGCGAGAATCGACACGACCGGAAGCAGAAACCCACCGACGCCGATCGCGCGCATGAACGGGAGAGGCATGAACAGCAGCAGGGCGAGACCGATCGCGACCGTCGCGCCCGAGAAGATCACCGCGCGGCCCGCCGTCTGCATCGTGCGGACGACCGCAGCCTCCACTTCGAGCCCATGCCCGAGCTCCTCGCGGAAGCGGTAGACGATCAGCAGCGAGTAGTCGATCGCGATCCCCAGCCCGATCAGGAAGACGAGATTGGTGACGTAGGTCGGCATGGTCATGTAGTGGGCGACCACGTAGACGATCCCGAGGGTCGCGAAGACGGTGCTCGCCGCGAAGAGGAACGGGATCGTCACCGCCCACGACAGCCCGAAGACGAGCAGCAGCACGAGCAGGGCGATCGGCAGGGCGATCGACTCGCCCTTCCGGAGATCGTCGTTGAAGATCGGGTCGAGGTCGTTCTGGATCGCCGGCGCGCCGGTGACGTAGGCGCTCGTCCCGGACGGCTGCCCGACCGCCTCGACGAGGTCGTCCGCGTGGTTCTTCGCCTGAGCGAGGTTCAGCGGCGAGACCACGTTGCCGTACAGGACGTGCGGGCCGGCCGCCTCGAGCGCGGTTCCCTTCCCCCCCGGAACGGTTGCGGCCGCTCGGTCGACGACCCGCTGCAAGCGAGTTCTGAGCGCAGGGATCGCCGAGTCCGGCACGCGGAAGACGACCGTGAACGCGCCGTCGCTCCGATCGCCGAAGTGCTCCTCGAGCACGTTCCGCACGTGCTCGGAGTCGGTGCCCGGGACGCTGAAGACGTTCGACTGGAGCGCGGAGAGCCGGCCGGAGGCCCAGCCGCCCGCGATCACGACTACGAGCCAGGCGATCGCGATCGGCCAGCGCAGCCGGATCGCCGCTCTCGTCCAGGCCTCCGCCACGCTATCCCGCGGGGCGTTTGCGGAGGCTGAAGCTCGAGACGAGCCGTGTGCAGGCAGCAGGTTCGCCGTCCCGGTTGCGCCAGCGGCAGGTGAGCAGGTACTCGCGCTTTCCGCGGAACACGAAGGTCAGCCGGTCGACCAGTCCGCCGTGGTCGATCTCGTACTGGCGAACCTTTCCGCCGGCGAGGGCGATCGTTCGCCGTGAGGCAACCGAGCCGTGCAGGCGGGACGCGAGCGTATCGGCGAGACGGTCGACTTCGCCGATCACCCGTGGGAAGAGCGCGGGCCGGTAGGCGCGTACGAGTGGCAGCACAGTGACCGAGACGAGTGTGACCTGGTCGTGCTTGGCGGCGGTGACGTGCGAGGCGATGGTCACCGTCCAGTCGGAGGGCGCCCGGTACGTGAAGCCGTCGCCGCTGACGAGCCGTCCGGCCTCCGCCGGCTTCGTCGTGTTGCCACCCCCGCCGCAGCCGCCGACCAGGGCAGCCAGCACAGCGCCGAGCAGTGCGGCTCGAATCGTGGGATGACGCTGGGGGTACACTCGGGGCCGATAGCGACGAGCGAAAGGACGGGCCGATATGCCCAATGCCAAGGACAAGGTGACCGGTGTGGCCGGTACTGCGAAACCCTACGTGGAGCGCGCCCTGCACGACGAGGAACTCCGCGAGCACGTCAAGCAGGCCTATTCGGCTGCGCGTGAGATCTACGACGAGCTGATCGCCCCGCGCAGCGTGACCGGCCTCGCAGCCCGGGTCGCGAGCGACGGAGACGTCCATGACAACCTCCGGACGGCGGTTGCCGAGCTCCGCCAGGCGGCGAACCGCCTCCAGGGAGCCCGCGAGGCCCGCTCCGGGCGGGGCCTGCTGCTGCTCGCCGGTGTCGTCGCCGGTCTGCTCTTCAACCCGGTGACCGGACCCGACACGCGCCGCTGGGTGAAGAACAAGCTCTTCGGCGGCGGCGAGTTCGGCTTCGACGGCCCGCCGGCCTCGGACAACGGCACGAGCTAGGCGCGATCGAGGAGGGGGAGCGGCGTCGGCAGCTGCGCGACGCGCGGCACGGTCGCATCGACCGTCGCCGGGGCGGTCATCGCCCGCCGAAGCGAGCCCGGCTCGAGGCCGTTCGCGGTCGAGATGTCGCTCGACTCGAGCAGGATCGCACCCGGCGTCGGCGCGGCCGACACCTCGGCGGCCGGCCCGGCGTACGGGACCGCGGGGAGAATGCGGACGTCCTCGAGCCGCTTCCAGCCGTCGAGGTAGCGCGTCGGGTTGACCGCTCCGTCGTAGCCGAGGAAGAGGAGCGAGACCGGATGCACCTCGAAATGGAGGTGGAAAGGCGTGCCCTCGGCGTCGCCCGTGTTGCCGACGAAACCCAGCACGTCGCCCGCCCGCACGTGTCGCCCGTTGACCGCGAGGCTCGTGTAGGCAGCGAGGTGGGCATAGTAGAACTCGTTTCCGCCGCGGTCGCGCAGCCAGAGCCGGTAACCGCCGATGTTGTTCCACCCGACCGAGAAGACCGTGCCTTCGGTGACCGCCAGGAGCGGTGCCCCGAGCGGTGCAAAGATGTCGTCGCCGTGGTGCCAGCCGCCGGAGACGTCTCCGCGGGGAGCACCGAATGTGTCGCCGTACGCCGACGGCCCGTAGACCGGGAAGACGTAGCCCGCGGCGGTCAGTTTGGGGGTGACGGTCGGAATCGGCGCGATCGGATGCGCCTTCCGTTGCTTCGGCTGCGGCGCCTTCCGGGCGGCGGGAGCAACCGCGGCGATCACCGGCGCAGGCGTACGGCGCTGCGCGGCGGGGCGGGGCGGTGAGGCCGCAGCGGTGCTCGTCGTCGTCTCGGTCGCATCGGTGGTGGTCGCCGGCGGCTCGGCCGGTGCGCGGGCGAACGCGTCGGCGAACGCAATCCGGATCTCGCTTCCGGCCGCCAGTCCACCGTGGGCGACATCGAGGTGGACGACGAGCGCCGTCAGAGTTCCCCGCCACGAGGGCAGCGCCGCCGGTCCCTGCTTCGTGGTCTGACCGAGGGCGGTCAGGAAGCCCCAGTCCCCGAGCGGGATCTTGATGTTCGGCCCCAGGTCGGGAGCCGGCGCGCCGAGGAGAACCAGGTTCGTCACGACCGAGCGCGAGAGGTCACCGACCGTCCCGGCCGCGCTCACCGAAGCTCGAACCTCGTCGGCCGTGACCTCTCCGCCGAAGAGCGACAGGGTCGAGACGTCGGTCTCGACGGCGGCGGTTCCCTCTGCCGCGCTCGCCGAGGCGGTCACGGACGTCCAGGCCGTCGAGACGATCGAGCCGTCGTCGGGGTAGAGGAACGGGGCGCGTTCGCCTTTCGCGGGCGCCGGAGCGACCTGGTCCGGCGTCGACGCGGTCACGGTCTGGTCCGGCGCGACGATCTGCACCGCAAGCCCCTCGGCGGTGGCGGGAGGCCCGGGCGCGATCGGCGGTGCGGCGGAGGCGCCTCCACCGAGGAGCAGTCCCGACCAGGCCAGGGCCAGAGCGGCAGGAAAACGCGCCGTCACGGCAACCCATTATGGGCGTTCGGGGTGGACATGGGCTAGAGATGATTGATCGGTAATTGGGGTGCTGCCGGGGACGGCCACGACCAAGCAGCGTGGCGGGATCGACGGTGGCGCGTACCGTGGAGTACGCGGCGTCGTCGAGCGTGCCGCGATGCGCCGTGTCGTGATCGCCAGCCGGCGGTGCCTGAATTATCGATCAATCATCTAGTAGTGCTTTGTTACTCACGGCGCGGGAAGAGGACGAGTTGGTCGAGGTCGACGGGCTGGTGGCAGGTGCGGCAGCGGCTGTCCCAACACTTGAAGACGGGCTGGAGGAGCAGCACCGCCTGGGGGAGCGTCAGGCCAGCCGCGGAGCTGGCGGGCATAGGCGCTCCAGGGTGAGGAACCCGTGCGCGACCGTGACGAGGGCAGTGTGGTGGTGCCAGCCGATCCATGAGCGGCCTTCGTAGTGGTCGAGGCCGAGCTCGCCCTTGAGCTGCTTATAGTCGAGTTCGATCTTCCAGCGCAGCCGGGCGAGCCGGGCGAGCCGTTCGGGCTCGGTGTCCGCGGGGAGGTTCGAGAGCCAGTAGTCGGTCGGCTCATCCTTGCCGGCGGGCCATTCGGCGAGCAGCCACTCCTCCCGGGGCGGCCACGGCGTCGCTTTCTTCCGGTCGTGTGCCGCCCTGACCCGCACGAACACAAACCGGGAGCTGACGGGTTTGCCGTCGGGCCCGTCGCGGAAGCTGACGGTCTGCGCCAGCTCGTCGCCGACCCTGGCGATCAGCTCACCGATCGCTTCGGGCTCGTGGTCCGGCAACGGCCGGCTCTTCGGCCTGCCGCGCCCACCGGTCGACTCAGGGACGGCGAACACCGTCTCGGGCGCGAACACCTTGGTTGCGCCGCCGACCGCGAGCACGTACTCGCGTTCGGCGTCGTTGAGCCGTTCGCGCAAAGCGGTGTTGTCGCCGTAGGCCTGGTCGCCTAATACCGGCGCTGATGGGATCGCCCAGCCGGCCGCCTCCTCGACGAGATCCACACCAAGCTCGGGCTTCGTCTTGAACGCGATCTCCTCAGGGATCTTCGCCTCCGCCCGCCGCCCGGCGTCTGAGCACCACTCCTCGGGCAGGTACAACGCCCACCCAAGCGGCGCCGTCCCGCGCTTCCCGACCGCGTGCACCGACACGCCGATCTGGCAATTCCCGATCTTCCCCAGCGTCCCCGAGTACTGCCGCTTCACCCCCGGGGAGTGCTTCCCGTCCTTCGGAAACCCGGTGTCGTCGAGCACCCACGCCTCCACCTCGAGCTCAGGCGCAACCCGTTCAGCGCACCGCCGAACGACCAGCATCGGATCCCACGGAGAGTCGGCCAGGAACTGCTGCATCGACTCGTACCGCGCCGACGTCTCCTCCAGCCGAAACAGCGTCGGCTGCAGACTCTTCCGACCCCCCTGCTCGATCAACCCCCGCACGTACAACCCGGCGTTCTCCCGCTGCCGCACATGCGCCAACCCCGACACGATCCTGTCGACGAACCCGATCAGACGCTCACGCGTCTCGACCACAGGCATCTCCAGAGCAAGCGTCGCCTCCATCGAACCCTCCTTCAACGATGACCGCTGACGCAGACACCATTCGACACGAGGGCCGAGGACCCTTCCTCAAGACCGACAAAGCACTACTAGGTGCGACCGCGGCTGGTACGGACGCGCCAGACGACCTGCGCGGCGACGAGGATCATCAACGTCCCGAACAGCCGGCGGAGCAGATGCTCGGGAAGGCGCTCGGCGAGCAGGACGCCTCCCTCGACGCCGGCGATCGCCGCGACTCCGAGGATGAGCGCATGCCGCCACCTGACGTTGCCGTAGCGCTGCTGCCGCCACGCGCCGGCCAGCACGGTCGGGATGATCGCGAGCAGCGAGGTCGCCTGGGCATGAAGTTGCGTCAGGCCGAGCCCGAGCGTCAGCGTCGGCACGAACAGGATCCCGCCGCCGACGCCGAAGAGACCCGCCAGAATGCCGGCGACGAAGCCGAGCGCGATGGCGAGCAGGACGACGTCCATCAGATCAGGAGCCGTGTGCCGAGTCCGGCGAGCAGCAGGGCGAACAGGAGCGAGAGGGTGCGATTTGCGAGCCGCTGCTGGAGCGCCGCGCCGCCGATCGCCCCGACTGCGGCCGGGAGCCCGACCAGCGCCGCGGCGCCGGGCTTGAGCTCCCCGTGGAAGGCATACGAGACGGTTCCCGCCAGCGCGATGATCCCGATCGCTGCCAGCGAGGTCGCCATCGCCGGCCGCTCCAGCCAGCGGCCGGTGAGCAGCAGAAGCGGAACGACGATGATCCCGCCGCCGACCCCGAAGAGCGCGCTGAACAGGCCTGCGACGAGGCCGATCAGGATGAGCTGCGCCACCCGCCTATTCTCCCGGTGAGAGTGGACACGCGACGCCTGATCGACCTGATCGCCGAGCGGCCGCACGAGACGGGGGTGCTGCTGGACGTGGACGGAACGCTGGCTCCGATCGTCGACCGGGCCGAGGATGCCGCCGTACCGCAGCCGACCCGCGAGCTCCTGCGCCGGCTCGCCGGACGCTACGCGCTCGTCGCCTGCGTGAGCGGGCGGCCCGAGGGCGACGCACGCCGCGTCGTCGGCGTGGAGGAGCTCGTCTACGTCGGCGAGCACGGGCTGGGGCTCGATCCGAGATCCGCCGAGTGGACCGGCCGGCTCGATCGCCTGCTCGCCGCCGTCGACTGGCCGGCCGAGCGGAAGCCGCACTCGGCCGCATTCCACTACCGAACGGCGGGTGACGAGGAGGCCGCACTCGCCGAGCTTCATGGCGTTGCCGAGCTTGCGACCGAACTCGGGCTCAGGCCGCACTGGGGCCGCAAGGTGCTGGAGGTACGGCCGCCGGTCGACGCGGACAAGGGGACCGCAGTCCGGATGCTGCTCGGCGAGCGCGGGCTTGATCGAGGGATCTACGCCGGCGACGACTCGACCGACCTCGACGCGTTCCGCGGCCTGGACGGGCTCGAGCTCGCCGTGCGGGTCGCGGTCGTCTCCGACGAGGGGCCGAACGAGCTTCCGGGCGCAGCCGACATCGTGGTCGGAGGCACCGGCGAGCTGGTCGAGCTCCTCGGCGAGCTCCTCGGCTGATGCACCTCACGGAGGACGTGCTCGCACCGATCCGCGCCCGCTACGGCGAGCCCCACGTGCTCGACTGGGAGGGCGAGATCAGCGAGCACGAGTACGGGATCGCGACCTACGACCCGTTCAGAACCCATGACGTGACGCTCTTCATCCTCAAGGGCGAGCGGCTCGCCCTGATCCGCAAGCCGCAGTTTCCGGAAGACATCTGGCGGCCGCCGGGCGGCGGCGTCAAGCCGGGTGAGGACTTCGACGCAGCCGTGCTGAGAGAGGCGTTCGAGGAGACCGGCCTGCTCGTGAAGCTCGAGCGCTACCTCGTCGAGACCCGCGCGCGGTTCGTCTATCCGCCACTCGAGCTCGAGTGGCGAACGCATGTCTTCCTGGCCACGACCGACGGCGAGGAGCTCGACCCGCGCGATACGGAGGAGATCGCAGCGGCGAGGTGGGGGACGCTCGAGGAGCTGGCCGGCCCGTTGCGCGAGCGGCTACTGGCCACCGGCCGTGCGTTCTGGCGCTACCGGGTTGCGCTGCACGACGCGGCGCTCGCGGTGCTCAACGGCTAACGCTCGATCGTGTGCCAGATCGTGTCCCAGCCCCGATAGTCGAGCCGGCCGCGCGGGGTGAAGCCGAGCCGCGCCATCACCGCCCGCGAGCGCTGGTTGCCGGGGGTGGTGAACGAGTAGAGGCACGGCTCGTCCGGCAGATGTTCACGCCAGGCGTCCACGCTCGCCCGCCCACCCTCCGTCGCGAGCCCGCGAGCCCACCAGTCGCGGTGCAGCACCCAGGCCGCCTCGGGCACGGGGCGATCGGACAGCGGCCAGTCGCGATGACAGAACAACCCGATGCGGCCGACGAGCGTAGCGGTCTCCCGATCACAGGCCGCCCACACCGAGTAGCCGTCCTCGGCCCAGCCCTGCCGGAAGCGCTCCACCTGCTCCATGGTCTCGACAAGCGTCTTGCCCGGCATGGTCAGGAGGAACTCGGGCTGCTCGTAGATCTCGTGCAGGGGCTCGACATCGTCGTCACGCCATTGACGCAGGAGCAGCCGCTCGGTGGTCAGCTCCCGGGGGACCATCGCCGTAGGGTACGCCGGTGAGCGGTCTCTCGACCCCGCTCCTCGTCCTCGTCTTCGCCGCCGGGGCGGCCGCCACGTGGTTCGCCGGTATCTCGCTCTCGCGCACCACGGACTCGCTCGACCGCCGGCTCGGACTCGGCGAGGAGCTCGGCGGGCTGATCCTGCTCGCGATCGCAGGCACGCTCCCCGAGATCGCGATCGTCGCCTCGGCGTCGCTCTCAGGCCACCTCGATCTCGCGGTCGGGAACCTGATCGGCGGCGTCGCGGTGCAGACGCTCGTCCTGGTCGTGCTCGACTTCTCGGCCGGCCGCGAGCGGCCGCTCAGCTACCTCGTCGGCTCGCTGGTGCCGGTGCTCGAGGCGCTGATCGTCGTCGTCGTGCTCGCGACCGTGCTCGGCGGCGCGGCGCTGCCGGCATCGACGAGCGTCGGCGGCGTCAGCCCGACCTCGATCGCGGTCGTCCTCCTCTGGCTCGGCGGGCTCTGGGTCGTCAACCGGGTGCGGAAGCAGCCGAGCTGGAAGGTGGAGATGCCGGGCAGCCGGCCGGGCAGGCGGCACCCGCGCGAGGAGCACCCGGACGAGAAGCGGCCGTTCGAGCATCGCTCGACGGCGTTCGTCGCCTGCGTCTTTGCGGCCGCCTCGGCGGTCACGCTGGGCGCGGGCGTCGCCCTCCAGGAGTCGGGCAGCCTGATCGCCGACCGGATCGGCCTCCAGGGTGCGATCTTCGGCGCGACGGTGCTCGCACTCGCAACCGCCCTGCCGGAGATCTCGAGCGGGATCGCGGCGGTGCGGCTCGGCGACCACCAGCTGGCTGTCGGCGACATCCTCGGCGGCAACTCGTTCCAGATCACGCTGTTCCTGCTCGCCGATGTCCTCGCGGGGACGCCGGTGATCGTCGCCGAGCGCGGCTCCGACGTCTGGCTCGGCGGCGCGGGCCTGCTGATGACCGCGATCGCGGCGGCGGCGGTGATCGCGCGGCCCAAGCGCACCTTCCTCTGGCTCGGGATCGACTCGATCGCGCTGGTCGTGATCTACGCGGGCGTGATCGCGCTGTTACCGAACGTCACGTAGGACGTCCCAGGCGCGACGCACGTCCTCCTCGGTTGTGCGGTCGCTGCCGATCGCGAGCCGCAGCACGTACCGGCCGTCGAGGCGCGTGTGCGAGATGAAGATCTCGCCGCTTGCGTTCACGCGCTCGAGAATCGCCTCGTTCTCCTCGTCGGAGCCCTCACGCCGGAAGCAGACGACCGAGAACGGTCGCGGCGCGGAAAGCTCCCAGCCGGGCTCGTCCCTCACCCAGCCCTCGAACAGCTCTGCCAGGCGGATCGCCTCGCGGATCCGGCCGCGCAGACCCTCCGCCCCGTAGCAGCGAAGCACCGCCCAGAGCTTCAGCGATCGGAAGCGGCGGCCGAGAGCGGGGCCGTACTCGCTGATGTTGAACGCGTCCTCGTCGGTCGTCCGCAGGTACTCCGGGATCAGCGAGAACGCGGCCCGAAAGTCGTCCGGGCGGCTCGTCCAGAGGAGCGAGCAGTCCATCGGCGTGAACAGCCACTTGTGCGCGTTGACGACGAGCGAGTCGGCGCGCTCGACCCCGTCGAAGGCCCAGCGCAGCTCGGGGCAGACCATCGCCGAGCCCGCGTAGGCGGCGTCCACGTGCAGCCAGGCGCCGGCGGCGGCACAGCGGTCGGCCACGGCCGCGACCGGATCGACGGACGTGGTCGAGGTCGTCCCGACCGTCGCGACGACCGCGGCGACGTCGTCGAGCGCGAGCGCGTCCGGCCGCATCCGGAACGTGTCGTCCACCGGCGCCTTGCGCACCTGCATGCCGAGCATGCGCGCGTCCTTCTCGACGGAGGAGTGAGCGTGCTCGGAGCAGACGACGACGTTGCGCCCTGTCGTCTCCCGCGCCGCGACCAGCGCGGCCAGCGTCGAGGTGGAGGCGGTGTCCTCGATGTGCCCGTGCCAGCCACGCGGCAGGCCGATCAGCTGTGCAACCCAGTCGAGGACGGTCACCTCGAGCTCGGTGGATGCCGGCGCGGTCCGCCAGAGGATCGCGACCGAGTTCAGGGTGGCCGCGAGCAGCTCGGCGAGGATCCCCGGCTCGGAGCCGGTGACGGCGAAGTACGCGAAGAAGCGCGGGTGCTGCCAGTGGGTGACGCCGGGCAGAAGGATCTCGTCGAGGTCGCGCAGCACCGCCTCGAACGGGTCCGGCTTCTCCGGGGCCGACTCCGGCAGCCGCCCGCGGATCTCGCCGGGCTCGACCCGCGCAAGGACGGGCAGGTCGCCGACCCGCTCGAGGTAGTCGGCGGCCCAGTCGACCGCGCGGTGGCCGTCGTCGCGAAAGCTCACCGCTTCTCGCCGTGTCCCAACGAGCCGTGTCCGAGGGACAGTCCCTCGGCCATGTCCGATCGAGCCGTGCAAACGAGGCGCAAACGCTTTGGACAAGCGAAAGACAGCGGAGACGGCACGCCGCGCCGCGAATCCACAGAGACGCGCCTCCACCCTCCCCAAAGCCCCACGGTTGAGCCAAAACGAGCCTGTGGACAAGGCGTTCCAGGGACTGTCCCTGGCACAGGGCCGGAGCGGCTCGTCACTTCTTGACCTTCGACCACGGCCGCGTGTTGATCACGCGCTCCTTGGTCAGCCAGGCGCGGCGGGCCTGGCCGATTCCCAGCGTGGCGTAGCCGAGCGCGGCGGTCGAGTGCGCGTCGGTCGAGACGATGATCCGCGCGCCGCGCTGCCCGGCCAGGCGAGCGTGCGCGTCGCGCAGGTCGAGCCGGTCGGGCTGCGAGTTGATCTCCAGTGCCGTGCCGGTCGAAACCGCCGCCTCGCACACGCGCTCGAGGTCGATGTCCATCGGGGCGCGCTTGTTGATCTTCCGCCCGGTCAGGTGTCCGATCACGTCGACGTGTGGGTTCTCCATCGTCGCGAGCACGCGCTCGGTCGGACTCGTCGAGAAGGCCGCGTGGATCGACGCGACCACCCAATCGAGGCGTGCGAGCACCTCGTCGGGCACGTCGAGCGTCCCGTTCGCACGGATGTTGACCTCGATGCCGTGCACCAGGCGGAAGGGCTTCAGCCTGGCGTTCAGCGCCGCCAGCTCCTCGGCCTGCGCCTCCAGCCTGCCGTCGCGGAGGTAGTGCGAGTGGTCGGTGATCGCCAGGTACGAGTAGCCGCGCGCCTTGGCCGCAAGCGCCATCTCCTCCATCGTGTTCTTCCCGTCCGCAGACCAGGTCGTGTGCGCGTGCAGATCGCCGCGCAGGTCGCGCTCTTCGACGAGCACCGGCAGCCGCCCCTCGCGCGCAGCCGCCAGCTCGCCGGCGTCCTCACGCAGCTCGGGCGGGATGTACTGATAGCCGAGCCACCGGTACAGCTCATCCTCGGTACGGAACGTGTGCACCTGTCCCGAATCGACCTCGGTGATCCCGTACTCCGAGATCGAAAGACCGCGCCGGACGGCCTCCTCGCGCATCGCCACGTTGTGGTTCTTCGAGCCGGTGAAATGCTGGAGGAGGTTCCCGTAGCACTCCGGTGGAACGACCCGCAGGTCGAAGCGGAGCCCGTCCTGAGAGATCACGGTCGCCTTCGTCCCGCCCCTGGCGACGACCTCGACAACCCAGTCGAAGCCGGTGAACGCGTCGATCAGAGCCCGTGCGTCGGTCGCGGTGGCGATCACGTCGAGATCGCGAAAGGTCTCGCGCCTGCGCCGCACGCTGCCCGCCTCGGACACCTGCTCCGACGCAGGATGACCGCGAAGCGCCTCGACCACGGCGAGCGCCGCGGGCAGCCCCGCACCGAGCAGCGGCCGCACCGCCGCCTTCGGCTTCGACCGCTCCTCGAGCGCCTTGAGGATGTTCTCCTCCACCTTCGGGCCGAGCCCGGTCAGCGTGCGCAGGCGCTCCTCCTCGGCCGCGGCTCGGAGCTCTCCGAGCGTCGAGACGCCGAGCTCCTGCCAGATCCTCCGCGCCGTCTTCGGCCCGAGACCGGGGAGCCGCATGAACGCGACCACGTCTGCCGGAATCCGCGCCTTGCGCTTGGCGAGCGCCTCGATCTCGCCCGTGTCGACGATCTGGACGATCTTCTCCTCGATCGTCTTGCCGATCCCCTGAAGCTCCTTCGCGCGCCCGTCAAGTGCGAGCTGCGCGATCGAACCCCCGGTCTCGCGCACCCGCTGCGCCGCTCGGCGGTATGCGAGGACGCGGAACGTCTCGGTTCCCTCGAGCTCGAGCATGTCGGCCAGAAGCTCGAGCTGCTCGACGATCACGGAGTTGATCGGAAGCGCCTTCGCCATTCCCGCGATCATACGAACCGTGCCCGGGGCGACCGTCTGCCTTCCGACCTACAACGAGCGGGAGAACATCGAGCCCATGGTCCTCGCCCTGCTCGAGCACCTCGGCCCCGACGACCGGGTGCTCGTCATCGACGACGCCTCGCCCGACGGCACCGGCGAGGAGGCCGACCGGCTGGCGGCCGAGCACTCCAGGGTCGCCGTCCTCCATCGCCCGACCAAGGAGGGTCTCGGGCCGGCCTACCTGGTCGGCTTCCGGCGCGCGCTCGCCGACGGAGCCGAGTTGATCCTCGAGATGGATTGCGACTTCTCCCACGATCCGGCCGACGTGCCGCGACTGATCGCGGCCGCAGTGGACGCGGACCTGGCGCTCGGCTCACGCTACGTGCCCGGTGGACGGATCGTGAACTGGGGACCGGCGCGCCGCTTCGTCTCCCGCGCCGGCTCGTGGTACGCGCAGTCGCTACTCTGGGCGCCCGTGCGCGACCTGACCGGCGGCTTCAAGTGCTACCGCCGTGAGGTGCTCGAGCGAATCGACCTCGGCGCAGTCTCGGCCCGCGGCTACGCCTTCCAGATCGAGACGACCTATCGGGCGCTGCGGGCCGGTTTCCGCGTGGTCGAGATCCCGATCACGTTCGTCGACCGGGAGGTGGGAAGCTCGAAGATGAGCCGGGCGATCGTGGTCGAGGCGATCTGGCGCGTGCCTTATCTCGGGGCGCTGGCGCTGCTCGGACGGCTACGCTAGCGACATGCGTAGGCTTGACGGAGCATCCGGTAGCGGAGGCGCCGGCTTTGCCGGCGCCGGAGCGGGTTAGAGTGGTCGAGGTCACCGACTCCGGCTTCGCCGCAGATGTGCTCGCCGCCGACCGGCCCGTCGTGGTCGACTTCTGGGCGCCGTGGTGCGGACCGTGCAAGGCGGTCGGCCGGGTGCTCGAGGAGCTCGAGTCCGAGCACGGCGAGCGGGTCGCCTTCGTGAAGATGAACATCGACGAGCACCCGCAGCAGGCAGCGGATCTCGGAGTGCTGTCGATCCCGACCGTGATCCTCTTCGACGGCGGCGAAGCGCAGGAGCAGGTGGTCGGCGCCCGCCCGCGCGGGCATTTCGAGAAGACGTTCGCCGCCTGGCTCGAGCCGTAGAGCCTCGGTCAGCCGCTCGACGGCGTGGCCGGCCGCCGCGACATCGCCCGGCGAAAGTGCTCGAAACCGCCGAGCTCGACCGCCGCGCCGCCGTGGCGCAGCTCCACACCCCCGCCGTCTTCGCAGCGGCCGACCTCGACGAACGTCCCGGAGGCGGGCAGAGCGGCAAGCAGCTCGTAGTCCTCGCCGAAGGCCAGATCTTCGATCGTCGCTCCGGCGGCAAGCGGGACGCGCTCGAGGTCGATGACGATCCTGCAGCCGGAGCGGCGCGCGATCTGACCGGCGTCGTGGGCAAGCCCGTCCGAGAGATCGATCAGTGCGTGCGCGGTCGCGGCCAGGCGGCGGCCTTCCTCGAGGCGAAGCGGCGGACGCGCGTAGCGCCGCGCGCGGAACGCGGCCCCGGCTGCTCCAAGCGGGCCGGTCACGACGACCGTGTCGCCGGGAACGGCTCCTCCCCGGCCGGGCACCCGCTCGGAACGCCCGAGCGCGGTCACGCTCAGCATCAGCAGCTCGGACGCAGAGGTATCGCCGCCGATCACGGGCACGCCTGCCTCGGCGAGGCCCTCGTACAGCTCGACCACGTCGGCAACGGCGATGTCGGATCGCGCCGCGAGACTGACGATCAGGCCCTCCGGCTCCGCTCCCGAGGCGGCGAGGTCGCTGAGGTTGACGGCGGCCGCGCGGAAGCCGAGGTCGCGCCACGAGATCCAGTCGAGCCGGAAGTGCACGCCCTCGACAAGCGCGTCCTGCGTGACCACCCGACCCCCGGGAAGCTCGGCCGCGTCGTTCTCGATGCGCACGGCGAGGCCGCGGCGCTCGAGCTCCGCGAGCAGGCCGAGCTCGCCGAGGTCAGCGAGGCGCACGGATCCCCAGCACGTCGACCGGCCCCTCCCCCGAGCCGATCTCGACCAGGCCGTTCAGAACCGCGCGCGAAGCCGCACGGGCCGCGCCACGCGCCGCCTCTTCCAGGGTCAGACCCCGCGCCAGCAGCGCGGCGAGGGTGGCCGAATGGGTGCAGCCGGCGCCGTGAGTGGCGGCGATCTCGTGACGGTCGACCGGAATCTCGAGGTGCCTGCTCCCGTCGAAGAGGTGGTCGACGGGCTCATCGCCGTGGCCGCCGGTGACGATCACGGCAGGGGCGCCAAGCTCGTGCAGCCGCTCGGCGAGCTCGCGCCGTGACGACCCCGGCGACTGCGTCAGCGCTTCGGCCTCGGGGAGATTGGGCGTGACCACGGTTGCCAGCGGCCAGAGCCGCCGGACGAGCGTCTCGGCCGCGTCGTCGCGGAGAAGCTTGGCGCCCGAGGTCGCGATCAGCACCGGGTCGACGACGAGGGGCACCGGGTGCGCGGCGAGGAAATCGGCGACCGTCTCGATCGTCTGAGCAGAGAAGAGCATCCCGGTCTTCGCCGCATCGACGCCGATGTCGGAGAAGACCGCCTCGAGCTGCGCGCGCACGAAGTCCGCCGGCACCTCGAGCACGTTCGCGACACCGACGGTGCTCTGCGCGGTCAGCGCGACGACGACCGTCGAGCCGTGACAGCCGGCCGCCGCGAACGCCTTCAGGTCGGCCTGGATCCCCGCACCGCCGCCCGAATCGGAGCCGGCGATCGTCAGGCAGCGCAAAACGGCCATTACCGATTCTGGCCCTGGTTGCGGAGCCGGTTCGGGAGGTACGTTGTCAGCCAGGCAGTATGGTTGAATACGAACACGTGTTCGATAGCGATCCTCCGGGTGCCGAAACCGCTGCGGTGATCGCCCTGCTTCGCCGCGGAGATCGATTGTGGCATCACTATGCCGCGGCCATCGAGTCTGCCGGAAGTGCGCTCGCCGTCCTTCGCGGCGAATACGACGATCCCGTCGAACCGCGACCCTTGCGCCTCTTCGCGGATACAGCTGCACTAGAGATCGACCTGAGACCGATTCTCGAAGAACTCGATGCCTGGCAGAACGAAGGAATTGAAGTCATTACCGTCCTCGACGCACGCTACCCACTCAACCTCAGAACCATCCACAACCGTCCCCCGCTCCTCTTCGTCCGCGGTGCACTGAGCGATTCCGACGATTCGTCGATAGCTGTGGTTGGAACGCGAGCGGCGTCGCCCAGTGGGCTTGCCTTGACCGATTCGATCGCGGGAGAGATCGCCGAGTCCGGCTATGTCATCGTCAGCGGGTTGGCGGCCGGGATCGACACCGCCGCGCATCACGCGGCTCTCAGTAGAGGCCGACGGACGATCGCTGTGATCGGCACCGGCGTCAGACGGGCGTATCCACGAGAGAACGCCGACCTACAAGAGAGGCTCGCAACAGCAACCGCTGTCATCTCCCAGTTCTGGCCCGACGCGCCGCCAACGAAGCACTCGTTTCCGATGCGCAACATCGTTATGTCGGGTCTTACGCTCGCGACAGTCGTGATCGAAGCGTCTCGAACCAGCGGCGCGCGCATGCAGGCAAGGTACGCACTCGAGCACGGCCGCCCGGTGTTTCTCCTTGAATCCCTGCTCGAACATGAGTGGGCCCAGCGATACGCGGAGCGGCCAGGCACATTCGTCGTTAGTTCAGCCGATGAGATCGTTAGCCAGATCGAGCATCACCGTTCGATTGACGCGCTTTCCGTCTGAAGGCCGCAGAGGCATGTCACATGGCGACCGTTCAAGAACTCAGCGACCCGTACGCCAACTTCATGGTCAATCCGCTCACACCGGATGCGGAAGACGCGTGCGCAACGTGCCTAACCTTCACCCAGGGATACCCGCAGTGCGTTGCCTGCAGCCGGCAGCCTCAGTTCGCAGACGCCGTCCTGCCCATCTCGTACAGCACCCACCTTGGTCAGCTTCACACAGCCTTGGCGAACTACAAGCGTTCGGCGAGCCCAGCGATTGCGAGGAGGGCTCAGCTTGAGCTTGCCGCCTTGCTGTGGCGCTTCTTGGCACACCACGAAGAGTGCGTTCGAGTCCGCCTGGACATCGATCCATTCGAACTCGTCACCACCGTTCCGTCCGGAGCGGGCGAGAGAGATTCCGTCCATCCGCTAAGAGAGATCGTCGGTTCGCTTGTGGCACCAACGCGAGACCGCTACGAACCTGTGCTCCGCACTTCAGGCTTGGAGGTTCCACCGCGTGTAGTGAACCCCTTGAAATACGAGGCTGTTCGAGACCTCGCAGGCCAATCCGTTCTCCTCATCGACGACACGTGGACAACCGGCGCGAGCGCTGAGAGCGCAGCAGGAGCCTTGAAGGCGAGCGGAGCCGGCACCGTAGGCGTCGTCGTTATTGGTCGGCACCTGCACCCGGAGTTTGGTGAGAACCGAAATCGGCTACGAGCGCTCCCTCGCCTCTTTGATTGGGTGCACTGCGCCTTTGAGTGACGTGGAGACAGCGATCGGAACATCGCTCTGGGACGGGGTCCTCACCGGTGAGGAGATCGCCTACCTCGGCGGTGAGCCCGCGCCCGCGAGGCTCGCACGGCACCGTTTCCCGACGGGCTGCACCCGAAGGTGCGCAGCGCGCTGGAGGCGCAGGGCATGGACGAGCTCTACGAGCACCAGGCCGAGGCGTGGGAGGCGGCGGCACGCGGGGAGCACCTCGTCGTCACCACCGGCACCGCGAGCGGCAAGTCGCTCGCCTTCAACCTGCCCGTGCTCGACGCGCTCGCGCGCCAGCCGAAGAGGCGGGCGATCTACCTCTACCCGACCAAGGCGCTCGCCCAGGATCAGCTCCGGTCGCTCACCTCCCTGAAGGTGCCGCGCGTTCGCCCCGCGATCTACGACGGCGACACCGAGGCCGAGCGCCGCTGGCAGATCCGCAAGTGGTCGAATCTGATCCTCTCGAACCCGGACATGCTCCACGTCGGAGTGCTCCCCCACCACGACCGCTGGGGCGACGTGCTGGCGAACCTCGCCTACGTGGTCGTCGACGAGGCGCACGTCTACCGCGGCGTGTTCGGCTCGCACGTAGGGAACGTCCTGCGGCGACTCCGGCGGATCGCGCGAATCTACGGCGCCGACCCGCAGTTCCTGCTCGCCTCGGCGACGATCTCGAACCCCGGCGGGCTGGCCGAGTCGCTGCTCGGGCTCGGCGTGACCGTGATCGGCGACGACGCCGCGCCGCGGGCCGAGCGGACGATCGCGCTCTGGAATCCGCCGTTGATCGACGAGGAGCTCGGCCTGCGCGCCAGCGCGCTCGGCGAGGCATCGAAGCTGATGGCCGAGCTCGTCTCCCGAGGACTGCGCACGCTCTGCTTCGCGAAGAGCCGCAAGTCGGCCGAGCTGATCCACCGGTTCACCGCCGACCGGCTCGGGCGCGAGTACGCCGACAGGCTGTCGCCCTACCGCGCCGGCTACACGCCGGCCCAGCGCCGCGAGATCGAGGGACGCCTCGCCGCCGGCGAGCTGCTCGGCGTGGCGGCGACGGATGCGCTCGAGCTCGGCATCGACATCGGCCTGCTCGACTGCGTGATCTCGACCGGCTTCCCCGGGACGGTCGCGAGCCTGCGCCAGCAGTGGGGGCGGGCCGGCCGGCGGGGGCATGGGCTCGCCGTGCTGATTGCCACCGAGGACGCACTCGACCAGTACTTCATGCGCGAGCCCGAGACGCTCCTCGGACGCCGCGTCGAAGCGGCGATCCTCGACCACGCAAACCCGCGCGTCCTCGACGGCCACGTTCGCGCCGCGGCCTTCGAGGCGCCGATCGACGACGGCGACCGGGAGATCCTCGGCGACGCGGCTCTCGCCCGGGCCGCCCTGCTGCCCGAGCTGCGGCATACCCCGGCCGGCTACGTCTGGGCGGGCCGTGACTACCCGGCCGCGCGCATCCCGCTCCGCTCGACCAGCCCGGACTCGTTCTCGATCGTCGACACGACCACCGGGTCGGTGCTCGGCCTGGTCGAGCGCGAACGCGCCTACTCGACCGTCCACGACGGCGCGGTCTACCTCCACCTCGGCCGGGCCTACCGCGTGGCAGAGCTCGACCTAGGAGGGTTTGGCGAAATAACAGGGACAAGGGCGGCTGATCCGTGACCCGCCCGTTCGTTGTCCAGGTTGACGGCAGCCGTTACCGGGTATCACTCCGCCGCAGGGGGCGGAGTGGCGCGGTTGAGGTTGTCTATCTCACGCGCAAGCAACTTGACTGCGTTGTAGACCTGCTCGATGTAGGTTGCGAGGGCAAGGACGAACTCGTTCGTCGACATCTGACCCTCCGGCAGTTGGATGCTGACCGTCTCCTCGATCTGTCTTTCAAGAGGGCCGCGTTCCACGCGCGACATCCTCTCAGGTCTATGCCGCGAGTGCTACTGACCTTGCTCGGGCGAGGGCTTGAGCGAGGCGGGCGAGGATCGTGAGGTCGGCATGAAGCTGCACCTTCGCCAGCCCGCGCACGCGGAGCGGGGAAAGCCCGTAGTCGTGCTTCAACCGGCCGAACTCGCGCTCGACCGCCCCGCGCTGCCGGTAGATCCGTTTCCATTCGTCCGACCCGTGCGGAACCGGGCTGAGCGGGATCGGGCGTCCCTTCCGCAGACAGATGATCGGGAGACACTCGCGATCGCGGCATTCGTCGTAGACCCGGCTGTGGTCGTACCCCTTGTCGGCGATGCAGACTTCCGGGTGGATGCCGCGATCGCGGGCGGCGTCCAGGAGCGGGGCGACGAACAGAGACTCATTCCGCTTCGCAGTCTCGATCCGCCACGCGACCGGAAGATCAGTGCGGGCGCAGACGGCGGCATGGATCTTGTACCCGTAGAACGACCCTGCCGAGCGAGTCGAAACGGCCGAGCGGTGCCCCCAGGAGGCGTCCGGGTCAGAGAAGCGCTCGCGTTCCGGTCCTCCTGCGTAGACGTATCGTTGCCCGTTCGCGAACGCGGGGAGGTCGCTCGCGTCGATGGCGACCGTGGAGCCGTACTCGGGGAGCGCGGCTTGCAGCGCGGCCGAAACGCGGTCGAGGCAGTCAGCGAGTGCGGGCTGGTCCTCGCGGAGCTTGACCGTGAAGCGGTAGCACGCCCACACGCTCGGAGAGCCTCCGAGAGCGTCTTGCAGGCCGGGATGCTCCGCGATCAGCGCAGCTACCCGCGTCCACGTCGGGAGCGCGAACAGAGCTTTGACAAGGCAAGCGCCGACAAGCGCGCGAGGGCCGAAGCCCTTACGACCGCGACCCTGCGGCGTGAGCGCCTCGATCAGGGCTGTCACTTCGGGCGAGTCGAGAAGTGCTGCTACGTCGCCAACAGCCGTGCGACGCGCTACCTTGCCAGATGCCATTCGAACTTACCCTTCGGATGGACACGCCCCCGGAAGTTGCCACTTCGCGGGGGCATTTCTTTTGAACTAACAAGTAAAAGTGTAACCTTGGCATCGGACGGAACCAGTCCTATTCGCGGTAGCAGCTATTCATGTGATAGTCGAGATTGTCAACAAAACACAGGCAACCGCCAATGCACTCCAAAGCCACTTAGCATTGGCAGGTACACTAGGATTCATGTAGAAGGAGGCATAAGTGGAGCCAGTCGGGAATCGCACCGACCCGGGGTAGGATGTAAGGCCCTCCCGGAACCTACGTTTGGCCCCGCTTGTGTAGCCCGGCCGGAACGCGGCGGCGCCCTGCAAGCTCCAACGCTCCGGCCGGGTCTCTTTGAGGCTTCAGCCTCAGTCTTTGTGCTCACCTCCGCGGTAGAGGTACATACCAGTGCTGACCTTCTCGACTTCGTCGGTTTCGGCAAGCCGTCTAAGCGCAACCCGAATGGCTGCCTGCGGGTTCTTGGCTTCCGGGTCGATCCAGCCGCGCTCGATCACCCTCTTGACGACGATGTTCGCCTTCACCGGCCGTGTCGTCTCCATCAGCACGCGCCGGACAGCTTCCTTACCGCGAGGGATAGCCTCGTCGGCAGCAGGAGCACCGTTCGCGTCAGCATTGAAAGGAAGGCGGGGTTGCAGACCGCCGGGGCGGATCAAGAACTCGATGCCCTCGATCGCGCGTTCAAGCGCCGCAACCTCAGCCGCCGCATTGTCAGCACGACGGCGCGCTTCCGCCAGTTCCGCCCGGAGTGGGTGGAGAACCTCGTTGAGCTTGTCTGCATCCATGGGACTCCTGTTCGTCGCTGCTCGCATCATGCCAGATCGAAGGATACTAGCGCAACTGCAAGTAGAACCGGAGTCCCCGGTTACGAAACTAGGAGGAAGTCACTATTTCGCCAAACCCTCCTAGGCGCCCGGCACGCCCTCGTCGCGCCGTTCGCCGGCGACCTGTACACGCAGGTGAAGAAGGACACGACCACGGCGATCGAGTCGCCGGAGCGCGTCGAGCCGCGTCTCGGGCTCGAGCTCTCCTGGGGCAGGGTCTCCGTCACCGAGCAGGTCGTCGCCTACCAGGTGAAGTCGATCTCGACCCAGGCGACCCTCGATCTGGTCGCGCTCGACCTGCCGGAGACGACCTTCGAGACCGAGGCGATCTGGTTCTGCCCCGAGCCGGCGATGCTTGAGGGGATCGCGCAGATGCCGAAGCTGCTCGGCAGCCTGCACGCGGCCGAGCATGCGCTGATCGCGCTGCTGCCCCTGTGGGCGATGTGCGACCGCTGGGACATCGGCGGCCTGTCGACGAACGTCCACTTCCAGACGGGGCGACCGACGATCTTCGTCTACGACGGACACCCGGGCGGCGTCGGAATCACCGCCCGCGGCTTCGAGGCGTTTGAGGGCTGGGTCGAGGATACGGCCAGGCTGCTCGCGGGCTGCCCCTGCGAGCGCGGCTGCCCGTCATGCGTCCAGTCGCCGAAGTGCGGCAACCTGAACGACATGCTCGACAAGGCGGGCGCTCTCGCCCTGCTCGAACGGATGCTTGCGCACCCCTAGTCCGCGGCCTACTTCGGCCCGTCGGGCACGAACTCGGCAGCGAGGCCCCTCTTCCGGAGCCACTCGGCCATCGCCAGCTGCGGCGGCTTTTCCATCCCGTAGTGCATCGCGTCGATCAGCGTCACCCCGGCGGCATCCGCACGCTCGCGGAAGGCGCGCACCTCGTCCTGGACGAAGTCGAGCCGGCAGGTCGTCGCCGCATTGGCGTGACCCCCTGAGGTCGGTCCGGTCGCATTGAGAGTCTTACTGCCCGGTGTCGGGCAAGGAGGACAATCAGAGCGATGGGACAGCATGTGAGGCGCCGGCATTCGCCGGAGCAGATCATCAGGAAGTTGCGCGAGGCCGACCGGCTGCTCGGCAAGGGCGAGGAGGTCGCGCTGGTGGCGAAGCAGCTCGAGGTGTCGGAGCAGACGCTGCACCGTTGGCGGCTGCAGTACGGTGGCTTGAAGGCTAACGACGCGAAGCGGCTGAAGGAGCTCGAGAAGGAGAACAGCCGGCTGAAGCGGATCGTGGCCGATCAGCTGCTCGAGAACCAGGCGCTGAAGGAGATCGCGAGGGGAAACTTCTGAGCCCGCCCCGCAGACGCGATGCCGTTCGGATGATCGTCGAGCGGTTCGGACTGTCTGAGCGGCGGGCGTGCCAGATCGCGGGGCAGCACCGCTCGACCCAGCGCCACCAGCCTGAGCGAGGCGGTGAGCGCGACGACGCGCTGCGGGAGCGGCTGCGGAAGCTCTCGGCGGAGCATCCCCGTTGGGGCTACCGGCTCGCCTGGGGCGCCGTGCGAGAGGAGGGCTGGGTGGTGAACCGCAAGAAGATCCAGCGGCTCTGGCGGGAAGAGGGGCTGCGCGTGCCCCAGCGCAAGCGCAAGCGCCAACGGCTGGGCGAGTCGACCGTCCCGGCGAAGCGGCTGCGGGCCGAGCGCCCCAATCACGTCTGGGCGCTCGACTTCCAGTTCGACACCACAACCGACGGCCGCACGCTGAAGCTGCTCCACGTCGTCGACGAGCACACCCGCGAGGCCTTGGCGATCCGGGTCGCGCGCTCAATCGACGCCGACCACGCCGTCCGGGTGCTCGACCAGATCGTCCGCGAGCGTGGCGCCGCCCCGGATCTCGTGCGGATGGACAACGGCCCCGAGATGACCGCCAACGCCGTCCGCGACTGGTGCCGCCTCGGCGGCAGCGGCCGCAGCTTCATCGAACCCGGCTCGCCCTGGCAGAACCCGTTCGTCGAATCGTTCGGCTCCCGCGTCCGCGACGAAGTCCTCTCCGTCGAGGCGTTCGACTCCGTGCTCGAGGCACGAACGGTCATAAATGACTGGAAAGACATCTACAACCACAAGCGGCCCCACAGCAGCCTCGGCTGGAAACCCCCAGCCGCCTACGCCGCTACCCTGACCAACAACCCGAAGGAGACGACAACCCGACTCTCATAACGACTGGACCGACAAACGGGGGCCGGTCACCATTGCCGGTGACGTAGGTCTGGCAGCCGCGCTCGAGCGACGCTTCGAGCATCTCGACGACCGCTCCGCCGCCCGCGACCACCGCCACCCGTCCCGCCTCGTTGCGTGGTCGCGTCAGCACGTGCACCTTGATCTCCGCACCGAGATAGGAGCGGAGCGCGTCCGCGAGGCCCTCGACGCCCAGGGGGCTCTCGCCGATCACCGCGGCCCCACCGGGAATCCCCTCGCAGATCGGGAAGTACTCCTCCAGCCCCTCGAGCCGGACGCCCTCGGCGCACAGGCGCGACGGCGACATCTCCGGGTGCATGTCGAGCGGCGCGTGCACGTTGTAGAGGCTGACTCCGCGCTCCCGCATCGTCTCGTAGGTCTCGTGCGACAAGGGCAAGAACCCCGGCTCGTCTGCGAAGTCGACCGGGTGCTCGGTGAACAGAAAGGTCTCCGGCTCGAGTGACGCGACGATCCGGTCGCTCGGGAAGACGCACGTCGCCGCCCGCTCGACCTCGCCGGCGCCGCGCACGGCCAGCCCGTTCCAGCGCTCCTCCCAGCCGGGCTCGGCGTACTCCCGCCAGTACGGCTCCGGATAGACGCGCGTCATCGTCTCCGACCAGTCATCGCCGCGGACGTCGGGGACGCGGAAATAGGCGTCCAGCTCGGCAACCAGCTCCGCGAGCTTCACCGGATCGACTTTAGGGCCGCTCCGAGGCGCTGTCGAGTCGCAAGCACCCCCTCGAACAGGTCACCGTGCCGCTCGACCCGGCCGAGCACCACGTCGATCGTGAATGCCGCCGGGTCGAGTCCCTCCCGCACCTCGTCCCAGCGAAGCGGCGTCGAGACAGGCGCCTCCGGCCGCGGCCGCACCGAGTAGACCGACGCGATCGTCTTTCCCTCACCGTTCTGATTCGCGTCGATCAGCACCCCGCGCCGCTTTGCCTTCGTCCATTCGGTGGTGACGAGGCCGCGATGCGTTCGGGCGAGCGTGCCGGCGACGATCTCGGCGAACTCGCGCGTCTCCTCGTACGTGTGCCGCCGCTCGATCGGAACGAGCACGTGCATCCCCTTGCTGCCGCTGGTCTTCGCGAAGCCGGTCAGCCCGAGCACGTCGAGCACCTCCTTGACGAGCAGCGCAACCTGGATCGTCTCGGGAAAGCCGGCGTCGGCCGCGGGGTCGAGGTCGAAGAGCACGAAGTCGGGCCGCTCCGGCTTGTCCACGCGCGAGTACCACGTGTTCAGGTCGATGCAACCCATGTTCACCATCCAGAGCAGGGCCAGCTCGTCGTTGACGAGCGGTACGCGGATCGTGCGGGTGCGGCGCGGCGACTCCCTCGTCGAGACCGTGAACTCGCGAGTCGGGATCCATTCGGGCATGTGGGCAGGCGCGTCCTTCTGGAAGAAGTGCTGACCCTCGATCCCGTCGGGATAGCGCTTGAGCGTGAACGGCCGATCGCGCAGATGGGGGACCAGCACCGGGGCGACGGCACGGTAGTAGGCGAGCAGGTCGCCCTTCGTGATCCGCTCATCGGGCCAGAACACCTTGTCGAGGTTCGAGAGCTCGAGCACCCGCTTGCCCCTGCGAACCTCGGTGCCGAGCGGCTCCTCGCGGTGCACCTGCCGCGCCGGCTTGTCGTCGCGGAGGCCCCGGAACGACGGTGCACGCAGCCGTCCGTCGTGTGTCCACTCGACGAACTCGACCTCGCAGACGAGCTCGGGCCTCGTCCAGACGACATCTGCGCTGCGCACCTTCGGCATCTTCGGGGCCACTCCGAACGGAGATTCCTTCTGCTCGAGCGGGCGAAGCCGTGCGAGCAGCTCGTCGATGTCCCGGTCGGTGAAGCCGGTGCCGCAGTTGCCGACGTACTCGAGCTCGCCGCCGCGGCGGACGCCGAGCACCAGCGATCCGAACCGCCCCGAGCGACGTCCCTGGCCTTTGGTGTACCCGGCGACGACGAACTCCTGGCGGCCGTGCGTCTTCACCTTCAGCCAGTCGCGGGTCCGCCTGCCCTGCCGGTAAGGCGAGTCGGCGCGCTTTGCGATCACGCCCTCCAGGCCCTGCTCGACCGCCGCGTCGTACAGGCTCGCCCCGTCCTCGAACGTCTCGGACAGTCGAACGACCGGGTTCCGCGGGTCGAGCAGCTGCGCGAGGCGCTTCCGCCGCTCGATCAGCGACCGCTCGACGAGGGGCTCGCACTCGACCTCGAGCAGGTCGAAGAGCTCGTAGACGATCGGCGTGCGCGGATCGGCCTGCTGCATCGCCGAGAAGCTGGGACGGCCCTGCTCGTCGAGCGCGCAGACTTCGCCGTCCAGCACGCAGTCGGGTGTCTTGACCGCCTTCGCCAGCTCCCCGGCGACGGTCGGGAAGCGGCCGGTCAGGTCGTTGCCGTTGCGGCTGACGAGCCTCGCCTCGCCGCCGCGCAGGTACGCGACCGCGCGATATCCGTCCCACTTCACCTCGTAGAGCCAGCCCGGACCGGACGGCACGTCCTTCGCGAGGGTGGCGAGCATCGGCTCGTACTCGGCCGGCCCGCGCTCACCCGCCTCGGCATCGTGCTTGCGCAGGATCAGCCAGTTCTTCGGATCGCCGTCGAGCTTCGCCGCTACGAGCGTCCACAGGCCCTGCAGGCGCTCGCCGTCGAGCCGGACGGTCAGGCCGCCGTCTGCCTTCTCCTCGACGAGCTCGTACGTGCCGCGATCCCAGAGCTCGACCGTTCCCGCCCCGTACTCGCCCTTCGGGATCTCGCCCTCGAAGTCGGCGTAGGAGAGCGGGTGATCCTCGACGTGCACCGCCAGCGCGCGCTGGCCGACCTCGAGCGGCACGCCTTTCGGCACCGCCCAGCTGGCCAGCACACCGTCCCGCTCCAGCCGGAAGTCGTAGTGAAGGCGCCGAGACTCGTGCCGCTGGACGACGAAGATCGGTCGGCGTCCGCGCCGGCGCGACTTGAACGGCTCCGGCGTCCGGCGCGGGTCGCGCTTCCGCCGGTAGTCGGCAAGCTCGTCGCGGGCCATCCCGCTACCTTGCCTCAAAGGCAGCCCTGACAACACCCGGTTTCGCCGAAACGGGGCTGTTTCGTGCTTCCCAGAGGTTGCGGCACGGTGAACAAGCGGTGTTCGAGACCGGGGACAAGCCTGTGGAGAGTGTGGAATATCCCCGGAAAACCGAGATAGTTAGGCGAAGACGCCCATCCCGCGGAACTTCGCCCGCCGCGAGCGGACCAGCTCGTCGCCGGAAACCCCTTCGAGGTCGTCCAGCGCGCTCGTCAGCGAGTCCCGGAGCAATCTGGCCGCCTCCTTCCAGTCGTTCTGGGCGCCGCCCGGCGGCTCCGGGACGATCCCGTCGATCACGCCGAGCTCGAGGCAGTGAGCAGCGTCGGGTTTGAACGCCGCCGCCGCCTTTCTCGCCTCACCGGCGTCGCGCCACAGGATCGCGGCGCAGCCCTCCGGCGAGATCACCGAGTAGATCGCGTTCTCCTGCATCAGCACGCGGTCGGCCAGCGCGATCGCGATCGCTCCGCCCGAGCCGCCCTCTCCGATCACGCAGGCGACGATCGGCACGCGCAACCGCGCCATCAGCGCCTGGGACTGGGCGATCGTCCCACCCTGGCCGTGCTGCTCTGCGGCGACTCCCGGGTAGGCGCCGGGCGTGTCGACCAGGCTGATCACCGGGAAGCCCTGGCGGTCGGCGAGCTCCATCGCGCGCATCGCCTTGCGGTACCCCTCGGGATACGGCATCCCGAACTGCCGCTTCGTGCGCTCCTGGATGTCACGGCCCTTTTGCTGCCCGACCAGCACCACCGTCCGGCCGTCGAAGCGGCCCATGCCGGTCACCATCGCACCGTCGTCCGCCCGGCCACGGTCGCCGTGAAGCTCGACCCAGTCCTCGAGCATCCGCTGGACGTAGTCGAGCGTATAGGGGCGCCCGGCATGGCGTGCGAGCTCGACCGACCGCCAGATCTCCTCGTCGGTCGGCTCGGACTCGAGCTTCTCGAGCTGGCGCTGAAGCCGCTCGAGCTCACCCGAGAGCTTGGCGCCGCCCAGCAGCGAGACGTTCCTGAGCCGGCTCAGCTGCTCCCGCAGCCGCCGCTCGGCCTCACCTGCCATTGCCGAAGAGCCGCAGAAGCCTGCCGACGTAAGGGCGCAGCCCCGCCCGCTGGACGATCGCGTCGAGGTGGCCGAAGCGCAGGTTCGACTCGGCCAAGCCGAACCCCTCGGGCAGCTTCTCGCGCGTTGTCTGCTGGACGACGCGCGGCCCCGTGAACGAGATCAGCGCACCCGGCTCGGCAATCGTCACGTCGCCCAGACTCGCGAAGCTGGCGAGGACCCCGGCCGTCGTCGGATGGCTGAAGATGTTGATCAGCGCACAGCGCGCGTCGTGAAGGTCCTCGACCGCGCACACCGTCTTCGGCATCTGCATCAGCGAGAGGATCCCCTCCTGCATGCGGGCACCTCCCGAGGCGGTCACCGATACGAGCGGCACCTGCCGCTCGCCCGCCAGCTCGCAGGCGCGCGCAAACTTTTCGCCCACGACGCTACCCATCGAGCCGCCCATGAACCCGAAGTCCATCACCGACAGCTGGCAGGGCTCGCCTTCGATCTCGGCTCGCCCGATCGCGATCGCGTCCCCCTGACCGGTCTTGAGCTCGGCCTCGGCGAGCCGCTCGGTATAGGCCCGTACGTCGAAGAAGCCGAGGGCGTCGGTCGAACGCAGATCGGCTTCCTCCTCGACGAACGACGCGGAGTCGGCCAGCTGGGCGATCCGTTCACGGGCGGTCAGCGGGAAGTGGTGCCCGCACTGCGGACAGACACCCAGATGCCGGTCGAGCTCGTCCTCGCGATAGTGCGACCCGCAAGCCGGGCAGGTGTTCGGGTGCCGCCTCTCTGCTTGTGGCTCGGCACCGGGTGCGTCCTTGTGCTCGATCGAGACGTCGATGCGACTTTGCGCCATGGCCCGTGATCTTAGACCGGCCCTCGCCCGCGGGCGGCTACAGGCCGAGGGCCGCGCACAGTCGCGTCGCCGGCTCGAGGTTCCGCGGCTCCGGCAGCAGGCCGGTGAGCCCGGCGCCGACGACGGTCGCCTCGCGTGCGATCTCGCGCAGCAGCTGCTCGGCGTCGGCGACCCGGATGCCCCCCGGAACGGGCATGAACGAGCCGACCTCGCTCTCGTCGAGACCGTCGGCGTCGATCGCCGCGTACACCCCGTCCACGTCGCTGAGGGCGCGCGCGATTGCGTGCTTCCCGGTGTGGACGCCGCTCGCATGGATGAACTCTCGCTCGGGCGGATCGAGATCGCGTGCCCCGACGAGCGCGACGTCGCGAGGATTGACGGCTCCCGAGTCGAGCAGCATCCGCAGCGGCATCCCCCACGCGTTTCCGGACGCCGAAGTCGCCGGCGTGTTCAGATCTCCGTGCGCGTCGACCCAGACGATCGCCACACGCCCGTGGCGCGCGGCCAGGCCCTCGACCGCGCCCACGTGCGAGCAGCAGCAGCCGCCGAGGATCAGCGGCCGCTCGGGCAACTCGGAGGCTAGGACGAGCGTCTGGTGCCCCAGCGTCTCCTCGGCGACGACCGCCGCTTCCGGGTACGGGAGGTCGAGCGCCGCCGCATCTGCCATCGCTTCGCCGCCGTCGCCCCAGGCGCGGGGAACGCGCACCAGACCCGCGGCGAACTCGCTGCCGCAGACATGGCACTGGTACTCCGGCCCGAGCGCGACCGCGGTGTGGGTCTTGCAGTGAGGGCACTTCGCGCGCAGGCGCGACACGCCCGAAGGCTACACGTGCTTCTCGTACACATCGGCCTGCCAGGCCACGCGCATGCCCGCGCGCTCGTACAGGTGCGTCGCCCCGGTCTCGTTGCCGGCGTCGACGGCGAGGCCGATGCGGCGCTCTCCGCGAGCGTAGAGCTTCCCGAACGCAGTCAGGAGCAAGGCTCGGGCGAGGCCGCGTCCTCGCCAGGCCGGGCGGGTGCCGAGCGTCCCGATCCAGCCCATGCCGAAGCGAATCGCGTTGATCGCCGCTGCAACGGTCTCGCCGTCCGTGCGAATCAGGTGGACAAGCGACGGATCCCACCAGCTCTGGCCGAAGACGGTGCGCTGCCAGTCGTCGAGGTCGCGGGCGTGGTGGTCCCAGTGATCGGCGAACGCCTCCTCGATCACAGCGTGGAGGATCGCCTCGTCCCCTGCGGCGAAGGTCGAGACCTCGAAGCCGCCGGGCAACGCCGGCTCGGGTGGAGGCGCGTCCAGATCGATCAGCATGCGGTAGAAGCGCCGGACCGGGACGAAGCCGCGGAAATCGACCAGATCAGTTGCCGCCGCGTCGGCCGTGAGCGTCGCCGTCCGCACAGCAGCACGACCGCGGGCACGAGCCTCCTCTTCGGCCCACGCCAGCAGGAAGCCTCCGAGCCCGCGGCCTGCCTGCTCGGGATGAACGCAGGCGTCGAGATCGAGAGAGGCCTCAGCTCTCGTGTCCAGCGTGGCGCAGGCCGCGAGGTCGCCGGCGCGGCCGAAGACGAGCGCCGAGTCGTCCGGAAGGTGGAAACGGCTCCACCACCCCAGAATCTCGGACTCATCCATCTGGTCGGGCTCCCGCAGATGGGCACGCTCGAAGGCGGCCCACAGCGCCGCCGCCGCGGCGGCGTCGGCCGGCGTCGCCGGCCGGACGGTGAACCCGGCCGGGAGGTTCACGCCGCGACCAGCTCGTCGAGCACGTCCGCAAGCGCCGAGAGATCGCCGATCTCCCGGGTCGGCGCCGGGTCGGCGGTCTCTCCGAGCCTGTTCACCCAGACCGCCCGCAAGCCGAGCTCGCGGGCCGGTGCGACGTCGTGGTAGAGACTGGCGGCGACGTGGACGTGCCGGGCGCGGTCGGCGTGCGTCCGCGCGAAGAACTCGGTCCAGTGCCGGTGGCCCGGTTTGTACGATCCGATCTCCGAAGCGACGATCGTCTCGTCGAACGGCACGCCGAGCTGCGCTTTGGACGCGGCGATGAAGTCGCGGTCGGTGTTCGAGAGGATCGCGAGCCGCCAGCCGCGCGACCGCGCCTCGGCGAGGGCGGCCGGCGCCTCGGGGAACGGACGCCACGACGGGAGCGAGCGGGCGAGCGCGTCGGCCTCGCCGTCTCCAAGCACGAGGCCCTCCTCCTCCGCGAGCCGCTCGAGGGCGCGGCCGAGCACGACGCGATAGGTCAGCTCGGGATCGTCCGACTGGATCCGAGGCTCGACCTCGTGGTAGCGCGCGAGCAGCCGGGGCGCCGCCGTGGAGCCGAACAGCCGCCCGAGCTCGCCGCCGATCCCGCCGTTCCAGTCGATCAGCGTCCCGTAGCAGTCGAACGTCACCCACCGCAACGCGGGGGAACCCGTGGTTCCCCCGCGCGCCCCCTCCTTGTGCTCGCCGGGCAAGAGCCCGGCATCGCGAGCAACCTGTCGGGACTCGAGCTTGCCGAACGCTCTCGGCACTAGTCTCTGAAACGCTTCAGCACGATCGACGCGTTGTGGCCGCCGAAGCCGAACGAGTTCGACATCGCCACGCGCACGTCCGCCGGGCGCGCCTCGTTCGGGATGTAGTCGAGATCGCACTCGGGATCGGCGACCTCGTAGTTGATCGTCGGCGGCAGCACGCCGTTCGTGATCGCAAGCGTCGAGAAGATCGCCTCGACCGCGCCGGCCGCGCCGAGACAATGCCCGGTCGAGCCCTTCGTCGAGGAGATCGGCGTCTTGCGGGCGTTCTCCTCACCCAGCGCCAGCTTGATCACGCGGGTCTCGCTCGCGTCGCCGAGCGGCGTCGACGTTCCGTGTGCGTTCACGTAATCGATCTCGGACGCATCCAGCCCGGCGTCGCCGAGCGCCATCTGCATCGCGCGCGCGGGGTTCACACCGGTGGGGTCGGGCTCGGTGATGTGCTGCGCGTCGGACGACACTCCGTACCCGGCGAGCTCCGCGTAGATCTTCGCCCCGCGGGCCTTCGCCCGCTCGAGCTCCTCGAGCACCAGCACCGCGCCGGCTTCCCCCATCACGAACCCGTCGCGCTCGATGTCGAACGGGCGGCTCGCGTGCTCCGGGTCGTCGTTGCGCCGCGAGAGCGCGCGCATTGCGCCGAACCCGGCGATGCCGACCTCCGTGACCGGCGCCTCGGTTCCGCCGCAGAACATCACGTCGGCGCGGCCGAGCCGGATCGCGTCCGCCCCTTCGCCGATCGCCATGTTCGACGCCGCACAGGCGGTGCACTGCGCACTCAGCGGGCCGCGGGTGCCGAGCTCGATCGACACCCAGCCGGCGCCGAGGTTCGGGATGATCGCGGGGATCGAGAACGGGTTCACCCGGTCCGGACCGCGGTCGCGAAGCTGCGTATGGCAGTCCTGGAACGATTGCAGCCCGCCGATTCCGGTGGCGATCGACGCACCGATCCGGTCGGACTCGGCCGAGATGTCGAGGCCCGAATCCGTCTCCGCCTGTCTCGCCGCCGCGACGACCATCTGGGCGAACCGATCCATCCGCCTCGCCGTCTTGTAGTCGATCCAGTCGGTCGGCTTGAAATCCTTCAGCTCGCAGGCGAAGTTGGCGAAGTAGCCGGTCGCGTCGAACTGCGTGATCGGCGCGGCGCCGGAGATCCCCGATACGAGGTTCTGCCACGACGTCTGGGCATCGTTGCCGATCGGGGTCACCGCCCCGATCCCGGTGATCACGACTCTGCGGCGCCCGTTGGCGCTCAAGCCGCTTCCCTCCCGTCGGTCGAGCAGTAGTCAGAGGGCTTGGTTGTCCCGATCGCCTTCATGCTTCTCCTAACCATCCTGCGCAGCAGAATGGGGTCACATTCCCAGTCCCCCGTCGACGAGAAGCACCTCGCCCGTCACGAACGACGCCTCGTCGGAGCAGAGGAAGCGTACCGCCCCGGCGACGTCGTCCGGTGTTCCCAGCCGGGCGAGCGGCGTGTTCGCGAGGATCGCCTGCTGAACATCGTCGGAGAGGACCTCGGTGAGGGCGGTCTGGATGTATCCGGGCGCAACCGCGTTGGCGCGGACACCGCGGGAGGCGAGCTCCCGCGCGAGCGACTTCGTGAAGCCGATGATCCCGGCCTTCGAGGCCGCATAGTTCGTCTGGCCCGGGTTTCCGTGGATCCCGACCACGCTGGTGAGGTTGACGATCGCCCCGGAGCGGCGGCGCATCATTCCGCGCGCGGCCGCGCGGCAGGTGTGGAAGACGCCGCCCAGATTCGTGTCGATCACCGTCCGCCAGTCCTCGTCCGACATCCGGGCGATCAGGCCGTCGCGGGTGAGCCCCGCGTTGTTGACGAGAATGTCGAGATCGCCGGCCTCGTCGACGAGCCGCGCGGCCTGCTCCGGGTCGGCGATGTCGGCCTGGATCGCCCGGCCGCCGATCTCCGAGGCGACCGCGTCCGCCTGGCCGGCGCCGCTGCGGTACCCGACGACCACCTCGGCTCCGGCCCGCGCCAGCTCCGTCGCGATCGCGCGGCCGATCCCGCGCGAGGCGCCGGTGACGAGCGCGAGCTTGCCCTCGAGCGAGCAGAAGGCAGGCGGCGCGCTCATGCTGCGGCGATAGCCTCCTCGGCGCGCTCGAGTGAGCTGAGGTCGTTCACCGAGATCGCCTTCACGCTCTGGTCGATCCGCTTGACGAGGCCGGAGAGCACATTGCCCGGTCCGACCTCGACAAAGGTGCGCACGCCCTCCTTGACGAGCTCCGACGCGGCCTGCGTGAACCGGACCGGAGCTGTGAGCTGGTCGACCAGCAGAGCGCCCATCCGCTGTGCCTCCTCGAAGCGAGCCGTGACCGTGGACATGAACGCCGCCTGCGGCTCGGCGAACTTGACGGCGTCGATCGCAGGCCGCAGGCGCTCGGCCGCCCGAGCGACGAGCGGGGAGTGAAACGCTCCCGAGACCTTCAGCTTGACGGTACGGCGCGCACCCTGCTCCGCCGCCTGGGCGCAGCAGGTGTCCACCGCCCCGTTCTCGCCGGAAACGACGATCTGGCCCGGGCAGTTGTAGTTGGCGGGCCACACGCCGAAGATGTGGCGGCAGAGGCGCTCGACGACCTCGTCGTCGAGACCGAGGATCGCCGCCATCGAGCCGGGCCGCTCTTTCACCGCCGCGGCCATCGCCAGGCCCCTTTCACGGACGAGCGCAATCGTCTCCTCGACGCCGAGCGACTCGGCCGCCGCCAGCGCAGCGAACTCGCCGACCGAATGGCCGATCACGTAGTCGGGCTCGAGGCCACGGGCGCGCAGCGCCGCGAGCACCGCGAGGCTGGTTGCGACCAGCGCGGGCTGCTGCACCTCGGTCTCGACGATCTCCTCCACCGGCGTGTCGAAGCAGAGCCGCCTCAGGTCGAGCCCGCAGGCCTCGCTGCCGCGCTCGAAGACCGCCATCGCCTCCGGCACGACCTCGGCGATCTCCCGTCCCATCCCCTGCCCGAGCGAGCCCTGGCCCGGGAAGCAGAACGCGATCTTGGTCATCTTGCCTCCGTCCATCGCAGCACAGTCGAACCCCACGTGAGCCCTGCTCCCATCCCGGTCATCAGCACCGTGTCGCCGCCGTGGACGCGGCCCTCTGCCAACGCCTCCGCGAGCGCAAGCGGAATCGACGCCGACGAGGTGTTGCCGTACCGATCGACATTCACGACCACGCGGTCCTCCGGGACTCCGAGCTTTGCAACGGCATAATCGATGATCCTGACGTTCGCCTGGTGGGGAACGTAGAGGTCGACGTCCTCGACCGTCAGCCCGCACTCCGCGAGCACGTTCGTCGCGGAGCTGACCAGCACCCGTGTGGCGAACTTGAAGACCTGGCGACCGTTCATCTGCACATAGTGCTGTCCGCGGGCGACGGTCTCGGCGGTCGTCGGCAGTCGCGAGCCACCCGCCGGGAGGTGAAGGTCGGGTCCGCCCGAGCCGTCGGCGCCCAGCTCGAAGGCCAGGAATCCGCCCTCGGTCACCTGTTCGAGCACGACCGCGCCGGCGCCGTCGCCGAACAGGACACAGGTCGTCCGGTCGTCGAAGTTCATCAGCTTCGAGAGGACGTCAGCTCCGATCACCAGCGCGTGCCGGCTGATTCCGCTGGAGACGAGGCCGTACGCCTGCACGAGCCCGTACACGAAACCGGTGCAGCCGGCCGCGAGGTCATAGGCGCCGGCGCCGACCGCGCCCAGCCGGTCGGCGACGATCGCCGCGGTGGACGGGAAGACCATGTCGGGAGTGACGGTCGCGACGATCAGCAGGTCCACGTCTCTTGCGGTGATTCCGGCGGCTTCGAGCGCCGCTCGCGCTGCGGGCAGCGAAATGTCCGACAGCGCCTCGTCGTCGGCGGCGAAGCGCCGCTCGAGGATGCCGGTCCTGGTGCGGATCCATTCGTCGGAGGTATCGACGAGTCGGGCCAGCTCCTCGTTCGTCACGATCCGCTCGGGTACGTGCCAACCGAGCCCCGTGATCGAGACCGGGAAGCCGTTGGTCTTGCCGATCATGCGTCCGCCGTCGCAAAGGTGAGCGTCCCGCGAACGGCGAGCTCGGTGCCGACCCGAGCGGTGGCGCGACCGCGCCCGAGAGGTCCGCGCGCGGCCTCGAGCTCGCAGACGAGGGTCAGCTCGTCGCCCGGCTCGACGATCCGCTTGAACCGCACGGCGTCGATCCCGGCGAACAGCGCGATCTTGCCTCGGTTCTCGTCGACGGAGAGTGCTGCGATCGCGCCCGCCTGCGCCAGCGCCTCGACCACGATCACGCCGGGCATGATCGGCCGGCCCGGAAAGTGCCCGGGAAAGAACCACTCGTCGCCGCGCACCTGCTTGCGCGCCACCACCCGCACTCCCGGCTCCAGCTCCAGGACGTCGTCGAGGAACAGGAACGGGTCGCGATGCGGGATGATCGTCTCGATCAACTCCCGGCCGAAGGGCGCGACCGGCGTCATTCCCTGAGTCTAAATGGTCATTGCCGGTCGACCGTGAACGCCGCCGCGTGGCGCGTCAGGCCGAACGGGCCGTTGACGAGGACGACCGCGTCGTAGGCACCGCTCGGTGCCGGACCGGCGGCGGTCGCGCCGTCCCAGACGATCTGCGACGTGCCTGCCGGAAGGGAGCCCGCCGACACCGTGGCGACGGCGATCCCCGCCTGCTCGATCTGCACGGTCACGTCCGCGGCGACGGCGAGCGTGAAGCCGATCCCGAGCGTATCGTCGGAACCGTCCCCGTTCGGAGTGAGGAGCTCGGTCGTCAGGGAGAGCCCGGCCAGCGTTCGGTCGATCGAGAACGGCGCCTCCAGCCGGCCGGTTCGACCGTCCTCGCCGGCGACCGACACCCCGAGCAGATACGCGCCGTCGGGAAGCCCGGCGGCCGCGTACGCGAACGACTGCCTGCGGGCACCCTGAAGCTGGCCCGAGAAGAGCGTGGCGACAACCGCGCCGCTTGCGTCCTTGACGATCGCCGTCACCGATCCTCGGGCGGCGAGCGTGTACGAGATCGTCGTCGCGTCGGCGATGCCGTCGCCGTCGGGCGAGATCACGGCCGGGTCGAGGGCGAGCCCGGTCAGGATCGGGGCGGGCGCCGGCGGCGGCGGCGCCGGCGGTGGCGGCGGAGCCACAGCCCGGCCGATCGTCCCCTCGGCAGGCCGTGTGCGGGGTCCGCCTTCGATCGTCCACCTGTACCGTCCGGGCGCGACCCCGGCAGAGCTCCACGTCCAGGAGACGACCGTTCCCCTCCCGCTCCCACGCGCCACCACCTCGCCGGCGGGGCTCGTCACCGTCACCGCCCACGGCCCGGGAGCGGACAGCCGCCCGCCGAAGCGCACGAGACCACCGAGGCCGCCGCGGACGGTCGGCTCGTACAGCTTCGGGAGGCCGATCGCGGCCGCCTCGTGTGCCAGGTCGGGCAGTCTGCCGTACAACGCAGCGCCCGGACAGCTCGTGAAGCCCGTGTCGCGGTGCCCGGAGATCGCCCGCAGCAGCACCGGCGTTCCCCGCGGGTACTTCGAGTTCCCGCCGGACGTCCACGTGACGAAGCCGAGCGGATCGACATGCGCGACGTCGAGTCGCCACGAGACCAGCGACGCGAGGGCGGCTTCGGCGGCGGGCGTGATCCTGGTCGCCGCGTAGTTGCCGATCAGCGCGATCCCGACCGAGCCGGTGTTGAATCCCTCGGCGTGGGCGCCGATCACGTTGCGATCGGCTCCCCCGTAGCGGCCCTCGAAGATCTGGCCGTACTTGTCGACCAGAAAGTTGTAGCCGATGTCGTTCCAGCCGTTGCCCCGGACGTGGTACAGCTCGATCCCCCTGACGATCGCCGCCGAGGCGGCGGGCGAGTAGGTGCTCGAGCCGGCCGTGTGGTGGACGACGGCGAAGCGAACCGCCGGCGCGTACCGTGGAGCCGTCCGCCGAATCCTCTCGTCCGCCCGCCAAGACACCCGAGGGACGATTCGCGGAGATCCCGCCATCGCCGTCGTTCTGGTGACGGAACGGCCGACCGGACTCCAGACAAACCAGGCCCGGAGCCGGCGAACGTCGCCCGTGACTCGGTAGTCGATCCGATCCGAGGAACCGACCCAGTAGGGGCTCCCGAGCCTCCACCCGCGCCGCAGCCGGGTCTCGGCACCCCCGGGGTCGGGACGGTCCTCTTCCTCCGGAGCGGACGGCCGCCACGCGGTCCAGCGGCCCGCGATGCTGCGGGTTCGGAAGAGGACGCGACCCGAGCCCTGCCAGTGCAGGCCGACCAGGTCGAAGCGGGACGGCGCCGCCACACCCGCCGGCGCCCGCACCGCGCCGAGCGGGAGATCCCGGGAGGCGATCGTCGCGGCCGCCGCCCGGGCAGCCGCAGGGAAGGCGAGCAGGCAGAGGGTGGCGGCAACGAGGACTCTCATCCAATCGGGTCTTCGGCAAGTGTGCCCGCGGCCGGTAGCGGGAGACACCGCCTTGATAGAATCCTTACGGCTGTGAAAGCGGCTTTCCTGCGGGGACTCGTCGCCCTGGTGGCCGTGATCGCGGCCGCCCTGCTGGGTGGGGCGACAGCTCAGGCGGCTCCGCCGAGGGTGCTCGCGGTCGTCCTCGAGAACGACATCAACCCGGTCACGGCCGGGTACCTGACCCGGCAGATCGACCGCGCGAACAAGGGTGGGTACGCGGCGGTGGCGATCGAGCTCGACACCCCGGGAGGCCTGTCGGAGTCGATGCGGCGGATCTACAAGAAGGAGCTGGCGTCGAAGATCCCGGTGATCGTGTACGTCTCCCCCGACGGCGCACGGGCGGCGTCGGCCGGTGTCTGGATCGGTCAGGCGGCCGACGTTCTCGCGATGGCGCCCCAGACCAACATCGGCTCGTCGACGCCGATCGACGTCGGCGGGGGCAACATCCAGAGCGACCTGCGGCGGAAGGTCGTGAACGACGCGGCGGCATCGCTTCAGGTGCTGGCGAAGACCCACGGTCGAAACGTGCAGTGGGCCGCCGACGCGGTGCGCAAGGCTTCGAACCTGCCCGCCTACGAGGCGCTGCGGATGAACGTGATCGACTTCATCGCACCGAGCCTCCCGGCGCTCCTGAACAGGATCGACGGTACGAAGACGGTGCCGAAGGGCTTCGTCCTGCACACGGCCGGCGCCGAGATCACCACCGTGCATATGTCGATCTGGCAGCGCATCCTCGACACGTTGATCGATCCGAATCTGATCGCGCTGATGCTCTCGCTCGGTGTGCTCGGGATCATCGTCGAGCTGTGGCATCCGGGGCTGATCTTCCCGGCGACCTTTGGGATTCTCTGTCTGGCGATCGCGTTCTTCGGGCTCGACGTGCTGCCGATCAACTGGGCGGGCCTGGTGCTGATCGGCGCGGCGTTCGCCTTCTGGATCACCGAGCTGTTCTTCGCGTTCAGCCACGGGGCGCTCACGCTCGCCGGCGCCGCCTGCTTCGTCTTCGGCTCGTTACTCCTGTTCGAGCCCGCAGGATCCTCGTACCAGGTCTCGCTGGCGGTCGCCCTCAGCGTCGCCGGAAGCTTCTCGCTCTTCTTCGCCCTCGCGCTCGCGAAGATCGTCCAGATCCGCCGGCGGCCGGCCGAGGTCGGCACGCACACGCTCGTCGGCGCGCACGGCCAGGTGCGAGGCGACGGATTCGTCGCCGTGCACGGCGAGCTGTGGCAGGCGCACGGCGAGGACGGCGCACCGGTCGAGCCCGGAGACGAAGTCGAGGTCCTCGGCATCGAGGGGCTCGCTCTCGTCGTCCGGCGGGCGGGCACGCCCGCCCCCGTCGTCTAGGATCGACTCACACCTGCCCGGAAGGAGACCCGCACCGTGACCGCAGCCGTTGTCGCCGTCGTAGCCGTCGCCGTCATCCTGCTCCTGTTCCTGCTCTCGGCGATCAAGGTCGCGCGGGAGTACGAGCGCGGGGTGGTCTTCCGGCTGGGCAGGCTCCTCGACCCGCCGAAAGGGCCGGGCCTGTTCCTGCTGATCCCGATCATCGACCGCATGGTCAAGGTCGACCTGCGGACGATCACGCTGAACGTCCCGCCGCAGGAGGTGATCACGAAGGACAACGTGCCGGCGCGGGTGAATGCGGTCGCGTACTTCCGGATCGTCGATCCGAAGGCGGCGATCGTCCAGATCGAGAACTTCATGGTCGCGACCTCGCAGATCGCCCAGACGACGCTGCGCTCGGTGCTCGGCCAGCACCTCCTCGACGAGCTGCTCTCGGAGCGCGACAAGATCAACGCGATCCTCCAGTCGATCATCGACGAGTCGACCGCGCCGTGGGGGATCAAGGTGTCGATCGTCGAGGTCAAGGACGTCGAGATCCCGTCGGGGATGCAGCGCGCGATGGCCCGCCAGGCCGAAGCCGAGCGCGAGCGGCGCGCGAAGGTGATCAACGCGGAGGGCGAGTTCCAGGCGTCCGAACGCCTCAAGGACGCGGCGCTGGTGATCGAGGAGCACCCGATCGCGCTCCAGCTGCGCTACCTCCAGACCCTGCTCGAGCTCGGCTCGTCGCAGGCGACGACGATCGTCTTCCCGGCGCCGATCGACCTGATCACGCCGTTCCTCGACCGGAAGTCGAACCCGAAAGCCGACTGACCGGCAACGCGGCGCCGGCGGTCAGCCGTCGGCAGGCGGCGGCGAGTCGCCCTCGGCGGACTCGTCGTCTTCGCCGTTTGCGGATTCGACCACGGGCGCGATGCTCGACACCTTCTCGCCCTTGCCGAGGCGCATGACGATCACGCCCTGGGTTGCGCGCCCGAGGCGCTTGACCTCGTCGACCGCCATCTTGATCACCGTCCCGCCGGTGGAGATCAGCATCAACTGGTAGCCGTCCCGGACGATGCGCGCGCCGGCGAGCTTCCCCTTCGCGCCGGTCAGCTGCACGGTCTTCACTCCCAGCCCGCCGCGGCCCTTGCGCGGGTAGTCGCGCACGGGGGTGCGCTTCCCGTAGCCCTGGTCGGTGACGACGAGCAGGTCGTCGTCGTCGCGCGTCGTCGCCAGCTCGATTACCTCGTCGCCCTTGCGGAGGCGCATCCCCTGGACGCCCGAGGTCGCGCGGCCCATCGGCCGGGCGGCGGCCTCGTGGAAGCGGATCGCCTGGCCGCTGCGCGAGACGATCATGATGTCGTCGTCGCCGCTCGAGTGCCGCACTCCGATCAGCTCGTCGGCGTCCCGCAGGTTGATCGCGATGATCCCGTCCGCCTTCAGCGGCGTGTTGTACTCGGCCAGCTTCGTCTTCTTCACCATCCCCTTCTTCGTCGCGAAGACGAGGAAGCCGACCTCTTCGAAGTTGCGCGTCTGGACGACCGCGCGGATCAGCTCGTCCTGGCGGAAGGGCAGCAGGTTGACGATCGCGCGGCCCTTCGACTGGCGTGATCCGAGCGGCAGCTCGTGCACCTTCAACCGGTAGACCTTGCCGACCGAGGTGAAGAAGAGCAGGTAGTCGTGCGTCGAGGCGACGAACAGGTGCTCGATGTAGTCGTCCTCCTTCAGGTCCATGCCCATCACGCCCTTGCCGCCGCGGCGCTGCTCGCGGTAGGTCGTGACCGGCAGCCGCTTGATGTAGCCGGAGCGGGTGATCGCGATCACCATGTCCTCCTCCGCGATCATGTCCTCGAGCTCGAGCTCTCCCTCGTCGGCAACGATCTCCGTTCGGCGCTGGTCGCCCTTCCCGTAGATCGTCTTGACCTCGAGCAGCTCCTCCTTGATCAGGCCGTCGATCCGCGCCTCGTCGCCGAGCAGCTGGCGGAGCTCGGCGATCCGCTCCTGCAGGTCCGCGTACTCGGTCTCGACCTCCCGGCGCGCGAGACCGGTCAGGCGGGCGAGCCGCAGATCGAGGATCGCCTGAGCCTGGACCTCGCTCAGCTCGAAGGACTTCATCAGCCCGTCCCTGGCGACGTCGGTGTCGGCTGCGGCGCGGATCAGGGCGATCACCGCGTCGAGTGAGTCGAGCGCGATCAGATAGCCCTTGAGGACGTGCGCGCGCTCCTCGTCCTTGCGCAGCCTGTACTTCGACCGGCGGGTGACGACCTGCCGCTGGAAGTCGAGGTAGTGGCGGATCAGCTCGACGAGCGACAGTGTCCTCGGTACCCCGTCGACGAGCGCGACCGCGTTGTAGCCGAACGAAGTTTGCAGCGACGTGTGCCGGAACAGCTTGTTCAGCGCGACCTGGGGAACGGCCTCGCGCTTCAGCTCCACGTAGATCCGCATGCCCGACTTGTCCGAGTGATCCTGGAGCGAGTCGTCGGTCATCGGCACCTCGGTGAGGATCTTGCTCTCGACGAGCTCGGCGATCTTCTCGATCACGCCGCCCTCGCCGCCCTTGCGGACACCGTAGGGCAGCTCGGTGATGATGATCGCGCTCTTCCCGCCGCGGAGCTCCTCGATGTGCGCCTGTCCGCGGACGACGATACGGCCGCGGCCGGAGCGGTACGCGTCTCGGATCCCGCTGCGGCCGACGATCGACCCGCCGGTCGGGAAGTCGGGCCCCTTGATGTGCCTGGAGAGCCGGTCGACGTCGATCGAGGGGTCATCGATCATCGCCACGATCCCGTCCACGACCTCGCCGAGGTTGTGCGGGGGCATGTTCGTCGCCATTCCGACCGCGATCCCCGAGGAGCCGTTGACCAGCAGGTTCGGGAAGCGGGACGGCAGCACCGAGGGCTCCCGCTGCGAGCCGTCGTAGTTCGGCACGAAGTCGACCGTGTCGGCGTCGAGATCGCGGACGAGCTCGGTCGCCATTCGTGACAATCGGCACTCGGTGTAGCGCATCGCGGCTGCGGAGTCTCCGTCCACCGAGCCGAAGTAGCCCTGCCCCTCGACGAGCGGGTAGCGCATCGAGAACGGCTGCGCGAGCCGTACGAGCGCCTCGTAGATCGCGGAGTCGCCGTGCGGGTGGTACGAGCCCATCACGTCGCCGACCACACGCGCGCACTTGCGGGTCGGCCGGTTCGGCTGCAGCCCGTTGTCGTACATGCTGTAGACCACCCGGCGGTGCACCGGCTTCAGCCCGTCGCGCACGTCGGGCAGCGCGCGGCTGACGATCACGTGCATCGCGTAGTCGAGGAAGCTGGAGCGGATCTCCTGCTCGAGCTCCCGCGGCTCGACGCGGCTGCCGTGTGCGGGTGGGACCAGCTCCGACATCAGACGTCCAGGAACCTGACCTCGCGGGCGTTGGTCTCGATGAACTCGCGTCGCGGCTCTACCTGGTCGCCCATCAACCGCGAGAACCAGAGGTCGGCGGCGGACGCGTCCTCGACGTCGGCGCGGATCAGCAGCCTCCGCGCCGGATCCATGGTCGTCTTCCAGAGCTCGTCCTCGTTCATCTCGCCGAGCCCCTTGAAGCGGGTGATCTGGAGACCCTGCTTGGCGAGCTCGAGGGCAAGCTCGCGAAGACCGTCGAAGGTCTCGGCCGTTTCCTCGCGCTTGCCGAAGCGGACGGAGAACGGCGGGAGCCCGCCGACCGCGTCCGCGACGCGCGCGTACGCCTTCCGCACGTTCGCGTACACCGGCGAGGCAAGCAGCTCGGCCGGGACCAGGATCGTCGTCGCGGCGCTCGTCTCGGTCTCGATCAACCGGATCTCGAGCGCGTCGCCGCCCGTCTTCGCCTCGAGCGTGTATCCGTTGGCCGCGCGCTTCGCGATCGCCTCGACCGCCTCCGCCGGCGTGACCGCGTCGCTCTCGACCAGGCGGTGCTCGACGACGAAGTCGGCGGCGGTCGGTCCCCAGTCGGAGCGCATCCGGGCCGACCAGCCGTCGAACTCGGTCAGCGCCCGCTGGATCCGGCCGTATCGGGCCTCGGTCAGCTTGATCTGCCCGCCGTCCCGGGCGGCGATCTCGAGGTCGCCGAACTTCTCGCGGACGAGCAGGTCCTCGAGCTGGGAGTCCTTCTCGAGATACGTCTGGTCGCCTCCGTGGCGGACGAGGTAGAGCGGTGGAACGGCGATGTAGATGTGGCCTCGGTCGAACAGCTCGGGCATGTGCCGGTAGAGGAACGTCAGCACGAGCGTGCGGATGTGCGCGCCGTCGACGTCGGCGTCGGTCATGACGATGATGCGGTTGTAGCGCAGCTTGGCGAGGTCGAACTCGTCGCCGATGCCGGAGCCGATCACCTGGACGAGCGACTGGATCTCGGTGTTCGAGAGCACCTTGTGGATCCGGTTCTTCTCCGAGTTGATGATCTTTCCGCGCAGCGGCAGGATCGCCTGGTTCGACTTGTCGCGCGCCTGCTTGGCCGAGCCTCCCGCCGAGTCGCCCTCGACGATGAAGAGCTCGGTCAGCTCGGGGTCGCGGATCTGGCAGTCGGCGAACTTCTTCGCCATGCCGCCGCCGAACGCTCCCTTGCGGCGGGTGAGGTCGCGCGCCTTGCGTGCAGCGAGCCGGGCGCGGGCCGCGGAGATCGCCTTCGTCATGATCTGCTTCGCGTCACCCGGGTTCTCTTCGAGGAAGTCGGCGAGGCGGGCGTTCACCGCCTGCTCGACGAAGCCGCGTACCCACGGGTTTCCGAGCTTCGTCTTCGTCTGCCCTTCGAACTGGGGGTCCTGGAGCTTCACCGAGATCACGGCCGCCAGCCCCTCGCGCACGTCCTCGCCCTCGAGGTTCTCCTCCTTCTCCTTCAGCAGCCCCTTGTCGCGCGCGTACTTGTTCAGCGTCCTCGTCAGCGCAGCGTTGAAGCCGGAGAGGTGGGCGCCGCCCTCGCTCGTGTTGATGTTGTTGGCGAAGGAGAAGATCGACTCCGCGTACTTCGCGTTCCACTGCATCGCCACCTCGACGTGGCCGCGGTCGTCTGAGCCCTCGAGGTAGATGATGTGCTTGTGGACGGGCTCCTTCGCCGCGTTCACGTGGCTGACGAAGTCGCGGATCCCGCCCTCGTAGTGGAACTCGACCCGCTGGCCGTCGGCCCGCTGGTCGTCGAGGACGATGTGCAGGGCACGCGTCAGGAATGCCGTCTCGCGGAGCCGCTGAGCGAGCGTCTCGACGGAGACTTCCAGCTCCTCGAAGATCTCGGCGTCGGGCAGAAACGAGATCGTCGTCCCCGTCTGGGGCGAGACCCCGATCGCGCTCATGTCGCCCCTGGGCACCCCTCGCTCGAACTCCTGCCGCCAGATCTTTCCGTCGCGGTGCACCTCGGCGACCAGCCATTCCGAGAGCGCGTTGACCACGGAGACGCCGACCCCGTGCAGGCCGCCCGAGACCTTGTAGCCCGCGTCGCCGAACTTTCCGCCGGCGTGAAGCGTCGTCAGAACGACCTCGAGGGCGGGGCGACCCTGCTCGCGGACGACGTCGACCGGGATCCCCCGACCGCGGTCGGCGACCGTGACCGAGTTGTCCGGATGAAGCGTGACCACGATCGAGTCGTTGTGCCCGCCGAGCGCCTCGTCGACCGCGTTGTCGACGACCTCGTACACCAGCTGGTGGAGGCCGCGCTGGCCGGTCGAACCGATGTACATGCCCGGCCTGAGCCGGACCGGCTCGAGCCCTTCGAGGACCGTGATGTCCTTTGCGGTGTAAGCTGCCTCAGTCATCGAAAAAGCCCTGCAAATCAGCGATTTGCGGGCTGCCGGAAGTGTATCAGAACTGGATGTCGGACGGGAGCCCTGCGAGCCCCAGCGCAGCCGCTCTCGCGACCCGTTTTCGAAGCTCCGGGTCGGCGATCCCGGAGGCCAGATCGGCCGCTCGTTGCAGGGCTTCTGCACTCGGGCGGGGTGTCTCCGTGCGTGCCGGGCGGTCGGTCGGCGAGGCGGCCTCCGGCAGGTGTCCGGGGGCGAATCGCAGCGCCTGCGGCACACTCTCGCCGAGCTTCTCGCGCAATCGGCCCAGGATCGCCGGGGCGAGCTGTCCGAGCTCGAACGCCCACGACGAAGATGAGGTGTTCACGTGCAGCGTCCCGTCCCGGGCGATCCGGGCGGGCCAGGCGTTCGCGGCGACCATCTCGCCGACGGCAGCAGACCAGGCCTCGAGCACCTCTGGCATCCCGCCGGGAGCGCCGAAGCGGGAAAGCTCCTTCTTGACCTCCCCGCCGAGGCGCTCCACCGCTAGACGGCGATTCCGGGTGAGATGCGGAGGATCTGGGCCGGATCGCCGGGCAGCGCGTCGGCCGTGGTCGCAGTGATCAGCGTCTGCCCGCGACCCTGGACGTGCTCGACCAGCGCCAGGCGGCGGTCGGGATCGAGCTCGGAGAGGACGTCGTCGAGCAGGAGGAGCGGCGGGTCGCCGCTGCGTTCTGCGATCAGGTCGGCCTCGGCGAGGAGCAGGGCGAGGACGGCGATCCGCTGCTCTCCCTGCGACCCGAACGCACGCAGATCGCGGGCGGCGGCCGCGATCGAGATGTCGTGCAGGTGGGGGCCGAGCCCGGTCGAGCCGCGTTCGAGGTCGCGGTCGAGCCGCGATTCGAGCGCTTCCACGGTCGGCGGGTCACCCTCGTAGGCGAGCCGCGCAGACTCGGTGCCGAGCGAGGCCGCCGTGGCGCCAAAGAGCGGGTCGAGCAGCCGCAGCGTCTCGATCCGCAGCTCGACCAGCGCTGCGCCGAGCGTCGCCAGCTGCTCGGTCCAGGGCGCAAGCGCGCCGCGGTCGCCTCGCTTCAGACCCGCGTTGCGCTGGGCGAGGGCGGCCGCGTAGCTCGCCGGAAGGGCCGCGCGCGCGGGAAACAGCCTCGCCGCCGCGCGATCGAAGTACGCTCGCCGCGCGGCCGGGCCACCCTTGACGATCGCCAGCCGGTCGGGGGTGAAGACAAGCGTGGCGATCTCGCTGCGCAGCTGCTCCGCCGCGCGGAGCCGGCCGCCGTTCAGCTCCGCCCGTTTGCCCTCCGCGACGGACAGCGCAACCGCGATCCGGATCGGAGTCTTGCCCCGGACCCCCTCGACCCTGATCCGCGCAGCTCGCTGCCCGAAGCGGATCAGCTCCGCGTCGGAGCGGGTACGCGGCGAGAACCCCTGCGTCCCGACGTGCAGCGACTCGAGCAGATTCGTCTTCCCGGCACCGTTCGGCCCCACCGCTAGCACGAGTCCCGGCTCGAGCGCGAGCTCGAGCCGCGCGTAGCTGCGGACGTTCGTCAAGAAGACCGACGCCGCGATCAGCCGGCCAGGCGAATCGGCATGATCAGGTACCAGAAGTCGTCCCCGGCGCCCTGAATCAATCCGGGCCGGAGCGGGTCGATCAGCCGCAGTCTCATCTCCTCGCCCGGCGCCGACTCGATCCCGTCGCGCAGGAACTCGGCGTTGAACCCGATCTCGAGCGGGTCGCCGTCGAAGCGGGCCGGCAGCGCCTCCCGTGCCTCGCCGACGTCCTGCGTCTGCGTCCACACCGTCACCTCGCCGTCGGCGAAGCGCAGCCGCAACGGGGAGTTGCGATGAGCCATGACCGAGGTCCGGCGGACGACCTCGAGGAACTCCTCCCGCGGGAGCGAGACCTCGTGTTTGAAGTCCTTCGGTCGCAGCTCGTCGAACTTGGGAAACTGGCCCTCGATCCGGCGGGTGGTCAGCCAGGTCGCGCCCACCCGGAAGAGAACCTGGTTCTCCTGGACGCCGAGCTCGATCGTGCCGCCCGCGGTGGCCAGGCGGCGAACCTCCTCGAGGGCCCGCGCCGGGATGATCGCCTCGAGCTCGGGCGCCGCGCTCTCGACCGACGTCTCCTTGTAGGCGAGGCGGTACGAGTCGGTTGCCGCCATCACCAGCTTGCCGCCGGCGAAGCGAACCAGGATCCCGGTCAGGACCGGGCGCGCCTCGTCCCGCGAAACCGCGCGGCCGACCGACTCGATCGTCTCGAGCAGTGCGTCCGCACTCATCTCGTGGGTCTCCGCAGCAGTGATCTCGGGCAGCCTCGGGAAGTCCTCGGCGCTGTAGGTGTTCAGCCGGTACTCGGCCGGGCCGCAGCGAACGTTGAGCACGTTCTCGTCGTCGCGATACTCGAGCTCGACCTCGCCGGTGGGTAGAAGCCGCGAGAGGTCGACCAGCAGGCGGCCGGGAACGACGACGGCGCCCTCCCCGTCGACGCGCGCTTCGACCGGCGTCCGGAGCGACAACTCCATGTCGGTGGCGGCAAGCTCGACCGCCCCGGATGAGGCCCGCAGCAAGACGCCGCCGAGTATCTGAACGGCCGTCCGGGTCGAAACCCCACGACCGACGACGGCGAGCTTCTGCGCGAGCTCGTCCCGCGAGCAGGTGACCTTCAGCCCCGAGGCGATAACTGCTTCTGTTGTATTCATGTAGATCTTTCAGTCGTAGTACATAGGGATTGTGCACGTTGGGGAAGATGCCCGCCGGCGGCTCGCTCGGGCGGTTTGCGCTGTGGGCCGGCGCCGTGGAGAACGAGCGGTTCTGAACAGCCTGCGGTCGAGCTCTCGCGGTGCTCCACAGAATCAGCGGACCTGCTTGATCCGCGCGGTCAACTCCTGAACAAGGTTGTACACCGTGCGATCGGCTCGGATCATGTTCTGAATCTTCGTGTTCGCGTGCAGCACGGTTGTGTGGTCGCGGTCGCCGAAGTGCTTGCCGATCTTCGGCAGCGACGAGTCGGTCAGCTCGCGCGAGAGGTACATCGCGACCTGCCTCGGGAAGACGATGTTCTGCGGCCGCTTGTGACTGCAGAGCTCGATCAGGCTGAGGCTGAACCGGTCGCAGACGACCTCCTGGATCCGCTCGATCGTCACCTGGGCGACCTCGCCCTGCGGAAACACGTCCTTGAGCACGCTCTGGGCCAGGTCGACCGTCATCGGGTTGCCCGTCAGCGACGCGAAGGCGACAACCCTCGTCAACGCGCCTTCGAGCTCGCGGATGTTGGTCGAGATCCGGCCGGCGATGAAGGACAGAAGCTGCGGGTCGGCGATGTGGATCGAGTCGGTCTTCACCTTCTTGCGCAGGATCGCGATGCGCGTCTCGAGGTCGGGCGGCTGAATGTCGGTGATCAGCCCCCACTCGAACCGCGACCGCAGGCGGGCTTCGAGCGTCGCAATCTCCTTCGGCGGCCGGTCGGACGAGAGCACGATCTGACTGCCCGATTCGTAGAGCGAGTTGAAGGTGTGGAAGAACTCCTCCTGGAAGCGCTCCTTGCCCTCGAAGAACTGAACGTCGTCGATCAGGAGGACGTCGTAGTTGCGGTAGCGCTGCTTGAAGCCCTCGATGCGCTTGTCGCGCAGCGAGTTGATGAAGTCGTTGACGAACGATTCGCTCGTCACGTACCGCACCGACATGCCGCCGGGGTGCTCGGACACGTACTGGCCGATCGCCTGGAGCAGGTGCGTCTTCCCCAGGCCGGTTCCGCCGTAGATGAAGAGGGGGTTGTACGCCTGGGCCGGCGCTTCGGCGACCGCGAGGGCGGCGGCGTGGGCGAACCGGTTCGACGAGCCGATCACGAACAGGTCGAAGGTGTATTTCGTGTTCAGCCCCGAGTCGTTCGTCCGTTGCGCCGGCGCCTGGCTGGGGTCGTCCGCCTCGCCGGTCTCGGCGACGGTCAGCTGGATCCTGCGCTGCTGACCGGTGGCATCGCGGATCGCGGCGCGCATCAATTCGAGAAAGTGGCCCTCGATCCATTCGCGCGCGAAGTCGTTCGGCACCGCAAGGACGAACGTGTCGTCCGTCAGCTCACGGCCCTCGGCCTCGCTGAACCAGGTGCGGAAGGTGGCCTCGTTGAGAGCCTCCTTCAGCCGCCCGGCCACCTCGGTCCAGAGGCTCTCAGCAGTCAGCTCATTCGGTTGCTCCACCCGCCCCGCCCAACTCCTCCTCGACGACAGCGAGGGCCGAGCATAGCAACGTCTCGGACCGCCCACAATGCCCCTTCCCGGCAGACATGGCGACCCCAAAAACAGCGGTTTTGCAGGGATTTCGGCCGCTTCCACACCGCTTTCCACAGGTGTGGACAGACCCGAGCCGGAGGCCTTCGGGAAGGGAGGGAAACCGCTCCTGCGCGGGCGCTTTTCTCCGCCGGACCGCCCACAGGAGGCGTGTGGACAACTTGTGCGCAGAACCTCGTCTATACTGCCGACCCGCGGCCCTGCCGGCCGCCTCCTTCTTGCTCCGGAGACCTTGTGAAGCGGACCTACCAGCCCAACGTGCGCAGGCGGAAGCGCAAGCACGGCTTCCGCGCCCGCATGTCCACGCGCGCCGGTCGCATGATCCTCAAGCGGCGCCGTGCCAAGGGCCGGAAGCGTCTGTCCGCCTGACGCCGATCGAGCGCGGAATCGCGGAATCGTGGAACGCCGCCACCGCCTCTCCCGGTCGCGAGACTTCGATGCGGTCTACCGTCGCGGCCGCTCGGTCTCGACCCGGTTCCTCGTCCTCTACTGGTTCCCGCGCGACGACGACGGCGATTCGCGGCTCGGGATCGCCGTGCCGAAGGGGTCCGGCAGCGCGGTCGACCGGAACCGGGTGAAGCGCCGGTTGCGTGAAGCGTGGCGTGAGCGGCTGGCCGGGCTTCCCCCCGGCCGCGACTACGTGCTGATCGCGCGGCCGGCGCTCCGCGATGCGCTGCAGAGCCATGACTCCGAGTGGCTCGGCCGGCGGGTGGACGAGGTGCTCGGCAAGGCCTCCGCATGATCGCCAGGACGCTCAGCGCCTGCCTCCGTGCGTTCTTTCCCTCCCCCGGTATCGCCGGCATGCCCACCTGCAAGTACCACCCGTCCTGCTCGCAGTACTCCTCGCTCGCGTTCCGCGAGTTCGGAATCGTCCGGGGTGCGGCGAAGACGCTCTGGCGGCTGCTGCGCTGCAACCCGTGGAGCCGCGGCGGGGTCGACTATCCCGGGAGCCTGCGCGCATGATCGTCGCCGGCATCCTCTCGCCGATCGAGAACGTCCTTCGCTGGATCCTCGAGCACCTGCACGACCCGGTCGGGCTCTCCTGGGGCTGGTCGATCATCGGGTTGACCGTGATCGTCCGCGTCGCGCTCGTCCCGCTGATGGTCAGGCAGATCCACTCGATGCAGGCGATGCAGGCGCACATGCCGGAGATGAAGGCGATCCAGACGAAGTACAAGGGCGACCGCCAGCGGCTGAACGAAGAGCTGATGAAGTTCTACAAGGAGAACAGCATCAACCCGGCGGCCTCGTGCCTGCCGATGGTCTTCCAGCTGCCGATCTTCTTCGCTCTGTACTTCGTTCTCAAGGACTTCGAAAAGCACATCAGCGCGCCTGCCTCGGAGCTCGGCTGGCTGCACATCGTCCCGAACATCACCGACAAGATCACCGCCCACTGGTCGGGTTACCTGCTGCTCGTCGTCTACGTCGTCAGCCAGGTCGCCTCCGGCTACTTCGCGTCCACGAGCGCGCAGCGCAGTCAGCGGATCCTGCTGATGGTCCTGCCGGTCTTCTTCGTGCCGGTGATCACCCGCTTCCCGGTCGGGCTGCTCATGTACTGGATGACGACGAACCTGTGGACCGTCGGCCAGGGGATCATCACGCGCCGGATGGCGCCCAAGCCGGCGCCTCCGCCGAAGCGCACCTCCAGGACCCCACCCAAGGACGCGAAGCCGGAGCCGGCCGCGGCCGGGCAGGAGAAGGTCGCGGTTGCGGTCGCACCCGGACCCCCGCGCCGGGTGAAACGAAAGAAGAAGAAGGGCGGCCGGTGACCGACCCGCTCGAGGTCGAGGCGACCGGCGAGACCGTCGGCGAGGCGAAATGGCTCGCCCTGCGCGAGCTCGAGCGGCTGGCGCCGGGGCTGGACAAGACGGCGGTCCAGTTCGAGATCGTCTCCGAGGGAGAGCGGGGTCTTCTCGGTGTCGGCTACGCGCCGGCCAAGGTGACGGCCAGGGCCGAGGCCGGCGCCGTCCCGGTGTCGCCGGCCGTCGCTTCCCCGGTCGGCGAGAGCGAGCTCGCCGCCGACCTGCGCGAGGTGCTCGCGCGGATCACCGCCGGGATCGGGGTGCCCTGCCGGATCGACGTGGTCGAGGACGACGAGACGGTGACCGTCTCGCTTGCCGGCGACGATCTCGGTCTGGTGATCGGCCGCCACGGACAGACGATCGACGCGATCCAGTACCTCGCCAACGCGCTCGTCTACCGCCGCTACGGCGACGATCGCAAGGATGTGGTCGTCGATGCCGCGGGCTACCGCTCGCGCCGCCGCGAAACGCTCGAATCGCTCGCCCTGCGCAGCGCCGAGCGGGCGAAGGCCACCGGCGAGCCGGTCGAGCTCGAGCCGATGTCCTCCGTCGAGCGCCGGATCGTGCACCTGCGCCTGCAGGACGAGCCGGATGTGAGCACACGCAGCGAGGGCGAGGAGCCCTACCGCTACGTCGTCGTCGACGCGGAGTGATTCCCGGCTCGAGCGCTGGCTCGAGCTGCTGGTTGCGACCCCGGGGTTGACCTCGATCGGCGACCCGACCGAGGCGCGGCGGGTGCACCTCGACGAGAGCCTGGCGGCCCTGCCGCTCGTGGAGCGCTTTCCTGGCCCGATCGCCGACGTCGGCTCCGGCGGGGGCGCGCCCGGGATCCCGCTGGCTGCCGCCCTGCCCGACCGCGAGGTCGTGCTGATCGAGGCGAATCTGCGCAGGTGCTCGTTCCTCGAATCCGTCTCCCGGTCGTTCCCCAACGTCTCCGTGGTGCGCGGCAGGGCCGAGGAGCAGGAGACCGACCGGTTCGGCGCCGTCGTGGCGAAGGCGCTTGCCCCGCCGCCGGTGGCGGCGGAATGGTGCCTGCCGCTCGCCGCCGTCGGCGGTGCGGTCGTGCTGCTCGTCGGCCCGACCGCCGACCCGACCGCCGTCGCCTCGGTCGCCGCGCAGCTCGGCGGCGGACTACTCGAGCGCCATCCCGGTGCGCTGGTCCTGCCGAAGGTGAAGGCCACTCCGCCGGGGTTCCCGCGCCGCCCGGGGATCGCCCGGAAGCGGCCGCTCGCGTAGCGACGGTCGATCCGGCCGGATCGACCGGTAGTGTCGCCTGCGTGGTCGGGCGGGTCTATGCGGTCGCGAATCAGAAGGGCGGGGTCGGCAAGACGACGACCGCGGTCAACCTCGCCGCCTGTCTGGCGGAGGCGGGGGAGCGCGCCCTCGTCGTCGATCTCGATCCGCAGGCAAACGCGACCTCCGGACTCGGAGAGGTCGCGAACGGGACCTCGAGCTACGACCTGCTCGACGGCGCGCCGCTCGATGACCTTGCCAGGCCGACCCGCTTCGCGAACCTCTGGCTCGTCCCGTCGAAGCCCGATCTCGCCGGCGCCACCGTGGAGCTTGCGCGGCGCGACGACGGCGAGCGCTTCCTCGCCGAGGCCCTCGCCGGTGCGGCGGGCGGCTACTCGTTCGTCTTCCTCGACTGCCCGCCGTCGCTCGGTCCGCTGACCGTCAACGCGCTGGCTGCCGCCGACCGCGTCCTGGTTCCGGTCCAGGCCGAGTACTACGCGCTCGAGGGACTCTCGCAGCTGCTCCGGTCGGTGGACATCATCAAGGCCCGGCTGAATCCCCGCCTGGCGATCGCCGGCGTGCTGCTGACGATGACCGGCCGCACCCGACTTTCCGCCGACGTCGATGCCGAGGTCCGGCGACACCTCGGCGACCTCGTCTTCAAGACGTCGGTCCCCCGCTCGGTGCGGCTCGCCGAAGCGCCGAGCCACGGACTCCCTGCGATCGCCTACGACCGCCGCTCCGCCGGCGCCGAGGCGTACTGGAAGGTGGCGATGGAGCTTGTCGAGCGTTCCTGATTCGCCGGCGCGCGGCCCGGGCCGGAGGGGACTCGGCCGTGGGCTGGAGGTGCTGATGGGGGGCGCGGCCGCATCTGAGCTGTCCCAGCTGCCCGTCGATGCGATTCATCCGAACCCGCGCCAGCCGCGCAAGCGTCATGACGCCGAGGCCGCCCACGGCCTGGCCGACTCGGTGCGCGCCCAGGGGGTGATCCAGCCGGTCGTCGTCCGCCCCCGGCCGGCCGGCGGCTGGGAGCTGATCGCCGGCGAGCGGCGCTGGCGCGCGGCGCGCGAGGCGGGGCTGGCGACCGTGCCTGCGCTCGTCCGCGAGGCCGGCGACCGCGACTCGATGCTGCTCGCCCTGGTCGAGAACGTCGCCCGCGAGCAGCTGTCGCCGGTCGAGGAGGCCCGTGCGTGCGCGTTGCTGATCGACGAGTTCGGACTCTCTCTGGGCGAGGTCTCGGAGCGCGTCGGCCGCTCGAAGCCCGCGGTCTCGAATCGCATGCGCCTGCTTGATCTCCCCGACGATGTGCTCGCGATCGTCGGCCGCGGCGAGCTGAGCGAGGGGCACGCCAGGGCTGTGCTCGCCGTACCCGATCAGGAAGGCCGCCGCCGGCTCGCCCGCGAGATCGTCAAGACCGGGATGTCGGTCAGGGCGGCAGAGCAGAAGGCCCGCTGGGCGGGCGCGAAGCAGAAGCCGCGCACGAAGGCCGCGCCGGTCGACCCGACTCTCGCCGCCCGCGTGCGGGGAGCTGCCGAGCGGATCACCGGCCTGCCGACACGGCTCGCCCGCGGCCGCCTCGAGGTGCTCTTCGCCGACGAGTACGAGCTGGCGGAGCTGGCCGAGGCGCTCGAAAGGCACGGGGGAAACAGCCGGTTTCCCCCGTGAGCCCCCTTCCCTGGCCCCGCTCGCACCTCAGAGGCCGCTGGGAGCCGCGCCCGCCAGGTCGGTCGCGGCGGCGGAGGCATCGGCCGTCGCTACAATCCGCCGGCGCGCGGGCGATTAGCTCAGTCGGTTAGAGCGCCGCTCTGATAAGGCGGAGGTCCGTGGTTCGAATCCACGATCGCCCATGCTGCCAGAGCCCCACCCCCATGGGGCTTTCCGGCGGTGATCGAGAAGGCGCCGCGCGGACGCTTGGCTAAGATGAGTCGAGAGGCCCGGTCGATGCACGAGATGCACATCTACGGCGTCAGCTTCGACATCGTCGGCAAGCAGCCGATCGTGTTGCTGAAGACCGCCGACGGGAACAAGTTCCTGCCGATCTGGATCGGACACTCCGAGGCCGCGGCGATCCTGATGAAGCTTCAGGGCCAGGAGACTCCGCGTCCGATGACCCACGACCTCGTCACCGCGATGCTCGCCGAACTGGAAGCGCGGGTGACGCGGATCACCGTCACCGAGCTTCGCGACAACACCTTCTATGCCAGTATCACGATCCAGCAGAACGGTTCGGAGATCGAGGTCGACTCGCGCCCGTCCGACGCGATCGCGCTCGCCGTGCGCGCCGAGGCGCCGATCTTCGCGGATGACCACGTGATCGAGGAGTCTGCGGTCGAGTTCGAGGGCGACGAGGTGAACGAGGAGGAGATCGTCGACGAGTTCCGGAAGTTCCTCGACCAGGTCACCCCCGACGAGTTCGCGGTCGAGGGCGAGGACGAGGGAGACGAGCCGGAAGCGGCGGAGACCGAAGAGACCTAGCCGCTCCCGCCGCCCGCGACCTCGCGTTTTGTCAGATCGAGGATCGCCGAGAACAGCTCGCGCAGCCCGCCCGCCGACAGCGGGCCCCGGTTCGCCCGGGTGAGGTACTGGAGCATCCACTCCTCCCGCTCGGGGTCGAGGAAGCCGAGCCCGCGCGACTCCTTGTAGGCCTTGATCTGGGTGACGAGCGCGAGCCGCTTGTTGACCGCGTCGACGATCGCGCGATCGGTGTCCGAGATCTGCTCTCGGAACTGGCGCAGGACGGGATCGTCGTTCGTCGAGTCGGTCATCGGCGGCCCTGCCACTGTATGTACACGCGCTTGCCCGTCGCCGGGATGGTGATCAGCCGGTACGGCGAGGTGATCTGCGCGACAACCCCGCGGCCGAGAACGGGTGCGGTCTCGCGGGCGATCACGCGGATATCGCCGCGCCGCTCGGCCACCCGCACGATCTCGACGCCGTAGCCCGTGCTCGAGCGCGGTCCTGCGGCGACGAGGATCAGCCGTTGCCGCGTGAAGTCGAGAGCCGGCAGGCGCGGGCGGCCTCGCGGGAACGTGCGGGCCAGATAGCGTGTCAGCTGACTGCGCTTCCAGAACGACCGCGTCACGGATTTCGGCCAGAGCGCGGGGCCGACCTGGGCGGTGACGTCCCGCCAGGCGAGCCGGCGCGTGCCTCCGGCCTCGACCACCTGCGTCCACACGACCCCGGCGGCGACCGCGAGCGCGACCGCGGCCGCTGCGGCGACCCTGAGCCTAGGAATAGACGTAGACGGTCTCGCCGTACGGCTCGGACGAGAACAGGCGGTAGATGACGAAGTTCGGGACGCGGATGCAACCGTGCGAGGCCGGGTAGGCCGGCACCGAGGGATTGCCGTGAATGGCGTAGCCGCCGACGAAGTACATCGGGTCGAGCAGCACACCGAGCGGGCTGCGGTCGTAGCCGGTCACCTTCCGGTAGATCGCAAAACGGCCCTCCGGCGTGTAGTAGCCGGCGATGCCCGCGGTCGAGACCGGCGAGATCAGCACGATCTTCCCGCCGCGGACGAGGTAGAGCACCTGGTGCGTCTTGTCCACCTCGATGTGGTCGGCCGGATCGCTGTAGCGGGCCAGTGGGACGCGCGGCCGCTCCAGTCGCGTCCAGAACCCTGCGTCCACGGCCCCGGTGCGTTCCAGCCCCTGCACCTTCTGGAATGCATAGACGCTCTGGATGAAGTCCTCGCTGAAGGTCGACGAGAGCGAGGGGACGGCGTAGTGCAGTGCGGCGAGCCGGCGGGCCAGCTCGGCCACGGCCGGGCTCGTCGTCCCGTAGGAGAGATTCCCCGGGCGCACAGTCGTGCGCAGCTCACGCCTGAGCGAGTCGTAGCCGGGCTTCGCCTCCGTGCTCAGGCGAACGCGGACACTGCCGACCCGCCTCGTCCCCAGGGCGACGCGCGCGGCAGCACCGTAGCGGGCGTCGAAGTCGATCCTCCCCGAGCGGATCACCCGGACGCGGATCCCGCCCGCTTGTGCGGGTCTCAGCGTCGCCTCCAGGCGGAGCCGCGCCCCCGCGATGTTGCTCCCGACGAGTCGCGCCTCGAGCGTCGGCCGGATCCGGACGGTGACGTCGGGCGATCGCGCTCGCAGCCAGGTGACGTGGAACGGCCCCGGGGCTGCGAGCTGAACCGGGATTCGGAACGTCCCGTCCTTCCGTAGCGGCGCGGTCGAGACCAGCGTGGTGCCCCGGAAGAGGTGAATGCGGGCATCGCGTGAGCTCGGGCTCATCCGGCCGACGAACTCGATCCGGTGCAGGTACGAGGTCGCCCCCGGCGCTTTCAGGGTCAGTATTGGTCCCGGCCGTCCGGCCGCCGGTCCGGGCAACGCGATCGCGGGGACGAGCACGAGAAGGACCCGGCGCACTGGACTCAATATAGACCGGCGCTAGGTCGAGACCGCCGCGATCAGCGCAACCGCGTTGAACACGGCGTGCACGGCGATCCCCGGGTAAACGCTGTCGGTACGTGCGCGGAGCAGCGCCAGGCCGGCGCCGAACACGATCAGGATCGGCAGGCCCTCGACCAGCCCGTGCGCAAGGCCGAACGCGATCCCGACCCAGAGGATCGCCGCCGTCCGGCCCAACGGGGCGAGCAACGAATAGCCGAGCCCGCGAAAGGTCAGCTCCTCGATCACCGGCGCGACGACCGTGAAGACCACGAAGTTGACCACGAACTGGCTCGCCCGGTGGCGATCCCACCCGTCGGGGGTCAGACCCTGCTCGCGGCCGGGGTCGCTGAAGGTCGAGACGGCGATGCTGGTCGCGTACACGGCCACGAACACGACCACCGTCGTTCTCAGAGCGGTGCCGTACCTGGTCGGAGCGCGCAGCGCCAGGAGCTTCCTCCACTCCGGCCTGGCGATCACGAGCACGAGGCCGAGGATGATTCCGTACTGGACGACGCCCGAGACAGCGGTCGAGTACTGGTAGGCGACATCCTTCGCGGGCTTCCCTCCGGCGGCGCGGCTGGCGTAGCCGAGCAGGCTGAGCGCTCCCACCAGGGTCGCCCAGCCCGTCAGGCGTCCGCGGTCGAGCGCCGCCCCGGTCACGACCACCCCGCGAGCGCTTCGGCGAGCGGGGCCGGCGCAAAGCGCATGCCGGCGGCCTCTGCGCCGGCACGATCGCCTGCTTCGTCGCCGACATGGAGCGCACGGCCGGGCTCGACGCCGAGCCGGCTCAGGGCGAGGCGAAACACAGCCGGATCGGGCTTCGCCGCGCCGGCCTCGGCCGAGGTGACGATCGTCGTGAAGAGGGAAGCGGCACCGAGCAGGTCGAGGTGCTCGACGAGGCCGATATCCCAGTTCGACACGACCGCCAGAGCAAGGCCACGCGCTCGCAACGCCGCGGCCGTCTCGAGCGCGCCTGCGACCGGCTCGAACGCGATCGAGCCCATGAACGCAGCGACGAACGACTGGGCCTCGATCTCCGCCCCCGCGGCCTCGAGGAAGACGCGGGTGCACTCGAGTCGCAGCGCGGCAAGGTTGGCGCCGTCGTTGCCACGGAGCGAGTTCGGCCGATAGTAGGCGACCTCCGCCGCAAACGCCGCCCGCAGGGTGGCTGCGCTCCGCTCGATGCCCCGCAGGCGGAGCTCGCGGTCGAGCGACGGCACCGGGTCGGCGAGCGAGACGAGCGTTCCGAAGCCGTCGACGGTGACGGCATCGAGCTCAGCGAAACGCATCCGGATGGAGCAGCCTGGCGACCTGCTCGAGTCCTTCGCCGATTCGCGGCCCCGGCTGGAGAAGCGCGGCGTCTGCGACCGCGAATCGGCCCTCCCTCACCGCCCGGAGCCTGCGGGTCCGTGGATTGGTGCGCAGCTCGGGCAGGCTCACCTCCGAGTCGGAGGTGGCGAGGTAGACGTCCGGGTCGAACCGGAGGAGGTCGGCGATGTCGACCGGCCCCGCGTTTGCCAGCGAAGCGCCGACGTTCGTGCCGCGGGCCTCGCGGATCACGTCCCCGATCAGCGACTGGTCGGAGACGGTGGTAAAGAAGCCGGTGTCGACGAAGACACTGGTGCGCGGCGTGCCGCCGAGCCGTGCGCTCACGTCGTTGCGGCTACGCTCGATCTCGCGCACGAGCGCACGCGCCTGGACGGGCGTATCGGTGAGGAGGCCGAGCTGAGAGATCGAATGCTCGACCTGCCGGATCGAGTCGCCGGTCGCGGTGTAAACGCTCGCCGAAGTGATCGAGGCCGCCCGCGAGAGGTCGCGCTCGCTCGCGTCCTGGGGGGCGACGATCAGATCCGGCTGCGCGCGGCGCAAGGCGTCGAAGTCGATCCGGTGTTGCGACGCACGGACGACGATCCGCCCGCCGACTCCGAGGCCCCGAAGGATCTCCTCGGATGGACCGTCGAGCACCGCGATCCGCGCCGCCGGCCGTGTGGCGACGAGCGGCCGGTCGCCCGCCTGCACGGTCACGGGATACAGGCGGGCCGACGAGCCGGTCGGCTCCGACCGCTCGCCGCACGCGGTCGCGCCGAGGGCGAGCGCTACCGCTGCGAGCAGGGCTACGCGACCCACTGCCACAGCGCCCATTGCGTCACCGCCACTCCGAGCATGATCGAGCTGACCACGAGGATCGCCGTGTGCACGCGCGGCCGTCCGCCGATCGCGGCGAGAGCCAGGAAGCACGGGAACAGGACGAGCCCGAATCGCGGCATCGACAAGAGCGGCCAGCGCTCGCTCGGGACGCTGAGCGGGATCGCGAGGCTGACCGCGCAGAACACACCGTAAGGGGCGCCGAACCGGCGCCACGCGACCACGGTCAGCGCAACGAGCAGGACGAGAAATACGAACGTCTCGAGATTCACCGCCGCCGCGCGCATCGGATCAGTGTCGCGCACAGGCGACCAGTAGATATGTGTGTGCGATCCGGATGCGAGCTGGCGCACGCCGGCCCACGCGGCCCGCGTGCCGTCCCAGGCTCCGCCGAACGGGCCGGCCGGCGAGAGGTGTCGGTTCCAGAACCCCTGCGACCTGGCGAACGCGAAGGCATCGCCCCGCGCGAGCCCGAGGTAGAGCGGATAGGCGGAGAAGATCACGGGTGCAACGCACAGGCTCGCCAGCGCGCGCCGCCGGCCGGGCCGCTTCCACGCCAGAAGCGCGAGCGCCGGCAGGAGCGCCACCCCGGAGATCCGGGTCAGCACCGCGAGGCCCGTCGCGGTTCCGGCGCCGAGCCAGCGACCACGCTCGGCGAGGACGAAGGCGCCGAGTGCAAGGGCCAGGAAGAGCGACTCGCTGTACACGGCCTGGAGGAAGACGCTCATCGGGAAGACGGCCAGATACAGGACCGCCCGCCTGGCCCCGTCGGCTCCCAGCCGGTCCTCGGCGAGGCGGTGGAGGAGCGCGAAGGAAACTGCGGCGGCAACCAGCGAGACGAGGATTCCGGCCAGGACGTAGTGGCCGCCGAGCGCCCGGCCGGTACCCGCCAGCGTAAGCGGGTACAGGGGGTAGAAGGCGGAAGCGGCGCCCGCGGCCGCGCCGTACCCGTGCTCGGCGATCCTCAGGAACCACACGCTGTCCCAGCGCGCCCAGATGTCGGTCACCCAGCCGAGGTCGTGCGTCAGCGAGGGATCGTCCCAGCGGGCGGCGCGTGGGTGCCGGTTCGGCTCGAAGACGAGGAAAGCGAAGAGCGCGGCCGCCCAGATCGCGGCGCGGCTCCAGGCGAAGACGGCCAGCGCCGGCCGCCGTGCTGCCGGAACGATCGGCCCCGGGGGGCGGGCGCGCACGCGCGGCTCTCGAACCCGTTGACCGGCGCCCACGAGGCCTCGATCATACTCGGGTGGCCGAGAGTGCCTTCACCCCGGACGAGGTCAATGCGATGCTCCCCGATCTGCGGCGCCTGGTCGAGGCGATGGTCGCCTCGAAGCGCTCGCTGGACGAGGCGCAGGCGCGAAGCGACGAGGCGGCGAGGCGCATCTCGGGAAACGGCGGCGGCATTCCCCCGGCGGAGCTCGCCGCCCTCCACCACGAGGTCGCCGCGCGGGCGGCGGAGCTCGCCGGCATCGTCGAGGAGATCCAGGAGCGCGGCGCGATCGTCAAGGATCTCGACGCCGGGTTGCTCGACTTTCCGTCGATGCGCGACGGCGTGGAGGTGCTCCTCTGCTGGCGTCTGGGCGAGGACGAGGTCGGCTGGTGGCACGGCCCAGAGGACGGCTTCGCCGGCCGCCATCCGCTCTGAAAACGCGGGGGAACCCATGGTTTCCCCGCGAGCCCCTTCCTTCGCTCGCTCGCTTCGCTCGCTTCGCCGTCTAACGAGGGCGGAAAGGTGCCGCGCCCGCCAGGTCGGTCGCGGCGGCGGGATGGGGCACAGCAAGAACTGGCACCCAACGATCCGTGTCGCCGATGGTGGAAGCGGGTGTCCCTACCGCTCAGCCTGCCACGCGATGGTGAACTGGCTCCGCACGTACTTCGGTCACTACCATCCACCCGCCGCGCCCGACACAGCGCTGGCTGAGCAGTAACCCGAGCGGATCAAGACATCCCTTACTGGGCGATGCGACCGATGAGACCATGGTCAGCGGACTGGTGATCATCGGCGAACAACGTCATCTCCACATCGAGCCCGGGATCAGCTCCGCCCGAGAGTGCTGCCGCTCGGGCGAGCCGGTCGACCCGGTGGTTGTTCGGATCGCCCGCGTGGCCTCTGATCCGCACGAAGGTCACCTCTCGCCTTTCGTCCCATACCAAACGGAACAATCGCTCCCAGAGATCTCGATTCTTGACCGCGCCGCTCGATCCCCTCCAGGCGCCATCGCGCAACCATCGCTCGTGCCAGTTCTCGTTGAAGCACTTCTCCACGTAGGGGCTGTCAGTGCGGACTTCGATGGCACCAGTCAGCGCCTCGAGCGCCTCACAGACTGCGGTGAGCTCCATGCGGTGTTGCGTGGTGCCATCCGCGCTGCCAGAAATCTCACGGACGCTCCCCGCCTGCTCGATCAGTGCGGCCCAACCGCCACGCCCGCGCAGCCCGTTCGCGTTGCAGCTGCCATCGGTCCAGACGACATGCTCCATGCATTCCCTATCGGGCGCGGTGGCGGACGACGTTACGGTCGGCAGGCTCGTTCGGGGGAGACCAGTTCCGCCGAAGGGGCTGCAGCAGCACACGGGACATATCACCGGCCAAATGACGCGAGCCCGACGGCCGCCACCATCACCCTGCAGATCGAGGATCGTCAGCTGCCCGTCATGGAGATACGGCAGCGAATCCCCGCCCTTGTGACCCTGTTCCGGGGTCTGTTTCTCGGCCCCCGGAGTCGCTAAGTCCGCGTCTTCTTCAGATTCGCTCGGACCGGACCGCCGACGCGAGTTCGATTCCCGCCGTTTGTGTGCATCACTTGCCTTGTGCGCCCGTGCGGCGGCGCCGTTGCTCCGCTCACGGGGAACCCCTGGCGACCCATGGGCGTTCTAAGGATCGGCACCCGCGCCGTCGAATAGGTGGGGTTCTATGCCCTTCTGGGAGCGGTTGGCGATCCTCGGCGGCGTCGTCATCGCGAGCCTCGTGCTCGCGCGGCTCGTCGACCTGCGCCTGCGCCGGCACGACCTCGCACCCGGCGCCGAAACGCGCTACCGGGTGCTGCGCCGCAGCATCGTCGGCCTGATCCTGTTCGTCGCGCTGCTGTCGGGGCTGCTGGTGATTCCGCAGGTGCGTGCAATCGCGGGGGCGCTGCTTGCCTCGAGCGCGGTGATCGGGCTCGTCGCCGGCCTCGCCGCGCAGAAGACGCTCGGCAACTTCGCTGCGGGTCTCCTGATCGCGTTTACGCAGCCGCTTCGCCTCGGCGACCGGATCGAGGTCGACGGGGTCGAGGGCATCGTCGAGGAGATCAGGCTCACCCACACCTTCGTGCGCGCCGACGACGACAGCAGGCTCGTCGTCCCCAACGACAAACTGGCCTCGGATACGATCCGGAACTCCACGATCGTCAACCGGGTGCAGCGCGCGGAGATCACGGTGCAAGTCCCATTGAGCTCTGACCTCGAAGCCGTTCTCGATCTGCTCCGCGGCGAGGCGGCCGCCGAGTGCGAACCGCACGTGTTCGTCAGCGGGCTGGACGGCACCGCGACCCTCACGCTGAGCGCTCTGGCGACCGATCCTGCCCACGCCGAGCGCCTCGAGCCCGAGCTTCGCCTGCGCGCACACCGGACGCTGCGGGCGGCCGGGATCTATCCGTGACGCCGTCCGAGCCCGCCGGCGGGCTGCCGAACGGCGCGGGCCGCCGGCGCCGCCGGACACGCATTCGCGCCCGCCGCCACGGCCGCCGCAACGCCGTCACCGTGGTGCTGGTCGTCCTGTTCGCGATCCCGCTCCTGGTCGTCGTCACCGGCCTCGGCGCGACGCAGGCGTTCAAGTCGAGCTGTACCCTCGACTCGCTCCAGCCGGTGACGATCGGCCAGAACTCGTTCGTCTACGCCGCCGACGGCACGCTGCTCGGGTCGATTCCCGCCGAGCACAACCGCCAGCCCGTGCCGCTCTCGGGCATCAGCCCGTGGATGTCGAAGGCGGCGATCGCGGTCGAGGACAAACGCTTCTACCAGCACGGCGGCGTCGACTACGAGGGCGTGATCCGGGCGGCGTGGCGCGACCTCAACAAGGGGCGTGTCGTCGAGGGCGGCTCGACGATCACGCAGCAGCTCGTGCGGAACCTGTACATCTCACGGGAGCGGACGATCCAGCGGAAGATCAAAGAGGCCTGCCTCGCGATCAAGCTCAGCCGGCACTGGTCGAAGAACCGGATCCTCGCCGCATGGATGAACCAGGTCTACTTCGGGAACCACGCGTACGGCGTCGAGGCCGCAGCGCAGACGTACTTCTCGAAACCTGCGAAGGACCTGACGCTGATCGAGTCGGCCACCCTCGCCGGCCTGCCGCAGGCGCCGTCGCTGTACGACCCGATCCTCTACCCGGCCGCCGCCCTCGCCCGGCGGGCCGAAGTGCTGAAGGCGCTCTACGGTAACGGCGACATCTCGCTCGACCGGTACCAGGCGGCGCTCCACGACCCGAGCCTGCACCTGAAGCCCGGCCGGCTGTACACGCAGATCCGCGAGCCGTACTTCTTCAGCTACGTCCGGGATCAGCTGATCGCCGAGTACGGCGCCCAGACCGTCCAGTCGGGCGGGCTGCGGGTGTACACGACGATCGATCCGGCGTTCCAGCGCGCTGCCAGGGACGCGATCACCGAGACCCTGTATCTGAAGGACGATCCGGCCGCGGCGCTGGTCTCGATCAACCCCGCGAACGGCGCGATCCGGGCGATGACCGCCGTCTATCCGGGCCGGACGCGCAACCAGTTCAACCTCGTCGCCCAGGCGCGGCGCCAGGCCGGGTCGACCTTCAAGACGTTCGTCCTGACCGAGGCGGTGGACCAGGGGATCAACCCGGCGGCCGCGACCTATTTCTCGGCGCCCTTCCACTACCAGCCCGACCCGGTGATCCCGGCATGGGACGTCTCCACCTACAGCCACACCTACTCGGGGCTGATCTCTGTGCAGCAGGCGACCCTCGCGTCCGACAACACGGTCTACGCACAGCTGACGCTCGACGTCGGCCCCGAGAACGTCGCCAAGATGGCGCAGAAGCTCGGCGTGCGGAGTCCGCTCCAGCCGGTTCCCTCGATCGGCCTCGGCTCGAATGCCGTCTCACCGCTCGACATGGCCTCCGCCTACGCGACCCTGGCCGCCGGCGGGATCTACTCGCAGCCGATGGCGATCCGCAAGGTGATCCTCCCGAACGGCAAGGAAGACGACCAGGCCCCCTGGGGCAAGCCGGTGCGCAAGCGGGTGATCTCCGACGGTGTCGCCTACACGGTCACGCAGATCCTCGCCCAGAACGTCCGCTACGGCACGGGGACGCGCGCGAACTTCGGGCGGCCCGCGGCCGGCAAGACCGGGACGACGGACAACCATGCGGACGCCTGGTTCTGCGGGTACCTCCCGAATCTCGAGGCGACCGTGTGGGTCGGCTACCCCCAGGGCGAGATCCCGATGGAGAACGTGCACGGGATCTCGGTCGCCGGCGGAAGCTTCCCGGCCGAGATCTGGCGGCTGTTCATGGAGCGCGCGGTGCGCTACTCGCCCGCCAAGGACTGGTCGTTGCCGAAGTCGTTCCCGGTCTGGAAGTACTTCGAGCGCGGCGCGTACGCGATCAAGGGGGTTCCGACCGAGTCGACAAGCTCGACGACCACCGAGGCCACGACGACCCTGCAGACGGTGCCTCGCGGAGCCGAGGCTCCGGGTGCCATCGTTCAGGCGACGACGCAGCGGGTGACGATCCCGATCGAGCCTCGGACTCCGACGATCCTCCCGGCGACCACCTCTCCCCCGGTGGCCGCCCCTCCCACGACGACCGCTCCTCCGGACACCGCTCCGCCGGTGACCACCGACGCACCCGTGGCGACGACCGTGCCTCCTCCGACCGAGCCGCCGCCGACGACCACCTCCGCCCCGACGCCGTAGAGCGTTGGCTCTTCGCCCGTCCGTGCTCGCGCTGCGGGCGACCGCTCTTGCCGCGCCGCTCCTGCTCGGTGCGCTGGCAGTCCCGAGCGGAGGGCTGTTTCGCGGAGCGAAGTTCCGGGACCTCCACCTGTACCAGCAGTACGGGGACGCGCTCCTGGACGGCCGGATCCCGTACCGCGACTTCTTCGTCGAGTACCCGCCGGGGGCGATCCCGCTCTTTGCGGTGCCCTCAGTGGCACCGGGCGGCGCCTACGACGCCGTCTTCAAGGCGCTGATGACGCTGTGCTGTCTGGCGGCGATCTTCCTGGTCGCCTTCGTGCTTGCACACGGGGGCGCCTCGCCGCTGCGGGTGGGGTCGGCCGCCCTCTTTCTGGCGATCGCACCGGTCGCGCTCGGGCCGGTCTCGCTGAACACCTACGACGCCTGGCCGGCCCTGCTGACGGTGGCGGCGGCCGCGGGTCTCGTCACCGGCCGCGGCCGGCTCGCCCTCGGCCTGCTCGGCGCCGCTGCGGCGGCGAAGCTCTACGCCGTCCTGCTCGCCCCGGCAGCGCTCGTCTGGATCTGGCGCACGCGCGGGGTTCGGGCGGTCCGGGCGCCGCTCGGCGCCTTCGCCCTGGTTGCCGCTGCCTTCGTCGTTCCGTGGCTCGCCCTGTCGCCCGGAGGAGTGTGGGACAGCCTGCACTCGCAGATCGGCCGGGGGCTGCACACCGAGAGCCTCGGCGCGAGCCTGCTTCTGGCAGCGGACCGGGTGGGGCTCTATGACGCGACCGTAGTGCGGAGCGCCCCGGCGGTCTCCCGCGATCTCGCCGGCGGCCTTCCGCAGGCGCTGGCGACGACCAGCGCGGTGCTGGCGGTCCTGGCCGCGCTCGTGCCCGCCGTCGTGCTCGCCCGGCGGCCCGCCCGGCGGCCCGCCCGGCCCGAGCTTGCGTTCGCCGCCGGTGTCGCGGGCTTCCTCGCCTTCACGAAGGTGCTCTCCCCGCAGTACCTCGTCTGGCTGATACCGCTCGCGCCGTTCGGCGGCGTGGTCGTCTCGGCACTGCTCGTCGCCGCTCTCGCTCTCGCCCAGAGCTGGTACTTCCACTACCACGACCTCTGGGCGGTCGGCCCTCAGGTCTGGGCGCTGCTCGCCCGCAACCTTGTGCTCGTTGCGCTGTTCGCCGTTCTCAGCCTGGAGCTCGCCGGAAGACGAGTACCCCGTCCCGCTCGAAGACGAGGCGCCAGTCGGGGCTCCGCCGCAGCCTGACGAGGGCGAGGGCGGACGGCAGCGGCGCAACGCGATCGGCGTAGCTCGAGCGGGTCTCGTCGACCGCGACCCAGGTTGCGTCTCCGAGCTTGGGCAGGCTGAGCACCCGCCTGCGGGCGGAGAGGTGCGCTCCGAGCACGTTGGTGGCGCTGACGACGGCGTGCGCGGGCACGAGCGCGACCGCCCGCGCGGCGATCCGGTCGTGGGCGGTGATCCGCCACGCGTCCTTCTGGTAGTCCTCACCGCCCGGCACCGTCCCCCAGAGCGGCACGGCGCCGATCTTCCAGTTCGCCGCCAGCGCGGCGATCACCGCGACGGTGACGATCGCGCCGGTCCGGGCCGGGAATCGCCGCGCGAGCGCTGCGGCGCCGAGCACCGATGCCGCAACGAGCGGGGCGATCGCGCCGGCGGTGTAGTGGAAATGGATCGACGTCTGCGTGGACGTGGCCGAGAGCTGGTTGAGCGCGAGCTCCGGCAGCGCCGCCAGTAGAACGAGCGGTGCGGCGGCGAAGAGGAGCCCGAGCGGGAGCAGCAGGTGCAACAGGTAGTGGATGTCCTCTCCCTGGAAGGCCTCCCCGAGAATCCGCCAGGGATGCGTGACCGCCGTCTTCGCGATTCCGCCCGCCGACCCGCCGATCGCGTCGTAGCGGCCGTAGAAGGCGGAATCGGCGCCGGCGTTGAAGTGCGGGATGACGACGGCAACGGCGAGCGCCGAGACGAGCAGGCCCGTTCCCGCGATCGCCGCCCCGACTCGCCGGCGTCCCTTCAGCGCGTACCACAGCCCGAGGCCGGCGACGATCAGCCCGATCTCCTCTTTCGTCGTCATCGCCAGGACGGCGAAGATCGCGAACGGGATCAGGCGATTCTCGTCGAGGTACCAGAACGCGAAGAGGAGGAACGGGCAGGCGAGAGCGACCGGGTGAAACTCGTTCAGCGTCAGCCACTCGGTCGCGGGATAGAGGAGGTAGACGAGGGCGAACGCGAGTCCGGCGCGGTCGCTGCCGACGTGCTTGCGTGCCAGCCGGTAGACCGGCAGCGCTCCGAGCGCAACCGCGACCGCCTGCACTGTCAGCAGCAGCTCGGGGCTCGGCCAGATCCACCAGAGCGGCGCGAAGGCGGCGAGGATCGGGTCGAAGTGCGCGGCGAGCCTGGAGATCTGCCTGCCGTCTCCGCTCGTCATCTGGAGGACGTTTCCGTGCGCGGTGTTCCAGACCGTCTGCACCATGTTTCCGAGGTCGTAGCGGCCGGTCGCAAACGCTCGGTGCCGGAGGATCGACAGGGAGGCGAAGCCGGCCGCATACGCGGTGATCGCCGACCAGAGGAGCGCGCGCGGGCTCACAGTAACCCCTCGATCAGTCCGCGCCAGCGGACGCCGAGCACCTCCTCGCTCGCGTGCGCGCGGTAGGCGGCGAGCCCGCCGGCGGACAGCCGATCGCACAGGTCGGAGTCGGCGGCGAGTCGGCGAAGCGCCGCCGCAAGCGCCTCCGGATTCCCCGGTGGCACGAGCAGGGCACTGTCCCCGTCACGGAGGAGCTCTCGCGCGGCCGGCGTGTCGGCCGTGACCAGCGGCGCCCCGCAGGCGAGCGCCTGGAACGCCTTGTTCGGGATCACCCTCGCGGCCTTGTCCGAGGTTCCGAACACGCCCAGGGCGCACGAGGCGCGGTGGAGCTCGCCGGGCAGGTGGTCGTACTCGACCCAGCCCACATGCTCGACATTGTCGGGGCGACGCTCGAGAAGATGTGCCAGCTGCCCGCTTCCGACGATCCGGATGTCGAGCTCGGGGACGAGCCGGGCAGCGGCGAGGATCGTCTCGAGGCCGTGCAGGGGGATCAGCTTCCCGACGAACAGTGCGGTGAATCGAGCGCTCGGCCGCCATCCCGGCCGGAAGAGCCGCTCCTCGGCGCCGACGAGGCAGACCTCGATCCGGCGAGCACCGGTCAGCCGCTCGAGATGGCGGGCGTGCGCGGCAGTGTCGGCAACGACGAGGTCGGCGGTCCGGAAGGCGCGCCGGTCGATCTCTGCGAGGGCCCGGGCAGGAAGGCTTCCGGGTCGAAAGCGCCTGCGGTCGGAGACCAGCGTGTCTGCCAGCGAGACGAGCGGGTTGAAGACGACGGGCCGTCCGCTGGCGGCGAGCCGCGCGGCCGCCAGGTCGAGGTGACCGGGATAGCCGACGATCAGCGCGTCGAACGTCTCGGGCGGGCGCCGCAGCAACCTGAGCTCTGCGGCGGCGAGTCGAGCGCCGGCGAAGGCCCCTGCCTTCCAGTTGTGCTCGCCTCCCTCCCACACTCCGATGTGGTGCTCGGCGACCTCGACCCCGGCATGCCTCAGGCACGAGATCACCTGGGCGTTGCGGGGGTAGCGCCGTTCGTACGTTCCGAAGTACAGGACCTTCAGAGCGCCTACGAGAGGATCTCCTCGACCAGCGCGTCCGTCCGCTCCCGCTCGGAGACCCGCTCCTCGTGGTGGCTCGTGATCAACTCGGTGATCAACCCGAGCGAGAACACCTGGATTCCGACCACGACGAGCAGCACCCCGAGGATCAGGAGCGGCCGTCCGCCGATCGCATGACCCATCGCCTTGACGATCGTCAGGTAGACGAGGATGCCGAGGCCGGCGGTCGAAAGCACCAGCCCGAGCCCGCCGAAGAGGTGGAGGGGGCGGTGGCGGTACCGGCCGATGAACGACACGGTGAGCAGGTCGAGGAAGCCGCGCAGGTACCGCTCCGGCCCGTATCGCGACCGGCCGTAGTCACGAGGCCGGTGGTTGACCGGCACCTCGGCGAGGCGGTAGCCGCGGTGGTGGGCGAGGACCGGGATGAACCGGTGCAGCTCGCCGTACAGACGCAGGCCGCGGACGACCTCGGCCCTGTACGCCTTCAAGCCGCAGTTCATGTCGTGGAGTTGCACGCCCGAGATCCACCCGCTGACCCGGTTGAAGACTCGTGAGAGTACGCGGCGAGGAAGCGGGTCGCGGCGTCGCGTCTTCCAGCCGGAAACGAGATCGAATCCCTCTTCGAGCTTGACCAGCAGCTTCGGGATCTCCGCCGGGTCGTCCTGGAGGTCGCCGTCGATCGTCACGATCACCGTGCCGCGGGCGGCGGCAAACCCGGCCGCAAGCGCGGTCGCCTTGCCGAAGTTCCGGCGCAGCCGCACGACGACCACATTCTCGTATGCAGCGTGCAGGCGGGTGAGCGCTGCGTGGGAGCCGTCGGTCGAGCCGTCGTCGACGAAGATCGTCTCCCAGGGTCTGCCGAGGGGCTGGAGCGCCGAGTCGAGCTCGTCGGCGAGGAGGGCAACGCTCCGCTCCTCGTTGTGCACCGGAACGACGACAGAGACCACTGAGCAGCGAGCCTACCGGCGCGGCGCGGTCTCGGATGTGCGCCCGGAAGCGGGTAGCTCCGCGACGAGCGCCGCTCCGTTCCGGGGCCGGTCGGCGGGGCTCTTGGCCAGCGCCGCGGCTGCGACGCTCTCGAGGCGCGGCGGTGCGTCGGGGCGGAGCTCGGACACGGGCGGCGGCGAGTCGTCCCGGTGCATCGCCGCGACAGCGAGCCCGTCGGCCGACTCGAACGGGAGCCGCCCGGTGAGCATCCTGAAGAGGATCACGCCGAAGGCGTAGACGTCGCTCGCCGAGGTCGCGTCCCGACCGGACACCTGCTCCGGTGAGATGTAGGCGGCGGTGCCGAGCACCGTCCCGGGCTCGGTGGTCCCGGTCGCCGAGCCGGCGCGGGCAATCCCGAAGTCGGCGATCTTCGCACGGCCCTCGGCGTCGAAGAGCACGTTCAACGGCTTGAGGTCGCGATGGACCACCCCGCGACTGTGGGCGTGCGCGAGCCCGGCGGCGACCTCGGTCGCGATCCGGAGCGTCTCATCGTCCGGGAGCCGTCCCCGGGCGAGCCGGTCCTCGAGCGATCCGCCGGGGAGGTGCTCGAGCACCATGTACGGGCGTCCGTCGCTCCCGCCGTAGTCGTAGAGAGCGCAGATGTTCGGATGGGTGAGCGCGGCGACCGCGAGCGCCTCGCTCTCGAACCGCATGGGATCGGCCTCGGCCGCCAGCAGCTTCACTGCGACCACTCGCTCCAGCTCGAAGTCGGTTGCCCGCCAGACCTCGGACATCCCGCCGGCGCCGATCAGCTGCTCGAGCCGGTAGCGGCCCGCGATGGTCGCGCGCGTCACCGGGGTAGCGTATGCGCCCGATGACCGAGCTTCTCTCCCGTACGGAGGCGCGGCGGATCGTGCTGGAGCGGGCGCGACCGCTCCCGACCGAGACGGTGCGGACCGAGAACGCCGCCGGCCGCGTGCTCGCCGAGCCGGCGAGCGCGCTCGTCGATCTGCCGCCGTTTCGGAGCTCGGCGATGGATGGGTACGCGGTGCGGGCGGAGGACACCCCGGGGACGCTGCCGATCGTCTTTCGGATCGCCGCCGGAGCTCCGGCACCTCGCCCGCTCGCCCCGGGTGAGGCGATGGGGATCGCGACCGGAGGTGTCGTTCCGGACGGAGCGGATGCCGTCCTCCCGCACGAGACTGTTGGCGAGAGTGACAACAACGTCGAGATCCCGATGCGCGCAACGACCGGCGCCAACGTTCGCGGCGTCGGGCGCGACGTGGCCGCCGGTGCAGCCGTCGTCGGGGCCGGCATCCGGCTGGGCCCGGCGCAGATCGGGGCGCTCGCGGCCGCCGGGGTTGCCGAGGTCGTCTGCACGCGCCGGCCGCGAGCAGCGGTGCTGACCACCGGGACCGAGCTCCGTTCCCCCGGGCTTCCGTTGGGCCCGGGGGAGGTCTACGAGGCGAACGGCGCGATGCTCGCCGCGCAGCTTGCGGCCGCGGGCGCGGAGGTCACGCGCCTGGCGGCCGTCGCCGACGACGAGGCAGCGCACCGCCGCTCCCTCGAGCAGGGCCTCGAGTTCGACGTACTCGTCACCTCGGGCGGCGTCTCGGTCGGCCCGCATGACCTCGTGCGCAGGATCGAGTCCGAGCTCGGGGTGGAGGAACTGTTCTGGCGCGTGGCCGTGCGGCCCGGCAAGCCGGTCTCGTTCGGTGTCAGGGGAGCGACGCTCGTCTTCGGGCTTCCGGGCAACCCGGTCTCGTCGCTCGTCAGCTGCGAGCTGTTCGTGCGGCCGGCGCTGCTTGCGCTCCAGGGGGCCGCCGATCCGGGGCCGATCCTTGCCGTCGGGAAACTGGCTGCGACCGTGACCCGGAACGCCGGCCGCGACGATCTGCTTCGTGCCCGCGCGACCGTGACCGACGACGGCATTTCGCTCGAGCCGCTCGGCGGCCAGGAGTCGCACATGATCGTCCGGGCGGCCGAGGCGAACGCCCTGATCCTGATCCCGCGTGGCGACGGCGAGCTCGAGACCGGCTCGACCGTCCGCTACTTGTCGCTGTAGAGCGTCCGCGGCGAGGCGCCGGCGAGCACGTCAGGCGATCGAGCCGGTCGGATACGGCCGGCCGTCGCGCGGCGTGACGCGGACGAGCCTGGCGTACGCGATGTACCGGTGGGTGGCGAAGAACCGCGGATGGCAGGCCTGGAGCGCCAGCACCTCCCGGTGATGCGACCTCAACACCGCGAGATCGTCGGCGGTGACGATCCGGTGGCCGGTGACCTCGTACTCGAACGTCGCATACGGCAGCTCGAAGATCACCCGGTCGCCGGCCCGGAGGGCGTCGATGTTTGAAAACGGGGCCAGGTACGTCGTCCGGTGGCCGGCGACGTAGACGAGCTCGCCCTGACCCGGCATGTAGGTGTGCAGCTCGCGGCCCGGTCCCTTGGTCAGGTCGTCGTGGCTGGTCCCGTTGACGACGATCGCCTTCAGCCCGAGTCGCGGAACGATCATCCGTCCGACCGGGTCACCCTCGTGCAGCGCTCGGCGGTAGGCGGCCGCCTCCTTCGCGACCTGCCTGCGCCTGGCCGCGACGCTGACCTCTGCGCCGGGACCGGCGGTCACGGGGGCCGCTCCGGCCGGTGGCCGGTACTCGGCCAGGCGATGCGAGTAGCTCGACGCGAGCTTGTGCTGCTGGTACTTCGTGTAGATCGCCGTGATCGGGTCCTGCCACTGCCAGACGAGCAGCACCCACCCGATCGCGCCGACTCCGGCGACGATCATCACTGTCCCCGCGATCCGGCCCGCGCGTCTCATGCGCTCAGCACATCGCGGTTGTCGGCGGTCGCGGACCGCCGAGCTCGGGCCCCGAGCACCAGCGCGCGAACGGTGTTCCTGATCGGGCCTCTGGGCGGCCGTTCGGCGGCGCTCGGATACGGGGCGTACCTGCCCGCGGCGATCGCAGTCAGCTGGGCCGCCCCTGCCAACCAGCAAAGGACGAGGAGAAAGGCCACAGTCGAGACGTAGTTGATCGCGGCGAGTTCCGCAAGGTACCAGGGTGCATCGAAGCCGAGGCCGAAGCGGAACATCAGCGACCCGATCAGGATGAACGGCCCGATGAGGCCCGCGGCCACGAGTCCGAGGCGACTCGCGAGCCCGCGGTCGCGCAGGTGCGGCAGCCACAGCCAGATGTGGAGCGCCGGGAGCAGAAAGAGGAGCGCGAATGGATTGGTCGCGACGACGAGGAGGGCGACCACGCCCAGCGTCAGCATCGCCGCGGTGTGGCCTGCGAGCTCCTCCTCCGCGGTCGTCGCTCGCCGGGGCGCGAGCCTGGCGCGGGCGACGAGCCAGGCGGGGACGCAGAGGAAGAGCAGGAGGAGCAGCCCGAGCATCGGCCAGTCGCCGGCCGCAGCCGTCTCCGGGTTGAGCGGACGCGCGGCTCCTCCGGGCCAGACGCCGACGGCGCCGAGGAAGAGGAACATCGCTCCCGCCCAGATCCAGACGCCGAGCCGGCTGCGGTAGGCGCGCAGCGCGGGCGCAATCGGGATCCGGCGCCTCCGGCAGCGTGCGAACAGATCGACGGTGGCGACGACGAACGGCAGCAGCATCCCGATCAGGGAGAACTGGATCGCCCAACCGCGGACGAGCCGCTGCCCCAGGTACACGTAGCTGCGAGTTCCGCGTGCAAGCTCGAGACCCGCGTCGAGCGAGCCGACGAGCCCCTGGGCGGCGCTGCCGATTTCGGCCACGTTCTTGCGATCGAGCCGCTCCGCCGTGTCTCCGAACGACGGCGGCGGGCGGTCGCCCGCGGTCGTCATCGTCACCGCGGGAAAGCCGCGGCCGACGAGCGGTGCCTGGTCGTAGAGGCTGAACGGGAAGGCGAGGTCGGTGAGCTGGCCGAGCGCGCTCGTGCGCCCCGGTCCGGAGCCGGTCTGCTCGACGATTCTGGCCGCCGCCGTCTCGACCAGCACCGGTGCCGGCGAGCGCGCCTGGTCGCCCGCGATCTCGAGCCTCGGCCGCCCCCTGCCGCCGATCGAGTCGAGGTTGACCACCGCGACCACCCGGCTGCGATCCGGCGACGCTTCCGCGAACCGCTCCGCACCCAGCCCGCCGAACGAGCCGCCGTCGGTGGAGAGGAAGATCAACGTGTGCTCCGGCCCGGCAGGCTGGGTCGGCGCGCCCGGTGGGCTCCCGTACGCGCGCGCAAGCTCGACCAGCGCCGCTGTCCCGGAGGCGTTGTTGTTCGCGCCGGCCCCGAGCCCCGAATCGTCGCGGTGCGCCATCACCACGATCGCATCCGGAGAACGGCCGGTGATCACGAAGGCGAGGTTCCGCAACCGCACCCGGCCTCGCCCCGGGATCGATCGCTCGAACTCGTCCACCTGCGGATCGAAGCCGTACAGCCCCATCTTGTCGATCAGCCAGCGCGACGCTCGCTGCGCCCCGGAAGTCCCAGGGGCTCGATTTGGATAGAGGTGGGAGAGCTCGGCGGCGAGCGTGAGGGCCGAGGCGGCGTCGAATGTCGGCGGCAGCGGGGCCGGGAGCGCCGACGGCCGCTCGACGCTGAAGGCGGCAACCAGAAGCGGCAGTGCGACGAGCAGCCACGTTCCGCGGTACATCCTGCTGTTGATCGGACGCTCCGGCGATCCGCGCCGCCGGCGACGCCTTCTGGGCGGTTGACTGACGATAGCGGGCTATAGTACGTCGCCCCTTCGGTCGGCTCTTGATGCCGGATTCCGCCACCATCCTGCTCGTCGACGACGAGGCGTCGGTTCAGAAGCTCCTGACGTACCCGCTGGAGCGCGACGGCTACCGGGTCGTCCAGGCGTGGGACGGCGAGGACGCACTGGCTCAATTCGACCGCGAGGAGATCGACCTCGTCGTTCTCGACGTGATGCTGCCGAAGCTGGACGGACTCGAGGTGTGCAAGCACCTCCGCGCCCGCAGCACGGTGCCGATCGTGATGCTGACCGCGCGGGACGACGAGCTGGACAAGGTGATCGGGCTCGAGCTCGGCGCCGACGACTACATCACCAAGCCGTTCTCCATTCGCGAGTTTCGAAGTCGCGTCCGCGCGCAGCTGCGCCGAGCCTCGACGCTGCCTCGGGAGCTGCGCGACGAAGAGACGACCGAGATCGGCGGGCTGCGGATCGACCCCGCTCGCCGTGCGGTCGAGCTGAGCGGCACTCCGGTGCAGCTCACGTACGTCGAGTTCGAGTTGCTGCGCACGCTTGCAAACCGGCCGGGCCGTGTCTTCTCGCGCGAGGCGCTCTTGACCGCGGTCTGGGGCGGGTCCGAGTACCGGGACCTGCGCACGATCGACGTCCACGTCCGTCACCTCCGGGAGAAGCTCGAAGCCGATCCGAAGGTGCCGCAGACGATCCTCACCGTTCGCGGCGTCGGCTATCGCTTCCGCGACCCGTGAGCCGCCCGGGCTGGCTGAGCGGCGTCGGCGCCCGCCTGGGCCTCGCGCTGCTGGTTGTGCTGGCCGGCGCGCTCGCACTCGTCTACCTGATCGTCGTTCCGTCGCTCGAGCGCAGGCTCGTCAACTCTCGGGTCTCGCAGCTCGCGCAGGCCGCGCCCGGCCTCACCCGCGAGCTCCCCGGCAATCCGATCCTCTGGCCGGACTTCTTCGAGAACGCCTCCGAAAGCTCGAACGCGCGTGTCGTCCTGTTCGACTACACCGGCCCGCCGCCGGCGGTGATCCCGGTACAGGACTCGCGTGGGGTCACCTCGGCGGACGTCGTCAACGACCGGGTCGCGCTGAAGGCGGCGGTTTCCGGAGCGCCGGCGAGCGGGACGGTCACGCACCTGGGGGAGCGCTTTGCGGAGGCGGCGAGTCCGGTGGCCGGCACCCAGTCGGTGCTGCTCGTCCAGTCGCCCCTGCACGAGACTCTGACGACGGTGCGGTTGGCGCGAAACCGCCTCCTGGTGGCCGGCGCGGTCGCCCTGGTCGGAGCCCTCGCCGTCGGCTATCTCGGCGCGTGGATGTTCGCCCGCCGGCTTCGACGGCTGGAGAGGGCGGCCGAGCGGATCGCGGCGGGGCAGTTCGACGAACCGATCCACGACGCGGCCGCCGACGAGGTCGGCCAGCTTGCTCGGACATTCGACCGTATGCGCGAGCGCCTGGCAGTGCTCGACCACGCGAGGCGCGAGTTCATCGCAAACGCCTCGCACGAGCTGCGCACGCCGGTGTTCGCGCTCGGCGGGTTTCTGGAGCTTCTGAGCGACGAGGAGCTCGACGAGGAAACGCGGCTGGAGTTCCTTGCCACGATGCGCGAGCAGGTCGATCGTCTGGCGAAGCTGGCGACCGAGCTGCTCGACCTCTCACGGTCGGATGCGGGCCGTCTACACGTCGAGCAGGAGCCTGTGGATCTCACCCGGGTGGCCGCCGCCGTCGCCGAGGAGTTCAGCGCGCTGGCCCGGGCCGGCGGCCGGACGGTCGAGCTCGACGGCCCGGACGCGGCGGTCGCGGTCGGGGACGAGCAGCGCGTCCTGCAGATCGCTCGGGCTCTGCTCGAGAACGCGCTCGTCCACACGCCGGCCGGGACGACCGTGCGGATCCGGACCGCCGCCGGCACGCTCGCGGTCGAGGACGACGGCCCGGGCATTCCCGCCGAGCACGCCCCCCAGGTGTTCGACCGCTTCTACCGCGTCGAGGGGCAGCGGGCCTCGGGGAGCGGGCTCGGGCTTGCGATCGCGAGCGAGCTGGCCAGGGCGATGGGCGGGTCGCTCGACCTGAAGTCGAAGCCCGGGCGGACCGTGTTTTCACTGCGGCTGCTCCCGGGGCCGCAGGTGAGCCGGCCACGCATTTCGTAGCGCCGAAAAAACACGTGGAAACGACTCCGAGGGCGGCCCGGCCGAGCAGCGACTTTCGTCTACGGGTGAGTACAGTGAGGTAGATGCGCCTCCGTGTCCCGGTAGCTGCTGCGTTCGGCTCGACCGTCGCCGGTGGAGCACTCGTACTGGTTGTCGCCTGGGCAGCGGGATGGCTGGGACGGGCCGACCGCACCGTCGTCGTCCAGGAGGCAGCCCCGGCGGCGGAGATGGCCTCCGCGCCGCGAGTCCGTCCGCTGATCGCCGGTTCCTTCGACCCGGCTCGGATCTACGCGCAGCGCTCTCCCGGCGTCGTCACGATCTACTCGGTCTTCGGCTCGGGCTCCGGGGCCGCCTCGGCGCAGGGCTCGGGCTTCGTCGTCTCGCACGACGGCGTCATCCTCACCAACTCCCACGTGGTCACGACCGCGGGTGAGAGCGCCGGCGACGTGCGCCCGGCGCAGCGCGTATACGTCGAGTTCGGCGATCGCGATCGGGTGGCGGCAAGGGTGGTCGGCTGGGACGTCTTCGACGACGTCGGCGTGCTGCGAGTCGATTCCGGGGCGCATTCGCTCACGCCGCTCCCGCTCGGCGATTCGAGCCGAGTCGCCGTCGGGGAGCCCGTCGCGGCAATCGGCAGCCCGTTCGGGAACGAGAACTCGCTGGCGGTCGGGGTCGTCTCCGCCACGCAGCGATCGATCGAGTCCCTGACCTCGCGGTACAACCTCGTCGATGCGATCCAGGTGGATGCGCCGATCAACCACGGCAACTCCGGCGGGCCGCTGTTCGACGCGCCGGGGCGAGTGATCGGGATCAACGCCCAGATCCGCAGCGAGAGCGGAACAGCGGAGGGCGTCGGCTTCGCGGTGCCGATCAACGCGGCCCGGCGGTCGATGGAGGAGCTGCTCGCGGCCGGCAAGGTCGCATACGCGTACGTCGGGGTGACGAGCGAGAACCTCACGCCGGGGATCGCGAAGCGCTTCGGCTACGCGGCTCGCTACGGGGCAGTGATCACCTCGGTTCGGGCGGGGAGCCCGGGCGCGCGTGCCGGGCTCCGCGGCGGCTCGACCGAGCGGACCTTCAACGGGGCGCCCTTCACCTACGGGGGAGACGTGCTCGTCGCGGTCGACGGACGGCCGATTCGCAGTGCGAGTGACGTCGTCCGTGTCGTCACCGAGCGGCTGCGGCCCGGGGATACGGCCGTCTTCACGATCGAGCGCAACGGTGCCCGACGCAGGGTCCAGCTCGTGCTCGGCGAGCGGCCCGAGAATCCCGACGGCCGGTAGGCTTCAGAAGCGTGCCGCGGCGCCGAGGTGCTGCTCGTGCGCACCGCTCGCGACAATCTCGGAGATCTGGCCGATCGTGTACGCAAGCTCGTCCTCGGTGTTGAAGAAGTGTGGCCCGAGGCGGATCCCGACCTCCGGCCGGAAATCGCAAAGGATCTGCCGCTCTGCGAGCGCGCGGGGCACTCCCTCGAAGCCCGGCATGCGCACGGTCGCGCTCGCGCCCCGGCGCGACCGGTCACGCCGGCTCGTCACCTCGAAGCCCGCCTCGTCGGCGAGGCGGATGAGCAGATCGGTGAGCAGCAACGAACGCTCGCGGATCGTGTCCACCCCCACCTCCTCGATCACGTCGTAGCCCGCGGTCGCTGCGTACAGCGCGGGCACGTTCGGCGTTCCGGTGAGGAAGCGCGCCACCCCGGCGGCGTACTCGAGCTCGGTCTCGAAGGCGAACGGTCGAGCGTGGCCTTGCCAGCCGACGAGGGCGGGCTCGAGCCGCTCGATCAGATCGGGGCGAACGTAGAGCCACCCGGCTCCCGGCCCGCCGCACAGCCATTTGACCGAGCCGCCGGTGCCGAAGGCGACTCCGAGCGCGGTCAGGTCGAGCGGCACGGCGCCGGCGGACTGGTAGGCATCGAGGATCACGTGCGCGCCGACCTCGTCGGCGCGGCGCGCCACCGCCTCGACATCCTGAAGCTCGGCGGTCTTGTAGAGCACGTGGCTGACGGGCACGAGCAGCGTTCGCTCGTCGATCGTCTCCACCAGAGCATCGAGGTCCGGAACCACCACGGTCTCCGCTCCCGGCTGTGCCTGCAGCAGGTACCGGACCGACGGGAACTCGCCTTCGAGGTAGACGATGCGGTTTCGCGGCGGCTCGAATTGGAAGCAGGAGAGGACGACTGCGACCGCGACGGTCACGTTCTGGTGCATGACGACGGTGCCGGGCGGCGCGCCGACGATGCGACCGATCTGGTCGCCGACCGTCAGCGGCATCTCCCACCAGCCCTCGCCCCAGGCGCGAATCCCGCGGGTCTTCCACATGCGGGCGTATTCGGCGAGGCGGTCCTCGGCTGCGGCCGGCATCGCAGCGAGCGAGTGGTTGATCAGATACGTGGTGTCGGCGAGGATCGGGAAGCGGTCGCGATAGTCGCCAGCGTTCATCGCCGTAGGCTAGACGGAGGCGACCGGTAGCGGAGGCGCCGGCTTTGCCGGGGCCGGGGCGGGGCCAGGCCGCCGGGTATAGGGTCGCCGCGGTGGACGTCCTTCCGCTGCTCGAGCGCCTGGTCTCGATCGACTCCGTCAACCCCGGCCTCGGTGGTGGAGGCGAGGCCGAGATCGCGGCGTTCGTGGGCGGATGGGCGCAGAGCGCGGGCCTCGAGGTCGAGCTCGACGAGGCCGCCCCGGGCCGGCCGAACGTGGTCGCGACCGCGCGTGGGATCGGAGGTGGACGTGCGCTGCTTCTGAACGCGCACCTGGATACCGTCGGGCCGGGCGGCATGGCCGACCCGCTCGTGCCGCGAGTCGAGGGTGGGCGGCTCCACGGGCGGGGCTCGTACGACATGAAGGGCGGTCTGGCTGCGGCGCTCGCCGCCGCAGCGGAAGCAGCCGAACGCGGCCTGCGAGGAGACGTGATCGTCACCGCCGTCGTCGACGAGGAGCTGGCGAGCGTCGGCACCCAGTCGGTCCTCGAGCGCGTACGGGCGGACGCCGCGATCGTCGCCGAGCCGACGCAGATGCAAGTCTGCGTGGCGCACAAGGGCTTCGTCGGCTTCGAGATCGAAACGCACGGACGCGCGGCCCACGGCTCCCGGCCCGACCTCGGTGTCGACGCTATTGTCAAAATGGGCAACATCCTCGCCGGACTCGGCGAGCTCGACCGGTCCCTGCGCAGTTGCCCGACGCACCCGCTGCTCGGCAGCGGTTCGATCCACGCGGGGGTGATCGCGGGCGGGGCCGAGTTCTCCACCTACCCGGCCCGGTGCGTGCTTCAGGGTGAGCGGCGGACGATACCCGGCGAGTCGCTGGACCAGGTCGAGGCGGAGCTTCAGGGCCTGCTCGACGACTCCGGTTGCGCGGACCGCGACTTCGACGCGGCGTGGCGGGTCGTCGCTGCGCGCGCTCCGTTCGAAGTGCCCGAGAGCGAGGAGATCGTCCGGCTCGTCCGGTCCTGCGCCGGCGCAGGCGAGGTCGTTGGCGAGAGCTACTGGGCCGACTCGGCCCTGATCGCCGCGGCGGGGATCCCGACCGTGGTGTTCGGCCCGGGCGGAGAGGGCGCGCATGCGGACGTCGAGTGGGTGTCGATCGCGGATGTCGAGCGCTGCGCAGCAGTGTTCGCCTCGGTCGCGGCGGAGTTCTGCAGCTGACGTTTCGCTCAGAATCGTCACGGACAGACGCGATTCGACGGGGCACGCTCGCGTCGTGAAGGTCGGCGAGATGCAGAAGCTATGAGCCGACGGCTGGGAATTGACCCGAACTCGATCGAAGGCGGCCCGCCGACGAACTATTCGGCCTGGTTGCCCGACGTTCTTGGCTGTGTGGCCACAGGCGATACCCTCGAAGGGGTCGAGCGAGAGATGCGCGACGCGCTTGCCTTCCACCTCGAAGGTTTGGAGAGCAGCGGTCTTCCCCTTCCCGAGCCCGCATCGGGACCCGGCGTCTGCGTCGCCGCCTAACTGATCCGCTTCAGCAACCCGAGCGCCTGTTGGTTCCACGGGACGCGGTGCGTGACGCCCGCCGCCGCCAGTGAGTCGCGGTGCTCCAGGTACCAGTCGTACGTCCGGCAGAGCGCCTCCGCGTTCGAGAACCGGGGCGACCAGCCGAGCAGGCGCTCGGCCTTCGAGACGTCCACGAACGAGTCGCGGTGCGCCGTCTTGTAGTGCCACTCGGCGAGGGGAGAGACACGCAGCAGCTCCAGGCCTCGCAACGCGATCTCGGCAGGTCGCGCCGGGACCGGGGTCAGGCGGCTCGCGGAGCCGGCATGGTCGATCAACGCACGCAGATCCGAGCGCACGGTGCCGAACTCAGCTGCGCCGACGTTGAGAGCCTCACCCGCGGCCTCGGGCCGTTCGGCGGCGAGCACGATCGCGTCGACCAGGTCCTCGACCGCCAGCAGCTGGTAGCGGTTCCGCCCGCTTCCGAGCGTGTAAATCCGCCGGTTGTCGCGGATCCAGTCGAAGAGGATCTCGAACACGCCGAGCCGCTCGGGACCGACGAACGTCTTCGGTCGGACGATCGCGAACTCGAGCCCGCGCCGGCCGAAGTCGCGCGTCACCTGCTCCGCCTCGATCTTCGACTGTCCGTACCAGCCGATACCGGCGAGCGGGTCGTCCTCGTGGATCGGGTGCACCTTCGGGACGCCGTACACGGCGGTCGAGGAGATCAGGACGACGCGCCTGACGCCCGCCTCGCGCGCTGCGGCGAGGACCGTCGCGGTGCCCTCGACGTTGACGGAGGAGATCGCCTCACGCGACGCCTGGATCGGCAGAGCAGCCGCAGCGTGAACGACGACGTCGGCCCCGGCGACCAGCGCGCGCGCGTCGCGGGCGACCCGGACGTCGCCGCGAAGCTCGTCGACCGAGCGCTCGAGCTCGGGCTCGGCGAGGGGCGCGAGATCGAGCGTTCGCACCTCGTGCCCGTCCTTGAGCAGCCGCCGCGCGAGGTGTAGGCCTAGAAACCCGGCCCCTCCGGAGATCGCCCAGCGCATCGGCGGCACGTTACCGGCGCGCTGGTAACACAGTGTTACTTGCGCGCGAGGGCGCTTGGTAAGCGCTTCCTGAACCTTGCAACACCGTGTTACTTGGCTTCGCGGGCGGCTTCGAGTCGACCAGGATCGCCGCCAGCAGCAGGATCGAGACGGCGACGGTCGCCTCGCCGATCAGACTGCGCGGGAGGCGCCGCTGCACCGTAGGCCGGTCGAGCCTCGGCCGTACGACGAAATGGTGGAACGCTCCCCACATCAAGGCGAGCGCGACGAGGGCCAGCTTGACGAGCAGCAGCTGTCCGTACCCGACGTCCCAGAGGTCGTGGAGGGCGGGGAAGCGCTCGAAGCTCATGTAGACGCCGGCTGCGACGACCAGCGCGACCATCGGTCCGGCGATCTCGGAGAATCGCCAGAACGCCGTCCGCCGCAGCTCCCGGTCGTTCCAGACGACGAGGCCGAGCGAGAGCAGCCCGCCGATCCACAGCGACGCCGCGGACAGATGCACCCAGTCTGCGAACGACGGTAGCCACCCGCGGTCGTCGCCCTGGTGGCTCGCCAGCGAGAGACCCGAGCCGAGACCGAGTGAGAGCAGGAACGCCGGCCAGAGCAGCACGCGCCGTTCGGTCAGCCAGGCGAGGAACAGCAGCGCAGCGACAAGCGCGAACCCGAGCTCCATCGCCACGAACGCCTGTCCGAACCGGGTCGACTTGGCGAACGGCGAGAGGTCGCCGTAGAGGAAGCCGGTGAACGGAAGCTGGAGCGCGTCCTGGGCGCGGAGCAGGAACGCCACGAGCCCGACCTGGAGCACCGCCACGGCCCCGAGCCCGCTCAGCCGGTAGAACCGCCGCTCCGCCGCCGGCGAGATCGGCCCGCGCAGGACGAGAAGGCGGAACCCGAGGCCGCCGGTGATGAGAGCGAGACAGAGGAAATACAGCCAGCGGACGACGTGCTCGGCGCTCGTCGGGCCCGACGCTCCGAAGGCGTCGCCGATCGCCGGTGCAGGAGCGCGAACGCCGAACGTGAAGACGCCGCGGCCGACGTGGCTGTCGTTCGAGATCGTCGCCCAGCGGACGGTGTAGCCGCCCCGCAGCGTCCGGGTGAGCGGCGCCTTCACGACTCGGTGGTCGTCGGCGCGTACGCGTGGCGATCCGGAGACAACCGTTCCCTTCGCGTCGAACACCTGGATCCCGTTTGCGAGCACCCGCACGCTCTGGTCGAACCGGAGCGTGATCGCCGGCGGCGTCACTGCCAGCCGCCGGCCTGCGCTCGGTGAGGTCTGCAGTAGCGTCGCGTGCGCCCAGGCCGCGCTCGGAAACGCAAGCGCGAGCAGCGCGAGGGCGGCGGCGCGCCTCACCGGTGCGCGACCCCGGCCGAGGGATCGAGATGACCGAAGACCGGAGCGATGTCGCGCGACGTGTAGAGTGCGATCGCGACGGCGACGAATACGAGCGCGTAGCCGCTGTTGAAGACCCGGGAGCGGGGCTTGAACGCAGCGCCGAGCGGGAACAGCGCTCCGACGAGGAGCGTCCAACCGCACACGTGGTGCACGAACGCCGAACGCGAGTACAGCCACGGGTTGGCCTCGTGGATCAGGAACGCGGCACCCGAGACCGCGAATGCGACGGGGACCGCAAGCCGCCAGTGCTCGTTGCGGAGCTTGCCGCCGGCGAGACCGAGCTCGGCTGCGCCCGCGGCCATCATCGTCTGCGCCCAGAGGCTGTGCGCGAGCAGGTGCACCGTCGAGTTCGTGTAGAGGACCATCACCGGCCACATCAGCAGGCCGAGGGCGAAGAGGAGCGACGGCCAGAGGTAGGCCCGCCACGTGCGGCGGCGCCACACCTCCCGACCGACGATCGCCTCGGCGAGTAGCAGCAGCCCGAGCAGGAGAGCACCCGTTGCGAAGAGCCAGTGGACGTGCTCGGCCGGGGGTTGCACTAGCGCTCCCCCCTCGACTGTTCGAGGTCGCGGACGATCGCCGGCGCGGCCAGCGCGAAGACGAGGCCGGCCGCGACGACCAGGAGGGGGGGCTCGACCGCGAGCCACCAGAAGCTCTCCGCGCGCGGGTGCAGCAGCGTCACCCGCCAGGGCTGGAGGAACGCCCACGCGACCCCCGCGAGCATGGTCAGCGGTCCGAGCGAGAGCACCGCGAGCGCTTGTGCGGTGCGCGTGCGGGTCCGTGCAAGTTCGGTTGCGTACTGCGTCACTGCGTTGCCTCCCTTCGCCGGGTCGAGAACACCGTCCCGCGGGCGCGCCGCGGTTTACGCAGGCAGGGGAGGTGGGCGGCTCTCGAACGCCAGCCCGAAGATGCTGCGAGGCGGAAACGCGATGTCGACTCGCGGCCGCGGCACGTGCGGCGCGGGGCTGCAGCCGAGGCGAAGGGCGCGGGCGACTTCCGACTGCGCGTACTCCTCGTAGTCGGCGAGCCAGCGCTGGACGACGTCCCAGACGAACGCGCACAGCACCGCGAGCACCGCGAACACAGGCAGCGCCGACGAATGGAGCCACGGTGAGAGCAGCGGCCAGCGGCCGGCGGCGGCGCCCTCGGCGTCGGCCTGGACGAGGTAGATCACCGAGGTGAGGAGGAAGAAGATGAGCGACCGGCGCCGGCAGAGCGCCAGCCGGAGCCGCGGGCGGCCCGAGCCTGCGCCGACGAGCCGCAGCGCCGATTGCTCGGCAGAGCGCGCGCGGAAGAGGCGCCAGGCGAGCCGCGCGAGCAGGAGCGCGATTCCGCTCTTCACCACCGCCAGGAGGATCGGGTAGTAGTTCGCGCCCGAGTAGCTCGGCGCGGCAACGTGCCGGCCGAAGTCGAGACGGTGGGTCAGGCTCCGTCCGAGCAGCTCAGCGGCAAGCGCGAGCAGTCCGAAGGCGAGGACGGAGAGAAGGCGCTGGTGCCGGCGCGCCCGTTCCATGTGCCGATGATAACGCGGTCTCGCCTGTTGTGCGAACAGCCGACGATTCAGCCGAGCAGCGTCAGCGTGTATTCCGCGCGGCTCTCGCCGTTGAAGCAGAAGAGCAGCACCCGCTGCCACTGGCCGAGGCAGAGGCGGTTGGCCTCGAACGGGATCTGCTCGGTCCGCGGGCCGAGCAGTGCGAGCAGCAGCCGCTCACGGTCGATCCGCGCTCCGGGAACAAGCCGCTCGACGAGCGCCTCGACGTCGCAGAAGAAGCCCGACTCCCGCTCGCTGACCCGGACGATCGAGGTCGGGACGGCGGCGGTCACGTAGGCGATCCCGCGCGAGGGAGCGCCCGAAGCGACGTCGCGGAAGACCTCGTTCGTGATGTCGAAGACGGACAGGGTCGGGAGCGCGGCGGCGACGGCGTGCGGGATCTCGACGGACGTCATCTTGCCGCCACCTGTCTCGGCAGCCGGAAATGGACGTCCTCACGGGCGACCGTGACCTCCTCGAGCTCGCCGTAACCGCTGTCCGCGAGCCGGGCGAGCACGGCCTGCACGAGCTCCTCGGGTGTCGAGGCGCCGGCGGTCAGCCCGACGATCTCGCGACCGTCGAGCAGGGCGTCGTCGATCGCGTGCTGGTCGTCGATCAGGGTCGCCTCGGCGCCGCGTGAACGGGCGACCTCGACGAGGCGCTGCGCGTTGGAGCTCGTCGGCGAACCGATTACGAGGATCAGGCTCGCGCCCCGCTCGACGATCTCCTTGACCGCGTCCTGGCGGTTTTGCGTTGCGTAGCAGATGTCGTCGGCGCCCGGCCGCCGGAGGTTGCCGAAGCGATCGGCAAGTACGTCCACCGTCGAAGCGACATCGTCGAGCGAGAGCGTCGTCTGGCTGATCACGGCGAGCGGGCGCCCGTTCGTGTCGAGACGGGCCGCCTCCTCGGGAGATTCGACGACGACGATCTGGTCCGGGCGCTCGCCCTTCGTCCCGATCACCTCGACGTGGTCACGGTGACCGACGAGCGCGACCAGGTGGCCGCTGTCCGCGTAGCGCCGCGCCTCGGCGTGCACCTTGGAGACGAGCGGGCAGACGGCGTCGACGACACGGAGGCCGCGGCGCTCGCAGTTCTCGAGCACTGCGGGCGCGACACCGTGCGCGGAGAGGACGCAGATCGCACCCTGCGGTACCTCGTCCTCGTCGTCGACGAAGACGGCGCCGAGGCTCTCCAGCCGGCGGACGACGTGGTCGTTGTGGACGATGTGATGGCGCACGTAGATCGGCGGCCCGTGCTGGTCGAGCAGGCGCTCGACGATCTCGATCGCGCGATCGACTCCGGCGCAGAACGACCGCGGCGCCGCGAGGAGGACGCGGCCGCTCACGGGCGCACTTCTTCGAGTGACTTCAGCGCCCGTCGGATGTCGCCGAGCGCTCGCAGCGTCGCGGACGGCTTGGTGACGAGCGCCTTGAGGAAGCCGAGTGGCTGCTGCCTGCCGTCCGGTGTGATCGCTCCGCCCAGCGGACCGAGCGGGCGCTCCGGTGTGTCGCTGACGGCCCGCAGGCACCCTCGCAGCCGGCCGGTCGCTGCGAGAACGCCGCTCTCCATGTCGACGGCATCTGCACCGGTCAGCTTCTGGAGTCGGCGGCGCTCGGCCGGATCCTCGACCAACCGGTCGGTCGCGAGCAGCGTTCCCGGGCGAGCGCCTGCGACGCCGAGCCCTTCGCCCTCCCAGAGCACCTGCCCCTGCTCGTCCACGACTCGCGTCGCGTCGATCAGAGTGCCGAGCTCGGAGCCGTTCAGACCGCCGGCGACGCCGAACGAGACGAGGTCGCCCGCCGGCACGCCACGTCGCGCGGCGATCCCGATTCGCGCCGTGCGCAGACCGGCCCGCCGGGCGGCCCGCGCTTCGCTGCCGGTCGCGCAGGCGAAGAGGAGGTCGGCTAGCCGGTCAGCGTCCACGCCATGCTCCGCACCGTCTCCTTCACGCTCCCGGTCGCCGCGTACGCCGCAGACGGCTCGAAACCGGAGTGGATGCCGCAATGCTCGCAGCGTGGGTCGTTCCCCGGACCGTAAGACTCCCATTCGATGTTCCCGAGCAGCGCCTCGTAGGTTGGGAAGATGCCGTCGGTGAGCAGGTAGCAGGGACCCTTCCAGCCGTAGGGGTTGCGCGTGATCGACCCCCAGGGGGCACAGGGGAGCTTGCGATCCCCGGTGAGGAAGTCCTGGTAGATCGGGCTCGCCAGCCAGCGGTAGCCGTGCGTGCGAACGGCCGACCGGATCTCGCGGAACTTCGCCTCGTGCTCCGAGCGTGTCATCGTCAGCGCCGGGTCGATCTGCGAGTACTGGTACCCCGGCGCGATCAGCATCCCGTCGATTCCGACATCGTCCGTCAGGTAGCCCATCATCGCGATCACGTCGTCGACCGAGGTCTCCTTGAAGATCGTCGTGTTGGTCGTGACGCGGAACCCGGCCTCTCGCGCCCGCTTGATCGCGTCGACGGCGATGTCCCAGAGTCCGGGGTAGTCGCAGACGTAGTCGTGGATCTCGCGCATCCCGTCGAGGTGGACGACGAACGTCAGCCGTGGATCGGGCTGGAAGACCTCGAGGTACTCCGTCAGCTTGAGCGCGTTCGTACAGAGGTCGATGTTCTTGCGCAGCTCGAGCATCCCGGCGACGACGTCCTCGATCCCCTTGTAGATCAGGGGCTCGCCTCCGCAGATCGAGACGACCGGCGCCGGACACTGGGCGCCCGCGTCGATGCATTCGTCCACCGAGAGCCGCGCCTTGTTCGACTCGTACTCCCGGATCTTGCCGCAACCGATGCAGGCGAGGTTGCACGCCAGCGTCGGCTCGAGCATGAGCACGAGTGGGTAGAGCTCGCCCTTGCGCTTCTGGGTGACGACGTACTTGCCGATCTGGACGGTCGAGCGCAGCGGGAACTTCATGCGTTGAGCCTTTCTCGTAGACGGCCGAGGGCCATGAGCGGGAAGTGGAGCCGGTAGAGGTGGTAGCGGATCATGAAATCGGTCGGGAACCCGGTGCCCGTGAAGTGGGCCTCACTCCAGTCGCCGTTCGCCTCTTGCTCCACGCAAAGATAGTCGGCAGCTTTCCGAACCGACGCTCTCTGCGCTTCGCCTGCCGCGACGTAGCCTAGTAACGCCCAGGCCGTTTGTGAAGCGGTTGCCGCTCCCCGGCCCCTCGCCGAGGTCTCGTGGTACGAGCGGATGTCCTCGCCGAAGCCCCCATCGGGCTGCTGGACGGAGTCCAGCCAGTCGACCGCCTTTCTCATCGCCGGATGGGCCGCCTCGAAACCGCACGCCTCCAGCGCGGGAAGCACGGCGCCAGTGCCGTAGACGTGGTTGACGCCCCAGCGACCCCACCAGGACCCGTCCCACTGCTGCTCTCCGACGAGGTAGTCGAGGCCTCGGGCGATCGGCTCGGCGTGGCGGGGCGCGAGCGCCAGCGCCTCGAGCGCGTGCGCCGAGACGTCCTCGCTGGGCGGGTCGATCACGTAGCCGAAGTCGCAGAACGGCAGCTTGTACAGCCAGTAGCTCGAGTTGTCGGCGTCGAAGGCGCCCCAGCCTCCGTTCTCGGACTGCATCCCGACGATCCAGTCGAGGCCGCGCCGGACGGCCGCGTCTCCCATTCCGAGCTCGTGCAGGGCCAGCGCGACGACGGCGGTGTCGTCGACGTCCGGGTAGAGGTCGTTCTCGAACTCGAACGCCCAGCCGCCCGGCTCGAGGTCGGGCCGGCGGATCGCCCAGTCGCCCATGACCCGGACCTCTTCGGCGAGCAGCCAATCGCCGGCCTTGCGCAGCTGCGAATGGTCGGCGGCGACGCCGGCGTTGCGCAGCGCGAGCACCGCGAGCCCGGTGTCCCACACGGGCGACTGGCAGGCCTCGGGTCGCAGCCGGTCGCCGTCCTCGATGAGGAACGAGCCCCAGCCCTCGACGGCGCGGCGGAGAGTCTCGTCCTCGAAGCCGCGGCCGAGCGCGGCGAGCATGACGATCGACCAGACCCAGGGCGGCTGGATCCCGCCCCACGAGCCGTCGGCCTCCTGGCGCTCCTTGACCCATGCCTCCGCCGCCGCCAGCGCGCGGCGCCGGAGGCCAGACGGGCGGGACGGCCCCTTCGTCTCGCCGGGCCGCGCTCCGATGTCTCGGAGATCGACGTCGGCGCGGCGGACGGGCCTGAGCGCCCACACGACCGAGAGCGGTACGACCGTCTGGCGGGCCCAGCAGGCGAAGTTGTAGATCGAGAACGGGGCGCTCGGCGGGAGCAGGATCATCTCCGGCGGGATCGGGACGATCCGCTGCCACGGCCAGTGCCCGAGCAGCGCCATGAAGCACTTCGTGAACACGCGGCTGCGGGGAATGCCTCCCTCTCGGCGGATGTAGTCGAGGGTTGCCGCGCCCGGGTCGACGCCTGCCATCTTCAGCGCGACGTACGACTCGATCGTCGTCGAGAGGTCGGCCGGCCCCTCCCACCAGTTCGACCAGGTGCCGTCGTCGCGCCGGCGGGCGAGGATCTCGTCGGCGAGGCGACGGTCGGTGTCCGGGTCGCGCAGGCCGAGCACGTGCAGCCAGAACAGGTGCTCCGCGATCATGGTCGCGTTCGACTCCAGCTCCCCGACCCACCAGCCGCCGGGGTGCTGGAGCTCGAGCAGGCGGCTCGTGGCCCTCTCGACGGCGCGGTCGAGTCGCGTCAGCTCCTGGATCGCGGTCATCCGCCGATCGCCTCCGCCGCGGCGACGCCGCTGCGCACGGCGGCCTCCATCGTCGCCGGCCACTCCGAGGCGACCCACGCGCCGGCGAGGTAGACGTTCGGCCTGCGGCTCCGCATCGTCCACCGCAGATTACGTGTCCCGGGGCGGGCGGCGAAGGTCGCACGCGGTTCGCGGCTCACCCGGGACCAGACCAGCTCCGCCCTGCCGAGCCGCTCGGTCAGCGCATCCGCCATCAGCTCGACGAGCCGTTGCCCGCGAATCTCGAGCAGGTCGGGGGCGCCGCTCGACACGACGGTCAGATACTCGCCATCCCCCTGCGGTGGATGGCTAGTCAGCAGGCCGCGGTTGAACACCCAATGGGCGGGGCTGTTCAACAGAGCCGCAAGAGGAAGCCGCAGGATCGGCCGGTCGAAGAGCAGGTGGACGCTGACGATCGGGGAATCCTCGAGGGCCGGGGGGTCCTCGCCGAGCAGGCGCGCCGTCTCGGGTGGGGGCACCGCCAGGATCACGGCCTCCGCGTCGAGCTCGTCGAGGCTCCCGATTCTCGACTCCAGCCGGACGACGTCGCCGAGCGCCCGCCCGGCCGCGGCTCCGTGCATCTCTCCGAGCGGCTCTGTGGGCAGGAGCAGATCGCTCGCCCGTCGCCCGCCGAGCAGCGCCGTCTGGACGGTGAAGATCCCGTAGTCGGCTCCCGCCTCCTCGGCCGGGAGATTGAGCGCCGGCCGGATGAAGACGTCCCAGAACCGGTCGATCTCCGGCTGCCGCTGCCCGCGGGCCCGCAGCAGGTCCGCAAACGCCGTGTCCGAATGGTCGGAAGGGGTCAGACCCCTCAACAAGAGGGCCGTGCGTGCCACGCGGATTCGGGACGCGACCGGAAGGTGCGAGTACGCGAGCAGCCGCGAGCCCGGCGCGACCGTCGCGACGCGGCCACGCTCGTCGATCACCGGCAGCCGCAGCGGCTCGCGCCGCAGCGCACCGCCCTTGTCGACCCTCGCGATGAACCGCTGGTACGCCTCGAAGCACCCGAGCGCGATGTGCTGGCCGTTGTCCGGGGGCGGAGGCGGGTCGCCTTCGCGCTCCGGCAACGTCTGGACGGCCCCGCCGAGGGTCGGGCGCGCCTCGTGCAGGACCACTTCGTGACCCCGATCGACGAGCTCCAGCGCCGCGGCCAGCCCGGCCAGGCCGCCTCCGACGACCGCGACCCTCACCGGAGGAAGCTTGCCCCGGCGATGCGGAGTTTCGTCAGCGTGGAGAGGTGGGGCGGTCCGCCGAACACGTCGAAGCCGCTCTTCTCGATCCGCTCCAGCGTCGCGCGGTACAGGCCCGCAAACGTTCCCACGCACGCGGCGCTCCGCCGGTCGAGGTGGTCGAGCAGGGTGAGGCCGTCCGCGAGGTAGCCGCGCGCGCGGGCGGCCTGGTACGCCATCAGCGCCTGCCAGGCGGACGTCAGTCTCCCCTCGGCGATGTCCCGCTCCGAGACGCCGAAGGAGGCCAGCTCGTCCTGGGGAAGGTAGACGCGCCCGAGCCGCCAGTCCTCGCTCACGTCGCGCATGACGTTGATCAGCTGGAGTGCGATCCCGAGCGCCTCCGCCCGCTGCGGCTGGTCGGCGCCGTAGACGCCGATGCACGCGACGCCGACCGCGCCGGCCACGTGCGCGCAGTAGTCGCGCAGCTCGTCGAAGGTCGCGTAGCGATCGCCGTCGAGGTCCATCAGCCCCCCGTCGACGAAGTCGTGCAGCGCCTGGATCGAGATCGGATACTGCGCGCGCGCGTCGGCGAGCGCCACCCACATCGCCGCGTCGCCCGGCGGCCTGTCGAGGAGCCGGTGCAGATCCTCCAGGCGCGCACGCTTGCTCTCGGGCGCATCGTCCCCGTCGGCGATGTCGTCGACCTCGCGGGCGAACGCGTAGATCGCCGCGACCGCGCGCCGCTTGGCCTTCGGGAGCACCATGATCCCGTAGGCGAAGTTGCGCGCCCGCGCGCGCGTGAGCCGCTCGACCTCCCTGTATGCCTCCTCGATCTTCACCGGCGGAGCGCCTCTCTCGCCAGGCGCAGCCGCGACGGCCGCGGCCGCCGCGTGAAGATGTCCCAGCCGGCGTGCTCGAGCGCAGCGAGCGCCGCCAGGCCGCCGCGCGCGAACAGCCCGACCCCGCGCCCGATGCGTCCGCCGATCCGCGCGCGCAGCTCCTCGCCGGCCGCGAGCAGTCCGCGCGCCCGTTCCGCCTCGAAGCGAAGCAGCCGGGTCAGGGGCTCGTTCGGGGCGTCGAGCGTCGTGACCTCGAACCGGCGGCGGTCCTCCGCGGGAAGGTAGATGCGTCCGAGGGCCAGATCGCGCGGCACGTCCTGGAGGAAGTTGACCAGCTGGAGCCCGGTGCAGACGTCATCCGAGGCGCGGACCAGCCGCTCGTCGCCATCGAGACGGAGCAGCCCGAGGACGAGCCGGCCGACCGGGTCGGCTGAGTGGTCGCAGTACCACTCGACCTCGCCCCAGGTTGCGTACTCCGTCTTGCTCTGGTCGATCCGGTTGCACTCGATCAAGCGCAGAAACGGCTCGCGTGGCAGGTCGAACTCGCGGATCGTCGGCCGGAGCTGCCGCATCACCGGCCAGGCCGGCTCGGCGTCGTAGCAGGCCTCGAGCTCGCGCTCGAGCTCGTCGAGGAGGGCAAGGCGGTCGCCTTCGGCCTCGTCTCCCAGGATGTCGACGAGACGCGCGAAGCCGTAGACGGCGCGCAGGTGCGGGCGCAGGCCGCGCGGGAAGAGCAGGGACGCGATCGGGAAGTTCTCGGTCCGCGCTCGGGCGGCGACGTGCGCGGTTTCCACCGCTCTACGATGGCGCAGGCTGGCGGGCGGCGTCAAACAGCGACCCGGCTTGCGCGGTGTGTGACTCTTTCCCGATGAAGGCGATGGTGCTCGACGCGCCGGCGAGCGGGTTGCGCGCGGCAGAGATGCCCGACCCCGTGCCCGGCCCCGGGCAGGTGCTGCTCGGGGTGAGCGCGTGCGGCGTCTGCCGCACCGACCTGCACGTGATCGACGGCGAGCTGCCCGACGCGAAGCTCCCGCTCGTCCCTGGTCACCAGATCGCCGGTTGCACCGAGGACGGGCGGCGGCTCGGCGTCCCTTGGCTCGGCTGGACCTGCGGAGAGTGCCGGTACTGCCGAAGCGGTCGCGAGAACCTGTGCGACCGGGCCCGGTTCACCGGCTATCACCTCGACGGTGGCTACGCCGAACGCGCTGTCGCCGACGAGCGCTTCTGCTTCGAGCTCCCCGAGCACTACCCGGACCCGGAGGTGGCGCCGCTTCTCTGCGCCGGTCTGATCGGCTACCGGTCGTTGCGCATGGCCGGCGATGCGGAGCGGCTCGGCCTCTACGGCTTCGGCGCCTCCGCTCACATCGTCGCCCAGGTGGCTCGCTACCAGGGCCGCCGGGTCTTCGCGTTCACCAGGCCGGGAGACGCCGGCGGTCAGGCGTTCGCACGCGAGCTCGGCGCCGAATGGGCCGGCGGAGCGGACGAGCGGCCGCCCGAGGAGCTCGATGCCGCGATCCTCTTCGCGCCGGCCGGGGAGCTCGTCCCCGTAGCGCTCGCCGCTCTCGCGAAAGGTGGGAGCGTCGTCTGCGCGGGAATCCACATGAGCGACATCCCTTCCTTCCCGTACGAGCTCCTCTGGGGCGAGCGCGCCGTACGCTCGGTGGCGAACCTGACCCGGGCGGACGGCGAGGAGTTCCTCGCGCTCGCGCCGAGGGTGCCTGTTCGCGTGCAGGTGGAGGCGTTCCCCCTCGCCGAGGCGAACGAGGCGCTCGAACGGCTGCGCGCCGGCCGCATTCGTGGTGCGGCGGTGCTGACGATCGGCTGACCGCGCCGGGTCGGCGGCACGCGGGCGCGTTCGACGCCACGTACCCCGCGCTGCTCTACCTCAGCGGAGGCGCTCAGAGCGCACGAGCTCGAGCACGGTCGAGCCGACCTTCGTCAGATTCTTCGCCGAGACCTGGCCGAGATCGTCGCAGACCTTCTGCCAGCAGGGATAGTCGAAGTCGATCAGGTCGATCGCCGGGATCGAGGCCCGGAGAAACGGCGTGTGGTCGTCGAGGACGACGCTCTGCGTGCCGGGCGGGAACAGCGCGAGCGTGCCGCTGCGCGTCGCGGCCGCCCGGAGCCGCGCCCACAGCGCCGGGTCGGAGCTGCCGTCCCGGCGGAGCTGGAGGTGGTGGAGGGCGATGAAGTCGAGGACGATCACCTCGCGAGTCTCCCCAGGGTGGGCGGCAGCGTACGCCCGGCTTCCCCGGAGCCCCTCCGAGTAGAAGTCGGAGTAGCCGGTCGGCGCCTCCTCGCCGTCGAAGAGCACGAACCGAACGGCCGCCCGACCCGGCACCCGGCGGTCGTCCTTCATCGCCCGCGCGAGCGCGATCACGGCGCCGACCCCGGCCGCGCTGTTGTTCGCGCCCAGGTAGCCCGGCACGTCGGTGGTGTCGTAGTGGGCGGCGACCACGATCGCCGGCGCGCGCCCGGGGAGCTCGCCGACGATGTTCCGCAAGCCGCCCGGCACCGGCTCGAACCGGCCCTTCGGGAGCAGCCTGACGAGCCGCGCGGCGGCGGCCCGCTGTGCTTTCGAGCCGGCCGGGCGCGGGCCGAAGGAGACCTGAAGCCTCGTCAGCTCGAAGGCATACCGCCCGTCGAAGGGCGCTCCCGGCCGGAGCCGGGGGGAAGCTGCCCCGACTGCCCCGGCGAGCAGAAGGCCGCCGAGGAGAAGGCCCGCGAGCACGCGACCCGACCGCCGCCGCCGCCGGTTCAAGGCGAGCAGCCGCCGTCGGGGTCGACCACGTAGTTCCAGTAGAGGTCGGTGATCGTCGTCAGCCTGTCTGCAACGAAAAGCCTGCCGGGGCGGGGGCTTCGGATGGGAAGCCGACGCGCGGATTCGAACCGCGGACCCCTTCATTACGAGTGAAGTGCTCTACCAGCTGAGCTACGTCGGCGCGCGGCTAGTTTAGCCCGTCTGCGGCCCTTCTCGACGCTCGCGAGGGCCGCGCGTCAAGCTGATGCGTCAAGTTGAGGCTCGGTGGTGTCAAGCTGGGGCGGCTGACCAACCGCCGTCGCTCGAAGGAGGTCACAGATGGCAGAGGACAATAAGGGGGAGCTGTTCGCCTTCGCGATCAGGAAGGCGGGGCGATCCTGATGCCATACGCATCGAGAGGGTGCTCGGCGCGGACGAGGGAAGACGCGCGCCGACTCCTGGAGCAAACGGGGTGCTCGACCCGAAGACGGATGTGGTCGTCTCGGTAGAGCGAGGTGGCGACGACGGCGAGAGGATCATCGTCCACACGTAGCCAGGCCGCTCGAACGATCTGGCCCACGCCCGACTTGAGCGGCAGGCGCGGGGCTGGATACCGCGGCCACCGTGTCGGCGTGTTAGCAGCTTCGAGAGCTGGTCGGTGTTGGTACTGCGGCGAACACAGCCTCCGGGTCGGTGATTCCTTAGAGCATGTTGGCCCGGCGGTCGACCGGGCGTGGCTACTCGATCCGATCGGCCGAGCAGTTGAAGAGACCAACTTCGAGGGTGTCGCTCTGCGTACTGTGAAGGCACTGAAGCCAGAAGTCGAGTGACGGCGCGCCAGTTACGCCGCTGTCTCTGTGTCCTCGCGCTCTGCCTTGCCGCCGTAGGTTGCGGGTCATCTGGGGGCCCTCCGGCGCCTTCGGCAAGTGACCAGCGCGCTGTTCTTCACTCGCAAGTCCGACAGGTTCGGCTCGGCATGAACAAGTCGCGGGTACGCCAGTTGGTGGGCGAGCCCGACTCAGTCAACGAGCTGTACGGACAGGAAGACCTCTGGGTCGACTGGCTGTGGGACACGGACAACGGAGGTTGTCCCGTAGCTCGTAGAACTTGACGGCGGTCCCTCCGGCCTCGTCCGCTCCCGCTGGGAGCGTTCGAGGCGATCCGCCAAAGATCAGAGGAGGAACCGCCGTGAACGAATCAACCGTATCGCTCGCCCAGGCCGGTATCGCTTCGGAGGCCGTGCTGCCCGTGCGGGTGCAGGAGGCGCTCGGGGAGCTGGTCGGTGCTGCGAAGGAGGGACTGCTCGCGCTCAGCGTCGGCGTTGGCCTCGGGGTGCTGGCCGAATTGATGGAAGAGGAAGTCGACGAGGTCGTTGGGCCGAAGGGCCAGCACAACGCTGACCGCACAGCAGTCCGCCACGGCCACGAGAGCGGCGAGGTGACGCTCGGCGGGCGTCGAGTCGGCGTCGAGCGCCCCCGCGTCAGAGGCGCCGATGGTCGCAGCGAGGTGCCGCTTGCCACCTACGCGCACTTCGCTGATCGCGACCCGCTGACGGCGGCTGTGCTGGAGCGGATGCTCGCCGGCGTCTCGACGCGCCGCTACCAGCGCATCCAGGAGCCGGTCGGCGAGGCAGTCGAGGCAGAGGCACGCTCGACCTCGAAGTCGGCGGTCAGCCGCCAGTTCGTCGCCCGCACGCGCGAGAACCTGGAGGCGCTGATGCACCGCCGCCTCGATGACGTGCGCCTGGCGGTGTTGATGCTGGACGGGGTCGACCTGAAGGGCCGCACCAACGTGGTTGCGCTCGGGATCACGACCGATGGGGTCAAGATCCCGCTCGGGCTCTGGGAAGGCTCGACCGAGAACGCCGCCGTGGCGACGGCGCTGCTGAGCGACCTGGTCGAGCGCGGCCTCGATGTCGAGCAGGGTGTGCTCTGCGTCCTCGACGGCGCGAAGGCGCTGCGGAAGGCGGTCCGTAACGTGCTCGGCGTCGACACGCCGGTGCAGCGCTGTGTCCGCCACAAAGAACGCAACGTGCTCGACCACCTGCCCGAGCGTGACCGGCCGCCGGTGAAGCAACGGCTGCGCACGGCGTGGGCGCGCGACGACCACGAGCGCGCGCTCGACGAACTGCGCTCACTCGCCGGCGTGCTCGAGCGCTCCCACCCCGGCGCCGCCGCCTCGTTGCGCGAGGGGCTCGAGGAAACACTGACGCTGCAGCGGCTCGGGATCCGCGGCAGCCTGAAGCAGACGCTCGCCTCGACCAACCCCTGCGAGTCGATGATCGAGTGCGTCCGCCGCACCAGCCGCAACGTCAAGCGCTGGCAATCGGGCGACATGGCGCTGCGCTGGACCGCCGCCGGCATGCTCGAAGCCGAACGGCAATTCCGCCGCGTGATCGGCTACCGCGACCTCGCCAAGCTCGCCGTCGCGATCGAACGCGACCTCGCCCGCACCACCGTCCCGTCCCCGACCGAGGAGGCGACTATCCTCGTCGTCACTGCTTGACGTCACACCGGGACCGCCGTCGCGAAGTTCCACGACGACCGGGACATCCTCCGGACAACGGAAAGGCAGCGGTCACCTTCAGCAAGAGTGGCCGAGTAACACGCGTGATGGACTGTCCCAACGCCGTCTGCACCCGGCTCGCTGGCTGATGCGTCGCCGCTCACTTCAAGCGTCCGTTCCGCGACTGAGACAAGTCTCGGCGCTCATGCGGAGCGGCGTCCTGTTCGTCGCCAGTGTCGTGGCTGTCTTCGTCGCAGTCTCCACCGCTGCCGCGACGATCCCGCCCGTCTACAAGAACTGCACGAACCTGAACAAGAAGTACCCGCATGGGATCGGCCGGGCGCATGCGAGAGACCGCACCTCGGGCAGGCCGGTGACGAACTTCACTCGCAGCGACCGGCTGTATCGCATCGCGATGTCGTACAACCGGGGACTCGACCGGGACAAGGACGGCATCGCCTGCGAGACGGCGTAGCCCGCGCTTGAACGCTCCTCAGTAGATGTATGTCGCGGGGACTTCTATCGAGGTCACCCGACCTGTCCGGTTGACCGCAACGGCGAGGTGGACGAAGTTGAACTCGTCTATGCGCTTGCGGAGTAGGACGAGCCAGTTGCTCTGGGCGTCCGACGCGAACTTAGCTTGTGGGTACAGACGCCGCACCTCCGCGATGGATGAACCGACGTGGATGCCGAGTCGGTTGTGCCAGCGCGAGCCCCACAGACTCATCCCGTACCACGCCGCGCCGAACAGCTGGGCTGGCGCGCACGGTTTCGGTGCGGAGGCGAAGCTGATCGTGATCCCAGCACTCCGCCAGGTCACATCGCAGAAGTTGTAGGACGGCTTGAAGCGTGAGGGCGTACCGAAAGCGGCGAGGGCATCCGAGTAGGCGTCGGGCGCGCCTTTGTTGAAACTGCGGAGGTACGCGAAGGGCCCGGCCCGGTGATCGAGGATGAGGAGGTAGTCGTTGCGGGGTGCGGTTGAACTCGCTGATCCCGGAGGGCTGACCATGCCGAACAAGAGCACCGCGAGGAGGCCGAGGAGCGTTACGCGCATCTACGACGCGCCTTTCTGCCGCGGGGCGCCGAACTCTCGATCTGCGCAGCGCGGGCAGAAGATGACGGCTCTGCCATCCTCATCGAGGTACGCGCGCCAGCCCGCGGCATCCGATCGACTCTGCATGCCGTACTCGACGCACAGCAGGCGGATGCACTCCTTCTTCACGAGCAGGACAGCCGCAGGTCTTTCAAGACGGCCTGCTTGTAGCCGTGGAAGACCGTCTCGGAGACGTCGCAGCCGACGTCCGAGCTACCCGGCCCGCTCAGGAGTCGCCAGCCGGATATGGCGCCGACGTAGTAGCCGAAAAGCATGACCGCGCCGCCCACGCGCGGGTTGAAGACGGAGACGGCGGCGAACGTTCGGTAGTAGAACTTGGCCCCGGAGGGAAAGCGGGCGGCGCGGGTCGAAACGAGGTAGGCGAGACGGACGGTTCCCTTGAGGACAGACGGTGCCGCCACCTTAGGGAGTACGTCGAAGACCGCCTGCTGCAACGACGCTCGCTCACTCTGGCTCGGCTTCCGGGACGCGCTTGCGGACGCGGGGATCTGGAGCGCGGCGATACACGCGAGGAGCACGGCGAGCCTCATCCCGAGGAAGTTAGCTCCGTCTCAGGAGAGGCGCCAGAGGCTCTTTCAGCCGTGGGCGATCATGTTGGCCCGGCGAGCTGCCGCTTCATGTCAGCCAGATCCACCTCGATCCTGGCCAGCGTCGCCTTCATCTCGTCCGTCGCCGTATCTGTCTTCACGAAGCGGGAGGCGATCGTCGCCGTCAGCACGGAGAGGAAGCCGATGCCGAACAGCATCACGATCATCGCGACGATCCGCCCGCCAACCGACTTCGGGTAGACGTCGCCGTAGCCGACCGTGGTCACGGTCACCACTGCCCACCAGATGCCATCCCAGACGGTTCTGACGTTTTCCTCGTCAACGAACGACTCCACCGCGCCAGCGACGACGACAACAAGGAGCGTGGCCAGAGCGACAAACCGAAACACAACGTCACTGGTCAGCGCGCGCTCCGCTCGGAGTGCCCGAGCCGCGAGCATGCCCAGCCTGAGTAGACGAACAAGCCGAACGAGCCGGGCGAGGCGTAACGAGGAGAGGAAGCTCCCGAGTGATGGCACGGTGACGAGGACGAGCGCCGCTTCGAGCCAGTGAGCCCGAAGCGCAGCTGCCTTCCTCGGAGCCACCGCAAGGACGAGCGCAAGGTCAGCTAGGAAGACGCCCCAGATGACCCAGTTCGCCGCTGTTGCGAGCGTCTGCCAGCCCCCCGACTTGACATCGGCGTCGATCACGAGCACGGGGATGAGCGCGACGGTCGCGGCGAGCACCACCCACTCGAAGCGATGTCTAACGCGGCCGGACGGAAGCTGTTCCCACATGGCCGGATCGTTCGAGCCGTGCGGTGTGCTCCCTGCTATCCGGTGACTACGTGGTCGAGCACCCGTTCCACAGATCCGTCCTCTCGGACGAGATAGATACCCGTGCCAAGTCGCCGTAGCGCCCACTCGCTCCGTTCGATCAGGCTGCGGAACCTGGGCATGTCCGGGAAGGCGAGCGCCACCTCAACATCCGGATGGCCCGCAGGCGTAAGGACGGCGGTCAGCAGTGCGTGCGCGAACCACTGCCTCGCCTGGTTGGTCGGCTGCGTCGGCTTCGGTAGTCCCTTCTTCTCGCCGCGGGCATAGGTGGTTGTCGGGTAGCCCTTCACCTCGACGGCGAGGGTGCGCTCGTCCTTGGTTGCGAGGATGTCGATGCCTCGTTCACGCGTAGCGGTGTCGGCCGTTCGATCGACCGACCAGCCATCCGCGACGAGCCATGCCGCCATCGCCTCCTGAACGGCGCCCTCCCAGAACAAGTCGATGTCGGCCACGCGCCCCAGCACTGTACGAGTAGGCGCGGGACGGCCATGGCGGCTCCCAGGATCGGGGCACCCATCCGGCTACGCTGGTCGCGTGACCTCTGGGTTCGATGAAGCGTTCGCCAGCACCTCGCTGTACAGGGATCTTGCCTCTCTGTCAGAGGAGCCAGCGGAGCGCCGTTCCCAGAGCGCTGCGAAGCGCCAGCACTTCGTGCCGCAGCTCATCCTTCGTCGCTTCGCCACCGGAGCCGGGAAGCACCCCGCCCTTTTCCAGCTCGACACGAAGTCCGGTCAGGCGAGGAGAACCGACACGCGTGCGGCTGCGTCACGCATGCACCTGTACTCGGTGATGGATGACGAGGGTGGCCGCGACAACACGCTGGAGGGGTTCTTCGCGACGGTCGAGGGTAACGCCGCCCCGGCGCTCGAAACTCTCCTCTCAGCACCTGAGACCCTCCCGACCAGCGACCGAGCGACGCTCAGCTTCTTCCTCGCACTCCAGACGCATCGAACTCCGGCTGCGGCGGCACAGGTCGAACAACAAGCGAACACACTCCTGCAGACGCTGGTCGGGACGGAGTCGTTCAGTGATCCTGCTGCCTTCGAGAAGGTGTACGCCGAGTTGTTTGGTAGCGGGAAGAGTCCCGAAGAGGTCGAGGCCTTCCGCCAGAAGCTGATACGTGACGTTCGCGCGGGGCACCTCCAGATGGTCGATCCAGATGGAGCTGCGTTCGCCACAGGCATCGGGATCGCCCCCAACCAGGCGAGGCTGATGTTCGGGATGAGCTGGACGCTTCTTCTGAGCGCGGACGGCGGCTTCGTGACGTCTGATCGCGGGTTCGCGATGCATGACCCATCCCCGGTCTACCCATGGTCAAGTCAGGGACTGTGCAGCTCCGCTGACGCGGAGACGACGATCCCGCTCGCCGAAAACGCGTGCCTTCTCCTTCGGCAAGTCGGACAGCCCCTCGCTCTGCAGGAGGCTCAGCCTGTTGATGTCGAGGTGGTCAACCTGCGGACGTACGGATGGGCCGACCGCTACATCTTCGGACAGTCTCAGGAGGTCGTGACGCACGTGAGACGAGCCGCGAAGCGGCGTCCCGACAGGATCGTCAGGCCCAAGCCGCACCACCAGATGATCTTGTTCGATGCCGATCCTGACGACGATACGTTCGCGCGGGCGAACATGCGCCGGGGCTGGCCCGCGCGTGTGGTCTATGAGGGCGTGGCCCATGACTACATCGTGTTCCCGCACGGAACGCCGGTACCCGACGTCCACCAGCGTGTTGACGCCGTCGTTGAAGAACGCGAGAGGAAGGCTAGAGGTCTGCCGGAAGGCGTTCGCCCTCCGGGAAGACTGACCACCGACATACCCGATCCCCGCCGCTTCATCCGAAGCGGTTAACGACGCGGGCCTCAGACACCGGAGGCGAGCCGGGCTGCGGCGAGGCTCCTCACGTACCAGGTTTCGCGAGCCGGCGGCGTGAAGGTCTCGTCCCCTCTTCCGCCCGCCGCGGCCGCCATCGGCTCGATGATCGGGTCGAGCGTCTCGCTGATGAACTTCTCGCCCTGCTCACGTGTCTCCCAGGCGTCGAAGATGCGAAAGACACCGGCGTCGAGATCGAACCCAGCAGTGTGGATGAGCAGACCGTCGGGAGCTTGCTGGAGGTTGAGCGCCGCAGTGACGGCGTCGTAGTTGGTGGTGCTGTCGCCGCCCTGGATCTCGAACTCCTGCAGGTATGCGATTGCCACCGTTCGGCTCCCTTCGTCGGGATGCGCAGCATCGTACGCCGTCGGTCCTGTGCCGGTGGTGACCGGCCCCTACCGGCATGATGTCCGGAGCGGCGACGCAACCAGAGGGATCCCATGCCGGAGACGCGCGGAATCATCGTTCTCGTCCACTGCGCCCTCGCCTTGCAGAGGCTCGCTTCCTCCCGGTCGCCCTGCCCAGCTCGACAGAGCGGGCCGCCCGCCCGATGACCTCACGGCAGCGGCTGACGCTCGTCGCCGCAATCCTCGGCTCCGGAGTGGCGACGATCGACGGGACGATCGTCAACGTCGCGCTGCCGTCGATCGAGCGCGATCTCGGCGGCGGGCTGCCGGCGCAGCAATGGGTCTCGAACGGGTACCTGCTCACCCTGGCCTCCCTGATCCTGATCGGCGGGTCGCTGGGAGACATCTACGGCGAACGGCGGGTGTTCGCGATCGGAGTGGGTGCCTTCGGCGTGCTGTCCGTCGCCTGCGCTCTCGCGCCGACGATCGGCGTGCTGATCGCCGCCCGCGCCCTCCAGGGTGCCGCCGGCGCGCTGCTGACCCCGAGCTCGCTGGCGATCATCGTCGCCGCCTTCCCGGGCCGGGAGCGTGGTGCGGCGATCGGATCCTGGACCGCCTGGGGAGGGATCGCTGCGATCGTCGGCCCCCTGGCCGGCGGCTGGATCGTCGACCAGGCCTCCTGGCGCTGGATCTTCGCGCTCAACGTCCCGCTCGTCGCCCTCACACTGCTGCTGATCAGGGCGGCAATGCCCCAGCGCGCGCGCGACCCCGGGCGCAGCATCGACTACACGGGTGCGACCCTCTGCTCGCTCGGCCTCGCCGGGCTCGTCTTCGCGTTGATCGAGCAGCCGCGCTACGGCTGGGCGAGCCCGGGGATCTACCTGCCGCTCGCCGCCGGCGGCGTCACGCTCGCGGCGTTTTTGGCCTTCGAGCGCCGGGCCGCCGCGCCGATGGTGAAGCTCGAGCTGTTCGGGCGCCGGAACTTCACGGTCGGGAACGTCGAGACCCTGACGATGTACGCGGGCCTCTCGATCCTCTTCTTCTTCCTGGTCATCTTCCTCCAGCAGGTCGCGGGCTACAGCGCGCTGCGGAGCGGCCTGACAACGCTGCCGGTCACGATCGTCATGTTCGTGCTCTCGCGCCGCTTCGGTGCGCTGGCGGACCGCTACGGGCCGAGGCTGTTCATGGGCGGCGGTCCGCTGGTCTCGGCGGCGGGCATCCTTCTCTTCCTGCGGCTCGGCATGCACGTCTCCTACCTCTGGGATCTCCTCCCCGGGCTGCTCGTCTTCTCCGTCGGGCTCTCGATGACGGTCGCCCCGCTGACCGCCACCGTCCTCGCCGATGCCGACGAGACGGACGCGGGCATCGCGTCCGCGATCAACAATGCCGTCGCCCGCGTCGCGGGACTCGTCGGCGTGTCGGTGATCGGCGTCGTCGTGGCGGGCAAGCTCGTCGGAGACACCTTCGCCGCCGACCAGGGCTCGGTGCGCGCCTTCCACGAGGCGATCGTCATCTGCGCGGTCCTGATGGCGGCCGGTGGGGTGGCGGGCGCGCTCGGCATCGTCAATCCGAGGCAGACGCTCGACGCCGAGCACTGTCCGGGCGGGCAGCTGGCAGGAGCGCCCGAGCCCGCCGCCGAGCGAGCGTAGGAGACGACGAACCGAACCGCCGCGCCCGGCATCAGCCACTATGCGACCGTGAACCGCGTCCTCGCCGCCGCAGCCCTCGCGGCGTTCATCGTCGCCATGCTGACGATCACGATCAAGAGCGCGACCTCAGGTGGCGGCTCACAGGTCGTGACGACGACGACGATCCGGACGACCACCACGCCCGCGCCCACGCCCGCGACGACCGCGCCGGCGACCGTTCGGCAGCCGGTGAAGCTGAGAGCGGTCGGAGCGTACGACCCCGAGGGCGACCGGCACGAGAACGACGATCTCGCCCCGCTCGCGGTCGACGGCAACCCCGCGACCTTCTGGAAGACCGAGCACTACCGCAACTTTTCGAAACATGGAGTCGGGCTGGTGCTGGACGCGGGCAAGCAGCGGCCGATCGGGCAGGTCGTCGTCGGAACGGACGGTTCCGGCTCGTCGGCGCAGATCGAGCTCGGGAACGCCCCCGGGGGGCCGTTCCGCACCGTCTCGGCCGGCCGACCGCTCGACGGCAACACGACGTTCGCGCTGAAGAAAGGCTCAACCGGGCGGTACATCGTCGTCTGGATCACGGCTGTGCCGCCGGCGATCGGGGAGGCGCACGTGACCGAGGTGACCGCGAGGTCGTAACCTCTCAGCTCACAGGGAGAACGCCGGCGAGCTCGCGGCGCAGCCGGACGAAGAGCGCCTCGAGCGCCAGCAGGGGTGAGACGTTGAACTCCTCGAACGTCCGCCACGCCTCGCGGACCGTCTCGGCCGCCTGTTCTGCTCCGAGCATCCGTTCGACCGAGGCATCCTCGGTGAGCTCCGCGAGGCGGTCGTAGTGCAGGACCGCGCGCTCGGCGCCGGCCGAGACCACGACGAGATCCCGGTACCAGGCGGCGAGCTCCTCGAGGGCGAGAAGGATCTCCTCGCGCTCGGCCGCGCGTTCTGCCCGCTTCACGTGCTGCTCGGCCTCCCGCTCCGGGAGCCCGCGGCCGGCGAGCGACTCCTCGGCCGAGGCCCGCGCCTCCGCGGCCCGCTCCGACCCGAGACCGAGGACGGCCTGGGCCGCCGCCGAAGGATCGAAGCCCGCCTCGGCGTACACGGAACGGGCGACCTGGAGCAGCTCCCCGCGACGGTTTACCGCATCGGCGTCGAGCATCCGCTCCGCCCGGTCCAGGCGACCGGCCGCGACCCGGGCAACCGCGGTCGCGTGCTCGGGATCGAGGCTCGGAGCGAGCCTTTCCACCTCGGCGCGCACGGCGCGCTCGGAGAGGCGTCTGAACGGAACCAGCTGGCAGCGCGACCTGATCGTCTCGGGGATCGGCCCCAGCTCGTCCGCCGAGAGCACCACGACCGCGTAGGGCGGTGGCTCCTCCAGGTCCTTCAACAGCGCGTCCGCGGCCTCGGCGTTCAGCAAGTGGGCGCCCAGGATCAGGTAGACGCGACGGTCGGCCTCGAACGGGCGCATGTGCAGGTCGCGGCGGAGCTCCCGGACCTCGTCGATCCGGATCTGGTCGCCGTGCGGCTCGAGGACATAGAGATCCGGATGCACGCCGCGCGCGACCCGGCCGGGGTCGGCGAGCAGCTCCGCTGCGAAGGCGACTGCGGCGACGCGCTTGCCCACCCCCGCGGGCCCGTGGAAGAGGTACGCGTGCGCCGGCCCCTCCGCCAGTGCCGCTCTGAGGAGTCTCTTCGCCTCGGCCTGCTCGATCAGTGCTTCGAAGCTCACAGCTCGGCGACACGCTCTCGAACGGCGGCCGCGATCTCCTCCGGCGGGAGCTCGCCGTCGAGCACCTCAACGCGTCCGGGGAAGCGCTCGGCCAGCTCGAGGTAGGCGATGCCGACCTCGGCCTGGAAGCGGTCACCTTCACGTTCGATCCGGTCGGGGTTGCCCTCGCGGCGCGCTCCGGCGGCGGCCGCGTCGACCGCGAGCACGAAGGTGCGATCGGGGAGAAGACCTTCCAGCACGGTCAGGTTCAGCCGGAGCACGGCATCGAGACCGAGGCGGCGCGCGACTCCCTGGTAGGCGAGCGACGAGTCGAGAAACCGATCGCAGACGACGTCGGCGCCCCGCTCGAGCGCCGGCCGGATCAGCTCCGCGGCGTGGGCGGCTCGGGCGGCGGCGAAGAGCGCCGCCTCGGCCCACGGCGCCATCATCGGCCCGTTCAGGACGAGCTCGCGAATCTGCTCGCCCAGCTCCGTCCCGCCCGGCTCCCGCGTGGCCACCACCTCGTGGCCGAGGCCGCGGAGATGCTCTGCCAGCAGCCGCGCCTGGGTGGACTTGCCCGAACCGTCGACGCCCTCGAAGGTGACGAACACACCTAGGATTAGAACAGTTGAGCGCGATCGTCACAGGCGGCGCCGGATTCATCGGCTCGAACCTCGTCGATGCCCTGCTGGCCAGGGGCGACGAGGTGGTGGTCGTCGACGACCTGAGCACCGGGAAGCGGACCAACCTGCCGGCGGGAGCACGGCTCGCGGAGGTGGACATCCGCGCCCCCGGCCTCGCCGACGTGTTCGCGGAAGCCCGTCCGGAGGTCTGCTTCCATCTCGCGGCGCAGGCGGACGTGCCGACCTCGGTGCGCAGGCCGGACTTCGACGCGGAGGTGAACGTGGTCGGAACCGTGCGCGTCCTCCAGGCGGCAGGCGACGGGACGCACGTCGTCTTCGTCTCGACCGGCGGTGCGCTCTACGGCGAGTGCATCCGGCCCGCGCGCGAGGACGACCCGCGGAGGCCGCTCTCGCCGTACGGCGTCGCGAAGCTGGCCGGGGAGGAGTACCTGCTGGCGTGGAACCGGCTGCGCGGCACCAGGCACTCCGTGCTCCGACTCGCGAACGTCTACGGGCCACGGCAGGAGTCCTCCCTCGAGGGAGGCGTGGTCGCGATCTTCCTCGACGCGATGGCGGCCGGCCGCGAGACGACGATCTACGGCGACGGCGGGCAGACCCGCGACTTCGTCCACGTCCACGACGTCGTCCGGGCGCTGCTTCTGGCGCCGGGCAGGGGCGGCGTCTACAACGTCGGCAGCGGAGTCGAGACCTCGGTTGCCATGCTGCACGAGCGGTGCCGCGCGGTTGCCGGCGACAAGCGCCTGCCGCGTCTGGCACCCGCCAGGGAAGGCGACGTCCTCCGCAGCGTTCTCGACGTCTCGCTCGCGGAGCTCGAGCTCGGCTGGCGGCCGGAGTTGCCGCTCGACGAGGGTCTCCGCGCGACCTGGGACTGGATCGCCAACCGGTAAGCAGGAAGCCGGAGGGCCAGCGCGAATCTCGCGTCCGTGGATCACCCGCTTCCTCTCCCCGCAGCCGGGCCCGAGCTCGTCCGTCCGTGGCGAACCGCCACGCTGGTTGCGACCGCCGTCGCCGGGCTCGAGCTCGTCCTGCTGATTGTCGCCGGGATGATCCTGCTCGGGCGCTCGCTCGCGCCTCAGGTGCACAGCGCGGCCGCAGCCCACGCGGCCGTTGTCCGGAAGGCGGCGCCCGTCAAGCAGGTTCCGGCGGCGCCCGGCCCCCGACATCGAGCGTCGCCCGCCGCCAAGCTCTCGCGCGGGCAGACCGCCGTGCTCGTTCTGAACGGCAACGGCGTCACCGGCGCCGCCGCACAGGCAGCCGCCCTCGTCAGGGCGCGCGGCTATCTCGTCAAGGACGTCGGCAACGCCCCACGCACGGGCTACCCGACCTCCCGCGTCATGTACCGGCCCGGCTTCGAAAGCGAGGCCAGGCGGTTTGCCAAGGACCTGAACCTGACCCAGGTCGGTCCGCTCGACGGCTTCAGGCCCGCGCAGCTCCACGGTGACCAGCTCGTCCTCATCCTCGGCGCGACCCGCTAGCGGCCGTTCACCTTCGCTCTCGCCTGGTCGAGCAGGCCCCCGGGGCGGCCCGCAGGCCCGTACGGGTCGAGGCCGTATGCCCGGTCGAGGTCGTGCAGCGCCGCGCGGTAGCGGTGGGTGAAGAGCTCGTAGGAGCCGAGCGCGTACCAGGTGCTCGAGTTCTCGGGCTGGAGCCGAACCGCCTGCCGGTACCGCGCGAGCGCTGCATTCCCGGCCCCGGCTCCAGCCTCCGCGTCGCCGAGTGCCAGCAGCGGGTCGACCGCGAGCGGGTTCAACCAGCGCGCCCGGCGGCCGTCGGCCAGCGCCGCCCCGGTCCGCCCGTCCGCGATCTCGTCGTAGGCCGTGTCGACGAATCGGCTCGAAGCGTAGGGAGCGATCAGCGAGTAGAGCACGGCCAGCGTGACCGCGAGGACAGTGGCGCGAGCAGCAGGACCCGGGGAAGCGCGGCGCCCGGAGCCGAGGCCGACGAGCACTCCGAGCGCGAGGAAAGCGGGTGCGGTGACGGCGACGAACTCCCAGTGGATGTCGACGAGCGCATGGACGGCGTAGGCGCCGATGCCGACCGCGAGCGCCGTCACCGCCGCCCGTTCGGCCGGCTCCGACCTTCGCAGCGCAGCGACGGCGGCGGCTGCCCCGGTCCCGGCCAGCCCGAGCAGCAGGAGAAAGCCGACGATCCCCGACTCGGCGAGGAACTGGAGCGGGAGGCTGTGCGGCTCGGTCGTGACCACGGAGCCCGTCCGGATACCACGCCGGGCGACCTCGAACGTCGCTGCGCCCTTGCCGCCCGCCGGCGCGTCCTCGAACAGCGCCCACGCCTCCTGCCACCACGTCCACCGGTTGCTCGAGCTGAGCTCGGCGAGCCGTGCCGGGTCCTGCGTCACCTCCTTTCCGTGCGCGCCTCTGAACTCGTCGAGAATGGTGTGCCCGCTGTGGACCAGCACGCCCGCGACCGCTGCGGCGGCGGCGACGGCGAGCACGGCGCCGATCCGGATCGCGTACGGCCGGCGTCGTGCGTTCGGCACGGCGGCCGACGCCGCGGCATAGGCGGCGACAAAGACGATCGCGGCGCCGACGGAGAGGAAGACCCCGAGCCAGGCACCGGCGGCGACCCGGTCGGCGTAGGTCTGGAGATCGTCGGTGATCGCCGGGCGCGAGAATGCCCAGAGCGCAACGAGGGCGGCGGCGGGCGTTGCGATCACGAGCGCGCCGAGGGTCTCGAGCCGGTCGCGCTCGATCGCGAGCCACGCCAGCGCGGCAAGGGCGGCGACCAGGATTCCGGCGCGCGACAGGGTCAGGACGGCTGTGATCTCGGCGAGGTAGAGGAGCACAGCCCCGGCGGCGCGCACACCGGCCCGATGGCGCCGGGAAGCGGCGATCCACAGGCCGAGCGGCACCGCGGTGGCCGATACGAGCGCGAGCGAGTTCCAGTAGCCGATGGGGTTGCGCAGCCTGGCGACTCGGAAGCCGTCGGGAGCGAGCGACGGCACGACCTTGCCGGCCAGCGCCCAGAGGAGGACAAGCGCGACCAGGCAGGCCAGGCCGCCGGCGACGGTGCGTGCCGGCTTCGGCACGCGGGTCGTCAACAGCCCGAGCACTCCGAACGCGCCGTAAGCGAGGAGCCGGTCGAACGCCCCCCAGGAGCGGTCCGGAGCGATCGACCACCACGTGGTCAGGCCGATCCAGGCCGCGAGTGCGCAGAACAGGGCGAGGCAGGCGAGACCCGGGCCGCGCGGGATCGGAACCGGCCCGGCGCCGAGCAAGACGGCCGCTGACAACACCGCCAGCGCGCCGATCAAGGCCAGTCGACCACCCGAGGTTCCGTCGCCGAAGAACAGGGTGAGGAAGAGCAGCGCGCCGGAGGCGGAAAGGGTCGCCGGCCCGGCGAGCTTGGCGGCCTGCATCGTCGCTCGACGCTAGCACAGGAGCCTCGGAGCACTCCTTACGGACCCTTAACGAGAGGCTCACGAGCCTCTCACGGCGCTGCTTGAGACTTCCGTTTCAACTGTCGCCTCCGGGGGCATACGTATAGTGCAGCGAACGCGAATCCACCTCGATCGACGCCCTGCGGGTGCGATCTCCCGCTTTCCGTGACCCATGCGTCCAGGAATATCGTCAAGGTCCTGCTGCTCGCGGGTCTGCTGCTGCTCGCAGTCGGCGTCGGGCCCACCGCCGCCGCGAACGGGAAGCCGCCCTGCTGGAAGACGCTGATCAACGACTGGTACGACGGGCGGATCGACGGCACCTACCCGATCCACTGCTACCGGGACGCGCTCAAGCACCTGCCGACCGACGTGGAGACGTACTCGAGTGCACGCGATGACATCAAGCAGGCGCTCCAGGAGCGGATCACGCAGGGCAACAAGCCCGGCGGCTCGGCGACCGGGGGCGGACCGTCGGGCGGCGGCGGCGGCAGCTCGAGCGGCGGGGGAACATCGGGCGGCGGCACCTCGAGCCCAGGGGGCACTTCCGGGGGAAGCGGAAGGACGGGCGGCGGCAAGAGCGCGAGCGGCCCGATCGGAGACGTCTTCAATGCGGGCAGGCCGGGCACGGCCGACTCCGTTCCGATCCCGCTGATCGTCCTCGGAGGGGTGGCGCTTCTCCTGATGGCGGCCGGCGGAGCGGGGTTCCTGGTGCGCCGGACGCGAGCGCGCAAGCTCCAGCTCGCCTCCGCTGCGTCGCTTCCGCGGCGTCCGGGCGAGGCCGCGCCGAAGCAGCCGTAGCTTCCGATAAAACCCCTGCAAATCGCTCCGTCCGGCGGACGCTCTACCCTGCCAAGTCCCTCATCGGGGGGCATGGCAAGCGCAGCTATTCTTGGGAGGAAGCATGGCGTCCACGAAGGCATCCGTAGGTCCTGCATCAGCCGTCGATGAGGTCGTGAACGCCGTCGTCGATGGTGCCGCCGCGGTCGGCGTCGAGCGCTACTTCACGATTCCGGGCCGCGACCCGTTCGAAGAGGTGGAGTGGGAGCTCCGCGATGCCTTTATCCCCGGGAAGGACAAGCCGGTCTTCGAGCAGAAGGACGTCGAGTTCCCGAAGTTCTGGTCGCAGACGGCGACCAACATCGTCGCGCAGAAGTACTTCCGCGGGCAGATGGGCACGCCCGAGCGCGAGAACAGCGTCAAGCACATGATCGGCCGCATCGTCGACACCGTCGGCGGCTGGGGCCGGGCGGGCGGATACTTCGCGCGCGACGAGGAGGCGGACACGTTCGAGGCCGAGCTGAAGGCGATCCTCGTCAACCAGTACGCGTCCTTCAATTCCCCGGTCTGGTTCAACGTCGGCTTCGAGGAGCGGCCACAATGCTCTGCGTGCTTCATCCTGTCGGTGGACGACTCGATGGAGTCGATCCTCGACTGGATCCGCCGCGAGGGCGTCATCTTTCGAGGCGGCTCCGGCTCCGGGGCGAACCTCTCCCGCCTGCGCTCCTCGAAGGAGCAGCTCTCGAAAGGCGGCTACGCCTCCGGGCCGGTCTCGTTCATGCGGGGTGCCGACGCCTCGGCGGGCACGATCAAGTCGGGCGGCAAGACGCGGCGTGCGGCGAAGATGGTCGTCCTCGACGTCGATCACCCCGACATCGAGGAGTTCATCTGGTGCAAGGCGAAGGAGGAGGAGAAGGCACGCGTCCTCGAGCAGGCCGGCTACGACATGTCGCTCGACTCGCCCGACTGGGCGTCGATCCAGTACCAGAACGCGAACAACTCGGTGCGCGTCACCGACGCGTTCATGCAGGCGGCGACCGACGGCACCGAGTGGAACCTGACCGCGCGCACCGACGGAGCCGTCGTCGACACGGTCGATGCCCGCTCGCTGCTGCGGCAGATCGCGGAGGCGGCATGGAAGTGCGCCGATCCCGGTGTCCAGTACGACACGACGATCAACGCGTGGCACACGTCCCCGAACTCGGGGCGGATCAACGCGTCGAACCCGTGCAGTGAATACATGCACCTCGACAACTCGGCCTGCAACCTCGCCTCGCTGAACCTGATGAAGTTCCGCGGTGAAGACGGAGAGCTCGACGTCGAGGCGTTCGCGCACGCCGTCGACGTCGTCTTCCTCGCACAGGAGATCGTCGTCGGCTACTCGTCGTACCCGACGCCCGAGATCGAGCAGAACGCGAAGGCCTACCGAGAGCTCGGGCTCGGCTACGCGAACCTCGGCGCGCTGCTGATGGCGCGCGGGCTGCCCTACGACTCCGACGAGGGCCGTGCGTACGCAGCGGCGATCACCGCGCTGATGACCGGCCGCGCCTACCGCAAGTCGGCGCAGGTCGCGGCACGGATGGGCCCCCACGCCGGCTACCAGCCGAACGCGGCGGCGATGCTCGGTGTGATCGCGAAGCACCGGGCGGCGGTCGGCAACATCCAGCACTCCGACTCGGTGCCGGCCGACCTGCTGGGTGCTGCGAGGCAGTCCTGGGAGGACGCGCTCAACCTCGGCGAGGTCGGTGGCTTCCGCAACGCGCAGGCCTCGGTGCTCGCGCCGACTGGGACTATTTCTTTCATGATGGATTGCGACACGACCGGAGTCGAGCCCGACTTCTCTCTGGTCAAGTCGAAGAAGCTGGTCGGCGGCGGCGAGATCACGATCGTGAACAAGACCGTGCCGATGGCGCTCGACAAGCTCGGCTACGCGCCGAGCGAGGTCGACGAGATCGTCGCCTACATCGACGAGCGGAACACGATCGTCGGGGCGCCGTACGTGAAGGCCGAGCACTACCCGGTGTTCGACTGCGCGATCGGTGACCGGGCGATCCATTACTCGGGTCACGTGAAGATGATGGGCGCCGTCCAGCCGTTCATCAGCGGTGCTATCTCCAAATGCGTCGTCGGGGAGACGCTCGTCTCCACCGCGGAGGGGCTCGTCCGGATTGCAAGCCTCCATCAAGGCGAGGACGAAGACACGTTCCGCGAGATGCGACTTCCGGTCGCATCGCTCGACGGGATCCGGGAGACAGATGCCTTTTACTACGGGGGCACGCGCTCCACGATCGAGATCGAGCTGCGGTCGGGCCACAGGATCACGGGAACGCCCAACCACCGCGTCCTCGTCGCAGCACCTGCGGGCGGGCTCGAGTGGCGTCGCCTTGACGAGATCGAAGACGGCGCCCAGATTGCCGTCCAGTACGGGGACGACCTCTGGTCGTCCCGTCCCGCGCGTCTCGACGACTTCGTTCCAGCCAGGCCTTACGGCTCGCAGAAGCACGTGGTCCTGCCCGCGGCGATGAGCGACGAGCTCGCGTTCTTCCTTGGCGCCTACGCGGCCGAGGGTCACGTGGCACGCTCGAACTACACTGTGCGCATCGCCAGTACCGACGAGGGCGTGATCGCGCAGCTCGTCGAGGTCGTCGCAGCGGTCTTCGGCGTCGAGGCACGCGTCTCGCGCCGGGCGGGGAAGTGCCCGTCGGTTGACGTCTCGTCGAAGACGTTGGTCGAGTTCCTCGACCATCTAGGCTGCGGTGATCACGCTGCGACGAAGAGGATCCCCGACGCGGTGCTGCGTTCCCCGCGCTCGATGGTGCTCGCATTCCTCGAGGGATTGAGCCTCGACTCGTACCTCACTGCGAGTCTCCCGAAGTGGGCGATCTGCCTCGCGTCGAACGGCCTCCTCGACGACCTTCAGGCCGTTCTGACGAACCTGGGCATCGTTCACAGCCGCATTACCAAGCACAACGCCGAATACGACCGCTCGTTCGACGAGGTCTATGTATCCGGCCGCCAGGCGCAGAGGCTTGCCACGTTGCTGCGCTTCCCCGAGCCGCACAAGGCGGCGCGTGCGGCGGGGCTGCTCGAGATGACCATCGGCGGTGGCACGGCCGACATCGTCCCCGGCATAGACGGGCGCGACCTGTACGAGCTGATTCCGCTGGGCCGAGGCGGTCGTGAGGGCAAGGGCACGAGCCGCTCGAGGCGTTTCCGCCACCTGGTGGATCCACGCACCTCACAGGTGAGCTGGGGCTCGCTGGAACAAGTCGCCACCGTTCCGGGCGTCGAGCTCCCCGATTGGCTCGAGACGGTTCTCGAGTGCAACCTGCACTTCAGTCCGGTGGTTGCCGTGAACGACGGCGGCGAGCGTGAAGTGTATGACGTCTCCGTACCCGGGCCGCACGCATTCGTGGGCAACGGAATCGTCAACCACAATACGGTCAACCTGCCCGAGCAGGCGACTGTCGACGAGGTCGCACAGCTGATCGCCGACGCCTGGCGGCTCGGGGTGAAGGCGATCGCGATCTACCGCGACAACTGCAAGGTCGCGCAGCCGCTCTCCGGAAAGGCGGACGGGTCGCTTGCTCCGGCCGTGCCGCCGACGCCGCTGACGCAGCGCCGCCGGCTGCCGGAGGACCGCACCGAGGTCGGCCGCAAGTTCCGCGTCGGCGAGTACGAGGGCTACATCCACGTCGGCCTGTACGAGGACGGCAGCCCCGGCGACATCTTCGTCGACATCGCCAAGGACGGGACGACGATGGCCGGCCTGATGAACTCGCTGATGATCGCCGTCTCGATGGGCCTTCAGTACGGGGTCCCGCCTGAGGTGTACGTCTCGAAGCTGTCGCACATGCGCTTCGAGCCGTCCGGACTGACGAACGACGCCGACATCCGCAACGCGAAGTCGATCGTCGACTACATCTTCCGCTGGTTCGGCAAGAAGTTCCTGACGCCCGAGCAGCAGGAGGAGGTCGGCATCCTCTCGCCCGAGGTGAAGGCGCGCCTCGCCGAGCGCTACGCGGCCAGCGAGGGCGAGCCTGCGATGCCGGTCGACTCACCCCCGCCGGGCCAGACCGCTCTCTTCAACTCGTGGGAGGACGCGGTCGAGTGCGCGAAGTGCGGCGGCCGCATGGTGCGCACCGGCTCCTGCTACACGTGCAGGGACTGCGGCACCAACACCGGCTGCTCGTAACCTGCACCGACCGCAGCGTCGACCTCGAGAGCCCGCTGCCGCGGCCCTCTTGGTTTTCGGGCGCTCAGCCGGGACAATCGCCGAGTGAACCGGGACGAGACGCTTCGTGCCGCCTGCATGGCTTCGCTGGACGTTCTCGCCGCTCAGTTCGGCGAAGACATCCCGTATCGAGGCGGCCTCGACCGCGGCTTTCCCTTCCAGGGTTCCCGCGTTCCGTTCCTGGCTCCTGCGAAAGGAATCTTCCGAGCCGGCGCTCAGCGCGGGCCGGCCGCGCTGTCGATCAATACGTCGGTCAACAGTCCGTACGACGACGCGGTGCTGGACGATGGGTTCCTCTACGCCTACCGAGCCGGATCTCCTGATCAGGCTGACAACCGCGCCCTCCGTGCTGCACACGAGCTTCAGGTTCCGCTGATCTACTTCGTCGGAACACGGCCGGGCTCGTACCGGCCGCTCTATCCGGTCTACGTCATCGCCGACCGACCGAGGGAGGGCAACGTGCTCGTCTCGCCGGGAACGATGATCGGACCGCTGGACGAGCGCGAGCCCGCGCTTCTCGAAAGCACGATCGAACGTAGATACGCAGTCCGCCAGGTGCGCACACGCCTCCACCAGGCCCGCTTTCGCGGTCTCGTCTTGCCCGCGTACGCCGACAAGTGCGCGATCTGCCGTCTTCGCGAGCTCCGGCTCCTGGATGCCGCGCACATCGTCGGTGATCTCGAGGAGGCCGGGGCCGCGACGGTGACCAACGGCCTGAGCCTCTGTTCCATCCACCACCGTGCCTTCGACCAGCGCCTTGTGGGTGTCTCGCCCGATTACGAGATCCGCGTGTCGCGCAGCCTCCTCGAAGAAGACGATGGCCCGATGCTTGACGTTCTGAAGCAGTTCCACGGGCAGTCCCTGCACGTCCCGGCGCGAACAGCGCAACGCCCGGATCGCGAGCGTCTCGCTGTTCGGTTCGGAGGCTTCGAGTAGCGGGAACCGGCGCGGTTCCGGCGGTCGAACGCGACGACCGGGCCGTGGCTGCTACTTGACGTTGTAGTTGCAGGTCTTCGTCGTCACGTGCCCGACGTTGTCCCGCGCGTCCAGGCTCAGCGTCTGCTTGCCCTTGACCGACGAGTTCTCCAGCACCGAGCCGCTTGTCGGGCTCGCCATTCCGGAATCGTCGTCCTTGGCGGTGAACGTCGCGTACTCGGTGGCGCCGACCTTGACGTCCTTGCAGTGAACGTCGAGCTGCGGCGCCTTGGAATCCACCTTCACGCTCAGGGACGAGTTCTGCGACTTCCAGCCGACCAGGTCCTTCACCTGGAAGGTGACGGTCGTGACGTTGTTGAAGCTCTGCGGCTGCTTGAGCGAGGACGGATCGACTCCGCTCCCCGGCGTGCCGTCGGCGAGCACCGCGTCGCCGTTGCTGAGATAGCTGATCGTGACCAGATCCTTCCACCAGCCACCGGCCGCGTACTCGGCAGGGCGGTCGGGCTTCAGGAGCGGCGGCAGCGGCGCGGACTTGTCGACGACCACCGGTGTCGAGTCAGGCGAGAATGCGCTCGTCTTTCCGCTGCCGATCGCCTGGACGCGGTAGACCCAGGTCCCCTCGCTGCGCGGCGCCTTCGAGTCGAAGTTCATCTGCGTCTGGGTCAGGCCGCTCGCCACGAGCGAGTAGGTGGTCGACCCGGTGCTGCGCTGATAGAGGGAGTACGTGGCGCCGCTCGGGATATCGGCCGACGGCTTCCACTGAACCTGGAACTGACCGTTCGAGCTCAGCGCCGTGTTCACGGTCGGGGCAGGCGGAGCGGCAACCAGCTGCGGGTCGGGAGTCGAGCCGCCGGCGCAGCTGCCGTGGCCGGAGTCGGGCAGGGTGCTGCCGGCGATGCTGAGGTACTGCCAGTCATAGCCACCGGGGCTCAGCGCGAGCTTGAGCACACCGTAGATCGACCCGTTCACGATCTCGCTGTTCGCCGCCCTCGGGCCGACCGGATACGGATCTGCACCACCGGTGCCGACGACGAACTCGCGGATGCCGTGGGCGAGATCGACCGACCCGTCCGGCGCCATCGGCGTGAACCGCTCGTACTGGCGCGCATGCGCGTTCAGGATCACGTCGGCTCCGTACTGGTACAGCAGGTCCCAGAACGGGCGGACTCCGGGCGTTGCGAGATCCGACGACGCGAACAGCGGGTGGTGGAAGTAGGCGAGCGTGCAGCTGTTCGTGTGTGCCGCCAGGTCCTTCTGGAGCCAGTCGTACTGCGTGCTGCCCGGGCCGCAGCCCGAGATCTCGACGCAGTTCGAGTTCAGCACGACGACGTGCCAGCCGCCGAGCTCGTAGCTGTACCAGCCCAGATTGGGCGCTCCCGCCGGTGCACCGAAGTAGGCGAAGTAGCTCGCCGCGGTCGGGCTGTAGTCGTACTCGTGGTTGCCGACCGCGGGGCGCGTCCGATTCTTGAAGACGCCCCAGCTCGGCCCGTAGCAATTCGCGAACGCGGAGGCGGTCGAGCCGGGGTCGGCGAGGTCGCCGTCGGCCGCAATCGTTGCGTCCGGGTACCCGGCGAGGATCTGCGCCGTCTTGTCGTCGTTCGTTCCGTCGCACGCCGCGTGGACGTCTCCGGCCGCGAGCAGCGTCGCCCCGGTCGACGGCGCCGCGAGCCACCAGTCGAGGTAGATCGAACCGCGCGCCGGCGCGCCGCCCGGGGACGCCTTGCCGTCGACGACGATGTAGTAGGTCGTACCCTGCTGCGCGTTGAAGCTGGCGAAGCTCTCCCGGTAGTGTCCGTCCGGCCACCAGTGGTCGTACGCGATGTCGTCGTCCGCGACCACCTGAGTCAGGCTCGTCAGGCTCGTCCCCGTGTAGACGGCAAGCAGCGTGTCGAAGCTCGAGCCCGGCGTATCGAAGTACATCGGGCCGGAACTGGGCGCCGTCCACTTGAACCAGACCGAGGCTCCACCCGGGTTGCCGGCGTGGTCCGGCTCGCCGGCCTGCTTCGTCGACAGCACGTTGCTCGCGGTGACGGGCCCGTGCTGCCCGTTCAGCTGCCAGGCAAGGGCGAAGTCGTCGTTGGCGACGAGCGCCGGGTCGGGACCGACCAGCTCCCACTGGAACGTGTAGTCGCCCGAGGCGGCCGGGCCGTTTGCCCCGCGGAACCCGTCCACCGCCATCCAGTAGGTGGTGCCGGTGCGGGCGATCACCGAGACGCTGCTCGTGCGATCTGCAGGCGAGACGTCGTCGTTTGCCCCGACCAGGGTGAGATTGTCGACCGAAGCTCCCGTGTACACGGCGAGCAGGGTGTTGAATGCGGTGCCGTTCGTGTAGAAGCGCCACAGGCCGTCGCTGGGCGCCGTCCATCGAATCCAGACCGATGCACCGCCGGGGTTGCCTGCGTGAGCGGGCTCGCCCGGCTGCTTGGTCGCGCCCAGCGTGGAGCGATGGACGATTCCCCCGACGCCGGTCAATGTCAGCGCGGCGTCGAAGTTGTCGTTCGCCGGCGCCGCCGAGCCCGCCACCGTCCAGGCCAGGACGACGTCGCCGCGCGCCGCCCATGACGACCCTGGGGCGAGGTAGCCGTCGACGGCGATCCTGTAGGTCGTACCGGCGACGGCGCCGAAGGTGATCTCGCTCGGGCCCTTCGTCTGGCCGACGTCGTCGTTCGCCGCCACCTGCGCGAGCGCGCCGAGCGCCGAGCCGGTGTAGGCGGCGAGGAGCGTGTCGAAGGTCGAGCCGCCCGTGGAGATCGTGGCGGTGCCGTTCGCGGGCGCCGTCCACGAGTACCAGACCGAGGCACCGCCCGCGTTCCCCGCATGTGCGGGCTCGCCGCTCTCCTTGGCCGCGCCGACGGTGGTGCCGCTGACGGCGCCGCTTGCGCCGACCAGCTGCTGCGGATTGCCGAAAAAGTCGTTCGCGGGACCGGTCGGAGAGCCCGACTGAGAGGACCAGTCGAGCACGTAGCTGCCCGATGCGGCACCGCTATACGAGAACTTCTTGCCGTCGATCGCGATCGAGTAGGTCGCTCCCGCCTGTGCGGCGAACGTGACCGAGCTGCGGAGGTTGTTCCAGGCTGCGTCGTCGTTCGCCGCCACCTCGGCGAGATTGCCGACGTCGACGCCGGCGTAGACGGCCAGCAGCGTGTTGAAGTTCGAGGAGTCGGTCGTGAACGTGTAGGTGCCGGCGTACGGAGGCGTCCACCGGAACCAGACGGACTTTCCGCCCACGTTGCCCGCGTGGCTCGGCTCGCCGCTCTCCTTGGTTGCTCCGAAGTTGCTGCCCTGCGTGCTCCCGCCCGGTCCGTCGATTGCGACCGCGGAGGCAAAGTTGTCGTTCGGCTGGACGACCGCCGGGGTCGGGTTCAGGTCCCAGTTGAGGGCGAAGGATCCGTGGGCCGGCCCGCTCGCGCCGTCGTTGTAGCCGTCGACCGCGATGTAGTAGGCCGTGCCGGCGATCGCCGGGAAGCCCAGCGCGCTCGTCCATTTCCAGCCGAGCGCGTCGTCGTTCTGCGCGATCAGGTTCAGCGAACCGACGCTCGAGCCGGTGTAGACCGCGAGCACCGTGTCCAGCCCGCTGCCGAAGGTGTCGAAGCTGGCGACCCCGGAGTACGGAGCGACCCACCGGTACCAGACCGACGAGCCGCCGATGTTGCCCGTGTGGTTCGGCTCACCGGCCTCCTTCGTAGCGTCGATGTTCGTGCCGTTCCGGCTGCCGCTGGTCGGCACGAGAACGGAGGCGGCGGAGAAGGCGTCGTTGCTCGGGGCGGCGGCGGATGAAGCACCGGCGAGCAGCAACGCGCCTGCTGCGGCCGCGAGGATTGCGCATAGACGCGCCGCCGTGTTCCGTCTCCCCTGCACATCTCTCGTTAAAGGCGACGAACGGCGTACTTACAACCCCTCCGACGAGGGATCGGGTCAGGTCAATTGCCAGGCATTGCCTCGCAGGACCGGTACGGCGGCGCCGGACCGATCGAGCCCGTCGACGTCCACCTCGGGCCCGCCGATCATGAAGTCGGTGTGAGCCTGGGAGCGGTTCACGCCCATCGCCTCGAGCTCGGAATCGCCCGGCGTTCCCTCGAGATCGACCGCCTGCATCACCGCGGTGCCGTAGGCGATGTGCGAAGCGGCGTTCTCGTCGAACAGCGTGCTCCAGAAGGTCGTTCCGCTCTGGCCGACCCGCGACGTCTCGTCCACGAGCGCGACCTCGCCGAGGTGGGCGGCACCGTCATCGAGCGCGATCTCGGCGCGCACCTCGTCGGCGCCCGTGGTCGCGCTGACCTCGACGATGCGACCCGCGGAGAACTCGATCTCGAGGCCGGCGACGACCGTGCCTCCGAGCAGGACGAGCGGCTGGGTCGCCCGGACCCGCCCCTCCGTCCGCCGGCGGTCCGGGGTCGTGAACACCTCCTCGGTCGGAAGGTTCGGCACGTAGAAGCGCCCCCAGGCGGTCTTGCTGCCGGCGGCCATCCAGCGCGACTGGGGGAGCAGCCCGACGGTCAGGTCGGTGCCGGGGCCGCGAAACCGTACGGCATCGAACCCTCGCTCGTTCAGCAGGCGGGCGCGCGCCTGGAGCGTCTCGACGTGCGCGCTCCAGGATGCGACCGGATCAGGCTCGTCCAGCCGAACCGTCGCCCGAATAGCATCCCAGAGCCCGGCCACGTCCGGCTTGCCGAAGACCTGCTCGGCCCAGCCCGGAGTGGGAAAGGCGACGATCGTCCAGGGCATCTCGCCGCGGTCGAAACGGTCCCAGTAGGCCCGCCGCAGTGCGGGCATCACCGACTTCGCGACCCGGCCCGCGTCGAGGCCGGCGAAGAGGTTCGGATCCGGCTCGCCGACGATGTTGACGTACGCCGTCCGCCGGTCCGCCTCCTCGGCCACGCGCTGTAGCGCCCAGCCGGGCGTCCAGCCGACCGCGTCGTCGGGAGCGAGCTCCACCTTCGCGCGACGGAGATGGATATCGACGTAGTTGGCCTCGACCCGACACGCGCCCTCCGCGTAGGCCACGCGAGCAATCGCTCGAACGAGCGGTGCGTGCTCGAGGTAGGCACGGACGGTGAGATCCTGGCCCTGCTCGATGTTCACACCGATGCGCAGGACCAGCCTGGCGTACTCCTCGAGCTCGGCGCTCCGGTCGGCCCAGAAGCCGTTCACGTCCATGTCTGTCGAGACGCTATCGGAGCGCGGCGAGGATTTCACCCGGTTCGGGAAATCGCCCGATCTGCTGCTTGGAGAAGACCAGGCGCCCGCCGGCGACCACGTCGAACTGGCTCGTTTCGCCCTCGGTGTCGACGGCGTCGAATCCGTTCGCCCTCAGCTCGGCCGTGAGACTCGCGGCCCGTTTGTCGTAACCGGATCAGACCGGGCAGTAGAAGATCTCGACCTTCACGCCACCGACTGTAGACATTCGGGCCGGATCTCCGCTGTCGAAGCGCAACCAGACAGCCCGAGCGTCAGGTCGAAGTCGGCCTTGAAGTTCCGGATCACGTCGCGGGCGCCGCCCTCACCTCCGAGCGCCAGCCCGTAGGCGTACGGCCGTCCGATCGTGACCGCCGCCGCTCCCAACGCGAGCGCCTTGAATGCATCGGCGCCGCCGCGAACGCCGCTGTCGAGGACGATCGGAATGCGGCCCGCGACCGCCTCGACCACCCCCGGCAGCGCGTCCAGGGAAGCGATCGCGCCGTCCACCTGCCGGCCGCCGTGGTTGGAGACCACGATCCCGTCCATTCCGCGCTCCACCGCGATCCTGGCGTCGTCCGGGTGGAGCAGACCCTTGAGCAGGATCGGCAGCTTCGTCAGTCCGCGCAGCCAGGCGAGCTCGTCCCAGGTGAGTGAAGGGCGAGAGTAGATGGACAGGAACTCGCGAACCGCGGCGACCGGCAGACCGGAGCGCAGGTTCGAGGTCATTCGACCGGGGTAGGCAGACGTGGCCTTCAGCAGCGACTTCACGGCCGTCACCGTCGGAGGTCCAGAGCGTTCCGGCCGCGCAGGCTGGAGCATCGCGGTGAAGACCGGGTCGCTCGTGTACTGGGCGATTCCCTTCCCGAGCGCGAACGGCAGATAGGCGAGGTCGAGGTCGCGGCAGCGCCACCCCAGCATGGTCGTGTCCAGCGTGACCACGATCGCCTCGCACCCGCACGCCTCGGCGCGGCTGACGAAGCTGGCGACGAGCTCGTCGGAGGTACTCCAGTAGAGCTGGAACCAGCGCGGCGCATCCCCCATCGCGGAAGCACACTCCTCCATCGGCCGCGATGCCTGGTTGGAGAAGATCATCGGGACGCGCTCGCCCGCAGCCGCGCGGGCGACGGCGACGTCCGCATCGCGGTGCGCCAGCTCGAGCACGCCGATCGGCGCGAGCAGGAACGGCGACGGCAGCCTTCGGCCGAGCAGCGTGACCGACGGGTCGCGCTCCGAGACGTCGCGCAGCACCCGCGGGACGATGCGGTGACGATCGAACGCCGAGCGGTTGGCCGCGATCGTCGTCTCCAGTCCGGCGCCGCCCGCGACGTAGGCGAACGCCTCGCGCGACATCCGCCGCTTCGCCGTTCGCTCGAGCTGCTCGAAGCCGAACGGGACGACCGATCGCCGACCCCGCAGGCCGCCGAGATAGACGTCCATCTGGCGGGTACGGCCGAAGTGCCCGCCGGCCGAGCTGCTCATGGGCCGATGCTACGCGGGCTGAGGGCTAGGGGACGTGCAGGTGGTAGAGCATGCCGGCGTCGTAGTCGGTCGCCCAGAGCCCCGTGTCGCCGTCGGAGACCTGCGTGAAGATCGGCCTCGACTGGCGGGAAAGCGTGATCACGCCGTTGGCGCGATTGGCCGCCGGATCGATGCGGAGCACCTTGCCTGCGCCGGCCACCCAGGGCACGCCGTTCCTCACCACCACGCCGAACGGGATCTCGACCGGGACGGGAATCGAGGCGATCACCTTGGCCGCGACTGCGTCGACGCGGGTAACTCGGTCGTAGTTCGGGTTCACCACCCACAGCGAGCTGCCGTCCGTCGCGACCCACCAGGTGTCCACGATTGCGTGCCTCACTGTGCCGGGTGGGGCGATCGCCACACGTCCGCGCACGGCGCCTGTCTCGGGATCGACCTCGATCAGCTGCGACGGCTTCTCGGTGAGCAGCCAGGCTGCGCCCGCGGCGTAGGCGATCCCGGTTCCGAGCGCACCCGGGACGGTGAATGTCTTCGTCGCTCCCGTGGTCGCGTCCATCCGCGTGATCGTCCCGCCCTCGAAGTGAAACGCCCAGACGTAGCCGCCGCCCTCGGCTAGGCCGCCCGGGCGGGACTCGACCGCGATGCTCGCCGCGACCCGGTTCGTCCCCGGGTCGATCTGGACCACTTCGCCCGCGGCGTCCCGTGCCACCCAGACGCTGCCGCCGGCGGCCACGGCACTGTCGAGGTAGCCCTGAGCGCGCGGGCCCGTTCCGAGCTTGATCCTGGTCACGACCCTGTTCGTGGCGGCGTTCACGCGTATGACCGTGCCGGCGCGTGTGTCCGGGACCCACACTGCTCCTTCCGTCACCGCCGGCACGCCGGCGCCGTCTCCCACCTTCACCCGCGCGGAGGCGTAGAGCCCGTTCGGCGCCACCACCCGCACCGACGTCCGCCTGACGGGGCTGCGCCCGCCGTCGCTCACCGCCTGCACGCGCAACACGTGGGTTCCGACCGTGAGCCATTGCGAGTAGGGAGAGGCGCAGGCGTGCAGTCGGGTCGAGTCGAAGGCACACGCGTAACGCGTCGCGCCCCCGGCGCTGAAGGTGTAGACGGGCTCCTGGGACGTCGTCTGCCGTGGTCCGGCGACGGCCAGCGCGGATGGGAGGGAGGCGCCGGCCGCGGTGGTCGCCACCAGTGAGGCGGTGAGGACAAGCAGCGTCGGGCCGCGCGCGGTCACGCCGCCGGGTGGATCCGCCAGACCTGGGAGTCGCCGTACATCGACGCCCAGACGTCGCCCTCGGCTCCTGCGACCACGGCCGGGCCCCGGGCGGTCGCGATCGTCTCGACGATCCGGCCCGTATCGCCGTCGATCCGGACGACGGTGTTGGCGACGTCGTCCGGCACCCAGATGTCGCCGCCGATCGCGTCGAGGTTCACCGGACTCGTCCCGACCTTCAAGGTGGCGGTCGCCTTACGCGTCCTGGCGTCGATGCGTGTCACGGTCCCGCTCTTCGTGTTCGACACCCAGACGTCGGTGCCGTTGGTCGCGATCCATGACGCCGCCTGCCCTCCGGACCGGACGCGAGTCCACCGATACGTGCGCGGGTCGAGGCGGAAAACGGAGCTTCCGTGGTCGTCGCCGACCCAGAGCGCGCCCGCCGCATATCCGATCCCGGCGGGCGCCACACCCGCGGGGAACCTGATCGTTCTCAACACGCGGTTCGAGACGGGGCTGATGCGCTGCACGGTGCCGCCGTTTCGATTCGTGATCCAGATCGAACGCACGGCGTAGGCGAGGTCGTAGGTGGTGGCGCCGACCGGAATCGAAGCGAGGCGCTTCATCGTCTTCGGGTCGAAGCGGTCGAGGCGGCCCGACTGCGTGACCACCCAGAGCGACCCGGCTGCGAACCTCAGCTCGCACGGCGTCGGGTCGGTGGCGACACGTTTGGTGACCGCGTTCGTCGCCGGGTCGATGCGCAGCAGCCTGCTGAACAGCGGCTCCGTCACCCAGACGGCTCCGGCGCCACCCGCGACCCCGCACGGCGTACCGGGAACTGCGACCTTCGCGGTGATCTCGCTCCCACCCGCCGTCGCGGCGACCAGTGAGAGCCCGAGGAGGAGTGCCTTCACGGCGAGTCACGCTACGCCGCTACGATCGGCTCCCGCAACTCCTTTGCCGAAGAGAGGATCGGAATTGGCGATCAGGCTTCGCGTCCCGGAGTCCCTGCAGGGCCTGGTGCACGTCGCACCCGCTCCGCTCGCCGAGGCGCTGCTCAGCCTGCACGTGCTGATGCACCCGAAGGAGCACCCGCTCCAGCACCCGTGGATACGCCGAATGCGGAGGCTCTCGCCCGCGCTGAAGCGCGAGATCCGCGCGTTCACCTTTCTCTATTCGGACATCACCGCAGACTTCGTGCTCCCCGAGCGCGCCGACGTACCTCAGTCGTTCGACGACGCACTGGCGAGCTTCGCGGCCATGGCGCCCGAGCGCGCGCAGTACGAGATCGCCCGACCGACGTTTTTCTACCTCGAGGAGGATGCGGGCGGGCCGGAGAGCCTCGCCCGCGAAGAGGTGCGCAAGCGGATCAGGGATCGGATCTCCTCGTACAGCCCCGACGGTGCGGCGATCGCGGAGCGGCTGCTCGACGAGCCGGAGGTGGTGCAGGGGCGGATCGCAAGCATGCTCTCCGCCTACTGGGCGGAGTCGTTCGCCGCCGAGTGGGAGCGGCTGGAGCCCACGCTTGCGTGGGAGAGCGAGCAGGCGCGGGTCGAGGACCCGGTGGTGATGCTGGAGACGATTCGCTCGGAGCTGAAGGTCGATGCGGGCGAGCGGATGCTGATCCGCTGTTCGATGCACGAGCACGAGGTGCACGTCAACCCGAGGAACCCGCTGCGTCTGATTCCAAGCGTCTACGTCTGGCCGCACGTGCGGGTCAACTGCGACGCCCCGTGGCCGGTCGCGATCCTCTACCCGCCACGGACGATGCGTGCCGGGGTTGGGCGGGAGCTCGCGCCCGACTCGCTCATCCGCCCGCTTCGAGCCGCCGCCGACCCGACCCGACTGCGCATCCTGCGCCTGGTCGGGGAGCGGCCGCGCTCAACCGAGGAGCTGGCGCCGCTCGTCGGGCTCAGCGAGTCCGGGCTCTCGAAGCACCTCAAGTCCCTGGTCGACGCGGGCCTGCTCTCGACGCGCCGCCAGGGCTGGTACGTGCTGTACCGGCTCGAGCGCGGGCGGCTCGACGCGCTCGGCGCGGATCTCCGCCGGTACATCGGCTGACGCTTTGCTCCTACGGACACGCGCGGAGGCCGAGCTCCCGCGCGTAGGCGCGTGCCCGCGCTGCCGCCCTGCGGCCGAGAGACAGCGCGCCCTGCGCCTGCTGACCGTCGCCGATCAGCGCCGCGACGCGCAGGAACCGGTTCGCGTCGATCTCCGCCTGCACCTGCGAGACGAGGCCGTGGAGCGCCGCGTCCTTGCCGTCGGGCGCGCCCAGCGCCGCCAGCGAGCGCGCCTCCTCCTCGGCGATCCGCGACTGGCGGTCGAAGACCTGCGCCGCCTCGGCGGCGCTCGCCGGGACCGGAACGGTGCGCGCCGCCTGAGCTCGCTGAACGCAGATCGCGTTCGCCCGCGCGGCAAAGCTCGGCGACGAGCCGCCGCAGCCGGCCGGAACGAGCGCGACTCCGAGGACGGCTAGCGCGCCTCGTCGAAGCGCCGCGCCACCTCCGGCCAGTTGACGACGTTCCACCAGGCCGCCAGGTAGTCCGGGCGGCGGTTCTGGTAGTTGAGGTAGTACGCGTGCTCCCAGACGTCGATGCCGAGCAGGGGCACGTCGGCGTTCGTGACGGGGCTGTCCTGGTTCGGGGTCGAATAGACGGCCAGCCCGGTTCCGTCCCAGACGAGCCACGTCCACCCGCTGCCGAAGCGCTTCACGCCACCGTCCGTGACCTGCTCCTTGAGCTGGTCGAGACCGCCGAATGTGTCCGCGATCGCGTCGGCGAGCGCACCCTCCGGCTCGCCGCCGCCGTCGGGGCTCATGATCTGCCAGAACAGCGAGTGGTTCGCGTGACCGCCCGCGTTGTTGCGGACGGCGGTGCGGATCGCGTCCGGCATCAACTCGAGCTCGGTGAGGACGTTCTCCACGGGCCGATCGGCCCACTCGGTGCCGTCGAGCGCCTTGTTCGCATTGTCCACGTACGCCTGATGGTGTTTCCCGTGGTGGATCTCCATCGTGCGAGCGTCGATGTGCGGCTCGAGCGCGGCGGGGTCGTACGGGAGCGGTGGCAGCTCGAAAGGCATGGTTGTCTCTCCTCCTTGGTTGGAATCCGGCGGGATTCTCTCAGACCCGGGTCAGCCCCGGCAGGGGTTGTCGGGCCGGACATAGGATCGCGCGATGGAGGTCGTCCTCGGCTGCGGCAACTTCGGCGGCATCGGCTCGGCACCCGAGTTCTTCGGGCAGGGCGAAAGCCGCGAAGAGGCGCTCGCCGTGATGGATGCTGCCTGGGCACTCGGGCTGCGCTGGTTCGACACGGCCGATGCGTACGGCGGCATGCGAAGCGAGACCTGGATCGGCGACTGGGTTCGAGCGACGGGAAACCGACCACGGATCACCACCAAGACGTTCAACCCCGTCACCGCAGGCGGCGACAAGGGCCTCGCGCGTGACCGTGTCCTGCGGCAGGCCGAGTCCAGCCTCGGTCGCCTCGGCATCGAACGGCTCGACGTGTACCTCGCACACGAGCCCGATCCCGACACGCCCGTCGCCGAGACGGTCGCGACGCTCGAGATGCTGGTCGACCGCGGTCTGGTCGAGGCGTACGGCGCCAGCAACGTCGATGCCGCCGGAGTCCGGGAATGGGCCGCCGCCGGCCGGCCGGCGCTCGTTCAGAACTCGTACTCGCTGCTCGACCGCCGAGACGAAGCCGACGTGATCCCGCTGTGCGCCGAGCACGAGATCGGCTACCAGGCCTTCAGCCCGCTGGCGGGCGGCTGGCTGACCGGCAAGTACCGCCGCGGCGAAGCCGCGCCGGCCGGCTCACGGATGACGATGCGTCCCGAGCCGTACCGTCACCTGGACGACGACCGGGTCTACGGCAGGCTCGAGGCACTCGCGCGCGCGGCCGCCGCTCGAGACGTCAGTACGGCCGGGCTCGCGCTCGCGTGGGTGCTCGGCGGGACGGCGGCGGCGGTGGTCGGGCCCCGGCGCCCCGAGCACCTCGAGCCGGTGCGCGAGGCGCTGGCGCTCCGCCTGTCGGCGGAAGAGCGGGAAGAAGTAGGCTCGATCGTCGGCTGATGGCGATTCTCGTCCTGAACCAGAGCGACGTCGAACGGCTGCTCGACATGGAAGGCTGCATCGAGGCGATGGCCGGCGTCCTCGAGGCGCTCGCCCGCGGCCGGCTGTTCCAGCCGCTTCGCTCGATCGCGTTTCCACCAGGCGAGCAGAGCGGGATCGGCCTGATGCCCTCGTATCGCTCCGGCCCCGCCGCCGCCTACGCGCTGAAGACGATCTGCCTCTTTCCGGACAATCCGGCGCGCGGGCTCGACGCCCACCAGGGCACCGTCACCCTGTTCTCCGGCGAGACCGGGCAGGTGCGGGCGCTGATGAACGCGTCGGCAATCACGGCGATCCGGACGGCAGCCGTCTCTGCCGTTGCCACGAGGCTGCTCGCGCGTGAGGACGCGAGTGAGCTGGCGGTGCTCGGCTCCGGTGTGCAGGGCCGATCCCACATCGAGGCGATGCGCGCCGCGAAGCCGTGGGCGAAGATCCGGATCGCGAGCCGGACGCACGCACACGCTCAGGCGCTGGCGGAGGAAGTTGGGGTGGAGGCGGTGGCGAGTGTCGAGGAGGCGGTGCGGGGCGCCGACGTCGTGGTCACGGCGACGAGCTCGAGCGAGCCCGTGCTGCGCCGCGATTGGCTGAAGGGAGGCGCCCACGTCAACGCGGTCGGCTCGAGCATCCCGACCGCGCGTGAGCTCGATACGGCGACGGTCGCCGCCGGCTCGCTCTTCGTCGACCGGCGCGAGTCGACCGTGAACGAGGCCGGCGACTACCTCTTTCCGCTCCAGGAGGGCGCGATCGGCCCCGACCACATCAAGGCCGAGCTCGGCGAGATTCTGATCGGCAAGCACCCCGGGCGCACCTCGCCCGACGAGCTGACGGTGTTCAAGTCGCTCGGGCTCGCGGTCGAGGATCTGGCGGCGGCCGAGTACGTCGTCCGCCGAGCCGAAGAGACGGGGATCGGGACGGCGGTCGAGTTCTGATCCCCCTGGTGGAGATCGAGCGGGCCCGTGACCGGATCGCGGGCGCGGCGGTGCGCACCCCGCTGGTCAGGCTCCACGCCGACGGGCCGGCGGAGATCTGGCTGAAGCTGGAGAACCTCCAGCCGATCGGGTCGTTCAAGATCCGTGGGGCGACGAACGCGATCCGAGCCGCGCCGGCCGACGAGCTGGCGGCCGGCGTCGTCACCGCCAGTGCCGGCAACATGGCCCAGGGGGTCGCCTGGGCGGCGCGCGAGGCAGGTGTCCCGGCGACGATCGTCGTCCCCGAGCACGCGCCGCAGACCAAGCTGGACGCGATCGAGCGCCTGGGCGGCAGGGTGGTGAAGGTTTCGTACGAGCGCTGGTGGCAGGCGATCGAGGAGGCGCGGTTCGAGGGGACGGACGGGCTGTTCGTCCATCCGGTGCAGGACGAGCTGGTGATGGCGGGCAACGGAACGATCGGGATCGAGCTGATCGAGGACCTGCCGGACGTGGACACGGTCGTGATCCCGTTCGGAGGCGGCGGGCTCTCGGTCGGGATCGCCAGTGCGGTCAAGCAGCTGCGCCCGAGCGCGCGGCTGCTGGTCGCCGAGCCCGAGACCGCGGCCGCCGTCACCGCAGCGCTCGCGGGCGGCGGCCCGACGGAGGTCGAGTACACGCCCTCGTTCGTCGACGGCGCCGGCGCGCGCAAGGCGCTGCCGGCGATGTGGCCGCTGGTGCAGGAGGCGATCGACGGAGCGGAGGTGGCGACGCTCGACGAGACCGCGGCCGCGATCCGCCTGCTGGCGGAGCGGTGCCGCGTGATCGTCGAGGGAGCGGGTGCGCTCGCCGCGGCGGTCGCGCTCTCGGGACGGGCAGGTACCGGAAGGATCGCGTGCGTGGTCTCGGGCGGGAACATCGACGTGCCGGTGTTGACCAGGATCCTCGCCGGCGAGACTCCCAAGTAGCATCTGGGCGATGCTCGACGTCGGCGAACGCTTCCCGGTCGACAAGCTGTCCGTGAAACTCGGGGGCCCTGCTGTCGTCTACTTCTATCCGGCCGCGCTGACGCCGGGCTGCACGATGGAGGCGAAGGCGTTCAACGACCGCTACGACCGCTTCCGGGAAGCCGGTTACGAGGTGATCGGTGTCAGCGTCGATCGTGCCGAGAGAAACGACGAGTTCCGCGCCGAGTGCGGCCTCGACTTCCCACTGGTCTCGGACGAGGGCGCGAAGCTCGCGACCGAGATCGATGTGCTGAAGGACTACGGCGAGCACGGGGCGATGGCTCGGCGGGTCACGTTCCTCCTCGACGAGAACGGGACGGTGACGAGACGCTGGGACGTGACCGACGCGGGCGCACATCCCGAAGAGGTGCTCGCCGCAGTCAGCCCGTGAGCGTCGCCGCCGTCCGCGACTCGTACGAGGCCTTCGGGCGGGGCGACCTCGACGCGGCGCTGGCGATGATGGACGAGGAGATCGAGTGGCACCAGGCGCAGGGGCTGCCGCACGGCGGGCTCTACCGGGGGCTCGCGGCGGTCCGGGCGGCCGTCTTCGACCCGCTCGACGAGGAGTGGTGGTCGGACTTCAGGGCCGATCCCGACGAGGTGATCGGTCTCGGCGACGACGTCGTCGTCCTCGGTCGCTACACGGCGCGGGCGAAGGCGACCGGCGCCCCGCTCGACGTCCCGTTCGCGCACGTCTGGCGCTTCCGCGACGGCCGCGCGGTGCGCTTCCATCAGTTCACCGACACGCGCGGGTGGGTCGAGGCGCTCAGTGTCTGACACCATTGGTGTCAGACACTGAACGGAGAAGTGACTTGAGCCGCGGCTATGTCGTCGCACAGGAGGAGGTCGAGACCCGGCCGGAGAGCGGCACCGCCGTCGCCCGCCTGACGATCGACGCCGCCTGTGGCTGCGAGCGGCTCGAGCAGCGGATCCTGACGTTCGCACCCGGCCGCTCCGAGGAGCGCGCGACCGGCGAGCGCCAGGAGGTGCTCTTCGTCTCCGCCGGCAGCGGGACCCTCCACCTCGACGGCGAGAAGCACACGCTCGGAACGTTTGCCGGAGTCTTTCTCGTTCCCGGCGATCGATACGAGATCGAGAATCCCGGGCCGGGCGGGCTCGAGGTGGTCGCGGTGTCGGCGCCGTGCGCGGGCTCCGCGCGGTCGCAGGTGACCGTGCGCTACGGCGACCGGCCTGTTCTCCCGGCGACACCGAACCGCGAGTTCCGCCTCCTCGTCAACGAGGACGCCGGCTGCCTCGACGTCACTCAGTTCGTCGGGCTGATCCCGCCCGGCCGCGCACCGATGCACAGCCACGTCTACGACGAGGTCGTCTACGTGATCGACGGGGAGGGCGTCCTCCACCTCGGCGGCCGCGACGCGCCGCTCGGCCCAGGCTCGTGCATCCACCTGCCGCCGCTGGAGGAGCATTGCCTCGAAAACACCGGGCCGACCCCGATGCGGGTGCTCGGCGTCTTCCATCCGTCGGGAGACCCCGCCTCCAAGGCGTACGTGGCTAACGAGTAGCGCCCCTTCTCGTCTTAGCTCACACCGAATAAGATCCTCCGATTCCCCCACCGCAAGGAGACGTGCATGCGGAAATACAGACTCATGCTTCCCCTGGCAGTCGCCGCGCTCGCGCTGGCCGCTGCCACCGCCGCGCTGGCGCGGCCGGCAGCGACGACATCGGCATCTGCATCGCAGGCGATCAGCTGCAAGAGCAAGATGAAGCTCGCACTCGTGACGCCGCTCACGGGCGGTGCCGCCTTCCTCGGCAACGAGCAGCTCAGCTGGGCCAAGTTCGCGATGAAGACGCTGCCGCAGACGGTCGGGCTGAAGGTTCAGCTGGTCACGGGCGACACGCCCGTCGAGCAGGGCCCGGCTCCGGCGCAGGCACTCGCACAGAAGTACGTTGCCGACAAGAGCGTGGTCGGCGTGATCGGCCCGTCCACGTCGGGTGCGGTTGCGGCCTCGAGCGAGACGTACTTCCAGGCCGGGATTGCGCACATCTCGGAGTCTGCGACGCGCACGTCGTTGACCAAGGGTGCGAACAAGGAGGCGACGTCGGCGTTCTTCCGCGTCGTCCCCGGCGACTACATCCAGGGTCCGAGCGACGCGAACTTCATGATCAACAAGCTGAAGGTCTCGAAGGTCGTCATCCTCGACTTCCAGGAGCCCTACTCGCTCGGTCTCGCCGACGCGGTCGAGGCGACGCTGAAGGCGAAGGGGGTCTCCACGGTCCGTCTCTCCGCTCCCAACACGACGACGGACTACTCGTCGTATGTGACCAGAGTCCCGGCCGACGCGGACATCGTGTTCTTCCCGACGCAGAAGCCGCCGGACGCGCAGACGTTCGCCCGGCAGCTCGTCGAGCAGGGCAAGAAGGCAAAGGTGTTCGGCGGCGACGGCTCGAACGCCCCGGACCAGTTCAAGGCCGCGGGCTCGTACGTGTCCAACTTCGCACCCGACGTCACCGGCATTCCGGCCGACAAGGCGCTCATCGCCGGCTGGAAGAAGGACAACCCCGGCAAGGCGGTCGGCTCGTTCGGACCGCCGACCTACGGGGCGGTCCAGGTGATGTTGAACGCGATCAAGATCGCCTGCAACGCCGGTAAGGGCACCCTCAAGGAGCGTCGCGACGTCGTTCGCAGCGTCAAGAAGGTGCGGATCAAGAACTGGATCCTCGGCGGCAGCTTCCGCTTCAGCACGAAGTCGAACGACCCGCTGAACGCGAAGTTCTACATCTTCCAGATCCAATCCGACGGCGCGTACAAGCTGGTCGGGTAAGCAGATCGTGATCGATCGCGTGCGGCCCGGCCTCGGCTGGGCCGCACGTGTTTCTGAGAGGATCAGCGCCCGGTGGAAACCGACAAGCTCATTCAGCTCACCGTCGATGGGCTGACGCTCGGCAGCGTCTACGCACTGATCGCACTCGGCTACACGCTCGTCTACGGCGTCCTCAAGCTGCTCAACTTCGCGCACGGGGACGTGTTCATGGTCGGCTCGTTCATCGGCTTCGGCGTTCTCCAGCTCCTCGGCGGCTCGACGGATCCGGTCCTGCCCGTGTGGGCATTGCTGATCGTGATCACGCTCGCCGCGATGGCGGGCTGCGCGGCGCTCGGAGTGGTGATCGAGCGCTTCGCCTACCGGCCGCTCCGCGACGCGCCTCGGATCGCCCCGCTGATCAGCGCCCTCGGCGTCTCCTTCTTTCTGGCCAACTCGATGCAGCTCCTGTTCGGCGCCCAGCAGCGCGACTACGACTCGTTTTCGCTCTGCCACCAATGCCTCTACCTCACGGGCTTCCACATCGGCGGCGTCCGTATCCCGCTCCTGCGCTCGGTGATCATCGGCTCGGCGTTTGCGCTGATGGTCGCGCTCTGGCTTCTCGTCGACAGGACCCGGACCGGCAAGGCGATGCGGGCGACCTCGTACGACCGCGAGGCGGCGGCGATGATGGGGATCGACATCGACCGCGTGATCGTCTTCACGTTCGTGCTCGGGTCGGCGCTGGCCGGCGCCGCCGGTGTCATGTTCGCCCTGCGGGTGCCGACCGGGGCGTCGATCGGGTTCATCGCCGGGCTGAAGGGCTTCACGGCCGCGGTGATCGGGGGGATCGGCTCCGTTCCCGGCGCGATGGCGGGCGGCCTGATCCTCGGCTTCGCCGAGTCCTACACGGCCGGGTACTGGCCCGGGTCTGCCGGCACCCGCTGGACCGACCTCGTCATCTTCTCGATCCTGATCGTCTTCATGGTCTTCCGGCCCCAGGGGCTCCTCGGTCGAGCCGATATCAAGAAGGTCTGACTTGAGCGACACCACACCCCCGCTTCCGCCCGGTCCCGACGCTCCCCTCACCTCGCCGGCGATCGGCCAGGACGAGTGGGTCGCTCGCCATGCCGATCAGCGCCTGCCTCCCCGGCTCGGCGCCGTCGAGCAGCGACTGCGGAGCGTCCCCTGGTGGGCGTGGCTGCTGCTCTTCACCGCCGCAATCTCGTTGCTGCCCGTCTTCTCGAGCAGCGGCTACGTCCACCGGGTCGGCTTCGACACCGTGATCTACATGCTGCTCGCGCTCGGGCTGAACGTCGTCGTCGGCTGGGGCGGCCTGCTCGATCTCGGGTACGTCGCCTTTTACGGGGTCGGCTCGTACGCCTACGCCCTGCTCGCCTCGGACCAGTTCGACATCCACCTGCCCTCGCCGGTCGCGATCCCGGCGGTGGTGATCGTCGGGGCGTTGGCCGGCCTGCTCGTCGGGCTGCCGTCCCGCCGGCTCACGGGCGACTACCTCGCGATCGTCACACTGTTCTTCCTGCAGATCTTCCTGACCGTGACGACGAACGGCGACCAGGTGTTCGGCCACAACGTCACCGGTGGAGCGAACGGGATCCTGCGGATCGACCCGCTCAACCTCTTCGGCCACGACCTCGCGGTGCAGCACCAGGGCGTGTTCGCCGTTTCGTACTACTACGTCGCGATCGCCTTCTTCGTCGTCGTTTACGTCGCGCTGCGGTTCGTCAATCACTCGCGAACGGGGCGGGCATGGCGGTCGCTGCGCGAGGACCCGCTGGCCGCCGAGGTGATGGGCATGCCCGTCAACTGGCTGAAGCTGATGAGCTTCTCGTTCGGCGCCGCGGTCGCTGCGCTGACGGGGACGGTCTCCGTTGCCCTGAGCGCAAGCGTCTTTCCGCTCACGTTCTCCTTCCCGCTCCTGATTACCGTCTACACGATCGTGATCCTGGGGGGTCAGGGCAGCCAGCAGGGCGTCGTGCTCGGAGCGGTGATCATCGGTCCCCTGCTCGCACTGCTCCAGGAGCCCCCGAAGGCCCGCTTCCTGTTCTACATCCTCGCCGTGTTCGCGGTCGCGCTCGCCTTCCGCCTCTCGCGCAGGCTCGGTGTGGTGGTCGCCGCGACGTTGGGGCTCGGGTTCGCCGTCCACGCGATCGCCGACGCGATCGACCATGCGTGGGTGGCGGGGCGAAGCGGCGGCGCGGCTGGCGTCTTCGCCGACTGGGTGATCGTCCCGACGCACCTTGCCAGCTGGATCTCGCCGGTCAGCTACATCGTCCTGATCGGCTCGATCCTGCTTCTGACCCTGCTCGGCGGCCGGCGCCGGTTGGTCCTGCTCGTGCCGACGCTGTACCTGGCCGCGTTCGTCTGGGAGAACGTGATGCTGGTGAAGCCCGAGCCGACGCGGTTCATCGTCCTCGGCTCGGTGCTCGTCGCGCTGATGATCCTGCGGCCGAACGGCCTGCTCGGCGAGAAGCGTGTGGAGATCGTCTGAATGGCGCTCCTCGAGCTGAAGGCCGTCTCCCTGTCGTTCGGCGGGCTGCGGGTCGTCTCCGAGCTCGACCTGGAGGTCGGGGACGGCGAGATCGTCAGCCTGATCGGCCCGAACGGCGCGGGCAAGACGACGCTCTTCAACCTCGTCACCGGGGTCTACGAGCCGGACGCGGGCGAGATTCTGCTCGACGGTCGCAACATCGCCGGCCTTCAGCCGCACCGGATCAGCCAGCTCGGAGTCGCTCGCACGTTCCAGACGCTCCGCCTGTTTCTGAACATGTCGGTCAAGGAGAACGTGATGGCCGCCGCCTACGGCAAGACGCGGGCCGGGGTGTTCCGCTCGATGCTCCGGACACCCGGGATGCGCCGGGAAGAGCGCGAGATCCACGCCCTCGCCGAGGAGCGGCTGAGCTTCTTCGGCGAGCGGCTGACCGGCTATCGCTGGGATCAGCCGGCCTACAGTCTCTCGTATGCGAACCGGCGCCGGCTCGAGATCGCCCGGGCGACCGCGACCAGGCCTCGGATCCTGCTCCTCGACGAGCCGGCTGCGGGGATGAACCCGTCCGAGACACACGAGATCACGGAGCTGATCGGCACGCTCCGCGCCGAGGGCGGCTACACGATCCTCGTGATCGAGCACGACATGCACGTCGTCGAGGGAATCTCCGACCGGGTGATCGCGCTCGACCACGGCGTCAAGATCGCCGAGGGGACGTTCGAGCAGGTGGCGACCGATCCGAAGGTGATCGAGGCCTACCTCGGCCTGGGCGGAACCGAGCGGAAGTGAACGAGACCGGCATGCCGCTGCTACGGCTCGAGGGCGTCAACACCTACTACGGGCTGATCCACATCCTTCAGGACGTGAATATCGAGGTGAGCAAGGGCGAGCTCGTCTGCCTGCTCGGCGGCAACGCGTCCGGAAAGTCGACGACGCTGAAGACGATTCTCGGGATCGTCCGGCCTCGGACTGGTCGAGTGTTGCTCGGGGGTGAGGACGTGACGAGACGCCCGACGAGCTACCGGATCGCGCAGGGGATCGCGATCGTGCCGGAGAACCGCCGTCTGTTTGCGCCGATGACCGTGCTCGAGAACCTGGAGATGGGCGCCTACCTGCGCGGCGGCCCCGACCAGGAGGACTTCGACCGCGTGTACGAGCTCTTTCCGCGTCTGCACGAGCGTCGCTCGCAGCTCGCCGGCACGCTCTCGGGCGGCGAGCAGCAGATGGTGGCGATGGCGCGGGCACTGATGGGCCGGCCGAAGCTGCTGCTGATGGACGAGCCGTCGATGGGGCTGGCACCCGTGCTCGTCGAGCAGAACTTCGAGATCATCAAGGAGGTACACGACGCGGGGGTGGCGATTCTGGTGGTCGAGCAGAACGCGAACGTCTCGCTCTCGATCGCCGACCGCGGCTACGTGCTCTCGACCGGCCGCCTCGTCCTCGAGGGGAAGGCCGCCGATCTGCTCGAGGACGAGGGCCTACGCAAGGCATACCTCGGCCGTTGACCGTCCGAAGTCCGGGCGCTTTGCGCCCATGACGACTTCGGCCGGCGGAGTGTGGTGGGCCGCGGCCGCGCATGTCGGCCGCGGCGGAGGTTGGTACGGCTCAGCCCGAGACGGAGTCGCGGAAGGCGACCGCCTCGCCCGCGATCTGCGTTGCCTCCTCGATCGGGACGATCGGCGTGACGGTGAAGCGCAGCCAGGGCGTCCACGGGGCGGTCGTCCGGGTGATCGTCGCGGCGCTGTCCGCCTCGATCAGCGCGACGCCGCCGCTTCCGTCGGCGAACCCGTAGAAGCCCTTGCCGAAGTCGGCGCCGTCGGGCGGCTGCCACTTCGAGAAGACGGAGAGGGAGCGCTTCTCGCCCTCCTCGGATTGGTCGGTGAACTCCCACATGACGTGGAACAGCACCTGCCACCTCCTTCAGTGGGTCGGTGCGACCGTACCACGCGCGAGCCGGCGGCGAGTACGCTTTGCGGGTGGCGGTGACGACCGGCAAGGTGGGCGCCGCGATCCGGGCCGAGTTCCCGATCCTCGCGCATACGGCCTACCTCAACTCGTGCTCCCAGGGAGCGCTCTCCCACCGCGTTCGCGCCGCCTACGAGGAGTACCTCGACGGCTGGGACGAAAACGGAGCCGAGTGGGGTCACTGGGTCGAGCGGGCCGAGGCCGCGCGCTCCGCATTCGCGCGGCTGCTGAGCGCCGAGCCGGCCGAGGTCGCGGTCACGACCTCCGTCAGCCAGGGCGTCAACGGAATCGTCAGCGCGCTCCCGATCGCGCACGGCGAGCGCCGGAAGATCGTGATCAGCGAGCACGAGTTCCCGACGGTCGGCCAGATCGCCCACGCGCAGGAGCTGCGCGGGGCCGAGGTCGTCCACGTCCGTCCCGACGCCGACGGGTCGATCCCGCCGGAGCGCTTTGCCGCCGCTGTGGACGAGCGCACTGCGCTCGTCTGCTGCACCACCGTCTCGTACCGGACCGGCCACCGCCACGAGGTTGCCGAGATCGCGCGGATCGCGCACGAGGCGGGTGCGCTCTGCCTCGCCGACTCGTATCAGGCGGTGGGCGCGATCGACTTCGACGCGCGCGCGCTGGGCGTCGACTTCGTCACCGGCGGCACGGTCAAGTACCTGCTCGCCTCGGCGGGCCTCGGGTTCCTGTACGTGCGCCGCGAGCTGCTCGGCGAGCTCGTCCCGATCCAGACCGGCTGGTTCGCGGACGAGGACATCTTCCGGATGGACATCTCCGATTACTCGCCGGCCGCGGACGCGCGCCGCTTCGACGCGGGTACACCGCCGGTTCCGAACATCTACGGCGGTCTTGCCGGCATGTCGATCGTCGAGGAGGCGGGAACCGCAGCGATCGAGGAGCACGTCGCCGGACTGAGCGCCCGGCTGATCGAGGGACTCGACGAGCTGGGCGCCACCGTGGTCACGCCCCGCGACCCGGCCCGCCGTGGACCGCTCGTCTGCGTCCGCTCGACCGACGTCACCGCGCTCGTCGCCGCGCTCGCGGCCGAGAAGATCGTCTGCTCGGAGCGCGACTCGAACCTGCGCGTCGCACTCCACCTTTACAACGTCGAGGAGGACGTCGATCGGCTCCTCGACGCGCTCCGGGCGCACCGCGAACTCCTCGCCTGAAACGGCCACTGGGCGTCGCCGAACGCATGTAGTATACACGTTCCGTGTGGAACCGTGTACTATCTTGGACATGGCCGAGGGCGTCCGGGTGAACGTCACGCTCGACCCGATCTACGCTGAGAAGCTCAAGCTCCTGGCGGACCATGCCCACGTCCCGGAGGGCACCCTCGCCCGGTCGCTTCTCTCGACCGCCATCGACGAAGCGGTCCTCGACGGTCATGCCATGACCCAGCTGCTCGACAGCATCGACGGTGCCCGGGAACGTCACCAGCGCGGGCTCGAGGACGCGCGTGCGGGAAGAACGGTCCCGCTGGACGAGCTCGGGCCTTGGCTCGAATCACACTGAGCGCAGGCGCCGCGGCCGACCTCGAGCGGCTGGTCCGAACCCATTCACTTCCTCCCGACACCGCTCGGCGGCTCTGGCATCGATTGAGCCTGCTCGAGCGGTTCCCGAAGCTGGGACCCGCGCTCGACGAAGCGTGGCAAGGCGCTCGCTATATCCTCGGCCCCTGGCGCTGGATGGTGATCGTCTACGTGTACTCAGAGGACGACGACAGCGTGGTGGTGACGACCATCGAGGACGGGCGCTCGCGGCGCGTGGCGACGCATTAGGATCGTCACGATGCTGCTTCGCGAGCTCGACTACGCGCGCCCGGGATCCGTCGACGAGGCCGTGAAGCTCCTCGGCGCGCGTGAGGATGCGCGCGCGCTGGCCGGCGGGCAGAGCCTCGTGAACGTGATGAAGACCCGGGTCGCCTCCCCCGAGCTCGTCGTCGACCTGAACCGGATCGAGGCGCTGCGCGGGATCGCGAACGACGGCGGGGCGCTCGTGATCGGCTCGATGACCACCTACGCGGCGATTGTCGCTTCGCCGGAGGTTGCCGCCATACGGCCGATCCTCGCCGAGGTGGCGCGCACGATCGCCGACGTCCAGGTGCGGAACCGCGGCACGATCGGGGGCAACGTCTGCTCCAACGACCCGACCAATCACTTCCCACCGCTCCTTGCAGCGCTCGAGGCGGAGCTGACCATCCGCGGCACGAACGGAGAGCGTACCGTCTCGGCCGAAGAGTTCTTCGAGGGGGTCTACCTGACCGCCGTCCAACCGGGCGAGCTGCTGACGAACGTGCGCATCCCGGCGAAAGGCGACGCCCGCGACGGCTGGGCCGCTGCCACGCTCGGGGTCGAAGGTACCGGGATCGTCAACGTGGCTGCCACCGTCTCCGGCGGCACCGCCCGGATCGCGATCGGCTGCGTGGCCGCGACGCCGGTGGTGGTCACGGCGAGCGCCGACGAGACCGCGATCCGGGACGCCGTCCGGAGCGCGAACCTCGACCCGCCGTCCGACGTGCATGCCTCCGCCGACTACCGCCGCCACCTCGCCGAGGTGCTCGCCGCGCGTGCCGTGAACGGAGCATCGTGACCGTAGGCTCGACGGAGGTCACCAGGGAGCGGAGGCGCCGGCTTGGCCGGCGCTGGAGCGGGGCGTGAGCGACCACACCGTCTCGGTTACCGTCAACGGCGAGCGCTACGAGCGCGGGGTCGAGGCGCGGAAGCTCCTCGTCCACTTCATCCGCGACGACCTCGACCTGACCGGCACGCACGTCGGCTGCGACACCGGGAACTGCGGCGCGTGCACCGTCCTGCTCGACGGCGCCGCGGTGAAGAGCTGCATGCTGCTCGCGCCACAGGCGGACGGAGCCGAGATTACGACCGTCGAGGGTCTCTCACCCGACGACGGCGAGCTGAACCCGCTTCAGCGGGCCTTCTCCGAGCACCACGGCCTTCAGTGCGGCTACTGCACGCCGGGGATGCTGCTCAGCGCGACCTACCTGCTCTCCCACACCCCGCAGCCGACCGAGGACGACATCCGGCGGGCGATCCAGGGCAACATCTGCCGCTGCACCGGCTACGTAAACATTGTGAAGGCGATCCAGGCCGCCGCGGAGGCGACGTGAGCGAGACGACGGTCACCCCGGCCCCCGTCGAGCTCGAGATCGGCTACGCCGGCAAGAGCATCCCGCGCAAGGAGGACCGCCGGCTCGTCCAGGGCCAGGGCGTGTTCGCCGACGACGTCAAGCGGCACGGGATGGGCTTCGTCCACTTCGTCCGCTCGCCGTACGGGCACGCACGGATCGTCTCGGTCGACGTCTCGAGGGCCGAAACGCTCGAAGGCGTCTACGGCACGCTGACCCCGGACGAGGTCGCGGACCTGACCGACCCGTTCTTCGAGCTGACCACGCCGCCCGGCAACCAGATCAGGGACTACTGCCTCGCCGTCGGGCGCGTCAGGCACATCGGCGAGCCGGTCGTTGCGGTCGTCGCGGCGACCCGTGAGCTCGCCCGCGATGCCGCCGACCTGGTCGAGGTCGAGTACGAGCCGCTCGACGTGCTCGTCGACGCGCGGCGCGCAGAGGACGAAGGCGCGCCGCTCCTGCACGACGACGCCGGCACGAACGTCGTCTGGTCGGGGACGTTCGACTGGGGCGACATCGACGGTGCGCTGAAGGCTGCCGACCGAGTCGTGAAGATCAAGGAGCTTCACTTCGATCGGTTCTCCTCGACACCGCTCGAGTGCTCTGCTGCGCTCGTCGAGTACGACCGGGGGACCGGCCAGTTCACGCTGCGCTGCAACCATCAGATGCCGGGGATCGCGGCGATCTGGATGGGGCCGGCGCTACGGGTCGGCCTGGACAAGCTCCGCTTCGTCACGCAGGACATCGGCGGCGGCTTCGGCAACAAGATCACGACGCATACCTACCTGGCCGCCTGCTGCCTGCTCGCCCGCAAGCTGCGCCGGCCGGTCCAGTGGACCGAGTGGCGCACCGACCAGCACACCGCGAACGCCCACGGCAACGAGCGCTGGTTCCACGAGATCGAGGTCGCCGTCCAGAACGACGGCACGATGCTCGGCTTCAAGGTGGCCGCACTCGACGACTGCGGCGCGTTCCCTCGCTACGAGCCGCTCGGCTGCATCATCTGGGCGCAGGTCACCCCGGGGCTCTACCGCTGGCGGAACATCCGCGTCGACTTCACCCAGGTGGTCACGAACAAGTCGCCCGTGGCGCCGAACCGCGGCTACTCGCGGATGCAGCAGCTCTGGCTGACCGAGCGGATCTGCGACATCGTCGCCCACGAGCTCTCGCTCGACCCGGTCGAGGTGCGCAAGCGCAACTACGTCAAGACCGAGGAGATGCCGTACGAGACGCCGAACGGCTGCGTCTACGACTCGGGCGACTACGCGCGCTGCCTGGACATCGCGCTCGAGCTGATCGACTACGAGGGTGCCCGCGCACGCCAGAGCGAGCACGACGGCAAGCTGATCGGGATCGGGATCGGCTCGACGCTCGACTCGGGAACGAACAACTTCGGTCAGTCGACGCTCCTCAACCCGGAGCTCCAGTTCTCCGGGAACAACGAGGTGGCGACGATCAAGCTCGACATCTTCGGCGAGGTTGTGCTCACCCTCGGCACCGTGCCTCAGGGGCAGGGCCACGAGACCGTCGCCTCGCAGGTCGCCGGCGACATCCTCGGGCTCTCACCCGATCAGATCCACGTCCGGCCCGGCCACGACTCGTACTGGAACTCGCACGCCGGCTTCTCGGGTACGTACGCGAGCCAGTTCGCGGTCACCGGGCTCGAGGCGGTCAAGGGAGCGGCCGAGAAGCTGTCGCTCGAGATCCGCCGGCTCGCCGGCGGCGTGCTCGGCGGCGCCGACCCGGACGACGTCGTCCTCGAAGGCGGATTCGCGAAGCGGAAGGACAACCCGGAGGCGGCGCTGCCGTTCATGGCCTGCGGCGCGATCGTGAACGCGAACAACGCCGTGCTGCCACCCGAGCTGCGCGAGATCACGCTCAACTGTCGCCACGTCTACGTGCCGCCGTTCGAGATGCCCGACTTCGAGCGGAAGTTCGGCAACCTGACGCTCACCTACGCGACCCAGATCCACGCCTGCGTTGTCGAGATCGACCCCGACACCGGTCATGTCGACATCCTCGACTACGCGGCCGTCGACGACTGCGGGATCCGGATCCACCCCCAGATCGTCGAGGGACAAGTGCACGGCGCGACCGCGCACGCGATCGGCGCCGCCCTGCACGAGACGTTCGCCTACGACGAATACGGTCAGCTGCTGACCGCGAACTTCTACGACTACCACGTGCCGCATGCGCTCGACCTTCCGGAGATCAAGACCGGTCACCTCGAGAGCCCGTCGCCGTTCTCGTCGCTCGGGACGAAGGGGATGGGCGAGGGCGGCGGCGCTGCGATCCACGCGATCTGCGCTGCGATCCAGGACGCGCTGCGCCACGCGGGCAAACCGGCGATCGTCAACGATTCGTTCAACCCGCCCGAGCGGGTATGGCGGATGATCCAGACCCCGGAAGAGACCGCTGCGCTCGTGGAGGTGACCGCCCAGTGAAGGTCGAGGGAACGAGGGAGTTCGACGCGCCGGCCCAGGTCGTGTGGGACGTGCTCAACGATCCGTCGCAGATGGCGAAGCTCCTGCCCGGTGTCGAGAGCTTCGAGATTCAGGACGACCGGCACTGGCAGGCAGCGGTCAAGATCCCGCTCGGGATGGGCGGGCTGAAGCTCAACTTCAACTTCGAGAAGGTCGAGGAGCGACCGATCGAGTACGCGAAGCTGAGCTCGAAGGGCCAGGGAGTGGGCGCGATCATCGCGATGGAGACGCAGTTCCACCTGACGCCCGACGGCGAGCGGACGAGCATGCGCTGGGAGGCCGACGTCCGAGTCGCCGGCCCGATCGGGAGCATGGGCCAGCGTGTCTTCCAGCCGATCGTCAATCAGCAGGTCGGCAACGTGCTGAACGCGCTCGAGGCGAAGGTCGCCGAGGCCAAGAGTACGAGCTGACCTCCGACACCGGGCGGGCTACAGGTGAGCTTGAAGCACGGTGATCTGCGCGAGCACCTTCCTGAGCGCCGCCAGTTTTGGTGAGCTGGCGGAGCGCTTGCCCAGCTTGGTGACCTTGGCCTGGATGCTGGCCTTGAACTTGTTCAGCGTCTTGGCAAGCGCAGCCTTCCTGGCCTTGCACTTCGCGGACGGCTTCGCAACCTTGCAGGCCTTGGTGTACTTCGTCACGTGCGCCTGAATGCGGGTCAGGTGGGCCTGGACGCCGCCCCCCTTGCCCTTGGCGGCGAGACCGTCCGACGCGAAGACGAGGGCCGTGGCACAGGCGAGGAAGACGACGATTTTCTTCACGCAAGACCCCTCTCGAATGATTGACGCATCAGCGCTTTCCCAGGCCCCTTACAGTAGCGGAAGCCGATCAAGCGGAACAATCCCGCCGCAAGGCACCACGGGCAGTCGCATTCAGTCCGGGCCGGCGGCGGCGCGGATGTCGGCCTTCAACTCGTCGATCTCGGCGTCCTCGAGTCCTGTGGTCAGCGCGCCCAGGAGGCGATCGCGCTCGCGGTAGCGGACGACCGCACGTCCGTCCGCGAACGCTCCTTCCAGCTCGGTCTCGCCGCGCAGCTCGCCGAAAACTCGGTAGGTGCGCCCGAAGATCTCGGTGAAGAACGACGAGACCGTGTCGTAGCCGCCCTCGCCGCCGGCGAGGATCCTGCCGACCTCGGCACCCTGGTAGTTGGCGTTTGACCAGTGCTCGATCCGGCGCGCCTCGCCGAAGACCGGGTCGTGGAAGCGGGCGACGTCGCCGACCGCGAACACACCCTCGGCCGAGGTGCGAAAGCCCGCGTCCACGACCACGCCGTCGTCGAGGTCGAGCTCAGAGCCTTCGAGCCACTCGGTGGCAGGGACGACGCCGACGCCCGCCACGGTAACGCCATCCTGATCCGCGGACTCGACGACGTGAACGCCCTGCTCGCCGTACACCCGGGCGAGGTGCGCCGAGAAGTCCGCCGAGCCGAAGCTGCCGAACAGCGCCCGCCCGCCAGTGACGAGGGTCACGTCGACGCCGAGCGCGCAGAGCGATGCCGCCACCTCCATGCCGATGAAGCCCGTGCCGATCACCGTCGCCCGGCCGGCCTCCTGAGCTGCCTCGCGGATCTCGAGGGAGTCGTCGATCGTGCGGAAGGTGTGCGCCCCCGGCAGCGGACGGGGCAGCGCGCCGGTCGCGATCAGGAGCGTCCCGAAGCCGATGCCCTCGGCGCCGAGCGAGACCGCCCGACCGTTGAGGTCGAGCCCGGTCGCGTGCGTGTCGAGCCGGATGTCGATCTCGTGGTCGGCGTACCACTCCGCCGGATGGACGAGCGCAGCCTCGGGCTCCGACTCGCCGCGCAGCAGCCGCTTCGAGAGCGGCGGCCGGTGGTACGGCAGGCGAGTCTCTCCCGAGACCACGAGCACGGTTCCCTCGCCCCCGGCTTCACGGAACGACTCGACCGCCTTGGCGGCTGCGAGCCCTCCTCCGGCGACGACGAGGTCGTAGCGCTCCATTGTCGGCACGCTACCCCACTAGGATCGCGTTGTGGGGCAGCCCTTCCGCATCGGCGTGATGCAGCTGACGATGGAGCCGCTCGGCGAGATCCTCGAGCACGCCCGCGCGATGGACGAGGGCGGGTTCGACACGATCTGGCTCGCCGAGGCGTACCCGTGGTGGCGCAAGCACTCGATGGAGGCGCGCTCGTCCACGGCGCTCTCACCCCTGGTCGCCCGCGAGACGGAGCGCCTTGCCGTCGGCTGGGGGATCATCTCGCCGTTCACGCGGCATCCGATCCAGATCGCGATGGAGGCGCGGGTCACGCAGGAGGCGGCCGGGCCGGGTCGCTTCTATCTCGGCCTCGGCGTCTCGAAGATCTTCATGCGCCACGCGGCGATCGAGTCGAAGCCGGTCGCGGCGATGATGGAGGCGGCGCAGATCGTTCGCGGCGTCCTCGCCGGCGACGCGCTCGACTTCGACGGCAAGGTCTTCTCGGCCCACGTGCCGGCCCTGAAGGACGAAGCGGACGCTCCGCGCTGGGAAGTGCCGCTCTACTTCGCCGGCACCGGGCCGATGATGCTGCGCGCTTCCGCGAGGGCCGCGGACGGGCTGCTGACGGCGTCGATCACGACGCCTGCGTTCGTCAGCCACGTCCGGGGGCAGCTCGAGGAGGCGGGCCGCGACCCGGATTCGCTCGACGTCGGTTGCACGATCGTCGCCTCGATCGGAGAAGATCGGGAGCGCGGGCGCGACGGAGCCCGGGAGATCGCAGGCATGTACCTCGCCAACAAGGTCCAGAACATCCAGGGCGCCGCGGACACGCTGCTCGAGTGCGCCGGGCTGACCCAGGACGAGATCCGCCCGATTGCCGAGGCGATGGAGCGCGGCGGTCGGCTCGCCGCGAAGGCCGCGGTCACCGAGGAGATCCTGGACAAGTGCAAGCCGATCGCGGGGACGCCGGACGACTGCATTGCGGCGATCCGCGAGTACCGCGACGCCGGCTGCACGCACGTGATGCTGGAGCTGTGGGGCGAAGACCGCCTCGGCCAGCTCAAGCTCTTCTCCGAGAACGTGCTCCCGGCGGTCAGATGAGACAGCGCGGCGGTTCAGGCGTCCAGATCGACCGGCGCAGCCTCGTCGAGACCGCCGGCGATCTGGTCGACATCTCCAGTCCGACGGGCGACGAGTATGCGCTCGCCGAGCACATGGCGCGCCTCTTCCACGAGATGGGGATGCAGGTGCAGTGGCAGGAGGTCGAGGAGGGTCGGCCGAACGTGCTCGGCACGTGGCGCGGTACCGGCGGCGGCAAGACCCTGATGTTCAACGGTCACATGGACACGTCGTACTCGGGCCGCGAGCCCTGGCTCGTCGGCCGTGGGTTCCGGCCGGAGGCGCGGGTCGAGGGCGACTACCTGTTCGGGCTCGGGGTCTCGAACATGAAGGGTGCGCTCGCCTGCTACGTCGAGGCAGTGCGCGCGCTCCAGGCCGCCGGCGTGCAGCTGAAGGGCGATCTGCTGATCGCGGCCGTCGTCGGCGAGATCGAGAAGACGCAGTACGGCGAGGAGTTCCGCGGAAAGGAGTACCGCGGCTACGCCGCCGGCTCGCGGCATCTGGTCGGGCACGGGGGCGTCGCCGACATGTGCGTGCTCGGCGAGCCGACCGAGCAGCGGATCGTGCTCGGCCACTACGGGTCGATCTGGCTGCGCCTCTCGACCCACGGACCGTTCATGCACACGGCGTTCAGCGGCGGCCGCTCAGAGGAGAACTCGATCCTGCGCATGCGCGACGTGCTGGGCGCCGTCCTGGAGTGGATTCCGGAATGGCAGGCGAAGACGACCTACGGCGGCAAGCCGGGCGTCGTCAACGTCGGCTCGGTGCGCGGAGGGTTCCCATGGCGCGTGAGCCGGACGCCGGGCCGCACCGACCTCTTCCTCGACGTGCGCGTGCCGCCGGACATGCCGATGCCGGACGCGCGGAACGCACTCGCGGCCTGGGTGCACGAGCTTCAGCGGCGCTTCCCCGCCTACGGGCTCGACTGGGAGATCTACGTGAGCGCGCCCGGCGCCGAGATCGCCGAGGACCACGAGCTCGTTCGCGCCCTCGATGCGAGCCACACGGAGGTCTACGGGCAGCCGCCCGACCGCGACACGACGCGCTGGTTCTCGGACGCGAGCGTCCTGACGCGCTACGGGATCGCAACCGTCAACTACGGGACCTCGAGCGGCCTTCCGGGTGCGGACGGGGAGAATCTCGAGATCAAGGGTCTGGTCGACACCGCGCGGGTGTACGCGCTGACCGCGCAGCGCGTCTGCGGAGTGGCGTGAAGCTGGTCACATTCGACGAGGGGCGCGTCGGGCGCGTCGACGGCGACGAGATCGTCGTTCTCGAGGTGTCGACCATGCGGGAGTGGTTCGAAGGCGGTGGCGCGGCCGAGACGGGCGAGCGCGTGCCGCTTGCCGGTGCGCGCCTGCGTCCACCGATCGTGCCGAAGAAGTTCTTCCACACCGCCGGCAACTTCCGCGAGCACGAGGAGGAGTCGAAGCAGGTCGCCTGGTCGCACAAGATCGCCCCCTGGATCGTCTTCTTCCAGAACGTGGACGCCCTGGTCGGCCAGGACGACCCGGTCATCTACCCCGAGCACCTGACCGAGGAGCTCGATTACGAGCTCGAGCTCGCGGTCGTGATCGGCAAGGCCGGCAAGCACTTCGGCTCCGAGGAGGCCGCGGACTACATCGCCGGCTTCGTGATCTTCAACGACATCACCGCGCGCGACATCCAGCGGCGCGAGATGGAGTCGGGCGTGTTCTCGTTCTGCAAGGCGATCGACACCTTCTGCCCGCTCGGGCCCTGGATCGTCACGCCCGACGAGATCGCCGACCCGCACAACCTGGCGATGGAGCTGCGCGTGAACGGCGAGCCTCGGCAGGTCTCCCACTCGGGCCGGATGTCGGTGACGATCCCGGAGATCATCAGCCACTACTCGCCGCTCGGGTACTCGGTCGGCGACGTGCTCTCGACGGGAACGGTGAGCGGCGTCGCGGGCTTCTCGCCCGATGCGGCGTCGCTCTACCTGAAGCCGGGCGACGTGATCGAGGCGGAGATCGAAGGGATCGGCGTGTTGCGCAACCCGGTGATCTCGTGGCAGGAGGCGTACGGTGAGCCGGCTCCGCCGCGTGTGGCGTGGTCGCCACGAACTGCAGTGTCTGACACCTTCGTGTCAGACACTGATTAGGTTCAGCCCTTGAGCTGGCCACGGGACGACGCCAAGCTCGAGCGCGTTCGCGCGCTCATGGCCGAGCACGAGCTCGACGCGCTCATCCTCCGCGCGCCCGACAACGTCCTCTACCTGACGAACTTCTGGGGGATGAAGGGCTACGACGCATGCGTGTTCCCGCGCGAGGGCGAGCCCGTGCTGGTTTGCCTCGAGCCCTCCGCCGACGATGCGGCGAGGACGGCCTGGACGACCGACGTCCGCCTCTTCGACGGCTACGACGCGAGCGATCCTCGGCCGCCGGGGCTGCGCGCCCTCGACGTTGCGCGCGACACGGCGGCCGAGTACGGCCGCGTCGGGCTCGAGCTCTCGCTCGGCACTCAGGCGGCCGATCGGATGGTCGGCGAGCCGACGACGTTCCCGAAGGCGTGGTTCGACGCCTGGCCGGACGCGGCCGACGCGACGCCGCTCCTGAACGAAGCGCGCGCGATCAAGACGGCGCAGGAGATCGAACGGATGAGGCTCGCCAACGAGATCGCCGCGGCCGCGATGGAGCACGTCCAGGGCGTGCTCCGGCCGGGGATGACCGAGGCGCAGGCGGCGGCCGAGTGGCTCGGCTTCGTCCACGGCGAGGGCACAGGCTGGAACAACCGGGTCGAACTGGCGCTCGGCTTCTCGCTTGTCTGGTCGGGCCCCGGGATCCAGACGTTCACGGCGACGACAAGCCGACCCATCGTCGAGAACGAGCCGACGCTGTTCGAGATCTGGGTCTGCGCCGACGGCTACTGGGCCGACCACACGAAGAACCTCTGCCCCGGCACGTTGACCGAGCGCTATGAGGAGCTGCTCGGGCAGCTGACCGCGGTCTACTACGACGCCGTCGACTTCGCGCGGCCGGGCGCAAGCCTCGCAGAGCTCGATCGCCGCGTTCGTGAGGGAATCGACGCTGCCGGCTATCACGGTCAGCCGTCGCATCCGGTCTGCCACGGCGTCGGCGCCCGCGCCCACGAGCCGCCGTACGCCCACCAGGCCGGCGGCGGTGAAGTCCTCGAGGGCATGGTGCTCGCGATCGAGCCCGGAATCTACTGGCCCGGCGGCGGCGGTCTTAGGCTGGAGGACAACTTCCTGATCGGCGCGGACGGCGCCGAGAAGCTCTCCCCCTTTCCGGACGGCGTCGTTGAGATCTGACCTCGTCTGGACCGGCTCGATCAACGACGGAGCCGCGATCGGCGGCTCGGTCGGCCTCTACGACACGACGCTGCGCGACGGCGAGCAATCGGTCGGCGTCGCCCTCGACCCGCAGCAGAAGCTCGAGCTCGCCCGGGCGATCGACTCGCTCGGGATCGAGCGGATCGAAGCCGGCTTCCCGCGCGTCTCGCAGGACGACTGGGACGCCGTCGAGCTGATCGCAGGCGCCGGGTTGAGCGCTGAGGTTTGGGGATTCTCGCGAGCGGTCGCCGCCGACGCCGAGGCGCTCGTCGAGCTGGGCGTCGAGGCGAGCGTGATCGAGTCGCCGGTCTCGGACACGAAGCTCGCCGCGCTCGGCGTCACCCGCGAGTCGATGCTCGAACGGATCCGCAGCGCCGTCTCGTTCGCAGCCGGGCACGGGATCACGGTCGCCTTCTTCGGCGTCGACGGCACGCGCGCGGACCTCGGGTATCTCCGGCAGGCGTACGAAGCTGCGGTCGAGGCGGGGGCGAAGGAGGCGGTCGTCGTCGACACGATCGGGATCGCCACTCCGGAGGCGGTCGCCGAGCTCGTCGGCCGGATGCGCGGATGGCTCGGGCCGGAGGTGCCCGTCCACTTCCACGGTCACAACGACTTCGGCCTCGCCACCGCCGCCGCCACGGCAGCCGTACGCGCCGGAGCGGCCTGGGTGCACGGAACGATCAACGGCATGGGCGAGCGCGGCGGGAACGCGAACCTGATCGAGGTGGCGCTCACCCTCGACGCGCTCTACGGCGTCTCCACCAACCTCCGCCTCGACCGCGCGCGCGAGGTCTCCCGGGTCGTGCGCGAGGCTTCCGGGTACGAGCTGGAGCCGTGGAAGCCGGTGGTCGGCGAGAACCTGTTCCGCCGCGAGAGCGGCGCGGTCGCGAGCCAGTTCCACGACCCGCCGGCGATCGAGCCGTACTCGTCCGAGCTCGTCGGCGCCGAGCGCTCGGTCGTGCTCGGCAAGAAAAGCGGTATCGATTCGATCCGGATCGCGTGCGAGCGGCTCGGCATCGAGGTCCCGGAGGAGCGCTGGCCCGAGCTCCTCGCGGCGGTGAAGGCGCTCGGGGCAGAGAAGCACGGCCTCGTCACCGACGACGAGTTCCGCTCTCTGCTGTGAGCCGGACAACGCTGGTGACACTGTGTTACTTGCCCTCCAAGCTCAGCATCCGTAGGCGCTGGAGAAGCTTGTAACACTGTGTTACCCGGCGCTCGAGACGAGGTGGTGGCCGCGGTCCGCGACTTCGTCGACCGCGAGGTGATGCCTGTCGCGCGCGAGCTGGAGGCGGCCGACGAGTACCCGGCCGAGCTCGTCGACGGCATGCGCGAGCTCGGCCTCTTCGGCGTGACGATCGACGAGCGCTTCGGCGGCCTCGGGCTCGACCTCGAGACCTATGCGGCGATCAACGAAGAGCTCTCCCGCGGCTGGATGTCGCTGGCCGGGATCCTGAACGGCCATTTCGTCACCGCCTGGATGATCGAGACGTTCGCCAGCGACGAGCAGCGCGAGCGCTGGCTGCCACGGATGGCGACCGGCGAGATCCGCGCCGCGTTCGCGATGACCGAGCCGCACGCGGGCTCCGACCTGCAGTCGATCCGCACGCGCGCCGAGCGAAACGGCGACGAGTACGTCGTCACCGGCGAGAAGACGTGGATCACGAACGCGCTGCGCGCGACGCTCCTCACCCTGCTCGTGAAGACCGACCCCGCCGCCGATCCGCCCCACCGCGGGACGAGCACGCTGATCGTCGAGAAGGAGCCTGAGGCCGAGACAGCGGGCCTGGCGATCGCCCCGCTCGACAAGCTCGGTTACAGGGGACTCGAGACGTGCTCTGTCGCCTTTGACGGCCTGCGGGTGCCGGCGGCGAACCTGCTCGGCGAGGAGGGCCGAGGCTTCCGCCAGTTCATGGCCGCGATCGAGCTCGGGCGCGTGAACATCGCCGCACGCGGCGTCGGGCTGGCGCAGGCGGCTCTCGACGCCTCGCTCCGGTACGCGCAAGAGCGAGAGAGCTTCGGCAAGCCGATCGCCCAGCATCAGGCGATCCAGCTGAAGCTCGCGCGGATGGCGACGAAGATCGAGGCAGCGCGGCAGCTGACGCTGCACGCTGCCCGGCGCAAGCAGTCGGGCGAGCGCGCAGACCTCGAGGCCGGTATGGCGAAGCTGTTCGCAAGTGAGGTCGCGCTCGAGTGTGCGACCGAGGCGATGCGCATCCACGGCGGCTACGGCTACTCCCCGGAGTACGTGGTCGAGCGGCTGTACCGAGACGCGCCGCTGCTCGTGATCGGCGAGGGGACGAACGAGATCCAGCAGCTCGTGATCGCACGCCGTCTGCTCGAGCGCTGATTCCGTCGGTTCGTTGTTGGTCACGCGGCGGACGGCCTCCCGCCCGTCACGGGTTCACCGACATCTTCGTGATGGCCGCCTTAACTCACGCTCAACACACTGCAGCCGCACGGTTCGAAAGGATGCGCTCGGGCAGGCAGGTCCGAACCAGGAGGGATTGACTTGAAGAGGAGCTACTCGGCTGCGCTTGCGGTCGTTCTGATGCTCGCCGTCGCCGGCGCGGCGGTCGCCGCGACCCGTGGTGGCGGAAACGCAACCGTGAAGACCATCGACGAGGTGTCGATGGTGCCGAACAAGTACATCCAGGACGGCGTCCACTTCGCACCCGGCACCGTCACGGTGGCGTCCGGAGGAACGCTGACCTTCGAGTACGGCAACAAGGACCAGGAGCCGCACACGCTCACGGTCGTCCCGAAGTCGGGGCTGCCGAGAACGGCGGACCAGGCCCAGAACTGTGCGGCGTGCCAGAGGTATGCGACGCCCCACCTGAAGAACCCGAAGGCGCCGCCGGACGAGCACAACCCGATCGTCCGCTGGACGCTGAACAAGGGTCAGGCCGGCTTCGACACCATCGGCGACAGCCTCGCAATCCAGCCGGGCGCACACAAGAAGATCAGCGTCAAGGTGACGGCCCCGGCCGGCACGACGCTGTACTTCGTCTGCGCCATACATCCCTGGATGCAGGGCAAGATCATCGTCAAGTAGCTCGCGGCGGCTACGCCTGCGGCGGCTTTCCGGGCGCCGCAGGCGTAGGATCGCCCGATGAAATTCAGCATCTACTCCGAGTTGCAGTGGTGGCCGGGCAAAGAGCCGAAGCAGGTCTACGACGAGGTGCTCGAGCAGATCGAGAACGCCGACCGGCTCGGCTTCGACACGTATTCGGCGATCGAGCACTTCTTCTTCCCGAAGTTCTCTTCGTCGCCGGACCCGATCGCGCTCTTTGCCGCCGCCGCCCAGCGCACGAGCCGGATCAACTTCCGCACGCTCGTGCACGTGCTGCCGTACCACAACCCGATGGTGCTGGCCTCGCGGATCGCCTTCGCCGACATCCTGATGGGCGGCCGCTACGAGTTCGGCGTCGGCCGGGGTCACGGCTGGATCCCCTGGCGCGCGGGGGTCGACTACGGCGAGATGGTCGAGCGCTACGACGAGTCGCTCGAGATCCTGTTCACGGCGCTGGAATCCGGCGGCGAGTCGTTCTCGTTCTCCGGGAAGTTCTTCGACATCCACGACGCGCGGATCGTCCCGCCGCCGCGCGCGAAGTTCCGCGTGTTCACCGGCGGCACGTCGGACAAGACGTACATCCTGGCCGCGCAGAAGGGCTGGGGCGTCGTCGTCCCGCCCCTTCTTCCGTACGAGGCGCTGCGCGAGCAGCTCGATCTGTACCGCACGAAGTGCAAGGAGTTCGGCACCGAGCCCGACATCGTCTGGATCCACGCCTGCTACCTGGACGAGGACCGCGATACGGCGCTGCGCGAGGCCGAGGCGGGGATCAAGGGGTTTCTCGCCGGAAATGCGTCGCCGCTCACCGAGCACGAGAGGCCGCCCGCCGACGAGTTGACCGCGGCCGGGTACGGCTTCTACACGGCCGGGATCCTCGAGAAGCTGGCGGAGACCCCGTACGACGAGATGATCGCCGGAGACATCGTCTGGGTCGGGACGCCCGAGGACGTGATCGAGCGGATCGAGGCCGTGCGCGAGGTCTGCGAGGGGCTGACGGAGATCTCGATCACGGTCAACCCGGGCGGGTTCGACCACTGGCAGGCGATCAAGAACCAGGAGCTCTTCGCCAACAAGGTGATGCCGCACTTCAAGGGCAGTGTCTGACACCGAAGGTGTCAGACACTGGTTTCAGAGCTCGGCGCCCTCCCAGAGCAGGTCCTGGCCGCTGACCTCGAGCGCCGGGATCTGGCGGCTCGCGATCTGCCTCGGTGCCGGCTTCCACACGCCCCAGGAGCGGCGGTAGTACATCAGCGGTGCATCCTCGCCGGCGGCACCGGCGCCCTCTTCGACCCGGCCGAGCAGGATCACGTGGTCGCCGGGCTCGAGCTCATGGACGGTGACGCACTCGGCCCAGGCGAGGGCGTCGGCCGCGAGCACGGGCAGCCCGCTCGCGCTGGGGCGCCACTCGACCAGGTCGAACTTGTCGTCGGCTTTCGAGGCGAAGAGCCGCGCGACCTCGCTGCGTCCTTCTCGGAGGAAGTTGACCACGAAGCGGCCGCCCTCTCGCAGGGCCGGCAGGGTGCGGCTGGTCAGGTCGACGCAGACCAGGAGAAGCGGCGGCTCGGCGGAGACGCTCGACACGGCGGTCGTCGTCAGCCCACGGGGGGTGCCGTCCGGCTCGAGCGTGGTCACGATCGCCACTCCCGCAGGGTACGAGGCCATGATCTCGACAAAGGTGTCGCGGTCGACGGGCACTAGCGCCTCCAAAGGCGCCGCCGGAGCAGCTCCTTCGCGACGAGCGTACCCGAGCCGGCGCCGAGGCCGGGCCCCGGGTGGGTGCTCGCGCCGATGTGCCAGAGGCCGGCGACGTGGGTGCGATGTCCGGGGAGACCGGGCCGCGGCCGCCAGAGCAGGTTCTGGTCGAGCGCGCACGAGCCGGCGTAGATGTCGCCGCCGACCAGGTTCGGGTTCTCGGCTTCGATGTCCGCAGGCGAGTATGTGACACGCCGAAGAACGGTCGCGTCGAAACCGGGCGCGTGACGGGCGATGCGCGACTGGATGCGATCCGCGTACGCCTCCCGCAGCGTCTCCGTCCAGGTTCCGCCGCTCGCGTCGAGCTCGCCTGCCGCGTCGCCCTTCGGGCGCGAGGGAAGCTCCTGGAGCTGGATCCAGAGGATCCACGATCCGTTCGGCGCCCGCGACGGGTCGACGGCCGTCGGCTGGCCCACGACCACGGTCGGCTCCGCGGGGAGCAGACCGCGCTCGGCCTCGTTCACCGCCCGCGAGACGCCGTCGAGCCCGGGGGTGAGGTGGACGATCGCGGTCCGCCCGAGCCGCTCGTCGCCCTGCCAGCGCGGCGGCTCGGACAGGGCGAAGTGGATCTGCATCCCGCCGCGGCCGAAGCGGAAGCGACGTGCGTGCTCGACCGGCCCCGAACCCTCGAGTAGCGACCCGTAGAGCTGCTGGGGAGTGACGTTCGCGAGCACCGCCCGCTCCGCCTCGATCGCCTCGCCGTCGACGGTGTGGACGCCGACCGCCCGGCCGAGCTCGACCACGACCCGATCGACCTCTCGGCCCGTCTCGCAAGCGCCGCCGACGCTCTCGACGATCCCGCGCAGGGCCTCGACGAGTGTGGTCCCGCCCCCGCGCGGCACGGGCATCCCGCCCAGCTCGATCGCCACCCCGATCACCTGCGCCATGAATCCGGAGGAAGCAGCGTCAGGCCCCAGCCCGGTGTGCAGCACCCATGGCGCGAACAGCCCGTGTACGCGCTCGTCCTCGAACGTCTCCGCCGTCCAGTCCCTCGCGCTGGCGAGGACGTTGCCGGCGAACGCAACCAGCCCTCGCGCGCCGAGCCTCCGCAGTGCCTTCGCGCCCAGCTTCGCGCCGTCGCGGGACCAGAGCTCGGTCGAGAGCACGCCGAAGGCGAGGTCGGCGTTCGGGAGAAACCCGGAGACGGTCCGCTCCCACCCCGGTCCGAGCGCGGCGACGTTCTGGTCGTGCGAGGTCGTCAGGAAGCGCGACTCGCCGTCGGGGAAGAGCGTCGCGGTCGGCAGCTCCGAGTTCAGGTACTCGACTCCGTGCGCATCGAGGTCGTCCCTCAGCTCGGCGTACGCGGCCGATCCCGTGAAGAGCGGGTGCCACGAGGCGAACACCTCGTGCACGAAGCCGGGCTCGGTGATCTCCGCCGTCCGGATCGCCCCGCCGAGCCGGTCGCTGCGCTCGAGCACGCAGACCCGCCAGCCCGCCTTCGCGAGCAGCGCGGCCGCGACGAGCGAGTTGATCCCGCTCCCGATCGCGACCGCGTCGTAGCGCCGGATCACGCCAGCCCTTCCATGCTGGCGACCGCGCGTCGGGCGATCTCGCCGGCGGGGAGATCCCAGAGCGACCGGGGGAACGCGTCGCCGAACGTACCGTTGTCCGACATCACCTCGACGTCGTACCAGCCGCCGTAGCCGCCCTGCTCGAGCGCGCGCACGCCGGGCCGCGAGCCCTCGCCGGGAAGGTCCCGGTCGAAGTCGCTGCGCGTCGGCTCGCGCCGGTCGGCGACGTGGACGCCGTAGATGCGATCGATGTGCGATACCTCGGACAGGTGCCACGTGTCGAAGAGGATCCCCACGTTCGCGTCGCCGATCAGCTCCAGCGCGTCGGGGATCGTGTTGACGAACGAGAGAACCCGGGCCTGCGAGGGATGGATGGGCTCGAGCGCGACGCGGACGCCGTGCCGCGTGGCGGCCCCGGCGATCGCGTGGATCCCCTCGATCACCGTGGCGCGGTCGTCTGCGCTGCCGGGACCGGTCAGGAAGAAGACGCAGGAGGGATCGAGCTGGGCGAGACGACCGATCGACTCGCAGATCGAATCCACTCTCGCCTCCGGCTCGTCCGGGCCGGGTATCAGAGGCGATGGCAGGATGCTCCCCGCCGCCGGCAGGCACGCGGTTGCGGACAGACCGCTCTCGCGCAGCTTCACGCGGGCGTCGGGTACGTCGGCGATCTTGAACTCGAGGATTCCGATGCCGCCCGCACCCGCCCGACGGTACGCGACGAGCTCGTCGTCGAAGGTCGCCGGGAACGTCGTCCACTGGCAGATTCCGATCCGCACGGCCCAACGCTAAACCGAATGCGATTGAATCCGCCTACTGACCAGGCGTATGGTCTACCGGCGGATTCCCCTTTTCGAGGAGGTCACATGAGTAGAACGAGGTTCGGGATCGTCGTCGTGCTCGCGCTCGCCGTCGCCGCGGCGCTCGCCACGCTCGGCGCAACCGGCGCGTCGGGCAAGAGCACCAAGGGCCCGACGATCGTCATCGGTGCGGCCGTCGACCTGACGAGCAGCATGAAGCCATTCGACTCTCCGGCGCTCGCCGGCGCCCAGATCGAGGCGAAGAAGCTTGCTGCGGCCGGCGGGCCCAACTTCGTGATCAAGGTCTGCAACCACCAGCTGAAGAAGCAGAAGTCGTGCGCCGCACAGTTGATCCAGCAGGGCGCCAAGATCGCGATCGACACGTGCGACGTCGAGTACGGCGCCGCCGCGACGCAGGAGTTCATCAACCACGGGATCCTGACGATCGCCCCGTGCGTGACCACCGACCAGATGGGCCCGCAGCGCTTCGGCGCCAAGGGAAAGCTCGCCTTCACGATGGGCGGCACCGCCCAGGACGAGGGCTCGGCGGACGCCGAATACGCGTACTCGCGCGGCTGGCGGACAGCGATCGTCGTCAAGGACAACTTCCTCGTCTACTTCCGCGACGTGTCGGACGCGTTCGCAAAGCGCTTCCAGGAGCTCGGCGGCAAGATCGTCGACAGGCAGGCCTTCACGTCGTTCCGGAAGGACATCGGCAACGTGATCAGCAAGGTGGCCGGCGAGAAGGCGGACGTGATCTCGTTCGTGACCGCGTTCGGTGAGCTGCCGCAGTTCGTCGGCGGCATCCGCAGCGCCGGGAACACGACGCCGATCGTCAACTCGTGGGGCGGCGACGGCACCTACTGGAACCCGAAGAATCCGCAGGTGACCGAGTACTACGTCGACAACTACGCGTCCTCGTTCGGCGACGACCCGAATCCGGCCGTGAACAAGCTTCTCGGCGCATTGCTCGCCGCGAAGAAGATCCCGTACACGGCCAGCTTCGTCCTCGGCGCGGCGACGATCGACGCCTTGGCCGCGGCCCTGAAGAAGACGGGTGGCTCGACCGACGGCGCGAAGCTCGCGAAGGCGTTCGAAGGCTTCCGTGCGCAGCCGACGATCTCCGGGCCGATCACCTTCTCGGCGAAGCTCCACAGCGTCACCGGGCGCCCGTGGCGGATCATGAAGGTGCAGAACAACAAGGAGACGTTCCTGAAGTACTGGAAGACCAAGAAGGTGGTCACCAAGTAGGGGACTTGACGGAAGCACGTTCAAGCGCGAACGACCGGTGGCCCGGAGACACTCTCCGGGCCACCGCTGTCTCGCGGTCCTTCGAGGGGGTCCACGCCCTCCGCGATGTGACGTTCGAGCTGCACCGCCACGAGGTCGTCGGCCTGATCGGCCCGAACGGCGCCGGCAAGACGACGCTCGTGAACGTCCTCACCGGCTTCGACTTCCCGACCACGGGCACCGTCTCGCTTTCGGGACGTGACGTGACCTCGTGGAGCCCGCACCGCCGCGGCCGCGCAGGGCTCGCACGAACCTTCCAGCACAGCCGGTCGTTCGCAGGGCTGACCGTCCGCGAGAACGTCGAGGTGGCGGCGCTCGGCTCGGGCGCCGGCACACGGATCGCACGCAGCCGCGCCGACACGCTGCTCGAGCTCGTCGGCCTGGACCGGCGGGAGCACCAGCCGGCGGCCGCTCTCGCCCACGGTGACGAGCGGAAGCTCGGCGTCGCGCGCGCGCTCGCCACCGAGCCGCGATTCCTCCTGCTGGACGAGCCCGCCGCCGGCCTGCCGGAGGGCGAGGTGCCCGAGTTCGCCGCCGTCGTCCGCTCCGTCCGCGACGAGCACGAAGCGGGTGTGCTCCTGATCGACCACAACATGGCGCTCGTGATGGAGGTCTGCGACCGGATCCAGGTGCTCGACCAGGGGCGGACGCTCGCCGAGGGGACGCCGGCGGAGATCCGCGGCAATCTCGACGTCGCAGCCGCGTACCTCGGCGAGGCGCCGGTGGCCGAGTGATCCTCGAGCTCGACAGCCTCGAGGTGAGATACGGCGCGGTGCCGGCCGTCCGTGGGCTCACCCTGGAGCTGGCCGAGGGCGAGATCGTCGGCCTGATCGGGCCGAACGGCGCAGGCAAGTCGACGACGCTGCACGCGATCATGGGCCTCTGCCCGGTGCACGCGGGGCAGGTGTCCTTCCGCGGCGCGTCGATCCGCGGCCGTGCCCCGGAGACCGTTGCCCGCTCCGGGATCGCGCTCGTGCCGGAGGGCCGACGGATCTACGCGAACCTGACCGTCGAGGAGAACCTGCGCCTCGGCCTGGCCGGTCGGCGCTCCCGAGACGGCGTGACGGAAGACCTCGCGTGGGTGCACGAGCTCTTCCCGGTCGTCGCCGAGTTCCGCCGGCGTCAGGCCGGAACGCTGTCGGGCGGCCAGCAGCAGCAGCTCGCGATCGCGCGCGCGCTCGTCGCCCGGCCCGACGTGCTGCTCCTCGACGAGCCGTCGCTCGGCCTCGCGCCGCAGCTCGTCGACGTGGTCTTCGCGGCGCTTCAGGCGATCCGCGAGCGCGGCGTCACCGTCCTGCTCGTCGAGCAGCGCGCCCAGCGGACCGTCGCGTTCGCCGACCGGACCTACGTGCTCGCGAACGGCGAACTGGTGGCGTCACTCGGTCCGAAGGACGCCGGCGACACCGAGCGCCTGATCGCGGCCTACATGGGCGCTGGACGTGACCGGTGAACACGATCCAGATCCTGATCGACGCCACCGCGCTCGGCTCCGTCTACGCCCTGATGGCGGTCGGGATCGGCCTCGTCTTCGGGGTCCTCCGGCTTGTCAACTTCGCGTACGGGCAGCTGATCATGGCGGGCGCCTACACGCTGGCGCTCACGAACGGCATGAACCCGGCGCTCAGCGTTCTCTGTTGCTTCGGGGTCGTGATCGGGTTGACCATCCTGATGGACACCGTCGCCTTCCGGCCGCTCAGGCGCGCCGAGCCGGCGACGATGCTCGTCGCCACCTTCGCGATCTCGCTGCTCCTCTACTACATCGCCCTGCTCAAGTTCACGGTGCTTGGCAAGACGGTCGGGACGCTGACCGGGCTCAACCGGCCGATCGGCGACGGGACGCTGATCGTGCGCTGGATCTGGGTGGTCGACGTGGTGACGGCAGGGGTCGCCCTGGCCGCGCTCCTGTTGCTCCTCACCCGCACGAGCCTGGGCCTGCACATGCGCGCGGCCGCGACCGACTTCCGGACCGCTCGCCTGCTCGGCGTACGCGCGAACCCGACGATCTTCGTCGCCGTCCTGCTCTCCGGTGTGCTCGCGGCGGTGATCGCCGTGCTCCTCACCGCCGAGGAGCCGTACGTGACGCCGGACTACGCGCTGCGGGCGACGATCATCGTCCTCGTCGGTGTGGTGGTGGGCGGGCTCGACCGCCTGTGGAGCGCCGCTCTCGGCGGGTTCGCGATCGGCTTCGCCAACCAGGCGCTGGCGGGCTTCCTCCCCAGCACCGGCAGCTGGCCGTTCACCAGCGGCGTCTACCTCGACTCCGCCGTCTTCGCGCTCGTCATCCTCACCCTGCTCGTCCGGCCGAGCGGCCTGTTCGTCCCGCGCGGGCGGCGGGCGGTGGAGCGCGTATGAGGCGGCTGGTTCCGCTTGCCGTGCCGGTCGGGCTGATCGCGCTGACCGGACTGTGGGGCAGCTTCCTGACGAACGCGCGGGCGATCGAGTTCGAGAACGCGCTGATCTTCACCGCGGTCGTGATCGCGATCTACGTCTTCGTCGGCAACTCGGGGGTGCTCTCGTTCGGGCAGATCGGCTTCTTCCTCGTCGGCGCGTACGCGGCGGGCGAGCTCTCGATCCCGCAGGACACGAAATCGAGCATCCTGCCGCAGGTCTTCCCGGTGATCCGCGACCACTCGGTCGGAAACTTCTGGTCGCTCGTGATCGCAGCCGTCGCCGGTGGGCTCTTTGCGCTCGTCGTCGGCATTCCGCTGATGCGCCTCTCCGGGCTGGCCGCGGGCATCGCCACGTTCGCCGTGCTCGAGATCACTCAGAACATCCTCGGCAACTGGGAGAAGATCGGCCCCGGGCCGTTGACGCTGTCCACCGTGCCCCAGACCACCGACCTCTGGCAGGCGACGATCGGGGCGATCGCGGTCGCGTGCGTCGCGTTCGGCTACCAGCTGACGCCGCTCGGGCGGAAGCTGCGGGCGACGCGCGAGGATGCCTTTGCCGCGCAGGCGGCCGGGATCGACGTCCATCGCCAGCGCCTGTGGGCGTTCACCCTGTCCGGCGCGCTGGCCGGTTTCGCCGGCGGCCTGTTCGTCCATTTCGAGACTACGATCAACACCGATTCCGCCCTCGACTACACGTTCCTGACCCTGGCGATGCTCGTCGTCGGCGGCTCGCGGAGCCTGCTGGGCGCGGTCGTCGGCGCGCTGGTCGTCAGCGGTCTCGACTCGTTCCTGAGCGACGCCGAGCAGGGCACGGTCAGCTGGCTGCATGTCGGGGCCGGCACGAGCTCCGTCACAGTCGCCGCCTTCATGGCGATCGTGCTTGTCTTCCTCCCCCAGGGCCTGACCGGGGGGCGGGGGCTGCGGCTCCCGAGACTCAGGCGTCCGCGGGCCGCCGCTCCGACCCGTTGAAGACTCTCAGCGGCACTTGCGAGAACGGCACGCCGCCCTCCGTCGTGACGAGCCACGTGTCCTGCATGTAGAGGCACGTGCGCTCGTCCGCGGTGATCGCGTGCGGGTGCATCGAGACGACCATGCCGGCGCGCAGCTCGACGTCGATGCCTTCGCCGACCCGGGGGTGTTCGATCATCGTCATCCCGATCGAGTGCCCGGTGACGTGGCCGAGGGTGAAGCCGCGGTCGAGGAACGGCTTCGAGACGGCGGTGTGGACGTCGTGCGCGGTCGAGCCGTCGCGCATCGTCTGCTTCGCCGCATCGAAGTATTCGAGGTAGGCGTCCATCGCCGAGAGCGTCCCGCGATTCGGCAGGCCGGCGCAGATCGGTCGCGAGAACTCGACCCAGTGTCCGCCCGGCCCGGCGATCTCCAGCCCGTACAGGAGCAGATCGTCGTGGCCGATTCGCCTTGTGGACGGGAACTTGAACTCGGGCCCGGCGCCGCCCTTCTCGCCCGTCAGCACCATGTCCATCGTCGTGCGATAGGTGCCGGCGGCGGCGAAGACGCGCTCGGCCTCGCCCATCAGCTCGGCCTCGGTCTTGCCGACCTCGTACGCATCGAGCACCGCCCAGAAGCCGTCCTCGTTGATCCGGAAGCTCTCGCGGACGAGCTCGAGCTCCTCGCCGCTCTTGACCGCGCGGGCGAGGTCGAATCCCTGGTCCCAGGAGACGATCTCGACCGGACCGGCGGCGAGAGCCCGGTAGTCGCGCACGGCCATCACGTAGTCGAGCCCGTAGACGCCGAGCCGCTGCCAGCCCTTCGCCCGGTCTCGGATCCACTCGCCCGGGTGCTCGGCGAAGACCCTGTCCTCGATCCAGGTCTCGGAGTGGTCGCCGACCCAGCGCGCCTCGCGGGGGAAGACGATCGAGGGCTCTCCGTCCACCGGGAGGACGACGTAGGCGTAGCGGTGCAGGATCCGGAAGCCGGAGAGATAGCGGACCGCGCCTTCGAAACCGGAGTACTCGGAGCCGGAGATCAGGACCGCGTCGAGCCCGTCTGCGGCGGCTGCCTCCCGGACACAGGCGTAGCGTCGCTCGATCTCCGCTCGGCTCGTCACGTCCGCGCCTCCTCGACACCCTTGATCAGCGCGGTCAGCGCCCGGTTCAGCGGCGCGTCTACACCGTGGCGCGCGCCGAAGGCGACGACCGCGCCGTTCAGGAAGTCGACCTCGGTCTCGCGGCCGGCCTCGACGTCCTGGAGCATGCTCGGCTTGTGCCCGTGGGCGACGTCCTTGCGGGCGGCGTGGTCGAACAGCTCCTCCGGGCTCATGTCCAGCACGATCCCCTGCGCATCGGACACCGCGCGCCCCTCGGCCATCACCGCCCAGGCCAGCTCGCGCGTCGGCGGGAACTCCGCGATCCGCCCGTGGGTGAAGCCGGTGAGCGCACCGATCGCGTTCGAGGCGGCGTTGAAGATCAGCTTGCGCCACTGCGCGCCGCGCGCGTCGGCGAGCGCGTGCGTCGGCATTCCGGCGCGCGCACAGGCGTCGGCGAGCGCGCGCACCTGGTCCATCGTCGCGGGCCTCGGCTCGAACGGGCCGATGTGCGTGTCGCCCTTCGTGTCCCAGCCGACGTGGCCGGGCTCGACGATGTGACCGGCCGGGAAGGTCGTGCCCCGGATCACCTGCGCGACGTGCTCGGCGACGAGTTCCTCGTTGCCGGCGCCGTTCTGCACCGAGCAGACGGCGCCCTGAGCGAAGGCGTGGGCAGCGGCTTCGACTGCGGCCGAGGTGTGCATGCTCTTGGTCGCGACGATCCCGAAGTCGCAGGCGGGCAGCTCGGCGGGATCGGCGGTCGCGCGGACCCGGCCGACGACGTCCCCGGCCCCGGACAGGCGCAGGCCGGCCGCGTTGATCGCGTCCACGTGCTCGACCCACGGGTCGTACGCCCAGACCTCGACGTCGTCGAGCGTGCCGAGGTTCGCTGCGAACAGGGAGCCGACCGCGCCGCAGCCGATCACCGCCACCCTCACGCCGTCTCCCTCGCCTTCACGAGCCGGTACATCGCCGTGTGCAGCGGCACGGGAACGTCGTGTTTGGCCGCCTCGCGGATCAGCGCCCCGGTGATGAAGTCGATCTCGGTCGGGCGGCCCGAGCGCACGTCGTCGAGCATCGACGGAACGTGGGCGTAGTGGCCGTCGGCGGCGAGCGTCTCGCCCTTCCGGACTGCGCGGACGTTCATCTCCCACGGATCTTCGTGCAGGCGGACGCCCGCGGCGGCGGCAACCGCCTTGCCCTCGGCGACCAGGTCCCGGACGAGATGGCCGAGATCGCCGGCGGTGTCGAGTGCGGCGAACTGGCCGACATGGGGGAGGTCGGTGAGCGCGCTGACCGTGTTCACGGTCGCGTTGAAGATCAGCTTCGACCACTGCGCGGGCAGCAGGTCGGGGAAGGCGCGCGCCTTCAGGCCGGCGGCGACGAGGAGCACCTCGATCTCCTGCGCCTGCTCGTACGTGGCGGTGCCGGCGAACGGCCCGAGCCAGGTCTCGGTGTCGAGCTCGTACTCGACGTGTGCGTCGTCGTGGCGGACGCCGCTCATGAACGTGACCGCGGAGATCAGCGGCCAGTCGCCGTGCCCGCGGACGAGCTCCTCGGCGCCGAGCCCGTTCTGGATCGTCATCACCGTTGCGTCGGGAAAGCGGCCGGCGAGCTGGGCGGCGGCGTCCTCGAGCTGGGTCGCCTTGGTGGCGAGAATGCCGAGGTCGAACTCGGGCAGCTCGGCCGGGTCGGCGGTGGCATGGAGCGGCGCGGTGAAGTCCGACTTGCCGGAGACGCGCAGGCCCTGCTCGGTGAGGGAGCGCGCATGCCCGTCGCGGCGGGTGAGCACGCTGACCGCCACGTTCCGGGCCAGGTGCCCGGCGTAGAGGCTGCCGATCACGCCGCCGCCGACCACGCAGACCCGTTCGATCGCCATCCGGCAACGCTAACGAACCGGTTAGGTTCGGTGGGTGCTCGGGGTCGGCCTCTCGCTGCTCTCCGCCGTCCTCTTCGGCGGCATGTCGATCGCGCTCGGCTTCTCGATGCGGCGCAGCCGTGACGCCGAGGTCGGGGCGTTCGTGACTGCGTTCACCGGCTTCCTCGTCTGCGCCGCGGTCGCCGCGGCCGGGCGCGAGTGGGGTGGAAAGGTCTGGCCGTTCTTACTCGCCGGGCTGCTCGCACCGGGGGCGGCTCAGGTCCTGTTCGTGCTCGCCGTGCGCGAGGCGGGGCCGGCGAGAGCGTCGGTGATCGCCGGCGCCGCGCCGCTGGTCGCGGTCACGATCGCGGTGATCGCGCTGAACGAACCGCTGCGCGCTCCACTCGCGATCGGAGCGGTGGCAATCGTTGCGGGCGGTCTCGCCCTGGTCGCCGAACGGGTGCGGCCGGACTCGTTCCGGATGATCGGTCTTGTCTTCTCGTTCGGTTGCACGGTGCTGTTCGCGACCCGGGACAACATCGTCCGCTGGCTGGCGAGGGACTCGGCGGTCGCACCGCAGCTTGCGGCTGCGACGACGATCCTCGCGGGAGCGACCCTGATGTTCGGCTACCTCGCCGTCACGCGCCGAACACGGCTCGTCGCCGACCTCCGTCGTGAGGCGCTCCCGTTCGTCCTTCCGGGCGCACTGTGGGGTGCGTCGTACGCGTCGCTGTTCGAGGCGTTCTTCCGCGCGCGGGTGACGGTGGTCAGCCCGCTGGTGGCGACGGAGTCGCTGTTCAGCGTCCTGCTGGCGGTGCTCTTGCTCCGTCGCACGGAGCTGGTCGGCCGCCATCTGGTTGTCGGCGCGCTGCTGGTCGTTGCCGGCGGCGCCCTGATCGGCGCGTTCCGCTGAGTGTCTGACACCGAAGGTGTCAGACACTGCCTGACGGGAGACGCGCCGAGCCCGTCAGCGGCTCCAAACCCGAGAACCAGTGTCTGACACCAAAGGTGTCAGACACTGCTCTGGCCTCGGGCGCACCAGTCGCTCCACGAGCCCGGATAGAGCTTCGCGTCGGGGCGACCGGCCTGGTCCAGGGCCAGAAGGCTCACGCAGGCGGTGATGCCGGAGCCGCAGTAGACGACGATCTCGCCGGCATCCAGGATTGCCTGCGGCACCTGTCCGCCGGCGTCTGCGTAAGGCCAGTTGACGGCGCCCGGAATGCGACCCGCGACCGGGTCGATCGGCTCGACCTCGCCGCGATAGCGCTCCGGCGCCCGCGCGTCGACGACGACCAGGCTCGCCTCGCCGAGGCGGGCCGACAGCTCCTCGGCGTCGACCGTGTCGCCCTCGCGTGACCGCGGAACGAACCGCGCCGGCTCGATCTCCTCCTCGCCGCCGCGCACCGGCCCGAGCCACGAGTCGAAGCCGCCGCCCAGCACCGCGACATCGTCGTGCCCGAAGTGCCTCAGGAGCCACCACAGCCGAGCGGCTCCACCCGCTCCCCCGTGGTCGTAGGCAACGACGAACACTCCCGGGTAGATCCCGGCTCGTGACGCCGACGCGGCAAAAGCCTCCGGGCTCGGCAACGGATGCCGCCCCTGCCCCGCGGCCGACAGGTCCGACAGCTGGTCGATTCCGAGGAACGCGGCTCCGGGAACGTGCGCCTCGAGGTACCGCTCGCGCCCGGCCTCGACGCTGGCGAGGTCGTAGCCGCAGTCGACGAACCGGTACGGGATCAGTAGAAGCCTTCGCGGCGCGCGTACCGCTCGGCTCGCTCTGCGTCGTACGTTGCCGGATCGACCGACGGCTCGACCGAGCGCATCAGCTCGCCCGGCGAGGGCAGATCCTCGCGAGCGACGTACCGATCCGGATCCCAGAGCTGTGCCCGAAGGAGGGCCTTCGAGCAGTGCGTGAACGCCTCCTCGATCTCGATGCGCAGTCCGAGCCTCGGCACCTTGCCGTCGACCGCGCACGGCTCGAGCAGCTCCGGGTCGGTGACGATCGTCGCCGTGCCGTTAACGCGGAACGTGTCGGTCACGCCGGGAATGACGAACAGGAGCGCGACGTGCGGATTCTCGAGCACGTTTCGGTGCGAGTCGGCTAGGCGGTTGCCGGGCCGGTCGGGGAGCAGCAGCGTCCGCTCGTCGAGAATGCGGACGAACCCGGCCGGGTCGCCGCGCGGGCTGACGTCGCAGGTCCCGTCGGCGGCCGATGTGGCGAGACAGAGAAACGGCGAGCGCTCGATCAACCGCCGCGTCAGGTCGTTCAGCCGGTCGCCGACCTTCGCCTGGACGAGCTCGGACGGCTCCCCGAGCAGCGAGCGAAGGGCATTCTCTCCCGCGATCGCGGTCATCTCCGCGAGCCTACCTGCGAGAACAGCTCAGCCTGGTCCGGGTCTTCCCAGGCGAGCGACTTGGCGAGTCCCCAGAGCCGCATCCGCTCACGGTCGAGGCCGAGGAGCTCCGCGAGGAGGTCGAGCCGCCGCCGCAGCTCGGCGAGCTCCGGCCGTGCGTCGCGGACGAGTGCGACCGTGTCGTAGGCAGGCTCGGCGAGGATCGGCTTGGAGTCGATCACGAGCCACGGCTCGCGCTCGGCTCGGAGCACGTTGCCGCCGTGAAGGTCCTGGTGGCAGAGGACGACCCCCTCCTGCGTCCGCGCGAGCTCCCGCAGCGCGTCGAGCGCCTCGCCGAGGATGCGCCCTCCGTAGCGACTCGGCAACTCGATCAGCCACCCCGCCGCGACGTCCTCGAGCCTCGGCCAGGGCACATCAGCCGGCGGCAGGCGCCAGAGGCGCCGCATCGCCGCGGCGGCGATCTCGATCGACGCGTCGTCGTACTCCGTGCCAAGGGGCGTCCCGGGCACGCAGCGCTCGATCAGCATCGCCCGCGCCGCCGGGTCGTGGTCGATCAGCCGGACCGTGCCCTCCCCGGCCCAGAAGCGGAGCGCTTCCGGCTCGTAGAGGCTTTCCGTGTCCTCGTCCAGCGCGACCTTGAGCACCGCCTCGGTTCCGTCCGGGAGGCGGACCGGAGCGACGAGCTTCGAGTAGCGGGCGGGGAAGGGCTCGCCGAGCTCGAGCTCCCACGGGACTTTCAGTGCGCGCCCTCGGCCGAGACCTTCAGAGCGATCACCGTCTCGTCCGGGAAACGCACCTCGAGCTCGCGCGCACACGCCTCGCCGTCGTCGGCCCAGACGATCACGGTCGGGCCGGAGCCGGAGAGCGTCGCGCCGACCGCGCCGGCGGGAAGCGCCCGACGAAGCCCGTCGAGCAGAGGTGACGGCCGGTACGGCTCGTGCAGCCGATCGGCGAAGGCGGCCCCGAGGAGACCGGCGTCCCCGCGGGCGAGCCCGGCACCGAGCAGCGCCGCCCGCCCGGCGGTGAACGCGGCGTCCGCGTGCGGCACCTCCGCCGGCAGTGCGTCGCGGGCGTCCGCGGTGCGAACCTCCTGAGTAGGGATCACGGCGATGGGCGTGAGCGGCAGCGAATCCGCGATGCGCTCGATTCGGTCCTCCCAGGTCAAGCACGCCCCGCCGGCGAGGCATGCAGCCAGGTTGTCCGAGTGGCCCTCGAGCGGCGCGCCGCGCGCGAGCAGCTCCTCGGCCGAGAGCTCCTGACTCGACCACTTTGCGGCCGCGACGAGACCGAGCGCGATCGTCGCGGCGCTCGAGCCCAGGCCGCGCGCACGGGGGATTCGATCGGTCCAGTCGAACGTGAGTCCGTCCGGAGATGCGACGAGACCGAAGGCGCGGATACCGATGTGCTCGGGATCGGGCGGGCCGGTTTCACCCTCCGAGACCTCGACCTCGTTCCAGAGGTCGAGCGCCATCGCCGCGCAGTCGAACCCGGGCCCGAGGTTGGCGCTGGTCGCCGGTGCGCGAACGCGGAGGCGGCGGGTCACAACCGATCGACCGCGTCCGGGTCCTTCAACCCGTGCCCGGTCAGCACGCAGACGACTCTTCCCGCCGGTCTCACCTGAGCGACCCCGGCAACTCCCGCCGCCGAGGCAGGCTCGCAGAAGAAGCCCTCGAGCCGCGCGATCGCCGACCACCACTCGACGATCTCGTCGTCGCCGACGGTGACGATCTCTGCCGCAGCTTCCGCTTGTTCCCGATGCACCGGCTCGATGATGCGGATCGCGGAGGCGAGCGTGTCCGCGCGCTGCTTCGACTGGACGGCGAGCATCCTCGGCCGTCCGGCGCCGGCCTGGTCGAAGCCGCGCCCGTACGCACAGGTGTTGCCGCCGCCACCGTAGGGGAGCGCCAGCACGTCGGGGGCGCCGCCGAGCTGCTCGACGATCTCCCGCGCGGCTGAGCTCTGACCCTCGATCCGGTCCGGGTTGATCGAGTTGACGTTGACCAGACCCTCCTTCTCGGCCAGCTGCCGCGCTTGCAGATGGACGTCCGAGAAGGAGCCCTGGACTTCGCGAAGCTCGGCGCCGGCTGCGAGCACCTGCGCGAGCTTGCCGCGCGCCACGGCTCCCGCGGGTAGGAGGATCACCGCCTTCAGGCCGGCGCGAGCGGAGTACGCCGCGGCCGATGCAGCGGTGTTTCCCGTCGAGGCGCAGACGACCCCCGGCGCGCCGCGCCCGAGCGCCCGCGAGACGGCGACCGCCATCCCGCGGTCCTTGAAGCTTCCGGTCGGGTTCGCGCCCTCCCACTTCAGCCACACCTCGCAGCCGAGCCGCTCGGAAAGCCGGGGAGCAGGCAGGAGCGGCGTCCCGCCCTCGCCCAGGGTGACTACGTCCATCCCAGCCCTGCGACGCCGCGGTCGGAGATCACCGGCAGCGCGGACGCCTGGCCGCGCGAGTCGTCGAGTCCGTCGATCTCGTCGAGCGCCGCCCGCAGCCGGCCCGCGGCTGCCTCGTGCGTGACGATGTGGAGCGTTGCGGCCTGCTCCGACTGCTGCTGGACGAGCCGGGCGATCGAGACATCGTGGGCGGCGAGGCGGAGCGCGACCAGGGCAAGCACGCCGGGCCGGTCGGCGACTTCGACGCGCACATAGAACGGGGAGACGATCTCTCCCTCCGGCAGCTGTGGGAGCTCGCGCCAGCAGGCGTCGTTCTGGAGGAAACCTGTTCCGGTCGTGCCCACGACCGTGACCATGTCGGCGACGACCGCCGAGGCGGTCTCCAGCCCACCCGCACCCGGGCCCTCGAGGGTGATCTCGCGGATCGCATCGCCTTGGATCATGACCGCGTTGAACGCTCCCTCGACCGCCGCGAGTGGATGCCCGCGGTCGACCAATGCGGGCCCGACATGGACGTCCACCCGCCCATCGACGAGCGTGGCTGCGCCGACCAGCCGCACGACCATGTCCATCTGGCGTGCCGCGGCGACGTCCTCCGCGGCGACACGCTCGAGGCCCTCGTACGCAACGTCGTCGAGGGTGACGCGTGAGCCGAACGCGACGGTGGCGAGGATCGCCATCTTCGCGGCGGCGTCGCTGCCCGAAACGTCCTCGGTCGGATCCGCTTCCGCGAAGCCGAGCCGCTGCGCGTCCGCCAAAGCCTGCTCGTAGGTCGCCCCGTGCTCCATCTCGGTCAGCACGAAGTTGGTCGTGCCGTTGACGATCCCGAGCACGCGGTGGACGTTCGAGACGACGAGCGACTCGCGCAGCACCTTGATCACGGGAATGGCGGCACAGACGGACGCCTCGAACCGCAGCTGGACGCCGTTGCCGGCTGCGGCTGCGAACAGCTCGACCCCCCGGCGCGCGACCAGCTGCTTGTTCGCCGTCACGACCGGCTTGCCGGCCTGGAGCAGCTCGAGAACGTACTCCCCAGCCGGGTCGAGCCCGCCCATCACCTCCGCGACGACGGCCACCTCGGGGTCGTCGCGGATCTCCGCGAAGTCGGTCGTGACCGGGACGGCGCCGCGCTGCTTCGACGGATCGCGGACGAGCGCGCGCACCACCCTCAGCCGGTGGCCGGTCGCGCGCTCGATGTCGGCCGCCTGGTCGCGAAGCAGCCGGTCGACGGCGGAGCCGACGGTGCCGTAGCCGAGCAACGCAACCGGAACGTCGACCGCCGCCACGCCCGGACGGTATCTGAGGACTCAGGTGCCCGCAGTGACTCCTAACCCCCACCCTTGGGTGGGGGAAGAGCCCCTCACCCCTACGGCGATCGTGCCACAGAAAGCCGCGCGACACTGTGACGATTCCGCACCAGTTCCTAAGCTAACGGTGTGATCGTCGCCCATCTCGACCTCGACGCGTTCTTCGCCGCCGTGGAGCAGCTCGAGGACCCGGCTCTTCGCCGCAGGCCGCTGATCGTCGGCGGCGACCCGCACGGGCGCGGCGTCGTCGCGACCGCAAACTACGTCGCCCGCCGGTTCGGCATCCACTCGGCGATGAGCTGCGCGGAAGCGCTCCGCCGCTGCCCGGAGGCGGTGTTCGTCCGCCCGCGCCACGCGCTCTACCGGCAGTACTCGCAGGCGGTCTGGAGCTCCATCCAGGAGGTCGCTCCGACCGTGGAGCGCACCGGCCTCGACGAGGGTTACCTCGACCTCGGTGAGGTCGCCGCCGACTTTCTCGCCGCTCGGCGGCTGGCCGAGGCGGTGCAGGCAGCGGTCCGCGGATCGACGTCGTTGACCTGCTCGCTCGGTGTCGCATCCTGCAAGGTGGTGGCCAAGGTCGCGTCCGACCGCCGCAAGCCTGGCGGGATCACCGTCGTTCGGCCTGGCAAGGAGGCCGCGTTCCTGGCGCCCTTCGACGTTCGCCTCTTGCCGGGGGTCGGGCCTCGTGCCGAGGAGCGCCTGCGCGCGGCCGGTGTGCCGACGATCGGCGACCTCGCCTCGCTCGACGACGATGCTCTCAAGCGCCTCCTCCCCGGCAGGGTCGGGACGATGCTTCGCGACCGCGCCCGCGGCATCGATCCACGCGGTCTGGAGACGCAGGTCGAGCGGATCTCGATCTCGACCGAGGAGACGTTCGACGTCGACATCGGCGACCGCGCACAGCTGCACGCGGAGCTGCGCCGGATGGCGGCTCGCCTCGGAGACCACCTCGACCGCACGGGCCAGGCGGCGCGCACGATCACGACGAAGGTCCGCTACCCGGACTTCTCGATCCGCAGCCGCTCGTCCACGCTCGCCGGCGGTCTCGACGACGGCGCCGCGATCGGCGAGATCGCCTGCACGCTTCTCGACCGGGCCCTCGCCGATCGGCCCGGGCCGCTACGCCTAGTCGGTGTCGGCCTTTCCAACATCGAGCCGTTCCGACAGCTCGCGCTGTCGTAGCCGCGCGATGCAGAGATCCGGCCGGACGAACACGTCGAGCGCCTCGATGTCGAGCCCGCTGTCGAGCTCCTCCAGGGCGCCGGCGACGAGGCCCCGATGCACGCGGCAGACGATCGCCGGGTTCGTCTCGGCGAGGTCGTGGAAGGGACAGCGGCGCATGTGGATCTCCGTCCCGTGCTGCGAGGCGGCGAAGCCTTCCTCGTCGAGGAGCCTCGTCACCTCGGAGACTGCGTGCTCGTCGGTGACGTGCGTGAGGGGCGAGGGGCGGCGGATCAGGTACCGGCCCCAGGCCCGGCCGGCCGTCTCCGCCTTCTGCCCGCCGTCGGGAAGCTCGGCGAGCGAGCCCGTCAGGATCGTCGCCAGCAGCCGGTGGGTGTCACGGCCCACGGCTTCGTGCGCAGCCGGCCGCAGAACGTAGAGCATCCGTGGGCGGCCGGGCTTGCCGTTCGCGGCCGGATGCGAGCCGACGAGCCCTGCCTCTCCGAGGATGCCGAGGTGCCAGCGGATCGTATTCTCGTGGAGCTCGAGTCGCTGGGCGAGCTCACGGGTGTCGAGGCCTTCCGGCCGGCCACGCAGGTCGTCGATGATCCGGATCCGGTGCTCGTCGGCGAGAGCGCGGCGGATCAGGCTCGCGTCGTTCATTTCGACAACAGTATCGGTGGAATCTCGGTCGGAGGTATCCGCAATTTTGCTGATTGCGGGCGCCGAGATTATTCCTACTCTCATCGTGTATTCATACGATCGAGGAGGACTCCAGTGGCACATCAAGCGTCCAGCGAACTTCCCGCCTATTACCAGGCGAAGCCGGACCCCGACCGCGGGGCGACGACGAAGGTCGTTGCTCTCCTGCTCGGAATCGCGCTGCCGGCGGTGCTCGGGTTTGCCCTCTGGGCTGCCGTCTCGGCTCAGAAGGCCCGTGACGACGCCAAGAAGGCCACAGCAGGCGCCGTTGCTCCAGCTGCCACCGCGCACGACCACGCGACGGCGGGCGTCAGCGGGACGCTCGAAAGCTATGCGGGGACAGCACCCGCCAACGCGGATGCCCTCGCCGAGACGCATGTCCCGTATCCGGCGGCGCTCCAGCCGGCCCCTGCCGGCGCGGTCGCCAACGTCAACCTGACCCTCAAGGACGTCGTGCACGAGGTCGCGCCGGGGATCAAGTACAACGCCTGGGCGTTCGCCGGGGGCGCGCCGGGACCGGTGGTCCACGTCCGCCAGGGTCAGACCGTGAAGATCACGCTCACGAACGGCGGTGCGATCCCGCACTCGGTGGACTTCCACGCCGCTCGGATCGCGCCGAACGTCGCCTTCAGGGACGTCGACCCCGGCGAGTCGTTCACGTTCAGCTTCAAGGCCGGCGACGCCGGCGTGTTCATGTACCACTGCGGCACGAAGCCGGTCCTCGCCCATATCGCGAACGGCATGTACGGGGCGATCGTGGTCGATCCGGCGACACCGCTGCCGAAGGCCGACCGCGAGTACGTGCTCGTCTCCAGCGAGTGGTACCTGAACAGTCCGGGGCTAAGCTCACCGGCTTCTCTCGACTTTGCGAAGGCCCACTCGATGTCACCGGACTGGGTGACCTGGAACGGCTACGCGGGCCAGTACGTCAAGCATCCGCTGATCGCGAACCCGGGAGAGACGGTCCGCTTCTGGGTTGTTGCAGCGGGCCCGAGCTTCGACACCGACTTCCACGTCGTCGGCACGCTGCTCAA
>CAWDLU010000001.1:0-1130863 GCA_963803325.1 uncultured Actinomycetes bacterium | reverse complement strand
TGATCGGCGGCACGAACCACAAGGAACTGACCATCCGGAGCCTGAACACGACGCTCAAACTCCAGAAGCTTCTCGCCGAATAGATCAGTCAGCCTCGGCAGGCGTAGGCGCGCACGGGCGATGCCGACCCCGATGGAGAAGGCGATGCCGTCGTCGGCGTCGAGCACCGTCAGGTCGGGCCGCACGAGCCACGCGACCAGCCCGATCGCAGCGCAGCCGAGGACGATCCCGAGCCGCCGGCGGCGGCGCCGAGCCAGGCGGCGCAGATTGCCGAGAGCCCGATGTAGCGCGGAGAAGGCCCGCGGGCGGGGCGCTTCCCTCAGGCCACGCGCGAGAGCGCTTCGTCGATCGCCCGCTTGGTCAGCACACGCGCCAGGTGGGCGCGGAACTCCGCGCTCGCCGAGGCGTCGCTCGAGGGTGCGGTACCGGCCGCTGCGTGCGCGGACGAGTCGGCGGCAGACGCACCACCGGCGAGAGCGTCTTCGACAGCCTTCGCTCGCAACGGGGTCGCGCCCATGTTGGTCAGCGCCACCGACGCGGCCCCCACACTCCCGTTGTCCCGGCGCAGGATCGCCGCCACCCCCACCGTCGCCCAGTCCTGGGCGCGCCGGTGGAACTTCAGGTACGACCAGCCGGTCGAGGCACCGAGCTTCGGGACGCGGACCTCGACGAGGATCTCATCCGCCCGAGTCGCCGTCTCGAACACTCCGGTGAAGAAGTCGGCCGCGGGCACGGTTCGATCGCCGCCCGCGCCGCGAACGACGAGATCGGCGCCGAGCGCAAGCATCACTGCGGGAAGGTCGGAGGCCGGGTCGCCATGAGCGAGCGATCCGCCGATCGTGCCCCGGTGGTGGACCTGCGGGTCGCCGATCATCCCGGCCGTCGTCGAGACAATCGGACAGTGCTCCCCGAGCAGCGGGTCGTCCCGCACCGCCTGGTGACGCGTAAGAGCGCCGATCGCGACCTGACTACCTGTGTCGCGGACGTAGGCAAGCTCGGACAACCGGCCGACGTCGACGAGCATCGACGGCCGGGCGATCCGGAGCCTCATCGCCGGGATCAGGGAGTGCCCGCCGGCGAGCAGCTTCGCGTCGGCGTCGGAGCCGAGCAGGGTCAAGGCGTGCTCGACGCTCTCTGCAACCTCGTAGTCGAAGGATGCGGGGATCACCGCTTCGCCTCCTCGATCGCGCGCCAGACTCGCTCCGGGGTGGCGGGCATCTCGACTTCCGTCACGCCCAGATGTGAGAGCGCGTCGATCACCGCGTTGATCACGGCGGGCGCCGCCGCGATCGTCCCGGTCTCGCCCACGCCCTTCGCTCCGAACGGCTGATCGGCGGCCTTGCTCTCCGTACGAGCAAGCTCGTACGAAGGGAGCTCCGCCGCCGAGGGCACGAGGTAGGTCGCGAGCGTTCCGGTCGTCAGGTTGCCGTCCTCGTCGTAGATTCCCTCCTCGAACAGGGCTGCGGCGATCCCCTGGGTGATCCCGCCGTGAACCTGGCCGTCGACGATCAGCGGGTTGACGACCGTCCCGACGTCGTCGACCGCCAGGTAGCGGACCAGCCGCACGTCACCCGTCTCCGTATCGACCTCGACCACCGCGGCATGCGCGCCGCCCGGCCAGGAGAAGTTCGGCGGATCGTACGTGGCCGTCGCCTCGAGATTCGGCTCCATCCCCTCCGGCAAGTCGTGCGCCGCGTAGGCGGACCAGGCCGCGGCCTTGATCGTCATCTCCTTCTCGGGCGAGCCCTTGACGGCGAACGCCCCCGCGCCGTACTCGAGATCGTCGGCGGAGACCTCGAGCTGGTGGGCGACGATCTCGCGCGCCTTCGCGATGATCTTCTCACCGGCGGCGTGGAGGGCGCCGCCGCCGACAGCGAGGCTCCGGCTCCCGTAGGTGTCGAGGCCGTACGGCGAGACGCTCGTGTCGCCGTGCAGCACCTCGACCTCGGACGGGTCACAGCCGAGCTGATCGGCCACGATCTGCGACCACGCCGTCTCGTGTCCCTGCCCGTGCGGTGACGTGCCGCTGACGACCTGAACCGTGCCGGTCGGCAGGCAGCGGATCGTCGCCGTCTCCCAACCTCCGGCCGCGTACCGGATCGCACCGAGGATCCGGGACGGCGCGAGCCCGCACATCTCGTTGTACGTCGAGAAGCCGACGCCGATCTGCTTCACGTCGCCGCGGGCCCGGCGAGCGGCCTGGTCGGCCTGGATCCCGTCGAGGTCGAGCAGCTCGAGCAGCCGGTCGAGCGACGCATGGTAGTCCCCGCCGTCGATCGTCAGACCCGACGCGATCTGGGCCGGAAACTCCGAGATGAAGTTCCTCCGGCGCAGCTCGACCCGGTCGATGTCGAGCTTGCGGGCGAGAACATCGATCGTTCGCTCGAGCACGTAGGTAGCTTCCGGCCGGCCGGCGCCGCGATAGGCATCCGTCGGCGTCGTGTTCGTGAACACGCCCGTGAACGTGACGCTGTAGTTCGGAATCGCGTACGGCCCGGCGTAGATCCAGGCCCCGAGCAGCGGGATTCCCGGTGTGACGAGCTGGAGGTACGCGCCCATCGACGCGAGCACGTTCGCCCGTACCGCGGTGATCTTCCCGTCCTTGCCCGCAGCCAGCTCGAGCGTCGTCACGACGTCGCGTCCGTGGATCGTCGCGAGCGCGTTCTCCGAACGGCCCTCCACCCACTTCACCGGCGCCCCCAGCCGCCGCGCGATCGCGATCGCGAGCAGCTCCTCCGCGTACACGTTGAGCTTGGAGCCGAAACCGCCCCCGACGTCGGGGGCGATCACGCGAAGCTTCGTCTCGGGCAGGCCGAGCGTGGCGGCGGCGAGCAGCCGCAGGATGTGCGGGACCTGAGTCGCCGACCAGAGCGTGATCTCGCCGCCGGGCTCGGGCCGCACGACGACGCCGCGCGGCTCGATCGCATTGGGGATCAGGGGCGGCTGGCGGTAGCGCATCTTCACCACCGCGTCCGCGGCAGCGACGGCCTCGTCGACCGCGCCCGCCTCGAGCGTCCAGACGTAGCTGACGTTCGTGCCGAGCTCCTCGTGCACGAGGGGAGCGCCTTCCTGCACGGCCTGCTCGACGTCGACCACCACCGGCAGCGGCTCGTACTCGACCTCGACGAGCTCCGCCGCGTCGAGCGCGCGCGCCCGGCTCTCGGCGACCACGACCGCGACGCCGTCGCCCTGGTACCGGACCTCGCCGTTTGCAAGCGGGTAGTGGGGCGGGTTCTTCATCTCCTCGGTGACGGGCCACGCGCAGGGCATGGGCGCCTTCCACTCGTCCTGGAGGTCGGCTCCGGTGAAGACGGCGACGACGCCCTCGGCCGACCGGGCCGCATCGACCTTCAGCTTCGTCACCCGCGCGTGGCCGTACGGGCTGCGGACGAGCGCGATTGCAACCGCTCCGGGCAGGACGATGTTGTCGACGTACGTGCCCTTCCCGGTCAGCAGCGGCCGGTCTTCCTTGCGCTTGAGCGGCGCGCCGACGAACCGAGTCTCGGCGGCGCTCATCAGCGGGCGATTCCGGCCGCAGCGGCGACGGCCTCGACGATGTTGTGGTACCCGGTGCAGCGGCAGAGGTTGCCCTCGAGCCCGGCTCTGATCGCCTCCCGATCGGTCGCCTCACCGCTCGCGATCAGCGAGACGGCCGCCATCACCATTCCCGGTGTGCAGTAGCCGCACTGGAGCGCGTGGTGCTCGTGGAAGGCCTGCTGTACCGGATGCAGCTCGCCGTTCGCCGCCAGCCCCTCGATCGTCGTGATCTCCGCTCCGTCGGCCTGGACGCCGAGAACGGTGCACGACTTGACCGCCTCGCCGTCGAGCAGCACGGTGCACGCACCGCACGAGGACGTGTCGCAGCCGACAGTCGTGCCCGTGAGCGCGAACCGCTCGCGCAGCACGTAGACGAGCAGCTCGCGGGGCTCGACCTCCGCTTCATGTCGGGCACCGTTGACGTTGATCGCGATCCGCCTCACGAGCCACCTCCTTTTTGTCAGGAGTCGTCGACCGTTCGGGCCGCTGCGTGCCGCACATCCTCCCAGGTCCGACGTGCCTGCGGTGGTGGTTCGCTCTCACTCCCGTCAAGAACCCGCACCTCACTGCCGATAGCTGGTTGCGGGATGGAATGGTGCGCTTCCCGGCTGCGGTTTCTCGGGTGCACGGTCGCCGTCTGCTCGGCGCTCGTGCTCGCCGGCTCGGTCGTCGCCGAGGGAGCGCTCGCGTCGACCTACCGCGTGCGCCCGGGCGACACGCTCACCGCGATCGCGGCGAGGCACCACGTGCCGCTTCGCACCCTCGTGCGCCTCAACCGGCTCGACCCGGACGCCATCCTCCTCGCGGGGGCGGTCCTGCGCATCCCCAGCCCGCGGGTCGTCCGCCGGCCGCCGCTGCGCTACAACGTCCAACCCGGTGACAGCCTGAGCGCGATCGCCGTCCGGTACGGGACGTCGGTACGTGCGATCGCGCGGCTCAACCGCCTCGATCCGGACGCGCTCCTGCCGGTCGGCCGCACGCTCGTGATCCCCAGTCGAACGGCAGCCCGAAGCACGATCCGCCGGACGATCGTCCACTGGGCACGCCACTACGGGGTCCGCCGGTCGCTCGCGCTCGCCGTCGCCTGGCAGGAATCGGGGCATCAGCCGAACCTCACCTCGTCCGCCGGCGCCTGGGGCGTGATGCAGGTGATGCCGGCCACCTGGGACTACGTCGAAACGGCTCTGATCGGCCGGCGGGTCCCGCACACCACCGCAGGCGGCATCCGAGTCGGGATCGCCTACCTCCGCCATCTGCTGAACGCGTTCGACTCGAAGGAGCGCCTCGCGCTCGCCGCCTACCTCCAGGGAGAGGCCTCGGTCCGCGAGCACGGCATCCTGCCCTCCAGCAGGCCGTACGTCGACAACATCGTCGCCCTCGCGCGCTGACAGGGCAACGAACCCTGTTTCCGCTTGTCCCTAGCTCTTGCCGTACGTTTCGGCGCTCTTGAACTCCACTCCGACGAACGGCTCGTCGCCGACCACCCAGGCATCGTGACCCGGCGCGATCCGGTATGCCTCGCCGGCGCCCAGCTCGAGCGACGTGCCGTCCTCGTGCTCGATGTGGATCCGTCCGGAGATCGCGTACCCGAGGTGGTCGGCCTGGCAGCTGTCGGTTCCGACCACCGGCTTGATGCACTCCGACCACTTCCAGCCCGGCTGGAAGGTGAACCGACCCACCTCGGTCGAACCGAGGCGCACGACGTTGATCGCTGTCTTGTCCGGGGTACGCACCTCGTCCGGTGCGTCCAGGTTCCTTGCCTCGACTCCGGCCATCTCGCCTCCTGTCCTCGACGGGTCTCGATCGGGGGCTCGCTTGTGGAAGCGAGCCTACTCCGAGGAGCGCGTCCATGCTCTTGCCTGCCTGCTCTTGCCTGCTCCCGTGGTTACGCTCCGGCCATGAGCCTCGAGTCGGTCGAAGTCGTCGTCCGCGGATACCGCGCCTTCATCGACGGGGACTTCGAGGCGATCGCCGAGCTGCTCGACGGCGACGTCGAGTGGTACCCGCTCGGTGCTGAGCCCGCCTCCTTCGCAGATCACGCCGAGGCACTCGGCGTGATCGCCGAGCGCTTCCGCGAGCAGTACCGCGTCGAGCTCGAGCGCTGCGTCGGCGCGGGCGACCAGGTCGTCGTCGGCTTCCGCGCCTCCCGCGAGACGCGCGACGCCGACGACCCGCGCCCGCTTCAGTCACGCCGCAAGTTCAGCGTCGAGCGCTACAGCGCCGTCGTCACGATCCGCGACGGGCGGGTGATCCGGGTGCAGGACTACCCGCACCTGGACGCCGCGTTCGAGGCGGCCGGCATCGACGGCGAGTCCTAGAAGCGCTTGAAGAACGACGAGAACGGCCCGGGACGCGGCTGCTCCGTTGCGGGCTCTTCGTCCGGCTCGGTCTCTCGTTCCGGCTGAGCGGCCGGACCGGGACGGGGGCTGGACCGACCGCGCTCGATTGCGCCGCGGATCGCCGCACGCATGTCGTCGATCTGACTCTGATCCTTCATCCCGCGCAAGTTCTGCACTCGCGCCGCGACTCCTACCGGGCGCCCTACGCGCCGAGCTCGTGCAGGAGCGGCGCCATATCGAGCGGGTCGAAGCCGAGCCGGTCCGCCACCTCCTCGCTCGAGGGCTTCGTCCCCTCGCGGAAGAGCGCGCGCAGCCGGTCGCCCGTCTCGGGGCTCCGCCACCAATCCTCGCCGACCTCCTCGACCAGGCGGGCGCGGAGCTGGGCCGAGCGGATCCAGGCGCGCAGGTAGTCGGCCGAGTAGAAGCCCGCGTCCATGTCGGAGACGAAGCCGTCGGAGCGGTAGCGAACGCCGGTCGCGGCCGTCAGCCCCTCCGCGTATCCCGCCGACGTGCCGCCGTCGTCCGCGAAGCGGTCCCAGAACGCAAGCTCGAAGTCGAGCTTGGCCGTGTAACGGCGGAAGAGCAGCGCCTCGAGGAACGTCGTCGCCTCCGCGTTCTGCGCCGCGTCCTCGTCGGAGAGCCCGAAATGGAACGCGTGCCAGCCGGGCTCCCGCGAGATCGCCTCGACGATGTACGAGTAGATCTCGGTCAGGGCGTGGTCGCGGGAAAGTCGGCGGAAGACGTACGGCAGGCCGGGGTCGCAGCCGGCGTAGTGGAGCGCGTGGCCGGCCTCGTGCAGGAACGCCTGGTAGTCGTGGAGACCGCCCTGCGCCCGCGTGATCAGGTGGACGACCTTCGGCGGGTCGGAGGCGATCACGCACGCCCGCGGCGACTTCTGCGGCCGGTCGTCGAGGTCGGGCCGGATGTTCGGGTCGGCGGCGAGGTCGAAGCCGAGGCTCTCGAGCGTCGCCAGGCAGACGTCGGTCGCACGTTCCTTGGTGTAGGTCGCCTCGAGCGGGGAGACCCGCCGCACGTACGCCATGTGGTACGAGCGCGGCTGGTCGTCGCGGTCGGGCCCGAGCACGCGGTCGAACCAGGTCTTGCGCATGCGCAGGTAGGCGGCCTCGGCCGCCGCGCTCGTCCCGGCCAGCGCGGCTGCGAGCGCGCGCAGCGAGATACCCTTTTCCTCTTCGTTCCGCGCCACCGGGTCGGGCTCGCAGGAGAGCTCGGCGGTCATCGCCTCCCCGGTTGCGAGCAGGTCGAGCCGCTCGTCGTTGAAGGCGGCGTTCGCATCGGCGTGAAGATTGCCGAGCTCCTCGCGGTCGCGGTACTGGTGGAGGACGGCGAGCTTCGCCTGCGCCGAGCGGAGCGGCAGCTCCTCGCCGCGGAACGCGACCCTCGCCGCCAGCTCCCTGTTCTCGAGCGCGTCCTCGCGCGCGACCAGCTCGGCCGAGACGATCCCGCCTTCGCAGACCTTCCGCAGCCGGTAGAGCTCCTCACGCTTCTCGCCGGAGGCGCCGCGCTCGGCCTCCCAGAGCACCTCGAGCTGGTCGCGCGTGAAGAGGTCGGTGTAGCGGGCGACGATCTCGGCCTGCTCGGAGGTCTCCTTCTCCCCCACGCGCACGGCGCGACCCTCTTCCGAGCGCTCGAACAGGTACTGCTTCAGCCGCTCCTCGTAGTCGAGTGGCGTGTACACGCCCGCCGTCGTCACCCGGCTGAATCTACACGGCCGCGACCGGGCACGAGCCGGTCAACCCGGCTATCATCGCTCGCGTTGGCGCTGAGCCCGGGCACGAGCGAAGCCCGTGAATACGCGGGCACGATGGCCGGCTTCTGGAGCGGGCTGTCGAGCACGCTGCGCCGTCTGGAGACGATCGCGGCCGACTCGCGCCGCCTCGACACCGACGCGCTCGAGGCCCTGCGGGCGCTCCAGTACCGCCTGCACTGGTCCAGCGAGCTGCTGGCCGGCGTCCAGCCCCCGCCCGGCGTGCGCTCCGGGCACGAAGAGCTGGCCGACGCGCTCGTCGACGCTCGTGACCAGACCGGTGAGATCGCCGAGGCGATCGAAGAGCGAGGGCGCGGCGGAGCAGCCGAGTGCCTGCTCGAATGGCGCGGCGCGCTCTTCCGCGTCCGCCTCGCACGGATGCGCCTGACAGTCGGGCCGGCCGCTCCGGCACACGTTCCGCCCGAGGCGCCGTCGTCGGCAGCAGTCTCCACCGCGCTGACGATCTTGGGCGCGGTCGCGTTCCTGGCGGGCGCCGCGCTCGTGCTCTGGCCGCTCTGGGCAGCCGGGCTCGCGCTCGTCGCCGGCGGCATCCTCGTCTACCGTCCCTAGACTGCTCGCGCCCGCGCCGCCCTGATCCGGGCAAGCGTCTCTTCGCGCCCGAGCAGCTCGATGCTCTCGAACAGGCCCGGCGAGATCGTCGAGCCGGTGACGGCGACCCGGATCGGCTGGAAGGCCTGACGCGGCTTCTGGCCGAGACGTTCGGCCATCGCCCGGAACGCCTGCTCGATCGCCTCGGGAGTGAAGGGCTCGAGGGCGGTGAGCGTCTCCTCCGCGGCGGCGAGGACACCCTCGTCGAGCCCCCTCGCGTCGAAGCCGTCTCTGCGGTCGAACAGGAAGCCGGCGAAATCGGGAAACTCGCCGAGCCGGGCGATCTTCTCCTGGACGAGCGGCACGGCCGCCCGGATGCGGTCCTCCGGCCAGTCGTAGCCCTGCTCGCGCAGGTGGGTGACGAGCGCGTCCGCGTACTCGCCGGGGGAAAGGGCCCGCAGGTAGACCCCGTTCAGCCAGTCCAGCTTCTGGTAGTCGAGCGTCGCCGGGCTCGAGCCGACGCGGTCGAGGGAGAAGCGGCGCACGAGCTCGTCCGGAGACATGATCGTCGTCTCTCCGTCGGGCGCCCAGCCGAGCAGGGCGAGGAAGTTCACCAGCGCGGCGGGCAGGTAACCGGCCGTGCGGAACTCGTCGATCGAGACCGCGCCGTGGCGCTTGGAGAGCTTCTTGCCGTCGTCGCCGAGCACGTCGGGCACGTGCGCGTAGACGGGCGGCTCGTGGCCGAGCGCCGCCAGGATCCTGAGCTGCTTCGGCGTGTTCGAGATGTGATCGCGGCCGCGGATCACGTGCGTGATCGCGTCGTCCATGTCTCCGACCGGATTGGCGAAGTTGTAGGTCGGGCGGCCGTCCGTGCGCACGAGCACGACGTCCTCGATCGTGTCGTTTGCGACCTCGATCCGGCCGAGGACTGCGTCCTCCCAGGCGGTCACGCCCTCGTCGGGCATCCGGAAGCGGATCGCCCCCTCGTCCTCGTAGGCCTTGTCGTCGGCGACCAGCTGCGCGGCCAGCTCCCGGCAGCGCTCGATCGCGTCGAGCTGGAAGGTGACCGCGCCGTCCCAGTCGATCCCGAGCCAGCTCAGGGAGCGCTGGATCTGGTCGGTCGCCTCGGAGACCTCGCGGCTCAGGTCGGTGTTCTCGATCCGCAGCAGGCACTCGCCGCCCCGGCCGCGCGCGAAGAGCCAGTTGAACAGGAAGGTGCGCACGCCCCCGACGTGCAGGAGGCCGGTCGGGCTCGGAGCCATGCGGACGCGGACGGTCATCGCATCCCTATCGTAGAGACGTGCTTCTCGGCGCCCATTGCTCCGGCGGGATCAAGAAGGCGCTCGACCGAGCCGCCGAGATCGGTGCGGATTCGCTCCAGCTCTTCGCTCAGAGCCCGCGCATGTGGCGCTTTCCCGACCACGACCCGAAAGACCTGGCCGCGTTCTGCGAGCGCCGCCGCGAGCTCGGGATCGGCGCCGTCGTCGTGCACGCGCTCTACCTCGTCAACCTGGCGAGCCCGAACGAGGAGTTCTACGAGAAGAGCGTCCTGACGATGCGCTCGACGATGGACGCGGCGTGTGCGATCGAAGCGGACGGGGTGATCTTCCACGTCGGCTCGCACCAGGGCGCCGGGTTCGAGGCGGGGCTCGAGCGGGTCGTGCCGGCACTGGCGCAGGTGCTCGAGCGCTGCTCCGACACGACGTGGCTGCTGATGGAGAACTCGGCAGGCGCGGGCGGGACGATCGGGCGATCGCTCGACGAGCTGGCCGCCCTCCACGAGGCGCTGGATCGCCATCCGCGGCTGGGGATCTGCCTCGACTCGTGCCATCTCTGGGTCTCGGGCTTCGACGTGACCGACCGCGGCGAGCTCGACCGGCTGCTCGCCGACCTCGACGGGAGGGTCGGCCTCGACCGGCTGCGGGCGCTGCACGTCAACGACGCGCAGGCGCCGCTCGGCTCGAACCGCGACCGGCACGCGAACATCCTCGAGGGGCTGATGGGCGAGGCGCTCGGCGTCTTCCTCGGGCACCCCGCGCTCCAGGGGCTGCCGGCGGTGATGGAGGTTCCTGGGCCGGACGGACACGGGCCGGACGAGGGCGAGATGCGCAAGCTGCGCGAGCTCCACGCCCGCTCGATCCGGTCGTGAGCGCCGAGATCACGATCCGGGCCGCCGAGCCGGAGGACGTCGAGGCCGCCTACGCTGTCCTCGCCGACTGCCACCGGCCGCTGCAGGGCGAGCCGATGCTCTCGCTCGGGATGTTCACGAACATGTTCACGATCGGGACCGGCAGTGTCGCGGAGTCGGCGGGAGAGATCGTCGGCGCCGCGGTCGTCAACCGCGACGTCGGCCGCGTCTGGGTCCTCCACGCGGAGCGGGGGCGTGGGATCGGAACCGGGCTGCTCGAGCGGATCGAGGACGAGGCGGCCGGCGGCGTCCTGCACCTGTCGCCGCTGACGCTCGAGACGGCAGCGGCGCCGTTTCTCGTTCGCCGCGGCTACCGCAAGGGCGGCGAGGTGTGGCTGATGGCGATCGACCTCGCCTCGGAACCGCCGGAGCCCGCCTGGCCGGACGGCTTCTCCGTGCGCACGTTCGACCCGGTCGATGCACCCGCCGTCAAACAGCTCCTGGACGAGGCCTACTCGCACGGCGAGCCCCGCTACGTGCCGCTGCCGTTCGAGGACTGGCACACGTTCATGCTCGGCGACCCGAGCTACGACCCCGGGGTCTGGTTCCTCGCCCTCGCCCGCGACGAGATCGTCGGCGCCGCGCTGAACTGGAAGGAGGGGTACGTCAAGGATCTCGTCGTCTCGCCGCGGCTACGCGGTCGCGGGCTCGGGAAGGCGCTGATGCTGGAGACGTTCGCCGCGTTCAGGCGGCGCGGGGTCCCGCGGGTCGAGCTGAAGACGGACTCGGACAATCCGACCGGGGCGTGGCGACTCTACGAGCGGCTGGGAATGAAGACCGAGCTGACGTACGAGGTCTTCGAGAAGACGCTCTAGGAAACCCGCGCGAAGACCCGGAAGGTGGGCCTGCCGACGGGGAGCTCCGAGAACTCCGGGTTGACGCAGCCCAACTCGTCGGTTCGATGCCGGTACGTCTCCTCGACCTCGACCCGGCACATCGGCAGCGGCTGGCGCACCGATCTGACGGCGCCGAATCCGCCCCGCCGCGCCTCTGCCTCGTTGAGCAGGTCGAGGTCGATCTCGACCTCGTACACCTTCTGCATGCAGCCGACGTACGTGTGGCCGAACTCCTCGTAGGCGTAGACGAAGGGGCACGCTCGGGCGATGCAGGCGGCCGGATAGACGATCTTGCCGCAGTGCACGCCGCACCGGCGGCATTCGACCTCGTCCTGCGGACGAAGCGGCAGCGACTGGACCGCCGTGTGGCGAAGCGCCATACCGGGATTGTGGGCGAGGAGTTTTCCGCTGCGCAAGTCTTGACAAACGGCCGCTTTTCAGGCATGGCGCCGCCGCGACCTCGCCGCTACTAGGCTAGGGGCCCGTGGCGCGACGGCTTCTCTGGGCATCGCTTTGCCTCGCGCCGATCACGGTCGCCGTCGATGTGGCGTTCCACCCCGGCGACGTGACCTTGTTCGTGCTGACCGCGATCGCGCTCGTCCCGCTTGCGTGGCTGATCGGCGAGGCGACGGAGCACGCGGCGCGGCACACCGGCCCGGGTGTCGGCGGCTTCCTGAACGCGACGTTCGGGAACGCGCCCGAGTTGATCATCGCTCTGTTCGCGGTCAACGACGGCCTCTACGAAGTCGTGCGAGGCTCGCTGTCGGGGAGCGTGGTCGGCAACCTGCTGCTCGTCCTCGGCTTCTCGCTCCTGTTCGGGCCGACCAAGGACATCGACCGCCGCTCCGGGCTCGTTTCGATCGGGCTCGTACTCTTCGCCGTCGCGCTCTTCCTCGTCGTCGCGATCCCGGGCTGGCACGGCGACCCACACCGCCACGTGCTCCAGGTGCTCTCGATCCCCGTCTCGATCGTTCTGCTCTTCGTCTATGTCCTCGTCACCTGGCGGCAGCTGCGCCGGCACCGAGCCGAGTTCCACGTCGGCGAGATCGCGCAGGAGGACTGGTCGCTCCGCACCGCGCTGATCGTGCTCACGATCGCCACCGCGGCAACCGCCGTGATCGCGGAGATCCTGGTCGGCTCGATCGAGAACTTCGCCGAGACCGCTCATCTGAGCGATTTCTTCGTCGCCGCGGTGATCGTGGCGATCGTCGGGAACGCCGCCGAGCACGGCGGGGCGGTCGTGGTCGCGCGCCGTGGTCGCGTCAAGCTGGCGACCGAGATCGCGCTCTCCTCGAGCGCGCAGGTCGCCGTCTTCCTGATTCCCGCGGTCGCGATCCTCTCCTGGGCGTTCAAGCCGCTGCCGCTGGCGTTCCGCCAGGTGGAGATCGGGGTCGTCGGCGGGGCGGCCCTGCTCGCGGCCCTTCTGCTGGCGAAGGGCCGCTCGAGCAACTGGCGCGGCGCGGTGCTGATTCTCGCCTACGCGGCGGCGGCGCTGATCTTCTTCAAGGCCGGCGGACGCTAGACGGCTGCCTGGACGCCCAGCGCCCGGGGGATCAACTCGATCGCACGGTCGACGTCCTCGTCGGTGACCCCGAGGTGCGTGGCGATCCGAAGCAGGCCTGGTCGCAGGAAGCCGACGGCCACGCCCTGCGCGGCGATGAGGCCCTGCGCCTCTCCCGCGTCGAGCCCCACCGAGCCGACGTCGACGCCGACGAAGTTCGTCTCGGTCGCGTCCACGTCGACCGGGAGCCCCGCTGCGGCCAACCCCTCGGCGAGCCGCCTCGCCCGCGCGTGATCCTCGGCGAGTCGCTCGACGTTGTGATCGAGTGCATAGAGCATCGCCCCGGCGACGACTCCCGCCTGGCGCAAGGCCCCGCCGAAGAGGAACTTCAGCCGCCACGCCTGGGCGATCCGCTCTGCCGAGCCGGCGAGCACGGCGCCGAGCGGGCAGCCGAGGCCCTTCGAGAAGCACACGGTGACGGTGTCGGCGAGCCGGCCGTACTGCGCGGGTGCGATCCCGCTTGCGACGGAGGCATTCATCAGCCGAGCCCCGTCGAGGTGAACGGCGAGGCCCAGGTCGCGTGCGGCGGCGATCGTCGCGGCCAGCTCGTCCAGCGGCCATACCCTGCCGCCGGCGCTTCGGTGGGTCTGCTCGAGCACAACGATGCTCGCCGGCTGAAGCCAATCCGAGGTCGCGGCCGCTGCGCGGATCTGCTCGGGCGTGATCCGCCCCGCAACGCCCGGCAGTCCGCGGGCGATCAGACCCGAATGGACGGCCGGCCCCCCCGCTTCGTAGACGAGGATGTGCGTCCGCTCCTCGGCGATCAACTGTCCGCCCGGTCGGGTGAGCACGCGGAGCGCGATCTGGTTCGCCATCGTCGCGGTCGGCAGGAAGACCGAAGCCTCGTGGCCGAGCAGCTCGGCCGCCCGGCGCTGGAGCTCGTTGACGGTCGGGTCCTCGCGCTCCTGCTCGTCACCGACCTCGGCGGCGACCATCGCCGCGAGCATCTCCGAGGTCGGCCTGGTGGCGGTATCCGAGCGAAGGTCGATCACCGCTGCCAGCCTATCGGCGGACGCCGCCCAAGCAGCCCCCACCCTTGGGTGGGGTAGCAACCCTCCGCCCTCGGCAGGAAAGCCTAACGGGATCGGTGTGCCCGGTCCGTGGCGAAAGTGCGCCGATTGTGAACCGATTAGCGGCCAAGGCGATTGTGAACCGATTAGCGGCCAAGGTTTGAGGACCGGCCGCGGCCAGAGGCTTGAGGGCGGCCCCGGCCGATCGTGGGCCCGCTGCCGGCCGATCGTGGGCCGATTGCCTTTCGGCTCGCGACCGCGGTGGCCCGGCCGTCCGCGGCGCACCCCGGTCCCGATCGCGCGGCCCGAAGCTACCGTGGGATCGTGGATCGGAACCTGCTCGCCGACATTCTCGCCCGGCGCCGAGAGCCCAGGTACCGTGCCGCCCAGATCTGGCGGTGGGCGGCGGGCGGCGCTCCCGGGTACGAGACGATGACGAACGTGCCCGCCGGGCTCCGCGCGGCACTGGCCGCCGAGGTCCCGTACTCGACGCTGGCGGTCGAGCGCGACCTGCAGTCGCGCGACGGCACGGTCAAGACCCTCTTCCGCACCGCAGACGGCAAGCCGGTCGAGGCCGTGCTGATGCGCTACCGCGACGGCCGCCGCTCGATCTGCGTCTCGTCGCAGTCCGGGTGCCCGCTCACGTGCACGTTCTGCGCCACCGGGCAGATGCAGTTCGGCCGGAACCTGACCGCATCCGAGATCCTCGACCAGGCCCTCCACTTCCGGCGGATCGAGCCGATCGACCACTGCGTCTTCATGGGGATGGGCGAGCCGATGCTGAACATCGACGCCGTCCTCGACGCCGCCCGCCTCCTCCCCGACCTCGGAATCACGCACAGACGGACGACGATCTCGACGGTCGGCTGGCTCCCCGGGCTGCGCCGGTTCGTCGACGAGGTCGAAGAGCCGATCCGGCTCGCGCTCTCGCTGCACGCAGCCGACCCGGCGCTGCGCTCCGAGCTGATGCCCGTCAACGACCGCTACCCACTCACCGACGTCCTCGCCGAGTGCCGCCGCTACGTCGAACGGCGCGGCCGCAGAGTGTTCGTCGAGTACGTGATGCTCGGCGGGGTGAACGATACGGTCGAGCAGGCGACGGAGCTCGCCCGCCTACTCGATCGGAAGGCGTTCAAGGTGAACCTGATCCCCTACAACCCGACCGGCGCCTTCGAGGGCTCGTCTCCCGACGCGATCGCCGCGTTCAAGTCCGCGCTCCACCGCGCGGGAGTGCCCGCGACGGTTCGCCTCACACGCGGCCGGGACATCGCTGCGGCCTGCGGCCAGCTCGCCGCGACGCCTCAGGCGGCAAGTGCGGACGAGAGTGGGAACCGCTCAAGAACCCACTCGTCGTCGAGCGGCCGCAGACGGTAGGGAGCACCGCCGACGAGGACGAAGTCGCCGGTGCGCGGGTCCATCGGCAGGCGCGCCTCGGCCGGGTAGTACAGGTTGTGCTTCTCGATCAGGTCGTTGACGGCGTGGAAGTTGCGCCCCGCCGCCGCGGCGCGCCAGCGTCGAGCGAGCTCGTGAGGCTCTCGCCGGTAGCGCAGCGAGAGCTCGGCCCACGCCTCGGCCAGCGCCGCCTCGTGGGCTTCGATCTCGTCCTCGATCTGCCTGAGCCGTCGCGAGCAGGACGGCGGGCCCGCGATCGAGACCACGTACCGATCGGCTCCGAACGAGAAGTTCCGCAGACGGAGCCGGAGCGGCCGCCCGACGAGCGGGCTGCCGGCGAGGTCGTCTGCGAGGCGATCGGCCGCGCGCCGCTCGAGCTCGGTGTGCTCGCGCGGGGCGTACTCGCCCATGATGCGCTCCCGCTCGCGGCGGTCCACGCTCAGGCCTTCGTTGCTCCGGCCGCAGCCGCCGAAGCGGCGGCGTCGGAAAGGTCGGGGTGGTCCTCGAAGCCGTAACGGACGACCGCCCGCTTCGCCGCCTTGACCTCGTCGAGCCGGCCGACCGGGCGGCCGTGCGGGGCGCCGTGGACGAGGTCGGGGCTCTCGGCCGCCTCGCGCGCGATCGCCAGCATCGCCTCGCAGAAGTCGTCCAGCCGCTCCTTCGGCTCGGTCTCGGTCGGCTCGATCATCAGCGCCTCCGGGACGATGAGCGGGAAGTACACGGTCGGCGGGTGGATGCCGTAGTCCATCAGCCGCTTGGCGACGTCGAGCGCGGAGACGCCGTGCTCCTTCTTCAGCCGGCGTGCGGAGACGACGAACTCGTGCATGCAGAGGCGGTCGAACGGCAGCTCGTAGGCGTCTTTCAGGCGCGCGAGCACGTAGTTGGCGTTCAGCACCGCAGCCTCGGACATCTCCCGCAGCTGCGGGCCGTACATGCGGATGTAGGCGTAGGAGCGGACGAACACGCCGAACGGGCCGGTGAACGCCCGCACCTTGCCGATCGACTTCGGCCGGTCGTAGTCGAGGCCGAAGGTGGCGTCGTCACGGCGGACGACCGCCGGCACGGGCAGGAACGGCTCGAGCTGCCCCCGGACCGCGATCGGCCCCCCACCGGGACCGCCGCCGCCGTGCGGCTGCGAGAACGTCTTGTGCAGGTTGATGTGGACGACGTCGAAGCCCATGTCGCCGGGCCGCGAGATCCCGCAGACGGCGTTCAGGTTCGCCCCGTCGTAGTACATGAGCGCCCCGGTACCGTGGAAGATCCGCTCGATCTCCTCGATGTTCTCGTCGAACAGGCCGAGGGTGGACGGGTTGGTGAGCATCAGCCCGGCGGTCCGCGGACCGACCTTCCCGCGCAGGTCGTCGACGTCGATGTTCCCGCGTACGTCGGTCTTGACCCCGACGAGCTCGAAGCCGGCCATCGTCACCGACGCGGGGTTGGTGCCGTGCGCGGTGTCGGGGACGACGATCTCGCGGCGCTCTCCGCCCTCGCCGCGGTCGTCGAAGTACGCACGGAAGAGCATCAGGCCGGTGAGCTCGCCCTGCGACCCGGCCGCCGGTTGCAGCGAGACCGCGTCGAGCCCCGCGACCTCGGCGAGGATCTCCTGGAGCCGCCACATCAGCTCGAGCGCGCCCTGGGCGCCGTCCTCCTCCTGGAGCGGGTGCAGGTCGCGGAAGCCGGGGAGCAGCGCGAGCCGCTCGTTGACCCGCGGGTTGTACTTCATCGTGCAGGAGCCGAGCGGGTAGAAGCCGGTGTCGATCCCGAAGTTGCGAGTGGACAGCTCGGTGAAGTGGCGGACGAGCTCGGGCTCGGCGACCTCGGGCAGGCGCGGCGGCGCTGCGCGGGCCAGCGCCTGCGGAACGGCCGGCGTCGGTAGGCCGTAGCGCGGAATGGTCGACGCCCGCCGGCCGGCCTGCGAGCGCTCGTAGATCAGCATGGTCATGCGATCACCTCGCGGAGCGTCGCGGCCAGCCGGTCGATGCTTTCCGGCGTGCGCTTCTCGGTGAAGGCGACGAGCAGCGCGTCGTCCATCCCTTCGTAGTCACGGCCCAGCGCGTACCCGGGATGGACGCCCCTATCGCGCGCGGCCGCAACCACGTCGCGCGCGTTCCGCCCGACCCGGATCGCGACCTCCTTGAAGGTCGCCTGCTCGGGGAAGGCGAGCTCGGCGCCGGCCGCCGTCAGCCGCTCCTTGCCGTACTCGGCCAGGGCCATGCAGGTCTCGCCCACCTCCCTGAGACCCTGCGGGCCGAGCCAGGTGAGGTAGACGAGCCCGCCCAGCGCCAGCAGCGTCTGGTTCGTGGTGATGTTCGAGGTCGCCTTCTCGCGCCTGATGTGCTGCTCGCGCGTCGCCAGCGTCAGCACGAACCCGCGCTTGCCCTCGACGTCGGTGGTCTCGCCGACGATGCGACCCGGCATGCGGCGGATGTACTCGCTGCGGCAGGCGAGGAACCCGTAGTGAGGCCCGCCGAAGGAGAGGGCGTTCCCGGCGCCCTGGCCCTCGCCGATCGCGAGCGCGCAGCCGTAGTTTCCCGGCGCCTCGAGCAGGCCGAGCGAGATCGGGTCGACATGGGCGACGGCCAGAGCTCCGGCGTCGCCGGCCGCTGCCGCGAGGTCCGGTGCCGGCTCGAGGCAGCCGAAGAAGTTGGGCTGCTGGAAGATCACGGCGGCCGCGTCCTCCGCCGCGGCGGCCAGAAGACTCGTGTCGGTCGTTCCCCCGGAGTGGGGCACCTCGACGACGTCGAGCCCGAAGCCGGGCGCGTACGTCTTCACGACCTGCCGAACCTGCGGGTTGGTCGCCTCCGTGACGACGATCTTCGAGCGGCCGGTGACGTGCTTGGCCAGGTAGCAGGCATCGGCGGCCACCGTCGTTCCGTCGTAGCCGGAGGCGTTGGAGACGTCCATGCCGGTCAGCTCGCAGATCGCGGTCTGGTACTCGAAGATCGCCTGGAGAACACCCTGGCTCATCTCCGGCTGATACGGCGTGTAGGCGGTGAGGAACTCGCCGCGCTGGAGGATCGTGCCGACGACCGCCGGCACGTAGTGGTCGTAGATCCCCGCGCCGAGGAACGAGGTCTCGGCTCCCGTGTGGACGTTGCGCGCCGCCAGCTGCTCGAGGTGCGCGACCAGCTCCAGCTCCGACAGCGGAGGCTCGAGCTCGAGCCGGCCGCGGAAACGCACACCCTGGGGGATGTCGCGGAACAGCTCCTCGACGGAGGAGACCCCGATCTCGGCGAGCATCTCCTCGCGGTCGGGGTCGGTCAGCGAGAGAAAGGTCACAGGTCCGTGAGCAGCGACTGGTAGGCGGCCGCGTCCAGCAGCGCTTCGGCCTCGCCGGGGTCGCTGACGCGGATGCGGACGAGCCAGCCCTCGCCGTACGGGTCGTCGTTCACCGTCTCCGGCGCGTCGACCACCTTGTCGTTCACCTCGAGCACCTCGCCGGAGAGCGGCGCGATCAGGTCGGAGACCGCCTTCACCGACTCGACCTCCCCGTAGGCGCCGTCCTTGGCGAGCGTGGCGCCGACGTCGGGCGGCTCGTAGTGGACGAGCTCGCCGAGCGCGTCCTGGCCGTACCACGTGATCCCGAGCGTGGCGGTGTCGCCCTCGATCCGGGCCCAGTCGTGCTCCGGGTGGTACTTCAGCTCGTCGGGATAGCTCTCAGCCGCCACGTTCGGCCTCCTCTCGTCGGTAGATCGGCTTCGCGACGACGCGGGCCCGCCGGTGGCGGCCGCGCACGTCGATCGTCAGTTCGGTGCCCGGCCCGGCCAGGTCGGCCCGGACATAGCCCATGCCGATCCCCCGGTCGAGCATCGGCGAGTGGGTTCCGGAGGTGACCTCGCCGCCCTCGACGATCCCCATCCCCTGCCGCGGGATCGCCCGCTCCTCCATCACGAACGCGGCGAGCCGCCGCTCGGGCCCGGCCTCCTTGACCCTCCGCAGCCCGGCGGCGCCGGTGAAGTCCTTGTCGAGCGCGCACACCCAGCCGAGGCCGGCGGAGATCGCGTCGGTGTCGGGTCCGATGTCGTTGCCGTGGAGCGGATAGCAGACCTCGAGCCGGAGGCTGTCGCGGGCGCCGAGCCCGCAGGGGGTGACGCCGCGATCGAGCACTGCGTCCCAGAGCGCGGCCGCCTCCTCGGCCATGACGAGCAGCTCGACGCCCTCCTCGCCGGTGTAGCCGGTGCGGTTGACCATGCAGGTGATGCCGGCGACCTCGCCCTCGGCGAAGGTGAACGCCGGTGCCGGATCGAGCCCGAGCCGCTCCAGCGCCCGCGGACCCTGCACGGCGACGAGCCCGTACTCGTCGGAGACGTCGCGGACGTCGGAGCCGGGCACCTCTCGCTCCCGCAGCCACTCGTAGTCGGTCTCGCGGTTCGAGGCATTGACGACCAGGAGGTAGCGAAACCGGTCGAGCTCGTAGACGATCAGGTCGTCGACGATTCCGCCGCGCTCGTTCGTCAGCAGGGTGTACTGGGCGCCTCCCGGCTCGATCCGCCCGAGGTCGTTGGAGAGCAGCGACTGGAGCAGCTCGCGCGCCCTGGGCCCCTCGACCTCGATCTCGCCCATGTGCGAGACGTCGAACGCTCCGCTGTCGGTGCGCACCGCGCGGTGCTCGGCGATCACGCCCTCGTACTGAACGGGCATCTCCCAGCCGGCGAACGGCACCAGGCGGGCGCCGAGAGCGACATGGCGCTCGTGCAGCGGCGTGCGGCGGAGGGTCTGCACCGGCGCGGATGCTACTCCGACCGAAGGGGCTCCCGCCCTCTTGACGCGCTAGCCGTCGCGGAGGAAGGACGGCACGTCGAGCATCTCCGAGGGAATCTCGAAGCTCTCGCCGGGCTCACGCGCGACCGGCGGCTCCGGGACGTCGACCCGTTGCCGCTCCGGGCGGCGCGCCCGCCGGCGGTGCTGTCCGAAGCCGGTTGCGATCACCGTCACGCGCACCTCCTGGCCCATCGCCTCGTCGATCACCGCGCCGAAGATGACGTTCGCGTTCGCGTCTGCGGCAGCGGTCACGACCTCGGCCGCCTCGTTGACCTCGAACAGCCCGACGTCCGGGCCGGCGGTCACGTTCAGCAGGATTCCGGTCGCCCCCTCGATCGACGACTCGAGCAGCGGAGAGGAGACGGCCACGCGCGCAGCCTCGGCGGCGCGGTTCTCGCCTGCTGCGCTGCCGATGCCCATCAGCGCCGAGCCGGCGTCGCGCATGATCGTGCGCACGTCGGCGAAGTCGAGGTTGACGAGCCCGGGCACGGTGATCAGGTCGGTGATCCCCTGAACGCCCTGGCGGAGCACGTCGTCGGCGAGCGTGAACGCCTCGACGACCGATGTCTTCCGCTCGACGACCTGGAGCAGGCGGTCGTTCTCGATCACGATCAGCGTGTCGACGTGCTCCCGGATCTCCGTCACGCCGGCCTCGGCCCGCTCGGAGCGGACGCGCCCCTCGAATGCGAACGGCTTCGTGACCACCCCGACCGTGAGCGCGCCGATCTCCTGGCCGATCTCGGCGACGGTCGGCGCTGCGCCCGTGCCCGTGCCGCCGCCCTCGCCCGCCGTGACGAAGATCATGTCCGCGCCCTTGAGCGCGTCCTTCAGCTCGTCGCGGGTCTCCTGGGCCGCCGCGCGGCCGACCTCGGGGTCGGCGCCGGCCCCGAGTCCGCGCGTCACCTTCGAGCCGATGTGGATCTTGACGTCGGCGTCGCTCATCAGGAGCGCCTGCGCGTCGGTGTTGACCGCGATGAACTCGACACCGGTGAGGCCGGCCTCGACCATGCGGTTGACCGCGTTCGTGCCGCCACCGCCGACGCCGATCACCTTCAGGACGGCGAGGTAGCTGCCTGATTGATCTCTCATGCTCATCGTGACATCCAGTCGCTCGGTCTCAATGTCTACTTCAGGATCGGGTGGAGAAAACCTCTGTGGCCGCCTCAGGGTAGGGCCTCTTTCGCGGCTTGTCAATGCGATTTGCAGGGATAAACACTCAACCTCAACTTGCGACTTCAGGGTTGTATCCGGCAACGGGTCGCTCCGGGACGCTCACGTCCACGTACGCCGCGCCGACGGTCAGGGGGAGCAGCTGCTTCACGATCGAGAGCTTCAGGCGCAGGTCGCCGCTGTCGCCGAGGCGCAACTCGGTTCCCGAGCCGAGCACGAGCGTCAGCGCGTCGTCCTGGGTGTTCACCTGACGGACGTCCACACCGATGTGCAAGGGACGGAGCGGAGCGACCGCGGCGACGCCCTTCGCACCCGGCCCGCCGAGAGTCGCGTTGACCGCGATGTCTGCCGTTTTCGGCAACCAGATGCGCGGCAGCCGCGGGAAGGGACGCCGGTCGAGTGTCCGCAGCACCCTGGCGCTCGACGAGACGAGCCACGCCTTCCCCCCCTGTCGCAGCACGGCGACCGGCCGCTCGAGCCGGACCCGCACCTTCAGCGTGTGCGGGAAGTCACGGTCGAAGCGCGTGTCGGCGACCTCGGAGACGCCGGCGAGCCGGCGAGCCGCCTCTCTCCGGTCGAAGCGGACGAGGCTCTCTCCGACGTAGGGACGCAGCGCTCTGCGCACGTCCGCAGCCACGCCCGGAGGCGCGCCGGCGACCTCGATCCGCTCGAGCGCGAACACGGCGGTCTGCCGCGCGGCGACGTAGGCTCCGGCCCCCGCCGCGACCAGAGCGAGGACGAAGAGGAGGACGGCCAGTGGGCGGCGCCGGGAAGCCCTGGGCCGGGGCCTGGTACGGGGGCGGCTCGCGGCCATGCGCCAGACTCGGTTCGGCGCGCCCGGACCCGGTCCTGCCCCTGTCTAGATCTGCCCGGCGGCGGGCAGATCCAGGTCACCGAGCAGCTCCACCTCGCGCTCGAGGACGACGCCGAACTGCTCGAGGGCGCGGCGGCGGGCCTCGACGATCAGCGCGAGCGCGTCGCGTGCCGTGGCGCCGCCGGCGTTCTCGATGAAGTTCGCGTGCCGCGGAGAGATGACCGCACCGCCGATCCGGTGACCCTTCAATCCACACTCCTCGATCGTCCTGCCGGCCCCGGGCCCGTGCTCGGGGTTCTTGAACACGCTCCCGAACGTCCGCTTGTTCGTCGGCTGTGTCGCCTTGCGCCGGGCCTGGAGCTCGGCAACGGTCGCCCTGATCTCGGCGGGCGGACGCGCCTCGAGCCGAAACTCGACCTGGGCGACGACCTGTCCGGGAGCGAGCGCCGAGTGCCGGTACGCGAGGCCGAGCTCGGCGGCCGTGAGCCAGCGGGCACCGGTCACGTCGACCACGAGCGCGCGGTCGAGGATCGCGTTCCAGTCGGCGCCGTACGCCCCGGCGTTCATCTTCACCCCTCCTCCGGCGGTGCCGGGGATCGCGCAGGCGAACTCGAACCCGCCGAGGCCCGCGGCGCGAGCGCGATGCAGGCAGACCGCGTTCGCCGCGCCGCCGCCGGCGACGAGGCGCTCGTCCCGCGTCTCGACCGCGGCAAGCTCTCCGTCGAGACGGACGACGAGCGCATCGACGCCGTCGTCCGCGGCGAGCAGGTTGGAACCGAGTCCGATCGGCCGGACCGGCAGGTCGCGCTCGGCGGCCCAGGCGAGCGCGCGCTCGAGCTCGGCGACCGTCCGGGGACGCGCGAACGCGCGGGCCGGGCCGCCGATGCCGACGGTCGTCAGCCGCGCGAGCGTGACGCCCTCCTCGACCTTCACGACCTCACTCGAGCCCTTGCAGGATCAGGCGCGCCGCCCGGTCGACGTCGCCGGCCCCGGCGGTGAGCACGAGGTCGCCCGGCCGTGCCCGCCGGGCGAGGAATCGCGCTCCGTCCTCCAGCTTCGGCGTCCAGCCGGGCGCCAGCCCCGGGCGGGCATCCGAGAGCGCATCGACGACCAGCTTCCCGGTCACGTCTGCGAGCGGCTGCTCGCGGGCCGGGTAGACCTCGGCGATCGCGACCACGTCGGCGGCGGCGAGCTCCTGGCCGAGCTCGCCGGCCAGGTGCTGCGTGCGCGAGTACAGATGCGGTTGGAAGAGGACGAGCACGCGCCCGTCCGTCTTCCCCCTGGCGGTGGCCAGGGCCGCGCGGAGCTTCGCCGGATTGTGCGCGTAGTCGTCGTACACGGTCACGCCGCCCGCCTCGCCGACGAGCTCGAACCGGCGCCCGACCCCGCGGAAGCTCGCCAGCGCCTGCTCGGCCCCACCTCTCGGCGCGCCGGCCAGCTCGCAGGCCGCCAGGGCGGCTGCGGCGTTCCGCCGGTTGTGCTCCCCGGGAACCGCGAGCTCGAACCGGACCGGCTCGAGCTCCCACCCGCGCACGACCTCGGGAACCGCGGTCAGCCATTCATCGAACAATCGCTCGACCTCCGCGCGCGAGCCGAACGCGGCGTGGTGGTCGAGGTCGATGTTGGTGACGACGGCGACGCGCGGCCGCAGCGCCGCGACCGAGCGGTCCGATTCGTCCCCCTCGACGACGAGCCAGCCGTCGCCGGAGCCCGCGTTCGCGCCGAGCTGCGGCACCTCGCCGCCGACGATCCAGCTCGGGTCGCCGCCGGTCTCACGGAGCGCGAAGGCGATCATCGCCGCGGTCGTCGTCTTGCCGTGCGCGCCGGCGACGACGATCGACGGCCGTTGCGAGACGAGCTCCGCGAGCAGGTCGCCGCGGGGACGGCCGTCGACGTCCGGATACGCGCTCGAGACGAACACCTCCCAGCCGGCGGGCAACACGGGCTCGGGCGCGACGCGCACGTCGATCCCGGCCTCGCGGACCGGGTCGAGATACGGAGTCTCGCTTCTGTCCCAGCCGCCGACCTCGGCACCCCACGCGTGGGCGAGCAGACCGTAGGCGGACAGGCCCGCGCCGCCGATCCCGACCAGCCAGATCTTCCGGTCAGCGAGCGGACGCAAGCGCGATCAGCTCCTCCGCGATCTCGGCCTCGGCCCCCGGCTTCGCCGCGCGGCGCATCGCCTCGCTCATCTCCCCCAGCCGCCCGCCGTCTGCCAGCAGGTCGAGGACGACCGCGGCGACCCGCTCGATCTGCGACTCGGGGACGACGACGGCTCCGCCCGCCGCCTCGAAGTGGCGCGCGTTCTTCGTCTGGTGGTCGGCGGTGACGTTGGGAGACGGGACGAGCACGGCCGGGACACCTGCGGCCGCGACCTCCCACACCGATCCTCCGGCCCGCGCCAGGGCCAGGTCGGCCGCGGCCAGGGCTGCGCCGAAGTCGTCGGCCCAGGCGAGCAGCCGGTAGTCGGGCCGGTGCACGCGGCCGGCCAGCCCGGAAAGGTAGCGCTCGCCGCAGAGGTGCAGCACCGACGGGCCGGATTCGCCGAACGCGTCGACGGCGGCGTCGTTGAGCGCCTCCGCGCCGAGACTGCCTCCGAAGACGAGCAGCACACGCCCGGCCGCCGGCAGCCCGAAACGCCGCCGCGCCTCGGCGGAGTCGACCTCGCTTCGTCGCGGCAGCGGCCGGCCGACCACGCGGTACCTCGCCCCGGTCCGCCCCGGGAGCGGGTAGGCGAGAAAGACGCGGCGCGCGAACGGCGAGGCCAGCCGGTTGGCGAGCCCGAGGTGCGCGTCGGCCTCGGAGAGCGCAGCCGGGATCCGCTTGCGCCACGCGGCATAGACCATCGGGCCGGCGACGTAGCCGCCGCCCCCGAAGACGACGTCGGGCCGCCGCTCGGCGAGGATGCGCGCACACGCCCGCGGAGCCCGGCCGGCGACAAGTAGGGCCCGCACCTGGGCTACGCCGGGCCGGCGCGGCAGCCCGGACACCGGGAAGGGATCGAACGGGAAGCCGGCCTCCGGGACGAGAGTCGCTTCGATCCGGTCAGGCGAGCCGGCGAAGCTCACCAGCACGCCGCGGGCGCGAAGCGCTTCCGCGACGGCGAGCGCCGGCAGCACGTGACCGGCGGTCCCGCCGGCCGCGATCACGCACCTCAGCTGCGACTTCGACGACATCGCTCCGCCCGATGTTAAGGAGGATGCCGACCGACGCGAGCGCGACGACCAGGCTCGTGCCCCCGTAGGAGACGAGCGGCAGCGGCACTCCCGTCAGGGGCGCGACGCCGACGACGGCCGCCAGGTTCAGCGCCGCCTGGCCGCAGACGAGCGTCGTCAGGCCGGCGGCGAGCGACTTCCCGAACGGGTCGCGGCACCGCAGCGCGATCCGCAGGCCCGCCCACGCGAAGGCCGCGTACGCGGCGATCACGACCGTGCCCCCGACGAGCCCGAGCTCCTCGCCGATGATCGCGAAGATCATGTCCGTGTGCGCCTCGGGGAGGTAGAAGACCTTCTGGACGCCCTCACCGAGGCCGACGCCGAAGAACCCGCCCGAGCCGAGCCCGATCATCGCCTGCACGGTCTGGAAGCCCGCGCCCTGCGCGTCGTGCCACGGGTTGAGGAAGCTGAAGATGCGCGTTCGGCGGTACGGCTCGACCCAGACGGCGAAGAGGACGAGCACGACGACGATCGACGACGCCGATCCGAGCATCCGCAGCGGCGCCCCGGCGACGAGCAGCATCGCCCCGACCATCACGCAGATCGCGAGCACGGTGCCGAGGTCGGGCTCGGCGAGCACGAGCGCGCAGAAGACCGCGGTCACGAGGCCGATCGGCTTCGCCAGCTCGCTGAGCGTGCGCGGCACGCGGCGCCGTGAGAGGTGGACGGCGATCCAGACGGCGACCGCGAGCTTGGCGAGCTCGGAGGGCTGGAACGTGGCCGGCCCGAGCTGAATCCAGCGCCGCGCGCCGTTCACGCTCTGCCCGCCGGCGAGTGCGAAGACGAGCAGCACCATGCTGCCGAGCACGAGTGCGGGCGCAAGGTGGCGCAGCGCTCGGTAGTTGGCCCGGCCGGCGAGCACGAGCGCGACCAGCCCGAGCAGCGCGTAGATCCCCTGGCGCTTCAGGTAGTAGATCGGGTTGCCCCCGCCGATCGCCGCCGACGCCGACGTCGCGCTGTACACCATCACCATCCCGAAGGCGACGAGCGACAGCGTGACGAGGACGAGGATGTTCGACTCGATGTGTCCGCGCTTCACCCGGACAGGTTCTGCACGAGTCTGCGGAACTCCTCGCCGCGCTGCTCGAAGTCCCGGAACTGGTCGTAGCTCGCGCAGGCGGGCGAGAGCAGGACCACCTCTCCCGGCGCCGCCTCCCGGGCGGCGGCGGCAACGGCGGCGGCGAGATCTCCGCAGCGCAGGTACGGGGCCCCGGCGCGGTCGAGCGCCTCGGCCAAATCGTCCGCCGTCTCGCCGATCAGGTACGCGCGGCCGTGGAGCTCGCGCGCCAGCTCGTCGAAGGGCTCCCCCTTGCTCGAGCCGCCCAGGATCACGTGCAGCGGCACGTCGTAGGCGCCGATCGCGCGCCTGGCGGCGGCGGTATTCGTCGCCTTCGAGTCGTTGACGTACCGGACGCCGCCGATCTCGGCGACCGCCTCGAGCCGGTGCTCGACACCGGGAAAGCTCCGCAACGCCGCCGCGATCGCGTCGTCAGGGATCTCCGCCGCGCGGGCGGCGGCGGTCGCCGCGGCGGCGTTCTCGCGATTGTGCTCTCCGGGCAGGCCCGGCTCGGCCGGCAGGGGATCGCCCGCTGCGAACCAGACGCGCCGCGCGCGGCCGGGGACGTCGCCGAACCCGCGCGGCAGCACCGCCGTGTCCTCGGCCGTCTGGTTCTCGAAGATGCGGAGCTTCGCGGCCCGGTAGTCCTCGAAGGTGCCGTGCCGGTCGAGGTGGTCCGGCTCGAGGTTGAGGAGGACGGCGATGCGCGGGCGGAACTCGTGCACGTCCTCGAGCTGGAAGCTCGACAGCTCGCAGACGATCCAGGCGTCGGGCGGCGCATCGACTGCGCTCAGCGCACGACCGACGTTTCCGGCAACCGCGACCTCGCGGCCCGCGGCGCGAAAGATCGCGCCCAGCCACTCGGAGGTCGTCGTCTTGCCGTTCGTGCCGGTGACGCCGAGGATCGGGTTCCCGAGCAGCCGGTAGCCGAGCTCCACCTCGCTCCAAATCGGGATCCGTGCGGCGCGAACGAGCGGGTTGTCTCGCGGCACTCCCGGGCTCTTGACAAGCACGTCCGCCCCGTCGAGCAGACCGGTGTCGGCGTCGTTTCCGAGCGTCCGGTCGACCCGGACGACCTCGATCCCGTTCCGCTCGAGCAGCGCCGCCGCAGCCTGCCCCGAGCGCGCCAGCCCGAGGACGACGGCGCGCTTCATCGACGCAGCACGCGGCGGAGCTCCGACTCGGAGCCGTCGCCGAGCACCCGGTCGACCGAGGCATCGGGAATCGGAATCACATTGCCGTCGCCGACCAGGAAGGTGATGCGGGGATCGGGGAACTCGCGTTCGAGGGCCTCGAGCGTCGAGGCCGAAGGGTCGACCACGATCAGCAGCTCGTCGTCGGCGGCCGCGGCCAGGGCCTCCTCGAGCAGCGTACCGTCGAGCACGAGGATGGTCACGAGCGGAAGAACCGGAAGTAGTAGCGGTAGTAGAGCGCGAAGCCGCAGGCGCAGAGGATCGCGGTCAGGATCCAGAAGCGAACCATGATCTTGGTCTCCGACCAGGCTTTCATCTCGAAGTGGTGGTGAATCGGCGTCATCAGAAACACGCGTTTCCCCAGGTACTTGAAGAACGCCACCTGCACCATCACCGACAGCGCCTCGATCAGGAAGATTCCCCCGACCAGCAGGAGCAGGAACTCGGTCTTGGACATGATCGCGAACCCTGCCAGCGCGCCGCCGATCGCCATCGAGCCGGTGTCCCCCATGAACACCTCGGCGGGAAAGGCGTTGTACCAGAGGAAGCCGACGAGGCCCCCGATCAGGGCGGCGCCGACGATCGAGAGGTCGAGGTAGAGCGGGGAGCGGTGGCCGGGCACGCCCGAGCGTATGTAGGCGATCACGGTCATCGCGGTGAACGTGAAGATCGCGATGATCCCCGTTCCGGCGGCGAGCCCGTCGATCCCGTCCGTCAGGTTCACGCCGTTGGCGGCGCCGGCGATGATCACGAACAGGAACGGGTACCACGCCCACGACAGCGGGATCTTGAAGCCGGGCAGGTAGAGATCGGTCGAGAAGTCGCGGTGATAGGCGACCCACGCGACGACGCCGGTGATGACGAGGAGGAGCAGCAGCTTCCAGCGGCCGTTCAGGCCCAGCGACCGCCGGTGCGTGACCTTGATGTAGTCGTCGAGGAAGCCGATCGCGCCGCAGCCGACCGCGCAGAAGAGGACGGTCAGCGCCGGCGTCGAGTAGTTGCTCAGGATCAGGTAGGGGACCGCGGCGGAGAAGACGATCAGCAGGCCCCCCATAGTCGGCGTCCCCTGCTTGGCGACGTGGCCGACGGGCCCCTCCGCGCGGATGTGCTGTCCGTACTCGCGCAGCCTGAGGAAGGAGATGAAGCGCGGGCCGGCGACGATCGAGATCACCATCGCGACGATCCCGGCGATCAGCACGTCGACCACTAGACGACGGTTCCCGTCAGCGCCTCGGCGACGCGCTCGAGGCCCATCGCGCGTGCGCCCTTGACGAGCACGCAGTCTCCGGGCCGGAGCAGGTCCTCGAGCTGGATGACCGCCTCTCCGACCGTATCCACATGCCGTCCCCCGTAGGCGCGCGCCCGCGGGCCGATCGCGACCACCTCGTCGATCGCAAGCTCACCGAGGGCGCGGCCGACGTCGCGATGACCCTCCTCGCTGTAGGCGCCGAGCTCGGCCATGTCGCCGAGCACGGCGATCGTGCGGCGCCCCGCGGCCAGCCGGACGAGGTGGTCGAGCGCCGCGCGCACGGAGACCGGGTTCGCGTTCCAGGCGTCGTTGATCAGCACGCCCCCGCCCGGGAGCGGCAGCTCCTGGTTCCGCCACTCGGCGAAGTCGACGTGCAGCTGCTCCGGGACGGTGAGGCCGAGGGCACGGGCAGTGGCCAGTGCGGTCAGCGCGTTGCCGGCGAGGTGTCGCGCGGTGAACTCGACGGCGACCGTCCCGAGCGATGTGACGAGGAGCGGCGGCTCGAACGACTCGAGCGTCACGTCCTCGCCGACGCGCACGAGGTCGAGGTCGTGCCGCTCGACGGGGAAGTCGGCCGGCACCACCGCCGTGCCGCCTGCCGGCAGCGCGTCGATCAGCTCGGTCTTGGCGCGGACGACGCCGGCGAGGTCGCCGACCTGCTCGAGGTGGACCGGGCCGACGTTCGTGACCACGCCCACCTCCGGCCGGGCGAACTCGCACAGCTCGGCGATCTGGCCGTGGCCCCGCATCGCCAGCTCGAGGATGCAGATCTCAGTGTCCGGCTCGACGCGTCCGATCGTCAGCGGCACCCCGATCTCGGCGTTGTAGCTGCGCTCGGCGGCGACCGTGCGCCGCTGCGGCGCGCAGAGGGCGGCGAGGATGTCCTTCGTCGAGGTCTTGCCCATCGACCCGGTGATCGCGACGAACCGCGCCGTGCTGCGGTCACGCACACGTCCGGCGATCGCCGCGAGGGCGGCGAAGGCGTCGTCGGGCACGAGCGTCGCAGCGGCGCCGCGTGCGAAGGCGTGCTTGACGAAGTCGGCCCCGCCGGCGACGGCGACGAACAGGTCTCCCTCCTCGATCCGCCGGGAGTCGGTCTGAAGACCGGTCGCCTCGGTTGCCCAGGCGGCGGATTCGAGGCGCCCGGGCGCGAGCTCGGCAATCTCCGCAAGTGCGAGCGCGATCACGCGGTCGCCCGCAGCGCGCGCAGCGCCTCGCTCGCCACCTCGCGGTCGTCGAAGGGCAGGATGCGGCCTGCGATCTCCTGGCCGCGCTCGTGGCCCTTGCCCGCGATCACGACGACATCGCCGGCCGCCGCCAGCTCGATCGCCCGCTCGATCGCGCGCCGGCGGTCGGGCTCGACCTCCGGCTCGCCCTTCACCCCGGCGACCACCTCGTCGATGATCGCGAGCGGATCCTCGCTCCGCGGGTTGTCCGAGGTGACGATCAGGACGTCGGCGAGCTCCGAGGCGATTCGCCCCATCAACGGGCGCTTGCCACGGTCGCGGTCGCCGCCGCAACCGATCACGCAGACGACACGGCCCGCGGCGAGCTCGCGGGCGGTACGCAAGACGTTCTCGAGCGCGCCCGGCTTGTGCGCGTAGTCGACGACGACGGTGAAGGGCTGGCCCTCGTCGACCGCCTCGAAGCGTCCGGGCACCCCGCTCACCGATCCGATCCCGGTCGCGATCGCCTCGTCGGGGACCCCGACCAGCTGGGCGGCGGCGACGGTCGCGAGCACGTTCTCGACGTTGAAGCGACCGCGGAGCCGCGTGCGCAGATCGATGCCGCCCGCGGTCAGCGACGTGACCGGCCCCGAGGCGTCGAGCCGCTCGGGTCTGATCTCGGCGTCGTCGGCGAATCCGAAGGTGAGGAGCGGGATACCGGCCGCGCGCAGCTCCCCGGCTAGGCGGCGACCGTATTCGTCGTCGAGGCTGACGGCGGCGGGAGGCGGGTCGTCGCCGGTGAAGAGACGCCGCTTGGCCTCGAAGTAGTCCTCCATCGTCCGGTGGAAGTCGAGATGGTCCTGGCTCAGGTTCATGAACGCGAGCGCGGCGAACCGGACGCGGTCGAGCCGCCGGAGCACCGAACCGTGCGACGTCGCCTCCATCGCGCAGCTCCGGTCGCCGGCGTCGAGCATCTCCCGGAAGACCCGCTGGAGGTCGATCGCCTCTGCGGTTGTCCGGGTCGCCGGGCGGCGCTCGCCGTCGACGCGCGTCTCGATCGTGCCGAGGAGCCCGGGCCGGCGCCCGGCCGCCGCGAGCACGGCGTAGAGCAGGAACGTGGTCGTCGTCTTGCCGTTCGTCCCGGTGACGCCGATCACCTCGAGCTCGTCGGTCGGCCGGTCGAAGAACTCGTCGGCGGCGACCGCCATTGCCGCGCGGGCGTCGGAGACGACGAGCTGGGGTACGGACAGCTCGAGCGGCCGCTCGACGACGAGCGCGACCGCACCGGCGGCGACCGCCGCGGCGGCGAAGTCGTGCCCGTCGGCGCGCTGGCCGGGGACGCAGAAGAAGAGCGCCCCGGGGCGGACCGCGTGGGCGTCGAAGACCAGGTCGCGGACCTCCGCCGGAGCTCGCCCGACCACCTCCGCCGGCGCGAGCGCGGCGATCAGGCGCTCCAGGTCCACGACGGCCGAGTGTAACAGGGCCACCCGCCGCCGCCCGGCGCCCGAATCGTCACCGAAGTGGCCCAAATGCTGGACTTTTTGGCGTGGGTGAACCCATGGTTCCCCCACGGACCCCCTCCTTACACACAGGCGTAACGAGACTCCTCTGGGCTCCGCCGGGCAAAGCCCGGCTGCGCCGCCGACCGCCTCTCCCTGAACACCCTTAGCCCAGGGGTGCGCTGCCGGCGTTTCGCAACGAGACGAGGTCGTCCGGCCGTACGTCGAGGTACTGGAGCGCGAACCGGGCGATGTCGCGAAACGCCGGCGCCGCGACGAGACCGCCGAAGATCTGCCCCTGCGGCTCGTCGATCGAGACGAGGATGACGAGCCGAGGAGCGCTCGCCGGGACGATCCCGACGAACGAGGCGACGTAGTTCGTGTCGGAGTATCCCCCGGAAGGATCGGGCTTGGCAGCAGTCCCGGTCTTCCCCGCGACCGTGTACCCGGGGACGGCCGCCTCGCCGCCCGTGCCCTCCGCGGAAACCACGCCCTGGAGCATCCCGAGCAGCTCCTGGGCGACCGGGGCCGACACGACGCGATGCCGCGCCAGCTTCGGCGGCCGCTTCCCGCGCACGTGGTCGACCAGGTGCGGCTCGACCCAGATGCCCCTGTTCGCCAGGGCGCCGTAGGCGGCGGCGGTCTGGATCGGCGTGACCGCGATCCCCTGACCGATCGGCACATTGCCGATCGTCGAACCGGACCAGCGCTCGACGGGGAGCACGATCCCGGGGCTTTCGCCGGGGAAGTCGATCCCGGTCGGCTTGCCGAAGCCGAAGCGGGCGATCCAGCGCGCGAGCCGCTCCGGCCCGAGCAGCTGGGCGAGCATCACCGTTCCCACGTTCGACGAGCGCGCGAGCATCTCGGCGACGCTCATCGTCTCGGTCGGGCGGGACTCCGCGTCGGTAATGACGCGGTCCGCAACCTTGATCTCCGGCGGCAGGCTGAGCGTGTCGTTCGGCGTGACGACCTTGTCGCTGAGCGCAGCCGCGTAGGTGACGAGCTTGAAGGTCGAGCCGGGCTCGTACGTGTCGGTGACGGCCCGGTTCCTCTGCAGGCTGTCCGGCACGCGGGAGAAGTCGTTGGCGTCGAACCCCGGCGCGACCGCCATCGCCAGGATGCCGCCGGTCGAGGGGTCGAGCACGATCGCGCTGCCGCTGGCCGCACTCCACCTGGCGACCGCCAGCCGCAGGACCGACTCGACCTTGGCCTGGAGCGTGTGGTCGAGGGTCAGGAACACGTCGCGGCCCGGCCGCTCCGGGGTCGAGCTGATCACGTCGATCGTGCGGCCGAACGGGTCCCGGACGATTGTCTCCTTCCCGGCCTGACCGGCGAGGTCGTGCTCGAGCCCCAGCTCCATCCCGGCAAGACCCTTGTTGTCGATGCCTGCGTACCCGAGCACCTGCGAGGCGACCGTGTGTTGGGGGTAGCTTCGCCGCTCTTCAGGATAGAAGCCGAGCCCGGCGAGACCGCGCCGCTGGAGTGCGGCCGCCCGATTGGCGTCGGCCTTGCGCTCGACGTAGACGAAGCTCTTCTTCCGGTCGCGGAGGAGTGGGTAGAGGCTGTCCGGGTCGAGGTTGAGCGCCTGCGCCGCCGTCAGCGACACCTTCTGCGGGTTGCGCACCTGCCGGGGGTCGGCGTAGACGGTGGTCGCTTCCTCGCCGATCGCGAGCTGCACGCCCAGCCGGTCGTAGATCGTCCCGCGCCCCGCCGGCGTGGTGATCGTCTCGTGGTGCTGCTGGGCGGCGAGCCGCTCGAGCTCGGGTGCACGGACGACCTGCAACCACACCGCCCGCCCGAAGGTGACTGCGAACGCGAAGGTCAGGACGGCGAGAACGAGCCGGATCCGGCGGTTCGCCAGCCTCGAGGTCACTTTGCAGGCAGGTCGAGAAAGGTCGTCTCGGCGGCGCTGGCCGGGATCACGCCCAGGTCTCTGCGTGCCTGCGCCTGGATCCGACCGGCGGCCTGCGCGCTCGAGAGCTTCGAGGCCAGCTCGGCGTTGTCGGAGCGAAGCCGTGTCCGGTCGCGGCCGAGCTGGTCGAGGCGGATGTTCAGCCGCAGCACGGCGACGTTCATGAAGACCACGCCTGCCAGCAGCGCGCCGATGACGACGATCCAGACGACGCCGCTGGCGACCCGCGGACGCCGCTCCGCCCGCGGTCGCGGACGTGGCCGCGGGCGGCCCTCGGGATCCGCGGGCGCTTTGGTCCGCGCGGAGGGTGCGACCGCCGCCACTACCCCACCTTCTCGGCGGCGCGCAGCCTGGCCGATGCCGACCGGGGGTTCAGCGCCGCTTCCAGAGCGCCGGGACGCACCGGCCTCGGGGTGAGCACGCGCAGCTCGGGCTCGTGGCCGCAAACGCAGATCGGGAACTCGGGTGGGCAGGTGCAGCCGCGTGCCTGCTCGCGGAACCAGTGCTTGACGATGCGGTCCTCGAGCGAATGGAAGCTGATCACCGCGATGCGACCGCCCGGACGAAGCATCTCCATCGCTGCGGGCAGAGCGGCCTCGAGCGCTCCCAGCTCGTCGTTGACGGCGATGCGAAGCGCCTGGAACACCCGCCTCGCCGGGTGGCCCTCGCCGAAGCGCGCCGGCGCCGGAATCGAGGCCTTGATCGTGTCGACGAGCTCGCTTGTCCGCTCAAACGGCTGCTGGCGCCGGCGGCGTCCGATCGCGCGCGCGATCTGCCGGGCGAAGCGCTCCTCGCCGTACCGCCGGAAGATCTGCTCCAGCTCGCGCTCCTCCGCCTCGTTGACGAGCTCGCGGGCCGAATAGTCCGCGGAGGGGTCCATGCGCATGTCGAGCGGTGCGTCGGCCGCGTACGAGAAGCCGCGTTCGGGCCGGTCGAGCTGCATGCTGGAAACGCCCAGGTCGAGCAGCACGGCATCGGCCCGGACACCGTTCTGGGCCAGCTGCTCGAGGACGATCGAGAAATCACCGCGCAGGAAGCGGGCGGTGACGCCGGCGGTGCGGCGGAAGCGCTCGAAGTACGGCCGCACGGTCGGGTCGCGGTCGATCCCGATCACCTTTCCGTCGCCGCGCAGGTCGCGGACGAGCAGCGAGGCGTGCCCGCCCGCTCCGAAGGTCGCGTCGACGAGCGTGTGTCCCGGCTCGAGCGCGAGCTGGGCGCGGACCTCGTCCGCGAGCACCGGGACGTGATCAGTCGTGTTCGGTTGCAAGACGTTCGGCAACATGCTCTGCACTCCCCATGACCTCCTTCAACTGGTCGCGCCAGGCGGCGCGATCCCAGATCTCGACGCGGTCGCGCATCCCGACGACGACGACCTCTTTCCCGAGCCCGGCGTGCTCCAGCAGCTGCGACGGGAGCATCACCCGGCCTTGCTTGTCCGGCTGCGCCTCGATCGCGCCTGTGTAGAAGAAGCGCTCGATCACGCGTGACTCACGGCTGAGCGGGTTGAGCCCGGCCAGGTTCGACTCGACGAGCGCGAGCCAGCCCTGCGCCGGAAAAGCGTAGACGCAGGTGTCGAGGCCACGCGTGAGCACGACGCCGCCTGCCATCGCCTGACGGAACCTGGCCGGCAGCGTGAGGCGGTTCTTCTCGTCGATCGTGTGGTCGTATTGGCCGAGCAGCATGGTTCCACGCCGCCCCACAGTACCCCACAACTCCCCACAATTCAACCCCAACCACCCAAATCGGGGACGGATCTCACATCCGGGCGGCCGGCGGCGTTTCCGTCGATGATGGAACGCGCTGTGATCCCGCCGTTCGAGCGCTTCTACGACCAGCACTCCGACGAGGTGTTCGGGCTGCTGGCGCGCCGGCTCGGGCGGCAGCGCGCCGAGGACGCCTTCCAGGAGACGTTCCTCCGCGCCCTCCGCGCTTATCCGGCACTCCGGAACGGCGATCACCTGCGCGCCTGGGTGCTGACGATCGCGCGGAACGTCGCGATCGACGCCTTCCGCCGCGAGAAGCCGCAGGTCGAGCTCGAGGAGGCGGTCGAGCTGCCCCGGCGGCCCGCTTACACCGAGATCGAGCACCTGACCGACGGCTTGCCGCCGACCGAGCGCGCCGCCGTCGTCCTCCGTTACGCCTACGACCTGCCCTACGCCGCGATCGGCGCCGCGCTCGGCTCGAGCGAGGAGGCGGCCCGGCAGGCCGCCTCGACCGGCGTCCGCCGTCTACGAAAGGAGCTTGGATGACCGTTCCGACCGACCTGCACCGCCGCTTCCACGACGCCGCCGAGCGCGAAGGGCTCGTCGACGTCGCCTACGACCTGGCCGACTCCCCCGTCGGCGACCTGCTCGTCGCCGTCACCGATCGCGGCCTCTGCAAGATCGCCTACCGCCCCGAGGAGGCGCTCGACGAGCTCGCCGCCGACTTCGGCGTCCGGGTGCTGCGGATCCCCAAGCGTGTCGATCGGGTCCGTCGCGAGCTGGACGAGTACTTCGGCGGCAAGCGGCGCAACTTCGACCTCGAGACCGACCTCTCCCCCGTCCCCGAGTTCCACCGTCTCGCGCTTCGCGAGCTGGCGCGCGTCCCCTACGGCCAGGTGACGACCTACGGCGCGCTGGCGGCGAAGGTCGGCCGTCCGAACGCGGCCCGCGCGATCGGAGGGGCGATGAACCGCAACCCGATCCCGATCGTGCTGCCGTGCCATCGCGTCGTCGGCGCCGGTGGCAAGCTGACCGGCTACGCGGGCGGGCTCGACCGCAAGGAGGCGCTGCTCCGGCTCGAGGGCGCGCTGCTCTAAAGGCAGTGTCTGACACCAAAGGTGTCAGACACTGAAGTTCCCAGGACTTGACACGCCGCCGATCGTAAGCATAGACTTACCGTAAGTCATGGCTTACGCAACAGTAATGGATGCGCTGGGCGACGGGACCCGGCGGGAGATCATGGAGCGGCTGCGCGGCGGCCCTCGCCCGGTGGGCGAGATCGCCGCCGGCCTCCCCGTCTCGCGGCCCGCGGTCTCGCAGCACCTGCGTGTCCTCAAGGAGGCGGGGCTGGTGGCCGAGCGGAAGGAGGGAACGCGCAGGATCTACCGGGTCGAGCCGGATGCGCTCGCCGACCTGCGCGCGTACCTGGACAGCTTCTGGGAGCAGGCCCTCGCGGGCTTCAAGGCGGCGGCCGAGAGCGAAGGGAGAACGGGATGAGCAGCGCGCAGACGACCGCCGAGGCGGTCAGGAAGAACGTCGTCGTCAAGTGCAGCCCCGAGCGGGCGTTCGAGGTGTTCACACGCGAGATCGGCAGCTGGTGGCCGACCGAGACACATTCGATCGGCGGGGACAAGATCAGCGAGGTCGTGTTCGAGGAACAGGTCGGCGGCCGCATCTTCGAGCGCCACTCCGACGGCGGCGAGGGTGAATGGGGTCGCGTGCTCACGTGGGAGCCGCCCCATCGGTTCGCAATGAGCTGGTATCCGGGGAACGACTCGAGCCAGGCGACGGAGCTCGAAGTCCGCTTCGCGCCCGAGGGCGACGGCACGCGCGTCGAGCTCGAGCACCGCGGCTGGGAGATCCTCGGCGAGAAGGCGGCGGAGACCCGCGGCGCGTACGACGGCGGCTGGGTGGGCGTCCTCGGCTTCTTCGAGACCGCGGCGAACAGTTCGTGAACCCTCGCTTTCTCAGCGCGGGGGCTTCGACCGAAACCCCCGCCTCGCCGCGGTAGATAGCGTTGCGCCTATGAAAGCTCCGATCCGCCTCGGCCTCCAGATCCCGAGCTTCAACTTCCCGGGCGTTGCCGAGAACGGGCTCTTCGAGCGGCTGGTCGAGATCGCCACGAGGGCAGAGCACGCCGGGTTCGACTCGCTGTTCGTCATGGATCACCTGCATCAGATCCCGGGCGTGGGGCCGCAGACGAACTGGATGCTCGAGGGAAACACGGCCCTTGCCGCGCTGGCCGCACGCACCGAGCGAACGCACCTAGGGCTGATGGTCGGCGGCGTCACCTACCGCAACCCCGCCCTTCACGCGAAGATCACGTCGACGCTCGACGTGATCTCGGGCGGCCGGGCGATCCACTCGCTCGGCGCGGCCTGGTTCGAGGACGAGCACCGCGCGTACGGCTTCCCCTTTCCGCCGCTGAAAGAGCGGTTCGAGCTGCTGGAGGAGGCGCTGCAGATCGCCCGCGCGATGTTCACGCAGGCCCCCGCGAGCTTCGAGGGCCGCCACTACCGGGTCGACAACGCCCTCAACAACCCTCGGCCGCTGCGAGACGACATCCCGATCCTCGTCGGCGGCAGCGGCGAGCGGAAGACCCTGCGCCTGGTCGCCCAGTACGCGGACGGCTGCAACATCTTCGGCGACCCGGACCGAGCGCGGCACCTGCTCGGCGTGCTCGAGAGCCATTGCGAAGCCGTCGGCCGCGACCCGGCGGAGATCACGAAGACCCGGCTCGGCACGCTCGCGATCGGGCGGACGCACGAGGAGGCGGAGCGCGCGCTCGCCTCCTGGCCCGATCGAGCCAACCTGGATCCGGAGCGCCTGCGAATGGCCCTCACGCTCGGCGACCCCGACGAGGTGGGCGAGCAGGTGCAGGCGCTCTTCGAGGCGGGTCTCGACGGCCTCGTCTTCAACATGCCGAACCCGCACGACCTCGAGATCCTCGCCCTCGCCGGCGAGACGCTGACCGCCGCCGCCGGCAAGTCATAGTTACGCTCGGGCGCGGCCGCTCTGCGCTTCGGTGAACAGCCCGGCCAGGTGCTGGAGGAGCTTCCAGGAGACGTCTGGGTTGTCCCTGGCGAATTTTCGGAAGTGCCAGGAGGCCGTCACGAGGCAGCGCAGCGGTGTCTCAGCCGTCACCGTCGCCGAACGGACTCGCTCGGCGATCAGCGCGAGCTCGCCGAAGTGGTCGCCCGGCCCCAGCCTCGCCACCTCTTTCCCGTCGACGCTGACCGACGCTTCTCCCTCGGCGATGACGAAGAAGTCCACGCCGCTCATCTGGCCCTGCTGAACCATCGAGGTCCCGGGGCGAAATCTGCGCTCCTTGAAGGTGCGCGCAAGCTGCTTCAGCTGGCGCTGGCTGAGGCTGCTGAAGAGCGGAACCCGCTTGAGCTCGTCGGCCAGGTTCGCCACCCGCTGATCCTAATCCCGCGGAACGATCCTCGCCCGCGGCAGCGGGTGCGGCGACTGCTCCTCGAGGTGCTCCGGGCTCGCCGCCAGCGCTTCGCCGGCGTCGACGAGACGGGCGGTCAGGTCGCGCGCGAGGTCGTGCTGCGCCTTGCGCGCGAACCGGTAGGCCGCCGGCCCGGCGCTGCCGCGCTCGCAAAGCTCGTCGTAGGCGCGCTCGCCCGGAAGCGGCGCCGCGCTCCAGCCCGCGGCGACCTGCTGGAGCAGCTCCGCCAGCGCGGTCGTGGACGACCGGTAGCGCACCCAGCGATGGTTGTCCCAGGACATGCCCGGCTCGGTTCCAGGCGTGTCGGCGAAGCGCTCGACGAGCAGCCGCGCCGCCGCCTGGCCGCGCCTGGTCAGCGCCTTGATCACGGGCGGAGGCATCGTCAGGTTCATGCCGCCCTCGTCGTCCGACGCATGGATGTGGACGATGCGGTCGCGATAGCCGGGCTGTCTGGCCAGAGCGATGTCGACGCGGTTCTGCATCGTCCGCACCAGGCTGACGACGAACGCCGAGAACCTGCCGAGGCCGGGCCCGTCGGGGAAGCGGTTCCACGTCTCGAGCAGGCCGCCGACGTTGGTCGAGGGGAGGTACACGTTCTTCGCCTCGTCGTCCGACTTCGGGTAGTCGGGGTGGAAGTGGTCGAGGTCGATCGCGAACGTCGGCCGCGTCGGCAGCGGCGCGTCGAAGAAGTGCACCGGGAAGTTGCTCGAGATTCCGCCGTCCGAGAACCAGCAGCGCTCCGGCTCGGCCCGGCTGCCCGGCGGTGCACTGCTCGACAGAGCGTCGTTCGTCTTCTTCAGCGTCCGATCGAACGCCCACAGCGGGACCGCGCTGATCAGCAGCGGGAAGCTCAAGCTCATCCGGGCGGCGACGACGACGGGCAGATCGTCCGCCGCCGGAAACGGCAGGCGCGGCTTCATCGCCTCGCGGATCCGCTCCGAGTCGTCCTGGTCGTCCTCGTTCGCCGGCGGCGGATGGTCGACCATCCACTGGACGACGCGCTCGGGGAAGAGCTCGCGCCACTCGGCGGGGTCGAAGAAGAACGCCCGGTCCGGCCAGGGCAGGCGCTGGGGGCGCCGCTGCGTCAGGTTCGTCGTCATCATCGTCAGCTCGATCCCGCTCGAGCGAAGATCGCCGAACGAGAGGGGAGCGCCGTCGCTCTTGCCGGCGAGGTCGTCGATCAGGTCGGCGAGCCACGGCGTCAGCGCCGGCCGCCCCTTGCGCCCCGCGGGCATGCCCGAGCAGAGCCCGAACCTGTTCGCAGAGATCGCCTTCGGAGCGTGGAGCACGATGCGGAGGGCGAGCGCGAGCACGGCACCGACCAGCGCGAACACCGCTCCGGCGCAGATCGCCACCGCCACGAGCCAGGCGCGTCCGCCCGCCAGGGCTGCGCCTGCGACGAGGGCGAGGCCGGGCGTGGCGCCGAAGAGCGGTGCGAACGGGAAGCTGCGCAGCGCTGCCGCCGCGATCCGGAGCCACTTCCCCGCGCCGCCGGCGCCGAGGCCGGCCGTGAACGTGCGGTGGAGACCGCGCGTCGAGGACTGGGGCTGGAACAGGTCGAAGAGGTTGGTTCCGCTCCCGAGCCAGACGGGCAGGACGGCGAGCCGGGCAAAGCCTCCGCTCGGGCGGCCGTACTCCGCCGCCGCTGCCGCCGCCGCCGCGATCGCCCCCGCGCTCGTCCCGCCGATGCTGGCGAAGTGGTACGTGCGGGCGAGCTCGCAGACCGCGTGCGGGTACACGACACCGCTCGTGATGCCGCCCTTCATCACCACGTCGCAACGTCGCGTCGGGGCCGAGTAGTCGTAGGTGCGCGGATCGTCGGCGGTCGCGGTCAACCCGTCAGCTCCCTCAGGGCCGGCTCGATCATCTGGCGAGCCATCCCCGCGTACGGCGCGTCGGCGGACATGTAGTCCCGCAGCATCGTCAGCGACTCGCCGAGCATCGTCACCAGCCGGGCGTTCGGGCCGACCTCGTCGATCGTCTGCGCCAGGCCGCGGGCGACGGCGAGCTCCTTGCGGATCAGCTTCTGCCGCGCCTTGCGCGCCCGGACCAGACCGTCGCGGAGGAGCGCGTAGACGTCGATCGAGGCGGCGCCCTTCCCGCTCACCCGCCCCGAGGCCGATCGGGCCACCCTGACGATTCCCTCCTCGGCGTCGAACTCGAGATGGCGCTGCGGCTCGTCCCGCGCGGGATGCAGCAGGAGGCGCGGCTCGCTCTTCTCCTGCCCCGGCTTGCGCGCGCGCCTGGCCTCGTTGGCGATCGGGAACTGGTTCGCCTTGCCCGAGACGATCACCCGCCCGTCGGCGAGGCTCTGCCTGCGCGGCCGGTTGCAGTCGGCGCACGAGGGCAACAGGTTGTCCCAGTGCGCGGCCAGCCAGTAGTAGCCGGGCTTGACCAGCTTGCCCGCCTCGTCGCTGAAGCCACTCTTCGGCCGGAAGTGCTCGACGTCGAGCGGCTGGGTCGCCCCGTAGACGCTCTCGCAGTACGCGCACTTGAAGGAGAAGACCCTGTTCAGCGCGTCCTTGACCGAGTCGGCCTTGTAGGCGACGAACGGGAACGCCGCCTCCGCGTTGGCGGAGTCTGCATAGAACGCCGTCACCGCCGCGATCTCCAGGCCGCCCTTCGACGCCGGGCCGTCGAGGTCGGCGGGGGTCGGCCCGAGCGCGACGCGGATCACGGTGCCTTCCCGGCGCTCACCTGCTCCCAGATGTCGGCGATCGCCGCCTTTGTCTTCTTCTTCAGGGCGAGCCGCTCGTCGGCGCCGGCCAGGCTCGACTCGCGCGCGAGGAAGTCGTCCGCGGCCTCGAGCACGAGCCGCTCGCGGCGAGTGGCGCCGAGCACCTGCAGCTCGTCGAGCTGCTCGGTGAGCTCCGCGTGGCGCCGCTCCTCGGCGGCGGTGCGCTTCCGTTTCGCCTTCAGCAGGTAGTACTCGGCGAAGAGCGCGTCGAGCTCCGGATCGATCGTGCTGTTCAGCCCGAAGTGCTCGGAGGTGAGCAGCTGGTCGACGCGGAGCCCGGCGACCGAGGGCAGGTCGGTGATGGCAATGATCTCGCCCTCGGCGTCTCGCTCCATCACCGCCACCTCCCCCTGACCGAGCCCGCGCAGGCAGAGCGGATCGTGCGTGGAGGCGAGAAACTGGACGCGCGGGAACACCTGGCGCAGGCTCGGCACGATGCGCATGCGCCAGCGCGGGTGCAGGTGAGAGCCGAGCTCGTCGATCACCACCGTGCCCTCGGCGGCATCGACGGACGGCCAGCGCTCGAGCAGCACGGCCATCACGTCGGTGGCGAGCGCGACGACCGATTGATAGCCGTCGCTGAGGTGCTCGAGCGGAACGCGGAGCCCGAACGCCTCGACCTCGATCCGGCGGGCGCGCCTGTTACGGAGGAGGCGATCGCCTTCGCCGAGGCCGAGCAGGCTCTTCAGCGCGCGGGCGATCGCGTCGAAGTGCGGGTCGTCGAAGCCGAGCAGCCACTCGGTCGCATTGCCGATCGGCGAGAAGGGATCGAACATGTTCGCGACCCGGACGGTGCCGCCGACCGGCGGCGACTCGCGGCCGCCACGGGGCAGCAGCCGGGTCGCGCCGTAGGCGAGCAGCAGCGTCTTCGGGTCTCTGTCGCCGCTGAAGCGCTTCGAGCCGCGCCTGAACTCGACCACGATCGGCGCGAGGCTGCCCGCGAGATGCACTTCCACCCGGCCGCTGCGTGTGCCGTTGCGCACGTAGGTCGAGGCGTTCTCGCCGAGCGCGTCGCGCGCCTCCCGGCCCATCAGCGCGAGCGCGACCGCCTGGAGCAGCGAGCTCTTGCCGCAGCCGTTCTCGCCGAGCAGCATCAGCCAGGGAGCGGAGGCCGTGTCCGAGGCGATGCGGGGCAGCTCGAGGTCGAGCGAGCGGATCACCTTGAAGTTGTCGATGACGATGCGCTCGATTCGTCGCGTCCGGCCGAAGTAGTCCTCCCCGGCCGGCGCCTCGGCCGCGACCGAGTACGAGTCCTGCGCCTGCTGGCGGGCATCGAACGCCGTCTTCACGCTCTTTCGGCGCGCCTTGCTCACGAACATGACGTCGGAGGCGACCTCCTCCACCGACGAGATTCCCTCCGGTGTGCTCTCCAGGGCGGCGTCGACCTCGCCCCGGCGGGAACGGATCCACCCGTTGACGAACTGGCGGCGGATCCCCGCGTAGGGCAGCGACTTCGAGAAGAGGCGCTCGACCTCGGCGGGCTCGGGGACGGCGGTCGGAGAATCGAGTCGGCTCTCGAGCTCATTCCACTCGGTGCGCACCTCCTCGAGCGCGGCGGCCCGGTCGGCGACGAGGCCGCTGCGGTTGAGCCCGAGCACCTCGATCGTCGTCTCGCCCTCCGGCGTCACGCTCGCCAGCGTCCCGTCCTCGGAGTAGACGAGATGCTGCTCGGGCTCGTCACGGCGGGGGTCGAGCAGCAGGGGCAACTCGGCGAGGAGGTCGTCGCCCACCGTGCCGGGTGTCGCCCGCGGCGCCCGCACGGGGAAGCGGGCGCCCTTGAAGCTCAAGCAGTTGGGACAGCAGGGGTAAAGGTTCTCCCAGGTGTAGCCGAGCCACCAGTAGTGGTCGGGGCTTGCCGTCCCGTCCAGCTCGAGCGCGCCGCTCGTCGGGCGCAGGTGGTCGACAAGCATGTCGCCGAGGGTGAGCGGCGCATCGCAGTAGGCGCACTTGCCGCTGAAGACCTCGAGCAGCCGGCTGCGCACGTCGTCGGCGGCGAACACGTCCTGCTCGAAGGCGAACGTGTCCTGGCTCCGCTCCTTCGCGGGGCGGCCGAAGAACGCCGCTGCGCGAGCGCGCGCGTCGTCGGCGACCGGCGAGGCGAGTAGCTCCGGTGCGCCGCTCGGATCGGCGGATGCGCGAATCATCTGGCGAGCCTCGACGCCGCTGAGCTGGCCGCAGTCGTCACGGGTCCCCGCACCGATCCCTCCGTTCGACCACGCGGCATGCTACGGAATGGTGCCCTCGCTGTCGAGCGGGCGACCACGAACGCTGGGGAGGCCAACGAGGTCGGTAGACGTCAACCCGGTGGCCGACTGCCACGACCGTGACGGCGTGCTCGCGATCGTCGATTCGGTAGAGCACCCGGTATGGCCCGCGACGGGCGACCCATCGACCTTCGAGCCCGAAGCGAAGGGGCTTGCCGACACGCCGGGGATTTTCTGCGATAGCACCGAACGTCTCGACGATCGCCGCCGCTGCCTTCTCGAGCAGACGCTCGAGGTCACGCTTGGCCGGCCCCGAGACCACGAGCCGCCAGGGCCGGGAGCTCACTTACCGCGCAGGAAGCGGTGCTCGATCTCCTCGAGCGGGACGACGTCGCCTCGCTCGATCGCGTCCTCCCCGGCTCGGATCCTCTCCATCAGCTCGGCATCGGACAGAATCGCGAGCGTCTCTTCAAGGCTCTCGAGGTCGTCGGCGCTGATCAGCACCGCGGCCGGACGGCCGTTTCTCGTCACGAGGATGCGCTCGTCCTGCTGCTCCACCCGGTCGACGAGCTCGGAAAGTCGCGCTTTGACGGTCGCCAGGGGCAACGTCTCCATCGTGACCAGAATTCTAGTCATCAGCCCGGCAGCATCAACCGGTAGCCGACGCCCCACTCGTTGAGCACGTAGGGGATGTCGGTCACCGCGGCCAGCTTGCGCCGCAGGCGCGAGGCGTGCGAGTCGAGCGTGCGCGTCCGCCCCATCGCACGGAACCCCCACACCTCGCGTAAGAGCTTGCCCATGTATTTCTGAGAGCCAGCGGAACTCTCCGGTCTCCGGGACCACGCTCTGAATGCCGGATCCGCTCGCCTTTCGTGGAGGGAATATGGTGAGTGGGTCGGTCGGATGTGCTCACGGGCTCGGGACGGAGGGCTCGTGCCTGCTCGCTGCGGGCGTGGTTACGCGTTGGGTACGGATCAGCGCGCCGGAGATGTCGGGCGTCAGCGTTACCCTGGGACGGATGAGCGAGATCGAACCAGAGGATGCCGCGCAGCCTGCATTCTCCCTCTCCGTCTCCGCCGACGTGGGAGCTAGAGGAGGAACTCGCCAGGCTTGCAGTCGTACGACCCGACCGAGGTAACCGGCGGGCGCCGGATGGGTGCGGGAATGTCATTTCCCAATGCAGCCGCCCAGGTGCGGGCCGTCGCGAGGATGGTGGACGAGATCCGTCTCGACTGGGATCGGCTCGGGCCGTCAAAGCAGACCGAGGTCGCGAGCCAGGTAAGGAGGTTCGTGTCCAGCGTGGACGGGATGCTCAAGATGGACTCGGGTCGCGTGGACACGACGGACGAGACCGGGCAAACGTGGACGCCCGAAGAGGTTCGCTCGCAGCGGGACACCTACGAGACGGAGATCACCAACACTTACATGTGGCTCCTCGACAACCTCCAACCGCTGTGCGTCACAGCGCCAGCTCGCCGCGCCGCTCAAGAGGTCGTGCGCGAGGAGTCCGCCAGCCTTTCCGAGGAGCAGGTCAATGCGCTTCGGCAGACGTTCGGGCAACTACAAGCGACTGCGCAGGAGTTCGCGCAGCTTCGTCCATTGGTCGAGGCCCAGCGAGAACTGCTCGGCGAATCGGGCACCACCAAGCTCTCCGCCGACTTTGAGGCGGAAGCCGAAGTGCACGCCACGGCCTGGAAACGGTGGCTGGCGGCCCTCCTGGCTTGGGTCGTCATCGGGGGCGTTGCGGGCGTGGTCTTCATCTACCGCACGAAGCCGCCAGACAATGCGACGAACGCCCAGATCGCCTCCCACATCTTCCTCGATCTGCTCGTGATTGGCCTGGGGCTGTTTGTCATCCGGAACTTTCTCTCTCCAGTTCCGCGCACACCGCCACATGGAGGTCGTCGCCCGGAACAAGGCCAGCGCGCTCTCGACGTTCAACCGGATGGTCGCCGGTCAGGAGCCAGAGGTGAAGACCGTCGTTGCGGCGGCCCTCGCGCAGTCCGTGTTCGTCATCGACGAGAACATCCTTGGCGACTCGGGGGCAGAGCACGTGACGATCCTGGAGCGAGTTATCAGTCCCGGGATCGACAGACTCAAGTCGTAGGCCGGGCTGCGAGCCAAACGCCATGGACGCTGCAACGCGACCCGGCCCGCCCGCAGGCTATGTGTGCGCGCCGCCCTGGCTAGTTGGCCAGGAGGGACATGCCCGCCGGCGCCGAATATACGTGAATGCGAACGCGTGTTCGTCCAACCGATCGGCCCCGTAGGCTTCGGAGCATGGCAGCCTCAGCGGTGAGCGCGACGCCCCAGCGCAAGCACGTTCACCCCTTTCCCGCTCGCATGGCGCCAGAGATCGCGCTGGACAAGATCGAATTGCTGACCAAGTCCGGCGCGACCGTCCTGGACCCGATGTGCGGCTCCGGGACCGTCGTTCGGCTCGCGGCCGAGGCCGGCCGTGTGGGGATCGGCGCTGACCTTGACCCGCTCGCCGTCATCATGACCCGGACGGCGTGCCACGGCGCCTGGGCGAAGAACCTCGGTGATCGGGCCGAGGCGGTGCTTGAACAGGCGTACCGCCTGAGCCCGAAGCTTCCCGAGTGGGCCCAGAAGGACGACGAGACGCGCGAGTTCATCGATTACTGGTTCGCGCCGCCGCAGGCGGAAGACCTGTCAAGGATCGCGCGGGTGCTGATCAACCGGCCGCGCACCGACGACCCTCTACGTGTGGCGCTTAGCCGCATGATCGTCACGAAGGAGATGGGGGCCTCGCTCGCCCGCGACACATCTCACAGCCGGCCCCACCGGGTCGCGGACGTGAACGACTACGACGTGTTCAGCGCGTTCATCAAGGCAGCGGAGAAGGTTGAGGCGGTAGTCGGGACGGCTGGCAAGCAGCATCGGCCGAGCATCAGGCGCGCCGACGCACGCCGTCTGAGCTTCGTACCAACAGGCTCGGTGGCGTTGTGTGTCACCTCGCCTCCGTACCTGAACGCGATCGACTACATCCGCGGCCACAGGCTGAGCTTGATCTGGATGGGCTGGACCGCCGGTGCGCTGCGGGGAATCCGCTCCGCGTCTGTTGGCGTTGCGCGGGGGATCGACGGCGTCACGCCCGAGGTCCAGAAGATCGCGGAGACGGCCGTCTCTCGCATGACCGACCTGCCGCCGGCTCGCCAGGGCATGGTGCTGCACTTCGCCGACGACATGGACAGGCTAGCCCGGTCGCTCGCGCGCGTGACGAAGCGGCGCGGGTATCTCGTCATGGTCGTGGCGGACTCGCAGCTCAAGGGCGTCCCAATCTCCAACTCCAAGATCTGCGCGGAGACGGTCAGGAGGTACGGCTTCAAACTGGTTGAGAAGAAGCCGCGGCCCCTTCCGGCGCAGCATCGCTATCTGCCACCGCCGACAACCTCGACGGGGACGCTCGCGACCCGGATGAAGCAGGAGATCATCTTCACGTTCCAGCGGATGTGAAGCGGGGGAGGGCCGGATCGCTCCAGCCCCCCCGCGAATCGAGCTGTTAGCGCCTCGGCGCTGGCGGTGCCTTCAGGTGCGGGGTCATCTTCTGGTTGTGATTGAGCACGATCTGGCGGGCCATCTGGGTGCCGCGCGAGCCCGAGCCGCCCGCGTTCTTCGTCGCGGCGAACGTCGCCACGCGCCACTGCTCCGGCTTCATCCGCTGACCGGGCTCGAAGAGCCTCGTCTTCGCTTCGCTCTGGTAGTACCAGGTGGTGATCCCGTTGAGGAGGTTTGACTCCTTCTGGGCGTCGCCGCGCAGGCCCGGGTTGAGCGTGGCGATCGTCGCCAGCGACTGAATCAAGTCGGCGTCGTGGCCGATGGCCGTCGCCCGGTCACCGTGCTGCGGATAGGCACGGCGGCCGATGTCGATCGACCAGCGGAGGAGTTCCGAAGCCGCGTCCCAGTCGTCCGTTGTCTCGTACTCCTTCTTCACGATCCGCTCAGCGGCAGCGAAGGCGGCAAACTCGCCGGGCTCGTCTTCGCCGCCGTAAGTCGAGCTGCCTGGACTCCCGACGAGATGGAGTGCGTCGAGCGCCTGCTTCACGGCTAGGGCTTCCGGCCTGCCGGCACGCACTCCTACCGCGAAGCGGGAGAAGGCGTTCGGGCGCATGCTCTCGCCGTTCAGCCAGAGGAAGCGCTGTGCTGCCTCTACGAATGTCATGTCGCGCACCCAGCACACGAACGGGTAATCCTCGTCGCCGTTCTCCACCTTCGCCGCCCACCTCGTGCCGCCATCAGTGATGTGCAGCCGGCCCTTGTACTCGCCGTCGGTGATGCGGGCGACGTGCAGCAGATCGACCATCTCGTCATTCCAGGTGGTGAACAACTTGCGCACCCGCGAGTGCGTTGGCCGGCGCTGGATCGCATGGATGACGTGGAGCTCCCGCGCCGGGATGATCTCGAGCCGCCCCTTGTCAGGGCGGAAGTCCTGTGGAGAGGTGATGCCGACCGCAGCCGGCTCGGCCGTATTGACGCTCATTTTGTGACCTCCTCCGCTTCGACGCAGGGGCGCGAACTTGGTTCGCTTTCTCCGTCTCGGCTTCGTCCCGCCGCCCCACTGGCGGCGGCTTCGTTCAAGGTAACACGGTTCCCGACGTTTGCAAATTATTCTGAGCGCGCCGACGGTCGCTTCACGTAACTGATTTCGTTCACAGCGGGGAGTAGCGTGTTCCTGCCACTTCCGCTCTTAGTCAACCGAGCGGGCCGGTCGTAGGTGGTGACAGGCCCGGGTCGCGTTGCTTGCTCGTGCCTCGTCCCAGACAGTCCAAATCCAAGCGGCGAGAGTTCGCCCCTCGCCCCAGCCTCGAGGTCCCTCGTCGCAGAATGGTGGAAGTACGACGGGGGAGGTCGGGTACGATCCCTATCCGGACGGCCCGAGTGGGGGCGGGTGGCCGTCTTTTTCGGGGAAACTCCTGATGCCGAAAGTTACGCAGCGGGGAAGGGTCTGTGCAGGATGACGGGCCGCGTGAAGAGAATCCTGACGGTCGCGTTGTTGGCATCAGTGGCGATCGCTCTATCTGGCTGCGGCGGCTCCAACTCCAAGGCACCGTCCCAGGACGAGCAGACACCGGCATCGGCATCGAGCACGGACGTATACGCCTGCCTAATGAAGAGCGACGTTGCGTCCCTCGTCACGGACGTCAGCTACGAGGCTGACCCGCTGAACGACTACAACAGCTTCGTCTGGATGGTGAAGACGACAGTCGAGCCGGGTCAGTACGAGGGCGACAATAGCGGCTCGGCCGTGCTGCTGGCAACGGAGCTGTGCGGAGCCACTGGTGCTATCGCGGTTATCGACCGTGACGGCAACGACATGGGGCAGTGATCCTGACCTCACCCCGGCCGCTCAAAGGCCGTGTAGCAGCTCGTCCGCGGAAACGCCGAGTGCTCCGATCAACCGGAGCAGGGTCGTGATCCTGACCTCTCGCCGGCCGCGCTCGATCCTGCTGATTTGAACCGACGCGAGACCCGTCCGGTGCGCGAGCTCCTCCTGCGTCCAACCACGGGCGAGCCGCGCCGCGCGGACGTTGCGGCCGAATTGAGCGAGCGCCGACTCCACGGCAACGATCGTCGAAGGAGTAGGCCAAAGTGACCAGAACCAAAGCGGTAAGTTGGTTCAACGCACTCCGACACAGCCGAGCATCGTGCCGGTTCGCTTGCTTGCTCGCTTCCCGGCGATGGATGCCGGCGAGTGGCGGCGGGTGGACAACAATACGAAGGCCAAGCTTGGGAAGAGCCGCTTTCTTGAGTTTGTCCCGGGCGCCATCGACGCGAGCAGCGAACTCGTTCGCCGCTGGCTCGAGGAGCGTGGGCTTGAGACGAGCACCAGAGAGTGGGTGGAGGTCACCGTCTTACCGGACGTCGGACCCCGCTTCCTCAACGTGGCCTTCACGACGCGCTGCATCGATGCCTTCCTTCGCCAACTCGAAAGCGAGCGCCTAACAGGTGTCGAACTGAAGATTTCCGGCGGCGACGGCGTCTGTGGACTGACCCTTAGTGAGGAGCGGTTGCTTCGAGCCGGGCACATCCTCGCGCTCGCCGTGAATCCTCTCCGCGGGCGGATCGGCGAAATGGACCCGACGGCCCTCCTGGAGGTTCCGCGGCGGCTGGACGGGATTCCGGTCGGGCGGGCAACTTTGGAGTGGGACCGCTAATCGAGAGTAACGCGGCGCGGCGATTCTGTTCGACCTGTCCGCGCCGGGGCGTAGTGTCGCGTTCTGGTAGAAGTGCGACGAAATACAAGCGGGTGGAGCAGCGTTCAGCCCCAGACCCATTAGTTCGCCCTGTGTGGCAGTACTCAAACAGCTTACGCAACCGATGGCTCCGGCATCGCCTGACCTCGACGCAGCCATCCGAGGGGCCACGTAGCCTCCAGCACAGCACATGTTCAAGGGAGCGGAGTTCTACGTTGTTGCCGCCGAGATCATGCCACTGCTGTTGGTGGCCGTCATCTTTGAAACGAAGTACTTCAATGAGCCACCGGAGAAGTCCGAGTCCTTAGCCGACAGCGTTTGGTTCATCGGCTTCTTCTCGGGAACGATGGTCGCCGAGATGCTCGCGTTCGACGCCCTTCTCGAAGAGCGGAAGCTGGACGATCTTGAGACTCTCGCGATTCTCGGCACGATCTTCTATGCCTTCATGCTTCTAACCGTACTTCCGATTCGCCCGCGAGTAAGTCGCGTTCTCAACGACCTGCCGCAGGCTGCTGCGATTGCGGTGCGAATCGGCGGACTTGTCGGAGTGCTAACCATTCCGCTGCTGGCAACCTTCAACGTCCTCGGCGCCTGGCGTATTGGGCAGGTCGCGGCTGGATTGGTTCTGCTCCTCATGTTCGGCGGACGCGCACTTGCAGTCTTAGCCGAGTCCCCACGCCAGGGAGGGGACTAGTCGAATCGCTTAGCTTGCGGGGCGCGTGCGCGCAATCACGTCGCGATGTAGGTGAAGGACGACAGAGAAACGAGGGTCGCGACCGAAAGCCGTCCGTTGGCGTTACGGGAAGAAGTCGCCGCCGACCTTCGTCGGGGCGGGGGTGACGTCACGAAACAGCGAGCGCGCTGCGAACTGTCCGTTGGCGTCACGCGGCTGTGCCTGGTTGGAGCGCGGAGGTGACTCGCCCCCGGCGGTGGTCGGCGAACGGTGCGCCGGGGACGAGGTCTTGCAGACGCCGTCAGCGTCGAAGTCGGTACGAGCGCCACTTGGCCCGTACACCACAGCGCCACCGCCCTGGATCGCCAGCGCGAGGGTGTCGCCGTGCCAGGCAGCCTTGAGCAGAGGCTGAGCATCGCGGGCGCCCTTCAGCACCAACCAGCCGTCCGCTCCGTTGGCGGGGCGATCCACGCCGGAGACCTCGCCGATGGCGAGCTTCTCAAGCTTGACGGCGAGCCCCTCCTGCTCAGCCACGGCTACCAGCTTCCCGCGACGACGGCGAGCGCACGGTCGCGCAGCTGGCGGATCGCGTGTCCTTCGGGCGTATTCACGGTGGCCCGGTGGCCGAAAGAGTCGGCCGGCGGAATCTCAACCCCAAGCGGGCGGGCGAGGCGCTTCGCTGCCTCCAGTGAGGCTGCGCGGTTTGCTGTCTGCTCGCGCGCTTCGACGTACGACCTGAGCGCCGCGATGCTCTCATCGAGCGCGGACTCGTACTCCTCGTAGCGCTGCGCGAGGGTTCGGGCTGCCTCGGCGGCGTTTCGCCGCTCCTGGTACTGGGCGGCCTGAAGGTCCTTCTTGAAGTGCTCCAGCCTGGCCTTGCCCTTGCTGCCCAGGCCGTAGAGCTCGTCGTGCTCCTCGAGCTTGGCGATCTCCTGCTCGATGTACGCGACCGAGTTCACAGTTGTGCCTGCTCGCCGTCGCTGCCGGCGGCGAACACCATCACGGTCGCAGTCCTCTGGCCCGCTGGAGCATCTCCCGATCCGTTGCCCGGCGTTGCTCGGCGGCCTCGTTCTGCGCCTTCGCGACCTCAGCCGCGCCTGGCGCGAACCGGCCGTGGTAGGGAGCAGATGTCGGATTCGCGAGTGACTTCTTGATCGCCTCGCCGAGAGCTGCCGGCTCCTTTCCGCGATTCTTTTCCAGCTCGCCCCGCAGCCGCTCGTTCTCGACTTTGAGCGTCTGGATCGCGGCGAGCGCATCCTTCATCAGCTTCTCGTTGCCCATCTTGTAGACATGATTGTACTCGCAGTACAATCTCCGGTGTATGCGGATTGGACAACAGCAGACGGTCGAGTCCCGACTCAAGCAGTCGCTCGCATCCTCGGCCCGGCATCGGCGCCGCCGTCGGCGCGAGCCAGCCTGTGCGCTCCGCACGGCGCTCAAGAAAGCTGCCGCCCGTCACGGAGAAAGCATTTGAAAATCGCGCGCTGACAGCCGCGCGACCGCGGCGCCCCGCTCTTGCGATTCCCGGGTTTGTCTCCTCCCGGTGCGGCGGGGCGCCGCAGCCCATCTAGGCCCGCCGAGGAAACAAACGCCGGGCTCCCCGGATACTGCCGGGGTCTCGCCGTCGGCTGGCGACTCCCCGGCTTTTCCCTTCCCTAGATCGTCGTGCGTCGCTGGAGTTCCGCGAAGAGATCCGAGGTCGAGACGCGATCAAGTGCGCACTCTCCACGGGCTTCGTACTTCAGGACGAACTTCACGTGCCGCCGCCACGCGGACTGGTTCATCTTGAGGATCGCCTGCGAGAGCTGGACGAGTGCGTTTGCCCCGGCAGGTCTCATCGGGCCGTTGTCGTCGTCCCACCGCAGCGGAACGAACTCGGGCGTGTAGAACTGCACGCTCGGCATCGGGCCTTCCGCGGAGCCGACCGCGTGCACGGACATCGTCACTCCGATGCCGCCGTTCACCGCGCTCACGCCTCCGTCGACCGGGTAGGTCGCGCGGTCGAAGGTATCGACCACGGAGTTGTACTTGTACTCACGAGCCATCAGAACAGGACCTCCAGTTCTCCGCACGGTTTGGTGCGTGCGGCCACCTGACAACCAATTGACGGGTAGATGCCCAAACGGGGCTATGTCAGGTGAGGCGGCCTCCGTGCTGCGCCGCTCTTTCGAACCTGGCTCTTGCGCGGTTTTTGCGGAGCGCTCTCTCCGTCCAACCCACGGCTGCCAACCCGCAGTAGAACCACGTTTTAGCACAGGGTTGCGAGGCGCGCTGAGCGCGGAATGGCTAGCTTCTCTCGCTCGCGTCGTAGCGGAGCCCGCGGCCGTAGCGGGCGAGCAGCAGAACGTGGTTTAGGTCCCACTCCGGCGGCAGGACGTAGCCGCGCTGGTTGCGGCTTCGGTGCGGCGTGATGTAGCCGGCCTCCTCGAGGAGGTGGAGCGTGGGTCGGACACAATGCGGGTACCGCTCCAAGTCGAGGACGCGCACGGCGCCAGTGCGCGGGAACCAGGCTCGTCGCTCACCGGAAGCCAGCTTGATTACCCTCCAGGGTCGTCCACTCGAAGAAGGAGCCATCGTCGAAATCTTACCGTGGCGTTGTCAGGATTGCCTACAGTCATGGTAAGATACTTCCTGTCGACTCTTCCGTCGGCAAAGCGGTCTTCATGGTCAACCTCGGGCTTCTTCGGAAGCCCGAGGCGTCTCGGCAGCAATCGCGAGGCGGGACTGAAACCGGCGATACCATTGTCAGGACTCATGAAAACCGCAGCCTTCACCGCGTACGAGCGACCGCTCTTAGGAGGAGCCGGTCGGCTGCACGATCGAATGGAGCCGACATGGCCACGCAGGCAGTTGCAGTTTCTTCCACGGGTGAAGAGCTAGACGCCCTCGGCGAGCACGCCTCTCCCGACGAGTCCTCGATTGAGGACAACGCGCCGGAATCAGAACTCTCTGCAGAGAGACTCGACTCGCCATCGACGGCGTGCGACGTTGACGCTCGCGCGCTGCTTGAGTCCGCCTTCACTGCGCCCGCAGCAGAGAAGGTCGAGACCGGCGATGAGACGCGGCGCAAGCGCCTCGGCATGACCGTCGAGGAACTGCTGTCGTTGGCCGCAGAGGAAATCAACTGGCTTGTCCCGAGTCTGCTGGTGAAAGGCTGGACGCTCCAGATCGCCGGCCGTGAGAAGACCGCCGGCAAGGGGACGTTCACGTATTACCTGCTTTCGCGTCTCGCGCGCGAGCAGCGGACAGTCTTCGGTGAGTCGGGCAGCGCCGTGACCGCGCTGATCATCACCGAAGAGCCTGTCGAATCGGTGCGCGAAAAGATCGAGGCGTTCGGCTTGGGACGAGCGCGCGTCATCATGGACTACGAGTTGGCGGGAAGAGCGTGGGAGGAGAAAATCGCAGCCGTGGTTGCGGAGGCAGTAGCTGACGGGCACGGCGTCCTCTTCGCGGACAACATCTCTCGACTCGCCGGAATCCAGGATGAGAGCGGCGTCGAGCTTGCTCGCGCGGTCGAGCGGCTCCAGGCCGCCTGTCGAGCAGCCGGGCTGTCGCTGATCTACGACCATCACCACAAGAAGGGTCGGGACACGATCGAGAACAAGGGACGCGGCGGCACGGCCTTGGCGGGCGCCGCGGATGTGATCCTCGACATCGAGCGTGTGGGAGGTCGCGGTTCGCGCAAGAGGCGGCTTACCGCGCGAGGACGGCTGCGGAGTGTGAATTGGCAGCGCACGGTTGAGCTGCTGGCCGACGGAACCGACTACATCTCAACGGACGATCCGGCGGTGGATGGCGAGGCCGACGCGGAGAAGCGGGCGGAGGGCAAGCTCTTCTGGGCTTTGCTGAAGCTCCGCGAGCTTGTGATCGACAAGGGGTGCCCCGTGACGGCAGTCGAGTTCGCGACCGCGATCGGGAAGTCACGCCAGGTGGCGATGGATCGGCTCAACGGACTGGTGACCGAGGGCCTGGCGGTGAAGCACACCGACTACACGCCGTACACCTTCGGGCCGGTGGCAACAGACGAGACAGAAACGGCCAGTGACTAGCTGTCTAGCTGTCTGCTGTCTATAGGGTTCAGACAGCAGACAGCCGAGGCTAGGGCGTTGAGAACGCCCATCTATCAACGGTTTCTGAGCTGTCTACGGTGTCTAACTCCTATAGACAGCAACCAGACAGTCAGCCTTTGTCAGGGCACCGAGAGAGCAGGTGGACCACGGCGAAAAGGGACAACGGCACACGCCGCAGTCGCGCGCGAAGATCACGCAATGCGCTCGGCGGGCCCCTTATCGTTGGGATTGTCGGCGATGTACTCGCCGGCGGTGGTGTGGGGCCAGGCGTCGCCTGTTAGCTGGCGCGCACACTGCCACCAGCTGTCTACCGGGTGACGAGCCTCGTCCCGTTTCCCTTGGTCACCGAGGAACCGCGGTGGCGAGCACCTCTGGTGCCTACGCAAGTGGATAGGCACAACACCAGTCGCTGTAAGGGTTTCTGCGACGGTGCCACAGGCCGGTGATGTGGCAGGTGCAGGTGAAGGGGGTGGTGCACTAGAGGGCACGCTGGTGAATCAGAGCGGGCCATCTGAGTACGATCGCTGGGTGGCCGCGAATGCCAAGATCGAGCCCAAAGCACAATACGCGACACGGTGGCGGAAGGTCGATCCGGAGCGTGTCGCGCGGCTTCGGGGCCAGGGTTTCAGCCGCACCGAGATCGCTCGGCTGCTCGGTTGCTCGACGCGGACGGTGAGCAACTCACTCAAGCAGCCCGGCATGCGCGAGCTCGCCGAGGCCACGCTTGCCGAGACGGCGCCCGAACCCGGCGCGGTCGAGACGCTGCGCAAGCTGCTGGTCTCGGAGCGCGAGGAGATCCGGCTGCGCGCCGCCGTCGCGCTACTCGCCGAGAAGGTTCCCGACGCTGCGTCTGCGGCTACGCCGGCTGGATCTGGCATCACTGTCCCGCTCAAACCGGTGCTTGGCCGGTGAGCGTCTACGTCTACGCGCCGGTGCGGGGTGAGCCCGCCGTCCTAGGGGAGATCCGCTGCCCCGAGCTTCCGGCGGTGGCGGTGTTCGTGACCGAGAGCAAGGCCACGGCTCGCAGCTGGGAGCGCGACCTTCGCTCCGGAAAGCTTCCCCGCATCACGGCGGAGGCGCCCCCCTGGAGCGCCTCCGGTGACGAACCCGCCGGGGTGAGCCCGGTCTAGCCTGACCTCGCTAGAGACGCCGCGACCGTCCGGCGCGTGTGACCGAGCCGGCACGCGATTGCCCGCTGGCTGAGACGCTCCTCGTCTCGCAGCCGCCGGATCTCATCGTGCACCATCGCGGGCAGCTTGCGCGGATCCCAGCCGCTCGCTCGCTTCGCCTCCAGCGCGGTCTTGATTCGCTCGCCCATGATCTCTCGCTCCCACTGCGCGAACACGGCGAGCATGCCGGCCATCGCCCGCCCGGATGCAGTGGTGAGGTCGAATCCCTCCTGGAGCACGATCAGCGTCCAGCCCCGCCGCTGCGCCTCGGCGAGGATGTCGGCGAAGTCGACCATCGACCGGGTGAGTCGATCGAGCTTCGCCACAACGAGGATGTCTCCCCGACGTAGCTCCGCGCGGATCGCGGCGAGCACCGGCCGGTTGCAGGCGCGGCCGCCCGATTTGATCTCCTCTCGAAGCTCGACCTCCCATCCCCGGCGGCTGCACTCAGCTCGGATCGCCTCCGCTTGGGCGACGAGGCCCAGGGCCGTGGTCTCGCCCTTGCTCCTCCGCGTGTAGCCGACGACCCTCACGGCGCCTCCCGACCCTCGCCGGGGCTACCCTCAGCGGCCGCGATCCGGAGCACGGACTCCCCGAGCCAGCGTCCGTCCGCGTCGTACTCCGAGACGATTGCGCCGGTAGCCTCGGCCTTGTCCGCCTCGGCCCCGGTCTCCAGGTCGATGTAGACGGTCACCGTCCGCGTACCGCCAAGTGGAGTGTGTCCTTCTTCTTGCTCGATCGTCACGTCCCGGCCACCTCCTCGAGGAGCTTCCGAGCGGCGGGAAAGTTCTCCTCCGTGACGACCAGGCCGAACCCCCAACGCCCACCGGTGTGCGACTCGCCTTTAGCGACCCTGACCGGCTCGGCCGCGATCTTCAGCGCCTTGAGCTGCTTCGCGGCCGGCGCCTCGGTCAGGTTAAGGCGCAGCCGTGACTTGCGCGCGAGCACCTCGGCGACTGTCTTGCGATCGCGCTTGAGGTTGAAGCTGTACTGATCCCTGACCTTGCCCGCCTCGACGGGCAGGCCCTTGACCAGCGCGTCGGCGAGACGCTCTGTCTCGGTCTTCTTCGCTGCCATGACTCCTCCTTGGGTCTTGGTGTCGTCCGATATGACAACACCTAGCCCATCTCAGAGTAACCTAGACTGTGAGCGTTGGCAAGGAAGACAACAGACCGCTCTGTCCGATGCCGTGCGTACTCTTCGACGCGCCAGGTTGGCTGGTCGGTGGTTCGACCCCATGAGCCGACCGGACCGACCCCTACACTCGGTGGTCCTGCCGACGTACGGCGGTCCCGCCAGCCGGAGCAGGAGAAAGGGAAGGCAACAATGGCCAAAAAGGTCACGAGCCCGCGGGCGGCCAAGGCCGCTTCGAAGGTGCTCCGCGACGGCCGAACGTCGAAGGCGTCCAAGACCGCCGCGGGCTCTGCGCTGTCACAGCGCGAGAAGGCGACGAAGAAGCGGTAGCAGGCCGCTCGCTCGCCACGAAAGCGTCGCCCTCTGGCGGCGCTTTCGCTTTTGACCCGGCTGATCCTTGCAGATTCGTCAGATGTTGAACGTGCCTAGGTCAGCGCCAGAGGACTTCCACGCGCTCCTCGATCGGCTGATGCTTGCGGTGCGCCGGATCTGCCCTGCGGATCACGACCTTTGAGATGAGTCCTCGGAGGTGCCGCCGCTGGCGGTCAATTCCCATCTCGTCCCACCCCTCCAAGAGCAGGGGCTTGCCGCCGACGTAGATCACCTCTATGCCCTCGGGAACGCCGGGGTCGTCCAGTTCGTACAGCGTCCGGCGCGCCTCATCCAGTGCCGCCTGGCGAGCCTCGATGCCACGGACGAAAAGCTTCTCGTCGGCGATGACTGAGCCTGTCACTACGAACGCCTCCAGCTCCGACGCCGCCTGCGCAACAGCATCTCGCGCAGAGATATACCGGGCCTCGCTGCTGCCGACCGAGGACGAGATCTGCTCTTGCACCTCCGGCTGCTGGAGCAGGAAGAGAACGTAGTCGTCCGCGCGGCTGCACTGTGCGACCGCGCGAGCCGGGCACTTCCCGCTGGCAAAGCTGCCACGGCAGCTGTAGCTCGGCCCTCTGCCAGTGGCATGTAGCGCGTGACCGCAGCCGCCGCACACCGCCAGCCCGACGAGCAACGCCCGAGTCCGGCCATTCCCCCGTGCATATGCGCGCGTCGGGTAGTTCGCCGCTGCCCACAGTTCCGGCTTCACGATGCCGCTGATCGCTGCGCCCACATTGCTTCCATGCGGCTCGCCTTTGTACAGGGGGTTTCGCAGCAGCTGGCGCGCTCCCTCGCGGCTCCAATGCGTCCGCGTCACGCCGTCCTTCCGCACTCCTGCGGCTGGCAGGACGCGGGCGTCTGCTAGCAGATCGGCGACCTCTTGGAACGAGCCACCGTCAGCGCGTAGCCGGAACGCGGCTTCAAGCGTCGCGGCAGCGGCTGGATCCGGGACTAGCCCGCCGTCGTCGCCTCGAACGTAGCCCGTCGGCGTGTGCCCGGTGAGGTAGACCCCGCGCTTGCTGGCCTCCCGCCTCGCGGTGCGCCAGTTTTCGCGTGCCGCGTCTAGCTGCGACTCGGCGAGACCCGCGAGGACGGTCAGGATGAGTTTGCCGCCCGGCGAATCCGTATCCACACTGTCGTCCACCCCGACCAGACGGCTACCGCACGCTTGCAATCGCTTCACGGCCTGAAGTGTGTCGGCGGCTGAGCGCGAGAAACGATCGATCCGCCACGTGACGATGCCCCCGCTCACGCCGGACTCGCAACGCCCGAGCAGTCGCTCAAGCTTCCGGTCGCCTGGCGCTATGCCACCACTCACGTCGAGTTCCTCGACGACCTCGCCAAGCGTTACATCGTGCAGCCTGGCCCACGCCTCAATCTTTTCCCTTTGAACCCTCGGGGAAATGAAGGACTCGCCATCGCGGCCGCCAACGCGACTGACCCGGACATACCCATCCAGACGATCCTGGACCACAGCTCTAACGGTATATCCTCAGATATGCGTTGTAAAGGTCTTACGCAGCAGCTCCTCCTTCGTGAACACGCGCGTCGGCTGTTCGGCCAGCTTTGCGAGCAGCTCGAACTCCTTCGCAGGCAAGAGCAGACGGCGACCGGCGACGCGCACGCAGCGGGTTGGGCGGTCGACTTCGATCTCCCCGGCCTCGAGCAGGTCGCCCGCCCGGGGCGCCGCACGCCGCAGCACGGCGTGGATCCGCGCCCGGAGCTCCTCGTACGCAAACGGCCGGTCGAGGTAGTCGTCCGCACCCCGCTCGAGCGCGCGCACACGATCGACGCTGTCCGCCTGCTCGTGGCCGAGGAGGATCACAGGCACGTCGCGGTTCCACGAGCGGCCCGGCTCGCCTTCGCGCAGCCGGCTGCACAGCTCGAGCTCGCCGACGAGGACGAGGTCGGGCCGGACACGCTCGGCCAGGTCGAGCGCCTCGCCGGTGGCGCTCGCCGCCAGCACCTCGAAACCGTCGTCGGCGAGGTGCCGCTGGAGGAAGCCCCGTGTCGCGGTCTCCGGCTCGGCGACGATCAGGGCAGCGGACATGAGCCGAAGGTAGCGCCCCGCAATGCGCGCGCCTAGATGTCCATTCGCGCAATTCTGCGACGAGCTCTCAACAGCCGTCCGCAACCGACCTTGACTGGTCGCGGCCGCCGGCAGGCGGAGCCGGGCTTCGCCCGAGCGCAGCCCCGATACGGCCGGCCAGTGCACACCAAGAAGAAGGGGGCCCATGGGGGAAACATGGTTTCCCCCCACGCTAGAAACATGGTTTCCCCCGTGCTCAAAGCCTGCCCGAGCGGATCACTCCGATCATCAGCCAGACCCCGAGCACCCCGGAAAGCGCGAATCCGATCAGCGAGATCACGTGCAGGCCCAGAACGTGAGGCCCGTTCTTGGCGAAGATCCCGATCAGGCTCGACCCGATCAACCCGCCGGCGACGACGAGCGCGACCACCAGCCGGTTGAAGACGACGTCGAGCTTGTGCGCGAGCTCGTCGAGGCCCTTGTGTACGAAGCCGATCTCGAGCTGGCCGTGCCGCATCTGCTCGAGCACCTCGTGCACCTGGTGCGGAGCGCTCCGCAGCACGTCGGTCACCGCGCGCGCCTCCTTGCGCGCCCGGCCGAGCATCCGCTGCGGGGTGTAGCGGTGCAGCATCAGGTCGCGTGCGTACGGCTTCGCAACCTCGAAGACGTTGAAGTCCGGATACAGCTCGATGCCGACCGAGCCGAGCGTGGCGATCGCCTTGTCGAGCAGGACGAACCGCGTCGGCAGCCGCAGGTTCTGCGAGTAGATCAGCGCGAAGCCCTCGCGGATCACCTGGAGCGGGTCGATCTCCGCGAGCCGCGCGCCGTAGTACTTGTAGTACAGCTCGCGGATCTCCGCGGTCAGCTCCGCCTCGCGTGCCCGCTCGTAGCGCACACCGAGGTCACCGAGGCGCCTGGCGAGAGCATCGACGTTCTCCTCGGCGGCGTCGATGAACAGCGCGGTCAGCTTCGACATGTCGTCGTCGGAGAGCTTCCCCGCCTGGCCGAAGTCGACGAGGCCGACCTGATCGGCGCCGAGCACGAGGATGTTCGCCGGGTGCGGGTCGCCGTGGAAGAACCCGTGGCGGAAGATCATCGTCATCCAGGCCTCCGCCATCAGGTACGCGAGCCGGCGGCGCTCGTCGAGCGAGTAGCCGTCGAGCTCGAGGTCGGCGAGCTGCGGGCCGTCGAGCAGCTCGAGCGTCAGCACCCGCTGACGCGTGTAGCTCCAGTAGACGTGCGGGATGCGTACGTGCGGGTGTCCGGCGAAGTGCCGGTGGAAGGTCTGCGCGTTGCGAGCTTCGAGCCGGTAGTCGAGCTCCTGGCGGATCGAGCGGGCGAACTCGTCGACGAGATCGCGCGCGTTGATGAAGTCGAGCGCACGGACGCGATCCTTGGCGATGCGGGCGGCCTGGTAGAGCAGCGCGAGGTCGGCCTCGATCTGCCGCGGCGCCTCCGGACGCTGCACCTTGACTGCGACCCGCTTGCCGTTCGGGAGCACGGCGCGGTGCACCTGGCCGATCGACGCGGCGGCCATCGGCGTCTCCTCGAACTCGAGGAAGAGCTTCTCCACCGGCAGCTCCAGCTCACCGCGGACGACCCGCTCGACCTCGGCGAACGGGAACGGCGTGACGTCGTCCTGGAGCGCCCTGAGCTCGACGATGATGTCCGGCGGAACCACGTCCGGCCGCGTCGAGAGGAGCTGGCCGAACTTCACGAACGTCGGCCCGAGCTCGTCGAGCATCTCTCGCAGGTGCTGCCCGCGCGCTGTCGGCGACCCATCGGCCTCGAGCGTCGCGCCGGCCGAGCGTGGCCACGGCAGGAGATCGGTCAGCTTGTGGGTCTCGAAGAAGTACCCGAACCCGTGCCGGACGGCGACGTGGGCGATCTCGGAGAGGCGCCCGAGGTTGCGCTGCGCCGGCTGCGCCATGCGCAGAGTGTGACAGGCCGGAAGGCGAGGCCTTCCGGCCTAGGAAATCGCCCGCGGCCCTTCGACGAGCCGCAGCCGGTGCTCGAGCTGGGCGACGCGCAGCTCGAGCTCCTCGTGCTCTTCCCTGGTGATCACGCCGAGCTGCCGCAGGAGTCCCGCGAGGCTCTCGCCCGCGCGCTCGCCCAGCCGGGTGGCGTCACCCCGCCAGCGCGTGAGCGCGTCCTCGAGCATCTGGCGCGCCTCGTCGCGGCGCATCCCGCCACGCTCGCTCAGATCGCCTGCCAGCTCGTCGAGGCGCTCTGCCGTCAAGGCGACGGCGCCGACCGCGGCCAGCGCGATCCGTCCGATCGTGTCGGAGGGCTTACCTGGCTCTGCCATGCGGGCGGGAGCTCCGGCGCTGGCGACGCCGTTCGCGTTTCGCCTGCGACTTCGAGACACCCCCGTCGCCGACGGGCGCGGGCTCGATCTCGGGCAGGTACGGCGTCTCCGGGGCCGGGGCCGCGGCCGCCGCTGCCTCCGCCCGGTCCAGTGCTGCCTGGGCCTGGCCGCCGACGCCGTGCTCGAGCTCGTCGCTGCCGATCCGCCGCCGGTACTCGGGCTCTCGCTCCTTCCAGATCGTCAGCAGCGGCGCGGCGATGAAGATCGACGAGTAGGCACCGGAGGCGATCCCGACGAGCAGCGCGAGCGCGAACGTCTTCAGCGTGTCGCCGCCGAAGAGGAGCAGCGACGTGACCGGCAGCAGGGTGATCAGCGTCGTCGCCAGCGAGCGGCGGATCGTCTCCCACAGCGAGACGTTGACGATCGAGGCGATCGACGAGCGCCGCATCAGCGGGATGTTCTCGCGCACGCGGTCGAAGATGATGATCGTGTCGTAGATCGAGTACCCGAGCACGGTCAGTACAGCTGCGACCGTTGCGGTCGTCACCTCGCTCCCGCTCAGCGAGTAGACCCCGACGGTGATCGCGATGTCGTGGAGCAGCGCGACGATCACCGGTAACGCGAACTTGAAGTCGAACCGGATCGCGATGTAGACGATGATCAGCAGCAGCGAGACGATCGTCGCCAGGATCGCCAGCTTCGCGATCTGGCGGCCGAAGCTCGAGGAGACGTTCTTGATCCCGATCGACTTCGCCCCCAGCCGTTCCTGGAGGTCGTTCGAAAGCGTCTCCTGGTCGGCCGGCGTCAGCGACTTGGTCCGGATCTGGAACTGCTTGTACGACTCTCCCCGCGACGCCCCACGGCCCTGGATGACCGCGTCGCTGCGCCCGATCGCAGCCGCCTGGTCGCGCACCTTCGGCAGCCCCACGAAGGCATCGGTCTTGAACGTGACCTGGGTGCCGCCCTTGAAGTCGATGCCGAGGTTGAGCCCTCGCACCCCGAGCGAGATCGCGCTGACAACGATCACCACCCCGGAGATCGCAAACCAGAGGTGGCGGCGGCGCATGAAGTCGATCTGGAGCCAGCGCCCGCGCTGCTGGCCCTTCGCACCCATGAACGCGGGATTGTCGAACCACCTGAAGCCGGCGAGCAGGCCGAGCATCGCCCTCGTCGCCGCGACGGCGGTGACCAGCGAGATCACCGTCCCGATCAGGAGCATCAGCGCGAAGCCCTTCACGCCGGCGGTCGCGACCGCGAACAGGACGAGGGCGGTGATCGCGGTGACCACGTTCGCGTCGAGAATCGTGTGGAAGCCCTTGGCGTAGCCGGCGCTGATCGCCGCGCGCACGGACTTCCCGGCGCGCACCTCTTCCTTGATCCGCTCGAAGACGACCACGTTCGCGTCCGCCGCGACACCGATCGTCAGGATCATCCCCGCGAAGCCCGGGAGCGTCAGCGTCACGTTCAGCAGCAGGATCACGCCGTACAGGAACGCGGCGTAGATCCCCAGCCCGATCACGGCGACGAGGCCGAGGAAGCGGTAGAGGAGGAGCAGGAAGAGCGCGACGATCAGGAGGCCGATCAGCGCCGCCGTCTTCGCCTGGTTGAGCGAATCCTTGCCGAGCGTGGCCGAGACCTGGGTCTGCTCGAGCTGGGTGAACTGGTACGGCAAGGCACCCGTCTGGAGCACGATCGCGAGTTGCTTCGCCTCGTTGAAGGAGCCGATGTTGGTGATCTGGCCGCCGCCCGAGATTCCGTTCGAGAGCGACGCGTCGGTGTAGTCGATCTGGGGAAACGACTTGATGTCGCGGTCGAGCACGATCGCGAACTGCTGCGGCTGCTTGTACAGGCGCCCACGCTGGTACAGCTCGCGGGTGATCCGCTGGAACGCCTTGTTGCCCTTGCCGGTGAACGACAGGCGGACGATCGCCTGGCCGAACTGGTCGAAGTCCGCCTGCGTGCCGGACGACTTGAGGTCGGCGCCCGTCATCTCCGGGATGCGCTTCGTCTCGTCCGGGTTCGTCGGGTCGTACTTGAAGAGGTAGTAGTAGGTCTGGCCGACCGAGGCATTGCCGGGACAGCCGTTTTCCGGAGTCGGCGTGCAGGTGATCACCACCGTCTTGGCCGGAACCGCGAACACCTTCCCGCCCTTCGGGATCTTCGGGTTCTTCGCGGTGAAGAGCCGTGCGCGCGTCGCCGCCGGCCCGGCGAGGACCCGCTTGTTCTTGCCGAACAGGTAGAACGCGGTCGGCTGGCCCTTCTTCGCCTTCGCCTGCTGGCCGGCAAGCAGGTTGAACAGGCTGGCCGTTGCGACGGGATTGCGGACGAAGCCCTGGGTGAAGACCGACGCGCCGGTCAGGTCGGCCTGGAGGTCGTACAGCTCGAGCTGGGCGGTCTTGCCGATCAGGTCGAACGCCTGCTTCGGATCCTTGACGCCGGGAAGCTCGATCACGATCTGATCGGTGCTCTGCTTGCGGATCTCCGGTTCGGAGACGCCGAGCTTGTCGACTCGGTCGCGCATGATCGAGAGTGAGTTGTCGAGACCCTGCTGGGTCACCTTCTGGCCCTTCGGCGGCACCGCCTGGAGCACGACCTCGAGACCGCCCTGGAGATCGAGCCCCAGATGGGTCTTCTTGTGGGCGGGCGATCCGGGCACGGCGAGCAGGGCCACGCCTGCCAGCGCGGCCAGGATCAGGCCGACAAGGATCAGATGGGAACGGCGACGGTGCACGCTGGGTCGGTCAGCTTAGCTTTCGGCGGGCGCCGCACCCGCTGTGGCGGCGTCCCGGGCCTCGTCGTCTTCGTCTTCCATCGGAATCACGGCGGCGATCGCGCGCTTGGACAGGCGCGCCTCGGTGCCCGGCCCGAGCTCGACCTGGACCTCGTCGTCGGAGATCTCACGCACGATCGCGAAGAAGCCCCCGGCGGTGATCACCTCGTCGCCGATCCGCAGGTGGTCGATCATCGCCTGCTGGGCCTGCCGGCGGCGGCGCTGGGGCCGCACGAGCATCAGCCAGAGCAGGAAGAGGAGCAGCAGGACGAGGGCGAAGAACCCGCTGTTCATCGTTCGTCGTCGATCGTCGCCAGCATCTCCGCGCTGAATTCTGCCAGCCGTCCGTTCTCGATCGCCGTTCGAGCGCCCGCGGTCAGGTCGCAGAGGAAGCGGACGTTGTGCAGGCTGAGCAGGCGCAGCCCGAGCAGCTCCTGCTGGTTGACGAGGTGACGGAGGTAGGCGCGCGAGAACCGCGTGCACGCCGGACAGGAGCAGCGGTCGTCGAGCGGGCGCGGATCGCGCGCGAACGTCGCGTTGCGGAGGTTGAGCCGGCCCCGTGAGGTGAGCGCCGTTCCGGTGCGGCCGATCCGCGTCGGCAGAACGCAGTCGAACATGTCGATTCCCCGGGCGATCACGCCGAGAATCCCGGCCGGGTCGCCGATCCCCATGAAGTACCGCGGGCGGTCGGCCGGCAGCAGCGGAGCCGCCCATTCGACCGTCGCCAGCAGCTCGGGGCGGGGCTCGCCGACCGAGAGGCCGCCGAGGGAATGACCGTCGAAGCCGAGCGCGGCGATCTCGCCGATCGATCGCTCGCGCAGCTCGCGGTCGGAGCCGCCCTGGGCGATCCCGAAGACGAGCTGGCCGGGCGCACGCGGCGCCTCGCGTTGCCGTGCCGCCCAGACGCTCGTCAGACGCACCGCTTCTTCGAGCTCGGCCCGCTCGACACCGGCGGGCGGACAGACGTCGAGGCACATCGCCACGTCCGAGCCGAGCCGCGCCTGGACTCCGGCGACGAGCTCCGGCGTGAAGCGGGCCTCGGCGCCGTCGTACACCGAGCGAAACCTCACGCCGTCGTCGTCGACGGCGGCAATCGTCTCGCGCAGCGAGAAGACCTGGAAGCCGCCCGAGTCGGTCAGGATCGGCCCGTCCCAGCCCATGAACTCGTGCAGGCCGCCGAGCTCGGCGATCAGGTCGGCGCCGGGGCGGAAGAAGAGGTGGTACGTGTTGCCGAGCAGGATGTGGGCGCCCGCCCCGCGCACCTCGTCCGGGTCGAGGCTTTTCACGGTCGCCTTGGTGCCGACCGGCATGAACGCGGGGGTCGGCACCTCGCCGTGCGCCGTGCGGAGCACCCCCGCGCGGGCGACTCCGTCGGTGGCGGTGACGGTAAAGCTCATCGAGAGCCGTCGTGATCGACTTCGCGCAGGATTTCAGCAGCGATCTCCTCGGGAATCTTGGGGACAACGAGTGTCCTCCCGCCTCGTCGCGCAGGCCGTACGAGCACGATCATCGACAGCGTCTCAGCAGACCGGCCTTGGGAAGCTCTCGACCTTTGCCAGGGTTCCGGGGGCCGCGGCCTGCGCACGGTCGGTGGTGACGAGCGTCGCTCCCAGTGCCTCAGCGAGCGTCACAAAGGCTGCGTCGGACGCCGCGAGGTTGTCGCGCACCGCCCAGATGCTCTGGATGAACGGCAAGTGGGGGTAGCGGGTGATGTCGAGGTCGATGAGATCGGAGATGACCTGTCGGGCGCGAGCGCGCGAAAGCTCTCCTCTCAGCGTGGCGCGCCGAACCGCCCCGATCACTTCGAGATCGAGAACGTGCGGTGCATGGAGGTCGGGGTCACTCAGGAGCCGACCGGCAACCCATGTCGCTTGAGGCTCGTATCCAACGAGGTAATCGACCGCGGCCGAGGAGTCGAGGACGATCACCCAGCCGCGTCGCGCATGCGCCTGATCTCTGCGGACGGCGGCTCGCTCAGCTTGGTGCGCCCGTGGCGACGGATGCGCTCGGTGAGCTCCACGATCGTCGGCCGGCCCGCCTCGCGCTCGGCCATGTGCAGGAGGTAGTCCGAGAGGGACAGACCTAACTCGGCCGCCCGCACCTTCAAGCGCCGGTGCAGGTCGTCAGGCACATTTCGGATCTGGATCATCTTTGCCATGCTAGACACATTAAAGCATGCGCATAACATGTCCTCATAGGACAAGCATCGCATCGCCGAAGGAGTAGAAGCGGTACCGCTCGGCGATCGCCGCCCGATAGAGCTCGCGTATCTCCTCGACGCCGGCAAAGGCGATCACGAGCGCGAGCAGCGTCGAGCGCGGCAGGTGGAAGTTCGTCAGCAGGGCGTCCACGCGCCGAAACTCGAAACCCGGTGTGACGAACAGGTCGGTACGGCCGGCGAGCGGACCTCCCCGCGCCAGCGTCTCCAGAACCCGAACCGTCGTCGTCCCGACCGCGAGCACGCGCTCGGCCGTGCGGATCCGCTCCGCCGCGTCGGGCTCGACCTCGTAGCGCTCTCCGTGCAGCCGGTGCTCGGCCAGATCGTCGACCGCGACCGGCCGGAAGGTGTCGAGGCCGACGTGAAGCGTCACGCGCTCGACGTCGAGCCGACCGAGCACCGCCGGTGTGAAGTGGAGCCCCGCGGTCGGTGCCGCTGCGGACCCGGACGATCGCGCGTAGACGGTCTGGTAGCGCTCGGGGTCGGCGAGCGGCTCGGTGATGTAGGGCGGAAGCGGCATCTCGCCGGCCGGGTCCCCGTCCAGACGAACCAGCCAGCGCCCCTCGCCGAGGTGCTCGACCAACTCGACGGGGCCGTGGCGCCCTCCCGGGCGCAGCCGCCTGGTCGGCCGCGCCAGCGCTTCCCAGAGCCCCTCGCCCAGAGCCTCGAGCAGCAGCACCTCGCCCCGCGGCCGGTCGATCGGGATCCGCGCCGGGACGACCCGCGAGTCGTTGACGACCGTGAGGGTTGCGTCGTCCAACTCGTCCGGAAGGTCGGCGAAGAGGCGGTGCCGGACGGACCGATCACGGCGGTCGTAGACGAGCAGTCGGGACCCGTCGCGGCGAGCAGCGGGCCGCTGCGCGATCAGCTCGGGAGGCAGGTCGTACTCGAGCTCGGATGACTTCATCCGGCGGACACGCTATCGTCGCGGTCGTGGATCAGGACGCTCTCGACCGCGCCCGCGAACGGTTGGCAGGCGCAGCCGCGGGCAAGGCGCAGCCGGCCGACGTCGAGGCGGCGCTCGAGCGGGCCCGTACCCAGGTGGAGGCGCTCGCGCTCACCGCCGCCGAGCTCGAGTCGACGCTGCCGGACCGGGTCGGCGAGGCGGTCCGCGACGGGATCCGAGTCGAGGCGCGGCCGGTGTCGCGCCGGCTCGCGGAGGTCCGTGGGCTCTCCAACCAGACGATCCGGCGGCTCGAGCGGATCGAGACCGAGTTGCTCGCCGAGCGGGGCTCTCGGGTGGACGATCTCGGCCTGCTCGTCGACCTGGTCGACTCGGGCTGGCGCGCGGCGGACGAACGCCTTCGCCGCATCGAGGAGGCGCTCCAGGCCTCCAGGGGCGCGACCGTCTACCGCATCGGCGAAGCCTCCTAAGGTACGTCGCTTCGCGACGTACCTATTTCAGGACCAGGCCAGGATCGCGGCCGAGGTCGCGGCCCAGGCGGCGGTCGTCAGCAGCAGCGGCAGGTCGGTCAGAAGCACTGTTTCCGGCTCTTCGCCCAGGTCGTCCCGGTGCAGGAGGAGCAGGTAGCGGAAGACGCCGTAGACGACAAACGGCACGGTCGCCATCATCGCCTTCGAGTCGCGCGCGGTGAAGGTGTAGAGCGAGTAGGCGATCACGGTCGAGGCGGCGACGACCGAGACGAGCTGATCGACGAGCGCGAGCGAGTACCCCTCGAGCACGGGCCGTCCCGGAGTCTCCTCCGCGCCGACGAGCACCAGCTCGGCACGCCGCTTTGCGAGCGCCAGAAACAGGGCGAGGAGGCCGGTGCAGATCAGGAGCCAGGGCGAGATCCGTACGTTCACGGCCTCGGCGCCGGCGCTTGCACGGATCACGAACAGTCCGGCGATTGCGAGCACATCGATCAGAACGAGGTGCTTGAGCCCGGCCGAATACGCAGCCTGGAGCGCCAGGAAGCCGCCCATCAGGGCCGCCGACCACGGCCCGAGCAGTGCCGCCGCCGCCAGCGCCACGCAGGCGAGCAACCCGGCAAGTCCGAGCGCGGCCCGAACGGGAAGCTCCCCGCTCGCGACCGGTCGGGCGCGCTTGACCGGATGGGACCGGTCGTGCGGCGCGTCGCGCACGTCGTTGGCGAGATAGGCGGCGCTCGAAGCGGCGCAGTAGGCGCCGAAGGCGGCCACGGCCTCGAGCCAGCGCGTCTCGTCGCCGATCTTGGCCGCGAAGACGAGCCCGCCGAAGAGGAGCAGGTTCTTCGACCATTGCCGCGGCCGCAGGGCGACAAGTGCGGCACGGTAGCGCGAGCGCGGCGAGTCGACGGCGGCGGCGACCATGCCGGGATCGTAGGCCTCGCCCTAGGAGGGCGGTGCCGCCGGCAGCCGGAGATCGAAGCGGCTGCCCGCTCCCGGCTCGCTCTCGAGGACGATGCGTCCGCCGAGCGCGACCGCCAGCTCGCGCGCGATCGCAAGCCCGAGGCCGGTGCCGCCGCCGTCGCGCGACCAGAACGGCCGGAAGATCCGGTCCCGGTCGGCCTGCTTGATCCCCGGCCCGGTGTCGGCCACCGAGACCGAGACGGCGCCGTTGTCGGCACCGAGCGCGAGCTCGACCCGGCCGCCGTCGGGCGTCCAGCGGAAGGCGTTGGAAAGCAGGTTCGAGACGATCTGGAAGACGCGGTCGCCGTCGGAGACGATCACGGGTCCTCCGTTCGTGTCGCAGCGATAGTCGATCCCCCGCCGGCGCGCCTCCTCTCCGAACGCGGCGTAGACCTGCTCGACGAGCCGGCTCATGTCGACCTCCTCACGCAGCACGGTGAACCGGTGCGCGTCGAGCTTCGCGAGGTCGAGGACGTCGCCGACGAGCCGCTCCAGACGCTCGGCCTCGACCGCGACGACTCCGAGCGACTCGGCTTCCATCTCGGGATCGTCGACCAGTCCCTCCCGCAGCGCCTCGACGTGGCCGCGGATCGCCGTCAACGGTGTCCGCAGCTCGTGCGAGACGGACATCAGGAAGTTCCGCTCCTGCTCCTCGGCTTCGGCGAGGCGCGAGGCCATCTCGCGGAAGCGGTCGGCGAGATGGCTGACCTCGCCCCCTCCGGGAACGTCGCGGACGGCGATGTCGTACTGGCCGCGGGCGACGCTGTCCGCTGCCTTCGACAGTTCGAGCACGGGCCGCGCGATTCGGCGCGAGAGGTACCAGGCGAGCGCACCGGCGACGATCAACCCGACCCCGAGCGCGACGAAGAGGAGCTTGACGAGCGTCAACCAGCCCTGGGTGAGATCCGTCTTCGGCTTGGCGACGACGAGCGCCCCGAAGACGCTGTCCCCGCCGGGCAGGCGCAGCGGCTGTCCGACCGCCAGAAACGTCTTGCTCTCGCCGGACGGAGTGAACTCGAGCGTGATCGCCTTGCCGTCCTGGAGCGCAGCCCAGTCGACGTCGGACTGCTTGAGCTTCCGCAGCCCCGGATCCTGGCCGGGGAAGATCGGCAGGCCGACGTAGTACAGCCGTGCCCCAGTCGCCCGTTCGAGTTCGGCGGCGGCGAAGTCGGGCGCCGACCTGCCCTCGTCGCTCGAGCGGATCGCCTGCTGCGCGTACAGCTGGGTCAGGCCTCGCGCCTCGCGCTTGAGCTGGGCGACCGACTCCGAGCGGATGTGCGCCTGGAAGAGCTGGACCGCGATCGCCGTCGAGACGATCCCGGCGAGCGCGACGCCCGCCAGGAAGAACGCCGGCAGACGGAAGCGCAGGGACTGGAACATCGCCCTAGGCCGCGGCGTCCTTCGCCGGCGTGACCTTGTACCCCACCCCCCAGACGGTGACGATCGGCGACGCGTCGCCGAGCTTGCGCCGGAGCTGGCGGACGTGCACGTCGACCGTTCGCGTGTCACCGGCGAAGGTATAGCCCCAGACGCGCTCGAGCAGCTGGTCGCGGGTGAGCACGAGCCCGCGGTGGTCGAGCAGCTCCCAGAGCAGGTCGAACTCCTTCGGGGCGAGCTGGATCTCCTCCTCGCCCACGCGCACCTCGCGGCGTCCTGCGTCGACCAGGAGCTCGCCGTGGCGAAGCTGCTTGCTCTCGATCTGGCGCCGCTCGGGCGCCGCCCGGCGGAGGATCGACTTCACCCGGGCAACCAGCTCGCGCGGGTTGAAGGGCTTGGTCAGGTAGTCGTCCGCGCCGACCTCGAGCCCGATGATCTTGTCCACGTCCTCGTCGCGTGCGGTCAGCATCAGGATCGGCACGTCGGAGGTCTTGCGGATGCGCCGGCAGACCTCGATCCCGTCGATGTCGGGCAGCATCAGGTCGAGAACGATCAGGGCCGGGTGCGCAGCGTCCGCCTGCGCGAGCCCTTCGCTTCCGTTCGCGGCGGTGCGGACGGCGAAGCCTGCGTTCTTGAGGTAGAGGGCGACGAAGGACGCGATCGAGCTCTCGTCTTCGACGACGAGCACGGTCTGCGTGCCGCGGGCGCTCACTTGCCCGACGGGGCGGGCAGAGGCTGCCCGAGCGCGTATCGGGTGAGAACACCCGGCAGCGCCTGGAACGGACCGCCGTCGATCGCGAACCGCCCCGGCCGGTCGGTGAATCCGCCGGCGTCCAGAGTCGCCGTGCCGCGTCCGACCGCGCTGATGTCGATGCCGAGCGCCACGACCTGCACCCGGTAAGGGCCGCCGATGATCCGGAAGCGCACATCCTCACCGATGTAGACGGTGCGGGTCGCGCTGACCTCGCGGATCCGCTCCGCCCCGTACACGAATGGAGTCGCACCGTCGCCGTCGGTGGGGTCGTCGACGATCAGCCGCCCGGAGTCGAACCGTCCGATGATGCCGCCGCGCGCCTTCACGACCACCGACCCGTTGCCGTTGTCGACCACCAGCGTCCCCTCGCCGGGCGCCGTGCGCAGCGCCCACGCAGTGGCTGGCAGCGCAAGGCCGAGCACGAGCAGGAACGGAAGCAAGCGCCGCATCGCTCCCTCAGTATCGCCCGCCGAATGGTGATTCGTGTAGCCGAAATGTAAGGAGAGTGTAAGACCATCCTCGTCCGGGTCTCAACAGTGCGGATTCACCGGCCGCGCCGCCGGGCCGAGCGGGACGCCGTCGCGGCGGGCGAGGACGGCAAGCCGACTCCGGTAGACGTTCATGTCCGCCCGCGTCCAGTCGCCGTGCGTCTGGCAGCGCCAGGCCGGGTAGCGCTCGCGGTGGTACGGGCTGGTCAGGCTCTCGTTGTGGCCGATCACGTTGCGAAGCTGGATCCCGAAGCGGTGCATCAGCCAGACGGTCAGCCGGAGCGATGCGTCGATCTGGCGCGGATTGCCGAGAATCTGAGCGTCGCTCGTGCCGACGTGCTCGATCCCGATCGCCGTGTAGTTGAGCCCGACCGTGTGCCGGCACATCGTCGTCAACGCGACGAGCTGGTAGATCGTCCCGTCGGTGTCGACGACGAAATGCGCGCAGACACCGGGGAGCTCGTGCAGCTCGGCATCGGCCGTGTCGGCGGCGAACGTCGAGTACGCAGACGAGAAGGTGCTCGACGCGGTGTAGTGCTCGACGATTACCCGCGGCCGGACGAGCTTCCACGTGTCGAGCCCGTAGTGGCGCCTCGCATAGGCGGCGGTCTCTGCCTTGCGCACGGCGCCGAAAGGGATCGGCTTGAGGACGATCGCGGGCTTCGGAGGGGTGGCCGGAGCGAATAGAAACAGCGCAATCAGCAGCGCCTGCACGCCGCCCACCGTAGCTACCCGAGCTGCCGGAGCCTGCCCAGTGTTGTGCGCGCGACCCGTCCGGCGAGCACGTCCGAGCCGATTCCGACTCCTCTCCCCCACGTCATCACCACGGCGACGAAGACGCCTCCCGGCCAGTAGACGAGGCCGGCGTCGTGCCTGGCGCTCGAGATCCAGCCGGCCTTGTGCAGGAGCGCGTAGGCGCCGCCGGCGAGAAACCGGCCGAGCTTGGCGCGATCGGGCACGTGCGCAAGGAGATAGAGGAGGTAGCGGGCATCCGACTGGGTGAAATCTCGGCCGTACCTGGCGATCAGCGGCCCCCGGCCCCCTGCTGCCAGGTGCACCCAGGCGAGCAGGCGCGCGAGATCGAACGCGGTCGTGTACTTGCAGCAGCCGAACGACGGCTGGCTCTCGACCCGTGTCGGGATCGGCGCGTGCGCAGCCGCCGTCTCACGCAGATAGCCGCCGCCCATCCAGGTGTCGGCGAGGCCGACTCCGCGGAGCAGCTCGTCGACGCGCGTGCCGCCTCCGAAGAGCGACTCGACCTCGTTGGCCGCGCCGTTGTCCGACTCGATCAGCATGCGGCGCAGCAGCGTGTCGAGGTACGAGCCCGGCTCGGGCTTGCCCGTGTGCGACCGGAGCGCTTCGACCGCGATCGCGAGCTTCAGCGTCGACCCGGCGGGGAACCGCGCCCTCGCGTTCCACGCCGCGCCGCGACCGCCGACGAGGTCTTCCACGTAGACGGCGCTCGTTCCGGGGAACGAGCGGCGCAGGGCCCGAACGTCAGCGGTCAGCCGTTCGTCCCGCTCGCCGGCGACCGGCCGAGGACTGGCCGAGCGGGGCAGCCCGTACACGTGCTCGACGGTCGCGCTCCGGCCGCGCCCGTGCGCGCGATATGCGGCCACCCGAACCGTGACCTCACGCCGGGGCAGCGAGACGGCGAAGTCGAAGCTGCCGCCCGCCACGCTGCGGACGGCGAGCGTGCGTGCACCGACCCGAACGACCACGACCCAGCGTCCGCGCGGCACCCGGCCTGCGACCCGCCCGAACGACACCTCCCGCGCGGCCGGCGCAGCGAGCACGAGCGGAGCCGGAGCGGGCGGAGGAGGAGCCGTGGAGAGCACATGCGCATCCTGCCGGATAGACGTCGGTGGCCTTCGGTTTGCCCGCCTCGGAGCCCCGTGGCAGCCGTCGGCCGGAGCCGGGCTTGGCCCGGCGGGGGCCACCCTCTGTAGGGAACGACGTGCTGAGAAGGGGGGCCTGCGGGGGAACCCTGGGTTCCCCCGCACTTTTAGAAGCCGTGCTTGCGCAGCGCCTCGTCGGTGGCGCTCGATCCGAGCGCGATCAGCCGGCGCTTGGCTTCGTCCGTCCACGGCTTCGGTTTGCGGAAGCCCGGGTCGAGGCTGAGTCCGTTCGCCGCGCTCTCGACGGTGATCCGCGGCACGATGCGGTCGTGGCGGAACGGGAACCGCGCCCGGCCGAAGCGCTCCTCGACGGCGGCGGCCAGCTCCGGGCCGGCCCCGTCTCCGACGAGGTCGCGCACGTCGTCGCGCAGGGACTGCAGCTCGCGGACCGACTGCTCGCGCCAGTCGGCGACGACCTCCTCGAGCTGCGTGTTGCGGATGATCGACACTCGGGAGAGCCGCGAGAAGATGTCCGCGATGTGGGCCGGCAGCCCGCGCTCCTCGCGATCGACGGCCTCCTCCAGCTCCGCGATCAGCGTCCGGGCGGCGGGCAGCTTCGAGTAGCGGCGAAGCCGGGCGATCGCCGCCTGGAGCGCCCCGGCCCCGAGCACCGGGTAGCGCGACACGTAGCGGAAGCCGACGATCAGCTCGACCTCCGGACGCTCGTAGGCGTAGCCGAGCGGATAGTTGCGCACCCAGCCGCCGTCCGTACCGATCCGGTCGCCGACCGCGATCGGAAGGACGAGCGCGCTGATCGCGGCCGAGGCGAACACCGCCTGCGCCATCTCCTCCGGAGCCGTCGTCCAGGACGAGTAGGCGCGCTCGAACAGCGGGTCGGGCACGCTCTCGTCCGGGCTCGCGGTGACGTCGGTGACGACGACGACGAGCTCACGCTCCGAGACGGCGAGCGCGCGGGCGGTCTCCACCGGGTCGCCGAGCCGCTCGGCGATCGTCCGCGGCAGTACGTAGTCGTGGGTGCCGAGCAGCGGCAGGCGCCAGAGCCGGTGCGCCCGGAACGTCTCCTCCGGCCGAAGCCGCAGCAGAAACGCCTCCAGCTCGGCGAGGCGGTCGAGCGCCGCCATCGTGCCGGCCAGAGCGCCCGCGGAGGTCCCGAAGAAGACCCCGATCCGCTCCCAGAGAGGACTTTCACGCAGGCGCTGGAGGAAGCCCAGCTCGAGCATGATCCCGCTCATCCCGCCGCCCGAGAGGACGACGGCGACGTCCCGGCCCTCCGACTCTCGCACTAGCGCGAGAGCGCGTCCCGGGTGTAGATCCCCTCCGGATTCCAGAGCATGAAGCCGCGCGCGTGCTGGCGGCGCGCGGCGGCGATCTGGTCGGTCACCTCGATCAGCGTGTACTGCCGCCCGAGCGAGAAGTCCTGGAGCCACGGGATCAGCTGCATCCCCTGGTTCTTCAGCTGCCGCCGGAAATCGAGCAGCGAGCGGGCGACCGTCCGGCCGGGGTAGGCGTCGGGCTCGTCGATCCCGTACTCGCCCGAGGAGTAGTGCGACGGGTAGACCATCGGGTAGATCGCGTCGAGGTAGGGGGCGATCCGCTTCGGCACCTGCCCGATGCCCAGGTCATGTGTCGCCGCGAGTCCGAACACGTCGGCGGAGACGCGAACGCCGACCGCGTGCAGCCGGGTGCCCGCGTAGCGCAGGAACCGCGCGATCGTCGTTCCCTTCGGCTCGACCCGCTTGTGCCGGTAGACGATCTGCGAGACGTCGCCGTCGCTCGGAAAGCGCACGTAGTCGAACTGGATCTCGTCGAATCCGATCTTTGCCGCGGCCGCGCCGACGTCGACGACGTACTTCCAGACCCGCTGGTCGTACGGGTTGACCCAGCCGAGCCCGCCGTTGTTCAGCCAGCGCGAACCGTCGGGATGGAGGAGAGCCAGGGCCGGGCGCTCGGCCGACAGGGTCGGGTCCTCGAAGACGACCACGCGGCCGATCAGGTACATGCCTGCCGCGTGCACCTTCGCGACCACCGCCTCGGGGTCGTAGAACGGCTGGGCCGAGCCGATCGTCCGCGCGAGCTTCGGAAGCATCGGCGAGACGAAGCCGATCTTGCCGTTCTCGTCCTTGACGTCCACCTCCAGGGTGTTCAGCCCGTATGCCTTCAACGCGACGTACTCGTCGATCTTCCCCTCGAGCCCGGCGAGCGCCATCGTCACGTGGACGCCTCTGACCTCGCGCGGGTAGGCGCGCTGCGCGGGTCCCGTGTCGACTCGGATCGGGCCCGGCGAGACAGCCGCGGCGGGGGCCCCGTGGCTGCCCGAGATCTGCGTCGCTCCGAGGCCGATGCCCGCTCCGAGCCCGAGCAGGATCGTCACCGCGCCGAGGCGCCGGCGACGACGCCTACGGATGGATTGCCGACGCCGCTCCCGGAAACGCTCGTTCGTGTCCAGGCGCGGATGGATGTATCTGGGCACCGAACCTCTAACGCTACGCCTGTACGACTATCCCTGCAACCAGCGGAATCCGGCGGGCTCCGGGGTTGCGGGCAACGGGCTCCCCGGCAACCCCCCGGGAGGCGGAACGAGGTTGTACCCGCCAGGTGCGACGTCGTTCGCGGAATCGGGATGAAAGAGCGAGGCGAGGTACTGGATCTGGCCCCGTCCGGGTCCGAGCTCGAACTGGCCGCCGCCGTACAGCCGGATCTCGCGCTCCGCACACGCGTCGTAGAAGTCGAGCAGGCCCCGCAGCGAGCCGAACCGCGACGGTTTCGAGTTCAGCACGCGAGGCGCGAACGGCAGCGCGTCGATGTCGCCGACCGAGTGGATGACGGCGTCCCACGTGATGCGCGCGCGGTGCGGCGCGAGCACCGCCGCCTTCTCCGGGTCCGCCGTGCCGGGGTCCTCGATCAGCGCGGCCGGCAGTGCCTCGACGACGAGCCGGTAGATCTCCGCACCGGCCGTCTTTCCCGGCTCGCGCCAGGTGTAGGCCTCTTTGAAGTCGACCACGTCCACGCAGTCGAGCGCGGCCAGGTCGGCGACCAGCGCCTCGTCCCACTGGCTCGTCGGATCGAGCTTGAAGCGCAGGTCGGGATGCAGCTCGCGCAGCCGGCGGAGCCGCTCGGCGCCCTCTGCGCCGAGCGCCGTCGACACGACGAACGTGACCGGGCGGGGAGCCCGGCCGAGCGTCTCGTGCAGGGACCTGCCGCTCTGGCGCAGCGCGAGGTCGAGCGCTGCGCTCTCGAAGCCCCAGCGGCGGTAGTCCGCGAGACCGTCGAAGCGCGCCGAGAGCGACTCGAGGGTGTGCGTCCCGGCGAGATCGAGCGCGGGCCCGGCGGCCTGGAACCGGCCCTGCTCCTCCGCGTCGTAGGTGACGTCCTCGCCGACTCCCTCCTCGCCGTCTCCGAGGAGGCGGATGACGGTGGTCCGGCGGACGAAGTCGCTCGAGACGGCCTGCTCGAGCCCGTCGAGCGAGTACGAGTCGACGGTGACGGGCAGCTCGGCGAAGCGGGAGTACGTGTTCACGCGGTGCGAGACTACCGCGGTGAGCGTCGTTCACCTGCGGTTCACTCCTGTGGCGGAAACCATGTTTCCCCCACAGGCCCCCTGCCCATGAGCGAGCTCACCGATTTTGGTCTGATCGTCCTCGTCGTCGCGGGTGCGTTCTCGCTCGCGCTGGCCGCCCACAAGCTGACCGAGGTGTTCCCCGTGCCGGCGCCCGCGCTCTTCCTGGTCGCCGCCGCCGCCGCCTCGGACATCTGGCCCGGTCTCGCCCGGCTCTCGACCGTCGGCGTCGAGCGGATCGCCGTCGTCGCGTTGATCGCGATCCTGTTCGACGGCGGAATGCACGTCGGCTGGCGGCGCTTCCGTAGCGCCGCGCTGCCGATCACGGTCCTCGGCGTGCTCGGCACGTTCGCGACCGCCGGCGGGATGATGGTCGCCGCGCACGTCCTGTTCGGGTTCGGCTGGACGACCGCCGGGATTCTCGGCGCCGCCCTCGCGCCGACCGACCCGGCGGTGATGTTCTCGGTGCTCGGCAAGCGGGAGATCGGCGGACGGACCGGAACGATTCTCGAGGCCGAGTCGGGCGCCAACGACCCCGTCGGGATCGCGCTGATGATCGGAATGATCGAGTTCGCGACCCACGACGGTGCGAGCGTCTGGACGGTCGTGCGCGAGTTTGCGGTCGAGATGTCGGTCGGGCTTGCGATCGGCGTCGCCGGCGCGGCCGTGCTGCTGCCGCTGATGCGCCGCGTTCCGCTTCCGAACGAGGCGCTCTACCCGATTCGCACGCTCGCGATCGCGGGTGCGATCTACGGCGTCGCCTCGGTCGCGCACGGCTCCGGCTTCCTCGCCGTCTTCGTCGCAGGGCTGCTCGTCGGCACCGCGCGGGCGCCGTACAAGGGCGAGATCGAACGCTTCCACACCTCGCTCGCCAACCTGGCCGAGATCGTCGTCTTCGTCGCGCTCGGCTTGACGATCGACCTGGGCGGACTCGACACGACGCTCGTCTGGGTGGACGGGATCCTGCTCGCGCTGATCCTCGCGTTCGTCGCCCGGCCGCTCGCCTGCGGCCTGTTGCTGCTTCCGGCCAGGCTGAACCTCGGCGAGCGGCTGTTCGTGCTCTGGGGCGGACTGAAGGGCGCCGTGCCGATTCTGCTCGCCGCCTTTGCGGTGATCGGCGGAGTCGACCACGCGGACCGGATCTACGGCATCGTCTTCGTCGTCGTCCTCTTCTCGGTGGTCGTGCAGGGCTCGTCGATCCCGTTCGTCGCCCCCCGGCTCGGGGTGCCGATGCGGATCGCCGATCCGCACGGCCTGACGCGACTCGTCGTGCAGCCCGGCTCCCGCACGGTCGGTCAGGCGATCGGATCGCTTCCCCTCTCGGAGCGGACCTGGGTGGAGACGGTCGTGCGAACCGATCGGGATCTGCCCGCGCGCGGCTCGACGGTGCTCGCGGAGGGTGATGTCGTCACGGTCGTCACCGACCTCGGCGACGTCGACACCCTTCGGCGCCTGTTCGGCACCGACCCGGCTCGAGAAGTCGATTAAGCGACCTTGCGTGCGTGCCAGGTCGGCCCGACGGTGGTTCGGCGCTCGGGCGGCTGATCGAGCCTCACCCAGCCGATCCGCTCGGCCTCGGCCTCGCACAGGCGACACACGACCTGTTCGCTACCCGCCCCGTCCGCGCGCCAGTGACCGAAGGCCTCGCCGAGGAGCATGTTCCGCCGGCAGAGGGCGCACGTGATCACGGGACAACAGTACGACGCGGATCTGACGACACCTCTGCGCGGTGTGCCATTTCCGGCCGTTTCGGTCGCCGCGACGGGCGTGCACCTGCCGGCCGGTCTTCGACCACCCGGAGCTAACGGCCCTGAGCTTCCATCCGGGCCTGCACGCGCTCGAGCATCGTTCGGAGCTCGCGCACGTCGGCTCTGATCCCTTCGATCAGCCGACGGATCTCGGCCCGATTCTCAGGCGTCAGGTTCTTCTTCATCATCGTCCTCCTTTCAGGCCAATCCTCCACGCGAGGATCGTGGCCGGGAGTGTGGGATTCCGCAAGCTGTCCGTTCAGGCAGCGGCCGCGACCGCCTCGGCCTTCTCGAACACGAGCCCGCCGTCCCTCGCGTCCACGCGCACCGTGTCGCCTTCGGCGAACTCGCCCTCCAGCAGTCGCAGCGCCAGCGGGTTCTCGACCAGCCGCTGAAGGGCGCGCTTGAGCGGCCGCGCGCCGTAGGCAGGGTCCCAGCCCGCTTCGGCCACGACGTGCTTCGCAGCCTCGGTCAGCTCGAGCGCCAGGCCCCGATCGGCCAGGCGCTCGCGGAGGCGAGCGAGCTGGAGCTCCACGATCTCCTCGAGCTCAGTCTTTGTCAGCGGGCTGAACTCGATTGTCTCGTCGATGCGGTTGAGGAACTCCGGGCGGAAGACCTCGCGCAGTGCGTCGGCCGAGCGGATGTTCGAGGTCATCACGATCACCGTGTTGCGGAAGTCGACCGTACGCCCCTGCCCGTCGGTCAGCCGGCCGTCGTCGAGGATCTGGAGGAGCACGTCGAAGACCTCGGCGTGCGCCTTCTCGATCTCGTCGAGCAGGAGCACCGAGTACGGGCGCCGCCGGACCGCCTCGGTCAGCTGGCCGCCCTCCTCGTAGCCGACGTAGCCGGGCGGCGCGCCGACGAGTCGCGCGACCGTGTGCCGCTCCTGGTACTCGGACATGTCGAGCCGGATCATCGCCCGCTCGTCGTCGAACATGAACTCGGCGAGTGCGCGGGCGAGCTCGGTCTTGCCGACGCCGGTCGGGCCGAGAAAGACGAACGAGCCGATCGGCCGGTTCGGGTCCTGAAGCCCGGTGCGCGCGCGCCGGAGCGCGTTCGCCACGGCCTCGATCGCCTCGTCCTGGCCGACGACGCGCTCGTGCAGCCGCTCCTCCATGTGGATCAGCTTCTCGGTCTCGCCCTCGAGCAACCGCTCGACCGGAATCCCCGTCCAGCGGGCGACGACGGCGGCGACGTCGTCCTCGTCGACTTCCTCCTTCACCATCGGCGGCGCCTGCGGCTCCGCCCTGGCTGCGAGCTCCTGCTCGAGGGTTGGGAGCTGTCCGTATCTGATCTCCGCGACGCGCTGGAGGTCGCCGTTCCGCTCGGCGCGATCGGCCTCGGTCATCAGCTCTTCGATCTCGCGCTTGATCTCGGCGATCCGCTGTAGCCCCCGCTTCTCCGTGCTCCAGCGGGCTGCAAGCTCATCGCGTTCGGCCTTGGCCTCCGCGAGCTGTCTCTCGAGAGGATCTCGCACACCGGGATCCTCGTTGATCGTCGCCGCCAGCTCGATCTCGAGCTGGCGCACCCGCCGCTCGGCCTCGTCGAGCTCGACCGGCGAGGAGTCGATCTCCATGCGCAGGCGCGAGCCGGACTCGTCGATCAGATCGATCGCCTTGTCGGGCAGGTGCCGGTCGGTGATGTAGCGGTCGGACAGCACCGCCGCCGCGACCAGCGCGGCGTCGCGGATCGCGACACCGTGGTGCGCCTCGTAGCGCTCCTTCAGGCCGCGCAGGATCGCGATCGTGTCGGCGACCGACGGCTCGCCGACGAAGATCGGCTGGAAGCGGCGCTCGAGCGCCGCGTCCTTCTCGATGTGCTTGCGGAACTCGTCGAGGGTCGTCGCTCCGACCGCTCGCAGCTCGCCGCGCGCGAGCATCGGCTTCAGCATGTTCGCGGCGTCGACCGCGCCCTCGGCCGCGCCGGCGCCGACGATCGTGTGCAGCTCGTCGATGAACAGGACGATCTGGCCCTCGGCGTTCGCGATCTCCGTCAGCACCGCCTTCAGCCGCTCCTCGAACTCGCCGCGGTACTTCGACCCGGCGAGGAGCGCGCCGATGTCGAGCGCCCAGACCCGCTTGCCCTTCAGCCCCTCGGGAACATCGCCGGCGACGATGCGCTGCGCGAGGCCTTCGGCGATCGCGGTCTTACCGACGCCGGGGTCGCCGATCAGCACCGGGTTGTTCTTCGTGCGGCGCGAGAGCACCTGGATCACCCGGCGGATCTCCTCGTCGCGGCCGATCACCGGGTCGAGCTTGCCCGCCTCCGCGAGCGCGGTCAGATCGCGCCCGAACTTCTCGAGCGCCTGATAGGTGCCCTCCGGATCCTGCGAGGTCACCCGCTGGCCCCCGCGGACCTCGGCGATCTTCGCGAGCAGCGGCTTGCGGGGGACGACGTCGAGCGCAAGCAGCAGATGCTCGGTCGAGACGTAGTCGTCGTCGAGGGTCTTCGCCTCGTCGACGGCCCGGTCGAGCACCTTCGAGAACGCCGCGGACGGACCGGGCTGTTGCTGGCTACCTTCCGTGCGCGGCTTTTGCGCGACGGCCGCCTCGGCCGCGGCTCGCAGGGGGTCCGGGTCGTCGACGAGCGCGCGGGGCAACTCCTGGTCGAGCAGCGCCAGCAGCAGGTGCTCGGGATAGATCTCCGGGTTGCCGAGGCGACGCGCCCGCTCCTGCGCGGCGGCGACCGCCTCCTGCGACTTGACCGTGAGCTTGTTGAAGTCCACTACCGGCGCACCTCCCGTCGCGCGGGGAACCGGTCAGCCGCTTCGCGATAGAGGACGAGGTCGCGCCGGTACTGCCGGTGGACGCGCTCGATCTCGTCGCGCATCGCGCGCTCGAGCCGGTCGAGCCGTGCCCTGAGCTTGCCGAGCTCGTCCTCGAGCGCAAGCACGCGGGCGACGCCGGCCAGGTTGAGCCCGAGCTCCGTCGTCAGCCTCTGGATCAACTTCAGCCGGACGAGGTCGTGCTCGGAGTAGAGCCGCGTACCGCCCGGCGTGCGGCCGGGCCGGACGAGTCCCTTCGACTCGTAGATGCGGAGCGTCTGCGGGTGCATGCCGACGAGCTCGGCGGCGACCGAGATCATGTAGCGCGGGTGCGCGTGGTCGGAAACGCTCACTTCGACACCTCCTTCAGCTCCTCGAGCAGCTCGCGCTCGCGCTTCGAGAGCTTCTTCGGCACCTCGATGCGCAGCCGCGCGAGCACATCGCCGCGCCCCGAGCCCTTCAGGCGCGGCGCGCCCTTACCGCGCACGCGCAGCAGCTTGCCGTCCTGGGATCCGGACGGAACCTTGACGGAGACGGGCCCCTCCGGGGTAGGCACCGAGGCGGTCGTCCCGAGCGCGGCGTCCGCGAACGAGACCGGAACCTCGACGACGAGATCGTCGCCACGACGGTGGAACGTCTTCGAGGGCTCGACCCTGGCGACGACGTACAGATCGCCCGCCGGGCCCCCGCCCCAGCCCGCCTCGCCCTTGCCCTTCAGGCGAATGCGGCTGCCGTTCTTGACGCCGGCCGGGATCTTGACCGTGTAGCGCTTGGTCCGCCGCTCCCGGCCCGAGCCCCTGCAGTTCGGGCACGGCTCCTCGATCACGCTGCCGTTTCCGCGGCAGCGCGGACACGGCTGCGAAAGCGCGAAGAAGCCCTGGCTCTCGGCGACGACGCCCCGGCCGTTGCACTGAGGGCAGACCTTGGGCGCCGTGCCGGGCTTCGCCCCCGACCCGTGGCACTGGTGGCAGGCGAGCTCGAGCGCGACCGGGATCTTGGTCTCGATGCCGTTCAGAGCGTCGTCGAACGAGAGGTTGACCTGCACCTCGACGTCGTTGCCCCGCTGTCCGCGTGGTTCGGCGCCGCCACGCCCACCGCTGCCGAAGAGCCCTCCGAAGATGTTTCCGAGGTCGGCGATGTTCCCGAAGTCGAAGCCTTCGCTTGCATTCCAGGTGAATCCGCCGCCCTGCCCGCCGCGCCCATTCGCCGAGCCGAGCGTGTCGTACCGGCTGCGCTTCTCCGGGTCGCCGATCACGTCGTACGCGCCCTGCACCTCCTTGAAGCGCTCCTCGGCGTCGGCGTCGTCCGGATTCCGGTCCGGGTGGTAGCGGCGCGCGAGCTTGCGGTAGGCCTTCTTGACCTCGTCCTGAGGCGCATTCTTGGCCACCCCGAGCACCTCGTACGGGTTCTTCATACCTCGTACTCCTGAGTCGTCGCTGGCGCCGCGAGGGTCACTCGGCGACCACCACGCGGGCCGGACGGACGACCCGGCCGCCGAGCCGGTAGCCCTTCTGGAGCACCTGGAGCACCGAGCCCGACTCGGCGTCCTCCGACGGCTGGGCGAGCAAGGCCTCGTGGACGTGCGGGTCGAACGCGCCGTCGGTCTCGATCTCGGCCAGCCCCTCGCGTGCGAGCGCATCCGACAGCGCCCGGTGGACGAGGCGGACGCCCTCCTCGAGCTTCGCCTCCTCGTGTTCCGCGGCCGCCTCGAGCGCCCGCTCGAGGTCGTCGAGCACCGGCAGGAGCTCCTTGACCAGCCGCTCGTGCGCCCGCTCGATCAGCGACTCGTGGTCGCGTGCGACCCGCTTGCGGTAGTTGTCGAAGTCGGCGGCGAGCCGCTTCAGGTTGTCGAGGTACTCGTCGCGCTCCTGCTCGAGCGCCTCGATCCGCTGCTCGGGCGTGGCAGGGTCAGACCCCTCAGGGGCGCCTGCGGCGTCCCGGCCTTCCGGCCGGGCGTCGCCGGCTTTGCCGGCGACGCTTCCAGCCTGGGGGTCCGACCCTGGGTTCTCGAGCTGCTCCTCGGTCACGAGGTCGGAGCCTCCTCGTCGACCAGCTCGGCGTCCTCGATCACCTCGTCGTCGGACGGCGCGCCGTTACCGGCCGCCTGCGCCGACGACTGCTGCTCGGCGGTCGCCTGCGCGTAGACCGCCTCGGCCAGCTTGTGCGAAGCCTCCTGCAGCGCATCCGTCTTGGTGCGGATCTCGTCGACGTCGGAGCCGTCGAGCGCCTGCTTCAGCTCCATGATCCGGCCTTCGATCGTCGAGGCCTCGGCCTCGTCGAGCGACTCCCCATGCTCCTTCAGGCTCTTCTCGGTTGCATAGGCGAGTGCCTCGGCGTGGTTCTTCGCGTCGGCGAGCTCACGCAGCTTGTGCGCCTCGCCGGCGTGCGCCTCGGCGTTCTTGATCATCTGCTCGACCTCTTCCGGCTTCAGGCCCGAGCCGCCCTCGATCTTGATCTGCTGCACGTTCTGAGTGCCCAGATCCTTCGCGGAGACGTGGATGATCCCGTTCGCGTCGATGTCGAAGGCGACCTCGACCTGCGGCATGCCCCGCGGCGCCGGCGGGATGCCGACCAGCTGGAACTTGCCCAGCGTCTTGTTGTAGGTCGCCATCTCCGACTCGCCCTGGAGCACGTGCACCTCGACCGCCGGCTGGTTGTCCTCGGCGGTCGTGAAGATCTCCGACTTCTTCGTCGGGATCGTCGTGTTCCGGTCGATCAGCTTCGTGAACACGCCGCCCTTCGTCTCGATCCCGAGCGACAGCGGCGTGACGTCGAGCAGGAGCACGTCCTTGACCTCGCCGCGGAGCACGCCTGCCTGGATCGCCGCCCCGACCGCGACCACTTCGTCCGGATTGACCCCCTTGTGCGGCTCCTTGCCCAGTAGCGCGGTCACCTTCTCCTGCACGGCGGGCATGCGCGTCATGCCGCCGACGAGCACGACGTGGTCGATCTTCGAGGCGTCGAGTCCGGCGTCGGCGAGCACGCGCTTCGTCGGGCCGACGGTCCGCTCGAGCAGGTCGTGGGTCAGCTCGTTCAGCTTCGCCCGCGTCAGCTGGAGGTCGAGGTGCTTCGGGCCCTCCGGGGTCGCGGTCACGAACGGCAGGTTGATCTGCGTCGTCATCGTCGAGGACAGCTCGATCTTCGCCTTCTCGGCCGCCTCGTACAGGCGCTGGAGCGCCATCCGGTCCTGCGAGAGGTCGATCCCCTGGTCGCGCTTGAACTCGGCGACCATCCAGTCGACGATCGCCTTGTCGAAGTTGTCGCCGCCGAGGTGGTTGTCGCCCGAGGTGGACTTGACCTCGAAGACGCCGTCGCCGAGCTCGAGCACGGACACGTCGAAGGTGCCGCCGCCGAGGTCGAAGACGAGGATCGTCTGGTCGTGCTCCTTGTCGAGCCCGTACGCCAGCGATGCCGCCGTCGGCTCGTTGATGATCCGCAGCACGTTCAGGCCGGCGATCTTGCCCGCATCCTTCGTCGCCTCGCGCTGCGCGTTGTTGAAGTAGGCGGGGACGGTGATCACCGCGTCGGAGACGGCCTCGCCGAGGTACGCCTCGGCATCCGTCTTCAGCTTCTGGAGGATCATCGCGCTGATCTCGGGCGGCGCGTAGTCCTTGTCGGCCGCCTGCACGCGCACGTCCTCGTTCGGGCCCTGGACGACCTCGTACGGGACGATCTTCATCTCCTCGGAGACCTCGTCGAACTTGCGGCCCATGAAGCGCTTGATCGACGAGATCGTGTTCTGCGGATTCGTCACCTGCTGGCGCTTCGCGGGCGAGCCGACGAGCCGCTGACCGTCCTTCGAGAACGCGACCACGGACGGCGTCGTCCGCCCCCCCTCCGCGTTCGGAATCACCGTGGGCTCGCCGCCCTCGATCACCGCCATGCACGAGTTGGTCGTGCCGAGGTCGATACCGATTACCTTTGCCATGCGATCTCCTTCGTAATCTAAGATTTGGTACAGGATAAAATCTAAGCGGCCATATGTCAAGTTACGATAGCGGTCGACCTGCGTGCCCGGCGGCTGCCGGCGCCGCCCCCGCCGGGTCGCGGCGTTACGATCCGCCCGGTGGATCCGAGGGTGGAGGCATATGCGCGGGTGCTCGTCGACTGCATCAGGCCCGAGCCGGGCTGGCAGGTGCTCGTTCGCTCCCAGCCGCTTGGACGCCCGCTCGTCGAGGAGGTCTCCCGCGAGCTCGCCCGTCGCGGTGCGCGCGCGCTCGTCCGGCTGAGCTTCGACTCGGTCGGCGGCGTCTTCCTGCGCGAGGCGCCGCTCGAGCTCCTCGGCGACCTGTGCCCGATCGAGGCGAACGAGGTCGCGAGTGCGAACTCGTACATGGCGATGGTCGCGCCCGAGAACACCCGCGACGGCTCGGACGTGCCGAGCGAAAGGCTCGGGCCGCGCCAGCAGGCGATGCGACGCCACCACGATCCGTACCTCCGCGACGAGAAGCCCTGGGTCGGCTGCTACTACCCGACGGCGGCGGTTGCCCAGGACGCGGGGATGTCGCTGCCGGCGTTCGAGGACTTCCTGTACGGGGCGGTGCTGATCGACTGGCAGGCACTCGGCCGGACGATGGCGGGGATCGCCGAGCACTTCGACCGTGCGTCCGAGGTGCGCATCGTCGGCGCGGACACCGACCTGACCTTCAGCCTCGAGGGGCGAGAGGGCAAGGTCGACGCGATGGGGGCGAACATGCCCGGCGGGGAGATCTTCTACTCGCCGGTCGAGGACTCGGCCGAAGGCGTGATCAGCTACTCGGAGTACCCGGCCTGCTACCTCGGCCACGAGGTCTCCGGCGTGCGCTTCCGGTTCGAGGGCGGGCGGATCGTCGACGCGTCGGCGACGAGCGACGAGGAGTTCCTGCTCGGCACGATCGACACCGACGAGGGCGCACGCCGGCTGGGCGAGTTCGGGATCGGCTGCAACCCGGGCATCCAGCGGCACATGAAGAACACGCTCTTCGACGAGAAGATCGAAGGGACGATCCACCTCGCCGTCGGCACCGGCTTCCCTCAGCTCGGCGGCCTCAACCGCAGCGCCGTGCACTGGGACATGGTCAAGAACCTGCGCAACGGCGGGCGGATCGAGCTGGACGGACGGATCGTCCAGGAGAACGGCGCGTGGCGGCTCTAGACCCCCGCGTCGCCAAGTACGCGCGCCTGCTGGTCGAGCGCTCGCTCGGCGTGCAGGCGGGCTGGCAGGTGTTGATCCGCTCGACGCCGGAGGCGCGCCCGCTGATCGAGGAGGTGATGCGGCTGATCGCGCACAAGGGCGCCTACCCGCTCCTGCGGATGAACTGGACGCTCTTCCCCTCCGACGACGTCTGGGCGGTGGAGGCTCCGGTCGAGCTGGTCGGCGAGCCGGCGCCGATCGACCTGTTCGCGGCCGACCACATGGATGCGCGGATCACGATCGGCGCTCCCGACAACACCCGCGGCGCGGCGGAGCTGACGGCGGAGCGGCGCGCGCTGGCCAAGAAGGCGGCCGCGCCGTTCTTCAGGCGGACGATGGCGGACGAGATCCCGTGGGTCGGCTGCCAGTTCCCGACGAACGCGTACGCCCAGGAGGCGGGGATGTCGCTGGCCCAGTTCGAGGACTTCTTCTACAACGCCGTGCTGCGCGACTGGGACGAGGAGTCGAAGGCGATGTACACCCTGTGCGAGCGCTTCGACGCGGCCGACCAGGTGCGCATCGTCGGCGTGGACACGGATCTGAGGCTGTCCCTCCGGGGTCGTACGGGCGAGGTCGACGACGGCCACGCGAACATGCCGGGCGGCGAGTTCTTCTTCTCCCCGCTCGAGGACTCGGCCGAAGGGACGATCTACTTCGACGTCCCGACCGAGTTCGACGCGTCGCCGGTGCAGGGCATCCGGCTGACGTTCAGCAAGGGCCGAGTCGAGGAAGCAACCGCGGAGCAGGGTGAGGACGCCCTGCTCGCCGCACTGGACATGGACGAGGGCGCGCGGTTCGTCGGCGAACTCGGGATCGGCTGCAACTCGGGGATCACCAGGCCGATGCGCAACATCCTCTACGACGAGAAGATGGCCGGGACGATCCACATCGCGGTCGGAGCCAGCTACCCGAAGGTCGGCGGGACGAACATCAGCACGCTGCACTGGGATCTCGTCAAGGACCTGCGTGCCGGCGGCCGGATCGAGCTCGACGGCGAGGTCGTCCAGGAAAACGGCATCTGGCTGATCTGATCGTCGCGCTCGCAACCTGCGCCGAGCTCCCCGAGGGCGACGAGGACTTCCCGGCGCTGATCGCGGCACTCGCGGCTGTCGATGTCCGGGCGGAGCCGGCGGTCTGGGACGCGGCCGTCGACTGGACCGCGTTCGACCTGGTCGTGCTGCGCTCGTGCTGGGACTACGCCGAGCGGCGCAGCGCCTTCCTCGCCTGGGCGGCTTCCCTGCCACGCGTCCTCAACCCGGTCGCGGTGCTGGAATGGAACACGGACAAGCAGCGCTACCTGATCGACCTCGCCGCCGCCGGCGTCCCGATCGTCCCGACCGCGTTCGTCGAGCCCGGCGGCCGCCTCGACCCGCCGGGCGGGCCGTTCGTGGTCAAGCCGTCGATCTCGGCGGGAGGCCGCAGCTCGGCCCGGTTCGAGCCGGGCGAGCGGGCCGAAGCCGATGCGCTCGTCGCCCGGATCCACGCCGAAGGCAGGACGGCGATGGTGCAGCCGTTCCTGGGCAGTTCCGGAGAAATCGCACTCGTCTACCTCGACGGGGTGTACTCACACGCCGTCGACCGCCGCGTCGCGCTGCCCGCAGCCGGGGAGCGCGCGGCCTTCTACCTCGACGAGGAGCTCGGCGCGACCGAGGCGACCCCAGCCGATCTGAGGCTCGCCGAGGCGGCGCTGGCCTGCGCCCCCGGCGAGCTTCTCTATGCCCGCGTCGACCTGATGCGGCGTGCCGTGCTGGAGCTCGAGGTCGCGGAGCCGTCTCTCTATCTGGGCTTCGGCGCGGGCGCCGCCTCGCGCCTGGCCGAAGCGATCGGCCGGCAGCTTCGTGGAACCTGCTAGCGAAGGCCCTGGCGAATGTCCTGCGATTCCCTCGCCTGCTTCGACAGCCCGGAACCGAGGCGAACCAGCGGCCCCTTGCCCCGCTGAAGCTTCTGGCGCAGCAGCTTGGTCGTCAGCCTGCCCTCGCCCTTGAACTGCTCTTCCGGAACCTTGTGCGCCATGCCACTCCTTTCTATCCGGCCGGGATCGCGATCCCCGCCGGGTCGCTCGAAAGCCGTCGGTTACATTGAGCACGTGAGTCTCACAGATACGTTCGGCCGACCGCTGCGTGACCTGCGCATCTCCGTCACCGACCGCTGCAACTTCCGCTGCGTCTACTGCATGCCGAAGGAGGTGTTCGGGCGCGACTACAGCTTTCTCGAGCGCCGGGAGCTGCTCACCTTCGAGGAGATCGGCCGGCTCGCTCGCGTTTTCGCCGGGCTCGGCGTCGAGAAGATCAGGATCACCGGCGGCGAGCCGCTGATCCGCCGCGACCTCGAGCTCCTGGTCGAGCAGCTCGCGGCGATCCCCGGGCTGGATCTGACGCTGACCACGAACGGCGCCCTGCTCGCCCGGAAGGCCCGGGCGCTGAAGGAGGCCGGCCTCGGCCGCATCACCGTCAGCCTCGACTCGCTGGACGACGAGGTCTTCGCCGGGATGAACGACGTCGACTTCCCCGTGCGGCGCGTGCTGGAGGGAATCGACGCCGCCGCCGCGGCCGGCCTGCCTGTGAAGGTGAACATGGTCGTCAAACGCGGCGTGAACGAGGACAGCGTGCTGCCGATGGCGCGCCTCTTCCGCGAGCGCGGACACATCCTGCGCTTCATCGAGTACATGGATGTCGGCCACACGAACGGCTGGCGGCTCGACGACGTCGTCTCGGCCGCCGAGATCGTCGCGACGGTCGGCGCGGAGCTTCCGCTCGAGCCGGCCGACCCGAACTATCCGGGCGAGGTCGCGCGGCGCTGGCGGTACGTCGACGGCGGGGGGGAGATCGGTGTGATCGCCTCGGTCACCCAGCCCTTCTGCGGCGACTGCACGCGCACGCGGCTCTCCGCCGAGGGAAAGCTGTACACCTGCCTGTTCGGCCTCCGCGGGCACGATCTACGGGCATTGATCCGCGGCGGGGCGTCCGACGACGTCCTCAGCACCGAGCTCGGCCGGATCTGGACCGCGCGGACCGACCGCTACTCGGAGATCCGATCGCAGAACACCGTCGATCTGGACAAGGTCGAGATGTCATATATCGGTGGTTGACGCTCGTCGGCGGCAGAGCCGCCGTGCTCGCTTCGTGGGGGAAACGGCCGGTTTCCCCCACGCAGCCCCTTCCCCAACCCGTTTGGTCCTCGATGCGGTTGCGAGCCGCGCCCGCCGTGTCGGTCGCGGCGGCGGGTGCCAATTGGTGGATGAAAAACGCCTGGGGGCACGTTAGTATCGGCATGTCCGTTCGGGGATTCGTCGCATGACCGCTTTCGTGCAAGCAGGCCGCAGACACTTGCCGAGGGGCTGGCTCGACCTCGGGCGTCAGCTTGCGATCTGGTTCGGATTCCTGGGCCTCTACCAGATCGTCCGCGGCATGGCCGATCGCAACCCGACCCGGGCGTTCGAGAACGGGCTCGGCGTGATCAACATCGAGGAGCGCGTCGGAGACCTCTTCGAGCTCACGCTGACGAATCTCGTCGCAGGCTCGCACTTCCTCACCTTCCTGGTCTCGTGGACCTACTGGAACTCCGAGTTCACCGTCGTCGGAGTCACGCTCCTCTTCGTCTACGTGCGGCACAACGGGGCGTTCATCCGCTTCCGGAACTGGATCCTCCTGGCGAACCTGATCGGGCTGATCGGCTACGTCGCCGTGCCGACCGCGCCGCCGCGGATGTTCCCGACGTTCGGCTTCCCCGACACCCTCGCCGAGTTCGGAGGGCTCAACCACGGCAGCGGCCTGGTCGAGCTCGCCTCGAACCCGTACGCGGCGATGCCGAGCCTCCACGCAGCGGACGCGCTGATCGTCGGCGTGACGATGGCACTGGTCACGCGCCGCTGGTGGACGAAGACGCTCTGGCTGCTCTGGCCGGCATGGGTCTGGTTCGCGGTGATGGCCACCGGCAACCACTTCTGGCTCGACATCCTCGCCGGCGTTGCCGTCGCGATCCTCGCGGCCGCACTCGTCTACCGCCGCCCGCTCGTTCGCAGGCTGCGTCACGCGACTGCCTGAGACCGCTTGAGCTCGACCGGGCGGTGCTAGCGTGGCCCGCGTGAAGTCGCTCGCGGCCGACGTCAAGTCCACGTACACGGACGGCGCCAGGCGCCTCGCATCGCGCTCGATCGGAAGCCTGGCCCGCACGCGCGTCACCCCCTCGATGCTGACCGCGGCGGGGGTGACGCTGTGCGCAGCGGCCTCCGTCCTCGTCTACTTCGAGTACCGCAACGAGTGGCTGTACTTCTGGGCCGGCGCGATCGTGTTCGTGATCGGCTCCGTGCTCGACATCCTGGACGGGGCACTGGCACGGGCGGGGGGCAAGTCCACGCCGTTCGGAGCATTCCTCGACTCGACCACGGACCGGATCGGCGAGGCGTTCGTGCTCGGCGCGATCGCCCTCGCTCTTGCTCGCGACGGAAACGAGACGGCGATGCTGTTCACCTTCGCGGCCCTGGCCGGCTCGTTCCTCGTCAGCTACACGCGCTCGAAGGCGGAGGCGCTCGGTCTCCACGGCGACGTCGGCGTCGGCAGCCGCGCCGAGCGTGTGGTGGTGATCACCGGCGGTCTGGTCTTCGCCCCGTGGGGCGGCCTCCAGTGGGCGATCTACGTCCTCGCCGCGACCGCCTGGCTGACGGTCGGCCAGCGCATCTGGCACGTTCGGAGCCAGCTCCGAAACCAGGGACAGGCTTAGGCCGATCCCCCGTGCGAGCGAGCATGGTGCGCGAAGCGCACGGCGAGCGTATACTGATAGCACTGAAGTGCTAGCACGAGACCGCAAGACCATCTTCGTTCGCATGCCGCCGGCGCTCAAGCGCCGGCTTGCCGACGCGGCGAGGGAGAGCGGCCGCAGCTTCAACGACGTGGCCGTCGGCCACCTCGCGGCCAGTGTCGCCGTTGCGTTCGAGCCGAGCGGCCGAACAGGCCCGCCGCCCCGAGGAGGCGGCTCGGTCCTGCTGCGGATGCCGCCCGAGCTGAAGGAGCGTCTCGTCAGGCGCGCCGCCGAGCGCGGGCAGAACGTGAACGAGTTGATCGTCGGGACGCTCTCCGAGCGGCTCGGCCTGAAAGGAAAGGAACCGATGGCCTCTACCAACGGCAAATCGAACGGCAGGGCGGCCGCGAGCGACAAGGTTCGCGTCGCGATCGTCGGCGTCGGCAACTGCGCCAACTCCCTGCTCCAGGGCATCCAGTACTACAAGGACGCCGACCCGGACGACTTCGTCCCCGGGCTGATGCACGTCGACCTCGGCGGCTACCACGTCCGCGACATCGAGCTCACCGCCGCGTTCGACGTGGTCAAGGGCAAGGTCGGCGTCGACCTGGCCGAGGCGATGTGGGCGCATCCGAACGACACGATCAAGTTCGCCGACGTGCCGAAGACCGGCGTCACCGTCTCACGCGGGATGACGCACGACGGGATCGGCAAGTACCTCTCCGAGATCGTCGAGAAGGCGCCGGGCGAGACCGCCGACGTGGTCGGAATCCTCAAGGAGACCAAGACCGACGTCGTCGTCAACTATCTCCCGGTCGGCTCCGAGGAGGCGACCAAGTGGTACACGGAGCAGATCCTGACCGCAGGCTGCGCGATGGTGAACTGCATGCCCGTGTTCATCGCCCGCGAGCCGTACTGGCAGCGCCGCTTCGAGGAGGCCGGCGTCCCGATCGTCGGCGACGACATCAAGTCGCAGGTCGGCGCGACGATCTCGCACCGAGTGCTGACCAGCCTGTTCCGCGATCGGGGCGTCCACCTCGACCGGACGATGCAGCTGAACGTCGGCGGCAACTCCGACTTCCTGAACATGCTCGAGCGCGACCGACTCGAGTCGAAGAAGATCTCGAAGACGAACGCGGTCACCTCGATGCTCGACTACGACCTCGGTGCGGGCAACGTTCACGTCGGCCCGTCCGACTACGTGCCGTGGCTGACCGACCGCAAGTGGGCGTACATCCGCATGGAGGGCAAGGCCTTCGGCGACGTGCCGCTGAACCTGGAGCTGAAGCTCGAGGTCTGGGACTCGCCGAACTCGGCCGGGATCGTGATCGACGCGGTCCGCCTGGCGAAGCTGGCGCTGAACAACGGCGTCGCCGGCGCGCTCGAGGCGCCGAGCTCGTACCTGATGAAGTCGCCGCCGAAGCAGATCCGAGACGACGAGGCGCGCGAGAACACCGAGCGCTTCATCACCCAGCACGCGCGGCCGAAGACGAAGACCGCCGCGAAGGCCTGAAGGCGAGAGGGACAGACCTCGCCTCGGTCTGTCCCTCTAATCTCCAACCCATGAGGGTCTGCCTCGTCACGCCGTTTGCGTGGTCGGTGCCGCACGAGGTGAACGACCACGTCGCCGGCATCGCCGGCGAGCTGCGGAAGCTCGGCCACTCCGTCACCGTGCTGGCGCCCTCGAGCCGGGCGGCCGACCTGCGCGCGGGACGCAGCTCGCTGCTCGGAACCGCCGACGCGGAGGTGATCGCCGTCGGCCCGGCCGTGCCGATCTCGCGGCGGAGCAGCATGGGCGTCCCGATCGGCTGGCGTGCCAGCCTGACGGTCGCCCTCGCCCGCGGCCGCTACGACGTCGTGCACGCATTCGAGCCCGGTCTGCCGAGCCTTTCCTACCTCGCCCTGCGCTACGCGCACACGATTGCGGTCGCCGCCTTCTTCTCGCCCGAGCGGCTCGGGTACCCGCCGGGAAGGGCGCAGCGCGAGCGCCTGCTCGGACGCATCGACGCGCTGGTCGCCTCGTCGCGCGAGACCGCCGCAGCCGCCGCCGAGCGCTTCCCCGGCGACTACCGCGTCATCTCGCCCGGCGTCGACACCGTTCGCTTCCGACCGGGCCGGAAGCGAAAGCTGATCGTGCTCGAGTGGCGCGGACTGGAGCGGCCGGTGGCGCGCGGGGTGATCCGCATCCTCGACGAGCTGCCCGGCTGGGAGCTCGTGCTGCTCCGCACCCGCCCGCTGTCGGGCCGGCCCTACATCCCCCGGAGGCTCGCCGGCCGCGTGCGCACACGGCTCGGCCGCGACCCGGAGGCGCGGGCGACGGTGCTCCGCGACGCATCGATCTTCGTGCCCGCGATCGAGGGCAGCGCGCGCCTTGCGCTCGAGGCCGACGCCGCCGGAGCCGCGACCGCAGCTCCTCCCGGGATGGCCGGGCAGCCGGAGCTCGCAGGCGCCGCCGTCGCCCGACTCGCGGAGAACGACGACCTGCGCGCCAGCCTCGGCAGCGAGGCGCGCGCGCGCGCGGAGGGCCAGAGCTTTGCCGCGGTCGCCGGCGAGCTCGCCTCGCTCTACCGCGGTCTCGGCCGCCGCCGGCGAACGGCCAGGCGCGACGGCGACCCGCTCGCCGGCCGCCCGACGATCGTCTGCGACCTGCACATGCACACCTCCTGGTCGAACGACTGCTCGATCCCCGTGCCCGACCTGCTCGACCACGCGGAGACGATCGGGCTGGGCGCGATCGCGATCACCGACCACAACCGCTTCGGCGGCGCGCTCGAGGCGGTCGAGCTCGCGCGCAGACGGCGCCTGGCGGTGATCCCGGGCGAGGAGGTGAAGACCGACGGGCAGGGCGAGGTGATCGGCCTGTTCCTGAAGGAGGAGATTCCGCGCGGTCTCCCGTTCGTCGACGCGATCGCGGCGATCCGCGCCCAGGACGGCCTGGTCTACCTCCCTCACCCCTTCGACCGGATGCACGCGATCCCGGACCCGCGCACGCTGCACCGCCACCTGGCCGACATCGACGTGCTCGAGGTCTACAACGCACGCCTGCTGCGCGACTCGTTCAACGACGAGGCACTACGCTTCGCGCGCAAGTACGGCCTGACGATGGGCGCCGGCTCCGATGCGCACGTCCTCCCCGGGGTCGGCACGGGCGCCGTGCGCATGCGCGCCTTCAACGGAGCGGAGGAGTTTCTGGTCAGCCTGCGGAGCGCCGAGATCCTGAGACGGCCGAAGTCGCTCGTCGTGCTCCAGTCGCTGAAGTGGGTCGCTCAGGCCAAGGAAAGGGTCCGCTAGAGGAGAAGTGTGTTGGTCCCCACTGTGAGCGCCGTGCCCGCCGACGAGATCCACGAGAAGTACCTGCAAAAAGCGATTTCCGAGATCAACGAGCTCGGAGACGAGATCGTGCGCGCGGCCGGCGGGGCGGCCGTGCCGGTGCTCGGCTCCGGCCATCCGCTCGCGGACGTCTTCCTCCTCAAGCACCACCCCCGAGCGTCGGAGGTGCAGGAGGGGGTCGCCTTCTACGGTCGCTCGGGCCAGGCTGTCCTGAAGTCGCTCCAGCGGCTACGGGTCGACCCGATGGCGGTGTACGGGACGAACTGCGTCAAGCTCGCCGAAGGACTTGCCGACGATGAGGCGCGCGGGTGGCTGACGCGCGAGCTGCACATCGTCCAGCCGAAGCTCGTCGTCGTGTTCGGCGAGGACGCGCTCACCTTCCTGAACGAGATCGCGTTTCCGCTCGCGCAGCCGATCGAGGCAAAGCTCGGAGAGTTGCAGCGTTTCACGCCGACGGTCGAGGCGCTGGTCGTCGCAGACATCGACGTCTCGCTCGACGATCAGCCGTCCAAGACCGCACTCTGGAACGCCTTCAAGACGCTCGGCTCCTGGTGGGCGGAGCTGCCGCCGTACTGAACCGCCCCCGCGCGCTCGCGTTCGTCGCGCTGGGTACCGGCCTGACCGCGTACTACTTCGCGGTCGACACGATCCCGCGGCTCTCGCTCTGGTGGGAAGTCGCGCTGCTCGCCGGAGCGCTGCTACCGGCCGTCTTCCTGTTCGACCTGATCGTGCTGCCTCTTGCCCGCGCGCGCGGCCTCGCCCCGCTCGCCCTCGGGCTCGCGGCGGTCGCGGTGCTGGCGGAGCTCGCCGACCTCGAAGTGCTCGCGAACTTCGCCAAGCTCGCCGCCGTGACGTTCTTCGCCTTCTGGTTTCTCAACCTGTTCGAGGAGCTCGCGCTGATCGTGGTCGTCGCGCTGATCATTCCCTGGGTCGATGCGTACTCGGTCTTTCGCGGGCCGACCGGAGACATCCTCGAGCACCATTCGCAACTCTTCACCTACCTGTCGTTCGAGTTCTCGCTGCCGCACGAGCGCAACGACCCACGGCTCGGGATTCCCGACCTGCTCTTCTTCGCGCTCTTTCTCGCGGCGGCCGCACGCTTCCGCCTGCGCCCCGGGTGGACGTGGCTCGCGATGCTCGCCGGGCTCGGCGCGACGATCGCGATCGACGCCTGGCAGGAGGTCGGCGGGCTTCCGGCGCTCCCCGCTCTCTCGGCGGGGTTCGTGCTTGCGAACGCGGACCGGATCTGGTCGCAGCTGAGGCAGCTCAGGAGCCGGAGCCCGGCCTAGGGGACATGTCCGGGGTCAGACCCCGGACATGTCCGAAAAGGCCATGCAGGCTAGGCATGGCAGTTCTTGGTCGCCCAGGCGGCGATGTGCTGCGATGCCTGGGTCAGCTTCGCCTGGTCGATTCCGGTCGACAGCTTCTGGAGCTTCGCGATCGTGGCTGCGTCGGGCGTCTGGCCGACCTTGATGTTGCCGGCGACCTCGGCGATCTTCGAGAAGTAGTCGGCGAGCGTCTTGAAGTCGGAGCGGATCTCCGACGGCGCCTTGTCGGCGAACTCCTGGAAGAGACTCGCCTGCTTCTTCAGGTCGCTGCCGCTTGCGCTGCCGCCGAACGCGTTCGAGAACTTCTGGCCCAGGTCGGCGAAGTCCTTGCAGTTCTTGGCGGACGCGATCCCCGACGCCGCGGACGTCGTCGTCTCCTCGGTCGTCGACGTTTCGGTCGCGGTCGCATGGGTCGTCGTCTCCTCGGTCGTGGACGTCTCGGTCGCAGCGGCCTCGGTCGCGGCCGCCTCGGTCGTCGTCGCCGCCTCGGTCGCCGCGGCATTCTTCTTCCCGCCTCCGCAACCGCTCGCCGCGAGCACCGTGGCGGCCAGCAGCGTCAGGGCAAGAACGAGAACCAACTTTGGTCGCATGGGGCTCCTCTTTCGATGATGTTCGGTGCGGGCGATGGCCTCTCGAAGGTAGCAGCAGGTGTGGCTAGGCAAGCGCGGGAACGACCTCGGCGCCGACCAGCCGGACCATCTCGACGTCGGCGTGGTCGAGGTGCTGGAGATAGACGCGATCGACACCCGCTTCGGCGTACAGGCGCAGCCGGGCGACGACCTCCTCGACCGTGCCGGCGAGCATGTCCTCCCTGCCGAGGAGCCCCGCCGGGTCGTCGTCACTGCCGGTGATCGCAAGCCGGCGACCGGCGCGGTCGAGCACTTCGCGCGAGTCTCGGCCGACGATGCAGGCCGTCATCAGGGAGAAGACGATCGGCTCGCGCCCGGCCTGCGTGCAGGCCTCGGCGATCCTGGCGCGGCGCTCCCGGCACTCGTCGACACCGGCGAACGGGGTGTTGTACTCGTCGGCCCAGGTCGCCGCAAGCCGTGCCACACGCCGGCCGGCGGCGCCCCCGAGGATCAACGGCGGGTGTGGGCGCTGGAGCGGCTTCGGCTCGGCTCGGCAGCGCTCCAGCCGGTAGTGACGGCCTTCGAACGAGAACTCCTCGTCGGTCCACTGCCTGTGCACGATCTCGAGCTGCTCCTCGAGCAGCTCGATCCGCTCCCCGAGGTCCGGCATGGGGAAGCCGAACGCGCCGTGCTCGGCCTCGTTCCAGCCGGCACCGAGGCCGAGCTCGACGCGGCCGCCGGAGATGTGGTCGACGGTCGCGGCCACCCGCGCGAGCTCCGATGGATGCCGGAACGTGACGGGCGAGACCATCGTCCCCAGACGGATGCGCCTGGTGACCGCTGCCAGCCCGGCGAGGGTCGCCCAGGCATCGAGCGAACCCCGCCCGGAGATGTCGAAGAACGACCGGTAGTGGTCGGAGCGAAAGAGCCCCTCGATTCCGCTCTCCTCGCAGGCGTGGGCGAGCGCAAGCCACTGCTCCCAGGAGACACCCTCCTGACCCTCGATCATCAGACAGACCCTCACCTCCCCGGCCGCCTTCGCGTCGGGAACCTCATCGGGTCAGCAACGAAACCGACTCGACGTGCGGCGTGTGCGGGAACATGTCCACCGGCCGGACCCGCTCGAGCCGGTAGCCCCATTCGGCGGCGAGCTCCTTGACGTTCCCGGCGAGCGTGGTCGGATTGCACGAGACGTAGACGATCTTCGGAGCCGCCAGCCGGGCGAGCCGGCGGAGCGCCTTCGGGGTGAGTCCGGCGCGGGGCGGATCGACGACGACGACGTCGGGGTTCCCCGCCCGCTCGGCGAGGTCCTCGAGCGAGTCGCCGACCTCGCCGGCAAAGAACGCCGCGTTCGTGATCTCGTTGAGACCGGCGTTCTCGATTGCGCAGGCGACGGACTCCTCGTTCGCCTCCACCCCCCACACCGTCAGCGCTCGAGAGGCGATCGCGAGTCCGATCGTGCCGATCCCGCAGTAGAGGTCGTACACGGTCTCGGAGCCGGTCAAGCCGGCGTACTCGATCGCCAGCTCGTACAGCCGCTCCGCCATCGCCGTGTTCGTCTGGAGGAAGGCGTTCGGCCGCACGCGGAAGCGCAGGCCGAGCAGCTCCTCCTCGATCGCCTCCTCGCCCCAGAGCAGGTTGGTCGGCAGGTTCGTCACCTCCGCGGGCGAGTCGTTGACCGCCCAGTGGATCGAGCGCACCTCGGGGACGGCGCGCAGCGCCTCGACCAGCCGGTCGGCGCCCTGGAGGTCGCCCGGCGCCGTGACGAGCTGCACCAGCGCCTGGCCCGTGTTCCGCCCTTCGCGGACGACGAGATGGCGCAGGTAGCCGGTCCGGGCGCCCTGGTCGAACGCGGGCAGACCCTCCTCCTCGGCCCAGTCACGGACGATCTCCCGGATCGCGTTGCCGGCGTCGGTGGTCAGCCAGCAGCGCTCGACCGCGAGCACCTCGTCCCAGCGGCCGGCGCGGTGGAAGCCGAGCGCGGCGCCCTTCGGCGTGTCGGTGAACGAGTACTCGAGCTTGTTGCGGTAGTGGAATACCGACTCGGCCGGGAGGATCGGCTCGAGCGGCGGCTCGGCAACCCGTCCGATGCGCACGAGCGCGTCGCGCACCTGGTCATGCTTCGCGGCGGTCTGTGCCTCGTAGGCGAGGTCCTGAAAGCGGCAGCCGCCGCAGGTCCCGAAGTGGGTGCAGGGCGCCTCGACCCGGTCGGGGCCCGGCGAGACCACCTCGGTCGCGATCGCCTCCGCGAAGCCGCGCTTGACCTTCGTCACCTGGGCACGCACCGTGTCGCCGGGAAGCCCGCGCCGGACGAACACGACGAATCCGTTCAGCCGCGCAACACCGTTCCCGCCGTAGGCGAGCGAGTCGATCGTCAGCTCGAGCTCGTCTCCCCTGGAGACCGGTGCGGCCACGCTCAGGCCAGCGTCGTGACCAGGACGGTCCGGTCGCGCGGGCCGTCGAACTCGCAGAAGAAGATCCCCTGCCACGTGCCGAGCGAGAGCTTGCCGGCGTCGACCGGAACCAGCACCTGCGGGCCGATCAGCGAGCCGCGCACGTGGGAGGGGGCGTTCGGGCCGTCCGCGTCCTCGACGTGCTGCCAGGGCCAGCCGTCGTCGACGATCTTCTGGAGCGCCGCTTCGAGATCGCGGGCGACGAGCGGGTCGGCGCCCTCGTTGATCGTCACGCCCGCCGTCGTGTGCGGGACGTAGATCAGCGCGGCCGCCGCCCCGTTCGACCCCGCCACGGCCGACTGCACCCGCTCGGTGATGTCGATCAGTTGCGTCTTTCGCTCGGACTTCAGGGCGATTCGCTGCACGGGGGTATCCTAGGCGCGCCGGATGCCCGACGCCCCGCTCAGTCCCCGCGAGCTCGACGCCTACCGGGAGGAGGCGGATCGCTTCCTCGCTGCGATCGACGAGGAGTACTACCTCCATTACGCCGGCCACAAGGACTCGCTCGACCTGGAGCCGATCTACCGGCACCACGCCGACCTGACGAGCCTCGAGCGCGCGAACCGGATCCAGGCGTCGGTGAACGGCGACCGCCGGGTGCGCGAGCTGTGGCGCTTCGCGTGCCAGGGCCACCTCGGTAACCTGACCCGCGAGCACGCAGAGCGCAGCGCCGAGCTCGAGGCGACCCTGACCGCCACCGTGGACGGCGAGGAGATCCCCTACCGGATGCTGCGGCCGGCGACGGCGAACGAGCCCGACCGCGGGCGGCGGGAGCGGCTGGAGCACGCGCGGAACGCGCTCACAGAGGAGCATCTGCTGCCGCTCCTGCTCGACGCCGCCGAGGTCGAGCGCCGGGCGGTCGACCGGCTCGGCGCGCCGACCTACGCCGAGCTGCACCGACGTTTCGGCTTCCGGCTCGACGAGCTGGGCCGGCAGTGCCGCGCGTTCCTCGACTCGACCGAGCGGATGTACGAGCAGGCGGCCGACCGGCTCTTCCACGCGCGCGTCGGGGTCGGGCTGGCGGAGGCGCAGCGGTTCGACGTCGCCCGCATGTTCCGCGCGCCGGAGTGGGATCCGTCCTTCCCTGGCGATCGGATGCTGCCGGCCCTCGAGGCGACGCTCGCCGACCTCGGCGTCGACATGCGCGCGCAGCAGAACGTCGAGCTCGACGTCGAGCAGCGCGAGAAGAAGTCGCCGCGCGCGTTCTGCTCGCCGATCGAGGTCCCGCAGCGCGTCGTGCTCGTGATCCAGCCGATCGGCGGCGTCGACGACTGGCGCGCGCTCTTCCACGAGGCGGGTCACACCGAGCACTTCGCGCACACGCGCGCCGAGCTCTCGGTCGAGGAGCGACGGCTCGGCGACTACGCGGTCACCGAGGGCTGGGCGATGCTGATGGAGCACCTGGTCCAGGACGCCGCCTGGCTGAACCGCCGCCTCGACGTGCCCCGGCCCGCCCAGTTCGTCGCCGAGAGCGCGACCGGCCTCCTCTACCTCGTCCGCCGCTACTGCGCGAAGGTGCTGTACGAGCTCGAGCTGCACGAGGCGCCCGACCCGGTGCCGCTGCGCGCCCGCTACGTCGAGATCCTGGCGGACGCGATCAAGATCGAGCCGAGCTGGACGGACTACCTCGCCGACGTCGACCCCGGCTTCTACTGCACGGAGTACGTGCGCGCCTGGGCGTTCGAGGCGGCGCTGAGGCGGTTCTTCCGCGAGAAGTTCGGCACCGACTGGTTCACGCATCGCGAGGCGGGATCGCTGCTCCGCGAGCTGTGGGCCGGGGGCCAGAGCATGACCGCCGACGAGCTGCTGAACGAGCTGACCTCGGCCGAGATCGAGCTGGAGGCCGTCGCCGAGTACGTGCAGGAATCGCTGGCGACCTAGCTCGCGGCCCGTTTGCTCGAACGGGGGATCGCTTGTAGTGTCCTCCCGACGCCGCCGTGGGCCTGCGTCTTCCCGGACTCCTTCGTCCTCTACTTTCGGCCCACACTGGGGAGGGAAGATTCGTGAAGAAGCTACTGATGCTCGTGGCCCCGCTGGCCGCGGCGCTGCTGCTCGCAACGTCGTCTGCGACCGCCGCCTCGGCGAGCGTGGTCTACGACAACATTCCGGATCTCGGCAACGTGCCGAGCGTGGGATACGAGGCCTCCGCGGCCTCGGAGTTCGGCGGGCAGATCGAGCTCGCCGGCACCGAGCGGTCGAGCCCGACGATCACCGTCCTGATGAGCAGCTGGGGCTGCGAGGACGGGGCCTGGAACACGGGCGACTGCATGACGGGTCCGGGCGACGTCTTCGCCACGTCGGTCACGCTGAAGCTCTACGACGTCGGCGCGAGCGACACGGTGGGCTCGCTGATCGCGATGAACACCGACGCGTTCTTCATTCCGTACCGACCGTCGAAGGACGACGCCAACTGCACCGGCGGCGACGCCGGCAAGTGGTACAGCGCTGCAGACACCGCGTGCTACAACGGATTTGCGACGCCGATCAGCTTCGACTTTCCCGGCGTCACGCTCCCCGACAAGGTGATCGTCGCGGTCGCGTACGACACGACTCACTACGGTTACCATCCGTTCGGCGAGGCCGCAGGGTGCTACACCAGCTCCGGCGGCTGCGGCTACGACTCGCTGAACGTCGGAACCTGGGAAGGCCCGCCGGCGCCGGGCAGCTATCCGCTACCCGACGACGCGTACTTCAACTCGAGCTTCGGCCCCAACTACTGCGACGGCGGCGTCGGCGGCACGGGCACGTTCCGCCTCGACGCGGGCTGCTGGACCGGCCTCCAGCCGGCGTTCAAGGTCGAGGCCTCCGTGGCGCCGTGCACGACCGACTGCTACGTGGACGCCGCCACCGGCGACGACGCGAACAGCGGTGCGAGCCCGGCCGATGCGAAGAAGACGATCCAGGCGGCTGTCGACCAGGTCTCGGTCGGCGGAACCGTCCACGTCGCGGCCGGAAGCTATGCGGAGGAGCCGACGGTTGCGAAGGCGATCACGCTCGAGGGAGCGCAGCCCGGCCTGGCGGTCTCCGGGCGGACGTTCGGCGACGCCGCCGAGTCGACGCTCACCGGCCGGCTGACCATCGGGGCCGCCGTGACCGTCGACGGGTTCTCGTTCACCAACCCGAGCCTGCCCGCAACGGCGTTCGGGATCACGGTCAAGACGGCCGGAACGGGGACGACGATCGAGAACAACCTCTTCGCCCACATCAGCAGCACTCTGACCAGCGGCAGCGGCAACGCGCAGGCGATCTACCTCGAGAACGGGCCGGACGACGTCTCGATCGCCGACAACTCGATCGACGACGTCAGCAGCAACCGCTCGGCGAAGGGGATTCTCGTCGGCGACACGACGGCGACGGACGCGAGCACGGGCCTGTCGATCTCCGGGAACACGATCTCGTCGATCAACAGCGACGCACGAGGCGCCTATGGCATTCAGACGAACAACGGGACGGGGGCCGAGCTCGAGATCGCCGACAACGTGATCTCCGGCCTGACCGGCGAGTGGGCGCACGCGATCGGACTCGAGGGCGACACCCCGTCTGCCTCCGTGCACGACAACACGATCAGCGACATCACCGACCGGTCGCCCACGCCCAACGACGCGGTCGCGGTCTGGTTCGAGGACGACCCGTCGTTCTCGACGGCCGAGGTGCACCAGAACAACCTGACCGTCGACTCCACCCAGTTCGGGATTGCGGTCAGCCCGGCCCTCTCGGGCCCGGCGCTGGACGGCACCTGCAACTGGTACGGCGACGCGAGCGGCCCCGGCGGCTCGGGCCCCGGCTCCGGCTCGATGGTCGGGCCGAACGTCGACTTCGCCCCGTGGCTGGTCGCGGCGGCACCCGGCGGAGCGTGCACCGGCACGCCGCCGCCGACCTGCAACGGCCAGTTCGCCACGATCGTCGGCGGGCCGGGGAACAACACGATCAACGGCACCGACGGCGACGACGTGATCGTCGATCTGAGCGGCAACAACACGATCAACCCGAAGCGCGGTGACGATACGGTCTGCACCGGCCCCGGTAACGACACGGTCAACCAGTCGGACGGCAACGACTGGATCGACGCCGGCGACGGCAAGAACAAGGTCAGCGGCGGCGACGGCAACGACACGATCACGACCGGATCGGGCGTCGACACGATCGCAGGCGGAGACGGCGACGACACGATCTCCTCCGGCGGCGGCAACGACAAGATCACCGGCAGCAACGGCAACGACACGATCGACGCCGGCGAGGGGACCAACAACGTCAATGCCGGCGACGGCAACGACACGATCACCACCGGCGCCGGCAACGACAAGATCACCGCCGGCTACGGCAACGACACGATCGACGCCGGCGACGGCAACAACAACGTCAACGGCGGCGGCGGCAACGACCAGGTCACGACCGGCAGCGGCGACGACAAGGTGGTCGGCGGCGACGGCGACGACCAGATCGACGCCGGCAACGGCAACAACAACGTCAACGCCGGCGACGGCAACGACTCGGTCACGACCGGAACCGGCAAGGACACGGTCAACGCCGGCCAGGGCGACGACACGGTCGACGCCGGCGACGGCAACAACACCGTCAACGGCGGCTCCGGCGACGACACGATCACCACCGGCAGCGGCGACGACAAGATCGACGGCATGGCCGGCTACGACACCTGCCACCACGGCACCGGCACCGACACCGTCAAGCACTGCGAAAGCGTCAGCATCTGAGCTGACGACGCGGTGGGCGGCCCCAAGCGGGCCGCCCACCGCTGACCGAGACGGCTAGAGCGCGCCGCCCGCGGCCGGCGGCGCCGAGGGATCGACGCCCTGGTCACCGACCGCGCTGCGGGCCAGCGACTCCTCGGCCAGCAGCAGGTTCGACTCGGAGGCGCGCCGCACGAGCTTGAGCAGATCGCTCATCGACGAGACCTCCTCGCGCTGCTCCTGGAGGAACCAGTGCAGGAACTGCTCGCCGACCAGGTCGCCCTCCTCGCGGGCGAGCGCTGCGAGAGCGCTGATCTGGGCGGTGACGCGCTGCTCCTGCTCGAGCGCGAGCGCGATCGGCTCGACCGCGTCTTCGAAGCCGACCTTCGGTGCCTCGACGCCGGGAATGGTCACCGTCCGGTCGGCGTCGAGGAGGAACTGGACGAGCATCATCGCGTGGTTCCGCTCCTCGACCGCCTGCCGGTAGAAATGCGCGGCGAGCTGCGGCAGGGTCTCCGAGTCGTAGTAGACCGCGATTGCGACGTACTGCTGGGAGGCGCCAAACTCGTGGCCCACCTGCTCGTTGACGGCGTCGTGGAAGCGGCCCATCGCCGCAACTCTACCGTCGCTCACGTACCCTCTCGGGCGTGAGGAAGCGCGCTCTCCTCGCTCTGTCGCTCCCGCTGGCCTCGGCCGGCAGCCTGGCCGGGCACGCCGTCGGGTACGCCGTCGCAGGCTCCGGTCCGCAGGACACCCGGATCCACGGGTACCTCGGCTACACGCCGCAGTTCCTCGTCGCCTGCGCCGCACTCGCCTCGGTCGCGCTCTCGCTGCGCGTCACCGGGCGACTCCGGGGCCGTCCGGCCGCCTGGCCGTTCGCGCTCCTGCCGCCGATCGCCTTCGTCGGGCAGGAGTTGCTCGAGCGGATCCTCAACGGGCTCTCTGCGCACGCCGCCTTCGAGCCTGCCGTCTGGGCAGGGCTCGCCGCCCAGCTCCCCTTCGCGGTCGTCGCCTATCTCGCCGCTCGGGCCCTCCTGCGCGGTGCCGACGCGCTCGCTCGGGCGCTTGCGCCCCCTGTCGCCCTGACGAATCTCCGCCCTGCGGCGCTGCCGCTGCCTGCCGGTGCGCTCCGCCTGGCCGAGACCCCGCTCGCGCTCGACCGGCTCGGTCGGGCACCTCCACGTCGCTGAGCCGTCTCAGCTCCGGTACGACACTCAGAGGAGGTTCCGTTCATGCGTTCCATCGCTGCATCCCTGCTGACCGTCGGCGCGCTCGCCGTGGCCGCCGCCCCTGCCTGGGCATCCGGCGGCGTCGTCAGGCCGACGACGCTGACGGTCAGATGATCGCCCGCATCGCCGTTCTCGTCGTCGCCGCGGCAGCCCTCGCGGGCTGCGGCGGCGGCAAGAAGAGCAGCACGCCGACGACCGCGCCCCCCACCACAGCGACAACGACCCAGGCGGCTACTGCGCCGGCGCCGGCGACGACGACTACGGAGACGGCGACCACGCCCGTGCCCGGCCCGGTGACGATCGCGGTCACGGTCAGCGGCGGAAAGCCGGTCGGCGGCATCCGCGATGCGACGGTGAAGCAAGGGCGGGCGGTCGCGCTCGTCGTCCATTCCGACATCGCCGACGAGGTCCACCTGCACGGGTACGACCTGACCAGGGACGTCGCCGCGGGCGGCACCGCCACGATCAGGTTCAAGGCCTCGATCGCCGGCGTGTTCGAGGTCGAACTCGAGAGCCGTTCGCTCCAGATCGTCGAGCTGACCGTGAAGCCATGAGCTGGGTGCTGGCACACGGGATTGGGGGGATTCGCGACCTCCCGGTGCCGCGCTACGTCTTCTTCTACGGGGCGGCCGGCGTGCTCGTCGTCTCGTTCGTCGCCCTCGCGGTGCTGTGGCGGAAGCCCGTTCTCGCCACGCGGGCGGACGGCCGTCCGCTGCCGGCCGCCCTCCAGCGGCTGCTGCCGGCGACGCCGCTCCGGGCGGTGCTCGGCGGAGCGTCGCTTGCGCTCCTCGTCTTTCTCTGGCTCGGGGCGATCGTCGGCAGCGACTCCAGCGGCGCCAACTTCACACCGACGTTCGTCTACGTCTTCTTCTGGGTCGGGATGCCGCTGGCCGTCGCCCTGCTCGGAAACGTGTGGTCGGTGCTCGACCCGTGGCGGGCGGGCGCCGACGGCGCCGGCTGGGCGATGCGCCGGCTCGGCCTCCGCGACGACGCGCCGTTCGAGTACCCGGAGTGGCTCGGCCGCTGGCCTGCCGCCGTGCTCCTGCTCTCCTTCGTCACGCTGGAGCTGACCAACCCAAACCCCTCCGACCCGCACGAGCTCGCGACCGCGATCGCGATCTACAGCGCGGTCACCTGGACGGGAGCGGCGATGTTCGGGTCGGAGACCTGGTTCCGCCACGGGGACGGCTTCGCCGTGTACTTCTCGCTCCTCTCGCGGATCAGCGCATTCGGCCGCCGGAAGGACGGGCAGCTGGTCGTCCGGACGCCGCTCTCCGGACTCTCGATCCGCGACGCGACGCCGGGGACGGTCGCATTCGTCGGGGTGATGCTCGGCTCGACGTTCTTCGACGGCTTCAGCCGGACGAGCATCTGGCAGAACCGCTACTACGACGTCCAGGTCGACCTGCTCGACCGACCGTCCCTCGCCGACCTCGTCGGGCAGCTGATGAGCCTCGGCGGCCTGCTCCTGGCGGTCGGCTTCATCGCGGGAGCGTTCCGCGCGGCGACGAGGGGGACGGAGACGATCGCCGAGCGGCCGGGCCTGGCGCAGGACTTCATCGACAGCCTGATCCCGATCGCGCTCGTCTATGTGATCGCGCACTACTTCTCCCTGTTGCTCTACCAGGGCGAGGTGGGAATCCGGCTGATGTCCGACCCCTGGGGCAAGGGCTGGGACCTCTTCGGCACGCACGGCTTCCAGCCGAACTTCACGTTCCTGACCCCGCACACGATCTGGTACGTCCAGGTCAGCGCGCTGGTTACCGGCCACATCGCCGGGTTGGCGGTCGCACACGACCGGGCGGTCGGCCTCTTCCGCACCCCACGGATGGCGCTCTGGACGCAGTACCCGATGCTCGTGCTGATGGTGCTGTACACGGTCGGGGGCCTATGGGTGCTCTCGCAGGGCTGAGCCCCCTCCTCGCCCACGGTGGGATCCCCGGCCTGATCGCCGAGACGAGCCTGGTCTTCGTCGGCCTCGGTCTGTTCGGCTTCTTCATCCGCCGCTCGGCGAAGAAGGAGCGCGAGAAAGAGAAGGGCGAGCGACGTGACTGAACCGGTGTCTGACACCAACGGTGTCTGACACTGACCTTGCTCGAACCGCCCAAGCGCCCCGGACGAATGAGCCCCCGGTACGACGGCCAACCCCCAGTCCCCAACGACAGGCCGTCAGAAAGGAGCCACACAGAATGCGCAAGAAGCACTGGGCATTCGTTCTGCTGGCGGTCGTCGGAGCAGCCTCCCTGGCACTCTTCGTCGCCCGCCTCGGCCCCGGCGCGTCCACGGCGTCGAGCCACCGGGAGGCACCGCTGATCTCGGAGGACCCGACCGCGGACAACACGGACCTGTACGCCTTCCGCAGTCCGGACAAGCCGAACACCCTGACGCTCGTCTCCAACTGGATCCCCGGTGAGGATCCGGCCGCGGGGCCGAACTACTACACGTTCTCGCAGAGCGCCAGGTACAACATCTACGTCGATCGCACGGGCGACGGGCGGCCGGAGCTGACCTACAGCTTCCGGTTCAAGACCCCGACCGGCCCGTACTTCCTCGGCGCCACCCAGCAGTCGTGGACGGCGACGCTCAACGGCAAGCCGTTCGCGTCCGGCAAGACCCCGATCAACAACATCGGCCCGCGCCAGAACGGGTTCGCCGGCGTCAAGGACTACGAGGCCGCCGCCGAGAAGACGATCGTCACGAAGAACGGCGTCAAGATCTTCGCCGGCCAGCGTGACGACCCGTTCTTCGCGGACGTCGGCGCGATCTTCGACCTCGTCGCGATCCGCAAAGCGGGCACGACCGGGGACAAGGGCGGTGGCAAGGACTTCCTGTCCGGCTACAACGTCCACACGATCGCCCTGCAGATCCCGATCGGCCAGGTCGACACCGCCAGCCACACGATCGGCGTCTGGTCGTCCACCGACCGGCGGAACGTGACCGTGAACGGCAAGGTCCGGAGCGGGTGGACGCAGGTCTCCCGCCTCGGCAACCCGCTGATCAACGAGGTGGTGATCCCGACCGGGCTGAAGGACCTCTGGAACCGCACCACGCCGGCCCGGGACTCGCAGTTCAAGAAGTACTACGAGACCCCGATCCTCGCCGCCGTGCTGAACACGCTGTACAAGCTCGGCGTTCCGGAGAAGGGCCGCGACGACCTCGTCGCCGTTCTCGGCACGGGCATCCCGAAGGTGACCTTCACGGGCAAGACCTTCGCGGACGAGCTCCGGATCAACCTGGCGATCCCGGTCACCCCGGCCGCCAAGGCCAACCGGATGGGCGTGCTCGGCGGCGACAACGCCGGCTTCCCGAACGGCCGCCGGCTCACCGACGACATCGTCGACATCGAGGAGCAGGCGGTCGCCGGCTTCCTCAAGGGCAAGAAGGTGCCCCTCGGCGACGGCGTCAACGCCGACGCGGATACGCGCCTGACGCACTTCCCGTACGTCGGCGTCCCGCACCAGGGTTACGCCAACGAGAAGGCACGAGGCTGACCGCACATCGCGAGTCGAGGGCCGCCGCTGGGCGGCCCTCGATCGCCCCTCGAACCGAAACCGCGAAACCGACGAATCAGGCCCGACATTCGTCGGAAGAACAGGAGGGAGACATGGCAGGTGTTCCGAACGGCAGGAGGGCGAGGATCGCAGTGCTCGCGCTCGCGGCTGCCGCTGTTACCGTGCTCGCCGCGACGCTGCTGCGCGACACGGCCCCGAGGCAGGCTCGAGCATCGAGCCACGCAGAGGCGCCGTTGATCAGCACAGATCCGCGGGCCGACAACACAGATCTCTACGCGTTCGTCAGCCCCGACCGGCCGGACACGGTGACGATCGTCGCCAACTACATCCCGCTCGAGGCGCCCGCCTCGGGCCCGAACTTCTACAGCTTCGACGACGACGTCCTCTATGCGATCAACATCGACAACGACGGCAACGGCAAGGAGGACGTCTCCTACCAGTTCCGCTTCACGACCAAGACCCGGAATCCGGGGACGTTCCTCTACAACACGGGCCCGATCGGTTCGCTCGGGGATCCGAACTGGAACCGCCCGCAGCTCTACTCGGTGACGAGGCTCGACCTCGACTTCAACAACAAGAAGGGGAAGACGAAGGAGACCGTGCTCGGCACCGACCTGCCGACGCCGCCCGTGAACGTCGGGCCGCGCTCGACTCCCGGCTATGACGCGCTCGCCTCGGCGGCCGTCTCCAGCCTTCCCGACGGTGTGAAGGTGTTCGCCGGCCAGCGCGACGACCCGTTCTTCGTCGACCTCGGCTCCGTCTTCGACCTCGCGGGACTGCGGCCCTTCAACCCCTTCCACCTGATCCCGCTCGGCGCCGCGCCGGGCGTCGACGCGGTCGCGAAGAAGAACGTCCACACGATCGCCATCCAGGTTCCGATCTCGCAACTCGTGGAGATCCCGAACGCGTCGATCGGCATCTACGCGAGCGCCAGCCGTCAGGAAGTCCGGATCCTCCGCGAAGACGGCTCGAGCAGGAACACGGGCAAGTGGCGGCAGGTGTCCCGTCTTGGCGAGCCTCTGGTCAACGAGGTGCTGATTCCGCTCGGCAAGAAGGATCTCTGGAACCGCTCCGACCCGCGGAACGATTCGCAGTTCCTCAGCTCCTACACCGATCCCGAGACGGCCGGACTGATCAATCTGCTCTACGGCGGGGTGGTCGCTCCCGTCGCGACGAGCGGCCGGGCCGACCTCGTCGCGGTCCTGCTGACCGGCGTGCCGGGCCTGAACTTCACCGGCAAGCGAGAGGCCGACCTGCTCCGCCTGAACACCGCAATCGCCCCGACGGCTCCGGTCGGCGGCGGCGATCGGCTCGGCGTCCTGAACGGCGACCTGGCGGGCTTCCCGAACGGCCGCAGGCTCGAGGACGACGTCGTCGACATCGAGCTGCGGGCGATCGCCCAGGGCTACGGCTCGTTCCTCAACGGCCTGCTCGGGCTGCCGAACCTGAGCCCGAACAACCTCCTCGGCGACGGCGTCGACGCGAACGACAAGACGTTCTCGACGACGTTCCCGTACCTCGCGTCCCCGTTCCAGGGGTACGAGGTTCCGTAGGTGACGCTCAAGCGCATCGCGCTGGTGGCGGCGGCGGCGACGGTGGTCGCCGCCGCCACCCTCCTCGGCGGCGTCTTCCGCGAGTCGTCGAGCGCGGCACCGACCGCGCTGACGGGCGCGCAGTCGGTCGAGAACTTCAAGTCCGGGTTCGCGCTCACCGCGAACACGGCAGGGATCGTTCTCGACCTCCAGTCGAGGCTCCAGACGAGCCCCGCCGACGAGCACAGCTGGGTGCTCCTCGGCCTCGCCTACGAGCAGCGCTCGCGAGAGACCGGCGATCCCACCTACTACACCAAGGCGGAAGGAGCCCTCCGGCGCGCCCTCGCCCTCAACTCGAAGGACTACCTCGTCTACAGCGGGCTCGGCTCGCTGGCGCTCTCGCGCCACCGGTTCGCAGACGCGCTCGTTCTCGGCCGGAAGGCGCTCGCTCTCTCCCCCTCGACCGCACGCAACTACGGCGTCGTCGGGGACGCGCTGGTCGAGCTCGGCCGTTACCAGGAGGGCTTCCGCGCTTTCGACACGATGAACCATCTGCGCCCGAGCCTCTCGTCCTACGCGCGCGCGTCGCACGGCCGCGAGCTGACCGGAGACACGCCCGGCGCAATCGCTGCGATGAAGCTGGCGACCGACGCCGCGCTCGGCACGATCGAGCCGAGCGCATGGACGCACGTCCAGCTCGGCAAGCTGTACTGGAACCACGGGCGACTGGACGCGGCCGAGCGCGAGTACCGCCTCGCTCTCCAGGTCTTCCCCGGCTACGCCTACGGGCTCGACGCGCTGGCGCAGGTGCTGGCCGGGAAGGGCGAGCTCCGGCGCGCGATCGCCGCCGAGCAGCAGGCGGTGGACGCGATCCCGCTCCCGCAGTACGTCGCCGCACTCGGCGATCTCTACCGCGCATCGGGCCGGCCGACGCTCGCCCGCCCGCAGTACGCGCTGATCGGGGCGATCGAGAAGCTGCTCGCCGCGAACGGTGTCAGGACCGATCTCGAGATCGCGCTCTTCCAGATCGACCACGGCATCGCGATGCGCCACGCCCTCGCACGGGCCCGCCTCGGCCGCGCCGAGCGGCCCTCGATCGACGGCGACGACGTCCTCGGGTGGGCGCTCGCCCGCAACGGCCGGTGCGCCGAGGCGCTCCCCCACTCCGAGCGCGCGCTCCGGCTCGGCACGCAGGACGCGCTGAAGTTCTTCCACCGCGGGATGATCGAGCGCTGCCTCGGCCACCGCACTGCCGCGCGCGCCTGGTTCGGCCGGGCGCTGGCCCTGAACCCGCACTTCTCGGTGCTGTGGAGTCCGACCGCGCGAAGGTTCGCCGCGTGAAGAGACTGACCGTCCTCGCGGTTGCCCTCCTGGCACTCGCCGTTACCGCAAGCGCCGGCGCGCACCCGCTGGGCAACTTCACGGTCAACCGCTACAGCCGCGTCCAGCCGTCGGGCGATCGCCTCTACGTCCTCTACGTGCTCGACCTGGCCGAGATCCCGACCTTCCAGGCGAAGCCGCAGGTCCGCGCCGAAGGCGAGGGCGTCTATGCGGCCCGGCTGGCCCGTTCGATCGGCCGGCAGCTCGACCTGACCGTGAACGGCCGCCGCGCCGCGCTGACTCCGCTCCGTCACGTGCTCGCCTTCCCGCCCGGGCAGGCGGGGCTTCGCACCACCCGGCTGGAGATCGTCTTCCAGGGGCCGATGCTCACCGGCACGAGCACCGTCTCCTACCGCGACGCGAACTACCCCGGCCGGATCGGCTGGAAGGAGGTGGTCGTCCAGCCGGCGCACGGGGCGAACGTGGCCACCTCCTCGGCGCCGTCGAGGTCGGTCAGCTCGGAGCTGCTCGCCTACCCGAAGAACCTCCTCCAGAGCCCGCTCGACGTCGTCTCGGCGCGGGCCCAGGTAGAGCCCGGCGGCGCCGCCGGCGTACCGCCCACCCTCCTACCCCGGAACGTGCTCGAGCAGCAGGTCGCAGTGCGGGCGGTCGCCGACGGCGGCTTCGCGAGCCTGATCGCGCGCGACCGGCTGAACGTCGGATTCGTCCTCCTGTCCCTCCTGGTCGCGATGTTCTGGGGTGCCGCGCACGCGTTCTCGCCCGGACACGGCAAGTCGATCGTCGCCGCCTATCTCGTCGGCTCCCGCGGCACGCCCCGCCATGCGCTCTTCCTCGGCCTGACGGTGACGGTCACGCACACGATCGGGGTCTTCGCGCTCGGCCTGATCACGCTCAGCCTCTCCCAGTTCATCGTCCCCGACCAGCTCTATCCGTGGTTGAACCTCGTCTCGGCGCTGCTGATCGTCGCGGTCGGGCTGAGCGTGCTCCGCTGGCGCGTTCGCGAATGGCGCAAGCGGGACGTCGAGCACTCGCACTCCCACGGACACGGCCACGGCCACTCGCACGACCACGTCCCCGACCACGCGCTCAGCCCGCGCCGCCTGCTCGGAATCGGCATCTCGGGCGGGATCGTCCCCTGCCCGACCGCGCTCGTCGTCCTGCTCGCCGCGATCTCGCTGCACCGGGTCGGCTACGGGCTCGTCCTGATCCTCGCGTTCAGCGTCGGGCTCGCCGCGGCGATGACCGGAATCGGCCTGGCTGCGATCACCGCGAAGCGGAGATTCGAGCGGGTCGACTTCAACGGCGGGCTGATCCGCCTGCTCCCCGCGGTCAGCGCGCTCGTCGTGCTCGGCCTCGGCCTGGCGATGACCGTCCGCGCCCTCCCGAAGGTGACCTGAGCGATGTTCGGGCTGGACGACTGGATCGCGCACCTCTCCGACGGCACGAGCCTGCTCGTCGTCTCTGCCGTCGCCGTCGTGCTCGGCCTCCGCCACGCGACCGACCCCGACCACCTGGCCGCGGTGACGACGCTGATCGCCTCGGGGCGGGAACGGACGAAGCGGCTGGCCGCGAAGCTCGGCCTCGCCTGGGGGCTCGGCCACGCGACCTCGCTGTTCGTCTTCGGCCTGCCGATCGTCCTCTTCAAGACGTACCTGCCCGATCCGGTGCAGCGCGGCGCGGAGACCGCGGTCGGGTTCCTGATCGTCGGCCTCGCCGTCTGGTTGCTGATCCGCTGGCGCCGGGGACTCTTCCACCTCCACCCCCACGAGCACGGCGAGGCGACCCACGTGCACGTGCACGGCCACGCAGCCGAGCCCGGCCACGGTCATCGCCACAGCGTGCGGGCACGCTCGCCGCTCCAGGCGTACGGGATCGGCCTGATCCACGGGATGGGCGGCAGCGCGGGCGTCGGCGTCCTGCTCCTCGCGGCCATTCACGACCGGCTCGTCGGCGTTGCCGCGCTCGCCCTCTTCGCGTTCTTCACCGCTGTGTCGATGGCGCTCCTCTCGACCGGCTTCGGCATGACGCTCTCGAGCGAGCCCGTCCGGCGCTCGTTTGCCCGCCTGGCGCCGGCGCTCGGGGTGACCAGCCTTCTGTTCGGGGTCTGGTACGCGCTCGGCGCTCTGAACCTGGCCCCGTACTTCCTGTGACCGCTTCGCCCGCCCTCCCCGGGGAGCACCGGCCGGAGGGGAGCCGTTGACCGCTCACGAGGCTGCCGCCGGCTTCGTGCTCGATGCGCTCGACCGTGACGAGGAACGCGCCTTCGTGCGCCATCTCACGGCCTGTCCGGACTGCGAGGACGAGCTCGAGCCGCTCCGGCTGGCGGCGGTCGCGCTGGCGTTCGCGGGCGACCTCCCAGAGCCCCGGCCGGAGCTGCGGCTGCGCATCCTCGACGTCGGCGGAGTCGTCGTCCCCTTCCGGCGGCGTGCTCGTGGGCCGGCACTTTCGGCGCTGGCGGTTGCGGCCGCGTGCGCGGCGGTCGTGTTCGGTCTCCAGGCGCGGAACGGCGGACAATCGGGCGCCGAGACCCGGGCGCTCGCTGTGCTCGAGGCCGGCGGCACTCGCGCCTTCCAGGCCGAAGGGGGCGACGCGACCCTGCTCGTCGGCCGCGGCGGCGAGGCGGTGCTGATCGTCCGGCACCTCGCCGAGGCCGCGGCCGGAACCGAGTACGAGCTCTGGGTGATCCAGCGCGGCCGTGCCACGCCCGCGGGTTCCGTCCACGACCGGCTCGCCGTGCTCGATCGGCCGGTTCCGCCCGGCGCCACCGTCGCGGTTTCGTTGGAGCCTCGGCGCGGCTCGACCAGACCGACGGGACCCCTCATCCTTCAGGCGGTGACGGCGTAACCTCATGCCGGTGAAGGACTTCATCCGCGGAGAGACCCGTGTCGCTACACGCCCGCGGCGCGACCTCGCGCATCTCTCCGACGAGGCGCTGCTGGCGCTCGTCTCGCGCGCCGACGAAGCAGCGCTCGGCGAGCTGTACGACCGCTACGGCCGGGTCGCCTACGGACTGGCGCTCCGCATCGTCCGCGACCGTGCGCTGGCGGAGGACGCGGTGCAGGAGGCGTTTCTCGCCGTCTGGCGCTCGGCCGGGACGTTCCTGGTCGAGCACGGCAAGCCGAGCACCTGGATCCTGACGCTCGTCCACCGCCGCGCGGTCGACCTGGTCCGCCGCGAGGAGCGCCGCCGTACGGAGGCCCTCGCCGACGTCACACATTCCACCGGCGAGGCAACCGACGAGGAGGCCTGGCTCCGCGCCCAGCGGCAGCTCGTCCAGGAGGCGCTGCGCAAGCTCCCGCCCGAGCAGCGGGAGGCGATCGAGCTCGCCTACTACGGCGGGTTCACGCAGTCGGAGCTCGCCGAGCGGCTCGGCCAGCCGCTCGGCACGATCAAGAGCCGGATGTTCACCGGGCTCAGGCGGCTGCGCGATCTGCTCGCCGAGTCCGGGCTCGACGTCGACGCGCCCTGAACGGACATGGCAGGGGTCAGACCCCTGCCATGTCCGGTTCGGACGGCGGTCGGTCAGGCCTTCGAGACCTTGCCCTCGATGGTCGCCTTCCCGCCCTTGCCGATCTGGATCCGGCGCGGCTCGGGAGCCTTCGGCTTCGTCACGTGCAGCTCGAGCACACCGTCCTTGTAGTCGGCGCGAATGTCCTTCTCGGTGATGCCCTGGGGCAGACCGATCGAGCGTGCAAAGCTGCCGTGGCGGCGCTCGAACCGGTAGAAGCGGTCCTGCGAGATCTCCTCGGAGCGCTCCCGCTCGGCGGAGACGGTCAGCGTGCCGTCCTCGAACTCGATCGAGATCGTGTCCTCGGGAATCCCCGGAAGGTCGAACGCGTAGACGAGCTCCTCCTCGGTCTCCCAGACGTCCAGCGGCGGCGCCCAGCGCTCACCGTCGTTGCGGCCGTTGCCGCGGAGGAAGGTGCCCATCAGGCGCTCGACGTCGTTCTGCCACTGCGCCAGCTCGCGAACCGGATCCCAGCGAACCAGTGTTGCCATTTCGTCCTCCTTCTTGCATTGACTGCATAGCAAGAATAAAACCTTAGTGCCTAGTTGTCAAGTCGTTCTGTCCACTAGCATCGGGCCGATGAACGCGCTGAAGGGACGCGATTTCCTCCGCGTCGCGGACTGGAGCAGCGAAGAGCTGACCGAGCTCCTCGACCTCGCCGATCGGCTCAAGGTGGAGCAGCGTGAGCGCAGGGGAGAGCGGCCGCTCGCGGGCCGAACGCTCGGGCTGATCTTCCAGAAGCCCTCGACCCGGACGCGGGTGTCGTTCGAGGTGGGGATCGCGCAGCTGGGCGGGGTCGGATTGCACCTCGCCGCCGGCGATCTCCAGCTCGGGCGCGGGGAATCGATCCGAGACACGGCCCTCGTCCTGTCGCGCTACCTCGACGCGGTCGTGATCCGCACCTTTGCCCAGGCCGATGTCGACGAGCTCGCCGAGCACGCGTCGATTCCGGTCGTCAACGGCCTGACCGACAGCTCCCACCCGTGCCAGGCGCTCGCCGACGTGATGACGATCCGTGAGCGTTTCGGGCGCACGGACGGCGTCCGCGTCGCGTGGCTCGGGGACGGGAACAACGTCTGCGCGTCGCTGATGGCGATCTGCGCGAAGCTGGGGATGGAGTTCACTGCGGCCACTCCCGAGGGGTACGAGCCCGGCGCCGGCGCGGTCGCCGCCGCGCGCGCAGCCGGCGGCGAGCCCGCGCTCGTTCGCGATCCCCGAGCAGCCGCCCGGGACGCCGACGTGCTCTGCACGGACGTGTGGACGAGCATGGGCCAGGAGGCCGAGCGCGCGCAGCGGCAGCGCGATCTCGCCGGGTACTCGATCGGCAAGGAGGTGCTCGGCCTCGCCGCCGACGGTGCGATCGTCCTCCACTGCCTGCCGGCGCACGTCGGCGAGGAGATCACCGAGGACGCCCTCTACGGGCCGCGGTCGGCCGTGTGGGACCAGGCGGAGAATCGCCTCCATTCCCAGAAGGCGCTGCTCGCGCTGATCGTCGAGTAGATCACTCGTGCTCCCGCTCCGCGACAACGTTCCTACCCGCTCCTTCCCGGTTGTGACGGTGGCGCTGATCGCCGCCAACGTCGCCGTCTGGCTGCTCTACCAGCTCCCGAACCTCGACCGGTCGGTCCAGGACCTCGCCTTCCACCCGTGCGAGGTGAACGGCAGCTGCGCGCAGATCGACAAGGGCTGGTGGATCGCGGCGGTCACCTCGATGTTCATGCACGGGAGCTGGCTCCACCTCGGCGGCAACATGCTCTTCCTCTGGATCTTCGGCAACAACGTCGAGGACGCGATGGGACGCTTCCGCTTTCTCGCCTTCTACCTGCTCGGCGGGTTCGCGGCCACGGCGCTCCAGACCTGGGTCACCTTCCACTGGGGACAGCCGGGCGACACGATGATCCCGAACCTCGGGGCGAGCGGGGCGATCTCGGCCGTGCTCGGCGCCTATGTCCTGCTGCTTCCGACGGCAAGCGTGCTGACGATCGTCTTCTACTTCTTCGTCGAAGTACCGGCTGTCATCTTCCTCGGGTTCTGGATCCTCTTCCAGCTCTGGCAGGGCGGCTACGCGATCGTTCATCCCGAGGCGGGCGGCGGCGTCGCGTTCTTCGCCCATGTCGGGGGATTCGCCTTCGGCTTCCTGACGGTGCATCTGTTCAAGGTGCGCGCGCCGCTGCGACCGACGTGATGGGCCGGTTCGAGGATCACGTGCGCGCAGCCCTGGGCATGCTCCCGCCGGAGCTCGCGCGGGGGCTCGAGAACGTGGCGGTGGTGGTCGAGGAGGAGAACGCCGAGGAGCCCGACCTGTACGGACTCTTCGACGAGCTGCCGTACCTGCCGGCGCGGATCGCGATCTACCGCCGACCGCTCGTCGAGGACTTCGGCGACGACCCGGCGGCACTCGAGCGCGAGATCCGCATCACCGTCCTCCACGAGCTTGCCCACTACTTCGGGATCGACGAGGGCCGCCTCGACGAGCTGGGGTATTCGTGATGGTCGCCGGCCTACGGCCGGCTCGCGTGGGGGAAACCATGTTTCCCCCACGTTCCCCCTTCTTCGATCCTGGCCGATGACCATGGTGTTGGAGATCGTTGCGATCGCCTCTGCGGTCGTCGGCGCGGCGGTGATCGTGCTCTTCTTCATCGGACCGAGACGTTAAGGAATAGCCGAAACGGGTACGGCGTTCTCAGTCTGTGATGAGGACCCTCGACGAGATCAGGCTCGAGATCGAGCAGCTGACCGAGGAGCGTGCGGAGCTGCTGCACCAGCTCTCCCGTGGGCACGACTCAATTCTCGCGGCCGGGCACAAGCGGCTCGAGGAGCGCATCGGCCAGCTCTGGGACGAGCACCGCGCCGCCCGCGCAACGCTCCGCTGGGGCGAGCGCGAGTTGATCATCAAGCGCGCCCGCGCCGAAGAGCGTCTCGAGCGGGCAGCCTAGCGGCGGTCGGCTGGAAGCCCCTCTACACTGAGGGGCTCCTGGGGCGTTAGCTCAGCTGGGAGAGCGCCGGCTTTGCAAGCCGGAGGTCGCCGGTTCGATCCCGGCACGCTCCACAAGGGGGTTCATGCGGCCGCGCCGGCAGCGCTGTCGGGGAGCGATCGCTGCGCGGCGGCGGTTCTAGCCGCCTGCCGGAGCCGCGATGTAGATGTGCACCCCGAGCGGCGCGAAGTGATCCGAGAAGACGTCGCCGTCGCTGTTCACTCGACGGCTCTCGCCCATGGCGAGGAGCGCGCGGCCGTTCAGGGCCCCGACGGTGATCGTCGCATCCGTCGCCTGGTAGCTCGCGTTGACGGCGAAGACGTACAGCGCCCCTGCCCCGCTGCGAGCCGAGATCTGCACGTTCGGGTTGTTGTCGCTCGCGGCCTGGTCGGGCAGGTAGATCGCCGGGCCGAGCCGAGCGACGTCTCGCCTGACGCCGGAGATCACCCGGCTGACGGCCGAATTCCATTCCGGGGGCCAGAAGCCGAGGCCGCGGGCGCCGCCGGCGATCGCCAGCCAGGACTCGGCACGAACGGTCGCAGGCGTGACGGCGTTCGCACCGTCGAAGCACTTCCACGGGGCGGCCTCGATCCACTGGAACGTCGGCTTCTCGCCGGACAGCTTGACGAGCTCCCTCTGGGCGAGGAAGACATCGGCCATCCGGTTCGGCCGGCACCACTCCTGGAGCGGGTAGAGATCGAAGCCGACCACATCGGCTTTGGCGATCAGGCTCGGATAGGCGCCACGGCCCCACGGCAGCGCCCCCGCCCCGGAATAGAAATGGTTCGTCAGGGTCAGGAAGGAGAAGTTCGGGACTCCAGGCGGTGGCCCGGGCAGCGATGACGCCGGGATGTTGGTGCCGTCCGGCTCGTCGTAGTGGAACCAGCCGATCTGGCCGGTTCCGTCACCGCCGCTCCCGCCGGCGACGCCCGTCGAAAAGGCGGCGCCCCCGAGCGCGTTCAGCTGGGCCTGGAACGTCCCACAGGCGTTCAACGCGAACAGGTTGATCCCGGAAGCGAGCGCCGCGCCGTACTGGTTCGGGCAGACGGAGTAGAGGATCATCGGGAAGAAGGGGTAGCCGTCGAGCGTGATCGCGCCCGGCGACCTGCCGAGCGTGACGGTCGGGTGCGCCGGAAGGCCGGGTGTCGTCACGTCGAGCGTCGTCTCGGCGCGCTGACCGTCGTCGGAGACCGCGTTCAGCCAGACCCGGTACGTCGAGTTCGAGTCGAGTCCGACCAGCGAGGCGGAGGAGGCCTCCCCGGTGTCGTCGACCGGCGCCCATACGGTCGGCGCGCCGTAATCGCTCAATCCGTAGCCGACCTGCACCTTCGCGGGCACCGTCGTCTTCCACGCGACTGTCCCGCCGAACGCACCCAGCGCTACCCGGTGCAGATTCGCGATCTCGAGCTTCACCTGGGCGGGCTGCGCGACCGGAGCGGGACGCGGCGGCACGCCGGCCGGTGAGAACGCGGCGCAGTTGATCGCCCGCTGGTTGACCTCGCCGGCGGCGCGGCGGAGCGTCTGGTAGGCCGCCTTCGGCGTGCCGTCCGGCCAGAGAACCCCCGACTGCCAGCCCGCCAGGTCGCGCTCGTCGAAGAGATGGAAGTTGAAGTACGCGCCGACGTTCGGCTGGCAGTACGCGACCCGGATCGCGTCGGCGAGCTGCACCGGCTGGTCGAGACCCGGCCCGGTGCCGGTATCGGCAGCCTCCGCCGGCGACCACGAGGGTAGCGGCGAGGGATCGGTCTCCGAGCCGGTGAACGAGGCGGCCCTCGCGGGGTCGGGCGCCGTCTGATACCCCTGCGTCAGGTACCAGATCGTCGGCGACGACTGGCTGGGGAGCGGTTGGCCCGTCCCGCGAAAGGCGGCGGTCAGCGTCGCCATCAGCGCGTCGTAGTCGCCCAGCGAGATCGCGGACGAGCCCGGATGCTTCGTCCACGGACGCTCGGCGGCGCTCGCCGGGTGCGGGATGTAGCCGAGCGTGTCGAAGATCGGCTGCGTGCGGCGGCTCGCCTTGTAGGCGGCGCCCAGCTTGTTGAACCAGATTGCGGGCGGATGCCAGGCGAGCGTGAAGGCACCGGGGATCGAGGTGCTCTTGGAGACCGCGACCGCGATCACGTTGGCCGTCTTCCTGACCGCGTGCGCGTCGTCCCAGCACTCGGCGAGCAGCGCCTCGTAGTCGGCAGGCGAGGTACTCACGCCGTTCGGGCCGAACTGCGGCATCCAGAAGGTTCCGTCGTTGGGGTCGTTCCAGATCGCGACGTCGTCGATCTCGGGGTTGCTCCGGAGCAGGTCGGCGACGTACGAGCAGTACTGACCGCGGGCAACGCTCGTGCGCGGGGCGTCCTCGGCCCGGCCGTAGACGCTGACGACGACGCGGATTCCCCAGGTGTCGAGCAGCAGCTTCGCGATCGCGCGCCGGTAGGCGGGCGCAAGCTGCGTCTGACCCGGGCGCCATTGAAGCGTGATCCGAATCGACCGGAGGCCGAGCGTGCGTGCAAGCGTGGCGGTCTGCTGGGAATTGCCCCACAGGAGCGCGTCCTCGTCGGTGCCGACGAAGAAGCTCGGCGCGGCGGCGGAGGCCCGGGCAACCTGGAACGCAGCGGCAAGCGCTCCGATGAGCGCAAGCACGAGCAGCCGCCGTCCCAGACCTGTCACTGCTTCTCTTCATCGGCAGGAATCGCCTCGAGTAGAGGGTCAGCTCGTCATCGTCGGCTCGCACCGACCCGATCCCCCGCCCCGGGCGGCCGCCCCCGTGAAGGCCGAGCCGAGACCTACCTCGCGTGGGTGCGGAAGGAGCGGGTCCACGGGGGAACCGTGAGGTTCCCCCGCGCTAGCTAATCGCCCCAGTCGAAGTCGCGCGAGCGACCCCAGAGGCCGTCCGCGCCGTCGGCGACGGAAGCCTGCTCGAGGCTCTCCTCGCCGGGCCAGGGGTGCGTCGGGCCGGCCACCTCGACCGCCGGCTCCATTCCGTCCATCGTCTCTTCGAGGCGAGCTTGCTCTTCAGTCTTGAAGAGCGGGTGGTTGTCGAACGGGTCCTGGGTCTCGTATCTCGACAGGGGCATGTCGCGCTCCAGCTCCGCGTTGCGGTGCTTGAGCTCGAGATGCTCCTGGATGACCTGACTGAACAACGAAGGCGTCTCTACCGGCATTCGAACCTCCAACGTGGGGGGCACGTTTCGGTCGAGATTGTAACGGTTTCATGAAGATGTGCCAGGCCAGGGTAGCGAACAGGAGCGGACGGAAGGCACCTGTGGGAGTATCCGGGTGTGCCGAGAGTAAGCCGAGTCGGGCCGATCGGGCTCGCCGTCACCGCCTACGACGTCTGGCGGCGACTGTCGCCTCGCCAGAAGCGGCTGCTTCTCAACCAGGCAAGGCGATACGGCCCGGTGATCGCCGCGCAGGCGCTCCGCTCCACGCGGGCGGCGGCGGCGACGCTCAAGAAGCGCGACTGACTATCCCAGCGCGGCTCGCACGATCCGGTCCTGCTCGCGCAGATGCGCCGTCGGATAGCCCTCGCTCGGGCTTGCGCGCCACTTCCGGCCCGCGTACCTGAGCGGGACCCCCGCCGGGCACGCCTCCTCGAGGCGGTGCCTGATCGAGCGCCAGGCGCCCATGTTCTGGGGCTCCTCCTGGGCCCAGACGACCTCCTCGAGCAGCGGATACGAGCCGACCACCGCAGCCACCTCCTCGGACGGAAACGGGTAGAGCTGCTCGACGCGCGCAACGGCGACAAAGTCGGCGGCGGCCCGCAGCTCGTGCCCGGCGATGTCGTAGTAGACCTTGCCCGAGCAGAGGACGAGCCGGCGGACCCGCTCGCGGTCGGCGGCCGGATCGTCCAGCACCGGCGAGAAGGCGCCCTCGGCGAGATCGCCGAGGCTCGACGCCGCCTCGCGCAGGCGAAGCAGGCCCTTCGGCGTCATCACGACGAGCGGCCGGGCAACCGGCTCGAGCCCCTGGCTGCGCAGAGCGTGAAAGAACTGCGCGGCGGTCGAGCAGTTGACGACCCGGATGTTGCCCTGGGCGGTCGACTGGAGGAACCGCTCCAGCCGCGCGCTCGAATGCTCCGGCCCGTTGCCCTCGTAGCCGTGCGGGAGCAGGAGCGTCAGCCGTGAGGTCTCCCCCCATTTCGAGAGCCCGGCGACCAGAAACTGGTCGAGGATGATCTGGGCGCCGTTGACGAAGTCGCCGAACTGCGCCTCCCAGAGGACGAGGGCCTCGGGCGCGGCGACCGCGTAGCCGTACTCGAACCCGACCGCCGCGTACTCGGAGAGCGGCGAGTTGTGCACCTCGAACGAGGCGGAGGCATCGGCGAGGTGCTGGATCGGGGCGTAGCGCTCGCCGGTGCGCGCATCGTGCAGGACGAGGTGCCGGTGCGAGAACGTGCCCCGCTCGGTGTCCTGGCCGGACAGCCGTGCCGGGATCCCCTCGACGACCAGGCTCGCGTACGCGAGCGCCTCCGCATGGCCCCAGTCGATCGTGCCCTCGTCCAGCGCCGCCGCGCGCCGGTCGAGCTGCCGGGCCAGCTTCGGATGGACGGTGAAGTGCCCCGGAACGACCAGCAGCTCGCGGTCGAGCTCGCGCAGTCGCTCTGCGGAGACCTTCGTCACCGAGCTGCCGATCGATGACCGAGAACCACCCGCGACCTCGCTCTCCGGTGCTGCCTCGTCGCCGCCGAACGTCGAGCGCAGCCGCTCGTGGGCCGCGCGCAGATCCGTCTCGACCCGGGCGGCGATCTCCTCGGCGCCCTCCGCCGAGATCACGCCCTCCGCGACGAGCCTCTCGGCGAACTGCTCGCGCACCGTCGGGTGAGCGGCGATCCGCTGTGCCATCAACGGCTGGGTATACGCGGGCTCGTCCTGCTCGTTGTGACCGAAACGTCGGTATCCGACGAGGTCGACGACGACGTCGTGGCCGAAGCGGCGGCGGAAGCCGAGCGCGAGCCGGATCGCGGAGACGGCCGCCTCCGGATCGTCGGCGTTGACATGGACGATCGGGATGTCGAAGCCCTTCGCCAGGTCGCTCGAGTAGCGGGTCGAGCGACCCTCCGTCGGATCGGTGGTGAAACCGACCTGGTTGTTCGCAATCAGGTGGAGCGTGCCGCCGGTCGAGTAGCCGGCAAGCCCCTCGATGTTCAGCGTCTCCGCGACGACGCCCTGACCCGCGAACGAGGCGTCGCCGTGGATGAGGACGGGCAGCGCGACGCCGGGGTCGTGGACACCGGCACCGGTGGAGCGGTCGGTCTGCTCGGCGCGCGCCCGGCCTTCGACGACCGGATCGACCGCCTCCAGGTGGCTCGGATTCGAGCAGAGCGTGACTGCAATCTCGCCGGCGGCGGTCGCGCGGACGCCCTCCGCACCGAGGTGATACTTGACGTCGCCGGAGCCGCCTCCGGGGTCGGGGACAACCGCGTCGATCGTCCGCTCGCCCTCGAACTCACGCAGGATCGACTCGTACGGCTGGCCGATCGTGTGTGCGAGCACGCTCAGCCGCCCGCGGTGCGCCATGCCGATCACGACTTCGTGCGCGCCCGCCTCGGCGGCGAGGGCGATCGCCTCGTCGAGCATCGGCACGAGCGCGTCGAGGCCTTCGATCGAAAACTGCTTCTGGCCCAGAAACGCCCGGCGCAGGTAGCGCTCGAAGCCCTCGACCTCGGAAAGCCGCTCGAGCAGGCGCTGCTTCTCTTCCGGAGCGAGCGGGCGGCGGTAACGGCCCGACTCGATCGCCTGGCGGAGCCAGACGCGGCGCTCGTGGTCGGAGATGTGCTCGATCTCGTACGCGATCGTGCCGCAGTAGGTCTCGCGCAGACGCGGCAGCGCGTCCGCCAGCGTGTCGGCGGGGACGTAGAGGCGCAGGAGCGCGGCGGGAATCCGCGCCTGGAGCTCGGGAGTCAGCTTCGGCACCAGCCGCTCGGGCTCGAGCGCAGGGTCGCCGACCGGCTCCGAGCCGAGCGGATCGAGGTGCGCGGCAAGGTGGCCGTGCATCCGGTGGGCCTTGACCAGGGCCATTGCGGCGGCGACGCCGCCGAGGAGCAGATCGCCGGGTGGAGCGGTCTCGACGAGGGCCGCCGCAGGAGCCGCCGCGGCCGCGATCTCGCCACCGTTCTCGACCCCCGGCGGATGTGTGGTCTCGAGCAGGCGCGATAGCCCAGGCAGGCCCGCGATGATCTCGCGCCCGCCGGTCTCGAACAGCTCCCGCCATTCGGCCGGCACCGATTCCGGGCTCTCGAGGTACTGCTCGAGAATCGCGCTTGCGTAGCCCGAGTTCAGGCCGTCGACGTCAGCCATCCGTTGCTGTTTTGTAGCAGGGACGAGCGCTTCCCGGCCGGGACGCTCAGAAGAGCGGGCGCTGGGTGATGACCGCGATCGCCATCCCGAGCACCCAGCAGGCGCCGGCAATGGTGACCGCGGCGGCCGCGAGCCGGCTGTGCCGCCCGCCGATCCCGGCGGCGACGAGCGCGAGGATCACGGCCGCAACGCCGATCCGGATCGGCCGCATCTCGAAGTGCGTTCCGGCGATGCTCAGCTCGAGGTTGGTCGCGCCGAGAACTGCGACGAAGATCGCCGTCGCCGCCATCAGGCCCGCGAGCGTCTCCACCCGGTCGCGCTGCCGGTCGGGCACGGCGCCGATCAACGCCCGACCCTCTCCCGCACGACCCGCCGCCTGTGTCGGCGCCGCGGTGCACCGTGCGGCCCGAGCCGCCGCCCGCGGGCATTGGGCCTCGGAAAACGCCATCCCGGCTTGGGGTCGGGCTCGCCCGCGACCGCGCGGAGTGCGGGCTCGAGCGGTTCAGGCTTGGCCCGGACCGCCCACCAGACGACGAGGCAGAGATAGAGCACCGGAACCTTGAGGATGACGAGCATCCAGATCAGCTCCCAGGTCATCGCGGCATTCTAGATGGTTGACTCAGCTATATCGCCTCCCTTCGTCTCGACGGTAACCCCAGCCGGCGAGCAGCGCGAACGCCGCCGCCCAGGCGAGCAGCAGCATCCAGTCACGGGGGTGCCACAGGTGGCCCTCGGCGGCGCCCCAGAGCACGTTGCCGAAGGGACGCGTCGGAACGAGCGGCGACAGGGACGCGACCGAGGAGGGCAAGCGGGCCGGCGTCGTCCAGAGCCCACCGGCGAACGACAGGGCCAGATAGAGGATGTTCGCCGCGGGCAGGGCGGCGCGCGGGGAAACCCAGTATCCGAGCGCGATCCCGAGCAGGGCAAACGGAATGCTCCCGAGCGTGAGCGCGGCGGCAAGCGCCGCCCAGCGCCCGGCTTGAAGGTGGGCGTCGGTGGTGGAGAGCGCCGCCACGACGACAAGTGCCGCCGAGCAGAGCCCGAAGATCGACGCCGAGAGCACGCGCGCCGCAAAGCGCGCACGCGGGCGAACCGGCAGCGTGCGGACGAATTGCTCCCAAGGCGATTCCCGCTCGGCGGCGATACCGACGCCGAACTGGAAGAACGCGACCGCGAGCACCGCGAACCCGGCAAACGACGCGAGCAGGTGGGTCGGGTCCGCGTCCGGCCTGGGTGCGACGAAGAGGAGAAAGAAGAGAGCGGGAAACGCGAGCGTCGGCACGCTGAAGGCCGGGTACCGGAGCAGCTCGAGGGTACCGGCCCGTGCGTAGAGGAGAACGAGTCTCATCGACCGCCCTCCGTGAGGGTGAGAAATGCCTCCTCCAGTCCGCTTGCACGTGCTCTCGAGAGCAACTCGGCGAGTGACCCTTCGGCGACGATCTCGCCCCGCGAGATGAGGAGGATCCTGGACGCGAGCGCCTCGGCCTCCTCGAGGTGGTGAGTGGTCAGAAGCACCGTCCCGCCGGCGGCTGCGTACACCTCGAGCTCACGCCAGACCGAACGGCGCGCCTCGACGTCGAGTCCTGCGGTCGGCTCGTCGAGGAAGATCGCCTGCGGACGCCCCGCGAAGGCGAGCGCAACTGCGAGCCTGCGGCGCTCGCCCGAGGAGAGACCGCCCGACTGCCGGCGCACGTATGCAGTCAGGCCGAAACGCTCGAGCAGCTCGGCTCGTCCGGCCGGAGCGGAGAAGTGCGCCCTGACGAGATCGACGATCTCGCCGATGCGTAGCGTCGGCGGGAATCCGCACTCCTGCGGTGTGACCCCGATCGCCGCACGCGCCGCCGGGGAGCGCGGGTCGGCTCCGAAGAGCTCCGCCCGGCCGGTATCGGGCCGCCGCAGGCCGAGGAGGATCGAAAGCGCGGTCGTCTTTCCCGCTCCGTTCGGGCCGAGCAAGGCGACGACCTCGCCCTTCTCGATCGAGAGATCGACCGATTTCAGCGCGGCGTGCCCACCGATGCGTTTGGAGACGGAGTGGAGCGCCGCGGCGGTCACGCTTCCGTCTTCCGATCTCGCTCCGTCTGGACCCCCAGATCGACGAGGATGTTGTAGACCCCGTGCGCAGGGATCGCCGCCGCCAGACCTCCGTAGAGGAACGCCGCGCCGAAGCTGCACCCCGTCGCGCAGTGGATGGTGCTCCGCCTGCCGAGTGAGCGGACGTGCCAGAGCGCGAACCCTGCGCTGGTCGCCGCGAGGGCGACCGCAGACCCGAAGCGGGAAAGCAATGCTCCAAGCGCAAGCCCGCGCCAGAGGACTTCCTCGAAAGCCGCGGCGGCCGCCAGATACCCGATCCGGGCAAGCATCGCCCACCGGCGCGTCCGGGGAACGCGGGGTGTGCCTGCGAGCGCAACGAAGAGGGCAAGACCGACGCAGGCTCCGACGACGGCCGCCGTCCTCGGCGGGCCGACCGGACGCCAGGCGGGCAGGCCCACGGTCGCAGCGGCGACGAACGCCGTCAGCCAGAGAAGAAGCCGGCCGCCGAGGAGGTTAGTCGTCAACGGCCCCTCTCCCGACGGCGACCGAGTACACGGCCGATTCGTTGACGCCGTCGAGGCCGAGGAAGGCGTCGGTCGGCCGATCGTAGAAGCCGCCGAGCGGCACGGCGCCGAGGTCGAGAGCGGTCGCCGCAAGGACGATGTTCTGGCCGAGGTGGCCGGCTTCCAGGAGCGCGAACCGGTACGCGCGAAGCCCGTACTTGAAGCGCGTCCGGCCGAAGATCGCGGCGACGACGAGCAGCACCGCGCACTCGGAGACGATCTCCGGGTAGGTCGAGAGGGCCGCAACCTCGGCGGGGTCGAGGCCGATGCTGACAACCTCGAGCCCCTGGCGCAGCGGGTCGAAGTGGTACAGGCCGGGATCGAGCCCGTCGACTCGGAGCACCGCTGCGAACACCTCGAGCGGGTAGAGGGCGCCGCCCGAGGGCACCGCGCGCAAGGGGAGCGCCCGGGCACCATCGGGCGATTCGAAGACGTGCGTGACGCCGTACCCGGCCTGGAGGAGAGCCGACAGCTCGTCGAAGGCGAGAGTCTCCGGCGAGAAACCGCGCTGCGAGCGACGCTCGCGGATCGCGTCCCAGAGCACCACCTCGGAGCGACGAGGCGGCGGCAGCTCGACAATCTCCCCGCCAAGCCTCTTCACCGCCCGTCCCGAGCTGATCTGGAGCTCGGGGGTCGAGTCGAGCCGGCGCGCCCCTTCGATCTGGCGTCCGATCTGGCTCGGCGAGACCTTCGACGCCTCGTGGAACGCCTCCGCCGGATCGTCGGTCCGAGGCGCTCCCCCGTAGACGAGCTCGACCCAGCGCGCGGTCTGGTGGCGAGAGACCGGGAGGGCGAGCGGGCTCACGGAAACGGGTGCGGGTCGGGGTTGAGGTCGCCGTGCTCGAGCGGCCGGGGCACGAGACCTGCCTCGAAGGCGGCCCGGTACATCCGCCGACCGCCGAGAAACCGTGCGCCCTCGACGACGTCGAGCGGGCAGAGCTCTGGTACGACGACGTGCACGACGTGGAGACCGGCCGAGAGCACGTCGGGGCTGGTCACGTCGACGGCGTAGGCGGAGGCATCTCGCTCGTCGAGCCTGCGGACGATCGACTCGATCTGTTCCAGGACGTTCGCGCCCTCGAGCGTCGGGATCGCGGCGGTCGCCTTCCGATCTGCCGACGAGTCGAGAAACGCGGCGCGACGAGCCCGCTCGCTGCCGGCGTAGAAGAGCGTGTGCTCGTCGAAGGTCGAGATCGCCTTTGCGGGGCGACCGACGCGTTCAGGTTCCTCGAGAGCCATGTCTCGGACCCAGCGCTGGACGGAGAACGCCTCTGCCAGCGCCTTTCGCCACGCAACCGCAACCGCCGGCGCGCTCGCCGCGCCCACACCGAGCGCCCCGAGCTGCCCCGCAGGTCCGTGAACGACCCCGAGCACCGTGGCGATGTCGAAGAAGATGCTCAGGTCGACCGCCGAGTAGCTCAGTCCCGAGGACGCGAAGTAGCGGCGGTCGAGCTCGGCCAGCTCGGGATCGGAGCTCCAGTCGAGCAGTGGCAGCGAGAGCCGGTTGTGCCAGACGAGCATGAAGGCGTCGCGCTCGATCACCTCGAGCAGGCCGGCGAGAACCGCCTCCTCGAGCGTCGCCCCGCAGGCCAGGCCGCTGCTCGTCGCGTGGCCGATCCTGACCTCGTCCAGGCCCTGCCGGCGCCACGGCATGTAGATGAGCTGCGCGGGAAGGAAGGCGCGCTCGCCTCCGGGGAGGGCGAAGCCTTCGACCCAGCTGACGACCGTGTCGGGGCGGAAGCGGCGGAACGGGAACACGGGCGCCGCATGCTGCTCATCCGAGAAGAGCGCGAATCGGCAAGGGTCGACCGCATCGGGCCCGAGCTCGTCGGCGGAGGCGACGGTCAGCCGCCCGTCCGGGACGTAGGAGGCGGAGTATCGCTCGAGCGCCTCACCGATCGCCGCCGCTTCGGCCGTGTCGCGGGACCAGTGTTCGCTGCCGGTGTACGAGTCGAGCTTGCTGCCGATCGTCGGCATGCCGTCGGCCAGCTCGCAGCCGATGCCGACCAGCCTCAACTCGTCGGGGGCGGCAAGGACCTCCCCAAGGCTGCGCACGACGCCGGTGAACGGTGAGACGAACGAACGCAGCGTCGGGAGCGTCGCCGCTGCCGGGGTCGGCGTCAGCGGCCGCAGCTCAACGGCCGAGCTCAACCGGCACCTCCTTGTACCACGGCAGCGGGGAGGCCGTATCGACGAGTCCGGAACAGGCGGTGCAGCGCGGTACGCGATGCACGTAATGGACGCTCAGGGCGATCGCCGGCATCAGCTCGAGCGCGTAGAAAGCCGCCGGAGCGTAGTGGTCTCCGAGCACCAGCCACCCGAGGACGAGCTGCGCGGCGAGCCCGCCGACGATCGAGTCGAGCGTGGCCGGAACCGGGTACGCAGCCGGGGCCTGTTCCAGGAGCGTGAGCTCTTCGAACGCGCCGTGAACGGCCGCCCGACGGAGCCGGAAGCACTCGTAGCAGCACGTGTCGTCCGGCAGGTAGAGGGGCCCGATCGCGGCGTACAGGCCGTCGAAGGGGAGAATCTGGAGCCACGGCGATCCGCTCCGCAGGGCGGAGCGGTTCCACTCCTCCAGGCGCGGCAGCTCCTCCCCGGTCGGAGCACACACGGTAAGGTCGCAGCCCGGAGCCGGTGCCTCGGCGTGATCGACATCGGCGCCGCTCCGCCGCAGGAGCCTCGCGACCTCGATCCCGACCGCAGCGCCGCCGGCGACGGCGATCGAGCAACCCGCCACAGCTGCGGCGGTGTCGGCAGGCGAACGTCCTGCCGGTCGCAAAGACGCGAACAGCTCGGCCGCCTCGGCGAACGGACGCGGCTCCGCATCGAGCGGGGGCCCCTCGACCAGAACGGCGTGGGCCGCCAGCTGGACCAGCGCCTGCTCGATCGCCGGGCGAGCCGGCTCGCCGAGCACGCTCGCGATCTCGTCGGCGGTGCGCGTACCGTCGAGGAGGGGAAGCAGGGCCGGCAGCAGCCGTTCGGTCGCCGCTCCCTCGAGGCACACGAGACGCTGCCCGTGCTCGAGCACGATCTTCCCCGGCCCCCTGGCGAGCCGGTACCAGGGGGCGAGGTAGGGACGAGACGGGACGCGGGCGGCGTTCATCGCGTTTACCCGCGTGCGACTACCAGCTGAGCTTGCAGCAGGTCAGGCTCGACGACGAGCCGGTGGACGAGGACGAACCCGGGTCGGGGACCTTGTTGGCGTAGAAGGCGTGCCGGTAGCCCTTCTCGTGGACAGCCAGGTCGAGCAGCTCCTCGCTGAGCTCGGTGAACATGTGTGCCTCCTTGTCGCGTTGTCATTGGAGCCAACGTAGCGGATCGACTCACACGCATGGGTGCCGAGAACGTGTCGACGGTGTAACGGTCGGTTCGTTGTAGCGCGCCCGTGGCACGGACGCTATTGGCCGTTTTGGACACATGTGCGGGCGCGCAGGAGTTTCGGCGCGCGCTGCGAAGAACTGCGCCATGCCTCGTTCACACCGCACCAACCCCCTAGGACGGATCGGCACGCACCTGTCCGGCAACGCGATCGCCTACGCAGCCCTCTTCATCGCGCTCGGAGGGACCTCGTACGCGGCCGTGAGGATTCCCGCACACAGTGTCGGCACCCTCCAGCTCCAGAACGGCTCCGTCTCGAACCTGAAGATCCGCAACAACTCGATCACGGCGGCGAAGATCCGAGACGGCTCGCTGCTGATGAAGGACTTCGCCCCCAACCAGCTCCGCATCGCCGTCAAGACGGCCAAGGGCCCGGCCGGCCCGGCGGGCCCCCCCGGCGCTCCTGGCGCGACCAAGGTCGCCATCCGGTCGGTGAGTGGCACCGCGGGCTCCGACGGCCGGTACACCTCGACCGCCGTGTGCAGCGCGGGCGAGCGCGCGGTCGGCGGCGGCGCCATGCTTGTCGGGGCGGCGAACACGAACGACCACCTGCTCTCCTCCCGCCCGGGCGTCGGCGCCGGCGCCGGCGGTTTCGGCGCCGGCTCGAATGTGCCGAACGCGGGCGACATGCCGACCGCCTGGACGGCGGAGATGTACTCCGCGGTCTCGGGCCGGACGCTGCAGGTCTACGTCATCTGCGCGTCGCCGTAGGCGACCAGAGGGGCTCCGCGAGTCCGGGAGCGAGCCGCGGGTCCGCCCGCGGCTCGCGCGCGACCAGCTCGAGCGGGATCACCCCGGCCCAGACGGGCAATTCGTAGTCGGCCTCCTCGTCCTGGGGCGGCCCGGTGCGCACCTTGGCCGACGCCTCGTCGAGCGGCATCCGCAGAATCGAGGTCGCCTTCAGCTCGTTGTCCGTCGGCGGGCGGACGTCAGCCCAGCGGCCGGGCAGGAGCCGCCCGCTGAACGCCTCGAGCGCACGAAGCTTCTGGTCCACGTCCCCGACCGTGGACGCCCGGCCGAGAACGACGACCGAGCGGTAGTTGATCGAGTGGTTGAAGATCGAGCGGGCGAGGACGATGCCGTCCACGAGCGTGACGGTCAGGCACGCATCGACTCCGCCCGCGATCGTACGCAGCATCCGGCTGGCGGCGGAGCCGTGCACGTACACGGCATCGCCCAGGCGCCCGTACAAGGTCGGGATCACGTACGGCTGGCCTTCGTGGACGAAGCCGAGGTGACAGACGAGCCCCTCGTCGAGGATTGCGTCGATCGTCTCCCGGTCGTAGAGGCCGCGCTCCGGCTCACGCCGAACCCTGGTCCGCTCGGACTGCGGTCGCTCTCCCACCTCGACAGCTTATGAGTCTTGTCGATCCGAGGAAAAGGAGTGATACTCAGAGGTATGGGGAGAGGCCTTGGGAGGGGCCTGGCACTCACGTGCCTGCTCGTTGCGGCGTGCCTGACTGCGCCGGCGGCGCCGGCTGCGACTGCCGGAGCGGCGACATTGACCGCCACGCCTGCGTCGGTCGGCGGAGGTCAGTCGGTCGACGTCTCGTGGCAAGGGGTCACGTCGCCCACCTCGACCGACTGGGTCGGGCTCTACCGCCAGGGCGCGGCGGATGCGTCGATCACCTTCTGGTTCTTCACGGCGACCTGCACGTCGTCGAGCGGCACTGCGGCCGCGGCCGGCTCGTGCCCCGTGCGGATGCCGACGACCACCGGAGCCTACGAGTTCCGCCTGTTCGCCAACAACGGCTACACGCGGCTGGCGACCTCGGGCCAGGTAACGGTCGGAGCAGCATCGCCTCCTGACACCTCTGCGCCGAGCGTCTCGCTGACGGCACCGGCGGCCGGCTCGGCGGTGAGCGGCTCGGTCCAGCTCGCCGCAACCGCGACCGACAACGTCGGCGTCTCGAAGGTCGACTTCCTCGTCAACGGCTCGGTCGTCGCGACCGACACGACCTCTCCGTACGGGGCGACCTGGGATTCGACCGCGGTGCCGAACGGCCAGGCACAGCTCGCGGCACGCGCGACGGATGCCGCGGGGAACACGACGACCTCGACCGCCCGTGCGGTCACGGTCCAGAATGTCCCGGGCGATCCGGTGCTGCTCGCCGCCGGCGACATCGCCTCCTGCGCCTCGCCGGGCGACGAGGCGACCGCGTCGATCCTCTCGCTGTTTCCGATCGCGACCGTGGCGACGCTCGGCGACAACGCGTACGACCACGGCACCGCGGCCGAGTTCCAGTACTGCTACGACCCGTCCTGGGGCGTGGCCCGGCCGCGGACGCGTCCGTCGGTGGGAAACCACGACTACGACACAGCCGGGGCGTCGGGCTACTTCGGCTACTTCGGCGCGGCGGCGGGCCCGCCGGCCCGCGGCTGGTACAGCTACGACCTCGGCTCCTGGCACATCGTCGTGCTGAACTCGAACTGCTGGGCGGTCGGCGGCTGCGGGGTCGGCAGCGCCCAAGAGACGTGGCTTCAGTCCGACCTCGCCGCCCACCAGGCCCAGTGCACGCTCGCCTACTGGCACCACCCGCTGTTCACGTCAGGCTGGGTCGGCAACGACACGGAGATGGCTCCGATCTGGCGCGACCTGCAGGCTCGGCGCGCCGCCGTCATCCTGAACGGGCACGCGCATCTCTACGAGCGCTTCGCCCCCCAGAACTCCGCCGGTGCCGCCGACCCGAACGGGCCTCGTGAGTTCATCGTCGGAACCGGCGGCGAGGACCTGCACGGACTCGGTCCGATCGCCGCCAACAGCGTCGTCCTGAACGACGTCACGCTCGGCGTTCTCAAGCTGACCCTGCATCCGGGCTCGTACGAGTGGCAGTTCCTGCCAGCGCCCGGCCAGCAGTTCACCGACGCGGGCTCGGCCGCCTGCCCGTCGACGAGCACCCCGGCGCCGAGCGTATCGCTGACGGCACCGGCCGCCGGCTCGACGGTGAGCGGCTCGGTTCAGCTCGCCGCGACCGCAACCGACAACGCCGGCGTTGCGAAGGTCGACTTTCTCGTCAACGGATCGGTCGTCGCGACCGACACCACCGCTCCCTACCAGGCGACCTGGAACTCGACCGCCGTTGCGAACGGGCAGGTGCAGCTGGCGGCTCGCGAGACCAACACGGCCGGCGCCACGACCGTCTCGACCGTCCAGACGATCACGGTCCAGAACGCTCCGCCCTCGGGGACGACACTGACCGCGACGCCGTCGGCGGTCCGCAAGGGCCAGTCGGTCACCGTGTCGTGGCAGGGCGTCGCGTCTCCCACCTCCGCCGACTGGGTCGGCCTCTACCGCCAGGGCGCGGCGGACACGTCGATTGCGCTCTGGTTCTTCACGGCGACGTGCACGTCGTCGACCGGTCCTCCGAGAGCAGCCGGCTCCTGCGCGGTGCGGATGCCGACGACCAAGGGACCGTACGAGCTCCGCCTGTTCGCCAACAACGGCTACACCCGGCTCGCGACGTCCTCGCCCATCACCGTCTCCTAGGGCTGCGCGGGCTACCGGAGGAAGAGCAACTCTCGGTACTTGGGGAGCGGCCAGATCCTGTCGTCGACCAGGCCCTCGAGCGTGTCGATGCTCGAGCGGAGCACATCGAAGATGGGCTTCACCCGATCGCAGTAGGCATCGGCCTTCTCGGCGGTATCGCCGATCGCGTCGGCAGCGGCCGTCGCCTCCATCAGCGCCGCCAGCCCCTTCGTCAGCTCTTCGGTCTGCTCGGCGATGGGAGCCACGTGTGCAACGATGCTCCGCGCCTCCTGCTCGAGCCCCATGTCGGTGAGGTTTCGATGGGTCTCGCTGAGCCTGTTGATCGCCTCGAAGGCGGCAGGGAGAACGTGCGTCCTGCTCATCTCCTGAAACAGGTCGGCCTCGATCGAGATCTTGTTGACGTAGTTCTCCAGCAGCACCTCGTGGCGGCTGTCCAACTCGCGCTCGGTGAAGACACCCTGAGCAGCGAACACCTGCTTGGCTCGGTCCGAGATCATCGTCTGGAGAGCGCCCGGTGTCGTCCTGACGTTGGGCAGTCCCCGGGCTGCGGCCTCGTCCTGCCATTCCTGCGAGTAGCCGTCGCCGTTGAACACGACCCGTTCCACGTCGGCCAGGTAGCCCTGCAGGATGGCGACGATGTTCTCCTCGGTGCTTGGGTTGGTCTTTGCTCGCTGGTCCACTTCCTCGCTGAAGGCAGCCAGCTGGTCGGCGACGATGGTGTTCAGCACCGTCATCGGTGCCGCGCAGTGTGCCGATGCACCGACCGCGCGAAGCTCGAAGCGGTTGCCGGTGAATGCGAACGGCGAGGTGCGGTTCCGATCGGTCCGATCCTTCGCGATCGCGGGGATCTTGGTCAGCTCCAGGTCGATCACTTCTTCGTCCGCCGCCCCTCCGGACACCAGCCCTTCGGTCTTGAATCGAGCGAGAACCCGCTCGAGCAGCGTTCCGGTGTAGACGGAGATGATCGCCGGCGGCGCCTCGTTGGCTCCGAGCCGATGGTCGTTCCCGGCGCCGGCGACGCTCGCTCGGAGGAGGTCCCCGTTGTCGTGAACGGCCTTGATCACGTTGATGAAGAAGGTCAGGAACTGCAGGTTGGATCCGGGGTCGTCCCCCGGCGAGAGCAGAACCTTGCGGCTGCTGTCCGCCAACGACCAGTTGCTGTGCTTGCCGCTCCCGTTCAGCCCGGCAAACGGCTTTTCGCCGAACAGGATGCGGAAGTTGTGCTCGATCGCAGCCTTCTGCATCAGATCCATGAGCAGGAGGTTGTGGTCGACAGCCATGTTCGTCTCCTCGAACATCGGGGCACACTCGTACTGACCGGGGGCGACCTCGTTGTGCCGGGTGACGATCGGGATTCCCAGCTTGAGGGCCTCGAGCTCGACGTCCTTCATGAAATCCTGCACGCGCACCGGGATCGAACCGAAGTAGTGGTCGTCCATCTGCTGGCCCTTGGCCGACTTGCCGCCGAAGATCGTTCGTCCGGCCAGCAGCAGGTCGGGTCGGGCATTGACGAACCGCTCGTCGACGAGGAAGTACTCCTGCTCCCAGCCCAGGGTCGAGAACACATGGGTGACCGCCGGGTCGAAGTACCGGCACACCCGGGTCGCCGCGATGTTCAGAGCATGGTTCGCCTTGAGCAGGGGCGTCTTGTAGTCCAGCGACTCGCCGGTGTAGGAGATGAACACCGCAGGCACATAGAGGGTCTTTCCGTTCTTCGTCTCGAGGATGAATGCCGGCGACGACGGGTCCCAGATCGTGTAGCTCCTCGCCTCGTGCGTGGCCCGCAGGCCGCCGGACGGGAAGCTGGACCCATCGGGCTCGCGCTGCACGAGCTCGGCAGCGGACAGGCTCTCGATGCCCCTCTCCTCGAGGTCGAGACTGGGCTTGAAGAAGGCGTCGTGCTTCTCGGCAGAGGCGTCCGTCAACGGATGGAACCAGTGGGTGTAGTGCGTCACGCCCCTTGCCATCGCCCACTCGATCATCGCCTGCGCCATGTGCTCGGCCGTTTCGGAGTCGATCGGCTCCTGTTGCAGGATCACACCCTTGATCCTGGCGTAGGTGGGCTCGGGCAGATGGTCCTTGAACGTGCTCAGCGAGAAGATGTTCTCGGCGAACACCTCGGAGAGTTTCCGCCCGACCGCCTCGGAACGATCGCCCGAATCGGCGTTCTGGGGGCTGGGTCGTCCCGGCTCGGCCAGGCGTTGCTGGAACGTCGACATCGTGTGCACCTTCCTGTCTCGTCGGGCACGACGACACGACGAGTGGTCGTGCACCGTCCCCGGTTCGTGGGAACCCTATTTCGGACGGGCGGTCCTGCGCAGGCAGAACATCGGCTCCGTCAGCCGACTCGCCGTGCTGATCGATGCGAGATGGGCATCGAGATTTACGCGCGCGTGGAAGCGGCGGTGCTGGAAATGGCCGTTCCCCGGTCGTCGGTCAAGCAGTTCCTGAGCGACGAAGCGCGGCACCGGAACCCACGGTTTGTGCGCATTCGGCGTGGTCTTTACCAGTTGAGCGACGGTCAGCGCCTGGCATCCGACCGGACCCGTAGCTCCCAGCGATCCCGCGCGCGACGTGCTACCGAGCGGACCCGTTAGAAGGGACAGCTCGGGTCTGTGTCTCCTCGTCGGGCTGCGGGTCATTCAAGGCCCCCGCGAGCAACGGGATCGCGCGACAGTCATCGGCGATCTCCGATCGCGAGCAGGCGAGCGTCTCTGAAACGGCTTAGCCATGCGAAATCTGGGCAGAGCGGAAAGCGGCTGGAAAGCTGCGTGCTCGAAGTCGAGGAAGGGTCGAGAATCGGCTCCGGCGGGCGAGGCGGCGGTGCGGAAAGGTAGGGACAGACCCCCGTGGGGGTCTGTCCCTGGCCGTGAACTTTCCGCTTGAAGTCGAGGAGGAGGCTAAGTCTTGGTCGTGACCGTGAAGTTGTCGAACTCCGCCTCGACGCCCTGGCCGAACAAGCGCTCGGGGATAGGGATCGAGACGCTCGCTGCGCAGATGGCCGGGTAGTTCGGATCACACGTCGGACCCGACGGACCGAAGCTCCAACCCCACTGGAACGGGAACGCATCGAGCAGGCTGAAGGTGCCGTGCCCGATCACGAACGAGTTGAGCTTGCTCTTCAGTTCCTCGCCGGGGCCGAGTGATGGGTAGACACCTGTCCACTTCGTACGCTTATGACGATCGAGCGGCACACCGACGCGCCTCACGACCGAAGCGCTCTTCCCGTCGATGAAGTATTCGACCGTCGACTCGTGGGCGCCTGCACCGCGTGTATAGGTGATGGCCACGTTGTGGCTGACGTTCGGCTTGATCCTGAACTCCCTGACGATCTGCGTGTACATCTTCTCAGGGCCTACGAACGCGGGGTCCGACGGGTCCGAGGGGCCACCGGTGACCGAGGACGGCAGGCGCTCGATCAATGTGAATGCCCTGCTCCCAGACACGAACCAGTCGAAGAGCTGCCCGGTCTCGAAGTTGATCATGTTCAAGACCGCACCGGCCTGCTGGCCCTCGAAGACCTGCGCAGAGTAGGGAGCGCCGGACGGATATGACCCTGGCGGCCCATACGTCCCATGCACCTGGCGCCCGATCTGCGTGCCGGGCGTCTGCGCCGCGATGTCGACCGAGAACGTCAAAGAGCCCTTCTCGGGCACAGCGAAGGACGCACTGCTAGTCGCGAGGTACTTCAGGTGATCGAAGACGCTGAAGTCGGCCGAGCACGTGAACGGAGCGTCGTCGATCGAGAACGTCCCGGTCGCGAAGCTACGCGTGTCCCCGTGGCCGGGTGTGGCCCCGTCGGGGCAGACGGTGCCCATGTCGCCGAGCCCGAACCCGTTCGACCACTTGGCGTTGTAATCAGAAAGCGTGTACCCGCCCGGGGCGGAGAAGTCGTCGTAGACGACGACCGTCTTCTTCGATGAGGCCGCACCGGCGCCGCCGATGACCCCAACCGCCAAAGCCGCGGCGGCGAGCACCGCGGCTAGGAGGAATCCGAATCTCATGCTGACCGCCTTTCGGTCGAGGTGAGCCGCAGTGCCCCTCGGTATGGCGGAACATCCGATCCCAGGACGCTGTCGGCAACAAGAGCGAAAACCTTCGGTTGCCTTGTCGTTTCCGTCTCCCCTCTCCCTGCTGGATGGTTAGACAGACCCCTCCTTCGTGCCGTCGCGCGCGCGAGGCCAATGTGTCTCTCCTCTCGCGGCGATCATGGCGAACATCTCAGAGTGGCCAGGCCCAGTCAAGTGGCCCAGATGCCGCCAGTCCAGACTGCTCTAGCAGCTCGTTCGGCACCGAGGCGTTCGAGGACGCGGCGCGTGACCTCTTCAGCGATCTCCTCGACGACGGCCTCTAGCGCGAAGTTCCCCGCAATAACGCCGGCCTGAGGGGCCGCGATCCGGCTCGGTTGCTGGGGTCGCAGCCTTTTCTTGGGCGGGATTGTGTGGTCAGTAGTTAGTTGTCCGATGCGTATGAGAGTATGCCGTTGTGGGCAGAAAGCCGCGGCCAACAGGCCCCTTTCACGTGGTTACGACAAGGCGGCAGGGCGCGCACCGCGAGTACGTCGCGCACCTGCTGCGGCGCTCCTACCGGGAGGGCGGGGTGGTGAAGAAGGAGACGGTCGCCAACCTCTCGCATCTGCCCGAGGAGGTGATTGAGCTGATCCGCGGCGCGCTGCGCGGGCAGCGGTTCGTCGCCGCCGAGGAAGCGCTCGCGGTCGAGCGCTCGCTGCCCGCCGGCCACGTCGAGGCGGCGCTGCTTATGGCACGGCGGCTTGAGCTCGCACGGCTGCTCGACCGCCAGCCCTCCAGGGAGCGGGCGCTGTGTCTGGCGATGATCGTGCAGCGGCTGCTCGGCCCCGGCTCGAAGTTGGCGATGTCGCGTGCCTTCGCGCAGTCGACGCTGGCGGCCGAGTTCGCGGTCGAGGACGCGGACGAGGACGAGCTGTACGAGGCGCTCGACTGGCTGCTTGCCCGTCAGGGGCGGATCGAGCGGGCGCTCGCGCGCCGTCATTTGCAGCAGGGGACGCTCGTCCTCTACGACGTCTCCTCCTCCTACTTCGAGGGGCGCTCGTGCCCGTTGGCGCAGCTCGGCTACTCGCGCGACGGCAGGCGCGGCATGGCGCAGATCGTCTACGGGCTGCTCTGCGACCGGCGCGGCTGCCCGGTCGCGGTCGAGGTGTTCGAGGGCTCTCTCCATGACGACAAGACTCTGCCCGCCCAGATCGCGAAGCTCAAAGATCGATTCGGACTTGCAGCGGTGATCGTCGTCTCCGACCGCGGCATGGTCACCAAGGCCAACCTCGAGCTCTTGCGTGCGAGCGGCGGCGCCGCCTGGATCACCGCGCTGAAGGCACCGCAGGTCAAGAAGCTCGTCAAGGACGGAGATCTCCAGCTGTCGCTGTTTGACGAGCACAACCTGGCCGAGATCGCCTCCGACGACTACCCCGGCGAGCGGCTGGTCGTCTGCCGCAACCCGCTCGTCGCCGCCGAGCGGGCGCGCAAGCGCGAGGACCTGTTGCAGGCGACCGAGCGGGCGCTCGCCCAAGTCGCCGAGCGCGTCGAGCGCGCGAGCCTGCAGGGCGAAGCCGCAATCGCGCTCGCCGTCGGTGAGATCTGGAACCGCTGGCGTGTACGCAAGCACTTCCAGCTCGAGATCCAAGACACCGCCTTCCGCTTCGCCCGCAAGCAGGAGCAGATCGCCGCAGAAGCGGCACTCGACGGCATCTACGTCCTGCGCACCAGCGTCGCCGAAACGACGCTCGCCGCGCCCGACATCGTGCGCGCCTACAAGCAGCTCAAGGAGGTCGAGCGCGCCTTCCGCACGCTCAAAGGCCCACTCGAGCTGCGCCCGATCCATCACCGCCTCGAAGACCGCGTCCGAGCACACGTCTTTCTCTGCATGCTCGCCTACTACCTCGCCTGGCACCTGCGCCAGGCCTGGAAGCCGCTGCTCTTCGACGACGAGCAGCCGACCCCGCAACCCGACCCGGTCGCGAAAGCGAAGCGCTCACCCCAGGCCGAGCAGAAGGCGCGCAGCAAACGCACCACGACCGGCGAGCCCTGCCACTCGCTCACCAGTCTGCTCGGCGAGCTCTCCACCCGCACCCGCAACACGATCCGACTCCACGGCAGCGCCAGCTTCGACCAGCTCACCGAGCCGACCCCGACCCAAGCGCGCGCGCTCGCCCTGATCGAGACCTACAAGCTCAACACGTAGTCACGAACGATCCAGGCGCCGCCGCGCGTAAAGCCGCACCGAAAGCGAAGAACCGGCTGCCTCCTCAGAGGAACTTCGGCCTAGAAGCGCGAAGGTGATGTCGTTCACGGCTCCAGCTCTCCCAGCTCGATCCCGCCGGGCGTGGTGGCGTCCTCGAGCCTCAAGACCTCGACGAGCAGGCAAGCGAGCCCGGTGGGCAGTCCGTCCTCGCGGACCACGCGCAGGCGTGGTAGCTCGCTAACGATCTCCTCGGGGACCGAGGACGTCTCGATCTGGAAGTGACCGAGGAGATGATTCGCTTGAAGCTCGGCGATGCGACGTGTCTCGCTGGGCGTCAGCGGCCGGTTCGGGACGAGCGCGAGCAGCACCCCGAGCACGCTTTGTCACGTGGGACGGCGTCTCGGGCGCTTCGAGAAGGGCGGTGAGGAACGCCCTACGGCTCGTCGTGTCCATCGCTATTGCGGCTCGGCAAACGTCGGCTGCGTCAACCGCATGGCCCATTCAGCCCTCGCGGCAGGCGTCGCGCCGAGTACGTTGAGCCGCGCCGAGCCGGGACGAGGGCCTCCACGTTGCCGTGCGGATTCGCCCTCAGCGCCGAGCATGCCGGACAGCTCGGATCTCGCACCCGGCTTCCAAACGCATTCCAGGACGCCTCCGTGGTGGCCGTGTCGCAACCGGATCGGGAACGAAAAAGGGCCCGTTTCCAGGCCCTTTTTTCTTTGGAGCCGAGGGGGATCGAACCCCTGACCTCCGCCATGCCATGGCGGCGCTCTCCCAGCTGAGCTACGGCCCCGGGATGTCGAAGTCTACAGTCGCCCTTCACGGTTGCCTGAACGGACGGCCTACGCGGTCGCGGCCTCGAGCTCGACCACCGGCACGTCCCCCCACAGCTCCTCGAGCGCGTAGTACCTGCGCGCTTCGGGCGTGAAGACGTGCAGGACGACATCGAGGTAGTCGGCGACGATCCACGTCGCCTCGCGCGCGCCGTCCGTCGAGGCGGGAAGGGTGCGCGACTCGACCTTCAGCACGCCGTGAACCTCGTCGTAGATCGCTTTCGCCTGCCGCGTGTTCTGGCCGGTGCAGATGACGAAGTAGTCGGTGTACGTGCACACCGGCGTCATGTCCAGGATGACGACGTCCCTGGCCAGCTTCTCCTGGGCGAGGCCGGCGATCCGGCGGGCTTGCTCGAGTGGTGTCAGTCGGTCAGGTCTCCGTGTGTCGGGTGACGGTGTCAGTCTAGCGGCGGTACAGCCCGCGGCCCGCGATCTCGGCGGCGACTCCTGGCGGGACGAGCCCGTCGATCGACTCGCCCCGGGCCACCCGCTCGCGGATCTCGCGCGACGAGACGGGCTGCGGCTCGAGCTCGAAGAAGAGGACGCGCTCGGGGCGCGAGAGGCCCGCCAGCGCCTCCTCCAGGCGCTCCCGAGAGTAGCCCGGACGGCTCGCCACGCCGAGCCGGGCGAGCCCGAGCACCGCCTCCGGCTCCTTCCAGCGCGGGAAGTCCAGGAACTCGTCGGCACCGACCAGGAACACCGGGTCGTCCCAGGAGCCGTCGCGGAGCATGTCGACGGTTCGGGCGTGACCGTCGAGCTCGACCTCCCGCCCGGGAAAGGCCGCGCGGGCCAGGTCCAGCCGCGTCTCGGCCGGGCTGTGCACCTCCTTGTGGCCCGGCGAGGCGACCACGACCACGACCACGCGTCCCAGTCCGAGCTCGCGTTCGGCTGCATCTGCCAGCGCGACGTGCCCATTGTGCGGCGGGTCGAAGGCGCCGCCGAGCAGCCCCGTCAACCGAGCACCAGGGTCTCGTCACCCACTTCGACCTCGCTTCCCTTCCGGGCGCCCGCCGCCCGTAGCGCGGCCTCCAGCTCATCGGCCCCCGGCGGCTCGCCCTGGACTCGGAAGCCACGGTCGGTACGGAGGATCCGGTAGGTCTGCGCGCGCGGCTGGGGCCGGTAGACCAGGAACTCGGCCAGGCCCTCGGGGTCGGCCCCGGGCCGAGCCGCGGGAGGGCAGAGCTCGAACAGCGCGCGCCGGAACTCCTCGACGCCCTGCCCGGTCGCGCACGACAGGGTGAACACGCGCAGCACGCGCGGGTCGTCGAGGTCGAGCACGGGCGGCTCGGGCAGGAGGTCGGCCTTGTTCAGGACGACGACCTGCGACCGGGAGTCGAGGCCCGCCCCGTACTCGGCGAGCTCCCGGTCGATCGCCCGGAACTGCTCGGCCGGGTCTCCGGCGGCCGAGTCGATCACGTGGACGAGCACGCGGGCTCGCTCGAGATGGGCGAGGAACTCGTGGCCGAGCCCGACCCCCCGGCTGGCGCCCTCGATCAGCCCGGGGACGTCGGCAACGGTCAGCTGGCGTCCCTCGGGCGACTCGACGGTGCCGAGCACCGGCTGGAGCGTCGTGAACGGATATTCGGCGACCTTCGGCTTCGCGTTCGAGATCCGCCGAAGCAGCGACGACTTGCCTGCGTTCGGCAGTCCGACCAGAGCGGCGTCGGCGACCAGCTTCAGGCGGAGGTCGAGCAACAGCTCGTCGCCGGGAAGTCCGGTCTCGGCGAAGCGCGGCGTCTGCCGGGTCGGCGTGGCGAAGCGCCGGTTGCCGCGGCCACCGGATCCGCCGCGGGCAACGACCACGCGTGAACCGGCCGCGGCGAGATCCGCGACGACCTGCTCGTCGGCGTCCAGCATCTGCGTGCCGACGGGAACGCGCAACTCGACGTCGTCGCCGTCCGCGCCGTGCTTGCCGCTTCCCCGGCCGGGCTCGCCGCGCGGCGCCTTGAACACGCGTTTCGAGCGGAACGAGGAAAGGTCGCGCAGGTCGGCGTCGGCAACGAACACGATGTCGCCGCCGCGGCCGCCGTCACCGCCGTCCGGGCCGCCTTTCGGGACGTGCTTCTCACGGCGGAAGCTGAGGCCGCCGTCCCCGCCACGGCCCGCCTGCACCTGGACGCGGGCCCGATCGTGGAACATCGAGTGCGGTTACTCGACGACCGAGACGGTGCGGCGCTCGCCGCTCGTCCGGAACTCGACCCGGCCGTCCTGCGTGGCGAAGATCGTGTCGTCGCGACCGATGCCGACGCCCGCGCCCGGCCGGAAGCGCGTTCCTCGCTGCCGGACGAGGATCATCCCGGCCTTGACCGTCTGACCGGAGAAGATCTTCACGCCGAGCATCTTCGGCTTCGAGTCGCGCCCGTTGCGCGATGAACCGAGGCCTTTCTTGTGTGCCATTCGCTAGTCCGCCTTCTTCGTCGGGGCCGGCTTCTTCGCCGCCGCTGCCTTCGGTTTTGCCGCCGCCTTCGGCTTCGGCGCGGCCTCCGGCTGCTCCTCCGCCGCCGCGCCGGCAGGCTTTGCGGCCCGCGAGGGCGTCTTGGTTCCGATCGTCTCGATCTCGACCTGCGAGAGCTTGGCGCGGAAGCCGTTGTGCCGCTTGTAGCCGGTCCGCTTCTTGTACTTGCCGATCAGGATCTTCTTTCCGAGCACGTGACCGACGACCTTCGCGGTCACCTGGACGCCCTTCGGCGCCACCTCCGCCCGGCCGTCGCCGCCGACGAACAGCACTTCCGGGTGAAACGTCTTGTCCTCCGAAACCGCGAGCCGGTCCACGAGCAGCTTCTCGCCCTCCTGGACGCGGTACTGCTTGCCGCCGAGCTTGACGATTGCGTAAGTCATAGGAACCGCGGGCAGCGCCCGCGGAGTACGCATTCTAGCCAGATGCCGACCCTCGTGGTCGAGGGCGGCGCCGGCCGGAAGGTTCAGACGGCCGCCTAGACTTCCTCGGACTGGACCGGCGCGTCGACAGTTGTGCCGGCCGGCTTGCGCCGCCGGTTGCGACCGCCGCGCGATCCTCGCCTCGTCTTCTTCCGAGGCGCGGCCGGGGGATCGCCGTTCGATGACGAGTCCGACTCGTTCTCGCCCAGGGTCGCGTCCGGAACGTGGATCGTCGGCGCCGGCCCCGTGACGGCGGGCAGCACCACCGCCGGCGCGTCGCCGTGGCCGTTCGTGGCAGCGGCCGGCTTCTTCCGGCCGCGGCCGCCACGCGATCCTCGCCGCGTCTTCTTGCGCACCGGCGTGGCCGGGGCAGTGACGAGCTCGCCGGCATCGAGCCCGTCGGGCTCCGGCTCAGGCTCAGGCTCCGGCTCCGAGGTCGCCGCGGGCGGCGACTCGACGGCCGCCCCGTTCGCGCTCACTCCGGCGGGCTTCTTGCGGCCGCGGCCTCCGCGCGAGCCACGACGGGTCCGCTTCTTCGGCGGCGCAGCCGTGGCAGGCTCGGCTGCGAGCGCCTCGCCCTCGTCCGTATCCTCGGCGACCGCAGCGGCGATCTCCTCGTCGTGCTCGTCTTCGACCAGGATCTCGGCCGCCTCGGGCTCTGCCTTCTTGGCCCGCGAGGCTCGCGTCGGCTTCTCCGCCTGAGCCTCGGCGGTGATCGGAACCGGCGCCGCGGCCGCCTGTCCGTCGGCGAGGGCGGCGTATGCAACCCCGTCGAGGACGCGCTGGACCCGCACGTTGACCTTCTTGCCGACGAGCTTGGCCGCACCGCCGACCGCGATCGACCAGCCGTCGAGCTTGCCGATCCCGGCGGCCGCGTCGTGGCGGCCGACCTCGACGAGCTTCAACTCGAGGGATTGCCCCTCGGTGACCGGCGCGCCGGCGGGGGCGAGCTTCTCGACCGTGCCCTCGTCCAGCACGGTGAAGTAGTCGTGCGAGACGCCGTCCCTGGCCTGGACGAAGAAGCGGCGCTTCGTGAGCGCGTCGATCTCCTCGAGCCTCGCGGCGCCCGGCCCGATCAAGAGCTCGGCCACGTGCGCGTTCAGCTCCACCCTGAACGCCTTCGTGCGCGGCTTCGAGGCGGCGAGCGCTCTCAGACGCCGCTCGGCGTCGACCACCGCGGTCGCCTCCGAGACGACGACACCTTCGCCGGAGCAGGTCGGGCACTTGCGGGTGAGAATCTCGCGCGGGCCGTCGGTGACGTTCTGCCGCGTCATCTCGACGAGGCCGAGCGGCGAGATCTCGACGACGTAGGTCTTCGTCCGGTCGCGCTCGAGCTCCTGCTGGAGGGCCTCTTCGACGGAGGCGCGGTTCTTCGGGTTCGCCATGTCGATGAAGTCGATGACGATGATCCCGCCGATGTCGCGCAGCCTGAGCTGGCGGACGACCTCCTTCACCGCCTCAAGGTTGTTCTTCGTCACCGTGTCCTCGAGCCGGGCGCCCGAGGACTTCGAGCGGGAGCCGACGAAGCGGCCCGTGTTGACGTCGATCACGGTGAACGCCTCTGCGTAGTCGAAGATCAGGTAGCCGCCCGAAGGCAGGTCGACCCGCCGTGACAGCGTCGAGCGGATCTCGGCGTCGACGCCGTAGGCCTCGAACAGCGGCTCCTTCTCGCGGTACCGGGAGACGCGCTCGGCCATGTGCGGCGAGGTCTTCTTCAGGTACCCGAGGATCCGCTTGAGCGTCTTGTCGTCGTCGACCAGCGCGCGCTCGAAGTCGCCCGTGAAGAGATCACGCGTGACGCGGAGCGGAAGCTCGGCCTCCTCGAACAGAAGCGTCGGCGCCTTCGACTCCTTCGCGCGCGCCTGAATCTGCTTCCAGAGCTTGATCAGGAAGTCGAGGTCGAGCTGGACGTCCTCGGCCGAGGCGCCCTCGGCTGCGGTGCGGATGATCACGCCGCCCTGCTTGGGCGCGATCCCCTTGACGATCTCGCGCAGCCTCGTGCGCTCGTCCTCCTCGAGCCGGCGGGAGACGCCGAGCCCCTCGCCGCTCGGGACGTAGACGACGAAGCGGCCCGGAAGCGAGATGTCGGTGGTCAGGCGCGCGCCCTTCGTCTTCATCGGGTCCTTGACCGCCTGGACGAGCACCTCTTCGCCTCGACTGATCAGGTCGGTGATCCGGCGTCCGCGCGGCCGCTTCCCCTCGAGCTCGGGGCCGACGATCTCGTCGACGAACAGAAAGCCGTTCTTCTCGAGGCCGATCTCGACGAACGCGGCCTCCATCCCCGGCAGGACGTTGTCGACGACCCCCTTGTAGATGTTCCCCGCGATCGAGCGGCGCTCGGGCCGCTCGAGGTAGACCTCGGCGACGCGATCGTCCTCGAGGACGGCGACCCGCTTCTCGGTCACGTCGACCGAGACGAGCAGCTCGCGCTTCGCCGCCGGCAGCGGAGCCCGGCGCGGCGCCTGGCGCCGCCGCGAGGACGAGCGGCCGCGCCGCTCGCCGGACTCCTTGGCCGCGCTCGGCTTCGCCTGCCCCGCCGCACGCGGCTTCGCCTGCCCCGCCGCGCGCGGCTTCGGCTGTCTCGCGGCCGGCGCCGCCGACGATGTCTCCGCGGCCGTCCCGGCGGGCTTGCGTCTGTTTCTGCCGCCGCGGCTACCTCGACGGCGCTTTCTCTTCGCCGCATCGCCCTCGGTGGGCGTCGCGGCCTCCTCCGGCCTACTCGGTGCTTCGACCGCCGCCGGCGCCGGCGGGCCGACCGACCCTGGTGCGGCGAGCGGCTGTTGCTGTTGCTGTGCGTCGTGCTTCTTCCTGCGAAACCATGGCAGGGGCAAGTGAATTCTCCTTGTCGTGCGCGCGCACGGGCGTCGCCCGCGGATGCGGGGCGCCGGCGCGCAGCTGGTTGATGTCGTAAGAGCTCGGCATGTGCCTCGCTCCCCAGGGTAGCAGCAGCCCTGGCCGCCGCCGTTCGAGCCTCATCTAGGCAGCGGCCGGCCTGAGCTTGGCCTTGCGCGTGCGGATCGCGCGGAGCCGCTGGTTCAGCCGTGCCCACGCCCACGGTTCGACCTCCGGGTAGCGGTTCTGCGCCTGGTTGCGTGTCGACTCGAGATATTCGAACCAGGCGTCGGCCTCTTCGATCATCAGGAGCTCCTCGGCCTCGAGCCGGTCGTCCAGGGGCGCTTCCGCGTCACTCACGGCCGCGATGCTAGGTCCTGCGTCGGACGGAGCCGGGCGAGGGGAGCTACCGGGGGAACAAGGTCCGGGCGCCGGCGATCCGCGTGACCGGCGCACGGCGCTCGAAGTAGCGCACCGCCGCCTCGCCGAGCGTCCGTGTTGCCGTGTACGCGACCGCACCCTTCACCGCCCAGCCGACGACTGGCACGACCTCGATCGCGCGACGCGCGATCGCCCGGAAGCCGAGCCCGGAACCGATGACGCCGAGCACCTCCGGCAGCCGCTCACGGTCGATCTCGAAACCGTAGGCATCGGCGATCCTGAGGACGAGCCGGACCTGGTTGAGCGTCAGCACGGGCAAGTCCGCCCCCGGGACGAAGACGGCGACGCCGACCAGGCCGTTCTGGCGTGAGATCGTGCGAATCAGCTCGTCACAGACGGCGCGCCGGAGAACCGGCAGACGGGCCGCCAGCGGGGTGGCTGCCTCGCCGAGGACGCGTGCAAGTCGCCGGGCGATCTCGTCGACCGGAAACCCGGTGCCGCCGCCGACGCGAATTACGTTCTCCTCCAGCACGTACGGCACGTGGTCGCCGGCCGGGCCGGTTGCGACGACGACGATCGGGAGCCGCGCCCGCGCCGCCCGCTTCAAGACTTGCTCGTCGTCGGGGCCGGGAGCCCCGGCGAGCACATGGACGAGCGCGGATGCGCCTTCGATCGGGCCGTGCTCCCACACGGCCGACGCGACGCCGCCGCGCGTCAGCTCACGGGCAAGCGCCGGCACGAGCCCGCGGGCGCCCGAGACGTTCAACGGCTGGTCGCGCGCCGCGGACGCGCGCAGCTCCTTGAGGATCGCCAGGACCGCGCCTGGCTTGACCGGGAGCGGCGAGGCGGGCTTCCTCACCAGGGCGCCAGCCGCCCGCGCCCACGCCCGCGCGCGTAGATCGCCTGGAGCACACCGATCGCGAGCAGGTTCGCCACCATCGACGATCCGCCGACGCTGATCATCGGCAAGGGGATGCCGGTCACCGGCGCGATCCCGATCGTCATCCCGACGTTGACGAAGATCTGGAAGAGGAAGGCGAAGACGATGCCGCCGGCGACGATCGCCGAGAACCGGTCACGTGCCGCCGCCACCACCTTCAGGCCCCGCCAGACGACGAGCAGGTACAGCATCAGCAGGAAGCCGGCTCCGAGGAAGCCGCGCTGCTCGGCGAGCGACGCGAAGGCGAAGTCGGTTGCGTGCTCGGGCAGGTAGTTCAGCTTCGTCTGCGTCGCGCCCTGGACGCCGCGGCCCTTCGCACCGCCCGAGCCGACCGCGGTGATCGACTGGGCGGTGTTGTAGTTCGCACCGCGCGGATCCTGGCCGGGATGGAGGAAGCCGATCAGCCGCTTCTCCTGGTAGCTCTTCAGCACCGGCAGCCCGGCGGCCGGCAGCCACCAGAGGACCGCCATGGCGAGCAGCGCGCCCGCGCAGGCGAGCGCGCCGAGGTGCAGCCAGCGCGTGCCGGCGACGAAGAGCACCGCGACGAGCGCGGCGACGTAGACGAGGGCCGAGCCGATGTCGGGCTGCACGAAGACGAGCACGAGCGGCGGCAGCGCGAGCGCGATCGTCGAGACCATCGTCCCCGCCTCTCCCACCCGCTTGACCCGGTCGGCGAGAAAGCCCGCGAGCGCGAGCACGAGGAGCAGCTTCCCGAACTCCGACGGCTGGAAGCGGAAGAACCCGAGGTCGATCCAGCGCCTCGAGCCACGCGCGACCGCGCCGGCCAGAAAGACCGCCAGGAAGAGCAGCAGCGTCCCGGCGTAGAGCTGCGACTTGTAGCGCCGGTAGACATCGGGGTCGACCGCGATCACGGCGACGAGCGCGGCCGAACCGATCGCGACGAAGACGATCTGGCGATAGACGAAGTACTGCGGGTTCCCGGCCACGTCGTGGCGCGTGATCCCGGAGATCATCCAGAGCCCGTAGGCGACGATCACGGCGACGGCGACCAGCATCACCCAGTCGAGCCTGGCGAGGAGCGGCGCCGCGTGGGCGAGCTCGCGCCGCCGCGCCCTCGCCCGGGCTCTGGAGGTGGCGTTGTAGACCAGGTCCGCCATCGCCTAGTCGGAGTAGATGCTCCCGATCGCGGGCGCCTTGGCGTGGAAGTAGTGCTCGAAGACCTTGAGCGCGGCCGGCGCCGCCGCCGTTCCCCCGTGGCCGCCGTTCTCGATCAGCGCGCAGACGGCGAGCGTCGGCTTGTCCGCCGGCGCGTAGCCGCACCACCACGACTGGTCCTGGAGGATGGGCCGGTCGTAGCCGGGCGGCTGGACGACCTTCTCGGCGGTACCCGTCTTGCCGGCGACGGGGATCGGGAAGCTCCCGAAGACGGCCGTCGCCGTGCCGTAGGAGGAGTGCGTCGCCCGGTAGAGGCCGTCACGGACGACGGCGAGAGCGGTGGGGTCGACATCGCTCGACTCGGGCGGGGTCGGGTTGACGTACTGCCGGCCGGAGGCGCGCTGGTCGACCGCGTACAGGATGTGCGGCTTGACGAGCTTGCCGCCGTTCGCAATCAGGCTGAAGAAGCGAGTCATCTGAAGCGGCGTGACGAGCAGGTCCTTCTGGCCGATCGCGAGCTGGATCGAGTCGCCGGGCTTCCAGAGCCGGTCGACCTGCCAGCAGCACGGGTCGGTCTTCTTCGTGTACGTCGACTCCCGCCACTCCGGGGTGGGCAGGAGCCCGGCCTGCTCCGGCCCGATGTCGATCCCGGTCGGCGCGCCGAAGCCGAAGCGACTCGCCCAGCCCTGGAGCGGGTGACCGCGGTCCGGCGGCAGCGAATAGAACGTGTAGCCGAGGTTGTAGAAGTAGGTGTCGCAGGAGGCGCCGAGCGCCTCGGGGAGCGTCATCGGCGCGTCGGCGAACGGATCCCAGTTGTTGAACACCTGGCCGTGCACCTCGAACTTCGCCGTGCACTGGAGGGTCTGGTAGGGCGAGATCAGCCGTTCCTGCAACGCCGCCAGGGCGGTGACCGGCTTGAACGTCGACCCCGGCGGATAGAGACCCGCGATCGCGCGATTCAGGCCGGGATAGTTGTCCTGCTTCGCCGCCGCCGGGTTCAGGAGCGGCGCGAGCTTCTTCGGGTCGGTGCGGCCCACGAAGACGCTCGGCTTGAAGGTCGGTGCCGAGGCCATTGCCAGGATCTCGCCGTTCGACGGGTTCATCGCAACGATCGCACCGCCGTTGGCAAGCCAGTGGTTGTCCTCGTGGGCGAGCCGGATCCCGTACTGGAGCGCGCGCTCTGCCGCGCGCTGCAGCGAGATGTCGATCGTCAGCCTGATCGCGTTGCCCGCGACCGGCTCGCGGCTGAGCGTCGGTGCGCCGAGCCGGGTTCCGAGCGAGTTGACGTGCACCTCGGTGACCCCGGCGCAGCCCCGAAGGTACGAGTCGTCGGCCGCCTCGACCCCCGCTGCTCCGATCCGGTCGCCGGCGGCGTAGCTCACCTGGTCGCCGCCGCAGCTGTAGGTCGCCTTGCGGAGCTGGTGCAGTTGCGCGGGCGAGACCTCGCCGACGTACCCGAGCACGTGCGCCAGCAGAGCCTCGGAGTTGTACTTCCGCAGATAGGTCTGCCGTGTGTGCACGCCGGGAAACTCGCGCCGATGCTCGGCGAGGTAGGCGACCTGTTCCTCATGAACGGCGACCTGAATCGTCACCGGAGTCAGCGTGTCCCCCTTCCGCTCCTCGAGGCGCGCAAGCAGGCGGGGCAGCGGCATGTTCAGCACCATCGCCAGCCGCTTCATCTCGGCGTAGCGACCGTGCTTCGGCAGGTCGGCGGGCCACACCTCGACGGCGGTCCCGGCAACGTTCCTGACGAGCGTGCGGCCGTTGCGGTCGAGAATCGGACCGCGCGCCGCCTCGACCGGGAGCGTGCGGAGCTGGTTGTTCAGCGCCGCGTTCTCGTACTTCGTCCCCGAGAGGATCTGAAGCGACCAGAGCCGCAGAACGAGCACGGCAAAGACGACGAGGGCGACTGCGCCGAGGATCGCGACGCGGAGCGCCATCTTCGGCGTGAAGAGGTACGGCTCCTCGACCCGGGGGTCGGGCGGGAGAAAGCGGCCACCGCTAGCCAACCGCGTGAATCCTCTCCACCCGGTCGCGCCGGCCGAACTGCGGGAGCAGGGCCCGCGCGAGCGTATACATCGGCCACGTGAGCATCAGGTTCAGCGCGATTCCCTGGAAGAGCGTGCCCCAGAGAACGACGCGGGCCGGAGCCGGATCGCCGAGCACGTAGCGGAAGGCAAGCGAGCCGACCGCGTACAGCAGTGTGACCACGGCGACCGAGACGAACGGTGCGTGCGAGCGGTCACGACCCGTGGTCTCGCCGTAGCGGCCGATCCAGTAGCCCGCGATCGTCAACAGCAGCGAGGTGACCCCGAGCGTCTCCAGGTTCGCGGTGTCGACCAGCAGACCGCCCCAGAAGCCGGCCGCAGCCCCGAGGACCGGGCCGCGCAGGAGCGCAACGCAGATGATCGCGACGAGCAACAGATCGGGCGTCCCGTTCAGGATCGTCACGCTCGAGAAGACCGACACCTGGAGGATTGCGGCGACGAAGACGACGACGCAGGCCTTGGCCCAGTCGAACAGCATCAGCTCGGCGCCTTCCGGACGAGCACGATCACGGCTTCGAGCGTCGCGAAGTTGACGAACGGCTCGCACTGGATCTGCTTGTAGAGGTCGGTGTCCGCCTGGCCGACGCTCGAGACGAGGCAAAGCGGAATGCCGCGCGGGTAGAGCGACGCCAGGTCGCCCGAGCGCCAACCGGCGGTGACGACGACGTCGCCGGCGTCGACGACCTGGTCCTTCGTCACCCGGTCGACCACGAGCGACGAGCCCGATCCGCCCAGCTGCGCGATCCCGGAGGCGTTCGTGCGGATGTCGAGCGCGGAGACGGCGCTGGTCTCGTCGGCCAGGAGCGTCACCTGCGCGACGTTGCTCGCCACCTTGGTCACCTCGCCGACGAGCCCGTCGGCAGTGACGACCGCGTCATGCTTGCCGATGCCGTCGTTCTTGCCCGCCGAGACGACGATCTGCTGCTCGAACTGGCCGGGGGCACGCGCGATCACGCGGGCGGAGACGGCACGGTAGTCCTTCGGGAAGCGCGGACTCTCGCGGTAGTCGAGCAGAGCCTTGAGCTGACTGTTCTCGCGCAGGGCCGACGTGTTCAGGATCGCCTGCTGGCGAAGCTGCTCGATCTCGGCCTTCAGCTTCTCGTTCTCCGACTTCGCGTCGATCAGGCCGCCGAACCAGCCGGCCGCGTCGCGGAACGGTCGCGCGACCCGCTCGGCGGTCACCTCGAACGGGCGCAGGACACTCGCTCCGGTCGACTGGAAGCCGTGCAGGATCCCGCCGTCGGACTCGCGGAAGTAGATGGTGACGAGCGCGAGCGAGAGCACCGTCAAGACGGCCGCGACCGCACGCCGGCGGACGACCGCACTTGCGCGGGCCGACTGCGTGGACGAGCTAGACCGCTGGGCAGTTGCCCCGATCGCCGCCACGCGCGCAGGTGACCTTCCGCGAGGCACCGAGCGGCCTAGTGTAGCGACGGGACGGGCGGTTGCCCGCTACCGGTGGTTGCTGCTGTACACGCTCCGGCCGCGACCCTTCCGCTGGGTGCGGTGGATGACGTCGAACTCCTCCAGGCTTCGGCCGGAGCCGACGGCGACGCAGGTCAGGGGCGACTCGGCCAGGTGCATCGGCATGTGCGTCTCGTGTCGCAGGCGCTCGTCGAGGCCGTGCAGCAGGGCGCCGCCGCCGGCCAGGACGATTCCGCGGTCCATGATGTCCGCGGAGAGCTCGGGCGGGGTCTTGTCGAGTGTCGACTTGATCGCGTCGACGATCTGGTTGACCGGGTCCTCGAGCCCGTGGCGAACCTCCTCCGATGAGAGGATGATCGTCTTCGGCAGACCGCTGACCAGGTCGCGGCCGCGCACCTCTGCCTGGACCTCGTCGCGCATCCCCCACGCGGAGCCGACTTCGAGTTTGATCTCCTCAGCCGTCTGCTGGCCGATCAGCAGCTTGTACTCGCGCTTGACGTAGTTGATGATCGCCTCGTCCATCTCGTCGCCGCCGACGCGGAGGCTCTGGGAGACGACGATCCCTCCGAGCGAGATGACCGCGACCTCGGTCGTGCCGCCGCCGATGTCCACGATCATGTTCCCGGTCGGCTCGCTGATCGGCAGGCCGGCGCCGATCGCGGCCGCCATCGGCTCCTCGATCAGGTAGGCCTGGCGCGCGCCGGCACTGAGGGTCGCCTCCTCCACCGCCCGCCGCTCGACGCCGGTGACCCCCGACGGCACGCAGACGACGACGCGCGGGTGGGCGAAGCGATTCTGGTGGACCTTCTGGATGAAGTGGCGGAGCATCTGCTCCGTGACGTCGAAGTCGGCGATCACTCCGTCCTTGAGCGGGCGGATCGCGGTGATCGTCCCGGGCGTGCGGCCGAGCATCCGTTTCGCCTCGACGCCGACGGCGTGCACCTCGCCGGAACGCTGGTCGATCGCGACCACGGAGGGCTCGGAGAGAACGATCCCCCGTCCGCGGACGTATACGAGCGTGTTCGCGGTTCCGAGATCCACGGCCATGTCGCGGCCGCCGAAGCCGGTCAGGTGATCGAAGAGGCCCAAGGGACGCCCCAGTCTACCCGGCTCCGGCCGGATGTCCCTGGCGCGCGAGCGGTCGAGCCATGTCCGGGGTCTGACCCCTGCCATGGCCGCGGGTGTGCCGACTTCGTGCCGATGCGGATCGCGGCGTGGCCGAGCACGAGGGCGGCCGCTAGCTTCGAGGCATGCCCCGACCGCTTCGACTCCAGTTCCCCGGCGGGATCTACCACATCACCTCCCGCGGCAACCGAAAGCAGCCGATCTTTCTCGACTCCGACGATCACCGTTTCCAGCTCTGGTGCACGAACAAAGTCGTGGCAGAGTGCGAGTGGGTGTGCCATTCCTTCTGCCACATGCCGAATCACTTCCACTTCCTGATCACGACTCCGAAGGCGAACCTGTCGATTGGCATGCAGCGTCTGAACGGCCTGTACGGGCAGGTTTTCAACGACCGCCACGGCTTTTCCGGGCACGTGTTTCAAGGACGGTTCCATTCCGAGCCGGTCGAGAGCGAGGCTCATCTCCACGGAGCCGCGTCGTACATCGAGTTGAACCCGGTTCGCGCCGGCCTCTGCGATCACCCGCTCGACTGGAGGTGGAGCAGCTGTAGATCGGTTCTCGGTCTGGCGCCGAAGCCGGACTTCCTCGACGCGCACTGGCTCCTCGGCCAGTTCGGACCCGACATCGAGAGGGCGCGGCAGCGGTACCTCGCCTTTGTCGAGGAGCAGCTCGAACGAGCAGCGTGACTCTTTCGGCCATGTCAGGGGTCTGACCCCGGACATGGCTCGATCAGCCCACGCCGTAGAGGCCCGCGAAGCGCTCGGCGAGGAGGCGGACGAGGAGGGCGGCCGGGAGCCCGACGACGTTGAGGTAGTCACCTTCGATCCGCTCGACCAGCCTCGCACCGAGCCCCTGGATCGCGTAGGCACCCGCCCGGCCCTCCCACTCGCCGCTGGCGACGTAGGCGTCGATCTCGCGCGGTGCCAGGCTCCTGAAGGTCACGCCGGTGGTGGCGGTCGCGAGCTCCTCCCAGGCGGTCGTGCGGAGGCACAGGCCCGAGACGACCTCGTGCCTTCGACCCGAGAGCGCCCCGAGCATCTCGACGGCCTCCGCACGGAGGGCGGCCTTGCCGAGGACCCGGTCGTCGAGCCGGACGATCGTGTCGACACCGAGCACCGGTCGATCGCCGCCGTCGACCGACCGCGCCTTGCCCACCGCGTGCTTCAGCGGATCGTCTCCGAGCTCCTCGTAGTCGGGCGCAACGACGTCGAAGGGGATGCCGAGCTGCTCGAGGATTGCGCGCCGCTGTGGAGACGTTGAGGCGAGACGAATCGTCGGCGGGTTCACCGCGCCTTGAGGGCCTTCCACATCTCCTCCGCCGGCCAGCGCTCCGCTCACTCCGCTGTGAAGAGGTTTGTAGCGCCCTGATCCCTTTCCAGGATTCCGGAGCTCGGCCAACCGCTCAACCTCGAAGCCGTGCTCGCCGAGCACCCGGATCCACTCGCCGTAGCGGCAGCGGGACGTCCTCCGCGCTCGCGTGGATCAGCGGAAACTCGATCCCGTGCCTCTCCTGCATCGCCCGTGCAGTGGCGAGCTGCGCCTCGGTGATGTCGACCCCGACCACGCGCGCGCCGCGCCGCGCGAGCCACGACGAGACGTGGAAACCGGCCCACGCGGCCTGGTTCTGCGCAGCGTGGTCGGTCAGACCTTCCGACACTTCCAGATCTGCTCCATCGGCCACGAGCGCGCCCACTCCGTCTCTTCGGCGCTGCGGTACGTCGATTCCGCGCCCGCCGGCGGCCGGATCTCGACCAACGCGTCGACGCGGAATCCGTTCTCCCGAAAGAGCCGAATCCACTCGCCGTACGGCAGATTGAACTCGACCGGCTCGTCGGCGACGTCGTCGAAGCGGTGCATGCCGAAGTAGTCGCCGACGAGCCGACGCTCGATCGCATCCGTTTCCGCGCTCCAGCAGCACATCACGAACGGCGTCGAATGCGAGAACACGAACAGCCCGTCGGGCCGGAGCACGCGCGCGACCTCCGGAACCGTGAGGAGCGGATCGGCAAACGTCATCGCGCCGTGATCGCAGAAGACGACGTCGAAGCTCGCGTCCGGCAGGGGGATCTCCTCCGCGCCCGAGTGGAGGAGCGGAAAGTCGACGCCCCTGGCCGCCATCAGCTCGCGCGCGTGCTCGAGCTGGCGCGCGGAGTTGTCGAGCCCGACCATCCGCGCGCCGCGCTGCGCGAGCAGAACCGCCCATTGCGCGGCGCCGCAGCCGAGCTCCAGCACGTCCTTGCCGGCGACGTCGCCGAGGATCTGGAGCTCCGCCTCCGGCAGCTGCCACATCCCCCAGCGCGGCTCCGACCGCCCGATGAACGCGGCGTTCCGCTCCTGGTATTCGTCGCTCCGCCGGTCCCAGTTGGCGCGATTGTGCGCTACGGAGTCAAACGAGCTCACTCCCCGCTCCGGCATCGGCAAAGCCGACACCTCCGCTCCCTGTCGGCCTCCGTCGAGCCTACGGCCGAGCCGATGGGCTCGCTAGACGAGATCACTCCCCGCTCCGGCATCGGCAAAGCCGACACCTTCGCTCCCTGTCGGCCTCCGTCGAGCCTACGGCCGAGCCGATGAGCTCGCTAGACGAGCTCATCGGTGCCGAACCACAGCGCGATCTCGCGCGCGGCCGACTCGGGCGAGTCGGAGCCGTGGACGAGATTGTCCGGCATCGACAGCGCGAGGTCCCCGCGGATCGTTCCGGGCGCCGAGCTCGCCGGATCGGTCGCGCCCATGGTCGAGCGGACGACCGCGATCGCGCCCGGGCCCTCGAGGACCAGGGCAAGCGTCGGCGCAGAGGTGATGAACGCGACGAGCTCACCGAAGAACGGCTTCTCGGCATGCTCCGCGTAGTGCTCGCGGGCGAGTTCGGCGCCGACAACGAGCAGCTTCCCGGCACGCAGCGTCAGGCCCCGCGCCTCCAAGCGGCGCAGGATCTCCCCCGCGAGGCCGCGCCGGACGGCGTCCGGCTTGATCAGGACGAGTGTCCGCTCCACGGACGCGAGTCTAGTGGTCAGCCTGCAGGTTCTCGGGCGTGTCGGCCTCCCACCCGCTCCGCCGCCGCCGGCGGGGAGTGCGCAGGGGCTCGCGCAGCTCCTCGGGCGGGAGCGCGATCGTCTCCTCGAAGACCGGCGAGCGCCGAACGATCGGCGTCTCGCAGAACGGGCACACCTGCCAGAGCGGCTCGAGCGGCGACCGGCAGTTCACGCACGCCTGCTTCAGCTTCGTCGTGCAGACCGGGCAGAGCAGGTACTCGGGAGCGACCTCGGCGCGACACACCGGGCAGTGCGCATCGTGACGGCCGAGCCGCTCCTCCATCGCACGGATCTCGAGCTCACGCTCGCGGACGTCCTCCAGGTATTCCGGCGGGCGGAAGAAGAGATAGACCAGCGGGCCGATGAACGGCGGCACGAGGCCGAGGAGAGCCGCCATCGCGACCAGCCAGGGATCCTCGATCCGGCGGCGCGCGTCCTTGTAGACCCAGTACACGCTCGCCAGCCAGAAGACGACGACGAAGAAGATCGCCAGGTTGCGGATCACGAGCCACGTCCCGGAGTTGAAGAAGTCGTTCACCCCGTTGAAGAGGTCGTCGTTGGTCGTCGTCGTGATATCGGCGAAGAGGAAGCGGGTCATCTCGTCACAAGAGCAGCTTTCCGACGACGTACCCCGTCGCGAAGGCGATTCCTGCAAAGGCAAGGATCACGATCACGGCGAAGACGTAGACGCTCAGTCGCGTCCCGGGTTGGATGGTACGTCTTCGCGGCGTCCGGCGAGGTCGGCGAGCAGGTACAGCGACCCGGTCACGAGGACCGCGCCGTCCGGCCCGGCGATCTCGCGCGCGTGCGCGAGCGCGGCGCCGGGGTCCTGCGTCGTCTCCGTTCTGCCGAACCACGGTTCGGCAAGCGTTGCAAGTTCGTCGGCGGGCAGGGCGCGCTCGGCGGAGGATGCGGTCACGACGACCGTGTCCCCGATCGCCGCGAGCGCCGCGAGCATCCCCTCCGCATCCTTGTCGCGGAGGATCGAAACGACGATCGTGTAGCGCCGGTCCGGTACCCGCGACAGCAGGTAGCCGACCCCGTCGAGGTTGTGCGCGCCGTCCCAGATCTCGAGCGGCGACTCGCTCCGGCGCTCGAGCCGGCCCGGTAGCGCCACTTCGTCGGCCGCGGAGAGGTCGGCGACCGGACGGCCGAGGAACGTCTCGGCCGTAGCGACCGCGAGCGCGAGGTTGCTGCGCCCGGTGAGCACTGTCGTCGCGGCACCCGACGAGCGCGCGAGCATCTGCCACTCGGGTTCGCAGAGCACCACCGCGGCGCCCTCTTGGACGACCGCGAGCTTCTCGGCTGCGATCTCCTCGCGCGTCTCCCCCAGCTGCTCGGTGTGCTCGAGTCCGACGTTGGTCAGGACGACGACGGGCGCGCGCAGTGTGTTCGTCGCATCCAGCCGGCCGCCGAGCCCGGCCTCGACGACGGCCGCGTCCACGGCCGCGTCGGCGAACGCGGCCAGCGCGGCCGCCGTCAGCACCTCGAACTGCGTGGCCCCCACCCGCTCGGCCGCCGGCCGCACCCGCGCCGCCGCGCGCTCGAACCCGGCGGCGTCGGTGTCCAAGCGTTCGTGCCAGCCGGCGACGTGCGGGGAGGTGTACGCGCCGACCCGAAGCCCCTCGGCGCGCAGCAGCGCAGCGGTCAACCGCGTCGTCGTCGACTTGCCGTTCGTGCCGACGACGTGGATCGACGGGTACCGCAGCTGCGGATCGCCGAGCTCGGCGAGCAGCGCGCGCATCCGCGCGAGCCCGAACTCCTCGGGCCAGGGCGAGAGCGCCGCGACCCATTCGGTGGCGCTTTCGGACATGGCCGGGGTCAGACCCCTGACATGTCCGTTCTAGGCGCCGAGGGCATCGAGCTCGCGCCGGTAGCGCTCGAGCTTCTCGCGCTCGCCCTGCACGACCTCCGGCGGGGCCTTCGCGACGAAGCTGTCGTTCGCGAGCTTCGCCTCGCCCCGTTCGATCTCGCTGCGGAGCCGCTCGCGCTCGGCCTCGGCGCTGCCGTTCACCCGCCGGCGCTCGGGTTTGACGACGACGTCGAAGATGCGCTTCTCCTCGCCCTCGAGCGGGACGAGCACACCGCTGCGCCGGAACATCGCCGCCGCCTCCTGGACCCGCTCCAGCGCATCGGCTCCGGTCTCGTCGCCCGCTTCGGGCCAGGGCGCGACGATCAGGCGCGACTGCCGCGCAGGCAGGTTCGACCAGATCTCCTCGGTCACGTGCGGCATCGCCGGGTGGAGGATCCTCAGCAGCCGCTCGAGCGCCGCGAGCGCGGTCGCGCACGCATCCGTGTCGCCGTCGTACAGCCGAGGCTTGATCGCCTCCGCGTACCAGTCGCAGAAGTCGTCGAAGGTCAGGTGGTAGAGCTCGCCGACGAGGTGCGAGAAGTCGAATGCGGCCAGATGCGTCTCGACGCGACGCTGCGCCTGCGACAGGCGCGCCAGGATCCACCGTTCCTCGACCGACGCCGGTCGCTCCTCCACTTCCTCGCCTCCCGCGGAAAGCAGCAGGCGACTCGCGTTCCAGAGCTTGATCCCGAGCTTCCTCCCCTCGTCGATCGCTCCCTCCGAGAAGCGGACGTCCTGGGAGGAGGCCATCTTCATCAGCCCGTAGCGGGTCGCGTCGGCGCCGTAGCGCTCGATCAGCGCGAGCGGGTTCATGCCGGTGCCGAGGCTCTTCGACATCCGCCCGCCCGCCGGCGCGTGCACGAGCGAGTGGATGACCACGTCGCGGAACGGCACCTCGCCCATCAGCTCGAGGCCGCTGAAGATCATCCGGTTCTCCCAGAGCCGGATGATGTCGCGGGCGGTCGTGTTCAGATCGCCGGGGTAGAAGGCGCGCAGGTCGTCGGTGTCGTCGGGCCAGCCGAGCGTGGCGAACGGCCACAGCGCCGATGAGAACCAGGTGTCGAGGACGTCGGTCGAGCGCACGAGCGCGGTCGAGCCGCACTTCTCGCACGCGCCCGGTTCCTCCTCCTCGACGATCAGATGCCCGTCCGGGCACTCCCAGACGGGCAGCTGGTGCCCCCACCAGATCTGGCGGGAGATGTTCCAGTCGGGGGCGGTCTCGAGCGACTCGAGCGCGAAGCGGTGCTGCGACTCGGGGTGGAAGCGAACCCGACCCGCTCGCAACGCCTCCAGCGCGGGCCGCTTCAGCTCGTCCATCGAGCACCACCACTGGAGCGAGATCCGCGGCTCGATCCGCGTCTTGCACCGGTCGCACACCGCGACCGTGTGGCGGTACGACTCACGCTGCTCGAGCTGGTCGTGCTCCTTCAGCCACGCGAGCACACGCTCGTCCGCCTCTGCCTGCCTCAGGCCCGAGAGGTCGCCGGCCTCCTCGCTCATCCGACCATCCGGGCCGATCACGGTCAGCTCCGGCAGGCCGTGGTCGCGGCCGATCTCGTAGTCGAGCGGATCGTGGCCGGGCGTGACCTTGAGCGCGCCGGTTCCGAACTCGGGCTCGACGCGCTCGTCGGCGATCACCGGCACCCGTCGGCCGACGTAGGGGACGATCACCTCCCGCCCGACGAGCCCCCGGTAGCGCTCGTCCTCGGGATGCACCGCGACGGCGACGTCGGCGAGGATCGTCGCCGGCCGGACGGTCGCGACCGTGATGTGCCCGTCGCCGTCGCCGAGCGGATAGCGGACAAACGTGAGCGCATCGTCGACGTCGTCGTGCGCGACCTCGAGATCGGAAAGCGACGTCTGGTGGAACGGGCACCAGTTGATGATCCGGTTCGCCCGGTAGATCCAGCCCTTGCGGTACAGGTGCACGAAGTAGCGCATCACCGCCCGGACGTACGCGTCGTCCATCGTGAACCGCTCGCGGCGGTAGTCGAGCGAGGCGCCGATCCGGCGGAACTGGAACATGATCTTGCCGCCGTATTCGCGCAGCCACTCCCAGACCCGCGCCTCGAACGCCTCGCGGCCGAGGTCCTGGCGGGTCTTGCCCTCGGTCGCGAGGTGCTTCTCGACCGCGTTCTGGGTGGAGATGCCGGCATGGTCGAAGCCGGGCTGAAACAGCACGTTGTAGCCCTGCATGCGGCGCGTGCGCACGATCGTGTCGGCGAGCGAGAGCTGCAGCGCGTGGCCGAGGTGGAGGTCGCCGGTGACGTTCGGCGGCGGATGCGCGATCGCGAAGCTCTTGCGGCCCGGATCCGGATCGGCGTTGTAGAGCCCTTCCTCCTCCCAGATGCGCTGCCAGCGCTCCTCGATCGCCTCCGGGCTGTACAGCGGCTCCATCAGGCCATTCTACGAACGCGCAAGCCGTCTGGATCGTTGCCTACCTGGATCCAAGTTCAGCTAAGATTGGATCCAAGATGACCACAAATAGCCGAATCTGCCGATACACTCGCCGATCTAGGATCCGAACGGATCAGAACTCGTACCCGGAGTCGGCGGAGCTCCCGGCAGAGCGACGACAGACAGGAGGGGCTCGATGAGCTCGAACGGACAAGGGCCGGCCGATCGCTGGGCCGGGATCGACCGGCCGTACACCCACGAGGCCGTCGAGCGGCTCCGTGGATCGGTTCAGATCGAGCACACGCTCGCGCGCCTCGGTTCGCAGCGCCTCTGGCAGCTGCTCGCCGACGAGCCGTACGTTGCGGCGCTCGGGGCGATGACGGGCGGTCAGGCCGTGCAGATGGTCAAGGCGGGGCTGAAGGCGATCTACCTCTCCGGCTGGCAGGTCGCCGCCGACGCGAACCTCTCCGGGCACACCTACCCCGACCAGAGCCTCTACCCGGCAAACAGCGCACCCGCGCTCGTGCGCAGGCTGAACAACGCGCTCCTCCGCGCAGACCAGATCGAGCACGGCGAAGGCGTGAACGGCACGCACTGGTTGGCCCCGATCGTCGCCGACGCCGAGGCCGGCTTCGGCGGCCCGCTGAACGCGTTCGAGCTGATGAAGGGGATGATCGAGGCGGGTGCCGCGGGCGTGCACTTCGAGGACCAGCTTGCCTCCGAGAAGAAGTGCGGCCACCTGGGCGGAAAGGTGCTCGTCCCGACGAGCCAGTTCGTCCGCACGCTCGTCGCGGCGCGGCTCGCCGCGGACGTCCTCGGTGTTCCGACGGTGCTGGTCGCCCGCACCGACGCGCTCTCGGCCACGCTCCTGACCAGCGACGTCGACGAGACCGACGCCGGGTTCGTCGAGGGCGAGCGCACTCCGGAGGGGTTCTTCCGCATCCGCTGCGGGCTCGACTCGGCGATCGCCCGGTCGCTCGCGTACGCGCCGCACGCGGACCTGCTCTGGTTCGAGACCTCCACCCCGGACCTGGGCGAGGCGCGCGAGTTCGCGCAGGCCGTGCACGAGCGTTTCCCGGGGAAGCTGCTCGCGTACAACTGCTCCCCCTCCTTCAACTGGCGCAAGCATCTGGACGACGCCGAGATCGCCGCGTTCCAGGAGACGCTCGGCGAGCTCGGCTACCGGTTCCAGTTCGTCACGCTCGCCGGCTTCCACGCGCTGAACGCCGGAATGTTCGAGCTCGCACGCGGCTACGGCCGGCAGGGGATGACCGCGTACGTCGAGCTGCAGGAGCGCGAGTTCGCCCTCGAGCAGGACGGGTACACCGCGACCCGGCACCAGCGCGAGGTCGGAGCCGGCTACTTCGACCGTGTGCTCGAGACGGTCTCGGGCGGCGAGAGCTCGACGCTCGCGCTGAAGGGCTCCACCGAGGAACAGCAGTTCACCACCCACTGAGGAGCACCAGGATGTCGACCGATGCCGTCTCGTCTACAGCCGGATAGCACCGCGATCGCAGGACCGGTGGCCTCGGTCGGGACGAAGGCCGACGACCTCGCGCTCGCACTCGAGGAGTCGATCGTCTCGGGCGAGATCGCCCCGGGCACGGTGCTGCGCCAGGAGCAGCTCTCCGAGCAGTACGCGGTCAGCCGGACGCCCGTGCGCGAGGCGCTGCGGCGCCTGGCCGCGCTCGGTCTCGTCTCCTTCGTGCCCAACCGCGGCGTTCGTGTCCGGACGCTCTCGCGCGACGAGCTCCGCGAGGCATTCCTCGTCCGTGCGGAGCTGGAGAGCCTCGCGACGGAGCTCGCGACGCCGAGGATCACAGCCGAGGGGCTGGCGGTTCTCGACGAAGCGGAGAAGCGGTTCGCAGAGCTGACGCTCGAGCTGCGCCGCCGCGCCCGCGAGGGGACGCAGGACGGCGCGCTGGTCGCCAACTGGGTGCACGCGAACCATGCCTTCCACGACGTGATCTACGCGGCGGCGGACGCGCCTCTCGTCGAGCGCGTGGCGAAGAGTGCCCGGCGCAGCTTCTTCACGCACGTCGTCTGGGCGGCCGGGCTCGACATCGACCATCTGTACGAGCAGAACGACCTCCAGCACCGGGCGATCCGCGAGGCGATCGCAGCGCGCAGCGCCCAGGGCGCCCGCCTGCTCGCCCGCGAGCACGTGCTCGCCTCCGGCCGGATGCTGGAGACGATCCTCGACCAGGTCCGCGACCGGCAAGCCGGTGAGCTGAAGTCGGCGTGAGCCGCCCGGCGACGGCCGGTGTCCGACACCTGGACCTGGCCCTGAAGGTCACGTCCGGAGAGGGTGGTCAGCGGGCGGTCCAGCCGAGGTCGATCGTCACCGGCACACCGGTGAACGCGCGGCCGCCCGGGCCGCACAGAAAGGCGACCACCTCGGCCACCTCCTCCGGCTCGATCAGACGCTTGACCGCGTGGGGCGCGAGGATCACCTCGTCGAGCGCCTGCTCCGCCGGGATCCCGTGCGCCTCCGCCTGCGCTGCGACCTGCGACTCGACGAGCGGCGTGCGGACGAAACCCGGACACACGGCGGTCGCGGTGATCCCCCGCTCGGCGCCCTCCAGCGCGAGCGTCTTCACCAGCCCGAGGACGCCGTGCTTCGCGGCCACGTATCCGGCCTTGAAGGGCGACGCGACCAGCCCGTGCGCCGACGCGATCGCGACGAATCGCCCGTCCCCGCCTGCCGACAGCGCATCCCAGGAGTACTTCGCAAGCAGAAACGGACTCGTCAGGAGGACGGCGAGGAGCGCGTCCCAGCGATCCTCCGGGAACTCCTCGACCGGGGCGACGTGCTGGAAACCGGCGTTCGCGACGACGGCGTCGAGCCGGCCGAACCGCTCGACTGCGCGAGCGACCACGGCGCGATTCCCCTCCCGTGTGGTCAGGTCGCCGTCGTCGACGTCGACCGCGTGGACAGACCAGCCGTCCGACTCCAGCCGCGCGGTCACGGCAGAGCCGATCCCGCCGGCGGCGCCCGTGACCAGGGCGCAGCGACTCACCGGTAGTAGCGGAAGACCAGCTCGGCGACGCAGACCGGCTTGTCGCCGCCTTCGCGCTCGATCGTCGCCGTCATCGTCGCCTGGTAGCCCCAGTCGGCCTCCTCGACCGCATCGACGCGAAACGCCGCTCGAACGCGTGAGCCGGACGGCACCGGGGCCGGGAAGCGCACGCGGTTCAGGCCGTAGTTGACCGCCATTCCGCCCTCCTGCCTCGGCACGACCTCGTACGACATCATCGGCAGCAGCGAGAGGGTCAGGTAGCCGTGCGCGATCGTCGTCCCGAACGGTCCGGCGGTGGCCCGCTCCGGGTCGACGTGGATCCACTGACGGTCGCCGGTCGCCTCGGCGAAGGTGTCGATGCGCTCCTGGGTGACGTCGGCCCACGACGAGGGGCCGAACTCGGCGCCCGGTTCGAGCGGTGTCGTCATCACTCCACCCTATCGCCAACGCCCACGCCCGCGAACCGACGAATCGCAGCGGCGGTCACCCACGCCCGATCGCCGAATGCGAAGGTGATGTGGTTCCCGGGGACCTCGGCCGGCTCGCCGCGGCGCAGCCCGGCGAGCAGCGACTCGGCGCCCGCGGCGCTCATGATCGGCGGTGATCCGGGCGGCCCGAACGCCCCGACGGTACGCAGGAGCAGCGTCGGGCACTCGATGCGTCCGACGAGCGCACTCCAGTCCGGCTCGAGCGTTCCCTCGATGCAGCTACGGATGTGCTCGGGCCGGACACGCGGACGCACGGTGCCCTCACCCAGGTCCTCGAGCTCCGACGCGTACCAGGCGCCGATGTCGCCGTCCCACGTTCCGTCGGCGAAGTACGGCATGGCACGAGCGAACTCGAGGTACGCCGCGGACGAGGGATAGGTCTGGTCGAGCCGGGCCAGCGAGGGGCCGATCTGGTCGAGCACGCTCCGGTCGACCTCGGCGGGAGCGTCGAGCACGAGCGCGCGTTCCACCCGCTCGGGCGCGGTCGCCGCGACGTAGATCGTCAACAGCCCACCGAACGAATGGCCGCCGAGCAGGACGCGGTCGAGCCCGAGCGCGTCCAGCGCGCCGAGCAGATCGCTCGCATGATCCGCCATCGAATAGCCGGCGGCAGGCTGGTCGCTCAGCCCGCGGCCGCGAAGGTCGAACGAGAGCACGCGCAGCTCCGGTGTGAGCGCAGGCGCAAGGACGTCGAAGAACCGCCCGTTCGCGGAGAGCCCGTGCGTGAGCACCAGCGCCGGCCCGTCGCCCTCGTGCTCGAGGTAGTGGAGCCGGATCCCGTTCGTCTCGACGAACCGGCTCGTGCTCACGCGCGCTCCAGGTACTCGTCACGGATCAATCGCCGCAGGGTCTTGCCGGCGGCACTCTGCGGGAAATCGGCGCGAACGACGACCTCGCGGACGCGCTGATACCGAGCGGGTACCTGCTCGTTGATCCAGTCCCGTAGCGCCGCAGGCGTCGTCGTCGCAGCCGGGCGCAGCCGGACGGCCGCGATCGGGCTCTCGCCCCACCGTTCGTCGGGCACTCCGAAGACGGTCACGTCGACGACGTCGGGATGCCGCGCCGCAACCTCCTCGATGTCGCGCGGGTAGACGTTGACGCCGCCCGAGATGACCAGATCCTTCTTCCGGTCGACGAGGTAGAGAAAGCCGTCGCCGTCGACGTACCCGAGATCGCCGGTCATCAGCCAGCCGTCGACGAGCGTCTGCGCGGTCAGATCGGGGCGGCGGTGGTATCCCGGCATCGTGATCGGGCCGCGGCCGGCGATCTCCCCGACCTCCCCCGCGGGCAGCTCCCGGCCGTCCTCGGCGACGATCCGCAGCTCGTACAGCGGCGGCGGCACGCCGACCGACGCCGGCTTCCGCTCGACCTCGTCGCGGTCGAGGACCGTCACGAACCCCTCGGTCAGCCCGTACAGCTCGTGCAGACGCCGCGGCAACCGCCGGATCAGCTCCTGCTTGTGCTCGAGGAGAAGCGGCGCGCCGAGCGAGAGGATCATCTCGAGCCGTGGCAGAGCCGCGCCGTCGAACTCGTCGTGCGCGAGCAACGAGACGATCTGCGACGGCACGAGCATCGTGTGCGTCACGTTCTCGCGCGCGAGTGCGTCGAGCACGGCGCCCGCGTCGAACGCCGGCAGCAGCACGTACGTGCAGCCGACGTAGAGGGCCGGCATCAGCGTCACGAAGGCGCCGTTGAACGCGAGCGAGCCCGAGTGCATGACGACGCTCTCGGGATGGATGCGGAACGAGCTCGCGAAGCCGGTCGCGTACGCCTCGCGAATCCCGTGCGTGTGCACGATCCCCTTCGGCTCCCCGGTCGTGCCCGAGCTGTAGAGGATCGTCAGGGGGTGGTCGGACGGCAATCCGGGGGGAGGCGGCGGTGTCGACGGTGCCGCCCCGGTCAGAGCTTCGTACGAGCCTCCCGCGACGAGGAAGCGCTCCGGCGGCAGGCCGAGCGCCGCCCGAACGGCCTCCGCCTCGCCCGCGATCCGCTCCGAGGCGACGAGGGCGGACACATCTGCGTCGGCAAGCAGCGAGGCAAGTCCTTCGGCTCGGAGGAGCGGGCTCATCGGCGTGGCGACGACACCCGTCTTCATCGCGGCCAGGTAGAGCTCGACAAAGGCGACACAGTTGTCGAGCACGAGGCCGACGCGGTCGCCGGCCTCCAGCCCGAGGGCCAGCAGCGCGTTCGCCGCCCGGTTCGCCCGTCCGTCGAGGTCGGCGTGGGTGAACCGTTGCTCGCCGAAGACCAGCGCCGGCCGGTCGGCCAGGTAGCGGCCGTGGCGCGCCGGCAACGACTCGAGGCTCAGGCGTTCCCCCAGCGCACGACGCTTGCCGCCCACGTGTAGCCGGTGCCGGCCGCGAGCAGCAGGACCAGGTCGCCGTCGGCGAGCCGGCCGGCGCGCGCCGCACGGTCGAGGGCGAGCAGCGGGTCGACGCCGCTCATGTGGCCGGTGTCGTCCAGGTACGCCGCACGATCGAGAGGCACGCCGAGCGCGTCGAGCAGCGCCTCGTGCATCGAGCGCTTCATGTGGATCCCGCAAAGGTACGAGACGTCCTCGAGCCGCGCGCCCGAGCGCTCGACCGCTGCACGCGCCGCACCGACGAAGTTGTCGAGCGAGGTCGCGTCGAGCCTGGCCTTCATCGCCGCCGGGTCGGCGACGTCGAGGTGACGATATCCGCCGGGATCGACCGACCCCGTCCCCGGCAGCTTCACCTGGAGCGACAGCGACCCGTCGGTGATCGCATACGAGGCGAGCAGCTCGTTTCGCGGATGGTCGCGCAACAGCAGCCCCGCAACCGCGCCGTCGCCGAAGTTGAACATGAACCGGGCACGCTCGTTCGCGTAGTCGAGGAGGTACGACTCGCGGCACGCCCCGACGAGCAGCAACCGGCGGAGCTCGGGCTCCCCAGCGAAGAGCGAGCGGCAGATCCGCAGCGCCGCGGGGGCGCCGTGCGAGACGTTGTCGTACTCGACCGCGAAGGCGTTCTCGCACCCGAGCCGGTGCGCGATCCAGGGCGACGCCTGCCAGACGCCGTAGTCCTTCCAGCACGAGCCGAAGTAGAGGACGCAGTCGATCTCCCCCGGATCGATCCCCTGCTCCTCGAACAGCCGCTCGCCGGCCGCGACGGACAGATCGCTCACGTGCTCGTCGGCGGCCGCGATGTGCTTGCCGCGCAGCCCGAACTTCTCGACGATCACCTCCTCCGGGATGCCGGACGCGCCCGCCACCTCGGCGGCGGTCATCCAGCGCTCGGGGAGGTAGGCGGCCGTGGCCGCCAAGCCGACCCTCACCCCGCCTCCAGAACGCAGCGGATGATCCGCTCCAGCTCGCGCGAGACCGCGGGGGGCAGCTCGTGGCGACCGCCCCAGAGCACCCAGCGCATGCCCAGGAGCTCGCCCATTCCCATCAGCGCCCAGGCGGTCACCTCGGGATCGATCTCGCCGACCTCGCCTCTGCCGACCGCTTCGCGCAGCCCCTCGACGTACCCCTCGGCGAGTCGGTCGTAGTGGTAGCGCAGCATCTCGGGCGAGACGAACTCGGCCTGCCGGATGATCCGGTAGAGCGCGTTGTGCTCGGACGTGAACCGGAAGTACGCGGCGAACCCGAGCAGCTCCGACTCCAGCCGCGTCTTGCCCGCGGAGGACGCCTCTTTCATCGCCCGGCGCACCCGGCTGTTCAGGTCGCGCACCAACTCGTCGAAGACGTCCTTCTTGCTCGCGAAGTACAGGTAGAAGGTGCCCTGTGCGACGCCGGCCGTCTCGGTGATCTTGACCACCGACGCGTCGTGGTAGCCGGCGTCGGCGAAGCAGGTCTCGGCCGCCTCCAGCAGGCGGCGTCGGGTCGCGGCGCCCTTCCTGGAGAGCGTGCGGCCGTCGGCGGAGGTGGGCACGACCTCGGTCACGCGACCGCCTTCAGCTCGTCCTTCAGCACCTTGCCGAGCGCGTTCCGCGGCAGCTCGGCGACGACGTGGAACGACTTCGGCACCTTGAACCGGGCGAGTCGCTCGCGGCAGAAAGCGACGAGATCGTCCTCGTCCGCCTCGCCGCGGAGGACGACGAACGCCGCGCAGACCTCACCCCAACGCTCGTCCGGGACGCCGACGACCGCGGCTTCGACGACCATCGGGTGAGCAGCGAGGACGCCTTCGACCTCCGCCGGATAGATGTTCTCGCCGCCGGAGACGACGAGATCCTTGAGCCGGCCCTTGATCCGGTAGAAGCCCTCGCCGTCGCGCTCGGCGACGTCGCCGGTGCGCAGCCACCCGTCGCGGAACGCCGCGTCCGTCGCAGCGCGGTTGCGCCAGTAGCCGGGGAAGACGTTCGGGCCGCGGACGAGCAGCTCGCCCTCCCCGGACAGCTCGACCTCGACGTACGGGTACGGCTTGCCCGCGTACCCGGCCTTGCGCACCGCCTCCTCGGGCGGCAGGCAGAGCACGTTCGGCGCCGCTTCCGTCAGACCGTAACCCTGGACGATCGCGACGCCCTGCTCCTGCCAGATCTCGAGCACCGAAGGCGGCATCGGCGCGCCGCCGACCACCGCCCGGCGAAGCGAGGAGAGGTCGGTGCTCCGGAAGGCCGGCTCCTCGGCCATGAACTGGTACACGGACGGCACGCCCATGATCGCGGTCACCCGCTTGGCCTCGATCAGGGCCAGGCAGCGGGCTGCGTCGAAGCGCCGCTCGAGCACGACCCGGGCGCCCTTCCACCAGGCGAGCAGCGGGTGGACGTTCCAGCCGCCGCAGTGGAACTGCGGCAGCACCTGGAGGACGACGTCGTCGGCGTCGACGCCGGCGATCAGATCGAATCCGATGTTGGTCCAGAAGCAGTTCGCGTGCGTGAGCAGCGCCCCCTTCGGGCGGCCGGTCGTCCCGGAGGTGTAGATCAGGAGGAGCGGGTCGTCGTCGGCAGGCACGCGCGGCGCGCCCGTGCCGGGCTCGCGTGCCGGCCGCACGGAGGCGAGTGCGACCGCCTGCTCCGCCGGCTCCGCGTACTCGTCCTCGACGAGGAAGAGCGCGGGGTCGGCGTCGTCGAGCTGGTAGGCGATCTCGTGGGGGGACAGGCGCCACGAGATCGGCGTCAGGATCGCGCCCGCCTTGGCGCAGGCGAAGAACGTCGCCACGTGCTCCGGCGTGTTGCCGGTCAGGGTCGCGACCCGCTCGCCGTGGGTCAGCGAGGCTGCCAGCACATCCGACCGCGCGTCGAGCTCGGCGTACGTCACCTCGCGGCCCTCGTAGTCGATCGCGACGCGGTCCGGGCCGAGCCGCGCGCGGTCGCGGATCCAGCGGTCGATGGTGTGCCCGCTCACGAGAGGAACTCCGTCAGGAGCCTGACGAACCGCTCGGGCTGCTGCCAGAAGAAGAGGTGCCCGCACCCCTCGAAGCGCTCGAGACGCGCACCGGGGATGCGCTCCGCGAGCAGCTCGGAGTTGCGGGCGTCCACGACCTGGTCGGCCGTCCCGGTGACGACGAGCGTCGGCGAGACGACGGCGCCGACGCGGTCGAGCGCGTCGAACGTCATGCCGGCGGCCGCCTGCGCCTGCCAGGCCTCCAGCGGCTGCGCCTCCTCGAGCCGCAGCGCGGTGATCTCGCCGACCATGCTCTCGTCGTAGGGCTCGGACAGCGCGTTGCGAACGAAGACACGGAAGCCCTCCTCGCGCGGCAGATCGATCGGTTGCGTGATCAGCCGGACGGTCGCCTCCGGCATCGGGTACGAGGCCGGCCCGCCCGGCGTCGTGCAGGCGAGGACGAGGCGGTCGACTCGCTCCGGCCACCCGAGCGCGAGCTCCTGTGCCGCCATCCCTCCGAGGCTCGTCCCGACGACGTGTGCACGATCGACGGCGGCGGCGTCGAGCACGGCGATACCGTCCTCGGCGAGCATCCGGGCGGTGTACGGCCCGGCCGGCCGGTCGCTTCCGCCGATCCCGCGGTTGTCGAAGGTGAGCACACGGAAACGATCGGCGAGCGGAGGGAGCACCGGGCCCCAGCCCCAGCTCGCATAGCCGAGGCCGTGTACGAGGAGGAGCGGCGAGCCGTCGCCGTGCTCGGCCCAGGCGATCCGCGTCCCGTCGGCGCTCGTCGCCGTCATCCCTCTGCCTCCATGGTCGGCTCCGGCGTCGCGGACTCGCCCCGCACCGCCTCCTCGAGCCGCCGCAGCCCGCTCCGCCGAGAGCCGCGGGTCGCCAGTCCGGCAATCCCGCCGGGCACGAAGAGGACGATCAGGATGAACATCGTCCCGAGCAGGAACAGCGGCTGGGAGAGCGGCGTGCGGACCACGTTCGGCAGATCCTGAACGGTCGACGAGTCGCCGATCGCGCCGAGCCGGTTGTTCGCGTACGTGTAGAGGACGCCGCCCAGCACCGCCCCCCACTTCGTCCCGGCGCCGCCGAGCACGACCATGATCAGGAACGTGAGGGTCAGGTTCGCGGTCGTGACCTCCGGATTCGGGCCGGTCCCGAGCAGGAGGTAGACGATCCCGCCCGCCGTGCACAGAAACGACGAGAGCACGAACGCCATCAGCTTGTACGGGTGCGTCCGCAGCCCGAGCACCTGCACACGCAGCTCGTTCTCGCGGATCGCCTGCCAGATGCGGCCGGGGGACGAGTCGACCGCCCAGCGGACGACCAGGAACACGACCACGGCGTAGCCGAGAGCGAGCCAGTAGAGGTTCTTGGTGTTGAGCACGCCGACGAACCCGGCCGGGAGCTTCCGGTAGTCGGTGCCGAAGCCCTCCTCGCCGCCGGTCAGGTTGTGTGGGTTCTTGATCGCGAGCGTGGCGCCGATCTGCGCGAACGCGAGCGTGACCATCGCGAACGCGATCCCGCTCACCCGCAGGCTGATCGCCCCGACGACGATCGGCAGGACCAGCCCGACCGCGAGCGTGAAGAGAACGCTGACCGCGAAGCTCCAGTGCCACTTCGTGATTGCGATCGCGGCGATGTAGACGCCGACGGCGAAGTAGAGCGCGTGGCCGAACGAGAGCAGCCCGGTGAAGCCGAAGAGCAGGTCATAGGTAAGCGCGATCCCCGCGAAAAGGAGGCACAGCGCAAGCAGCTGCAGCGTGCCCGGGCTGCTGAGGGGCCCGTTGAAGAGCTTCGGGATGTCGAGCGAGATCTTCGGCACGAACGCGAGCCCCACGACCAGCAGAACCGGCAGCCCGAGCGCGGCCGCCCGTCTCACGCGAAGCTCCCGGAGAGCCCGCGGGGGCGGAGGAGCAGGACGAGCCCGAGCAGCAGCACGACGGTCATGTCGCCGAGCGCGCCGCCGAGCCCGATGTGCGAGCCGTAGTAGTTCGCGTACTGCTGGGTGAGGCCGACGATCACCGCGGCCAGCGCCGATCCGGCCAGCGAGCCGAGCCCGCCGATGACGACGACGATGAAGGCGAAGATCAGCAGGCTCGTTCCGCGCTCGGGCGTGACCGCGCCGAAGTAGACGTTGGAGAGCGCGCCGGCGAGCGCTGCTGCGACCCCGCCGATCGCGAACACGAGCGTGAACGCCCTGCGCACGTCGATCCCGAGCGCCGTCACCATCGCGCGGTTCTCGGCGCCCGCGCGGACGATCAGGCCGTAGCGGGTCTTGCGGAGAAACAGCTCGAGCGCGACGAGCACCACCGCCGCCGCGGCGATCTCGAGCCAGCGGTCGTTCGGGACGTGCGCGCCGAACACCGTCGTCGTCCGGTTCAACCACGACGGGGTCACGAACGGGCGCTGGTCGCCGCCCCAGATCGCCCCGACCAGCGAGGTGCCCGCGAGCGAGAGCCCGACGGTGACGAGCACCTGCTCGATGTGACGCTGGTACAGGGGCCTGATCAGCACGAGCTCGACGAGCGCGGCGAAGGCCGCCCCGATCGCGAGCCCGATCAGGGCGGCGACGATGTAGCGGAGCGTGATCGAGCCGATTGCGCCGAGGTGGTTCTCCATCCACCAGGTGCCGTAGGCCCCGACCGTGAGGAACAGCCCGTGGGCGAAGTTGAGCACGCCCATCAGGCCGTAGATCAGCGACAGCCCCGAGGCGATCAGGAAGTACATCGCACCGAGTCCGAGCCCGGTGAGCGTCAGCAGCACGAAGGTGCTCACTTCGCCCCCTTGCCGGAGACGCCGAGCAGGCGGTGGACGAGCTCGCGGTCGGCGATCAGCGCGGCCGCCGAGCCGGTGTGGACGACGCGACCCTGGTCGAGCACGATCGCGTCACGGGCAAGCCTGCGCACGACGCCGAGGTTCTGCTCGACGAGCAGCACGGTGGCGATCTCGGCCGCGCGCTCGAGCGCCCGGGCGACCTCCGTGACGAGGAGCGGCGCGAGCCCCTTCGTCGGCTCGTCGATGAGCAGCAGGCGGTTGTCGTTCAGCAGCGCCCGTGCGATCGCGAGCATCTGCTGCTGCCCGCCCGACAGCGTGCCGGCCCGCTGCTCCCCGCGCTGACGCAACTCGGGGAACAGGTCGTAGACCAGCTCGTAGTGCGGGTCGGGCGTGCGCTCGGCGAGGCGCAGGTTCTCGCCGACGGTGAGGCCGGCGAAGATCTCGCGGTCCTCGGGCACGAAGCCGATCGAGCGGCGAACGATCCTGTGAGTCGGCGACGAGGAGATGTCCTCGCCCTCGTGGCGGACGGAGCCTCGGCGGCCGACGAGCCCGAGCACCGCGCGGAGCGTCGTCGTCTTGCCGACGCCGTTGCGACCGAGCAACGCCGTGATTCCTCCCTCCGCAACCGAGAACGAGACGCCCTGGAGCACGTGCGACTGGCCGAGATGGACGTGCAGGTCGTCGACCTCGAGCAGAGGCCGGCCGGGCGACGAGGCCGCGGCGACGCTCAGAGCTCCTCCCCCAGGTAGGCCGACTGGACGATCGGGTTCGCCATCACCGCCGTCGGGGTATCGCAGGCGAGGAGCATGCCGTGGTGCATGACCGCGATCCGCTGCGCCAGCCCGGTCACCACCTCCATGTGGTGCTCGACCATCAGCACGGTCTTCGACTCCTCGTGGTGGACGGAGCGGAGCAGCTCGACGAGCTCGGGAACGTCCTCGATGCTCGTCCCCGCCATCGGCTCGTCGAGCATGATCACGCGCGGACCGCCGGCAAGCAGCATCGCCAGCTCGAGCTTGCGCTTGTCCCCGTGGGAGAGCGAGCCGGCGGGCCCCCGCTTGCGCTCACCGAGGCCGACCCGCTCGAGCGCCCAGTGCGCCAGCTCGATCGACTCGGAGACGCGCGAGGCGCGCCGCCAGATGCGCAGCGTGCCGCCCAGCCGAGCCTCGGCCGAGAGGCGGACGTTTTCCAGCACCGAGAGCAGCGGGAAGACGCTCGAGACCTGGAACGTGCGGCCGAGCCCGAGCTGCGTGCGGCGTGACGGCACGGTGCCGGTGATGTCGTTGCCGTCGAGCTCGATCCGGCCGGAGGTCGGCCGGTAGAGCCCGGAGAGCAGGTTGAACAGCGACGTCTTCCCGGCGCCGTTCGGTCCGATGATTCCGAGGAACTCGCCCTCGACCACCTCGAGCGAGACATCGGCGACGATCGTGGCGCCGCCGATGTCGAGCCCGAGGTGGTCAGTGACGAGAATCGGGGAGGGTGTCACCTCCGGATCGGGTGGGAGACCCTGTCTAGCTCGGGAACGCCTTGATCGGGGGCTGGACGTTGCCGGGGGAGACGGTCTTCAGCACCTTCGGCTCGTACTTGCCGTTGGCCTGCTTGACCAGCTGCACCTGGAACATCGGCTGAAGCATCGCGTGGTCCTCCGGCCGGACGCGCTGCGGCCCTTTCGGCCCGACGAACTTGTAGTTCTCCAGCGCAGAGATCATCTTCCCGACGTTGTCCCCGTCGGCCTGCTGGACCGCTCGGACGATCAGCTGGGCGGTGACGAACCCGTCGGGCGTGAACAGGTCCGGCACCTGGTTGCGCTTCCGCATCGTCTTCACGAGCCAGTCGTTGACCGGATTCTTCGGCCCCTGGTAGACGTAGTGCGAGATCAGCTTCAAGCCCTGCGCGACCGGGCCGAAGCTCGGGTACGTGTTGCGCTGGGCAAGGCCGGTGACGACGTCGGTGGAGGCCGGCACCCCCTGCTGCTGGAGCGCCTGCCACATCTGGGTCGCGTTCGGCCCTGCCCAGGCGACGAAGACGAGATCGGCGTTCGCGTTCTTCAACTGCTGCGCGAACGGGGTCAGGTCGGTGGCGCCGAACGGGACGAGGATCTTCGAGACGGTGTGCCCCTTGCCGCCGAACACGGCGGTGACGGCGCTTACGTTGCTCGCCCCGAACGCGGTGTCCTCGGCGAAGACCACGACCTTCTTGCCGACCGTCCTCGGCGGCAGGAGGTTCGACGAGTCGAGCACGTCCTGATAGCTCTGGCGTCCGGCGCGGAACGTGTTCCGGTTCAGCCCGGTGATCGCGTCGCTCGCAGCCGCTCCGGAGATGAACAGGATGTTGTTCTGAGCGGCGAGCGGCGCCATCTGAAGCGCAACGCCCGACGAGATCGAGCCCGCGAGGATCTTGAAGCCCTGGCCGATCAGATCCTTGCCGGCGGCGACCGCCTTCGCCGCGTCGGTGCCGTCGTCGACGATGGAGAGCACGAGCTTGTGCCCGTTGACCGTGTTCGTCCCCTTCGTCAGATACTGGAGCCCGAGGCGGAAACCCTCGATGTACTCGGCGCCGAAGTCCTTGAGCGCGCCGGTGCGCGAGTAGACGATCCCGACCTTCACGTCGGCCTTCGCGCTCGCATGCGGCCGGGCGGCCGCGACTGCCGCCGAGAGACCGGCGACGAGTACGACGATGACTGCCGCGGCGGAGACACGCCGCCAGCGCCACTTCTTCATGTGAGTCCTCCTCCGCGAATAACTGACAGGTGATTCAGATCTAAGAACTTACGGTGACGAGCGCGGCCTGTCAAGAGCAGGTTTGCGCCCGGGGGTTGCGGGGCAGGCACAAATATGAATAGACTCTCAGGAATCGGAGGTGTGACATGATCCCGCGTCCTGCCGCTCTCGTCCTCGCGCTCGTCGTCTTTCTCGGGGTGCTGCCCGCTGCTCAGGCTGGCAACAAGTTCGACGCCACCGTCCGGCAGATGTTGGCCGAGCCCTATCAGCCGGAGTACGTTCCGACCGGCAACGACACCGCCTTCGCCAATGCGGCGAATACGTTTCCGGTCGAGGACTACACCTCGGGCTCGGTCGCCGGAGCCCCCGACTTTCCGGGCTGGCCGAGCGCGTTTCGGCAGGTGCTGTTCCGTTCCGCCGACGGCGCGCCGCTGTACGGCCAGCTCGCTCTGCACGGCGGCAGGCATCCCGGCATCGTCGTCGTCCACGGCTTCAACACGAGCGGCTACGACTCGGTCGTCCGCTGGGCGGCGATGCTGTACGCGAACGGGTACAACGTGCTCGCCGCCGACCAGCGCGACTTCAAGTACGAGTACCGCGACCCCGACCAGCTCGGGTACCCCAACTGGCTGCAGACCTTCGGCTGGAAGGAGTCCGAGGACGTGCTCGCCGCCGGTCGCTACCTGAAGTCGCAGGCGCAGGTGATCGCCGTCGGCGTCGTCGGCTTCAGCGAGGGGGCGCAGAACACGGTGCTCGCGCTCGCCCAGGACAAGAAGAAGGTCTTCCGCGCCGGGCTCACGTTCAGCGCTCCCGCCGACCAGAGCACGCAGCTCTACTCGACCGCAGTGCCGTCCGGGTGCACGCCGCCGTTCTGCACCTACCCGGCGAGCTCTGCCCTGATCGCGCTGGTCGTCCCGCCCTACACCTACACCGATCCCTGCGCGGTGCTCGCAGACGCCGCCGACCGGTACGCGACCACGCCGACTGCGATCCTCGCGCGGGAGTCGGCGTACCGCGCCCAGCTCAAGGTGCACGTGCCTCTCCTCAACCTCTACGCGCAGGACGACCCGCTCGTCCAGCCCTTCCAGGCGACGATGATGGCCGGGTACGACAAGGGCAACCCGAACCAGCGCACCCTGATGATCGCGCAGGGGGCACACGCCTACTTCTACGACCGCTGGTGGCAGCAGCGCGCGATCCTGATCTACTTCGACGCGCTCGTTCCGCGCGAGCGGAACGACCACACGATCGGCACTGCGGCGACCGTCAACCAGACCGCCGGAGGAGCTCCGGCGTCCTCGCAGCTCGTCGACCTAGGCTCGCCCACGCGCGCGCAGGCGGACGCGCTGGCCGCGCCGCCCGTCTGCTAGGCGCCCTGGGCCGCCTGCTCGTCCGGCAGGTCGAACGCGGGCCCGCCGGCGCTCGTCACGAGCGTCGGCTTGAGCCCCTTCTGGATCGTCTCCTTCGTGATCACGCACTTGGAGACGTCCTTCCGGGAGGGGAGCTCGAACATCACGTCGAGGAGGGCGTTCTCGATGATCGAGCGCAGGCCACGCGCCCCGGTCTCGCGCTCGAGCGCCTTGTCGGCGATCTCCCACAATGCGTCGTCGGTGAACACGAGCTCGATCGAGTCGTAGTTGAAGAAGCGCTGGTACTGCTTGACGAGCGCGTTCTTGGGCTCCTCGAGGATCCTGACGAGGTCGTCGCGCAGCAGCTGGTGCACCGCCGAGACGACCGGGAGGCGACCGATGAACTCGGGGATCAGCCCGTACGAGAGCAGATCCTCGGGCATCACCTGGGTCAGAAGCTCGGAGCCCTCGTGTGAGTGCTTCGAATGGATCTCGGCGCCGAAGCCGACCGCGTTCTTGCCGATCCGCCTGGCGATGATCTTCTCGAGCCCCGCGAACGCGCCGCCGCAGATGAAGAGGATGTTGGTCGTGTCGATCGAGAGGAACTCCTGGTGCGGGTGCTTGCGCCCTCCCTGCGGGGGGACCGAGGCGACGGTCCCCTCGAGGATCTTCAGGAGCGCCTGCTGCACGCCCTCGCCGGACACGTCGCGCGTGATCGACGGGTTGTCGGCCTTGCGCGCGACCTTGTCCACCTCGTCGATGTAGATGATCCCCGTCTCCGCCTTCTTGATATCGAAGTCGGCGGCCTGGATCAGCTTGAGCAGGATGTTCTCGACGTCCTCGCCGACGTAGCCGGCCTCGGTCAGGGCGGTCGCGTCCGCGATCGCGAAGGGGACGTTCAGGATCCGCGCGAGCGTCTGGGCCAGGTACGTCTTGCCGCAGCCGGTCGGGCCGAGCAGCAGGATGTTCGACTTCTGCAACTCGACGTCGTCCTCGCTGACGCCCATCTGGACGCGCTTGTAGTGGTTGTAGACGGCGACGGCGAGCGTGCGCTTGGAGACCTCCTGGCTGACGACGTACTCGTTCAGGAGGGTGTAGATCTCCGTCGGCCGCGGCAGGTTGTCGAGGTCGAGGTGCGCGGGAGCGGTCAGCTCCTCGTCGATGATCTCGTTGCAGAGATCGATGCACTCGTCGCAGATGTAGACGCCCGGGCCGGCGATCAGCTTCTTGACCTGGCGCTGGCTCTTGCCGCAGAAGCTGCAGAGCAGCTGCTCGTTGCCTTCGGATGCTCGGGCCATGTCCTCGTTGTACCTCGATTTTCCCTCGTCGCCTAGCCCCGACTCAGCGGTGCTCGATCACCTGGTCGATGATTCCGTACTCTTTCCCCTCCTCGGACGACATGAAGTAGTCGCGCTCCATGTCCTTGGAGACCTTCTCGAGCGGCTGGTCGGTGTGCTTGGCCATGATCTCCTCCATCTTCCGCTTCAGGGCGATCGTCTCCCGGGCGTGGATCTCGATATCGGTCGCCTGCCCCTGGAAGCCGCCCCAGACCTGATGGATCAGGATCTTGGCATTCGGCAGCGCCATACGCTTTCCCTTCGTCCCGCCGGCAAGCAGCAGCGCTCCCATGCTCATCGCGATCCCGACGCAGATCGTCTGCACGTCGGGCTTGATGAACTGCATCGTGTCGTAGATCGCCAGCCCGGAGTAGACGGAGCCGCCGGGTGAGTTGATGTAGATCGAGATGTCCTTGTCGGGATCCTCCGACTCGAGATGGAGCAGCTGGGCGACGATCAGGTTGGCGATCTGGTCGTCGATCGGCGTGCCGAGGAAGATGATTCGCTCGTTCAGCAGGCGCGAGTAGATGTCGAACGCGCGCTCGCCGCGCGAGGTCTGCTCGATCACCATCGGGATCAACGGGCTCATGTGGCGGGCTCCTTGCTTCCGGGGGTCCAGAGTTTCGTCTCGGAGCCGGCCGCTCCTTTTTCCGGCGTCCACAGCCTTTCGCGTGCGCGGGCGAGGTCGAGCGGGATCCGCTCGACCTCGGCGACCACCCGGTCGAGCGCCTTGCGCAGGCGGATGTCCTCGCGCAGCAGCTCGTGGCGGCCGGTCGCGAAGACCCGCTCGACGACCTCCTCGGCCTCGTCTCCCTCGGCGTCGGCGTGCTCGCGCACGAACGCGCGCAGCTCGTCGTCGGAGACGTCGATTCCCGCCTTGTCGGCAACGGCTTCGAGCGCAAGCTCGCGTGCGACCGAATGCGCTGCCTCGGCCCGCAGGCGCTCCTCGAGCTGCTGCGGAGTCTGGTTCGAGACGGCCAGGTAGGTCTCGGGCGAGATCCCGCGGCGCTCGAGCGACTGCACGAGACCGGCCAGCAGCTCGCGGGTCCGGGCCTCGACGAGCGGTCCGGAGGGCTCGATTCTGGATGCCTCGACGAGGGTGTCCGCAGCCGCCGCCCGAAACTCGTTCTCGACCTCCTCCTCGATCTGCTCGCGCAGCCGCCCCTCGATGTCGGCGCGCAGGTCGGCGAGCGTGTCGAACTCGCTCGCAGCCCGCGCCAGCCCATCGTCGAGCGCGGGCAAGATCTTCTCCTTCAGCTCCTTGAGCGTGACCTCGACCTTCGCCGTGCGGGCTTCCTCTGCCAGCTCGTACTCGACTGTCCTCGACTCGCCCGGAGACATCCCGACCAGCGCGTCCTCGAGCTCGTCGATCACCCGGCCGGCACCGAGCTCGACGACGTAGTCGCGCTGGGCGTCGGCGCCGTCGGCGACGAAGTCGACGACGGCGGTGTCGTCCTCGCGGGCGGGGCGTCCTTCGACCGGCGACAGCTCGGCGACTGCGAAGCGCAGCGCCTCGAGCTGCCGGTCGACGAGCTCCGGCGGGACCTCGACCTCCCCGGCCGGAACCTGGAGGCCCTTCCACTCCGCCACGTCGACCTTCGGCTGGACGTCGACGGTGGCGGTGAAGCTGAAGCTGTCGTCGGGTGTGTCCGGCAGGTCGTACTCGTACCGCGGGCGCGCGACGGGCCGGATGCGGGTGCCCATGAGGGCGTTCCGGTACCAGCCTTCGATGTGGCTCTCGACCGCCTCCGTGTACAGCCGGTCCTTGCCGACGCGCGAGATCAACACCTGCATCGGCACCTTGCCCTTGCGGAAGCCGGGGATCTTGACGCTGGCGGAGAGATCGGACGCCGCGTGCTCGACGGCGTGGTGGACGTCCCCGCTCGGCACTTCGACCGTGACGCGAACCTTGTTCTCGGGGAGCTCTTCGACGCGGGCCTGCACCCAGCCCATTCAAGCAGTTGGGCTCGGGCCACGGTCGCGATCCGCGGCGACCCGCGAGGCGGTCGATCTATCCTTGGGGTCGCCGCGGGCGTGGCGAAATCGGTAGACGCGCCGGGTTTAGGTCCCGGTGGGGCGCAAGCTCCTTGGAGGTTCAAGTCCTCTCGCCCGCATCCCCGCACCGCGCGCCTGCGCGCTCGATGAAGGGCCGCCTATCCTGACCGGGCGTGGACGGACGGAGAGCCAACTGAGGAGCTTGATCGGCCGGCTCGGGCTGCTGGCCCTACTCGCCGCGCCGGTTCCGACGCCGCTCGGCGTCGGGCCCCGCTATCACCCGCCCGCGGGCGCGCGGCCCGTGGCGGGACTTCGGTGCCTGGCCCGCGAGCCGGCCCGCTTCGGCGTGCACGTGGAGCTGTTCGCGAACCGCCGGGCGGCAATCGTGCCGGCGGGGATCGGGATCGCCCCGCCGCTCCGGCGCGACGGGCCCTACGTCAGGGGCGGGCGCTGCTCGTACCCGCTGCGGACGCGGGAGCCGACCGGGGTGGTCGAGGTCGTGCGCGGCGCTCGGCTGACGCTCGGAACGCTGTTCTCGATCTGGGGCCAGTCGCTCTCGCCGGTACGGCTTGCGGGCTTCCGCGGCCGCGTGCACGCGTTCGTCGGCGGGCGGCCCTGGAGGGGCGACCCGCGTTCGATCCCGCTCTCGCGCCACGCCCAGATCGTGCTCGAGGTGGGCGGTTACGTGCCTCCGCATGCGTCCTTCCTCTTCCGGAAAGGACTCTGACCGGGAGGCTCGGGAAAAATCGGTGTGGGCGAACACGCGACGCTACGATGCTCGACGCGATGCCTCGGCTCGGCTGCCGGCTTTCCGACCGGACGACGTTCCTCCTCGGCCGGAGCAGGGCTCGGCTCGGGATCCTGCTCGTGCTCGCAGTCCTGCTCGCCCCGGCTGCGGCCCGCGCCGACGGGGATCCGGCGAGCGACGTGCTGTACCCGTACTCGGTCTTCTACCCGTTCGACGTCCGGTTCGCGGACGGCCCGAAGGAGCAGTTGACGGCGACGGTCGAGGCTGCCCAGAAGCGCGGGTACCAGATCAAGGTCGCGATCATCACGAAACCGGCCGATCTCGGCGCGGTCGGCTCCCTGTTCGGCAAGCCGCAGGAGTACGCGAGCTTCCTCGGGCGCGAGCTCGCTCCCTTCTTCTACAAGGGGCGGCTGCTGGTGGTGATGGCAAGCGGATACGGCGTGTACCACTATCGGCACTCCACCGACCGGGAGCAGGCGCTGGTCGGCAACCTCACGGTCGGTATCGACCCGACGCCGACCGAGATGGTCATCTCGGCGACGGCGGCGGTGAGGAAGCTCGCCGCTGCCGCCGGCCGTCCGCTGCCGCCGATCGCAAGAACATCCGGATCGAGCACGGGCTTGGTGATCGTCATCGCCGCCGTTGTCGCCGGGGGCCTGGTCCTCGGCGGAGGCGTCTGGCTCTGGCTGCGCCGCCGCCGCCCGGCCCGGTAGCCCGTCGGCTGCGGCAGAGCCGATGTACTAGGCTCGTGGCGTGTCCGACCTGCTGACCCGGAGCGTCCTCGTCATCAACCAGAAGGCGAAGCTGATCGAGCTCACCGACGAGTACAAGATCCGCGACGAGGACGGCAACGACATCGGCTACATCCGCGAGGAGGGGCAGTCGACCCTGAAGAAGGCGGCGCGGCTCGTCTCCAACCTCGACCAGTTCATGACCCATCGCCTGTCGGTCTACGACCGGGACGGGGCGAAGGTGGTCGAGCTGCTCCGGCCGCGGAAGGTGATGAAGTCACGCGTCGAGATCACGACCGGCGACGGGAGACCGGTCGGGACGATCGTTCAGAAGAACGTGTTCGGGAAGAAGCGCTTCGCGCTCGACGGAGCGGCGGGCGACTCGCTCGGCGCGATCACCGCCGAGAACTGGCGCGCGTGGGACTTCGCAATCGAGGACGCGACCGGCGCCGAGGTCGGGCGGATCACGAAGAAGTGGGCCGGCCTGCTGAAGGAAGGCTTCACGACCGCGGACAACTACGTGCTCGAGATCAGCGGGCAGGTCTCGGCCGAGCTGCGCCTGATGATGCTCGGCTCGGCCGCCGGCGTCGATCTCGCCCTGAAGCAGGACGAGGCGTAAGCCCCGCCCCGCCCAGAAGCGCCGGATGGCCCCGGGTGGAGTCGAACCACCGCGCGCAGCTTCGAAGGCTGCCGCTCTATCCACTGAGCTACGGGGCCGGCGAGATCAGTATGCCGGGCACCGCCGCCGTCTCGGGACGAACCCAGTGTCTGACACCTCCGGTGTCAGACACTGCCTCGCGGCGAACGGAGGTGACCGACGGGACTTGAACCCGCAACCACCGGGACCACAACCCGGGGCTCTACCAATTGAGCTACGGCCACCGCGGTATCGACAGTCTAGCCCGCACCCGGTGAATCATCCTCCACCGCGACCGACACGGCGGGCGCGGCACAGACACACGCCATATCGAGGTGGAAGGAGGGGGCTCGCGGGGGAACCATGGGTTCACCCGCGCAGAAGTCGGGGCTCTACCAAATTGAGCTACGGCCACCGCGGTATCGACAGTCTAGCCCGCACCCGGTGAATCATCCTCGCCCCGGGCAAGCTCGGTGAATCGGCAGAGCGCGTTCGCGAGCCGCATCTGCTCGATCGTTCGGCAGGTGACCTCGAGCAGACGCGGCGAGCACACCAGGTACGCGATGCACTGCGCCCGCGAGATCGCCACGTTCAGCCGGTTGCGCGAAAGCAGGAACTCGAGCCCGCGCGGGACGTCCTCGCCGCTCGAGCTCGCCATCGAGTAGAAGACGACCGGCGCCTCCCGGCCCTGGAACTTGTCCACCGTGCCGATCTCGACCCCGCTCGGCAGTCGTTCTCGCAGCAGCCGCACCTGCGCGTTGTACGGGGCCACGACCATCACGTCCTGCGGTCCGAGCGGCCGCTCGCCGCCGTCCGCGTAGGAGCCGCGCAGCACCTCGTCGAGCTGCCCGGCGATGGCGGCCGCCTCCTCCTCCGACTCGGTCCGGTTCCCCTCGTGGTCGACGCGCAGCCAGCGGATCCCGACTCCGAGCGACGTCGACCGCTCGGCGCACTCGTCGATCGAGGTCAGCCGCCCGTCGTAGAACGCCTCGGAGATGAAGCGGCACACGGCCGGGTGCATCCGCCGACTCTGCTCGAGGAAGATGCCGCGATCCTCCGGGATCGTCTCGTCGTCGCCGAGTAGATGCTCGAGCACCGAGGCGCCGCTGCCGGGCGGATGGACGCCCTGGGTCACCTGCGCAAGCTGGAGCGGGTCGCCGAGCAGGATCAGCGACCCGGCCGAGGTGCCCATCGCCAGTGCGTCGGCCAACGAGATCTGTCCGGCCTCGTCGATCACCAGCACGTCGAGCTGGTCGTCGAGCTCCTCGCGCGCGAAGAACCAGGCCGTGCCCGCGACGAGCCGCACCTCGGGGTCGAGGATCGCAGCCAGCTTGTCGGTCGTCTCGATCGTGCCGCCGTCGTAGGCCGTTCCACCCCACTTGAACCCCTTGAAGCGGAGACGTTCCCTGCTCGCGACCGCTTCGACCTCGTCGAGCAGGTTGTGGATCGCCTTGTGGCTCTGAGAGGTGACGCCGACCCGCTTCCCCGCCGCGATCAGGGCAGCGATCATCTGGGCGCCTCGAAAGGTCTTGCCCGAGCCGGGTGGCCCCTGGATGTAGAGGTAGGTGCCGTCGAGCGCGACCGCGAGCGCCCGCTGCTCGGCGATCTCGCCGCGCTGCACCTTCGCCCCGCCGAGCGGCAGGTCGCGCCGCAGGATCCGGCGCAGCGCCGGCCGGCGGCCGTCGTCGGCGAGCAGCGAGGTCGCGAGGCGGCGAAGCGCCGCGCGTTGTTCCCGGGTGCCGTACGGCCTTCCTGGGACGAGCGCGGTCGGAAGCGGCTCGTCCGCTCGCGCCTTGGAACGGCGGAGGGCGATCGTGCCGAGTGCGTTGTCGACGGCCGCGACCGTCCACGAGCGTTTCGCTTCGGTCGGCTCGAACCCTTGGTCGTCGAGATCGAAATGGTGCTGCTGGGCGGGAAACGAGAACGTGTACTCGTGCGAGCGCGAGACCGGCACCGGCTCTGCGCCGTCCCAGACGAGCCCGGCGATCGCCTCCGCGTCCTCGATCAGCTCCTCATCGGTCAGCTCGAACCGCCGGAAGTACCACCACCAGGCCGGGCGCGCCTCGCGGCGGTGGTAGTCGAGGAGCTGCGCCGTGAGCCACCGCTCGGCCCCCTCTTCCGCGCCGGCGAGAAGCTGGTCGCGGAGGCGCTCGGTCTCCGACAGCTCCTCTTCGGAGCCCTCGCTCGGCTCGCGCTCATCGGGCGGCGGGCGGAACGGGATCGTCACGCCGTACTGGCCCTCCGCGTGGAGCCGCTGCTCGAGCAGCCAGTCACGCAGCTCGAGGGTCGCCCGGCAGTCCTCTTCGTTGTAGGCCTCGATGTCGGCAAGGAGCGCCTCGTCGCCGGTGGCCAGGTAGCGCTCGAAGGCGATCACCGCGTCGTCCCCCGACTTCACGCTCGCCGACCGGGCGAAGAAGAACTGCTCGATCGACTTCAGCGAGTAGTTGGGCACCCCGGCGCGAAGGCTCTGGCGGACGACCTGGAGGAGGTCGACGAACACCTCGCGGCGGAGCAGGTCGTCGACCTCCTCCTCCCGGGTCGCGTGCGCGCCCATCAGCCGGGCGAGGGTCGAGGGCTCGTACGCGGCGTAGTGGTAGACGTGCAGGTCCGGGTGCGCGACGAGCCGCGCGTGGACGAGGTCGATGAACTGCTCGAATGCTCGGCGCTCCGCTTCGCGGTCGTGGGCGCGAATCGCCGTGTACCCGTCCGCCGTCAGCACGCCGAAGAGGAACTCGAGCTGCTCGGCGGGCTCGAAGAACGGATCGCCCTCCATGTCGAAGAACACGTCGCCGGGCGAGGGCGGCGGTATGAGGCCGAAGCCCTTCCCCTCGACGGGCTCGAGCAGCTGCCGGGTGAGCTCGCCGGTGCTGCGGCGGTGGAGTTGAAGCGAGGCCTGGTCGCGCAGACGCTCGAGCATGGGCGCGGCGAGCCGTTCGATCTTGAGCTGTCCCGGCGCGGCAGCGAGCCCGGCGAGGGTGAGTACGCCGGCGCGGTTGAGCCGCTCGACCTGGTCGCGGCGGATCGAGGCGACCAGCGTCAGGTGGTCGTCCTCACGCCAGCGCTCCGCGCAGACGGGGATGAAGTCGCAGCGCGCGCAGTGCTCGCACGGCCACGGGTAGAGCCCGGCGGGCGGCGAGTCGATGTGTGCGCGGAGCCGGTTCTGCGCGATCCTGAGGTAGGCGTCGAAGTCGGCCGGCCGGTGGGTCTCGACCACACCGGTGCCGGGCACGACGTGCAGCCGTTCGGGCAGGCGACCCTGGATGCGGCCGATCTCCTGGGAGTAGAAGACGAGCTGGAGCACGGCGGCCGGCTTTGCGGAGCGCGCAAGCTTGGTGTCCCAGGCTTCGTAGCTCCACCCGCCGAGCTCGGAGTGCTCGGGCACGCGGATGACGAAGTCGGCGCGCCCGCGCCACCCACCGCGGGCGAAGGTGCCCTGGTAGATGACCTCGGCGCCGTCGCGCATCGCCTGCTCGGTGGCCGCTGCCGCGCCGTCGAAGTCACGCCCGTCGAGCTCGATCTCGACAACCTGGCGGCCTCCGGCTCGGAGCCCGGCGAGGTACTCGGCCTCGTGCCGGTCGCCCTTCTCGGCGACGAGCCGCGCGATGTCGTCCCGCGGGTGCGGCTTCGTCCGCTCGCCGCGCGCAACCTCGCCCTGGAGCGTGGCGAGGTAGGGGCAGGCGAGGTATGCCGCCAGGTCCGACGGCGACAGAGCGAGCTGGCCGTCCTCGAGCTTCACGGTCGCATTCTCCCAGCGCGGTGATCCTGCTCGTACCGAGTCGCGCAAGCGCCCGGCGATCGCAGCCCGGACGAGACGGGAGTGCGCCTGGAGGGATTCGAACCCCCGACCCGCGGCTTAGAAGGCCGCCGCTCTTCCACTGAGCTACAGGCGCGTGCGCGTAGGGTAGCGCCGGCGGGGCCGGTTATCTGACGCCGAAATCGACGGTGACGATCGTCACGTCGAGACCGTCGAACACCCCGGGCGCGTGCAGCGCGTGGACGCCTCCGATCCCGATCTCGCGCCAGGTGGGCGCCAACAGGTTCCTCCGGTGCGGCGCGCTCCTCAGCCACATCTCGACCGCCGCTCGCGCGCTCAATCCGGGCGACGCCCAGGCGATGTTCTCCGCCGCCCCCCAGAAGCGATCCTTGAGCGGCGGGTACACCAGTCTGATCCGCTGCGAGTACGACGAGCCGTCTGCGGAGGAGTGGTCGAAGAAGTCTTGCTCGGCCATCGCCCGCGAGTGGTTGCGGGCGGCTTCCACGAGCAGCGGGCTGGAGCGCAGCGGACGCAGGTGCTGCGCACGCCGCACGCCGTTGATCGCCACCAGCAGCTCCTGCTCGAGGCTGGAGGCGGCTGAGATCCTCTCGGCGGGCGGCGCCGCGGACCCGGATGCGCGGGCGGCTGCGGCGCCCGTCACGACGAGGAGGAGCACGGCGAGCATCGACGCGAACCTGACCATCCAACCATTATCGGGCCATGACGCCCGACCTTGATCAGACAAGCGGGGGATCATGCAGCCGACCACGCGCCGCTCGCTCACCTCCGAATGGTCGCCGCGGGGGTCGGACGGCTACGCTGCCCCGATGAGCAAAGCGACCCTGCACACCAACCACGGCGCGATCGAGATCGAGCTGTACGGAGCGGATGCGCCCAAGACGGTGGAGAACTTCGAGAAGCTCGCCGGCGACGGCTTCTACGACGGCGTGATCTTCCACCGGGTGATCCCCGACTTCATGATCCAGGGGGGCGACCCGACCGGCACCGGCAGCGGCGGCCCGGGCTACACGTTCGAGGACGAGGCCAACCGGCACCAGGTCGTCCGCGGCGCCCTCGCGATGGCGAACGCGGGGCCGAACACGAACGGCAGCCAGTTCTTCATCGTCACCGCCGACGACTGCTCGTGGCTGAACGGCAAGCACACCGTCTTCGGACGCGTCGTCTCCGGCATGGACGTCGCCGACCGGATCTCGGCGGTCGACCGCGACGGCTCCGACCGGCCGCGCGAGCCGGTGACTATAGAACGGGTGGAGCTGGCAGCGGACTAGGGACGCCGGCGACCGGCACCGCCAGCCGGGACCGCTGCAACAGCCAGAACGCACCCTCGAGCGCCGGCCCGACCCCGAGCGCGAAGACGAGGGTGCCGACGCCGACCGTGCCGCCGAGCCCGAAGCCCGCGCCGAGCGCGGCGAGCTCGAGCCCCGCGCGGACGATCCCGAGCCGCAGCCCCGTCCGCTCGCCCCCGACCACCATCAGCGAGTCGCGCGGGCCGGCGCCGAGCCACGCACCGAGGTAGAGCGCCGAGCCGACCCCGATCAGCACCATCGAGGCCGCGAGCATCGCGATACGTGCACCGAGCGCCGAGTCCGAGAGGCGGTCGACCGGTCCGATCGCCGTCAGCCCCTGGATGAACGATCCGACGAGCACGGCGTTCGCCACCGTGCCGATCCCGATCCGGGCGCCGAGACGCCACGCGACCGCGAGCACGACCATGCTGACGCAGACGCTCGCGATCCCGAACGAGAGGGGCGTGTGCCGGGCGAGACCCTGGTGGAGCGTGTCCCAGGGCGAGAGCCCGAGCCGCGACTCGAGCTGAAGGACGATCGCCGCCGCGAAGACGAAGAGGCCGGCGGCGAGCGAGACGAGGCGGGCTGCGAGCCCGCCGCGGACGCGAGGGGGAGCGTGCACGGCGGCCTACGCTAGTCGAGCCGCTCGGAGCGATCGATGAGCCAGGTTCCCCTCAGCCGTTTTCATCTCTGCCAACAGGATACGGAGAGCGCCGGACAGAAGCGGGCGGCGGGAATCGAACCCGCGTCTGAGCGTTGGAAGCGCCCGGCTTTCCCATTAAGCTACGCCCGCGCAGCGCGACCTAGCGTAGCGTGCTGCCGTGGATCCGTACCGCTTCTCCTGGGACGCGGACGCGCTTATCGTCGTCCCCGGGCTCGCGGCCGCCTACCTGATCGGACGCACGCGCTACCCGGCGCCGCGGTGGCGGGTCGCCTGCTTCCTCGGCGGCTGCGCGCTGCTGCTCGCCGTCCAGATCGGGCCGCTGGACACGCTCGCGCTCCACTACCTGCTCTCGATGCACCTGCTCCAGAACGTCGTCCTGGCGGAATGGGCACCGCTCCTCTGCGTGCTCGGCCTCACGCCCGCGATGGCCGTCCAGATCGAGCGGATCCCCGGTGCGCGCCTGCTCACCCGGCCGCTGGTCGCACTCCCGATCTGGCTCGTCACCTACTACCTCTGGCACCTGCCGGTTGCCTACGACGCGGCGCTCCGGCACCAGTGGACGATCCTGCACGCCGAGCACGCGAGCTACTTCGCCGCCGGCTGCCTCGTCTGGTGGCCGGTCGTCCACGGCCGCCACGCGAGCGGGACGAAGGCGCTCTATCTCTTCGGTGCCTTCGTGCTCGCGAGCCCGCTCGGGCTGCTCCTCGCCCTCCTGCCCAACGCCGTCTACGCGTTCTACGAGCACGTCCCGCGCCTGTGGGGGCTTTCGCCCCTCGCCGACCAGCAGCTCGCCGGCGTGACGATGGCCTCGGAGCAGGCGGTGGTCATCTTCGCCGTGATGACCGTCTACCTGTTGCGCTTCTTCCGCGAGGAGGAACGAAGCGATGCGTTCCGCGCGCCGACGGTGCCGCGCACCTGACCGCGGCTCTATTTCAGGCAGCCCTCGATCGTCTCGATGTACGCGTCGGACGGGTGGACGGCCCACAACATGACCACGTTGTGCGACGGGCGCAGGACGTCCGCCAGACCGATGTTCTTGCCGTGGAAGCGCTGGTAGCCGCGGACGATTCGCTCGGCCCCGCTGCGATCGAGGCCGAAGGAGACCGTGACCAGGTTGTCGGCGAAGTGGACGCGGAAGGCGTCTCCCTCCGCCGCCGAGGCGACGAGATCGTCCGGGGGCGGAGCGGTCACCCTCGCGCCGATCTTGTTCAGGCAGGCCCGCGTCTTCGCCGCCGAGTACGTCTTCGCGCCGCCGCAACCGGCGGAGGCGAGCACGGCGACGGCGAGGACCAGCGCAAAGACAGGGTGCTTGAGACGCACTCGCCGATTGTCGCACGCGCTCCCGACCGCACGCTCGGAAGGGCCGCCCCGCAAATTGCGACAACTTTCGCCGGCCGCCTCTTGCGCGGTGCACCGGTGCCGTCGTACTGTCCCGCTTGCGCCGAGCACGGGGTGCAAGTAGGTCGAAGCCGAGCCGAGTAGCCGGTACGCGCAAGCGGAAGGTCGGTCGGAGCGGTGGACGAAAGCAACACCCGGCTCGGCGAATTTCTGGTCCGAGTCGGCCGGGTCTCAGCCGCGCAGCGCGCTCTTCACGAAGAACAGCAGGTTTGCCGGGCGCTCGGCCAGTCGACGCATCAGGTACGGGTACCAGTCGGGGCCGAAGGGAGTCGCGACGAGCACTCGGTGGCCGCGGCGGACGAGGTCGAGCTGGAGCTGCGAGCGGACGCCGTACAGCATCTGCAGCTCGAGCCGGTCGCGGCCGGCGCCGAGACGGAGCGCATGCTCGATCAACCGCTCGTCGTGGGTGGCGACGGCGGTGAAGCCGTCCCCCGCGACCGAGCGTTCGACGAGGCGGCGGTAGGCGGCGTCGACGTCGCCCTTCCGCGGATAGGCGACGGCCGCGGGCTCGCGGTATGCGCCCTTGACGATGCGCAGGTTCGGCGAGAGCGGGAGCAGGGCCTCGAGGTCGGCCTCGCTGCGGTAGAGGTACGACTGGAGCACGGTGCCGACGTTGTCGTGGCCGGCAGCGCGCAGGCGGCGGTAGATCCGGAGCGTGACCTCGACGAGAGGCGAGTCCTCCATGTCGATGCGGATGAAGTTCCCGAGCCGCCCGGCCTCGGCGACGAGCCGCTCCAGGTTCCCGTACGCGAGCTCCTCGTCGATCAGCACACCGAGGTGGGTCAGCTTCAGGGCGACGTTCGTCTGGAGACCCTCGACGCCGATTCGGCGCAGCACCTGCTCGTACGCCTCGACCACGGGGCCGGTCGCGTCGGCGTCGGCGACCCCCTCGCCGAGCAGCGTGGTGTTCGTGCGCAGGCCCTGCTCGTTCAGCCGCCGCAGCGTTCGCACCGCCTCGTCGAGCGTCTCGCCGGCGACGAACCGCCCGGCACCGAGGCGCATCCCGTACCGCCCGACGAACCGACGCAGCCGCGGGCTGTCGGCGGCGGCCAGGATCGCGCGCCGCAGCACTACATCCCCAGCCAGGGGGTGACGCCCCGATCGAGCTCGGCGCGCTCGCCGGCGGTGAGGGCGCGGAGCGGGGCACGCACGTCTTCGCGGATCGGGACGCCGCGCCGGACGAGCACGTGCTTGAGCGCCGCATGGCGCGGGAAGCGCTCGACCTGCTCGCGCAGGCCGCCGACGTCGGCGTCCTCGCCGCGAACGGCGGCGGCAACGAGCTCCGGGAACGCGGAAGCAAGCGCGGAGACGGCTCCGGCGGCTCCGGCCTGCATCCCCTGGGCGATCAGCGACTCAGGCCCGACGAAGACGTCGAGCCCCTCGACCAGGTACGGGGCGAAGCGGTCCCAGGGCCGGTCCGAAACCTTCAGCCCGGCAAGGTTGGGCGCCCGCTCGCGCAGGCGATCGAGGACCGGGAGCGGGACGGCGTAGCCGCTGGTGCGCTCGAACTCGTAGACGTAGAAGGGCAGCGGCGCGCACGCGCCCGCGGCGGCAACGAAGTGGCGGAGCAGCGACGCGTCGTCCAGGGCGAAGTACGGCGGGGCGATCACCGCAACCGCGTCGGCGCCCGCCTCGACCGCGTGGGCGGCCAGCGCGACCGTTTCGGCGGTGGTCTGGGCGCCGCAGTGGACGGCGACCTGGAGCCGGCCGGCCGAGGCGTCGACGAAGCGCACGGCGGCGAGGCGGCGCTCCTGCTGGGAGAGCAAGATGCCCTCCCCGTTCGTCCCCATCGCGAGCAGGCCGTCCATCCCGCCCGCGACGAGGAAGTCGACGACCGGCCCGAACGCGTCCTGGTCGAGGGCGTCGCCCCCGTCTCGAAGCGGCGTGATCGAGGCGGCGAGCGCTCCGCGCAGCACCGCGCGACTCTAACGACCCGTGGTGGAGAAGTGCTGATAGTCCCTGACTCCGCCGCTCCAGGCTCCGCCCCACCCCCAGCCGGCGTCGCGGAACGCCTCGACCAGGACGCCTCCCTCGTAGGCCATCCCCGCCCGCCGACGCGAGCGGTCGAGGTACGGCCTGCTCGCCCGGTGCGAGCTGGTGCCGCCGCTGACGTACGGGTTCTCGATCGGGTTGACGTCGATCGCCCGGCCGTACGCGTGCTGCGACCAGGTGCTCGAGCCGGTGGCGGCGCGGCAGTTGAACGCCGACGTGTTATCGGCCTCGATCGAGCGGTAGTCGTCCCCGCCGTACGCATCGACGAGCTGCATCCTCCGGATCGGGAACCTCGCCGCGTACAGCCGCCGGAAGACGCCGACGAGCGCAGATGCGGCATCGCGGTTGGCGACGAGCAGCCCGGTATGCCGGCGGCCGTCGAAGCCGTGGTAGGTGAGGGCGATCAGGCGCAGGTCGGAGAGCGCCACCGGACAGCCGGGATGCCAGGACACGCCGGTCATCCGAGCCCGCGTCGCCGGGGGGATCGGATAGACCTTGGCGTGGAAGCCGGGCGCCAGGGCCGCGGCGACGGCGAGAGCAGCGAGGCCCATTCAGTCGGGGCGGGCAGACTCGAACTGCCGACTTCTGCCTCCCAAAGGCAGCGCTCTACCAGGCTGAGCTACGCCCCGCTCCGCACCAGTGTAGGCGGATAACGTGCCGGCGCCGCACGGATCGAGTCGGGAACGAACCCCTGAGCGACGTCGCCTACATCCCCGCCGAGAGCGTGGCGCGAGAGCGCCGCCCGGGGGTCGGCTACGCCATGGCACTCGGAGCAGGAACGCTGTTCGCGATGAACGGAACGGTCTCGAAGGTGATCCTCGCGTCCGGGCTGTCCTCTCTGCGGCTGACCGAGGTGCGCTGCACGGGCGCGCTGGTCGGCCTCGCACTGATCCTGCTCGCGACCCGCCCGCGGAGCCTGCGCACCAATCCGCGCGAGCTGCTCTTTCTCGGAGCGTTCGGGGTCTTCGGAGTCGCGTTCGTCCAGCTCTTCTACTTCCTCGCGATCCACCGGCTGGAGATCGGCGTCTCGCTTCTGATCCAGTACCTGGGCCCGCTGCTGGTTGCGCTCTTTGCCCGGTTCGTGATGAAGGAGCACGTGCGCCGGCGGCTCTGGGTCGCGCTCGCGCTCGCCCTCGGCGGCCTGACGCTCGTCGTCGACCTCTGGCACGGCGTCTCGCTCGACGGCCTGGGGGTGATCTTCTCCCTCTGCTCCGCCGTCACCTTCGCCGGCTACCTCCTGCTCGCCGAGCGCGCCGTCGGCCGCCGCGACCCGATCTCGCTCCTCTGCTACGGCTTTCTGTTCGCGACGATCTTCTGGGCGATCGCCCAGCCGTGGTGGACGTTCCCGTTCGACGTTCCGGGCACCACCGTCTCGCTGCTCGGGAACCTCTCCCACCTGCACCTGCCGATCTGGGCGCTGATCGCCTGGGTGATCGTGGCGGGGACGATCGTCCCGTTCTTCCTGATCGTCGGCTCGATGCGTCACATCACCGCGACCCGGGCGGGCGTCATTGCCATGATCGAGCCCGTGGTCGCGAGCCTCGTCGCGTACGGCTGGCTCGGCGAGACGCTGGGCGGAACGCAGCTCGCCGGCGGTGCGGTCGTGCTCGTCGGGATCGCGCTGGCCCAGTCGGCGCGCTGAACCCTTCGGTTGGTCACCGGGTGTCCCACCCCGCCGGGCTAGCATGGGCGACCGTGGTCAGGAGGCTGCTTCTCGCCTCGCCCCGCGGATACTGCGCAGGTGTCGAACGCGCGGTCGAGACCGTGGAGCGGGCGTTGGAGTTACACGGAGCGCCCGTGTACGTGCGCCGGCAGATCGTCCACAACGCCCACGTCGTCCGCGAGCTCGAGCGGCGCGGCGCGATCTTCGTCGAGAGCGAGGAGGACGTCCCAGAGCGATCGTTGCTCGTTCTCTCCGCGCACGGCGTCGCCCCGGACGTGCACGCCCGTGCCGCGGACCGCCGGCTGCGGACGATCGACGCGACCTGTCCGCTCGTGACGAAGGTGCACGCCGAGGCCCGGATGTACGCAGCCGCCGGATACACGGTCGTGCTGATCGGCCACGCCGGCCACGAGGAGGTCGAGGGCACGATGGGCGAGGCCCCGGACGCGACCGTCCTGGTCGAAACGGTGGAGGACGCGGACAGCCTGGAGGTACGCGACCCGAGCAGGGTCGCGTACGTGACGCAGACGACGCTCTCGGTGGACGAGACGGCCGAGATCGTCGCCACCCTGCGCCGGCGGTTCCCTGCGATCGAAGGACCGCGGTCAGGCGACATCTGCTACGCGACCACGAATCGTCAGCGGGCGGTGAAGGAGCTGGTCGGCGAGATCGACCTGCTGCTCGTGATCGGCTCCGGGAACAGCTCGAACTCCAACCGGCTCGTCGAGACGGGCCGCGCCGCCGGGATCGAGGCGCACCTGATCGAGGACGAGGACGCGATCGACGAGAGCTGGCTGGCCGGGGTCGAGACCGTCGGCCTGACATCGGGAGCATCGGCGCCCGAGTACCTCGTTCAGCGCGTCTGCGACTGGTTCCGGGCGAGAGGCGTGGAGGATGTGCGCGCCGCCGGCACCGTCGTCGAGGGAGTGCTGTTCCGCCTCCCCGCCCAGGTCCGCCCGATCCTCCCCGCGGCTTGAGGTTGCGAGATGATGCGCCGGTGACGATCGTCATCGAGCCGCTGCCTAACGGGCCATATCTGATCAAGAACCTCCGGACGCTGACCAACTCGAAGAGCGAGACGCTCGAGACGAAGGAGGTGCTCGCGCTGTGCCGCTGCGGCCACTCGACCTCGAAGCCGTTCTGCACCGGGACCCACAAGCAGGTGGGCTTCGACTCCGCCAACCTGAGCGACGGCAGCCTGGATCGTCGCGAGGACTACCAGGGCGACGGGATCACGATCCACGACAACCGGGGGATCTGCGCCCACTCCGGGTTCTGCACCGACAGCCTGCGCGAGGTGTGGCGGCTGCGGCAGGAGCCGTGGATCGACGCCCGCGGTGCGCCGGCCGAGGAGATCGCCGCGGTCGTCCGCACGTGCCCGTCGGGTGCGCTCAGCTACTCGATCGGAGGCGTCGAGCACCGCGACCAGGAGCGCGCGCAGGCGATCGTCGTCTCGAAGAACGGGCCGTATTTCGTCACGGGCGCGATCGAGCTGGTCGGCGCGACCTGGGGCGCGGGCGCCTCGCATGAGCACTACACGCTCTGCCGCTGCGGGCAGTCGAGGAACAAGCCGTTCTGCGACGGCTCGCACTGGGCGGCCGAGTTCGACGACCCGGCGAACTAATTCAGTGTCTGACACCTGCGGTGTCAGACACTGCCGTTAAGCCTTTTCGATCGCGATCTCCGGCGAGCCGCCGTCGGCCTCGATCCGGACGGCGAGGGTCTCCCGCTTGATCCAGTCCGCGTGCCCGACGAGCAGGTCGGAGTCCGACGCGGGCACGGTGACGGCGATCCGGTCGGTCAGCTCGAGCCCCTCCTCCCGGCGGAGCGTGTTCAGCGCGTGAATCAGGTCGAGCACGCGCCCCTCGAGCCGAAGCTCGTCGTCCAGCTCCTGGTCGATCTCGACGCTGAGGTCGCCGTCCGAGGCGAACGCGAACCCGTCGTTCTGGGCTTCCCGCTCGGTCAGTACCTCCTCCGGCCCGAGCAGCTCGCCCTCGACCCGCACCCGCTCGCCCTCGCGCTCCCACCGCCCTTCATCGAGCGCACGCCTGATCGCCGGCAGCTTCGGCCCCAGTCGGGGGCCGAGGACGGGCAGGTTCGGCTTCAGCTTCGCGCGCGTGCCGCCCGTGCTCGAACCCGCGAGCTCCTTCACCCGCAACTCGTCGGCGATCTCGTCGGCGTGCTGGCGGGTGGCCGGCGCCGCTCCGTAGATGATCGCCTTGCGCAACGGCTGCCGGTGCTTGATCCCCGCCTGCGCGCGGGCCTGCCGTCCGAGCTCGACCACCCGCCGCACCTCCGCGATCTCGGCGAGGAGCCCGCGATCCGGCTCGACCGGCTCGGGCCAGCCGGCGAGGTGGACAGAGTCGGGCGCGCCCTCGCAGGCGCCCGCGACCAGGTTCCGCCACAAGTCGTCGGCGAGGAAAGGCATCAGCGGCGCGACCACCCGCAGCCCCTGGGCGAGCGCGTACCAGAGCGTCCTGAACGCCGCGTCGTCGTAGTCGTAGAACCGGCGGCGCGACCGCCGGATGTACCAGTTCGACAGTTCGTCCACGAACGAGTCGAAGGCGCGGGTGACCGCCGGCGTCCAGTAGCGCTCGTACGCGCCGGTCGCCTCGACGACGAGCTGCCGCGTCCGCGCGGCGAGCCAGGCATCGAGGGGCTGGCCCTCGGGCGGGCCCTGCTCGAGGTCGGCGTACGTCGGCCGGAACCCCTCGATGTTCGCGTAGGTGACGAAGAACGACGCCGAGTTCCAGAGCGTGAGCAGCCGGCGCTGCACCTCGCGCGCAGGGCCGTAGCCGAACTTGAGGTTCTGCGCGGGAGGCACGTCGCAGAAGAGCCAGCGCATCACGTCGGCGCCCATCCGGTCAAACGCCTCGTTCGCGTCGATCGCGTTGCCCCAGGAGGCGTGCATTTCCCGCCCCGTCTCGTCGAGCAGCTTCTCGTAAGTGAGCACCCGCCGGTATGGCGACGTCCCGACGAGCGTTACCGACATGAAGAACTGCGAATAGAACCAGAGGCGGATCTGCTCGCGCATCTCCGAGATCCAGCCGGCCGGGAACCACTTCTCCCAGTACGCGTGGTCGGGAAGGTCGGCGCCGGTCAGCCCCTCGGCCGCTCCCGTCGCGTAGCCCTGCTCGACGTACCGCGGACTCTTCCAGCCGAGCGTCGAGAGCGGGACGATGCCGGCGTCGAGCCAGGCGTCGCCGACCTCGGGGATGCGCCCAACCTCCGCACCACACGACTCGCAGCGGATCGGTACCTCGTCGATCCACGGCCGGTGCAGCTCCTGGAGCCGATCGAGACCCCTGACCGCCCGCTGCTCGAGCTCGGCGCGCGAGCCGACGACGTTGAGCGTTCCACACACGCACGGGTAGAACGGCAGCGGCAGTCCGAAGTAGCGCTTCCGCGAGATGTTCCAGTCGCCCATGTTGCGGAGCCAGTCGTCCATCCGTTTCTTGTACTGGGGCGGCGTCCACTCGACCGTCTCGTTCTCGGCGAGCAGCTGTGGACGGACCTCGTCGACGCCGATGAACCAGTCGTCGACGACGCGAAAGACCAGCGGTGTGCGACATCGCCAGCAGATCGGGTAGCGGTGGGTGATCCGCCCGGCCTCGGCGAGAAGGCCGCGCTCTTTCAGGGCGGCCACGACGGGATCCTCCGCCTCGCCCGTAGACAGCCCCTCGAAGGCGTCGTACCCGGGGTAGAACCTGCCGTCCTCGTCGATCGGGGCGATCACCGGCAGGCCGAGCGTGCGCGAGAGCTCGAAGTCCTCGCCGCCGGCACCCGGAGCGATGTGGACGATCCCGGTGCCCTCGTCGAGGGCTACCTCGTCCCACGGGATCACCTTGTGGACGACGCCGGCCTGCGCCGGCAAGTCGTCGAACGGGCCTGAATACTCGAGTCCGACGAGGTCTTCCCCGCGCGCGATCCGGTCGTATTCCGCGCCGCTGTCCGCGAGCCGCCACTCGCCGTTTCTGAGCCCGTATTCGGCGTCGGGCCTGACCGCGGCCGCGACGTTCGCCGGCAGCGTCCAGGGCGTGGTCGTCCAGACGATCAGCGACTCGCCCTCCCGGTCCTTGAGCGGGAAGCGGACATACAGCGAAGGGTGGTCGAGCTCCTCGTAGTTACCCTCGCCCGCCTGCTCGTGCTGCGAGAGCGACGTCCCGCAACGCGGGCACCACTGCGTCGAGCGATGGCCCTGGAACAGCCAGCCACGCTCGTGGACGGTCTTCAGGAAACGCCAGATGTACTCGATGTTCGCGTCGGAGAACGTGTAGTAGTCGTTGTCCCAGTCCATCCACATCCCGAGCCGGCGCGACTGCTCGGTGATCACCTCGGCGTACCGGGCGACGCGCTCGCGGCAGCGGGCGGAGAACTCGGCGATCCCGTACTCCTCGATCTCGCGCTTCGAGTTCAGGCCCAGCGACTTCTCGACCTCGACCTCGACCCAGAGCCCCTGGCAGTCGAAGCCGTTCTGGTAGCGAAGCTCGTGGCCACGCAGTGCCTGGTAGCGCTGGAAGACGTCCTTCAGGGTTCGGCCCCACGCGTGATGGACGGCCATCGGGTTGTTCGCCGTGATCGGCCCGTCGACGAAGCTGAACCGCGGACCGTCGGCATTGAGCTCGCGCAGCCGTTCGAAGGTGCGCTCCGCGTCCCAGCGCGCCAGCACCTCCCGCTCGATCGCGGGATGGTCGGGGATGCGCGGCAGGGGCGAGAAGCTGCGTGCCATGGGCTCGATTCTACGGGCGCCCGGGAAGCATCCGGCCGCCGCGCTCGTTACAAAGGACGGTCCAAGAAACCGAAAGGAACCGAATGACGACCGCAGTGACCACCGAGACCTTCGAGCAGGAGGTCCTTCAGAGCGACAAGCCCGTGATCGTCGACTTCTGGGCCGAGTGGTGCGGGCCGTGCCACGCGGTCTCGCCCGTGCTCGACCGGATTGCAGAGGAACGCGCCGGCGAGATCCGGCTCGTGAAGATCAACGTCGACGAGAACCAGGAGCTGATGATCCGCTACGGGGTGCAGTCGATCCCGACGATCATGCTGTTCAAGGACGGCGCTCCGTCGGCAGCCGTGATCGGGGCGCAGCCGAAGGGCGCGATCGAGCGCGGCCTCGGCCTCGTCGACGAAGCGGCCTAGCGATCGTCCGGGGGCGGGCGCTCCAGCCAGAGCGCCAGCGCCTCCGCCATCGCGACCTCGGCGAGGGGCGGGAGCTCCTCGCGGGAGAACCAGCGCAGCTCGGCGACGTCGTCGGCCGCCTGCATCTCGCCGCCGGCCACGCGGGCCAGCCAGACGAGGTTGAGTACCCAGCGCGCGCCGGGGCCGTCCCCGTACGGGATCATGAACGCCCCGAACCACTCGATCGGCTCGACGTCCAGCCCCGACTCCTCGACCAGCTCGCGGCGGAGCCCGTCGAGTGGATGCTCGTCCTCGTGCAGGAAGCCGCCGGGCAGATCCCACATTCCGAGATACGGCTCGATCCCGCGCCGGGCGAGCAGGATCCGTCCCTCGGCGTCGAGGCACAGCGCACAGGCCGCGGGCGCGGGATTCGCGTAGACCACGTACCCGCAGGCCGAGCAGTCGGCACGGCCGCCCGTCGGCTCGACCGGATTACCGCAGCGCGGGCAGTGCCGCCACTCGTCGAGCAGGCCCATACGACAGGCAGTATGTGCCGAATGCCGATCCGCGAGCACGAGTTCAGCCGCATCGGCCTGCTGGCGGAGTTGCCAGGCGAGCGGCTGCGCAAGCTGTCCGAGCACATGCGACGCGAGCAGGTGCCGGCGGGTGCGGCGGTCGTTCGGGAAGGGGACGACGCCGACCGCTTCTACGTCGTCCTCTCGGGGATGCTGGCGGTGAGCCAGGAGGCGCTCGGCGCTCGTCGCGTGCTCAAGCCCGGCGACTACTTCGGCGAGGTCGCGCTGGCGATGGGGGTGCCGCGCACCGCGTCCGTACGCGCGATGACGCCGTCGGTGGTCGCAAGCTGCGACCGCGCCGCGTTCGACGAGTTCGTCCGCCCCCTGTTCGGCGACTGACGAGCGCGACGATCGTCCCGGAGCCGTACCCCGCCGGCGCGAGCGCGCGCACCGGGAGGCAGCACCTCGTAACACTGTGTTACGAGCCCGGAACGGCAACGCGGTTACAACGCTCCCGGCTCTTGTAACACAGTGTTACTTGGCCGATGAGCGCACCTTGGACAGGACTGCGTCGGACAGGGCGGGCCAGGCTTCCGCTGCCCAGTCGCCGAACTCGATGTCCGTGAGGCAGCACAGTGCGACACCCGGCTCCGGATCGACCCAGATGAACGTGCCGCTGCGACCGAAGTGGCCGAACGTTCGCGGCGAGTTTCGCGAGCCGGTCCAGTGGGGCGACTTGCGGTCGCGCAGCTCGAAGCCGAGCCCCCAGTCGTTCGGCTCCTGGCGACCGAACCCGGGCAGCACGCCGATCAGGCCCGGGAACGCGACCGACGTCGCCTCGGCCAGCGTCTCGGCCGAGACCAGCGCCGGCGCGAGCAGCTCCCGTCCGATTGCGACCAGGTCGCCGACGGAGCCGTGGAGACCCGACCCCGGGCGGCCCTGGAAGCGCGCCCCGAGCCCGAGCGGTTTCAGCACCGCCCCGTCGAGGTAGTCGCCGAAGGGCATCCCCGCGCGGGCGGCGAGCGCCTCGCCCAGGACGTCGAATCCGTGATCGGAGTAGATCCGCCGTTCTCCCGGCCGCGCGATCGGACTCGATCCCTCGAGCGGCAGCCCGGAGGCGTGGGCGAGCAGGTGACGGAAGGTCGAGCCCGGCGGTCCGGCCGGATCGTCGAGGTCGATCGTTCCCTCCTCGGCGGCGACGAGGCAGGCAAGCGCTGTGACGGGCTTGGTCACAGACGCCCAGCGGTACTCGCGGGCGGCGCCTCCGTGGACGGTCACGCGGCCGTCCGGCTCGACGAGGCCGACGGCCACGTTTCCGGCCGGCCACGCCTCGACGGCTCTCGACAGGTCCACTTCGCGGGATACTAGGCCCGTGAGCCGCCAACTCGTCTCCTCCGGATCGCCCTACGAGCCGGTGATGGGGTTCTCGCGCGCCGTCCGCGCCGGCCCGCACGTCTTCGTCGCCGGGACGGCGCCGATGATGCCGGAGGGCGTCGAGCTGCCGCCGGATGCGTTCGGGCAGACCCGGCGCTGCCTCGAGATCATCGTCACCGCCCTGCGCGAGGCCGGGGCCCGCCCGGAGCACGTCGTCCGGACGCGGATCTTCGCGACGAGCGCCGAGATCTTCGACGAGGTGGCACGTGCCCACGGAGCCGTCTTCGGCGAGGTGCGGCCCGCCTGCACCTTTGTCGTCACGCAGCTCATCGACCCACGCTGGCACGTCGAGATCGAAGCGGAGGCGTACGTCCCGTGAAGCAGATCACCCCGCCGTCGATCACCGGCAAGGCCGCCGGCTTCGCGCACGGTGGCAGCGTGCTCGACCACAGCTTCGGAACGAGCGACCCGTACACGCTCGGCGTCGAGGAGGAGTACATGCTGCTCGACCCCGAGACGTTCGACCTCGTCCAGCACATCGACACCGTCCTGGCCGCCGTCGCGGGCCACGAGCTCGAGGAGCGGATCAATGCAGAGCTGATGCAATCGGTGATCGAGATCACGACTCCGGTCTGCCGCAACGCGGCCGAGGTCGAGCGCGAGCTGACGGCGCTGCGCTCGTACGTCACCTCGGTGGCGAGCACCAAAGGGCTGCGCGTGGGCTCGGCGGGCACGCACCCGTACAGCCTCTTCGAGCGCCAGCGGATCACCGCTCGCGACCGCTACCGAAACCTCGTCGACCAGCTCCAGTACGTCGCCCGGCGAGAGCTGATCTTCGGCATGCACGTGCACGTTGCGGTCGACGACGCGGAAAAGGCCGTTCAGATCGTCAACGGCCTCCTCACCCACCTGCCGCAGCTCCTCGCGCTGACCGCCAGCTCGCCGTTCTGGCGCGGCGAGGCGACCGGGCTTGCATCGAGCCGCCAGATGGTCTTTGCCGCATTCCCCCGCTCGGGACCGCCGCCGCGGTTCCGCGACTACGCCGACTACGCCGAGGTCGTCGGCCAGCTCGAACGCACGGGCTGCATCGCCGACTACACGCACATCTGGTGGGACATCCGGCTGCACCCGCGGTTCGGCACGATCGAGATCCGGATCTGCGACGCCGTCACCCGCCTCGAAGACGCGGTCGCGGTCGCCGCCTTCTGCCAGGCGCTCGTCAAGCTGTACTCGGAGCAGTTCGACCGCGGCGAGGAGATCCCGTCCTACCATCGGATTCTGACCACCGAGAACAAGTGGCTCGCCGCGCGGTACGGGCTCGAGGCGCCGGTGATGGACCTGGCGGCGGGCCGCCGGAACCGCGTGCCGGTCGCTCAACTGATCCGGCGGACGCTCCGCGAGCTCGAGCCGCATGCGCGGGAGCTCGGCTGCGAGCGCGAGCTCGCTGGCGTGCGGGAGATCCTGGCCCGTGGCAACGGCGCCGACGCCCAGCTGCGGACCTACAACCGACACCGTGACGTCGTCGAGGTCGTGCAGGGAATCGCCGATGCGACGGAGATCGTCCCGGTCGACGCGTAGGGTTCGGCCGATGAGACCGGAACCGTGGTCGTCAGCCACCTACGGCCACCGGGCGACGGTGCGCGTCTCGAACGTCTGATGCTCGCGGTCGGCGACCGGATTCCCCGGGCAACCGTCTGGGTCGGGCCCCGAGAGCAGCACACGATCGAGGAGATCGTCGAGGACGGGCCCGTTCTGCTGCTCTTCTACCTCTTCGACTGGTCGTCGACGTGAACGGACGAGCTGGAGCTCCTGCGTGACAGGAGCGCGGAGTTCGAAGCGGCGGGTGTCCGTCCGCTCGGGATCTCGCGCGACTCGCCCTGGACTCACATCGCCTGGATGCAGGCCCTCGACCTCACGTTCGGGCTGCTCTCGGACTGGAACGGCGAGACGATCCGGGGCTTCGGCGTCGGCCAGGAGCTTCGCGGCATGCACGATGTCGCCGAGCGGACGGCATTCCTGATCGACCGCGAAGGGAGGGTACGCGGGGCGTGGAGCTACGGGAACGAGCTCGTGCCGGACTTCGACGAGCTGCTCGCGGCCGCCCGAGCTTTGTAGCCCTCGCCTGCGGCCTGTACGTCGTCGCCGCGCTGGTCGCGACGGAGCCGGCGATCGTCCACGCCGGCTCGAGCTTCATGGCCGGAGGCGCGCCTGGGCACGGCGAGGCCGCGCCGGGCGACTACCTGCAGACGGGGTACAGGCTCTGGCTCGCCGGTCACCAGCTCGAGCACGCGCGGCCGCCGTGGGTCGACCCGTACAGCTTCCGGCCCGAGGTGGAAGCCCAGCCGAACGCGGCCTGGTGGCCGTTCGGGCTGCCGTACTGGCCGCTCGTCCGCGGGCTCGGCCCCGTGGTCGCGTGGAACGTCTTCACGCTCCTCTGCCTGGCCGTCTCCGGTGCATTCACTTTGCTCTGGCTTCGCGAGCTCGGCCTCTCGCGCCTCGCCGCGACGGCAGGTGGTCTTGCGTTCGAGATCGCCCCCTATCGGGTGGCACAGAGCCGAGGCCATCTGCTCGGGCCGATCTCACTGCTCCTGCCGCTGGCGCTGTGGGCATTCGAGCGCGCCCGGCGAACCGGCAACCAGCGCTGGTGGTGGGTCTCGCGCGCCGCGCTCGTCTCGATACCGCTCTCCGGCCAGGTGCACTTCGCCCTGGGTGCGATCCCCTTCTACGCCGTCTACGCGATCTGCCGGACTCGCGGCAGACGGGTCCTCGCCGAGACCGCGATCGGCGTCGCCGCAGCCGTGCTCGCGGGCGTGCTGATCCGGCTGACGGTGATCTCCGGCTCGATCGACGAAGGCGGGCGCTCGCTCGCCGAGGTGCGCGTCTACTCGGCGACCGGCCTCGATCTGGTCTCACGACATGCCCGTCACGGCGCCGAGCCGTTCGTCTTCCTCGGCTGGCTGACTCCGATCGCGGCGATCGCCGGCTTCGCGGTGCTCGTCCGGGGGAGCGGCCGGTGGCTCGCGGCGGTGCTCGGGTTGGGAGCCGTGGTCCCGGTGCTGCTCGCGCTCGGGACGCACCTGCCGCTCTACTCGGCACTGTGGCACGCCGCTCCGCCCTTCCGCTACCCGCGGGTCCCCGAGCGGCTGGTGCCGATCGCCTGCCTCGCACTCGCCGCGCTCGCGGCCTTCGCGCTCGAAGCGGGGCTGCGCCGCCGCGAAGCGAGGCACATTCCGCGCATGCTGCTTGCCGCCGTCGTCGCCGTCGTGCTGCTCGCCGACCTGCACGTGCGCGCGTTCAAGGCATCGGCGGCAGACGGCTCGAACCGAGCTTACGACGCCGTTCGTGACCTGCCTCCGGGGCGCCTGCTCGAGCTTCCGGTCTTCCTCCCCGACCTGCACTACGGGAGCGTGTACATGTACTACGACCAGCGCGTCCTGCGCCAGCGGCCGGGCGGCTACTCGACGACCGCCCCGCGGGAGGCTGACCGGACCGCACGCCTGCTCGAGCCGCTCACCTGTGGCGACTGGACGACCGGGGGAAGACTCCGACTCGACGATCTGGGCGTGACCGCGATCACGCTCCACCGCGGCCTCTACACCGGGAACCCGACGCTCGGCGACGCATCCTGGTTCGCGTGGCAGTCCCTGGTCGCGAACGGCTGGCGGCCGCTGGCAACGGACGGGCCGGTGACGTCGTTCGGTCGCGGTCTCTCGCATGCCTCGCCGCCCTTCCCGGAGCCTTCGCGCGCGGACGCGCTCTTCTGCACGGGCTGGTATCTCCCCGACGGACGCGGCCGTCAGATGAAACACGGCCACGCCGCGCTCTGGGTCTACGGAGCGGGGATCGCGCGGCTGTTCGTCGCCTCGCCGGAGCCCCTGCCGGTCAGGTTCTCGGTCGACGGCAGGCCCGCCTCCCGGCTGACCGTCGAGCACCTCGGCGAAGTGCGGCTCGACCTCCACGGCGCCCGGTGGCACCTGGTGGCGCTCGACGCCGACCGCCTCCCCGAGATCGGCGGCAAGCCGCGCGGCGCACGGATCGTCGCGTACGTCCTGCCGGGCGGTTGAGGCCGTCCGCGTAAGACGAGCCGGTTCCGGCTCGCAGCGGAGGCGATCAGCCGCTGCTCTGCGACTCGAGCCGCTCCTTCAGACGCTGCTGGTCGAGCGGCACCTGCTTGCGCAGCTGCCTCCGCCCGATCAGCGCGAGCAGCTTCCCGATCCCGTGCCCGACCAGGTCGATCTCCACACCGACCCGAGACCCGCCCTCCGCCGGCGAGACGGTGACCGTGCCGAGGACGCGGACCGGCCCGTCGACACCGCGGAAGCTCGCACGGCGAGGTGGTTCGAACTCGGTGATCTCGTACGTGGCCGTGACCGTCGGACCGCCGGGCATCTTCCGCTTCTCTCGCGACCGGGTGCCGACGCGGGTCGGCCCGTCCGTCTCGACCGTGATCTCCCGGATCTGCGACTGCCACTCGTCGTGGCGGGCCAGGTCGGCGACGTAGGCAAACACCTCCTCGGGGGGCCGCTTGATCTCTATCGCTGCCGTGATCGGGGGCATGACAACCTCCTTGTCTCGATTACATCCCCATCGCGTGGTAGCCCGAGTCGACGTAGAGCGTCGTCGCCGTGACGTTCGAAGCGTCGTCGGAGAGCAGGTACGCGGCGGCCGCGCCCACGTCGTCGGCGCCGACGTGGCGGTGGAGAGGCGCGCGTTCCTCGACGATCGCCTCCATCGTCGGAAACCCGGCGATCGAACGGGCCGCGAGCGTCCGCACCGGTCCGGCCGACACGGCGTTGACGCGGATGTTCTTCTCGCCCAGGTCCCAGGCCAGATAACGGACCGAGGCATCGAGCGTCGCCTTCGCCACGCCCATCACGTTGTAGTGGGGCACGGCGCGCTCGCCCCCGAGGTAGGTCATGGTCAGGATCGATCCGCCGCCGGCCGCCTCCATCAGCGGCTCGGCCGCGCGCGCGCAGGCGACCAGCGAGTAGGCGCTCACGTCGAGCGCAAGCCAGAAGCGATCGCGCGGAGTGTCGGTGAAGCGCCCCTCGAGATCCTCCGCGGCCGCGTAGGCAACCGAGTGGACGAGGATGTCCAGCCCGCCGCCGAACGCCGCGCCGACCTCGGTGAAGACACGCGCGAGATCGTCGTCCGAGCGCACGTCGCACGAGGTGACGTGCGGGCTCGAAACGGTCGCCGCGAGCTCGCGAACGGTCGACTCGATCCGCTCGCCCTGGTAGGTGAAGGCGACCTGCGCCCCGCCGTCGGCGAGCCGCCTGGCGATCGCCCACGCGATCGAGCGCTTGTTCGCCACGCCCAGCACGAGTGCGCGCTTGCCGGTGAAGTCGGGCACGGAGTGCGAGTCTAACCCCGGTTCGGCTACGCTGGCTCTCTTGCGCCGCTACCTGCTCCCGCTCGCGCTCGCGGCGCTGCTCGTTCCGACGGCAGTCGCCTCGGCGGCGCTCCAGCCGGTCCGGCGCAGCTTCGGCGAGCTCCAGATTCCTCGCGTGCGGACGGGGACGATCTCGGTGCCGAAGCGACATGCGAACGGCCGGGTGACGATGCTCGTGACGCTCGACCGGCCGCCGCTCGCAGCGCGCTTCGGCCGGACCACCTACGGGGTGAAGACGGCGCGGCGGCTCGATGTGCGCACGGCCTCTTCACGCGCGTACCTGGCGCTGCTCGCACGCGCCCAGTCGCAGGCGACCGCTGAGCTGCGCCGGGCGATCCCGCAGGCGACCGTCTCGCGGAAGCTGCGGATCATCCTCGATGCGCTGACGGTCGAGATCCCGGTTCGGGCGCTGCCGAAGCTGTATCGCCTCGGGTTCGTGAACAGGGTCTACCCGAGCTCGCGGTTCTCGCTCAACCTGGACGACAGCCCGTCGCTGATCGGCGCGACGGCGTTCTCGAACACGACCGGCGTCCGCGGAGACGGCGTCAAGATCGCGGTCGTCGACGACGGAATCGATCAGCAGAGCACCTTCTTCGATCCCTCCGGCTACAGCTACCCGCCCGGGTTCCCGAAGGGCCAGACCTCGTACACCACGCCGAAGGTGATCGTCGCGCGGGCCTATCCGGGGCCCGGATCGGGGAAGGAGGGCAAGCTCCCACTCGACCGGAAGGCGTCGTTCCACGGGACGCACGTCGCCGGGATCGCAGCCGGTGACGCGGGGACGACCGCGCCGGCCGGCCCCGACCACCCCGAGGTCAAGGGCCTCTCGGGCGTTGCCCCCCGCGCCTGGCTCGGAAGCTACCGGGTGTTCAACGTGCCGACCCCGGTCGGCAACAGCGCCTTCACCCCCCAGATCGTCGCCGCCTTCGAGGATGCGGTCGCGGACGGAATGGACGTGATCAACTTCTCCGGCGGCGGCCCGATGAACGACCCGGCCAACGACGCCCTCGTCGAGGCGGTTCACAACGTCGCCGAAGCCGGAGTGGTGCCGGTGATCTCGGCCGGCAACGACCGCGACGACTTCGGCCTCGGCAGCGTCGGCGCTCCGGGGACTGCGCCAGACGCGATCGGCGTCGCCGCCGTCTCGAACTCGCACGTCTTCAGCCCCGCGATCAGCGTCTCCACCCCAGCCGGCCTTCCGCTGATTCCGTTCAACCGGGGCGCGAGCACGACGCCTCCTGCCTGGGGGACGATCGACCAGAAGCTCGTCGACGTCGGCACGATCGCCGGCACCGACGGCAAGCCGGTCGACCGCTATCTCTGCGGCCCGGGGCCGAATGTCGAGGCCGCGCAGAGCACGCTCCCGCCCGGGTCGCTGGCCGGTTCGATCGCGCTCGTCTCGCGCGGCTACTGCTCGTTCGTCTCCAAGGCTCTCCGGGCGAAGGCGGCGGGCGCGGAGGGAATCGTGTACGTGGACAACCGCCCCGGCGAGGCGAACGGCGTACCGCTCGACGTCGGCATTCCGGCCGGGATGATCGCCGACGCAGACGGGGCACGGTTGCGTTCAGCCCTGGCCCCGACCGGAGAGCGGGCAACGGTGCGCGTCGGGCGGAATCCGCTGGAGATCGAGACCGGCCGGGGCGGAACACCGACCAGCTTCTCCTCCGCCGGGCTGACCCCCTTCGGACACGACCTCAAACCGGACGTCTCGGCCCCGGGCGGGGCGATCCTCTCCTCCACGTTGCGGGAGACGATCGGCGAGCCGTTCGCGGTCTTCGACGGCACCAGCATGGCCGCCCCGCACGTCGCGGGTGCCGTGGCGCTGCTCCTCGAACGTCATCCGCTCTGGAGCGCTGCCCAGGTCAAGTCCGCGTTGATGACGACCGCCGGGCCGGCCTGGGGCGACACCGCCCACACGACCGAGGCCTCGGTGATGCTCGAAGGCGCCGGCCTGATCGACGTCGGCCGTGCGGACGATCCGCTGATCTTCGCGGACACACCGTCCCTCTCGTTCCACTACCTGAACGTCAACCACGGCGCCGGGCTCCGGGCGATGCTCTCGACGATCACCGACGCCGGCAACGGATGGGGAACGTGGCAGGTGGAGCTCCAGCCGCAGGCGGCGACGGCCGGAACGATGCTCGACCTGCCGGCGTCGATCACGATCTCGCCCGGAGGCTACGCGCTGCTCACCGCCGTTGCCCGAGCGTCGGCCTCCGCCGCCGCGGGCGACAACTACGGCTTCATCGTCCTTCGCAAGGACGGCGTCACACGGCGGATCCCCTACGAGTTCACGGTCGAGCGCCCCGGACTCGAGTCGACGCCGGTGGTCAAGCTCGCCGCGGTCCAGATCGGCGACACCCGCTCGGGCAAGAGCAACGCGAACGTCTACCGCTGGCCGGCCGCCCCGTTCGGGCCGGCGCCAAGCTACGTCGGCGCGCCGACCGACGAGGACGGCGCCGAGCGGCTCTACGTCACCGAGCTCGCCCAGCCGGCCGTGAACATGGGCGTGTCCGTCATTCTCCAGTCGGCGAACTCGCTGATCGAGCCGTTCTTCCTCGGCAGCCGGGACGAGAACGACGTCACCGGCTACACGGGTACGCCGGTGAACGTGAACGGCTACCTGTACCACTACCGCGCGGACGTGCAGGCAGCCGGGATCCAGTTCCCGCGTCAAGGGCAGTACTACGTCGCGGTCGACTCGGGGAACAGCGCGTTCACCGGCCGGTCGCTCGCCGGCCAGTACCTGCTCCAGGCCTGGCTGAACGACGTCAGCCCACCGCTCGCGGCGATGGTGACGACGAAGGTCGCCGCCGGACGGCCGACGCTCGTCGCCCGAACGATCGACCTCCAGTCAGGCGTCGATCCGCTCTCGCTCGCGATCGCCTACGGAAAGGTCGTCGTCGGAGCAGCGGCCTACGACCCGATCTCCGGGATCGCGGTCTTCCCGCTCCCGAAGACGGCGCCGGCGCTGAAGAAGGGAACGACGGCGGCGCTGCTCGTCTCGGGCGACTTCCAGGAGGACAAGAACGTCGACCAGGCCGGGGAGATCACCTCCATCCTCCCGAACACCGCGTTCGTAGCGCAGAAGCTGAAGGTCGTCGACGCGCCGACCGTGACGTGGCTCCAGCCGGACGCCAACGAGTGCGCCGGCGCTCGGGTCAGGCTGCTCGTCGTCGCGAGCGCGACGAAGAAGATCCGCAGCGTCCAGTTCCTCGCCGACGGCACGCGGATCGCAACGGTGAAGTCGGGCTCGTCCGGGCTGTACACGACGACGTGGGCGAGGAGAGGGACGGTCGGCACCCACACGCTCGAGGCGGTCGTCACCGATGCGGGCAAGGCCACCCAGACGGCGAGCCGCAACGTGAGGATCTGCCCGCCGAAGAAGAAGTAAGCCTGCGATGGCCGCGCGCGTGGCCGTCATCACCGGCGGCTCGAGCGGGATCGGCGCCGCCCTCGCCCGGGGGCTGGTCGAGCAGGGCTGGCGCTGCGTGCTGGTCGCCAGAGGCGCCGAGCGCCTGCACGAGCTCGCGGCCGAGATCGGCGCCGAGGCCGAAGTCTGCGACGTCGCCGACCGGACGGCCGTCGACGCTCTCGCGGCTCGCGTCACCGGGCGACACCCGCAGGTGAGCCTGCTCGTCAACAATGCGGGCGTCCCCGCGCGGGCGGACTTCGTCGCCGGCGACCCCGACCGGATCGAGACGGTCATGCGCGTGAACTACCTCGGCGGGGTCTGGTGCCTGCGAGCGTTCCTGCCCGCGCTCGAGGCTGCCGCGCCCGCCGACGTGATCAACGTCGTCTCGGTTGCGGGCACGGTCGCGATCCCGCCCTCCGGTCCGTATGCCGCCTCGAAGCACGCCCAGCTCGCCTTCTCGCGGGCGACCGCGGCCCAGCTCCGCGGGCGCGGCATCAGAGTGCACACGATCCTGCCCGGCTTCGCCGAGACACCGGGCTTCCCCCAGTACACGGTGCTCCCGAAGGCGTTCCACTGGACGGTGATCGGCCCCGAGCGGGTTGCCAAGTCGATCCTCGCCGCGCTCCGCCACGATCGCCGCGAGAGCTTCGTCCCCTGGTTCTACCGTCCGGTCGCGGTTCTCCAGGCGGTCTTCCCGTCGCTGCTCGCGCGCCTGCTCGCCCGCGGGCGCTACGGCGGGCCCGGCGCGGCGTGAGACGACCGACTCAGAGCTGCCAAGCCGCCGCGCAGCACCGGCACCCGCTCGCCGTTCCTGGCGATCCGGGTCGCGCCGGGCCTCGAGCTTTCGATCGCGGGAAGCCACCTTCGTCACCCCGGCTTCGAGGCCAGATACCAGCCGACGGGCACCTTGTTGCCGGCCGGGGCGAGCGCGCGTGCCTGCTCCCGGGATTCCCCTTCGCAGCCGGCCAGGTCGAGGTACCGGTCGAGGTCTCGACGCTCCTCTTCGAAGCGGGTCCGGACGACGACGAGGCTGTTTGCCTCGAGCAGCCCCCGTACGTCCGGGTCGGGGAGGAGACGCTCGTGGGTGTCGTCGCGCGCTCGCTCGAAACGATCGATCTCGCGGGCGAGCAGCGGGTCGACCGGGGCGATCTGGTCGATCACGAGCACGCGGCCGCCCGGGCGCGTCACCCGGGCCAGCTCCGCGACGACGAGCTCGGGGCGATGGACGTGGTGCAGCGTCCGCGCGCAACCGGCCAGGTCGAAGCTGCCGGTGACGGCGTCGAGCTTGGTCGCGTCGCCCTCGACGAACGTGACGCCGGGGAACGGGCCGGCGCGCCGGCGGGCCTCCTCGAGCAGCTCGGGCGACCGGTCGACGCCGACGACCCCGGCAACGTGCGGCGCGAGCGCGAACGCGAGCGCGCCGGTGCCGGTGCCGGCGTCGAGGACACGTTCGTCCCCCGCCGGCTGGACGAAGCGGCGGACCTGGTCGGTCAGGTCCGCGCGCCGGCTCTCCTCCAGCTCGGCCATCAGGGCGGCGGTTCTACTCCAGCGATCGCCTGACAAGCTCCAACGCCTCCTCTCTGGTCGCGATCGTCCCCGCCGCGCGCTCCTCGGCGATCTGCTCGAGCAGCCGGCCGACCTCTGGGCCCGGCGGCACCCCGAGCTCGTCCCCGCGCACGAGCGGCTCGACCGGATCGCGCCGGCGCGCCTCCTCGAGCGCGCCGGCCAGGTCGTTCGAGCCGACGTAGGCGAGCGCCTCGAGCGCCCAGGGCTCGGTCGCGCGGCGGAAGCGGTGAACCTCGCGCGGCGAGCCGTCGGCCGGCTTCGCCGCCCTGAGCAGGGTCTCGACGAAACGGCGCAGGCGATTCGAGATCGGAAAGCGCTGCAACTCCGCGTCGAACGTGACCGCGAGCCGGAACCAGAGCGAGTCGAAATCGCGAAGCCGAGGGTCTGCGCGGCCGCCGAGCGGCGCGAGCAGGCCGAGCTCGGCGAGTCGCTCGAAACCGGCCGCGGAGAGCCTGGCAAGCTCGTCGAGGGTCCGCTCGCCGGCCGGGCGGTCGGCGAGCGCCGCCTGCTCCCGCACCAGGCGCTCGGCTTCGGGGACGAGCCGGAAGCCGAGCTGTTCCTCGAGCCGAACGGCGCGCAGGAGGCGGAGCGGGTCGTCGTCGAAGACGCGTTCGGAGATCGGTCGCAGCAGTCTCCGGTCGAGGTCGGCGCGCCCTCCGTGCGGATCGACGAGCTCGCCGCCGCCGAGCGGGGCGGCGAGCGCGTTGACGGTGAAGTCGCGGGTGGCGAGATCGGCCTCGATCGCGCCGCCCTGGAGCGGAGAGAAGTCGACCGTTCGGGCATCGTCGAGCGCCACCCGCCAGCCGCCGTGGACGGTCGAGAGCGGGAACACGGCTCCTCCCGAGCGTGCCCGGTAGGCCCGAGCCGCCCGCTCGGGCTCGACGCAGGCGATGTCCAGGTCGAGGACGGGGCGTCCGAGAAGCTCGTCGCGAATCGCGCCGCCGACGACCCAGGCGTCCCGGCCGGCGAGGACGTCGGCGGCCAGCCGGCGGCTGCTAGACATCGACGACCGTGCGCCGGCCACGCGATGGGCTCGAGTTGATTCCGCAGACGAGCTCATAGGTGATCGTTCCCGCCACGCGCGCATGCTCCTCGGCGAGGACGCCGTGCCCGATCAGCGTCACCGGCGTCCCGACCGGCAGCTCGCCGGGGAGCTCGACGGCGAACGAGTCCATCGAGACCGTTCCCACGACCCGCCGCAGGTCGCCGCCGACCCGAACGGACGTGCCGGTCAGGTCCCGCCGGAAGCCGTCGCCGTAGCCGACGGGCACGATCCCGATCCACGTCGGCTGCCGGGCGACGAACGCCCGGCCGTAGCCGGTGCTCTCCCCCGGCCGGAGCACCTTCACCTGTGCAAGCTCGCTGCGCCAGCCGAGCGCCGGCTCGAGGCCGTCGTCGGCCGGGTCGGCGCCGAAGGGAGAGAGCCCGTAGAGCGCGATCCCACAGCGGCCGGCATCGAACCGCGCAGACGGGATGCGCAGCGCGGCGGCGCTGTTCGCGATGTGACGCACGAAGCCGGGGTACGCGGCGGTAGCGGCGCGAAACCGTTCGATCTGGATCTCGGCGAAGGCCCGGTCCGAGTCTGCGGTGGCGAGGTGCGACATCAGCCCGACGACCTGGGTCGGAGGCGGCGGAAGCTCCGACAGCCCGTAGCGCCCCATTCCGGTGTCGAGCTTGAGATGCAGCGGGATGCCCTCGGGAAGCCGGCTGTCCGAGACGGCGAGCTCGAGCCGAGCCTCGCGTGCCTGCGCGATCTCGCGGTTGGCGGCCGGGCCGAGGACGAGAATGCGCGCCGTCGGAAACTCGGGCCTGAGCGCGAGCGCTTCGGGCACCGTCGCCGTGCACAGCGCGGTCGCCCCGGCCCGGATCGCACCGTCTGCAACGGTGACCGCGCCGTGACCGTATCCGTCGGCCTTGACCACGGCCCACAGCTCGGCGCTCCCGAGCGCGCCGAGCAGCGCCTTTGCATTGCGCCGCACCGCCCCGAGGTCGATCGTCAGCTCGGATCTGGCCATCCGCGCCTCCTGTTCCGAGTCACTCGAGCGCTGCGGGCAGGTTCGCGACGACATCTGAGGCGACCAGGCCGCGGGCGGGCCCGAGGGACGCTGCGACGGCGCAGGCGACGGCGCCCGCGGCGGCCGCAAGCGACGCCGTCATCCCCTTGGCCAGGAACGCGGCGATCGCGCCCGTGAGCACGTCGCCGGTGCCTGCGGCTGCAAGCGACGGCGGCCCGAGGGCGCTGACCATCACGCCCTCGCCCGGTGCGGCGACGAGCGTGTCGGCTCCCTTCAGCAGGCACACGCAACGGAACCGCGCCGCCGCCTCGCGAACCGCCTCCAGGCGGTGCTCGTCCACCCAGGCGGCGTCGCGCCCGAGCAGCCGGCCGAGCTCGCCCGAGTGGGGCGTCAGCACGGTCGCCGCCGAACGCTCGAACGGCTCGAGCCCGAAGAGCCCGTCGGCGTCCACCACCGCGGGCAGGTCGGTCTCCTCGAGCAGGCGACGGGTGAGTCTCTGCCGGTCGGGATCGCGTCCGAGCCCGGGTCCGATCGCGAGCGAGCCTCCGTTGCCCGCCGCGTCGAACGCCTCCTCGATCGGCCGCTTGACCGCCTCGACGACGTGCGCCTCGACGGCGCGAATCGACTCGTGCGGCACACAGACCGTGACGTAGCCGGCATCCGCCCGGAACGCCGCCGAGGCGGTCAGGCTCACCGCCCCGGTCAGCCCGGGCGAGCCGCCGACGACGATCACGTGTCCGGCGCGGTACTTGTTGTCGGTGGAGCGCTTCCGCGGGACGGCGGTGAGCAGCGCGCCCGTGACGAGCCGGTGCTCGGTCTCGCTGGGGTCGAGCCCGATGTCTGCGACCACGACCTCACCTGCGTGGAAGCGCCCGGGGGCGACCTCGAGCCCCACCTTTCGGCCGTGCATGGTCACGGTCACGTCCGCCCGGAGGGCGCTGCCGGCGACCTCGCCCGTGTCGGCGTCGACGCCGGAAGGCAGGTCGACGGCCACAACCGGTGCGCTCGCCGCGTTCAGCTGCTCGATCAGCGCCTCCGCTTCGGGTCTCGGCTTGCCGCGAAAGCCGGTCCCGAAGAGCGCATCGATGACCACGTCGCCGCTCGTTCCCTCTCCGGCCGTGCGGCCGGCCGCACGCAGGACGTCGAGCGCGATCCGGCCGTCGCCGCCGTTCGCGCCCCCGCCGCACACGGCGCTGAACGAGCGCGCGTCGGGGTAGCGCCGCAGCGCCTCCTCGGCAACCGCCCGCCCGGCGCGCTCCATCAGCTCCGAGACGTCGTGACCTGCCTCGACGGCCTTCATCTCCGCCGCGGTGTAGAGCGGCTCGAACACCGAGCTGCCTCGGGTGACAGGCGTCAGCCCGACCCGGCCCTTCGCCCTGCGACGCAGACGGCTGCGGCAAGCTCGCGCGAGTGGGTCATGGTCAGGTCGAGCTCGTGCGCCCGTGCGCGCTCGGCCCAGGCCTCGACCCGGCCGGAGAGTCGCACGGCCGGCTTCGGACGCCCGACGATCTCGATCTCCTGCCAGGCGAAGGCACGCGCCACACCGAACCCGAGCGCCTTGCCGACCGCCTCCTTGCCGGCGAAGCGGGCGGCGTAGTGCTGGGCCGGGTTCGGGCGCGATTCGCAGTAGCGGCGCTCAGCCTCGGTGAAGCACCGCTCGCGGAACGACGCGTACCGGCCGATCGCCCGCCGAACCCGCTCGATCTCGATCAGGTCGACGCCGACGGTCGCCGCGGTCACCGGACGTCCCCGCGGTCGAGCCAGTCGGGGAGGTTGGCGATCGAGCTGAGAACGGCATCCGGGACGATGGTCGATCGATCGAGCGAGTCCGGACGGAACTTGCCCGTCCGCACGAGCACCGTCTTCAGCCCGAATCGCTGCGCACCGGCGATATCCGCGTCGATGTCGTCACCGACCATCCAGGTCAGCGCCGGCTCCGCGTCGAGCGCCGCCAGCGCCGCATCGAAGTACGCCGGGCTCGGCTTGCCGAGCACCGTCGCCTCGACTCCCGCCGCGTACTCGAGGCCGGCGACGAAGGCGCCGGAGTCGAGGAGTGGCCCGCGGGAGGTCTGCCACCAGCGGTTCTTGTGCAGGCAGTAGAGCTCGGCGCCGAGCTCGAGCTCCGCGAACGCGCGGGCGAGGTTCATGTAGCTGAACACGCGGCCCGTCTCCTCGGTCTCGTCCGCACCGCCGAGCAGGACTGCGTCGGCACCCTCGCCGACGAGCTCGATCCCGTCGAGGTCGTCGACGAGGTTGGCCATGACGAGCGCGAGCACGCGCTTGCCCGCCAGTGCCTGCCCCGCGGCGGTCGTGGTCGTCTGCAGCTCGGCGTTGTCGAGCTCGATCCCGGCCCGGCGCAGATCGTCGGCGAGCGCCGACCGCGATCGAGTCGTGTTGTTCGTCACGAACCGGAGGCGGTGCCCGCGGCCACGGAGCTCCGCGACCGCCTCCGCCGCTCCGGGGATCGGATCTCCGGAGACGTGCAGCACTCCGTCGAGGTCGAGCAGAATGGCCGCCATGCCCCCCGAGTCTATTCGCGTCACCCGCTCCGTGACCCTCCCGCTGAGTGAGATCGAGCTGCGCTTTTCGCGCTCCAGCGGCCCCGGAGGCCAGCACGCGCAGCGATCCGAGACGCGGGTCGAGGCGCTCCTCGACGTGGAGGCTTCCACCGCCCTGAGCCGGGCGCAGAAGCTGCGTGTCGTCGCCCGTGCCGGGCCGGTGATCAGGGCGATCGCCCAGGACGAGCGTAGCCAGTGGCGAAACCGTGAGCTGGCGACCGAGCGCCTCGTCGCCGCTCTGCGTGAGGCCCTTCGCGTCCCTCGGCCCCGGCAGGCGACGAAACCGACGGCGGCGGCACGCGAGCGGCGGCTCGAGGCCAAGCGCCGTCGCGCCGAGACCAAACGGCTGCGCCGAGGGCTCTCGTAAAACGTGTGTAAGGACGGCGGGTTCGCCCGACACTGACCGCTACTCTGTTGCGGAGCTTCCCCCGACGCCCAAGGAGCCTCACTCGATGCGATTCCGCCTGATCCTTGTCTCCGCCGCCTGCGCGCTTGCGGCCGCCGTCCTGCCAGTGGTCGCCTCCGCCCAGCCGAGGATGCTGATCGGCTTCCAGGACGATCCGAGCCTGCGCTGGCGCGACGACCGTCTGGCCATGTTCGACCAGGCGGCACAGGCAAAGGCCGGCATCGTCCGCACGACCGTCTACTGGTCGCGGATCGCCGAGAGCCGACCGGCAAACGCCGCCAACCCGTTCGATCCCACCTACCGCTTCGACGATCTCGACGAGTTCGTCCGCAACGCGGGGCTGCACGGGATGGAGGTCATGCTGACCATCTGGGGCACACCGACCTGGGCGAACGGAGGCAAGGGGCAGAACTACGCGCCGACGAATGTCCGCGACCTCCAGAACTTCAGCCGCGCGCTCGCCTCTCGCTACTCGGGTCGATACTCCGGCTACCCGTTCGTCCGCTACTTCACCGTCTGGAACGAGTCCAACCTGGGGCAGTTCCTCTCGCCCCAGTACAACTCGAAGGGCGAGGCGGTCGCGCCGGCGATCTACGCCAAGCTCTACCGCGCCGCCTACGCGGGGATCAAGACCGCCAGCAGCCGCGCGCTCGTCGGCATCGGCGAGACCTCCGCCCGCGGCCGTGACCGCTACCTGGGAAAGCGCGGAACGCAGGAGACCGAGTCCCCGGGGAAGTTCGCCGAGCTGATCTCGAAGCAGCGTCCGAAAGTGAAGTTCGATGCGTGGTCCCACCACCCGTATCCGACCGCGCCCAACCAGCCGCCGAAGCAGAACGTTCGCTGGCCGAACGTCACTCTGACCCAGCTTCCGCGCTTCGAGGACTCGCTCGACCAGTGGTTCGGGCGGCAGAGGATTCCGGTCTGGATCACCGAGTACGGCTACGAGACCAAGCCGGGGGAGCCTCACGGCGTGACGCTCTCCCAGCAGGCCGCTTACGCCCGGCAGGCGCTGAACTACGCCGCCAACGACCCGCGCGTGGCGCTGTTCATCTGGTTCATCCTCCGCGACGACCTGACGAGCGCCTGGCAGAGCGGACTGGTCGAGCGCGACGGGAGGCACAAGCCCGCCTTCAACACGTTCGCGAGCCTCGCCTTTCGCTACGACGGGCGCAGCCCGGAGATCTTCGTCAAGGCCGGCGTGACCAACCCGGTCGTGTCGTTCGCAGCGCTCGAGCTGTGGTCGCGCTCCGGCACGGGCACGAACGTCGGCCTGACGCTCGCCGTCTACGACAACGGCAGGGAGACGAAGACCGCCCAGCCGCTGACGACGATCGGCGCGGACGGTTGGATCTCCTTCCGAGCGCCGCTGAAGACGGTCAAGGGCCACAACTACGAGATCACGATTGTGGCGGTCGACGCGAACGGGAATCGGGTCGACCGCTCCGTCCTCGTCCGGACGCCGTAGGTCCCAGCGGGCTCCGGCCGGCCGCGGGCGGGGCTACTCGACCGTGACGGTCTTCGCGAGGTTGCGCGGCTGATCGACATTCAGCCCGCGCAGCCGGGCGATTCGGTAGGCGAGCAGCTGGAGCGGGACGACCGCGAGCGCGGCCTGGAGGAACGGATGGGTGCGCGGGACGTAGATCACGTCGTCGGCGTGGTACTGGATGTCCTCGTTGCCGTCGGTGGCGATCGCGATCACCTGCGCGCCCCGCGCCCGAGTCTCCTGGATGTTCGAGACGACCTTCTCGTAGACGTGCGAGTCGGTGGCGACGCAGACCACCGGAGTCTGCTCGTCGAGCAGCGCGATCGGGCCGTGCTTCATCTCTCCGGCCGAGTATGCCTCCGTCGGGATGTACGAGATCTCCTTGAGCTTCAGCGCCCCCTCGAGACACACCGGCAGGCCGATGTGCCGGCCGAGATAGAGGAAGAACGGCTTGTCGCAGTGGCGCTGCGCGATCTCCTCGATCGGGTGATCGCCGTCGAGGAACGTCGCGATCTTGTCGGGCAGCGACTCGACCTCGGCCAGCAGCGTCGCGATCTCGTCCTCCGGAAGCGTCTTGCGCACCTGGGCGAGCTGGAGAGCGATCAGGTAGAACAGCGCGACCTGCGCGGTGAAGGTCTTCGACGCGGCGACGCCCATCTCCAGACCGGCGCGGGTGTACAGCACCGACTCGACCTCGCGGCTGATCTGCGTCCCCATCATGTTGGTGATCGCGAGCGTGCGCGCGCCGGAGTCCCCGGCGAGCCGCATTGCCGCCAGCGTGTCCGCAGTCTCGCCCGACTGCGAGATCCCGATCACGAGCGTGTCCCGCGAGAGCACCGGGTTCCGGTAGCGCCACTCGCTGGCAATGTCCGGCTCGACCGGGATGCGCGCCCACTCCTCGATCACATACCGGCCGACCACGCCCGCGTGGTACGCGGTGCCGCACGCGAGGACGACGATCCGGCGGAGATTCTGCAGCTCGAGCTCGGTGAGCCCAATGTCCTCGAGCTCCAGCCGCCCGTGGCGAACGCGATCGCCGATCGTCTCGCGCACCGACTCCGGCTGCTCGTAGATCTCCTTGAGCATGAACGTCTCGTAGCCCTGCTTCTCGGCTCCCTCGTCGTCCCAGTCGACCTCCATCTCCGCCCGCTCGATCTCGCCGTCCGAGACCGTCGTGAACCGCGCGCCGTCGGGCGTCACGACCACGATCTCGTCGTCCTCGATCAGCTGGACGCGTTTCGTCTCGCGCAGGAAAGCGGCGATCGACGAGGCGAGGAACATCTCGCCCTCCCCCACGCCGACGACCAGTGGACACTGCCGCCGTGCGCCGACGAGCTCGTTCGGATGGTCGTGGTGGATGACGACGAACGCGAAGTGCCCTTCCAGCTGGGCGTAGGCGGCACGTACGGCGGCGACCAGGTCTCCGCAGTAGGCGCGCTCGATCAGATGGACGACGGTCTCGGCGTCGGTCTCGGAGCTGAACTCGTGCCCGTCGGCCAGGAGCGACCGCTTCAGCTCGCGGTAGTTCTCGACGATGCCGTTCAGCACGATCGCGAGCTTGCCGCCCTCGCAGCCGGTCAGCGGATGCGCGTTCTCCTCGGAGACACGGCCGTGGGTCGCCCAGCGCGTGTGCCCGAGGCCCGTCGACGACTGTGACCCGTTCGCCCCCGCCGCGTCCTTCAGGAACTGGAGGTTGCCGACGGCGCGGACGTAGTCGAGCCCGGCATCCTCGCGCAGAGCGATACCCGCGGAGTCGTAGCCGCGATACTCGAGCCGTTCGAGCCCCCTGAGGAGAAGCGGCTTACAGGCCCTCTGGCCGACGTATCCGATGATCCCGCACACAACGCGCTCCTTCTCGGATTATCGACGGTTCCCGGAAAAACGATGAGCCCGGCTTCCTGGCCCGTTCCTGCGTCGAAACGGTCAGCCGAGCTCTTTGGTCACGAGCGCGGTGATGCTAGCACACAGCTCGGCCGCTTCCTCGCCCGTTTCGGCTTCGGCGAGAACCCGGATCACCGGCTCGGTGCCGGATGGTCTGACGAGGACCCGACCTCGACCCCCTAGCTCGGAGTTACGCCGGTCGACCTCGTTCCGCAGATCGTCGCTCAGCGCCCGCCGGCCGACCCGGATGTTCTCCACCACCTGCGGGTAGTGCTCCATCACGGAGGCGACCTCGGCCAGGGGGCGGCCGCGGAGAGCGGCGCAGAGGAGCAGCGCGCCTGCGAGGCCGTCCCCGGTGACGTGTCCGTCGAGACAGATCACGTGGCCGGACTGCTCGCCGCCGAGCACGCCGTGCTCGCGCTCGAGTGCCTCCAGCACGTAGCGGTCGCCGACGTCGGTGGTCACGACCCGCACGCCCCGCTCCTCCATCAGCCGGTGGAAGCCGATGTTCGTCATCGTCGTCACGACGACGAGATCGAGCCCGAGGTCGAGGACGAGCACCGCCAGGATCCGGTCGCCGTCGACGACCTCGCCGTTGCCGTCGACCGCGAGCACCCGGTCGCCGTCGCCGTCGAACGCGACGCCCAGATCGAGCCCCTGCTCGCGGACGAGCTGCCGGAGCGCGCGCAGGTCGGTCGCACCGCAGCCGACGTTGATGTTCGAGCCGTTCGGGTCGACGCCGATCGCCGTCACCTCGGCGCCCAGCTGCTCGAACGCGCGCGGCGCGATCCACGAGTAGGCACCGTTGGCGCAGTCGACCCCGATGCGTAGACCGGCGAGATCGGAGCCGAACCGCTCGAGGACGTGGTCGAGGTAGCTGTCCACCGCGACCTCGAGATCGTCGATCCGCCCACCTTCGGGGTCGTGCGGAGCCGCGTCCAGCAGCGCCTCGATCTCCTCCTCGTCCGTGTCGGTGAGCTTGCTGCCGTTGCGGTCGAAGAGCTTGACGCCGTTGTACTCGGGCGGGTTGTGGGAGGCGGAGATGACCGCGCCGAGGTCGAGTGCCAGGAGCGCCACGGCAGGTGTCGGCAGCACACCGGCCAGCACGGCATGCCCTCCGGCCGATGCCACACCGCTCGCGAAGGCGCGCTCCAGCTCGCGGCCCGAAGCGCGGGTGTCGCGTCCGATGAAGACGCCTCCGCCGCCGCACCACAGGACGGCCGCCCGGCCGAGACGTTCGACCAGCTGCGGCGTCAGGTCCTCACCGACGACGCCACGCACACCGTCGGTGCCGAAATACCGGCGCATGGCGGCGACGTTATCGCTTGGAGAACTGAGGAGCCTTGCGGGCCTTGTGCAGGCCCGCCTTCTTGCGCTCGACGATGCGGCTGTCGCGGGCGAGGAACCCTTCCCGCTTCAGCACGGTCCGCAGCTCCGGATCGGCCTCGACGAGGGCGCGGGCGATTCCGTGCCTGACCGCACCGGCCTGCCCGCTCGGCCCGCCGCCGTGGACGCGCACGCGGATGTCGTACGTGCCCTCGAGCCCGGCGACGCGCAGCGGTGAGAGCACCTGGGTGCGGTGGGTGAGGCGCGGGAAGTAGCTCTCGATCGGCCGCCCGTTGAACCACGTCGCCCCGTCGCCGGGGCGCAGGATCACGCGCGCGACCGACGTCTTGCGCTTGCCGGTGCCGCGGTAGGTCGCGAGCTCCGCCATGCTACTTCGCCCGCTCCGGCACCGGCGAAGCCGGCACCTCCGCTCCCTGCGAGCCTCCGTCGAGCCTACGGCTCTGCTCCAGCTTCAGGGGCTCGGGGCTCTGTGCCGCGTGCGGGTGCTCCGGGCCGGCGTAGATCTTCAGCTTGCCGATCTGCGCGCGGGCGAGCTTGTTCCGGGGGAGCATGCCTTTCACGGCCTTGCGGAGGACCTCGGTCGGGCGGCGCTCGAGCTGCTCGCGGAGGGGCCGGCTGCGCAGTCCGCCCGGGTAGCCCGAGTGGCGGTGGTACATCTTCTGATCGAGCTTCGCGCCCGTGACGTGGATCTTCTCCGCGTTGACGACGACGACGAAGTCGCCCGTGTCGACGTGCGGCGTGTACTGGGGCTTGCCCTTGCCGCGGAGCGTGTCCGCGATGCGCGTCGCGAGACGGCCGAGCGTCTGGCCCTCGGCGTCGACCACGTACCAGCGGCGAGCGACCTCGCCCGGCTTTGCATTCCAGGTCTTTTGCACTTCAGTGGTGTCGCATACGAAGAAGCGGCGCACAACAGCGCGCGCCGAGGCGAAATCGTATCAGCTTCTATCCGGCCGGTTCGACCACCGCCCCCGGCCGGCGCCCGACCGTCAGCCACAGCGCAGGCAGCAGGGCGAGGACGGTGGCGCCGAGCGCCAGGCTGGTCACGCCCTGCGCGCTGTAGGCGACGCCGCCGAGGAGCGCGAACGAGGCACCCGACAGGCCGGACACGAGGTCGCCGAACCCGACGAGCTGGGCGCGCTCCGCGGGTGGGGCGAGGTCGACCAGCGTCGACGTCGCGGACACGTACGACAGGCTCCAGCCGAGACCGAGGCCGAAGAGGACGACACCGGTCCAGAAGATGCTGCTCACCCACACCAGCCCGAGCGTCGAGACGCCCATCACCGCCAGACCGCCGACGAGCGCCTCGCGGCGGCCGATCCGCTCGATCAGGTCGCCGACGACGAGTACGAGCCCGTACATGCCGACGATATGGGCGCTGATCACCGGGAAGATGTCCCGCTGGTGGTGATGGTGCCCGAGCATCACGTAACCCGTCAGGTTCATCACGGCGACCATCACCGCGAAGCTGGCAACCGCAGCGAGGAGCGCGGTGCCGACCCCCGGCCGGCGCAGGACCTCGCGCAGCGGCGTACCGCCGGGAGGGGCGGCGCCGTGCGGGGCGAGCTCCCCGGCGATCGTGCGCGGATCGGGCCGCACGGACAGGACGAGCGCGAGCGCGACGACCATGAATCCACCTGCGGCGAACCAGGGGACGACGAGGTCGTGGGCATTCAGGCCTCGACCGGCGAAGAGCGGGCTGAACACGAAGGGCCCGAGCACGGCACCGGCGACGGCGCCGAAGAGAACGAGCGAGATCTGGCGCGGTCGCCGCTCCGGGGAAACCATGTCCGCCGCGGCAGCACGTGCAAGGAGGACGGTGCCGTTCGCGGCCCCGACGAGCGCGAAGCCGACGATCACGAGCGGAGTCGAATTCCAGAGACAGCCGAGCGCGGTTGTGGACGTGCCGGCGATACCCGCTGCGCAGCCCGCGGCCAGAATCGGGATCCGCCCGCGCCGATCCATCAGCCGCCCGGCAGGCAGAGCGGCCAGGGCGCCCGTGGAGAGGAAGATCGCCGGCCCCAGCCCGAGGATCCCCTCGATGCCGGTCACGACCACCAGCGTAGTGGTCGCTACGGCAACGACGAGCTGGATCATTCCGGACAGGCAGATGAGCGTCGCGGACAGCAGCAGCGTGTTCCGCCTGACCGGGTATTGGCTCATCGGTCGGTCATTGACCAGAGCGAGGCGCAGAGCGATGTCACTTGATCAATCTACCGAGGCCGTCTCGGAAGGCAGCCGCGCCGCCGTGGGAGGGATGGCGGAGGTAGACGCCTCCGACGACCGCATGCGCCACCCGGCCGACGGGAACGAGGCGACGACTCCCCGCAACACCTTCCAGGAAGCGCACGCCGAGCTCCACTTCGGCGCGTGTCGGCCGCCGATTCGTGGACGGGCGGCCAGGCTCGTGCGGATGGGTCGGAACGACGTTCCAGAGCAGAACCTCGTTCTCGATCCCGAGCTCGGCGAGCACGCGGTGGACGATCGTCGCCGTCGCCTCGGCCGGGCCGGATCCGGTCAGCTGCCGCTCGGACGTGAACGGGATGCCGCTGACCCGCGCCCCTCGGTAGCCTGCCGCCTCGCCGACGAGCACGATCGAAGCGCCGCGTCTCGCAGCCAGGTAGGTCTCCAGCCGTTCTCGCCGCAGGCGAGAACGGGCGTACTGGTTGAACGTGTCGCCGATCCGCGCAGCCGCGAGCTCGGCTACCAGTGCTCCCAGCGGACGACCTCCTCGAGCGGCTTCCACTCGAACTTCCGCCGCGAGCCGCCCTCTCTGGTCCCGGGCGCGGCGTGACCGATCGTCACCACACCGACGATCTCGAGATCGCCGGGCATGCCGATCAGCTCGCGCAGCCGGTCGTTGTCGTCGCCGACGAGCCCGAAGAGACCGGCACCCAGCCCCTCGTCGATCGCCGCCAGCAGCAGGAGCATGATCGCCTTGCCGGCATCGACCCACCACCAGGGGACGCGCCATTCGACCTCCTCCCCGCTCTCGTCCAGCTTGTCCGGCTGCCGGTAGCGGTCGTGGTAGTCACCCTCGCGCATCGCGACCACGACGTGGGCGGGCGCTCGCGAGATCCAGGGGTCGAAGCCGCGCTCGAGGTAGTAGGCCTCGTCCGCCAGCTCGGCGATTCGCCGACGTGTGCCGGGCTCGGTGACGACCAGGAAACGATTGCCCTGGCTGAACCCGCCGCTCGGCGCCTTGCGTGCCCGCGCGACGATCCGTTCGACCACCTCGCGCGGCACCGGCTCGTCCGTGTAGTTCCGCACCATCTTCCGTCTGCGCAGGACGTCGGCGAAGTCCATGATCGACCCATGATGACGGTTACGACGCTGACCGACGGCGGGCAGAACGCCTCGACGATCGCCCGGGCGCTCCACGATTTCCTCGCCGGCGCGCAGACCTCGCTCGACCTCGCGCTGTACGACCTCAAGCTCGGGCCGGGCCTGGAGGAGCTCGTGGTCGACACGATCGAGCAGGCCGGCCGCCGCGGGGTTGCGGTGCGGATCGCGTACAACGCCGATCACAGAGCTCCGATCCCGGTGCCCCCGCCGCCCGAGTGCGCGCCCCAGGACATCGAGCGCCTGACCGTGCCGACGAAGGCGATCGCCGGCATCCCCGACCTGATGCACCACAAGTACGTCGTCCGTGACCGGGCGTCGGTCTGGACGGGCTCGACGAACTGGACGGACGACTCGTGGTCGCGCGAGGAGAACGTGATCGCGGTGGTGGATTCGCCCGCTCTCGCACACGCGTTCACGCTCGACTTCGAGCAGCTCTGGGAGACGGGCAACGTACTCGACACCGGCCAGGTCGAGCCGCGCCCGGTGCTCGTCGACGGAGTCGAGATCCGGCCGTGGTTCTGCCCCGGGTTCGGGGACGCGCTCTCGCACCGGATCGCGAAGTCGATCGGCCGGGCAAAGCGGCGCGTACGGATCTGCTCACCGGTGATCACGGCCGCTCCGGTGCTGGCCACGCTCGCCCAGGTGATCGCGGACGGGAAGGTGGACGTCTCGGGCGCCGTCGACCAACCCCAGGTCGAGGAGGTACGGCAGCAGTGGGGGCCCACAGGGGTCGCCTCCTGGAAGCTGCCCCTGCTCCTCCAGGTGATCGGCTCCGGCCGCTTCGCCGGGAAGCGCTCGACGCCGTGGGGGCCCGGGACGGTGCACGACTACATGCACGCGAAGCTGACCGTCGCCGACGACGTCGTCTTCCTCGGCTCGTTCAACCTGTCGCACTCGGGCGAGCAGAACGCCGAGAACGTGCTGGAGATCCACGACCCGGCCCTGGCGGAGCGCCTGGCCGGGTTCGTGGACGCCGTTCGGGCCCGCTATCCGGCCGCGAGCCTCGAGAGCATGAGCTAGCCCGCGGTCAGGTAGTTGTGGAGCTCGGTGTAGGTGACCTCCGGCGGCGCGGGGATCCCGACCTCTGCCGCGTAGGGCCCGATCTGCTCCTGAGCGAACTCGTCGTAGGCCTCTTTCGAGTCCCAGACATCGAGGACGCGAATACCGTCGTCGGTCTGCGCGACCCAGTGGAAGAGCCCGTGGGGAGCGCCCTTGCCGCCGTGGGCGAAGCCCATCTTCTCGATCACCTGGTCGTACTGATCCAGAGTCGCACCCTTGAAGTTCATCTCGACTGCAACTGCCATCTCGAAGCCTCCTTTGCCCGTTCTGAATGACGCCTCTGCCAATCTTCGCAGATGGGGCGCGAACGGTTCAACGCCCCATTTTCCGCCGAAAGTCCGGAGGACTTTCGGCGGCTACTACTCCCATTCGATCGTCGCGGGCGGCTTCGAGGACAGGTCGAGCGCGACCCTGTTCACCCCCGGGATCTCGTTGACGATCCGGCTCGAGATCGTCTCGAGCAGGTCGTAGGGCAGGCGCGCCCAGTCGGCGGTCATCGCGTCCTCGGAGGTGACCGCGCGGATCACGATCGGGTAGCCGTACGTGCGCTCGTCGCCCTGGACGCCGACCGAGCGGATCGCCGGCAGCACGGCGAAGCACTGCCACAGCTCACGGTACAGGCCGGCGCGGCGCACCTCCTCGAGCAGGATCGCGTCGGCCTCACGGAGGATCTCGAGCCGTTCGCGGGTGACGTCGCCGATGATCCGGATTGCGAGTCCGGGGCCCGGGAAGGGGTGGCGCCAGACGATCGGCTCCGGTAGGCCGAGCTCCTCCCCCACCCGCCGGACCTCGTCCTTGAACAGGGCGCGGAGAGGCTCGACGAGCTCCATCGTCATGTCCTCCGGCAGCCCGCCGACGTTGTGGTGAGACTTGATCTTCGCGGCGACGCCCTCGGTGCCGCCCGACTCGATCACGTCCGAGTAGAGCGTCCCCTGGACGAGAAAGGTCGTGCGGCCGAGGCGCTCTGCCTCCTGCTCGAAGACGCGGATGAACTCCTCGCCGATCCGCCTGCGCTTCTCCTCGGGGTCGGTCACGCCGTCGAGCCTGGCGAGAAAGCGCGACGACGCATCGACGTGGACGAGCGGAACGCGAAAGTACCCCTCGAAGGTCTCGACCACCTGGGCGGCCTCGTCCCGGCGGAGCAGGCCGTGGTCGACGAACACGCAGGTGAGCTGGTCGCCGACTGCCTTGTGAACCAGCAGGGCGGCGACCGCCGAGTCGACGCCGCCGGAGAGCCCGCAGAGTACGCGCTCGCGTCCGACCTGAGCACGGATCCGCTCGACCTGCTCCTCGATCACCGCCGCCGGCGTCCAGGTCGGCCTCGCGCCGGCGACGGCGTAGAGGAAGTTCTTCAGCATCTCCTGGCCGTGCGGTGTGTGCACGACCTCGGGGTGGAACTGGACGCCGTACAGGCCACGCTCGGGCGCCTCGAATCCGGCGATCGGGGTCGAGTCCGACGACGCCGTCACCTCGGCCCCCTCCGGTGCTGCGGTGACCGAGTCCGCGTGACTCATCCAGGCGGTCTGCTGCTCGGACAGGCCCTCGCCCAGCGCTCCGCGCAAGCGCAGCCCAGCCCTGCCGAACTCGGAGGCGCCGGTTCGCTCGACCCGGCCGCCGAGCTCGAGCGCCATCAGCTGCATCCCGTAGCAGATCCCGAGGACGGGAACGCCGAGCTCGAAGATCGCAGGGTCGACGGTCGGTGCGTCCTCCGCGTAGACCGACGCCGGGCCCCCGCTGAGGATGACCGCGGCCGGGTTCCGGGCGCGCAGCTCGGCGGCCGGGATCCTGTGGCCGACGAGCTCCGAGTAGACGCGCGCCTCGCGGACGCGGCGGGCGATCAGCTGCGAGTACTGGCCGCCGAGGTCGACGACGAGCACGGGGCGATCCTCCGGAGCCGGCTCCGGAGCCGGCAGCCGAGCCGGATCAGCGCCGATAGTTCGGCGCCTCCTTGGTGATCGTGACGTCGTGTGGATGGCTTTCGTACAAGCCGGCAGCCGTGATCCGCACGAACCGCGTGGTCTCCTTCATCTCCTCGATCGTCGCCGCCCCGCAGTAGCCCATCGCCTGCCGCAGACCGCCGACGAACTGGTGGAGCACCGCCTGCGCCGGCCCCTTGTACGGGACTCGCCCCTCGATCCCCTCGGGGACGAGCTTCTCGACATCCTCGACGTCCCCCTGGAAGTAGCGGTCCTTCGAGAAACCGCGGGCCTTCATCGCGCCGAGCGATCCCATTCCGCGGTATTCCTTGTACCGCTCGCCCTGGACGAGGATGACGTCGCCCGGTGCCTCGTCGGTCCCCGCGAGCGCAGAGCCGAGCATGACGGTGTCGGCGCCGGCGGCGATCGCCTTGGCGACGTCGCCGGAGTTGCGGATCCCACCGTCGGCGATCACCGGCACGCCCTCCGCCACGCAGACTCTGGCGCAGTCGTACACGGCCGTCACCTGCGGCACGCCGACGCCGGCGACGACGCGGGTGGTGCAGATCGAGCCCGGGCCGACTCCGGCCTTGACGCCGTCGACGCCTGCGCGAACGAGCGCGTCGGCGGCCTCGGCGGTGGCGACGTTCCCCGCGACGAGCTCGACCTCGAACCGGGACTTGAGCTCACCGGCCATCTCGACCACGCCGCGGGAGTGACCGTGTGCGGTGTCGAGGACCAGAACGTCCACGTCCTGGGCGACGAGCGCCGCGGCGCGCTCGAGCACGTCCGGGCCGACGCCGACCGCGGCACCGACCCGCAGCCGTCCCTGGGGGTCCTTGGTCGCGTCCGGGTACTCGATCCGCTTCGAGATGTCCTTGACGGTGATCAGTCCCGTCAGCCGGCCGTCGGCGTCGACGACGGGCAGCTTCTCGATCTTGTTGCGGTGGAGGATCCGCTCCGCCTCCGCCAGGCTCGTACCGACCGGAGCGGTGACGAGGTCGCGGCTCGTCATCAGCGCGTGAACCGGTTGGCCGGTGTCGGTCTCGAAGCGGAGGTCGCGGTTGGTCAGGATCCCGACGAGAGTCCCGTCGGCATCGGTGATCGGCACACCGGAGATCCGGTACCTGGCCATCAGCTCCAGCGCCTCGGAGACCCGAGCGTCGGGCGCGAGCGTGACCGGCTCGACGATCATCCCGGCCTCCGAGCGCTTGACCTTGTCGACCTCGGCGACCTGATCCTCGATCGAGAGGTTCCGGTGGACGATGCCGATCCCGCCCGCGCGAGCGAGCGCGATCGCGAGACGAGCCTCCGTGACCGTGTCCATCGCCGCCGAGACCACGGGGACCGCGAGCTCGATCCCGCGCGTCAGCCGCGTGCGGGTCGAGACGTCGTTCGGAAGCACCTCGGACTCGGCCGGAACGAGCAGGACGTCGTCGAAGGCGAGGCCTTCCTTCGCGAACTTGTCGTCGAGCGCGAGGAGGCGCTCGACCTCGACCCGACCTAGCTCCAGCCCTGCCAAGGCCGACAGCTTAGCGGTCGGCGACGACGTGCTCCAGCTCGCCGAGTTCGACGTCGGCTTGCAGGCTCGACGCCGTTCGGGGGTCGAAGCGGCCGGCGCCGATCTCCTTCGCGGACGCGGCACCGGCGGCAACGGCGGCGCGGAGCGCGTCCTCGGGCGAGCGCCCCTCGACGTGCGAGGCGAGAAAGCCGGCCAGCAGGACGTCGCCCGCACCGACGGCCGACACGGTCTCGACGCGCGGCGCGATCGCCCGGTAGCGCCGCGTCTTCCGGCCCTCCCGGAGCAGTGCGAAGCACCCATTCTCGTCGGTGATCAAGACGTTTCGAGCGCCCAGCTCGGCGATGTGCTCGAGCGCGTAGGCGAAATCCTGCCGCTCGTAGAACTCCTGCCCGACCAGCGCCTCCGCCTCGCGCTGATTCGGCGAGACCAGGAACGGCTCTCCTTCGAGCCCGAGGCGGAGCGGCTCGCCCTCGGTGTCCAGCGCGGTCGGCACCTGCCGGCGGTTGAGGTCGCGGATCAGCTCGCCGTAGAGGTCGGGGGCGACGCCGCGCGGCAGGGAGCCTGCAAACACGACGAAGTCGGCGCCCCGGGAGAGGTAGCGCAGCTTCTCGACCAGCATCTCGATCTCCTCGGGCTTGGTCCGCGGGCCCCATTCGTTGATCTCGGTGAAGGAGCCTCCGGTCGGGTCGACCACGGCGGTCGACGTCCGCGACTCGTCCCCGATACGGACGAAGTCGTTGAGAATCGCCTCACCGGTCAGCTCCTCGACCACGCGCGTTCCGGTTCGGCCGCCGGCCAGCCCGGTCGCAACAACCGGCACGCCCAGCCGTTTGAGCGCGCGGGCGACATTGATGCCCTTGCCGCCGGCGAGTGTCAGGCCCTCGCTCGCGCGATGCCGCTGGCCGAGCTGGAAGTTCGGCACGGTGAGGGTGCGGTCGATCGCGGCGTTGAGCGTGACGGTGACGATCATCAGCTCACCGAAACCAGTTCCCGATCCGGTGCAGGGCCCTGCCCGCATACCACTCCGAGCGCCCGACGACGCCCGGCCTGGCGATCGAGCGGGACGCGACCAGCGGCCGGCTCGCAAGGAGCTTCTCCCCGGCGTAGATGCGCACCTCACCCAGATGCTGACCCTTGCGTACCGGGAGCGAGACCACCGTCGGAGCGGCAACCCGCTCGACCAGCGGTCGGTCCACGCGGACGATCCGCGTCACCGGCCCGGCGGCGACGAGCGCAAGCGCGTGCCGTCCGTACGGCGCGCGCGCGCTCGCGTAGATCCGCTCCCCCGAGACCAGGCGCACGGTCCGGTAGCGGGAGAGCCCCCAGGCCAGAAGCGAGGAGAGGTCCGCGTTGCGCCCGTCACGGGTCGCTCCGCCGAGCAGCGTCGCGTAGACGGTTACGCCATACGCACGCGCGGCCGCCACCTCCGACCAGCCCGCGCCCTCGGTGTGCCCGGTCTTGACGCCGAACGCTCCCGGGAAGCTGGACAGGAGATCGTTCCAGGTCGTCAACAGGCGGCCACCGGCGATCGTCGCGGTGCGGCGCGAGACCATCTCCCGGATGACCGGGTTCCTCATCGCGATCCGGGCGAGCCGCGTCACGTCGCGCGCACTCGAGTAGTGCCCGGGGGCGTCGAGGCCGTCCGGGTTCGCGAAGTGGGTGTCGCGCAGCCCCAACCGGGCGGCCTCGTCGTTCATCATCGCGACGAACGCCGACTGGCTACCGCCCACGTGCTCCGCGAGCGCGACGGCGGCGTCGTTGGCGCTCTGGATCAGGGCCGCCTCGACGAGGTCGCGAATGCTGATCCGCTCACCCCTTTCCAGATAGATCGACGACTCGCCGACGTCGGCCGCCCGGCTGCTGACGGTGACGATGTCGTCGAGACGCGCGTGTTTGAGCGCGACGAGCACGGTCATCAGCTTCGTGATGCTCGCGATCGGCATCTGCTCGCGGTCGTTGCTCTCGGCCAGCACTTCGCCGGTGGCGCCGTTCTGGACGAGGTACGCCCGGCCGGCGACCTGCGGTACGCCGGCGGCCACCGGGGCGGAGAGGAGGAGAGCCGTCGCGAGGAGGGCTGGTAGGAGCCCCGACCGAAGCTGCACGGCCGCGAAGCCTACCCTTCGGCAACCGACCCCGCCGCCGGACGGGGCTACTTGACCCGTATCTGCTCGCCCGGCCTCAGTGCGGTCGGCACGATCCCGGGATTCAGGCGGAGCAGCGTGTCGACGGTGGTCGAGAAGCGCGCCGCGATCCCGCCGAGGGTGTCGCCGCTCGCAATCAGGTAGAAGCTCTTCCGCCCCGACGGAGGCGGAGCCGGAGACGTGACCACGGCGAGGGGGGCGGTCGTCGAGACGGTGGCAGTTCGTGTCGCCGGCGCGTCCGTTCGGAGCGCGGTGCGGACGAGGAGGACGATCCCGGTCACCGCCAGCAGAAAGACTGCGGGCGCGACGTATCGAGCACCGAGCTGCCGGCGGCTCACCACCCGGAGACGGCCCAAACCTCGTGGCGGAGGCGGGCAGCCTCCGCCGCAGCGGCGGAGCGCCAATCGTCGTCCGCTCCGCGGAAGGCGTACGTGACCGATCGCGAGGCGCTGACGAGAGCCGACGCCGGCCCGAGCGTGAACGCGCGCGCGATGTCGGCGGGCGTCGCCCCCTGGGCACCGACTCCCGGAAGCAGCAGGATCGCCTGCGGTAGGAGCCGCCGCGCCTCGCCGACCGCGCGTGGGTGCGTCGCGCCGACGACCGCCCCGATGCTCGAGAGACCACACTCGCCGACGAGCTCCTCGCCGAGATCGCGAACCAGGAGCGCGACCTGCTGCCAGAGCGGCCTGCCGTCGGAGAGCGCCAGATCCTGCACGTCGGCGCTCCCGGCGTTGGACGTCTTGACGAGGCAGAAGAGGCCGCTACCGCCACGACGGCAGGCGGCGACGAACGGCTCGAGCGAGTCGCGGCCGAGATAGGGGTTGACGGTGAGCGCGTCGGCCGCCGGTTCGCGGCCCTCGCCCGACTCCAGATACGCGTCCGCGTACGCGCGGGCGGTCGAGCCGATGTCACCGCGCTTGCCGTCGACGATCACGAGCAGACCGGCCGCGCGGGCGTAGGCGACGACCCGCTCGAAGGCAACGAACCCGTCGCTGCCGAGCACCTCGAAGAACGCGAGCTGCGGCTTGACGGCGACGACGTACGACGCGACCGCGTCGACGATCCCGCAGCAGAAGCGTGCGGTCGCCTCGGCCGCCGCCGAGCGCCCGGCGTGGGCGCCGCCGCGCAGCTCGAGCGGCAGCAGATCGAGCCTCGGGTCGAGGCCGACGACGATCTGGCTGTGCTTCTGCTCGATCGCCGCAGCAAGCCGGTCGGCGAAGGCGGTGGTCGCGACGGCGGCTCCCGCGTCCATCGCTCCTAGAGTAGACAGGATGTCGTCACCGAGGGCCGCCCGCGCGGCCCTCGGTGACGGCACGGGAGGAGGCTCCCCGCCTAGCCGCCGCGAACGGCCTGCTTGAGCGAGCTCCCCGCGGTGAACTTCGGCACCGTTGCGGCCGCGATGTGCACCTTCTGACTCGGGTTGCGCGGGTTCACGCCCATGCGCGCCTTCCGATCGGACGTGGCGAACTTGCCGAAGCCCGTGAAGTTGACCGAGTCGCGCCGCACGAGCGCGGCCGTGATTGTGTCGAGCACTGCGTCGACGGCCTGACCTGCCTCACGGCGGCCCAAGCCGCTCTTCTGGGCAACGGCGTCGACAAATTCCTGCTTGGTCACCTAGGTCCTCCTCCTCTGGAAATGACGGATCACGGGACGGAACCTACCACCGGGTTCCATTTCGCTCAACCATGCGTCTTTGCACCCGACCGTCCCTCGACGACTTCGGCCGCACGGAACAGAGGGTGCAGGCGGACGCCGATACGTGCGAGGGCGTCCGCACCGCCTTCCTCCCGATCGATGACGCAGATGGCCGTGCGGCATTGAAGATCAGCTTGGCGCAGGGCTCGGACGGCATCGGCCGCCGCACCGCCCGAGGTGACGACGTCTTCGATCAGCACGACCCGCTCACCGGCCGCGTGGGCTCCCTCCAGTCGGTTGCTCGTTCCGTGGGCCTTTGCCTCGCCGCGGACGATCAGGAACGGCAGGCGAGACGCGAGCGAGGTGGCAGCGGCGAGCGCGACCGCGCCGAGCTCCGGCCCGGCCAGGCGATCGACGTCGGGCTCGACCTCAGCGGACTTGGCGGCGAGCCTCGCTCCAAGCGCCTCGAGCAGCTCCGGCACGGTCTCGAAGCGGTACTTGTCGAGGTAGTACTTCGAGCGCTTGCCCGAACGCAGGACGAAGTCGCCCTCGAGGTAGGCATGCTCGCGCAGGGCGGCGAGCAGGACCTCGTCGTCCACGGCTACCGGCGGGCGATCTCGAGGATCTGCCGCGCCAGCGGCAGCGCCGTCGCCGCCTCGGCAGAGCTCTCCCCGAGCGAGAGCATCGAGCCGTCCTCGTAGTACACGTCCACCCGGTCGCGGCGTCGCGCCGAGCGCCGGCGGTAGAACACCGTGCCCACCAGGGAGCCGCCGGCGAGGAGGAAACCGGTCAGCAGCCTACGACGCGGCATCGCTTCCGCTCTTCGCCGTCGCCCGCCGAGGCTTCGGCTTCTCCTCGCCCGTGCCGCTGCGCAGACAGCTCTTCAGGTCGTAGAAGACGAGACCGACTGTAGGCTCCGGGCCCGTGGTTGCAGCAATCGTCCGCTGCCCGTCCCGGACGACGAAGACGCTGCCGTCGCTCGTCGCCGCCTCGAGCTGGGCAAGCTCCCTCTCGCCGGCGACGCGGCTGACGGCGGCGAGCAGCTCGTGCGCGATCCGCGCGAAGTCGGCAGAGCGGGACTCGTCGAGCGTCGAGGCGATCGTCGAGCCGTCCGAATCGAGGACGACCGCCGCCTCGATCTGCGACGAGATCTCGGTCAAGTCCGAGAGCGCTTGCGCGGCGTCCATCGGCGGCACACGCTAACACAGTGCATGTTCGCGAGACCTTCTCGAAGTTCTTCGCCGATCGGGGCACGCACCTGGCCGCGATGATCGCCTACTTCGCGCTGCTCTCGTTCGTCCCGCTCCTCTTCCTGGCCCTGGCGCTCCTCGGGCTCTCGGGTCGGGCGAACGAGTCGAGCTACTTCGTCACCGAGCTCCAGAAGATCTTCCCCGGCGCCTCGATCTCGAGCATCGTCACCGTGATCCGGACGATTCAGCAGAACGCCACCTCGCTCGGGATCATCGGCGGCAGCTTCCTCCTCTGGTCGTCGCTCTCGCTCTTCAGCGTGCTCGAGTCGGCGTTCAACATCGTCTACGACCGGCCGAACCGCCCGTTCCTGCACGGGAAGGCGCTCGCCGTCGTGTTCATGCTCGCCTCGCTGGTGACGCTGTTCGCCGGTCTGCTCGCCGGCAGCATCGGCGCGAACCTGCTCAACCGGTTTGCGCCGGGTTTTCTCGGCAACTCGGTCGTCGCCTACATCATCTCCGTGCTCGTCTCGTCGAGCGGGATCTTCCTGTTTCTCGTCTCCTCCTACCGGTTCTTGACGAACGCGGACCTGACTGCGCGCCAGGTGCTACCGGGCGCGGTCGTCGCCACGATCGCGCTGGAGGGGACGTTCCAGGTGCTCCCGTTCTACCTGCGCCTGTCCAAGCATGTGCCCGCGGCGCAGGCCTTCGGCGGCCCGGCCCTGCTCCTGATCTGGCTCTACGTGATGGCGAACCTGATCGTGTTCGGGGCGGAGGTCAACTGGCGGCGAGCGCAGTCCGGCTGACTCCCGACAGTGCCAGGCACTGTTAAGAGTGCTGCAAATACGTGGGTTCTGGCGCTTCCTCACTCGGTCGTGAGCAGGGCAAGCAGCGCCTGCGCCGCTCCGGCCCGGGCGGAGTGCTCCGACTTCCACGCGTTTCCGAGCTCGGCGACCGTCTCGCCCTCACCGTCGGGAATGAACACCGGGTCGTAGCCGAAGCCCTCCGCTCCCCGCCGCTCGCGAGCGATCGCGCCCGCGAGCTGCCCTTCGACGACGAACTCACGCCCGTCGGGAGCGATCGCGACGATCGTGCACCGGAATCGCGCGCTGCGGTTCTGCTCACCGACCAACTCGGCGAGGAGCGATTCCACCGGCCGATCGGCCCAGCGCGCCGAGTGCACCCCCGGACGGCCGCCGAGCGCCGCCACCTCCACGCCGGCGTCCTCGCCGATCACCCAGGCCTCGGCGGGAGCACGAGTACGGCCGAAGCGGGCCTTCAGGCGGGCGTTCTCCTCGTACGTTCCGCCGGTCTCGGCGGGAGACTCGTCCACGCCGAGCGGCTCCAGCTCCCAGCCGGGCAGCGCGGCCCGCAGCTCCCGCAGCTTGTGCGCGTTCGTCGAGCTGAGCACCAGCCTCACGGCTGCCAGCGGGCCTCCTCGACCTCCGGCAGGCCGCCGACCGCCTCGAGCGCGGCCGAACGCCGCTCACGGTCGAGCCGCAGCTCGACCTCGAGCCGCCTTCCGTCACGGCGGAGCGCCAGCAGGTCGCCGAGCCGCTCCAGTGCATCGAGCACCGTGCCGCTCGTCGCCCCCTCCGCCAGGTTGACGACGATGCGGCTCGCCGCCCGGTGCGGAAGCGCACGCTCCTTCAGCCACTCGAGCGGGCGGAGGCTGACCATCGCCGCGCCCGTGGCGATCAGCGCACCCTTCCAGAACCCTGCTCCGGCGGCCATCCCGATCGCGGCCACCAGCCAGAGACTGGCCGCGGTCGTCAGGCCTCTGATCGTGAACCCCTGGCGGAAGATCACGCCGGCGCCGAGAAAGCCGACACCGGTGACGATCTGCGCCGCGATCCGGGACGGATCGACGCTCCCGGACGGGAACTCGTGGAATCCGTACGCGCCCACGAGCGTGAACAGCGCGGAGCCGAGCGACACGAGCATGTGCGTGCGCAGGCCGGCTGCCTTCTCGTCCAGCTCTCGCTCGAGGCCGATCGCACCACCGAGGCCTGCGGCGACCGCGACCCGGACGAGCGTGTCGTCCCAGCCCAGGCTGCGCAGCTCAGCTACGAGGCGCATCGACCGCCTCCAGCTGCGCGACGCCGATCCGGTCGATCCCCCTCGCGGCCAGCTCGAGCAGCTCGTCGAGCTGATCCCGGCCGAACGGCACCTGCTCGGCCGTCGCCTGCACCTCGACCAGGCGGCCGTCGCCGGTCGTGACGACGTTCAGGTCGACGTCGGCGTTCGAGTCTTCGGAGTAGTCGAGGTCGAGCAGCAGCTCGCCGCCGACGATCCCGAGCGACACGGCGGCGACCGAGCCCGGCATCGCTCTGGACAGGCCGAAGCGGTCGAGCGCCCGGCGGGCGGCGACCCAGGCACCGGAGATCGCGGCGCAGCGAGTGCCTCCGTCCGCCTGGAGCACGTCGCAGTCGAGCCACAGGGTCCGCTCGCCGAGCGCGCGGAAGTCGGTGACCGCTCGCACCGCGCGACCGATCAACCGTTGGATCTCGACGGTGCGCCCCTTCTGACGTCCGGTCGAGGCTTCCCGCTGGGTGCGCCGGCCGGTGGAGGCCGGCAGCAGCGAGTACTCGGCCGTGATCCACCCCAGGCCCCTGCCCGACATCCAGCGCGGCACGCTCTCCTCGATCGATGCAGTGCAGAGGACACGAGTCTTCCCCTGCGTGTAGAGCACCGCGCCGTGTGGCTGCTCGAGGTAGTCGGGCACGATCTCGAGCGGCCGGAGCTGGTCGTGCCGCCGCCCATCCGCTCTGCTCACGTCACACCTCCGTGACAGTGTCTGACACTGGGCCGTGGCGTCCTTGCCCTGGGAAGATCCTGCAAAGGGACGTCCTGTGGAAAAAGGGTCACGTTCCCGTGCCGGTGTCGGACACCGGGACGTGGCCGCGCGGGACAGCGTCTCACACGGCCGCCTCGGCGAGCTCCGAAAGCTCGACGGGTTCGACCTCGTCGATCGGCAGCTGGAGAAACCGCGCGCCGGTGACGCGGAAGACGTCCGCGTCCCCGGTGGTCAGGAACCGGTAGGCGCCCTCACGGCCCACGTCATTCTCGATGCCTTTCCGCGAGAGCGTCTCGGCGACTTCGCGGGCGGTCTCCTCGGCCGAGAAGACGAGCGTCACTCCGCGCCCGAACACCCGCTGGAAGATCGGCCGGATCAACGGGTAGTGCGTGCAGCCGAGGACGACCGTGTCCACGTCGGCCTGCTTCAGCGGCTCGGCGTACTCCCGCACCGCGGCAAGAGTCTCGGGACCGAAGGGATCGTCGCCCTCGATCAGCGGCACGAGCCGCGGGCAGGCAATCGAGGTCATCCGCACTCCTGCGTCGAGCGTGCGCACCAGCTGCTCGTAGCGGCCCGAGGCAACCGTCGCCACGGTCGCGAGCAGCCCGATCCGGCGGTTGCGCGTCGCCTGCACGGCCGCGTGTGCCTCCGGTGTGATCACGCCCACGACCGGAACCGACAGCGACTCCTGCAGCTCCGGCAGCGCCGCCGAGGTAGCGGTGTTGCACGCGACGAGGATCAGCTTCACACCCTGCGCCTCGAGGTACGCCCCGATCTCGTGTGCAAACCGCGCAACATCGGGGAGGGAGCGCGGCCCGTAGGGCAGCCTGGCGCCGTCGCCGAGGTAGACGAAATCCTCGTGCGGCATCGTCACGAGGCACTCGTGCAGGACGGTCAGGCCGCCCATGCCCGAGTCGAACACGCCGACCGGACGCGAGTCCATCGCGGGGCATTCTAGGTTGCCTATGCTCGGCGGGATGGCGCCCGTCCGGATCGGCACCTGCTCGTGGGCCGACGAGGGGCTCGTCAAGAACTGGTACCCGCGCGGCGTCTCCTCGCCGGCCGCACGCCTCGCCTACTACGCGGAGCGCTTCGACGTCGTCGAGGTTGACTCGCCGTACTACCGTCTCCCGTCGCCCGCAACCGCCGCAAGGTGGGCCGAGCGAACGCCCACGGGGTTCGTCTTCCATGCCAAGGCGAGCGGGGAGATGACCGGCCACCGCGAGCAGGACCGGGAGACCGCGTTCCGCGAGTTCCGCGAGGCACTGGCACCGCTCGAGGCGGCAGGCAGGCTCCGCGGCGTGCTGCTCCAGTACCCGCCGCGGTTCGTCAAGTCGAGCGAGGCGCTCGCCGACCTTGCGGCCGCCGGCCCGCTGCTCGAGCCGCTCGTCCCGCTGGTCGAGTTCCGCCACCGCTCGTGGTTGGAGGAGGACGAGCGCGTGGACACGCTCTCGTTCCTGGAGCGCCACGGGCTCGCGTACGTCTCGGTCGACTCCCCGCGCACACGCGCGAGCAACGTCGTGCCGCGCATCGCCGCCGCCACGCACCCCGTCGCCTATGTCCGCTTCCACGGTCGCAACTGGAAGACCTGGAACATCAGGGGGACGAGCTCCGCCGACCGATTCGACTGGATGTACACGCGGGAGGAGCTCGGGGAGTGGATCGAGCCGCTCGCCGACCTCTCGGGGCAGGCGGACGAGGTCTACGCGCTCTTCAACAACAACAAGAGCGACTATGCGCCGCGCAGCGCGGGGATCCTGCGCACCCTGCTCGACGAGCGCAGGATCCCGGCCACGGGGGCAGCCGAGCCGCCTCAGACCGGCCAGTTACAGTTGGGATTGTGAACACGTCGCTCGCCCACGGCTCGCTCCCGTGGGGGAAACGCATGTTTCCCCCACGGACCCCCTTCTTTCAAAGGCCGATGCTCATCGGGGAACCTCCCGGTTCCCCCCGGCCCCCTCCCCACGTTCATCGGGCGACGATCGCCCGATGAACGTCCTCTCGATCATCCACGGCACGAACGCCCGGGCCGGCGTGTTCGAGGAGGTCGTCACCGCCGCCGGCCACCGCTTCGAAGAGTGGAGCCTCGCGTGGGGCACGCCGCCTCCCCGCCCGCTCGACGACTACGGCGCCGTCTTCGTCTTCGGCGGATCGATGCACGCGGACCAGGACGACCGCCACCCCTGGCTCCGCGAGGAGAACACCTTCATCCAGCGGCTGCTCGATCGCCGCGTCCCACTCTTCGGCGTGTGTCTCGGCATCCAACTGCTGGCCAAGGCGGAGGGCGCAGCGGTGTACGCGCTCGAGGACGGCCCTGAGATCGGCTGGTTCCCGGTCGAGCTGACCGATGCTGCCGCTTCCGACCCCATCCTCGGCAAGCTGCCGGCGTCGTTCGACGCCTTCGGCTGGCACTACTACACCTACGACCTGCCCGGCCGGGCCGAGGAGCTCGCTTCGAGCGCGCGCTGCAACCAGGCGTTCAGCCTCGGCGACTCCGCCTGGGGAATCCAGTTCCACGCCGAGGTGACGCTCGACACTGTGCGCGGCTGGCTCGCCGAGAAGGACGAGTTCCCGCTCGAGCTCGACCGCGAGGCGCTCGTCGCCGAGACGGAGGAGCGGATCGGCGCCTGGAACGACCTCGGGCGCGACCTCTGCGCCGCGTTCGTCGAGGTCGCCGAGCAGGCGACGGTCGCGGCCTAGCCGCGTTCCATCGGCAGGTCGTCGTGGCGCGACCACTCGTGCCACGAGCCGGGGTAGTTCCGCGCGCGGTAGCCGGCCGAGCGCAGCGCCATCGCCGCGAGCGCGGACCGCGAACCGGAGTGGCAGTACGCCACGATCTCGGCGCCCTCGGGAGCGCCGACGAGCGTCCTGATCTCCTCGGCGGGCAGCGGAGTGCCCGGCCCGGCAAAGAGCTCGCCGACCTCGAGGTGCCTGGCACCGGGGATGTGTCCCTGCCGCCGGTCGCACGGGTAGCCACCCTTGCCGCTGTACTCGTCGGCCCTGCGGACGTCGAGGATCGTCAACTCGGAGTCGTCGAGCCGGCCGCGCAGCTCGTCCACGGTCGGCACCGCCTCGAAGCAGGGATCGAGCTCGTTTCGGTTCTTGTCCAGTTCCACCACCCCCTGGGTCAGCTCGCCCGTCCAGGCGGCCAGGCCGCCCGCCATCACCGCCACCGCCGGATGGCCCGCCAGCTCGGCCATCTGCGCCGAGGCGGCGGCGCTGATGCAGTCGCCGCCGTCGTAGAGCACGAGCCGCTCCTCGCCGGTGACCCCGTGGCGGCGCAGGCGCAGGCCAACCTCGGAGGCCAGCTCGCCGAGCACGTCGGGGTCGGTGACCGGCGCGGGCGAGCCGAGGACGAGCGGGATCGACCCGGGGATGTGGCCGCGCGTGTGCGCGTTCGGGCCGCGGACGTCCGCAAGCAGCAGCCCGGGCTCCCCGAGGTGCTCGGTGACCCAGGCGGCGCTGACGACCGAGGGGAAGTCGCTCACAGCCCGGCGAGAAAGGCGGTCAGAACGCGGTTGAACTCGGCGGGGCGCTCGAGATTCGGCAGATGGCCGCATCCCTCGATGATCTCGGCGCGGCCGTTCGGCGATGCGAGGGCAAGGGCCTGGGCCACCTCCGGGCCGATCAGCGGGTCGCGATCGCCCGCGACGGCGAGCAGCGGGACGCCGCCGGTGACCGCCTCGGTCGAGTCGATTCGGTCGCGAATCGCCTCGATCGCGCGAACGAGACCCTCGGGATCCTGGTCGGCGGCGAGCTCGTGCGCGCGCTCGACCACCTGCGGGTCGGTCTCGGGGGCGAAGAAGTTCTTCGCAGCGGCCTGCCAGAGACCCTCGCCGCCCTGCTCCCGCGCGATCCGGATCCACTCGTCTCGCAGCGGCGCCCGCTCGGGCGGGTCGGCGTCCGCTCGGGAGCCGACGAGCACGATCCCCTCGAGCCGTTCCGGTGCGAGCCGCGCGATCGCCGAGGCGCAGTACCCGCCCATCGACGCGCCGATCGCGACGAGCCGGCCCGGCAGCTCGCGGAGGACGCCGAGTGCCCACTCGTCCGTGCTCGAGCCGAGCCCGTACAGCCGCGGTGCATGCACCTCGTGCTCGGCAAACGCCTCCAGCTGCGGCTCCCACATCCGCTCGTCGAACGGCAGCGCATGCAGGAGCGCGATCTTCATCGACTCAGGGCGGCAACGACGCCGAGCTCGGCGGCGACCGCCGGTCGCGCGGCCAGGTCGTCGAGCCGCTCGAGGATCGCGGGATAGGGCGCCAGGTCGACGCCGAGCAGGTCGCGGAGGCGGATCAGCCACGGCGCATAGGCGATGTCGGCGAGGTTGTAGCCGCTCGCGGACTCGCCGGCGTGCCGGTCGACGAACGACAGGCAGTGGGTAAGCCGGCCGGCGCCGTCCTCCTCCCCGCGCCGGAACGCGTAGTACGCATCGCCGAGGGTGTGGTCGAAGCGCTCGATCCGGAGCCGGACGAGCGCCCGCTCGGCCGCGTCGGCCGGCAGCAGCGGCGGGTCCGGGTAGCGCTCCTCGAGGTACTCCATGATCACCACCGACTCCGGCAGGACGAGTACGTCCTCCTCGATCACCGGCACCTTGCCGAGCGGGTTCTTCTCGTACAGCCACGCCGGGCGGTCGGACAGGTCGATCGTGACCACCTCGTGCTCGATGTCCTTCTCGGCGAGCACGATGCGCACGCGCGCGCAATAGGGACAGCGGTCGGCGTCGTAGAGCGTGATCATCCGATCAGCCTACCCCGAGAACATCGGCCACCTGGGCGAGCAGCTCGTTCGGCGGAGGAAGCTCCCCGCCGGACACGGCCGTGCGTGCAAGGGCACGCACGCGTGCGGGGTCGGCTCCGGTCAGCCGTTGCACAACCGTCGGGTTCGCGGCCAGCGCGATCACATCGCCGGGGGGAAGCGGCCCGTAGTGCTCGGGCACGGAGGCGTACTCGTCGGCGATCCCGCCCCGGTCCCAGAGGATGAAGCGGACGACCGCCTCTTCCTCGATCCCGAGCGTGAGCACGATCATCCCGAGCGCCAGCGAGAGCTCGCGGCCGAGCCGGCGCAGCGACTTCGGCTCGCGGCTGCAGAGCTCGTCCTCGACGCGGATCCAGCCGTTCCGAGGCTGCGAGACAGTCGTCGAGGCGGACCGGCCGATGCGCGGGAGGTGCTTGGCGACGGCGCGCTCGACCACGTCGCGGTCGTCGGTCTGGACGTATGCCGCTCCGCTCGACGGCGGTCGCTCCGGGCCGACCTGCGCCTCGACCCGGTCGAGTGGGGCGGCCAGGTACAGCTTCTCAGGCTCGAAGCCGAGCCGGCGCCAGGCAGCGACGCCCGCCTCATTCGAGACGATCACGTCGAGCGTCACCCGCACGGAACCGCGCTCCCGGCCGGCCGCAAGCGCCTCGCGCATGAGCAGCTTCAGGACGCCTTGTCGCCTGGCCCGCGGACGGACGTGCGCGAAGACGATATGCCAGACGTTCCCCTCGATCGTCTTCGCGCGCACGGCGCCGGCCACGCCGTCCTCGTCCTCTGCGACGAAGACCGCGCCGCGGCCGCCGATGTCGGCGGCGACGTCCTGCCACTCCTCGTCCCAGGTCTCGACGAACTCTGGAAGATCGGGAACTTCGGCCTCGAACTCCTCCCAGAGCTCCCGCAGGATCTGCTCGTCGTCCATGGTGGCGAGGCGGATGTTCACGTGCCGACGACTCTCAGGCCGGTGAGGAGGTAGTGAGCGACCAGATTCTGGAAGGGGTCGAACCGCTCACCGATCTCGCCCACGTCGACATCACCATAGAAGGCGCGCACCGCCTTGCGCAGACCCAGGTCGCCCGCCGGCCAGGCGCGCGGCCTGGCGAGGTGGCGGGCGAGGAACCAGTCGGCGGTCCACTCGCCGAGGCCCCGGATCGCGGTCAGGCGCTCCTTGACCTCGTCGTCCGGGAGCGCCGCGAGACCGTCGAGGTCGATGTCCGCGCGGGCGAGCGCGATCACGTACTCGGCCTTCCGCCGCGAGAAGCCGACGGCGACGACGTCCTCCTCACGCGCGCCGGCGACGGTCTCGCGGGTCGGGAACGCCCAGGCGTGCTCGACCCGCTCCCCGTAACGCTCGACGAAGCGGTTGCGGATCGCGAACGCGGCGAAGAGCGAAACCTGCTGCGCCGTGATCGAGCCGACGAGGCTCTCGAACGGGTCAGGCGCAAGCGGCGGCCGGAAGCCCTCGAGGGCGGAGCCGAGCCGGGCGACGACCGGGTCGGCGCCGCACGCCCAGGTCGAGAATGCCGCGAGATCGAACGGCGCCCCGAGCAGCGTGCGGACCTCGGCCTCGATCGCACCGTCGAGTGGCTCGGCGAGCACGCCGCCGGCCGCGGCCTCGATCCTGACCTCGCGGCCGCCGATGACGCGATGCAGCCCGCCCTCGTGCCAGAGGTTGGCGAGGTCGGGGCCGAACGCCCGAAAGCGTTCGGTGGATACGTCGAAGTCATACGGCTGCGGGATGGCAAGCCTCGCCACGGCACGCATCATCGCTGCGCGCGATCGTCGCTTCGCGCTGAGTAACAGAGTGTTACTTGGGTGAAAGCGTTGTGATCTCCAGGGCGCTTTGGACTCGTAACACTGTGTTACTTGGGTGAAAGCGCTGTGATCTCCAGGGCGCTTTGGACTCGTAACACTGCCCTGTGTTACTTGGGTGAAAGGGCGCGCGCGATGTCGTCCAGCGTTTCGAAGGGCTCGTACGCCACGCCCTGCTCGTCGAGGTACGCGGCCAGGCCGCGGGTTGCGAAGACGCGACTTGCGGCGAGCGCGGCGCAGCGGTCGGAGTAGCCGTCGCCGACGTAGACGACCGGACCGACAGCCGGCAGCGTCCGGCGCTTGCACGCCTGACCGCAGACCGGGCACACGGTCTCGTCACGCCAGCGGACGCGCCAGCCTCGCGGGTCGGCGTCGATCCGGTTGGCGAGCAGCTCGACCTCGACGCCCTCCCGTGCGAGCACCGGCTCGATCAGCTCGTGCAGCCCGCTGGAGACGACCAGCGGCCGAAAGCGCTCGACGAGCTCCGGCAGCCCCGGACGCACGCGTACGTTCTCGAGTACCCACGCCGCGACCTCTTCGACCGGAGCGGTGACGGTCGCGAACTGCCGCTCGATTTCCTCGTGCAACGTGATCTCGCCGCTGAAGAGCTGATCGCCCAGGCGGCGGCACTCCTCCCAGTTACCGAAGCGCTCGAGGACCATCACAAGCGTGTCGCGCTCGGTGATCGTGCCATCCCAGTCCAGGACGAGGTTCGGAGGTGCGATCCCGGTCAGCCCGATCGTTCGCTCGGCCGGGCCGGGATTCCGGAAAGGGTCGAACCGCTCGCCGATCTCGCGCACATCGACATCACCATAGTCAGCAGGCCCGAACGGAGCTACATTTACCCTCGTGCGCAAACGTACGATCGTTGCAGCGGTGCTGTGCGTGGCCGCCGTCTCGGCGCTGCCTGCCGTGCCCCAGGCGGGCGTCGCCGCGAAGAACGGCTTCGTCACGCACGACGGTAACGACCTGATGCTCAACGGCAAGCGGTTCCTCTTCACCGGCATGAACGTCTACAACGCGAACAGCGACGGCTGGTGCTGGTGGCAGCTGAACACCGGCCCAGCCCTCGGCAACGCAATGACGGCGATGGGCCCGGGCGTGAAGGTGATGCGCTCCTGGTTCTTCCAGCGGATGGCGACGGCGAACGGCGTCCGCGACTGGAGCGGCTTCGACCACACGCTCGCGGTCGCGAAGGCGCACGGAATCAAGGTAATCGCGACGCTCGCCAATCAGTGGCCCGACTGCGAGCCGGCGAGCGGCTACAAGGACGAGGGCTGGTACACGACCGGGTACACGCAGCCCGACCCGTCGGGCACCGTCTCCTACCGCAGTTGGGTCGGGGAGGTGGCTGCCCGGTACAAGAACGACCCGACGATCATGGCCTGGCAGTTGATCAACGAGGCCGAGGTGAAGCCGTACGCCGGCTCCGGCGACTGCAGCACCTATGCGAAGGGCATCCTCCTGAACTGGGCATCCGACGTCTCCGGCGTGATCAAGGCGGCCGACCCAAACCACCTCGTCAGCCTGGGGACGATCGGCACGGGCCAGTGCGGAGCATCCGGTCCCGAGTATCACGACGTCCACAACATCCCGACGATCGACATCTGCGAGTACCACGACTACGGATCGCCGACGACGCCGATCCCCGGCGACCAGTGGAACGGCCTGCTCAACCGGATCAGTATCTGCAACGGGCTCGACAAGCCGATCATCATCGGCGAGTCTGGGATCAACCCGAGCGACGTCGGCGGCTACCAGGGACGCGCTGCCGCCTTCAAGGCCAAGTTCGAGCAGGAGTTCGGCGCGGGTGTCGACGGGATCATCCCCTGGGCGTGGGACATCAACGGCTCGACCCCGAACGACTACGACATCGGGCCAGGCGACCCGCTGCTCGACGTGATGGCGACGGCGACTCAGCCCGGCCACACGTGCCGGGGCCCGAAGCTGGTCGTCGCGGCGGGAGTCAACTGCAACATCGAGGGCTGGACGTTCTCGAGCGTGTCCGTGAGGCCGGGCGGGTCGGTCCGGTTGCATCTCTCGGACGTGACAGGACCGACGACGGCGAAAGGAGCGGTGGCGATCGACCTCGACACGGCGTCGATCCGCACGCTCCAGATCACAAACGGGTCGGCAGCCGGGACGGTCCGGCTCTGCGGCGTGGAGGCCACGGGTGCGGCGCTGCGGAGCAACGCCGCACCCGTGACGATCGGCGGACCGGCCTGCGGCAACTCGTTGCGCAGCCTGTCGGTCGCGCAGAGCACGGGCGGCGTGGTCATCCAGGACAACACGATCACGGGGACGCTCGACTGCAGGAAGAACGCGCCGGCTCCGACCGGAGGCGGAAACACTGCCGGACGCAAGACCGGCCAGTGCGCGGCTCTCTAGCCTGACAGCGCGGCGGCGACCCGGCACAGGTCGTCGAACGGCTCGTGAGCGACACCCTGGTCGCGAGATAGATCGCAAGCCCGTCGCGCGCGAATTACCCGGTCGGACGCCAGCGCGGCGCAGCCCGCTTGCACGCCTCGCCGCACACCGCGCACGCAGCGTCGTCCCGCCACGAGCCTCCGGCGCGGCGCCGAGCCTGAGATGCTCACCACGACCAGACGCTAGAGGAGAAGGGAGGATGACCATGAAGGTTCGGCGAGTCCTGGCCGCCGCAGTCCTCGTGACCGCGGCAGCAGCGCTCGTGCTCTCGCAGGTCGCAGCCGGAGGAGCCGCATCCGTCCGGACGGTCGCGAGCCATCTGAACAACCCGCGCGGCCTCGAGGTCGGCCCGGACGGGGCGTTGTACATCGCCGAGGCCGGCGCCGCCGGCAAGGCCAAGTGCGTCAAGGGGCCCGAGGGCCTCCAGTGCGGGGGCCTCACGGGTGCCGTGATCAAGGTGGCCGGCGGGAGCCAGGAGGTCTACGCCGCCGGGTTCGTCTCCGGCGGGAACCCCGACGGCTCGTTCACGGTCGGGATCGACGACATCGCGATCTCGCCCGGTGGAACGGTCTACGGGATCATGACGTCGTTCGGGCCGAAGCCGGAGATGTTCGGCCCCGAGGCGGCGGCACAGCTCGGCAACGTGCTCCGGATCGACCGGGGCGCCAAGACGAAGATCGCCAACGTCGACTCGTACGAGTTCGAGCACAACCCCGCGGGCGACAACGTCGACAGCGACCCGTACGGGATCGCCTGGACGCCGGGCGGCTTGCTCGTCGCCGACGCCGCCGCAAACGATCTGCTCCACGTCAGCCTGAGCGGGCGCGTGACGACGGTCGCGACCTTCCCGGCGCAGCGATTCGGCCCCCACGCGGCCCAGTCGGTGCCGACGTCGGTCGTCGTCGGGCCGGACGGCGCGTAGTACGTCGGCGAGCTCGGCGGAGGCGCTCCCGCGGGCCACGCCCGCATCTGGCGCGTCGTCCCCGGCCAGAAGCCGACCGTCTGGAAGACGGGGTTCAGCGCGATCAACGGCCTCGCGTTCGGGCCCGACGGCAGCCTGTACGTGTCGGAGCTGAGCTCGGGCGGGCTCGAGGCGCTCTTCGGGCCGAAGCACGACCTGGGCGGCGCGGTCATCCGCGTCTGGCCGAACGGCAGCCGCACCGAGCTGGCGGAAGGCCGGCTGATCGCACCCGGCGGGGTCGCGGTCGGCCGCGACGGAACCGTCTACGTCTCGGTCAACAGCCTCTTCCGCAATCGCGGCGAGGTGCTGGCGATCACGCAGTAGATCCGGTACGCGCGGGGCGCGGCCTAGAAGTGGGAGGTCGCGCCCGCCGGATCCTCGTCGTACGTCTCCGTGCCGGGCTCCTCGTACCACGAGTAGGCGTACTTGCCATCGTCCAGGTCGCGCGCGAATGTCGTCAGCCGCAGCGGGTGGAAGGTGTCGCACATCACCGCCAGCTCGTGCGTCTCGGTCAGGCCGATCGACTTCTCCGCCAGGCCGGGGTGCGGACCGTGGGGGATCCCGGACGGGTGCAGCGTGACCGAGCCGACCTCGATCCCTTTGCGCGACCCGAAGTTGCCGGAGACGTAATAGATCATCTCCTCCGAGTTGACGTTCGAGTGGTGGTACGGGATCGGTATCGCCTCGGGGTCGAAGTCGAGCTTGCGCGGGCAGAAGGAGCAGATGACGAAGCTCTGCCCCTGGAAGGTCTGGTGCGCCGGCGGCGGCTGGTGGATGCGCCCGGTGATCGGCTCGAAGTCGGCGATGTTGAACGTCCACGGATAGACGTAGCCGTCCCAGCCGACGACGTCGAAGGGGTGGTAGTCGAGGACGTAGGTCTGGTACCCGTCGCGGACGCGCACCTTGACGACGTGGTCGCCCTTGTCGCGATGGGTCTGGAGCGAGGTCGGCGGGTGGAGGTCGCGGTGGTAGTAGGGCGCGTGCTCGAGCAGCTGCCCGTACTCGTTGCGGTACCGGCGGGGGATCTCGATCGGGCCGGGAGACTCGAAGACGAGGTGGCGTTGCGGGCCGCCGTTCGCGAACCGGTACGTCGTCCCGCGCGGGATGACGACGTAGTCGCCCTCCCGGTAGGGGAGGTCGCCGAAGATCGTCTCCAGCGTGCCCGAGCCCTCGTGGACGAAGATCACCTCGTCGCCCTCGCCGTTGCGATAGAAGAACTCCATCGCCTCGTTGGGCCGCGCGAGCGAGATCTCGACGTCGCCGTTCCACATCAGCAGCCGCCGGCCGGAGATCGGGTCGCCGTCCTCCGGGACCGTGTCGTAGGTGCGGAGGTGCCGGTGGGCGTGCGCGTCGGGCACCCACTCGTCGCGCTCGATCGGCTCGAAATCGCCGAGCTCGCGGATGCGGCAGGGCGACTGGAGGTGGTAGAGGATCGACTCGTTCCCCGAGAAGCCTTCCAGCCCGAAGACCTCCTCGGTCAGGAGCGTGCCGTTTTCCCGGAACTGGATGTGACGCTTGCGCGGCACGTCGCCGAGCCGCTGGTACATCGGCATGGCGAGAGGATAGTTAGCCCAGAGCCTCGACTGCCAGCGCCGCCAGCCGCCCGCCGGTCGCCGGCGCGAACTTGAAGCCGTGGCCCGAGCAGGCCGAGCCGACGACGATCCGCCCGTACCGCTCGAGGATGAACCGCTCGTCGTCGGTGGTCGTGTAGAAGCAGGTCTCGGCCCGCACGGGCTCCGGGTCGGCCTTCGGGAAGCGGGCGGCGGTCCACTCGGCGATCTCGCGGACGGTGGCCTCATCGGGCCCGCGCTCCTCGTCCGGATCGGCGGGATTCCCCCGCATGTGGCTCCCCACCTTCAACCCGTACAGCGGATCGGCCAGCGAGTAGAAGCCGTGCCCGCGGGTGACGATCTCGACGACCACCGACGGGACCTCGCCATCGAGCCGGAAGTAGGCGACCGTCTCGCGCGTCTCGACCACGGGCAGGTCGATCCCTGCACCGGCGAGCAACCTGCGCGCCCACGGCCCGGCGGTGACGACCACGACGGGCTCGGAGAGATCCTCGAGCGACTCCACGCGCCGGCCCGTCATGAGCCGGATGTCGCGCGCGAACGCGCGCAGGGCGCGCTCTGCGTAGACGACGCCCGCCTCGGGCTGGAAGAGCGCGAGCGCGCCCTCGCCCGGGGTGACCCCGAAGCGCTCCTGCACCTCGCCGGCGGCGAGCAGATCGCAGGCGACGCCGCACTCCTCGAGCGCGCCCCGGGAGCTCTGCGCCGGCTCGCGGACGAGCTCGAGCAGCCCGTTGAGGACGAGCAGCTGCTCGTCCGCCTCCTCCTCCAGCGCGCGCCAGCCGGCGAGCGCCTCGAGCGCCAGCCGCACCCACGTCACCTCGGGATAGGCGAGCCGGAAGATGCGGGTGCGGCCGTGGCTCGAGCCGCGCGCGTGGCCGGGCTCGAACTGCTCGTACACGACGACGTCGCGTCCGGCCTTCGCGAGGGCGTGGGCGGTGGCGAGGCCGTTCACCCCGGCGCCGACGACCGCGATCTCAGCCACGCGGGCCCACGGTGTTCCGCAGCACGCCGATCCCCTCGACCTCGAGCTCGACCACGTCCCCCGGCTGGAGCCAGCGTCCGTCGCCGAGCTCGAGGATGCAGCCGGTGCCGACGGTGCCCGAGCCGAGCACGTCGCCCGGACGCAGGACGGTGTTCCTGGCCGCGTGCGCGACCATCCGCTCCCACGTGAAGTACAGGTCGGCGAGCTCGCCGCGCGAGCGCTCCTCGCCGTTCACGCGGGCGACCATCGTCGCGCTCGAGCCGTCGAACTCGTCGGGCGTGACCACCACCGGCCCGAGGCTCGTGGCGAAGTCCTTCCCCTTGGCCGGGCCGAGCCCGACCTTCATCTCCGTCCGCTGAAGGTCGCGCGCCGACCAGTCGTTCAGCACCGTGAAGCCGCCGATCTCGCCGTCGGCGCCGACGATCGCCGCCACCTCGAGCTCGTAGTCGAGCTCCTCCGTGCCTCCGGGGTACGGGATCTCGTCCTCCGGCCCGAAGATCGCCGCCGGATTGGAGAAGTAGAACACCGGCTGCTCGTACCACTCGGGCGGCACCTCCAGCCCGCGAGCGGCGCGCGCCGTCTTCACGTGCTGCTCGAAGGCGTAGAAGTCGCGGACGGCCGGCGGACGCGCGATCGGGGCACGCAGCAGCACGTCCTCGAGCCGGTATTCGGCATGCTCGCGCGCCCGGCCGCCGCCGGTGAAGAACGCCTGGAGCGTCTGAGCGGCGAGCTGAACCACCCGGTCGCCCTCGATCCGGCCCGGCCAGCCGCGCTCGAGTCCGGTCTCCTTCGGGGTGAACATGCAGAGCTTCATCTAGGGCTCGGTGTGCACGATGATCTCCGAGATCTCGGGGAGCCGGCTCCGGATCCGTTCCTCGACCTCGCTTGCACGTGCATGGGCGTCGGCGAGCGGGACGGAAGAGTCGAGCCCGAGCGTGAGGAAGACGACGAGCCCGTCGACGGTCTGGAGGAACCGGAGCTCGCGGGGCGCTTCGCCCGTCCGCTCGACAACGATTCGCGTCACCGCCTCGGCATCGTGCGCAACCTCGACGCGCGGCGGAGCATGGCCTTCGGCCTCCTCGGCGAGGGGCTCGAGATGCGTGCGCACGGAGTCCACTTGTGGCAGCGCCTTCTCGATCGCCGTCTCGACCTCGCTCGCAACCGCGTGCGCCTCGTCGAGCGACAGGTCTCCCGGCAGCTTGAGGTGCAGCGAGACCTCGGTGCGCCCCGCGACCTTGAGGACGCTGATGTTGTGAATCTCGCGTACCCGCGGGACGTGCATCGCCGCCGCATGCGCGAGCTCCCGGGTGAGCGCCGCCTCCTCTCCCGGCTCGACGTGGACGACGACGTCGGTCTCGGGGAGCGCACGCTGCACCGCCCGCTCGACCTCGTCCGCGGCGGCATGTCCCTGCCCGACGGCCGAGTCCGGGGGGACGGCGATCACGACGTCGGCGAAGTGCCGCCCGGAGGCGGAGCGCATCCGCAGCCGTCGCAGCGTCACCGCCGGCTCGATCTGGGCGATCGCGACCCGCGCCGCCGCCTCGGCGTCCGCCGGCGCGCGGTCCATGAGCACGTCCACGTTGCGCCGCATCAGCCGCAGAGCCGCGCTCAGCACGAGCGCCGCGACGAAGAGCGCGGCGACCGAGTCGCCGGCGGGCCAGCCGGCCCGCACGCCGACGAGGCCGACCAGCACGGCGAGCGAGCCGGCGAAGTCGCTGCCGAAGTGGACCGCGTTCGAGAGCAGCGCGGCGCTGTGGAACCTCTGCGCCGTCTTCAGCGAGACGAGCGTACGGGAGACGTCGATCGCGAGCACGAGTCCGACGACGACGAAGGCCCACCAGGCCGGATCGACGCTGATCTCGATCCACCCTCCGAGACGGGCGACCGCCAGACCGGCGACGCCGGCGCTGACCGCCGCGAGCACCGACCCCTCGAAGAGCGCCGCGAGATGCTCGGCCTTTCCGTGTCCGTACTGGTGCTGCTCGTCCGCCGGGCGGTGGGAAACCCCGACGGCGAAGAAGGTGAGCAGCGCCGCGATCAGGTCGGTGCCGGAGTGGAGGGCCTCGGAGACGAGGCCGAGCGAGCCGCTCGCGATGCCGGCGGTCAGCTTCAGCGCGATCAGCACGCAGGCGGCTGCGACCGAGGCGAGCGCGGTACGGCGCTGCGGGCTCACAGCCTGAAGGCTAGTGCTCCGTTCCGGACCGCTTTCCCGTCAGCATCGCGGCGACCGCAACGGCAGCTTCACCGACAGCTGCGCGGCGGCCGCGACCAGACCGGTACCGGCGAGGTGGCCGCGACCGCTCTCACAGGTTGCCGCGCAGGGCCTGCTCGCGCTCGATCGCCTCGAACAGCGCCTTGAAGTTGCCCTCGCCGAACGTGCGCGCGCCGTGGCGCTGGATCACCTCGAAGAAGAGGGTCGGCCGGTCCTGGGTCGGCTTCGTGAAGATCTGGAGGAGGTAACCGTCCTCGTCGCGGTCGACGAGGATCCCCAGCCGGCGCAGGTCGCCCCACGACTCGTCGATCTCGCCGACGCGGTCGAACGCCTCTTCGTAGTAGGCGTCAGGGGTCTGGAGGAAGGCGACGCCCCGCTCCTGCAGCGCCTCGACCGTGTGGACGATGTCGTCGGTCTGAACGGCGACGTGCTGGACGCCGGGACCTGCGTTGAAGTCGAGGTACTCCGCAATCTGGCTCTTCCGCCGTCCTTCGGCCGGCTCGTTGATCGGAAACTTGATCTTCCCTTCTCCGTCCGCCATCACCTTCGACATCAGCGCCGAGTACTCGGTGTGAATCTGCTCGTCGTCGTAGTGGACGATGTTCTCGAAGCCGAGGACGCGCTCGTAGAAGCCGACCCACTCGTCCATCTTCCCGAGCTCGACGTTCCCGACGCAGTGGTCGAGATTGCGCAGCCCGACGCCGCCGCCGCCGTCGGCCTCCTGCCGGTCGGCGTAGCCGGGCACGTGCGGCCCGGCGTAGTCGGCGCGGTTGACGAAGGTGTGGACGACGTCCCCGTAGGTTGCGATCGAGGCGACCTCGACTCGGCCGAACTCGTCCTCGAGCCATTCGGGCTCGCGTACTCCGCGCGCTCCGCGCTCGAGCGAGAGCCGGTGAGCCTCACCGGCGTCCGGGACGCGCAGCGCGATGTCGCGCACGCCGTCTCCGTGCCTGGCGACGAAACGCATGATCTCGTGGTCGGCGCCGAGCGGGCTCGTCAGCACGAGCCGGACGTCGCCCTGCTGGAGCACGTACGAGGCACGGTCGCGGACCCCGGTCTCGGGCCCCGAGTAGGCCCGGCGGGCGAATCCGAACGCGGTCTCGTAGAAGTAGGCGGCCTGCTTTGCGTTCCCGACCCACAGCTCGACGTGGTCCCAGCCTTCGAGCGGCATCGGGTCGCGCGCAGTCACGTCCTGATCTTATCGCCGCGGCGGTTCGCCCTCCGGTGCCAGACACCGCACTCGAAACAAGCACGAATGCTCCACAGGCCCCGCTTTGCAGCACATTCCCACGGCCTAGTGGCCATGACAAAGTGTCAGACACCGGATTCGAGGTGTGACCGAGGCGCGGTGCCTACTCGACCAGCGGCGCCTCGACCGAAGTCCTCCGCCAGCGGCGCTCGAGCACGATCCCGCCCAGGATCGTGAAACCGCCCACGACTTGGAGCCAGTGCAGGTGCTCGGACAGGATCACGAGCGCGAACACGGCGGCGAGAAACGGCTGCGCGTTCGCGAACAGCGTCGCCCGCGCCGGGCCGACGTGGTGGATCGCCGTGTACCAGAGGACGTTCGTCAGTGCGAGCGGGCCGACGATCGCGAATGCGAGCGAGACCCAGACGAGCGATCCGAGCGACCCGTAGTCCTGTCGTGCGATCTGAGGTGAGCTGGCTGCGAGGAACGGCACGCACATGACGAGCAGGACGACCGCGCTGATCCGGTACGGCGAGTACATGCGCATCAGCGGCGCGATCGTCACCGAGTACACGGCCCACGAGACCGCCAACGCCACCGCCAGCAGGTCGCCGCCGAGGTCGGCCGAGAGGTCTCCACCCGAGCCGACCGCGACCAGGGCGACGCCGCCGAACCCGATCGCGGTCGCGATCCAGAACCTCCCCTGGAGCTTCTCCAGCCCGACCGCCGAGGAGACGAGCGCGGCGAAGATCGGCGTCGTGCCGAGGATCAGCGCAACCGTCGTCGCCGACCCGAGCTCGAGCGCGTAGACGAACGCGAACTGATTGACGAGCAGGAAGACCGAGGCCGCGGCGACCAGCGCGGACGTCCGCCGGCCGCCGACTCGCAGCGAGCCTTCGAGCGCGAACGCGACCGCCGCGGCCAGCAGCGCGGCGGCACCGTAGCGAGTCGCCCCGTACGCCAGCGGCCTGAAGCCGTGCGTGAGCACGTACTTCGTCACCGTGATGTTGAACGCCCAGATCACGATCGTCGCGATCAACATCAGGTCGACCGGGCTCGGACGCCGCACCGTCGCAACCTATCCATCCACTACGCTTCCGCCGTGCCGACGATCGAGGAGATCGACGCCCTCGTCGGGCCCGCGACGCCCCACTTCGCCTACCAGCTGCGCGCGCGAATCGAGCAGCTCGTGCTCGACCTGCCGGAGGACAACCCGGTGCGCCGCTACGCCGAGGAGAAGATGGAGCTGCTCGACCGGCTCGGCCACGCCTCGTCGAAGGCGGACCAGGGGCCGAGAGAGCCGCGCACGCGTCCCGGCTGGGCGGAGATCCCCAGCTCGGCGCCCGCGGATTCGCCGCTCCCCCGCTCGAGGTGACGCTCGAGGCCGTCCTGGTGACGGGCGGCACCCGCGGCATCGGGCGGGCGATCGCACGCCGCTTCGCCGAGGAGGGCGCCAGACGCGTCGCGCTCGGCTACCTCCGCGACGACGCCGCGGCCGAGGAGGCCGCCGACGGGTTGCGCGAGCTCGGCGCCGAGCCGCTCCTCGTGCGCGGGAACGTCGCGTCGCCGCGCGTCGCCGCGAAGGTGGCGGAGCTGGGGCCGCTCGACGCCCTCGTCCACTGCGCCGCCACCGGCGTGATCCGCCCCGCCCTCGAGACCTCGGACAAGCACTTCGACTGGACGCTGGCGGCGAACGCCCGCGCGTTTCTCTCGCTCGCCCGCGCTGCCGCACCCCGGATGCCGACCGGGGCGTCGATCGTGGGCGTCTCCAGCCTCGGCTCGACGCGGGTGCTCGAAAACTACGTCCTGGTCGGAGCCTCGAAAGCGGCACTCGAGGCGCTCGTCCGCTACCTCGCGGTCGAGCTCGCTCCGCGCGGGATCCGCGTCAACGCCGTCTCCGGGGGAGTGGTCGAGACCGGCGCGCTCGATCACTTTCCGAACCGCGAGGACATGCTCTCCTCGAGCCTGAAGCGGACCCCGGCCGGCCGCCTGGTCGAACCGCGCGACATCGCCGACGCGGTCCTGTTCCTCTGCTCGGCCCAGGCCGGCATGATTTGCGGGCAGACGCTGATCGTCGACGGCGGCTTCTCGCTCGTGGTCTAGCGCCCCGGCATGTGGCCGACCGAGCGGAACATGAGGGCCTGGGACGACCGCTACGGAGACGGCCGCAGCGGCGGTCTGCCCGGCGCCGTGCGCGAACGATTGCCGGACCTGAACGGGAGGCATGTGCTGCACCTCCCGTGCGGAGCCGGCGAGGCGTCCGCCGAGCTGAACTCGCTCGGAGCGCTCGTCACGGGCGTCGACCCGTCCGAGCGGGCGCTGGCCGCCGCGCGCGAACGGGCTCCCGACGCCGTCTTCTTCCAGGCCGATCTGAACGAGCTTCCCCTCCAGCTGCGCCGCGGCCGCTTCGCGCTCGTCTACGCCGGCGAGGGCTCGCTCGCCGGTATCGTCGAGCTCGGCCCATTCGCCTCCGCGCTCGCCGCCGCGCTGCGAGCGAACGGCCAGCTCTTCCTCTACGACCGGCACCCGGTCGCCGCGTGCGTCGACCCGGTCGACCTGCGCTGGCGGGCGAGCTACTTCGACGAGGGGCGCTGGCGCCTCGGTCAGATCGTGGTCGCCGTCGCCGAGGCGGGGCTCGGGCTGACCGCACTCGAAGAGCTGCCGCCCCCGCCGAAGGAGGCGGGCGGACGGCTCGACCCGCGCCTGCCGACCGAGTTCCTCCTCCGGGCGACTCAGCCGAAGAAGCCGCGGGCTACGGCTCGCGCATGAACCCCTGGCGCGCCGCGCTGACAAGCGCGACCGCCTCGGGGAAGAGCACGCGCATGGCGTCGCGCAGGGCGAGCGCCTGCTCGTCCGGGCCGCCGGGGGCCTCCACGCGGCCGAGCGCGGCGGCGGTCAGCTCGACGGCGGTGTTCAGCGTCAGGGTCGCGAACTGCTCACGCTGAGCCTCGGCGACCGACTCGGCCTGCTGCTCGGCGAACTCGCGGAGGCCACGCATCAGCTCCTCGGGGTCGCCCCCGAACGGGAAGTTGAAGCCGCCTTCCATGACGGGAGCGTAGCTACGCGAGCTCGCCCTTGTAGCCGGCCTCGACGTCGCGCGCGAGCTCGGCGACGACTGCGGGCGCCTGCTTCATCGCCTCGGCGAACGGAGAGGCGCGCCACTCGCCGAGCGCCTGCTCCAGCCGGCGGGCCGCCGCCCCGACCGCGTCGAGGTAGCCGGCCGTCGCCAGGCGCGGCGGAATGCCGAGCACCCGCTCGAGCTCGATCGCCGCTGCCTCCGCCTCCTCGACCCCCTCGAGCTGCTCGACGATCCGCGTCGAGGCGAGCTGAGCCCGCAGCTCTTCGAGGTTGCCGCCTCCGGCCGACTCCCCGGCCAGCTCGCACATGGCGGCGATCGAGACCGCACTCCGAATGAGCGACCGGTCGGTGAGCATCCGCCCGTCGTCGTCCAGCGCCGCCCAGGCGCGCGACCGACCGTCGAAGGCGCAGAGGTAGACGCGCCGGCCCAGCTCCGGCTCGGTCGGGATCACACCGGCGAGCTCCTCTCCCGGCGAGGCGAGTCTCAGTGCGGCCGCGGCGACCCGCTCGAGCTCGGCGTACAGGTCCACCGCCGCAAGATAGTTGCCTACCATGGTGGGCAGGGATGTTCCGGAAGCGCCAGTCCGACGATCAGCTGCTCGCCGCGGCGAAGCGCCGCCTCCAGGAGCTCGTCGACACCGAGGCGGCCCAGCGCGAGGCCGAGCTCGAGCGCACGCTCTCGGTCACGCGCGCCGAGACGAGCGCGCTGCTCGCGGAGGAGCACCGGCGGCTCGGGGAGGAGCGTCGTGACGAGCTCGTCCGGTCGGAGCAGCGGGTCCTGACCGAGCTCACCGGGCGGCTGATCGGCGCACAGAAGCAGATCGAGGGAAAGCTGACCGCCTGGTCGCAGGACCTCGAGCGGATCCGCGAGGGGCTGGCAACGCAGCTCGCCCGTCTGGAACAGCGCCAGCGCCAGTTGATGTCCGACGCCGAGTCGCGCTTTGCGGCCGAGACCGAGCGGCTGGTCTCCGACACCGAGGAGCACCGAAACGCGCTCGCCCGTGTCCGGCAGGAGATGGAGCGGCAGATCAAGGATGCGGTGGAGAACGCGGCGAACGAGCTGGAGACGCACGCCGCCGAACGGCGCCGCGCACTGCACGAAGTCGCAGATCGGCTCCGCAACCGGGAGCGCAGCCTCACCGAGCAGGTCGACCGAGAGCTGACCGAGTCGGCTCGCAAGCTGAGCGAGACGTTCGCCGACATGGAGCGGCGGCTCGTCGATCAGGTCGAGCGCTCGGTCGGCCGCGAGGCGAGCCGCCTGACCGAAGCGGCGGCGGTCGAGTTCAACACGACGATTCGAGGGACGCAGGAAGAGGCCGGGAGGAGGCTTTCCCGCGAGCTCGACCGCGCGGTCGAAGCATTCTCCCGGCAGGCTGAGCGACTGCTCGCCGAGCGGCTGGCGCAGCTCAACGAGTCTGGCGGCGGCCGGATCGAGCGGCGGATCGAGAGCCTGACCGCCGCAATGGAGCAGCGGCTCGCGGAGCTCGAGGCGTCCGTCAGCAGGCGGATGGACAGTCTCGCCGGGCTCCCCGGCAGCCGCCGGGGCGACTGAAGGGGCCAACTTTCGCCGAGAGGGATCGTCTACGAAAGGGCGAACGAGAGCCGCGTGAGCGAGATGACCCAGATCATCGAAACCGATCAGCAGACCGAGCGCGCGAAGGTGCAGGGCTGGCGCCTGCACGTGCTGATCGAGGCGGGCTACCCGCTGCCGCTCGCCGAGAAGCTGGCCGACAGCGACGCCGATCTCCACACAGCGGTCGAGCTCGTCGGCTCCGGCTGCGCCCACGAAACCGCGGCGCGGATCCTCCTGTAGCGCTCCGTCACAGGCGGCGGCCGTACGATGAGCTCGATGAAGGTCGAGCCGATTGTCTACGGCGACCGCAGCGTCTACACGGTGGGCGCCTTCAATCGCGGAGTCGCCCAGTGGCTGACCAGGCTGCCGACGATCTGGGTCGAAGGCGAGGTGACCGAGCTGCGGCGGCAGCCTGCCTGGCAGACGGTCTTCTTCACGCTCAAGGATCCAGACACCGGAGCCAGCCTGGCGGCGGGAATGCCACGCGGGCAGTTCGACGCGCTCCGCCTCGACCTCGCGAACGGCGAGCGGGTCCATGTCTACGGCCGACCCGAGCTGTGGGAGCAGAAGGGCGAGCTGCGGCTGCGCGCGCTGTCGATCGAGCGGTTCGGGCTCGGTGAGCACCTGGCCTCGCTCGAGCGCCTGAAGGCAAAGCTCGCCGCGGAGGGCCTCTTCGCCGAGAGCCGCAAGCGCCCCCTGCCGCGCCTTCCGCGCCGGATCGGCCTCGTCACCGGCAGCGATGCGGCCGCGAGGCGCGACGTGCTGATCGCGATCCAGACGCGTTTCCCTCCGGCGCGGGTGGTCGTCGCCGAGACACTCGTCCAGGGACCGCGCGCGGCGGCGGCGATGGTCGAGGCGCTGCGTGCGATCTCCGCGGCCGACCAGGTCGACGTCGTCATCCTCGCCCGCGGAGGCGGCAGCTTCGACGACCTCCTTCCCTTCAACGACGAGCGGCTCGTCCGCGCCGTCGCCGACTCTCCGGTGCCGGTGGTGACGGCGATCGGCCACGAGCAGGACACGCCGCTCTGCGACCTTGCCGCCGATCGGCGGGCCTCCACGCCGACCGCGGCGGGCCGGCTCGTCGTCCCGGACCTCGACGACCTTCTCGCCGGGCTCGCCCGCTCGCGCGCTGCTCTCGGTCGCGGCGGGCACCGCGCACTGGAGCGGCGAGCCGAGCGCCTGGCTAGCGTGCGTGAGCGCCTTCGGCGCGCGCCGGAGCTTCTCGTCGAGCGGCGCCGGGCGAGCTTGGCTCAGTCGGGTGGACGCCTGCGCGCGCTCTCGCCGCGCTCCACGCTCGAGCGTGGCTACGCGATCGTGCGCGATCCGAGCGGAATCGTCCGCTCCGCGGGCTCGGTCTCTCCGGGCGACCGGATCGCGGTCGAGGTCGCCGACGGCTCGTTCGGAGCCCGGGTCGAATGACCTACGAAGAGGCGGAGAAGGAGCTCCAGGCGATCGTCGAGCGTCTCGAGCGCGGCGAGACCGGGCTCGACGAGGCGCTCCAGCTGTGGGAACGCGGCGAAGAGCTCCATCGCTTCTGCGCCGAGCAGCTGAGCGCAGCCGAGGGCAAGATCGAGGAACTCGCGAAGCGGGTCGACGCGACCCGCCCCGAACGATAAGCTCGACCGTATGACAGCTCCGGTCGAGTTGATTCGCTCCATTCCACTCTTCGCAGACGTGTCCGGCCGCGACCTCGAACGCCTCGCGCGCTCGTTCAAGGAGCGGCGGTTCTCGGCCGGCGAGACGATTGCCAAGGAGGGGGAGGGTGGCGTCGGCTTCTTCGTGATCGGCGAGGGGACCGTCACCTACAGCATCGGCGACGTGAAGAAGGGCAGCGGTGGTCCTGGCGAGTACTTCGGCGAGATCGCGCTGATCGACGACGGGGCACGCTCGGCAACGGTGACGGCGAACACCGACGTGACCGCGTACGGGATGACCTCGTGGGATTTCCGCCCGTTCGTCGAGGAGAACGCCACCGTCGCCTGGCAGCTCCTCCAGGCCCTGGCCAAGCTGCTACGCGAAGCTCAGCGCGGCTCCTAGCCGCTCTCCGAGCCCGACGAGGTCCTCGCGTGCCCTGGCCGGTTCGCCGCTGAGCGCCTGTGGACGGGCGGTCACAGGGACTGTCCCTGAGACACGTCCGCCGAAGACGACACAGGGAACCCCTTGCGACCCGCAGCGGGCCACCACCGCCGACGGCGCCTTCCCTTCCCACGTCGTCTCGTCCACGCTCCCTTCGCCGGTGACGACCAGGTCGTAGGGAGCCGGGTCGAAGCCGATCAGATCGAGAACGGCGTCAGCTCCCGCCACCAGCTCGGCGCCGAGGAAGGCAAGCGCCGCCCCCAGGCCGCCGGCGGCACCGGAACCGGGAATCCTCGCATACGGCGCCAGTTCGGCGATCGCGCGGTACCGCTCTTCGAGCTCGGCGACCTCGTCCGGGCTCGCGCCCTTCTGCGGCCCGAACAGGCGCGGGGCGTCGTAGAGCGTCGTGGCCACGTCGCACAGCACCCGCGTCGGTCCCGGGAGCTCGGCGAGCACCTCGAGCAGGCCCGCGCCAGCGTCCATTGTCGCCGTGCCGCCGACGGCCACGACCAGGGGACAGTCCCTGTAACCACCGATCCACAGGCCGAGGCCACGGCTGGACGCGGCGAGCACATCCAAGCGGCCGGGGTCGAGGGGGATCGCCTGTGCGGCCTCGACCACCCGGGTCCCGTCCGGAAGGACGCCCACCCTCGCCGTCCGGGGGCGCCCGAAGGCGTCGACGACCTCGACGGGCTCGGTCACGCTACAGAGCACACCGAGCGTGCCCTCGCCGCCGTCCGCGATCGGAAGCGAGTCGGCCTCGACGCCGGCGACACGAAAGCCCGCCACTAGGGCATCCGCGGCAGCGGATGCCCGGAGAACACCCTTCAGGCTAGCCGGGCACGCGAGCGCGCGCGGCATGCGCAGGAGTCCCGTCGGATTGCCGGTCGGAGTCGTCCTCGTCGGCCGAGGCCGCCCCCGGCATCTCGCGCAGCCGCGCAAACGAGAGCCCCTCCCGGCCGAGGAAGATCAGGCCGACACCGACGCCGACCGACGCCTCGATCGCCTGGAGGCCGAAGCCGAAGGCGATCCCTCGACCGTAGTCGACGCCGTACTGGATCAGCGGGGTTGCCACGGCAACCTGCACGAGGCCGACGTTGCCCGGCCAGAGCGGCACGATCGTCGCGACGTTCATCAGCAGGAGGACGAGCCCGGCTGCGGGGAGGGCTTCGTGGATGTGGAACGCGCGCATCGTTGTGTAGACCGCGAGGAGCTGGCACGTCCACCCCGCGCACTGACCGAGGATCGCCAGCGCAGCCGGGCCCGGCCTTCGCATCACACCGAGCCCGAGGCGCGCCATCGTGACCACGCGGCGCGCCGTGCCCATCCCCTCGAGCCGCGTGCGCCCGTGGTGGCGGGCGGTCGCGAAGGCGAACAGGAAGAGCGCGACGCCGATCGAGAGGACGGCGGCGAGGCTGGTGAACGCCCAGCCCGGGATCTTCGCCGTGATCAGCACCCAGACGACGAGCAAGGCGACGGGAACGAGGTCGAAGACACGATGCGCGAAGACGCTGCCGACGAGGGTCGGCCACAGCCCCTTCCGGCGGCCGTTCAGCTTGCGGGTGAGGACGGCGACGCGCGCCAGCTCGCCGACGCGCCCGGGCAGCACGGCGTTCGCGAGCAGGCCGACGGAGAACGCCGAGAAGACAAGCACCGAGCGCGGGTGCGGCGGCGGCATCGCCGAGCGGATCACGGTCTCCCACGCGGCCGCTCGGGCGACGACCGATAGCAGGTTGAGCCCGACCGCGGCGGCGACCCATCCCCAGACGACCGAGGTGAACGCATCGCCGAAGTCGCTCCATTTCGGCCCGTGCCACCAGAGGAGAGCACCAACTCCGCAGAGGAAGGCGAGGGCGATCGCGACGCGCGTCCACGGCGACCGTGGAATGCGAGGACGGAGCCTCATGCAGCGACGTTCTCGTAGATCTCGTGGAGGCGCCCGGCGATCCGGTCCCACGAGTATCGCTCGATCGCGATCCGCCGCGCAGTCTCGCCGAGCAGGCGCCGGCGAGGCTCGTCCTCGATCAGGGAAACGAGGCCGTCGGCGAGAGCCCGATGGTCGCCCGGCGGCACGAGGATGCCCGTGCGGTCCGTCATCACGGCCCGGTAGCCCGGGATGTCGGAGGCGACCACCGGCACCGCGCAGGCGAACGCGCGGGTCAGCACCATCCCGAAGCTCTCCATCCCGATCGACGGCGCCGCGAGCACCTTCGCGGCGTGGAGCTCACGGGTCAACTCCTCCTGAGGGAGAAAGCCGAGGATGTCGATGCCGTCGCGCTGAATGCGCTGGCGGGCGAGCAGGAGCTGCACCGCAAGCGGATCGGCGCCGACGAGCCGGAGACGGGCGCCGGTGCGCCGGTGGACGTCGGGCCATGCACGGAGCAGTACGGGCATCCCCTTCCGCGGGTCGTGCCGGCCGATGAAGACGACGCTGTTCTGCCGGTCGGCGGAGTCGGCCGTCGGGGGGATCAGGACGCCGTTCGGAATCACCTCGAAGTCCCAGTCGGGGAACCAGCGCAGCGCCGACTCCCGCGCCTGCTCGGAGACGGCGATCCGGTGGTCGATCCGCTCCAGCAACCCCTTCCCCCACAGCGGCAGGCCGAACCTCATCCAGCCCAGCGCGCCCGCCGCGTGCCAGGTGGCGACGATCGCGCACCGTGCCTGCGCGAGCGTGGAGACGCAGATCGCCGGCGTCATCGGCTCGTGCAGGTGGAGCACGTCGAACTGCTCCCGGTCGAACACGCGCCTGAGCTTGAAGGGGACGCTCGGGCTGAGCACGAGGTTGGGCAGGGAGCCGTTCGCGGGCACGATCACGGTTCGGCCGACCGGGATCACCTCGGGCGGCGGGTCGCCGTGCCGCCCGTGGCGGGGATGCAGCGCGCGGGTGAACGTTCCGGGCGGATCGTTGCCGATGATGATCTTCACCTCGAGTCCTCGGGCGAGCAGGGCGTCCGCCTTGAGCTCGGCGTGCTCGAGCACCGCGCCCCAGAAGGACCACGAGAACGGGACGACGATGCCCACCTTCACGGGGTGGAGTCTATGACGCGGTTATGCTCGGCCCGTGTACGACGAGGGCCTGGCCGAGCTGCACACCCACCTCGGCGGGTCGGTCGCTTCCGAGATCCTCTGGAGCCTCGCCCACGAGCAGGGGATCGCCCTGCCGGTGAAGGACTACTGGGAGTTCGAGCGCCTCGTCACCGTCTCCGACCCTCGCGGAGTAGCCGACCTGGACGCGCTCGACGCGATCTACCACTGGACGGAGCTGATCCAGTCGAGCCCGCTGGCGGTGGAGCGGTCGGTGCACGCGGCGATCGGAGGCGCGTACCGGTCGCAGCGGATCACGACGTTCGAGCTTCGCTTCAATCCGATGAAGCGGAACCGTGGCGGCGAGCGCGACCTCGACCACATCATCATGGCCGCGGCCCGAGGCCTCGACCGGGCGAGCCTGGAGTACCCGCAGGTGCGCGCCGGGCTGATCCTGATGATGGACCGCACCTTCGACGAGCGGCAGAACGCGATCATCGTCGACAAGGCGATCCGCTACGCGGCGCGGGGGATCGTCGGAATCGACATCGCCGGGCCTCGTCCCGGTGGGGAGCGGTACCGCTACACGCAGCTCGCCCCGCTGGTCGAGGAGGCGCGGGCGGCAGGCCTGGGCGTCACCATCCACGTCGGCGAGGAGGGCGGGGAGCACGGGGTCGAGGAGATCGGCGAAGTCGTCGAGACCCTGCGACCCGACCGGATCGGCCACGGGATCCTCGCCGCGGGCGAGCCGGCACTGATGGCGCAGCTGCAAGAACTCGGGATCGTGCTCGAGATCTGCCCGACCTCGAACCTGCTGACGAAGGCCCTGGCCGGCGAGGACGCGATCCGCGCCACCTTCCGCTCCTTCGTCGAGCACGGCGTCCGCTTCACGATCGCCACCGACGGCCCGGAGATGATGCGCACTCATTTGCGCGACGAGCTCGAGCTGCTCTTGCGGATCGGCGCCCTCGACGAGGACGAGCTGCGCGAGGCGAACGCCCGCGGGCACGAGGCGAGCTTCATTCGCGGCGCGGCCGTCGCCGCCTGAGCCGGGCCAATGGCCCTTCGGGCCATTGGCCCGGTGTCGGACACCGGGACACGTCCTGTTGGCCATGGGAATCTCCTGCAAACCCGGTGCGTCGCGACAACCCGCGACACTGTCGCGCGCGGTGTCTGACACCGGGACGTTGGCCGGTCAGGACACGGCGAGGACGAGCTTGCCGAAGTGCTCGCCCGCCTTCATCCGGTCGTGCGCCGCCTCGGCTTCGGCCAGCGGACGCACGCTGTCGATCACCGGCTGCCACAGGCCCTCGCCGACCATCCGGAGCAGACCGGCGAAGTCGCGCGGCGAGCCCATCGTCGTCCCGCGGATCGACTGCCACCCGAGATACAGCGCGCGCACGTCGAGCGTCACCTCGGGGCCGCCGGTGCCGCCGAAGACGACGAGCCGACCGCCCTTGCGCAGCGCCCGTAGCGACTCGCGCCAGGTCGAACCGACCGAATCGAGGACAAGGTCGACGGGCCCGACCGCCTCGGGCCAGCCCTCCTCCGTGTAGAGCACCCCTCCCGCGGCGCCGAGCTCCTTTGCACGCTCGATCTTCTCCTGGCTGGACGAGGTGACAAGTACGCGCGCGCCGGCCTGCACCGCCAGCGACACCGCCATCGTCGACACGCCGCTGCCGGCCCCAAGGACGAGCACGGACTCGTCGCCGTGAAGCCCGCCGACCGGGAAGAGCGCCCGCCACGCGGTCAGCGCCGCGAGCGGGAAGGCCGCCGCCGCCTCCCACGAGAGGCGCGCCGGCTTCGGAAAGACATTCTCCTCCGGCACCTTCACGAGCTCGGCGTAGGTCCCGTTCTCCGGGCCGCCGAGGATCCGCCAGTCCGGTCCGGCCGCGTCCTCGCGCTCGCCCCAGCCGAGACCCGGATAGATGACGACCTCCTCGCCGGTGTCGCGGCGCACGCCCGCCCCGTCGGAGCCGGGGACGATCGGCAGATCGAACTGGTACGCCGGCCCGGGCGGGTTGCGGACGAGCAGGTCCCGGCGGTTGACCGCCGCCGCCTTCAGCTCGACGACGACCTCGCCCGGCCCCGCGACCGGATCGTCGAAGTCCTCATAGGAGAGCGCACCTCCCTCTTTGACCAGTACGGCCTTCATCGCCTCGACGCCCAGGGCTCGTCGCCCGAGACGTCGACGAGCTCGTAGCCGCCGTCGCCGGCTGCCGGCGCGAGCACGACCTGAAGCTCGGCCGCCTCGTCGAAATCGTTGTACGAGCCGTGCACGACGTCCCTGTCGATGTAGACCGAGTCGCCGGGCCCGAGCTCGGCCTGCTGGTCGTCGAGCCACTGGATGACCCGGCCCGACTTGACGACGATCATCTCGTCCTGGTCCGGGTGCTTGTGGAACGCGTGGAAGAAGCCGGGATCGAGCCTGACGTCCATGACGACCAACGACTTGCAACCGGTGCCGGGCGGCGCACACCGCATCCCCGCCGTGCCCCAGTCGAACGTCGTCGTCTCCACCTCGCCGGCCATTACGAACCTGCTCATCTCGGACCTCCTAGCGGGATTGACTTGAAGCGTTTCATGTTCTCGGTCATCGCGATCTCGGTCGGCAGCCGCTCCATGCTCGAGGCGCCGAAGAACCCGACGACACCGGTCGTCCGCTCGAGCACGTAGGCGGCGTCGTCCGGCTCGGCGATCGGGCCCCCGTGGCAGAGGACGAGCACGTCGGGGTTGACCTCGACGGCGGCGTCGCGCATCGCCTGCACCAGCCCGACCGACTCGTCCAGGGTCTTCGCGCTCGTCGCTCCGATCGCACCCCCGGTGGTCAGACCCATGTGCGGGACGAGCACGTCGGCGCCGGCCTGCGCCATCGCCACCGCCTCTTCGGGCGTGAACACGTACGGCGCCGTCAGCAGGTCGAGCTCGTGCGCCGTTCGGATCATCTCCACCTCGAGCGCGTAGCCCATGCCCGTCTCCTCGAGCCCCTGCCGGTAGGTGCCGTCCATCAGTCCGACGGTCGGGAAGTTCTGGACGCCGGAGAAGCCGATCCGCTTGAGCTCGTCCAGGAAGACCGGCATCAGCCGGAACGGGTCGGTGCCGCAGACCCCGGCGAGCACCGGCGTCTCCCTGACGACCGGAAGCACCTCGGCGGCCATCTCGACGACGATCGCGTTCGCGTCGCCGTACGGCATCAGACCCGCCAGCGACCCCCGGCCGGCCATCCGGTAGCGGCCGGAGTTGTAGATGATGATCAGGTCGCAGCCGCCGGCCTCCGCGCACTTGGCGGAGAGCCCGGTGCCCGCCCCTGCGCCGATGATCGGCTTCCCGTCCTCGACCTGCGAGCGCAGCCGCGCAAGCGCCTCGGGCCTGGTCATCTCGCCTCCTGGATCAGCGCGTGCAGCCGGTCTGCCATCGCATCGGCGAACGCCGGATCGTTGACGTCGGCCTCGACCTCGTGCAGCTCGACGTTCGGCGCGAGCCCCTCGCGCAGCGCGCCGAACAACGCCTCGTCGGCGGCCGGATCATGGAACGGCCCGCCCTCGGTGGCGATCATCGAAACGCCGTTCAGCGGCACGTACAGCGCGGCCGGGCCGGTCGCGGCGCTCAGCTTGCGCACGATCTGCCGGCCGAGCTCGGCGCACTCCTCCGGCGTCGTCCGCATCAGCGTCACGGTCGGATTGTGAACGTAGATCTTGCGGCTCTCGAACTGCGGCGGGAGCGTCTCACGCGGGCCGAAGTTGACCATGTCGAGCGCGCCGAGGGAGACGACCTGCGGCAACCCCAGCTCGCCCGCCGCCTCGAGGCGATCGGGGCCGGCGGAGAGGACGCCTCCGACGAGCTCGTCGGCCAGCTCGGTGGTCGTGATGTCTAGCACCCCGGCGAGGAATCCGCCGCGGGCGAGCGCCTCCATCGACTGGCCGCCGGTGCCGGTGGCGTGGAAGACGAGCACCTCGTAGCCGAGCTCCTCGAGCCGCTCGCGCGCCCGCGTCACCGACGGGGTCGTGACGCCGAACATCGTCGCACCGATCAGCGGCTTCCGCTCCCCGCCCTCGGGCACCGCGACCCTGGCCATGCCGGCGATCGATCCGGCTGCGTTCGAGAGGATCCGCTCCGAGATCCGATTCAGCCCGGAGATGTCGACGACCGAGTAGGTCATCGAGACGTCGGTCGCGCCGACGTACGGCCGCGTGTCTCCCGAGGCGACTGTCGAGACGATCAGCTTCGGCACGCCGACCGGCAGGCCGCGCATCGCGGCGGCGCCGATCGACGAGTTCCCCGAGCCGCCGACGCAGAGGATCCCGTCGAGCTTCCCCTCGGCGTGAAGGCGCCGCACGACCTCGGCGGCGCCGTGGCCCATCGTCTCGACGGCGGCGCCGCGGTCGCCCGCCTCGCGCAGCGCGACAACGTCCTCACCGACGGCGGCGGCGACCTCGGCCTGGCCGATGTCGGCCTCCGCGAGCGGCTCGAACACGCCCGCGTCGACGACCACCACCTCCACCCCCTGCTCGAGCAGGCGGTCGCGGAGGTAGGCGTACTCCCTTCCCTTCGTGTCGAGCGTGCCGAGGAGGACGACGGTCGCCATCGCCTACGAGGGCGTCGCCGGCCGCCAGGCAGGCGCCGAGTCGTTGTCCGCGGCGGTCAGCTGAACCTCGTTCCCGGCGGCGTCGACCGTCCAGAGAGCGCCGTCGAGCGAGAACGCGAGCCTGCCGTCGGGCGCCCAGGCAGGCCCGATCGTGTCGATCTGCGAGCTCGTCTCCTGTCGGAGGCGCTTGCCGTCGAGGCCGATCGAGTAGATCTCGTAGTTGCTCCCCCGGAGGTTGCTCTGGAACGCGATGCGCTTGCCGTCGGGGGACCAGGCGGGAAGGCCGCTGACGTGGCGAAGCCTCGTCACCCGTCGAGCGCCCGTGCCGTCCGCATTCATCACGTACACCTCGCGGATCGAGAAGCCCGGCTCCCGGTAGTCGTACGCGATCAGCGTTCCGTCAGGCGAGTACGCGGGGTCGGCTGCGTTGCCAAGCCCCTTCCCGACCCGCACCGCCGGGCCGCCGGCCGCCGGGATGCGGAACAGTGCGCCCTCGCGGCCGACGACGATGTACTTGCCGTTCGGCGACCAGGTGGGATGGTCGTCGCTCTTCGCCGAGTCGGTCAGCCGCTTCGTCCCGGTCCCGTCGGCCCGCATGACGAAGACGTGCGGCGTGCCGTCGCGGTTGCTGACGAAGGCGACCCGTTGCCCGTCCGGCGACCAGGCGGGCTCGACCTGGAAGAAGAGGCCGCTCGGCGAGGACGGGTCGCCCTTCTCCTTCGTCAGCCGCCGCACGTGCTTGCCCTGGGTGTCGGCACCGAAGATCGCGTAGTCCCCGTCATCGGTGCTGACGAACAGCAGGTCGGGCGGTGCCTTCGACCCCGACGATCCGCCGCAGCCCGCGAGAACGAGCGCCGCGATCGCGGCCAGCGACAGCAGCCGGCTCGTCATCTACTTGGCGACCGGCTCGACGCCGAGGTAGCGGCGCTGGAGCTCCGGGTCCCCGTCGAGCTCGGCGGCCGTCGTCTCGAGTGCGATCTCGCCGCCGACCATGACGAGCTGGCGCTCGGCCAGCGCCGTCGCGACGCCGAGGTTCTGCTCGATCAGCAGGATCCGCAGGCCCTCCTCCTCGAGCTTGCGGAACGTCTCGACCAGCATCTCGATGATCGCCGGCGCGAGGCCCTCGGAGGGCTCGTCCATGATCAGGAGCTTCGGGTTCAGCATCAGCGCCCGGCCGATTGCGAGCATCTGCTGCTCGCCTCCGGAGAGCTGCGCACCGCCGTTGCGCTTGCGCTGGGCGAGCCGGGGGAAGAGCTCGTACACGCGGTCGGTGGTCCAGCGATTGCTTCCGTTGCGCCCGCCGACCATCCGGAGGTGCTCGTCGACGCTGAGTGACGGGAAGAGGCGACGCCCCTGCGGAACGTAGCCGATGCCCAGGCCGGCGATCCTGTGCGAGGACCGTCCGACGAGCTCCGTGCCCTCGAAGCGAACCGAACCGCTCGCCCGCGGCGGGTTGATCCCCATGATCGCCCCGCACAGCGTCGTTTTCCCCATCCCGTTCCGGCCGACGATCGCCAGCGCCTGCTCGCCGAGCTCGAAGGAGACGTCGTGGAGCACGTGCGCGCTGCCGTAGTGCGCGTTCAGCCCTTCGACTGCGAGCATCACGTCACTCATTGTGATGTCCGCGCCCCAGGTAGAGGTCGTGCACGAGCTGGCTGCCGCGAATCTCGTCCGGTGTACCTTCGACGATCACGCGGCCGTCGTGCATCATCGTCACCTGCTCGGCGACGCGCAGCGCGACGTCCATATCGTGCTCGATCACGATCAGCGTGAGCTCCGGTCCGAGCGCGAGCAGCAGTTCGGTGAGCAGCTCGCGCTCGCCGCGCGAGAGCCCGGAGGCGGGCTCGTCGAGCATCAGCAGCTTCGGCTCGGACGCGAGCGTGACGGCGAGGCCGACCTGGCGGTGCTCGCCGTGCGACAGCGACCCGACGAGCTCGCCGAGCTTGTGGTCGATCGCGACGCGGCGGGCGGCCTCCCGTGCTCGGTCGCGCATCGCCGAATCCCTCCGGCTCATCACCGGCCGCAGGTGACCTCCGCTCACCCCGAGGATCGACAGATAGATGTTGTCCTCGACGGTCAGCCCGGCGAAGAGCCTCGACTGCTGGTAGGTGCGGGCGAGCCCCATCGACGCGCGCGTGCGCGCCGGCAGATGCGTGACGTCGCGGCCGAACAGCTCGACCGTTCCGGAGGTGGCGGCGAAGTCGCCGCAGATGACGTTGAAGAGTGTCGTCTTGCCGGCGCCGTTCGGGCCGAGCACCGCTCGCCGCTCGCCGGCCGCGACTGCGATGCTCACCTCCTGGACGGCGTGCAAGCCGCCGAACCGCCGGCCGACCCCCCGCAAGCGGAGGGCCGGCTCGGCGTGCTCGGCTGCTACTGCTTCGGACACGTCCTTGCTACTTGATCACCTGGCTGGTGATCTTGCCGTTCGTGACGACCTTGATCTTGCCCTGCCACGGCGTCTTCACCTTCTTGCACGGAGGCTGAGTGCGCCCGGGCGGCGGGCTCGTCGGCGTGAACAGACCGCCGAACGACTGGTCGACGGTCGGAACGTACGCGACGACCTGCGGACCGACCGACCCGTCAGCGTTCTTGACCAGCTGGAGCTGGTACTGGTCCTGGATCGCCTGACGGCGGCTGTCGAGATGCACGAAGCCGTTGCCGGAGATCTGGAACGGTCCCTTGATCGCCCGGGGCAACGACGCTTGGAGCGACGCACCCACGGCCCCGTTGGACTTCTGCAGGCCCTGAACCAGTGCGTAGCCGGCCATGTAGTAGTTGTAGACGAAGCCGTCGTCAGCCGGCAGCTTCGGATACAGCTTGTTCATGAACGCGCGATACGCGTCCATCGCCGGCGTGTGGACGCCGGGGGCGTTTCCGAATCCGCCCACGTACGAGCCGACGAGCTTCGGGGCGACGACCTTGTCGGCACCCAGGAACCCGAAGAACAGGTTGCCGATCCACTGGCTCGGAACGAGCTTGCCATAGGCTTGCTCGAACGCCTTCAGCACCGCCGACGTACCGGTACCGCCGACCGTCGAGAAGTACCCGTCCACCTGGTTGGGCGGCGGGAGCTGACGGACGAACGGAGCGTAGTCGGTCGTGTTCAGCGGCGGGAACACGCGCTTGACGATGTTGCCGCCGACCGCGCAGAAGTCGGCGATCATGCCGGCCGAGGACGTCCAGCCGAAGCTGTAGTCGTCCATGATGATTGCGGCCTTCCGCCAACCGAGTTTCTTGTACGCGATCTCGCCGATGCCCGCGTTCCACTGGGCACCGTCGCCGTGGTAGCGGAACAGGTTCTTCGGTGCGATCTGCATCGTCGGATCCTGCGATCCGGCGGTGCCGATGATGAACGTCTTGGTCGGATGCGACTTGGCGTAGTTCGCAATCGACACGGCCTCGTCACCGGACAGCGGGCCGATCATCACGTCGGCACCGAGCTTCTCCATCAGGCGCTTGGTCTCGGTGACCGCGACCGGCACCGTGTCGTTTCCGCAGCCGTAGCCGACGATCTGCACGTTCGTCGAGCCGACCTTGATTCCGGTCATGCCCGCGGACGGCTTGTTCTTGTTCTTCGTCTTACCGCCGGCGAACCGTGCGAACGCACCTTGCGCGCCGCCGATGTCGAAGTCGTAGCCGAACGCGAATGCACCCTTGCAGTCGGTCATGATCGCGACCTTGACCGTCTTGGCATGCGACGCAGCCAGCGAGCCGGTCGCCCCCACCGTGACCGCGACCGCCGCCGCGACCAGGACGACTCCGGTCTTCCAACTCCTCGGAATGGGTCTCCTCATCTGGTGATGCCCTCCTCCCTCTTAGGTGGAACTTGCGGACGATTGTCTCCGCGAACAAGACAACTTGCAAGCGTGGTCGTTCCGATCCGCTCAGCCGGAGGACGGCTCGACGGCCTCCGGCTCCTGTCTGCGCCGCGACCCGAACGTCTCCCTCGAACGAGAGACCCGGTCCCAGAAGCCGAGCACGCCGTCGGGTGAGACGATCACGAGCGCGAGGAAGATGATGCCGATGATCGTGTTGAAGCTGCCGCCGAAGATCGTGCCGCCGAAGCTGAGTCCCGGCACGTGGAAGTCGCGCACGTAGTTCTGGATGACTATGAATGCGAAGGCGCCGACCCAGGCGCCCTCGATCCGGACGAGCCCGCCGATCACCGCCATCACGAGCAGGTTGATCGTCTCGGGCAGGTCGACGTTGCCCGGCGCGACCTGACCGCTCCACCAGACATAGAGGATCCCGGCGAGCGAGGCCAGGAAGGCCGCGAAACCGAAGGCGAGGGTGCGATGCAGCGGCACGTTGAAACCAAGCGAGCTCATCCGGATCGGCTCGTCGCGAATTCCCTGGAGCGTCAGTCCGAACGGCGTTCGCACCACGTAGCGGATCAGTACGTAGACGGCGATCGCGACCCCGAGGGCGAGGTAGTAGAGCCGGTTGGGGTGCGCCAGGACGTTGCCGATCCAGCCGGGCGTGTAGTTGTTGATCCCGCCGATGCCCGAGAAGCCGGAGATCTTCGTCACCTGGCCGAGCGTGTACGTCGCGATCACCGAGAAGGTGAGGGTGATCATCAGGAAGTAGATGCCCGCGCTGCGGGCGGCGACGGCGCCGAAGAGGAGGCCGATCACCGTGGTCAGGACGATCGCGACGACGAGCGAGACGGTCGGATCCCAGCCGAGGTGGAGCCCCTTGGAGGTGCCGCCCTCCCCGCCCTTCGTCGCGAGGTTGCCGATGATCACGCCCGCGATCCCGAACAGCGCCGTCTGGGCGAGCGAGACCATGCCGCCGTAGGCGGAGAGGAAGATCAGGCTCGCGGCGGCGATCCCGTAGAAGAACGTCTCGATCAGGATCGTGTGGGCCCAGTAGTTGCTCAAGCCGGTTGCCGGCCAGAGGATCACGAGCACGATCGCCCCGGCCGCAATCGCCCGCTCGACCTGTTGCTTCGTCGTCCAGTTGCTCGGGTTCACTCGGCTCTTCCGAACAGGCCCCGGGGGCGGAACGCGAGGACGAGCGCGATCAGGACGAAGGTGAGGATCGACGAGTACTGCGTGCAGCAGTCGGTTCCCGTCGTCGGCAGGTAGGTCGCACCGAAGTTGGCGACGAAAGCGTAGAGGATCGCACCCGCCGCCGCCCCGAAGATCGAGCCCATCCCTCCGACGATCACGACGACGAGCGAGTTCAGAAGCCAGGCACCGTCCTGCCCCGAGGTGATGTTCGACTGCGACGCCCACACCGTCGCGCCGAGCGCGGCCAGAGCCGAGCCGACGACGAACGCGATCGCGAAGGTCTTCTGGATGTTGATCCCGAGCGCCGAGGTCATCTTCTGATCGTCCACTCCCGCGCGGATCACCATTCCGATCTTCGTCCGGTACAGCCAGAGCCAGAGGGCGGCCGCGACGCCGACGCCGATCGCGAGCACGACCAGGCGCGCGAGCGAGTACTGGACGCCGCCGACGTGCAGGTTGACGAAGCGGTCGGTCCACCCGGGCCAGGTCAGGTCGACGGCGTTGCCACCGAACTGCTGCCCCTGGGAGACGTTCCGCGGGAAGTGGGCGATGATCTGGTCGGCGACGATCACCGAGATCGCGATCGTGATCAACGCCTGCCGGAGCTCCTGCCCCTGGTTCCACCGCAGGAACGCCTGCTGCACGACCAGCCCGACGACGGCGATGCACCCGGCCGCGACCAGGAGCGGGGCGACCCATTCCCAGGTGTTGACCTCGGATCCGTCCAGGGAGAAGCCGTGTCCGGTCATCCCCTGCTGGATCTCGTAGGCGATGTAGCCGCCGAGCAGGTAGAAAGACCCGTGGGCCATGTTCACGATCCGCATCAGCCCGAAGATCAGCGCGAAGCCGCTCGCGACGATGAAGAGGGCGGCGGCGAAGGTGATCGAGTCGAGCAGGACCCGCAGGAACGACGACGGGTCGTGCACGGCGGAGCCGAAGTTGGTCGTACGCCAGTCGCTGATCGTGTTGCCGTTCGCGTCGAAGGACGGGATCGTCGAGATGAAGAGGACGTACGCGAGCGCGAAGAGCACGAGCCCGATCGCCAGAAGCACCGGCAGGCGCCGCCAGGTCAGGTACGAGCCGACCTGCTCGCGCGAGGGAATCCTGGCGGCCAGGGCGCTCAAGCGAAACCGACCGTACCAGGGCGGTTTCCGCCTTTCAACGACTACGCGTGGTAGATCGTCGCGTCCGCGGCGGCGCCGTCCTGGCGCGCCATGGTCTCCAGCGGCGTCATCTCGCCGAGGATCGCGGGGTCGAGCGCGGTCGCGTCGGGCCAGTTCACCTCAACGAGGTTGCCGGCCGGGTCGCGCAGGTACAGCTGCACCCAGCCCATCGGGTGACCGCGGAAGGCGGCGCCCCACGCGCGGGTGTCGAGCACCCCAAGCTCCTTGGCGCGCGAGTAGACCGCCTCGAAGTCGTCGACGTCGAGCCCGAAGTGGTGCCTCTTGGTCGCTGCGCTGTCGTCGACCTTGAACAGGTGGAGCTGCTGGTCGCCGACTCCGAGCCAGAGCACGTTCTCGGGGAACTTCGCAGTCGCGACCGGCTGCATCCCGAACAGTTCCTCGTAGAAGCGGGCCGACTCCTCGAGATCGTCGGCCACGATCGAGACGTGGTTGATGCGTGTGGCCGGCATGATTCTTGACGGTACCGCACCCCGGCTCTAGCCTCCAACTGGTTCCCGACGAGGAGGGGTGATGGCCAGCCTGAAGATCCCGTACGAGTCGCTCGACCCGCTGACGATCGGCGCATCCGGCGACGAGTCGAAGGTCTACCGGGAGGAGCTCATCCTCGAGGTGCCGGACGGGAACCTGCTCGCCGCGATCTACCCGGACGAGCCCGAGCCCGTCGCCGGCGCGACCGAGGCGGCCCGGGCGGCGCTCGAATCGCCCGTGTCCGGCCCCCGCTTCTCCGAGCTGCTCGCCTCGGCGACCAGGGTTGCGGTCGTGATCGACAACCAGTTCCGGCCGACGCCGCAGTCGCGGCTGTTGCCGGCGGTCTTCGACGCGATCGAGGCTGCGTCGAAGCCGGCGGTGGTCGCGTGCGCGAACGGCAAGGTCTTCCCGATGTCCGAGTCGGACATCGAGCAGAAGATCGGCCGCGACAACCTCGCCAGGATGGAGCGGCTGGGGATCCCGTTCCACCAGAACGAGCCGCGGAACTCGGACGCCTACACGTACGTCGGTGTCTCCTCCCGCGGCACGCCGGTGTGGCTGATGACCGCGGTCGCCGAGTGCGACCTGAAGATCACGATCGGCCAGGCGCAGTCGAATCACTGGGGCGCGGGCGGCGGCGGCAAGCTGATCTTGCCGGGCGTCGTCTCGGACGAGACGGTCGAGTCGAACCACTGCGCGTTCGTCCCCTCGCCGCAGACCCATTACGGGGCCTACGCGGGGCCGATGCGTTCGGACATCGACGAGGTGGCGACGATGTGCGGCCTCCAGTGCACGATGAACGTCGTCCTGGACACCCGCGGGCGCGTGATCGAGTGCATCTTCGGCTCGCACCCCGAAGCGCACCGCCGCGCGATCGAGCACTTCAACGAGATCTACGCGTACGAGCATCCTGGTACGCAGGCCGACATCGCGGTCTGCGGCGTGTTCGCGCCGACCGACCACCTGTTCTTCCATACCGGCTGGGGCTGCATGTCGGCCGACTTCGTGCTCGCCGACGGCGGGACGCTGATCTACGCATCGCCCTCGCCGGGCGTGAACACCGCGGTCGGCGACTTCCCGGGCCTTGCGCTGATGGACCTGATGAAGCCGTACATGCCGGCGACGGCGGAGAACTACCAGCAGGTGCTGCGCGACATCCACGCGCGCGCGATCCAGATGTGGGCGGGCTGCATCTGGGTGCCGATCTACGAGGTGATGACGCGGAAGCACCTGAAGCTCGTCACACTCGAGGAGAACCTGGAGATGGCGGCCGACATCGGGATGGACGCGACCACGTCGCTGGACGAGGCGTTCGCCGAGGCGATGGAGCGGCACGGGCCGGACGCGAAGGTGATCGTGCTCCCGTTCGCGCGCTACCAGCTACCGCGGAACATGGTGCGGATGGAGGCGGAGCCGCTCCGCTTCCCGCAGGAGGCGCACGCCTGAGCCCCAGTGTCTGACACCCTTCGGGTGTCAGACACTGCCCAGCCTTCGTCCTAGACTGGTCGGCGTGGTCCAGCAGCGCGTTGTCGGATTGGAGGCCCGCGGCACTGGTCCGGACCCTCCGCTCACTCGCGAGATCAAGGGGTCGACGACGATCGTCGAGCTGCTGCGGATGTTCCCGGACGGTGAGGCGGCACGGTTGATGGCGACCCTCTCCCTGCCGTGCGCTCACTGCGGCGGCGCGTTCCACGAGCCGGTCACCCTGGCGGCGAAGCGGCACCGCCGCGACCCCCGCGCGCTGCTGGAGGCGTTCCGCGCACTCGAAGACGGCGGGCCGACCAACGCGCAGGTCGAAGCCGCGAGCCGCAGGCTCACGTGAGCGCCGCTAGGAAAGCGTCTCCTTCGCACTCGGGCTGGCGCCTGCTCGTGTCTGCACGTCTGCCAATGCCAGCAGCAATTCAGCGCGTGCTTCGGTGTCGGGCCGGTTCGTAGCGTCGACGATCCGGAGCGCCAACCGGTACAGGCGTGCAGCCTCCTCGTCCGCGAGCAGCGCGAGCGCTCGGTCGCCCGCACGCTTCGCGTATTCGATCGCCTTGTCCGGCGCCTCCGGCATGGCCATCGAGAAGTGGTGCGCCAGTTCGGCCAGGTGCGCCTCCGGGCTCCTCGCATAGAGCGCCTCCAGTACCTCTGCGACACGCCGGTGGAGGCGGGCGCGGTGCGTTGCCGGGATCTCCTCGTACAGCGTGTCTCGGGTCAGCGCATGTCCGAAGCGAAGGCGACGACGGTACCGGTGACCTCTTCGACCGCGCGCGCCGCCAGAGCCTCGTCGAGGACGGCGAGGAGCTTGTCGATGCCTGTGTAGTCCGCGACCCGCTCCAGAGCGACAAGGCCGAACTCGCACCCGAAGACCGAAGCGAGCGACACCACCCGCCTGCACTCGCCGGACAGCCTTCGCAGCCGCAGACCGATGACCTCGCGGATGCTCTCGGGAATCGGAATGCGTGGCCGTCCGTCTGATTCGAGGCGACCCTCCGCTGCGAGCAGCCGGACGATCTCCGAGACGAAGAGCGGGTTTCCCTCAGTCTTCGCATGCAGTTCGGCCACGAGCCGAGGCGGCAGTACCGTGGTCGCCGTCAGTTCGGCTAGGCAGCCCACCTCCTGCCGGTCGAGCCCGGAGAGATGGATGCGACGCGTCACGGGTTCGCGACCAAGCTCGGCCGGAGTCGACTCGCGCTGATCGCTCACGGTCGGATCGAAGTCTCGGAAGGTTCCCACGATCAGCACTCGGGTGTCGCCCAGCACCGACGCGACATGCCTCAGCAGGAGAAGCGACGGCTCGTCGGCCGCGTGGAGGTCGTCGAGCACAAGGGCGAGCGGTCGCTCAGCCGAGGCATTCCTCAGGAACGACGCGACCGAGTCGAAGAGGCGAAACCGCGCTGCCCTGAACTCACGCGGCTCAAGTACTGGCAACCCCGAGAAGAGCTCCCGCAGCTCCGGAATGACCTGAGCAACCTCCGCGGCGACTGCACCGAGCTGGCCTCGTATGACCGCCGGATCGACTCTGCGTACATACGCTCGCAAAGATTGCGTCCAGGGCCAGTACGCAGAGGCTCCCCCGGCCTCCCAGCAGCGGCCGATGAGGACCTCGACGCCGCGGCTCTTCGCCCGACTCGTCAACTCGTCCGCGAGCCGGCTCTTCCCGATCCCCGGCTCTCCCTGCACCAGCACGAGCCGGCCACGGCTGGCGCAGACGTCGTCGAGAGCGGTGATCAGCTCAGCCAGCTCGCGCTCCCGCCCGACGAAGGCTCCCGACACCCCAGTCGTCGCTTCAGGCGTCACCCGGGCCACGAGCTCGAGCTCGGTTGTCCTGACGCAGAATTGCCTGGTGAAGCTCCCGCAGCTCCCGACCGGGGTCGATGCCGAGATCCTCGACGAGCCTCCGGCGAGCCGCCTGATAGGTCTCCAGCGCCTCGACCTGGCGGCCGCAGCGGTAAAGCGCCAGCATCAGCTGCCGGCACAGGCGCTCGCGCAACGGGTGTTCAGCGAAGAGCGCCTCTAGTTCGCCGACCAGCTCTGCGTGTCGTCCGAGCTGCAGTTCAGCTTCGATCCGTTCCTCGTTCGCGACGAGGCGTAACTCCTCGAGACGGGCGACCTCCGATCGGGCAAACCGCTCGTCTGCCAGATCGGCCAGCGGCGGCCCGCGGAAGAGCTCGAGTCCCTCGCGGAGCTTGTCTGCTGCGGTCTCCGGCTCGGACTCCCGGGCCTCGTGCAGCAGCGCCTCGAATCGGTCGAGGTCGATCGCACCCGGCGGGATCTGGAGGAGGTAACCGGGCGCGCGCGTGACGAGCAAGTCCGGGCCGAGCCGCTTCCGTAGCTGCGAGACGTACACTCGGAACTCCATTCCGACTACCTCGTCAGGTTCGCCAAACGCTCGCGCGCCGTCGCTGCGGCCAGGGCGTTTCCCTTCCGCTCGTAGAGCGGAATCGCCTCGCGGACTGCGTCGGCGGCCTCGTCACGGCGGCCTGCGAGCTCGAGCACTTCGGCAAGGTCGATCAACGCGTCTCCGTACGACGAGGAAGTCGCTCTCTTCGCCGAAGGCAACCGCCTCTCGGACAAGTTGCTCCGCGGCGTCGAGCTCTCCACGTCGCGCGAGCACCTTGGCGCGGGTGCTGCGCCAGTGAATCTGGGACTCGACGTCGTTCGGCCGCGCGGCGTCTTCGCACTCCTGGGTCAGCACCCTGGCCTCCTCGTAGCGCCCCCGAGCGTAGGCGGCCCGGGACAGAAGCGATGCGACCGTGCTGAAGTGGCTCCGCTCTCCGAGGCGCTTGAGGACGTCGTAGCCGGGCCGGAGCGCCTGCTCCGTGCCGGCGGGATCCAGCTCCCAGAACGCCAAGTACCCCGCAAATGCAGGGAAGTACCAGCCTTCGCCGAGGTCGTCCACGACCCGGCGAGCGCGCTCGGTGAGCCGCTCCGCGTCCTCCGTCCGACCCTGGATCGCCACGAGGTACGAAAGCGCGCCCAGCAGATGGACCTCGAGCGAGGGACGGCCGACGCTCTGTTCGAGTAACTGCTCGCAGATCGCGGCCGCCTCCGCCGCATACCTCGGCCCCAGGAAAAGGACGACCGCCAGCCACTGGATCGTCTCCTGCTCCTCGAAGACATCGCGGGCTCGCCGAGCGTGCCGGAGCGCTTGCTCGAATGCCTGCTCGCTCGAGCCGGCGCTTCGTCCGAGGTAGTTCGCCTGCGCGATCAGCCGCCATGAGCGCGCGAGACCGAGCTCGTCGCCCGATTCGCTGAACACCGAGATCGCCCGCTCGGCGGTCTGGACGAGCTCCTCACTCGTGACATCGCGTTCCGTGAAGAGTCTGAGGAAGCCGCGTTGCACGAGAGCGTGCGCGGCCAGTCCGCGATCCCCGGTCGTCGCCGCCGCCTCGACCGCTTCAGTGAGCACACGGTCGGCCCACGTCATGTCCGCGCCCAGTCCCTGCATGACGCGAACGTTTGGAATCATGTCGACGCGGAGCGGGTCTTCCGGAGGCAGCAGGTCGGCCGCGCGCGAGATCAAGTTGACGCCGGCCGGGGAGTCGCTGCGCACGAACGCCCGCCGACCCGCCTTGGCCAACCGCTCGGCGGCGCCGCGCGCCAGTGCGCGATCGGATTCGTCGACTGCGCCGAGCTCGAGCCGGTAGCGGTAGGCCTGCTCGAGGTGGTAGCCGACGATCTCCTCGTACGCCGTTGCGAGCTCCCCGGTGGCACTCTCGAGCCAGCGTGCGAACCCTTCGTGCATGTCCGAGCGAGCCTCCTTCGGGATCGACTCGTACGCGGAGTCCCGGATCAGAATGTGACGGAAGCGGTATGTGCGGCCGCCGAGGCTCGCCCGCTCGGGCAGAGCGCCTCCTCGTAGAACACCTTCCCCTGGACGGAGGCGCGATCGATCACGGCACGCTCGGACGGGTCGAGGCGGTCGAGGCGGGCGGCCAGAAGGCTCTGAATCGTCGGCGGAACGACGATCTCGCGGTCATCGAAGCCGTCTTCCAGCGCGAGCGCGAGCATCTCCTCGACGAACAGTGGATTTCCCTCGGCCGCCTCGACGATCCGTCGTTTCGTCGCCTCGTCCAACTCGGCATCGGTCAGACTCTCGATGAGTTCGACAATCTCGGTCTCGGACAGCGGCTCGAGCAGGATCGAGGTGGTGTTCAGCTTGCCTCCCGCCCATCCCGGCCGCACGTCGAGCGGCTCCGGCCGGGCAAGGCACGTCACGAGCATGGGTACCTCACGCGTCCAGTCGGCGAGGTGCTCGACGAGGTCGAGGAATGTCTGTTCGCCCCAGTGGATGTCGTCGAAAACGAGGACGAGCGGCCTCGTACGCGCCAGCGCCTCGAAGAGCGTCCGAACTGCCGTGAACCCGTCCTCGCTGCCCGGCGTGGCTTCGGCAAGGCCGATCGTCTCGGCAACCCGCTGGGCGAGAGACACGGCTCCCTCCTCGTCGCTCAGAGCCGTCACGAGCTTGTCCTTGGCTTCGTCAGGAGAGTCGTCGTCCTCGAGGCCGATCGCCTCCTTGACCGCCTCGAGCAGGGGCCAGTACGTGATCCCCTCGCCGTACGGGAGGCACCTCCCCCGCGCCACGAGCGCTTCGGGCCAGAGTCCGCCGAGGAACTCCTGGACGAGCCTGGACTTGCCCACTCCTGCGGGCCCCAGCACGGTGAAGAGCTGGCACGACCGATCGCCGACCGCTTGCTCGAAGGCGTGCTGGAGCCGACTGCGCTCCCGGGCGCGCCCGACCATCGGCGAGCGTGGAGCGCTGGTTGTCGCGGCACCGGTCGGGAGGAGGCCGAGCAGCTCGAAACTGTCACCTCGAGCCTGCAGGTCGACCGCGTGCCGAACGATCCGCTGTGTCGTGCCGTCGAGGAGAATCTGTCCCTCCGCGGCCAGCTGCGCGAGGCCGAAGGAAGCCGTCATCGGCACACCCGTCGGCTGCAACGGTCCGCCGACGACCACCTCGCCGGTACTGACGCCGATCCGCAGCTCCGCCGCAATTTGCTGGCTGCGCAGCGCCCCGGCAAGGCCGTGCAGCGCCGTCGACGCCTCGAGCGCTGAACGCAGGGCGCGCAGGGCGTCGTCCTCGTGTACGACCGGGATGCCGAAGATCGCCGTCACCGTGCCGCCGGAGACCGTCTCCAGCGATCCGCCGTGGCGCTGAACCGCGGACTGGATCTCGGTGAACGCCCGGCCCACGATCCGGCGCAGCGCCTCCGGGTCGAGCTGACCGCCCTCGGTCGTCGTCGTCACGCTCGCACAGAGGACGGTGACCGTCTTTCGCGATTCACGATCCGATGCTTCGGGAGAAGCTGGAGCGCTCGGACCGACGGCTGCAGGGTCGGGCACATCAACCGACTCGGTCGGAAGATCCAGCCCGGCGTCCTGATTCAGGATCTGCTGATGGAGCTCGCGCAGCTCGCGTCCGGGGTCGATGCCGAGATCATCGACGAGCGCACGGCGCGCAGCCTGGTAGGTCTCGAGCGCCTCGGCCTGGCGGCCGGAGCGGTAGAGCGCAAGCATCAACTGGCCGCGGAGGCGCTCACGCAACGGATTCTCCGCGATGAGCGCCTCCAGCTCGCCAGTCAGGTCGCCGTGGCGGCCGGCATGCAGGTCCTGCTCGATCCGCTCCTCCAGGCAGGCCAGCCGTCGATCCTCCAGCCGAGCGACCTCCGACTGGGCGAAGCGCTGGTAGGCGAAGTCGGACAAGGGCGGGCCGCGCCAGAGCGATAGCGCCTCCGCCAGCCGTCCCTCCTCCTGCAGGCGCCGAAAGCGGTCAAGATCCAGTTCGCCGTCGTGCACTTGGAGCAGGTAGCCCGGGGATCTGGTCTGCAGCCTCTGCCTGTCGAGCAGCTTCCGGAGGCCCGAGACGTGGACCTGCAGCGCCTTCTGGACACTTTCGGGGGGGTCGTCCTCCCAGAGGGCGTCGATCAGGCGGTCGGTCGAGACGACCGTATTCGCATGCAGCAGCAGCATGGCGAGCAAGGCGCGCTGCTTGGCGCCACCGAGATCGAGCGCCTGCCCGTTGGAGACGGCCTCCAGCGGGCCAAGGATCCGGAACTCCATCCGCCCCCCAGTGCGAGTCGGCGTGACGCCTGCGACGTTAACGACTCGCGCTGAATTCGCAAAGGACCGCCTTGACCGCGCTCTTACCGATCGTTAGGCGCCGTGCCGTCTTCTACGTACCACGAGCCGCACAGAGTGGCTCCCGGAGAGAAGGAGGCAGAGCAATGAAGTCCTCGACCTATCTGATCCGGTTCAAGCGACTCCTCGTCCTCGGAGCCGTCGTCGCCGGCATTGCAGTCCCGGCCGCCGGCGCCTACAACGGGAGCCCGCCGGACGTTCGCGACACCGCCAACTCGGTCGCCGGAACCAACGTCAGCCCGCCCGACGTCCGTGACGTGGCGGCCAACCTGGCCGGAACGTCGCAGTCGCTCGTCGTCACCCCGCCCGACGTCAGCGACGCGGCGGCCGCGAACGTCCAGGTCGGCGACGTCTTCGAGCGCTACGCCGGGGCGCATCCGTACGGCGCCGGTCTTTCGACCTCTTCGACGATCGTGTCTCGGCCGCCCGACGTCAGCGACGCATCCGCCGCGAACGTCCAGGTCGGCGACGTCTTCGAGCGCTACGCGAAGGCACACGCTTACGGAACCGGACTCTCGAACCTGACCTCCTCGACGCTCGTCTCCCGGCCGCCCGACGTCAGCGACGCTGCCCAGGCGGCTCGGTACAGCGTCTCGCTCGGACAGTCGAGCGGGTTCCACTGGGGCGATTGGGCAATCGGGATCGGCAGCGGCATCGGCCTGATGCTCCTCCTTGCCAGCGCCCTCGCCGGTGAGCGGCAGCGCCGCCACCAGATGCAGACCGCGTAACCCCTTCGTCACACGAAGCAGACCGGCGGGCCCACGGGCCCGCCGGTCTGTGGACCGTCCTCGCGGAGCCAATAGAATTCCGCCGTGAGCAACGCGCGGTACGAGCAGCTCCGCGAGCAGCTCGGAGAGCTCTGGGACCTGGCGAAGCTGGGCGGGCTCGCCGGTTGGGACCAGCAGACGATGATGCCGCCGGGGGGCGCAGGCGTCCGGGCGCACCAACTCGCCACCGTGTCCAAGGTCGTGCATGACCTGCTCGTCTCCGACGAGCTCGGAACGCTGCTCGAGGAGCTGCGGCCGTACGGGGAGTCGCTCGACTACGACTCGGACGAGGCGAGCCTGGTCCGGGTCGCCCGCCGCGACCGCGAGAAGGAGCTGCGCGTCCCAGCCGAGCTGCGCCAGGCGCAGACACGGGCGGGAGCCGAGGCGTTCCCGGTCTGGGTCGAGGCGCGCAGGACATCGGACTACGAGCTCTTCCGGCCTCACCTGGAGCGGAACGTCGAGCTCCGCCGCCGCTACGCCGAATGCTTCGAGGTCGACGATCCCTACGACGCGCTGCTCGACGACTTCGAGCCGGGGATGAAGACAGACGAGGTGCGCGAGGTCTTCGCCCGTCTGAAAGAGGGGCTCGTGCCCCTGATCGCCGAGCTCTCGAATCAGGAGATCGACGACTCGATCCTCCGCGGCAGCTTCCCGCTCGACAAGCAGCAGGAGCTGGAGCAGGCGATCCTCGGCCGCTTCGGCTTCCGCGACGGGAGCTGGCGGATCGACCCCGTCGTGCACCCGTTCGCCTCCTCGATCGCGACCTCGGACATCCGGATGACGACGCGCTATCCGCTCGACGAGTTCGGCGGCGTCTTCGCGTCGATGCACGAGGGCGGGCACGCGCTGTACGAGCACAACGTCGACCCGGCGCTCGAGCGGACGCTGCTCTGCCGCGGCACCTCGCTGGCCCTGCACGAATCGCAGAGCCGCATGTTCGAGAACCTCGTCGGCCGCAGCATCCGGTTCTGGCGGTGGGGCTACCCGCTCGTCCAGCAGCTCTTTCCGGAGCAGTTCGCCGACGTCGCGCTCGACGACTTCCACCGGGCGATCAACAAGGTGCAGCCGTCGCTCATTCGCATCGAGGCGGACGAGGCGACGTACTCGCTGCACATCATCCTCCGCTTCGAGCTCGAGCAGGAGCTGCTGGCCGGCTCGATCGACCTGGGCGAGCTGCCCACAATCTGGAACGAGCGCATCGGCGAGTACCTCGGCGTCGAGGTGCCCGACGACGCCCACGGCGTGCTCCAGGACGTCCACTGGTCGCGCGGGACGATCGGCTACTTCCCGACCTATGCGCTCGGAAACGTGATCTCGGTGCAGATCTGGGAGAAGGTGCTGGCGGACGTGCCCGACCTGGACGATCGCATCGAGGCCGGTGACCTGACTCCCCTCTGCGACTGGCTGCGCGAGCGGCTCTGGCGTCACGGCCGCAAGTTCACGCCGCAGGAAACGCTGATCCGGGTCGTCGGCGGCGGCCTGGACCCGGAGCCGTACCTGCGGTACCTGAACGCCAAGCTCGGCGCGCTCACGATTTAACGAAATCTTCACCCCTGACTCCGACCCAGGCCGTATCCGGTATGGCAGTGTGAGGGCATGGAGACGCTGGCGAGGGAGACATTGCGTGAGCTCGACCACAGGGTCGGCGACGGCTTCGAGGTCACCCTGCTCTGGGCCGAGGACGGCGGCAGCCTGAAGGTGGTCGTCAACGACTGGCGCACTGACGAGCGCTTCGAGATCGACGCGCGCGCCGACAACGCCCTCGACGTCTTCAACCACCCGTTCGCGTACCGCTCCGCGTAGTCTCGGCGACATGATGGTGCGCTTCGTCGCCGTCGGCGAGCTGCTGGTCGACGTCATCGCTGCAGGCGAGGGACACGATGCTCGGATTCGCGTCCACCCCGGTGGGTCCGCGTACAACGCCGCGGTGACCGCGGCCGCGGCCGGCGCGCAGGCAACCGCGATCGGAACGGTCGGCGACGACCCGGCCGGGCACATGATCGTCGGGGAACTCGAGGCTCACGACGTTCGGGCAAAGGTGACGGTGGACGGGGGCAAGACCGGAGTCTTCGTCCTCTCCGGAGGGGAGATTCTCGTTGACCGGGGCGTGAGCCACGAGCTCACGCTCCCGGACACGGTCGAGGCCGACGCCGTGCTCGTCTCCGGCTACCTGCCGTCCTCCACGATCGCAGAGGCGCTCGCACGGGCTCGGGCGAGTTGGGTCGCACTCGACGCCGCTCGCCTGGAGCGGCTCCCGCCAGGCGGGAACGCGCTGATCGCCGACCACGAGGCCGCGGGCCGGCTGACCGGGAGGGAGCCCGAAGCCGCTGTCCGCCTGCTCGGCGAGCACCACCGGCTGGCGTGCGTCACGTCCGGCCCGCTCGGCGCCGTCGCCGTGCTCGACGGCGAGCTCGAGCGCGCGCGGGTGACCGAGCCGGTCGACCGCGACACGCCCGGTTCCGGCGACGCATTCGCGGCCGTGCTCCTGATCGAGCTCGCCCGTGGCGCGCCGCTCGCAGAGGCGCTTGCCGAGGCGTGCCGGTGGGGGGCTCGTGCCGCCGCGCTCGGGTCGCGCACGTGAACCTGGCGCTCAGCCTCCTGTACTCAGCCGAGCGCGATCCGCAGGCCGAGGCGGTCGTGGAAGGCGACCTCCGCCTCACCTACGGCGACCTTCGTACTCGCGCGGCGCTGCTCGCGGGTGGGCTGGCACAGCGGGGGCTCGCGCGTGGTGACCGGCTGGCAGCGGTCGTCCGCTGCCGTCACCAATCGGTGCAGCTCTACTGGGCCTGCCAGTGGCTCGGAACGACGTTTGTGCCGCTCTCCACACGCGTGTCGCCCGCAGATCTGGCGTACTGTCGCGAGGATTCGGGCGCGGTGCTCACCCTCGACGCCGACGTCGACGTCGAGCGGCTGCTCGGCGACGAGCACCCCGGCGCGCTGGAGCTCGCCGACACCACTGAGAGCCTGATGCTGTACACGTCGGGAACGACCGGCCGGCCGAAGGGCGTGCCGCGCTCCCACCGAGCCGACCGTGCCGGCGGGCTCTCGCAGGTCGTCCAGCACGGCTACCGCTACGGCGATCGCACGCTCGGGGCGATGCCGCTCTACCACACGATGGGTGTCCACTCGCTGATCGCGATGCACCTCGTCGGCGGCTGCTACGTCTGCCAACCCGACTGGGACGCCGAGACCGCGCTGGCGCTGATCGAGCGCGAGCGGATCACCTCGCTCTACCTCGCCCCCACCCTCTACCACGACCTCGTCTCGCACCCGCGGCGCAGCGAGTTCGACCTGTCGTCGGTGGAAACGCTGGCGTACGCCGGCGCGGCGATGACTCGTACGCTCGTCGAACGCTGCGTCGAGGTCTTCGAGCCACGGCTGTTCGTCAACCACTACGGCTCGACCGAGATCTACACCTACGCGGTCCACCGAGACCAGCGGGCCAAGCCGGGCTGTGCCGGCCGGCCGGCGCTGAACGCTCGTCTCCGGCTGGACGAGCGCGGCCAGGTCCTCTGTCATCTGTCCTCCGACGAAGCCTTCGCCGGCTACTGGAACCGGCCCGACGCGGACGAGCGCGCGATCCGTGACGGCTGGTTCCACACGGGCGACGTCGGCCGGCTCGACGGGGACGGCGACCTCTGGCTCGACGGCCGGGTGGACGACATGATCATCTCCGGGGGCGAGAACGTGCACCCGCTCGAGGTCGAGGAGGTGCTCGCACGGCACCCCGGCGTGCAGGAGGTGGCGGTGATCGGCGCGGCCGACGAGCGGCTCGGCCACCGGGTCGTCGCCGTCGTCGTCGCCGAGGCAGGCGTGACCGCCGAAGCGCTCGACGCCCACTGCCTCGCCTCCGACACGCTCGCCCGGTTCAAGCGCCCCCGCGAGTACCGCTTCGTCCACGAGCTGCCGAAGAGCCCATCTGGGAAGATCCTCCGCAGGATGCTGCGCAGCGAAGAAATGACGAATTCGTGACACTTCCGCGCGTTAAGGGGTCAGACCCCTGCCATGTCTGAAACGGCCGCGAAGTACGAGGGGTTCCGCACCGAGAGCGACGAGCGCGGGGTCGTCACGATCACGCTCGACGACCCGGCGAAGATGAACCGCGTGCCGCTCGCGGCCCGCGGAGCGCTCGCCCACGTGTTCGACGAGCTGGCCGACGACGACACCGTGCGTTTCGTCGTCGTCACCGGCGCGGGCGGGAACTTCACCGCCGGCGGCGACATCGCCGCGTTCTTGGAAGCCGAGGCCGAGCACCTGTCGCACCTCGCCTGGAACGTGGCTGCGCCCGAGCGCTGCCCCAAGCCCGTGATCGCCAGGCTCCAGGGCTACTGCCTCGGCGTCGGCCTCGAGCTCGCGCTCGCCTGCGACTTTCGAATCGCCGCCGACGACCTCCAGCTCGGCCTCCCCGAAGTCGGGCTCGGGATGATCCCCGGCTCGGGCGGCACGCAGCGCCTGGCCCGGCTCGTCGGTCTCGGCCGCGCCAAGGACGTCGTCATGCGACGCCGCCGGATCCCCGCCGCCGACGCGCTCGCGTGGGGCCTCGTCTCCGAGGTGGTCGCGCCGCCCCAGCTCGACGCCGCGGTCGATCGCGTGATCGCCGATCTCGCCGATCTCTCGCCGCTCGCGCTGGCGACGGCCAAGCGCGTGCTCAACCACGTCTACGACGCGCCGCTGGCGATCGGGCTCGAGCTCGAAGGCCTCGCCTACGGGCTCCTCCGCTCGACGCACGACTTCCGCGAGGGCGTCGAGGCCTTCGGTGAGAAACGGCCGCCGAAGTTCGAAGGGCGGTAGCTGTCGATTTCGGCGTCGGCCGTTCGTCGTAGCTACGACACCACGACCAAGGAGGACGGGAGTCATGCAGTACATGTGTCTGATCTACGACGACGAGCAGGCATGGCAGGGCAAGTCGGAGGAGGAGCGGAACGCGATCTTCGGCGAGTACGGCGCCTTCACCGAGTCGATCAAGGAGAGCGGCAACATGGTCGCCGGCGACGCGCTCCAGCCGACGTCGACCGCGACCACCGTGCGGGTCCGGAACGGCGAGACGCTGATGACCGACGGCCCCTTCGCCGAGACGAAGGAGCAGCTCGGCGGCTACTACGTGATCGAGGCGAAGGATGCGGACGAGGCCTTCGCGATCGCGGCACGCATCCCCTCGGCCAGGTACGGCTCGATCGAGGTGCGGCCGGTGATGGTCTTCGACCAGGGGTAGCGCGGCCATCGACCCGGTAGCCGAGGCATTCCGGGCGGAGTTCGGGCGCGCGGTCTCGATTCTGATCCGCGCGCTCGGCGACTTCGACCTCGCCGAGGACGCCGTCCAGGACGCCTTCGCGGTCGCCGCGGAGCGCTGGTCCCGCGACGGCGTCCCGGCGAGCCCGGGTGCGTGGATCGTCACGACCGCCCGCAATCGTGCGATCGACCGGCTCCGGCGCGAACGCGTCCTGGAGACGAAGCGGGCGGAGCTGGCGCGGCTGGCCGAGCTCGTTCCCGAGGACGGAGAGGAGGAGACGGTGAGCTCGATCCCCGACGAGCGGCTGGCGCTGATCTTCACCTGCTGCCACCCCGCGCTCGCCGTCGAGGCGCAGGTCGCGCTCACGCTCCGCCTGCTCGGCGGCCTGACGACGCCGGAGATCGCCAGGGCCTTCCTGACCAACGAAGCGACGATGGCACAGCGGCTCGTGCGGGCCAAGCAGAAGATCCGCGCCGCGGCGATCCCCTTCCGCGTCCCTCCCGACGACGCGCTCCCCGAACGGCTGACGGCGGTGCTGGCGACGCTCTACCTGATCTTCAACGAGGGCTACTCGGGGCTACGCCACGACCTTGCGAAGGAGGCGATCCGGCTGGCGCGGATGCTCACCGGTCTGATGCCGGACGAGCCGGAGGCGCTCGGCCTGCTCGCCCTGATGCTCCTTCAGGACTCGCGGCGCGAGGCGCGCGTCGACGGAGACGGGCGGCTCGTCCTGCTCGACGATCAGGATCGCTCTCGCTGGGACACCGACGAGATCGCCGAGGGCAGGGCGATCGCGGACGCGGCCCTCCGCCGTCGTGCGCCAGGGCCGTACCAGCTCCAGGCTGCGATCGCCGCCTGCCACACCGACGAGGCGACCGACTGGCCGCAGATCGTCCGCCTGTACGAGGAGCTCCTCCGCCTGCTGCCCTCTCCGATCGTCGAGCTGAACCGGGCGGTCGCCCTGGCGATGGCCGAAGGGCCCGAGTCGGGGGTCGCGGCGATCGACGAGATCGACGGGCTCGGCGGCTACCGCTACCTGCACTCGGCCCGCGCCGACCTGCTCCGGCGGCTGGGGCGCGGGAGCGAGGCGCGGGCTGCGTACGAGCGCGCGCTCGCACTCGGGCCCACCGGCAGCGAGCGCGCGTTTCTGGAGCAGCGGCTCAGCGCTCTGGAATAGCCGCGACCGCCTCGACCTCGAGCAGCGCCCCGGGGATCGCAAGCGCCGAGACCTCGACGAGCGTGCTGGCCGGGCGGGCGTCCCCGAAGAACTCCATGCGCACCGGGTTGATCGCCGGCCGGTCGTCCACGTTCAGCAGGTAGTGCGTGACCTTGACGACGTCGCCGAAGCCGCAGCCCGCCCCCTTCAGCACCAGTGCCATGTTCCGGAACACCTGCCGCGCCTGCGCCGCCACGTCCTCGCCGACTAGCGCTCCGTCGGCGTCGACCGGAACGATCCCGGAGACGAACAGCAGCCCGCCGGCGCGGACTGCATCGGTGTAGTGGCTGATCGGCTCCGGCAGACCGTCGACCCGGTACTCCTGGCGATGGTGCACGGACGAGATCGTACAATCGCCGGGTGGAGCCCCAGTTCGTCCGCTTCGACGACGTTCGCTCGTTCGAGCTGGCAGCCGGTGTCACCGGCCGGCCCCTCTTCGGCGAGGGGGCGATGCTGAACCTGATCGAGTTCGAGCCGGGTGCGACCGTCCCCCTGCACAGCCACGAGCACGAGCAGCTCGGAATCGTCCTGCGCGGAATGCAGGCGCTCGTCGTCGACGGCGTCCCGCACGAGCTCGGGCCGATGGAGGGCTACGTCCTGCCAGGCGGCGTGGAGCATTCGGCGTACTGCGGCCCCGAAGGGTCGCTCGTGCTCGACATCTTCCAGCCGGTGCGCGAGGACTACCGGGAGCGCTGGCGCTCGCTTCCCTAGCCCTTCTTGGTCCCGCGAACTCGTGACGATGTGACAAGTTTTCGCGGCTGTTGTGTCGCCGCCAGTCGCCGCCGGAGCCGGGCTTTGCCCGGCGGGAGGCTTCCTGCGGCGCATGGATCGCTGCGGCGAAGGAGGGGGTCCGTGGGGGATCCCTGGTTCCCCCACGCTGGGGCTACTGGTCCAGCGCCGCCCGGAGCACGTCGTCGAGCGGCTCGGGTCGGCCGTCGGCACCGACGTGGACGACGGTATGGCGGCCCTTGACGTGCGGTTCGCCGTCCTTCGCGATCGTCCAGGCGTAGGTGACCGACGTGCGGCCGACGTTCTCGACGCGGAGCCGGATCTCGATCTCGTCGTCGAAGCGAAGGACCTTCAGGTACTCGGCTTCGGCCTTGCGCCGGGGAAAGTCGCCCCACCGCTCGCCCAGCACTCCGTGCCGGCGCATCAACTCCGTCTCGGCGGTCTCCGCCCAGCGGAACGCCGCCGTGAAGTGGATGCGCCCGCCCGCGTCGGTGTCCACCCAGGCGACCCTCGACCGCTCGACCTGCTCGACCATGGCCGGGAAGGTTACGGAACCACGAGCACGCGGCCGGCCGAGCCCGCCAGCGAGGCCTCGAACGCGTCGTTCACCCGCTCGAGCGGGAAGCTCGGCCCGAGCAGCTCGCGCAGCTTCAGGCGGCCGGCCCGCACGTGCCCGAGCAGGATCGGGAGCGCGACGGCGGGATCCTCGGAGCCGTACATCGTCCCCGTCAGGAACTTCTCGCGGCGGTTGAACTCGGCCGGATCGAGGTCGAGCCGCGCGCCCGCCGCGGGCAGCCCGACGATCACGCAGGTTCCGCCGCTGCGGGTGAACCGAAGCGCGAGCGCCGTCGTCTCCGGGTTCCCGACCGCGTCGAAGGCGTCGTCGGCACCGTCGGGCGCGAGCTCCCTGATCAGCTCCTTGAGCGCGTCCGGCGCGGCGGTGTGGGTGGCGCCGAGCCCGCGGACGAGCTCGAGCCGCGCCTCGATCGGGTCGACGCAGACGATCGTCTCCGCGCCCGCGATCCGGGCACCCTGCACGCAGAACTGCCCGACCCCACCGGCGCCGACGACGAGGACGACGCCGCCCGGTTTCGCCCGCGCAGCGAACAGCACCGCGCCGACGCCCGTCAGGGCAGCGCAGCCCAGCAGCGCCGCCTGCTCGAGCGGCACGTCACCGCCGGTCGGCAGAGCGGCTCGCTCGGTGACGACCAGGCGCTCGGATAGCGCGCCGGTCGCGGTGCCGCGGTAGAGCGTCTCGCCCTCGAGCGACATCCCCGTCGTCCCGTCGACGAGCGTGCCGGCGCCGATCGCTCGATGGAGGTGGACGCACGCCGCCGGCCGGCCGCGGCGGCAGTCGGCGCAGTCCCCGCAGGCCGGCGCCCACGAGAGCACGACCTCGTCGCCCGACCGGAGCGAGGTCACGTCCGCCCCGACCTCCTCGACGACGCCGGCGCCTTCGTGACCGAGCACCATCGGTGTCGGCCTGCTCCACTCGCCGCGGATCGAGTGGAGGTCGGTTCCGCAGATTCCGACCGCGGCCATCCGGACGAGCACGTCGTGCGGGCCGGGACGCTCGAGGTCGATCTCCGTGACCTCGAGCGGACGGCCCGGCCCGCGGAAGACCGCGGCCTGCGACTTCACGTGCCCAGGGCAGCGGCGACCGTCTTGCCGTCGGTCACCGTCGAGACGTTCTGGAGCGCGTAGTTGATCGAGGCGTTGTGCCAGTCGGCGTTCATCGTCGAGCAGCAGTCCTCGGGCACGACCATGTAGTAGCCCTTGTCCGCTCCGGTGCGCGCCGTGTGCTCGATCGACATGTTCGTCCAGGCCCCGGTGACGACGACCGTGTCGACGCCGAGCCCGCTCAGCAGGGTTTCGAGCTTCGTGTCCTGCCAGGCGGACATCCGCATCTTCTCGACGACGAAGTCTCCGCGCTTCGGCTCGAGGCCTTCGGCGGGCTTCGCGCCCCACGTCCCGCGGACGAGCGCTCCGGCGGCGACGCCCTCGAACAGCGGCGCGTTCTGCTTCAACCCCGGCGCCCCCTTCTCGACGATGTACCAGACGTGGATCACGGGTGCGCCGGCCTTACGGAACGCCGCCGCGATCTTCTTCACGTTCGCGACCACGTTCTGCTCGATCGCATGCTCGGGCGAGCCCGAATCGGCGAACGCACCTTTTGCGATGATCACGTCGTTCTGCATGTCCTGGATCAGGAGCGCGGTGCGTTTCGGGTTCAGCTTCAGCTTCGCCATCGATCACGTCTCCTTAGCTCATGTAGGGCTCGCGCCGCGGCCCCACCTTGGTCTTGACGGCGTACAGCGACGTCGAGCTCGGTATGAACAGGGTGTGCCAGTCGGCGCCGCCCCAGGCGAGGTTGCCGACGTTCTCGGGCACTCTGATCGTCCCGAGGTGCTCGCCGTCGGAGCCGATCACCCAGACGCCGCCCGGGCCGGTGACCCAGATGTTGCCCTCCTCGTCGCACTTCATCCCGTCCGGAATGCCCTCCTCGATCACGCCAGAGCCGATGCCCTCGAAGAACATCCGCCCGTTCGAGAGCGTCCCGTCGGAGCCGACCTCGTAGACCTTGATGAAGGCGCCGGGCGTGTCGTTGATGTAGAGCAGTGACTCGTCCGGTGAGAAGCACAGCCCGTTCGGCTGCTCGTACTCGTCCCTGGCGACGACGAGCTCGGGGCCGCCGCCGCCCGGACCGATTCGGAAGACCCCCTGCCAGCCGAGCTCGCGCTCACGCTCGACGCCGAACCCGGGCATGCGGCCGTACCACGGGTCGGAGAACCAGATCGAGCCGTCGGAGCGAACGCACACGTCGTTCGGGCTGTTCAACTCCTTCCCCTCGAAGTGCGAGGCCAGCACCTCGCGGTTCGCGTCGGTGCCGTCGGCGTCCATGCGGACGAGCGAGCTGGTCGAGTGCTCGCACACGATCAGCCGGCCGTCCGCGTCCAGGGTCATCCCGTTGCCCTTGTTGCTCGGGCTCATCACGACCTGGACGCCGTCCTGCTCGTCCCAGCGCCGGCGCGTGTCCCCGGGCATGTCGGAAAAGAGCAAGAACTGCCCTTTCGGGTTCCAGATCGGGCCCTCCGTGAAGGTGAACCCGGTGGCGAGCCGGTCGACCTCAGCGTTCTCATCGACGAGCCGTCCGAGCTTCTCGGACATCACGTCTACGCTCACGCTTCCCTCCTCTTCTCGCGATGAAAGACGAGGGCGAACCTAACAGACCCTGCTCTATGACTCCTGGTCGGACGGCTCGAAGTCGAGCGCGAGCGAGTTGATGCAGTAGCGCCGGCCGGTCGGGTGGGGCCCGTCGGGGAAGACGTGCCCGAGATGCGAGTCGCACGCGGCGCAGCGCACCTCGACCCGGCGCATGCCGTGGCTGGAATCCACCTCGGTCTCGACCGCGTCCTCGGCGGCCGGCTCGTAGAAGCTCGGCCAGCCGGAGCCGGAGTCGAACTTGGTCTCCGAGCGGAACAGCTCGGCGCCGCACGCGCCGCAGCGGAAGACGCCGTCGTCGTGGACGAAGTTGAGGTCGCCCGACCACGGCGGCTCGGTCGCGCCGCGGCGGAGCACGGCGAACCGGTCGGGGTCGAGCTGCTGCTGCCAGTCCTGGTCTGTCTTGCGGATCTTTTCTGTCATGCCCTTCTGTCTCTGAAGCATGCCCGTTCGTGACAGGTCAGGTGCCAGGCACCGGACGTGGCCTCTCGGGACGTGTCCATGGGAGCGCGGCTTGCGCCGGCGACCTGACAGGGGGTGCCCGGTGGTGCGACCCGAAGTCGCTCAGTCGACCTCGGCGTGAATTCGCTTCTTCGCAGTCTTCAGTCGGCCGCCCTCCCGGTCCGCACGGACGGCGACGATCTCCGCGAGCATCGACAGCGCCGTCTCGGGCTGCGAGTCGGCGCCGATGTCGAGGCCGCACGGGCCGGCAATCCGCTCTAACGCAGCCTCGTCCACGCCCGCCTCGAGCAGCCGCTCGCGGCGGCGCTCCTGGTTGCGGCGGGAGCCGAGGGCGCCGACGTAGAACGCGTCGGTCGCAAGCACCGCCTGGAGCGCGGGCACGTCGAACTTGTCGTCGTGGGTGAGCACGACGACGGCGGTGGCGTGGTCGGGCGCGACCTGCGCGACGGCCTCCTCCGGCCAGGCGACGATCAGCTCGCCCGCGCTCGGGATCCGCTCGCGGGTGGCGAACTTGGCGCGCGCGTCGGCGACGATCGTCTTCCAGCCGAGCAGGTTCGCCGCCTGGCAGAGCGCCTCGGCCGTGTCCACCGCCCCGTAGACGAGCAGCCGCGGCGGCGGCGCGTAGATCTCGGCGAAGACCTTGGCTCTCTCGGTCTCGACCACGACGTTCCGATGGCCGCGGATGAGCGCGTCCGCCTGCGCGACCACGCCCTCCGGCACGCCGTCGCCGAGACGTGCGCCGCCCTCGAGCACGAGCAGGTGCGCCCCGACGGGGTCGCCCTCGATCACCGTGAAGAGGACGCAGCGCTCGTCGCGCTCGATCGCCTCGAGCAGCCGCTCCTGAACCGTCACTAGTCCTCGAGTACCTCGACGAACACGTCGATCTCGCCGCCGCAGGGAAGCCCGACCTCCCAGGCCTCCTCGTCTTTGATCCCGTACGAGATCAGCTTCGGCGTGCCGCTCGCCAGCACCTCACGAGCGTTCTCGTACACGTCCGACTCGACGCAGCCGCCCGAGACCGAGCCTGCGATCTCGCCGCTCTCCGATACGGCGAGCTTCGCACCCACCGGCCGCGGGGCCGACCTGCGTGTCGCCACCACCGTCGCGATCGCGACCTTCTCGCCTTTCGCGCGCCAGCGCGCGATGTCGTCCAGGATCTCCTTCATGCAGCATGCCTCCTCTCGATGCCGGCGAGGACGCCGGCCAGGTCTTCGAGACTGGCCAGATTGTGCCCCGGCAGGAACCGGTCGACGTGCGGGAGTGCCGCCCGCATCCCGCCCGCGAGCGGCTGGTAGTCGGGGTGGCCCTTCAGCGGGTTGACCCAGACGACCGCGTAGGCGCAGCGTGCGAGCCGGGCCATCTCGCGGCCGACGGTGACGGTGTCCTCGCGCTCCCAGCCGTCGGATACGACGATCACGACGGCTCCGCGGGAGAGCGCACGCCGGCCCCACAGGTCGTTGAACGACTTCAGCGACGCACCGATCCTCGTCCCGCCGGACCAGTCGACGACCCGCTTCGCCGCCTCCTCGAGCGCCTTCTCCGGATCCACGCCCGCGAGCTCTTCGGTCAGCCGCGTCAGGCGCGTGCCGAAGGCGAACGCCTCGACGCCGCGGCCGCTCTCGAGGAGCGCGTGCACGAACATCAGGATCGCCCGCGAGTACGGCTCCATCGACCCGGAGACGTCGCAGAGCACGATCAGCTTGCGGTGCGTCTCGATCCGGCGGCGGAACGCGCGGTCGACGGGGTCGCCGCCCGTGGCCAGCGAGGCGCGCACGAGACGGCGCATGTCCAGGGTCGCCCCGTGCGGGTGACGGCGCAGCCGGCGCGAGCGCCGCTGCGGGCGCGCGGCCGCGAGCTCGACGATCGCCCGCCGAAGCTGGGCCAGCTCGTCCTCGGTCAGCTCCGAGAAGTCCTTGCGGCGGAGCAACTCGCCGGGGCTCCAGCCGCCGGGGCGCTCACCGTCGGGCGCGCCCGCCTCCTCTTGCTGTGCGCCCTCCTTCGAGGACGCGCGGACGGCGCGCGCATGCTGGGTGCGCGGCGCACGAGGCGGAGCGAGCTCGGGCGCGCGCAGGAACCACGCCGCGAATGCCCGGTCGAACGCCTCGATGTCCTCGGCGCGGGAGACAAGCGTCTGGCGGAGCGTCCAGTAGACGTCGTCGCGCCGGCCGATCTCGACCGCATCGAGCCCGTGCAGCGCATCGGAGACGCGGCCGGGGCCGACCTCGAGACCGGCCTCGCGCAGCACGCGGCCGAAGGTGACGACCTGGCGGACGAGCGGCTCAGCGGACAGCGCGGGCCTCCTCGACCAAGGTGACGAGCGCGGCGTCGCGGACGATGTCCAGGTCCTCGTGGTACTTCAGCACCGAGCCGAGGGTCTGCTCGACCACCTCGGCGTCGAGCTCCTCCCGTCCGAGCGCGGCCAGCGCGTTCGCCCAGTCGATCGTCTCGGCCACACCGGGCGGCTTCGCCAGGTCGAGCCCACGCAGCCCGCGAACGAACGTCGCCGCCTGCGTCGCCAGCCGCTCGGGGATGCCGGGGACGCGCAGGAGCACGACCTCGATCTCGCGCTCCAGGGTCGGATGCCCGATCCAGTGGAAGAGGCAGCGGCGCTTGAGCGCGTCGTGCAGCTCGCGCGTGCGGTTCGAGGTCAGGATCACGTTCGGCCGCCTGGCCGCCGAGACCGTGCCGATCTCGGGGATCGTGATCTGGAAGTCGGAGAGCACCTCGAGCAGGAACGCCTCGAACTCCTCGTCGGCTCGGTCGATCTCGTCGATCAGCAGCACGACCGGCTCGGGGCTCTCGATCGCCTCCAACAGCGGCCTGCGGATCAGGAACTCGGGGCCGAACAGCTCCGCCTCGGAGACGGTGCCCTCCTGCGCGGCGCGGATGTGCAGGAGCTGCCGCGAGTAGTTCCACTCGTACACCGCGTGGGCGACGTCCAGCCCCTCGTAGCACTGGAGCCGGATCAGGCGCGCGTCGAGCGCGCGGGCGAGCGACTTGGCCGCCTCGGTCTTGCCGACGCCCGCCTCGCCCTCGAGCAGGAGCGGCTTCTCGAGCCTCAGCGACAGGAAGAGCGCCGTCGCCAGGCCGCGGTCCGGCAGGTAGTCCGCGCCTCGAAGCGCGAGCTCGAGCTCTTCAATCGTCTCGAAGGCCATGGCCGAACTCTAGTGCGACGTTGACTTCCAGGGCCGGGGGGCGTATGTAGGCAGCCGTGGCCACACACGAGATTCGCCTGCTGCCGCTGATCGACGTGTTCGTCGAGTCCAGCTTCCTGGTGCTCGCCCGGAACATGGGAACGCCGGTCTGGGTGAACACCTGGGGCGTCCTAATCCTCGGGAACCCGGCCGGCCCGATCCTCGTCGACACCGGAGCGAGCGAGCCCGCGATCATGGAGCGGCTCGGCATGCAAGGTCGAGTCGACGAGGACATGCGGCTCGAGAACGCGCTCGGCGCCCATGGAATCGAGATCGGCGACGTCGCAGCCGTTCTGCACACGCACTGCCACATCGACCACGCGGGGCAGGACGATCGTTTCCCGCTGACGACCCCGGTGGTGATGAACCGCCGCGAGCTCGAGCACTCCGCGTCCGGCCTGATGGGAGCGCAGTACCCGCCCGAGTACGTCAAGCACCACATCGACCGGCTGCATACGCCCGGAGCGCTGCGGCTGCTCGACCTCGAGCTATCCGGGCCGGAGGAGATCTACGACGGGATCGTCTGCGAGGCGGCCGGTGGGCACACCGAGGGCTCGATGAACATCCTGGTCGAGACCGCCGAGGGCACGGCCTGCATCTGCGGTGACGTGATTTACGACATCCAGAACCAGGTCGTCGAGCCCTGGCACCAGGTGCTCGCCGACGAGCCGCAGACGACCGGCAACCACTCGCTGACGAAGCGCGGCGAGAAGGCCGCGATCAAGAAGGCGCTGAACCGCGACTTCGTCCTGCCCCTGCACGACTTCCCCGCGCGGGTCGAGGGCGGCCGGGTCGTGGCGAGGCTGAAGCACGAGCTGCCCGGTCCGGAGTTCGACGTCGCCGAGTTCGCGGACACGATCGCGGCACCGGTTGCCGCCGTCTGACACCCACGGGCCCGACGTCGATGCCGGCCCACCTCCCAGCGGCGGCCGGCGAGCGCGGCACCGGCGGCGCCACCTACCTAGACGCGGTGCGCGCGGCGCTGCACGACGCACTCGCAGAGGACGAGCGCGTCTTCCTGCTCGGCGAGGACATCGGTCATTTCGGCGGCGCGTTCGGGGTGACCAAGGGACTGTGGGAGGAGTTCGGCGACGACCGGATCATCGACACGCCGATCGCGGAGGAGGGCTTCGTCGGGGCCGCGCTCGGGGCGGCCTGGGTCGGCGACCGGCCCGTCGTCGAGCTCCAGTTCGCCGACTTCATCTCCTGCCCGTTCGACATGATCGTCACCGTCGGGGCGAAGACGCACTGGCGCTCGGGGCTGGCGCTGCCGGTCGTGATCCGAGCGCCGTTCGGCGGCGGAGTCCGCGGCGGACCGTTCCACTCGCAGTGCCCGGAGGGCTGGTTTGCCGGCGTCGCCGGGCTCAAGGTCGTCTGCCCGGCATCGGTCGCGGACGCCTACGGCCTGCTCCGCGCCGCGATCGACGACGACGACCCGGTGATCTTCCTCGAGCACAAGGCGCTCTACCGGCGGTTGCACGGCGAGCTCCCGGGCAGCGCGCACCGCGTCGCGCTCGGCTCCGCACACGTCGTCCGCGAGGGGACGGCGGCGACTGTGGTCACGTACGCGGCCGGGGTCGACCTGGTCGCGCGCGTCTCCGAAAGCCTCGACGTCGAGATCGTCGACCTCCGCACCGTCTGGCCGCTAGACACGGAGACGATCCTCCGCTCGCTCGAGAAGACGTCGCGACTGCTCGTCCTGCAGGAGGCGTCACGCTCCTCGGGGGTCGCGGGCCACGTGCTCTCGCTCGTCGCCCAGCTCGGTTTCGAGCAACTGGACGCGCCGCCGGTCCTCGTCGCCCCGCCGGACACCCCTGTTCCGTTCGCGCCGGAACTCGAGGATGCCTACCTCCCGTCACCCGCACGGGTGCGCGCCGCGCTCGAGGAGCTGCTTGCGTACTGAGCTCTTCCGGCTGATGCTGCTCCAGCGGCGCGTCGAGGAGCGGATCGTCGCCCTCTACCGGCAGGGGCGCATCTCGGGCTCCGTCTACACGGGCCTGGGTCAGGAGGCGGTCGCGGCGGGAGCCGGTCTCGCGCTCGGGCCCGACGACGTGGTCGCACCGCTCAACCGCGAGCTCGCCTGCCACTTCGCGCGCGGCGTGACCGTGGCCGAGGTGTTCGCCCAGTTCCTCGGCCGAGCGGCGGGGCCGAGCCGCGGGCGCGACGGGAACATGCACTTCGGCGTGCCCGCGAGGGGCATCTTCCCGCTCGTCTCGATGCTCGGCGACCTGGTCCCGGTGACCGTCGGCGCCGCCCTCGCCTTCAAGCGGCGCGGCGAGCGGCGCGTCGCCCTGACGTTCTTCGGCGATGGGGCGATGTCGACCGGCGACGTCCACGAGGGCCTGAACCTCGCGGCCGTCTGGCAGGTGCCGGCCGTCTTCGTCGTCCAGGCGAACGAGTACGCCTACTCGACGCCGACGGCGCGCCAGACTGCGAACACGAACCTGAGCGAGCGAATGCAGGGCGGCTGGTCGATCCCGTGTCCGCGGGTGGACGGAACCGACGCGGTCGCTGTCCACACGGCAGTCGGCGACGCGGTCGAGAGCGCACGCGCAGGCAAGGGGCCCCAGGCGGTCGAGGCGCTCACCCTTCGCGGCCACGGCCACGCCGCTCACGACGACGCCCGCTACGTCCCGCAGGAGCTGCGCGACCGCTACCCCGATCCGATCAAGCGGCTCGGCCGGCAGCTCTGCCGGGAAGAAGAGCAGCGCATCGCGCGTTTGGTCGAGCAGGAAGTGGCAGCGGGCCTCGCCGAGGCCGAAGCGTCGCCCGCTCCGGATCCTGCGACACTCCTCGAAGGGGTGTACGCCAACCCGATCTGACAACGGAAGGAGAGACCAGATGGCAGAACTGACCGACGCTGCACGGCGCGCGCTCGAAGGCAAGTACTTCTGGACCCTGGCGACGATCAACCCCGACGGCTCGCCGCAGAGCTCGGTCGTCTGGGTGGACGTGCGCGACGGCAAGATCGTCGTCAACACGGCACTCGGCCGCAAGAAGCCGCGCAACATGGAGCAGAATCCGAAGGTCGCGCTGTCCTGGTACGACCCGGAGGCCCCCTACGAGCCGGTCTCGATCCAGGGCCGGGTCGTCGAGAGCTACACGGGCGACCGGGCCGAGGCGGACATCGACTCGCTCGCCAAGAAGTACATCGACAAGGACGTCTACCCCTGGCGCAAGGAGGGCGAGCGTCGGATCACGTTCCTGATCGAGCCGACTCACGTCCTGTCGTAGTTCCCGCAGGCTCGTGTCCGATCATCCCGACGGGCAGGCAGTGGAGCACGCTGAAACCGTAGTAGAGGCGTTCGACGTCACCGGCGTCGAGGGAGTACGCATCCGCGGTCCGCTCGTCGCCGACGATCACCGCGCCGTCGTCGGCGAGGAGCCCGCGCGCCTTCCGCAGGACCTCGACCGGGTATGACATGTCGTGCAGCGCTTCGAAGATCGTGACGAGGTGGTACCGGTGCGAGAAGCCCGGGTCGGCCGCGTCCGCGTGGTGGAAGGCGAGGCGGTCGTCGACGCCGCTGCCGGCGAGGAGGTCGCGCGCGCGGAGGATCGACGCCTGGTCAAGGTCGATTCCGTCGACGTGCACCTTCGGATAGCCCCGCGCGATCGCCAGGCTCGAGTGGCCGAGCCCGCAGGCGACGTCCGCGACGCGCGCCGGCGGATCGGCAAGGAGCCGCTCGTGCACCTCCGGCACTGCCGGAAGCCAGGCCGACGCGAGCAGGTTCTCGAACATCGGCCGCGTGAAGCGGGCCTGACCCTCGTGCAGGTCTGCGCCGTAGTCGGCATACGGGACTCCGCCGCCAGAGCGGAACGCCTCCTGCAACGCGTCGATCGGCCGGGTGCAGGCGACGAGCGCCTGCGCCATCGGCGCGACGAAGTTCAGGCTCGACTCGTCCAGCAGCGCTTCGTCGTGCCCCTCGGGCAGCCGGTAGCGACGCTCAGCCTCCCCGGCCTCGGGGTTCTCGACCGCGAGGATGCCGGTCAGCGCCTGCTGCTCGAGCCACTCGCGTGCGTGGCGACCATCCGCAACAAACGTTCCTTGTTTGACACCGGGCCTCGTGCGGCTGGAGAATCGTCCTGCGTGCCCCTCGCCGACGTCACCCTGCTCGTGCCGACCTCGCCGGCCGAGGCGCTCGCCGCGTTCGGTGACGGCGGCGACGTGACCGTGGTCGGCGGCGGCACGATCGTGATGCCCGACCTGGTCGCCGGCCGCCTGCGCCCGAAGCGAGCGCTGCTACTTGCGCGCGCCGGGCTGGACGGGATCGCGCGCGAAGGCGGCAAGGTGACGATCGGCGCGGCGACGCCGATCGCCGCCCTCGAGGACGGTGATGAGCCGCTCGCCACCGCGGCGCGGCATCTGGCCGACATCGAGATCCGCGGACAGGCGACGATCGGGGGGAACCTCTGCGCCGAGGCCTCTGCGGACGCGCCCCGCGGCGACCTCCAGGCGGCCCTGATCGCGCTCGGCGCCACCGTCCGCTCGGGCGGCAAAGGCGGCGAGCGCTCCGAGCCGGTCGAGGAGTTCCTCGCGAGCGGGAGCGGCCGGCTCGTCCTCGACGTCTCGTACGACGACGCGCCGCGCCAGTCCGGCTACGCGGCCGCCTGGCGCCCGCACGCCCACCACTACACGATCCTCGCCGTGGCCGCCGCGAAGCGAGACGGCGAGGTGCGCCTCGCCGCGACCGGGGTCGGCCCTCGCGCCGTCCGGCTGGACGCGGACGACCCGCTGGCCGGCCTCGAGCTGCGCGACGACGCGCTCGCATCATCGTGGTACCGCACCCGCCTGCTCCCCCGCCTCGTCGAGCGGGCCCTGGCCACTCTCGCCAAGGGCGAGAATGCCTAGCCTGACGGTCAACGGCGTCGGGCACGAGGTCGAAAGCCACGGGCTCACCCCGCTGCTGTACGTCCTGCGCGAGGAGCTCGGGATCACGAGCCCGAAGGCCGGCTGCCAGCAGGGCGGCTGCGGCACGTGCACGGTGCTCGTCGACGGCGAGCCGAGGCGGTCGTGCCTGACGCCGATCGCGGCCGTGGACGGCGCGTCGATCACGACCGTCGAGGGGATCGGCACGCCAGACCGGCTCGCGCCGGTGCAGGCCGCGTTCCACGAGCATTACGGCTCGCAGTGCGGGTTCTGCACCCCCGGCTTCCTGCTCGCGACGCACGCGCTGATCGAACGCTCCCCGCGGGCCGGTCGCGACGAGATCGAGTCGGCGCTCTCCGGCCACACCTGCCGGTGCACCGGTTACGTGAAGATCATCGAGGCGGTCGAGTCAGCCGTGGGAGGCGCGCGGTGAAGGCGGTCGGCGCACGACTTCCGCGTTACGACGGGGTCGCCCATGTCACGGGGCGGACGCAGTACGTCGACGACGTTCGCGTCCCGAACATGCTCTGGGCGAAGGCGCTGCGCTCTCCGGTCGACCACGCGGAGATCACGAAGCTCGACACGTCGAAGGCGGCGGCGATGAAAGGCGTGCGCGCGATCGTCACGTGGGAGGACGTCCCGCGCCTCGTCTACGGCCATCTCGAGGCGCTCGGCATCCCGGGCGACGAGCCGCTGCTCGCCAAGGACGAGGTCCGGTACCGGGGCCAGCCGATCGCACTCGTCGCCGCCGAGAACGAGGAGATCGCACAGGCAGCGGTCGAGGCGATCGACCTCGCACTCGACGAGCGGCCGTCGCTGCTCGACGTCCGCGTCGCCGGCGACCCCGGTGCCCCGCAGGTCCACCACTGGGGCAACTGGTACCCGCACTTCGAGAACGAGATGGACGTGCGCCAGATCCGCAAGGGCGATATCGACCGGGCGTTCGACGAGGCCGACACGATCGTCTCCGGGGTCTACCGTCCGGCCGCGATCGAGCACGTGCCGTTGGAGCCGCAGACCGCCCTCGTCGTCCCCGAGCCGAGCGGCCGCCTCTCGATCTACTCGTGCACGCAGGCGCTCTATTTCTCGATGGGGGTCGTCGCCGCGCATCTCGAGCTGCCGCTGAACCGGCTGAAGGTGATCGGCGGTACGGTCGGCGGCGGCTTCGGCGGCAAGGTCGACACCGCCACCGAGACGATCTCGGCGCTGGCCGCGCTCAAGTCCGAGCGGCCCGTCAAGTGGCGCTGGACGCGCGAGGAGGAGTTCCTCTGCTCCTCGACGCGGGCGCCGTGGCACATCGAGATCGCGGACGCGGTGACGAAGGACGGCTGGGTCCTCGGCCGCAAGATGCTGACGCTGCACGACTCCGGCGCCTACGCGCGCTTCTCGCCGTACGGCCTGACCAAGCACAGCTTCCACCACACCGGCGCGTACACGATCCCGAACCTGCATTTCGACGGCTACGTCGTCTTCACCAACCGGGTGCCGACGACGGCGATGCGCGGCTTCGGCGTCACGTCGGTCTCGTTCGCGACCGAGCTGCACGTCAGCCGGATCGCCCACGAGCTCGGGATCGACCCGTTCGAGCTGCGCCTGAGGAACGCGAACCGGATCGGCGACACGTCACCGAACGGAATCGCCTACACCGACCCGTCCACGGTGCCGACGATCCAGGCGATCGCCGAGGCGATCGGGCATGAACTTCCCGGCGACTACCGGACGATGAACCGCGAGCCGAGGAGCGGCGAACTGCTCCCCGAGCACCTGGTCGCGCAGGTCGGGGAGGCTCACTAGTGGCGAAGCACACGGGTCGCGGGATCTCGGCGATCGAGTACCCGACCGGGATGAACCAGAACGGCGACCCCTCGCAGGCGTGGATCAAGATCAAGCCGGACGGCCGCGTGGACGTCTTCTCGGGCACGTCCGACATCGGCAACGGCTCGAAGACGATCCAGAGCCAGATCGTCGCCGAGACGCTCGGTGTCCCGTACGACTGGATCACCTACGACAACTCGAACACCGACTCGTCGCCGCTCTGCACCGGCACGTTCGCGTCGCGGGCGACGTTCGTCGCAGGAAACGCCGTGCTCAAGGCGGCGGCGGATGTTCGCGTGAAGCTGCTCGAGATCGCCGCAAAGGAGCTCGAGATCGCTCCCGAGGACCTCGAAGTCGTGGACGGCGAGGTGATCGCGAAAGGCTCCCCGCAGAAGAAGATCAGCGTTCCCGACGTGGCAGCGGCGGCGACGTGGACGTACGGCGAGCTGCTCACGGGCACCGGCGCTCAGCTGAACCCGTATGCGGCGATCGTCGACCCGGAGTCGGGGCGCGTGGACGGCCCGCCGCACGCGGCGATCTCGTATGCGTCCTGCGCGGCGGAGGTCGAGGTCGACGACGAGACCGGCGAGGTTCGGATCGATCATCTCTGGCAGTGCTTCGACGTCGGCCGCGCGATCAACCCGACGCTGGTCGAGGGGCAGATCCAGGGTGGGGCGCTGATGGGACTCGGCCTGGCCGTACTCGAGGAGTGCTACCCGTACTACCCGAGCGTGGAGCACCGAGGCGGCGAGATCGGCTCGTACCTCGTCCCCGGGATCCAGGGCCTGCCGAAGATCGACACGATCATCCTCGAGAACCCCTCCGCGGACGGGCCGTACGGCGCGAAGGGGATCAGCGAGATGGCGAACAACCCGCAGCCGCCGGCGATCGCCGCCGCCGTCTTCGACGCGATCGGGGTCTGGGTGACCGAGCTGCCGGTCACGCCGGAGCGCGTCCTCCGCGCCCTCGACCGGAAGGACCAGGGGCCGAGGCGCGAGGGCAAATGGGTGATCTTCGACGAGGAGCTCTCCGTCAATACGGTCGCGGCCTCCGAGTCCAGGTTCCGCTTCCCTGTCGGAGCGTAGTTGGGCTCGCCGTTCCGGAGCTGGAACGGCGTGGCCGCGTACGAGCTCTACCCTGGCGTGCGGCTCCACGCGATCGGCGGCGAGCAGGCGCTGATGTGCCGCGTCACGTACGAGCCGGGCAAGCGCGTGGCCCGGCACATGCACCCGGAGGCCGAGCAGCTGATGGCAGTCGTCGACGGGGCGGTGGAGATCACCTCCGAGAGCGAGACGCGTGTCCTGCGCGCGGGCGACGTCGCGTGCTTCACCCGCGGGGTCGAGCACGAGCTGTACTCGGAGGGCGGCGTGACGTTCTTCGAGACGCTTGCCCCGGTGCCGCTCGACCACGTTCCGGACCGCGAGCGCGACCTGGTGCTCGGGCCCGACGGCGGCTCGCAGCACGTCGAGCGCTGACCGCCTGCCCGTTTCGGACATGTCAGGGGTCTGACCCCTTCTTGGTTTCGGGACATGTCAGGGGTCTGACCCCTTGCCGGTTTTCGCCACGGTAGAGTCGGCCAACCCGACGGAAGGAGCAGCTCGTGCCCTGGATCGACGTCAAGCTCTACGACACGCGCGTCACCGAGGAGTCGGTGCCGAAGATCATCGCCGCGCTGACCGATGCGCTCGCCGAGTCGAGCGGTGCCTCGCCCGACCACATCCAGGTGGTCGTGCAGGGAATCCCCGCGAAGCACTGGGGCCAGGCCGGCAAGCCGGGCGGGTGAGCCGCTCTTCCTGATGGCGCCCGACTCGTTCAACTTCGCACGCGACGTCGTCGAACGAGCCGACCCGGAGCAGCTCGCCCTGCGCTTCGTCGACCGGTCGGGCGGCGTACGCGACCTGACTTTCGCCGAGGTGTCCGAACAGGCGGCGAGGTGGACGGCGGTGCTCCGGCGTCGCGGCGTCGAGCCCGGCGACCGGGTCCTCGTCCTGCTCGGCAAGACACCCGACTGGCACGCGGTGATGCTCGCGGCGCTGAAGACGGGAGCCGTCTCGATCCCGTGCTCGGAGATGCTCCGCGCGAAGGATCTTGCGTTCCGGAGCCGCCACGCCGGTGCCAAGCTGCTGGTCGCGGCCCCTTCGTGCCGCGCGGAGGTCGAGGCGATGGACGACGCGCCGGAAGTCGTCTACATCGACGAGGCCGATTTCGGCGAGCCCGACACCTCCACCGCCGACACCGCCGCAAGCGACCCGGCGCTGATCGTTTACACGTCCGGCACGACCAGGGACCCGAAGGGAGTCGTCCACACCCATCGCTACACCTGGGCCAAGCGGGACCAGGCGGCGCAGTGGGTCGACTGCAGGCCTGGAGACCTCGTCTGGTGCACAGCCGGCACGGGCTGGGCGAAGTCGCTCTGGAACGTGTTGCTCGGCCCGTGGAGCTGCGGCGCGGCGGTCGTCCTCCACGAAGGAGCCTTCGACGCGGCCGAGCGGTTCCGCCTGATCGAGGAGCTCAGCGTGGACGTGCTCTGCCAGGCGCCCACCGAGTACCGGCTGATGGCGAAGCTCGACGGGATCGAGCGCCACGACCTCTCGCGTGTGCGGCACATGGTCTCGGCCGGAGAACCGCTCAACCCGGAGGTGATCCGCGCGTTCGAGAGCGCGTTCGGGCGCACGATCCACGACGGCTACGGGCAGACCGAGAACACGCTGATCGTCGGCAACTTCCCGGGACCGGAGATCCGGCCCGGCTCGATGGGGCGTCCCGCACCGGGCTACGACGTCCGCGTGATCGACTGGGACGGCAACGAGACGCCGGCGGGAGCAGAGGGCGACATCGCATTGCTCGGCGACGCACCTGCGCTCTTCGCCGGCTACTGGAACGCGGCGGAGGAGACCGCCGCCGCCTACCGCGGCGACTGGTACATCACGGGCGACCGCGCGGTGCGCGACGAGGACGGCTACTTCTGGTTCACCGGATGACGTGATCCTCTCGGCGGCGTACCGGATCGGCCCGTTTGAGGTCGAGAGCGCACTGCTGGAGCACCCGGCCGTTGCGGAGAGCGCAGTCGTCGGCAAGCCGGACCCGGACCGTGGCCAGATCGTGAAGGCGTTCGTCGTCCTCCGCCCGGGCCACGAGGCGGGCGAGGCGCTGGCGGCGGAGCTGAAAGATCACGTCAAGCGCGTGACCGCCCCGTACAAGTACCCGCGCGAGATCGAGTTCGTCGCCGAGCTACCGAAGACGCGCAGCGGAAAGATCAGGCGCGTGGAGCTGCGGAGGCTCGAGGAGGAGCGAGCGGCGGGCTAGGTCGCCTGCTCGGCTTCCCGCGCGGCACGCTCGTCGATCCGGCGCTGGAACTTCGCCACCTGCGCAGCGAGCCGCCGCTGGACGCGCTCGTGTCGCTCGATTGCCTCGATCCCGCCATTCAGAGCGAGGATCTGGGCTTCAGTGACCTTCTTCCTCTTCTTCGCCATCGAAGTCCTCCCCGAGTAGGAGCCGGATCACCGCGAGGTGCAGACGAATGTCCGCGAGCTTGGTGTTGATCTCGAACAGCGCACTCATGGTATCCCGGCCGAACTCGTCGTCAAACGACTGTTCCCAGGCATCGGCGGAGGTTGCCGGAACCTCCCTCAGCCCGCAATTCGCTCTTTCGGCCGCGTCAGCGCCAGCCCTCGAGCACGGCCTGCGCCGCCTCGAGCGACGTCACGATCGTCCCGGCCGCCTCGATGCAGCCGGCCACGAACAGGTTCAGCCCCCGCGCCTCGCCCTCGCGCTTCGAGTCGCGCGTCGCGCGCAGGTCGGTGACGAGGCCGACGATCCCCTTCTTCGACGCGTCGCTCTGCATCAGCGCGTGGAAGATCCCGATCTCGCAGGCGGTGCCGTCGTCGATCATCGGCCCGTCGAGGATCGCTAGCACCGCGTCCGCCTCCGAGAGCGCCGCCCAGTCCTTCGCGAAGATCCGCTCCGCAGTGACGCTGCCGTCGAGGGCGAGCTCGTGCTCGTGCGGCACGAAGACGTCGAAGCCGGCCGCGCGGAGCCGCGCCGCGCACTCGTCGATGAACCCGCGTTCGTAGGGGGTGAAGAGGGGCCCCGCGAAGTAGATCTTCACGCCAGCTCGAGCTCGACCGGCGCCGCCCCGGGTACCACCACCGCCGTCTCCCGGGCGTGCAGCAGGGTCGTGCGCACGATCAGCTTGGCGCGGGCGAAGTTGTCGAGCGTGGTCGGCACCGGGCCGACCGACTGCCCGAGCGCATACGCGGCCGCGTTTCGCCCCATCGCCCGGTACGACTCCAGCGTGTAGAGCGGCGACATCCCGAACAGCTCGAGGTTGTCGAGCGGCTGGAGGTCCGCACGGTGGATCACCACCGTCCCCTTCGACTGGATCCCCACCGCGATCGCCGATCCGGACAGGCACGCGCCGTCGTGCCCGATGAACGCGACGTCGGAGCTGCGCCGAACACGGACGATCCGCGGCTCCGCCCCACCTGCGCGCACCCCCTCCGCCACCGCCCGCAGCACGTCGGCGTGGCCCAGGCCGTTGATCGTCTCGCGCAGGCCGTCGCCGAAGGCCGGCCCGACCGCGATCACGACCTCGTCCGATCCGTCGCCTACGCTGGCAACATGCGTTTCCCGAACAGGCGACGGCCCTCCGTTCTGCGACACCTGCTCGCTCGGATCGAGCACGTACGGCAGGCTCTGCAGCAGCTCCCAGCGTGGGCCCTCCAGGCGGTAGCCCGTGCCGGGGCCCTCGTAGCGGTTCGGATCGCTGACTGCCGAGCGCACCGTGCCGTCGGGGTCGATCACCGCCGAGGTCTGGAGGTAGTCGGCCGAGACTCTCTGCCGCTGCATCCCGAGCACCGCCTCGGCCACGTCCTCGAAGCCGGCGGCGTCGAGCTCGCGGATCACGTCCAGCGCAGACACCGCCCCCTCCATCACGCGGTCGGCCGCGGCCACGTCAGCGGCACGATCGCGGTCGGGCAGATCGCGGCTCGAGTAGCCGGTCGTCGCCGCCTCGACCTCCGCGTCCGAGACCGCCGGAAAGCCCAGGCCCGCGAACACGGCCTGGATCGCGCGCGCCGCCTTCGCCCGCACGCGCAAAAGCTCGTCCTCGGTGACCGGCTCGATCCCCGCGTCCACCTGCCAGTCGCGCTGCATGGTCAGCCACTCGTCGAGGTCGTCGGCGTCGTAGTTGCCGCCCCCGAACGTGTTGTCCTCCCGCGGCATCGACGAGTACCCCGAGGTGACGAAGTCGGTGCCGGGCAGGAACTGCCCCATCAACTTCGCGGTCTTGCGGATCTCAGAGTGCGAGGCGATCGCGTCGTTGCCGGAGGCGACCTCGAGGTCGAGCCAGGCGGCGAGCACGTTCTCGGCGAGAATCTCGCGCACGCCGCCCGGTACCGCCAGCACCAGGGCAACGCACGAGATCGACCCGTTCTGCACGCCCTGGGAGCCCGCTGCGCGAATCGCCGCCAGGCAGCGCGCCTCGAGGTAGAGCATCGAGTAGCCCTGCGCGTGGCCCATCAGCGCCTCGGAGCCACCGCCCGAGGTGAACCGCACCTTCACCCCGCGCGAGGCGTAGGCCGAAGCCAGGAACGCCTTCGACCACGGCGTGTCGTCGCCGTCCACGAACACGGGCTCCGTCCCGTACACCGACAGGGTCTCGGCGTACGTGACCAGCCCCTGGATTGCGAGTTGGAGGTTGCGCCGCTCCTCGACCGCGCACTGCGTCATCACGCCCGGCCGGCCGGTTTGCGACCCGACCAGGAGCGCGATCGCGTTCAGCGGCGCGTAGCGCGACACACCCACCGTCGTCTCCAGCTCGGCAAACCCGCGCGCGGCGGCCTCGGCCGCATCGGCGGCGAGGAGCGCCGGGTTCTCCTTCAGATTGGTGACGTGAGCCTGGTTGGCCGGAGCCCGCCGTGCCCGCAGCTTCTTCAGCGCGAACATCAGCTCGACCGGATCGAGGCGCGACACGACGCGTGCGAGGCGCGCCGGGGTCAGCCCCCGGGAGAGGCGAACGAGGTCCGCACGGGGAACGCCCACGTCGATCAGACGGCGGGCTATCTCGTCGTCGGTGAGCTTTGCGGCGTCGGCGGCGACCTCGAGGTCGAGGCCGTACCGGGCGACGAAGCGGTCGATCACGTCGAACTGCTCGGCCGGCCGGCCGTCCATCGAGACGACGCGCCCACCGTCGAGATCGAGCCCCGGCTCCGGATCGTTCGGCCCGTCCATCGCCACGAGCCCCAGCTCGGGATACGGCGAGATCAGCAGCTCGCGCCGGAGCTCCCGCGCCTCTCTGGCGCGGAAGCGCTCAGACCGCCGCTCGGTCATCCGTGTTCACCAGCCCCCGCTCGGCGTGGGCGACAAGCGCCTCGCGGACGAACGCCGCGCACAGCGGCGCCGCGAGCTCGTGCTCCAGCCGGTCAGCCCAGGCGGCGAGCTCCGCCGCCGTCGATCGGTGTGGACGAAGAGCGGTGTAGATCTCCAGGATCGTCTCGCTCGGCACGGTCGCCAGCTCGGCCGCCCGCGCCAGGTTGTCGGCCAGCTGAGTGCGGCCGGCCGCGAGCGCAACCGCCGACTGGCGGCGAAGCGTCTCGGGAGTCGCGCGAAGGTCCTCGGGTTCGACCTGTCCAGCGCGTACTGCATCGAGGGTCAGGTCCCCGAGGCTGAGGCCGGACGGCGTGGTAACGAGATCGGGCCGACGCGCCCCGAGCGGATAGTCGGACACCGGGTCGAAACCCATGGGCGCAGCTTAGAGTAGGGCCGGATGAACACCTACGACTTCGCAGGACGAACAGCGCTCGTCACGGGCGGTGCGAGCGGCATCGGCGCGGCGGCGGCCCGGCGCCTGCGCGCGGGCGGAGCCGAGGTGGCGGTCTTCGATCGGGAGCCGGTCGAGGGCTACGTGTCGGTCATCGGGGACATCTCGTCCTCGACCGACGTGAACGCTGGGGTTGCCCAGGTCGAGTCCGAGCTCGGCCGCATCGACGTGCTCGTCAACTCCGCGGGCGTGCCCGGCGAGTCGCTCCGAACCGTCGACGTGACGGACGATGAGTGGCAGCGGGTCTTCGCGATCAACGCGCACGGGACGTTTTACGTGTGCCGGGCGGTGCTGCCCGGGATGATCGAGCGGGGCTACGGACGCATCGTCCTCGTCTCGTCGATCGCCGGCAAGGAGGGCAACCCGATGGCCGCCGCCTACTCCGCCAGCAAGGCGGCCGTGATCGCGATGACGAAGGCGATCGGCAAGGACGTCGCGGGCAGCGGCATCCTCGTCAACTGCATCGCGCCTGCGGTGATCGAGACGCCGATCCTCGCCGGCCTCTCGCAGCAGCACGTCGACTACATGCTCGAGCGGATCCCACTCGGCCGCATGGGCAAGGCCGACGAGGTTGCCGCGCTGGCCTGCTTCCTCGCCAGCGAAGACTTGTCGTTCTCGACGGGCGCGACGTACGACATCTCCGGCGGCCGGGCCGTCTTCTGATGCTGCGGTTCCGCTATCGCACGCCGGACGGGATCCGCGACGGCGAGGCCTCGTCTCCGGATGAGCTGACGGGCTACGACCTGGCGATCCCTGTCGAGCCGCCCGAGGTCTGGTGCGCCGGCGTCACCTACGAGCGCAGCCGCGACGCGCGCGTCGAAGAGAGCGCGGTCAAGGACGTCTACGCGCTCGTCTACGACGCCGAGCGGCCGGAGCTCTTCCTCAAGGACGCGGCCGGCCGCCGCACGGTCGGGCCGGGCGAGCCGATCGGGGTGCGCGGCGACTCGGGCTGGGACGTACCCGAGCCCGAGATCGGGATCGTGATCGGGGAAGAGGGCTCGCTCGCGGGCCTGACGATCGGCAACGACGTCTCCTCGCGCGAGATCGAGGGGGCGAACCCGCTCTATCTGCCGCAGGCGAAGGTCTTTGCCGGCGCGTGCGCGATCGGCCCTGCCGTGCTCGTCCCGGACGACTGGGACGCGCCGCTCGAGATTCGAATGCGGATCTCAGCCGGCTCCGGTGAGGAGCTGTTCGCCGGCGAGACGTCCACCGCCCGGATGCGCCGCTCGTTCGGTGAGCTCGTCGAGTGGCTGCTGCGGGACAACCCCGTCCCGGCCGGCAGCGTCCTGCTCACCGGCACGGGCCTCGTCCCACCGGACACCTTCACGCTCGAGCCCGGACACACGGTCGAGATCCATGTCCCCGCCATCGGCACGCTGACCAACCCCGTCGTCGCCGCGGCCGACCTGCTGCCCGCGAGAAGGAGAGAGATCCATGTCTGAGGTTCTGGAAGCGCCGGCCCGCCCCGCCTTCGCCAACTTCGTCGGCGGCGAGTGGCTGCCGAGCCGATCCGGCAACACCTACGAGAAGCACAGCCCCTGGCGCCCGTCCGAGGCGATCGGCGAGTTTCCCGCCTCCGACGAGGACGACGTCAGTACCGCAGTCGACGCGGCCGCCGCCGCATTCCCCGAGTGGTCTCGCCGGCCTGCCGCCCAGCGCGCGGCCGTCCTGATGGCCGCAGCCGGCGCGATCGAGCGGCGGGTCGAGCAGATGGCGCAGGACATGACGCTGGAGATGGGCAAGCCGCTGCGCGAGGCGCGGATGGAGTCGGCCCGCGGCGCCGCCATCCTCCGCTTCTTCGCCGGCGAGGCCTGGCGGGCGAAGGGCGAGCTGTTCGAGCAGTCGGCCAACGGCAGCGCCGTCTACACGGTGCGACGCCCCCTCGGCGTCGTCGGGCTGATCACGCCGTGGAACTTTCCGGCGGCGATCCCGCTCTGGAAATCGGCCCCCGCATTGATCTACGGCAACACGGTCGTGATGAAGCTGGCACAGGAGGCTCCGCTGACCGGTCTGCACATCGCCGCCTGCTTCGAGGAGGCCGGCATCCCGGCCGGCGTGTTCAACATCGTCGTCGGGCGCGGCTCCGAGGTCGGTACGCCGCTCGTCAAGCATCCGGCGGTGAAGGCGATCTCGTTCACCGGCTCGGTCTCGGTCGGGCACCAGGTTCGCGGTGAGGCAACGGGGCTCGGCAAGCGGGTTCAGCTCGAGCTCGGCGGCCACAACCCCCTGATCGTGATGGCCGACGCCGACCTCGGTCGCGCGGTCGAGGCCGCCTACGCGGGCGCGTTCTGGTCGGCCGGCCAGAAGTGCACGGCGACCCGCCGGATCTACGTACAGGAACCCGTGTACGACGAGTTCCGTGCGCGGCTGGTCGAGCGGATCGAGACCGGCGTCGTCGGCGACCCGTCCGACCCCTCCACGGAGGTCGGCCCGATCGTCAACGAGAAGCAGCTCGACGAGATCCTGGCGGCGATCGACCGGGGCAAGGCCGACGGCGGCACGCTCGTCACCGGCGGCAGCCGGCTCGACGACGACGCGTACCTGCTCGCGCCTACGCTGTTCGAGGGAGTCGCCGACGACGCGTTCCTCTCCTGCGAGGAGGTGTTCGGGCCGGTGACGTCGCTGTACCGCTTCGGCGATCTCGACGAGGCGCTCCGGCGTGCGAATGCCGTCGAGTTCGGGCTCTCGGCGTCGATCTTCACCAGCGACCTCGGCACCACGCGGCGGTTCGTCGACGAGCTCGAGGCGGGCATCCTCCACGTCAACTCGCAGACGGCCGGCGCGGACGTCCACGTCCCCTTCGGCGGGATCAAGAGCTCGGGATTCGGGCCGCACGAGCAGGGCCGCTCGGCGATGGACTTCTACACGGAAGTGGTGACCGTCTATCACGACGCCTGAATGCTGGCTCGTCACGGGGGCACTGGGCTGCATCGGCGCGTGGACGGCGGTGACGCTGGTGCGCGAAGGCGCGGCTGTCGTCGCGTTCGACCTCGGCGACGACGACCGGCGGCTCCGGCTGATCGCCGCGCCGGAGGAGACCGAGCGCATCACGTTCGTCCGCGGCCACATCACGACGCTCGAAACCGTCGAGAGAACGCTCGTCGAGCACGAGGTCACGCACGTCGTGCACCTCGCCGCCCTCCAGGTCCCGTTCTGCCGGGAGAACCCCGTGCTCGGCTCGCAGGTGAACGTGACCGGCACCGTCAACGTCTTCGAAGCGGCGAGGCGCCTGGGCCTCAAGACGACGATCGCGTACGCCAGCTCGGCGGCCGTCTACGACGAGTGCGGCGAGATCGCCCCGCGGACGCTGTACGGCGTGTACAAGCTCGCCAACGAAGGCACCGCCCGCATCTACGCAGACGAGAGCGGCGTCGCCAGCGTCGGCCTGCGCCCGTTCTCGGTCTACGGCCCCGGCCGGGATCAGGGGCTGACCGCCGGGCCGACGCTCGCGATCGCCGCGGCCGTCCGCGGCGAGCCGTACCGGATCGGCTTCGGCGGACGGACACAGCTCCACTACGCACCCGACGTGGCGCGCGCGTTCCTCGAGGCGGCGCGGTCGAAGCCGGGCGGGGCTCAGACGTTCAACCTCGGCGGCCCGGCGACGGCGATCGGCGACCTGGTGGAGACGATCGCAGCGGCTGTTCCCGGGGCCGACATCGCCTTCGACGAGGCGCCGCTGCCGTTCCCCGGCGAGCTTCCCGAGCCGTGGTTCGAGACCCCGCTCACGCCTCTCGATCAGGGCGTCCGGGAAACGGCCGCGGCCTTCCGCCCCGACTGAGCAAATCTGACCCTCCGACCCGCTGGATCGGTCGTGCCGCACCCGTCATAGTGAACCGGTCGACCAACCGAGAGGGGAGATCCGATGGCCGAAATCCGCGGCGCCGACCTCGTTGCCGAGTACCTGATCAAGGAAAAGGTCCCGTACCTGTTCGGCTACGCCGGACACGGGGCCGTCGGCCTGCTCGACGGCGTCTACAACCACCGGGACGAGCTGAAGATCATCTTCCCGCGGATCGAGTCCGCGGCCGGCTACATGGCCGACGCGTACTTCCGGGCGTCGGGCAACGTGATCCCGGTCTACACGTCGACGGGCCCCGGCCCGATGCTGCTGACGGTCGCGATGGGAAACGCCTTCTACGACTCGTCGGCGTTCATCGCGATCACCGGACAGGTGGCGACGAACCAGTACGACTCCGGCGCGCTCCAGGAGGAGTACCGCCACTACCAGGCGGACTTCCCGAGCGTCGCCAAGGTGATCACGAAGCGGAGCTTCCAGGCGCAGAGCGTCGACGACCTCCGCAAGTTCCTCCCGAAGGCCTTCAAGATCGCCCGCACCGGCCGGCCCGGCCCCGTTCACATCGACGTCCCCTACGACCTGTGGATCAAGACGGCCGACGTCGACGTCCCCGACCCCGAGGAGCACTCGCTCAGCCTCAACTGGCGGACCCCCGGCTCGCCCGAGGCGGTCGCCCGCGCGCTCGAGATGCTCCTGAAGGCGAAGCGGCCGCTGATCCTCGCCGGCGGCGGCGTGATCTGCTCCGACGCGAGCTCCGAGCTCGCCCGGTTCGCCGAGCACGTGAACGTGCCCGTCTACTCGACGTTCATGGGCAAGGGCGCGCTCTCGGCGCGGCATCCGCTCCACCTCGGGATCGCCGGCTGCTGGGGCGAGTACCCGGCGACGGAAGCGGCCCGCAACGCCGACGTGATCCTCGCGCTCGGCTGCCGCTTCTCCGACATCCACTGCAGCTCGTGGGTGCCCGGGTACACGTACAACATCCCGCCGACGAAGCTGATCCACGTCGACCTCGACTCGCAGGAGATCGGTCGCAACTACCCGACCGAGCTCGGGATCGTCGGCGACGCGCGCGAGGTGCTGCGGCAGCTGACGGAGCTGGCCGTGAAGAACCCGAAGCGGGAGCGCTCGCCGTGGCACGACCAGATCGAGGGCTGGAAGGAGGAATGGCAGAACTTCATCCAGCCGGAGCTGGCATCCGACGCCGTGCCGATCGACCCGCGCCGCGTGATCGGAGAGCTTCGCAAGGCGGCGCCCGACGACACGCTGATGATCACCGACACGGGCAACCACCAGACCTGGGTCGAGCAGTACTGGGACGCCTACGAGCCGCGCTCCGTGTTCACGCCCGGCGGGTTTGCCGGCATGGGCTTCGGGACGTGCGGCGTCCTCGGCGTCAAGCTCGCCAGGCCCGACCGGCCGGCGGTCTGCGTCACCAGCGACGGCAGCTTCATGATGTTCCCGGGCGCGGTCGCGACCGCGGTCGAGCACGACATCCCGGCCGTCTGGGTGATCATGAACAACTACACGATCGGCGTGATCCGCGACCTCCAGCGCTTCTACATGGACAACCGCGAGATCGGGACGAGCTTCGTCAAGCAGTCGACCGGAGAGTTCTGGAATCCCGACTTCGCCGCCATGGCCGATGCGATGGGGGCGGGCTCGGTCTCGGTCGACCGGCCCGGCGATCTCGCGGACGCGTTCGACACCGCGATGAAGTCGGGCGGGCCGTTCGTCGTCGACGTGAAGATCAACCGCGACACTGCCGTCCCGCTGGTCGGCACGTGGCAGTTCCCGCCGATCACGCAGGTCGAGCCGACGTTCGGAAAGCGGCTGGTGGTCACCTGAGCGAGCTCCGCTACTTCCCGTTCACGGCGATCGTCGAGCAGGAGCGCCTGAAGACGACGCTCCTGCTCAACGCCGTCAACCCGGCGATCGGCGGCGTTCTGATCAAGGGGCCGAGCGGGACGGGCAAGTCGACCGCCGTCCGCGGGCTCTCCGAGCTCCTGCCCCAGATCGCGGTCGTCGCCGACTGCCACTTCTCGTGCGACCCGGACCGGCCCGAGTGCGAGCCGTGCCGGTCGCGCCCGCGGGACGAGCTTCAGGTCGTCCGCCGCAGGCGGCGGATCGTCGACCTGCCGCTGAACGCGACCGAGGACCGCGTCTCGGGCAGCATCGACGTCGCCCGAGCCCTGAAGGAGGGCGAGCGGGCGCTCGAGCCCGGCCTCCTGGCCGAGGCCAATCGGGGCATCCTCTACATCGACGAGATCAACCTGCTCGACGACCATCTGACCGACGTCCTGCTCGACGCGGCCGCGCTGGGCGTCAACGTCGTCGAGCGGGAGGGAGTCTCGGTCTCGCACCCGGCGCGCTTCCTGCTCGTCGGCACGATGAATGAGGAGGAGGGCGAGTTGCGGCCGCAGATCGCCGACCGGATCGGGCTCGAGGTCGACGTCGAGCCGTTGCTCGACCCGCTCGCACGCGGCGAGGTGATCCGCCGGCGCGAGGCGTTCGGCGCCGACCCCGCCGGGTTCAGGGCCGACTGGGAGGCTCGGCAGGCAGAGCTCTCGGCCACGCTCGCTGCAGCCGAGGGACGGCTGGGCCGTGTGAGGGTTCCCGATGAGCTTTACGGTGCGGTCGGCAGCCTGATCGTGCGATCGGGGGTCGGCAGTCACCGAGCCGACATCACCGTCATCGAGTGCGCAAAGGCGCTGGCCGCCCTGTCCGGCCGAGAGCAGGTCGAGCCCGAGGACATCCTCGAGGCGGCCGGGCTTGCGCTCGGGCACCGGCTCGCCGTCGACCCGTTCGGCCCGCCGGCGGAGCTCCAGCCCCAGGTGTTGCGCCGCCTGCTCGACGAGGCGCTCGAAGTCGAGGTGACTCGAAAAAAAGTCGGGGGGCGGGCGAGCTAGGGCTAGGGGCGGACGCGGACCCCGAGGGTGCGCCCGACGTCGAGCGGCTGGAGGTCGACGCAGCGGCCGTCTTCGCGCATCGGCGGCGCCTCGACCGGCTCGAGCGCGCCCGTCCCGGCCGCCGCGCCCGTTCGCTCGTCAACCGGCGGCGGGGGAAATACACCCGGCACCGGCTCGCCCGCCCCGGCGACACCGATGTCGCGTTCGACGCGACCCTGCGCGCGGCGGCGCTCCGCTCAGGCCGATCCCCCGTGCGGGTGCAGCCCGACGATCTCCGGCGCAAGATTCGCGAGCACCGCTCTCCCTTCACCGTCTGCTTCGTCGTCGACAACAGCTGGTCGGTGCACGCGGAGCGGATGGTGGAGAAGGTGAAGGGCGCCGTGTTCGGGCTGCTCGACGAGGCGACCGCCCGCGGAGACAAGGTGGCGCTGGTCGCGTTCAGGGGCGGTCTCCCGGAGGCGACAGTCGCGCTTCCGCCGACCCGGAGCCGCGCCCTTGCCGAGCGGCGGCTGAGGCAGATCCCGCTCAGCGGCCGGACGCCGCTCGGGGACGCATTACGGCGCTCCCGGCTGCTCCTCCGGGGCGAGCTGCTCAAGCACCCGAACGCAGTGCCGCTCGTCGTCGTGGTCAGCGACGGCCTCCCGACGGTGCCGCTCCGCCAGGGAGGCGATGCGGTCGCCGAGGTGCTGGCGGAGGGACGCGCGCTTCGCCGCGCGCGGATCGGCTGCGTGGTGGCGGAGGTGGCGAGGCCGGAAGGTGGCTGTGCCGAGGCACTCGCGGAATCGAGCGGAGGGCTCTTGCTGCCGCTCGAGCAACTCGCGCCCGGGGCTCTTCTCGCGGCCATGGAGGAGCAACCGTGAACGCCGCTGCGGCCGAGGCGCTCGCCGACCCTCGCGTCGGCTCCGTGACCGAAGAGGAAATCGCGGTCGAGCTGGCCCGCTGGGACGAGGTCGCCGAGCGGGCCGACCCGGACGAGGCGACGCTCGATGCCGTCCGCCGCGGTCGCCGGATCGAGTGGGCGACACAGACGGTGACGCAGGGCGAGGTACTCGACGCGTTCGCCGTCCACTGCCGCGACGAGCTCGAGGACGTCGAGGTGCTGGACCGAGTTCCGAGCCGCCTGACGCTGGGTTGGCGGCGCGAGCGCAGCACGATCGAGCTGCGGGCAGGGCTCCTCTTCTGCGGGCGGCTGGCCGCCGGCGGGCCGGCGCTGCTGCTCGGCCCGATCGGCGCGAGGGCGGCCGAGCGCTTCGTCGAGGACGAGAGCCTCCGCTCGCGCGTGGCGATCATCGACCTCGCCCGGCTCGAGAAGATCGCCGCGGTGCGCTCGAGCGTCTTCGTCTACTTCGAGTGGTTCCTGCGGGACGCCTACGGCGTCAAGGTGCTGACCGAGTCGGCATTCACCCGGGGTCTCGTCGGCCGCGGGATCATCTCGCTCGGCATGGGCTAATCAGCGCGGTGGAACCCCTGGTTCCCCCGCGGGCCCCCTCCTTGCGGGCGGGCGCGCAGTGCAAGCGTGGGCGGAGCCGGCGGATCAATCGGGGTCGTGACCGTGCGACAAGACCCATCACGGGGACAGGGGGTCTCGCGGTCGGCTACGCCGCGCCGGGCGCGGTCACCCCGCGCGCGATTCGCTCGCGCGACATCGCCGCGCACAGCGCGAAGAGGATCGCGCCGGAGGCGGTCACCAGCCAGAGCGTGGTCGTGTACGAGCCTGTTGCATCGCGCGCCGCGCCGAGCACCAGCGGCGAAACCGCTCCAATCGTGTAGCCGAGACCGAGCATGAGTCCGACCAGGGCGCCGACCTCCGCGGGGCGGCGACCGATGTCTACGGGCAGCGTCATCACGAGCGGGAACATCGCTCCGGTGCAGAGTCCCGCGATCGCGGCCCAGACGAATGCGCCGCCCGGCGCGGCCACGAATCCGGCGCAACTCGCCGCCAGTCCGCTGCTGAAGACGACCAGGTACGCCCGACGCGACCCGCGCCGATCGGCGAGCCAGGGGATGACGAGAGTGGTGAACAGAGCCGCGATGTTGAGAACGGCGAGCAGGGCCCCGGCCTTCCCCTCACTCCAGCCGCGCTCGACGTAGGCGTCGGGCAGCCACGAATTGAGCCCGTAGAACACCGACGCCATCGACCCGAAGATCGCCACGAGCATCCAGGCGAGCCCGTTCCGCCACGGTAGACGCACGTGCGTCACTTCGGTCCGGCGGTGGGCGGGCTCGTCGCCGGTCAGCCAGACCCAGAAGGCGACGAGCGCGATCGTGAACACAGAGAAGACCCCGAGCGACCATCGCCACCCCCCGGCAGCGTCTGCGATCGGAACCGCGAGCGCCGACGAGACCGCCGAGCCGATGTTGATCCCGGTCACGTAGATCCCGGTGGCGAAGGCCGGCCGAGAGGAGAACCGCTCCTTGACGGCAACCGGCATCACCGCCTGTGCAAAGCCGAGCCCGAGCCCGACTCCGAATGTGAGCGCGATCACCGCCGCGGCCCCCGGCGCGACGGCGCGTGCGATCCCGAAGGTGCCGATCAATGCCAGGCAGACGGCGATCGCGAGCCGCGTGCCGTAGCGGCGGGTGACCAGTGCCGCCGGTAGGGCGAACACGCCCATGCACAGCACCGGGATCGTCCCGAGCAGACCGGCGACCGCATGAGAGACGTCGAGGTCGTGCTTGATCGAGGGGATCAGCGGCCCGACACCGACGATCTGGGGCCGCAGCGCGAGTCCGGCGAGAAAGAGGCCCGCGAGCAGGCCGAGCCGCCCGCCTGGCCGGATCACCTGCCTAGCCGGCCGTGACCGGGTTCGTCAGCGAGCCGAGCCCCTCGATCTCGATCGTGATCTCGTCGCCCGGCTGCATGTACAGGGGCGGGTCGCGGAAGGCGCCGACGCCCGCGGGCGTCCCCGTCGCGATCAGGTCGCCCGGCTCAAGCGTGATCGTCCGCGTGATGTACGCGATCAACTCGGCGACCCCGAAGACCATGTTCGAGGTCGACGACTCCTGCATCGGCGCGCCGTTCAGCATCGCCCGAATCGAAAGACGCTGCGGGTCGTCGATCTCGTCGCGGGGTACGAGCCTGGGGCCGACCGGGCAGAACGTATCCGGCGACTTGCCGCGCGTCCACTGCCCGTCCGCGAACTGGAGGTCGCGCGCCGAGACGTCGTTGACGCAGACGTAGCCCTTGACCGCCTCCATGGCGTTCTCGGCCGACGCTCCGCGGACGCGCGAGCCGATCACGACGCCGAGCTCGGCCTCGTAATCGCACTTCGTCACGATCGGCGGGATCACGATCGGCTCCCCCGGTCCGAGCAACGCGTTCTGCCACTTCGCGAACAAGAGCGGCGCCTCGGGCAGCGGCGCGCCCTGCTCCTCCGCGTGGTCCCGGTAGTTGAGCCCGACGCAAACGATCTTCGAGGGCCGGTCGATCGGGAGCACTTCGTGAGCCTAACGGACGTGCCCCTTCCGGCCGTGTCCGAGGGACAGTCCCTGTAACGAGGCTGTGACGATCGCCGCAGCCGCACCCCTTGCTCGGTACGGTCGGAGGCACCATGCCCCGTCGGCCCAGACGAGACCTGCCGAGCGGCTTCTTCCACGTGACATCGCTCGGAGTGGCCGGCGGCCCGATCTTTCTCGACGATTTCGACCGCCGCAGATTTGTCCTGCTCCTGGAGCAAACCTCCGCCCTCTGGGGGTGGCGGGTTATCGCCTGGTGCCTGATGGACACTCACTATCACCTCGTCGTCGAGTCGAAGCGCGAGCAGATGTCGCACGCCGTCCATCGTCTCAGCGGGCTCTACGCGCAAGCCTTCAACCGGCGTCACGAGCGACGGGGTCACCTGTTCGAGAACCGGTTCTCGTCATGGGTCGTCGGAGACGAAGAGCATCTGCAAGCGGCGATCGAGTATGTCCTCGAGAACCCAGTGGCTGCAGGACTTTGCCGGGAGGCGAAGGACTGGTTGTGGAGTTGGTCGGAGGTGCGATTGCCGGCCGACCTGATCGAGTAGGCCGTGGCTGTTTGATCGTGTCCGAGGGACTGTCCCTGGGACACGGCCGTAAAGGGCTATGTGGGTCGGCTCAAGAGGACGACGTGAACCTCGCGCGGGCCGTGGACTCCGACCGCCAGCTTCTGCTCGATGTCGGCGCTGCGGCTCGGGCCGGTGACGATCGCCAGCGCGCTCGGGAGCTCGTCGCCGAGCGCGGCGAAGAGCTCGTCGAGTCCGGGCAGGATCCGATGCTCGTCGAGCAGCGTGACATGGACGTCGGGGAGCAGCGACCGGCCGCGCGGCTCCGTCGGCGACGCGGCGAGCACGACACTGCCCGTATCGGCCAGCCCGTACATCGCCGTGGAGACTCCAGCCGCCTCGATCGTCGGCGCCGCGTCCCGGTGGACGTGGAAGCCGACCGCGGCCGCATTCGCAGCGAACTCGTCGGCGAGGCTCATCGGCGGTCTCGATAGCGGCGGGTCAGGCGCGGCAGCGTGCGACCCGACGCCCACGCGCGTCCCGGACCGACGAGCCCGCCGAGCGGCGCGCCCATCCGCGCGAGCCTGGTCGTCAGCCGGTACCCGAGCGGCGATGCCCACGCGAGCGACCAGAGCCAGAACGCCAGCCGCTCGAGCCGCGAGGCGACGCCCTCCTCGACGAGATCGCGCCGCAGGTCGAGCAGCAGCTCGTGCAAGGGGATCTTCACCGGGCAGGCTTCGGTGCACGCGCCGCAGAGCGACGAGGCGTGCGGCAGCGCGGGCGCCGCGCCGAGCCCGACGAGCAGCGGCAGCAGCACCGCTCCCATCGGCCCCGAGTACACCGGCCCGTACGCCCCGCCGCCCGACTTCCGGTAGACCGGGCAGACGTTCAGGCACGCGCCGCAGCGAATGCAGGCGAGCATCTCCCGGTAGCGGCCGCGGAGGAGGTTCGAGCGGCCGTTGTCGAGGATGACCACGTGCATCTCCTCGGGACCGTCCTCCTCGCCCACGCGTCGCGGGCCCGTGAGCAGGGTCGTGTACGCGGTCAGCTTCTGACCGGTGGCGCTTCGGGCGAGCAGCTTGAGCAGCACGGCGAGGTCGGCGGTCGTCGGGACGAGTCGCTCCATGCCCATCAGCGCGATGTGCACCCGTGGAATCGAGCTGACCAGCCGCCCGTTGCCCTCGTTCGTGACCAGGCAGATCGAACCGGTCGCGGAGACGCCGAAGTTGGCGCCCGTGATCCCCACGTCCGCCGCCAGAAAGGTCTCGCGCAGCTGCCGGCGCGCCTCGGCCGTCAGCGCCTCGAGCTCGGCGGGAACGGGTTTGCCCCCTGCACGCGAGAGCAGCTCGGCGACCTGCTCGGCCGTCTTCTCGATCGCCGGGGCGATGATGTGCACCGGGTGCTCGCCGGCCAACTGGAGGAGGTACTCGCCGAGGTCGGTCTCGACCGGCTTGACGCCGACTGCCTCGAGCGCATCGTTCAGCCCGATCTCCTCGGTCGCCATCGACTTCGACTTGGCGGCCAGCTTCGCACCGTTCCGTCGGCAGACCTCGGCGATGTAGGCGCTCGCTCCCTCGGCGGTGCTCGCGAAGTGAACGTGTCCGCCGCGGGCCTCGAACGCTGCCGTGAACCTGGCGACGTGACCGTCGAGGTCGTCGATCACTTCCATCCGGATTGCGTGGGCGCGCTCACGGAGCTTCTCGATATCGGGCAGACCGGCCCAGGCGCCGGCCCGGTTCGTGCGCAGCCTGTTCGTGGCGAGGTCGAGCGCGGCCTGCGTGTGCGCGTCGGCCAGCTTGCCGCGCGCGATCTCCCGGAAGCGCGAAGCCGGCTGGGCGAGCTCAGCCATCGAGCCCCCGGGCGAGCGCGGTCGCGAGATGGACGACCCGGACAGGTGCTTGCGTGCGCTCGGCTCGCCCCCGCAGGTGCATCAGGCATCCGGGATCGGCGGTGACGAGCGCACCCGAGCCCTCGGCATCACCGAGCTTGTCGTCGGCCATCGCGAGAGAGACCTCCGCCTGACGCACCGAGAACGTCCCGCCGAAGCCGCAGCACAGATCGGGCCGCGCCATCGGCACGAGCTCGGCTCCCGATGCCTCCAGCAGCCGCCGCGGCTGCTCCGAGACCTTCAACTCGCGCAGCATGTGACACGAGTCGTGGTAGGCGACCCGGCGGCCTTCGTTTCTTCGCTCCGGCCGGTAGCCCGCCCGGTCGAGGAACGCGGACAGCTCCCAGACCTCGTACGGCTCCACCCCGATCAGCTCCGGCAGGTAGTGCGAGGTCATCGTCGCGCACGAGCCCGAGGGAAGGACGACCGGCGCCGCCCGCGAGAAGGCCCTCTCGAACGTGCGGGCGACGCGGCGGGCGGCCCGGCGGTGACCCGCGTTGAACGCCGGCTGGCCGCAGCAGACCTGGGCCTCCGGGAACTCGACCTCGAAGCCCGCAGCGCCGAGCAGCGCCTCGGCGTCGGCGACCGCCGCGGGGAACGCAAGGTCGCCGAGGCACGTCGCGAACAGCTGCACCGTCGGCATCACGCGAGACTCTACGGGGGACTCCGCTCGCGTTCCGCCCACGGCGCGCTTCCGGCCTAGACTTCCGGCATGGAAGCCGGCCAGATCGCCGAGCTCCGCCGCTGGGGCAAGCGGCTTGCCGAGGACGAGTCCCATCCCGAGCTCCGGCCGGCCGGCCGCGCGATCCTGCTGCTGATCGAGGAGATCGAGCGTTTGCGAGCGGTCGGTCCGCCTGCACCGCCGCCGCCCCCCAGCGCAGAGGACGGAGACGAGACCGATGCGCAGGACGAGCAGGCTCGGCAAGCGCGGCGCTGGGGACACGGCTTCTTCCGGCTCGCCGTTGCCCTCGCCCTGCTCGGCGCACTCGTCTTCGCGACCCTGGCGCTCGGAGCGCGCATCTCGGCGCCGAGCCTCGACGCGGCCGGCCCCTCCCAGGGGGCCGGAATCGGCCCCGCTCTCCTTCCCGCGCTGAGGTTCTCCGTCGGGGGAGACCAGAGCGTCCTCGACGGCGTCCACTGGAAGCTGGACGGCGCCGACGTGACGACCCGCGCCTACTCGTCGAAGGGTCGAATCGTCTTCGACGGGAGCTCGCTGGGCGAGGGAACGCACCGGCTGTCTGCGACGGTTGCCGGCGGCTTCCCCGGATCCCGCACGACGAAGAGCTGGCGCTTCACCATCGACACGACCGGCCCGCAGATCAAGCTCGACCCGCCGGGCGTCCTGATCCCGTCCGGAAGCCCGATCCGGATCGCGGGCGCGCTCGAGCCCGGTGCGAGCCTGATCGTCGACGGCAAGCCCACGCTGGTCACCAACGGCCGCTTCAAGGTCTCCTGGCCGACCCGCCCGAAGGGTGCGGTCACGCTCCTGGCAACGGACGAGCTGCGGAACGCGACGACACGGCGGATCTGGATCTCGATGCAGCCGCGGACGCCACCCCACCCGATCCGCGCAGTCCATGTCACCTTCGACGCCTGGGCCGACCCGACGCTCCGCCAGGGGGTGCTGACCCTGATCGACGAGGGGCGGATCAACGCCGTCGAGCTCGACCTGAAAGACGAGTCGGGGACGGTCGGCTGGAACGCGCCGGTGCCGCTCGCACACGAGATCGGAGCGGTGAGACCGGTCGTCGATCTCGCCGGAGCCGTGCGGTTGCTCCACGGCAAGGGCGTCCGCGTGATCGGCCGCCTGGTCTGCTTCCGCGACCCGATCCTCGCCCAGGCGGCGTGGCAGGCCGGCAACCGCAACGAGGTGATCCAGACTCCCGACCGCGGGATCTACGGCGGCTACGGCGGGTTCACGAACTTCGCCAGTGCCCCGGTGCGCCGGTACCAGATCGACGTCGCCGTGGCCGCCGCCAGAGTCGGTGTCGACGAGATCCTCTACGACTACGTCCGGCGCCCCGACGGTCCGCTCTCGACCATGGTCTTCCCCGGGCTGACGGGAACGCCCGAGCAGTCGATCGTCTCCTTCCTGGCGCAGACGCGCACCGCCCTCGCGCCGTACGACACCTACCTCGGAGCGTCCGTCTTCGGCGTGGCAGCGACGCGCCCGACCGAGGTCGCCCAGGACATCCCGGCGATGGCGGAGCACCTCGACTACGTCTCGGCGATGGTCTACCCCTCGCACTGGGGACCGGGCGAGTACGGCGTCGCGGACCCGAACGCGCAGCCCTACGACATAGTCCTCCGCTCGCTCGAAGACTTCCAGAAGGATGTGCGTGGAACCGGCGCGCGCGTCGTTCCATGGCTACAGGACTTCTCCCTCGGCATCGACTACGGGCCGGCGCAGGTCGACGACGAGATCCGTGGCGCGCACGACGCCGGCATCGACGAGTTCCTGCTCTGGGACCCGTCGGTCACCTACACGGCAGCCGCGCTCTCCACCGACGCGCGTACCACCATCTTCCCCAGCCGACCGAGCGGGATCGAGAACGCGAAGAGCCTGAAGCCCGACGAGCTGGGGGTCGTGCCGGTGCTGATGCACCATCAGATCCGCTCGGACGGCAGCGTCTACGACCTGACCGCCGCCCAGTTCCGGTCCGAGCTCGTCCGGCTGTGGCGCGACGGGTTCTACCCGGTGCGGGCCGCGGATCTCGCTTCAGGCAAGCTGAGCGTTCCGAAGGGCCGCTCGCCGGTCGTGCTCACCTTCGACGACGCGACCAACAACCAGGTCGGATTCCTGCCGGACGGCCGGCTCGACCCGAAGTCGGGCCTCGGGGTGCTTGAGGCATTCGCCGCAACGCACCGTGACTTTCCGGCGGCGGCCACCTTCTACGTCCCGCGCAACGCCTTCGAGGGCAACGGCCGCACACCGGGGGCGACCCTTCGGTGGCTCGTCGAGCACGGCTTCGAGCTCGGGAACCACACGAAAGACCACATCCCCCTGAACACGCTCGACCCAACGGGAGTGGAGCGCCAGCTCGTGCTCGGCAACCACGTCCTCTCCGACCTGATCCCCGGCTACCGGCCGCAGACGATGGCGTTGCCGCTCGGTTCGCTTCCGCATCCCGGATCGCTCGCGATGAAGGGCGCGTGGGAGGGTCAGTCCTACCGCTTCACCGGCGTCTTCCTCGCCGGCGCGGAGCCGGCTCCGTCGCCGTTCTCGACGAGGTGGGACGCTGGAGCGATCCCGAGGATCCGCACGAACCCGAACTGGAACGGGACGCGCGACTTCACCGCCGGGATGTGGCTCGACCTGCTCGAGCGGAACCCGCGGCTGCGGTACGTATCCGACGGCGACCCGGAGACGATCTCCTTCCCGAAGTCAAAGGAGAACGACGTCGCCCCTGCGTACCGCGACCGGGCGAGACCCTACTAGGCTCCAGGCGCTTCCTTCCGGTCAATCGTGACGGCGGCGAGCTCGCTACACCGGCGGGGGCACATCGACGGCGCCGGCGGGCGGCGGCTCGAAGACCGCCTCGCGTTCCTGCGGCTGGATCTCCCCGGCCCTGATCTTCTCCGCCCAGTGGCAGGCGACCAGGTGTCCGGAGCCGATCGGCCGGAGTTGCGGCACGTCGTCGCGGCAGCGCGTCGGCTGCACGTAGGGACAGCGGGTGTGGAACCGGCAGGCCGGCGGCGGATTGGCGGGGCTGGGCAGGTCGCCGGCGAGGAGGATCGGCTGCCGCTTGCGCTCCACCTCGGGATCGGGAATGGGGACGGCCGAGAGCAGCGAGATCGTGTACGGATGCAGCGGGTTGTCGTACAGCTCGTCCGAGGCCGAGACCTCGACGATCCACCCCAGGTACATCACCGCGATCCGGTCGGAGATGTGCCGCACGACGGCGAGGTCGTGAGCGATGAACAGGTAGGTCAGCCCGAACTCGTGCTGGAGCTCCTCCATCAAGTTGACGATCTGGGCCTGGATCGAGACGTCGAGCGCGGACACCGGCTCGTCCGCGACGACGAAGTCGGGATTGAGGGCGAGCGCCCGCGCGAGCCCGATCCGCTGCCGCTGGCCGCCGCTGAACTCGTGCGGGTAGCGACTGGCGGAGTCGGCGGGCAGCCCGACGACCTGGAGTAGCTCGCGCACCCGAGCCGGCGTGTTCCTCCGAGTGACGAGAGCGTGCACGCGCAGGGGCTCGCCGATGATGCGGCCGACGCTGTGGCGTGGGTTGAGAGACGCGAACGGGTCCTGGAAGACGATCTGCATGCGCCGGCGCAGCGGCTGAAGCTCGCGCTCGCCGAGATCGGTGATGTCCTGCCCGTCGAACACGATCCGGCCCCCGGTCGGCTTGTAGAGCCGAAGCAGGGTACGGCCGACGGTCGACTTCCCGCAGCCCGACTCGCCGACGAGCCCGAGAGTCTCGCCGCGGCGGATCTCGAACGTGACGTCGTCGACCGCGCGAACGTCGCCGACGTGCCGATCGAGCACGACGCCGGATTTGATCGGAAACCAGACGCGGAGGTTCTCGACCTCGACGAGGTTGCCGTTCGTGCCCGCGCTCACGCCGTCAACGCCGCCCGCTGCTCGCCCCACGCGCTCTCCGGGACGGGGTTGAAGCACGCGACCCGGTGCCCGGGCTCGACTTCGCGAAGCGCCGGCACCTCGAGCCGCGACTGCTCGACCTCGTACCGGCAGCGCGGCTGAAACGGGCAGGCCTGCGGAGCGGTCAGCATATCCCGCGGCTGGCCCTCGATCGGCTGGAGCTTCGCCCGCCGGGCGGCGTCCAGCCGCGGCACGCTCTGCAGCAGCCCGAACGTGTACGGGTGCCGCGGCCTTGCGAAGAGCTGGTCGGCTGCGCCGGCCTCCATGATCAGCCCGCCGTACATCACGTGCACGCGCTCGCACATGCCTGCGACGACGCCGAGGTCGTGCGTAATCAGGATCAGTGCCGTGTTCTGCTCGGAGACGAGCTCGCGGAGCAGGTCGAGGATCTGCGCCTGGATGGTCACGTCGAGCGCGGTGGTCGGCTCGTCGGCGATCATCAGCTTCGGCTCGCAGGCGAGCGCCATCGCGATCATCGCCCGCTGCCGCATTCCGCCCGAGAACTGGTGCGGATAGTCCTTCAGCCGAAGATCCGCGCTCGGGATGCCGACACGCTCGAGCAGCTCGCCGGCACGCCGGATCGCCTCCGCCTTGCCGAGATCGAAATGAGTCTCGAGCACCTCCCGGATCTGCCGGCCGATGGTCAGCACCGGGTTGAGGCTCGTCATCGGGTCCTGGAAGATCATCGCGATCTCACGACCGCGAATCCCGCGGAGCTGAGAATCGGAGAGGGTCAGAAGGTCGCGTCCGTCGAAGATCGCCCGGCCCGAGACGACGCGCCCGTTCCGCGCCAGGATCCCGAGCAGCGCGAGCGCGGTGACGCTCTTCCCGCAGCCTGACTCGCCGACGAGCCCGAGTGTCTCGCCCGGCGCGATGTCGAACGAGATGCCGTTGACGGCATGGACCGTCCCCCGGGCGGTCGAGAACTCGACGCGCAGATCCTCGACGGTGAGCAGCGGCTGCCTAGACACGGCCCCTGAGCTTCGGGTCGAGTGCCTCGCGGAGACCGTCGCCGATCAGGTTGAACCCGAGCACCGAGACCACGATCGCGACCCCGGGGATGATCGCGAGCAGCGGAGCGCTCTGCAGGTAGCGGTCGACCTCCGTCAGCATCGTCCCCCACTCCGGCGTGCCCGGATCCTGCGGGCCGAGGCCGAGGAAGCCGAGCCCGGCGACGTCGATGATCGCCGTCGCCATCGCCAGCGTCCCCTGCACGATCAGCGGCGAGATCGAGTTCGGGAGGATGTGCGACGCGAGAATCGCACGCCTGGGCACGCCGACGGCCCGAGCCGCTAGCACGAAGTCGCTTTCCTTCTGCGCCAGCACAGAGCCGCGTAGCAGGCGCGCGAAGATTGGAACGTTCACGACACCGACCGCAACCATGATCTGGTACAGCCCTGCGCCGAGCATCGCCACGATCCCGATCGCGAGCAGCAAGCCTGGGATTGCGAGCATGATGTCCATGAAGCGCATGATCAGCGAGTCGACGAAGCCGCCGACGTAGCCGGCGATCGCACCCAGCACGAGGCCGATCGAGAGACCCGCGGCCACGGCCACGACTCCAATAATCAGCGAGAAGCGCGCCCCGTAGATGATCCGCGAAAGCTCGTCGCGGCCGAGCTGGTCGACGCCGAACCAGTGCGAGCCCGAGGGACCCGGACAGCAGCCGCTTCCGAGGAGCGACAGGTTCTGCTCGCGCGGATCGAACGGCGCGATCAGCGGGGCGAAGATCGCAACCACGACGAACGCGGCGACGAGGCCGAAGCCGACGATTGCACCCGGGTTACGACGAAGCCGCGACCAGGCGTCGGACCAGAGCCCGCCGCCGCCTGCGCCCTCGATCGCCAGCTCTCTCGACTCAAGCTCGACGATGCTCAACTCAACCTGATCCGCGGGTTGATGATCGCGTACGAGATGTCCACGATCAGGTTGACGAGCACGAAGACGATTGCGAGGAAGAGGATCCCGCCCTGGAGCACCGGGTAGTCGCGGTTGAAGATCGCCTCCTTCAGCCAGCTCCCGACACCGGGCCAGGCGAACACGGTCTCGGTCAACACAGCGCCGGAGAGCAGCAGCCCGGTCTGGAGCCCGATGATCGTCGAGACCGGAAGCAACGCGTTCCGCAGCACGTGACGGCTGTCGACGACGAGCGGCGCCATCCCCTTCGCCCGCGCCGTTCGGACGTAGTCCTCGTTCTGGACGTCGAGCACGGCCGCCCGCGTGATCCGGGCGACGATCGCGAGCGGAATCGAGCCGAGCGCGATCGCGGGCAGGACCAGGTGCTTGATCGCGTCCCACATCGCCGTCCAGTTGCCGGTGACGAGGCCGTCGAGGACGTAGAAGTTCGTCGGATGCTTGGCGTCGAGCAGGACGTTCTGGCGGCCGATGCTCGGTAACCACCCGAGCCGGACCGCGAAGATGTACTTGAGGATCAGGCCGAGGAAGAAGATCGGGATCGAGATCCCGATCAGCGAGCCGACCAGGCTGACGTGGTCGAAGATGCTGCCGTAGCGCTTGGCGGCGAGGAACCCGAGGGGGATCCCGAACAGAATCGCGAAGAACATCGCCGAGAGCGCCAGCTCGACCGTGGCGGGGAAGCGGTGCTCCAGCTCGTAGGTGACCGTTCGGCGCGAGCTGATGCTGGTACCGAGATCGGCGTGACCGAGCGTCTGGAGGTAGCCCCAGTACTGCTCGTAGATCGGCCGGTCGAGCTTGTACTGGTGTCGAACCTGCGCGATCGTCTCCGGCGTCGCCCGCTCGCCGAGGAGCGCCTGGGCCGGCGAGCCCGGAAGCGCCCTGATCCATCCGAAGACGAGGATCGAGACCCCGAGCAGGACCGGGACGAGCAGCATGAGCCGGCGGACGACGTAGCGCACCATCTCGTCGTCCGCCGACCCTTGCTTTACGTCCTACGTTCCGAGATAGACCGTCGAGAACGGCTCGAGTGAGACCGGGCTCGGCTTGTAGCCGTTGACCTTCTTCTGGAAGCCCAGCGCCGGCTTGCTGTGCACGTACGGCACCATCGGCAGGAACTTCATCACCATGATCGAGGCCTGCTGGTAGAGCGCAGCACGCTTCGTCAGGTTCGTCTCCGAGTCGGCCTTCTGGAGCAGGCTGAACAGAGCCGGGTTGCTGAAGCCGAACTGGTCGTTCGGTGCGCCGAAGTGCACGTTCAGGAAGTTGGCCGGGTCACCGAAGTCGCCCGTCCAGCCCAGCAGGTACAGCTGAGCCTTCCCGCTCTGCACCGACCCGAGGTAGTCGGGCCGCCACGGTGAGCTGTGGAACGTCACCTTGAAGCCCGCCTTCTCCAGGCTCGCACCGAACGCCTCCGCATTCCGCTTCGGGTCCGGCATGTACGGCCGGGAGACACTCGTCGGGTACCAGAAGTCGACTGCGACCGGCAGCGTCAGGCCCGCCTGCTGGAGCAGCGCCTTCGCCTTGTTCGGGTCGTACGTGTACTGCGGCACACCCGTCTTGGCGAAGCCGACGACCTGGTCGGGCATGAACTGATCCGCGACGACGCCGCGGCCGGCGTAGAAGCCCTTCACGACCGCGCTCCGGTCGAGACCGTACGCGACCGCCTGCCGGACGAGCGGGTTGTTCATCGGGGCCAGCTTCTGGTTGATCCCGACATACCCGACGTTGAACGCCGGCCGGTCGAGGACCTTCAGGTTCTTGTCGTTCTTGATCGTGCCGATGTCGGCCGGATCGACGAGGTCGTATCCGTTGATCTCGCCGGTCTGCAGCGCCTGAAGACGCGCCGCGTTGTCGGAGATCGGCCGGACGATCAGCTTGTCCAGCTTCGCCTTGGCGCCCCAGTAGTTCGGGTTGCGGACGAGAGTGAGTGCCTCACCGACCCGCCAGGACTGGAGCATGAACGGCCCGGTGCCGATCGGATGCTGCGTTCCGAACGTTCCGCTCGGGTGGAAGACGCCGTTCGAGTCGACCGTGCCCGCGTCGGCCTTGTACTTCTTCAGGGCCGTCGGGCTCGCGATCCCGAAGTTCGTCAGCGCGAGCGCACCGATGAACGATGAAGAGCGGCGGGTCAGAGAGACCGTTGCGGTGTACTGGCCGTTGGCCTTGCAGCCTTTGTAGAGGCTCTTGTCCGGGCCGGGGCTTCCTGCCGCCGGCTTCGCGAAGCCTCCGAACACGGTGTTCCAGTAGTAGGTGACCGCGTCGGTCTGCAGCGGCCCTGGGAAGTTGTACCAGCGGCTGAAGTTGGCGCAGACGGCGGCAGCGTTGAATGGGGTCTTGTCCTGGAACTTGACGTTCTTGCGCAGCGTGAACGTCCAGGCGAGGCCGTTCTTGCTCGCCGACCACTTCGTCGCGAGCAGCGGAATGACCTGCGTCGTGCCGGGCTTGAGGCCGACGAGCCCTTCGAAGATCTGGTCGATCACGCGGAGCGACTCGCCGTCGGAGACGAGCGGCCCGTCGAGGACGACCGGGTCGGACGCGCCCGCAAAGATGAGCGTGCCTCCGGCCTTGCTCCCGTGCGTGACGGCACCGGCTGCCGCGGCGAGTGCCATTGCGAGCACCGCGGCGAGCACGAGGCCGAGCTTGATTCTGCGTGTCAAATTCACCCTCCTTTATCCTCTGCTGCTGAGTGAGCAGACGACGAGTATGCCACGTCGGCGGAAGTGCCCGGAAATACAGCTATTCCGCGCGCGAGACGCCGACGAGCAGGTCCGGCCCGAACGGACGCGGAACGTACCCCTCGACGTCGGCCCGCAATGCCACGAGCTCGTGCGTGTGGACGAGAGGGACACCCGGGAGAAGCTCCATCACTCGCTCGTCGGCCCGCCTGTAGAGTGCCGCCCGCCGCACGGGAGCCGGCTCGCGCTCGCCGCGGGCGAGCAGGGCGAAGAGCGTCGGGTCGTCGAAGCCGAACTGGCGGCTCGCCCGGGAGAAGAGCGTGCCGAGGAAGTCGTTCGGATCGCCGAAGTCGCCCGTCCAGCCGACGAGGTTGAGCTGCCCTGCGCGGCCCTGGTCGACCCGAACCAGGTAGCCCTGGTCCCACGGCGCGCTTCGTGCGACCACCCTGAAACCCGCCCGCTCGAGACCGGTGGCGAGGATCGAGAACGCCCCTGCAGGATCCGGGAGATACGGCCGTGAGACGTCGGTCGGATACCAGAGCTCGACCGGCACCGGCAGGGTCAGGCCGGCCCGGCGGAGCAGCCGGCGCGACTCCTGCGGACGGTACGAGTACCGCGCCGTGGTGGCAGAGGAGCCGAAGACCGACGGCGGCTGGAAGCTCGCGGCGACCGCTGCCGAGCCACGGGGCCGGAACGAGCCGGCGAGTCGTCGGCGGTCGAGCCCGAAGGCGACCGCCTGCCTGACGAGCAGCCTGTCCATCGGCGGCTTCGCCTGGTCGATCGTCAGGTAGCCGATGTTGTACGCGGGGCGTTCGACGAGCTTCAGGTCGCGGTCCGTTTCGATCGCTGGGACGTCCTGCGCGGCGACGAGGTCGTAGCCGTCGATCTCGCCCCGCTCGAGGGCGCGGAGCCGGTCGGCGTCGCCGGGAATGAAGCGGAAGACGACCCGCTTCGCCTTCGCCGGCTCGCCCCAGTAGTCGTCGTTGCGCACGAGCACCAACCGGTCGCCGTGCGTCCACGACTCGAACCGGAAGGGGCCGGTTCCGACCGGCTCACGCAGACGAAGCGACCGCGGGCTGGCGATCGAGAACGCAGGCAGCGCGAGCGCACTGAGAAACGAGCTGTTCGGCCGGGTCAGATGAAGCTCGACGGCGAGCCCGCGTGGGACGCAGCTGCCGTACAGGCTGGGCCGCCCGGCCAACCCGCCGAAGACCCGCTGCCAGTAGTAGCTCCTGTCGAGGTCCCGCTCGGCGCCCGCGAAGGTATGCCAGCGGTCGAAGTTGGCGCAGACGGCGGGGGCGTCGAGCGCCGTGCCGTCCTGGAACTTCACCCCCGGCCGCAGCTGGAACGTCCAGACCCGGGCGGTCGCGTCGGCGCCCCAGGTCGTGGCGAGCGCGGGCGCGAGCTCCGTCGTCTGTGTCCCCAGGGCGACCAGCCCCTCGAAGACCTGCGCGATCACCCGCCGCGACCCGAGGTCGGGCGCAAGCGCCCCGTCGAGCGAGGTCGGCTCGGCGGCGACGCCGAACGTGAAGGTGTCGCTGCCGTTCTTTCCGCCGAAACACCCGGCAGCGAGAACGGCAAGCGGGAGCAGCCGAAGAACGCGCTTCACGCCGCGGCCATCGGCATCGCCGGGACAAATCTTGAAGGCAGTGTCTGACACCGGCCGGGGCCGGTGTCAGACACCGGGTGTGCTTAGGCTGCTACGGACTGCAGGTCGCGAAGCGCGGCCAGCCGCGCAAGTGCCTGGCCTTCCAGCTGCCTGACGCGTTCGCGCGTCAAGTCGAGCTCGTGTCCGATCGCCTCGAGCGTCCAGGGCTCGCCCTCGAAGCCGAAGCGCAGCTCGAGAATCCGCCGTTCGCGCTCGGGCAGGGCGTCCAATGCCTTGCGGACGCCCTGGCGGCGGAGCGACTCCTCGGCTTCGTCGAACGGGTCGGCGGCCTCGCGGTCGGCGAACAGGTCGCCCAGCTCGCCCTCGTCGTCGGCACCGACCGTCTGGTTCAGCGAGACGGAGGCGTGCGCGGCGCTGAGCGCTTCGTCGACATGCTGAAGCGGCAGCCCGGTCGCCTCGGCGAGCTCGGCCTTCGTCGCCTCGCGCCCCAGCTCGACCTCGAGCCGGCGAGCGGCCCGACCGAGCTTCTGCTGACGCTCGACGACGTGCACGGGCACGCGGATCGTGCGCGCGTGGTTCGCCACGGCGCGCTGCACCGACTGACGGATCCACCACGTGGCGTAGGTCGAGAACTTGTATCCGCGGCGCCAGTCGAACTTCTCGACTGCGCGGTTGAGCCCGAGCGTCCCCTCCTGGATCAGATCCAGGAACGGCACACCGAGCCCGCGATAGCCCTTCGCGATCGACACGACGAGGCGCAGGTTCGACTCGATCATCCGGCGCTTCGCAGTAGGATCGCCGCGCTCGATCGCCTTCGCGAGATAGACCTCCTCGGCGGCGGTCAGCAGCTTGTGGCGGCCGACGTCGGCGAGAAAGAGCTGCAGGCTGTCCGCAGCACCGCTGATCGGCTCGGCCTCGTACGCCTTGACGGCCTCGGCCGCAGGCGCGGCAGGCTCGGCCTCGCCGACGGGCTTTCCGACCTCGAGTCCGATCGTCTCAAGCTCGCGCGCGAGCTGCTCGACCTCTTCCTCGGCGAGGTCGTGCTCCAACCCGAACGCCTCGAGCTCGGCCGGCTCGACGTAGCCGCGCTCTTCTGCGCCCTCGATGAGGACGCGCGCATGATCGCTTTCAAGCAGTTCGTGCAACTGATTTTGGGTCAAGTGACTCCTGGTGTCCTTTCCGTGTACTCGGATCCGATTCCCCAAACGTTTCCCACCCTAACGCCATTCTCCTGTCCTACCCTAGAGCTTCCCCGTTATGGGACTGTGAAGAATCAAACGAAAGGCTTGAATTCCTATTCCGGGCGAAGGGGATTTTGGATTTCAGGACGTCGTGCACGCGAAAATGTTGGCAGCTTCGAGGGCTTGTGTGGGTGACCACTACCGACGCTCCGGTGGCCTTCGTTTTGCGGCCGAGCGCTTCTTGCCCGGGCCCTTGGCGCGCCGTTCGGCAAGCAGCTCGATCGCCCGCTCGAGCGTAAGTGCCTCGACCGCGTCCGCGGCGCGCAGGCTGGCGTTCGTTTCCCCGTCGGTCACGTATGGACCGAATCGGCCTTCCTTGACCACGAGTGGACGCCCGGACGAGGGGTCTGGCCCCAACTCGCGAAGCGGAGCGGCCGGCGTGCCCCGGCCGCGTCGGGCCTTCGGTGCGGCGAGCAGCGCGAGCGCCTCGTCGATCGAGATCGAGAAGATCTGCTCCTCGCTCTCGAGCGAGCGGGTCTCCTTGCCCATTTCGATGTACGGCCCGTAGCGGCCGTTCCGGGCCCGCACCTCTTCGCCCCCGGACTCGCCGACGAGCCGGGGCAGGCCGAGCAGGCGAACGGCTTCGGCGAGTGTGACCGTTTCCGGCGACATCGACTGGAAGAGCGACGCGGTGCGAGGCTTCCCTTCGGCTCCCTCGGGCAGATCCTCGGTCACGTACGGGCCGTAGCGCCCGGTGCGGACCACGATCGAGCGTCCCGTCTCGGGATCGTCGCCGAGCACGCGGGCCTCGCTCGGCGCCGTCAACAACTGCTCGGCGCGTTCCGGGGTCAGCTCGTCGGGGACGACGTCCTCCGGCAGCGAAGCCCGCACCTCGCCGCGCTCGAGGTAGGGCCCGTAGCGTCCGACACGGACGACGATGTCGCTGCGCGGGATCTTGATCGAGTTGACCGCGCGGGCGTCGATCCCGTCGAGGTGCTCGGTGACCATCGCGTGGAGGCCGGGCTCGCCGTTCTCGCCCTTGTAGAACCGCGTCAGCCAGTCGACCCGCTCCTGCTCGCCGGCGGCGATGCGGTCGAGATCGTCCTCCATCCGCGCCGTGAAGTCGTAGTCGACGAGCCGCTGGTAGTGCCCCTCGAGCAGCTGGGTGACGGCGAAGGCGAGGAAGGTGGGGACGAGCGCGGTGCTCTTCTTGATCACGTAGCCGCGGTCGAGGATCGTCGAGAGGATCGAGGCATACGTCGACGGCCGCCCGATCCCGCGGTCCTCGAGCGCCTTGACGAGCGTCGCCTCCGTGTACCTGGCGGGGGGGACGGTCTCGTGGCCCTGCGGCTCGATCGACAGAGGTTGAACGGAGTCGCCGGGCTCGAGCGGCGGCAGGCGGCGTTCCTCGTCGTCCACGGTCTGGGCTTCGTCGTCGCGGCCCTCCTCGTAGGCGGCGATGAAGCCTCGGAAGGTGATCACCGTGCCGCTGACGCCGAACTCGGCGTCCTCGCCGGACGCGGCTGTCGCGCCGAGCTTGAGCGTGACCGTCCGGCCGCGGGCGTCCGCCATCTGCGAGGCGATGGTCCGCTTCCAGACGAGCTCGTACAGCGCCTGCTCGTCACGGTCGAGCTCTCCGCGCACCTCGTCCGGGAGCCGGAAGCGCTCGCCCGCGGGACGGATCGCCTCGTGGGCCTCCTGCGCGTTCTTCACCTTCCGGTCGTACCGGCGCGGCGCGTCGGGAACGTACTCGGGGCCGTAGAGCTCGCGCGCCTGGCTGCGGGCGGCATTGAGCGCGGTATCGGACAGCGTCGTCGAGTCGGTGCGCATGTACGTGATGTAGCCGCGCTCGTACAGGCGCTGGGCGACGCGCATCGCGGTCTGCGCGGTGTAGTGCAGCTTGCGGCTCGCCTCCTGCTGGAGCGTCGAGGTCATGAAGGGGGCGGCGGGCCGGCGCGTGTAGGGCTTCTCGTCGACCGAGCGAACGGCGAACGACGCCCCGGAGAGCCCCTCGGCCAGGCGCCGCGCCTCTTGCTCGTCGATCTGACGGGCGTCGGCCTGCAGCTGTCCGTCAGGCCCGAAGTCGCGGCCCTGAGCGACTCGCTTATGGTCGAGCGCGACGAGACGCGCGCTGAACGTCCCCGGATCGAACAGACCCTCGAGATCCCAGTAGGCAGCGGAGACGAACGCCATCCGCTCGCGCTCGCGCTCCACGACGAGGCGCGTGGCGACGGACTGGACGCGGCCGGCGGACAGGCGCGGCATCACCTTCTTCCAGAGCACGGGCGAGACCTCGTAGCCGTAGAGGCGGTCGAGGATCCGGCGCGTCTCTTGCGAGTCGACGAGCCGCTCGTCGACCGGGCGCGGGTGGTCGAGCGCCGACTGGATCGCCTCCTTGGTGATCTCGTGGAAGACCATCCTGTTTGCAGGCACCTTGGGCTTCAGCTCCTGGAGCAGATGCCAGGCGATCGCCTCGCCCTCGCGATCCTCGTCGGTGGCGAGCAGGAGCTCGTCCGCGTCGGCGAGCTTGCGCTTCAGATCGGCGACGACCCGCTTCTTGTCGGGGTCGACGACGTAGTAGGGCTCGAACCCGTCCTCGATCGCGACGCCCAGAGCGCCGTACCTGGCCCGGTCGTCCTTCGGGATGTCGGAAGCGCGCTCGGGCAGGTCACGGATGTGCCCGATGCTGGACTCGACCATGTAGTCGGAGCCGAGGTAGCCGGCGATGGTCTTGGCTTTCGCCGGGGACTCGACGATGACGAGTTTCTTGGCCATGCGATCGGACACGTTAGCGCCGCGGTCGAACGTCACCGAAGCGGCGACCGTCTACCGTGACGCCTCCGTTCCATAGCCGATACTGCGACGTTGGATGCCCGCACCCTTCTATTCGCTGGTCGCGTGTGTCTCCTGGCCCGTCCTGCGAGGGCTCTACCGGCTCGAGGCGGCGGGCCTCGAGCACGTCCCGCGGAGCGGAGGATTCGTGCTGGCGGCAAACCACACCTCGAGCTTCGACCCGTGGCCGCTCGGACTGCCGCTCTGGCCGAAGCGGCAGCTCTTCTTCATGGGCAAGGCCGAGCTCTTCAACCCCGCGCTCGCCCCGCTGCTGCGCGCCGCAGGTGCGTTTCCGGTCCGCCGCGGCGAGGCCGACACCGAGGCGATCGAGACCGCCGTCCGAATCTGCAAGGAGGGCGGGGTCGTCGCGATGTTCCCCGAGGGGACCCGGCAGGTGAAGGGTCTGCGGAAGAAGTTCGAGCACCGGCCTCGGACCGGGTCGGCCCGGATCGCTCTGGCCGCACAGGTTCCGCTCGTCCCGGCGGCACTCGCCGGCACGGATCGGCTGGCCCGATTCGCCCGGCTCCGCGTCGCCTACGGGGAGCCGGTGCCACTGGACGATCTCGAAGGCCTGCCCCCGCGCGATGCCCAACAGGAGGCAACCGACCGCCTGATGGAGCGGATTCACGCGATTCACGCCGCCCTCTGAGCCCAAGTGGCACAGTGTTGCAAGCAGTGACCCTGCTCTATCCATGCGCTCCTCAGATCACGTAACACTGTGTTACAAGGCGTGAACGGCACAGCGCAGCCGCTGCTCGCGATCGACGGAGACTCGCTCGCGCACCGCGCCTATCACGGGCTGCCGAAGACGATCGAGAGCGCGCACGGGAGGCCTGCCGGCGCGCTCACCGGTTTCGCGGGCTTCCTGATTCGGCTCTGGCAGAGCGAGCAGCCACGCGCGGTCGTGGTCGGCTGGGACTCGCTGGGCTCGCCCACCTACCGGAACGAGGCGTTGCCCGGCTACCAGGGCGGCCGCGTGTTCGACGACGCGCTCCTCGAACAGCTCGACCTGCTGCCGCAGCTCGTCGAGGCGCTCGGCTTCACGGCCGCCAAGGCTCCGGGCTACGAGGCCGACGACTTCCTCGCCGCCGCGGCCAGGGGCGAGGAGGCACGAGGCGGAACGGCACTCGTCGCCACCTCCGACCGCGACGCGTTCCAGCTCGCCAGCGACCGGACGACCGTGCTCCAGCCCGTGAAGGGCGTCTCGGAGCTCGCCCGGATCGGTCCGGCCGAGGTGCGCGAGCGCTACGGGGTCGACCCGGACCAGGTGCCGGACTTCATCGCGCTCCGAGGCGACCCGTCCGACAGGATCCCGGGCGCTCCCGGAGTCGGGCCGAAGACGGCGGCGGCGATCCTCTCCGAGTTCGGCACGCTGGAGGCCGCGCTCGCCGCCGGCCGGTTCGCGGCGCTCGGGGAGGAGTTGCTCCTCTACCGTCGAATCGCAACACTCGACGCCTCCGCCCCTCTCCCCTCCCCACCCGACCACCTCCCCGACTGGGCGGAGGCGTCCTCTCTCTCCAGGGCCTGGGGGCTGAACAACCTCGCCGACCGGCTGGCGGCGCTGGCCGCGTGAACGTCGTCTCCAGCACAGCGTTCGCCGTGCTTCATCCGACGGAGCATCACCCCGAGTCGCCGCAGCGCCTGGCCGTGCTGCAGGCGGCGATCGGCTCCTGGACGGACGCGGTCCCGGCAACCGCCGCGCAGGTCGAGCGCTGCCACACCCCGGAGCACGTCGCCAGGATCGGCGCCGTCGACGGCCCGACCTGGCTCGACGGCGACACCCCCGCCTCCGAGACGAGCTACGAGGCCGCCCTCCTGGCCGCCGGAGGCGCGGTCCAGGCCGCGGCGACGGGCGACTTCGCGCTCGTCCGACCGCCGGGCCACCACGCGCTCGCCGACCGGGCGATGGGCTTCTGCCTCTTCAACAACGTCGCGATCGCCGCCAGAGCGGCGCAGGCCGAGCTGGGCCTCGACCGCGTCGCGATCCTCGACTGGGACGTCCACCACGGAAACGGGACGCAGGCGATCTTCTGGGACGACCCATCCGTCTTCTACGTCTCGATCCACCAGTGGCCCTTCTACCCGGGCACCGGTGGTCCCGACGAAGGGAACGAGACGACGCTCAACGTGCCGCTCCCCGCCGGCTCGGGCAACGAGGAGTACCTGCGGGCGTTCGAGGATCTGGTCGAGCCCGCCCTCCGAGCCTTCGACCCGGACCTCCTGCTCGTCTCGGCCGGCTTCGACGCACACGTCGACGACCCGCTCGCCCTGATGCAGCTGACGGCCCACGGATTCCGTGACCTCGCACGGCGGTGCCGGGGGATCGCCCCACGATTGGCGGCGGTCCTGGAGGGTGGCTACAACCTGGAGACACTCCCGCGACTGGTGCACATGGCGCTCGACGGCTTCTCGTAGCCCCACCAACGCACACCGGCCCCTCTCGGGGCCGGGTGCGCCTGACTTGAGCCACCACTTCACACGGAACGTTGCCCTCGTAGCATCGACCCGGCGCGGCGGCGGCGCATCCCCCACAGCATCCCCCGTTTCGGGTGATTCTCAGCCGCGTGCCGCTGCGAGCGCATCGAGCGCATCCCGGCGCGACGACACCTTCAGCTTCCGCAGCAGGCTCTTCACGTGCGAGCGCACGGTGTGCTCGGAGATGAAGAGGCGCTTCGCGATCTGATCGGTGCCGAGGTGCTCGTCGAGGAGCAGCAGCACCTCCACCTCGCGGGCGCTCAGATCGGCCGCGATCGACTCGGGAACGCCCGAGTCGAGCCGCCCGCCGTCGCGAACCCGGTCGAGCAGCCGGCGCGCGACCTCGCCGGACAGCGCCGCCTCGCCGTGCGCGACGCCGTCGAGGAACTCGGCGATCCGCTCCGGCGGCTCGGTCTTCAGCAGATAGCCGGCTGCGCCGGCCCGGATCGCGGCGAGCAGGTTCTCCTCGGTGCCCGATGCGGTGAGGACGACGACCTCGCACCCGGGCGCCGCCGCTCGCAGCCGGGGCAGCGCGTCGAGGCCGCCGACATTCGGCATCGCCAGGTCGAGCAGGACGAGGTCCGGCTGGAGCTCGCGTGCGCGCTCGACCGCTTCGTTGCCGTCGCGGGCCTCGGCGACGACCGGGAAGTCGTGCTGCTCGAGCAGCCCGACGAGCGCAGCCCGAGTCAGCGGGTGATCGTCGACGACGAGTGTCCGCTTGCCCATGTGAGCCTTATCGACAGACGGGCCCGTGCCGACAAGAGGGTATGCGCTCCGCGCGCGCGACGTACCTGACCTGGGTGCGCGACGAGATCCTGCTCGTTGCGCTGCTCGCCGCAGCGCTCGCGCTGTTTCTCTCGAGTCCCGGCCTGCGAGATCCGTACGCACTGCCCAGCCTGCGGCTGTTCCTCGACACGGCGATCCTGCTCGTGGCCGTGATCGTCGGCGTGCTCGCCTACGTGCGCTTCACCGTCGAGCGCCGCCGGTTCGATCTCTACCTCTTCGCGGGCTTCTTCGGAACGGGCGCCACCACCCTGGCCTTCGCGGTCGCCCCGGGGCTCGACGGCGGCTCGATCGGTCGCACCGAGACGTGGGCCGGGATCGCCGGGCGGCTGACGGCTTCGGGGCTGATCGCGGCCGCGCCGTTCGCACGCGGCCGCGCGGCAAGCCGCGCGCAGGCTCTCGCCGCATCGGTCGCGCTCGGTCTCGTCCTGGCCGGTCTGTGGGCGTTCTGCCACGGCCTCGGCGCGTCCCTGCCCGCACTCGAACCCGATCGTCAGCAGCCGTACCTGCTCACCGGAGCGCTGGCGCTGCAGGCGCTTCTCGGCCTCGCTGCCCTGGTCGGTTTCGGCTGGCGCTACCGGGCACACGGCGAGGATCTCGACCGGTGGCTCGCACTCGGCGCGACGATCTGGCTGTTTGCCGAGCTGCACGCGGTGTTCACGCCGCCGCTCTCGAGCGACTACGTCTCGCAGGGCGACTTTCTCCGGCTGCTCTCCTATGCGGTCCTGCTGCTCGGGGTCTGGCGGGCGATCCGCGCGGCCGAGTTCGGACGGGCCGTCTCCGAGGAGCGGGCGCGGGTCGCCCGCGAGATCCACGACGGGCTCGCCCAATACCTGTTCGCGATCTCCACCCAGACGAGCCTGCTCGCCGGCGGCGCCGACCTCGATCGGGTGCTGCCGCGCCTCCAGGAGGCGGCCTCGGCAGCGCAGCAGGAGGCCCGCTTCGCCGTGCTCGCGCTCTCTTCGGCCAGCGGCTCGGCGTCGTTCGACTCAGCGCTGAACCGTTACGTCGAGTTCCTCACCTCCGACGGCCTGCTCGACGTCGACCTGGAGGTCGAGCGCGACGTCGAGCTCGGGCCGGACGAGCAGATCGAGATCTTCCGGATCGTCCAGGAGGGCCTTGCCAATGTCCGACGCCACGCGCACGCCCGGCGCGCTACGGTCCTGATCGGCGCCCGCGACGGTCAGCGGATCGTGCGGATCGTCGACGACGGGCGGGGGTTCGAGGAGGAGGACGACCTCTCGGGCCAGGGCCTGCGCAACATCCGCGCGCGGGTGACCGCGATCGGGGGCGGCTTCCGGCTGCACACGAGCCCCGGCGGCGGAACGGCGATCGAGGTCGTCCTACGCGCCTGAACAGTTCGTTAAATCGCCGGCGGATGCCCGCCACCCGGTTGCCCTTGCAGGTAGTACAGACCGATACGACCGACAAGCAAAAGGAGGCCACGTGCGGCTGACACTCACCCTCGCCCTCGCGCTCGGAGCACTCGCAGCCGTTGTCCCGGCAGCGGCCGCCCCGGCGAAGCCGATCATCAAGCAGAAGGATCCGCGGTTCGGGAACATCCTCGCCACGCCGAAGCACCGGGCCCTCTACTACTGGAATGTCGAGCAGAAGGACTTCAAGGTCCACTGCACCGGCTCCTGCGCCCAGGCCTGGCCGCCGCTCCTCGTCCGCTCGGCCAGGGCGGTTCCGAAGCGGGTGGGGGGAATCAAGGGGACGTTCGGCGTGATCAAGCGCCCCGACGGCAAGCTCCAGGTCACCTACAAACGCCTGCCCGTCTACACGTATGCGCACGAGGGACCGAACCAGGTGCTCTGCGACAACGTCAACGGCTGGTTCGTGGTTCGGCTCTGAGCGAGATCGCGCTTGCCGCTCCGACGCAGGACAATGATCAGATGATCACCGTCCTCGTCGTCGACGACGAGCCGACCATCCGGGAGGTCGTCGTCCGCTATCTCCAGCACGAGGGGTACCGGACGCTCGAGGCGGCCGACGGCCGGCGAGCGAAGGAGCTGTTGGAGAGCGACCCGCCGAGCCTCGTCGTCCTCGACCTGATGCTGCCCGGCACCGACGGCCTTGCTCTCTGCCGCTGGATCCGCGCGCGCTCGTCGGTGCCCGTGATCATGCTGACCGCCCGCGGAGAGGAGGCCGACCGCATCGTCGGTCTCGAGCTCGGTGCCGACGACTACGTCACCAAGCCGTTCTCGCCCCGCGAGTTGACCGCCCGCGTCCGGACCGTGCTCCGCCGCTCGACACCGGCGGAGACCACCCCGCGCCGGCTCGAATTCGGACCGATCTCGATCGACAGCGGAGCGCGCGAGGTCCGCAAGAACGACGAGCGGCTCAAGCTCACGGTCAAGGAGTTCGACCTCCTCTGGTTCCTCGCCAGCCACCCCGGCCGCGTGTTCAGCCGCGACCAGCTGATGAGCCGCGTCTGGGGCTACTCGAGCGCGTTCGACACCGGGACGGTGACCGTCCACGTTCGCCGCCTGCGCGAGAAGCTCGAGGACGATCCCTCCCACCCGCGTCATCTCGAGACGCTCTGGGGTGCCGGCTACCGGTTCGTGCCTTGATCATCGTCGCCCTGATCGTCTCCTCGGCGACGTTCGCGGTCGGTCTGGTCGCCGCCTTGCTCGTCAGGAGGCTGCCGACCGTCCGAGCACAGCTCGCCGGGCTCGCGCTGCTCGGTGTCGCGCTCCCCCTCTCCGCGGTGCTGCTGTCCGGCGTGGCGATGTTCCACATGGGCGCCGACGTCGTCATCCTCGCCGTCACCGCCGCTTCCTCCACCGTCACGCTCGCGGTCGCGATGGTCGTCGCCCATTCGATCTCGACCTCCGTGCGCAGGCTCGCCGAGACGTCGCAACGATTTGCCGCCGGCGATCTCACCGTCCGTGCGCGCGAGGCCGGCCCGCGCGAGCTCGCCCAGCTGGGCGCCTCGTTCAACGGCATGGCGCACGACCTCGAAGAGCTGTTCGACGCGCGGCGGCAGCTGATCGCCTGGGCGAGCCACGACCTGCGCACTCCGCTCGCCTCGCTCCAGGCGATGATCGAGGCCGTCGAGGACGAGCTGGTTCCGCCCGATCACTACCTCCCGGTGATGCGCGACCAGGTCGCGACCCTCGGGGTGCTCGTCGACGATCTGTTCGAGCTGGCGCGGATCGATGCCGGAGCCCTGACGCTCGAGCTGCGCGACGCAGCGCTGCCGCCCCTCGTCGAATCGTGCATCCGGGGACTCCAGGCCGAAGCCCAGGCAAAGGGCGTCCGCCTCGGCGCCACGTTCGACTACCAGGCCCCGACGGTGCACTGCGCCCCGGAGAAGATCGAGCGCGTGCTGCTCAACCTGCTCTCGAACGCGCTCCGCCACACCCCCTCCGACGGGGCGATCGCAGTGCGTGTGGTGCCCGAGAGCGGCGGCGTGCGAGTGAGCGTCGAGGACACCGGCGAGGGGCTTGCGCCGGAGTCCGTGCGCCGGATGTTCGACCGCTTCTGGCGCGGCGACGAGGCCCGCTCCACGACCGGCGGAGGCCTCGGCCTCGCGATCGCGCGGGGCATCGTCGAGGCGCACGGCGGTCGCATCTGGGCCGAACGCCGAGCCGAAGGCGGCGCCCGCGTTTCGTTCACGCTGCCCGCCGCCGGCTCGATTTAAGAAACAGGCAATCGCGGGGAGGCGATGGTTCGACCATCGTCCTGCTGCTCGGAATCGCGTTCCTCGCGGGCCTGATCACCGCCGTCTCGCCGTGCGTCCTGCCCGTACTGCCCGTCCTGTTCGCGGGCGCGGTCGCCGGCGGAGGTAGGCGGAGGCCGTATGCGATCATCGCCGGGCTCGTCGCCAGCTTCACGGTCTTCACGCTTGCCGGCGCGGCTCTCCTCAGCGCGCTCGGTCTCCCCCAGGACTTCCTGCGGAACTTTGCGATCGCGATGCTGCTGGTGCTCGCGGTCACCCTCGTCGTTCCCCAGATCGGCCAGCTCCTCGAACGGCCCCTCTACTTCCTGACCCGCAGGCGGCCGGGGGGCGCCAGGAACGGCTTCGTGCTCGGTGCGAGCCTCGGACTGGTCTTCGTCCCGTGCGCCGGGCCCGTGCTCGCCGCGGTGACGGCGATCTCGGCGAGCGGGCACGTCGGATTGCGCTCGATCCTGGTCACGCTTGCCTACGCCCTCGGCGCCGGAATCCCGATGCTGGCCCTGGCGATCGCGGGGCAGCGGGCTGCGAAGGCGACAAGTGCGGTCAGGGCACACGCCGAGACGACGAGACGCATCGCCGGAATCGTGCTCGGCGCGACCGCGATCGCGATCGCGCTCGGCGTCGACCAGCGGTTCACCACCGCGCTGCCCGGGTACACGAGCGCCCTCCAGAACAAGATCGAGCGCAGCTCGGTTGCGCGCAAGGAGCTCCGCGACCTGAGCGGAGCCGGCCAGGCGCTGGCGGCGACCGGGGCCGGCGATGGAACGACGCCTCGCGCGCCGGAGTTCCAGGGGATCGTCGAGTGGGTGAACACACCGGGCAACCGGCCGTTGACGCTGCGCCGGCTGCGCGGCAAGGTCGTCCTGGTCGACTTCTGGACGTACTCCTGCATCAACTGCATCCGGACGCTCCCTCACCTGAAGGCCTGGGATGCGGCCTACCGGCGTTACGGGCTGGTGATCGTCGGCGTCCACACGCCCGAGTTCGCCTTCGAGCGCGTGCCCTCGAACGTGCGCTCGGCGGTGAAGAAGTTCGGGATCAGGTACCCGGTTGCGCTCGACAACGGGTACCGGACCTGGAATGCGTACCAGAACGAGTACTGGCCGGCCGAGTACCTGATCGACCGTGCCGGCGTCGTCCGGCGAACGCACTTCGGCGAGGGCGAGTACGGCGAGACCGAGGCCACGATCCGGAGGCTGCTCGGCGAGAAGGTGAGGACCCGGGCGAGCGTTGTCGCCGACGCGACGCCGACCGTGGAGGTGACACCGGAGTCGTACCTCGGCTATGCCCGGATCGCACGCTACGCGGGAACGAAGCTCGCGGTCGACCGTGAGGCGACGTACCGGTTTCCCGCGCGACGGCTGGGCCCCGACGAGCTCTCCTACGCCGGACGGTGGGACGTCAGGGGCCAGCGAATCGTCGCGGGCGAGGGTGCGCGCCTGCGCCTGCGGTTCCACGCGCAGCACGTTTACCTGGTGCTCGGCGGCCGCGGTGACGTCGAGGTGCTGGTCGACGGTGCCGCCGTGCGCACCGTCCGGGTCGCCGGGGCCCCGCGGCTCTACACGCTGCTCGAGTACGCGAAGGTCACGAATGGGCTCCTGGAGCTCCGCTTCTCCCGCGGCGTCCAGGGATACAGCTTCACCTTCGGCTAATCCTGCGCAGGGCGAGGCGGCTGCCCCGGGCCGGCTGGGCGCGGCGCCTCCGCTTGCCCCAGGAGCCAGGCAGTTCGCAGCTCGCGGCCGCGGGCGTCGAGATCGGCGAGGAGGCCTCGGATCTCGCGCAGCCGGGGCCTGAGCACATCGATTCGCCTGAGCTCCTCGGCGATCGCCGAGATCGGGCTCGCCGGGTCTGCGTTCAACCTGCGCAGGCGCCGCTCTGCCGCGCGGAGCCGATCCCGCAGGATGCGGGCGCGCCCGTATCCCTGGGCGGCGAGCTCACGCAGGTCGGTCTCGGTCGGGCTCCCGCTGTCGAGCACCTCGCGGAGGCGGGCGGTGAGAGCGGAGTCGAGCGTCTCGGCCAACGGGGAGCAGAGCTTGTCAAACCCGGGCGCCGCGCGCGGCGGTTTAGGCGCTTGAGCGACGGTCGAGCGGTCAGCGGATCCGAACGTCGACGAGCGAAGGGTCGGGTGCCGGGATCTTCGGGTCGAGCTCGGTCAACGCGTGAACGAGGAGCTCGGCGACGGCCAGGTTGCGTGCCCAGTTGTGGTCGGCCGGAAAGGCGTGCTGCCGGCGGGAAGCTCGCGATCGCAGTTGAACCACGTGAGCAGAAGCGCGAAGTCGCGCTCTTCGATGCGGCGGCTCTCCGGATGGAACTCGTCGAAGGCTCGCGCAAGCTCGTCGCCGAACCGCTCGACGGACCAGTCCGAGATCGAACGGCCGACGCGGTCATCGTCGCGCGCCTGCCGCGCCAGCAGCTCCTCCGCGAGAAGGCAGCAGTGCTTGTACTTGCGGCCGCTACCGCACGGGCACGCCGCGTTTCGGGCCGTCTTCGACACCCCAGGAACGCTACGAGGGGAGCGGACGGTCCCGCGCTCGGGTGCCCGCAGGTGCACTCGTTACAGTCCTCAGCTGGGGCAGCCATGTCCGGAAGCGACCTTCACCATCGCCTTGACGGAGCTCTGCGGGAGGTCGAGCAGCTTCGCGCCGAGAACGAACGGCTACGAACGCTCCTCTCGCTCGCGCAGCGGACGCAGACGATTCTCGACGCAGGCAAGCAGGAGCGGCCACCCGCAGACGCGAGCTCTCCCGCTTCGGCCGACGAGAAGGTCGCACTCGTGCGCCGCCTGTTCCGCGGCCGCGACGACGTCTACGCGGTTCGCTGGGAGAACGCGTCCAGCGGCAAGAGCGGCTACGCGCCGGCGATCGCCGGCGGCCGGAGCCGTCAGGGGCCGAAGAGCCATCTGCCCTTGAGCAACGAGGCGATCGAGCAGCACCTGCGGGGCCGGCAGTCGATCGGCGTGTACCCGCTACGCAGAGACGACACCTGCTGGTTCCTCGTCTGCGACCTCGACGGCAACACGTGGCAGCTCGACGCGCTCGCGCTGCTCGGGGCGTGCCAGGCGCACGGCGTGCCGGCAGGGCTGGAGCGAAGCCGCTCCGGATCGGGCGGCCACGTCTGGGTCTTCTTCAGCGCACCCACCTCGACCTCGCAAGCTACGACCGGCTCTTTCCCAACCAGGACTTCCTGCCTGCGAAGGGGTTCGGCAACCTGATCGCGCTGCCGCTGCAAGGTCGCTGCCGCGCTGCCGGAACGAGCGTCTTCCTCGATCCGGCGACGCTCGAGCCGTGGCCCGATCAATGGGCGTTTCTGAGCTCACTCGAGCGACTCGCACCGGAGCGACTCGATCGCGTGCTCACCGAGCACGACGACGTCGCCGTCGGCGCCGCGACACTCTCGCGGCAGCGGTCGCTACCGCACGAAGAGCGGCTGCCGGCGAAGATCACGTGCACGATCGGCGCTGACCTGGCGATCGCCAGAGCTGACCTGCCGCCCTCGCTGCTGGCCGAGCTCAAGCATTTGGCCTCGCTGCACAACCCGCTCTTCTGCGAGCGCCAGCGGCTGCGACTCTCTACCCATCAGACGCCGCGGCTGATCCGTTGCTACGAGGAGGACCTGACTCACCTCCACCTCCCACGCGGGCTCCTGGCTCAAGTCCAGGACTCGGTCGGCGAGGCGGGAAGCAGGCTCGCTCTCGACGACCGAAGACCAGGCGCTGCGCAACTGCCGCTCGTATTCCGCGGCGAGCTGACGCCGCTGCAGACGGACGCGGTCGCCGCGCTGACGGCACACGACGACGGCGTCCTTGTCGCGCCGCCCGGAACCGGCAAGACGGTGATCGCGTGCGCGCTCATCGCGGAGCGCAAACTGCCGACGCTCGTCCTCGCTCACAGCAAGCCGCTGCTCGACCAGTGGCGCTCTCAGCTCACGACCCTCCTCGGCCTCCCGTCCAAGCAGATCGGTCAGCGCGGCGGCGGCAGGCGAAGGCTGACCGGCGTCATCGACCTGGCAATGATCCAGAGCCTCAAGGCGGTAGACGATCTCGAAACGTTCTTCGCCTACTACGGCCTGATCGTGATCGACGAGTGCCACCATCTGCCCGCGTTGTCCTTCGAGGCCGCCGTCCGGCGCGCGCGACCAGAGCCGGCCCGCCGACATCGAGCTCGAGCTCACCGTCCGCGAGACGCAGCTCGCATTCGCCGACGGCAGGCGCTGCCTCGTGCTCAGCCAGTGAAAACAGCACTGCCACGCGCTTGCGGAGCGGCTGCAGAGGAACGAAGTCCCTCCGCTCCTCCTCGAAGGCGGGATTGGGAAGCGCGCACGTGCGGCCCTGCTCGATCAGATCGAAAGCACGTCACGCCGCGACCCGCTCGTCGTCGTCGCCACCGGGCAGTACCTCGGCGAGGGCTTCTGAACTTGCCGACATCGGCGCGGCCCGTGCCTATGCTTCCGCTCCACTAAAGCGGTTCGGGCCGATGCTGCTGGTCGTTTTCGGGTCTAAATCCAGCTCTTCTATCGAGTTGCGTGATGCACCGGTGATGCACGCCCAAATAGAAACCCCCGCATTTGCAGGGGTTTCCGTAGCAGGCCTGTAAGCCGGATTCTGTCTTGGGCGACCATCTCTCTAGGCCGGCGCTTGCGCGTCGGCTCGAGCGGTGTACCCGGTTCCTCGGCGGGCCGCGTCGTCGGAACCTGCTTCACCTTGCACCGGACGGGGTTTGGCTAGCCGCCGCGTCACCACGGCGCTGGTGGGCTCTTACCCCACCCTTTCACCCTTACCGCCGGCGTCTCCGGAGAGTGTTTCGCCGGAGGCGGTCTCCTTTCTGTGCCACTTTCCGTCGGCTTTCGCCGCCTGGGGTTTCCCCAGCGTCCTGCCCTTCGGTGTCCGGACTTTCCTCGAGCTCGGAAGCTCGCGGTCACCCGGCCTGCACCGAAAGTGTAGCCGCCGCCGGCTCGATGGACAGGCTTCCACCTGCCGCGGTAGGACGCTACTGCGCGGGGGCGTCGGTCAGTTGCTGGGCGACCGGCGCCTCCGCTCCGATCTCCAACCCGCACTCCATGCAACCGATCCCGTCCGAGCGGTGGAGCAGGAACTCGCCGCAGACGAGACACTCGAGGCTGGCGCCGCGCAGGATCGAGACCAGCTCCTGGTCGAGCGTTCTGTGCAGGGTCGTCACCGTCATAGCGTCCGGAAGACCCCGATCACCTTGCCGAGCACCTGGACGTGCGACGCGTAGATCGGCTCGTAGGCGGCGTTCTCGGGCTGGAGGCGGACACGGCCCTTCCGGCCCGCAGGACCGTCCTCGCGGAAGAAGCGTTTGACGGTCGCCTCGTCGGCGGCCTCGTCGTCTCCGACCAGCGCGACGACGATGTCGCCGTTGCGCGCGTCGGGCTGACTGCGGACGACTACGTAGTCGTTCTCGAGGATCCCGGCGCCGACCATCGAGTCGCCGCGGACGCGGAGCAGAAACTCCTCGCCGCCGTGCGAGAGCGGCTCGGGCACGGAGATGTACTCTTCGACGTTCTGCTCGGCGAGCAGCGGCCCGCCGGCGGCGATCTGGCCGAGAAGCGGAAGCGCGTGCGCCGTGCCAGCTTGATCCCGCGCCATCCGCCCCGAGAGCTCGAGCGCGCGGGGCTTCGTCGGGTCGCGCTTGATCAGCCCGGCGCGCTCCAGGTTGGCAAGGTGCGCGTGCACGGTCGACGGCGAGGCGAGCCCCACCTTCTCCCCGATCTCGCGTACGGTCGGCGGATATCCGTGCGTGTCCACGTACTGGACGAGAAACTCCCAGATCTCCTGCTGGCGTCTGGTCAGCAACGGGCTCCCTTCGTGGGCGAACATGTGTTCGAGAGTAGCGGGACTGTCGGACACCGTCAAGGGGCAAACACGCCTGAGGCGGCTCCTCCGTCCGGTTCATCTGCCTTGCTGGGGGCGGTGCCATATGAGATAAGGCATCAGGTCCCTCTTCTTCTGGAGGCTGTGAATGGATCAGATCAAGGGAATGAGCCGCTCCTCCCAGTTGCTTGCGGGAGCGGGACTGCTGCTGTTCATCTTTCTCTTCTTCGACTGGCAGCAGGTGTGTTTCGGCTCTGTGTGCGGGGGCCGTTCGGGCTGGCACGGCTGGGGGGTCCTGGTCGGCCTGCTGACGATCGCGCTCGTCCTCTGGGAGGCGGCGCAGATCTTCGGCGTGAAGATCGAACTGCCGATCACGGCGGCGATGCTCTCCGCCGGCCTGGCGGCGGGCGTTCTGCTCTTCACGGTGATCAAGTTCCTCGTCGACAACGAGGCGCGGCACTGGCCGTCGTGGGTCGGCCTGATCCTCGCGATCGCGATCGGGGTCGGCGGCTTCCTGCGCTGGTCCGGCGACGCGCCGAAAGAGATGCAGATGGGCAAGTCGCCGCCCCCGGCGGCGTAGCAGCTCGTCTCGACAGGGGGCCCCACGAACGGGGCCCCCTGTGGGCTATCGCCCGAGCGGGTCCAGCCTCGCCGCCGGTGCGACCGTGTGCACCAGCGCGTCGAGCAGGAAGAAGTCGCCCCAGACCGTCGCCGAGTCCAGCCCGAGGCCGACCGGGTGCCGGTAGCAGCAGTGGAGGAGCAGGCCGTCGCCCGAGCCGCCGTTGAGACAGCCGGCGACGAGCGCCTCGAGCAACGCTCGCGCCTCGTCCTCCCAGCCGAGGTCGAGAAGCGCCGAGGCGGCGATCGCTCCGGCAGAGGCGTCGCGCGGGCCGCCGGCGGGCGCATCGAAGTCCCAGGGCGGGATCAGATCGGCCGGCAGATGGTCGACGAACCAGTGCGCCGCCCGCTCGGCCGCTTCGCGGAGCCCCGGGTCGCCGGTCACGCGCGAGGCCGAGGTCAGGCCGTGGATCGCCCAGGCCTGTCCGCGTGCCCACGTCGAGTCGTGCGCGTAGCCGTTGATCGTGCCGCGCTCGAGGACCGCGCCGTCGTCGGCGAAGCGTGCGGCGTGGAAGGTGGAGCCGTCGGGCCGGAGGAACGCGTCGAGCGTCGCGTCGAGGTGTGCCCGTGCCGCCTCGCCGGCCGCGGCCATCCCCTGCCGCTCCGCCCACCACAGCAGCATCAGGTTCGGCCAGGTGTCGACGATCGAGCGGCCGCGCCAACCGGGGTCGTCGAGCGCGCCGACCACCTGGATCACACCGGACGGCAACGCGCGTGCGGAGAGCGATGCCGCTGCGCGCAGGCCGAGCACCCGGTGACACGCCTCGCCCGTGGCGACGTTCCCGAGCACGGCGCTCGGCCAGAAGAGAAAGCCGAGGTCGTGCGTCGACGGCTGCGCCGCTCGCGGGGCGAGGAGGCGCGTGACCGCCGCCGCCTCGGCGTGCTCGCCCGCCAGCCAGAGCTGACCCGCGGCGAAGCCGCCGGTCCACGGAAGACCGGTGAGCGCAGCAGCCTCGGCGTCGAGCGGCGAAAGCATCCGCCACCGGCCGTCCTCCCCGGTCACGTGCGGGAGCAGGCCGCCGGTTGCCCGCAGCCGCCCGGCCCGGTCGGTGGCCAACGCGAGAGCGTCAGCCAGCCGGTTGCTCACGCACGGCCTCGAGTGTCAACCCGTCGCGGCCGACGATCCGAACGCGTTCTCCGCGATCGGCGCCCGTCGAGCAGCGCGCACGCCAGAGCTCGCCCTGAATCCGCACGAGTCCGAACGGGCGGCACTCCTCGGCCACCTCGACCGTCTGGCCGATCATCGTCTCCGCCCCGACCTGCACCGCCCGGCGCTGCGAATACCACAGCCAGAAGATCGGCGTCGAGACCTCGAACCCGGCGGTGCCGGCGAGGAGCGCAAGCGCCCACCCTCCCCTGACGACGTGGAACAGGAAGAGCCCGAGGGCGATCCAGAACGTCAACGGGTCGCCGACCGCCGGAGCACGCGCTCGTCGCCCGCCCGGCGCGTGAGGCCGTCGGCGTCGAAGCGCTCGAGCAGGAGCTGTGCCGAGCGACGGCCGATCCCGAGCAGGTCGCGGAACCGGGCGAGCGTGATCTTCCCGGCGGCCCTGCATTCCTCGACGAGCGCCGCTCGAGCCTGCTCGTACGCATCCGAGCTCACGGCCATGCCGTCGCCGACCCGCACCAACTTCCCGGCCTCCTCGAGGAGGCGCGCGAGCTTCGCGTCGTCGATCTTCACCGGGTTCGGCGCCGCCGCATCCAGCGCGGCCAGTAGGTCCCCACCACCGGTCGCCTCCGCCTTGACCCCGGGCAGATAGAGCCGAGAGCCGCGGCGCTGGACGCCGAGCAGTGGCGCCACCGCAGACGCCCACGGCTCAGCGGGCAGGTCGATTCCCGGATCGCGAGGGTCGGCACCGGCAAGGCGCGCCTGCACGTCGGCGCGCAGCTCCTCGAGCCATGCGGGCGAGAAGACCCAGTCGCCGGCCCGTTCCACGCCGGCGAGCTCGCCCGAGGTGAGATGGCGCAGCGAGTCGGCCCGCACGGGCGCGCCGACGATGGCGGCGATCTCGCCTCGTTCGAGCAGCTCCAGCCGTTCGAGCGAGATCCGCCGGGGGGGAACGGGGTCGAGCACCGTGCCGCCGCCGACGGTCGCCCTGGCGCGAAGAACGACGCGATCCCCGCGGGCGGCGACGAGCGGCCGCTCGAGGCGCAGCTGGGCGTACCGGCCGCGCCGGGCGACCCTGGCTGGCACGTCGGCGGTGCCGAGATGGACGGTGACGGCGGCGGGAACCTCCTCGATCTCCTCCAGCAGGACGTCGAGCCGGTAGGTGACCGGGTATGCGCCCCGCTCGACGAGCGCATCTCCTCGCGCGAGCCGGTCGCGTTCGATCCCGGGGAGCGCGACGGCGACGCGCTGCCCGGGCTGGGCTCTCTCGACGGGTCGATCGTGCACCTGGACGCTGCGCACGCGCACGTCGATCCCGGCGGGCTCCACCCGAAGCTCGTCGCCCTCGCCGATCGTCCCCGACCAGAGCGTGCCCGTGACGACGGTGCCGATCCCGCGCAGCGTGAAGGCGCGGTCGACGTAGAGACGGGCCGCTCCGTCGGGGTGCGCCCGATCGGCTTCCTCGGCGGCGGCGGCGAGCGCCGAGCGCAACTCGTCGAGACCCGCGCCGGTCTTCGCGCTGACGGCGACGGCTTCGGCTTCGGGAACGAGCTCACGCGCCTCGTCGAGCGCGAGCTCGAGCGTCTCGGAGTCGACGGCGTCGGACTTGGTCACCGCAACAACGCCGCGCTCGATGCCGAGCAACCGCAGGATCGCCAGGTGCTCGTGGGTTTGCGGCCGCGCTCCCTCGGCCGCGTCGATCACGAGCAGAAAGAGGTCGATCCCGGTCGCGCCGGCGACCATGTTGCGGACGAAGCGCTCGTGGCCGGGAACATCGATCAGCGACAGGCGCCGGCCGCCGGGAAGCTCGAGCGGCGCGTAACCGAGGTCGATCGAGATCCCCCGCCTCTGTTCCTCGGGCAGACGGTCGGTGTCCTTGCCGGTCAACGACCGGACGAGCCACGTCTTGCCATGGTCGATGTGACCGGCCGTGCCGACGGTCAGCGGCATGACGCCTGGATCAGTGCGTCGCCGATTGCGTCGACTCGGAGCCCTGCGGCCTCGACGAGCGCTCGCCACTCGTGCTCTGTTCGCTCGCGACCACCGGCGATGAGGAGCATGAGCAGATCGAGCCACTTCGCTCCGTGCGGCTCGTTTCCCTCTCGGACGACTGCGTCGAGGATGAGGACGCGGGCGCCGGCCGGTGCGGCGTCGCGGATCGTACGGAGAATCGAGCCGGCGCGGTGGTCGTCCCAGTCGTGGAGCACGGTCCCGAGGATGTACGTATCGCCGCGCGGGACTCGCTCGAAGAAGCTGCCGCCAGCGAAGGTACAGCCCGCGCGCGCAAGTGCTGCCTCGTCCCGGTTCGTCTCGGGCAGGTCGAAGACGATGCCGCGCAGGCCGGGATGCCGCCGGACGAGCTCGACGAGCGTCGATCCGTTGCCTCCGCCGACGTCGACGACCGTCTCGCCGCTACGCCACTCGATTCCGTCCAACCGGTCGACGCGGCGCTCGGTCCCCTCGACCATCGCACGGTCGAACGAAGCGCGCTCCTCCGGCTGGTCGGCGAGCCAGGCCCAGAAATCCGTCCCGAACGTCCGCGGGAACGTCGCGCGATCCGTCGTTCCCGCCAGATCGTCCACGGTGCGGTACCAGACGCCGCCGAAGAGGTGGGCGAAGTCCCGCCAGCCAGGGTGGCGCAACAACTCGGAAGCCCCCGTGTTTCCGACGACGCCCGGCGCGACCTCGGCGAACACCCCATCGCCGGCGAGGGCGCGCAGGAGGCGGTGCAGCGTGTCGGGATTCGCTCCGACCTCGTGCGCGACCTCGTCGACGGGACGCGGGCCGTCTGCGAGAGCCTCGGCGACGCCGAGGTCGGCGACGATCCCGAGAGCCTTCGTTCCGAGAGCGCCTCGGACCAGGTTCCAGAGTCGCGCTTCCGGGGGAGGCTCGCTCATCCGCGTGCGAAGGCGACCGCGGCAACCACCACGTCGATGTCGTCATTTGCAAGCGTGCGGCAGTCGAGCAGGCAGCGGCCGTCCCGGACGACGGCGATCACCGGCGGCTCGCCCGCCCGCAGCGGCCCGGCCAGATTCTCCTCGACGGCGCAGGCGAAGCTCGGCAGCCCGGTGAGCGGGAGCGCGCCACCGCCGACTCGCGCGACCGTCTCCTCGACCGTACCGCCCGTGAGCGAGGCCAGCCGTTCGGCGCGGGCCTTCACCGCCCCGGCCGGCTCGGACAGCATGCGCAGGACAGGCACCTCTCGCAGCGCGCGCTCGGGCTCGAGGTAGAGGCCGAGCGTGCCCTCCAGTGCGGCCAGCGTCAGCTTGTCGGCGCGAAGCGCCCGCTGGAGCGGATGGCGACGCAGCCGCTCGACCAGCTCGCCGCGCCCGACGACGATCCCGGCCTGCGGCCCGCCGAGCAGCTTGTCGCCGGAGAAGCAGGCGAGGTCGGCCCCGGCGGCGAGCGATTCACGCACCGAGGGCTCGTCGCCAAGTAACAGAGTGTTACTTGGCCCCCGTGTCCCTTGCAGAGCGGTCTCGGAGGCAAGTAACACGGTGTTACCAAGCACGCCGGAGCCGAGGTCGTCGACGAGCGGCAGTCCATGCCGGGCCGCGACCTCGGCGAGCTCTTCTGTTCGCGGCAGTCCGGCAAAGCCGACGACGCGGAAGTTCGACTGGTGCACCCGCAGGAGGATCGCCGTGTCCGGCCCGATCGCGCGCTCGTAGTCGGCCGCCAGTGTCCGGTTGGTCGTCCCGACCTCGACGAGCCGCGCGCCCGAGCGGGCGAGGACCTCCGGGATCCGGAAGCCGTCGCCGATCTCGAGCAGCTCGCCGCGCGAGACGATCACCTCGCGGCCCTCGGCGAGCGCTGCCAGAGCGAGCAGGACCGCGGCCGCGTTGTTGTTGACCACGAGCGCGCCCTCCGCCCCGGTCAGGCGCCTGAGGATCCCGGCCACGTGATCCTGCCGCGACCCGCGTGTCCCCTCGGCGACGGCGTACTCCAGGTTCGAATATCCGCGGCCGATCTCCCGCACCCGCTCGATCGCCTCCGCCGGCAACGGGGCGCGCCCCAGGTTCGTGTGGATGATCACCCCGGTCGCGTTCAGCACGCGCCTGAGGCTGGGGCGGCGTGCCTTCGCGAGCTCGTCGCGCAGGCGGCTCGCGAGGTCGCCGGGGTCGGTGCCGGCGCGGATCTCCTCGCGGGCGCGCTCGAGCACGCAGCGCGCAGACTCGACGGCCAGCGGATCGTCGATCCCGCGCGCCAGCTCGTCGACGGAGGGGAGGTCGCGGAGCTGCATCACCGCAATTCTAGGGCGGTATCCTCGGTTCACCGTGCTGCGCGGGCGGGAGCCTCTTCTACTTGCAGCGCTCGTGGCCGCGGCGCTCGCGTCGCCGGCCGGGGCCCAGGCGCCGCTGATCCACCAATCCGGCCCCTTGCCGGCCAACGGGATCAAGGTCACCGCGCGTTCGGCGATCGTGATCGACGATTCGACCGGCAAGGTGCTCTGGGCGAAGCGCGCCCGCGCCCGGCGGCCGATCGCCTCGACCACCAAGATCATGACCGCGCTGGTTGCGATGCAGCGGCTCGGCCCGCACGCCGTGGTCACGATCGACAAGTCGGTGCTGAGGGTCCCTCCGATCACCGAGGGCCTGCGACCCGGGGAGAGAGTCGAGGCGTGGAAGCTCTTCTACGGGCTGCTCCTCTACTCGGGTAACGACAGCGCGCTCGCGCTCGCGATCGGCGCCGGCGGGACGCGGTCTCGGTTCGTGACGCTGATGAACCGGAAGGCGCAGGCACTCGGTCTACGCGACTCGCACTTCCGCAGCCCGAGCGGTCTGCTCGACCGCGACAACTACTCGAGCGCGTGGGACCTGGCCGCCCTGACCCGCTACGCCCTGTGGAATCCGCGCTTCCGCGCAGTGGTTCGCACGCGGGTCAAGCACGTCCCCTGGGAGGCCCCGACCGGCGAGAAGGTGTACGTGAACAAGAACCACCTGCTCGGCTCCTACCCGGGGGCGGATGGGGTGAAGACCGGCTGGACGACGATCGCCAAGCACTGCCTGGTCGCCTCCGCCCGCCGCCACGGCATCCATCTGGTCGTCGTCGTGCTCGGCGCCGACGACGCGTACGGCGACGCGAGGAAGCTCCTCGACTGGGGCTTCGACCGCCGCGGCTAGCCGGGGCTACCGGCCCTGGAGGTAGGCGAGCACCGCGAGCACCCGGCGGTGATCGCTGTCGGAGGGCGGTAGCCGCAGCTTCTGGAGGATGCCTGCAATGTGCTTCTCCACCGCGCCGACGGTGAGAACGAGCGCGTGGGCGATCGCGGCGTTCGACCGTCCTTCGGCCATCAGCTTGAGGACGTCCAGCTCTCGCGGCGTCAGCGCGTCGAGGGGCTGGGCGCGGCGGTGGCCGAGCAGCTGTGCCACCACCTCCGGGTCGAGCGCCGTGCCTCCCGAGCCGACTCGTCGTACGGCGTCGACGAACTCGGCGACGTCCAGAACGCGATCCTTGAGCAGATAGCCGACGCCCCTCGCCCCGTCCGTCTGGGCGAGCAGCTCCGCTGCGTAGGTGTGCTCCACGTATTGCGAGAGGACCAGGATCGCCGTCTCCGGCGCGGTCCGCCGCAGCTCGAGCGCGGCCCGCAGGCCCTCGTCGCGGAAGGTCGGCGGCAGCCTGATGTCGACGATCGCCAGGTCCGGCCTCTCACCGAGCACGGCGTGAACGAGGGCGTCTGCATCGGCGACCTCGGCGACGACGTCGAAACCGTTGTCGCGCAACAGGCGTGCGAGTCCGTCCCGGAGGAGGGCAAGATCCTCGGCGATCACGACCCGCACGGCAGCTCCGCTCGCACGATCGTCGGGCCACCCTCGGGGCTGCTCACCGAGAGCGCTCCGTCCAGAGCCTCGACCCGACGGCGCAGCCCGACGAGGCCGCTTCCGGACGTGTCGGCGCCGCCCCGGCCGTCGTCGCTGATCTCGATCTCGATGAGCTCGTCCCGGCGATCGACCGAGATCGCGATGCGGCTCGCGCCGGAGTGCTTGGTCGCGTTCGCGAGCGCTTCGGCGGCGACGAAGTACGCGGCTGCCTCGATTCGCCCCGGCGGCCGCTCGTCGAGCGCGACAGAGAAGGAGACCGTCGCGGGCAGAGGGCTCCGGTCGGCGAGTGACGCGAGGGCGGCGCCGAGCCCTCGATCCGACAGCACCGGTGGGTAGATGCCGCGCGCGAGGTCGCGCAGCTCGCGCAGCGCCTCGGCCACGCCCGCGCGTGCTTCGGCGACGAGCTTCTCTGCGCCCTCGGGATCGGTGCGGAACTTCTGCTCCGCCATGCCGAGGCTCAGCCCGAGCGCAACCAACCGGGCCTGCGCGCCGTCGTGAAGATCGCGCTCGATCCGTCGCAACTCAGCGTCCTGCTCCTCGACCGCGCCGGCCCGAGTGGTCTCGAGCGTCTCGACCCGGCGCGCAAGTCGACCGCCGGAGGCCGACCGCAGGACGGCGAAATGAGCTCCGAGGGGCATCGCCAGGCCGAGGAGCACCCAGCCGGGCCAGAACGAGCCGAGCCCGGTCAGCGCCCAGACGGAGACGACAAAGGCGAACAGAGCGACCACCACCCCGGCGTGGATCGCCAGGCTGCGGGCGGCTCGGCCTGCCGGCAGCCTCTCCAGAACGAGCTCGATCCAGCCGTGGACGGCGAGCAGGAGCGCGAGCGGGAGGATCACCCACTGGGGCCAGAAATACCCCGTCGACCAGACCGCCCAGACCATGACCTGGATCAGGCCGACTCCGGCGGCGGCGGCGGCGTGGATCGCGAGTGCGCGGCGGCGGCGCATTCGCACGCTGCCGGGCGTGGGCGGCGGCGCCGGCCTCGCCTGGAGCAGGCTTCGCACCTGCCACGCGGACATGGTTCCCAGGCCCTGTGCCAGCCGGCCTGCGACGACCATGAGGACGATTCCGGCAGGCACGAACAGAAACGAGCGCCCGAGCGTGTCCACGTGCCACGACCCGTAGCCGTTGTCGGTCCAGCGGTACCAGATCGGCAGCGTGATCCAGCCGACCGCTGCGGCGATCAGCGATGCCTCGCCGATCGCCAGCGCGAACCCGGCCGACATGCGCGTCACGAGGTACGCCTGCTGCCGCCAGAACGACGAGTCGGCGAGCACCGCCTTCCCGCGACCCCAGAAGCCGTGGCCTCCTGAGGAGATTTCCGGGTCGGCTTCGACGCCGAGCAGGGAGCGGGCCAGGACGGCGTCTCCACGGGCGAGCAGCCCGACGACTCCTCGATAGCCGATCAACGCTGGAACAACGAGCGGAGTGATCGACAGGACGGCAATCGTCGTCCAGCCGGCGATCAGCACTCCGAGCACGGCTGCGGCGACCGGGACCGCCGTCAGCAGGAAGAGCAGGTTTCGGTAGGTCCGAGCCTCGAACAACGGTCGGAAGGGGTTCATGGTGTCTCCATCTCCTCGGGTGATCTTGCACCCAAGGCTGCCCGCCGATGCGACCGCGGGCCACGGTGCCTCCCGGTGTCAGCGGGTGGGGCTGACACCCCAATCGCCTATTGCGCGTCTGCTTTCTCCGGATCGTGCACCGACGGCTCGGGGCACGACCGGTCCCAGCACTCGCGCAGGTTCTGGACGGCGGCGGCGACGTCGTCGGTCGCCCGGAGGAGGCTGATGTCCTCCGGCGAGATCTTCCCCTCCGAGAGGGGCCTGGACTCGATCCATTCGATCAGCCCGCGCCAGTAGTCGACGCCGATCAGCGCGACCGGGAACTCGCGCACCTTCTCGGTCTGGATCAGGGTCAGCGACTCGAACAGCTCGTCGAGCGTGCCGAAGCCGCCGGGGAAGAGGATGAAGCCCTCGGCCGCCTTGACCAGCATCACCTTCCGTGCGTAGAAGTGGCGGAAGGTGAGCGCGAGGTCGAGGAAGCCGTTTGCCTCCTGCTCGTGCGGGAGCTCGATGTTGAAGCCGACCGAGAAACCGCCGCCCTCCCGTGCGCCGCGGTTCGCGGCCTCCATCACGCCGGGCCCACCGCCGGTGACGACCGCGAAGCCGGCCTCGGCGAGCAGGCGGCCGCACGTCCGCGCGCGCTCGTAGTCGGGGTGGCCGGCCGAGATGCGGGCGGACCCGAACACGGTCACCGCCGGCCGCCTGATCCGATCGACCGCCTCGAAGCCCTTGCGGAACTCCTCGGCGATCATCCGGATGTGCGCGCCGAGGTCGCCGCGCTCGTGCTCGAGGATGCGCCGGTCTACGGCCACCGCTACAGGCGGTGCTGCGGGACATGCGCCGCGACCATGCCGAGCACCAGCAGGAAGGCGAGCCCGACGTAGATCGCGGTCGCAATGTTCGCCCTCTCCGGCGTCCCGCCGAGTCGCATCGTCTTGATCGCCCGCCAGATCGAGCCGCCGTCGAGAAAGCCGATCGGGATCATGTTGAACAGGTTGAGCAGGAAGCCGACGTAGCCGAGCGCCATCAACAGCCCGGAGTCCTGCTGCTCGCCGATGCCCCACACCGCCGCCGCGCCGATGCTGCCCGAGAGCGGTCCGGCCAGCGAGATCCAGAAGCTCTGCCAGGGGTTCATGCGCGCGTCGCGAATCGCGACGTAGGCGCCGACGAACGGCAGGAACACCGGCCACGCGGCGTTGAAGCCCCGGCGGCGTGCCTCGACGAAGTGGCCGAGCTCGTGGACGAAGATCAGGCCGACGAAGCCGATCGCAAAGCGCCAGCCCCAGATCAGGGCGTAGCCGCCGACCGCGACGAAGATCGAGGCGAACTTGGCGAACGCGAAGCCGAACTTGATCACGAGCCCGATCACGACCGCGATCGGAGCCCAGATCTTTCGCGCGAGCGAGCGCCACGCCGGTTCCGGATGGATCGGGCGGTAGTCGCGCTCGGGGATCTCGGGCGGGAAGTCCACTACGGAATCGAAATCGCGCGGCCGTCCGCCTCGAGCTCGGGGGCCGAGAACACGCAGTCGACGTGGATCGTCGACTCGTTGTCGCCGCCGTACGGCCCCGTGTTGCGACCGATCGCGACGTGAGCGGTGCCGCCCGCTTTCTCGTCGAGCATCACGTGTCCGCGCGGCCGGATGGCGTGGTTGAGACCGATCCCGAGCTCGGCGATCACGTCCGCGCCGGTGCCCGCGCCGTCCACGAGCTCCCGCAGCATCGCCGCCGCCCGGCCGCCCTCGATCGCGGTCACCCGCCCGCCGGCGAAACGGAGCGTGACCGGCTCGTCGACGAGGCCCTCGACGGTGTAGGGGACGGTGAGGTCGGCGACGAGGACCCCGTCGGCGCCGTCGGCGTGGGGGGCGACGAAGATCTCGCCGCCCGGGTAGTTGGCCATCTCGCCGGGCTCGAGCGTGCTCGTGTCGGTCTTCCACGGCCGCCCGCCCACGCGCAGCGCGAGGTCGGTGCCGGCTCGGCCGCGGATGCGAACCGTGTCGCAGCCCTGAAGCTGCGCGATCAGTGCCCGGGCGGGCCCGGCGAGCTCGGTAGCCGGCTCCGACAGCTGGCCGGCGAGGAGCTCGCCGTCGACGAAGCCCATGAAGATCTGCCGCCCGCCGTGCCCGGTGACGAGGCCGAGCAGCTGAAAGCGCGCTCCCGCCTCGTCGCCGCGGGGCGCCTGCGCGAGGAAGAGGGAAAGGTCCGCGGTTGCCGCCGCCTCCCGAACTCCCATCGGCGGGGCGGTCAGGGGCCGCTCCCCGGCCCAGAGCTCGAGTCTCGGCTCGCCGGCGGCATCCTTCACGGCGGCCGCGAGCTGGGCGCCCTCTGCGGCGAGCGGTTCGTCGACGACGACGAGCACCCGCTCGCCCGCCGACAGGCCGGAGGCCCGGATCAGGTTCTCGCACCAGCCGGGATGCGCCGAGGCCTCCATCGACCCATCGTAGCCAAGGCTCTCTGCGCGCTCGGGGCTCACGATCCCCTGCCGATCCACTCCTCGCCGCCCTCGTAGACCTCCTTCTTCCAGAGCGGCACCGTCTCCTTGAGCGTGTCGATTGCGTCCTGGCACGCCGAGAGCGCAGCGGCACGGTGCGGTGCCGAGACGGCGATCACGACCGAGAGCCCACCGATCTCCACCCGGCCCGTCCGATGCGCGATCGCGACCTCGCAGAGCTCGTAGCGGGCCCTGAGGCTCTCGACGAGCTCGGCCATCACCTGCTCGGCCATCCCCTCGTACGCCTCGTACTCGAGGTAGTGGACATTGCGACCGCGCGACCGGGCCCGCGTCGTGCCGATGAACGCGGCGATGCCACCGGCGCGCGGATCGGAGACCTCGGCGATCACCTGGCCGGGATCGAGCTCCCGGTCCGACAGCCGGAACGCGCCTCCCGACACCGGCGGGATGAGGGCGACCTCGTCGCCGTCGGCCAGCTCCCGGTCGCGGTCGGCGTACTCCCGGTTGACCGCGTACAGGAGGCCTGCCGGCTCGCCGCCGAGCCCGAGGACGGCCCAGACGTCCGCGACCCGCGTCACGCCGTCGAGCTCGCGCTCCGACCAGCCGGCCCGCTCGCGCAGCCCGGCGAAGAGCCTGACGGTCACCTTCACCCGCTAAGCGTACGATTCTCCCGTGGCCGTGGGAGAGGATCGGCGCGAGACCGACTCCGGCATCGAGGTCAAGCCGGTCTACACGCAAGACGACGTCGCCGGGATCGAGCTCGAGCGGCCGGGCGAGTTCCCGTACACCCGCGGGCCGTACCCGACGATGTACCGGGGGCGTCCGTGGACGATCCGCCAGTACGCGGGCTACGGCTCGGCCGAGGAGACGAACGCGCGCTTCCGCTACCTGCTCGAGCGCGGCCAGACCGGCCTCTCGACCGCCTTCGACCTGCCGACCCAGCTCGGGTACGACTCCGACGACCCGCGCGCCGCCGGCGAGGTCGGGCGCACCGGGGTAGCGATCGACTCGCTCGCGGACATGGAGCTGCTCTTCGACGGAATCCCGCTCGGCGAGGTCTCGACCTCGATGACGATCAACGCGCCCGCCTCGCTGCTCCTGCTGCTGTACGAGCTCGTCGCCGAGGGGCAGGGCGTCGCCGGCGAGCGCCTGCGCGGCACCGTCCAGAACGACATCCTCAAGGAGTACGCCGCGCGCGGGAACTACATCTTCCCGCCGCGGCCGTCGATGCGGCTGACCACGGATCTGTTCGCGTACTGCGCGGAGCGCCTGCCGAGCTGGAACACGATCTCGATCTCCGGATACCACATTCGCGAGGCGGGATCGACCGCGGTCCAGGAGATCGCGTTCACGCTCGCGAACGGGCTCGCCTACTGCCGCGCGGCAATCGACGCGGGCCTGACTCCGGACGACTTCGGCGAGCGCATGTCGTTCTTCTTCAACGCGCACAACCACTTCTTCCAGGAGGTGGCGAAGTTCCGGGCCGCGCGAAGGCTCTGGGCGACGCTCCTGCGCGACCGCCTCGGGGTGACGAACCCGCGCACGCTGGCCCTGCGCTTCCACGCGCAGACGGGCGGCTCGACGCTGACCGCGCAGCAGCCGGAGAACAACATCGTGCGGGTGGCGATCCAGGCGCTCGCGGCCGTGTGCGGCGGGGCGCAGTCGATCCACACGAACTCGTTCGACGAGGCGCTCGCGTTGCCGAGCGAGCACGCCGCGCGGATCGCCCTGCGCACGCAGCAGATCCTCCAGCACGAGGCGGGGGGCACCGACACGGCCGATCCGCTCGGCGGCGCCTACTTCATCGAGGACCTGACCGCCGAGGTCGAGGCGCGCGCCCTCGAGCTGATCGACCGCGTCGAGGCGCTGGGCGGGGCCGTCGCCGCGCTCGAGCAGGGCTTCGTCCAGGGCGAGATCGACGAGGCCGCCTACCGCTACACGGCGCAGGTGGAGGGCGGCGAGCGCGTCGTCGTCGGCGTCAACCGGTTCCAGGAACACGATGCCGAGCCGATCGAGCTCCACCGCCTCGACCCGGAGATCGAGCGCCGCCAGCTCGAGCGCACGGCGCGCGTGCGCGCGGAGCGGAACGCGGCCGGAGCGGAGGCGGCACTGGCAGAGGTTCGGCGCGTCGCGACGCAAGAGACGAATCTGCTGCCGCCGATGCGCGAAGCGCTCCGCTCTCACTGCACCGTCGGCGAGGTCTGCGGGGTGCTCCGCGAGGAGTGGGGCACGTACGACTCCCGGCAGCGGTGACAACCGAAGCCGCCGGTGCGCATCCTCCTCGTCTCTCAGATGTACCCGGGCCCCGACGACCCCGACCTCGGCGTGTTCGTCGCCCAGCTCGAGGGCGAGCTGCGCGCGCGTGGCCACGAGCTCGCACGCGCCGTCGTCGACCGCAGGGACGGAGGGCTTCTGCGGCACCTGCGGCTGGCGCGACGGGCACGGGCCACGGCCCGGCGCTTCCGGCCGGACGTGGTCTACGCCCACTTCCTCGTTCCGGCCGGGCTCGCCGCGGCGCTCTCGTCGCGTGCACCCCTGGTCGTGACCGCGCACGGACAGGACGTCGCGAACATCGGCCGGATCCCCGGCGTCGCGGCCGCGACGCGCTTCGTCGTCGGCCGAGCGGCAGCCGTGATCGCGGTCTCCGGCTGGCTCCGCGGCGAGCTGGAGACGAAGGTGCCCGGCGCGCGCGGCAAGGTCGAGGTGGTCGATTGCGGTGTCGATCTCGAGCGCTTCTCGCCGCAGCCGGCCCCGCCCGGGCCGCCGGCGTTTCTCTGCGTCGGCTCGCTGACCGAACGCAAGAACGTGCTGCGGCTCGCCCGCGCCTTCGAGCGGCTCGACGAGGGCACGTTGACCTTCGTCGGCGACGGCCCGCTGAGAGCGCAGCTCGAAGGCCGGCCCGGAGTCGAGGTCGCGGGGCGCGTTCCCCACGACGACGTGCCGTCGATGCTCGCCGCCGCCCGCGTGGTCTGCGGCCCGAGTCTCGTCGAGCCCTTCGGCCAGGCTCTCCTGGAGGCGATGGCGGCCGGCCGCCCGGTCGTCGCCACCCGTGTAGGCGGCCCGCCCGAGTTCGTCACCCCGGAGGCGGGCGTGCTCGTCGACCCCCTCGACGAGGGCGAGATCGCCGCGGCGCTCGTCCGTGCGGCAGCACTGCCGTGCCCAAACGAAGCGGCGCGCGCAACCGCCGCGGAGCACGGCCTGCGCCGCCAGGCCGAGCGCATCGAAGCGATCCTGGGGAGAGCGGCCGGCGCCGCCCTCCCCCCGGGATCACGGTCCTAGCCGGCGCTGCCGGGTCCGGGCCCGGGCCCGATCGCGCCGCCGACTTCCTTGCGCATCGCGTCGATGTCGTCGCGCAGATTCGTCTCGCCCTTGACCACGACCGCGTGGATCACCCAGCCGAGGATCGCTCCGAGCGGTGGGGCGACGATGTAGATCCAGAAGTCCGTCCACCGGTTGCCGATCAACGCGGTTCCGAAGCTTCTCGCCGGGTTCACCGACGAGCCGCTGAAGGGAACGGCGGCGAAGTGGATGGCGAGCAGGGTCAGGGAGATGGCGACGTACGTCGTGCTCGCATACGCCTTGCTCTTCGTCACCTGGAGGATGACGAGCACGAAGATCGCGGTCAGGAAGACCTCGGCGAAGAAGGCGGCGCGAACGCCGTTGCTGCCCGGGACGGTGGCCGCCTTCGCGACGTCGTCGCTCGAGGTCATCAGCAGGAGGGCCAGACCCGCGAGGACCGCCCCTGCGACCTGGAAGCCCCAGTAGGCGACGAGGTCGCGCACGCCGAGCCGGCGGTCGAGGAAGAGCCCGAGCGAGACGGCCGGGTTGAAATGCCCGCCTGAGATCTCGCCGAATGCGTACAGGGCGGCGAGCAGCGCGATCCCGAACGCGAACGGAGCGGCGCCACCCCCGAAGCCGACGACGGCTGTTGCGCCGATGAACACCAGCGTGAAGGTTCCGAACAGTTCAGCGAGGTACTTCTGCCACTGCTTCATCGTCTGCCTCCCGTGTTCGAGCACGACGCTCTGCACTCCTGAGCGCTCCAAGCGTGGCAGGGAAGCCGGATGGATCCGAGCTACGGCCCGGGGCCGAGCCGATCGAGGTCGGCCAGGCGGGCCTCGACGAGCGGGCGGATCCGCTCCTCCAGGCCGGCCTCTCGCGCCACGTCGAGCGCCTCCTGGTAGGTGGCGCGAACCTTCTCGGGCGCGACTCCCTGCTTGAGCCGGTTGTCGCCGGTGATCAGCAGCTTCCGGATCCGCTCGCGCGCGTCCACGGGGGGGATTTTCTCCTTTCGCTCCGGCCCGTGCCGGCCTGGACGCAGCCGGTGACGTGCCGCTACCCTAGGCACCGTGCTCCAGGTCGTCGCCGTACTGCATGTCCTGCTCGCGATCGCCCTGATGGGCCTGATCCTGATGCACTCGGGCCGCGACACCGGCTTCGGCGGGATGGGCTTCACCCCCGCCTCGCAGGGCGGAACCCACATCGTCGAGCGGAACCTGACGCGCCTGACCGTACTGGTCGCGCTCGCCTTTGCCGGCACGACGGTCGCGCTCTTCCATCTCCTTGGATAACGCCCGCAAGGGTGCACCTACTTAATGTCGGGCCCGAGCTTACTCTTGCCTGACTATGTCGACCGAGATCTCGACCGCCGGCATCGGTCCTCTGTTCTCAAGCCAGTGTGTGGTGTTCCTATCCTCGGGCCAGCCCACTCCCGGCCCATAGTCCGTGGCGACTCCATTTCGATGGTCAGTGATCGTTCCTTGCAGTATGTAGACGATGCCTGGTCTGTCTTTGTGGTCGTGAATCGGGCCGAAGACGCCTCCAGGCTCGATGGTCACCATCCGCATTCGAAGTTGGCGCCCTGCCATGCCCTCGATCTCAGGGCCAAGGTCAACCGTTGCAAGTAGCTCCGCCGTGACACCGTTCGTCTCAGGTGCCGCTTCGTTGCTCATCGTGCGCTCCTCTCCGTAACAGCCGCCACTTCCAAGGACCCTACGTCGCCTGCGCCGCCGCCGCATGACTCTGTCGGCTATCCGCCTGTCGCCGTAGGTACATGGGCCGCAGCGAGTCGCCGCCGAAGCCGGGCTTCGCCCGGCGAAAGGCCCACAGACGAGAGGCAACCTCCGGCGAGCGCAGCCCTATGCCGGCTCCGCTCACGCTCAACCAGCGCCACCGCAAGCAAGGAGAGGGGAAATGGGGGGAACCAGGGGTGCCCCATCCTTTGATGTACTCCTCGGGCCGCGGCGAATCGCCGCCGAAGCCGGGCTTCGCCCGGCGAAAGGCCCGCAAACGAGAGGCATCCCTCCGGCGAGCGCACCCCTCCGCCGGCTCCGCCACCGCCCGGATCGGCGCCACCGCCCCGCAAGGAGAGGGGCGATGGGGGGAACCAGGGGTTCCCCCCATATCTAAAGGCCAGGCCCGGAGCCGGCGCCGGTGACGTTGAAGCAGCCGGTCGCGATCGCCGGCACGCGGTAGCCGTAGGCCCAGCGGTCGTCGTAGAAGTCGCTCTGGCTGACGAGCATCGTCTCGCGCGTCAGCCCCGGCACGTCCGCCAGCAGGTCCGGCATCGAGACGGTGAAGCGGAGGTTGACGAGCGGCTCGGCGAGGCTGCCGTCGCGAATCCGGAAGGTTCCGTCGCGCGTCATCCCGGTGATCACACCCTCGCGCGGGTTGACGACGCTGAGGTAGTGAAGACGCGTGACGTGGATCCCATCGCCGACCACCTCGGCGAGCTCGTCCGTCGACGTCGCCTCACCGGGCGCCATCGAGACGGCGGTGGCGATCGGCCCCCAGGCGCGGGTGTCGGCCGGGAGGGCGTGGCCCGTGGACTCGCGTCCGGCGCGGGCGGCAGTCTGCCGGTCCCAGACCGTCCCTCGGATGACGCCTTCCTCGACCAGCGGGACGCGCTGCTTCGGCGTCCCCTCATAGTCGAATCCCGTCGGCAGCCCGGCGGGGTCGAGGGCGTCGTCGATCAGCGTCACCCTCGGGTCGAACGCCCGCTCGCCGATCCGCCCGGAGAAAAAGCTGCGCTCCTCGAGCAGGCCGAGCCCGTTCAGGGTGTCGAAGGAGAAGTAGTAGAGAAGCTCGGCGATCGCGTACGGCTCGAGGACAGCGCGGTACCTGGCGGGCGCGATCTCCACCGCCCCACGCGTCCGCTCGGCTTTCGCGACCGCCTCCTCCGCGACGGCCGAGGGGTCGAGGTCGCCCACCCGCCAGGCCGTGCCGAGGGCGTACCCGGAGGCGCCGTCGGCCGCGGCGAGGGCGAGGCAGGCGGCGTCGGTGGTCCGCTGGGAGGCGCGCAGCCCGGTCGTCGAGGCGACGGCGAGCTCGCAGACTCCGCTCGTGAAGAAGCCGTACAGGCCCAGGTCTCCGGATGCCCCGATTGCCGCTGCGGCGAGGCGCGCCTGGTCGCCGGCCTCGAGCGCGGCGGTCTCCTCGTCGTAGCCGCCGACCTCCGGGAACGATGCGGGCAGGGCGAGCGGGGCGAGCTCCGGGTCGTCGCTCGCGCTCGCCAGCACCTCGGCCGCCCGGCGGGCAAGCCCGGCGAGGCCTTCGTCGTCGGTGCGGTTCGTGGTCGCGAGGCCGGTGCGCCCGTCGCGGACGAGCCGTAGCTGGACGTTCGCGTTGTCGATCAGCGTCGGTTGATGGACGTCCGAGCTGGCGTACCGCGCGAAGCCCGATCGCTCGGTCGTGACGACCACCTCCGCCTCGTCTGCGGCCGCGAGGTCGAGCGTCCGCTCGGCGAGCTCGAGCGCCCGGGTCAAGGCCTCACGCCGACCTGGACGGCGCGGAACCGGGCCGGGGAGGCGCCGTGCGAGACGTGCGCGTGCTGGCCCGGCTGCCCCTTGCCGCAGTTCGTCAGCCCGTACATGAGCCATTCGTCCGGCCCGGCGACGCGGTCGAGCGAGCCCCAGAAGACGGGGGTGACGCCGGTGTACGTCGCGTCGCGCAGCATCCGTCCGAGCTTCCCGCGCTTGATCTCCCAGGCGACCTGCGTGCCGAACTGGAAGTTCAGCCGCTTGTCGTCGATCGACCAGCTGCGGTTCGTCTCCAGGTAGAGGCCTTCGTCCACCTCGGAGATCAGCTCCTCCAGCGAGCCCGAGCCCGGCTCCAGGTGGAGGTTGGTCATCCGGACGAGCGGCATTCGCGCCCAGCCGTCGGCGCGCATCGAGCCTCCGCTTCCGTGGCCGAGCCTGGCCGCGGTCTCGCGGGAGGTGAGGAAGCCGCGCAGCACACCTTCGGCGACGATCGGCTCGCGCGCAGCCGGCACACCCTCGTCGTCGAAGGCGAAGGAGCCGAGGCCGCCCGGCGTCGTCGAGTCGGCGGTGATGCTCATGTGCTCGGAGCCGTAGCGCAACGAGCCGAGGTCGCCCGTGTGGAGGAAGCTCGTCCCGGCGTACGCCGCCTCGGTGCCGAAGATCCGATCGAGCTCGGTCGGGTGGCCGACCGACTCGTGCACCTGGAGCTGCATCTGCTCGGCGTCGATGACCACGGTGGTCACCCCGGCCGGACACTCGTCCGCCCGCAGCAGGGCAGCCGCCTGCTCGGCGACCCGCGGCGCCTCGCGCTCGAGGCCGAGGCTCTCGACGTACTCCCAGCCGGCCTGCGCGCTCGAGCCGACGTGCGCGCTCGGGTAGCTCCGCGCCTGGAAGAGGCCGTCGGCGAACGCCATCGCGTCGATCCCGCCGCCGCACTCGACGTGCTCCTGCTCGATCTCCGCCCCGGCGGAGGAGAGGAAGAGCTTTCGCTCGCCGAGCGCGCGGACCGACGCCTGCGCGACCTTCACGTCCGGATGGCGGAGCGCCTCCTCGGCGCGCAGGCAGACGGCGACCTTGTCGGCGAGCGGCACGGAGAACGGGTCGATCTCGACCGACGTGCGATACGAGCCCGACGCCGCTGCAAGCGGGGCCAGCGCCCGCCGGTCGTTGCCGCCCGCTGCGGCGGCGAATTCGCAGGCGCGGAGGGCGGCGTCGCGGCCGCCTTCGGGGCCGAGCCTGCGGTCGCAGGCGAAACCCCACGCCCCTCCGACGAGAACGCGGACGCCGATGCCCTCGGTCTCGGCGTCCGTCAGGGTTTCGACGCGGCCGTTCTTGGTGCCCACGGACTGCGTCCGGCGGAAGACGGCGCGGGCGTCGGCGTACGCCGCCCCTGCGCCGACCGCCGCGTCAACCGCTGCTGCGCAGGCGTCTCGCAATGCTCCGGGAAGATAGCCGCTCGCGGCGACGATGCCGCCGCGAGCGCAGTTGCGCTGGAGAGGACTTGAACCTCCACGACCCAACGGGTCACAAGGCCCTCAACCTTGCGCGTCTACCAATTCCGCCACCAGCGCGCGGCTGGCCATTGTAGCGGCGCTCCCGCACTGCCCGGAGAGAGCGCAGCTCCCCGGAGGCGGATCGCCGTGAGCGCTCTGCTTCGCGGCGGGCGTGCCCGTCTAGCGTCCGAGGGGGACGATCAGTTGGCGGTAGGCGGCGCGGCTGCTGGGCTGGGCGGCGATGTCCCAGGGCGAGCCCGGCCGGCCGTTGTAGTAGGCGAGCAACTCGACGCGGCGGTGCGTCCGCACGAAGTCGGCCATCCTGGTGACGAAGCCGGGGTCGTCGAAGCCCCAGTTCGCCCACTCGGCGATCGCGTACGGCTTGTGCGGATGGGCGGCGTAGAGCTGCTCGTTCGCGTTCCAGGCGGCGCTGCCGCGGATGTTGTAGAGGTCGTCGGCGACGACGTCGACGTAGGCGTCGCCGGGGTAGTAGGCGGCTGCGCTGTTCCCGCTCAGATCCGGGCTGCCGTACCCTTGCGGGTTCCAGACGACCCGCAGGCGCATGACCGGGTTGGAGGCAAGCTCCCCCGTTCGCGCGGGCGGAAGCCCGAGCTGTCTCAGCTTCGCGTTCACGGCTGCGAGCGGCCCGCCGTGGACGAGCAGGTAGGTGCGCGCGAACGCTTTCCTGAACACGTCCGTCGAGTGGGCCGGTCCGCGCGAGGAGCCGTCCTGGTTGAACGCGCAGTAGTCGTTCCAGTGACCGTTCATCTCCGGGAACGGCCGGATGTAGACGCGGCCGCTGCGCCCCGCAACGGCGTGGTTGACGTCGGCCAGGAACGCGTCGCCGCGGCCGAGAGCGATATCGCGAGAGGTCAAGCCCCTGCCGGTGTTGATGCCGAGCATCGGAGTCTCGCCGAGCGAGTCGAGGATCCTCGCCACCGGGCCCTGGCCCCAGCCGGCGATCACGTGGCCGACGCGAGTGTGCTGCCCGGTCAGCCGATCGAAGCGCTCCCGGCCGCCGAGCACGCCGAGCAGCACCGGCCGGACGGCCGCGCGCCCCTCGCGGGACGCCACTCGCCCGCCGGACGACGGCGCGACAACCCCAGCGGTGACCATGACGGCCGCGAGGCAAAGCGGAGCGGACAGGCGCGCGAGTGGGCGCCTGCGCCGGCTTGACCGCTCGTCACCCACGCTCGGTCCGGCGGGTCAGGGCGACTGCGATCGTCTCCACGCGGCGAACGATCGTCGCCTGTGTCTCCGACATGAGGCCGCAAGCATTGACTGCCGCGGCGCGGGCGTCAACGGCCGCATCGTGAAGTTGGAGCCTGTCTTGCCTCGACGCCGCCGAGCTTGGCACGCCGGTTCGCCCCGTGGATCCGCGCACTGCGCATGAGTCGCTGCGCGCGAGACCGCGGTACCGGCTCGCCGGCCGCTTGAGCGTCTTCCGCATCCGCCGGTAGCCGTATGCGTGGTAGTTGCCCGCGTGCAGCTCCCGGATCCGATCGGCAGCCGCTCGTCCTCGACCGGCCGCGGCGAGCGGCGGCCGCTGCGCCGCGCGTAGTACGCGGACGCCGACACGCCCAGGGCACGGCAGTCGGCTGACCACGAAGCGTCCGCGCTCGCCGTCGACGAACGCGCTCACGTCGGCCGGTCCGGGTCGAGCTCCTTAGCGAAAAACCCGCTTGCCGCTCACCGGAGTTGGTTGACCGCTGTTCGGCGACGATGCGCCGTCGCGATTCAGGGCACGTCATCCCGTGGGCGGGTTGTCGAGGATGTAGCCGATGTCGAGGACGTAGAGCTGGCGGCCAAGTCCCTCGTAGGTGGAATCGATCGTGAGGGTGCGACCGTCGCGACTGGTTCGGGCCTGGAGATCGACGCGGTAGATGTCGCCGATTGCCGTCGAGGGCAGCCGCGCGAGGGGTATGAAGAGCCCAGTCGGTCGGTGATAGAGAAACAGATACTGCTTCGGGATCGCATACGTGTCGCAAAGCACCCAATCTCGGTTGGTGAGGGCTGAACCGAAACCCATCGTGGCGATTCCCGAGACGTGAGCGTTGGGAGGCCCATCGTTGAACAGCGTGCCTAGTCCTGCGTCGCCCGCGTCGTCCTTGTAGAGGCCGAAACCGTGGCCCTCAAGCATCGTCCTGTTCCCGAGCCATGTCTGGTGGCTCGGCGCGTCGTAGAGCGGGCGCGCGCCGCTGCCGTCGTCGGCCATGGTCCAGAGTTGATTGAGACCGCCTTTGACGAACACTGCGATCCGTTTGCCAGAGGGGTTCCATGCCTCGCGCATGATCCACAGCGTGGCGGGCTTGAGCGTCGCCGGATCTGCCGCTTGCGCGGTTTGCGCAAGGCTCAGGATCAAGTCGGCCTGGCCCGTCTCGATGTCCATCTTCCAGACTCCCGTGCACGCTGGGGCAGGGGATGCCGCCTCCTCGGGTGGGCAGTTCGGGTCGGTGATGCAGTCCTCGGGGTACGCGGCGTCGCAGTAGCGGACGTCCGGCTTCTTCGCTCGGTCGAAGTCGTGGGTCAACGCGTACCGGCCATCGGGTGAGAGGATGTAGATTGGCCGGGGCAACGTCCGGACGATCGTGCCCTCCGCAAAGTCGTAGACGCGAGCGACGTAGCTCTTGTCGTCGTCGGCCCGGTCATTCCAGATGATCTCGTTCGAGTTCGGGCGCCATTGCAGTCGAGAACCCTGCTGGTAGTTCCAGGCCCGAGTCTCGCCGATCTTGTGCCAAGTGTTGCCCTCTTCCAGATCGTAGTAGCCCACCTCGGCAGAATCGGTAGGTCGGATCGGCCGTTCGTGGACGTGAGTTCGCATTGCCAAGGCATACCGGCCGGTCGGATCGAACTGCTCGATCCCGTACCACCAGAATCCCGTGTACCAAGGATCTGTTTCCGTCCCAGGATCGGAGATGCGCGTGATCGGGGGGTAGATCGCGGAGCGTGAACCGGCGACGAGGTCGGACCACGTTGCGAAGGTGCTGTATTGCTCTGTGTCGGCGGAGCTCGACGCCCTCGCGGGGAGATTGATGGCAAAAAGGGCAACGTACGGGACCACCACTAGCAGCAGCACTGCGTACCAAAACGCGTTCTTCCAGCTCGCAACTGCGGAGCCGCACCGCAGGCGTCCTGTCACCACCCCTCCCTTTTCAGCCAGCACGCCGCGAGACGTGCCGACGTCAAGCATAGACCAGTCGGCGCGTCTCGTGCAATCTTTGACCGCCGCGACACGAATCACAAGCGTCGTCTTCAAGACGAAGCAGCAGCTGGCCAGCGCGCTCCGCGAGCAGGCGACCGGCCGCCAGCTGCCGGCGGCCCCGGTCTCGCCGACTCCGCCTACGGCGACGATGCCGCCTTCCGCATCCGCCTCGCCAAGCTGGCGCTCGAGTACGCCGTTGCGGTGTGAACGGAGCAGAGCGTCTACGCGCCACCCCCGTCCGAACCAACCGTCTGCCGCGCGCTTCGGTCGCTGATCGGCCTGACGGAGCGGCGCAGGAGTCGAACCTACCCAGCGTGGGGTTGCCACGCCTCACCGGTTTTGAAGACCAGCTGGGCCACCGGGCCCATGCCGCTCCACCAGTCAGCGTAAAGGAGGGGGCTCGCGGGGGAACCATGGGTTCACCCGCGCCAGGCCACCGGGCCCATGCCGCTCCACCAGTCAGCGTAAAGGAGGGGGCTCGCGGGGGAACCATGGGTTCACCCGCGCCAGGCCACCGGGCCCATGCCGCTCCACCAGTCAGCGTAAAGGAGGGGGCTCGCGGGGGAACCATGGGTTCACCCGCGCCAGGCCACCGGGCCCATGCCGCTCCACCAGTCAGCGTAGAGCCGCGGAGCTAGCTCTGGGCCGGCTCGGCCGGCTCGGCCTCGAGCTGTGCCTTCAAAGCGCGGATCTTCTCGACCTCCGCCGTCAGCTCGGGATGAGACACCGCCCCGCTCCGGACGAGCTCGACTGTCCGCCGGCCCAGCTCGCCGTAGGCCTGCGACAGCTCGTGCTTCAACTGGAGCTCCTCGACCCCTTCGCGAGCCTTGGTTGCGACCGTGTTCGTCGCATCCTTGAGCCTGTTCAGGAACGAGGCCGACTTGCCTTCGCCTTCCATCGATCCGATTCTAGCTGTCCGGTGGAGGGTCGCCGGCGCGCATGTCGTCGATCGCCGCCCGCGCCCGTTCGTGGACGGCCCGGCGCCGCTCGTCGAGGCTGCCGCCCGCGGGCTCCGGAGCCGGGGGCGAAGGCTCGGCCGAGCGCGACTCCTCGAGCTTGCGCTTCAGCGCCTCGGCGGGATCGGCGGTCGCCTCGGGCTCGCGCCGCCGATGGAGCCGGCGCAGGAGCACGAACGCGGCTCCACCCGCGCAGGCCACCCAGGCGAAGAGACGGCGCATGAACCGCGATGCTACTCTTCCGCAGACTTCTCGCCTCGCCTCGCGCCGATCCGTTCCCGGTGGCGCCTGCAAGCGAGGCCGACTCAGACCGAGGGAAGGAGAACGAGGGAACGTGAACGACTACGAAGTCCTGCTCATGCTCGACCCGGAGGCGACGGAGGACCGTCACACCGAGATCGTCTCGCGCGCGCGTGAGCTGGTCGAGAAGGACGGCGGCACCTGGCTTTCGCACGACGCCTGGGGGCGCCGGCGCCTGGCCTACGAGATCGACCACAAGACGGACGGCGTGTACCACCTGCTTCAGTTCGATGCCGCTCCGACGACGCTGAACGAGATCGCGCGCGTCCTCAAGATCACCGATGGGGTGATGCGTCACCTGGCGACTCGTCGCGTGAAGGGCGGCGGCCGCACCGCTCCGCCCCCGCAGCCGGTGATCGAGGCTGCGCCCGCACAGCCGGAGGACGTCGGAGCCCCGATCGCTGCCGCGCCCGAGGCGGCCGCGTCCGAAACGAGCCCGGACCGCGAAACGAGCACGGACGTCGAGGCAAGCGCGGTGGCCGAGACGGCTCCCGCACCCGAGGGCGCCGCCGCGGAAGGCAGCGCGGCCGAGGAGTACGCTCCTCCCTCGGAATCGTCCGAGCCGGAGGAAGGAGCCTAGTCATGGCAAACATCAATCGTGTCGTCCTCGTCGGCAACCTGACGAAGGACCCGGAGCTGCGTCACACCCAAGGCGGTACGGCGGTCTGCAAGCTGCGGCTCGCGGTCAACACGCGCCGCAAGGACGAGAGCGGGCAGTGGGCCGACAAGCCGAACTACTTCGACGTCACCGTCTGGGGCAACCAGGCCGAGAGCTGCGCGCAGTACCTGTCCAAGGGCCGGCCGGTCGGCGTCGACGGGCGGCTCGAGTGGCGCGAGTGGGATGCGACCGACGGGTCCGGCAAACGTCAGGCGGTCGAGGTGATCGCCGAGAGCGTGCAGTTCCTGGGCAGCCGCGGCGACAGCGGCGACTCGCCGCAGTTCGTGCCGGCGGGCGCGGCCGGAGAGAGTGCGGACTTCCCCGCCTCCGCCGCCGACGACGACATCCCGTTCTAAGGAGCGCAAATGGCACCGAAGCAGCAGCGAGAGCAGACGAGCACGCGCAGGCGGCAGCCGCCGGGCGGGGCGACCGCGCCCAGGCGGCGGAACTGCCGGTTCTGCCGGGACAAGGTCGAAGAGGTCGATTACAAGAACATCGCCCAGCTCCGACCGTTCATCTCGGAGAAGGGCAAGATCCGTTCGCGACGGATCACCGGGGCGTGCCGCCGGCACCAGGTGCAGGTGGCCGCTGCGGTCAAGCGTGCGAGAGAGATGGCACTCCTCCCGTACGTCTCGGGGTCGTAGGGATGGAGGTGATCCTGCTCGCCGACGTCGAGAAGCTCGGCCTCCGCGGTGAGGTCGTGGACGTCGCGCGCGGGTTCGCGCGCAACTTTCTGCTCCCGCGCAAGCTGGCCGAGCCCGCCGTGCCCGGCCGCGTCGCCGAGATCCAGAAGCGGAACGAGCAGCGCGCCCGCCAGGAGGCGGGGACGGTCGAGCAGGCCCGCGAGCTCGCCGCCGGCCTCGAGCAGACCGAGTTGCGCTTCGAGGTCAAGGCCGGCCCGACCGGGTCGCTGTTCGGCTCGGTCACACCGACCGACCTCGCCGACGAGATCTGGAAGGTCGCCAGGGTGCGCGTCGACCGGAGGAAGATCGGTCTCGGCGATCCGATCAAGAAGATCGGCCGGTACGCGATACCGGTCGAGCTGTTCACCGATGTAACCGTCGAGGTGCGGACGCTGGTCGTCCCGGAGGGTGGAGAGCTGCCGCCGGAAGACGAGGAAGCGCCCGCCGAGGAGACGATCGAGAGCCCGGACGCTCCGGCCGCCGAGGCGCCGGCGGAGGGCGCCGAAGCCTCCTCCGACGCGATCGCGCCGGAGGCGTAACGACTTCTCAACAGGCCCGGTCCGGACCTGTTGACTTTCGGCACGAACTGGGGACTTTCGCAGGAAAAGGCCGCTACGAGCGGCCGATTCTTCCACCGTTCTGTCCGGCCTCGATGAGAACATGTGTTCCGTTCGACCCGCAAACGCGCGGCAACGGACGTGTGGAGAGCGTGTTGTCCAGGCCCTTTCGTGCCATGTCCGGAGGTGATTGATTTGTCGCACATGTACCAGCTTGCCGAGGCTTCGCCGACCGCCCCGGTCCCGCCGCAGAATCTCGATGCCGAGGAGTCGGTTCTCGGCGCGATGATGCTCTCCCCCGGCGCGATCGGGGCGGTCAGCGAAGTCCTTTCGGCCAGCGACTTCTACCGCGGAAGCCACGGTTCGATCTACCGCGCGGCGCTCGACCTGTACGCGAAGGGCGAGCCGGTCGACGCGATCACGCTCGTCGACGAGCTCGAGCGCCGCGCCGAGCTGGAGGACGTCGGCGGCCGCGCCCGCATCAACGAGCTCGCTGCGCTCGTCCCGGCGACCTCGAATGCAGCCCACTACGCACGAATCGTCAGGGAGATGGCGACCCTGCGCGGGCTGATGCGCGCCGGCCAGGAGATCGCGCGCCTCGGCATCGAGCGGGCCGGGCTCGCGGCCGAGGAGCTCGTCGACAAGGCCGAGCAGGTGATCTTCGACCTGTCGCAGGAGCGGGCGGTCGGCGAGTTCACCCACATCGAGGATCTGCTCAAGGACAGCTTCGAGCGGATCACCGCCCTGTACGAGGCGGGCGCCGACGTCACCGGCGTGGCCTCGGGGTTCAAGGAGCTCGACCAGCTCACGTCGGGCTTCCAGCCCGGCAACCTGATCGTCGTCGCGGCACGACCGAGCATGGGCAAGTCGGCGTTCGGGCTCTGCGTTGCCGCCAACCTCGCCGTGCGGAAGAACGTGCCGGTCGCGCTGTTCACGCTGGAGATGTCGAAGATGGAGGTGACGCAACGGCTGATGTGCTCGGAGGCGAAGGTCGAGTCGCAGCGCCTGCGCAGCGGCAAGCTCGCGCAGGAAGACTGGCCGAGGTTGACAGCCGCCTGCGACAAGCTCGCGAAGGCGCCCGTCTACGTCGACGACACCGGCTCGATCACGTTGATGGAGATCCGCTCGAAGGCGCGCCGGCTGAAGATGCGCGAGCCCAGCCTCGGGCTGATCATCATCGACTACCTCCAGCTGATGACCTCCGGCGTGTCGGCCGAAAACCGCGTGCAGGAGGTCTCGCAGATCTCGCGCTCGCTGAAGGTGCTGGCGCGCGACCTAGACGTGCCGATCGTCGCGATCTCGCAGCTTTCGCGCGCGGTCGAGCAGCGCCACGACAAGCGGCCGATCCTCTCCGACCTGCGCGAGTCGGGGTCGATCGAGCAGGACGCCGACCTGGTCATGTTCATCTACCGGGACGAGTACTACAACGGCGACGAGTCCGACTCGCAGGGGCTCGCCGAGCTCCATCTCGCCAAGCACCGCAACGGCCCGACCGACATGGTCAAGCTCTCGTTCCTGCGCCGCTTCGCCAAGTTCTCCGAGACGCCGGCGTGAGGGGGTAGCCGAGAGTGGACGCCCATCAGGTGATCTGGCTGGGGGCCGACGCGACCGACTACGCCGTCGCCTGCGATGCCTGCCGCGAGGACCATCGCTGGGTCGCCGAGATCGACGACACCGTGATCGAGGGAACGCTCCGCCGCGAGGCCGACGTCGGTTTCACGACCTGCTGGCGCGGCCACCGCATCCGCGTCCGCCGCATCACCCGGCTGCGCGTCGTCGCCGCCCGGTAGCGGCCGCAGCTGGCCCGGCAGTCGGAACCGGCATACTCCCGCCCGTGCCCGCGACCGTCATCGTCGGCGCCCAGTGGGGCGACGAGGGCAAGGGCAAGATCGTCGACCTGCTCGCGCAGGACTCGGACCTCGTCTGCCGCTACAACGGCGGCCCGAATGCGGGGCACACGATCGTCGCCGGCGGGGAGACGTACAAGCTGCGCCACATGCCCTCCGGGATCCTCTGGGGCAAGGAGTGCGTGATCGGCGCCGGCTGCGTGCTCGATCCCGGCGTCTTCATCGAGGAGCTGGACGAGTTCGAGCGCCGCGGGATCTCGACCGCGCTCGTCCGGCTTTCCGGGAACGCGCACGTGATCATGCCGTGGCACCTCGCGATCGACCAGGCAAGCGAGCGCCGGCTCGGGAAGCTCCAGATCGGGACGACGCGGCGCGGGATCGGCCCCACCTACGCGGACAAGGCGTACCGGCTCGGTATCCGCCTCCAGGATCTGTTCGACCCGAAGATCCTGCGCCAGAAGATCGAGGTCGCGCTCGCCGAAAAGAACGTCTGGCTCGAACGCGTCTACGGGGTCGAGAGGATCGGGCTCGAGGAGCTGGCCGCCCGATACGAGCGCTACGCGCAGCGGCTGCGGCCGTACCTCGCCGACACCTCGCTCCTCGTCGACCGATCGCTGCGCGACGGAAAGCGGGTGCTGCTCGAAGGGGCGCACGGGACGCTCCTCGACATCGACCACGGCACCTACCCGTTCGTCACCTCCTCGCCGACGGTTGCCGGCGGGGCGACCACGGGCATCGGGATCGGGCCGACGCGGATCGACGCGGTGATCGGGGTGGCGAAGGCATACGTGACCCGGGTCGGCGCGGGGCCGTTCCCGACCGAGATCGAGGGGCCGGATCAAGGGCGCGTACGCGAGCTCGGCGGCGAGTTCGGCACCGTCACCGGAAGGGAGCGGCGCTGCGGCTGGCTCGACCTGGTCGCACTCCGCTACGCGGTCCGGCTGAACGGGATCACCTCGCTGGCCCTGACGAAGCTCGACGTGCTCTCGAGCTTCGACGAGCTGCCGGTGTGTACTCGGTACCAGCTCCGGGACGGGACGACGACCGACGAGTTCCCCGCCCACCAGAGCGACTTCCACCACTGCCGCCCGGTCTTCCAGACGCTGCCCGGCTGGAGCGAGCCGCTCGATGGCGACGAGCTCCCGGATGCGGCGCGCCGCTACGTCGAGTTCGTCGAGCGCGAGCTCGAGGTCGAGGTCTCCTGGGTCGGGACGGGCGCGGAGCGTGAGCGCGTGCTGGTTCGTTAGCCGTCGTCGACGCCAGCCTACGATCGGACCGCCCGTCCGGTCGAGCACGAGGAGGAGGACGCCGGTCGCGAACAGCGCGACCGTTGAAACCACGGCACCGGCGCGACCAGCGTGCGCAGCACGACGTGAGGCGGGCCGCGGAGCACGTATTCCTCGCCGCCCCGGTAGTACCGCACCATCCGCCAACCGATGCTGACGAGCTTGAGCGCGACCACCGGAACGAGCAGCGTTCCATGTGAAGCAGCCGGCGGGCGCAGCCCGCCGAATCTACAGCCGGATACTGCCATCCTCTGCGAGCGTCCAGTGCGGATTGTGCGCCACTTCCCAGGCGTGGCCGTCCGGGTCGGTGAAGGCGCCCGAGTAGCCGCCCCAGAATGTCTCGGCACCCGTGCGCCGGATCGACGCACCGGCGGCTTCCGCCTCGGCGAGCACGGCGTCCACCTCGGCCGGCGAGCCGGCGTTGTAGGCGAGCGTGACCCCGCCCCAGCCACCGCCATCCTCGACGCCCGAGTCCTCGGCGAGCCGAGCCCGTCCCCAGAGCGCAACGATCATGCCGCCCGCCTGGAAGAAGACGACATCGTCGTCGGGCGCTGCTCCGGTCGTCCAGCCGAGCGCCTCGTAGAAGCGGCGGGCACGGGCGAGGTCTCGCACACCGAGCGTGATCAGGCTGACCCGCTGCTCCATCAGACCGTGCCGACGACGTACCACGCCCGGGCGCCGAGCTCGAACGACCCCTCCGAAGAGCCGACGCGGCGGTAAAGGGCCTCCCGGAGAGCGTCGCGCCGCGACTCGTCGAGCGAGGCAACGTGCACGCCCGCCGGCCCGGCACCGCCGAGAAACGTCTGCCAGAGCTCGTCGAAGTCCTCGTACCGCGACGAGACGCCGAGCGACCCGTCGACGAGGTCGCGAAGGCCTGCGTCCCGCCACAGCGCCGCGAGCTCCCCCGGCCGGCCGCCGAACCGCCCGACCTCGTCGGGTGCGTCCGGGTCGACCTCGCGCGCGGCGTCCCAGTAGGCGCGGAGCATCGTCATCCCGCCCGTGAAGTCCCACACACACGCAGCCACCCCGCCTCCGGGCCGCGTCACCCTCGCCATCTCGGCCACGCTCGCGGCCTGGTCGCCGACGAAGTGGAAGACGAGCTGTGCGAGCGCACGGTCGAACGAATCGTCCGCGAACGGAAGAGCCTCGGCCGGCCCGACGCGCACGTCCGCACCCGGCACCCGTGCCCTGCACTCCGCGACGAACGGCTCGGAGGGGTCGACCGCCGCGACGAGCTCGGGCCCGACGAGACCGGCGAGAACGCCCGTCAGCGCGCCGGTGCCGCAGCCGACGTCGACGACCCGCTCCTCCGCCGCGACGCCCGCTGCCCGTGCGAACTCGTCGGCGAGAAGGCGGCTGTATCGGCCCATGAAGCGGTCGTAGGCGCCGACCGCCTCGAAGAGCGTCTGATCAGGCTCGGGCAAGGTCGACGGGAGTATTCACGTTGACGAGGAGCGAGGGAGCGATGTGCACGCAAGTGACGTCCAGCGCGGCAACCGCATCCCACAGGGAGAGCGCCCCGGAGGCGAGCGCCGCCGCGAGCGCCGGCAGCGCGCTCTTGCGGTAGGCGCCCGGCAAGGGGCCGGTCTGGGGGATCGCCACGTCGGGACACGCGACCGCGAGCGTCCGAAGCAGCGCCGGCGTCACGCGAGGCATGTCCACCGGAAGCACGACGCACAGGTCGTGATCGGCTGCGCGCACCGCGGCGGCGACGCCGGCGATCGGCGCGCGGACATCGGTGCCGTCGTCCAGAACCGGAAACGGCAGCTCGAGACCGTCCGCGAGCTTGCCGACGGCGATCCGCTCGTCGCAGAAGGCAAGCGTCTCCCAGCCGATCTCCGCCAGCGTCCGCCCTCCGAGACAGGCGAGCGCCTTCGGCGAGCCGAAACGAGCGCTCGCCCCGCCGACGAGCAGAACCCCGGTCAGGCCTCGATCCGCCACGTCTCCGTATAGACGTTGATCCGGCCTCCGCGGACGAACCCGCAGAGCGTGACGGCACGGTCGCGGGCAAGGTCGACGGCGAGGCTCGACGGCGCTCCGACCGCGACGACGATCGGACAGCCCGCGACCGCCGCCTTCTGGACGAGCTCGAACGAGAGCCGGCCGCTGACGCACAGAATCGAGTCGGCGAGTGGCAGGCGGCCGCTCGCGAACGCCCAGCCGACCACCTTGTCGAGCGCGTTGTGCCGGCCGACGTCCTCGCGAAGGCACAGGAGCGCGCCGTCGCGGTCGAAGAGCCCGGTCGCGTGCAGGCCACCCGTCGCGGCGAACGCCGGTTGCGCTTCGCGGAGCAGGTCGGGGAGGCGGGAGACCAGCGGGGCGGACACGACCAGGCGGCTCTCGACGTGCGGTGAGTCGACCGCGACCGCGTCGATCGCACCCTTGCCGCAGACGCCGCACGACGACGAGATGTAGAAGCTGCGCTGCAGACGCGTGGCGTCGAAGCCGGGAGCGTCCACTTCGACGATGTTCGCCGCGAGATCGTCGGGGGGGCGGGCACTCTCCGGCCGAAGCCCCTCCGAGAGGCAGAAACCGAGGGCGAGCTCTTCGTCGTCGCCGGGCGTGCGCATCGTGATCGCGACCGGGACGCCGCCGATTCGGATCTCGAGCGGCTCCTCGACCGCAAGCAAGTCCGGCCCGTCTTCTCCCGCCGGTAGGCGAATCACGCGGACGGCGGCGGTGCTGTACGGCGGCACCCTGCTGACAGCGCCGGAACGATCCGCGGTCACGGCCTGAAGCCTAGCCCGGTGGCACCGCGAAGTCCCGCGTGCCCGGCGCACCGACGGAACGACCCCCCATTGGGGGAGCGAAGGTCCCTGCCTGAACGCTACCGGGCTCCGGCGCGCGTGTCCGTGTCGAGATCGAGCCGAACCCGCGCCGGAACCGCGAAGGGTTCGATGAACGAACGTCACGTCTTAACCGTGCCGGGCACGGTACGCCCGCCTGGGAACCGCACCCTCACCGGCGCCGCGCGCGCACTAGACTCGCTGTCGTGCGGGTGCTGATCGTCGGCTCGGGAGGGCGCGAGCACGCGCTCGCCTGGAAGCTGACCCAGAGCGATCGCCTCCGCGAGCTGCACGCGGCGCCTGGCAATCCGGGGATCGCGCGTCTCGGGACCTGCCATCCGGTCCGCGCAGAGGACGCCGACGGTCTGCTCGCCCTCGCGCAGAGCCTCGCGATCGACCTCGCCGTGATCGGCCCCGAAGCGCCGCTCGTCGCAGGCGTCGCCGACGAGCTCCGGCACGCCGGCATCGCCGTCTTCGGGCCGAGCGCCGCCGCCGCTCGCATCGAGGGCTCGAAGTCCTTCGCCAAGGAGGTGATGGAGAGAGCCGGGGTGCCGACTGCCGCGACCATGCCGGTCGCGCGCCCGCCGTGCGTCGTCAAGGCCGACGGTCTCGCGGCCGGCAAGGGCGTCTTCGTCTGCCGTACGCAGGAAGAGCTCGACGCGGGGCTCCGCGCAGCGTCGGCGCTCGGCGGCCCGCTCGTGATCGAGGCGCTGCTCGAAGGGGAAGAGCTGTCCGTGTTTGCCCTCGCCGATGGCAGCCGGGCGATCCCGCTCACGGTGGCCAGGGACTACAAGCGAGCCGGCGACGGCGACGAGGGGCCGAACACCGGCGGGATGGGCTCGTACTCGCCCGCCGCCGGGCTGAGCGAACCCGATGTGGCAGCGCTGGTCGAGCAGATTCACCGCCCCGTGCTCGACGAGCTCGCGCGCCGCGGCACTCCGTTCCATGGGGTGCTCTTCGCCGGACTGATGCTCACGCCCGACGGGCCCAAGGTGCTCGAGTTCAACTGCCGCTTCGGCGACCCCGAGACTCAGTCGATCCTGCCGCGGCTGGAAGGCGACCTGCTGACCGCGCTGGAGGCGGCGGCGCGTGGCGACCTGGACGGCATCGAGCTCGAAGTGTCTCCACGCACAGCCGTCACGGTCGTCGTGGCCGGAGGCGGATATCCGGAGGAGAACGACTCGGGCTCCCCGATCGACGGTGTCGAAGAGGCCGAGGCGCTCGGGGCGCTGGTCTTCCACGGCGGCACCGCGCTGCGCGGGAGCAGGCTCGTCACCAACGGCGGCCGCATTCTCGGCGTCACCGGTGTGGCCGACGAGCTCGACCAGGCTCGGGCGCTTGCGTACGACGGGGTTGCCCGCGTCTCTTTCGAGAAGGCCCGCCACCGGCGGGACGTTGCGCTGCCGGAGACGAGCCGTGCCGGCTGAGCCGCTGGTCGGGATCCTGGTCGGCTCCGAGTCGGATCGGGAGCGCATGCAAGCGGCTCTCGACGAGCTCGAGCAGCGCGGCATCCCGCACGAGTTCGAGGTGCGCTCCGCCCATCGTGACCCCGCGGCGGTCGCCGAGTACGCCGCCTCCGCGCGGTCGCGCGGGCTGCGAGTGCTGATCTGCGGGGCCGGTCTCGCCGCCGCCCTGCCGGGAGTGGTCGCCGCCCACACCGATCTCCCCGTGATCGGCGTTCCGCTCCGCTCCTCGAAGAGCGTCCTCGACGGCCTCGACGCGCTCCTGTCGATCGTGCAAATGCCGCCGGGCGTGCCGGTCGCCTGCGTCGGCGTCGACAACGCCCGCAACGCCGGTGTGCTTGCGGCCCGGATCTTGGCGGCTTGATGCGAAATTCGGCCGGGCCGGATGACGCCCCGGACACGGCGCCGGATCAGCACGTCCGCGGTGCCCAGCTTGGTCTAGAACGCCCCCGACGGCGGCCCAATTTCGCATCAAGCCTCTTCGGAGCCGTCGGAGCGTGACGCTAGAGTCGGCCGGGTGATCGCGCGCTACTCCCGCCCGGCCATGGCCACGGTGTGGTCGGACGAGAGCAAGCTCGCCGCCTGGCTCGAGGTCGAGCTCGCCGCCCTGGACGCCTGGGCCGAGCTCGGTGTCGTGCAGCCGGATGCGGCACGCGCGATCCGCGAGCAGGCCGGGCCGCCGTCCGCCGAGCGGGTCGCCGAGCTCGAGCGGCAGACGGGCCACGACCTCGCCGCGTTCGTCGACGCCGTGCAGGAGCAGCTCGGCGAGGACGGCCGGTGGCTCCACTACGGGTTGACCTCGTCCGACGTGGTCGACACGGCGCTCGCGCTCCAGGTGCGTGACGCCGGCACGCTTCTGCTCGACGGAGTCGAACGGGCGCTCGCCGCCGTCGTCGCCCGCGCGGAGGAGCACCGTACGACGCTCTGCATCGGCCGGACCCACGGCGTACACGCCGAGCCGACCACCTTCGGGCTGAAGCTCGCCGGCTGGGCGTTCGAGCTCGACCGCGGCCGAGAGCGGCTCGAGCGGGCGCTCGCGCAGATGCGCGTCGGCAAGCTCTCGGGCGCCGTCGGCACCTACTCGGCGACCGACCCCGAGCTGGAGCGAATCGCCTGCGCAGGGCTCGGCCTGGACCCCGAGCCGGTCTCGACCCAGGTTGTCCCCCGCGACCGGCATGCCGAGCTGCTCGGCGCTCTCGCCCTCGTCGCCGCCTCGCTCGAGCGGTTCGCGCTCGAGATCCGGCACCTCGCCCGCACCGAGGTGCGCGAGGTGCAGGAGCCGTTCGCCAGCGGCCAGAAGGGCTCGTCGGCGATGCCGCACAAGCGCAACCCGATCGTCGCTGAGCGCATCTGCGGCCTGGCGCGGGTCGTCCGGGCCTCGGCCCAGGTCGGGCTCGAGAATGTCGCCCTGTGGCACGAGCGCGACATCTCCCACTCCTCGGCCGAGCGGATCGTGCTGCCCGACTCCTTTCTCGCCCTCGACTACATGCTCGACCGCTTCGCCTGGCTCGTCGACGGGCTCGTCGTCCTGCCGGAGCGGATGCGCTCGAACCTGGACGCGAGCCACGGCCTCTTCGCCAGCCAGCGGGTGCTGCTCGCGCTGGTCGAGTCGGGGCTGCCGCGCGACGACGCCTACCGGCTCGTCCAGGAGCACGCCATGCGCGCGTGGGACGACGGCCTCGACTTCCGGGCCCTCGTCGAGGGCGACGGGCGCATCGCCGGCCGGATCGACATCGCAGTCGTCTTCGACCTCGACGCGTACACGCGCCACGTCGACGCCGTCTTCGAGCGGCTCCAGTCCCTCGCCCAGCATGAGGAGGTAGCCCGTGTCTGACGTTCTCGTCCACGTTGCGAGCGGCAAGGTGCGCGAGCTCTTCACAATCGACGAGGAACGCCTGCTGCTGGTCGCCACCGACCGGATCTCGACTTTCGACGTCGTTCTGCCGACCGAGATTCCCGACAAGGGTCGCGTCCTGACCGGCCTGTCCGCCTTCTGGTTCGCGCGCACCCGCGAGCTGTGCCCGAACCACCTGCTCGGGCTGCGACCCGACGGCCGCTCCACCGAGTGCCGGCGCCTGGAGATGCTCCCGCTCGAGTGCGTCGTCCGCGGCTACCTGGCCGGCTCGGGGTGGAAGGACTACCGGCGCACCGGCTCGACCTCGGGGCATCCGCTGCCCGACGGCCTCGTCGAGGCCGACCGGCTCCCGGAGCCGATCTTCACCCCCTCGACGAAGGCGACCACGGGCCATGACGAGAACATCGACTCCGCACAGGCGGCCGCCCTCGTCGGCACCGAGCGCTACGCGGAGGTCGAGCAGACAGCGCTCGCCCTCTACCGGTTCGCCGCCGAGCACGCGGCGGCGCGCGGGATCCTGATCGCGGACACGAAGTTCGAGTTCGGGCTCGACGCCGCCGGCCGCCTGCTCCTCGCCGACGAGGCGTTCACCCCCGACTCGTCCCGCTTCTGGCCGAAAGACGAAAGCGTGCCCGGCGGCCCGCAGCCCTCGTTCGACAAGCAGTTCGTCCGCGACCACTGCGAGTCGCTCGGCTGGGACAAGACGCCACCCGGCCCGGAGCTGCCGGCCGACGTGGTCGCCGGCACGCGCGCCCGTTACGTGGAGGCGTTCGAGCGCCTGACCGGGATCGAGTTCGACCGGTACCTCGCCGACCCGGAGAGCGTGCTCGCTTGAGGGTCTCGGTCCTCATCCGGCCGAAGGCAGGGATCCTCGACCCGCAGGGACAGGCGGTCGAGAACTCGCTTCGGCACCTCGGCTTCGCCGTCGGCGGAGCCCGCATCGGACGGGTGGTCGACCTCGAGGTCGAGTCCGCCGATCCGGCCGGCGCGCGCGCCGAGGTCGAGCGGATGTGCGAACAGCTGCTCGCGAACCCGCTGATCGAGAGCTACGAGATCGAGCTCACCTCCGAGTGACCGAGGCACGCCCCGCGATCGCCGTGGTCGTCTTCCCCGGCTCGAACGACGACCAGGATGCAGCCTGGGCACTCGGGGCGCTCGGCGCCGACCCCGTGCTCCTCTGGCACACCGAGGAGCGTCTGCCCGTGGGCGTGGGCGCGGTCGTCCTGCCGGGAGGCTTCTCGTACGGCGACTACCTTCGCTCGGGAGCGATCGCGCGCTTCTCGCCGGTGATGGCCGCCGTTGCCGCGTTCGCCGCCGGTGGTGGCCCGGTGCTCGGAATCTGCAACGGCTTCCAGATTCTCTGCGAAGCGGGCCTGCTGCCGGGCGTCCTGAGGCCGAACGCATCGCTCTCCTTCGTCTGCCGTGACGTCGCGCTCCGCGTCGAGCGAGCCGCTCCGCCGTTCACCTCCCGGTGCGAGCGGAGCCGGCGGCTCGTGATCCCGATCAAGCACGGCGAGGGCTGCTGGTACGCCCCGTCCGAGCTCGTTGCCGAGCTCGAGGCGAACGACCAGATCGTCCTCCGTTACGCCGGCGACAACCCGAACGGCTCCGTCGCCGACGTGGCCGCCGTGGTCAGCGCTCCCGGCAACGTGATGGGGCTGATGCCGCATCCCGAGCACGCGGTCGATCCGCTGCTCGGCTCGGGCGACGGAGCGCTGATCCTCGCCTCGCTCGTCGACGCAGCGCGCGATCGTGTACCGGTACTCGCCTCCACGTAGCTCAGGCCGGTCCTCTCCAGGGGTCGCTCCCGAAGCCGAGCGCCTCGGCGAGGTCGGCGTGCTTCGCCAATTCGTCACGCAGGCGCTCGAGGTCGCGGGCGCGGAGGGTGACCGGGCCGCGGCGCGCTGCTCCGCCCGTGGCGTAGGCGAAGCGGACGAGCCGCTCCCCGCGCGCCTCGAGCAGCTGGACGATCGAGGCGAATCGCCGGTCCCCGGCGCGTTGAGGGATGCGGAGCTCGTCGACGACCACTGCCGCTCCCCACGGCGTGCTGCTCGTCTGGGTCATGGCGGCAGGGTAGCGAGGCGCCCGACACGTGTCTGTCACGCGAAAGGAACGAGTTCGACCGGCCGATAAGAAGGAGATGCCTGCGATCGACTCCCAAGGCGACCCACCGGACGGGGGCCCGGACACGCCTCCGCGGCGCTCGGGCGCGGCCGCGCTCGCGGTCACGGCGATCATCGCCGCGCTCACGGTCGGCGTCGTCGTGCTCTCCTACCGCCTGGCCGACGGCAAAGACGGCGTCGGCAAGGCGGACTTCTCTGCGCTCGAGGCGCGCGTGAGCGTTATCGACCGCCGGCTCGCCGGAGCTCAGAAGACGGCGCAGGCCGCGGTCCGCCAGGCAAGGGCGAACTCGGCGGCGGTCAGGAGGATCCCGAGACCCAAGGCTCAGCCCCAGCTCGCCCCCTGCCTGACCCAGCTGCAGCGCGAGATCGACGACCTTCAGGCCTACCTCGCCTACGGCACGACACCACGCCTCGACCGCGTCAGCGGCGGGTGCCTCCGGCTCCTGAAGCCTCGGTTCACCCGCTGATCGCTCCGAGCTAGTCTCGGCGTCCCGTGTCGAACACGGTCCCCACCGATTCCCGCCTGCCGTGGGTCCAGCCCGAATGGCTTGCCCGTGCGACGAGCTGGATCGCCGCCCGCCTCGACGAGGGCGGCCTCGGTCTCTCCGGCGAGATCGAGCAGCCACACGTCCGCTGGTGGTCGACGGTGCTGCGCGTGCCGACCAATGCGGGCGACCTCTGGTTCAAGGCGAACGCCCCACCGCACGCCTTCGAAGCAGGGCTGATCGCGATCCTCGAGCGCATCGCGCCCGGACGGGTGCCGGAGCCCGTCGCCCTCGATCCGCACCGCGGGTGGCTGCTGATGCGAGACGGCGGCGCCCGGCTCCGCGAGCTGATCCACTCGAGTGCCGACCTGCACCACTGGCAGGAGCTGCTCCCGCTGTATGCGGAGCTCCAGCTTGCCGGCGCTCCGGCGGTCGATGCACTCTTCGCCGCCGGCGTCCCCGATGAGCGACTCGCCCTGCTCCCGGCTCACCTCGAGCGGCTGCTGGACGATGCCGAGGCGATCCTGCTCGGACGCGAGCACGGCGTCTCCGCGGACGAGCGCGAGCGGCTGCGCGCCCTCCTGCCCACGTTCTCCTCGAGCTGCGAGCAGCTGGCCGCCTACGGCATCCCGGAGACGCTCCAGCACGACGATCTCCACGACGGGAACGTGTTCGTTCGCGACGGCCGCCACCTGTTCTTCGACTGGGGGGACAGCTGCGTCTCGCATCCGTTCCACACGCTGGTGGTCACGCTCCGGGCGCTTGCCCATCGGCTCGAGATCCCTCCCGGCGCGCCCGAGCTGCACCGGTTGCGCGACGCCTATCTGGAGCCGTTCTCGATCTACGGCACGCGGGAGGAGCTCGACGCGGCCGCCGATCTCGCGCATTTCACCGGCACGGCGGCGCGAGCGCTCAACTGGCACCGCTTCATCCATGCGCGCGAGCCGGAGTTCCGCACCGACGACGAGGACGCCGTTCCCTACGGGCTCAGGCGGCTCCTCGACCTCGGGCCGATCGGCAGCTGGCAGTAGTCCGGGTACGTACGAGCCTCGAGTACGCGCCGACGCTACCGAGGCGCGATCGTCGAGAGCCGAGCGGTCTTGGCGCCCTCGACCAGCCTCGCGTCGTATGCGACGAGCACTCCGAGGGCAGAGCCGAGCACCTGCGCGGAGGCGACGTGAATCGCGTCGAGCGTCCTCAGCTCCAGCGGCTTCAGCCTGCCGGCAGCGTTGAGGATCGCCTCATCGACGGCCAGCAAGTCGAGGCTCGCAACTACGCGCTCGGCCACGCGCCGAGCAGCCGAACTGATCCGAGTGCACGCTCGAATCACCTCGGTTCGCACGAGCGCACTCGAGACGTGACGCTCCCAAAGCGCAAGCTCCGCCCTCAATGCCTCCGTTTCGGGCTCGGGTACGACCAGCTTGACGAGGGCAGACGAGTCGAGGTAGAGAGCCGTCGGTCGCGTGCTCAAGCCTTCTCCTTCCGCTCGAGCGCCAGCGCCTCGCTTCCGTCACGCGAGACGGGCCTCGAGACTGGTGCGATCTCGAGAAGCCGGCCGTCTCCGCGACGCGCCTGGCCGGATGCGATCAAGCGATCGAGAACGTCCGCGTCGTCGGCCCAGGGAACGAGAACCGCAAGCGGCCGCCCATGCTCGGTGACCACCAGACGCTCGCCCCCCCGGACACGACGCAGGAAGCGACTCAGGTCCTGACGGAGCTCACGGACACCAACGCGGTCGCTCACCTCAGCAATTGTAGCACAAATGTAGCTACATTTTGACCAGCTGCCGGAATCGTGCGGCAGGGAGCAGCTCGGCCGGCGATCAGCGCCGGAGGTGCGCCGACGCGGGTCACCCTCGATCTCCTTGCCCGCGGCCACGGGGCTCGGCGAGTCGCAGGGGATCATCGCCTTCAAGCTGAGCCGCTTCGGCCGCGGGGCGCTGGAAACACTGCAGGCGGTTGAACGGATCAAGACAGCCGGGGGGCGGCTGCCGCTGGAGCGCAACGGGCGGAAGTCGGTCTCCTGGTCGCGCACCGGCGTGTCGGCGCTGATCCGCTCACGCGTCTACCGCGGCGAGCTCTGGGACCGCGATGAGCTGATGTGCACGAACGCGCACACGGCGATCGTCAGCGAGAACCAGTGGCGGTTCGCGCAGCGCGGCGGCGGGGACGCCACCCATGTCAAGGACGGCTCGATCGCCGCGCAAGGGCTACTCACCCCGATCGTCTACTGCGCAGGCTGCGGAAACAAGCTGTCGCTCACCGGATCGACGAACAGGCAGGGCGAGCGAGCCGCGAGCTACTTCTGTCGGATCCACCGCGCCACAAGCGGCGACGGGTCTGTCCGGCGGTTGCCTCAACCCGCACCGTCGACCCGCATGTCGCAGGTCAACTCCTTCAGGCGCTCGCCGACCCGAACTCGAATCTGATCAAGGCGCACGAGATCGGGGCGCGCATCAAGCAAGCAGCCGAACGGGTGAAGGCAAGCGAGGAGGAACTCGACGCCTTCCTTGCCGCCCGGCTCGCCACCGTGCTCGGCCCCGAGCGCTACCGTCGTCCGCACCTACATCGAACGCGTCACCCTCACCAAAGCCGACCCCAAACGGCGCCGCTGGCAGCCAATCGAAGAACGAGTACAGATCGACTGGTCAGCCGCCCCCACCTCCGCCGGAGCAGAAGCGGACGCCTACCCAGAGCGCCCGATCAGCTCAACCCGATAGGAATCAGGGTCTCTCACGAACGCGATGAACGACCCACCCTCACGCACCTGATAGGGCGCTCGTTCAGGCTCGATCCCCTGCTCCTTCAAGCGCGCAAGCGTCGCATCAAGATCATCGACACCGATCGCGACATGCCCGTAGCCCGTGCCGAGCTCGTACCCACGCCCGTCGTGGTTGAACGTCAGCTCGAGCACATCCTCCTGCCCCCCGATCGAAAAGAAGTAGTTCGTCGCCTCCAGGTTCCCCTCCCGGACGATGTCCATCTCCCGAGAGAACCGAAAACCGAGCGCCTCATAGAAAGCCCGACTCCGCTCCGGATCCGTAACCCGGACCATCGTGTGCAGGAACTCCACCACGTCCAGGATCCTAGACGCCCCACCCCACTCCGCCAACGATCAACCTGAAGGACGCCTCCGTGTATTTCGCGCAGGAGCTCGACCCGACCCGGCGACGGTGACCCGCTACGTGGAGAAGCGGCGGGAGGCTTTCGGGGACGGTGATCACAGGGAGCGGGCTCGACACCTCCAGGGCGAGGCGCACGCGGGCAGAGTAACGCTGGGGTAGGAGACGATGGAAGGATTCCTGGTGGTGTGTTACCGTTCCTCGCCCGAGCGGCGTCAGCGGCCGTTGGCGGAAAAGTGCCGCGGTGGGCCGCACGGTTTGGATGCCCTTGACGGGGGGAAGGACGTAGCTATCTGTGGCGCGCGGGGAGGGGAGGACGAGCATGGGTCGAGGCAGTTGGCCGCTGCTCGGTTTGTGTCTGCGCCAGCGAGCGATCAAGGAGGAAGAGATGCTGAAGCTACGCGATGGGCGCGGCCGTGAGACGGCGCCGCGTGCCGTCCGGCGGCGATTGAGCGGAGTTGCGGCGTTCGCCGCGGCGCTCGTCGTCGGGGCGGCTGCTGGAGGATCAGCGCTTGCCGGCCCGAGCGCGGGGAGCCGCGCGGAGGCGTCGCCGGCGAGTCAGACGGTCAACGTTCCGTCGAGCGCGAGCCAGACCGTGACGAAAACATGGACCGGCATGGTGCCGGCCGGAGCAAACCCGTCGAGCGACTGCGAGGGCTTCGATCCGCTCTCGGACGACGAGCACATCACGTTCACCGTGCCGGCGGCCGTCGGGACGACGATTGACGCGACCTTCGACTTCCTGATCCAGTGGACGCCGGGACCGGGCGGAGCCTCGGCGCACGACCTGATCCTCACCGTCATCGGCCCCGACCAGGACAGCGATCCGAGTACCGTCGACGGTCAGAACCGCGGGTCGAGCGACGGCGGCAGCCCCACCGAGCGCGTGACCGTGCTCAACCTTCCGTCGGGGCTGTACCACGTGCTCGCCTGCCCGTTCGCAAACGCATCTCCGCAGGACTACAACGGCAAGCTGACGGTGACGACGAAGTCCCGCACGACCCAGAGCTCCTTGTCGCCTGCATCGGCGCGAGGGCTTGCCTTCTCGGCCGCCGTTCCGGCCGACCAGCAGCGGGACGAGGCGGAGCCGCTGATCACGATCGACAAGCACGGCCAGGCCTATACGTGCGGCCCGACCGGCTTCTCGAACGCCGCCGACTATGCCCAGGTCTCCTGGCCGGGCGATTACGGCGATCAGTTCCACCTGCTCGGGACGCCGCCGCGGGGCCAGCAGGGATTCGGCGGCGGCGGCGACTGCGGGATGGCGACGAACTTCGAGGAGAACTCGCTGAACGCCTACCAGTACGCGTACAGCGGCCTCGGCCCGCTGACCGGGTTCACGACCTCGACATCGCCGAACAATGCGCACAACCTCGGGTCGACGCCGTTCAACCAGGATCCGGTGCCGGGAGCGAACTTCAGTTTCGGCGATCCGACCGAGAGCGGTGGGCTGGCGGACCGGCAGTGGATGGTCTTCATCGATCCGGCCAAGAACCCCGACGCCTGCGCAGCGCCCGGCGCCGCAGCGGCGGTGCCGCCGTTCGCGACCGGTTGCGTGCTGCTCAGCTACAACCAGCTCGACCCCCGGTTCACGATCGTGCAGCGCTCGGCGAACGGGGGGCTCCTCTACGGCGAGGACCAGCGCCAGGCGGCGATGGATACCGATTTTCCGGGGCCGCTGCGCTACTACCAGAAGGGGAACTACGTCTACTTCCCGTGGAGCCACACGGGCCCGAACGGGGAGCCCGAGGTGCGGCTCTCGGTCTCGCACGACGGCGGCCTGACCTGGGGGAACTGCCTGGCGGCGATCGCCCCGGGCGACATTCCGCCGTTCGTGATCGCGGACAACGACAACCAGGGGAACATCTACGTCGTCTACTCGGAGAAGAGCCGCTTCCACGCGTACATGGTCACGCTGAAGACGGCGAACGTGGACAAGTGCAATCTGCCCGTGGCCTCCACTGCCCAGATCAATCCGGGCTTCTCCGCGCCGGTCCAGGTCGACCGCGGGACCGTGCGGACGGCCGTCTTCCCGTGGATCGCCGCCGGGGGTGCGCCCGGTCGCGTCGCGGTCTCCTTCTACGGCACGACGACCGACGGCGATCCGGCCGTGGGCTGCACGGGTGCCGGGCCTTCGGCAGGCGAGTTCTGCGGCGCCTGGGACGTGTACGTGAACCAGTCGCTGAACGCGCTCGCGTCGAGTGCGACGTTCAGCCAGGTGAAGGCGACGACGCACCCGTTCCACTACGACTCGATCTGCCTGGAGGGGCTCGCGTGCGACCTGTCGGTGCCGCCCGGGGATCGGACGCTCGCCGATTTCTTCTCGATCGCGTTCAACACCCGGACCGACCGGCTGATGGTCGTCTTCAACCGGGATGAGAAGAAGCCGAACGACGCGGCGGGATACGTCTCGAATCCGATGGTCTTCGGCCAGATCGCAGGACCGTCGAACGCCGGCGACTCGCTGACGAAGGACTCGAGCCGCGTGCCGCTTCGCACGTCCTCCTCTGATCCGAGCGGCGATGCGCTGTCGAACTACTCCCTGACCAACCTGGGCCCGCCGGCGGTGGCCGCCGCGGTCCCGCCGATGCAGAACGAAGCGGCGGGCGACTTCACGAGCGTCGAGGTCTCGCCCGAGTTCGACCTGCAGACGCTCGCGAAGGTGTCGAACGGCGGGTTCACCGTCACGATGAAGACGAGGGAGCTGACCTCGACCTCGATTCAGAACGTGCTGAGCCACACCGGCGGTCAGTCGATGCTCTGGATCTGGCGCTTCGTGAACGGCTACCAGGCGGCGGCTGCGGTCGCTGCGTACAATCCGGCCCTCGACCTGCCCGGCGACGGGACTCCGGCGGACGGGTTCGATTTCTACTTCGTCCCGTACGAGCTGGGGGCGACGCCGTGTCAGGGCGCGGCACCGGCCAGCGGGAAGTGTGTCGTCTACGCGAACGGCGCCCTCTCGCAGGCGACGGCGATCCCCGGGCGGATGTTCGTGCCCGAGGTCACTCCGGGGCCGGGGATCATCAGGATGAGCGTGCCGCGCAGCCTGCTGAAGGCGCTCGGCTCGGATGACGCGTTCGGGCGCCCGCAGGAGGTGCCGGCGACAGCGGGTTCGCCCCTCTACGACGGGACTGCGTTCTCGCTCGTGAACACGGAATCGGCGACGCAGGACACTCAGACGTTCCTCTACCCGCTGGACAACTCGCCACCGTTCGACTTCAAGGTCGGAAGCGGCAAGATCCCTTCGTCCCAGCCGCCGGCGAATCCGCTGATCCTGCTCGCGAACCAGGGGCCGTCGACGGCAGCGCCCAGCTCGACCGTCACGTACACGATCAGCTATGTCAACGTGGGCAGGCGTGCCGCCAAGTCGGCGAGGATCACCGACACGCTGCCTGACGAGCTCAGCTTCGTCTCCGCAGCGGGCGGCAATAGCCGGGTCTATAAGGCCTCGAGCCGGACGGTGACGTGGAACCTCGGATCGGTCGCAAGCGGTGCGACCGGCGAGGTGACGCTGATCGCGACGGTTTCACCTTCCGCCCCGGTCGGCCTACCGGTAATCGACGCCGCGAACTTCAAGGCCGGCAACGGTCCAGCGCCGCCGACGGCGATCTGGACGACGGTTGTGGTCGTCGCGCCGTAGTGGCCGACGGCGACCAGGTCAGGGGAGGCCGGCGCTGAGCCGGCCTCCCCTTCCGAGGCTCACCAGGCGCGTGTTCCCGCTCGTCCTCGCGGCCGCCATCGCGTCGAGCTGCGGAGGCGCCGGCGAGCGGCTGACGAAGGCAGCCTACGAGCAGAAAGTGCAGTCGCTCTACGGATCCATCCAGGCCGCTTTCCGGCGCGGCGGCCTCGGATCGTCGTCGCTACCGCGGCTCGCGCGACGGGTACCCGAGCTCCAGAGAACGCTGCGGGACGCCGCTGACGAGCTCGACGCCCTGCGACCGCCGGTCGACGTCGAGCAGCCGAACCACGAGCTTCTCTCCGGCCTGCGCGCCTACGCAGACGACCTGGACGAACTCGGCGAGGCGGCCGAGCACGGCGATCGGGCCGCAGTTCGGACGTTCAACCAGAGCGTCCGCAATAACCCAGCAATCGGATTGGTCACCGAAGCGGCCGAGGAAATGATCCACCGGGGCTACGACCTCGGCCCCCTGCAACCGGAATAGCAGCCCCTCAGCCCAGATCGACTACGCCGCCGCGCCGAGGTGGCGGACACGGTTGTTACCTTCGTCGCGATGGCGGATGACCCTGGCGTCGAGATCGCCCGGCTCGCCCGTGACTTCAGCGCTCTCCGGGACGTCGAGCTCGCGCTCCACGTGCCGGTTGTCGGCGACGCGGTCGCGCCGCGGCCGTCGTGGTTGAAGGTCAGCTCGAGCGTGTCCCCCTCGCCGGGGAAGCCGAAGAAGTAGTTCGTCGCCTCCAAGGACGCCGTCGCGGACGATGTCGAGGTCGCGCCGGTTTTCGTACCCGAGCGCCTCGTAGAACGCGCGGCTCCGCTCCGGGTCGGTGATCCGAACCATCGTGTGCAGGTCGGTATTCACGGCTGGAGCCGAGAGCAGAGCCGCGGGCACCGATGTGCCCGCGGCCGGCGGAGCTGTTCAGCGAACGATGAGCGTTCCTTTCATCCCGGCTGCCTCATGACCGGGAACGGTGCAGAAGAACACATAGCGGCCCTTCTTCAGAATCGCCCGCACCGTCGAGATCTTGCCCTTGCCGACGATCTTGCCCTTGGCGATCACCTTGGGCCCTCTGATCGCGATGTCGTGCGGAAGGGGGCCGAGATTGCGCAGGATGATCGTGACCTTCCCGGGCTTCGCAACGAGCGTCTTCTTGCTGAACACGAGCGCGCCGCTCGCCGGGGCGGTCAGGGTCAGGGTCGTGCCCGTGGCTGCGCCCGCCGTGGTCAGACCGGTGGCGAGGGCGACGACGAATACGACCAGCGTCATGCGTCTCATCAAGCAGTGCTCCTTTCGTCTGTGGTGGCTACGAGCACCGAAACCCCGACGCGCGCCAAGCTCGATCTCGGCTCCGCCGGCTCCGGCGCATGATACCGGGCTGCCGTCGGCAGGCGCGAGAGCGAGCCCGTGGACGGCGACGGCGATGTGGTATTCCTTCGAGCGATGACCCAAAGACGCTGGACGATGGCGGGTGCCGCTGTTTCCGCGCTGGTGCTCGCAGCGACGGCCGCCCAGGCGACCCCCGGCGCGTCCGGGCCGGCGCGCTGGATCGTTTTCTCCGCCCATCCCGACGGATCGGGCGCGGCGCAGCTCTTCCGCGTGCAGACGACCGGCGAGGGCCTTGAGCAGCTCACGAGGGGCAGGCTGCCGGCGACTGCGCCGGCCTTTTCGCCCGACGGGAAGCAAATCGTGTTCTCACGCCTGGGCTCGGGGATCTTCCGCATCAACCTCGACGGCAGCGGTCTGCACAAGCTCAGCTCGAACGCCCGCGACAGCTACCCCGTCTGGTCGCGGGACGGCAAGCAGATCGCCTTCGTGCGACCCTACCGCGCCGACTGGCGCCTCTACGTCATGTCCGCCTCAGGCGCCGCCAAGAGGCGGCTCCCGCATGCACCGCCTGCAGGCCGGCCGACGTGGACGGCGAACGGCAAGAGCATTTTCATTCCCGCCGCCGGAGACCTGGTCAGAGTCGACGCCGCGTCGGGGAAAGTGCAGAAATACTACGGCCTCTCGCTCGACACCCAGACCAGCCAGACCGCGACGCTCTCGCCCGATGCCCGCAGGATCGCTTACGTCGGCCCACGCGTCAGCACCGGCCCCGAGGACTGCGGGGACGGCCCGTGCCCTCAATACGGCCTCTACCTGGCGAGCGTTCCGGCGCCACACAGGGCTCGGCGGATCGTCAACGACACCGGCCCCGCGGGCTGGTCGCCGGACGGAAAGACCCTGGTCTTCGCTGCCAGAGGCGTACTCACCCTCCGCGATCTTGCAGGCGGTCGGCGGACAACGATCGAAACCGGTGAGCATGTCGCCACCGGCGACGCGCCGCCTGCCTGGCAGCCGCGCTGATCGACGGGCAGCGCGCGCTCAGAAGATCGTGAAGACGCCCTTCATGGCCGGCTTCGACCGGTCGCCGGGGAGGCTGCCGAAATACGGAAGCTTGCCGCGATAGTCGAGGAAGTAGATGTGAATACTCTGCTGATTCGGCTTGAGCGGTGCGTTGAATCCCGTCTGCACTCCCTGCCCGCGCTTTTCGTGACCCATCGAGAACGTGTGCGGCTTCTTGCCCAGGTTCACCAGGATGAAGCGTGCCATCACGCCACGCTGCCCGCGCTTCGGGCTCATGCGGATCGCGGTGTCGGTGATGAAGATCTTGATCGTGATCACCGGCGGCGGGTTCGTCGTCAAGGGCCCCGCGGAGCTTTGCGCCGCCGGCACGAGCGCCACCGCGGAAACCACTGCTGGCGCCAGAAGACGGGCTTTCATCGACAGATAGCCTAGCAAGAGCCTGTGGCGCTCCGACCGGCACAAAGCATCCACGTCGCTGTCGCTGCCGCCGTTGCGGCCCTCGCGTGCGGATGCGGCACGAACGGCGGTCACAGCACCTGGCAACAGCCCCACGGAGACCTCGCGGGTACGCGATCTGCAACGGAATCAACAATCAGGGTCGCCAACGTCGCCCGTCTCGGAGTGCGCTGGCGATTCACTCTCACCGCCGCTCCGACCTTCTCGGGCGTCTTCGCCTCCACGCCCGTTGCAGACCGCACCACGGTCTACGTGCAGGACCTGCGCAGCAACGTCTACGCCCTCGACCGGTCGACGGGGAGGCCACGCTGGACGCACCTCTACCGCGCCCTGAACGAGGGACCGAACGGGCTCGCCGTCGACGGCGAACGGGTCTACGGCTCGACCGACAGCGACGCATTCGCGCTCTCGGTCGCAAGCGGGCGTGAGCTCTGGCACCGGCACCTGACGAGCCGCATCGAGCAGTTCGTCGACGTCGCCCCCGTCGTGTGGCGGGGCCTCGTCTTCACGAGCACCGTCGGCTACCCGCCGGGAGGGCGCGGGTCGATCTACGCGCTCGATGCCGCTACGGGCGCCGTCCGCTGGAAGTTCGACACGATCGAGCGGCGGTGGCAGCACCCGCTCGAGGCAGGGGGCGGCGGACTCTGGTATCCGGTCTCGGTGGACGCATGGGGCCGGCTTTACGCCGGCAACTCGAACCCCGCACCCTGGGGTGGCTCGCCAAAGCGTCCGAACGGCGGCGCGTTCCCCGGCCCGGCCAGGTACACCGACTCGCTGATCGTGCTCGATGCGCGGACCGGCCGCCTGCTCTGGCACGACCAGGTCTCTCCGCACGACGTCCGCGACTACGACTTCGAGGCGACCCCGATCCTCGCCACGGTCGGGGGCGCCCCCCTCGTCTTCGGGGCCGGCAAGGCCGGAAGGGTGATCGCGTGGGACCGCCGCACGAGACGTCGGCTCTGGACCGCCGTCGTCGGATTGCACGACAACGACCTCGGCCCGCTGCCGCGGCAGCGCGTGACCGTGTGTCCCGGTCTGCTCGGCGGTGTCGAGACACCGATGGCCTACGACCGGGGCCGGCTGTTCGTGCCGGTCGTCGACCTTTGCGGCTGGGGCAGCGCCGCCGCCCGGCAGGAGCTGAAGAGCGTCGATCCGTCGTCAGGTCAAGGCCGGCTCGTCGCGCTCGACGCGGCGACCGGCCGCTCGATCTGGATGCGCCGCCTGCCCTCGCCCGACTTCGGCTGTGCGACAGTCTCGGATGACGTCGTCTTCACCACGACCCTCGACGGGACGGCGTACGCCTTCGCTGCCGCGGATGGGAGGCTCGTGTGGCGGGCGCGGTTGCAGGCGGGCGTAAACGCGTGCCCGGCGGTCGTGGGCGATCTGGTGCTCTTCGGCGCGGGCGTCCGCCGAGCGGGAGGCGCTACACCCGAACTCGTCGCCTTCGCCCGGCGCTGAGCCGGCGCGAGCCCGCTACCTGTGCCAGACGACCCTGAACGTGTTCGACGTCGCCTGAATGCGACCCGACGCGCTCCGCAACGTCACCCGGTAGGAGATCGTCCCGAACTGATTTTGGGAGATGTTGTTGCTGAGCACCGCTTCGAGCGCCGCATCCTGGGAGAGTCCGATCATCCCCCAGCCGGGGCTGTCCGCCCGCTTGACGCCGGAGCCGGCCGGCCGTTGCTCGAGCCGCAGGCTCGTTCCCTTGGGAAGCCGGTCGCCGGGGGCTGCGTGGCAGGTCGGGGGCGGCATCGCCTGGTCCCAGACCGCGCAGACGACGAAGCTGGTCAACTTCACCTTGACGAGCTTCAGCGACAGCGAGCTTCGCCAGGGGCCCGCACCACCCTGCCGGCCCCGCAGGGTGATCTTCGCAGCCGCCCCCACAGCGGCTCGGTCCCCGCTCGCCGCGCTGCCGCCGGACGCGCCGGATCCGAGAGGTAGCGCGAGCGAGACGACGAGCAGAGCGAGGACGATGGCCCGCATGACCGTGCAGTCTACCGGCCGCCACAGGAAGTCCAGGTGCGTCGCCTGACCAGTCGCAGAAGCTCGGCTCCTTGCAAACAGGCGACGGTAGTGGGATAGTGCCAATTTGGTCATCGAGATCCGCCGTCGCCACCGCCACCGCCTTTAGGAGGACATTAGATGCGCAGGTTCGGCTTGTTTGCACTTGCTTCCTGTCTCGGACTGCTGGTCGCGGGATCCGCCTCAGCCGGCCGGTCCGGGCCCTCGAGAATGGTCATCGATCCGGCGCCGGCGTGGACGAACGCGCAGTTGAACGCGCCCGCCGCCGACAACTGGATCACGAACATGGGCAACCTCGCCGGCCACCGGTACTCGTCGTTGACCCAGATCAACAAGTCGAACGTCTCCACGCTCAAGGAGGCGTGGCACATCAACCTTGGCACGTGCGCGACGAAGGATGCGGCCTGCGGCTCCCTCGAAGCGAACGCGGCCGTGTACAACGGCACCTACTACATCCAGACTCCGAAGAGCGACGTCTTCGCGCTCGACGCCACCACGGGCAAGCAGCTCTGGCACTGGGCACCCACCTACGAGCCCGGCTTCAACGTCGGATCGGGCGGAAGGCAGCCCGGTGTCGCGATCGCCGAGGGCAAGGTCTTCGCACCGACGCGTGACGGATACATCTACGCGCTCGACCAGATGATGGGCGGTGTCGTCTGGAAGGCACAGGTGGCGGCGTGGCAGCAGGGCGGCAAGGTCTCGTCCGCGCCGATCTACGTCAACGGCATCATCCTCTCCGGCGACGGCTCCGGCGACAACGGCGGCGTCAGCGCCTCGATGCACGCCTTCGATGCAACGAACGGCCGGCAGCTGTGGACCTGGAGCGTCGTGCCTCCGGCGGGTGCGCCCGGCGGCAACACGTGGCCGGCGAACGACCCGCAGGGCCGCCACTACGCCGGTGGTTCGATGTGGGAGTCGCCGATCGTCGACACGAAGCGGAACCTCGCGATCTTCGGCACCGGCAACCCGAATCCGTGGAACTCCCGCGGCCCGGGTATGAACCTGTTCACCGACTCGATCGTCGCGCTGAACCTCTACACCGGCCAGCTCGTCTGGTACTACCAGACCGCCCACCACGACCTGTGGGACTCCGATCTGCCGAACAACGGCGTCATGTTCACCGCGCAGTACAAGGCCAGCGACCTGATCGCCGCCGGCATCCTGCCGAAGACCTTCAAGAAGAAGACCGGCACCGTGTCGCGCGCCGGCGTAGCGTACGTCAACAAGTACGGGATGACCTTCGTCCTCGACCGCGACACCGGCAAGCCGCTGATCCCGATCAAGGAAGTCAAGGTCCCGGTGAGCACAGCGCCGGACGTGAACAGCTGGCCGACGCAGCCGATCCCGCAGTCCGACAACGTCCTCTTCAACAAGCAGGACAAGGACCGCAGGCCCTGCACGGACGGGAACATCACCCAGACCAACGCGGGCGTCCCGTACGCGACCGCCACCGCCCCCGACGGCAAGCCGTTCAAGATCGGCTGCGCCTACGACCCGTACGACACGACCCAGTACGTCGTCACGCCGTTCGAGATGATGGACTGGCCGGCGAGCTCGTACAGCCCGGAGAACCACACGTTCATCACCTGCGGCGTGACCGACCGGGCGACCGCCTTCGAGCAGATCCCCAGGGCCTCGCAGGTCGCCGGATCGTTCGGCGGCTACGGCTCCGCCCGCCTCGGCGTCGGGGACCTGAACGAGTCCAACACGGGCAACTTCTCCGCGTTCGACGTAACAACGGGCAAGTTGACCTGGCACCAGCACTGGCCCGCCCCGTGCTACAGCGGCTCGATGAACACCGCCAGCGGGATCACGTTCATCGGCTGGCTCGGTGTGGGCAACGCCCAGGACGGCAAGGGCTTCCTGGAGGCGGTGGACACGAAGACCGGAGCGTCGCTCTGGAAGTCGCCGCTGATGACCGCGCCGGTGGGCGCTGCTCCCGTCACCTACTCGGTCGGCGGCAAGCAGTACGTGTCGGTCGCAGTCGGCGGTCAGAGCCACAACGACGTCTCGCGGCCCAAGGGTCTCACCAATCCGACCCGGCTCCGCGACGACAGCATCTACACGTTCGTACTGCCGTAACGGACTGAACAGCCTGCGACGGGGCCCGCGCACAGCGCGGCCCCGTCGTTTCCCCGGTCACAGCCGGCCGCGGGCCGGGTGCTAGTCTGACTCGAAGGTCACGACTTCCCCGAGGAGGGTGCTGATGCGCCATGGACTGAGTCTGTTCGTACTTGGAATGCTGGCTGTGGCAGGACTCGCCGCCGGTGTGTTCGCGCCGGGCGGCGGGGCGAGCCCGACGTCGTCCTCCGCCACCGTGCGTGTGACGGTTTCGGCGTCCGAGTTCAAGTTTGTGCTGTCGAAGCGGAGCGTTCCGGTCGGCAGCAAGGTGATCTTCACCGTGATCAACAAGGGCAAGATCTCACACGACTTCAGGATCCTCGGCACGTCGCTCACGACGAGGACAAAGGTCCTCAACCCCGGCCAGCGCGCAACGCTCACCGTCACCTTCAAGAAGAAGGGCCGCTACACCTACATCTGCACGCTGCCGGGCCACGTGAAGCTCGGCATGAAGGGCGTCTTCTCGGTCGGCGTGAAGCCGCCGCCCGCGACCAAGCCCGGGACGGCGACGCCGCCGCCGACCCCGACCGTCACGGCGCCGCCGCCCCCGACCGGGCCGGTGGGCACCGCGAACACGACCGTCCAGGTCGGCATGTTCGAGTACTCATTCGCGCTTTCGACGAGCACCATCCCGTCGGGCCAGGTCACCTTCGTGATCACGAACAAGGGGAGCGAGGTGCACAACTTCGCGATCGTCGGGAAGAAGGCAGGCGCGCTCCTCCCGCCGGGGGGAACGGAAACATGGACGGTCGGGTTGCCGGCCGGGACCTACACGTACGTCTGTGACGTCCCGTTCCATGTCGACCGCGGCATGATCGGGTCCTTCACGGTCACGTCCTAGGCCTTGCGCCGGGGGGAGGCGCCACGGCACCTCCCCCCGGCGGTCGACCCGCCGGGGGCTGCCGCGACGGCTCGTTTACGATGGCCGAGATGACCGGCGTCGAGCGGAGCGAGGCGGGCTCGGTCGCTCTCGCGAGAGCGACCGAGCTTCCAGGCAGGATGCTCGGAAACGTCGAGGCGGTCGTGCACGGCAAGCACGACGAGGTCGCGCTCGTGCTCGCATCGCTCGCCTGCGACGGCCACGTGCTGCTCGAGGACGTGCCTGGAACGGCGAAGACGGTGCTCGCGCGGGCGATCGCCCAGACGATCGAGGGGGCGACGGTCGCGCGCATCCAGTGCACGCCCGACCTCCAGCCGACCGACGTCACCGGCCTGGCGATCTACAACCAGAAGACACGCGACTTCGAGTTCCGGCCGGGACCGGTCTTCGCCAACGTCCTGCTCGTGGACGAGATCAACCGGGCGATGCCGAAGACGCAGTCGGCGCTGCTCGAGGCGATGGCCGAGCGCCAGGTGACGGCGGACGGGGTCACACGCCCGCTGCCCGACCCGTTCTTCGTGATCGCGACCGAGAACCCGATCGAGCAGGAGGGCACGTTTCCGTTGCCCGAGGCGCAGCTCGACCGCTTCGCGCTGAGGACGTCGCTCGGCTACCCACGGCTGGACGAAGAGATGGAGATCGTGCAGGAGCAACGCCGCGGGCACCCGCTCAGGGAACTGCGGCCGGCGGTCAGCGCCGACGAGGTGCGGGTACTCCGGAAGGCGGTCGAGGAGGTCTACCTCGACGATCTGATCCTCCGCTGGCTCGTCGAGCTCGTCCGAGCGACGCGGTCGGTCGAGGGCGTGTCGACCGGCGCATCGGTGCGCGGGAGCCTTGCGCTCGAGCGGACCGCGCGCGCCTGGGCGCTCTTCCAGGGCCGCGAGTACGTCGTCCCCGAGGACATCGAGCGGCTCTTCCTGCCGGTGCTCGGCCACCGCATCCTCCTCACGACTTCGTTTCTGGCCGAGACGCGCAGCCTCGGCCGTGAGGCAGCGCTCGAGCGGATCCGCGATCGCAGCTTCGAACTGGCGCCGCGCCCCGAGCCGAACTGGAACGAAGGCCGGCCCGCCGCGCTGGGCCAGGCCGCTTCGTAGCCGAGTGGGAGCGGTTTCCGCGGCCGAGCGGCGCCTGTTCCCGCTCGTTCCGCGCCGGCGGCTGCTCGGCCTGCCGTTCGGCGAGCAGCGCAGCGCCCGCCGCGGCCCGGGAACCGACGTGGTCGGCGGCCGCCCCTACCGGCCCGGCGACCACGCCGCCACGATCGACTGGCACGCCTCCGCAAAGCTGTCGGCCGCCCGCGACGCGGACGAGTTCGTCGTCCGCTCCCACCAGGCCGACGAGGCGCCGCGGGTCGTGCTGGTCTGCGACCGCCGGCCCGCGATGGGCATCTACGCAGCGCCGTTTCCGTGGCTGGCGAAGCAGGCGGCGCTCCACTCGGCGACGCAGCTGATCGTGCTGAGCGCGGTCGCCTCGCGCGGCGACGTCGGCTCGCTCGACTATGCCGGCGCCGCCGCGCACGGCGAGCCGTACTGGCTTCCCCCCGGCGGACGCGGCGAGCTGTGGCTGATCGAGCAGCGGCAGGCGCCCGAGACGGGGTTCGACGCGCCCGAAGACAACCTCGACCAGGCGATCACCTTCCTCGGCCGGATGCGCTCGGGGATCCCGCCGGGGAGCTTCGTGTTCGTCCTCTCCGACTTCCTGGCGCCGCCGCGCGCCTCGGCCTGGCTCGACGCCGGCGCCCACCGCTGGGACGTCGTCCCGGTCGTGATCCAGGACCCGGTCTGGGAGCAGAGCTTCCCGGACGTCGGCTCTGTCGTCGTCCGTGTGGTCGACCCCTCGGGAGGGCGACCCCGGCCCGTCCTGCTGAGCGCGCGGGAGGCGCGCTCGCGGCGGGCGGCGAACGAGGCGCGGCTGGGCCGGCTGCTGGACGAGTTTGCGACGCTCGGCTTCGACCCGCTCGTGCTCGGTGCCGACGACCCTCACCAGATCGACGAGACCTTCCTGCGCTGGGCCGAGTTGAGGGAGATGACGCGGTGGCGGCGCTGAGCAGCCTGGCGGCCGCAGGGGCGGCCGTGGCGCTCGGGGCGAGCCTCGCCGCGCCGGCCGCCGCCGCCGTCCCGCTGTCGCCGGCGACTTCGCTGGAACCGAGCCGAGCGCTCTTCGGCGACCGGATCGCCGCCGTCGCCACCGTCGCCGTCGACGGGTCGGCTGTCGACCCTGCCGGCGTCCGAAGCGTTGCCGGGTTCGGCCCGCTCGACACGCTGTCCGAGCCGGTCGTAGAGCGGGAGCGTCGCGGCGACGTGACGATCCTTCGCTATCGCTGGGAGGTGGCGTGCCTGAGCGAGGACTGCGTCCCGTCCTCCGCCCCACGCTCGGTCAAGCTTCCTCCGCTGCGAGTGACCGCCACGCGCCGAGACGGCGGCAGCGTCAGCACCTCAGTCCCCTGGCCCGCGCTCTCGATCGCGGGGCGGGTCTCGGCCAAGGAGGCCGCGGCCACGCCCCTGCCCTTCCGGCTCGAAACGCAGCTGCCGGCGCCGTCCTACCGCGCTGCACCGAGAACGCTCGAGATCGCGCTCGGCGCAACGGCAGCCATATCGCTGTTCGGAGCCTTGCTTCTCGCCGCCCGCGAGCTGGCGCGCCTGCGACAACGGCGCTTCGAGGATCGGCTGGCCGCCCTCTCTCCACTCGAGCGGGCGCTTCTGCTCGCGCGCGAGGCAGAACGGCGAGGCCCCGACGACCGGCGCAGAGCGCTCAGCCTGCTGGCACGGGTACTCGGCGGCCCGGGGAGCAGCGGACTCGGGAGCGATGCCTCGCAGCTGGCCTGGTCGCCCCCTACACCGTCGCCAGAGCAGATCGAGTCGGTCGCAGCGGCCGTCGAGCGGGAGGTCGAGCCGGAATGACCGCGATCCCGCTCACCGATGCGCCGGGGCTGCGCCGGACCGCCCGCCGCACCGCCGTCGTCCGAGCGCTGCTCGCCGCTTCGCTGCTCGCCCTGGTCGGCGCGATTGCCGTGCTCGCCGGGCACGCTCGGATGCGCACGTTGCACCTGCTGCCTTCCGGCTCGACCGCGATCGTCGTGCTCGACCTCTCGGCGAGCGTCTCCCAGGACACCTACGCGAGAATCGGCGCGACGATCTCCGATCTCGCCTCGACGAACGCGCGGTACGGGCTGGTCATCTTCTCGGGAAGCGCATACGAGGCCCTGCCGCCGGGCACTCCAGCGGCCGAGCTCAAGCCGCTCGTCCGCTACTTCACCCTGCCCCCCCAGACGGCACCGGGCTTCATCCCCGTCTTTCCCCCCAACCCGTGGGCGCGGACGTTCAGCGCGGGCACCAGCATCTCCTCGGGGCTCGAGCTCGCGCACAGGCTGGCGCTCGACCGGGGGCTCCGCCGTCCCGGGGTGGTGCTGATCTCGGATCTTTCGGACGATCCCGGCGATCTCCGGCGCACCGCGCTGACGATCCTCGCCTACCGGCGCGACCGCATTCCGCTCCGGGTCGTCGGCCTGAACCCCGCCGCCGCCGACGAGCAGTTCTTTCGGCGGCTGATCGGAGGAAACGACACGATCACGAGCGCCCGGCTGCCCGTGGAAGCCTCGCTCGCGTCCGGCCGGGGCGGCTTCCCGTGGACGCTCGCCGCGCTCGCGCTCGCCCTGGCGGCGGCGCTCGCCGCCAACGAGCTTCTGCTCGCCCGCGTGTCCTGGGGAGCGCGAGCGTGAAGATCCGCCGGCTCGCACTCGCAGCGCTGCTGATCGGGCTGGCGACGATCGCGGCGCTGCTCTCCTTCGATCTCGGTGCCTGGCACGACTCGCTGCGCCGGGAGGATGCTCGCTACCGCACCGCGCCGACGGCCGCTCGCTGGCGCGCCTCGACGCTTCTACCGTTCGGAGCGGCGAGGAGTCTCCTCGCCGTCGACGACGACCTCGCAATCCGTCGCGCGGTCCAGCTCTTCAGGGTCACGTACGGGGTCAACGGCAGGCTCGACACGGCGCTCCAGACGCTCGGCAGGCGCGGAGTCGCGGAGCTGGTCCTCGCGGATGTCACGCGCGGCAGCGACCTGCGGCGCGCGTCGCAGGCAAGCGACCTGCTCGGCGTGCTCGCCTTCGGCGACTTCGCCGCGGGCGGAGGCCGAGACGCGAACCAGGCCGAGCGATCCGTCTCCGCGTTCACCAACGCCGTCCGCCTCGACCCCGGCAACGAAGCCGCGAAGGTGAATCTCGAGCTCGTGCTCCGTCTCTTCCAGGCTCGCGGGGTGCGGCCCGGCGCAGGCGCGAGCAGCGGCGGCCGCGGTACCGGCCGGCGGGGGGCCGGAACGGGAATTCCCGGGACCGGGTACTGAACCGTGGCTGCCTCGCTCGTCTTCCTCACACCCTGGGGGAGCCTCGTCGCCGTCGCCGCGCTGCCGGTGCTTGCCTGCTACCTCGCCGGCTCGCGCCGCGTGGCCCGCGTCCGCAGCGCGCTCGGTCTCGGGCGCCCGCTTCGGAGGCGCGAATGGACTCTTGTCGCCGCGCTTGCGGCCGCACCGCTCCTGATCGCGCTCGTCGCCGCCCAGCCCGCCTGGCGAACGAACGACCAGCGCCGGGTGCGCACGGACGCCCAGGTCTACATCGCCATCGATACCTCGCGCTCGATGCTCGCCTCGACGACGGCTGCCTCTCCGACGAGACTCGATCGCGCAAAGACGGCGGCGATCGAGATCCGCGATCGCCTCGCCGGCTACGCAGCCGGCGTCGGCACGTTCACCGATCGCGTCCTGCCGAACCTGCTGCCGAGCCCGAACGAGCGGAGCTTCGCCTCGACGGTGCGCGAGGCGATCGGGATCGAGCAGCCGCCGCCTGCGACCGCGGGCGTGACGGTCTCGACTCTGGCGGCACTCGTGGGCGTTCCGAGCGGCGGCACGTTCGCTCCCTCGGCCCGCCGGCGCGCGCTCGTCGTGCTGACAGACGGCGAGAGCCGCCCGTTCGATCCCGGAGCGGTCGCAGCGGCGCTCGCACGCGGTCGGGGGACGGCGCTCGTGCTCGTCCACGTCTGGGGCGACCGCGAGGCGATCTACGGCGCCGACGGCAGACCCGAAGGTGCCTACCGGCCCGACCCGGCGAGCAAGGTGGCACTGGCGTCGCTCGCCGGAGCAGCCGGTGGCGCCGTCTTCGGCGAGCATGGCGCCGGGGAGGTCGCGTCGGCCGTCAGGAAGGCGCTCGGCAGCGGCCCGACCGTCCGCGTCGGGTTCGAGCCGCGCACGCGCGCACTCGGACGATTCGTCGCGCTGGCCGCACTGTTTGCGCTCGGCTTCGTGCTCTGGCGTCGCAACCTGCGCTGAGGCTCTCGCCGATGTACTTCCGGCGACTCGCCCAGTAACATCGCCCTCGATGCTGGCCCGTCCCGGACGCCGTGCGGGTCTCTGGATCGTCCTGGCGGCCGCAGTCGTGATCTCGGTCGGGGGCGCCGGAGCAGGTGCGGCCGATCAAGCCTCGCCGAACGACTGGAGCAGCTGGGGCAACACGCCCGACCAGAACCGGTACACGACGCTTGCGCAGGTCACCCCGGGCAACGTGGCTCAGCTTGGCCGGATGTTCACGGTCGACTTCCGTCAGATCGACCCGGCGATCAGACGCGGGACGCAGTCGTACCCGCTCGCGATCGGCGGGCGGCTGTACGTGACGACGAACGACGACAACGTCTTCGCCCTGAACGCGACCACGGGCGCGGTGATCTGGCGCTGGAAGCCCGACAACGTCGCCATCTTCCGCAACTTCGGGATCGCCGCCAACCGCGGTGTCGCCTACTGCGAGGGCAAGCTGTTCATCACCACCCTCGACATGTTCATCGTCTCGATCGACGCCAGGACCGGCAGGCAGATCAAGCGCGTGCCGATCTCGGCGGCGGTGCCCCGGGCGACCCCCGCTTACGGCTACTCGGAGACCAGTGCGCCGCTCTGCGCCGACCACCGGGTCGTGCTCGGGGCCGCGGGCTCGGAGTACGGGGTGCGCGGCTTCGTGATCGCCTACAAGACCGATCTGACCCCGGCCTGGCCCGGCCCGTTCTGGACGATTCCGCCCGAAGGGACGAGCTGGCGCCGGCTCTCGCGAATCGTCGGCGGCGGAGTCGTGTGGACCCCGCAGACGATCGACACGACCACGCACACGCTCTACTTCGGCACCGGCTCGGCGACACCGCTGTACTTCCCCCAGTTCCGGCCCGGCCAGAACCCGCGGACCGACTCGCTGATCGCGGTCGACCTGCGCACCGGGCGCATGAAGTGGTGGCAGCAGCAGCTGGCCTTCAACGAGTGGTCGTACGACACCGCCCAACCGCCGCTCGTCTACACCGGCAAGGTGGGCGGCAAGACGCGGAGCGTCGTCTCGGTCGCGACGATGGAGGGCGTCTGGTTCGCGTACGACGCTGCGACCGGCGCTCCGATCTACCAGCGGATCAAGGTGATCGACCGCACCGAGCATCCGCGCCTCGTGCCCGGCAGGGCCGTACCCGTCTACCCGGGCTCGATCGGCGGGCTCAACTTCTCGCCGGCCTCGTACGACCCGAAGACGAACTACATCTTCAACGCCGCAGCCGAGACCGCCTCGCTGCTCACCCAGGCGAAGCTGACCCCGACCCAGAAGAAGCGCAAGCTGACCCTCGGCGACATCTTCCTCGGCCTCGACAACGGCAACTTTGGCCAGTACCTGCCCGGCTGGCACGACCACGGCTCGATCAGCGCGATCGACGTGAACACGGGCAAGCGCGTCTGGAAGTTCACCACCCCGGAGCCCGAGCGCGGGGGCGTGACCACGAGCGCGAGCGGGCTCGGCTTCGCCGGCGGCGGCGACGGGGTCCTGCGCGCGTTCAGCACGAAGACGGGCAAGGTGCTGTGGACGTTCCAGACCGGGCACCAGATCGCAGCCGGCCCGACGATCTACTCCGTGCAGGGCAAGCAGTATCTGGCGATCTCCTCCGGCGGCAGCCCGACCTCCTCGGGCGGCGGCACCGCGAGCGAGCTCCAGGTGTTCGCGCTCGGCGGATCGCAGAAGGAATCGCCGCCGCCCGATCTGCCGAAGCTGCGGGCCCCGGAGCTCGCGGAACCCGCCTCGCAGCCGAGCACCCCGACCGCCCTGCCGGCACGGCCGCAGAAACCGGCGGCGGCCCGGGTCGTCGACCGCATGACCGCCCTCGGCGCAGCCCTGATCGTCACCCAGTCCCGACTCGTCGTCCGCCCCTGGCTGGCGAGCTCGTCGAACACACAAGATGTGACCGGCCGGGTCTTCCTCGGCTCGACGCCGGTTCAGGGAGTCCAGCTCGCCGTCGGCGGCTATGTGCTGCCCGCGCTGACGTCCGCGGACGGGACGTTCCGCTACCCGGTCGACATCACCATTCCCCTCCGCCACGTCGTTTCGGTCGTCTCCACCGGCAAGGCGAGGGTGAACGGCCGCGCGCTCAACGCCGGCGAGCGGTCGGCCCTCTCGGGTCTCAAGGGCGGCTTCAGCGTCGGCTACCGGATCGACGACCTGAAAGCGCGCGCCCAGAAGGACGGCAGCGTCCTCGTCAGCGGCAGGCTCGCATCCGCGCAGGGCGGCAACCCGCCGGCGGTTGCGCTCTACACGTACCGCCTTACCGGAACCGTCACCGACAGCGCCGGGAAGCCCGTTGCGGGTGCCGTCGTCGTCAGCCGCACCCAGGACCGCGACTTCTGGACGTTCTCGACCCCGAGCGACTCCCAGGGACGCTACCGGTCGTTCTTCGCCGCCGCCGACGAGACGGCCGCCGACCCGGTGACGCTGAGCGTCCAGGTTGCCGTCGGCGCGAGCTCGTACGGCCTGCCCACCGGCGTCAACGCCGATTTCGCGCGGCTGCGGAGCGCGACGATGAACCTCCAGCTGCCGCCCTCCGGCACGGGGCTGACGATTACGAAGCCGTCGTCATATGCAGGCGCGGTGTACGAGGGCGTGCTCGTCGGCGTGACCGGTCCCGGTGTGGTCAAGCCGGTCTCGGCCCGATGGCCGGACACGCGCGGCAACTTCTCGTTCGTCCTCCCCGCCTCGATGCGCGGCAAGACCGTGCGCATCTGGCAGAGCTTCCAGCAGCTCTTCCAGAGCACGCCGACCGGAAAGGCCGGGCCGATCGACCTCGACGAGTGGCCGACCGGATTGGCGCCGACGGTTCCGCGGGACCTCGCGACCCTGAAGCTCCCCCGCTAGTGGCTCTGGACGTCTATCGCGGCGGCCCGATCGACTGGGGCTCGTCGAAGCCCGCGTAGACGTGGTGCATGAAGTGCGCCGGAGCGATCATTCTCAGCTTCAGCGTGCGCAGCGTCTTCTTGTCGATCCAGACGTTGAACCAGGCGGGCACCGTGGGGTCGACGAACGAGATGCGCCAAACCTCCCGCCCGTCGACGCGGCCGTCGCCGAGCAGCGCGGCGCGGGCGGGAGGCGATCCCCAGGTCGGAGTCGGTTGCGTGACCGGCAGCTGCGGGGACGCAACCCAGCGCCCGCCGGGATTCCGATCCCAGCGACGACCGCCGATGATCACCGCTTGAGGCCCACCCTCGATCGAGTACGACAGCTTGTTCGGCGCCTCCAGCCGCCACTTCGTGTGCGCGACGTTGGTCACGCTCGACCCGAGACGCTCGTCGATCGTGATCGTGCGAAGCCGGTCGAACACGAGCGTCGCCTCGCGCGCGATCTGCTTCGCCGACGGCGGTGGCCAGGCCGACGGAAAATCGAACCGCACGACGGAGGAAGCCTGACCCGGGGGGCGGATCGTCACGAACGCAACCCGGGGACGGCCCGCGAATGCGAGCGTGGCCGCGTAACAACCGGCGCCACACGTGCCGGCGGGCCCGCGCGAGACCGACGCCGATACGAGCCTGACCGAGAGACGCAGGCCCCTTGCGCGGCCGCCGTCACCGGCGATCACGGTGGTGGACAGCTTCAGCCGGCCCGAGCCGGCCGGCTCGGCGGCGAATCCGACCGCCAGATCGCCGTCCTCGCGGGCGTCCACGAACGGGCCGGTCGGGATCGCGCCCGGAAGTAGCGGCGAGACCGCCGGAGCGGCTGGGGCGGCGGCCGTGCGCGGAGGGGCGAGATTGACCAGCAGCCCGACCGCGGCGAGAACGGCGACGAGCAGGAGGATCTCGCTCAGCGTGAGCCGGCGGAGAAGCGGGAGCTTGATCCCGGGGTTGGCCGGGAGCGCGAGCAGGCGACTCGCCGCCGCGACTGCGAGGACGGTGAGCACGAGCGCGGACTTGACGATCAGCGTCTGTCCGTACCCAGAGTGGAATGCCGAGCCCGCGCTCCGGAACTCGCCGAACGCGGTCAGGACGCCGCTCACGAGGATGACCAGCACCGTCGGCAGGGCGAGGCGTGAGTAGCGACGGATCGCGAGCGCACGCGCGGCGGCGCGGTCGGGTGCGCGCCAGACGACGAGGACGAGGTGGGCGAGCGCCCCCGCCCACGCGGCGGCGCCGAGCAGGTGGATCGAGTCGACGACGGGAGCCCACCAGTGACCGCTCGTGCCGGAGTGCCCGTGCACTGCGGTCAGGATCGCAGCCGCCGCCAGCGGGATGAGCGCAAGCGGCCGGAGCGCCCCGGCCTCGGCGACGAGCGCCCCGATTGCGGTGGCGAGAAGCACGGCGAAGGTGAGCGCCCCCGGCCGCGTGGACAGGACCGCCTGGAGAGCGTCGCCGTGCGAGCCTGCGACGAACCCTCCGCCGGCACGATCGCCCGCGAGGAGAATGAGCAGGACGAACGACGCGACGGCGGCCAGGCCGGCTGCGATGCCGGCCGGGGCGCGCGGCGCCGCCACGCGCAGGACGAAACGCTCGCTGAGCAGGCCGCCGAAAGCGAGGGCGAGCCCGGCGAAGAACACCCAGCTGGCGACGATCTGGGCCCACGGGGTCGGCGTCTTCGAAGCCGAGGCGGCGGGGAGCGCCTCCGCCGATCCGATCGAGAAGGCGAGCTCTCCCGCCGAGAGATGCCCGTCGTCCGAGACGACACGCCAGGTTGCGACGTAGACCCCGCGCCGGAGCAGCGGCAGCGGCTGGACGACCAGCACCCCCCGCCCTGCGGGCTTCGTCAGCGGGATATCCGTGCCGTCGCCGCGCTCGAGCGTGAGGCGCTCGCTGCCGGCCACGTAGGCCTCGCTGAAGCGCAGGACGATCCGCGAGGGCGCTGACGCGAGGCGCGCCGCTGCGGGCGGCTCCGAGTGCACCAGATAGGCGTGCGCCCCGGCCGCCGCCGGCAGCGCGCAGACAACGACGGAGGCAGCGCCTGCGAGCGCGAGGGCGCGGCGGAGCCGGCGATGACTGCGGAAGCGAGGCACGGGTTCCCCTCGGCCATGGTAGGCGGACCCCTCGGGCTCGGGCCCATGTGCGTGTCCCATGTGCTCGTTGCAACGAGCAGGTCGCGACTCGCAGGCAGATGCGTTAGGCTCGCCACCTCGCAACCCTGCTGGGCAATACCATGAATCGCCTATCCGACATCCTGCGCGAGAAGGGCAACGCCGTCCTCCGGATCGACGGCGGGGCCTCCGTCTTCGAGGCGATCAAGCAGATGGTCGAGGCCAATGTCGGGGCACTGATCGTCACCGAGGAAGACGGAACGACCGGCATCCTCACCGAGCGGGACTACCTGCGCCGGGTCACCCTGGAGGGTCGCACCGACAGGGAGACGCTCGTCCGTGAGATCATGACCTCGCCTGTAATCTGCCTCTCTCCGGACACCACCGTCGACGAGTGCATGGCGTTGATGACCGAGAAGCGGTTTCGTCACGCGCCGATCGTCGCCGACGGCGAGATCGTCGGGATGATCTCGATCGGCGACCTCGTCAAGTACCACTCGAAGCAGCAGAGCGCGCAGATCCAGTACTTCACCGACTACATCACCTCCGGCTGACTCCGACGACGAGGCCGGCGATCTCGGCGCCCCGCAGGGTCGCAGCCAGCCGCCCGGCCTCCGCTTCCGGCGCCGACGCCCAGGCGTAACGAGCGTCGATCGACGAACCGCCCTGCTCGGCGGAGAGGATCCGGACCTCGTCGTCCGGCGGGCGCGTTCGGTACGCGGCCACGATCGCCTCACGACCCGCGAAAGGCCCGATCGCCGCGCCCTCGAACTCGAGCACGGCGTCGGTCGCAAAGCACTCGGCGAGCGGCTCCCAGTCTCCGGTGCGAACGGCCTCGTTGTGGCGGGCGAGGTATTCGTAGAGCACGTCGAGAGCCGGGCCGAGGCCGAGATCCTCGCGCACCAGTCCGTAGAGCACCCCGTCGACCCACTCTCCGTGCCGGCGGTACGCCTTTCTCTTCACCCCTTCCCGGACGAACCCGACCCGATCCGCATGCGCGATCGCGCGGGCGTTGAAGCCGTACACCTCGAGCTGGAGCCGGTGGAAGCCGAGGTCGAGCAGCAGATGGCGCTGAAACTCGCGCGCCGCGGCGTCCGCGACCTTCCGCCCGCGAAAGTCGGGGTGGACGGCAAGCCCACCCAGATGCGCGATCCGGCTGCGCCGGTTGATGCATTCGAACTCCATCACCCCCGCCCGGCACCCGCCGGACTCGATCACGAACACGCCGAGCCCGTCCGGCTCGCGCTGCGAGCGCTCGATTTTCTCGAGCACAGAGTCACGGTCGCTCGAGCGCACGGCGGCGAGAAACGGTTCGACCTCCTCGTGCGTGAGCAGCTCGACGATGAAGTCGACGTCAGCGGTCTCGGCGCGCCGGATGCTCACGCCCGCTCCGGCGCCGGCAAAGCCGGCACCTCCGCTCCCTTCTCGCCTCCGTCAAGCCTACGGCTCACGCAGCGGGCTCGGCGAGCGGGCGCCGCAGCCAGCGCCACCCGCCCGAGCCGAGAGCGACGCCGCCGAGGATGAGCACCAGTCCGCCGAGCGCCGAGGCGCGCAGCGGCTCGTCCAGGATCAAGGCGCCGTAGATCAGGGCGGTCACGGGCAGCAGGTACGTGACGAGCGAGAGCCGCGCCGCGCCGTAGAGAGCGAGCACCCTGAACAGGATCAGCTGAGCGAACGCGGTCCCGGCGAGCGCGAGCGCGAGCAGCGAGCCGACCGCCTTCCACCCCGGGAAGTGACCCGGCAGCTGGAAGAGCGCGAACGGCATCAGAACGAGCCCCCCGTAGAGCATCGCCGCCGCCGCCACCACCGGCCCCGTCACGCGCCCGACCAGGTGCTGCCCGTACAGCCCGCCGGCGGCGTAGGAGAGCGAGGCGGCGACGACGGCGAGCGTCCCGACGATCGCCCACCAGCCGCCCTCGGGATGCAGTCCGGTGAGCACGCCGACCCCGGCGAGTCCGAGGAAGATGCCGACCAGCTTCAACCCTTGCGCGCGCTCGCTCGGCCTGAACTTGATCGCGAGCAGCGCGACGAAGATCGGCACCGAGGCATTGGCGATCGCGGCGATGCCCGAGTCGATGTGCTTCTCGCCCCAGCTGATCAGCGTGAACGGAACGACGCCGTTGATCAGCCCGAACACGAGCCCTTCGCGCCACGCGCCGCCGACCTGGGCCAGGGCGCCCCGCGTCCCGTCGCGCAGGGCGAGGAACCCGATCAGCACTCCGGCCGCGATCAGCATCCGCAAGGTCACCAGCACCGTCGGCTCGAGATCGCGGACGGCGACCTTGATGAACAGGTACGACGCGCCCCAGACCGCGGCGAGCAGAAACAGGAGGAAGCCGTAGGAACGGGCCATCTGCTCAGGCTAACGAGAGCCGGGCCGTCGGCCTTCCCCTCTACACTGCCTGCTCTGTCGCGGGTCGTGGAACAGCCGCTCCACCGGGTGCTCGGTCTGACCGACGGGGAGCTCGACCGTATCCACGAACTGCTCGATCGCGATCCGAACGACTTCGAGCTTGCGGTCTTCTCGCTGCTCTGGTCGGAGCACTGCGGGTACAAGCACTCGGCGCTCCTGCTCGGGCGCTTCTCGAGCTCGGGCGAGCGCGTGCTCCAGGGGCCCGGCGAGAACGCCGGCGTCCTCGACCTCGGCGACGGGGAGGCGGTCGCGTTCAAGGTCGAAAGCCACAACCACCCCTCGGCGGTCGAGCCGTTCCAGGGGGCCGCAACCGGGGTGGGTGGGATCCTCCGCGACATCATCGCGATGGGCGCGCGGCCGGTCGCGCTGCTCGACGGGCTCCGCTTCGGTGATCCCGGCCACCCGTTCGACCGCGCGGTCGCCGGCATCGGCCACTACGGAAACTCGGTCGGGGTGGCGACGGTCGGCGGCGAGGCGGTGTTCGATCCGTCCTATGCCGGGAACTGTCTCGTCAACGCGATGTGCGTCGGGCTGCTCCCGACAGAGCGGGTGATGCGGGCGAAGGCGCGGATCCCGGGCCACCTGATCGTCCTCTTCGGCGCGACCACCGGACGCGACGGGATCGGCGGGGCGAGCGTGCTCGCCAGCCAGGAGCTCGGCCAAGGGTCGGCAGAGAAGCGACCGTCGGTGCAGATCGGCGATCCGTTTACGGGCAAGCGGCTGATCGAGGTCTCGCTCGAGCTCGTGGAGCGCGGCCTCGTCGAGTCGCTTCAGGACTGCGGCGCCGCCGGCCTCGCGTCCGCGCTCGCGGAGATGGCGCGCGACGGCGCCGGCGTCGACGTGCACCTCGACCGGGTGCCGCTGCGCGAGCAGCTCGAGCCGTGGGAGATCATCATCTCCGAGAGCCAGGAGCGGATGGTCGCGGTCGTCCGGGAGGGATTCCTGGAGGCGGTCGAGGAGGTGTGCGCACGCTGGGAGCTCCACTGCGCGCCGATCGGCGCGGTGACCGATACGGGCGCGCTCTGCGCCTTCTACGAGCACGAGCTGCTCGGTGAGATCCCGGCCGACTTCCTGACCGAGCAGGCGCCGCGGTACCGGGTCGAGCCCTCGCCGCGCGCACCGGCAACCGAGCCCCCGGGACCCGCAGGGCCTTCCCCGCCGCAGGCGCTGCTCGAGCTGCTCGCCGCGCCGAACGTCCGCAGCCGCGCCTGGATCTACGAGCGCTACGACCACCTCGTCGGCTCGAGGACGGTTCGCCGCCCCGGCCTGGACGCGGCCGTCCTGCGGCTGCGGCCGTCCCTGCGCGGGCTTGCGGTCTCGCTGGACGGAGCCGGTCGCATTGCGAGCGTCGCTCCCCGAACGGGCGGCGCGCTCGCGGTGCTCGAGGCCGCACGCAACGTCGCCTGTGCCGGCGGGCAGCCGCTCGGCCTGACCGACTGCCTGAACTTCGGCAACCCGGAGAAGCCCGAGATCGCCTGGGAGCTCGTCGAGTCGATCGAGGGGATGGCGCTCGCCGCCGAGGCGCTGGGGATTCCGGTCGTCTCCGGGAACGTGTCGCTCTACAACGAGACCGACGGGGTCGCGATCAGGCCGACCCCGGTCGTCGGCTGCGTCGGGCTCGTCCCCGACGTCCGCACGGTGCCGGGCACGTGGCGCGACGGCGACGTGGTGCTGCTCGCGGGGGCGCCCGAGCTTTCGCTCGCCGGCTCGGAGTACCAGGCGCTCTACGGCGCGACCGGCGGCCGGGCGGCGGGCCTGAACCCCGCGGCCGAGGCGCTGCTGGTCGAGTTCCTCTGGCGGGCGGCGCCCGTCCTCACGCTCGCGCACGACACCTCCGGCGGCGGGCTCGCCGTCGCGCTGGCGGAGGCGGCGATCTGGAGCGGCGTCGGTGCCGAGCTCGACCTCGACGCCGAGACCGAGACTCTGTTCGGCGAGGGCGGCGGCCGGGCAGTGATCGCGTGCGCCCCCGAGGACGTGCCCCGGCTGGGCGGTGTGCCGCTCCGAGAGGTCGGTGTCGTCGGCGGCGACCGGCTGCTCGGCCTACGACTTCGGGAGCTCCGCTCGGCCTGGCGCGATCGGGGGCAGGGAGACTGATGTGCGGCGTGCTCGGCATCTGCGCACCCGATCGCGACGTCGCTCGGCTCGCGCACTTTGGCCTGCACGCTCTCCAGCACCGCGGTCAGGAGTCGGCCGGGATCGCGGTCTCCGACGAGGGCCGCCTGACCGTGCTCCGCGAGATGGGGCTCGTCACCCAGATCTTCAGCGAGCAGAAGCTGCGCGGCCTCCGCGGCCAGCTCGCGATCGGGCACACCCGCTACTCCACGACCGGCTCGGCGCTGTGGTCGAACGCGCAGCCGCTCGTCCAGCACGGCCGCGCGCGCACGATCGCGCTCGGCCACAACGGCAACCTCGTGAACGCGTCGGAGCTTCGCGAGGAGCTGCATGCCGACGGCGTCAAGCTGGGCTCGAGCTCGGACACGGAGCTGATCGCGGCGCTCGTCGCGAACGACCCGAGGCCGCTTGCCGAGGCGGTCGCGGGCGCGATGGCCAGGCTCGAGGGCGCCTACTCGGTCACCGCTCTGACCGAGGGCAAGCTGCTTGCGTTCCGCGACCCTCACGGTTTCCGGCCGCTCGTGCTCGGCCGGATCGGCGACGGGTGGGTCGTCGTCTCGGAGACGTGTGCCCTCGATCTCGTCGGAGCCGAGTTCGAGCGCGAGGTTGCTCCCGGGGAGCTGCTGGTCATCGACGGATCGGGCATCGAGGCGCAAGGGGCGGTCTCGAGTGAAAAGAGCGCCCTCTGTATCTTCGAGTTCTTCTACCTCGCCCGCCCCGACACGCGGCTCCAGGGCGTCGAGGTTCACGCCGCACGCGTGCGGATGGGTGAGCGGCTGGCGGCCGAGGCCCCGGTCGACGCCGAGCTCGTGCTGCCGATTCCGGATTCGGGCACGCCCGCGGCGATCGGCTTCTCGCGCGCGAGCGGGATCCCGTTCAGCGAGGGCCTGATCAAGAACCGCTACGTCGGCCGCACATTCATCGAGCCCGACCAGGAGCTGCGCCAGCAGGGGCTCCGGTTGAAGTTCAACCCGCTCGCCGAGGTCGCCGGCAAGAGCGTCGTGATCGTCGACGACTCGATCGTCCGCGGGAATACGACCCGCCAGCTCGTCCGGATGCTCTTCGACGCGGGTGCGACGGAGGTGCACGTGCGCATCTCCTCGCCGCCCGTGATCGGGCCGTGCTTCTACGGGATCGATCTCGCCGACGAGGACGAGTTGATCGCCTCCGGCCGGTCGGTCGACGAGGTGCGCGCCTCGATCGGCGCGACGTCGCTTGCGTACCTGTCGCTGGACGGGTTGCAGGCGGCGACGAGCAGGCCGGAGTCATCGCTCTGCCGCGCGTGCCTGACCGGCGAGTACCCGACGCGAATCCCGGCGGGCCGGCGGCTGGCGAAGCTGAGGTTCGAGCCCGCGCGAACCTAGTCCCTAACACCTTCCTTACAGGGTCTGACACTGGTCAGCCCGAGAGCTCGCGGCCTCGCCCGTAGCGAACGGCGCGGGTCGCCGTTCGCGCGTCCACTCCTTGCTCGAGCAGCTGCTGGCGCAGCTCGCTCTCGCGGCCCATCCGGAGAAAGAGCCAGGCCAGCGCGCCGAGGGTGACCAGCGACCCCTCGAGCATCATCAGGCCGCCCGCGATCCCCTGGTCGGCGTGCGCGGAGATCCCCCACCGCTCGACCGGGTGCTCGTAGTAGCGGTAGAAGACGCCGTTCGACCAGAGGAACACGTTGCCGAGCACGGTCTCGATCAGGCGGACGGCAACGATGTACCCGAGCTTCGCCCCCGTGCCGAACCACTGCGGCCCTGGCAGCACCTCGAGCACGGGCGCCCACATCAGCGATCCGCAGGTGAAGAAGAGCATGTGCTGGAGCGCGTGCAGGAGGTCGTGGTGGAGGGCGCCCTGGTAGGCGACCGGGAGGTGCCAGACGAGCAGGTTCGCCGCCCACAGCGGCAGCGCGACGAGCGGGTGGGCGAGCACGCGCAGCGCGCCGACGACCGGGAGCGCGAGCACCGGCCGGAGCAGCGGGCCGGTCAGCCCGGCGACCATGCACAGCGGGGCGAGGTCGCCGAGCAGGATGTGCTGGAGCATGTGTACGAAGAAGAACTGGCGCTCGCCGAGCTCGTGCACCGGTGAGGCGACGGCGAAGAAGGCGAGCAGAAGTCCGAGCCCGAACAGCCGCCGGCGCCAGGCGACGACGGGCGTTCCGCGACGGGCCAGGTTCGCAGCCCGCCGGTAGTAGAGAAGCGCAGCGGCCGCGATCAGCAGCAGCTGGGCCGGATCCCACGTCCAGCTGGTCAGCGGGGAAGGACCCACGGGGGCAGTGTAGGCCCGCCTGCCGCGGCCTTAGACTCGCTCTGTGGGAGCCGAGCCCACCTACGAGACTGCGGGCGTCTCGCTTGCGACCGCCGGCGCCGTCGTCGACCGGCTGCGCCGCGCCGTCGAGTCGACCGGCGCCGAGGGCTTCGGCGCCTTCGCCGGGCTGTATCCGCTCGACGAGCGGCGTTTCCTGGCGGCGTCGATGGACTCGATCGGGACGAAGCCGATCGTCGCACGTGCCCGCGGCCGGCTGCGCGACTGCGGCGCCGACATGGCCGCGCATTGCATCAACGACGTCCTGACGGTCGGAGCCGAGCCGCTCTTCCTGCTCGACTACGTCGCTGCGAACCGCCTCGACCTGGAACAGGTCGCCGAGCTCGTCGAGGGCGCGGCGGAGGTCTGCCGCGCGGCGGGGTGCGCGCTCGTCGGCGGCGAGACGGCGGAGCTGCCGGGCGTCTACCGCGACGGCGAGCTGGACTTCGCGGCCACGTGCGTCGGGATCGTCGACCGCCGCGACGTGATCGACGGCTCTCGGGTCGAGTCCGGCGACGCGGTGGTCGGCTTCGCGTCGGCCGGCGTGCACGCGAACGGCTTCTCGCTCGTCCGCCGGGTGCTGGAAGCCGAGGACTACGACGGCGACGACCTGCTCGCGCCCACGCGTCTCTACCTCGACGACGTGCGGGCGCTTCGACGTGAAGCGGACATCCGCGCGCTCGCGCACGTGACCGGCGGCGGGATCGAGGGGAACCTGTCCCGCATGTTGCCGGACGGCCTCCGCGCGGAGATCGACTGGGGGGCGTGGGAGCGCCCGCCCGTGTTCGAGTGGCTCGCACGACATGTCGGCGAGCAGGAGCTGCGCCGGGTGTTCAACCTCGGGATCGGCTACTGCGCCGTGGTCGCCGAACCCGTCGGCCGTACGGTGATCGGGCGGGTTGCGTGATCGGCGTGCTCGTCTCGGGACGGGGAACGAATCTCCAGGCGCTGATCGACGCCGGGCTGCCGATCCACGCGGTCGCTTCGAACACGCCCGGCGCGCGCGCGCTCGGGCGGGCGGAGGCGGCCGGGATCCCGACCGCCGTCTTCGACCTCGCCGAGCACGCAGGCCGCAAGGACCGCGATCTGGCGATGGCCGCCTGGCTCGAAGAGCGCGGCGTGCAGCTGGTCGTCCTCGCCGGCTACATGCACCTGCTGACGCCTCCGTTTCTCAAGCGCTTCCCGGAACGGGTCGTCAACGTCCACCCCTCCCTGCTGCCGTCCTTTCCGGGGACGCGGGCGATCGAGCGGGCGGTCGACTCCGGGGCCGAGACGACGGGCGTGACCGTGCACCTCGTCGACGAGGGAATCGACAGCGGTCCGGTCCTCCGCCAGGAGCCGGTCCCGGTCGAGCCGCGCGAGACGCTGGAGGAGCGGATCCACGACGTCGAGCACCGTCTGCTGCCCGAGGTAGTACGAGAGCTATGCGCGCGCTGATCAGCGTCTTCGACAAGACGGGGCTGGAAGAGCTGGGTCGCGGTCTGGACGAGCTCGGCTGCGAGCTGGTCGCGAGCGGCGGCACCGCAGCGTTTCTCGAGGAGCACGGCCTGGCGGTCACGCGCGTCGAGAACGTGACGGGGTACGCGGAGATGCTCGGTCATCGGGTCGTCACGCTTCATCCGGCCGTGCACGGCGGTATCCTCGCGCGCCGAGACATGCCGGGCGACCTCGCCGAGCTCGCAAAGCACGAGATCGAGCCGTTCGACCTCGTCGTCGTCAACCTGTACCCCTTCACCGAGGTTGCGGGGAGGCACGGAGTGAGCGAGCTGGAGGCAGTCGAGATGATCGACGTCGGTGGCCCGGCGCTGCTCCGCGCCGCGGCGAAGAACTTCGCCCACGTGGCTCCCGTCGCGCGACCGGAGCGGTATGCAGACGTCCTGTGCGAGCTGCGCGAGCACGGAAGGCTTTCGCTCGACACGCGCCGCGCCCTGGCGACGGAGACCTTCGTCGTCACCGCGGCCTACGAGTCGGCGATCGCCGCCTGGTTCGCCGACCGGGAGGCGTTCCCCGAGGGCCTGATCCCGACCTTCTGGAAGGACCGCGACCTCGCGTACGGCGAGAACCCCCACCAGCGGGCCGCGTACTACGCGGAGGCGGGCGCGCGGAGGCATCTCCTCTCTCGCGTCGATCAGCTCCACGGCCGCGAGCTCTCGTACAACAACCTCAACGACCTCTCGGCCGCGCGTATGCTGGTCGAGGAGTTCTCGCTCCCGGCGTGCGTGATCGTCAAGCACGCCAACCCGTGCGGCGTCGCAGTCACCGGCTCGATCGAGGACTCGTACGAGCGTGCGCTCGGCGCCGACCCCCTCTCGGCGTTCGGCGGCGTGGTCGTCCTCAACCGCCCCGTTTCCGCGCAGCTGGGCGCCCGGCTGGCCGGGCAGTTCGTCGAGGTGCTGTTCGCACCCGGCTACGAGGACGGCGCGCTCGCGGCCCTGACCGCGAAGGAGGCGCTGCGGATCCTCGTCTCGACCGAGCGACGCAACGCGGCCGCAGGCGAGCGCGACTACCGGCGGGTGCTCGGCGGGCTGCTCGCCCAGGACCGGGACGCGGATGTCGAGGACCGTGAGGGCATGGTCGTCGTCTGCGGTGAGCCGAGCGAGCCGGACTGGGGCGACCTGTTGTTCGCCTGGCGGGTCTGCAAGCACGTGACCTCGAACGCGATCGTGATCGCCAAGGACCTGAGGACGATCGGGATCGGCGCAGGCCAGATGAGCCGCGTGGACGCCGTTCGCGTCGCGGTCGGCAAGGCGCGTGAGCTCGGCCACGACCTCGAGGGCGCGGTGCTTGCCTCGGACGCCTTCTTCCCCTTCCCGGACGGCCCGGCACTGGCGCTCGAGGCGGGCGTGAGCGGGATCATCCAGCCGGGCGGCTCGAAGCGCGACGCGCAGGTGGTCGCCGCGGTGCAGGCGGCCGGCGCAACGATGGTCCTCACCGGCCGCCGACACTTCCGCCACTGACCCCGGAACCAATCGCCCATGTCCCGTCGGGACATGTCAGGGGTCTGACCCCTGCCCGCCGCTTTCGGCCATGTCTCACGGCGTCGAATGCGTGCCGATGTGTCCACAGGGGTTAGCGTCCGGGCATGCGCGGGCCGACCTTCGACGATGTACTCGCGGCGCGGGAACGGATCGCACCCCACCTGATCCCGACGGCGCTCACCCGCTACCCGGCACTGGAGGAGTTGACCGGCACCGCGACCTGGGTCAAGCACGAGAACCACCAGCCTGTCGGCGCGTTCAAGGTGCGCGGCGGCGTCAACCTCCTTGCGCAGCTCTCCCCGGACGATCGGCGGCGTGGCGTGATCTCGGCTTCGACCGGCAACCACGGCCAGTCGATCGCGTTTGCGGCCCGCATCTTCGGCGTACGGGCGGTCATCTGCGTGCCGGAGCGGGCGAACCCGGTGAAGGTCGCATCGATCGAGGGGCTGGGCGCCGAGGTCGTCGTCTACGGGCGCGACTTCGATGACGCCCGCGAGCACTGCGAGGCGCTCGCCGCCGAGCACGGCTTCCGCTACGTCCACTCCGGCGACGAGCCGCACCTGATCGCCGGCGTCGCCACCGCGACGCTGGAGATCCTCGAGCGTGAGCCGGGCCTCGATGTGCTGATCGTCCCGATCGGCGGCGGCAGCGGTGCCGCCGGCGCGTGCATCGTCGCCGGCGAGCTCGAGCCCCAGCTCGAGGTGATCGGTGTCCAGTCGGAGGCGGCACCGGCCGCCCACCGCTCGTGGCGTGAGTGGCGCATTGTCGAGGACGAGATGAACACCGCCGCGGAGGGGCTCGCGACCCGCATCGGCTTCGAGCTGCCGCAGCAGATCCTGCGCGAGCGGCTCGCAGACTTCGTGCTCGTCTCCGAGGACGAGATCCGCGCCGCCACCCTGCACATGATCGAGCGGACGCGCAACCTGATCGAGGCGGCGGGCGCATCGCCGCTGGCCGCGGCACTCAAGCTGCGAGACCGGCTGGCGGGCAAGCGCGTCGGCCTCGTCGCGAGCGGCGGCAACATCACGCTCGATCAGCTACGGCTGCTTCTCGGGCAAAGCAGTGTCTGACACCTTCGGTGTCAGACACTGGGCTCGAGCCGGATTAGACTCCCGCGCGTGACCGAGGGGCGCATCCCCTACGCCGGCGGCGAGACCTGGTATCAGGTGGTCGGCGACGGAGAAGACCCCGGCAAGCTGCCGCTCCTCTGCCTGCACGGCGGGCCTGGTGCGCCGCACGACTACCTCGAGCCGCTCGGGGTGCTCGCCGGGACCGGCCGGCGGGTCGTCTTCTACGACCAGATCGGGTGCGGCCACTCATGGGTGGGAAAGTCCGCCGAGGCCTGGACGGTCCAGCTGTTCGTCGAGGAGGTTGCCACCGTCCGCGACTCCCTCGGCCTCGACCGCATCCACCTGTTCGGCTCCTCGTGGGGCGGGATGCTCGCGATGGAGTACGCGCTGACCCGGCCTGCCGGCCTCGCGAGCCTCGTCCTCTCCTCGTCGCCGGCGAGCATCCCGCTCTGGGCCGAGGAGACGAACGGCCTGAAGAATGCCCTCCCCGACGGCGTCAGGCAGGTGCTCGACACCGCCGAGGTCGGCTCGCCCGAGTACGAGGAGGCGTCGATGGAGTTCTACAAGCGCCACGTCTGCCGGATCGACCCGTTCCCCGACTGCGTGCAGCGCACCTTCGCCGGGCTCCGCGAGCACCCCGACGTCTACATGACGATGCAGGGGCCGAACGAGTTCGTCATCACCGGCACGCTCGCCGACTGGGACATCACCGCCCGGATCGGCGAGATCGACGTTCCCGCCCTGATCACCGCCGGCCGCCACGACGAGTTCACGCCGCGCCAGGCCGAGGCGCTGAACCGCGGGATCCCGGGCTCCGAGCTGGCCACGTTCGAGAACAGCTCGCACATGCAGTTCGTCGAGGAGCCCGAGCGCTACCTCGCGGTCGTCTCCACGTTCCTCGACCGGGTCGAACAGGGGTAGGCTTCCGCGCGGGGTGGCCCGCGAGTACCCAACGCTTCTCGACCTCGTCGGTTCGACGCCGGTCGTCCGCCTCCAGCACATCGGACGCGAGCTCGGCCCGACCCTACTCGCCAAGCTCGAGTACCTGAACCCGGGCGGCTCGAACAAGGACCGGATCGCGCTGAGCATGATCGAGCGCGCCGAACAGAGCGGCAGGCTGAGACGGGGTGGGACGATCGTCGAGCCGACCTCCGGCAACACCGGCGTCGGCCTCGCGCTCGCGGCGGCGATCAAGGGCTACAAGATGATCTTCGTCGTCCCCGACAAGGTCGCGCCGGAGAAGATCGCCCTCCTGCGCGCATTCGGCGCCGAGGTGGTGATCTGCCCGACCGCGGTCGAGGCCGACTCGCCGGAGAGCTACTACCTCGTCTCGGACCGGCTGGCCGAGGAGATCCCCGGTGCGTACAAGCCCGATCAGTACTCGAACCAGGGCAATCCGGACGCGCACTATCGCTCGACCGGGCCCGAGATCTGGGAACAGACCGGCGGCGAGCTGGACGCGGTCGTGATCAGCGTCGGCACCGGCGGGTCGATCACGGGCGTCGGCCGCTATCTGAAGGAGCGAAGCCCCGACCTGCTGATCGTCGGCGCCGACCCGGAGGGGTCGATCTACTCCGGCGGACCGGTACACCCGTACCTCGTCGAGGGGATCGGCAAAGACGGTTTCCCGGAGAGCTTCGACCCGTCGGTGGTCGACGAGTACGTGCGCGTCTCCGACCGCGACTCGTTTCTCGTCACCCGGCGACTTGCGCGCGAGGAGGGGATCCTCGCCGGGGGCTCGGGGGGAACATCGGTGCATGCGATGCTGGAGGTGGCGAAGCGCTTCGGCCCGGAGGCGACCCTGCTGACGACGATCCCCGACGGCGGGCGCGGCTATCTGTCCAAGCTCTTCGACGACAACTGGATGCTCGAGCACGGCTTCCTCGAACGGCACGGCACCCCCGAGACGGTCGAGCGTGTGCTCGCGTTCAAGCACGCGGGCAACGGCGTGCCCGACCTCGTCGTCTGCGAGCCGCACCAGAAGCTCGGGGCGGCGATCGAGTTGATGCAGCGCTACGGGATCTCGCAGCTCCCCGTCGTTCGCAGCGCGCCGGCGGAGACGCTCGCCGACGTGATCGGATCGCTCAACGAGCGCCTGCTGCTCGACCGCGTGTTCCGCAATCCCGACGCGCTGGGCGAGGAGGTGGCGGCCGCGATGCAACCGCCGCTCGGAGCGGTGGACATGAAAGACACGGTCGACCAGGTCTTCGCAGATCTGCGCGACCAGCGGCAGGCCGTCGTCGTCGCCCTGGACGGCAGCCCGCGGGCGGTGCTCACACGCTCCGACCTGCTCGAGTACCTCGCCCACCGGCGGTGAGGCTCTACAACTCACAGGTCTCGGGGAACTGCTGGAAGGTGCGCCAGATGCTCGCCCACCTCGGCATCGAGTACGAACGGATCGAGGTGGACGTGGTCGACCGCTCCAACCGGCCGGACGTCCTCGGCGGCAAGAACCCGGCGCTGCGAGTGCCCACGCTGGAGCTGGACGACGGCGAGCACCTGGCCGAGTCGAACGCGATCGCCTGGTACCTCGCCGACGGGACGGCGTACCTCCCCGACGACCCGCTCGACCGCGCCCGCGTCCTCCAGTGGATGTTCTTCGAGCAGTACGAGGTCGAGCCGGCGATCGCGGTCGCGCGATTCTGGATCTCGATCCTCGACGAGCGGGAGCAGTACACGCGGGAGCTCGAGTCGAAGTGGACCGCCGGGAACAGGGCGCTTGCGGCGCTGGACGGACATCTCGACGGCCGCCACTGGCTTGTCCGAGACGCGTACTCGGTCGCAGACGTCTCGCTCTACGCATACGTCCACGTCGCCGGCGAGGGCGGCTTCGACCTCGACCGCTACCCGAACGTTCGACGGTGGATCGACCGCGTCGCCGGCCGGCCCGGGCACGTCCCGCTCGAGGCATAGCCCGCCCCCTCGGCGCGTTGTCACCGGCAGTGGAGACGGTCTCGCTCGCGCAGCTGCGCCGCTACGTGGTCGCGCAGCAGGGATACACCACGCGTTTCCGGCGCGCCCGCGCCGCCGACGTCGTCGAGACCGTCCGGCGCCTCTCCTGCGTCCAGCTCGACTCGATCTCGACGGTCGCCCGCAGCCACCGGATCGTGATCACCTCGCGGGCGGGCCACTACCCCGAGCCGATGATCTCCGGGCTGCTCGCCTCCGGAAAGCTCTTCGAGCACTGGGCGCACGAGGCCTGCCTGATCGCCGCCGACGAGTGGCCGCTGTACCGACGGAGCATGAGCGACCACCACCGCTGGTGGGGCCCGGTCCTCGCCCGTGAGCCCGAGCTGGCCGAGCAGGTGCTGGAGACGATCCGCGAGCGCGGCGCGCTCGGCGCACGCCACTTCGAGGGAGCCAACCACGGCCCCTGGTGGAACCTGAAGCCGTCCAAGCGCGTGCTCGAAGCGCTCTGGACGGCGGGCAAGCTCGCGATCGCCGGCCGCCAGGGCTTCCAGCGCCTCTACGACCTCCCCGAGCGGGTGATCCCGCAGGAGCACCTCGAGGCGCCCGTCCCCAGCGAAAGCGAGTACTTCCGCACGCTCGCCCTCAAGGCGGTGCACGGTCGCGGAGCGCTGACCGAGAGCGGGATCGCCGAGCACTACCGGATCGCCGGCCGCACGAAGGCGATCCGACCGCACGTGGACGCGCTCGTCGCAGACGGCCTGCTGCGCCGTGTCCACGTCGAAGACGGCGGGGCGCCGGTGCTCGTCCCGGCCGGCGCGGAGCTGGACGGCACACCCTCCGGCGGCGTGCTGCTCTCGCCGTTCGACAACCTCGTCTGGGACCGCGCATTCCTCGAGCGGGTCTTCGGCTTCGACCACACGATCGAGGTCTACAAGCCGGCGCCGCAGCGGGTGTTCGGCTACTACGTGCTGCCGTTTCTCTACGGCGACCGACTCGTCGGGCGGGTCGACCTGAAGGCCGACCGCGCCGAGGGCGTGTTGCGCGTTCGGGCCTTCCACCTCGAGCCGAAGGTGCGCCGCTCGGGCTCGCTCGAGACGGCCGCCGACAGGGCGCTCGCCCGGCTCGCAAGGGTGCTGGAGCTGGAGCGGGTCGAGCGCTAGGACTTGGCGTCGCCGGCGGGCCTTTGGGCCAATTCCTCGCGGCCCTTGCGCACGATCTCCCGCAGCGTCCTCACCGTCTCGTCGAGATGGGCCTCCCAGGCCACCCGCTCAGCTTTCGTCATCTTCTTCCCAGGCTTCATCGTCCCCTCCGAGGAGGCTCTTGATCTCGCGAAGCACGACGACGATATCGGCGATGGCACCGATGACCGCGAGTGCCTCTGAGCGATAGAGAAGCGGCTCCGTTTCCATGCGTCAAGTGTGGCGCCGACTTCGAGTTCGCACCAGAGACCTCTTCGGCCGCAGCCAGGATGGACGGGTGCGAGGAGCCGCGACGGGTGGCGACAGGGTCTCGCGGCCTTCGTGGGCGCGAAGAACGTCGCGCGCGCGAAGGTACGATCCGGCTGATGGACTTCGAGACTCGCGCGATCCACGAGGGCCAGGAGCCGGACCCGGCGACCGGCGCGGTCACGGTGCCGATCTACCAGACGTCCACCTATGTCCAGGACGCGGTCGGCGAGCACAAGGGGTACGACTACTCGCGCACGGCCAACCCGACCCGCCAGGCGCTCGAGCGCTGTCTGGCCTCATTGGAGAGCGCCGACCACGGCTTCGCGTTCGGCTCCGGGATGGGCGCGACGACGACGATCATGCACCTCGTCTCGCCCGGCGACCGGATCGTGTCCGTGGACGACGTCTACGGCGGCGCCTACCGACTCTTTTCCAAGGTGTACGCGCCCAAGGGCTACGACTTCGAGTTCGTTCCCGCCGACGCCGTCGCCGGCGCGATCGACGAGCGCACGCGGCTGGTCTGGCTCGAGTCGCCGACGAATCCGCTGCTGAACATCGTCGACATCGCCGCAGTCGCGAAGGCCGCCAGGGCGGCGGGCGCGGTGGTCGCAGTCGACAACACGTTCGCCACCCCGTACCTCCAGCGGCCGCTCGAGCTCGGCGCCGACATCGTCGTCCACTCGACGACGAAGTACCTCGGCGGCCACTCGGATCTCATCGGCGGGTTCGCCTGCACGAACGACCCGACGATTGCCGACCGGCTCGCCTTCCTCCAGAACTCGCTCGGCGCCGTACCGGGCCCGTTCGACACCTGGCTCGTCCTCCGCGGCCTGAAGACGCTCGCCCTGCGCATGCAGCGCCACTGCGAGAACGCCCGGGCGGTGGTCGAGCTCCTCCAGGACCATGCCGGCGTCGAGCGCGTCTACTACCCCGGGCTCGCCGACCACCCCGGGCACGAGATCGCGGCACGGCAGATGGCCGGCTTCGGCGGGATGGTCTCGTTCCTCGCGCCGAGCGCGGAGGAGGCGATCGCGCTCGTCGGCCGCACGAAGATCTGGAAGCTGGCCGAGAGCCTGGGCGGTGTCGAAAGCCTGATCGAGGTGCCCGCCGCGATGACGCACGCCTCGACCGCGGACGCACCGTTCGCGTGCCCGGCGAGCCTCGTCCGGCTGTCGGTCGGGATCGAGTCCGCCGACGACCTCGTCGCCGATCTCGAAGCCGCGCTCGTCCGCTCCGCCGCCACGGCCTGAACGCGGCGATGCGCGCTCTCTGCGCACCACGCAGAGCCGTCTGAATCAGTGTCTGACCCTGTTAGGAAGGTGTTAGGACGAGGGGCACAGCCTCGCGCGTCGGGAACCGCACTCGCCGCCGCGGTGTAAAGGCGGCATGAAACGATCACTGGCACTTCTGCTCGCGCTCGCCGCGGTGACGGCCTCGCCGGCAGGCGCGAAGGGCCCGGTCGAGGGAACGATCGCCGGCCCCGGCCTCTCGCAGCCGATCGCCCTCACCGGCAATCCCGAAAGCGACTCGAGCTCGCTGTTCGGGCAGCTCGTCGAGCGGGGCGGCTGGTTCGCCGAGGCCTTCCAGCAGATTCCCGACTCCACCTCGCGCGTCCGCCCGGCGGGCGAGCTCGGGCCGCGGTACCTCGCGGTCTACCGCGTCCCGACGAGCGACACCGAGAGCGTCACGATCCGGCAGGAGCTGTACCCGTTCGCGGCCGCCGGGCCTGTGACCCACATGGCCGCCGGCCAGCCCATCTTCGGGAACCGCACGTACGGAGGCTGGTACCGGGCGCCGGTCGAGCTTCGCCGGACGCTCGTCTCGCTCGGCCTTCCGTCGAGCCCGCCGTCGCGCGGATCGTCCGGCCTCGGGCCGGCTACGTGGGCCGGAATCTCCGCCGGGATCGCGGCCGTCCTCGCAGTCGCGGTGGCGGCGGCAGTGCTGCGGCGGCGCCGCCACCCCGCCGGAGCACCGGCATAAGATCGGGGGCGCGTGAGCGCCCCCGACCCGATCGACCTCCACCACCAGTCCGAAAACGTCGTCGCCTCGTACCTGATCGAGACCGACGACGGCCTCGCGCTGCACGACTGCGGGCCGTCGACCTGCATCTCGACGCTGAAGGCAGCCCTGGCCGAGCGCGGGCTCGCGCTGACCGACATCCGCCACCTGCTGCTCTCGCACATCCACCTCGACCACGCGGGCGCAGCCGGTGTGCTCGTGCGCGAGCACCGGCTGCTGCGGGTGCACGTCTCCGAGATCGGCGCTCCGCACATCGTCGACCCGAGCCGGCTCGAGCGCAGCGCCCGACGCCTGTACGGGGACGCCTTCGACGTCCTCTGGGGGGAGCTCGCACCCGTACCCGCGGAGAATGTCGAGGCGGTCGGTAAACGCGTCGTCGGGCTCGACTGCTTCCCTTCGCCCGGCCACGCCTCCCACCACGTGTGCTACCTGCACGCCGACGGGACGCTCTACGCAGGCGATGCCGTCGGCGTCCGGATCGGACCGGCGCGCTTCGTGATCCCGGTGTCGCCGCCGCCCGACGTCGACGTCGAGGGATGGTTTCGCACGTTCGAGGAGATCGAGCGCCGTGGCCCGGCGCGGCTCGCGCTCACCCATTTCGGCGTGGCCGACTCCCCCTCGGAGCACCTCGGGCTCGTCCGGGCGGAGCTGGCGAGGTGGAGCGAGCGCGGCGGGCAGGGCCAGGACGAGGCGGAGTGGATCGCAGCTTCGCGCGCCGCTCTCGAAGCAGCGGTCGGCGACGAGGCAGACGCCTGGGAGCGGGCGGCTCCGCTCTGGCAGTCCTACGTCGGGATGAAGCGGTACTGGGACAAGCGCCGCGAGGCGGAGTCCGCCTGAACCGCCCGCGTCTCGGCCCGCTCGCCGAGCGGGAGTTCCGGCTGCTCTTCCTCGGCCGCGCCGTTTCGTTCCTCGGAAATGCGATGGCGCCGATCGCACTCGCGTTCGCGGTGCTGGAGGTGACCACCTCCGCCGCGCATCCCGACGGGTCGAAGACGGCCCTCGGCTTCGTCCTCGCCGCACGCACGGCGCCGCAGATCGTCTTCATCCTGATCGGCGGGACGCTGTCCGACCGGATCCCTCGACACCACGTGATGGTCGCGTCGAGCCTCCTCAGCGGCGCGACCCAGAGCGCGCTGGCGGTGCTGCTCCTCAGCCATCACGCCGAGCTCTGGCACTTCGTCGCGATCAGCGCGGTCAACGGAACCTCGTCGGCGTTCTTCTTTCCCGCCTCGGCCGGGATCGTTCCCCAGACCGTGCCTCCCGGGACGATCCAGCAGGCAAACGCGCTCCTGCGCCTCGCAGTCAACTCGAGCGTGGTGATCGGCGCGGCGATCGGCGGAGCGATCGTTGCTACCGCCGGCCCGGGATGGGCGATCGCGATCGACGCCGCCACGTTCGGTGCGGCCGCCGTCTTCGCCGCGGCGATGCGCCTGCCGCCGTCCGCCCGGGAGGAGGTGCGAAGCTTCGTCCGGGAGCTGGCCGAGGGCTGGCTGGCTTTCCGGTCGCGAACCTGGCTGTGGGCGATCGTGCTCCAGTTCTCGTTCCTGAACGCAGCCGAGCAGGGCGCCTTTCAGGTGCTGGGGCCGGCCCAGTCGAAGGCCCACTACGGAGGCGCCGGAGCATGGGGCTTCATCCTCGCCTGCCAGGCCGCGGGGCTGATCTGCGGCGGCCTGCTGATGCTGCGACTGCGGCCTCAGCGGCTACTGGTCGTCGCCACCTTCGCGATCCTGCTGCTCGCTCCGCCTGCAGCGCTGCTCGGCCCACCGGCCCACGAGTCGCTCGTCGCGCTCGCAGCCTTCGGGATGGGCTTCGGCATCGAGGTCTTCTCCGTGTGCTGGGACACGACGATGCAGCAGCAGATCCCGGGGCAGATGCTCTCGCGCGTCTACGCGTACGACATGCTCGGGTCGGTCGCCCTGATCCCGATCGGATTCGCAGCCGCCGGCCCGATCGCGGATGCGATCGGGACCAGCAAGACGCTCTACGGGGCAGCCGCGCTGGTCGCGCTCGTCACCCTTCCGGTGTTCGCGGTGCGCGACGTACGCGAGCTCAGACGACGCTGACGGACTTCTCGTTGCGCGACTCGCGGTAGCCCGTGCCGAGCGCGCTCTCGAGCTTGCGCTCGAGCTCGCCCGCGTGCTCGAGCTCCTCGACGATGTCGGCACCGCCGAGCAGTTCGCCCCGGACGAACACCTGCGGGATCGTCGGCCACCCGGAGAGCGCGGACAGCTCCTCGCGGATCGCCGGGTCGGGAAGGACGTCGACGGTGGTCACCGGCGCACCCGCGCGGCGGAGCGCCTCCAGCGCTCGCATCGAGTTCCCGCACATGATCATCTGCGGCGTCCCCTTCATGAAGAGCGCCACGTCCTCGCCCTCGATCACCTGCTTGATCGTCTCGTTCAGCTCGCTCACTGGAGTCCTTTCGTCTTGATTCGCAGCTCGTGGATGGTGCCGTCGGCGAGCGGAGCGGCGAGCGCGTCGTAGACGAGCCGGTGCTGATCGACCAGCGAGAGCCCGCCGAAGCGCTCGCTGGTGACGCTCACCTGGAAATGGTCGCCGGTCCCGGTGCGGTCGAGCACGTCGAGCTCGGCCGCGTCGGGAAACGCCTGGGCGAGCAGGGCCCGCAGTCGCTCGGTCGCCATTGGGCCATGCTAGCCACGAGCGCTCAGGCCGCGGCGGGCCGCCGGGGGCCGGCTCGCCCGGCCAGCGTCGCCCGGAACGCGGTCACGTAGTCGGCGACCATGCGCTCGGGCGAGAAGTGCTCCTGCGCGTACGCGACGAGCTCGATCGGGTTGAGCCGGTCGGCCTCGCCGATCGCCTCCGGCATCTCGCGGTAGTCGTCGACGACGATTCCGCTCCGGCCGTGCTCGATCACCTCGGGCACCGCTCCCCGGCGCGTGGCGATCACCGGAGTCCCGCACGCCATCGACTCGATCATGACGAGGCCGAACGGCTCCGCCCACTCGATCGGGAACAGTGTCGCCCGCGCGTTCTGGAGCAGCTCGACCTTCTCGCCGTGGGTGACCTCGCCGAGGTACTCGATCTGGTCGGAGAGGTGCGGCCGGACGAACTCGTCGAAGTACTGCTGCTCGAGGGGCTCCCGGTTCTTGCCGGCGATCTTCAGCGGCAGCCCGGCCGTGACGGCGACGTCGATCGCGCGGTGGCACCCCTTGTCGGGGCTCATCCGGCCGAGGAAGAGGAGGTAGTCGCCCGGGTGCGGGCTGACCGGATAGAGCGAGAAGTCGAGCGCGTTCGGACAGTTGGCGACCCAGGGCAGGTGCGGCTTGGGCTCGCGCTGGTTCATCGAGATCGAGATGAACCCGATCTCGGGAGCGACCTCGGCGATCTGCTCGTAGATCACGCCGCCTTCGCCGTCGAGCGGCCCGTGGATCGTGTGCAGCACGGGTGTCTCGATCAGCCCGCCGATCGCCGCGGCCGGAAGACCGGAGTGGTCGTTGATCACGTCGAACTCTGCGGCACGCGCGTAGCACGCGAGGCAGTGGTGGAGCTCCGGCAATGTCTGGCCGATGCGGGCGCTCGGAGCCTCGGCGAAGACCGACGCGAGCTTCGCCTTGGTGCGCGAGTCGCCCGAGGCGAACAACGTCACGTCGTGGCCCGCGTCGGCGAGGCCGTCGGCGAGGAGCCAGACAATCCACTCGATCCCCCCGTAGCCGGTCGGCGGCACCGGAAACCAGACCGGGCTGATCACGCCGATGCGGAGCTTCTCGGCGCTCACGATTCCTCCACGCGCACCTGGCCGTCCGCAAGGTGGACGTCCCACGAGCGGCCGAAGACCCGCACACCGGAGAGCCGCAGCGTACCCGCCCACGACGGGAGCTCGAGCGGCGCAGACGTCTCCAACGTCTGGCGGCCACGATCGGGCCGGAGGCCGAGGAGCACCTGGAGCAGCAGCACCGGCGTTCCGGCCGCCCAGGCCTGCGGCCGGGCGGCGGTCGGGTACGCGATCGGAAACGACGTCTGTGTCCGCGGCAGGCCGGCGAAGACCTCCGGCAGCTCGTGGCCGAAGAAGGCGGACGCCTCCAGCATCCGCTGAACGATCAGGTGCGCCTCCGGCCAGCGTGCATAGCGCGCGAGCCCGGAGGCGATCAGCGAGTTGTCGTGCGGCCAGACCGTGCCGTTGTGGTACGAGAGCGGGCTGTAGGCGCGGTCGTCGGTGGACATCGTGCGCACGCCCCAGCCCGACCAGAGCGCGTCGCCCATCAGCGCGTCGACGACCTGGTCGACACGGTGCGGGGGCACGATGCCGCTCCAGAGCAGATGGCCCATGTTCGAGCACAGCGAGTCGACGGGCGTCTTGTCCCGGTCGAGCGCGAGTGCGTAGAAGCCACCGCGCTCCTCGATCCAGAACGCGTCGTCGAACGCCTTCCGGAGCCCGTCGGCCTCCTGGTCGAGCCGCTCGGCGAGCGGCCGGTCGCGCCACACCTCGCGCGCCAGCTCCGCCATGCGCCTCTTCGCGTCGTACACGTACCCCTGCACCTCCGCGGGTGCGATCGGCGTTCGCGCCGTCCGGCCGTCGGCGAAGCGCTGGGAGTCGCCCGAGTCCTTCCACGACTGGTTGTCGAGCCCGCGCTCGCTTCGCTTCTCGTATTCGACAAACCCGTCGCCGTCGCGGTCGCCGTACTCGTCGATCCAGGCGAGCGCCCGCAGCGCGGGCTCTCGGAGCTGCCTGACGAGCGTCGCATCGTCGGTCCAGCGCCAGACCTCGGAGAGCAGGACGAGGTAGAGCGGGGTCGCGTCGACCGTGCCGTAGTAGCGTTTGAACCACACCCTGGCCGCCTTGCCGTGCCTGACCTCGTGCACGATCTTTCCCGGCTCTGCGTCGATCGAGGCGTCGTCCTCGGTCGCCTGGAGGTCGACCAGCACCTCGAGGGCGCCGCGGGCGAGCTTCGGCCCGAAGAGCAGGGTCTGGAGCGAGGTGATGATCGTGTCCCGACCGAAGACGGTCATGAACCACGGCATCCCGGCCGCCGGCAGCCGGGCGATACCGCCGTCGCCGCCGCGCATGCGGAGCGACGCCAGGTCCGAGACCGAGCTCGCGAACGAGTGTTCCAGGGTGTCCCAGGATGCGCGCAGCTGCGGCACGCGCAACTCCCAGGCGGTCAGCGAATCCTGCACGCGATCGAGCTCCTCGCCGAAGCGGTGCGCGCCGGCCGGCCGCGGCTCGGGACCCTGCCCGTCGGCCTGCGGCACGACGTCGGTGGTCAGCTCCCAGCGTCCGCGCGGCTCCAGCTCGATCCGGTAGCGGACGGTGCCGCCCTCGACCTCCCCGAGATGCGAGAAGGCGACCTGCGTGCGCGCGGGCTCCTCGCCCTCGTCGTCGAGGATCAGCCGGCTGCGGGGCGCGTCGAGCTCGGGTGTGACGGGCTCGGGCAGGGGTTTGGCGGCAAGCGGGTGGCCGAGGGCGAAGTCACGCTCCTTGACGGCGAAGATGTCGGCGAAGTCGCTGGCGACCTCGAGAGCCAGCTCGAACGCGACCGGCTCCATCGCGACGTTCTCGACCACGATCCGGTCCTGCATCGCGTCGGTGACGAAGCGCTCGCGGACGATCGAGATCGCGTCCTGCGCGAGCCCCCTCGCGGGCGGGTTGCGGAGGTAGAAGGCGGCGGAGAAGTACTCGACCTTGCGGGACGAGAGCAGGAGGGGCGGCCGGCCGTTGACGGTGAGCCGGAACAGTGAGAGAAACCGGGTGTCCTCGGCGAAGAAGCCGCCGGTCTCCTCGCAGATGTCGCCCCGCTCGTCGCAGATGCAAAAGGTCGAGCCTTCGAGAATCGTCAGCGCCACGCCATTGCTCCTGCTGCTCACGGCGAGGGAATCTACCGGCGTTCCGCCGATTCCGTCGCTCTACCGCCGTGAGCGGAATCCCCAACCAAAGGTCAGCGTTCACCGACCGGCCGGCGTTCAAGACTGAAGTCAATCCGCCGCCGGCATCGGCGGTGGCGTCCAAGTCGATGGCAGCCGAGAACAGACGCTGCGAAGCGGTCTCCTCCTCCCTCGGAGCACCTGAGGAGGATTGCGGGCGACGTCCGCGTATCTACGTACACTTCCGCCCCGTCGTGAGGGTGCGTCGTCTTCGTATCCCTTCACCTTCGTCCACGAAAGACCAGGACAGATGATGCCCACCGCGCTCCCCGGCCCCATGGGCGACGACCCCGATTTCGTCGCCGAGATCGCCAAGGTCGAGGAGGAGGTCGGACCGCTCTCCGCCCAGGCGATCGAGGCCCGCTGGCACCTTCGTCTCCAGGCGCACCACTGCGCCGCCGGGAATCACGTCTATACCTGGGCCGGGCAGACCTTCGACCTGCCGGGAGGCTCGCCCCACCAGATCATGGTCTGCGCCTATGCCGCTCTGCACACGGACGAGACTCCTTCACCGAGGTTGATCGGTCCGCTGCACACGCCGGAGAACAACGCCAAGCTCCTCTGGAGCGAGCAGGAGCTGAAAGAGCAACCTCCGCCCGCCCCGCCGGCGTAGACGGCCGGACCGGAAAGCACCTGGTCTCTCCGGCGGGTGGTCGGGTCCGGCCGCTCACGCCGCCGCCCAGCTCTCGCCCCGGCGCTCGAGCCGCACCCCGACTGGCCCGGCTGTGATCGGAGCCGACGTTCCGGCCACGAGCACGGTCGCCTCGGGATCGGCGGTGACCGTGAGGGCAGCGTGCTCGATGCGCAGGCAGACGCTGCTGCCGCGGAAACGGACGCGCAGTTCGAGCGCAGCCCAACTCGCAGGGAGCCTGGGGTCGATCTGAAGCGCCTCCGGGGTCGGCCTCAGTCCTGCGAAACCGAGCGCGAGCGCATGCCACACGCCACCCATCGAGGCCAGATGCAGCCCGGCGGCCGTGGAGCCGGTGAGGTCGTCGAGGTCGATCCGACTCGTTGTGCGGAGGGCCTCGACGGCCTGCTCCAGCATCCCCGCTCGCGCGAACAGGGCGGCGTGAATGCCGGGCGAGAGCGAGCTGCCGTGGGTCGTCCGCGGCTCGTAGAAGCGGAGGTTGGGCTGCAAAGAGCCGGGCGCCACCTCTTCGGGAACGAGATGGTGGAGCATCAAAACGTCCGCTTGCTTGAGGATCTGCATCCGGTGCAGCCGCTCGCGCCCGACCATGGCCTCCGCCGCCATCGGGCGGCGTCGGAGGATGCCCTCGAGCACGAGCGGATCGAGCTCCCAGAACCCGGCGAACTGCTCGTAGAGCTTTGTCTCGGGGTCGTAGCCGTCGACGAGCGAGGCGGCGGCGCGCAGCCAGCTCTCTCGCTCCTCGGCGGTGACGGCCCCGGGTAGCTGGGCGACGCTCTCGGCTGCCCGGCGGAGATTCCAGCGGGCCATCACGTTCGTGTAGGTGTTGTCGTCGACCGGCTCGTGGTACTCGTCCGGGCCGATCACGCCGTAAATGTGTCCGCGCCCCTCCCGGTCGAGCCTGATCCGCGAAGCCCAGTAGCGGGCAGTCTCGACGAGCAGCTCACGTCCCGGACCGGCGGCGAACTCCTCGTCTCCCGTCCAGTCGATGTAACAGGCGGCCGCCCAGGCGACATCGGCGGTTACATGCTCTTCGAGCAGGCCCGTGCGGATCGGGATCGCCCGGCCGGTGCGGTCGCGGGCGAGCGGGGGCGTGACGTCGTTTCCCAGGGCCGCCGACTCCCACGGGAAGCGGGCTCCGGCGCCGCCCTTCTCGCGCGCTGCGGCGCGGGCAGCGGAGAGCCGGCGGATCCGATATTCGAGCATCGCCCGCGCCGCCCGCGGGTGCGTCGCCGCCAGGAACGGGAGAACGAAGACGTCGCCGTCCCAGAACACGTGCCCGCGGTACGCCGGCCCGCTCAGGCCCCGGGCGCCGACCGCGGCCTCCCCGGTGTCGGCGACCGATGCCATCAGGTGGAAGAGCGCGAACCGGACCGCGATCTGAAGCTCGGGGTCCCCCTCGATCAAGACGTCCGCGGCCTCCCAGCGCGCAGCCCAGGCGCACCGGTGCTCGACGAGGAGCCGCTCGAACCCGGCCCGCTCGGCCTCGACCAGGTCGGGGAGCGCACGGTCCAGCGGGGGCAGCCCGGCGGGATCCGCCCGGTAGACGGCGAGGCGATCGAGCCGGCCGACCACCCCTCGCTCGAGATGCTCCTCCGCCGCCGCCACGGCCACCCGGCCGGCGTTCGCGCCCATGCGGGCCAGCGTGACGCGGCCTTGCCTGTCCACTTCCGCCCTGGTGGGCTCCACGATCGCGAGCGGCGTGCTTCCCGCCAGAAGCTGCGCGGGGCCCTCCGCCCTGAGCACGGCAGACCCCGGCCGGGCAAGCGACGAGAGGAGTACCGCCGACAGCCGGCCTTCATCGGCGAGCCGGAGATCCTGCCGGAGGAGTCCGGCTCGGAGATCGAGAACGCGCCGGATGCCCTCCCGGTCGAGCTCGCCCGGGAGGAGGTTCCAGGCCGCGCACTCGAGCAGCGACGTCTCCGGCCCCTCGCCGTCGTAGACGGCGGCGAAGACGCGCGCCGTTGCGGCCGGGTCGGCCGTGACCGAGCAGCCGGGCGTTCCGACAAACCCGTCGGCGAGCGTCAGCAGGGCGGCCTGTGCCGGTTCGCGCTCGGGCTCGAGGCCCTCGAACGCAAGGCTCCACCCCGGCTCCCCCGTGACGAGGGGCAGGTCGCGCTGCTCCCGCCTGGCGAGTTGGTCATCGAGAAGCCCGAGGAAGCGATCGGGCCCGCCCCCGAGCTCGATGACGCCGTCGGGCACACCGAGCGGTTCGACGCCTACCGAGACGACGGTTGCACGGCGTGCCGCAGGAACAAGCATGAGCGAGTCGCTGCCGGGGACACCGCCCAGCGGCCCGAGCTCGTCGCCGGCGATGAGCACCGCGTGAGGGCCGATGCCGCGCCGCCAGAACTCGTCCAGTAGCCAGGAGACTGAGTCGGACTTGTCCGTCAGGCCGATCTCGACATGCTTTGCGTCGCTCGTCACCCGCGGGTCGGCGAGCCCGGCCTCCTCGGCCGCCGCCTGCGCGATCTCGACGGCGACGGTGAGCCCGGCGATGCCGCAGCCGCGGAGCCGGCTGTCGACCGCCTCCACCAACTCCCCGATCCTCGCCTTCGGCGGGTCCTCCCATTCCGGCTCTGGAATCAGGTCGACCTTCCTCCGGTTGAGGCGCTCCGCGACGATCGTCGCCCGCAACCCCTTGGCCGCGAGACGCTCGACGGTCAGCTCGGCGGCAGCGGTCAGCGCAGCCTCCTCCTCCTCGGAGGCGACGCGCCGGTTCAGGAGGCGCGGGCCCTGAGGACCGACGGCGAACACCTCGGAGCCACGGTTCAGGCAAAGGTAGAGACGACCGGGCCCGGTCGGCCGGGCGGCGAGCTGACCGTCGACGTTGTCGACGTGCGTGCCGGTGACGACACCGACGTCGAAGCCGTGCTCGCAGAGCCGCTCGAGCACCTGCCGGACACGCCCTGCCGGTGCGTCGCGGTCGGGCACCGCCGTTCCGTCCCAGTCGAACACCGCCGCTTCGAAGCGACGCTCGAGCCGAGCGGAGATACGGCTATCGGACACGACCTCTTCCCTAGCCGGGAAGCCCCGCCGCGGGCGGAGGCGCCTGGCTTCGGACGATCCGGCCGCCGCCCGTCTGCGCGAGTGCCTTGACGACGATCTCGTCGACGTTCACCCGCAGCGGCCGGGTGAGCGCGAACAGGATGCACTCGGCGATGTCCTCGGCCGTCAGCGCCTCGACTCCCTCGTAGACCTTGCCGGCCTTCTCCTCGTCGCCCTTGAAACGGACCTTGGAGAAGTTGGTCTCGGTCAGGCCGGGGCCGACGGCGGTGACGCGGATCGGCCGGCCGAGCAGATCCTCGCGCAGCGCCTGGCTGAACATCGCCGCCGCCGCCTTGACGGCGCAGTAGACCGCGGCGTTCTCGTACGGGGCACGGCCCGCGATCGAGTCGACGTTGACGACGTGCCCGCCGTCTCTGATGTGCGGGAGGCAGAGGCGGGTCATCCGCATCAGGCCGTGGACGTTCGCCTCGATCATCCATTCCTCGTCGTCCTCGTTCGATTCCCAGAACGGGTAGCGCCCGAGCGCGCCGCCCGCGTTGTTGACGAGGATGTCGAGGCCGCCGAGCGCGTCGACCGCCGCGCCGGCGAACCGCTCGCAGCTGGCCGGATCGGTGACGTCGAGCTCGTGGGTGAAGTCGCCCTCGAGCAGCTCCACGCGGCGCGCGCCGACGGCGACCTTCGCGCCTTCGGCGCGGAGAGCCCTGGCGGTGGCGGCGCCGATCCCGCTCGATGCGCCGGTGACGATCGCGATCTTGCCTGCGAGTTGGCTCACGGCGAGGGAATCTACCGGCGGCCGGCCCGGAGCGCGACGGGGCGAGCTGATCAGAGAGCCGAGCGGCGGCGGAACGATCGACCGAGCTGGAGCGGGCCGGGAGCGTGCTCGACCTGGAGCGTGGAGTGCGCCAGCCCGAAGCGTTCCGCCAGCAGCGCCTCGAGCTGCCGTCGCAGTGCGTGACAGTCGGAGCCCGGATCGACCAGAACGTGCGCCGACAGCACCGGCAACCCGCTGGTCAGCGTCCAGACGTGCAGGTCGTGAACCTCGCGGACGCCGGGCTCGGCGACGATCGTGCGGCCGACCGCGTCCGGGTCGATGTCCTCCGGCGAGACCTCCAGGAAGATGCGCGTCGACTCGCGCAGGAGGCCGAACGCCGCCCAGAACATGAGCAGCGCGACGAGCAGGCCGGCAATCGGGTCGAAGCGGTCCCAGCCGGTTGCGAGCACGAGCCCGCCGGCGACCGCGGTGCCGACGAATGCTGCGAGGTCGGTGGCGACGTGCAGGTACGCGCCGCGGACGTTGAGGCTCTCCCGGCCCGCCCGCGCGAGCAGAGCCGTGGCGGCGATGTTCACGGCGATCCCGGCCAGCGCGACGACGAGCACGACCCCGCCCCGCACCTCGTCCGGCGCCACGAGCCGGCGGATCGCCGAGTACACGATCCAGATCCCGACGAGCGCGAGCAGCAGCCCGTTCGCCTGCGCGGACAGGATCTCGAGTCGGCGGAAGCCGTAGGTCCACCGCCCCTGTGCCGGCCGCGAGGCCATCGCCGAGGCCGCGAGCGCAAGGCCGAGTGCTGCGACGTCGGAGACGAGGTGTCCGGCGTCGGCGAGCAGGGCGAGCGACCCGGCCAGGATTCCGGCCACGAGCTCCCCGACCATCAGCGCCGCGATCAGCGCCAGCGCGCCCGCCAGCAGCCGGCGATCGCCGTCCGGCCGAACGCCGTGGTCGTGGGCGTGCATGCGGGGAAGGCTAGTCCTCGCGGGAGCTGACCCGATCAGCAGAAGCCGGCGCAGGAGGGTAGAGGCCTGGGGCGATCCCGCGCGTCCAGCCGGTGTAGAGTGCCCCGAACCGGAATGCCGGGCGGCGACCTCGCCGCTCGAGGCAGACGGAAAGGGGAGGTCATGACGAAAGGTCACCTTTTGGGCCTCGCGCTGGCAAGCGTGCTGGTCCTGCTCCCAGGGACCGCGGCAGGCGGCAGCAGCCAGGGCCAGGCGGAGCAGTACGTCGTCCTCTACGCCGAGGGGGTATCGCTCGACTCCGCCCGCCAGGCCGTGGAGGCAGCAGGCGGGACGGTGCTCAGGGAGAACACCGACGTGGGCGTCGCAACGGTCTCGTCGACGAGCTCGAGCTTCCTGGCGAACGTCGCCGCCCAGCCGGCGCTGGACGGCGCCGCGCGCAACGCCCCGATCGGCCGACTGGAGCCGCTCGAGCGCGCGAAGCGCGATGACGTCGAACGGTTGACAGCGGCGGAGCGGGCTGCGGTCAAGCCCGGCGCGAAGGTCGCGGCGGCGCCGGCGGCGGAGCCGCTTGCCGGACTGCAGTGGGACATGGCAATGATCCACGCCGACAAGACGTACGGGAAGCAGCCGGGTGATCCGGGCGTCCGGGTCGGCATCATCGACACGGGAATCGACGGAAGCCATCCGGACATCGCGCCGAACTTCGACGCGGCCCTGTCGAGGAACTTCACAACCGACATCCCGGCAATCGACGGTCCCTGCGAGCACCCCAGCTGCGTCGATCCGCCGGACGAGGACGACAACGGCCACGGAACGCACGTCGCCGGGACGGTCGGCGCGGCCCTGAACGGCCTCGGCATCGCCGGCGTCGCTCCGAACGTGACGCTCGTGAACATCCGCGCTGGACAGGACTCCGGCTACTTCTTCCTGCAACCGACAGTCGACGCGCTCACCTACGCGGGAAACAACGGCATCGACGTCGTCAACATGAGCTACTTCGTCGACCCGTGGCTCTACAACTGCAACAGGAACCCGGCCGACACGCCGGATCAGCAGATGGAGCAGCGGACGATCGTGAAGGCGACGAACCGCGCGCTCGTCTACGCGTACCACCACGGCGTGACGCTGATCTCCGCCGAGGGCAACGAGCACACGGACATCGGCAAGCCGACCGCCGACGACACCAGCCCCGACTACCCGCCGGGGACGGAGTACCACCGGGACGTCGACGACTCGTGCCTGACGATGCCGACGGAGGGAAAGCACGTGATCGCGGTCGGCGCCGTCGGACCGAGCACGTTCAAGGCGGACTACTCCAACTGGGGCCGCCAGCAGACGAAGGTGACCGCACCGGGCGGCTACTTCCGCGACTTCGCCGGCACGCCGCAGAACCGGCAGGTGACGAACCTGGTTCTGTCCGCGTACCCGGAGTCGGTCGCGATCGCGAACGGCGACCTCAACCCGGACGGTTCTCCGAACACGCCGTTCGTCGTCCGCGACTGCCAGGGCGCGACCTGCGCCTACTACCAGTACCTCCAGGGCACCTCGATGGCCTCGCCGCACGCGGTCGGGGTCGCCGCCCTGATCGTCAGCCAGTGGGGCCGCTCGGACGCCATCGGGCAGCGCGCGATGGACCCCTCCAGGGTGGAGCGGCTGTTGACCCTGACGGCCAAGGACCACGCGTGCCCGAAGCCGGCGCTCCTCGACTACACGATCCCGGGCCGCGACCGCCCGGCGGAATACAACGCGACCTGCACCGGAAACGCGAGTTTCAACTCGATCTGGGGCGACGGCATCATCGATGCCCGCGCCGCAGTCCGCGGCACGCCGTAGGTCGCAAATCGGCGATGGAGCTGGGCCTGTCCCGCGCAGGCCCAGCTCCCGCACAGCGGGTTCGCCGTCATCCGACGACACGAATGGGCGGTGCAGGTCTCGAACCTGCGACCTCCTGCGTGTAAGGCAGGCGCTCTCCCAGCTGAGCTAACCGCCCGGCCACGGAAGCGTAGCCATCATGGCCCGCGAGCTACTGTCGAGCACGACCCGGCTCGAGCCTGTCCCTACCTCTCGCCGGCGCGGCCGACACGGCGGACGCGGCCCACCAACCCTCCTGGTGCGGCACGCTCAGGGAAAGGGGCCCACGGGGGAAACCGGCTGTTTCCCCCGTGCGAGCGAGCCGGCGGCAAAGCCGCGTGACCGTTTGCAGTCGGCGCAGACGCCGGCGATCTCCACCTGATGGGCGGTCGCGGTGAAGCCGTGGCGCTTCGCGCTGCGGGCGATCCACGGCTCCAGGTCGCAGTCGGGCAGCTCGACGACGCGGTGGCACTCCGTGCAGACGAGATGGTGGTGGTGGACCTCGCCGCAGAGCCGGTAGCAGAGCTCGCCGGCGTGATGGGTCAAGGTGTCGATCGCGCCGCGCTCGCTGAGGAGCGCAAGCGTGCGGTACACCGTCGCGAGGCCGATGCTCTCGCCCTGCGCGCGCAGACGCTCGAAGAGCTGCTGCGCGGTCACGTCGTTCGGCTCGCGGGCGAGCGCCTCGACCACCCGGAGACGCTGCCGCGTGACCCGTACGCCGGCGCGCCCGAGCAACTCGGCCGCCGGTTCTTGCGCTTGCGCGTGCACGTCGAATAGCATAGCCCGTCATATGCGACTGAGAATCAGTTTCATTCTCATCGTCGGGGTGGTGGTCGCAACCGTCACCGCGGCGTTCGTCGCGGGCACGAGCCGGACCGCGGCCCCGGACGGCCGGATCACGGTCGTCGCCGCCTTCTATCCGCTCGCGTACGCGGCAGAGCAGCTGGGCGGAGACCGCGTCGCGGTCGCGAACCTGACGCCGGCGGGCGCCGAGCCGCATGACCTCGAGCTGAGACCGGCCGACGTCGCCAAGGTGAAGGACGCCGACCTCGTCCTGGTCATGGGCCACGGGTTCCAGCCGCAGCTCGAGCGCGCCGCCTCGAGCTCGGACGCACGCACGCTGACGCTGCTCGACACCACCGGGCTGAATCGCCACGGGCAGGATCCGCACGTCTGGCTCGACCCCCTTCGCTACGCACTACTCGTCAATGAGATCGGCAAGGCGCTCCACGCGGAGCCTGCCGCCGCCCGGTTCGTCACGCGGCTGATGGCACTCGACCGCGAGTTCCGCGCCGGCCTCGCACGCTGCGCCCGACACGAGATCGTCACGAGCCACGCTGCCTTCGGCTACCTCGGGGAACGATACGGCCTGAAGCAGATCTCGGTCGAAGGGCTCAGCCCCGAGGCGGAGCCTGCGCCGCGCGACCTGGCGCGTGTGGTCGAGCTGGTGAAGAAGGACGGGGTCACCACCGTCTACGCGGAGACCCTCGTCTCTCAGAAGCTGGCGCACACGATCGCACGCGAAACCGGAGCGAATTCCGATGTGCTGGACCCGATCGAGGGTCTCACACCGCAGGCACTCGATCGGGGCGCGAACTACTTCACGGTCATGCGCGCGAACCTTGCCGCCCTCCGCCGCGGCCTCGGATGCCGCTAGCCGTCGAGATCAAGGACGCCGCGTTCGGCTACGACCTGCGGAGGCCCGTGCTGGCGGATGTGAACCTCGAGGTGCCCGAGGGTCAGTTCGTCGCGATCGCCGGCCCGAACGGCGGCGGCAAGACGACGCTCCTGCGCCTGATCGTCGGCCTGAGCCGCCCCCAGCGCGGCACGGTGCGCGTCTTCGGCACTCCCGTCGTCGAGGCCGCACGGCGAGGGCTGATCGGCTACCTCGCACAGCGCACCGCGCTCGGGATCGAGGCACCGGTCACCGTCCGCGAGGTCGTCTCGGCCGGCCGGGCAACCCGCGGCCGCCTGCTCGGCCCGCTGCGCTCCGCCGACCGCAGCGTGGTCGACGCCTCGATCGAGCGCGTCGGGCTCGCGCTTCGGGCCGACTCGCCGCTCGCCACCCTCTCCGGCGGACAGCAGCAGCGCGCCTTCATCGCGAAGGCCCTCGCCGGCGAGCCCCGGCTACTGATCCTCGACGAGCCGACCGCAGGGGTCGACACCGACGCTCAGGAGGCCCTCGCAGCGCTCCTCGCGAGGCTCCACCTGGAGCTCGGGGTGACCGTGCTGTACGTCTCGCACGAGTTCGGAGCGATCGAGCACGTCGCCGAGCGGCTGCTGCTCGTGCGCGGCGGGATCGCCTTCGACGGCCCTCCGGCGGAGCTGCCCGAGCTCTGGCACGACCCCTCCCACTCCCATGCTTAGCCACGAGTTCATGCGGCTGGCCTTCGGCGCGGGCGCCGTGGTCGGCGTGCTCGCTCCCGCCGTCGGTTTCTTCCTCGTCCAGCGGCGGATGAGCCTGATCGGCGACGGAATCGGGCACGTCGCCTTCGGCGGTGTCGCCGTCGGGTATCTGCTCGGGATCTCCCCGGTCGCGACCGCGCTGGTCGCGTCGGTCGCCGGCGCCGTCGCGGTCGAGTGGCTGCGCGCAAACCGCCGGACGGCAGGCGACCAGGCGCTCGCGCTCCTCTTCTACACCGGCATCGCCGCCGGGGTGGTGATCGTGTCCGCGGCAGGCGCGCTGAACGCGAACCTGTTCGCGTTCCTGTTCGGCTCGATCCTGACCGTCACGCGCGGCGACCTCGTGCTCGTCGCCGCGCTCGGCGGAGCGGGCCTCGCCCTGATCGGGCTGCTCTACCGCGCGCTCGTCGCGGTCGCGCTCGACGAGGAGGGTGCCCGCGTATCGGGAATGCCCGTCGGCACCCTGAACGTGATCGTCGCCGGCCTGGCGGGGGTGACGATCGCGCTCTCGATGCGCATCGTCGGAATCCTCCTGATCGCGGCGCTGATGGTACTGCCGGTCACCGCGGCCGGCCGCCTGGCGCGCAGCGTCGCCTCGACCTTCGTGTTCGCAATGGGGATCGGGCTCGCCTGTGTCTTCGTCGGCCTGACCGTCTCGTACTACGCGGATCTCGCGCCGGGCGGGGCGATCGTGCTCGTCGCCGCCGCATCGTTCGTGGTCGCCTCGCTCATCGCCCGGCTTCGACCCCTGTCCTGAGCGAGCGCGTCAGGAGCCGGCCGGCCGGATCGTCCAGGCCTCATCGGGCAGCTCGACCGGGACCAGCGTCTCCGCGACGCTCGCCAGCCATTCGCGACCGCGTGTCTTCGACTCGAGCAGGATCGTCGTTCCCCCGCGATCGACCTTCAGCGTCGCGCCGGAGTCCGGATCGGGCCCGCGTGCGGCCGCCGCCGCGCTCTCGGTCAGCAGCAACACCTCGTCGCCCTCGATCGCGGAGGCGTACGTGACGAGCACGACCTCGGTCACCGAGGTCAGTCCGAGCGACGGCAGATGGATCACCTGACTCGTCCACTCCTGCGGGATGCGCTCCGGGGTCCAGAGGTCGAAGCCGGCCTGGCGCGCCGCCTGCTCGAACGTCACCGACGCCGCCAGACGCTCCTTGCCGTACCGCTTCGCCAGTCGTTGCGCGTCGTTGGCGCGCTTGAAGAACGCCGAGTCGCTCTCGTGGAGCCACAGCTCGGCAATGCCGGCCGAGAGCGACACGCTGTCGACGTGCACCAGCGGCCGGGCCGCGATCGCCGCTCGCAGCCGCTGATGGACCTGGGCGGCACCTTCGAGCGTCGACTCGGGCAGGATCACCGCGAACTCGTCCCCGGAGCCGGTCCGGCAGGGAATGTCGGCCGGCCGCGCGCGTGAGTCCCTGATCCGCTTCGCGATCTCGGCGACGACCTCGTCGGCGGCCGGATGGCCGTATCGCTCGTTGATCGCCTTGAAGTCGTCGAGGTCGAAGGTCAGCACCGCCAAAGGCCGCTCGTGACGCTTCGCGCGCAGCACCTCCGTCGCCAGCGCCTCCTGAAAGTAGGCCTTGTTGTGGAGTCCCGTGTGGCTGTCGATCACGGCCCGCTGCTGGGCGTCGTGGAACCGGAGCGCGTTCGCGACCGCCGGTGCGGAGCGGCGGCCGATCTCCTCGAGCTCCCCCGCCTCCGCCTCGGAGAAGGCGCCCCGGTCGCCGCGCGCGAAGATTCCGAGCAGCCCGATCGTCTCGAGTGCCGAGGCGACCTCCGTCGGTGTCTCGATCGCAGGCTCGGGCCCGCCCCCGACGCTCGACTCGGCCTTGATCGGCACCAGCAGCCCGGCACCGATCCGGGCCGGGTCGCCGTCGGAGTCGTACTCCAACCTCAACCTGCGGAGACGGCCCGCGGGCGGCGGCCAGAACCCGGCCGGCCGTTCGTCGCGCGCGGTCAGGCCGTCCGTCCGGGTCAGCGGATCCTCGCCCGGCCCGGCGACGGTGACCAGGGCTGCGTCGGCACCGGACACCGAGCGTGCGGCGGCGAGCAGGTTGCCGAGCACGGTGTCGAGGTCGATCGACTCGGCGCCCTCGAACCTGCGCGCCTGCGCCTGCTCACGCGACTGCTCGAGCGCGTCGGAAACCTCGCGCCCGAGCTCGTCGATCCGCGAGTGGAGCTCCTCGAGCAGCTTCGCCGTTCGGTCCTCGGCGGCCGCATCCTCACGCCGTCGCCGGTGGCCGAACGCCGCGACGGGCAACGCCAAGCTCGCCACTGCCCCGAGCGCCCCGATCGCGATCGCCCACGCCGACGAGATCGCGAGGATCACGCCGGACCCCGTCCGTTCGCCTCCATACCCTCCATCTCGCTCTCCCGGCGATTGGTGCAACGGCTCAAAGACGAGCCGATACGCACTAAATCATGTTCCGGTCGCTTCGGCCACTCTCAACCCGCGCGAACCTCCCATGCCGCCGCCGGGCGGAGACCCGGCCCGGACCCTCCCATACGATAGGCCCGTGGGCGAACCGGCCGCAAGACGGGCGATGGTGATCGGGCTCGACTGCGCCGAGCCGTCGCTGCTCGAAGCCTGGCGAGGCGATCTACCGAATCTCTCCGCCCTGATCGAACGCGGCGTCCACGGCCGCCTGACCTCGGTCGTGCCGCCGATCACCGTCCCCGCCTGGTCGTGCATGATGGCCAGCCGCACGCCCGGCGACCTCGGCGTCTACGGCTTCCGCAACCGCTCGGATCACACCTACGACGCCGCGTTCATCGCCGACTCGACCGCGATCAAGGCGCCGCGCCTGTGGGATGTCGTCGGCCGCGCCGGGGGCGCGTCGATCGTGCTCGGAGTTCCCGGCACCTATCCGCCGAAGCCGCTCAGGGGCGTGATGGTCAGCTGCTTCCTGACGCCGTCGACCGAGAGCCGCTATACGTTCCCGCCCGGCCTCCGCGACGAGGTCGAGCAGACCGTCGGGGAGTACCTGTTCGACTGTACGGACTTCCGGACGGAGGCGAAGGACGACCTGCTGCGGCAGGTGTACGAGATGACCGACCGCCGCTTCCGGCTCGCCGACCACCTGCTCGAGACGAAGCCCTGGCAGCTGTTCGCGATGGTCGAGATGGGCCACGACCGCATGCACCACGGCTTCTGGAAGCACATGGACACCGCCCACCGAAAGCACGAGCCGGGCAACCCGTACGAGCACGCGATCCTCGACTACTACCAGCACACCGACGAACTGATCGGCGGCCTGCTCCGCCACGCCGATGACGACACGCTCGTGCTCGTCCTCTCCGACCACGGCGCCAAGCGCCTCGACGGCGGGATCCGGATCAACGAGTGGCTCCGCCGCGAAGGCCTGCTCGCGCTGAAGGCGGAGCCCGACGGCGTGCAGCTGCCGAAGCAGGTCGGGATCGACTGGGCGAACACGACAGCCTGGGGCGACGGCGGCTACTACGCGCGAATCTTCCTGAACGTCGAGGGACGCGAGCCCGAAGGAACCGTCGCCCCGGAGGACTACGAGACCGTCCGCGACGACCTCGCCCGCCGCCTCACCGAGATTCCCGACGACCAGGGACGGCCGCTGGACACGCGGGTCTACCGGCCCGAGGAGCTCTACGCGGAGGTGAACGGCGTCGCCCCCGACCTGATCGCGATCTTCGGCGACCTGCTCTGGCGCTCGGTCGCGACGGTCGGCGGAGACGAAGGCGTGCACACGCTGGAGAACGACACCGGGCCGGACGACGCGAACCACGCCCAGGACGGCCTGCTGATCGCCGCCGGCGCCGGCGTGACGGCGCGCGGCCCGCTGGATGCCCACCTGCTCGATGTCGCCCCCACCGTCCTCGAGCTGCTCGGGATCGCCCCGCCGGACGGGATGCGCGGCCGGAGCCTCGCAAAGGAGCTGGCGGGATGAGCGGCGAGCACGAACGCCGAGCCCAGCAATCCCGTCGCAGAGTAGCGGAACGGCGACAGGATGTTGCGCTCGGAGCGACTGGTCAGGGCTTCCAGAGGCGGCGTCGTGCGGCCTCTGCGGCTGATAGCGGCGGGTTCGCGGAGCCGGTGCCGACAACGGCTCGCGAAGGCTCGACCAGGATCGGAGACTCCGTCATCCGAGGCAACAGGAGCAAGCGACCGTAGAGGACGGCTCCGGCCACCCCGGCATACGCGACCCACACGATTCTCACGGCGACGTCAAACCAGAGCAGTTCGACGTTGTGGAACACGAAGCTGGGTGTCTGGATCGCCTCGGCTGCCAACAACGGAAGAAGAACGATCCAGAAGGCGACCCCGCTATAGCCTCTGACCAAACGGTTGGAGCGCGATAGCGCCCCGAGTCCAGTCCTCGGCGTCTGCTCCATGACGATCAGCGGGACGAACACGCTCCAGCGGGCGATCGCGAACAGTCCTGGCACCACGAGGAGGAGCAGACCGATGGCGGTGCCGATGAGGCACAACGCTCGCGAGGATGAGCTGAAGCAGTCTCGCGCCGACACGTCGGTACGAAGCGAAGGTGACGCGTCCGCCGGACTGGCGCTCGCGTACGCCGTCCACGACGGCTGCCTGTGCGAGAGCGTAGACGGGCACCGTGAACGCAACAGCAACGAGTTCGGGCCACCGTCCTGGGACGAGTGGCAGTACAGCATGGAACGGGACGATCACAACCGCAGCCAGAAGCAGGAACCGCCACGCGTCGCGCGTAAAGATCCGGAAGGCCTCCGCGAGCACATCTCGGATCATCAGCCCAGCCGGGATGACGGCAGCGGAAAGGAACGAGTTTCCACCTGACGTCACATCCGGAAGATGCTGACTGGCCTCGCGCTCGTCAAGGCAAGTCGGCGCAGCGTGTCGCTTTCTGCGGTGAGGCGACACATAGACTCGATTCGTGGCGCAAGGACTCGACAAGTGGGCGCAGTGGCCTCTCGCCGGGAGACACGGGGACATCGACTGTGGCTCCACCCTTCTTGATCTCGGGGCGGGGAATGCGCTCCTTCCCCGACCTTGCTCGCACCCGAGCGGCCGCAATGAGCGGCGCCCGCGCAGGTCGGGCGCCGCGGGGGGGTTCTCCAGCAGTGGCGAGGTTGATCGATGAGCGACCGGCCGCCGAACCTGATCGTCTACGTCGCCGACGCCCTGCGCACCGACCACGTCGGCTGCTACGGCGCACGCCGCGTCCGAACGCCGACGATCGACGAGTTTGCCCGCGGCGGCGTTCGCTTCGACCAGGCGATCAGCGCCGCCCCGTGGACCTGCCCCTCGACGGCGTCGATGATCACCGGACTGTACCCGCACCATCACGGCTACCTGCACTGGGATGCCGAGCTCGACCCGGCCCTGCCGACCCTCTTCACCGTCGCCGCCGCCTACGGCTACGAGACCGGCAGCTTCGTCTTCGACGAGAACTACCTGTTCAAGGGCTTCCCGGACGCGAACGTGGGCGGCACGACCGAGCGCGTGGACGGCGCCGTCGCCTGGCTCCGCGCCCACCGTTCCGCGCCGTTCTGCCTCTGGTTCCACAGCTGGGCGACGCACATGCCCTACGACGTCCGCCACTCGGAGCGGCAGGAATGGCTCGCGGCCAAGGAGGAGATCATGACCGGGATCCAGTCCGACGACGCCTCCGCGCTCGAGGCGCTGCGCGAGGGCTACACGCGTGCGGTCGAGCGCGAGTCGGAGACGGTCTTCGCGTCCTTCCTCCAGGCGCTCGACGATCTCGGCCTCCGGGAGCAGACGGCGATTGCGTTCCTCTCGGATCACGGCGAGTCGTGGGGCGAGCGGTTCGCCGACAAGACAGCGGTCAAGGGCACCTACCACATGCACGGGGCGACCCTCTTCGACGAGATCGTCGAGGTGCCGCTGATCCTGGCCGCGCCGGGCCTCGAATCGGCGGTGGTGCCGTCCCAGGTGCGCCTCGTCGACGTGATGCCCACCCTGCTCGAGCTCGGCGGCGCACCGCTCGACGGCCTCGACGGCACATCGCTTCTGCCCGTCGCCGACGGCAGCGAGCGCGGCGACCGTCCGGCCGTGATCGCCGCCACCGACAAGGGCTCGCTGTCGCAGATCGCCCTGCGCGAGCCTCCGTGGAAGCTCGTGCTCGACCTCGCCTCCGGTGCGGAGTCGGCGTACAGGCTCGACCTCGACCCGCGCGAGCACGAGAACCGGCAGGACGCGCCGCCGGAGCTCCGCAGGCGGCTGCTCGCCGAGCTGGAAGGGGTGCCGCGGGAGAGCCTGAGCGCCGAGGAGCAGGCGCTCGTCGAGAGCCGACTGGCCGACCTCGGATACCTTTAGTCGCCTCGATGCAGAGACCAGTGGCAGGCCAAACCCGCGCACCGTCCGAACAGCCCGTTCGGGCTCGGCTTGCGCGCTTCTACGAGGAAATGGTGACGATGCGCCGCTTCGAGGAGTCCCTGCTCGAGCTGTTCTCGGCCGGGAAGATCGACGGGACGGTGCACACGTACATCGGCCAGGAGGCAAACGCCGTCGGCGTGATCGACCGGCTCGAGCGCGAGCGCGACGTGATCGTCTCGAACCACCGCTGCCACGGGCACTACCTCGCCTTCACCGACGACGCGCTCGGCCTGCTGCGTGAGGTGATGGGCAAGCAGGGCGGCGTCTGCGGCGGGAAGGGCGGCAGCCAGCACCTCTGCAACGGCAACTTCTACTCGAACGGCGTCCTCGGCAGTACCGTTCCGGTCGCAGCCGGGATGGCCCTCGCCGAGAAGCAGCGCCGGACCGGCGCGGTGACGGTCGCGTTCCTCGGCGACGGCACGCTCGGTCAGGGCGTCGTCTACGAGAGCCTCAACCTCGCCTCGCTCTGGCAACTGCCGATCCTGTTCGTGGTCGAGAACAACTTCTACGCCCAGTCCACCCCGAGCCACCTCAACCTGGCCGGCCGGATCGCCGACCGCGGCGCCGCCTTCGGGATCGAGACGGCGGAGTTGAGCACCACGGACGTCGTCGAGATCAACGCCGCCGCCGGCGAGATCGTCCCCAAGGTCCGCGACGGCGGACGCCCGTTCTTCCTCGTGCTCAACACCTACCGCTTCAGCCCGCACAGCAAGGGCGACGACAACCGCGACGAAGCGGAGATCGAGGACGCCAGGCAGCGCGACCCGCTCCTGATCGCCGGCGCCCAGCTGGCCGACGACGAGCGCCGGTCGATCGACGAGGCGTGCGAGCAGCGGCTGGCAGACGTAATCAGGGCGGCGGAGGAGTCGCCGCCCGCGCTTCCCGATGAGTAGCGTCGTCGCCGAAGAACGCTGTGCGGGCGTCCTGAACGCGGCGCTGACCGAGGCCTTCGAGACCCGGGACGACGTGATCCTGCTCGGCGAGGACGTCCTCGACCCGTACGGCGGAGCCTTCAAGATCACGCGCGGGCTCAGCACCCGCTGGCCCGACCGCGTGCTGACCACGCCGATCAGCGAGCCGTCGCTCTTCGGGGTCGCCGCCGGCCTGGCGATGCGGGGCCGGCGACCGATCCTGGAGATCATGTTCGGCGACTTCATGGCGCTCGGCCTCGACCAGACCGTGAACGGGATCGCGAAGTTCCGCGAGATGTTCGACGACCAGGTGCGGCTGCCGCTCGTCGTGCGGACGCCGATGGGCGGCCGGCGCGGCTACGGCCCGACGCACAGCCAGTCGCTGGAGAAGCTGCTCCTGGGCGTGCCCGGCATCACCGTGGTCGCGCCGAGCGAGTGCCACGACCTCGCCGCGATGCTGCTGGCCGCGATCGACGACGAGAACCCCGTCTTCTTCATCGAGAACAAGCTGATGTACGGCCGCCCGAACCGCCGGCCCGTGAACGGCCGCGTCGGCGAGTTCCACTGCGAGGAGGTCGGCGCCCCCTACCCGGCGCTCCGCTTCTCCGGCAACGGCTTCGCGAGCGCGTCGGCGACGATCGTCACCTACGGCGGGATGCTGCCGATCGCGCTCGAGGCCGCCGTCCGGCTGATCATCGAGGACGAGGTCTTCACCGAGGTGGTCGCGCTCGGCCGGCTCCTTCCGCTCGACCTCGGCCCCGTGCTCGAGTCGGTCGCCCGCACGGGCTCGCTCGTCACGCTCGAGGAGGGCACGCTGACGGCGGGCGTCGGCGCCGAGATCGCCGCCCGCGTCCAGAGCGAGGCGTGGGACGACCTGCGCCGGCCGGTCGAGCGCATCGCCGCTCGCGACGGCATCATCCCGGCGGCGCGCACGCTCGAGGACGCCGCCCTCCCCGGTGTGCACGACGTCGTCCGCGCGATCACCGCCCTCGAGAGCGTCAGAGGCTGAGCGCTGCTCGAGATCGTCCTCACGCGCGAAGACGCAAACAGCGAATCGGCGATCCTGGTCGAGTGGCTGGCCGAAGACCGGCAGCAGGTGACGAAGGGACAGCCGGTCTGCGTGGTCGAGACGACGAAGGCGTCGATCGAGATCTCCGCGCCCGGTGACGGGACGCTCTGCCGGGTCTCACGCGAGGGCGAGGAGGTCGAGCTGGGACACAGCGTCGGGTTCGTCGCCGAGAGCGCCGACGAGCTCGCCGCGATCGGGTCGGCGCCGGATCCCAAGCCGAAGCCGGCGGTCCGCTCCGGGACGCCGAACGCGACGAAGAAGGCGATCGATCTGGCCGAGGCGCACGGCGTCGATCTCGGCTCGATCGAGAAGGAAGGCTTCATCACCGCCGAGGACGTCGAGGCGCTCGTCGCGGCGCAGGCGGCCGCTGCCCGACCCGCGGCCGCGGCCGACCACCGGCTCGCCGGCACGTCGACCGAGGGCGTCACCCTCCCCGCCTCCTTCGGCCTGGGCGACGCCGCCGGCCGGGTCGACGAGGCGTTCCTCGACTCGCTTCGCACCGACCCGGAGGCATTCCGGGCCCTTTCGTCTGAGGAGCGCTGCGCCGCCTACCGTGAGCACGGCGCCGAGGTCGGCGCAGATGTCGAGCTCGGGGCGCGCACGCTGGTCGTCTCTCCGCAGATCGTGATCGGCGACGGTGTGACGATCGGCGACGGCGCGCTCGTCCGCTGCCACGAGATCTTCGCCGCCGGCGCTCTGACGCAGTTCGGAGCCGGCTTCGAGCTCACCTGCCGCCGCGCCTACTTCGGCGAGAACGGCTACATCGGACGCGGCGCCCGGATCGGCGGCGGCGGCAATCGCGATCCGTGGGCAACCTTCGCCGCCGGCGACCTCGTCTTCATCGGCGAGGAGGCGTTCGTCAACCCGTGCCGCCCGGTCCTGATCGGGCGCGAGGTGTTCCTGACGATGCGGTCGGTGATCGTCACCCACAACGTCGGGCACTCGCTGCTCGAGGGCTTCGAGAACCGCTTCGCGCCGGTCGTGCTCGAGGATCGCTCGCAGATCGGCATCGGCACGATCGTCTACGCAGGCTGCCGCGTCGGGCGGGAGGCGATCGTCGCGTCGAACTCGTACGTCGTCTCCGACATCCCGGCCGGCAAGCTGGCGGCGGGCGTGCCCGCCAGGGTCACCGGGTCGGCCTTTCATCCGCTGTCCCGGGAACGGCAGGGCCGGCTCCTCGAGCGGATGATCGACGAGCTCGAGGAGCTGCTCGAGCTGCGGGGCATCGACGCCTCGGCGCTCGCGGGGCCCACCCGCGGGGTCGAGGTGCGCCACGACGGAGCGACCTCGCTCGTGCTCGCGGTCGAGAAGCTCGGGAAGGGGTTCGAGCCACCCGAAGCTGACGGCGAGACCGTCGTGCTCACGCTCGAGCTCGCCGGCGGGCCGCCGCCCGGCTGCGCCGTGCTCGACCTCCTGGGCCGGCGGGTATACGGTGACGGCGGTGTGATGCTCGACTCCGTGCGCGAGTTCTGCCGCAAGCGCGGGATCAGATTCGAGCCGGGGCCTTGGCGCTACTCGGGCGGGCTGGTCTGATGCGGCGGCTGCCCCTCGTCCTGCTCGCCGCGCTTGCGGTCGCAGGCTGCGGCGGTCGGACCGACGCGTTCCAGCACTTCCAGTCGCGCCCCGACCTGTCCCCGCCGGCGATCACGGTGACGACCCCCGCCCATGGGACGGAGCCGGGCTACATCTTCATCGCGCCGAAGCCGGACGACTACCAGGCGGGGCCGATGATCCTGGACGACAGCGGAACGCTGGTCTGGTTCAAGCGGCTGGACACGCACGCGGTCACGGACTTCCGCGTCCAGCTCTACCGGGGCAAGCCCGTGCTGACCTGGTGGCGCGGTCGCGCGGTGATGGGGATCGGGAACGGCTACGACGTGATTACCGACGACTCGTATCGCGAGATCGCGCGCGTCCGCGCGGGCAATGGGCTGATCGCCGACGTCCACGAGTTCAAGCTGACGCCGCGGAACACGGCGCTGATCACGATCTATCACCGCGTTCCAATGGACTTGTCGTCGGTCGGCGGCCCCCGGGACGGAAAGATCGAGGACGGCATCGTCCAGGAGGTGGAGATCTCGAGCGGCCGCGTCCTGTTCGTCTGGCACAGCATGGCCGAGGTCGGTCTCGACGAGTCCTATTACCCGCCACCTGACCCCAAGAAGGGAAAGACGGCGTCGCCCTGGGACTACTTCCACGTCAACTCGGTCGACGAGGACGCCGACGGGAACCTGCTCGTCTCGGCACGGAACACCCATACGCTCTACAAGATCGACCGCACGACCGGCAGGATCGCCTGGCGGCTCGGCGGCAAGAAGAGCGACTTCACGATGGGGCCGGGAACGACCTTCGGCTGGCAGCACGATGCGCGCTGGCGCCCCGGCGGGACGATCTCGCTGTTCGACAACGAGGCCAACCCGCCCCTGGCGAAGCAGTCGCGCGGACTCGTCCTGCGCGTCGACGAGGCGGCACGAACGGTGTCGCTGGTGCGCGAGTACACCCATCCGGGCGGGCTGCTCTCGGGCAGCCAGGGGAACGTTCAGTATCTGCCGGACGGCCACGTGTTCATCGGCTGGGGCGCGAACCCGAACTTCACCGAGTACGACGCCGACGGACGGGTCGTCTTCGACGCGCACTTCACGATGCTGGCCGACTCCTACCGGGCGTACCGCCTGCCCTGGAGCGGCCACCCGAAGGAGCCGCCGGCGCTCGCCCTCCTGACCGATCGCCGGGGGCGCGTGGCCGCGTACGCGAGCTGGAACGGCGCCACCGACGTCGCCCGCTGGCAGGTGCTCGCAGGCCCGGACGACGACCATCTGCGGCAGGTCGCGAGCACAGCGAAGACCGGCTTCGAGACCGAGGTCGATCTCGGCTACCTGCTCGACCGTAGGCTCGCGGTGCGCGCGGTCGGCGCGAACGGCGAGCGCCTGGGAACATCCCCGGTCGAGACGCGCCCCGCCCGCTGACGGCGTCGCCGATCGCCGTTACGCGACGACGACGGTGCCGCACGCCACCCGGGTATTGCGCGCGGCGTCCGTAGCGGCGACGCACCAGTAGTGCCTGCCGACGCTTCGAAGTCGGAGGCGCACCGTGTAGCTACCCGATCTGGCCCAGCCGTATCTCTTGCGGACGAGGGTCTTCGCCTTCGCGCGGCCGTCGTAGATCGTGAGCACGACGTTGATCCGGCCGCTGTCGTCCGCGACCGAGAACGGAAACGCGATCTTGCCGCCTGCCGGACCGCCGGCGCGGTGAACGCGGACGGCCGGTCGGGTCGTGTCGCGTACGCTCGGCACGGCGGCCTTGGTACACGATTTCGCGAGGTTCTCGGTCGAAGCCATCAGCGCGAGCGCGGCGCGGTCGAGCCGCTCACGCTCGGCCTGAAAGAGAGCGGCGTTCGCGTTCCCGCCGCCGACGCCGTACTCGATCTCGACGAAGCTCTTGCCGCTCCAGATCGTGCGGTAGTACGAGCCGCCGCCGGACGCCTTGCCGCACTCGTGGAAGTCGACATCCGCATCCCGTGCCGCGGGCGTCCACCAGAACGCGTCGAATGTCGCCGTCTCGGAGTGACCGGGCTGGGCGTAGACGCAGCGGAACTGGAAGTGCAGCCCGCTGTCGATCGTCAGCGGCCGGCCGCTCGGCGCCCACCCTTCGACCTGCGGACACGCGGGCGCCGGCGCCGGAGCCGCGGACGTCCCGGCGGGAACAGCAAGCGCCGCGAGCCCGACGGCGACAATTGAGACAAACCGCATCACCGCCTTCGTATCGGCAGCGGCCGCACGGAGCTTTACGGGCCGCCGGATGCCGCCGGTGCCGGGCGGGCAGTGCGCGACCGCGGGAGGGGCAGAATCGGGCACCTGCCCGCTTGCGAAGCCACCCGGCGGGTCTATGCAGCTTGCACGACCGGCACCTCGGTCACCGGCCGCGCAAACGCGGTGCGCGCTCGCTCGACGAGGTCGCGCTCGCTCCATGCCGACACCTCGGCTGGAGGCGCCAGTATCACGATCTCGTCGGCCGGGAAGACCGCCAGCGCGTCCTGGATTGCCTCAAGCGGCAGATCGCTGCCGATCATCCCCCGCACGCTGACACCGTCCCGTTTCAGGAGTGAAACGACCTCGTCCAGGCGACGCCCCGCCGACGCACGCTCTCGGCCCTCGTCGTCCATCAGGTGGTGCAGAGGCGACGCGATCGTCGGCGCGACGACCAACACCTCGGCGTTCGATCGGCTGCCGACCCGCGAGAGGATGAAGGGACACACATCCGATCCGGAGCAACCGACGTCTGCCACCACGAGCACGCGCTGCCGGCCGTCGCTCACGGGTGGAGCGGCTGCCCCTCGCTCTGTTCCTCCGCGCGCGTCGATCCGTTCGAAAAGAACGATCGTCGTCATCACGAGAGCTGTCGCGATCAGCGCCACGACACCGAACCCCACCCATGCGCCGGTAGGCACGTCGTCCGCGAAGGCGACGGTGAACCCGATGAGCGACCCCAGGTAGATCAGCGCAGTGCCAACCATCAAGGATCGCAGCAACGCACTTGGCTTCATTCCGCACCCCCTGCCGTCGGCGTCAAACGCACCCTTTCAAACCCTTCGCGCGAGCTCGGCGCCTCTCTTCCGGCGTCCGAGCTTAAGCGGGGGAAGTGTCAGAAGAGTGCCGGCCGATGAGCCACTCCTCAACCGCATCGACGAAACGCCCAGCGTCCGCAATTGCCTCCGCTGCCTGCTCGGGCTCGACGGGCTCGGTGTCATAGTCAGCGCGTCCGCGGCTCTCGAACAGCCTGCGCAGGACACGGCCGTATTCCGCGTCAAGTTCTCCTTCACGCACGACGGACCGGCCGAAGGCGGAGATGACACCAGCGTGCGTGGACCGGGAGCTCCCGATCGTTGGCAGTGCTTCGTCCGCAGCATAGAAGGCGGCGTAGTAGGCTCGCGACGCGGCCTGCGAGAAGAAACCTCCGCCGGCGAGCAATCGGGCTGCTTCGATCTCCTCTCGGCTCCGCGCGAGTCCGCTCACGCAATCAGTCGGCCTTCGGCCTGAGCCCGGATCAAAACGGGTCTACGAGCGCGCCCGAGCTCGTCCTCGGCAACCGCCATTGACGTAACGACCGTGTCGTTTTCGAACGAGTGCCGCCAGAGGATCTCGTCCATCCGCTTTGCCTCCTCCCAGCCGGACTCCACCCGGTCGAGCACCACAAGAAGGTCGATGTCCGAGTCCAGGTGGGCCTCGCCGCGGGCCCACGAGCCGATTAGGAGCACCTTCCTCAAGCGGTCGCCGTAGAGCTCGCGGAGGTCGCGGGCGATCGCTCGTGCGATCTCGTCGGCGTCGAAGGATCCCGAGATCGCCGGCATTTCTGGGTCCTTCCGTTCGGCAAGGGCACGCCCGGCGGCCTCGGAGTCGATGAGGCTGCGGGCCAGAAGCCATTCGATCGCCCGTCGCTCGACACGGACATCGTGGAACCCGAACCACGCCTCGCGCAACTCCGGGAACTCGAGCAACGTGTCCTTGAAGCGGCGGAACGCGCCTCTCCCCGCTATCGCTCGGGCGAGCGCTCCTCGCGGACGGGGATCGCGCACGCGCTCGATGAAGTCCTCCATGTCGGAGTAACCAAGGTGGGAGGGGATCGCCTCGATCGGTATCAAGCCGCGCGCCTCGGGATCGGGCTCGCCCTGCTCCTCGACGCACTCGCTCCATGGGACGACCTCTCCGCTCTCGGGGTCAAGCCACCAGCCGCGGTCGTAGGAGTGGTCCTCGAGCGCGGTCGTAAGATCGTCGAGGTCAACCGCTTCGAGATCGAGCACGTTATCTCCCTTCATCTTGCTCGACTGGGCGGGCGACAACAAGCATAGGCGACGGCACCCGACGCCGTCCGTCTCTTCCCTGGGAAAGGAGAAATGCCCCTCATGAGACAGCTTTCAAACCCGGATCTCGTTACGTCCGACAAACCGACCGCCCGTCTTGATATCCTTACTTCTTCTGACAAGTAAGGAGACGGAGGAACCGATGGATGTCCAGGCACGCATCTCGTCGAAAGGGCAGGTGACGCTGCCCAAGCCGGTCCGCGATGCTCTTGGCGTTGCGAGGGGAGATCAAGTGGTCTTTCGGGTCGAGGGACGCCGCGCGACCTTGGCGCGGACGCCTTCCCTGCTCGACCTGGCGGGAGCTGTCCCGGTCCCGGCAGACAAGCGCGCCACGTCCTGGACGCAGGTGCGCAAGCAGACTCGAGCCTCACGGGCTCGTGCTCGCCGTTGAGGGCGTTCGTCGACACGAACGTCCTCGTCCGTCATCTCACTGGTGATCCTCCTGACCAAGCCGCCGCCGCAACGGCGTTCCTCGCCTCGGCCGACGAGCTCCATGTCGCCGATCTCGTGCTGGCCGAGGTCGTCTACGTCCTGGAGTCGTACTACAAGGTTCCGCGGAAGCGGATCGCCGAGTTCGCCCGCGCGATCATCGGGTTCCCCGCGACGGTCGTCGTCGATGACGCACTCCTTCTCCGCGCTCTGGAGGTATACGAGGTCGACCGGCTTGACTTCGCAGAGGCTTACCTCGTTGCCTGCGCCGAGAGCTCGCAAATTCGGACGATCGCCAGCTTCGATCGAAGCGTCGACCGCATCGCCTCGATCGAGCTATTCGAACCCAGGACGGCAACCAGCTGACTGGATCAGGGAGATTTGCCCCCGGCGGGATTCGAACCCGCGCTACGGCCTTGAAAGGGCCGCGACCTGGACCGCTAGTCGACGGGGGCGGCCCGACGCAGGATAGCCGCGGGCCGGGTTAGGAGGGAGGGGGCGGGAAAACGCCGCGAACCGTGGACACGACAACGGAGAAGGCCTGGAAAATCACCCCTTTTGCTCGAGCCCAGAGCGTGAAACTTGAATCCATTCCGCTCTTACGCTCTTGGTGCTCGGGCACCGTCGATCCCATGCTTCTTTCGATTCCCCGTTGGGTACTCCAGGTTGGCGAAGGGCATCACTCGCACCCGGTCTCGGAGACTCGTGAGGGTTCTCTCGGACACATGCTTCACGAACTGAGCGAGGCATCCATCCTCAGCATCCTTGAAGCCAGCACAGTAGGCGTAATGCACGAAGAGCCCGTCGAGGCAGCCCAGTGTCTTTATTGGCCAGCCGCCCGCGTGAGGTGACCTCGCTCCCAGTGGCGTGTCGTAGTACTCCTTGACACGCTTGGCGAGTTCGCCCTCGGCCGGTGAACTCTTGCGGGATCCGGCCCGACCGATGTAGAGCACCACTTCGTCGGAGAACCAGAAGGCAGCCAGCCTCTTGACGAGCTGCTCGCGGGTTGGTCGGATGCCGTCGAGGGTGAGCTCGGGCCGAACCGTCAGGAGCTCGTCCACTGCGGCTACCGAGATCGGCGCCGTCGGGATCGTGCCTTCAAGGCTGCCCCGGTGCTTCGTAAGCGCGACGATGTAGATGCCAGTTGCGACTTGCATGCCCTCCGGCGGCGCCGGCCTTGTACCCCAGGGAACGACTGCCGAGCTCTTCAGGCCCGCTGCATCCAAGAGGTTCGAGACGGTCGACGGCACAAGCTCAACCTAACCGGAGGAAGCGTTCGCGAGAAGACTTCCGGGAGACCGGCGCCGGCGCCGAGCGCGTCGGAGGCAAGCGTGGCTTTGCGCGTCCGGGATGCCTGTTTGACTCTCTCCTGATGCGAATCTTCCTGAGTTCGACGTATGAGGATGTCCCGCTTCACGAAAGTGGCAGGGTTTCGGGCTCGGTTGACTTGGTGGTCTGAGCATGCTGGCAGGCTTCGAGGTGGACGTCGAGTGGGCGGCGCATGGCGAGCGCTTCGTGGGGTCGGATGGTGTTGAAGAGCTCTCGGTAGGTCTCGACTTCGACGCCGAGCTGGTGGCCGTCGTCGATCTCGAGCCGGTAGAGGTGCTCGTACTTGAGCGAGCCGAAGGCACACTCACGAACGCCGTTTTGGTTCGGGCTCTTGCGGCGGGTGCGGATGTGGATCAGCTCTGGCCGCTTCTCGATGTAGGCGGCGAAGCGGACCGATTTGAAGCAGCAACCATTGTCCGGGGATGAAGCTGCGCCGGTGGAGTCGTCCGGCGTTCTGGGCAGGATCGGTGTCCCGGGACGGGGGCTGCTCCTGGGAAGCACAGGTTGGGCAGGCCGCCGGTAACCGATGGGCTGCGAGCCCGGCGTTGTTCGTGGCCGCCCCTGCGACCTGCCCGGGTGTGCTGTGAGCACGTATCCGTCGTTGTCGCTTCGCCCGCCCGCTTCCCCCATCGACGTCGAGGAGGGAGGGATCGGTGAGGTTCATTGGGATGGACGTGCATCGCGACTTCTGCGAGATCGCGATCGCCGAGCAGGACGGCCAGGTGCGGTCGGCGGGTCGGATCGACAGCCGGCTTGATCAGCTCGAGTTGTTCGCGGGGAGTCTCGCTGCGGATGACGTGGTGGCGTTGGAGGCGACAAGCGGCGCGGGGCTGATCGCGGAGATCATCGAGCCGCATGTTGCGGCGGTGGTGGTCGCGAATACGCGCAAGTTGCCGCAGATCAGCAGGGCGAAGGCGAAGACCGATCGGCTGGACGCGCGGACGCTGGCGAGGCCGGCCGCGTCCGGGTTTCTGGAGACGGTGTGGGCGCCGGATGAGCGGACACGGGCGCTACGGCGACTGTGCGCGCGGCGTGAGGGGCTCGTTCGCGCCCGCACACGCGCCAAGAATGAGGCGCATGCGGTACCGGCGCGCAACCTCTGCGGCCGGCCGCCGGTAACCGACTGCTTCGGTAAGACGGGTCGGGCCTGGCTGGCCGGGTTGCAGTTGCCGATCGACGAGCGGCTGACCCTCGACGGCTGCCTTCGCCAGATCGACTTCCTCGACACGGAGATCAAGGCGCTCGAGGCGGCGCTCGCCACGCAGGCGCTCGACTCGCCGGAGATCCTCAGGTTGATGACCATCCCCGGCGTCAACCTGCACACGGCGGCGGCGTTCATGGCCTCGGTCGGCGACATCCGCCGCTTCGCCTCCGCACGGCAGCTGGTCGGCTACCTCGGCCTCGACCCGCGGGTGCGGCAATCCGGAAACGCCGAAGCCCGCCACGGCCGGATCAGCAAGGCTGGCTCCAGCCTCGCCCGCGGGATGCTCGGCGAGGCCGCCTGGTCGGTCGCCCAGACGCCGGGGCCGCTGCGGGCGTTCTTCGAGCGGATCCGCGCCCGCAAAGGCCCGCAGGTCGCGGCGACCGCAACCGCCCGCAAGCTCGCCTGCCTGTTTTGGTGTCTGCTGACCCGCGAGCAGGACTACGCCTATAAGCGCCCCTCGATGACCCGCTCGAAGATCCGCCAGCTCGAGCTCGCCGCAGGCGCCCCGCCACGGAAAGGCGTGCGCGGGATCGCCGGCAACAAAAACGCGCAGACCCGTCAGGCCGAACGCGAGCTCGCCCGCCAAGCGGAGACCGCCTACCGCCGCACGATTGCCGACTGGAAAGCAGCCGGCCCGACGAAAACGGGTGCGGGCGCGACACCGGGGCGCGCATCTTCAAGGCCCTCGAAGGGCAAAGCCGCGCGACAGACTCCATGAAGCCCCCAACCGTCTGCTCTTCGCTACGTCGGTCACCCGCACCCACCGAAAGGATCCCACCAGCCACCGCCAACGTCCACTTGACTTTCATCCGTCGGTGACGAGCGCGATCGGGTGGATCTCCCGGGTTGCCTCGTCGACGAGCGCCTCGGTGAGCGGCCGGCCGAGCAGCTGCTCGCTCTCGGCGATCGCCCGCTCGACCGTCTCGATCGCGTCCCGGTGGTTCTGGGTCGTCGAGACGTGCCAGCCGAGCTCGAGCTTCGACCAGTAGTCGGCGATCCCGCCGATCCGCCAGATGCCGCCCTGACGGGTCTCGAACTCGCTGAAGTCGAGCTGCCAGACCTGGTTCGGCCCGCACGGCGGCGCCACGAACGCCGCCCGCCGCGCCTCGGCGTGCTGGCGTCGTTCGGCCTGGTAGTCAACTGGAAGCACCCGTCCTGTGCGCTTCAGCGCTCGCAGCACGGTCGAGTCGGGGGCGTGGTGGCCGTCGATGCGCATCAGCATCGCGATCTTGCGGTGGCCCCAGGCGGGGAAGCGGTCCGCGTAGGTGATCGCGACCGGCTCGACCCGGTCGGCCGCCGGCGCCGGCCACGGTCCCCGCACCGGCCGGCCGTGCCGCTGACGAGACTGCCAGCGCCGATACGAGCGCTCCGGGATGCCCAGCAGGCACACGAACCTCGAAGTCGGCATCCCCGCCTCGACCCGGATCACCTCGAGGTCCTCGTAGGGCCCAGCCGGTACTCCGCGCTCTTCTTCCAGACGCGCAGCTCGACGTGCGCCTCACCCAGTGCCGCCTTCAACTCCTCGTTCTCCTCGAGAAGCCCGCGCTCTCGCTGGCTCGGCTGGACACGGCCGCTCTCGGCCAGGCCGGCCTTGCCGCCCTCCAAGAACTGCCGCTTCCAAGTCGAGATCGACTGCTCGCTCGCCTTCCCGCGGCGAGCGGCCTCCGCCATCGTCAGCTCGCCGCTGATGACTGCGAGGACAAGCCGGAACTTGTCTTCAACAGAGAAAACAGAAGGACGTGCCACGGATCGCTCCCTTCACGAAGAGCCCGACACTAACCCCCCTGCCAGATTTCGTGAAGCGGGACAAAAATGCGCAGGCTCCACCCCAGATCATGACCTCCGAGGCTAGGCAGGCGCTTCTGCTGGTTGTAGTGTCATCACGTTGGCTTCTCGCACAAAGGCAACCGTGAAGAGACTCCCGGGGGCTCTGCTCGCCCCATTGCTGCTTGTTGTTCTCTTGCTTCCCGTCCCGTTGGCATCAGCACAAACCTCGACGTGGTGGGTTGGTGATTATGGCGTTACACAGGCGTGGGGATGTACAGACGTCGTCTATGAACCGTTTCCGCCCAGCTCGACCGGACGAAACTGCCCGGCAGCGAAGCCTCGATGGCACCAGGGCGTAGACATTGGGATGCCCTGCAACACCTCGCTTTATGCGCCGACGACTGTCCAAGTCATCTCGATCGGAGAAGGCGGAGGTTCTTCAAGCGGCCTCGGCCCGTACTATCCTCGCGTCCGACTGCCCGACGGTACAGACGTGCTCCTCGGCCACGCTGAGGCACCGGTCGTTGTTTCAGTCGGCCAGGTGCTGCACGCCGGAGACCTCCTGGCTCACTCAGGAGGCGGGTCCGGGACTGGGGCCACGACGGGTTGCCACCTCCATTTCGAAGTTCACTCAGCCGGCGGTGGAGGCTATGGAACCTGGACGGATATCGATCCGGGCTCATATCTGAACATCTCAGGCGGCGGCGGACCTAGCGACAGCGACGGAGACGGAGTTCCCAACGACGGCACCGATGCTTGCCCGACCCAAAGAGGGCCTGCAATTAACCACGGTTGCCCTGACGACGGCGCTGCGTTTGTGCGCGGTGATTTCGACGGCGATGGTGAGCGCGATGTCATGTTGGTGACGCCGCGTGGCCCGAGCGGGTTGAACTTTGTGCCGCTGCTGTCGAACGGGTCGACCGCGTTCACGCACGGTGGGGTCTGGTACCAGACAGGCACCGACTACACGCTCGATCAGGTGCGCCTGTTCGGCGGTGACTTCAACGGGGACGGGCTGAGCGATCTCGGCTTGGTGACGCCGCGGGGGGCGAGCGGGTTGAACTTCGTGCCGCTGCTGTCGAACGGGTCGACCGCGTTCACGCACGGTGGGGTCTGGTACCAGACAGGCACCGACTACACGCTCGATCAGGTGCGCCTGTTCGGCGGTGACTTCAACGGGGACGGGCTGAGCGATCTCGGCTTGGTGACGCCGCGGGGGGCGAGCGGGTTGAACTTCGTGCCGCTGCTGTCGAACGGGTCGACCGCGTTCACGCACGGTGGGGTCTGGTACCAGACAGGCACCGACTACACGCTCGATCAGGTGCGCCTGTTCGGCGGTGACTTCAACGGGGACGGGCTGAGCGATCTCGGCTTGGTGACGCCGCGGGGGGCGAGCGGGTTGAACTTCGTGCCGCTGCTGTCGAACGGGTCGACCGCGTTCACGCACGGTGGGGTCTGGTACCAGACAGGCACCGACTACACGCTCGATCAGGTGCGCCTGTTCGGCGGTGACTTCAACGGGGACGGGCTGAGCGATCTCGGCTTGGTGACGCCGCGGGGGGCGAGCGGGTTGAACTTCGTGCCGCTGCTGTCGAACGGGTCGACCGCGTTCACGCACGGTGGGGTCTGGTACCAGACAGGCACCGACTACACGCTCGATCAGGTGCGCCTGTTCGGCGGTGACTTCAACGGGGACGGGCTGAGCGATCTCGGCTTGGTGACGCCGCGGGGGGCGAGCGGGTTGAACTTCGTGCCGCTGCTGTCGAACGGGTCGACCGCGTTCACGCACGGTGGGGTCTGGTACCAGACAGGCACCGACTACACGCTCGACCGGGTCGGGCTCGGAGGGTCCTTTGCTGACGTTCCATCTCTTCCATATCGACCGACCAACGCCTCAGCCGTTGCGGGGAACGGATCTGCGACTGTGACCTGGGCCGCGCCGATCTTCAGCGGAAGAGGGCCGATCGCAAGTTATGAGATCAAGTCATCGCCTGGCGGCCATACCTCGACTGTCGGAGGGGGCACGACCAGCGCTGTCGTCAGCGGGTTGTCGAACGAAGTCGCCTACACGTTCAATGTGATCGCGACGAACGCTGTTGGTTCAAGCCGGCCATCCGATCCGTCGAACAGTGTGACGCCGACGGCGAAGGTGGCGAAGGTGCCGACTGCTGTGGTTGTGACTACCGGTTCGGCCGGTGGAGGCAGCGCCGCCAGCCTGGCCGTCGACGACGGCAGCTTCTTGCAGGTGAAGTCGACGAAGACCGCGACGCGGAAGTCAGCCTGGTACGGCAAGTTCAAGACAGTCCCCAGCGCCCTGTCCAGCGTCAGAGTTACTTACTCGGGGCTGAACTCGCTCACCTGCTCGCAGGTCGTGGCGATCTACCAGTGGACGACTAAGAAGTGGGTGGCCCTCGACACCCGGCCGGTCGGAACAACGGAAGCACTCATAGCCGACCTAGCTCCGCCAGGTGCGGCGAGCACGTACGTGAAGAAGGCGGGCGGCGAGCTCCGCGTGCGGGTCACCTGCAGCACGAAGACAGGTGCCTTCGTTGCGAGCGCCGACCTCCTGAAGATCGTCTACATCCCCGCCTGACCAGCGGCGATTCGGCTGCAAATTAGCACTGATTCGCGGCAGATGTCCACGGTAGGTCGCGTTTTCGCGACTTCTCCCTCCTAACCCGTTAGCGGTGCTCGGGGTTCGGGAAGTCGAACCGACAGCCGGCGTCCCAGAGCGAGCGCTGGTTCCCGTGCGCCGGAATCCCGCCCGCGTCCTTCAGCAGCCGCGCGAGATGCAGCAGGTTCCAGGTCATGAAGGTCGTGTTCCGGTTCGTGAAGTCGTTCTCCGGCCCGCCCGAGCCTTCGTCCAGGTAGGACGGGCCGGGGCCGGCCTCGCCGATCCAGCCGGCGTCCGCCTGCGGCGGGATCGCGTAGCCGAGATGCTGGAGTGAGTAGAGGATGTTCATCGAGCAGTGCTTGACGCCGTCCTCGTTGCCGGTGATCAGGCAGCCGCCGACCTTGCCGTAGTACGCGTACTGGCCCTGCTCGTTCAGCTGGGACGAGTTGCCGTACAGCCGCTCGATCACCTGCGTGCAAACGGACGACTTCTCGCCGAGCCAGATCGGCGAGCCGAGGACGAGGATGTCGGCGACCTGCACGCGTTCGTACAGATCGGGCCATTCGTCGACCGCGGCGCCGTGCTCGCGCATGTCCGGGTAGACGCCGGGAGCGATCGCATGGTCGACCGCGCGGACCTGATCGACGATCACCCCGTTCGCCTCCATGATCGACACGGAGACGTCGATCAGCCCCTGGGTGTTCGAGACGGCGGGGGACGGCTTCAGCGTGCAGTTCACGTACAGCGCGCGCAGGTCGGAGAAGTCCCAGCGGCTCGTCGTGCACAGCTCGCGCTGTCGCTCGGTCATCGCCATCGCCCTCAGTCTCGCGCCGGCTCTGGCCGTTACGCTTCCCGGCAGTGCCGCGCGGATACATGGAGGGGCCCGCCAGCGAGGAACGGGAAGCCGAGCTCGACCGTCTCGAGCGCCCCGAGCCGCCTCCGGCCGAGGAACGGCAGGCCGTCTACGGCGCGACCGCGGAGGATCCCTCGAAGCACTTCATCGGCTGGCTCGACGACGTCGATCCCGACGAGCTGTTTGCCTCCGGCGAGGCCTGGGGACTCTCCGTCGTCAGGCGTCCGGTCGACTAACCGTCGGTTGCGCCGAGGTCGAGCGCGAAGTCGCTCGCGGTGGCGGTGTTGATGTACACCTGCCCGTCGACGAGCGAGCCGAGCGGCGGCCAGGCGTAGAAGGACGGCAGGCTGTCGGACGTCAGCCGCGCCGTCTGGCGGCGGCCTCGCGGTCCCACGCGTCGAGCAGCTCATCGACGAACTGCCGCTGCGATCCCGAGAACGGCGCATCCGCGAGCAGGCGGCGCGCCTCACGGGGATCGTCGTTCTCCACCGCCGCCTCGAGATGCTCGCGCGCCGGCAACGGCTGGCGCAGCTGCCGGCGCAGCCAGCGGAGCAGGCTCACCCGAGCGGGGTCCACACAGCGTTTCTACACGGCCGTCGCGGCCGGTGCCATAGGGTTGACCGGTGGAGCATCTGGCGCTCGTCGAGTTCCCAGCCGACGACCTCGGTCGGGCGCAGCGGTTCTGGGCCGGGCTCCTCGACGTCGAGCTCCGCGATCGGAGCGCAGACGAGGGCACCGGTGTGCAAACGCGCTTGGGAGAGCCAGAGGTCGGCGTCCACCTGCGCGGGCCGGGGCCGGGCGACCGGTTTTCCCTCCCCTACTTCCGCGCGGACGATCTCGCGGCGGCACTCGAAGGCGTCGTCGCACTCGGCGGCGACGTCGTCCACCCCGGCGAGCGGTTCGCCGTCTGCCGCGACTCGGAAGGCAACCCGTTCGGCCTCGCCGGCCGGCCGTCGTCACCCGAGAGCGGGCGCTGACGCGGCGTAGCGTCAGGCAGCCGGCGCGCTCGGCAGGCGGTCGAGCGTCGGGTTGCTGCCGATCCCGAGCCGGTAGGCGGCGGCGGCGGCTTCGACTCGGTTCTTGACGGCGAGCTTCCGGTAGATGTTGGTCAGGTGGAACTTGACCGTCTGCTCGGTGACCCAGAGCTCGCGCCCGATCGCCCGGTTCGACAGCCCGCGCGCGACGCCGGCGAGGATCGTGCACTCGCGGTCGGTCAGGCCGGCGCCGCGCCCCTGCACCGGCTGGTCGGTGCCGGTGGACACGACCACGTTGTAGACGCAGCCTTCGACCGCCTGGCGAACCGCCGACGGGAGATCGAGCGGATTGATGCTCTTGCCGACGTAGCTGCAGGCGCCGCGCGTGAGCGCCGCCTCGATGTGCTCTCGATCGAGGAGCGCCGACATGACGATCACCTTCAGGGCCGGATGACGCTCGGTCAGCAGCTCGAGGCAGGTCAATCCGTCGATGCCGGGCAGACGGAGGTCGAGCAGGAGGACGTCGGGAGCGCAGCTGCGGACGAGCGGGAGCACCTGTCGGCCGTCCGCCGCCTCGCCCACCACCTCCAGGTCTTCGACGTCCGCAAGGGCGCTGCGCACCCCCTCGCGGATCAGCGGGTGGTCGTCGGCGAGAAGAACGCGGATCCTGCTCATCGCGCTCCGACCGAACAGATCCGGCGGCGCGACGACAGCCGTACATCAGAGCGGTTCTCGCTTCTCCCCGTCCCCATTCCTGAGTTGAGACGGAGCTACGCGAAAAACCTTACGAGCCTCCCTCGGGAGTCGTGGGCGGAGCCTCGAGCACCGAGACCTCGGTCGCAGCAACAGGGCCGGCATCGGAGCCGGGCGGGCTCGGCTTCTCGGGTCCCGGGCACTCACCTTCCTGCTTGCGGTCGTCCGGCTTGCAGGGCGGCTCGTCGGAGCAGCCGTCCTTCTGCTTGTGGTCGTCCGGCTTGCAGGAGGGCGGCTCGTCGGAGCAGTCGCCCTTCTGCTTGCGGTCGTCCGGCTTGCAGGAGCAGTCGCCTTCCTGCTTGCGGTCGGCCGGCTTGCAGGAGCAGTCGCCCTTCTGCTTGCTGTCGGCCGGCTTGCAGGAGCAGTCGCCCTCCTGCTTGCGGTCGTCCGGCTTGCAGGAGCAGTCGCCCTCCTGCTTGCGGTCGTCCGGCTTGCAGGGGGGCGGGTCGGTGGAGCAATCGTCTTTGCGCGCCTTCTCGTCGCACTGTGAGGCGGGCAGCTCGACCGTCGCCTCGGCGCTCGGCTCGGAGACCGACTGGTTACCGACGTTGTCGGAGACGCTGACCCGGTAGCGGTAGCAGTTTCCGGCGGCAACGCTCGTGTCCTCGCGCCCGTGCAGGTCGACCGCCTGCCACGCCCCCTTGAAGGAGCCGCAGCCCTCCCGGCCGAGCGGAGCCGAGTCACGCTCGACCACCAGTGAGCTCGTGACGACGCCGGATCCCGCGTCGTCACCTGAGCTGATCGTCAGGGGCACCGCCGCGCCGTCGGGGAAGGAGGGCCCTCCGGCCAGGCCGACCGATACGCCGGTCGGCCCGCTGACGTCGGGCACGAGCCTGAAGCTGTCGCTCGCCGACAGGCCGGCGCCGTTCGTCGCGGTGACCGACTCCGTGCTCCCGGTGTCCGGCCCAGCCGGCCAGGTGTAGTCGGTCTCGTACGGCTCCGATTCGTCGACGCCGCCGCCGTCCGCTCCCGAGACCCCGGGAAAGCGCACGCCTGCGATCCCGGACTCGGAGTCGCTCGTCGTCGCCCGGACGGAGAAGCGAAGCGAGTCCTTCGACTTCCCCGGTCGGTAGAAGAGCGTCCTCCCGGAGACGAACAGACTCGACGACGACTCGCTGAGCTTCAGGTCCGGCTTCGCCGGCGGCGACGTATCGACCCGCACCGCGTCGGTCGGTGGCGACGCCGACCGGTTGCCGACCTTGTCGGAGACGCTGACCCGATACCGGTAGCAGTGGCCCCCGCTGACTCCTGTGTCGGCACTCCCGGTCAGCGCCACGGCCGACCAGGCGCCCGCGAAATCGCCGCAGGCACCGCCGGCGAGGGACGCCGAGTCCCGTTCCACCACCAGGGAGCCGGGATTGAGGCCCGAGCCCGCGTCCGAGCCCACCGCAACGCCCACCGGCACGGACTCGGTCGTGAACCACGACCCGCCGGAGACCTGCGCGGACATGCCGACCGGACCGGCGCCGTCGGGGACAAGCGTGAACGTCGCCTCCCGGGAGTTGTTCGCGCGGTCGTAGGCGACCACGGTCTTCGAGCCCGCTTCGGTGCCGCCGCCCGGCCACGTGTAGGCGACCTCGAAGGGAGGCCCGGTGCGCGAAACGACGCCGGGCGGCGTGAAGCCGCCGGCGAGACCCGGGAAGGCGATGTTCTTCAACCCAGAGCCGGCGTCGTTCGAGATCGCCGCAACCGTGAACGAGCCCCCGCTCCCTGCGGGCCGGTAGAAGACCGTCGTGCCGGAGACGAAGGTGTCGGTGCCGCCGGCGGAGATCGAAAGCGCGGGCGGGTCCGGCGGCGTCATGTCGACCATCGCCGTCTTGCTCGGGCGCGAGAAGGCCGAGCGATTCCCGGCGCGGTCGGCGACCGCGAACCGGTACCGGTAGCACCGTCCGCCGGTCACGCCGACGTCGGCGCGGCCGTGGAGGACGACGGTTGCCCACACGCCCCAGCTTGCGCACGAGCCGCCGGCGAGCACGGCGCCCGAGCGCTCGATCACCCCGCTGCCGGGGTCGACCCCCGAGCGGTCGTCGGTGCCGACCTCGAGGCTCAGCCGGACGGCCGCCGTCCGGTAGTACGGCCCGTCGACGAGCTCGACCGTCTGTCCCGACGGGGGCGTCGAGTCGACCGGCGGCGGACGGAACGGACCGCCGCCGGGAGGCGAAGCGGGCCCGGTGGCCGGTGTGGTCGTGGTGGGGTTGGTCGGCGGAGCGGTCGTTCCGCCCGGCGGGGAGCCGCCGCCACCGCCACTGCCACCGCCACCGCCGCTGCCACCGCCACCGCCTCCGGCGCCGCCGCCGCCCGCGGGTGAGCCCGAGCCCGTTCCCTGCGACGGCGACGTACCCGCCGCTCCGTTCGCGCCCGATGTCCCCGACCCCCCGGCGGCGGATGCACCGGAGCCGGTCGATCCGCTCGTGCCGGAGCCGCTCGTGCCGGAGCCGGTGGTGCCCGAGCCGCCGCCCGTGCCCGTCGCGCCCGACGACGACCCCGGCTGGTGAGCCTGGGACGTCGGCGTCTGCTTCGGCGTGTGCGTGGTACCCGCGGTACCCGGCTGCTGCGAACCCGACGACTGGGACCCGTTCGGGACCGCCGCCGGCACGATCAGGTACGGCCCCCGGAACACGGTGTGCGTCCAGCGGTGGCTCTTGTTCTCGGTGCGGAGGGAGAAGTACCACCGGCCCGGTGCCAGCGGGGGGCTGGTCGTGCCGAGCGCCGTTCCCGGAAGATCCGAGACCGCGTCGGGCTCGTCGCGGGGCTTGTGACTCCAGAGCACCGAGTAGGCGACGGCTTGCGGCTGGCGCGACCACGCCATCTCGACGCGAGCGTCGCTCGAGCGCACGCCCGCGTCATGACTCGGGCTCCAGACGAACTTCGGATCGTGCGGAGCCGAGCCGCCGGTAAGGAGGAGCACCAGCCCAGTTGCGATAGCGGCGGCGGCGGCGAGACCCAGGGCCGACAGCAGCACGGCCTGCGACTTCAGCGGCGCGAGCAGCCGGCCGAGCGGCGCGTGGGCGACCGAGGACGAGGACGCGGCCGGGAGGGACTCGTGCCGAGAGCCGGCGGCGACGACCGCGGCGCCCGCAGCGGCGCCCGCAGCGCCCCCCGCTACGGTGTCGGGCTGCCCCCGTCGGGGGCCGGAGCCGTTCAAGCCGATCGTCTCCGAGATGCGTCCCCAGATTCCTTCCATGAGGCCCGGCGTGAGCGGGATCGGGGCGAGGCCCGCCAGGATCTCGGCCGGGGTGACGTAGCGCTTCTTGCTCTCCTGGCAGGTGTCGCAGTCGCGGACGTGCTCCTGCACCGCGCGGCGCGCTTCCGGGCTCGAGACCGGGACGTCCAGCTCGGTCAGCAGCCGGTCGAGCGCGTCGCAGTCGCGCCGTCCTCGGCGTGCGAGGAGGGTGGTGCTGAGAGCGTCCTCGAACGACCTCCTCACGCGCGAGAGCCGCGTGTGGAGAGCCCCGGCGGTCAACCCCAGCTGCTCGGCCAGCTCGTCGTTGGCGAGCTCTCGACGCACGTGCAGATCGAGGAGCGCGTAGTCCTGCGCGTTCATCGCCGCCGCCGTCGACCAGACGAGCTCGGCTACCTCCTTCTCGATCAGCAGGCTCGCGGGCTCGCGCCCGGTGGGATCGGGCAAGGCGGCGAAATCGAACTCGGCCTCGCCCTCGGAGCCGCTCGGGCTCCTGAGCCGCTTCCTCCGGCGCAGCTCGTCGATCGCGGCGTTGTGCGTGACGCGGAACAGCCAGGCGCGCGGATTGTCGACCTTCGCGTCGCGCCGGGCATGCTCCCAGATCCGCGTGAAGGCGCTCTGGACGATGTCCGCCGCCGTCTCGCCGTCGCGGACGATCCGGACCGCGAAGTCGTACAGCTCCTGGAAGTGACGCTGGTACAGGTCCGCGAAGGTGTCGCCGCTTGCGTCGGCGATCAGGGCCGGGCGGCCCTCGTCGGTCTGGTGCTCCACCTGGCCTGTTGCGGCCACTGCGCTCCCCCCTTGGGTGCGAGGCCATTCTAGGCGGTAATGGGAGCGTAAGGAAACCGAGTCTGCTGCGTCGTAACAGATGGGCCGGCCGGCGGATCCCGAAACAGGAGAGGCTCGCCGCCGGCCTACAGGGATTCGGCGGGTGGGGAGAGCGGGGCCGTGGGGGCGGCCCTCCCCGCCGGTTCCAGCCGGGAAACGGGTGCCTGGGCGGGTCTTTACTCGGGTCGATCGACCCCGTAGGCTCCGCGCCATGTTCGCGCTCGCATTCGCGGCCGCGTTCGTGACGGATTACCTCACGAAGTCAATCGTCGTGCGCTGCCTCGTTCCCGGGCGCGCCGTGCCCGAAGCACGGGTGGTGCCGGTGCGCCTTCGCCACGTCCGCAACCGGCGCCTGGTGGGCAACCGCCTGCTCGTCGTCGCCTTCTGGCTGCCGACGATCGTCGGCAGCGCGTTGATCGCCCAGACCGTTTTCGGAACCGATCTGCTCGCGCAGGCCGGGCTCGGTCTGGCCGCCGGGGGAGCGACGGGCAACGCGGCCGATCGTGTGCTCGGGCGAGCGGTTGTCGACTTCGTCGACGTGCGCGGCTGGCCGGTCTTCAATCTCGCCGACGCCGCGATCACCTGCGGCATTGCGTTCACGCTCTGGAGCACGCGCTGATGCGGCCGACGCTGGTGGCGGTTCGCGGAATGCAGGTGCCGAGCTACCAGGCGATGTTCTACCTCGGTGTCGTGCTCGGAGTGGTCGCGCAGAACGCCGCCGCACACGCAGCGGGAATCTCACCGGTGCGCGTGTACGCGGCGACATTCGTGCTGTTGCCCGCCGCGCTGGCCGGCGCCCGGCTGATGTACGTGGCCGGCCACTGGCACGCCTACAAGGGCGATCTCCGGCTGATCGTGAACCGCTCTTCGGGCGGGATGGCGCTCTATGGAGGGTTGCTCGTCATGCTCCCCGCTTCCGTCGGGGTGCTGGCCGCGCTCGACCTCCCGTACTGGCGCTACTGGGACGTCACCAGCTTTCTGCTCCTCTCGGCGATGGTGTGCACCCGCATCGGCTGCCTGCTGAACGGATGCTGCGCCGGCCGGATCACCGACGGGCGCCTGGCGCTGTCGCTTCGCGACGTGACCGGGCAACGGGCGCGGCGTGTGCCGACGCAGCTGCTGGAGGCGGGAGCGGCGGCGATGCTTCTCGCCGCGGCGCCGTTGGTGTGGCCTGCGGTGCACCGACCGGGCGAGCTGTTCCTGCTCGTCGTCGCGGGCTACGGCGCCTCCCGGGCGGTGCTCCAACCGCTGCGGGCCGAGCGGGCCCGGATCGACGCGATGCTGCTGCTCTCACTGGTCCTGGTCGCCTTTTCCCTCGCCGGCCTGATGCTGATCGGAACCTGATGGAGGCGACGTGACGATCGACTGGTTCGTGCTCCTCACCCCGGCCGTGCTGCTGGTCGTCGCGCTGCCGCTCCTGTTTGTCGGGTGCGCCCACTTCACGTCGGCGCCCGGTCAACCGCCGGACACCACTCCGGCCGCCCCGGCCCCACCCGGCGCGCCGCCTCCCCCGCCCGACCCGCCGCGGACATCGTTCCGCCTCGAGATGGACGCCAATCTCAACCAGGGGTTCAACAGTCCGGTGGTCAAGATCGAGGTCACCTGGTCGCTCGAGTCGTCGGCCGGCACCGCTCCCGCTCTGCTTCGTCCTCAGCCGCCCCCGGCGGTGATCACCTCGAAGCAGATACCGCTCCCCGTGCCGCCCAAGATCGACCCCCTCAAGGACCCTGGAGCCTCCGACTCGATCCTGTCCTCGACCGTGGGGACCCGCGACCGGATCAGGTGCACGTGCAAGGTGTTCCTCCACAACGGCAACACCCCCGTCGTGTTCGGCACCAACGACCAGGCAGCCCTGCAGAAGGATCGGGTACACGAGTTTCGCATCAAGTCGCGCGACCCGGCGAACGGACTCCAGGTCTACTTCAACGGAGCCTGAGTCGATGGCCAACCCTCTGACCGGTCAGCACGATGCCGTCCTTCAGGTGAGCGCGGGCACGATCAACCGGCTGCTCGCGACCATGCACCAGAACGAGGGCATCCCCAACGTCGTCTCGCCGACCGTGCCCCACAGCGCCTTCGTCCGAATCGGGGACACCCCGGCGACGCGCGTCGCCGGCGTTCAGGGCTCGGCACGCGTCCAGGCCGGAGTGCCCCAGGTCGAGCTCTTGCACCTTGCGCAGGACCGCGTCGCCGTGCACATCTGGCTGCGGGCCCGCTTCATACCCAGCTCCGGCTCGGCGCCGTTCCCGAAGTTCGTCCACGGCGTCCTGCGGGCCGAATACGGCCTGAAGGAGATCGCCGGTGCAGGCTCACCGCACGGTGCTTTCTTCTTGCCGCCGCGGTTCGTGTTCGACCTCGATGCGACTCGCGTCTCGTTCAAGTCGGAAGGCAACACCTCACACGACGCGGCGATCGCGAAGCAGATCGTCGCGCTCCTGAAGACGTCGTTCGCGATGCCGAGCGGGCATCCGATGGTCGGCTACCTGGTCGACCGGAAGCTGATCAGCCTGTCCGCCGGCGGAAGCCAGGCGGTCGCCGTAGGGTTCGAGCTCTTTCCGGGTCCGGCGGGTACCGAACGGCCGAGGCAGATCAAGAACATCGTCACCGCGGGCCGGGATTTCGCGTTCGCCGCCGGCCGCGAGTACATCCTCAGCCTGCTCCGGCCGCAGCTCGACGCACTCGAAGCGACGACGATCAGCGCCCACGTCCAGTTTCTCGTCCTCAGCGCCGACTACACGATCAAGATCACCTCGGCGACCGTGCAATGGGGCCTGGACACGCTCCCGGCCGGTGGGACCTGCGCCGCCTTCGATCTGACCATTCAGGGCAAGGGCGACACCTCGTCCAGCATCGCCCCCAACGGCACCTTCACGATCAAGCACCGGATCCTGCTCGGCTTCAGCCCAGCCCAGCACTCGCTCTTCCTGGTACCGAAGGGCGGCCCGGCCGTGAGCGCGCACTTCGGCGGCATCGGCCTGGTCGAGAGCGTGATCGAAGACGCAATCCGCTCGAACTACAACTCGCAGCTGCCGAACGTATTCGCGGCCGCCGCCCCGCAGCTGGCCGGGATCTCGCAGTTCGGAGAGTTCCTCGACACCCAGTTGCAGATCAGCGACGACAAGGCCAAGTCGGTGATCGACGCGGCGGAGTTCACGAACGACGGCCTGGTGCTGCGCGGCTCGGTATCGCTGACGCCGCGGGCGCGGGGCCGCGTGCAGTTCGACCCGCTCCCGGACGCGACCGGTTACGGCGCGTTTCTCAGCTGGTTTCCGGGTGGGAGGATCGTGGCGTTCCACTGGCTGTGGCAGCCCGATCCGTCGTCCGCGGACGTCGCACGGCAGTCGCTCGTCGACCGCTTCGTGATCCAGCCCGACCTCCCGATGCCCGGTCTACCGCACCCGGCAGGCGGGCCGATCCAGGGCGGCCGGGTCTGCCTCACCATCCAGGGTCTCGTCATCGACCCGGCGACCGGGGCGGAGGTTCCCGCCGTTGCCAACGGCTGCGTCTCCGTGCAGCTTGAGCCGCCCTCGTTTCTCGAGGACATCGCGATCGCCCGTCTGAAGTGGAAGGTCGGAGCCGACGCCGTCGTCGAGGCCGGCCACGGCGGAGCGAGCGCGCAACCGTTCAACACCCTGCTCTACCACGTCGGCGGTGCGACGGAGCAGGGGAGCGTGGACGCCGTGTTCGAGGGCATCGGCACCGCGCGCCGCGACGACGCTGGCCTGCTCGTGCTCGCGCTGATCCCCGAAGGCGGCCTCGACCAACCGGCGGCAGCCCGCCTGCGCGACGCGGCGGCCCCGGGGGAGGCGGTCGTGCGTGTCGTTGAGGACAGCGCCGGCGAATGGGCGCAGGCGTTTCGGGTCTCCGCAGGCGAGGGGCTTCGGCTCGTCACCGCCGACGGGCGGCCGGCGTGGTCCCACGACGGCCCGATCGACCCGGGAACGCTGAGCGCCGCCCTGCGCGAGCATCTCGTTCCGTCGCCGTCTCCGAGGTTCCTGCCGCTGCGACCCGAGGCGGCGATCGGACGGCTCGCGCCGGAGGCATACCTCGACATCGCCTCCGGCGAGCGCCTCTCGCTGGCGCACCTGCGGGGGAGACCGGTGACGCTCTGCTTCGCGCTGCCCGAGGTGGAGTCTTCCCTGGAGCAATTCCGGCGGCTTCGGAGCGAGACGGACGAAGATCGGGGTTTCGTGGCCGTGATCCTCACGGACGGCGACGCCACCGAGGCCGCCGGACTCGCGGATACGCCCGAACCGCGGGTGGTCGTGGCGCCCGACCCGCACCGGTCGATCACCGGCGCCTTCGGCGTCCACGTCTGGCCGACGACGATCACGATCGACGAGGCCGGCATCGTCGCGTCGGTGACGACGGGCTTTCACCCTACGTACGAGCCCGAAACGTCCGCCTGACTGAGGCCGCTCGGGGGCATGGACGCGGGCTGGGATCGAATCAGCAGCCTCCCGCGCGAGGCGTACACGATCGAGGGCTGGGCCGCCGACGCCGCCGGGCTGCTGGACGCGGTCGGCCTCGAGCGCGTCCTCGTCCATGGCACCTCGATGGGCGGGATGATCGCGATCGCGTTCACCGCCTCGTATCCGGAGCGGACGATCGCCGCCTGCGCCGACGTCGCCGTACACGGTCCGCCAGGCCTGCCTGGCGATGGAGAACATGGATCTCTCGCCGCTCGTCCCGAAGATCTCGCGCCCGTTGCTGATGACGAACGGGGACGCACGACATACTCTGCCCGCCCGACCTGGCGCCGTCGGGCCTCGGCGCGCGGAGGATGGCGGAGCTGAACGAGCACGTCGAGCTGGTCGAGTTCCCCGACATCGGCCACGCCGACCTGGTCGAGTGCCCGGCGGACGCGGTGCGGATCGTCGGCGAGGTCTTCGAGCGCGCGCTCGCCATGTAACACATCGCACCCTTGTGTTACGCTTGAGCGCGTGGATACCACGATCCGGAACCTCGACGAGACCGCGTACCGCCAGCTCAGAGCCCGCGCCGTCCTGACCGGAACGACGATCGGCGAGCTCGTCAACGAGGCGATCCGGTCGTACCTCGCACGGCCCGAGCGTCCTCTGCGAAGCGCGAGCCTCGCCGATCTTGCCCCGGAAGACTACGGCGAGGGCCAGGAGCGTCTGAGCGAGGAGATCGACGCCGTCGTCTACGGGGCCTGAGCGCGGGTCGTGGTCGTCCTCGACTCGAGCTTCCTCGTCGGGTACCACAACACACGCGACGTCCATCACCCATCGGCCGCGAACGTTATGAAGAGGCTGGTGGCCGGCGAGTGGGGCCGCGCGCTCCTGCTCGAGTACGTCTTCGTCGAGGTGACGACAGTGCTGCTTGCCCGCCGCGGACTCGATGCCGCTGCGAAGGTGGCGACCGCCCTGCTCGGGAGCAGCGAGGTCGACTTCGTGCCCTGCTCGGACATCTTTCTCGAGAGCCTCGAGACGTTCGTGCGTCAGTCGGGCGGTGCTCTCAGCTTCACCGACTCGGCGATCGTCACGGTCGCGGGCAAGCAGCCGGCAACGGTGGTGGCGACCTTCGACCGCGACCTCGCACAGGTCGAGGGGATCACCGCCGTTCCCCCCTGACAGCCTTCCGGCTGCGCCTCCGCTTCAGCCGCTACTTCAGCGGGTTTGTCCCCGTCGACGTCCTTGGCATCGACTCCGAACACCACATCTTCCAGCTCGTCCGCGACATCGTCGGGCTCAACGACCCGTACACGGTCCGGCAGGCCTGCCTGGCGATGGAGAACATGGAGCTCTTCGCCGCTCGTCCCGACGATCTCGCGGCCGCTCTTGATGACGAACGGGACGCACGACATCCTCTGCCCGCCCGACCTGGCCCCGAGCGGCCTGGGCGCGCGGAAGATGGCGGAGCAGAACGAGCACATCGAGCTGGTCGAGTTCCCGGACATCGGCCACGCCGAACTGGTCGAGTGCCCGGCGGACGCGGTGCGGATCGTAGGGGAGTTCTTCGAGCGGGCGCTCGTCGCTCCGTAGGTGGGCGCGGCTGGGCTTCACTCGCAGCTGCTGCATCCTCACTCAAGTCAGAGTTAGTCTCGAGGTGTGAATGAGCGAACCGAAGAGAACGTCGTCCAGCGCTGGCGCTTTCGCATCGGCGATGTTCTTCCGTCGAGCGATCCACTCGCGCGCTTCATTGTTGCAGTCGGCGGAGCGCTCAATGACAACCTTCTCACCAACACGCTCTTCGTCACATCGGAGAGAACCATACGAGTGCCTATGCCGTTAGCGATTCACGGGTGCGAGCAAGCGGTCGCCGCCGTCCCGCGGCGACTCGCGTGTCACAGCAGCTTCAGGAACTCATCGCGCTGAACGCCGGAGGCCTGGATGATCTGGTTGAGCGTCCCCTTCGCGAGGTCGCGGCCATGCATCGGCACGACAACCCGATGGCGATGCTCGGGATGCCGAAAGACTCGTAATCGGTCGAGTAAGGCATTCGCGCCTCAAAGGGTACGTGCCGCCCGAAGCGGAGCCAAGCGATAAGAAAATGGGACACGCACGCGCGTGTCGTATGCGAGCGATGTGCTACAAGTAGCTCATGAATAGCGTCGGTGTGCGTGAGTTGAGGCAGCGGGCGAGCGAGTTGCTGCGGCGCGTCGCGGCTGGGGAGACGATCGAGGTGACCGACCGTGGCCGCCCGGTGGCGCTCCTTTCGCCGCTGCCCGAGGCCGGGCCGCTCGAGCGCCTGCGGGCGGCGGGCGAGGTGACCCCGCCCGGCGGCGACCTGGCCGAGTTGCCGGCGCCGCTGCCGCTCCCGGCGGGGCAGGAGCCCCCCTCGGCGGTGCTCGAGCGGCTGCGGCGCGATGAGCGCTGAGCGGGCCACCTACCTCGACTCCTCGGCGATCGTGAAGCTCGCGGTCGCGGAACCGGAGTCCGCGGCGCTCGGCCGCTATCTACGGCGGAGGAGGCCGCTGGTCAGCAGCGCTCTGGCGCGGACGGAAGTGGCGCGCGCGTTGCTTCCACTCGGGCAGGCGGCGGTCCGCCGGGGGCAGGACGCACTCTCTCGGCTCGAGCTGATCCGGATCAGCGACCGGATCCTCGCCACCGCGGGAACGCTGCCGCCGGCCGAGCTTCGCACCCTCGACGCGATCCACCTCGCCACCGCGCAACACCTCGGCGGCGATCTCGCTCGCGTCATCACCTACGACGAGCGCATGCGTGCCGCCGCCGAGGCGACCGGCTGCTCGGTCGTCGCGCCCCGCTGACCGCAGCCGCTGACGAGGAGCCGATTCAAAGGGAGGCAACGCGATGGAGACACTGACGCAGATGAAGTGCGTCGCGTGCCGCACGGACGCACCGACAGTGACGGATGCCGAGGTCGCCGAATTGCAGCCCCAAGTCCCCCACTGGGAAATCGTGGAGCTCGATGGAATCAAACGCCTGAGACGCGTCTTCTCCTTCGGCGACTTCGCGCAGGCGCTGGAATTCACGAAGAAGGTCGGCGAGCTGGCAGAGGAAGAAGGGCATCACCCTGCGCTGCTGACCGAATGGGGTCGAACGACGGTCACCTGGTGGACACACAAGATCAAGGGACTGCATCGCAACGACTTCATCATGGCGGCGAAGACCGACGAGCTGTAACACGGGCTCTTTGCCCGCTCACGGCGTGCGAGCGGCCGCCGCCGGGAACCACTGCGCGTCGCCCGCGAACCAGGCGTCCACCCGAACCGCACCCGGCCCGAAGCCGGAGACGTCGAGGGCGTAGCGCCCGTCGCCGCCGGTCGTGGCCATGCCCACCGGCACCGCCGCCGGCGCCAGCTGGATGCGCTCGCGCAGGACCTCCTGTGTGGCGCTGAGGAGGACGACCGAGAAGTAGCCGTGGCCGGTCGAGGCGGGCGACACGCGCGCCCGGAACGTGGCCGTGAACCGTCGGCCGGGGCTCACGGCGAAGTCGGTCGAGTTGATCGCGGCGACCTGACTCGGCGCGGCGACAACATGGAGCATCGAGCCGCTCCCGCGGTCGCTCGGCTGCACCTGCTGCGACGCCTCGCCCCAGTACCCCCATGCGTCCAGTCCGCTCGAGAAGTCGGGGTTCGGGACCAGGTTCGACGGATCGGAGCCCTCCGTGTACGCGACCGAGTAGAGCGAGAGATCGGCGCCGCCGTCACAGCCGCACTCGGTGTCGATGCGGTACCCGACGTCGGCCTTGACCGCCCCGGTGGGCACCTCGCCCTGAACGGTGTACGTGGCGAGGACGCCCGCGCCCGCCGTCGGCACCGCTGTGAGCGAGACCTCGGCGCCGGCGACGGGCTTCCCGCCTGCGGTCAGCAGCCGGCCGGTCGCCCTGTACGCGCCCGATGCGCCGGTGAGATCGAGCGAGAGACGCGTGCGGGTCCGCGCGTACCGGTCGATCAGCCACGTGAACGTGTACGGCGTTGCCTCCGGGAGCGCGCGCACCGGATGCGGGTTCCAGGACTGGAGGATCGCAGCGCCCGGCCGCCCGCCAGTCCGGGCTTCGTAGGTGGCGAAACGGTCCTCCGCCTCCGACAGCCAGGCGCGATCGGAGGATGCGCCGGCGTCGCCGTTGTAGATGACGCCGAACGCGATCCCCCGTGCCCGGCAGTAGTCCTCGAGCTCCTTCACCGCCTGCGGCCAGTCGGGACGGGCCCAGTCGACGTCCACGTGGAAGAACGGCAGCTGGTGACCGGCCGCCTGCCGGTACGCGTCGATCCACCGCTCGTAGCGCGCAACCGGCACCCCGCTGACCAGGGGCTCGATGTCGCCGACGGCGGCGTGCGGGAAGATCCGGTGGATCGCGGCCGCGAACCTCACGACCCTGCGGGCGACCGCCGCCTCCGTCCAGTGGCATGCCTGCGCCCCGTCGTAGACGCTCGCGTAGAAGAAGGGCTCGTCCATCGCCTGGAGGTCGACGCGACCGCCGGCGTCGCGGATCCGCCGGGCGATCTGGGGTCCCTCCTGCGAGCCGAACGGAAACCCCTCGAGCTCGTTGCCGCAGGTGGACGTCGGATCGAGCGGCCCGGACTCGAAGGCGAGGCGGAAGCCCCGGCGCCTGATGTCCGCGACCGCCTTCCGGAGCTGCGCGTCCGTCGCCCCGCGCGCGACCCAGCCGCCGTAGAGCTTGAAGACCGAGACGTGGCCCGCGGCGCGCACCCAGCGCGCAGCCGGCGAGAACAGCTGCATGAAATCCTTCGACCCGTCCGGGTTGGAGGCGTCGCGGGGAAGGGGCGCGAACCAGATCGTCGGCGTGCCCGCGGCGGACACGGGCATCGCCGCAGCCGCCGGTGCGGCGACGGCCGCGAGGGCGACACAAACCCGGCAGAGGCAGGCGATTGCGGTGACCCGAAGACGAGCCCGCCGTGCCATGACGACACTATCCCTGCTCCACCGCCAAGACGTCAACACTTTCGCCGAGGGCAGTCACCGGGCCTGGGCCGCTTCGTGAGTGCACACCGGCCCCGGCCCGGTACGGCAAAACTGCCGGCGGGCCGCGGCCTCGGTTCTCTACCCGCTGCGCCGATGGTGGATCACCTCTGCGCTCACGACGTCAGCGATGACCCACAGCTCCTTGACGTCCTTGTACGACACCGAAATCGGGATTGCGAAGGTCCTGGAGGCCCCTGCCGGGTTTGGGATAGTGGACGTCGACCACCTGCTTAAAATCGGCGCCCTTGCCCCGACCTGGAAGAGGATCGGTTGTTCCGGCCGCACGTTCGAGACGGTCAGTCCGAGCGTGAGCGAGGATGACTTGCCGGGAGTGAGCGTTTGGGGCACTTTGAACGTGAAGTCCACCTTCCACTCGCCGCCTTTCCCTGCGCCGCCGAATGACCGGTGTGGTCCCAGACGGCCGTACCTCCCGCGGCGTCGATGGTTAGCTCAGGCGCGTTCGGATTCTTGACCTCGGTCAAGCTCGCGACGAGATGGAAAGAGCCCGCCTGCGTCGGCGGGGCGGGCGGCTTCGGCGTCGGCCTCTTGCACCGCGGCGGGGCTGCCGAGAGCAGCAGGCCCTGCGTCGACCTCCCGGCCTGCACCATCGTGCCGCCTGCAAGCGCCGCCAATCCGCGCCGCCGAAGTAGTGCAAACGGCTTGGTTGACCAACGGGCGCGGCTGGGATCGAACCAGCGACCTCCCGCGTGTGAATCCTGCGGGGCGTCCGCCATCGGTCGCCACCCCTAGTCGAATCCAGCGCGGTTGAGCCGAATCGTCCTCAACAGCCGCGCTCGCGTTCTCCGTCGTTCGCAACCACCTCGCACGAAAACTCGCACGGGCGGAGGCTCGCCCGAGCCGAGAGAGGTGCGAGACCGGTGCAAGACGACCTCGCGGTTCACGACCCTCATCCATCTCGGTCGTGCGGGCTAGGCTTCGCCGATGCCGACGCTCGCTGCGATCGTGCCGGCGACGAACGCGCCGCCGACGCTGGAGCGCTGCCTGGAGGCGATCCGGGCGGCGGATGATCAACCGGAAGAGCTTCTCGTCGTCCATGACCCGCACGCCGGAGGCCCGGCAGCCGCCCGGAACGCCGGGGCGGCGAGGGCAACGGCCGAGGTCCTGGTCTTCGTGGACGCCGACGTGGTCGTCCATCGCGACGCGTTCACGCGGATCAGGGGCGGGTTCGCGGCCGACCCGGAGCTGACGGCCGTCTTCGGCTCCTACGACGATACGCCGGCCGAGAAAAGCATGGTCTCCACCTTTCGGAACCTTCTCCACCACCACGTCCACCAGAGCGCACCGGGGCCGGCGCGCACGTTCTGGGCGGGTCTGGGCGCCGTCCGCCGCACGGCCTTCCTCGAGCTCGGCGGCTTCGATGACGTGCGCTTTCCGCACTCGTCGATCGAGGACATCGAGTTGGGCGCACGACTCGCCGAGGCGGGCCGGCGCATCATGCTCGACCCTGCCCTCCAGGGCACTCACCTCAAGCGCTGGACGCTGGCCGGCATGGTTCGGGTCGACTTGGCGCGTCGCGGGATGCCCTGGATCGGGCTACTGCTTCGGACCAGATCCGGGACGACCGCGCTCAACCTCGGCTGGCGGCACCGGCTCAGTGCGGCCGCGGCGCTGCTGGCGCTGACCGGCGTGGCACGTCGGCGCGTCGGCGCAGTGGGGTTCGCCGGAGCGGCGATGGTCGCGTTGAACTACGAGTTCTATGCCCTTCTCGCCCGGCGGCAGGGACTGGCTCGCGCCGCCACCGGCGTCGCCCTCCACACGGTGCACCACTTGACGGGTGTGGTCGCGGTGCCCGCGGGAGCGGCGGCATATGCGCTCAGGCGCTTGCGCGACCGATCGCAGTAGCGGTCCGCGCCCTTTACGCGAGGAGGCCCACCGCCAGCACGGCGGCCGCGCCGACAACCGAGAGGGCGACCGCGGGCGCGGCGAACACATTGCGAAGGAGCAGTCCGGAGACGGCGACGTTCACGGCCATTGCTCCGAGCAGCGCAACGGTCGCGCCTTCAGCCCCCAAGGCAGGGACGGCTACAGCCGATGTCGCGACGAAGACCACCGCGCCGGCGGCGGCGCTCCAGGCGCGCACCTCCGGTCTCAAACGCAGCGACCCGATCTGGCCGGCCAGGGCCGCCAGCGGCGCAAGCACGACGGCGGCGAGAGCAGGGGCAAAGGCGGCCTCGACACCGCGAAAACGCTCCCCGAGTACTGCGACGGCCAGCGGCCCGATGAGCGGTGCGGCGACGAGCGCCGCCGGGACGGCGGCGAGAATCGCGCTTTGCGCCAGGCGCCGTGCGGCGGCCTCGGCTCCGGCGGCGTCGCTTGCCCAGCGCTCGGCGAGGACCGGCAGCTGAACCGTGAAGGCCTGGACGATCGTGAACACGGCGGCGAGCGAGACGCCGATGGCGACCGCAGCAAAGCCCGTCTCCCCGCGCGAGGCCGCGAACAGGCTGACGACGATCACTCCCCCTCGTTGGGTCAGTTGGAGGAGCACGCCGCCGAGCGCCTGGAGCGCTGCGAAGCGAAGCGCGCCCGTAGGCAGCGGCGCCCGGCGATGCCGGAACGGCGTTCCGCGCAGCGCCAACAACCCGGCGGCAAGTCCTCCGGCTGAGGCGAGCGCGAGCGCAACGAGCGCACCGTCGAGACCGGCCGATGGATAGAGGGCGGCGACGCCCGCCGCCAGCAGCACGTTCTGGATTGTGTAGCGAAAGCTCCAGGCGCCGGCCCGACCGAAGCCGAGGGCGACCTGGAACGCGAGTGCCGCCGCCACGTTGAGCACGAGCGCGGCCAGCACGAGTACCGTCGTCACGGCGGCGAAGCGTTCGGGGACGACGACGGTCAGAACCACCCCAGCCAGCAGCGTGAGGCCGAGCGGGAACATGGACCAGCGGGCCAGGCGGACGATCAGCGTGCGCGCGACAGCCGCCCGCTCGGCAGCGGGAGCCGCCGGCACGAACCTCGCCATCACGACCGGCCCGCCCATCGTGACGAACGACGAGCCGGCGACGGCAACGGCAAGCCCGATCGCGAGCGTGCCGTAGTCCCGCGGCCCGAGGAGCCTCGGAACGAGCGTGAGCAGGAGGAGCTGAGTCGCCAGCTCGCTCGCCTTGCCGGCGAGCCCGAGGGAGATCGGCGTCCTCGTTGCGACGGCAATCGAGGGAGCCGCTTCGCGCCGGCCCTCGAGCACGGCCCTCTGCCGGCTCATCGGGTTCCTACGCGACGTGCTCGCGCTCGATCAGACCCTGCACGAGGTCGCCCTGCTCGAGATAGACCTCGTCGCTGTTCACCGCCCACACATCGTGGTTGTGACCGTCGAGGAGGTTGGAGACGGCAAGGATCGCCGTCCACATCGAATGATCCTGGTTGTTGTAGCGATGCAAGCCGTTTCGCCCGAACGTCTGGAGGTTCTCGAAGCCGCGGAGGTAGCGCCGAATCACGTCGACGGCATCGCGGTAATCGCGATCGTAGACCGGATATGCCTTGGGCACGCCGACCTTGACGCCGTCGACGATCCGTGCAGGGTCGACGAGGCCGATGCGCGCCAGCTCTTCGGTGGCGAGCGCGACCGCCTCGTCCTCCGGCATGTTCCACAGATCGTCCCCGACGGAGCAGAAGTACTCGACGCCGAGGCAGGTCGTACCCGGACGAACCATCTCCTCGCTCCACGCGCCGAAGTTCTGCACGCGCCCGGCCCGAATGCCGGGATCGTGGAGGTAGATCCAGTTGTCGGGAAACGGTTCCGCCTCGCTCGAGATGAGCGCGACCAGGCAGAGACTGCGATAGCGGAGCTTCCGCGCCGCCACCACCACCTCGGGCGGCGCCGCCGGCTCGAGCCCGAGGACGAGCTCGCCGAGCGGGATGCTCGAGAGAACGCCGTCGACGTCGAGCGTCCGATCGTCGCCGTTCGTCCGCACACTAACCGACTCCACCCGACCTGCAGTGTGCTGCAGCGCCGTGCAGCGATGGTTGAGGTGGACGTCGATCCCGCCCTCGCCGACTCGCCGGCGGAACGCCTCCCACATCTGGCCGGGACCAAGACGCGGATAGTAGAAGCGCTCGGTCAGCGTCGGGGGCAGGTCGCGGCGGAGCCGCAGCGCGTACGTCGCCGCGCGAAGCAGCGAGAAGTCACGGATCCGCTGCGCGGCCCACTCCGCTCGAATCTCGCTCCCCGGCATTCCCCAGACCTTCTCGGTGTACGTGCGAAAGAACGCGTCGTAGAGGCGACGGCCGAAACGCAGCGACACCCAGTCCTCGAAGCTCTCCGGTTGCCCACCGCGCCGCAGCTGTCCGGCGAGGTAGGAGAGCGCGCACCGGATCGACTCGACGAGCCCCAGGCGCGTTGGCACGTCGCGGGCCCGCAGCGGGTAGGTGAAGAACCTGCCGTCGTAGTAGATCCTCGAGAGCCGCGGCCGGACGAGGAAGTCCTCCTCGAGTGTCTCCTCCCACAGCTGCTGAATCGAGGGAAGCTTCGTGTAGAAGCGATGTCCTCCGAGGTCGAATCGGTACCCCTTGAACTCGACCGTCTTCGCGAGGCCGCCGACGACGCCGTCGGCTTCGAAGAGCGCCCCCTCCTCCCCGCGGCAGGCGAGCGCGTACGCGGCCGTGAGCCCGGCCGGACCGGCACCGAGCACGGCGACGCCGATCCGGCCGCGTGTCGCTGCCTCCATTCAGAAAGCATGCGACCGCAGCCGTGGCGGACGCACCGTCAAGAAGTGGAGGCAGGACAGGACTTCGGGCCGAACCCTCAGCGAAGGTCGTAGAGGTAGAGCGCGGCGCCCGAGGTCCGCAATCGCCCGCGCTGCCGTCCGAGACTGTCGAGGTGACGGACGAAGAGCAGCAGGTGTTCTCGCGACTGATGGGTGAACAGGATCCAGACGCGCGGCGCGCCACGCAGCCGATCGAGGTCGGCCAGGTAGGCCGCTCGCTCGTCCTCCGGCGAGTACACGCCCACGACCAGCGCCGGCGGCCGTGAGATCAACGCCGGCGCGAAGCCGTACGGGTCGTGAGGGGCACGGGATATCGGCCATGGGAGGCGTGGCCCGCGGGCACCGGGAATGTCGAGGCCTCCGTTCTCCGCGTAGAAACGGAAGGCGTACTGGGCCGCGAAGTAGAGGTAGAGCCGATCGCCGGGACGCCACTCACGCCTCAGTTCGGCGAACAGTGGCTTCACGTTCTCGGGCCTCGGCGGGTCGGCCAGCCGACGAATCGCACCGAGTCCCTGATCCCCGTACAGGAGCACCACCGCCACGGCCGGCGCGGCCAGCATTGCGCGCGCGTGCGAGACCGAAAAGCGCGCCAACTCGTGCAAGCCTTCGGCGACCATCAGCACGATCAGCGGCGTCACGAACAGCACGTACCTGCCGCTGAAGGGGTACCGATGCAGCCCGGACGCGAGGAGCGCCAGGAGCACCGGCAGGACGATCATCGCGAAGACGGCCGATCGCCTTCGGAAGAGCGCCGCGAGGCCGAGCAGGCAGAGGGCCGCCGCGAGCAAGGCGATCGGCCTCGGCCACCCGATCAGGCCGCTGAAGACGCCCGACGAGGCGCGCGGGTACCAGCGCAGATCGTGAAGCGACGTCGGCGGGAGCGGCATCGCGAAGGAGCTGTGCGGGCCGACGATCGCCCGTTGCAGCCCGCGCAGGCGGTTGAGGAGCACGACGAGAAGCGGGACGAAGGTCGCCAGCCAGACGGCCGCGGCAAGCGCGAAGCACCGCAACGAGCGGCCGTCCCGCCGGCCGGCAAAGGCGACCAGGAGCGCGATGCCGGCGCCTCCGAGCACGAAAGGTGCGACGTGGGAGAAGAAGAGGGCAAAGGCGCCGGCCGCCCCGAGGCCGACCGCGGCCGAGCGCGTGGGCGCGGAAAGGAAGCGAACTGCGAGCGAGAGGACGAGAACGGTCATCGCCACGTCGCCGGAGTACTGCTTGACGTCGGATGCGTAGTAGACGAGCGGCTCGAGCAGCACAAAGAGCGCAAGTGCGGCCGCAGCGGCTCCAGGCGCAAGCACATCCCGCGCAAGCCGGCGGAACAGCGGCAGCGCCGCGAGCCCGAAGACGAACGGCAGCAGGCGCAGGGTGTACTCGCTGGCTCCGAAGAGATCGACGAGCGCCTTCTCGCCGAGCAGGAAGCCCGGCGGAGCCCCCTGCCGGTTGTCCAGAACCTGGAGCAGGCCGCCGTAGCTGCGGCTGGTCAGGTTGAGAGAGATGAATGCCTCGTCGAGCCGGAGCGACCGCCCGTCGGCGTACTGCACGGCCCGCAGCACGGCGCCGAGCCCGAGCAGACCCCATTCCGCGGTTCGAAGCCGACCCGCGACCGCCCAGACCTTGCTTCTGCGGGCGGCCTGCAGGAAGCCGAGGTCGGTCCGGACGACGGTCATTTGCCGCAAGTCCACCGGACTGATTTAAAGGATCTCGTCGGGCGGTGAGCAAACTCACGGCGTTTCCTCACCGCCGTAATGTCCAGGCGCTGCCGCCGTTCCGACAGGCGAGAACCACGCCAGACTGTGCGAGCATGCGGCGCATCACATGGAAGGAGCCGCCGACGCCGGCGTTCCCCGAAGCCGACCGTTCAGCCCTGAACAGCGCCGCACGTCCACCGCTCCGCGTAGCTGTGCTGGGTTGCGGCGAGGGGGCGCAACGGCACCACCTGCCGGCGCTCGCCGGACTTCGCGGCGTGCGGGTCGCCGCCGTGGCCGACCTCGATCCAGGCTGCCTCGCCGCCGCAGGTCGGCAGGTTCCGGGCTCCCACATCTTCACGGACTGGCGCGCGGCGATCGAGCAGGCGGAGGTCGATGCGGCCGTCGTCTGTCTCCCGAGCTCTCTGCACGCGGACGCCGCTGTTGCCACGCTCGAGCGCGGCCTCCATGTTTACGTCGAGAAGCCGCTCGCATTGACGGTCGCGGACGCGGATCAGACCGTTCAGGCCTGGCGCCGTGCGGGCGTGGTCGGGATGACCGGCTTCAACTACCGCTTCAACAGGCTCTACCGGTCGGCGAGGAGAATTCTTGGCTCCGGCCGGCTCGGGGCGGTGGTCGCCGCCCGCAGCGCCTTCACGATCGCCTCGGCGAGACTGCCAGCGTGGAAGCTGGCTCCGGGTAGCGGCGGCGGTGCGCTCCCAGACCTCGGATCCCACCACGCCGACCTCGTCCAATGGCTCTTCGGCGAGCCGGTGGAGGCGGTGTCCGCCGTGATCCGTTCGCGCGCAAGCGTCGAGGACACGGCTCACGTCAGCCTGCGGCTCGCGGGCGGGCTCGTCGTCCAGTCGCTGTTCGCGTACGGAGCCGTCGACGAGGAGCGCCTCGAGGTCTACGGCAGCGCCGGCAAGCTCGTCGTCGACCGCGGCCGTCATCAGGACGCATTCGTCGAGCCGGCGACGCGCGCCCGCCTCAAGCGTGTACTGGCCGGCGCGCGGGACCTGAGCCACGTCGGCTACATCCTCGAGAAGCGCTTCGCGCCGGGTCACGAGCCGTCGCACCGGACGGCCCTCGCCGCCTTCGCCGATGCTGTCCGGACCGGCGTTCGAGCGACGCCTGACCTCGCTGACGGCCGCGCCGCCGTAGCGGTCGTCGAGGCGGCCGAGCGATCCGCCCACAGCGGCCGATTCGAGCCGGTCGGCCATGTCTGAACCGGCAGGGCCCACGGTCACGGTCGTCATGGTGACGCGCGACCGCCCCGAGACAGCGCCGCGAGCAGTCCGTTCGTTGCTGGCGAACCGGGAGCCGGCGTTCGAGCTCGTGATCGTCGACCAGAGCAAGGGCGCTGCCACGGAGACGGCGTTGGCGGCGTTCCTCGCAGACCCGCGCGTGCGCTACCGGCGGAGCGCTCGGCAGGGTCTCGCCGCCGGCCGAAACGAAGGCATCGCCCACGGGCTGGGTCGAATCATCGCAATGACGGACGACGACTGCGAGGTGCCTGCGGACTGGGTTGCGCGAATGGACGCGGTCGTGGCCTCAGATGCTCGGATCGCGCTCGTCTTCGGCAATGTCCTGCCCGGCCCTCACGACGCCGAGGCAGGCTACGTGCCGGCGTACGTCCGGACCGAGCCGGTGGTGGCGGAGTGCATGAGCCAGAAGCACCTGATCGACGGGATGGGTGCGTGCATGGGGCTCACCCGCGCAGCCTGGAGCGCGCTGGGAGGCTTCGACGAGCAACTCGGCCCCGGCGCGGCGTTCCAGGCGGCGGACGACGGCGACATCGCCATTCGTGCACTCGCGGCCGGCTGGTGCGTGCTCGAGACGCCGGAGGTCTGGGTCGTCCATCACGGATTCCGCGCGCACGCCGAGGGCAGCACCCTGATCGGGCAGTACGCCTTCGGGGCGGGAGCCGCGATTGCGAAGCACCTGCGCTGTCGGACGCCCTACGCGCCGAAGCTCCTGGCGGACATGGCCTTCCGCTGGTCGCGAGGCCACGTCCACCCGGCCTCGCGGATCGGCAGGCGCCGGCACCGCCTCCTCCGGCTCGTCTCCTTTGCGCGCGGCTTCGCGGCCGGGGCGAGAGCGCCGCTCGACCGCGGCACGCGGCGCTTCGTCGCACCACCCCGAGCGGCCGGGGCTGCGCGGTGAGCCTGCCCGCGCTGTCCGCGATCGTGGTCGCTCCGGGCGGCTTCGCCGCCGTTCGGACAACGGTGCGCCATCTCGCTGCGCAGACGGCGCCCGATCAGATGGAGGTCGTGCTCGTCGCGCCGTCACGGGAGGCGCTCGCGGCCGACGAGTCCGCCCTGGCCGCCTTCGGAGCGTGGCAGGTGGTCGAGGCCGGTGAGATCGTCTCGAACGCCGCCGCCTACGCCGAGGGCATCCGGGCGGCCGCGGCCCCGGTGGTCGCGCTCTGCGAGGATCATTGCTACCCCGAGCCGGGGTGGTGCGAGGCGCTCCTCCGCGCCCACGCCGACGACGTGGCGGCCGTGGGGCCGGTCGTCGCGAACGCGAGCACGGACAGCGCCGTCGCCTGGGCCGACTACCTGCTCGGCTACGGGCCGTGGCTCGCCCAGTCTCCGGGCGGCGACCGCGACTACCTGCCCGGGCACAACAGCAGCTACAAGCGAGACGTCCTGATGCGCTACGACCCAGGCCTCGAGCGCTGGCTCGAGGCCGAGAGCGTCCTCCACTGGGATCTTCGCACCCGCGGCGAGCGGCTCGTACTCGAGCCGGCGGCCCGGACGAACCACTTCAACTTCTCGCGAGCGCGGTCGTGGCTTGCTGCAACGTTCCTCACCTCCCGCACGTTCGCCGGTCTCCGCGTCCGTAACGCGCCGCTCGCCCGACGGCTCCTCTACGCGGCGGCCTCTCCGCTGATCCCGTTGATCCGGCTGCGGCGCAGCGTCTGCGACCTGCGCCGGAGCGAGCGGCAGCCGCCGTCGGTCTGGAGGCTCGGCCCGGCGCTCGTCCTCGCGCTCGTGGTGAGCGCGATCGGCGAGGCAACCGGCTACGCGTTCGGCGCCGGCCGTGCACCACGACGTGTGTCGCGGTACGAGTTCTTCCGCGACCGGCACGTGAACGCCGCCGACCGCGAGGCAATGGCCAACGCAGCGTTCTGGCGATGACCGGCCCTCGCGTCACCGCGGTGATCCCGACGCGAGGTCGCGCGGATCTCGTCGTGCGGGCGGCGCGCAGCGCGCTCGGACAGACGTTGCGCGGGCTCGAGGTCGTCGTCGTCCTCGACGGACCGGATCCGGCCGCAGCCGAGGCGATCGCCTCGATTGGCGACAGCCGCCTGCGTGCGGTGACCCTTCGGGATGGCGCGGGCCCGGCCGCTGCCCGCAATGCGGGCGTCCGCGCGGCGGCGGCTCCGTGGGTCGCGTTCCTCGACGACGACGACGAGTGGCTCGCCGGGAAGCTCGAGGCGCAGCTTGCCGCAGCAGCGAGAGCGGGCGTTCCTCGGCCGATCGTCGCGGCCCGTGTGCTCGCCCGCGACGGGGATGCCGACCGCGTCTGGCCTCGCCGGCTCCCGGGCCCCGAGGAAACGCTGCCCGACTACGTGCTCGCTCGCAGCGGGCTCTTCTGGGGAGAGACGCTCGTCCACACGTCGACGATCCTCGCTCCCCGGCACCTGCTCATCGAGGTCCCCTTCAGGGAGGGTCCGCACGAGGACCTCGACTGGCTGGCCAGAGCAGCCGGCCGGTCGGGGGTCGCGCTCGTGTTCGTGCCCGGCGACGAGCCGCTTGCGATCTGGAACGTGGACGAGAGCCACCCCCGGCGTAGCGCGGCGATCGACTGGCGAGCGTCGCTCGCCTGGATCCGCTCGGTGCGCCCCCTCGTCAGCCGGCGCGCGTACGCCGGCTTCGTCCTCGGCCTCGTCATGCCCGCGGCAGCCCGGCAGCGTTGCGGTACGGCCCTGCCGCTTCTACTCGTCGAGGCGTTCAGGCACGGCCGGCCGCGGGCGGCCGACCTGGTTCCTGCACTCGGGTCCTGGATCGTCCCGGTTGGCGCCCGCCGCCGGTTGGGCGACCGCCTTGCGACGCGACACCGCTCTGCGCTCGGGTAGCTCACACAGACCACGAGCGGAAAGGCCGGCCGGTGAGGGCGCGGAACCGAGCGGCGTCGTCGGCAACCGCTGCGCCGAGCCGCTCACGTACGGCTGGAGTCGGCGCCGGCCGTGACCCGACGCGCCGGCTTCCCGCCATTCGCTCGACGAGCCACAGGCTCCGCCGCGGCGGCAACGACGCGACGCGTTCCCAGCCGGGGAGGCGGCGAAGCCGGTTGATCGCTCCCCAGCTCGTCCCGGACTGCCGCGCGCTTACGTTCCACAGCCGCTCGAAGTCACTCGACCAGAAGTCGGCGTCGACCCCTAGGAAACGCCAAACGCCTTCGAGGGTCTCACCGCGACGCGACTCGAGATCCTCACGTTCGAGGACGTAGATGCGTTCCTCGGGAAAGCGGGCAAGGTACGGTTGCAGCCGCCCGGTGTAGCGGCTCTCCTGCGCGTACAGACTGTTTGCAAGGAGCGCGGCGTCCGCCGGTCGCGGATCGCGCCCCATCGCCTGCGCGTGCCGGTACTGCGAGATGGCGCGCTCCACCGGGTCGCGGACGCAGAAGATCAGCTTGGCGTCGGGAACGACCTCTGCAACGCGTTCGGCGCAGTATCCGAACCAGGGATTCGTGTAGATCGGCGAAGACTCGCCCCGAATCGGGGCCGAGGGGTCGAATTGCGACCGGTACCACTCGACTCCGCGCTGCCATGTGCCACGCCACGAGCCGACGAGATCCCGCTCGATCGGATCGACCGGCGGCGGCCCTGAGCCGAGATCCGGGCGGTCGGCGAAGTACCGGAGCTCCTTGGTTCGCGACATCGCGACCTGCGGATGCGCAGACAGGTACTCGTGGAGCGAGGTTGTGCCGCATCTGTTCGCGCCGATCACGAGCAGGTTCGGCAGCGCGCCTCTGCGACCTCGCCGGAGCATCAGTTTTCGGCCCGCGCGGTGAAGCTCCAATGGGCGCGGCTGGGATCGAACCAGCGACCTCCCGCGTGTGAAGCGGGCGCTCTCCCGCTGAGCTACGCGCCCCGGGGACGAAAAGCGTATCGCAGCCCGAGCTTCCCATCCTCCGTCGAGGCGGCTTTGCCGACTCGACCGACAACGCTCTCGGAGGAGACGGCAGCGAGCAACTCACCGCCGGCTCCGCGCACGCCCGGACAGCGCCCCCGCCCGCAAGGAGGGAGCACACGAGGGAACCAGGGGTTCCCTCGTGGAGCGAAGCATGGTGAGCGCGACGCGCGATACCATGCCGAGCGCCCGGTCGCGCTAGGTGGGGAGCTAGCGGTTCTCTGAACCCGCAATCCGCTACAGCGGGGCCGAACACCGTCCGAGGGGCGGGTTTTTCGGAACAGGGCTCGAGCGCGCAGCGTTGACGGCCAGGTTCCGCGCACTGGGAGCCTTCGAACCGCGTCAGGTCCGGAAGGAAGCAGCGCTAAGGAGTTCCTCCCAGGTGCCGCGGTCAGGCCTGGCCCGAGCAGGCGGCTCGGGTTCCTCCCGGGGAAGCCGTTTCGAGGCCGGGATGCGCGGCCGGGCGCTACCCTCCGAGCGCGGCGACGTACCGCTCGGCCGACCGGCGCACAGCGTTCTTGCCGTCGCGTTCGACGATCCGCCCCCACCACCCGCCGTAGATCCGGTCGAAGTCCCAGGGCTCGAGCTTCTCCGCGATCCGGCGAATCGTGGCCGCCGGCAGCGGGATCAAGTTCGGGTAGCTGTACATGAAACCGACATAGCGTCGGTCGGCGACGACGGTGACGATGTCACCCGACAGGATCGCGTTCCCCTCGCTCCAATGCAGCACTTGTCCGCCGGCGAAGTGGCCGCCGAGCCGCAGCAGGGTGAGACCGTCGCCGAGGTCGAGCTCCTCGCCCTGCCAGAGCTCGAAGCAGGGGTCGGGCCGCATCACCCACTCGCGGTCGTCGGCATGAACGTACACGGGGACGTCGCCGAAGGCGCGGCTCCACTCGACCGCGGTCGAGTGGAAGTGCGGATGATCGACCGCGATCGCACGCAGACCCCCGCGCTCCAAGACCATCTCGGCCATCCCATCGAGCAGCGGGGTGCAGTCCCAGAGGACGTTGTCGACGAGCAGAGCGCGCTGGCCGATCGCGAACTCCGGCTCGCACCCAATCCCGAGCAGTCCGCCGTCGTCCCGGATCTCAGCGCGGCGGTCGGCTCGTAGCTCCCCGAGCGTCGTCCAGCGCTGCCCACCTTCCCGGACGTACTGGCGATCGTCCACGCAGATCGCACACTCGTCGGGCGGCTCGACGGTTTCCGGGTGCTGGACTCCACATGTCTCGCAAATCCACGCGGGCACGGCGGATGGATTCTGCTTGAATCGGTGGAGTGGCTGCGCTGTACCGGAAGTACCGACCCCAGGACTTCGACGAGGTGGTCGGGCAGGACGCAGTCGTCCGGACGCTGAAGAACGCGATCGCCTCCGGCCAGGTGCGCCAGGCCTACCTCTTCGCCGGGCCGCGCGGGACCGGCAAGACGTCGCTCGCGCGCATCCTCGCGAAGGCGCTGAACTGCGCCCAGGGCCCGACCCCCACGCCCGACAAGACCTGCAATGCCTGCGTCACGATCGCCGCCGGGACGTCGCTCGACGTGATCGAGATGGACGCCGCCTCGCAGCGCGGGATCGACGACATCCGCGAGATCCGCGAACGCGTCGTGCTCCAGCCGGTCGAGGGCCGCTACAAGGTCTACATCCTCGACGAGGCCCACCAGCTCACCGACGCCGCCTTCAACGCGCTGCTGAAGCTGATCGAGGAGCCGCCGCCGCACCTCGTCTTCGTCTTCTGCACGACCGACCTCGCGAAGATGCTCCCGACCGTCCGCTCGCGCTGCCAGACGTTCGTCTTCCAGCGGCCGCGGCTCCCGGACATCGTCAAGAAGCTCCGCCGGATCGCCGACGGCGAGGAGATCGACGTCCCCGACGCCGCGCTCTCGCTGATCGCCCGCAGCGGCCGCGGCGCCTACCGCGACGCCGAGTCCACCCTCGACCAGCTCGCCGCCGCGACCGAGGGGACGATCACGGTGCAGACCGTCCTCCAGATGCTCGGCGCGGTCGAGGAGGAGGCGCTCTTCCGGCTCTGCGACCTGATTGTCGACCGCGACACCGCCGGCGCGCTCGTGTTCATCGAGGAGCTCTCCGAGCAGGGCCAGGACCTCGGCCGCCTCGTCACCGACCTGCTCGAGCACCTCCGCCACCTGATGCTCGTCCAGCACATGGGCGAGGTGCCCGAGTCGCTGCCCGTCACGGAGGAGACGCGAGACCGGCTGCGCGCCCAGGCGAATCAGCTCGGCGAGGCGACCGTGCTCCGGCTGTGCGACCTGCTCGCGGTCGCCGTCGACGACATGCGCCAAGGTGGCGACCCGCGCCTGCCGCTCGAGCTCGCACTCGTCAAGGTCACCCGGCCAGGGTCGGACCTGTCCGCGGAGTCGACCGCCTACCGGCTGGAGCAACTCGAGCGGAGCCACGGCGGCCCTTTCAAGGCAGTGTCTGACACCGTGGTGTCAGACACTGAGGTGAAGCCGGAAGTGGCGCCGACGCCAGAGGCCGAACCTCCGTCACTCGAGCTGGCCCAACTCCAGGAGGCGTGGCTGCGGACCGTGCTCCCCGCGCTCGAACGCCGCTCGATCCCGACCGCCTCGATGCTGCGCGACGCCCATCCGGCCGCGCTCGCAAATGACCGCCTCACCCTCGAGTTCCCGGCCGGCAACTCGTTTCACCGCCGGCTCGCCGAAGAGCCGAAGAACGCGACCCTCCTCGTCGACGCCCTGTTCGAGGTCACGGGACGCCGGCTGAAGCTCGAGTTCGCGGTCGGCGAGGACGGCGGCGAAGCGCCGGCCGAGGAGCAGCCGCCGAGCGAGGAGGATCTCGTCGCCCTTGTCAAGGAGACCTTCGACGCGACGGAACTGGAGGATCGCTAGTGGCCAAGGGTTTCGACATGAACAAGCTGCTCCAGCAGGCGCAGCAGATGCAGGCCCAGATGGCTCAGGCCCAGGAGCAGCTCGCGAACGAGGTCGTCGAGGCTTCGGCCGGCGGCGGCCTGGTCACCGTCAAGGCGACCGGCGCGGGCGACATCAGGGAGATCAAGATCGACCCGCGCGCGATCGACCCCGACGACCCGGAACTGCTCGAGGACACGGTGCTCGCGGCCGTCAACGAGGCCCTGCGCGCGGCGCAGGCCCTTGCCCAGTCGAAGCTCGGCGGGACGCTCGGAGGCCTCGGCCTCCCGGGAATGTGAGTTCCTAGCCCCTGACCGCCTCCGGGCGAATAACCATGTCGATCACCTCGTGGCCCTCGAAGCCGGGCGGCGGAAAGCCCCCGGCCTTGAGCGCTTCGTGAATCCGCGGCTCTTCGGCCAGCGCATGGCGGCCCTCATCGGTCTCCCAGAGATTGATCACCAGGATCCCGTCATCCGTGCGAGCGACGATCGTGCCCAAGCCTCCGAGCTTGGGAGCGAGCTCCATCGCCACCGGGCGAACGTGCTCCAACAGCTTCGCGGCGAGCTCGTCGGAGTCGCCGGACATCCTCATCATCGAGACAACCGCCATCTTTGCCTCCTTACGTCGGGGTCAGGCCGTAGCGTACGGTGTTCGCGATGCTGTCACCGTCCGTAGAGAACCTCGTTGCGCAGCTGACCCGACTCCCCGGCATCGGCACGCGCACCGCCCAGCGGCTCGCGTTTCACCTGCTGCGCACCTCGAAGGAGGAGGCGCACGCACTCGCCGCCGCGATCGACGAGGTGAAGGAGCGCGTGCGCTTCTGCCGGGAGTGCGGGAGCTTGACCGAGGAGGAGGTCTGCTCGATCTGCCTCGACACCCGCCGCGACCACACCGTCATCTGTGTGGTCGAGCAGCCGGTCGACCTGATCTCGGTCGAGCGCACGGCCGAGTACCGCGGCCTCTACCACGTGCTCGGCGGTGCGCTCTCGCCGATCGACGGCGTCGAGCCCGCCGACCTGCGGATCGACGAGCTGCTCGGGCGGGTCGAGCGGAACGGCGTCGACGAGGTCGTGCTGGCGACGAATCCGAACATGACCGGTGAGGCGACGGCCGCCTACCTCGCCGACCGGCTACGGGGCCGCGTGCGGGTGACGCGGCTGGCAAGCGGGCTGCCGGTCGGCGGCGACCTCGAGTACGCCGACGAGGTCACGCTGGGCCGGGCGCTCTCGGGTCGCCGCGAGATGTAGCCGGAGCGCGGTTTTTCTCGCAAAGAGCGGCTTTTTGTCTCGGCCCCCCTTGTACGGCTCCGCGGCGGACGTTAGATTCTCCGGCGTCGAACCGGTTGGCCCTCGGGTCCGCCGGTTCGGCTTTTTTTGTCGGGTTTTCGAGCGCCGCAGCTAGGCTTCGGACGCATGGCCGTCACCGACTACGAGGTCGTCCCGGGCATCTCCGGGGACGAGGCCGGGCGGGTCGGCACGCTCGTGATGAAGTTCGGAGGAACGTCGGTCGGCGACCCGGACCGGCTCCGGGCTGTTGCGCAGCGGATCGTCTCAGCGAAGGAGGAAGGCGGTCGCGTCGTCGCCGTGCTCTCGGCGATGGGCGACACGACCGACGAGCTCGTCGATCTCGCGCACCGGATCTCGGAGCACCCGAAGCCGCGCGCGATGGACATGCTGATCTCGGTCGGCGAGCGCATCTCGTGCGCGCTGGCGGAGATGGCGATCGAGGATCTCGGCCACGAGGCGATCTCGCTGACCGGCTCGCAGGCCGGGATCGTCACCGACACGACCCACACGAAGGCGAAGATCGTCGAGGTCCGCGCGCAACGCATCCACGCGGCGCTCGACGACGGCAAGATCGTGCTCGTCGCCGGCTTCCAGGGCGTCTCCACCGGGTTCGAGATCACGACGCTCGGTCGCGGCGGATCGGACACGACCGCCGTCGCGCTGGCCGCCGCGCTCGGCGCCGACAGCTGCGAGATCTTCACCGACGTCGAGGGCGTGTACACCGCCGACCCGCGCCTCGTCCCGAGCGCCCGCAAGCTTCCGGCCGTCACCTACGAGGAGATGCTCGAGATGTCGGCTTCCGGTGCCAAGGTGATGGCGCTACGCTCAGTCGAGTTCGCCCGCAACCACGGCGTGCGCCTGCACGTGCGCTCGACGTTCAGCGAGGCGCGTGGAACCTGGATTCGGGAGGAGGACGAGCAACTGCTGGAGAAGGCGATCATCTCGGGGGTCACCCACGACACCTCGGAGGCGAAGCTGACCCTGATCGGCGTGCCGGACCAACCGGGCGTGGCCGCGCGCGTCTTCCGGGCGCTCGCCGACGCCGGCGTGAACATCGACATGATCGTCCAGAACGTCTCTGCGCAGGGCCTGACCGACATCTCGTTCACGCTTCCGAAGACCGACCTCGCCGTCGCCGAGCCGATCCTCGAGGCCGAGTGCGAGGAGGTCGCCGCGGCCGGCTTCTCGCACGACTCCGACATCGCCAAGGTGTCGCTGATCGGCGCGGGGATGCGCAGCCACCCGGGGGTCGCCGCCGACATGTTCGAGGCGCTGGCAGAGGTCGGGATCAACATCGAGATCATCTCCACCTCGTCGATCCGCATCTCCTGCGTCGTGCGCGCTTCCGAGGTCGCTCGCGCAGTTCAGGCTGTTCACGATCGTTTTCAGCTCTTCGCCGAGGAGCGGGCGAATGCCTAGCCTCGGCGTGGTCGGCGCCACCGGCGCGGTCGGCACGGTCACGCTCGAGCTCCTCGCCGAGCGCGGCTACGACGATGTCCGCGCATTCGCGTCGGCTCGGTCGGCAGGGTCGCGCGTCGCCTTCGGCGGCGAGGCGCTCGTCGTCGAGGAGGCGACCCCGGAGGTGCTCGCGGCCGGCGGAATCGACCTGTGCCTGTTCTCGATCGGGACGTCCGGCAGCCGCGAGCTCGTGCCGCATGCGGTGCGCGGCGGCGCGGCCGTCGTCGACAAGTCGGCGGCGTACCGGCTGGAGGAGGGGATCCCGCTCGTCGTCCCGGAGGTGAACGGCGCTCGCGCGCTCCAGCACGACGGCATCGTCGCCAACCCGAACTGCTGCACGATCCCCCTGACCTGCGTGCTGAAGCCGATTGCCGACGCGGCCGGGCTCGCGCGCGTGCGGGTGGCGACCTACCAGTCCGTGTCCGGGGCCGGTGCCGCCGCGATGGCGCGGCTCGCCGGCGAGACGCCCGAGCAGCACGACCTGCACATGGACTGGGACTTCGACGGCGTCGAGTTCGACGAGGAGACGAAGCTCCGCGAGGAGACGCGGAAGATCATGGAGCTGCCGGAGCTGCCGATCAGCGCGACCTGCGTCCGGGTGCCGGTGATGGTCGGCCACGCCGAGGCGGTGTGGATCGAGACCGAGCGACCGCTGGCGGCCGAGGACGCACGCGCGCTGCTGGAGACGGCGCCGGGCCTGCGGGTCGTCGACTTCCCCTCGCCCGGCCGGGCGGCCGGCGGCGACGACGTGCTGGTCGGGCGGATCCGCGACGACCCGACCGAGGAGCACGGGCTGGTGCTCTTCCTCGCCGGCGACAACCTCCGCAAGGGCGCGGCGCTGAACGCGATCCAGATCGCCGAGCTTCTGCTGGCCCGCGAAGCGGTCGCCGCGTAGGTCAGTGTCTGACACCCTCGGTGTCAGACACTGCCTCCAGAGCTGCTCCTCCCCCGCGAAGCTCGCGACCCACACCAGTGTCTGACACCCTCGGTGTCAGACACTGACTCCTACGGCCGCTGGGGGACGGGTGCCGGCGTGAGCGCCTCCTTCAACGCGCGGAACGCGCGCACCCGCATCCCGTCGTGCACCGGGACCAGGCCCCCGAGCTCGAGCCGGGCCAGCTCCGCGCGCCCCTGCGTCCGCACGGTGCGGAAGCCGAAGTCGGCGAGGAAGTCGGACGGAAAGACGGTGCGGTGGACGAGGAACCGCTCGTAGGTGGACTCGCCCTCGGGGTAGCGGTAGGCGAACGCCTCGAGCGCCTTCGCCCCGCGGTCCTTCGCGTCGCCGATCGCGGCGAGGAAGAGCGACTGCATCACCCACGGCGTCGCCGCCTCGACCACGTAGGCGCACGTGACGAGCACCGAGTCCGGCGACGGCGGCCCGGCCGGAAGCTCCGTGCCGCGCGGGAACAGCCCCGACGGGCCGTACTGCATCGAGCCGAGCAGGCGCCCGTCGCCGTCGTAGTACACCGTCCCCCACGCCCCCCACTCGTCCTCGGCCTTCGAGATCCAGCGGCGCTTGTCCACCTTGCGGCCGCGCGACTGCCACCACACGCAGTCGTGGCAGACCGAAGGCGCCGTCTCGAGGGTGGCCCCGGTCAGACCGGCGACGCGGGGCGCCATCAGGCCCGGACGGAGCCGGACGCGAGAACCACCCGCGAGCTGACCGCGTGCTCATCCATCAGCCGGATTGTAGGACGAGCTCGGTTGCCTCAGGACGCGCGCAGAAACGCAGGGGGACGAACGTCGTCCCCAGGCCCGACGAGACGTGCAGCGTGGTCGCGGCCGTCCGGTAGACGCCGTGGTTGTACGGGGCGCGCAGATGCGCGAACCGGATCTTTCCGCCCGGATACGGAAGGGAGATCTGGCCGTCGTGCATGTGCCCGGAGAGGACGAGGTCGAAGGCTCCCTCAGGGAGCAGATCGACGACGAGCGGGAAGTGGCAGAGGAGGATCCGGAGGTCCGCACCGGGGTCGGCCAGCTCCCACGGTCGAGCGGCGAAGCGCATGTACGCCCTCGGATCGACACCGACGATCTGCACGCTCCGGCCGCGAAGCTCGAGCGTCACCGCCTGGTCGGCGAGCAGCGTTCCGCGGCCGAGATCGACCTCGCCGACGGGTCTCGAGAACGGGTCCCGGCTGTCTGCATAGTCGTGGTTGCCGAGCACCGCGTAGACCGGCGGCAGGCGTTCGACCAGCTCGCGGAGGCGCGCGGCCCCCTTCGACCGCGCCAGCAGATCGCCGGTTACGAGCACCAGGTCCGGCTTGCGCTCGACCACCCAGTCGATCGCACGCTGCACGGCGAGGGATCCCCGTGAGGGAATCCCCAGGTGGAAGTCGGACAGGTGGGCGATCCGTACGCCCTCGAGCTCGGGCGGCAATCCCACGAGCCTCAGCTCGACCTGCTCGAGCCGCGGCCAACCGGCCTCGTACAGCGCCCACGCGAGGCCGCCGGTCAGAACGCCCGCGACGCCGGCGAGCCCCGTCCGAACGTGGATCGCTCTCAGACCTGGAGCTTCTCGACGACGGGCTCGACCGAGACCACGTGCCGCTTGAACCTCAGCTCGGACTCCTCGAGCCCCGCCGCGACGCCGACGAGCTGAGAGAGGTGGATGATCGGCATGCCGTACGTCTTGCCCGTCTGCTTCTCGAGCTTCTGCTGCCAGGCGTCGAGTGAGAGGTGGCAGAGCGGGCAGGGCGTGACGATCGCGTCGGCACCCGCCTCCATCGCCTGCTCGATCGGCTGGATCAACTCGCCGAGCGCGGTCTCCTCGCGGGCCTGGATGATCGGAAAGCCGCAGCACTTGACCTTCGCCGGGTAGTCGATCGGTTCGCCTCCGCAGGCGGTGATGATCGCCTCGAGCGACCAGGGCCGGTCCGGGTCCTCGAAGCCGAGGATCTTCGACGGGCGCAGGATCTGGCAGCCGTAGAACGGCGCCACCTTCAGCCCTTTCAAGCCGCGGTGGGCGACCTGCTTCAGCTGCTCGTAGCCCTCGCCCTCGGCGATCAGCCAGAGCAGGTGCTTGACCTCCACCCCGCCGTCGTAGGGCGGCACGCCGACCCGCTCGAGGTTCTCGTTCACGCGCGCCCGGAGCGTGTCGTCGTTCTTCAGCTGCCAGTTCGCCTGGCGCAGATTGAGCGTGCAGACGTTGCAGATCGTCATCAGCGTGCTCGCGCCGGTCGCGCCGGCGTAGGCGAGAATCCTCGCGTTCAGGTGCAGGTAGTAGTCCGGCTCCGCCTCGTGGATGTCGCCGGCGCCGCAGCAGGTGACCGACTCGAGCTCGACCAGGTCGAGACCGAGCTTCGGCGCAAGCGCCTGCGTGGAGATGTCGAGCTCCTTCGCCGAGAGCGACGCCAGGCAGCCCTTGTAGTACGCGACCTTCACTCCGCACGCTCCTTCTGCTCGTGCTCCTCGGCGAACTCGATGTACGCGAGCCCCTTCTCGCCCTGGACGATGCCGGCGGCCCCGTCCCGGCCCTGCTCCTTGACCAGGTTGTACAGGGCGCGCGACTCCTTCACGTTCTCGGCGACGTGCGGCGGGAACGGCGGCGGCACCTTGCCGCGCTTGGCCAGGCTCATCGCGAACTTGATCTCCTTGATCGAGGAGACGATGCCCTGCGTCTTCGGAACGAGCTCGGTCTCGCGCAGCCATCCGGTCGTCTTCGCCGAGGTGACGAACCACTTCGCGTGCTTTGCGCCCATGTCGCGGTCGATTCCGTGCTTGATCGACTCGGCGCCGAGCTTCGCGATCGCGTCGCGCGGGTCGACGCCCTTCGGGCAGCGCTCCGTGCAGAAGTAGCAGCGCGTGCAGTCCCAGATCCCGTGCTCGGAGTTGTACTCCTCCAGCCGCTCGACCGAGGTCGCGTCGCGCGAGTCGCCGACGAAGCGCATCCCCTTGGCGAGCGCCGCCGGGCCGAAGAACTCCGGGTCGGACTCCATCGAGTTGCACTCGGAGACGCAGCAGCCGCAGTTGACGCAGAGCGCCTCCTTGTGGATCACCTCGGTCTCGGCCTGCGAGACCCGAAACTCCTTGCCGTCGGGCGGGTCCGAGTAGCCGGGCCGGAGCCACGGCTTCATCGCCTTCAGCTTCTGCCAGAACGGCTCCATGTCGACGACGAGGTCCTTGACGACCGGCAGGTTGCCCATCGCCGAGATCACCGGGACGTGGCCGGCCTCGACGATCGGCAGCATCCGCTCCTTGCAGGCGAGCACCGCGCGGCCGTCCATGCGCATCCCGCACGAGCCGCAGATCATCATCCGGCAGCTCTTGCGGAACGACAGCGTCCCGTCGAGGCGGTCCTTGACGATGTCGAGCACGTCGAGCAGGCACGCCCACTCGGGCGCGTCCACGTCGTAGCGGCGCAGCTCCCGCTCGCCGGTCTCGCCGTCGAACCGCCAGATCTTCAGTGCGACGTCCATACGCTCCTTTCCAGGGACTCGCGCGGCGAATCCCTAGTAGGTCCTCTCCTGCGGCTGCCACTTGGTCACGGTCACAGGCTTCCAGTCGAGGACGGGCCGGTCGGCGATCCAGCGGACGATCGTGTGCTTCATGTAGTTCGCATCATCGCGGTCGGGGAAGTCGTACGGCCGCGCATGAGCGCCGCGGCTCTCCCTGCGCGCGATGCCGGAGACGATCATGCAGTCGGCGAGCTCGAGCAGGAAGCCGAGCTCGAGCGCCTGAGTCAGATCGCTGTTGAAGACGTTGCCCTTGTCCTCGACGACGACACGCTGGAACCGCTCGCGCAGGCCGGCGACGATCCGCTCCTGCGCCTCCATCTGCTCCTCCCGGCGGAAGACGCCGAAGTTCTCGTGCATCGTCTGACCGAGCTCGTCACGGATCTTCCAGGGGCGCTCGCCCTCGGTCCGGCCGAGCAGCACCTTCAGCTCGCGCTCGGTGTCGGAGACGGCCGAGTCGGGGACGGTGACCGAGGTGTTCGCCAGCGCCCACTCGGCCGCGTGGCGTCCCGAGCGCTTTCCGTAGGTGATCGTCTCCATCAGCGCGTTGCCGCCGAGGCGGTTCGCGCCGTGGACCGAGACGCACGCGCACTCGCCGGCGGCGTACAGCCCCTCCAGCTCGGTCCGTCCCCAGACGTCGGTGTCGACCCCGCCCATGTGGTAGTGGGCGCCCGGCCGCACGGGGATCGGCTCGTGGATCGGATCGATCCCGACGAAGGTCATCGACAGCTCGCGGGTGCCGTGCAGGCGCTCGACGATCTTCTCCGCGCCGAGGTGGCGGAGGTCGAGGAGGACGTTGCCGCTCACGCCCCGGCCCTCGTCGATCTCGGTCTGCTCGGCGCGCGAGATCACGTCGCGGCTCGCCAGCTCCATCGCGTTCGGCGCATAGCGGGTCAGGAAGCGCTCGTTCTCGGAGTTGAGCAGGTACGCGCCCTCGCCGCGGCAGCCCTCCGTGATCAGCACTCCCGACGGCGCGAGCGTGGTCGGATGGAATTGCATCATCTCCATGTCCTTCAGCGGCACTCCCGCACGCAGCGCCATCGTCATCCCGTCGCCCGTACACGAGTAGGCGTTGGTCGTGCCGACATAGAGCCGGCCAGCGCCGCCCGTGCAGAGGATCACCGTCTTGGCGCCGATCGTCTTCAGGCCGCCGTTCAGGAGATCCCAGCAGATCACGCCCTGGCAGCGCCCGTCCTCGACCACGAGCTTCCAGGCGAAGTACTCCTCGTAGACGAGGACGTCGCGCTTCATCATCTGCTCGTACAGCACCTGGATCAGGACGTGACCGGTGATGTCGGCCGCGTACGCGGTACGCGGCTCGCCGGCGGCGCCGAACGGGCGCTGGGCGATCTTCCCCTCCTCCGTGCGCGAGAAGACGGCACCCCAGTTCTCGAGCTGGTAGACGTCGTCCGGGGCCTCGTCGCACAGCACCTGGATCGCGTCCTGGTCACCGAGGTAGTCGGAGCCCTTGACCGTGTCGAACGCGTGCTTCTCGGGATCGTCCTCGGAGGCGTTCCCGAGCGCCGCGTTGATCCCGCCCTCGGCCGCCCCGGAATGGCTGCGGACCGGGTGGATCTTCGAGATCACAGCGACGTCGGCGCCGATGTCGAATGCCTCGACGGCGGCGCGCATGCCGGCTAGACCGGCGCCGACGACGACGACGTCGTGCTTCGCGTCCATCGATCGGACGCTATCGGATGGCGCAGCGGGCGCGCACGGTTAGACGGCCGGGCCTGCGGCGACGACGGCCGGTCCCGCCGACTCCGCGAACTGCTCGAAGTTGTCGCGGAACATGCGGGCGAGCTCGCGGGCCTTGCGGTCATATGCCTCCGGGTCGCGCCAGGTCGAGCGCGGATCGAGCAGCGCATCTTCGATCCCCGGCACCGACACCGGCACCTCGAAGCCGAACACGGGATCGACCCTGTAGCTGACGCTGCGCAGCCCCTCCTCGAGCGCCACGCGCAGCAGCCCTCGCGTCGCCGCGATCGGCATCCGGTGGCCTTCGCCGAACGGCCCGCTCGTCCAGCCCGTGTTCACGAGCCACACGGTCGTGTGCGGGTGAGCGGCCAGCTTCTCGCCGAGCATCCGGGCGTACACGGCCGGCGCCTGCGGGAGGAAGGGCGCGCCGAAGCACGTCGAGAAGGTCGCCTGCGGCTCGGTCACACCGATCTCGGTCCCGGCGACCTTGGCCGTGTAGCCGGAAAGGAAGTAGAACATCGCCTGGTCGCGGGTCAGGCGGGCGATCGGCGGCAGGATGCCGAAGGCGTCGGCGGTCAGCATGATCACCGCGCTCGGATGGCCGGCCTGCTTGGTCGGCAGGGCGTTCGTGATCTGCTCGAGCTTGTATGCCGCCCGGGTGTTCTCGGTCTTCGAGGCGTCGTTCAGGTCGAGAACGCCGTTCTCGTCGACCACGACGTTCTCGAGAATCGTCCCGAAGCTTCGGGTCGTCCGGTAGATCTCCGGCTCGGCCTCGGCCGAGAGGCGGATCACCTTCGCGTAGCAGCCACCCTCGATGTTGAACACGCCGCCGTTGCCCCAGCCGTGCTCGTCGTCACCGATCAGCGAGCGCTCTGGGTCGGCGGACAGCGTGGTCTTGCCGGTGCCCGAGAGCCCGAAGAAGATCGCCACCCGGCCGTGGTCGTCGACGTTCGCCGAGCAGTGCATCGGGAGGATGCCCTCGAGCGGTAGACGGTCGTTCATCAGGGTGAAGATCGACTTCTTGATCTCGCCGGCGTAGAAGCTGCCCCCGATCAGCACCTCGGCGCGAGTCGGGTGCAGCACGACGAACGTTCCCGAGCCGGTCCCGTCCTCGTCGGGGTCGGCCTCGACCCCGGGCGCGTGCAGCACGAGCGCCTGAGGCTCGAAGTCCTCGAGCTCGTCCGCGGACGGCTCGATGAACATCGTCTTCGCGAACAGCGCGTGGTACGGCCGGTCGGTGACGACGCGGACCGAGATGCGGTGTGCCTTGTCGGCGCCGGCGAACGCGTCCACGACGTAGATGTTCCCGGCCTCGAGGTGGGCGACGACCTTGGCCCTCAGCCCCTCGAAGTGCTCCTCGGAGAGCGGCTGGTTGACCGTTCCCCACCAGATGCGATCCTCGGACCCCGGCTCCTGGACGACGAACTTGTCCTTCGGGGAGCGGCCGGTGAACCGTCCCGTGTCGACACAGAGCGGCCCGCCCGCGGCGAGCGCCCCCTCCCCGCGGTCGAGCGCGTGCGTGTACAGGAGCGCCGTCGTCGGCTGGCGGTAGACCCGGCCCTCCGGGTTCAGCCCGTGTGCGCCCAGAGGAGTCTCGGTCGTGATCGCCATCGCCAATGTCTTCTTCGCCCTGAATCCTATGCGCCCTCCGGCAGCAGACGGTGAACCTGCATCTCCACGCGGCGACCGACCACTCTCGCCTCCGCGACGCAGAATGCCTCGTTCACCCAGGTGTAGCGCTCGTCGTCGGACTCGAGCGTCATCGCCAGCGCGACGCTGAAGCTCCGCCCGTTGCGATCCTTGCGGCCGAGGCCGGTCAGCGAGAAGACGATCCGCGCGCCGTCGTCCGTGGCGATCGCCCCGGCGAGGTCGGCGAGCAGCACGCCGTCTCCGCGGACGCGGGGGTTGTTCGAGAAGCGAACGGCGCCCTCGACCCGAGGGCCGGTTGCCCGGCCGGCGCCCGAGGCGTAGCCGACGCCGTCGAGCCCTCCGTGCGGCCTGACGACGACGTACTCCCCCTCGTAGCGCAGATCGAGGTCGAAGAGGTGTTCGAGCCTCATAGGCGGGCGGAGCCTACATAGGGGTCGCGGCCCGCGGCGCGAACTCCCTCCCGTGGACGAGATCGAACGCCTGCTCGCCGGCCCGGCCCTGTCGGACGGGACGCGCCGCGCCTATCGCTTCGACCTCGAGCAGTTCGCCACGTGGCTGCGCGGCCGGGGGCTGTCCCTGGAGAGCGTCGACGTCAGGGTGCTGACCGACTACACGGCGGATCTCGGGCGCGTGCGCCCCCGGCTGGCCCCGGCGACGATCGGCCGAAAGCTGACCGCTGTGCGCGCCCTCCTGCGCTCGGCCCTCGGCCCCGCCCGCGTCCCCGACGCCTCGCTCGCTCCCCGGCGGCCGCGCCGTCTACCCGCCGCCCCGAAGCCTGTCGAGGTCGACGCGCTGCTGGCGGCGCTGTCGGCCGAGGGCCCGCTCGGCCTTCGCAACCGCGCGCTCGTCGAGCTGGTCTACTCGGCGGGTCTGCGCAGTGCGGAGGCGGTCGGGCTCGACCTCGCCGACGTCGACTTCGAACAGGAGCTCGTGCACGTGCGCGGCAAGGGCGGCAGGGAGCGGACCGTGCCGCTCGGCGAGGAGGCCGCCTACCGGCTCTCGCACTACCTCCGCGAGGCTCGGCCGCGGCTGGCGGCCGGAGCGGAGAACGCCGTGTTCCTCTCCGCCCGCGGTCGCCGGCTGGACACGAGCACGCTCCGCCGACTGACTCCGAACCCGCACAGGCTCCGGCACGCGTTCGCAACGCATCTGCTCGAGGGCGGCGCCGACCTGCGCGTGATCCAGGAGCTGCTCGGGCACAGCTCGCTGTCGACGACGCAGATCTACAGCCATGTCGACGGCAAGCGGCTGCGGCGCGTGTACGACCGCGCGCATCCGCGCAGCTAGAGCTCGACGACCTTCAAGCCTCCGGCCTTCGCCATCGTGACGACCCTCGTGAGAGCGGCGAGATCGGGCCGGGCAGGCGTCGCCCGGTGGGCGCCGAACACCAACGCGTGGACGACCCCGAGCTCGACGGCTTTCTCGCCCTGCTCGCCGCGCGCCGCGCGCCGCGGACGGTCGACGCGTACCGGCGCGACCTGCTCCATCTCCAACGCCGGCTCGGCCGGACGGTCGACTCGGCGGGAACCGACGATCTGCGGACGTACCTGGCCGAGCTCCGCGCGGACGGCCTCGCTCCCGCGACGATCGCGAGGCGGATCTCGGCGATCCGCTCCTTCTTCGCCCACCAGGTGCTCCTCGGCTCGCGCACCGACAACCCCGCAGCCGAGCTCGAGGCGCCCCGTCGCCGGCCGAAGTTGCCGCGGACGCTGTCGCCGCGCGAGGCGGAACGGCTGATCGAGGCCGCAGCCGGCACGCAGCCGCGCGCGCTCCGCGACGCAGCGCTCGTCGAGCTCCTGTACGGGGCCGGGCTGCGCGTCAGCGAGGCGGTCGGCCTCGAACGCGCCGGCGTCGATCTGGACGACCGCCTCGTCCGCTGCACCGGCAAGGGCGGCAAGGAGCGCGTCGTCCCGATCGGACGGTCTGCGGCCGAGGCGCTGCGCCGCTACCTGGCGCGCGGCAGGCCGTACCTCGACCGCCGGTACCGGCCGGAGCTCTTCCTGAACGCCAAGGGCGGCGCGCTCACCCGCTCGGGCGCCTTCCTGATCCTCCGCCGGCTCGCCGAGAAGGCAGGTCTCGAGGCCGGGCGCGTCCACCCCCACCTGCTGCGCCACTCCTTCGCGACCCACCTGCTCGAGGGCGGCGCCGACCTGCGCAGCGTCCAGGAGATGCTCGGCCACGCCGACCTGGCGACGACCGAGCTGTACACGCACGTCACCGACAAGCGCCGCCGCGAGACGTACTTCGCGGCTCACCCGCACGCCCGGCGCACGAGCGCACCTAAGCCCAGTGTCTGACACCTTCGGTGTCAGACACTGCAGTCGGAACCGCGGTTAGCCGGCCGGGCGTCCCTTGCGCTTCAGCGACACGGCGACCTTCCCGGCGGCGTCTCGCAGCTGGCGGTCCTGGCGGTCGTCCCCGGACAGCCCCTCGAGGAGCGCGATCGTGTCGCGATGAGAGGAGCCGTTCTTCAGACACATGATTGCGAGCCGCCGCACCGCCTGATTGTCGTCGCCGTTCGCCAGCCGGTGCAGCTCGGAGCGAACCGAGTTCACCGCCCCCGGGCCGTCACGGGAGAGCAACTCGAGCGAGATCAGCGCCGAGCCCCTGCAGGCGGGGCTCTCGTCGTCGAGTCCCCGGCCGAGCAGCTCGATCTTCTGTCGGAACCGGAACTGGCCGATCGCCCGGTACGCGACCGCCCGCTCACGATAGTCGGCGCTGCGGGCCGCGCCCTCGACCTCGTCGTCCCAGGTGCGGCGCAGGTCGGCGAGTTCGCGCTCGTTGCCCTCCGCCGCGAGAGCGTCAGCCTGCGCGGCTGCGTCCTGCAGCGTCAGGCCTGGTCGCCGTTCAGCGAGCGTGGCGCCGGGCCGACGTAGCGCGCGTTCGGCCGGAAGAGACGGCCGGTCTTCTTCTGCTCGAGGATGTGGGCCGACCAGCCGGCGACCCGGGAGCAGGCGAACATCGCCGGCGCGAGCGGCGGCGGGATATCGGCGACATCGAGCACGACCGCGGAGTAGTACTCGACGTTCGTCAGCAGGGGTCGCTCCGGATGCCGCCGCTCGAGCTCCACGAGCGCCGCCGCCTCCAGCTGCTCGGCAACGTCGATCTGCGGCGATTCGAGCTCGCGCGCCGTCTGCTTGAGGATCCGGGAGCGGGGATCCTCGGCGCGGTAGATGCGGTGGCCGAAGCCCATGATCCGCTTGCCGGCGTCGAGCGTCTCCTTCACCCACCGCTCGGGGGCGCCCATCGCCAGGACCTCCTCCAGCATCGGCTTGACGTACGCGGGCGCGCCTCCGTGCAGCGGACCGGACAGCGCTCCGACCGCCGCCGAGAGCGCCGCCCCGCAGTCGGCGCCGGTGGAGGCGACGATGCGCGCGGCGAACGTGGACGCGTTCAGCCCGTGCTCGGCGGTACAGATCCAGTAGGTGTCGATCGCCTTGACGTGCCTCGGGTCGGCCTCGCCGCGCCAGCGAAGCAGCAGCCGCTCGGCGGCGGTCTTGCCGCGCGCGACGACGTCCTCCGGAATCGCGTCCGTGTGGCCGTCCGCGATGCGAGCCGAGCGCGCGACGATCGCCATCATCTCGGCCGAGAGACGGCCGAGATCCTCACGCGCCTGCTCGTCCGAGATCTCGTTCAACTTGCCGAGCTGCCAGACCCCGGAGAGCCGTGCGGTCTCGGCCTGGAGATCGGCCGGCGTGTTGCCGGTCAGGCCGAGCGGCTCGTACGGCTCCGGCTCCGGCATCGTCGAGTCGAGGTCGTTGTCGACGAGGAGACCCCAGACGCGCTCGTACGGGTAGCGCCCGACCAGATCCTCGATGTCCACGCCGCGGTAGCGGAGCGAGCCTCCCTCGCGGTCGGGCTCGGCGATCTCGGTCTCGACGACGACGACGCCTTCGAGCCCCGGCTTGAATTCGCTCACGATCTGGAATCTACCCGACCGGGTCTTTCGGCACGTGGGGTAGAGTCAGGTCGCGATCGTCGAGGCGTTTTCCCCCGACGCCGGCACGCGTTTGAACAGGCGGAGGACGAGATGAGGCGGAAGATCACGGTAGTCGGCGCCGGGAACGTGGGCGCCACCTGCGCGCAGGAGCTCGCGCGGCGCGACTACGCGGACGTCGTGCTCGTCGACATCGTCCCGAACCTGCCCCAGGGCAAGGCGCTGGACATGAACCAGGCCGGCTCGGTGCTCGGCTTCGAGCCGAACATCGTCGGCACGAGCGGTTACGACGAGTCGGAGAGCTCAGACGTGGTCGTGATCACCGCCGGCAAGCCGCGCTCGCCGGGCATGAGCCGCGACGATCTCGTGACCACGAACGAGGCGATCGTCGGGTCGGTCACACGCGAGGTGGTCAAGCGCTCCCGCGACGCGATCATCGTCGTCGTCTCGAACCCGCTCGACGCGATGTGCCACGTCGCCAAGGCCGTGTCGCGATTCAAGAAGCACCGCGTGGTCGGTATGGCGGGCATCCTCGACACGGCGCGGTTCTCCGCCTTCATCGCCTGGGAAACCGGCTGCTCGGTCAAGGACGTGACCGCCATGGTGCTCGGCGGGCACGGCGACCAGATGGTGCCGATCGTCTCGGCGACAACCGTCGGCGGCGTTCCCCTGGAGCAGCTCGTCCCGCGGCCGCGGATCAAGAAGATGGTCGAGCGAACGCGCAAGGGCGGCGGCGAGATCGTCAACCTGCTCGGCACCTCGGCCTGGTACGCGCCCGGGGCGGCCGCCGCGCAGATGGTCGACTCGATCATGCTCGACGAGAAGCGGGTCCTGCCCTGCACCGCCTACCTCGAGAACGAGTACGGAGTGAAAGGCCTGTACATGGGCGTGCCGGTCAGGCTCGGCGCCGGCGGCGTCGAGAAGATCGTCCGGCTGAAGCTCTCGGACGCCGAGAAGGCGATGTTCCGCGAGTCGGCGGCCGCAGTCCGCGACGTCGTCCGCGTGCTCAAGCGCAAATAAGTGCCGGCTCTGGTGACTGGTGGATCTCGGCCTCCGCGGTAGAACCGCGATCGTCTGCGGCGCCTCGTCCGGCATGGGGCTCGCCGTCGCCGAAGCGCTGATCGCCGAAGGCGCGAACGTGGCGATGTTCGCCCGGCGCCGCGACGTGCTCGAGCGGGAGGCAGACCGGCTCGGCGCGCTCGCCCTGCGCGGCGACCTGATCGTGCCGATGGACCTCGCTCGGCTCGTCGAGGTCACGGTCGGCGCCTTCGGCGGGATCGACATCCTCGTCAACAACGGCGGCGGTCCGCCGCCGGGCCAGGCGGCCGGGCTCACCGACGACGCCGTCGAGAGCGCGGTCGAGCTTCTGCTCCTCTCCGCGATCCGGCTGACCAACCTCTGCCTGCCCCACCTGGAGCAGAGCGGGCGCGGGCGGATCGTCAACATCGAGTCGAGCTCCGTGCGCGCCCCGATCGACAACCTGGCACTCTCGAACGCGCTCAGGCCCGGGGTCGTCGGCTGGATGAAGACGCTCGCGCGCGAGGTCGGCCCGAAGGGGATCACGGTGAACACGATCGCGCCGGGTCGCATCGACACCGAGCGTCTGCGTTCCCTGGGAGGAGGCGGAGACGTCTCCCAGATCCCGCTCGCCCGGCTCGGCGACCCCGCGGAGATCGCCGCCGTCGTCTGCTTCCTGGCCTCCGACCGCGCGGGCTACGTCACCGGTGCGGTCGTGCCGGTCGACGGCGGCCTCACCCGCAATCTGCTCTAAGCAGCGGGGGACCGCCCGTGAGTCGATGAGCGCCACGAAGCTTCGTTCGTCCCTCCGGCTCCTCGGCGCAGGCGTGTTCCTGCTCCTGCTCGCCGCCGTCGTCCTCTGGCTCCTCCCGTCGGGCGACTATCTCCTGCTCCCGGATGCGGCCCGCCCGGTCGCGCCGCTCGTCTCGGTCAAGGGCGGCAAAGATCCGACCGGGCCCGGCGGGATCTACTACGACGCGGTCATCGTCCGGAGAGCGAAGCTGTTCGAGCGGATCTTCCCCTGGATCCACGACGGGATCACGCTGATCCCCGCCGACCGCATCAACCCGCCCGGTGTCAGCGACAGCCAGCGCCGCCGCGAGGATCTGCGCGAGATGGCGCGGTCGCAGGACATCGCAGGCGCCGTCGCGCTGAAGTACCTCGGCTACAAGGTGACGCTGAAGCCGATCGGCGCGCTGATCTCGGACGTCGCTTCGGACTCGCCGGCCGCGAAGGCGGGCCTGCAGCCGATGGACGTGATCGTCGGCGTGGACGGGAAGCCGGTGGACACGACCGCCCGGTTGCGGAGCCTGATCGGCCGCCACCAGCCCGGCGAGCCGGTCGAGCTGGCGATCCGCACGAACCAGGGATTGAGGAAGGTGCGGAGCGGGACGATCAGGGGCCCCGGCGGCCGCCCGCTGATCGGCGTGGCGGTCCAGCAGGCAACCGAGGTCAAGCTCCCGGTCCCGGTCCGGATCGACGCCGGCTCGATCGGCGGGCCTTCGGCCGGCCTCGCGTTCGCCCTCGATGTGCTCGAGGAGCTCGGCCGCGACGTCGACCGCGGCTACAGGGTTGCCGCGACCGGCGAGCTCGCAGCGGACGGCGCCGTCATCCCGATCGGCGCGGTCAAGCAGAAGACGATCGGGGCGCGCCGCGCGAAGGTGGACGTCTTCCTTGTGCCCGCTGGGGATAACGCGACCGAGGCCAGACGCTACGCGGGGTCGCTCCGGGTGATTGCTGTGGAGAGTTTTCGACAGGCGTTGCGCGCCCTGGCAACCCTGCCTCCGAAACGGTAAAAAGGGCTGCATTTCTGCGGTTTCGAATCGTCCGCAAAGAGCATGGTTTTCGTGGACCGTCCCCTTGTGCGAAGCGGTGGCCGCCCTAAGATCGCAGTCTGCTCGTCCAGCGAACGAGAGGCAAAGGGGGCACGTGAGCAAACGTTCCGAGGTCACTTGCGAGGACTGCTACTTCCGGAAGGCGGGCCTCTGCGCACTGCTGCTCGAGTCACCCTGCCCCACCTTCCGGCACCCCGAGCGCGGCGTGCTCGTCCCGCCCAGGCAGCCGCAGCTCGTCCTGCGCCCATTGAGCGCGTTCGCACGCGAGGCAGCAGCGGCATAGGATCTGCGCCGTGAGCACGCCGCAGCCGCCGGGCACCCCCGATCCGCCGCCGGCGACCGCCACGACACCCACCGCCGCGGCCCCGCCGCCCCCGGCCAAGCCGGCTCCGAGCGGACAGGATCACCCGTCCACATGGCAGCCCCTGCTCTACCTGAAGATCGGGAGCCTGCTGTTCGCGATCGGCTACTCGATCGCGTTCGTCGTCCAGAACACCGAGCAGATCCCGGTCGACTTCGTCTTCTGGACCGCGCGGGTGCGATTGATCTGGGAGATCCTGCTGCTGCTGGCGCTCGGGCTGGTCGGCGGCGTGCTGCTCTCCCAGCTATACCGCCACCGCCGCCGAGCGAAGGTGACGAAGAAGTCCGGCAAGCCGGGCGACGCCGGCGCGGATGTCGGCGGGCGAGACAAAGCTGTAGGCAAGCCGGGCTGAGCCGCTCCCGCCGCGCTCGGGCGGGAAGAAGTCCGTTCCCTTCACGAACGTGACACCCTGCTCCTCGGCCCGGGCGAGGAGCTCCGCGGCGTTCGTCCCCTCCGGAAAGTCCAGCCAGGTGAAGTAGCCGCCCCGGGGCCGGCTCCATCTCGATCCTTCCGGCAGCTCCGCTTCGAACGAATCGAGCATCTCGTCCCTGCGTTCCCGAAGCAGCCCGATCACCCGCTCGACGTTCTGGGCCAGGCGGTCGCGGCTGACGAACTCGTGGACGGTCGCCTGGGGCAGCAGCGCGGGCGTCAGGTACGTCTGGACGGCGAGCGCCTCGAGCCGGCCGATCAGCTCCGCGGGACCGACCAGGTAGCCGACTCTGAGCCCGGGCGCGACGATCTTCGAGAAGGAGAACGAGTAGACGACGCCCTGGCCCTCCGCGAGCTCGTAGATGCTGGGAAGGCGCTCGCCCTCGAAGCGGACGAGCGAGTACGGATCGTCCTCGAGCACGAGCAACCGTCCCTCGCGCGCCAGGTCGGCCAGGTGCCGCCGGCGCTCCAGCGAGAGGGTGCGGCCGCTCGGGTTCTGGAAGGTCGGAATCGTGTACAGGAAGGCGGCGGGCAGCTCGAGGGCGTCGGGATCAAGGCCGTTCTCGTCCATCGGCAGCAGGACGGGCTCGGCCTCGTGCCGGGCGACGATGTGCAGCGCGCGGTCGTAGGTCGGGCCTTCGACGAGGACGCGTGCTCCGGGCTCGAGCAGAACTCCGGCGAGCAGGGACAGTCCCTGGAGCGATCCGTTCGTGACCAGCACCTGGTTCGTCTCGACGCCGTGGCGCTCGGCCACCCACTCTCGGAGCGGCGCGTAGCCGCCGACAGGTCCGTAGTTGAGGACGGTCGCGCCGTCCCGCGCGACCGCGGCGCGCGCGCAGTCGGCCAGCTCCTCGACGGGCAGGCACTCGGGCGACGGGACACCGCGTGCGAAGGAGATCATCGACACGCCGCCAGTCTAGATGTCAATATTCGCCCGACGATTCAGCCCGCTCCTCGTGGGCCCGAACCCCCAGGCTCACGACGAACCGGCCGCGAACGACCGTGAACGAGAGCCGCAGACAATCCGACGCCAACCGCGACCGCCAGCGGGCATTCGTGGAGACCGTGCAGAACCGGGGCGAGCTGGCCGCAGTCGACGAGTTCATCGCCGCCGACTTCGTCGACCACACACCGTTTCCCGGCGTGCCTCCGGGCATCGAGGGCGCCAGGCGGATCTTCGCGCTGATCCGCACCGCCTTCCCCGATCACGATGCGCAGGTCGTGCACCAGATCGCCGAGGACGACCTCGTCGCAACCTACAAGACGTTCACCGGCACCCACAGCGGCGAGTTCATGGGCGTGCCTCCGACAGGCCGCCGCGCCACGATCCGGGTGATCGACTTCGTCCGCTACCGCGACGGCAGGATCGCCGAGCACTGGAATGTCGTCGACGTCGCCGGCCTCATGCAGCAGCTGACCGGCGAGGGGTAGCAATCGGTTTCTCCTCTTCTACCCCCACCCTAGGGTGGGGGTGCTACCCCACTCCCCTGCGGCGAGCATGACCGATTCCGGCACGCGTGTCTGTGCCGATTCGGTGTCGAATCGGGTCGCGCCTCGCCCGATGGCCCCTAACCGCCGCCGGCGACCTCGGCGGCGATCTGGGCGGCCTCGGTCGGCGAGGTGCCGACGCGCACACCCGCCGCCTCGAGCGCCTCCTTCTTCGCCTCTGCGGTTCCCGAAGAGCCGGTGATGATCGCGCCCGCGTGGCCCATCGTCTTGCCCGGCGGGGCGCTGAATCCAGCGATGTACGCAACTACCGGCTTCGACATCTCGGCCGCGATGAACCGCGCCGCCTTCTCCTCCTCGTCGCCGCCGATCTCGCCGACCAGCACGACGATCTCGGTCTCGGAGTCGGCTTCGAAGCGCGCGAGGATGTCGATGAACGAGGAACCGACGACCGGGTCGCCGCCGATGCCGACGATCGTCGAGTTGCCGAGGCCGCGCCCGGTCAGCTCGTGTCCGATCTGGTAGGTCAGCGTCCCCGAGCGCGACACGAGTCCGATCGAGCCCTCGCTGAAGATCTCCGCGGGAATGATTCCGACGTTCGCCTTGCCCGGAGAGAGGGCGCCGGGACAGTTCGGCCCCAGCATCGTCACGCCGCGGGGGCGGATGTGGTTGTAGAGCCGAAGCATCTCGTGCGCAGCGAGGCCCTCGGCGATGCAGACGACCGTGCCGATGCCCGCGTCCACGGCCTCGTAGATCGCATCCGCCGCGAAACGGGCGGGGACGAAGATCATCGTCGTGTTCGCCCCCGCCTGCTCGACCGCCTCCGCGACGGTGTCGAAGATCGGTACGCCCTCGACATCCTGCCCGCCCTTGCCGGGCGTCACGCCGGCGACGAGTTGCGTCCCGTAGGCTCGGTTGCGAAGGCCGTGGAACGACCCCTCGCGGCCGGTCAGACCCTGGACGACAAGCCGAGTGTCGGCGTCGACGATGATCGCCATCAGCGCCTCTTGAGGCCCTTGAGCGCAATCCGGTCGAGGGTGATGAAGCCGGCGGCGATCCGGTCGGCCGCGAGCTCGCGCACCCGCGACGCGTCCGCACCGGTACAGCCGGCCCGCGCGAGCCACGGCTCCAGCTCGATGCGAATCTCGGGGAACCGAACATCGATCGTCAGGCCGGCGCCCTCGAACAGGGAGCGCCACTCCTCGGCCGAGTGGCAGCGAACGTGCGACGGATCGCGGACGCGCTCGGCCTCCTCGAGCGCATCGCCGCCGAACGTGTTGTCGACGACGATCACCGCCGCGGCCGCAACGCGCGCCATCTCGCGAACGGCAGCCGGAACGTCGGCGAAATGGTGGGCGCCGAGGCGCGAGACGACGACATCGAAGCTCCCGTCGGCAAACGGCAGATCCTCTCCCCGCGCGACCACGTCCGGCTGCATTCCCGGCGCGGCGTCGGTGGTGACGACCTTCAGCCCCGCCGCGCGCAGCCGCCGGGCGACATGACCCCCGCCGGTTGCAACGTCCAGCGCGGTCTTCGCGCCGGATGCCCACTCGACGATCAGATCGAGATCCGGGCCCTCCCGGTGCGCCGGGCTGTCGCGGTAGGCCTGCACGCGCTCCGACCACACGTCTCCGGCCAGATCGCCGAAGGTCATCCGGCCAGCTCCACCGCGCGACGGGCGGCGTCGAGCATCGTCGGCTCGACGTGGAGGTTGGGCGGCGACGCCTCGGTCAAGAGCTGCCGGCCCTCCTCCGCGTTCGTCCCGTCCAGCCGGACGACGATCGGATGCTCGATCGACAGCTGCTGGAGCGCCTGGAGGATCCCCTGCGCGACCACGTCGCAGCGCGTGATCCCGCCGAAGATGTTGAACAGGATCGACTCGACCTGCGCGTCGCCGGTGATCACCTCGAGCGCGTCGACCACACCCTGGGCGTCGCCGCCGCCGCCGAGGTCGCAGAAGTTTGCCGGACGGCCGCCGACCAGCGCGATCACGTCGAGCGTGGACATGACGAGCCCGGCGCCGTTGCCGAGGATCCCGACCTCGCCGTCCAGCTTCACGTAGGTGACGCCTTTCTCGCGGGCCCGGCGCTCCTCCGGCGGGTACGCGTCCGGGTCGCGCATCTGGGCGATCTCGGCGTGGCGGTAGAGCGCGTTGTCGTCGACCGTGAACTTCGAGTCGAGCGCCTTCACCTCGCCGGCGGGCGTGACGATCAGCGGGTTGATCTCGCAGAGCATCGCGTCGAACCGGACGAAGGCGTCGTAGAGCGAGGCGACGATCGCCGCGATCTGCTTCTGCTCGTTCGGATCGGCGACGCCCGCGCCGTAGACCAGACGCCGCGCCTGGTAGGGCTGAAAGCCTTCGAGCGGGTCGACGTGCAGGCGCACGAGCGCCTCGGGACTCGACGCCGCCACCTCCTCGATATCCACTCCGCCCTGCGTCGTGAACATGAGCAACGGCTTCTTCGCGCCCCGGTCGAAGGTGACCGAGAGGTAGTACTCCTTCGCGATCTCGGACGCCTGCTCGATCCAGAGCTTGCGAACGAGGTGGCCGCCGATGTCGAGGCCGAGGATCTCCGCGGCCCGCGCCTCGGCCTCGTCGAAGCCGTTCGCCAGCTTGATCCCGCCGGCCTTGCCGCGTCCGCCTGTCAGTACCTGCGCCTTGACGACGACCTGCCCGCCGAGCTCCTCAGCCGCCGTACGCGCCTGGGCGGGCGTTGTCGCAAGCCGCCCGTCGGACACCGGGATGCCGGCCTGGCGGAAGAGCTCCTTCCCCTGGTGCTCGTAGAGGTCCAAGGCGCAGGCGAGCCTACCAGCGGCTCATCACGACCCGGCGAGCGCCCGAAACTCGGGGTCTTCGGCGAGCGCGGCGAAGTCGGAGTCGGCCGCGATCCCGGCCCTCAGCCCCGGATCGAGCTCGACCGCGCGGCGCGCGTGTCCGAGCGCCGTCGCCGTCTCGCCGGCCAGGCACTCGAAGCACGCGAGGTCGTACAGGAGGTTCGCGTCCTCTCCGCGGCGGCCGAGCGCCTCACTCAGAAGCGCGGCTCCCTGCGCGTACCGCCCCGGCCGGTGGAACACCGTCGCGCGGCGGAGCGCGTCCCAGACGAGATGGATCCCGACGAGCCGCCGGAGCTCCGCGATCGGCTCGGGATGATCCTCGACCCGCAGCTCGCAGATCCGGTCGAGCCCCTCGCGCGACTCGACCGCGGCACCCGCCTTCTCGACCACGATCGCTGCCGACTGCTGCCCGCGCGCGTCGCCGCCCGCGGCCTGCCCAGCCTCCAGCGCCGAGACGAGCCTCTCCACCAGCGATCCAGAGGTCTCGAGAAATGCACGCTCGATCTCGGTCACAACCGCCTCGCCGGCGAGGATGTTGCCCTGAACTGCGTAGCCGTCGCCGACCCGATCGCCCGCCCAGGCGAGGCAGTCGGAGCCCGTGCGCGCCGCGGCACGGCCGTCGGCGGCGACGACGCCGAGCTGGCGTGTTTCCCAGGCGTCGTCGTCCCGAAGCGCGGCCGCGATCGCCTCGTCGGGGGCGAACCCAGCCTCCAGGAGGGCCAGTATCCGCGGCCCGTAGGCGGCAACACCGGCCGCCTGCGTCGCCACCGCGCCGACCCCGGCCTTTGCCCACGGTACGACCGAGCCGACCGCGAAGTAGCGCGACTGAACCGCGCAACCGACCTCGCCGGAGCCTGCGTCGAGCGCGCAGATCGAGAACGTCCCCTTCGTGTTCGACCGCACGGGCGAACCCTAGTCGCGCACGGATGATTCATCGCCGGTGCTCACGGGAATAGACTCCGCCAACCCAGACTGCAAGGAGGCGACATCGATGGACGAGCAGACCCTCTCCGACGCTGAGATCACCACCGCCGGCCCCGCCGCGATGGCGGCCGAAGGCGACACGGACGGCACCGACGGGGACACCGACGGCACCGACGGCGACGCCGACGGGACGGACGGCGACGCCGACGGGACGGATGGGACCGACACGGACGGCACCGATTCGGACGCCGACGCAGAAGACCCGAGCTAGCGGGGCGCTCGAGCGCTGCGTCCAGCCCTTCGACGCAGCCGAGTTCCTCGCCGAGTTCTGGGAGCACCAGCCGCTCGCCGTCGAGCGGGCCGAGGAAGGCCGTTTCGACGACCTGCTCTCGACCGCCGATGTCGGGCGGCTGGTCTCCTCCGGCGGGTTGCGGACGCCGGCCCTCCGGCTCGTGCGCGAGGGCGGAACGATCGCGGAGGCCGAGTATGCGAGCGAGCTGTCCTGGCGCCCGAGGCCGTTCACCGGTGCGGTCGACCCCGGCCGCGTCGCAACCGCCTTCGAGGAGGGCGCGACCATCGTCCTCCAGGGCCTGCACTTCAACTGGCTCCCGCTCGCGCGTTTCTGCCGCGGGCTCGAAGGCGAGCTCGGCAATCCGGTGCAGGCGAACGCCTACTACACGCCCCGCCGCTCCCAGGGCTTTGCCGTCCACCACGACACGCACGACGTCTTCGTCCTCCAGGTCGCGGGCGAGAAGCACTGGCGCTTGTACGAGCCGCTGCTTGAGCTGCCGCTGAAGCAGCAGCGCTGGACGGCGTCGCTCGGCGAGCCGGGCCCGCCCGTGCTCGAGCTGACCCTGCGAGCCGGCGACACCCTGTACATGCCGCGCGGCTGGCTCCACGAGGCGCTGACCTCGGCGACCGACTCGCTGCACATCACGGTCGGGGTGAACGTACACACGCGGGTCGATGCGCTCCGCGCCGCGCTCGAGGAGCTCGAGGGCGACATCGAGTTCCGGCGATCGGTGCCCGAGGACGGAGAGCTGGGCGCCGAATTGGTCGAGCGCCTGGCCGACCGACTCGGCCCCGAGGACGTCGCCCGGCGCGCACGGGCGAGGTTCGTGAACAGCCGGCGCCCGATCCTCGACGGCCAGCTCGAGGAGGTCCGCCGGCTCGACTCCGTCACCGTCGACACCCGGCTCGAGCGCCGGCCGACGGCGATCGCCGACGTGAGCGGCACCACGCTCTCGTTCGAGGGCAAGCACTTGACGTTCCCCGCTCGGGTCCGGGACGAGCTCGAGGCGGTCATGTCCGCCGACGAGCCGTTCAGTGCCGCCGATCTGCCCGGCGGACTGGACGACGACGGCCGGCTCGTGCTCGTCAGGCGGCTGATTCGCGAAGGATTGTTGCGGCGTAGTGCCGCGGGTGCCTGAGCACCTCCGTGTTGCAGGTGAGGTGGGTGAGCGCGCCGGGATCGCCGGTGACGCCGACGTCGAACCGGCGGCCGCCGGCGCGGAAGACGACGTGCGACCCGTCGTGCTCGACGAGCTTGAGATCGTCGATCCCCCGGAGACCGGCGGCTTCGCGCACCGCCCGCTCGGCCGCCTGCTCCGAGAACGTGTAGGCGGAGCGGCCTCGGTAGAGATCCAGGTGGATCCGCCCGGCAAGGTACTCGTCGAGCACCGGCCACGCCTCGCCCGGCCCGACCCGCCCGAAGTAGAGCCCTTGCGGCAGGAAGACGACGTTGCCCGCGAACCGGTCGCCCCCGATGTGCGACGACTGCCAGACCCAGCCTTCCTCGGCCTGCTCGGTCAGCGCCTCGTACAGGGGCCGGCCCTTGCGAGCGCAGCAGCGGTCGTGCTTGCCGTGGGTGCACACGAGGAGGAGCGGGTGGCCGAGCGGCTCGCCGGGCTCGGTCAGGTCGAGCTCGAGCAGGTCGTCGTAGTCCTCGACCTCGGCGCTCGACAGCGCGCCTCCGCGCCCGAGCGAGCTTCCCCAGACCGCGGCCAGGCCGGCCCGTCCCCTCCGCTCGGTCCGGCGGACGAAGAGGAGCTTCGTGTTCGGCCTCGCGTGCGCCTGCTCGCAGAGGCGGACCTTCACCCGCTCCGAGAGGCCGCTGGCGGCGAGCGCGTCGTACCCCCAGAGCCCGCGGTACTCGATCAGGATCCAGTGGTCGACGCGGCTGGCGGTGCCGGCGAGGGGCTCGGCGTTGTCGAGCGAGACCTCCGAGCAGAAGGCTCTAGCCGCCGGCATCCGGCTCCGGCACCACCACGCAGATCACCTGGCCGGTCCGAACCGGCTCGCCGGCGACGATCGACAACTCCGAGACGACGCCGGCGGTGAGCGCATGCACCTCGTTCTCCATCTTCATCGCCTCGACGATGCAGATCACCTGTCCGGCGGCGACCGACTGTCCCTCGCCGACCTGGACCGAGAGCACGGTTCCCTGCATCGGGCTGACGATCGCGCCCCGACCGCCTCCGCCCCGGCCCCCGCCGGCAACGCGGCTCCGGCGGCGCTCGGCGAGCTCGACCCACGGCGCCTCCGGCACGAGCAGCTTGACGTCGAAACGCCGGCCGTCGAGCTCGACCGTCCGGACCTGCTCGCGAAGCCGTCCGTCTGCCCCGCTTGCTACGCTCGTTGTCTCATGCGACAACTGCTCCGCCTGCTGCGCAAGCAGCTCCGACTCGACCACGCCGTGGCACGTCGCCCCCTCGGCGAAGCAGGGGTGGCGGAGGAGGGCCCGATGGAACCCGAGCAGCGTGGTCACGCCGCCGATCTCGAACTCGCCGAGGGCGCGCAGCATCCGCTGCCGGGCGTGCTCGCGATCGACGCCGTGCACGATCAGCTTCGCCACCATCGGGTCGTACAGCGGCGAGATCTCCGACCCATCCTCGACGCCGGAGTCGACCCGGACGCCCGGCCCGCCAGGCTCCCGGTAGCCCGAGATCCGCCCCGGCGCCGGCAGAAAGCCGTTGGACGGATCCTCCGCGTTGATCCGGCACTCGATCGCGTGTCCGCTCAGCCGGACGTCCTCCTGGCGCAGCGATAGCGGCTCTCCGGCCGCGATCAACACCTGCTCGCGGACGAGGTCGAGACCCGTGGCCAGCTCCGTGACCGTGTGCTCGACCTGGATGCGCGTGTTCATCTCCATGAAGTAGTACGTGCCGTCCGGAGTGAGCAGGCCCTCGATGGTGCCCGCCGAGCGGTATCCGACCGCCCGGGCGGCGTCGACCGCAAGCGCCCCGATCCGCTCGCGGAGCGCGGAGTCCACGGCGGGCGAGGGCGTCTCTTCGACCAGCTTCTGGTGTCGGCGCTGGATCGTGCAGTCGCGCTCGCCGAGGTGGATGACGTTTCCGTGCTCGTCGGCGAGCACCTGCACCTCGACGTGGCGCGGGTCTTCGATGTACTTCTCCACGTAGACCGCCGGGTTCGAGAAGTACGCCTCGCCCTCGCGTCGGGCCGATTCGAACGCGCGCTCGGCCTCGTCTGCGGAGCGCACGACCTTGAACCCCTTCCCGCCGCCGCCGGCAGCTGCCTTGATCGCGATCGGCCAGCCCAGTTCGTCACCGAGCCGGGCGACGTCGGCGGCGGTCGCGACCGCCTCCGTCGTTCCGGGGATGATCGGGACACCGGCTGCGCGCATCCGCTCGCGGGCTTCGGTCTTCGAGCCCATCGCCTCGATCGCCTCCGGCGGCGGTCCGATCCATGTCAGGCCGGCAGCCTCGACGGCGCGCGCGAACGACGCGTTCTCGGCCAGGAATCCGTAACCGGGATGAACTGCCCTGGCGTTGGCGCGCTCGGCCGCCTCGACGATCCGCTCCTGGTTGAGGTAGCTCTCGGCAGGCGGCCCCGGGCCCAGCAGCCACGCCTCGTCGGCGGCCCGCACGTGCAACGCGGTCCGGTCGGCCTCGGAGTAGACCGCGACCGATCCGATCCCGAGCTCGCGCAGCGTGCGGAAGATGCGGATTGCGATCTCACCCCGGTTGGCGACGAGCACTTTCGAGAACAGGCGCACGAGGAACGTATTCTCCCCGAGAGATGGGCCTTGCCGACCAGCTGACCGTCGCACGCATCGTCGCAGCGCCATTCGTGATCGGCCTCTACGCCTGGAACTTCCACGCGCACGCGTACTGGGCAACCGGGCTCTTCATCGCCGCGATGGCGACCGACCAGGTGGACGGCTGGCTGGCGAGGCGCCAGGGGCGGACGACGCCGCTCGGCTCGCTGCTCGATCCGATCGCCGACAAGGTGCTGGTGCTGGCGACGCTGATCGTGCTCGTCGACGGCGGGATCTTCGCGGGCTGGATGGTCGCGGCGATCGTCGCCCGCGAGGTGCTGATCTCCGGACTGCGGCTGGCCGCCGTCGAGCGCGGTGTGGTGATGAAGGCTCGCGATCTCGGCAAGCTGAAGACCTGGTCGCAGGCGGTCGCCGCGGGGCTCGGAGGCTTCGCGGCCGCGGGAGCGTGGGATCAATCGATCGCGTGGTGGAGCCTGCTCGTCGCAGTCGTGCTGACCTGGATCTCGGGACTCGACTACGCGAGGGTCGCGCCGAGCGTCCTGCGCGGCCGCGCGCTCGCCTAGTAAACCGGCGAAAGTCCTGTCGGACTTTCGCCGGGAAGCTGCCCGACTTCGGAATCCCCGACAGCGTCGCAGATTCCCGCCTCCCACCAGGCCGACCCCCGCCGAGGCGGTCGTGCGAGATCGGCCAGAGCCGCCAGCAGCGCCTCCCGCTCGTCGGGCCCCGGCTCCGGTCTGATCTCGACGATCACCCGATCACCCTAAAGGACGCCGGCGGCCGGGACGATGACCTGATCGGATGAGCCGTCGCGTCTTCGTCTGTGCCGCTGTTGCGCTCGTCGTTGCCTCGCCGGCGGCTGCCTCCGGGTCGTGGGCGCTGCCGCAGATCAAGGCCGTGACCGCAAGGGGACTGATGGGCGGCAGGCCGTCCGGGTTCCGTCCCGACGCACCGCTGACGCGCGCAGACCTCGACGCCCTCGTCGGCGGTCTGACCGGCAAGGCGGCCCCGGTCGCGGCCGACCCGAAGGCCCCGGTCACGATCTCGCAGCTTGACGCCGGACTCGTCAGGGCACTCGGGCTGCTGCCGGCCGCCCGCCGGTTCTCGGCAGGCGTGCGCGGTGGCGGGATCATGCCCAGCCGGTACTTCGGCACCGAGGTCGCGGCACGGCTGATCGGACTGCGGGTCAACCACCCGGCCAGCCAGGACGCGATCGAGCTCGGCCCCGGCGACGTGGCGACGCGCGCGGAGGCCGCGTACTCGGCCGCCCGCATCCTCTCCTTCGGCGGCGGCGAGGCCGGCTACGTGACCAAGCTTGCGGCGACGTTCCAGCTTCCCGCCTCTACGGGCATCCGGCGCGATGTGCTCCAGACCGCGTTCTCGCTCGTCGGCGATCCGTACGTCTGGGGCGGGACGAGCGAGCGGCCGCAGGACCCCTTCGCGACCGGCAAGCGGGTGCCGGGCGGCTTCGACTGCTCGGGATTCGTCTGGCGCGTCTACAAGCTCCAGGTCTATGCCGGCGCCGGGGCGCTTGCCGCGACGCTCAAGGGCCGCACCACGTATGCGATGAGCGGCGAGGTCGCTCCCGCGAGGCGGATCCCGCTCGCAAGGCTCCGGCCGGCCGACCTCGTCTTCTTCGGCGCGCACGGCCCGCGGTCCAGGCCGGCCGAGATCGACCACGCAGGTATCTACGTCGGCGGCGGCTGGTTCGTCCACTCCTCCGAGCAGGGCGTCGCGCTCGCGCAGATGTCGAGCGACTGGTATGCACCGCGATTCGCCTGGGCGCGCCGCCCGCTGGCCGAAGCCGGCCTCACCTAGCTTTCGCAGCCACGCCCCGCTCGGACAATGTCCCAGGGACAGTCCCTGAACGCCGGTGTGACCGCCTCTCCACAGGCTCTGCGATCACAGCGGGATGTTTCCGTGCTTCCGAGGTGGGCGGCGCTCGCGCTTTGCCCTCGCCGTCTCGAGTGCGTCGATCAGCACGGGCCGCGTCCGCCTGGGCTCGATCACATCGTCGACGTATCCGCGCTCGGCGGCCGTGTACGGATTCGCGAATCGCTCCTTGTAGTCGGCGATCAGCTCGGCCCGCCGCTCGTCCGGCTCCCCGGCCTCCTCCAGCTCCCGCCGGAAGACGATGTTCACCGCGCCCTCCGGTCCCATCACCGCGACCTCCGCGGTCGGCCACGCGAAGTTGAAGTCGGCGCGGATGTGCTTCGAGTTCATGACGTCGTAGGCGCCGCCGTACGCCTTCCTCGTGATCACGGTCAGCTTCGGCACGGTCGCCTCGGCGAATGCGTAGAGGAGCTTGGCCCCGTGCCTGATGATCCCACCCCACTCCTGCGCGGTCCCGGGGAGGAACCCGGGCACGTCCACGAACGTGAGCAGCGGCACATTGAATGCGTCGCACGTCCGCACGAACCGCGCCGCCTTGTTCGACGCGTCGATGTCGAGTACGCCGGCGAGCGACCGCGGCTGGTTGCCGACGATTCCGATCGGGTGACCGCCCAGCCGCGCGAAGCCGCAGACGATGTTCTCCGCCCAGTGCTCGTGCACCTCGAGGAAGTCGCCGCCGTCGACCACGTGCCGGACGACGTCCTTCATGTCGTACGGCTTCGTCGGCTCGTCCGGGATCAGCGAGTCGAGCTCCGGCGCCTCGCGGTCACGCGGATCCGAGGGCTCCGAGAACGGCGCCTGCTCGAGGTTGTTCTGCGGCAGGAACGAGATCAGGTAGCGAGCGTCCTCGAGGCAGGCCTCCTCGTCGGGCGAGGTGAAGTGGGCGACCCCTGACTTCGACGCGTGCGTCGCGGCGCCACCGAGATCCTCGAAGGTCACCGCCTCGCCGGTCACCGTCTGCACAACGTCGGGGCCGGTGATGAACATGTACGACGAGCCCTCGACCATGAAGACGAAGTCGGTGATCGCGGGCGAGTAGACGGCACCGCCCGCGCACGGCCCCATCACGAGCGAGATCTGCGGCACGACCCCGGACGATTGCACGTTGCGCCAGAAGATCTCCGCGTACCCGGCAAGCGAGACGACCCCCTCCTGGATGCGCGCGCCGCCGGAGTCGTTGATTCCGATCACCGGGCAGCCGAACCTGACCGCCATGTCCATCACCTTGCAGATCTTCTCCGCGAACACCTCGGACAGCGATCCGCCGAAGATCGTGAAGTCCTGCGAGAAGACGAAGACCTTGCGGCCGAGGATCGTCCCGTAGCCGGTAACGACGGCGTCGCCCCACGGCCGGTTCTCGCGCATCCCGAACTCGGCCTCGCGGTGGCGAACGTAGCGGTCGAGCTCGACGAACGATCCGGGGTCGAGGAGCTTCTCGAGGCGTTCGCGCGCGAGCAGCCTGCCCCGCTCGTGCTGGCGGGCGATCGACTTCGCGCCGGCCTGGTGAAGGGTCTCGTCGCGGAGAGCCTGCATGCGCGCGAGCTTCTGCTCGGTGCTGTCCTCCATGTACGGAGCCTAAGCTAGGTTCGGCCGGTGCGACGGCGCCTTCCCCCCGCGCTCCAGCGGCGCGACTTCGCTCTTCTCTGGTCGGCGATCCTGTCGATGCGTTTTGCCGAGAACATGATCGCGGTCGCGGTCGGTTGGCAGGTGTACGCGATCCACCGCAATCCGCTCGATCTCGGTCTGGTCGGGCTGGCCGAGTTCGTCCCGCTGCCGCTGCTGGCGCTGCCGGCCGGGCAGCTCGCCGATCGTCTGCCGCGCCGCCTGATTGCGGCGCTGTCGCTGGGGATGATGGTCGCAGTCGCCGGAGGGCTGCTCGCGGTCACGCTCGCCGGGGCCGGCGTCGTGTGGCCCTACTACGCACTCGCGGCCGGAACCGGCGGGGCAAGCGCGATCGGATGGCCCGCGTTCGGGGCGCTGACGCCCGACCTCGTGCCCGCGGAGCTCGTCCCCGGGGCGATGGCGCTGCGCTCGATCGCGGGTCAGACCGCAGTGATCGCGGGCCCGGCGCTCGGCGGCCTGCTCTTCGCCGTGCAACCCGAGGCCGTCTATGCCTTCGCAGCCGCCCTGTTCGGCGTTGCGCTGGCGGCGACAGCGTCGCTGCGAGTGCCGCCCCGAACGGCGGCGGGCGAGGAGACCGTCGGCCTGGCGGGGCTCGCCGCCGGCATCCGGTTCGTCCTCCGGACGCGGATGCTGCTCGGCGCGATCAGCCTCGACCTCTTCGCGGTGCTCTTCGGCGGCGGGATCGCACTGCTGCCGGTGTACGCGCGCGAGATCCTGCACGTCGGGCCGGCGGGGCTCGGCATCCTCCGAGCCTCGGCCGCGGTCGGCGCCCTGGCTGCGGCGCTGATCCTGATGCGTCGACCGCTGCGCCGCCCCGCGGGCCCGACGCTGATGGTCGCGGTCGCCGTGTTCGGCCTCATGCACGTCGCCTGGGGTGCGTCGCACTGGCTTCCGTTCACGCTCGCCGCGCTCGCGGTCGCGGGCTTCGCGGACATGATCAGCGTCAACATCCGTTCGACCACGGTCGCGCTCGTGACGCCGAACGCCCTGCGCGGACGGGTGAACGCGGTCGAGATGGTCTTCATCAGTGCCTCGAACGAGCTGGGCGCGTTCGAGTCGGGCGCCGTCGCGGCGCTGTTCGGGGCGGTGACGACGGTGGTCGCCGGCGGCGTGGCGACCACCGCGCTGGCGCTCGGATGGACGAAGCTCTTCCCGTCGCTGGCGCGAATGGGGAAGCTCGAGGACCTGCGGCCCGAGCCGGCCGCTGGATGATTGATCGCCAATTGGGGTGCTGCCGGGGACGGCCACGACCAAGCAGCGTGGACGGGATCGACGGCGGCGCGTACCGTGGAGTACGCGACGCCGTCGAGCGTGCCGCGATGCGCCGTGTCGTGGTCGCCAGCCGGCGGTGCCTGAATTGTCGATCAATCATCTAGGCCGAAGTTCCCCGCAATAACGCCGGCCTGAGGGGCCGCGATCCGGCTCGGTTGCTGGGGTCGCAGCCTTTTCTTGGGCGGGATTGTGTGGTCAGTAGTTAGTTGTCCGATGCGTATGAGAGTATGCCGTTGTGGGCAGAAAGCCGCGGCCAACAGGCCCCTTTCACGTGGTTACGACAAGGCGGCAGGGCGCGCACCGCGAGTACGTCGCGCACCTGCTGCGGCGCTCCTACCGGGAGGGCGGGGTGGTGAAGAAGGAGACGGTCGCCAACCTCTCGCATCTGCCCGAGGAGGTGATTGAGCTGATCCGCGGCGCGCTGCGCGGGCAGCGGTTCGTCGCCGCCGAGGAAGCGCTCGCGGTCGAGCGCTCGCTGCCCGCCGGCCACGTCGAGGCGGCGCTGCTGATGGCACGGCGGCTTGAGCTCGCACGGCTGCTCGACCGCCAGCCCTCCAGGGAGCGGGCGCTGTGTCTGGCGATGATCGTGCAGCGGCTGCTCGGCCCCGGCTCGAAGTTGGCGATGTCGCGTGCCTTCGCGCAGTCGACGCTGGCGGCCGAGTTCGCGGTCGAGGACGCGGACGAGGACGAGCTGTACGAGGCGCTCGACTGGCTGCTTGCCCGTCAGGGGCGGATCGAGCGGGCGCTCGCGCGCCGTCATTTGCAGCAGGGGACGCTCGTCCTCTACGACGTCTCCTCCTCCTACTTCGAGGGGCGCTCGTGCCCGTTGGCGCAGCTCGGCTACTCGCGCGACGGCAGGCGCGGCATGGCGCAGATCGTCTACGGGCTGCTCTGCGACCGGCGCGGCTGCCCGGTCGCGGTCGAGGTGTTCGAGGGCTCTCTCCATGACGACAAGACTCTGCCCGCCCAGATCGCGAAGCTCAAAGATCGATTCGGACTTGCAGCGGTGATCGTCGTCTCCGACCGCGGCATGGTCACCAAGGCCAACCTCGAGCTCTTGCGTGCGAGCGGCGGCGCCGCCTGGATCACCGCGCTGAAGGCACCGCAGGTCAAGAAGCTCGTCAAGGACGGAGATCTCCAGCTGTCGCTGTTTGACGAGCACAACCTGGCCGAGATCGCCTCCGACGACTACCCCGGCGAGCGGCTGGTCGTCTGCCGCAACCCGCTCGTCGCCGCCGAGCGGGCGCGCAAGCGCGAGGACCTGTTGCAGGCGACCGAGCGGGCGCTCGCCCAAGTCGCCGAGCGCGTCGAGCGCGCGAGCCTGCAGGGCGAAGCCGCAATCGCGCTCGCCGTCGGTGAGATCTGGAACCGCTGGCGTGTACGCAAGCACTTCCAGCTCGAGATCCAAGACACCGCCTTCCGCTTCGCCCGCAAGCAGGAGCAGATCGCCGCAGAAGCGGCACTCGACGGCATCTACGTCCTGCGCACCAGCGTCGCCGAAACGACGCTCGCCGCGCCCGACATCGTGCGCGCCTACAAGCAGCTCAAGGAGGTCGAGCGCGCCTTCCGCACGCTCAAAGGCCCACTCGAGCTGCGCCCGATCCATCACCGCCTCGAAGACCGCGTCCGAGCACACGTCTTTCTCTGCATGCTCGCCTACTACCTCGCCTGGCACCTGCGCCAGGCCTGGAAGCCGCTGCTCTTCGACGACGAGCAGCCGACCCCGCAACCCGACCCGGTCGCGAAAGCGAAGCGCTCACCCCAGGCCGAGCAGAAGGCGCGCAGCAAACGCACCACGACCGGCGAGCCCTGCCACTCGCTCACCAGTCTGCTCGGCGAGCTCTCCACCCGCACCCGCAACACGATCCGACTCCACGGCAGCGCCAGCTTCGACCAGCTCACCGAGCCGACCCCGACCCAAGCGCGCGCGCTCGCCCTGATCGAGACCTACAAGCTCAACACGTAGTCACGAACGATCCAGGCGCCGCCGCGCGTAAAGCCGCACCGAAAGCGAAGAACCGGCTGCCTCCTCAGAGGAACTTCGGTCTAGGCTCGCACGGTGAGCAGCCGATGAGCGTCGACCGCTCGAGCGTCTGGCCCTACGAGCAGGGCACGCCCGGCGAGTTCGTGTACGCCAGGTATGCGCATCCGACCGGGGTCGCGGCCGAGCGCGCGCTCGCCTCGCTCGAAGGCGCGCCGGAGGGTCAGGCCCTCCTGTTCGCCTCCGGGTCGGCGGCAACGACGGCGTTGCTGCTCGCACTGCTCGAGCCGGGGCAGACCGTCGCGCTGGCCGAGGGTGCGTATTTCGGGACGGGAGTGATCATGGACGAGCTCGCCCGCTGGGGCCTGGAGCACGTCGAGTTCGACCAGACCGGCGCCCCGCCGGACGGCGCCGATCTGATCTGGCTGGAGGCGCCGTCGAACCCGTTCCTGACGATGCCGGATTTCGAGGCCGCCGGGGAGCACCCGGCTCCGGTCGTGGTCGACTCGACTGCGGCCACGCCCGTTCACCTGCGCCCGCTCGAGCGCGGTGCCGACTTCGTGCTGCACAGCGCGACCAAGTACCTCACCGGCCACTCCGACGCGCTCGCGGGCGCGGTCGTCTCCCGCGACCCTGCTCGCCACGAGCGCCTGTGGCGGTTCCGCCAGCGCACCGGCCCGACCTGCGCGGCCGACGTCGCCGCGCTCGTCACCCGCGGGCTGAAGACGCTGCGCGTCCGGGTCGAGCGGCAGACCGAGACGGCACGCGACCTGGCGGCGCGGCTCGAGGCGCACCCGGCGGTCGAGACCGTCCGCTACCCGGGCTTCGGCGGGCTGCTCTCGTTCGACGTCCGCGGCAGCGCGCCGGCGGTCGAAACCGCGACGCGCCTGATCACGAACGCGACCAGCCTGGGCGGGGTCGAGTCGTCGATGGAGTCGCGCCGCCGCTGGGAGGGCGACCGAGTCCCGAAGAGCCTGCTCCGGCTCTCGGTCGGCCTCGAGGACGCGGACGCGATCTGGGCCGACCTCGAGCAGGCGCTCGCATCTGCGTAGAGCCGGAGGTGGGACTCGAACCCACGGCCTGCTCATTACAAGTGAGCTGCTCTACCAGCTGAGCTACCCCGGCCTGGTTACCCATGGTACGCCGCCAGGCAGGCAGTGTCCGACCCCGCGCAGCGGTGTCAGACACTGAACTCGATCAGGCCAGGACTTCGCGCGACTGCTGGTGTTGGAGGATCTTCCGCTTGACCCGCTGGAGGGCGTTGTCGATCGCCTTCGTGTCGCACTCCAGGATCTCCGCCATCTCCTCGTAGGACGAGCCCTCGAGGTACATGCGCAACGCGTCGGCCTCGAGGGGCGATAGCCCGCTGCCCAGACAGAAGACGAGGCTCTTCAGCTCGTCCGTGGAGATCACCGCAACCGCGGGGTCGTTCACGTGCGACCCGGGTAGCGCGTCGCCCAACGTGCAGTCCGAGTCCGGATCCTGGCCGGCCGGTGTCTGGCTGAACGACACGTAGGTGTTCAGCGGCGCGTGCTTGTAGCGCGTCGCCGTCTTGATCGCGGTGATGATCTGCCGCGTGACACACAGCTCGGCGAAGCTGCGGAACGAGGTCTCCTTGTCGGCGCGAAAATCGCGCATCGCCTTGCACAGGCCGATCAGCCCTTCCTGGATCAGGTCCTCCGGCTCCCCGCCGGCGATGAAGTACGAGCTCGCCTTCATCCGAACGAATCCCGTGTAGCGCTGAATCAGCAGGTCGCGCGCGCGGTCGTCGCCGTTCTTGAGCCTCATCAACAGCTGCAAATCCTCGAGTTCACGTTGAGACTTCTGTTGCGTCCGAGCTGCTGTAGCGAGGCGAGCGGCCATGGGATCTCCTGGATTCTCGGGGCAGAAGCGAGGGAAGGCTCGACAAGCCTCACCCTCAGGTTGAGGCGGAAGATAGCACTCTCTCGCAAAAGTTACAAGAGGTTTTGCACTTTTTCCGCTCGCTAGTTTTTCTGCCCGCGCCGCAGTCGCTCCAGGCGCGCCCGCGTCTCCTCGTCCAGCCGGTCGGACAGGCGCGAGCGCGACCGTTCGGCATGCTCGATCGAGACGAGGTCGTGCAGGAACGTCCGCGAGGAGAGCTTGCGCACCTCGTAGCCGGACGTTCCGCGCACGGCCGCATCCGAGGAGACGAGGCAGACGTTCTCCCGGCCCCTGTGCTCGGCGGCAAGCCGCTCGATGAGCGTGTCGGCATGGGGCGCGTAGCGAACCTGGAGCGGCCCGCGATCGAGATCCTCGCCGACCCCGTCGAAGACGAGCACCCCGCGCGCGCCCTCCTGCGCCACGAAGCTGGCGAGCCGGTCGACGAGCTCGCGCACGTCCGTGTAGTCGCCGGCGTGCAGCAGGTTGTAGCCGTCGAAGAGATAGAGGGTGGTGTCAGACACGGCCCTCAGCGCGGGGGAACCCATGGTTCCCCCGCGAGCCCCCTCCTCGACGGCTCTCGTTGGACGGCTGCGTCGTGGACTCCCGCCGGGCAGAGCCCGGCTCCGCCGACTCGCTCCGTGCCCTTCTCGGTGCACGAAAGCTAGACACCGCGCTGCCGCCTTGCCTCGTAGAGCAGCACCGCGGCGGCGACGCTGACGTTCAGCGACTCGACCTCGCCGGCGAGCGGGATCGCCACGGCCGCATCGCAGGAGCGGCGGACGAGCGGCCGCAGCCCCTTCCCCTCGGCGCCGAAGACGAGTGCGAGCCCGCCGGCGAGATCGGCCTCACCCATCGGCGTCCCGCCGGCGTCGGCCGCGTGCACCCAGAGTCGCGGCCCCTTCACCTCGTTCAGGTACCGGGACAGGTTCGGGACGACCGCGACCGGCAGGTGCTCGACCGCGCCCGCGGAGGCGCGGCACACGGCCGCCGTCACCCGTGCCGAGTTGTGTGCGGGGACGACGACGCCGGTTGCGCCCGCACCCTCGGCGCTGCGGCACACGGCCCCGAGGTTTCGCGGATCGGTCACCTGGTCGAGGCACACCAGGAGCGGCTCCCCGGCCGCGAGCTCGAACGCGTCTGCGTAGCGGAACGGTTCGACCCGCGCGACGACGCCCTGGTGATCGCGCGTCCCGACGAGCTCGGTCAGCAGCCGCTCGGCGACGACCTTGGGCTTCCGGGCCCACTCCTCACGCGCCGCACGCTCGGTTGCGAGCAGCTCCAGCACCTCGCGCCGCCCGCGCAGAGCCTCGCGAACGGCCCGCCGCCCGTAGACGAGCTCGGCGGTCACTGCTTGGGAACGAGCCGGAAGTCGCCGGCGGCATCGCGTACCTCCCAGCCGAGCGACTCGATCTCTCTGCGTAGCCGATCGGCCGCAGCGAAGTCCCGACCGGCGCGCGCCTCCTGCCGCGCCTCCGCGAGAGCAGCCACGTCGGCCGGTGCCTCGGCCAGCTCCGCCAGTGATCCGAGCCCGAACAGCTCCAGCCCGCGCCGCACCGAGTCGAGCGCCCCCGCCGCGCGCCAGCCGTGCAGCACCGCCAGCGCGTCCGCGGTGTTGAAGTCGTCGTCGAGGACGCGGCTCAGCTCGTCCCAGTCGCCCTCACCGCTGCCGCCGTCGACAAATGCATTCCTGAACGTGTCCGCCTGCGCGTGGGCCGATTCCAGCGTCTCGTCGGAGAGGTCGATCGGCGAGCGCCAGTGCCCGCTCATCAAGAAGATCAGCACCGTCTCGCGACCCCACTCTTCGAGCGCCTCCCGGATCGTCAGGACGTTGCCCTTCGACTTGGACATCTTCTCGCCGACGAAGCGGAGCATTCCGTTGTGCATCCAGATCCGCGCGTACTCGCTGCCGAGCGCACGCGCCTGGGCGAGCTCGTTCTCGTTGTGCGGAAAGACGATGTCGAGACCGGAGCCGTGGATCTCGAACCGCGGGCCGAGGTACTTCTCGGCCATCGCCGTGCACTCGATGTGCCAGCCGGGCCGGCCGCGGCCCCACGGCGAGTCCCACCACGTGTCCTCGCCCGGCTTGTTCGCCTTCCAGAGCGCGAAGTCGCGCTGGTCGTCCTTCAGCGGATTCGGCTCCTGCTCGGCCATCTCGTCGGGGCGCTGGCCGGAGAGCTGTCCGTAGCCGGCGTAGCCGGCGACGCGGAAATAGACATCGCCCTGAACCACGTACGCGTGCCCTTCGCCGATCAGCCGCTCGATCAGCGCGACAATCTCGGGGATCGTCTCCGTCGCCTTCGGGGATACGTCGGGCACACCCAGGCCGAGCGCGGCGGTGTCCTCGAGATACCACTGCGTCGCCTGCGCAGCGAGCGCGGCGCTCTTGCCCGGGGCGGCCTCGTAGATCGAGTCGTTCACGTCGGTGATGTTGTGGACGAACGTGACCTCGTATCCGCGCTCGCGCAGCCAGTTCCTGAGCCACGAAAAGACGACGAACGGCCGCGCATTGCCGACATGCGCGCGCTGGTAGACGGTCGGGCCGCAGACGTACATGCCGATCGGCCCGGCCCCGGGCGGCGGCAGCTCCTCGAGCTTGCGGCTGAGGGTCGAGTAGAGACGCATGCCGCATCTTCGCAGCAGCCCCCACCCAGGGTGGGGTATTCACCCGCCACCCTCGAGGGCGACGATACCGGCGAAAGGCGCGAGTGTCTGTGCCGATTCGGCACCGGAACTAGGCCAGGCGGCGGGGCAGGCTGTGGTAGCGCCGGGGTCAGGGCCCTACGAGAGCGCTGCGTCGATTCGCCGGAGCGCTTCCTCGCGCGGAAGCGCGGCGAGGATGGCCGCGAGGTCGGGCCCGCGATCGCGGCCGGTGAGGGCGAGACGAAGCGCCTTGAGACTCCCGCCGGCGGCGCGCAGCTCGCGGATCACGTCCTTCGGCGGCAGGCCGGCGAGCTCCCGGTACCGGGCCAGCGTCTCGGGATCGCTACTGCTGACGAGCTGCGGTTCGGCCACCTGCCGCGCGTACTCGCCCGCCTCGACGAGGTCGCGCGCGCCGCGCATCACCGGTGCGTACTGCGGGTCGGCGCCGGCGCGGGCAGCGAGCTGCTCGTCGGTCATCGCCTCGATCGCCTCGATCGCGAGCCGCCGGATCCGGGCGAGGTCGAGGCGGACGTCGTGCTTCGGCAGCCCGAGCTCGTCGAGGTAGGCGCGTACGGCTTCGGCCGGGATGCCGGCTTCTCTCAACGACGCGACCGTTGCCCCTTCGGCGCGCTTGGACAGTTTCTTGCCGTCGGCGCCGAGGATCAGGCCGTGGTGGACGTACACGGGCGGCGCAGTCCCGAGCGCCTCGTGCAACCGCCGGTGGAGCGACTCGTTCGGCCGATGGTCGTTACCCCGCACGACGTGGGTGATGCCGAAATCGATGTCGTCCACCACAGTTGCGAGTTGGTAGGTGGCGGTGCCGTCCTCGCGAACGAGAGTCGTGCCTTCGAAGCGGTCGGTGCGCAGCTGGGCTGCGGCCTCGAGGTAGCGCTCGCTGCGCTCGCTCTGCCGCACGGGCCCGTCATCCCAGGTGACCCCGAGCCAGGCCAGGTCGCCGAGGATCGCCCCCTCCCCGCCCGGCACGTTTCGTACGGGGTCCGTGTCGTCGATCCGCAGCAGCATCCAGTCGCCGAGGCCGCGGTTGGCGACGGCGGAGAGCGCGTTGCCGAGGTGGAGCGTCCCGGTCGGGCTCGGTGCGAAGCGGACGCGGTTCATCCAGCCATCTTGCGCGACCGCGCCGCCGCGTGCGTCATCCGAGTGCCGGCGGAGCCCCGTCCATAGCGTCGATCGCGTCCCGCCGCGGAGTCGGTCCCCGTCTCGTTCTAAGCTTTCGCAATGGATGCCGACCCGGTCGAGATCCGCGTTCTCGGCTGCCTGATCGAAAAGCAGCGGACGACTCCCGATACCTATCCACTCTCGCTAAACGCACTTCGGATCGCCTGCAACCAGGCGACCAGCCGCGACCCGGTTGTCGACTACGACGAACCGACGATCCGACATGCACTCGAGCGGCTCTCCTTCAAGCGCTGGGTCCGCCTCGCCAGCGGGCCCGGGAGCCGCGCGGCCAAGTACCGTCACCTGCTCGACGAGGCGCTCGATCTCGACGGGCCGGAGATCGCCGTCCTCAGCGTGCTGATGCTGCGCGGACCACAGACGGCCGGCGAGCTGAAGCAGCGTACAGAGCGGCTGCACGCGTTCGAACCGGGCGAGATCGAGGAGACCCTCGCAACGCTGATCGACCGCGATCTCGTCGTGCGCCGGCCGCGCCGACCGGGCCAGAAGGAGGAGCGCTTCGAGCAGCAACTCGGAACCGCCGCGGAAGAGGTGCAGCCCGAAGCGGCGCCCACCCCGGGGTCGCCGTCGCTCGAGGAACGCGTGGCGCTACTCGAAGAGGAGGTCGCGCGGTTGCGCGAGGAGCTCGACCGCAGCTAGGCGGCGCGCTTGCGCGCGGCGCGCCGGTCTTCCTCGACCAGCCGCCGCATGATGCGCTCGATCTCACGCTCGGACCGTCCCTCGCGCACGAGCTGCTCCACCAGGATCAGGTACTGCTTGTGCATGCTTCGACCGTAGCTGCCGCGTTCGTGTCGAGGAGGCACCGTTCGGGTAACCAAGTGGCGAACGTTAGGGTCCGGTAAGCATGTGCTTCGAGCTCGATTCGCTGCCGCCCGTCCCGCCGATCTCGGGCGCCGCGGTCGCTCACGAGGATCTGGTGCTCGAAGCGGCCGACGGCAACCGGTTCGCAGCCTTCGCCGCCGCCGCGGAGCAGCCGGCCGCGAACGGTGTCGCCGTCCTCCCCGATGTCCGCGGCCTCTACCGCTTCTACGAGGAGCTCGCGCTCCGCTTCGCCGAGCGGGGAATCGCGGCGGTCGCCTTCGACTACTTCGGGCGCACCGCCGGCGTGGCCACGCGCGGCGACGACTTCCCGTACATGGATCACGTTGCGCAGACGACCCCCGAGAGGATCCAGGCCGACGTGGCCGCAGTCTCGGCGCATATGCGGGCGAACGGCGCGACCGCGATCTTCACCGTCGGCTTCTGCTTCGGCGGGCGCAACTCGTGGCTCTCGGCCGCGGGCGGGCACGGGCTCGCCGGCGCGGCCGGCTTCTACGGCAGCCTGCTCGACCGGGACACCGGACTCGGGCCGATCAGCCGCGCCGCAGAGATGACCGCGCCGATTCTCGCCCTCCAGGCGGGCGACGACGAGAACATCACCGCCGAGCAGAATGCGGCGTTCGACGAGGCTCTGACAGCAGGCGGCGTCGAGCATGAGATCGTCACCTACGCGGGCGCCCCGCACAGCTTCTTCGACCGCCGCTTCGAGGAGTACGCGGAGGACTCCGACGACGCGTGGCGCCGGTTGCTCGCGTTCATCGACGCTCACGGGGCAAGCTGACGAGCTCACGGTCGGCGCAGCCGACGGCGCGTTCGCCTGCCGAGGCGCAGCAGAGCTTGATGTCGTGGTTTGCCGAGCACGGCCGGGACCTGCCGTGGCGGCGGACGCGCGACCCGTACGCGATCCTCGTCTCCGAGGTGATGCTCCAGCAGACGCAGGTGTCCCGGGTCCTGCCCCGGTACCTCGAGTGGCTCGAGCGCTGGCCGACCGCCGAGACGCTCGCCGGCGCCGCAACCGCCGACGTGATTCGCGCGTGGCAGGGACTCGGGTACAACCGGCGGGCCCTCAACCTGCACCGCGCTGCGCGCGTCGTCGCCGAGCGCGGCTGGCCCGACGACCCGACCGAGCTGCCCGGGGTCGGACCGTACACCGCCGCCGCGATCGCGAACTTCGCCTTCGGCCAGCCGGTGCTGCCCGCCGACGTGAACGTTCGCCGTGTGCTCGAGCGCACGGGCGCCGAGTTCGGGGGCGAAGCTGCGCAGGCGCTCTTCGACCTGGGCGCGACCGTGTGCCTCGCGCGTGTGCCGCGCTGCGGAGACTGCCCTCTGGCCGGGGAATGTCCCTCGGCCGGCTCGCGCTACGAGCCGGCGCGGAAGCAGTCTCCGTTCGAGGGCTCGTTCCGGCAGCGCAGGGCGCACGTGCTGCGGCTCGTCGCCGCCGCGCCGCAGGCGGCCGGCCTCGACCCCGAGGCCGTGCGGGCTCTCGAGGCCGACGGGCTGGTCGTCGTCGAGGGCGGGCGGGTTAGGCTTCCGGCGTGACCCGCTACGACAGCTTGATCGAAGCCCTGCGGACGGCCGCGCAGCCGGACCGCCCGTCCCCGCCCGACTTCCAGGCATACCTCGACAAGGTCCGCCGCCACGCCTACAAGGTCACCGACCGCGACGTCGACGAGCTGAAGGCCGCGGGCCACTCCGAGGACGAGATCTTCGAACAGACGGTGTCGGTCGCGGTCGCAGCCGGCCTGGAGCGTCTCGACGCCGGGCTCGAGGCGATGCGGTGAGGCTGACCGTGGTCGATTCGGGGCACGCGCCCGCCGAGGCCGCGGTGCTCGACCAGATCCGGCAGGCGCGGGGCGTCGAGCCGATCGGCGTGCTGAAGACGCTCTACTACCGGCCGGAGATCTTCGGGCGGCCGTTCTCGGACGCGCTCGACCTCGCCATGCGCGGACCCTCCGAATGGTCGGACGGCGAGCGCGAGCTCTTCGCGGGCTTCGTCTCGTCGCTCAACCAATGCCCCTTCTGAACAGGCGCCCACGGCGCGGTCGCGTCGTTCGCGCTCGGAGATGGGGTGTGGGAGGCGATCGAACGCGACTGGCGCACCGCGCCGGTCGAGGAGCGGCTGCGGGCGATGCTCGGCTTCATCGAGACGTTGACGCTCCGCCCCGATGAACTTTCGCGTCACGATGCCGACGCGGTGCGGGCCGCCGGTGTCTCCGACGAGGCGATCGTAGACGCAATCCACGTCGCCTCGCTGTTCAACATGATCGCCCGGCTCGCCGACTCTCTCGGCTGGGACGTCCCCGAGTGGGAGACCTTTCTCGCCCGTGCGGACTCGATGCTGGAAAACGGCTACTCGCTCGACTAGGGCGCCCGCAGATCGCCCCACCGGAGTACGGCGGCGGGCTTCTCCACTGCGCGAGGTCTCCCAGTAGTGCGATGTCGCAGCACTATACTGCGACATCGTAGCTTATGAGTGCCCCCGCGACACGCGGTCGGAACGTGCTCTTCCGGCTCTTCATCCTCGGCCAACTCGCCGACGACCTGCTCGGCCAGGCGATGGTGGGCATGAAGCTGAATCCGAACGACTTCGCCGTTCAGAGCGCCATCCGAGCGTTCCAGCCGATCACCCCGACGCGGCTCGCCGCCCTCCTCGGCATGCCGCCGACAACACTCTCGTCGTATCTGAGGCGGCTCGAGACCCGGCGTCAGATCCGGCGGCGTCCGAACCCGGAAGACGGCCGTTCCGCGCTCATCGAAGTGACAAAGCTGGGCGACAGGAACGTGGTCGCCGCCTTTCCGGCGCTGCAGGGCTCGGTCGCACGGGTCCACGAGCGGCTGGACTACTCGCCGCGCGAGCTGGACCTGGCGCTCGATCGCCTCGAGGACTCGATGAGGGAACTGCTCTCTAGGCCCGACGAATCAGTGCGACGGCGTCGGCGGCGAGCCCCTCGCCGCGGCCGGTGAAGCCGAGCCCGTCGGTCGTCGTCGCGCGCACGGAGATGCGGTCGGGCTCGACGGCGAGCGCAGCCGCGAGAGCGTCGCGCATCCGGTCGCGGAGCGGTTCGAGCCGAGGCTCCTGCCCGATGAATACGCAGTCGGCGTTGACGAGCTCCCAGCCGGCTGCGCGCACGCGCGCGTAGGCCTGCTCGAGGAGCACGAGTGAGGAGATCCCCTGTGGAGTCCGCGAGTCGGAAGGGAAGAGCGAGCCGATGTCGCCGAGATTGGCCGCGCCGAGGATCGCGTCGATCAGGGCGTGGGCGATGACGTCGCCGTCGGAGTGGCCGGCCAGGCCGCGCGGGCTTTCGATGCTGAGGCCGCCGAGGACGAGAGGCACCCCCTCCTCGAGCGCATGGGCATCGACGCCCAACCCGATCCGCACCTCGGTCACCCGCCCACGTCCTTTGGCCTGCGGTCTCTTTCCACAGCCCCGCGCCTAGACACAGCCCCACCCGGGGAGGGGATCTGGGAGTTCCACCCGCCTCCCGGCGTCGAGGCTACCGAGGAAACGCGCACGCGTCCGTCACGGATGTGCGCAAATTGCGGGCCGGACAGTGCGAGGCGGCGGGCGCTCATCCCAGCGGCTCCTGCCGTCCACGGCGGCCTTCGAAGACGGTCACGGTCTCGTACCCTGCCGACTGCGCCCGTTCGAGCGCCTGGTCGAAGTCGCGACCGACGTTCTGCGGAGCGTGCGCGTCTGATGCGAGCGTGATCGGCGGCCGCCCCGCCAACATCGCGAGATCGGGATACACCTCGCCGACCGGCTTGTGGAGACCGGCGGTCGAGATCTCGAGCGCGACGCCGTCGAGGGCCGGATACTGGATCCGCCCGGGGCGGCGCCCGAAGATCTTCGCCAGGTCTGGGTGGGCGAGAACATCCACGTGGCCGGACGCAGCCAGCTCGGCCAGCGCCTCGAAATACCGCCGCCAGACCTCCTCGACCGGCGCACAGGCCCAGATTCCCGGCTCCTGGTCGATCGCCTGCCCGCCGATCCAGTGCACCGAGCCGAGCAGGTAGTCCCACGGGTATGGCTCGAGGGCGGCAGCAAGCTCGTCCTGCCGCCCGCCGAGGTAGTCGACCTCCAGCCCGAGCTTGACCGGCAGTCCCTGCCGCTTGGCCTCCACAACGGCCTCGACATACCGGTCGAGGTCGTAGACGCAGCGCTCGGTCTGGTACGGGAGCCCCCAGAGCTCGCGCGTCTGGACGAAGTAGTAGACGTGCTCGGTAAAGCCGATCTCGTCGACGCTCCGCGCCGCGGCGGTCTCGACGAACCGCTCGATCCCTTCGACCGTGAAACCGATGCGCTCCGCCCGATCGCGCAGATGCATGTGGTAGTCAAGGATCACGCTGCGCCATGCGGTGAGGAGGGGGCGCGCGGGGGAACCAGGGGTTCCCGCGCGCTAAGCCAGCTCTCGACCAGGGCGAGATCGGCGGCGGTCGTCACCTTGAGCAGCTGCGAATCGCCCTCGACCACCGCCACCCGCCCGCCGCGCGACTCGACGAGCGACGCACAGTCGGGCGCTCGGTCGACGTCGCCGGAGACCGCGTCGCGCAACACCTGGGCGACGAATGCCTGCGGCGTCTGCACCGCGACGAGCTCGGCGCGAGGCAGCGTCTCCGCCACGATCCCCGCGCGCACGCGCTTGACCGTATCCGCCAGCGGTATCCCAGGCACCGCTCCGTCCGCCCCCTCGTTCAGCGCGCCGAGCAGGCGCTCGACCACCCCGTCCGGCACCAGCGGCCGAGCGGCGTCGTGAACCAGGATCACCGAGGCTTCGCCGCCGACCTCGCCCACGCCGATCCGAACGGATTCACCGCGGCTCACCCCACCGGCGATCGAGCTGACGACCTTTCCGCAGCCGAGCTCCTCGGCCAGCAGGATCACCGGTTCCTCCCAGTCGGGCGGCGCGACGACGACGATCGCGTCCACCCAACCGCAGGCTTCGAGCCGCTCGATGCTCTCGGCGAGCAGCGGCCGGCCTCGGAGCGGAGCGAACGCCTTGGGCCGCTTCGCGTCGAGACGCTCGCCCCGGCCGGCGGCGGCGAGCACGGCCCAGACATTTCCGCCTTCGGCGGAAATGTCGAGCCGGGGCATCGCTGCGCGGCCGCGTCTGACTAGCGCTTGGCGGCAACGCCGGCAAGCGCGGTCTTTCGCTTGCCGTTCGAGACTGTGGACAGAACCTCGTCGAGCCAGGCCCCGGCCTCGTCCTCGTCCATCGCCTTGGCGTACATCAGCTCGCTGGCGAGGATCTTCTTCGCCTTGACGAACATCTGTTTCTCGCCGGTCGAGAGACCCTTCTCGTGGTCGCGCAACGACAGGTTGCGCACGACCTCGGCGAGCTCGAAGATGTCGCCGGTCTTCATCTTGTCGCGGTTGTGCTTGAAACGGCGGTTCCAGTTCTTCGGCATCACCGTGCCGGAGCCCTGAAGAGCCTTCAGCACCTTCTCGACCATCACCGCGTCGATCACGCGGCGCAACCCGACCGCCTCCGCGTTCTCGCACGGAACGTTCACGGTCATGTCGTTGTGAAGGATCTTGATCGTGAGGTAATCGCGCTTCTGACCGAGCACCTCGCGCTGCTCCTTCTTCACGACGGTGCCTGCCCCGTGGTGCGGATACACCACTTTGTCGCCGACCTTGAACAACCGAACTCCCCTCTATCGAAGCCTGTAGTCGTCAAGACGCCGGCGGTGCACACGGCCGCCGGCGGACTGAAGGGAGTATAGCGAACTTGGCGGAAAAGTGCCAAGTTTCCAGGGCTTTTTACGGCCTGCTTACAAAAAAGCCCTGCACAGAGGCGCCTAGTCGCTCTCGAGCTCGGCCGTTCCGAGCCCCCCGTCGACCGCCTCACGGACGGTCTCGGCCTGCACGACGGCGAGCTTCGAGCGGCCGGTCGTGCCCTTCGGCGCGAGCACGACCCCGAAGCCGAGCTTGGCGCACTCCTCCAGTCGGCGATCCGCCTGCGTCGCCGCGCGGAGGCGGCCGGTGAGCCCCAACTCGCCGAAGACGGCCAGGCCCTCACGCACCGGCGCACCCCGGGCGGCGGAGGCGATCGCGAGCGCAACACCCAGATCCGCGCCCGGCTCGTCGATGCGCACGCCGCCGGCGACGTTGACGAAAACGTCCGCCTGGCCGAGCGCCAGCCGCGCGTGCCTGGCGAGGACGGCGACGATCATCGCCAGGCGCCTCGGATCGACGCCCGTCGCCACGCGGCGGGGCATCGCGAGGTCGGTCGGGGAGACGAGCGCCTGGATCTCGAGCAGAATCGGCCGCGTTCCCTCCAGGGCGCAGGCGACGGCCGCGCCGACCTCGCCCGCCTCGCTTCGGCCGAACAGCTCGGACGGGTCGGGGACGCCGACGAGGCCGGTACCGGTCATCTCGAAGACGCCGATCTCGTTCGTCGACCCGAAGCGGTTCTTCGCCGCGCGCAGAATTCGGTGCGCGCGGTAGCGGTCACCCTCGAACTGGAGCACGCAGTCGACGAGGTGCTCGAGCACGCGGGGGCCGGCGACCGAGCCGTCCTTCGTCACATGGCCGACCAGGAAGACGGCGATGCCGGACTGCTTGGCGACGCGCAGCAGCCGTCCCGCCGCCTCTCGCACCTGCGCCACCGACCCGGGCGCCGAGCCGAGCTCCGCGGCGTAGAGCGTCTGCACGGAGTCGATCACGCACACGTCGGGGCGTTCGCGCTCGAGCGTGGCGCACACGGCCTCGAGCTCGGTCTCGGCCAGTATCTCGACAGTCTCCGGTCCGCCCAGACGGGCGGCGCGGAGGTTGACCTGGGCAGGCGACTCCTCACCGGTGATGAGCAGGACGCGTCGTTCGCGGCACATCAGCCGCAGCGCCATCAGCAGGAGCGTCGACTTGCCGACTCCCGGCTCGCCGCCGACGAGGACAAGCGAGGCCGGGACCAGCCCGCCGCCGAGCACCCGGTCGAGCTCGGCCACGCCCGTGGGGATGCGCACCGCCTCCTCCGCTTCGACGTCGACTAGGCGGAGCAGCGGGCGAGCTACGGCGGCTGTTGCCGCCTGACTCGGCTTCGCTTCCTCGACCAGCGTGCCGAACTCGCCGCAGCCAGGGCACTTGCCGAACCAGCGGCCGGATGAGTACCCGCACTCCGGACAGGAGAAGATCGATGCAGCAGCCCTGGCCATCCGGCCAGTCTAGGGAGCGGACCTGACACGGCTCTGCGCCGGATCAGAAACGAGTGCGAGGACCCCGGCGGGCTACCGGGGAGCTCCGTCGGTTCAGTCCTCGGAGCCGAGCTCCGGTTCGTCGGCCGAGCTGCCCTCGGGCTCGTCTGCGCCGGCGGGCACGGCGACCTTCTCCGGCTCCCGCGGCTCGCCCGGGATGATCGTGATCTCGACCTCTTCCTCGCCCTTGCGGTCGATCATGATCGTCGCGCCCGGGGTGAGCTCGGCGCCGAGCACGAAGTCGGCGAGCGGATCCTCGATGTGACGCTGGATCGCGCGGCGCAGCGGCCGGGCGCCCATCGCCGGGTCGTAGCCCTTCTCGACCAGCATCTCCTTGGCGTCGTCGGTCAGCTCGATCGAGGCCTCGTGGAGGCTCATCTGCTCGCGCAGGCGCTTCAGCATCAGGTCGACGATCGTCTTGATCTCGTCCTTCGCCAGCTTGTGGAAGACGATCACCTCGTCGATGCGGTTGAGCAGCTCGGGACGGAAGACCTTCTTCAGCTCGCCCATCACGCGCTCCTTCATATCGTCGTACGAGAGCCCGCTCTCGTCGCCGAAGGAGAACCCGAGCGTCTGGTTCTTCGAGATCGCGGCCGCGCCGATGTTCGAGGTCATGATCACGATCGTGTTGCGGAAGTCGACCTTGCGCCCCTGCGCGTCGGTCAGCTTCCCGTCCTCGAGGATCTGGAGCAGGATGTTGAAGACGTCGGGGTGGGCCTTCTCGATCTCGTCGAGCAGGACGACCGAGTACGGCTTGCGGCGCACGGCCTCGGTCAGCTGGCCACCCTCGTCATAGCCGATGTAGCCGGGCGGCGAGCCGACGAGGCGCGAGACCGAGTGCTTCTCCATGTACTCGGACATGTCCACCTGGATCAGCGCGTCCTCGTCGCCGAACAGGAACTCGGCCAGCGTGCGGGCCAGCTCCGTCTTGCCGACGCCCGAGGGACCGAGGAAGATGAACGAGCCGGTCGGGCGCTTCGGATCCTTGATCCCGGCTCGGGCCCGCCGGATCGACTTGGAGACGGCGACGATCGCCTCGTGCTGGCCGATCACACGCTTGTGCAGCTCGTCCTCCATCCGGATCAGCTTCTGCGTCTCGGCCTCGGTCAGCTTGAACACCGGGATCCCCGTCCACATCGAGACGATCTCGGCGATCTCCTCCTCGGCGATCTCCGGCTGCTCCTCGCCGCCCTCGTTCTCGCGCCAGCTCTCCTCGAGCTCGCGCTTCTTCTGGGTCAGCTTCCGCTCCTTGTCGCGAAGGCTCGCGGCCTTCTCGAACTCCTGCGCCTCGATCGCGGCTTCCTTGTCCTTGCGGACCTTCTCGATCTCCTCCTCGAGCTCACGGTAGCGCGGGGGTGCGGTCATCGTCTTGATCCGCATGCGCGACGCGGCCTCGTCGATCAGGTCGATCGCCTTGTCGGGCAGGTGCCTGTCCTGGATGTAGCGGTCGGCGAGCGCGGCGGCGGCATACAGCGCCTCGTCGGTGATCTTGCAGCGGTGGTGCGCCTCGTACCGGTCGCGAAGGCCGCGCAGGATCTGGACGGAGTCGTCGACCGACGGCTCGTCGACGCGCACCTGCTGGAAGCGTCGCTCGAGGGCGGCGTCGCGCTCGAGGTACTTGCGGTACTCGTCCAGCGTGGTCGCGCCGATCGTCTGCAGCTCACCTCGGGCGAGCGCCGGCTTCAGGATCGAGGCCGCGTCGATCGCCCCCTCGGCCGCACCGGCACCGACGAGGTTGTGGAGCTCGTCGATGAACAGGATGATGTCGCCCCGCTGCTGGATCTCCTTCATCACCTTCTTCAGCCGCTCCTCGAACTCGCCGCGGTACTTCGAGCCGGCGACGAGCGCTGCCAGGTCGAGGCTGTAGATCTGCTTGCCCTTCAGCAGCTCGGGAACCTGGTTCCCGGCAATCCGCTGCGCGAGCCCCTCGACGATCGCGGTCTTCCCGACGCCGGGCTCGCCGATCAGCACCGGGTTGTTCTTCTGGCGGCGTGAGAGGATCTGCATGATCCGCTCGATCTCGGTCTGGCGGCCGACGACGGGGTCGAGCTTGCCCTCGGCGGCCAGCTTCGTGAAGTTGCGGCCGAACTGGTCGAGCAGCTTCGAGCTCTTCGACTTCTCGCCGGGAGCACCGCCCGCCCCGCCCTGCTGTCTGCGGCCGGGGCCGGAGAGCATCCGGATGATCTCGTTGCGGATCTTCTCCGCGTCGGCGTCGAAGTCGAGCAGGATCCGCGCCGCCACCCCCTCGTTCTCGCGGACGAGCCCGAGCAGGATGTGCTCGGTGCCGATGTAGTTGTGGCCGAGGCTCAAGGCCTCCCGCAGCGCGAGCTCGAGCACCTTCTTGGCGCGCGGCGTGAACGGGATCTGGCCGGTCGTGACCTCGTCGCCCTGACCGACGATGCGGGCGACCTGCGCCCGCACCTCCTCGACGGTGATGTCGAGCGACTCGAGCACCCGGGCCGCCAGACCCTCCTCCTCGCGGAGCAGACCTAGCAGGATGTGCTCGGTGCCGATGTAGTTGTGCTTGAGCGCGCGGGCCTCGTCCTGGGCGAGGACGACGACCTGGCGGGCTCTCTCCGTGAACCTCTCGAACATCTGGAGGGTGATTGTACCGAAGGGGGTGTCGCCCCCCGCCGGCCGACCTGGCCGGATGCGCCTTACCGGGCGCCCGCGCCCGAAACGAGCGTCGTGAAGGTCCGCGCGCAGATCGCCAGGTCGATGATCAGGCTGCGATGGCGGAGGTACCAGAGGTCGTAGGACAGCTTCTCCGAGGTACCTTCGAGGTCGGCGGTGTATCCGCGCTTGACCTGCGCCCAGCCGGTGATTCCCGGCTTGACGAGATGTCGGCGCGTCCAGAACGGCACCGTCTCCTGGAGGGCCTCGAGGAACTCCGGCCGCTCGGGCCGCGGGCCGACGATCGACATGTCGCCCCTGAGCACGTTCCAGAGCTGGGGCAGCTCGTCGAGCCGCATCCGCCGCAGGAACCGCCCGATTCCGGTCGCGCGCGGATCATGCTCCTCGGCCCAGGTCGGCCGGCCTTCTTCGGCGTCGGCGCGCATGGTGCGGAACTTGTAGATCGTGAATATGCGTCCGCTCTCGCCGAGCCGCTCCTGCCGGAAGATCGCCGGGCCCGGAGTGCTCCGCACGAGCAGCGCGATCAGCGGAAAGAGCGGGGCGGCCGCCGCCAGGCCGACCGCGGCGGCGACGACGTCGAATGCGCGCTTCGCAAAGCGCCCGTAGGGCCTCCGGTAGTAGTGGAGGATGCTGATGAACCAGGCGGCGTTCAGGTGCCCGACCGGAACGCGGCCGAATGCCTGCTCGTGGAACTCCGGGAGCCCGAGCACGTCGAAGCGGGAGCCGGTCGCGTCGAGGAGCGACGTGAAGGCGTCGAGCCGGTTCCGCGAGACCGCGAGCACGACCAGGTCCGGCTGCTGTGCCTCGACCACGGAGGTGAGATCGGACAGGCCGCCGAGCACCGGCGCGCCGGCGACCGAGCCGCCCACATGCTCGTCGTCGACGACCCCGACCACGTCGTAGCGGCGGTCGCCGTCGAGCCACAACTCCTGAAGCAGCTCCTCACCGCCGTCGTGCGCCCCCACGATCAGGACGCGACGCCGCTCGGCCGCGCTGGCCCGTACGAGCCGCTCCCAGGCCAGCTGGAGGATGAACACGGCGACCCCGATCTGGACGACCGTCGCCGGGCGAATCAGGAACCAGGGAATCCAGAGTGCGAGCGCCGACACGGCAACGGCACCTGTCAACGACGCCAGGGCGGTTGCCCCGGCCTGGCCGAGGGCGGCCCGGGCAGGGCGGCTTGTCGCCAGCACGGCCTGCATCGCCGCGAACCAGGCGACGGTGATCGCGCTCGCCGCAGCCGCGGCCAGCACGACCGAGTGCAGCTGGCCGAGCGAGAAGCAGAGCGCCGGGAGAAAGATCAGGCCGAGACGTCCGGAAAGCGCAATGCGCTGCGCGCCCTTGGCCCTGAACGACGGCAGGTGCGCGACGACATCCGCGCGCCCGACCAGCTGGACCGAGTCGATCGTCTCGTGTAGCTGTAGGCTCAAATGCCTCTCCCCGTCCTGTTCCGCAGACCCGGGAACCGGGCCTGCGAGTAGCTGTCCTTACCTCTCATGAAAATCGGAACGGGCCGAGAGTCAAGGGCCGACGGGCGGCGGCTCCGGGCGCGCACGGCCTGCACCGAAGGGACGAACGGCGACGGCGGCTCCGCCTGAGCCGCCGTCGTCTCGCCCAACTCGTCGTGCTGCTTGGTCTACCTGGGCGGAGCCCGGAAGTCCCGGCGGGACCGACTGTGCTCGCCGTTCGTGAGGCCGCCGAGCCGAGCCGCCTCCCGCGCCAGCCGCGTGCGAAGCTCGAGCGGATCCGAGCCGGCTGCCGGCGTGTCGAGCGCGGACCCCGCCTCACCCGCGAGGCTGGGGGCGTTGCGCCTGCTCGTCACCCGGAGCAGCGCGCCACCGAGCAGGAGAGCCAGGCCGATGATCACGAAAACCGTGAGCTGCGCACCGGTGAAGGGCAGTACTCCGCCCCGCTGGACCGGCGGCCGGTAGATGTGCGACGGCGGCGGAGTCCTCTTCGACGGCGGCTTGAAGATGTTCGAGTTGTTCACGTTCTGGCTCACCTGCACGATCGCGTTGCCGTATCCGTAGTTGATCGCGCTCGCCACGGCGGTCTGCTTGATCGAGCCGGCGGGCGGTGTCGGTGCGCCTCCTGCCAGCGCAACCGGTGTCGCGGCGACTGCGAAGAGGAACGCCGCGCCCGTGAGCGCCAGGAAGCTCTTTGCGCGCCCCCGGCGGAGAGCCGGGAGTGCGCGATTCGTGGTGTTCAAAGAGTTCATCAGATCTACCCCCGCACCTCACGTTACGCAGAGAAGGCGATTTGTCTACCCCTCGGTTGATCCCTCGATCGAGGGATCTTCGACGGCCGGCAAAACCGGCATGGAACCGGCAGTCAGCTCGCCGGCCGCGCCGGGGGCGCCTGCTTCAGCGCCGCGCTCACGTACGGGTCGCGCGGGCTGAGGCGCTCGGCCTCGACGAGCTGTGCGCGGGCGGCCTCGGGCCGGCCGGCCTTGATCAGGCCGATCCCGTACAGGTAGCGGGCCGCAACCGAGCGGGGCTGGAGCTCGACAGCCTGGCGCAGCGGCACGAGCGCAGCCCGGAAGCTTTCCGACCACCTCGCCTCGACGATGTACGGCTCGATCGCGAGCGGATCGAGGCGCTTCGCCCAGGCGATGTCGCTGGGGGCGCCGGTGCGGGCGGCGCGCCGGGTGTAGTTCGACGCCACCCACGGGGGCACGAACGCGATCACAGCGAGGGCGACGGCTCCCCCGGCGGCGAGCAGCGATGTCTTCCGCGCGAACGCGACCGGCTCCGAGGGCGCTGCCGACGACGCGCCGACCGAGAGGAGGAGCATCGCGAGGACGCCGACGGCCGGGACCGTCCAGATCCAGTCGACGCACGCGTGCGCGAGAAAGTAGACGCCTCCGGCGAGCGCACCGGCGGCGGTCAACTCCCCGCGGGCGCGCCTCGCGACCGCCACGATCGGCGGAGCGAAGATCAGCAGCAACACGACGAAGCCGACGAGGCCCGTCTCCGAGAGCACGTCCAGCGGCAGGGAGTGGGCTCGCGCGGGCGTCTCCTCGCTCCTGCCGGCCTGGAGATACGCCGGGCCGAAGCCGCGGGAGCCGATCCCGACCAGCGGATGGCTGCCGAACTCCTTGATCGCGACGCGCCAGAAGTCGTAGCGGTTCGAGCCGAGCGTGAGCAGGTGCGTGCCGGACGTCTCGACCGTGGACTGGTGCTTGAACGCGTGCCACTGGCGCGAGACGAAGGTACCCGGGCCCTCGACCGCCGCGAAGTAGAACGTGGGGCCGCCCGCCAGCGCGAGCACGACGCCGACGAGCGCCGCCCGCCCGGCGACCGTCCGTGCCGCGGGGGAGAGGTTGGTGCGCCGGTCGAGGAGCGCGTAGACGAGGCCGGCCGCCGTACCGGCGATCGTCAGCCAGAGAAGAACTGCGCCGCCGTGGTGGATCGCCGAGCGAAGTGCCGGGGTCGTCGTCGCCCTGATCGGAGCGGTCAGCGGCACCGTCCCGGCGGCGGCCAGTCCGATCGTGATCGCGACCGGAAGGGCTAGACGGAGCCGATCGCGCGAGACGGCGAAGATCACGAGCGCCGAGGCGATCAGGCCGATCGCCCCGCCCTTGCTCTGGCTGAGCATCCAGCCGCAGAGCGTGGCGGTCGCACCGCCGAGCGCGAGGGCGCGCAGCCAGGCGGCGCCCGCGCGCCTGGCGGCGAGGGCGACGGCCGGCCAGTACCCGATCAGCATCGCAGCCGCCTGCGCGTTCGGGTAGGTGATCGGAAAGTTCAGGCGGCCGCCGTAGAACAGGGTTTCGGGATGCGCCCGCAGCACCAGCGCCAGCGCGGCACAGACGGCGAGCCCCGCACTGCCGGCGACGATCGCGCCGACGGCGTAGATCCGGTCCTCGCGCTTCCGCAGCACCAAGGCGGGGACGGCGAAGACAGCCGCGTAGAAGAGGGTGAGGAGCGCCTCGTCTCGCGCAAGGTTCGGCACCGGCGAATAGGCGATCGAGATCGTGGCGAGGATCGCGGTGCCGCCGAGGGCCGCGATCGCCAGGAGCGCGGGCCGGCTCGGTCTCGTCGCGCGCCCGGAGAGCAGGATTCCGGCGACGACGAGCGCGGCCAGCAGGGCGTACTTGAGCCAGTCGCGGGCGTTCGGGCTGCCGTGGTCGCGCCACCCCAGGCCCGCCGCCGCCGCCAGGATGACGAGCGCGATCGGCACCGCCCGCCCGAGCGCGGACGTGCGCGGACCGGCGTGCGTCTCGGCGGCGCGCCGGCTCGCCCGCAGCAGGCGTGCGCCCGGGCGGGTGGATGCCTCGTAGTGGCTCACCTGGATCTCTTTCGTCATTCCCGGCTCGGACCTGAAGGAGAAGGAAGGCGAAGCCGCTGCGGGCGTCTGTAGGGTTGGTGCCGGTGAAGGGCAGAGCGCTTGTCACGGGCGGCGCGGGGTTCATCGGCTCCCATCTCTGCGAGCGCCTGCTCGAGGACGGTTGGGATGTCTACGCCCTCGATGACCTCTCGACGGGCTCGATGCCGAACATCGAGCACCTGATGCCACGCGGGGACTTCCACCTCGTGGTCGACTCCGTGCTCAAGCCCGCGGTCGTCAACGAGCTGGTGAACAAGTGCGACGTCGTCTACCACCTCGCCGCCGCCGTGGGCGTGCGCCTGATCGTCGAGCAGCCGGTGCACACGATCGTCACGAACCTCGAGGGCACCGAGGTCGTCCTCGACCACTGCTCGCGGTTCGGGAAGCGCGTCCTGGTCGCGTCGACCTCCGAGGTCTACGGCGACCCGCGGACGGAGGAACCATTCCGCGAGGACGACCGGCGCGTCTACGGGCCGACCACGCAGAAGCGGTGGCTCTACGCCGACTCCAAGGCGATGGACGAGTACCTCGCGCTCGCGTATCACCAGGAGCGCAACCTCGACTGCGTGATCGTGCGCCTGTTCAACACGGTCGGACCGAGGCAGAGCGGGCAGTACGGCATGGTGATCCCGAGGTTCGTCCAGGCCGCGATCGCGGGCGTCCCGCTGGAGATCCACGGCGACGGGACGCAGACCCGCACCTTCTGCCACGTCCTGGACACCGTCCGCGCACTGAGGGGACTCCTGGACGAGCCGAAGGCGGACGGGCAGATCTACAACGTCGGCTCACCCGACCGCATCTCGATCACCGAGCTGGCGAATCGGGTCGTCCGGGAAACCGGCTCGGCGTCCGAGCTCGTCGAGGTCCCGTACGAGCAGGTCTACGGACTCGGGATCGAGGACACCCTGCACCGGATCCCTTCGATCGAGAAGGTCGAGGCGGCGATCGGCTGGGCGCCGGAGCGCTCCCTCGACGAGATCCTCGCCGACGTGATCGCCTTCACGAAGTCGGATCTGGCGCCGGTCTAGCCTCGATCCGGGTCGGGCCCGCGGGTCCGGCCGAGCAGGTCTCCGAACGCCTCCCAGACCAGCCGGTCGAACGACCGCGGCAGGGTCCCGCCGAACTCCGCGAACTCACGCAGGTAGTGCAGGTAGTAGCGCCACTCCTCCAGCCGGCCGGGGTTGGCATCGGCGTGCTCCTCGACCAGCCGCTGCAGGCGACTCAGGTTCCAGCCTCCGCCCGGCATCCGCGGTGCGGATCCGATCGCCGATGCGCCTGCGCCGACGGCACGCCGCACGGCCTCGGCCGCCGCGGCCGGCGGCTCGGGAGCGGCCGCCCGGACGATCCGCTCGGCGCGGAGGGCATCGCCGTTCCGCCCGACCGGCGGCAAGGCCTCGCCGGTCGGCGGGCGGTCCCTCTGCCCGGTTTCCTCGATCGCGCTGGCACGCGTGAGGAGCGCCGCCTCCCGCTCGGCGAGAGCGCGCTCGCGGGCGTCCAGGTCCGCCGCCCGCCTGCTCCAGGCCGATTCGAGCTCGCGCCGGCGCTGCTCGAAGTCCTGCTCGCGGCGGGAGACCTTGTCCTCACGCTCGCGCAGCTCGCCGCGGCGCTCGTCGAGGGCGTCTTCCTGAGCCAGCACAACCTCGATCTGACGCGCGATCCACTGCTCGCGAAGGTCGGTCGAGCGTGCTCGCATTAGCACCGAGCGATGATACTGGCCGCGTCAGTCGGCTCCCTTCCCGGCTCAGACTCGAGCTCCGCGAGGCCGATACAGGAGGCAGTGACCAGAAAACGCCTGCTGATCGCGATCACGCTCGCCGAGACCGGGGGCGCGCAATCGTACGTGACCCACCTGCTGCCCGCGCTCACGGAGCGCTACGACGTCGTCGTCGCCGCGCACGGAACCGGCCCGCTCGAGTCTGCCGCGAAGCGGGCGGGCGCCCGGTTCGTTCCCCTCCGCAGCGTCCGGCGCACGATCGGGCCGCGCGACCTTGCCGGGCTCGTCGAGCTGGTGCGGCTGTTTCGGCGCGAGCGCCCGGACATCGTCCACCTGAACAGCTCGAAGGTCGGCCTGCTCGGTCGCATCGCCGCGTTCCTGGCACGCGTGCCCGTTCGTGTGTTCACCGTCCACGGCTGGTCGTTCTCGCCGTACGCCGGACCGACGGCGACCGTGTTCCGGGCGCTCGAGCGGCTGCTCGGCCCGCTCGCCTGGACGATCTGCGTCTCCGACGGAGACCGGGCAAAGGCGCCGTGGTTGAACGGTCGGGTGGTCGTGATCCCGAACGCGGTCGACGTCGCCGCAACCCCGGTCGCGACCCCGAATGGAGGGCCACCGGCGATCGTCAGCGTCGGCAGGCTCGTCGTGCCCAAGGATTTTCGGACGCTCGGGGCAGCGCTGCGCTCGCTCCAGCCGGGATCGTTCCGTGCGGCCGTGATCGGCGAGGGGCCGCAGCGGACGTACGTCGCCGGGATCCCGGGCGTCGAGCTGCTGGGCGAACGCGACGACGTGCCCGACCTGCTGGCCCAGTCCGACGTCTTCGTCCTCTCGAGCCGGTCCGAGGGGATGCCGATCTCGGTGCTCGAGGCGATGGCGGCGGGTCTGCCGGTCGTGGCGACCGCGGTCGGGGGCGTGCCCGAGGTCGTCGTCGACGGCGAAACGGGCTTCCTCGTCCCGGTCGGTGACGCCCTGGCGCTCGTGGACGCGCTCCGCCACCTGCTCGCCGACGGGGCTCTGCGACGGAGCCTGGGTGCCGCCGGACGCCGGCGGGCCGAGCTGCTCTTCGACCTGCCCCGGTTCCGAGCCGCCCATCTGGCGCTCTACGAACGGCTCATCCCGTAGCGGGCCCGCCGCCACCGAGCCCGGACGCGCGAGGGGGCATCGAAGCCTCCGCCGAGCTTCGCGCGGAAGTCGAGCAGCCCGTCGCGGGCGTCGATCTGGATCCGGCGCAGCCGCAGCGTGCTCGTCATCGGGGTATTCAGGCCGGGCTCGCAGGTGCACGCGGCGCGATAGCCGGCCTCGGCCACGAGCGCGACCTCCCGAGCGCCGAACAGGCCCGCCGGGTAGCAGAACGCCGAGACCTCCCGGCCGAGCCGCTCCTCCAGCTCGCGCTTCGACCCGACGATCTCCTCCCGTGCCCGCTCGTCGTCGACCGCGAGCAGGTTCGGGTGCGTGACCGTGTGCGCCTCGAACCGGAGCGCGCCGCCGTCGAGGCGGACGACGTCGTCCCACGAGAGGAGCGCCGGCTGGCTGCCGTACCAGGCGAGCGGCACACGCCCGTCGGTGACGCCGGTCGCGAGGAAGACGGTGGCGCTGAAGCCGTGCCGCTCGAGCTCGGGCATTGCGTACTCGGCGACATCGAGGTAGCCGTCGTCGAAGGCGAGTCCGACCGCGCCCGGCGCGGCATCGAGCGCGGTGAGGACATCGACCCCGCGATACCCCTCGCCCGCCAAGAGCTCCATCTGCTCGCGAAAGCGGCCCGGTCCGACCGCCAACTCGTCGCGGTCGTCCGAAACCCGGTGGTAGAAGAGAATCCGGAAGCCGGGCTCGGCCGGCGCGCGTCCCCCGTGCGCACGCCAGGCAAGCGAGCGCAGCCGCGTATGGGCTGCCTTCAACGGATAGAGAAGCGCCGGGCCGGGTGCGAGATCCGCCTGCTCAGTCACGATTCCTCCCCAGCATGACCGTCGTCCAGGTCGTCCACCCCCCCGGCTACGCGGCCGAGCGCGCCTACGCGGCCCGCCTGCTGCTCGTCGAGTTCCTCGGCCTCGAGGTCGCCGTCGCCGAGGGGCCGGTGGCGGAATGGGAACTGCACTGCGGCGGGAGCAAGGTGACCGTGCCGGACGTCTTCTTCAAGACCGACGAGCGGGACTGGCTGACCGCGGCCTCGCTCCCCCCGGACGGCGCGCTCGACGGCAACGACCTCTTCGGGAACGCCTTCTTCCTGCTGACCCGGTACGAGGAGCTGGTCGTGTCCGACCGCGACGAGCACGGCCGCTTTCCCGCCGAGTCTGCTCTTGCCGTCCGAGAGGGCTGGATCGACCGACCGCTCGTGAACGAGTATGCGGAGACGCTCTGGTCGAGGCTGCGGGCGATCGCACCGCGTCTCGAGCGGCGGCGGCGGGCGTTCCGGATCGTCCCGAGCCACGACGTCGACTATCCGTACTCGACGCTGCGACAGCGGCTTTCGGCGGTGCGCCACGGCGAGCTTCGCGCAGCCCTGCCGCGCGACCCCTTCGACACCTTCAACCTGCTGATGGACGAGAGCGAGCGGCGCGGCCTGCGCGGCGCCTTCTACTTCATCGCCGAGGACGCGCCCTACTCCCTCGACGAGCCGCGGATCCGCGAGCTGCTGCGCCGCGTCCACCGGCGCGGGCACGAGATCGGCTTCCATGCCAGCTACGCGGCGTTCCAGGATCCGGCGCGGACGCGCCGCGAGTTCGAGCGCCTGGTCGACGTCTGCCGTGCGGAGGGCATCACCCAGGATCGGTGGGGCGGACGGCACCACTTCCTTCGCTGGGAGCCGGCGACCTGGACCGCGTGGGAGGAGGCCGGGCTCGCGTACGACTCGACGCTCACCTTCACGAACCGGCCCGGCTTCAGAACGGGCGCCTGCTACGAGTACCCGGTCTTCGACCTGCGGGCCCGCCGCGAGCTGCGCCTGCGCGAACGCCCGCTCGTGCTGATGGACACCCCCACCCTCGACCGGCTCGGTCTCCCCGAGAACGAATTGACGGCGCTGATCGACCGGCTCCGCGCGGAATGCCGGCGCGTCGGGGGCGACTTCACCGTGCTCTGGCACAACAACTGGCTCGTCACCGGCCGGCAGCAGCGGCTGCTTCGGGCGGCGCTGGGGGGCTGACACGGCGCGCATCCTCTACTCGGCCGACTACGAGCTCTACCTCGGCCAGAACTTCCTGCCGGAGACCGAGGTGCTGGTCGGGCCGACCTCGGCCCTGCTGGACGCGTGCGAGGCGGCGGGCGTGCCGATCACGCTGTTCTGCGACGTCGCCTGCCTCTGGCGCTACCGCGAGGTGGGGGACGAGGAGTTCCCGGCCGCCGTCGAGGAGCAGCTCCGGGAGGCGGTGCGGCGGGGTCACGACGTCCAGGCGCATCTCCACCCGCACTGGCAGCACGCGCAACGGGAGAACGGGCGCTGGCGCGCGCCGCTCGACACCTTCCTCGTCGGTGCCCTCGACGATCCGGCGTCGCTCCTCGCCCGCGCCGCCGGCTACCTGAACGAGCTGCTGCGACCGGTCGAGCCGGCCTACTCGTGCGTCGCGTTCCGGGCCGGCAACTACGGACTCCAGCCGGGCCACGAGCGCGTCTTCGCCGCGCTGCGGGAGACGGGCTACCAGGTCGACTCGAGCGTCGTGCCGGGGCTCGTCCTGCTGAACGAGGTCAACCGGATCGACTTCCGTGGTTGGCCCGAGCGGAGCGGGCGACTCCACGGGCTGTACGAGGTGCCGATCGCATCCGCTCGCTTCGGCCCGATCGATGCGGTCCGGCGGCGACTCAACCGCCCGCCCATGCGGCAGCCTCGCGGGATGACGATCCAGGCCACCTCCGCCTCGCGGCCGTCGCTCGCCTCGAGGCTCTTCCGGCTCGACCCACTCGAGCTGGGACCCGACCCGCGACGGTTGCGCGCGATCACCTCGCGGTATCTGCGGCGGGTCGGATCCGACGTCGACTTCTCGTTCAGCTGCCACCCGAAGGCGGTCGCGGAGCTCGAGCTGAAGGCCCTACTCGCCTACCACGAGTGGCTGAGCCGGACGTACGACGTCGAGGCGATCACCTTCGGGCGGCTCGCTGCCGGATGAGCGCCTGATCCGCGCGACGAGCCCGCGAGCCGCTCGCGGGTAGAGAGCGAAGTCCTCGCGGGTCGGCAGCACCAGCCGCCGGACGGAGATCCCGCTGATCCGTGCGAGCACGACCAGCGACATGGCACCGAAGAAGGTGTAGGCGAGCGTCGAGGCGATCGCCGCACCGAGGATGCCGAACGGCGGGATGAGCGTGAGGTCGAGGGCGATCGTGACGAGCGCCGCGGTGCCCTTGACCGTCGAGGCCAGGCCTGGGCGACCGCGGCCGCGCAGGTCGCCGACGACGAGCGAGCCCGTGCCCATGAACCACATCCCGGGGAGCAGGATGAAGAGCGGGACGAGCGCGGGGCGAAACGCCGCTCCGTAGCCGAACAGCAGCACGAGCGGAGCGAAGACCGCGTTGGCGAGCATCAGCACGAGGGCGAGCACACCGTGGTGGCGCACGGCCGCGGTCGAGGTCCGCGCGTCGCGCTCCGCGTCGTCGGAGCCCGCCAGGATCGGCAGCACGCTGATCTGGAAGGCGATCCCGAGATAGCCGGCGAGCTCCGCGAGCGTCTGGGCGACGGCGTAGTGGCCGACGTCCGCGAGCGACACGAAGAGGCTGACGACCAGAAGATCGAGCCGGAAGTTGAGGAACTGGAAGAAGGAGCCGATCTGCGCCTTCGCCCCGTACCGCACCGATGCACGGAAGAGGCCGAGGTCGATCCGCGGCCGGCCCTCGCGCAGCAGGCGGGCGGTCGCCACGCAGACCACGACGACCGAGCTGGCAGCCGTCGCCAGGACGCCGCCGGCGACGCCGAGCCCGAGCGTGACGACCAGGACGACGACGGCGGCGAGCGAGGCGAGGCGGCCGGCGACGAGGAGCAGGTTCCAGAATCCGAACTCGAGGCGGCCGCAGAGCTGCCCCGCGGTGGTGAAGTCGAGGAAGGTGAGCGGCACGAGCACGGCCGCCAGGACCCAGACCAGCCCGCCCCGCCCGTGCGCGACGACGCCGGAGAGCGGCCCGGACAGGAAGAAGAACGAGGGTACGAAGACCACGGCGAGCAGGCCGGCAAAGGCGAGGCTGTTCCCGAGCAGCGAGCGCTGCGAGATCTCACGGCGCCCGGCGAAGTACTGGACGGCCACCTGGAGGCCGGCGCCCGAGAGCGCGAGCGCGACGGTCGAGATCACCACCATGATCGCGAGCAGTCCGCGATCGGACGGCCCGAGCGTGCGCGCAAGCAGGATCGAGGAGAAGAACGCGATCGCGAAGCCGCCCGCCTGACCGGCCACGTTCAGGCCGACCGCCCGGGCGAGCATGCTGCTACGGCCCGGCGGCGCCGAAGGTTCGCCCTGCTCTGCGTCCACCTACTCGTCGTAGGCGGGAACCAGCCTCTTGGCAAGTCCCCGCCGCCCCTCCGTCTAGAGTCTGGCGGCGATGCTGCCGCGGCTGAAACGCGATCTGCGCCGCGCCTACGAGGCGGGGGCGCGCCTCTATCTGACCCCTCTGCTTCGCCACGAGCAGCGGCGGCCCCCCGTTGCCGGGGTCGGCGAGTACCTGTTCCAGTTCGAGTTCGCGCTCCGCGCCGTGGCCAGGCATGCGCCGGCCGAGCTGCTCGACATCGGCTCGGGGCTGAGCTCGTGGCCACACCTGGTCGCAAGCACCGGCGTCAGGGTGACGGCAACGGACGAGATGCGCAGCTACTGGGGCTCGATGTTCAACCGCCACTACCACGTGATCCCGGACGACATCACGAGCACGAGGCTCGACCGGCAGTTCGACATGGTCACCTGTCTCGGCGTCCTGACCACGATCGAGGACGACCGGCCGGCGGTGCGGAACCTCTTCCGGCTCGTCAAGCCCGGCGGGCATCTGGTGATGACGCTCGCCTACAAGGAGGATCAGCCGATTCCGAATGCGTACGTCCTGCCGGGCGCCGGGTACGGGCAGGACGCGCGCTATATCTGCAGGATGTTCTGCCGGTCGGAGATCGACGGGTGGCTGGAGGAGAGCGGCGGCGAGATCGAGGAGCAGGAGTACTTCCGGGTCTTCACGGGCGAGCTCTGGACGTTCGGCGAGCGGCTCCACCCGCCCGTCAGAGTCGGCCCCGACGAGCTGCACCAGTACACCGCGGTCTCGATCAGGAAGCTCGCCTAGACGGTTCCACCAGTTGTCCTCGCGCCATAGCTCGCCGTCATGTGAGCGGTGGCCGCAGATCCGACATCGGCGGCGACCGCGTGGTTGAACACATGCTGGTGCGCCGCGGGGACGGCGGATGTTCACGGAAGCCGGTCGATTACTCGGTCGTGACGGAGCGAACGCGCCCGTCGCGGTCGAGAATCATCTCGGTGACGGGCAAACCAAAGCGCGCCCGGACCTTCTCGCCGAGCCGCCGTTCGCGCCAGTTCGCCTCGTCGGACGGATGCACGGAGATGATGAGCGCATCCGCGGGGAAGTCCGCAAGAGCGTCGGCCACCGCCTGGAGTGGGTCTTCGTCGCCAACTCGCCCGTGTATGCCCGAGTGCCCGGATGAGCTGATGTCGCCGACGAGTTCCTGCATCCTCGTGTCCGCGTTGAGGATCGCCCCGTCGATGTCGGATAGCCACGACTGCAGCCTGCCTGTCAGCGCCGGGACAACCACACGCACCTCGTCGGCGTCTCGGACCTGCGTCCAGACCACCTCGGGGACGCCGTCCGGACGGTCGGCAATGAGCTCGTTCGAGATGATCAGGAGTCGCTTCGCAGCCATCTCATCTTTCTATCTCGGCGGGGATCTCAGCAACTGATCAGGACGACTTCCAACACGATGCCACACTTTCGACACTCATGCTCGCCGGTCGGCCGGCTGTGGGCGCCGAGGATCGGACCGGCATCGCCGCACCCGAAGGTCGCCGGAACAGGTTCGTCGGCGGCATGCTCGAGTCCGAGATGCGAGTCCATCGCGGCGGCCTCGCCGTCCTCTCGCTCCTGTTCTTGCGCAGCCCACTGCCGCGAGGCGCGAAAAGGCACCAAGCGGCCCCTGGTCTACGGGAGCCGCTTGCTCTCGGCCATTACAATCGGTTGCCACCGGCTGCGCCCCGTTCGGCCACAGCGAGCAACGACGGGCTGCACGTCCTGAGCCGGTGGTCCGGAGATCGTGTCGCGGGAGACCTGATGGCTCGCGCCACCGAGTCCACGGCGGTCTGGATCAGAGCGCGGAGCGCGCGACCCGGTCGAGGAAGGCGAGACGCTCCGTCTCCTTCGCGCGCCAGGAGAGCAGCCGCTCCAGGTCGTCGCGCGGCGTGCGGCGGCCACGGACCTGCGCCACGAACGCGCGTACCTGCTCCGGCCCCTCGTACTGAGCCAGGTACCAGGGCAACTCGCCGGGGAAGTCCGTGTCCTCGTAGCCGATCACCGTCGGCAGCCCCGCGAGCAGGTACTCGCGCACCTTCAGCGGGCAGCCTTCGCGCAGTCCGGCCCGTTCCATCGCCAGGCTGCCGAACGCGACATCCGAACCGGCCAGGACCGCCCAGTACGCGTCGCCGGCGAGCGTGCCGTGGGCGGTGACGTTCGCCGGCAACGCGGCCGGCCGGGGTCCGAGGAGCTCGAAGTCGACCTCGGGCAGAGCCCGCGCGAGCTCGACCAGCCGGTCGACGCCGTGCCAGGCCATCGCCGGCGAGCCGGCGAAGACTGCGCGCGGTCGCTCGTTCGCGGGGGCCGGCAACCGCGGCACCGAGGCTGCGTCGGCGCCGTTTGAAACAACGGCAACCGGCTCGGGGAACCGCGACGCCAGCTCTCCGGTCACCGCGACGACGCCGGCAGCGCGCCCGAACACGAGACGCCGGTTGAGCGCGTCGTAGACCCGCGCTCGTACCCCGCGGATCAGCGCCTCGGCGCTCGAATCCGTGTTCACCTCGACCACCGCCGGGCAGCGCCGCAGGAGGCGCCAGACGGCCGGCAGGAAGAGGTCGTAGCGGAGGTAGAGAAGATCCGGATGGAATCCGTCCACGGCCCCGACCGCAGGCCCCGTGTCCTCGAGCCTGCGGCCAGGGCGGATCCAGGCCGCCTCGACCTGGTGCCCGGCCTCCCGCCACAGCCTGACCTGGGCCTCCACCTTGTTCGCCACTCCGTCGCCGGCAGCCGGGTCCCAGTAGCAGAGCGACGCGATCCTCATCGACTCTCCGTATAACTCAGTCGATGGACGCCGACCCGCCCGGACTCGCCCGGCTCCGGCTCGTCCAGTTCGTGCCCTCGCTCTGGCACGGAGGCGCCGAGCTCGTGGCCGTCAACCTCTCGCTCGCACTCCGAGACCGAGTCGAGCGCCTGGTCGTCGCGTCGTCCGGCGGCGAGCCGTACTCCGAGCGCCTGACGGCGGCGGGGATCAGCCTGGAGATCGTGCCCCGCCCGTGGCCGCACCCCCGCCCGATCGTTCGCTCTGCGATCGCGGTCGCAAGGATCCTGCGCCGGGAGCGGCCGCACGTGATCCATGCACACAATCCGGGGGCAGGTGCCGCCGCCTGGCTCGCGCGGCGGCTGGCTCGGATGCCCGAGCTGGCGATCGTCACCACCTACCACGGCGTTGCGGGGGTGAGGGTCGCCCGGGCGAAGCGGGTGCTCGCCCTCTCCTCCGACCTCGTCGTCGGCGTCGGGCCGGCCGTGACCCGGTCGCTCGTCGAGCACGGCCTGCCGGCCGAACGAACGACGACGATCTTCAACGCAGTCGACCCCGTCGCTCGCCGCCCGACCGCAGAGATCCGCGCCGAGTTCGGTGTTGCCGACGGCGTACCGCTCGTCGTCAACGTCGGCCGCTACGAAGAGCAGAAGAACCAGGCACTGCTGGTCGACGCCCTCGCCCGCCTGAACCGTCCGCTGAAGGCGCTCGTCGTCGGCTACGGGACGCTCGAGGCCGAGCTGCGGGCCCGCGCGAGCGACGCCGGCCTCGAAGGTGACGTCGTGCTGACCGGAATGCGGGAGGACGTCCCCGACCTGATCGCCGCCGCAGATGCCTTCGTGCTCAGCTCCGACTGGGAGGCGCTGCCGCTCGTCGTCCTGGAAGCCCTTTCGCTCGGCACGCCCGTCGTCGCCACCTCCGCCGGGGGCGTGTCGGATGTGGTCGCAGACGGTCGCACAGGTCTGCTCGTCCGGCCCGGCGACGCGGAAGGTCTCGCCACGGCTCTCGCACGCGTTCTCGACGAACCCGAGCTGGTCGAGCGCCTTACCTCCGCCGGACGCGGGTTCGTCCGCCGGCATTGCTCCCTGGAGCGGATGGCCGTCCTGTACGGCGCCGCCTACGACGCAGCGATCGCCGGCCGCGCTGCGCGCCGGCACTAGGCGACGGCGTTCCGGCCGCGCAACCGGGTGGCCGCCCGCCGCATCGGCGCAAGGCCGTCGCGGTAGATCCGGTGGGCCGTGCGCAGCCGCTTGAGCCGCCTGCGCGCCCGCACCGCGCCGAGCCGCGCCGCAACCGCCGCCCGGCCGCGGAGCGTCTGCGCGAGCCCGAAACCCTCGAACAGCGGCTCGAAGCGATCCGCGAGTTGGAGCTTGTAGTCCTCGTCCCCGCCGAGGAACTCGATCCGCTCGATCCCCTCCGCTCCCGCCCGCTCGCACAGCTCGAGCGTGCACAGCAGCCCCGGCGACCACTGCGAGTACGCCGGGTCGAACGCGAGCCGGTGCGAGTACAGCCGGTTACGGACGACCAGGACGCAGTTGTAGGCGATCGCGCGGCCGTCGAGGGAGAGGGTCAGGATGCGCGCGTGGGGAGCGAGCTGCCGGTAGGCGACGCGCTGTGCGTCGCGTATCTCCGGCCGCGAGAGCCCCGAGCCGTCGGGCCGCCCTGCCCAGCGGAGCTCGTGGATGCGGAAGGTCTCCTCGAGGGCGGCGGTCACATCGTCGGGCGTGGTCGCGAGCGCAAACTCGAGCCGGCCGAGCTCGCCGAGGCGGCGGAGCTTGCGGCGGTGCGTCTGGCGCGTCTTCCCGGACGTCTTCGAGCCGTAGACCGCTTCCCAGTCACCGCCGAGATCGAGGACGGGCGCCTCGACCCGCTCGAGCAGCCTGAGGCCCGGCAAGGCAGACGCAAGGCTGCTGCCGCCGGGCAGGCCGAAGATGTCGGCGAAGTCGAAGTCGGATCGCCGTGCTTCGGCGGCGAGCGCCGCCGCCGTTTCGGCGTCGGCCCTCGGAGCGAGAAGGAGATCGGCCAGGTGCGCGTCGTGTCCGCCGACGCACTCCGCAACCCGCAGGCCTCGCCGGCGCTGCACCGCAAGCGGCAGTGCTCCGACGAGCGCGCCGCCCGCTCGGGCGATCGAGATCCGCGGCTCGTCGCACAGCGGCCAGAGCGAGCGCAGCCAGGGATGAAGCAGAAACGGCGAGGGCCGGGGCATCGCCTCGACCAGGGCGTCCCACTCGCCGGCCAGAGCGTCGAAGCCGGCGAGCGTCGTCACCGTCTCGACGGCGGCCGGGGTCATCGGTCGGCTTGCAGGAGATCTCCGAAGGAGCTCCAGAGGAGCGGCCAGAACGGCTCGGGGAACGTGCCGTCGGGGCCGACGTACGGCCGCAGAGTGAACAGCAGCACCTCGAGCTCCTCGCGACCCTCGAGGCCCGCGCCGTGCTGCTCGAGCAGGCGCTCGAGCTGCCAGAGGGTGGCCTCCTCGACCAGAGTCTCGAGGGAGGCGGAATCGGCCTCGACCTCGACGAGCGGCTCCGGCAGCGGCGGCGGCGAGACGGGCACCGAGGCGACCGGCGAGCCGGCGAGGACATTGCCGATCAGCCGGCCGCGAACGATCCGGGAGACGTCGATGCCGCCCGAGCGGTCGTGGGCGAGCGCCCGGAGGTCGTAGTTGCCGTCCTCAAGCCCCTTCGTGTCGACCTCGAGCTCGAACGGCGGCCGAGCGACCGTTCCGAGCGTCTGCCAACCGAAGGTGTCACCGACGGCGATCTGGAACTCCACGCCGGCCGAGCTCTTCTCGTCACGTGCGGATGCGCGCAACCGCACCTTCCCCGACAGGTACTTCCCGGGATCTTCGAGCTTGACGGCGGCGACGACCCGCTCGATCCGGACCTCAACCGGCTTCGAGAACCCCTCGTTGCCGGCCCGGTCGAGCGCGACCGCCCGCAGACGATGGCTCCCCTCGGCGAGCGCGCTCGTGTTCCAGCTCGTCCGGAAGGGAGCGTCCGTAACGGTGCCGACTTCGAGCCAGGTCTCGCCGGCTGCGGCGAACTCGAAACGGACAAGCGCGAGCCCGGAGCCCGCATCGCGCGCATTGGCGGCGACGTCGACGACGCCCATCAGCACCGCCCCCTGCGGTGGAGCGTGAAGGTGGACGGACGGCGCCGAGTTGTCGACGGTGACTGTGATCTCCGGCCCGACGGCGCAGCGACCCGCGACGTCCGTGGTCACGGAGCGCAGCCGGTACTCGCCGTCCTCGAACCTGCGCGTGTCCCAGCTGGCAGCGCGCGCTCCGCGTGCGCTCCACCCGTTGCGCCTCGGCTGCCTGACCTCGATCGGCGCCGGATCGACGCCGGGCTCGGTCGACAGGTCGCCGACGACGTCGAGCCGATGATCCACGATCGCCTCGCCGACCTCGACCCAGCGCTCGCCCTCCGCCGCGCACTCGATCACGACCGAGCCGACCATTCGGCCTGCGACGCCCCCCTGGCAGACGACGACCACGTCTCCACCGACGATGCTGCCGGGCTCGGGCGAGCTGATCGCTCCGCCGCCCGCAGCGCGCGCCGAAACGCGCGGCGGAGCAGGTGGAAGCTGACGCGGTCCGATCTGCTCCGGGGCGTCGCTCCCGCGCTGGCGCCAGCGGGTGCGCAGCCGCTGGAGCGGCTCCTGCTCCGGCGGATGGGGAACAATGCGCTGGAGCAAGCCGAGCGCCAGCCCGGCGCCGAGCCAGAGAGCGGTGTTCGTCGGAAAGTCGCCTGAGAACTGGGCGTTGACGGCCGCGGCGGCGAGGTAGCCGCCGACGAGCGCCGCGTGAGTGCGATCCTCGCCGGCGGAACGTCGCCAGGCACGACCGACGTGGACGAACGCGAGCGCGACGAGGCCGCCGACGAGCAACAGGCCGGGGAGGCCGAGCTCGGACGCCGCTTCCAGGAACGCGTTGTGCGGGTAGATGCCGATCGGGTTCGTGTGGGCGAACGAGCCGGTGCCGATGCCGGTGAGGGGGTGGTCGCCGAAGTCGCGCCACGCGTCCCCCCAGAGCGCCGTCCGGCCGTTCGAGACATCTCCGCCGCCGGCGTCCTGGCCGCCGCCGACGAGGACCGAGAGCGACCGGGAGACGTTCTGCCCGGGGACGAGCTGCGGAATCAGCACGGCCGAGGCGAGCAGGGCCACGGCCAGCAGGACGAGCCGGCGGCGGCTGAGCCGGTCGCCGAGCGTGAGCGCAAACAGGACGAGCAGTCCGGCGACGAGCCCGACCACGGGGCCGCGGGAGCCCGCCCCGATGAACGAGATGCCGAGCAGCGGGATCACCGCCAGGGCGGCGGTGCGCCGCCACGCCGAGGTGGTGACGAGCAGGACGAAGATCGCGAGCAGCAGGCCGGTGGCGGCTCCGCGGGCGAGCGAGATCGGGTCGGCCTGGGCATACAGGGCGAGACGGCCGGGGAAGACCTCCTGCGCTCCGCCGACGATCAGATTCTTGAGCAGAAGGAGCGCGCCGGCCGCGACGGTCGCGAGCAGGACTCCGGCCCACAGGTTCGTGCTCCGCCGGGTCCGCGCGATCAGGATTCCGGCAATCAGGTAGCTGACGTTCTCGGCGAGGAAGAGCTGGAGCTTGTAGCCGCCGTACGCGGGCTCGGCCGACGCGCCGAGGCGTGCGACCATGAGGATCGCAAGTCCGAGAGTCATCAGCACCGGACCGGAGACGAGTAACCGCAGCGGCAGCGCGTTCTCCTCGCGCACCAGCGTCAGCAGGATCGCGAGCACGAGCCAGCCGACGAGGAACAGCTCGATCGAGCTCTTCGGAAACGGGTTCGTCCCGACCGCCGCGACCGCGATGCCGGGCAGCCCCCAGAGTGCGATCGGGTACGCGACCGACCGCGAAGCCAGGAAGGCGACGACGACGCAGAGGCACAGGGCGATCGCGAGCTTGGGCCTGAGCAGGGTCGGGAACGCGGCGAGCGGCCCGATCAGGGCGGCCCCGCCCAGGGCGATCCGTACGCGTGCGGTCATGCGGTTTCCGTCCCGCTGATCGGGAAATGGTTCGAGAGCCTGGTTCTCCGGTGCTCGTTCATGTCTGTCTAACCATCTTGTGCAGCAAGATGGCCTCAGTCAACGAGTTCCATCACTCCGCGGCGGCCCTCGGTGCGCGTCGGGTAGTACGCCTCGTCGATCACCTGCGTGCTGAGCACGATCGTGCCGACGATCGGTGTCGGGCTGTGCCGGAGGTTGGCGGCGGCAGAGGGAAGATCGGCCCTGCTGGTCACTCCGACACGCGCGACGAGCACGATCCCGTCCGAGATCGACGCGAGGATCGACGCGTCGGCGAGGTGGGCGACCGGTGGGGAGTCGACGATGATCAGGCTGTGCTGGCCGCGCAGCTCGGCCATCAGCTCACGCATCCGGCCGCTGGAGAGGAGGCTCGGCGGGTTCGGCGGCGTCGGCCCGGCGGGCAGCAGCGAGAGTCCGGGCACGATCTCGAGCACGGCCTCGTCGATCTCCGCCGTGCCGATGATCGTGCTGGTCAGACCGGGACGCCCACGTGCGCCGAACTGCGCCGAGAGCGTGTTCGTGCGTACGTCTCCGTCGATCAGCAGCACGCTCATCCCGCCGCGGACGGCGGCGTACGCGAGACCTTCGACCGCCGACGTCTTCCCCTCGCCGGGGTTGAAGCTGGTGACCGTGACGACGTGCATCGCCTGGTCGAGCGACAGGAACGCCAGGTTCGCGCGCAGCACGTCATAGGCCTCCGAGAGGACGCCGTCCTCGAGCGAGTAGCGCTTGCGAAGCGGGATCGTCGCCAGCACCGGCGCCGCGAGCAGCTCTTCGGCCTCGTCGGACGATCGCAGCGCGCGGTCGAGGCGGCTGCGGAGCCAGGCGAGCAGCATCCCGAGCAGGAGACCGAGCATCACGCCGGCGGCGACGTTCAGCACCGGCTGCGGGCGGACCGGGGTCGAGGACGCGGTCGGCGGGGCCGAGAGGCTGACGCTGCCGCTCTGGCGGGCCGAGTCACCGACGATCGAGCCGAGCTGGTCGGTCAGGGCCGCCTGCGCGAGCCGATACGAGCGGAGCTTCTCGCTGTCGCTTCCGCTGCTCGAGAGGAGGTCGATCTGGTCGCTGATCTTCGTGATCTGATCCTGGATCTCCCGCGCCTGCTTCGAGTTTCGTGCGACCGCGTCCTGGCGGATGACCTGGAGAAACGCGCCGGCGACGTCGGCGGCGAGCGACGCGGCGGCCGCAGGCGAGGCCTCCTCGACCGTCATCTTGACGAGCGTGGTGTCCTGGACCGCGCTCGCTCCGATCCGACTCTTCAGCTGGCCGACGGTGTAGCGTCCGCTGCCGATCCGGTCGCGGATCTTCTCCAGGAAGCTGCGGTCGGTGATCAGGGTCGCGTAGGTCTTGGCGAGGCCCTGGCTCGCCTGCTGGTTCTGGAAGGTGTCGGTCGTCGATTGGCTCGGTGCGTTCACCTGGATGATCGCGCTGGCCGAGTAGACCTTCGCCGAGGTCTGGGTGATGAAGACGGCGAAGGCGACGCAGACGGCGAGGCTGGTCGCCACCAGCCATTTGCCCCGCCATAGGATCGTGACGATCTTCTGTTCCTGCATGGCGGTCCTAGCGCTCCCGGAGAGCCGGGAAGAGGATGACGTCGCGAATGGTGTCCCGGCCCGTCAGAACCATCGCCAGCCGATCGATGCCCAGACCCAGGCCGCCGGTCGGCGGCATCCCGTACGCCAGCGCCTCGACGTAGTCCACGTCCCCTTGTTCGCCGCCGACGAGCTTCCCCTGCTCGGCGAAACGCTCGGCCTGCGTGTCCGCGTCGTTGATCTCGGAAAACGCGTTGCCGAGCTCCATCCCGCCGACGAAGTACTCGAACCGCTCGGTGATGCTCGGATCGCCGTCCGTCGCACGTGCAAAGGGCGACAGCTCGACGGGGTAGTCGTGGACGATCGTCGGCTCGATCAGCTCGGGCTCGACGAAGTGCGAGAACGCATGGTCGACGAGCTGCGCCCAGGTCCTGTCCTGCCTGGTGTCGACCCCGCGCTCGGTCAGCCACGCGCGCAGCTCGCCCTCGTCGCGCGTCCACAGCTCGCGCTGCTCGAGCGTCTCGACGAAGCGCACGCGGCTCCACGCCGGAGCGAAGTCGATCCGACGGCCGCGAAACGAGACCTCGGTCGTGCCGAGGCTCTCGTGGGCGACCGTCCGGATGCAATCCTCGACACGGGTCATCGTGTCCGTGTAATCGGCAAATGCCTCGTACCACTCAAGCATCGTGAATTCGGGCTGATGCTTGTACGAGACGCTCTCGTTGCGAAAGTCCTTGCCGAGCTCGTAGACCTTCTCCAGACCGCCGACGATCAACCGCTTCAGATAGAGCTCCGTGGCGATCCTCAGGTACAGGTCGCGGCCGAGCTCTTTCGAGTGCGTGACGAAGGGCTCGGCGAACGCCCCGCCGTAGCGCGGCTGCAGGATCGGCGTCTCGACCTCGACGAAGCCGTGCGAGTCGAGGTAGCCGCGGAGCGCGGTGACGATCCGCGCGCGGAGGATGAAGTCGGCGCGCGACTCCTCGTTGACCAGCAGATCGAGATATCGCTGCCGGTAGCGCACCTCGGTGTCGGTCACGCCGTGAAACGTGTCCGGCAGCGGCCGACGGATCTTTCCGAGCAGCGTCAGCTCGTACACGGCAAGGCTCGGCTCGCCGCGCCGGCTCTTCGCCGGCCGTCCGGTGACACCGATCACGTCCCCGAGATCGACGTCGAGCTCGCCCACCTGGTCCGGCTGGATCAGCAGCTGGATCCGTCCGGAGCGGTCAACGAGGTCGAGGAAGACGAGCTTGCCCATGTCCCGCCTCGCCATTACACGCCCGGCGATACGCCGGCTCGCCTCGGCCTCGCCGCCGGGCTCGACCGACTCCGCCTCCACGCGTACGCCGGCGATGTCGGCCCGGTCGGGGAAGCGCTTCGGCAGGTCGCTCATCTGCCGCGAGTCTAGAGCCTGACCCGGCGTGCTAAGTTTGTCATACACCGTATGGCAAGAAGTGACATGTCTCAAAAAACCAGGCGGCCGCTGGCGTTTCGCGTCAGACCGGAGACCGCCGAAGCCCTGAAGGAGCGAGCCCGGGAGCTCGGGACCACGCAGACGGAGCTGGTCGAGCGGTACATCGAGGAGGGGATCCGCCTGGGCACTCACCCGCTCATCTACTTCCGGGAAGGGGCCGGCGGTCGCGAGCCGGCGATGTTCGGGTCGGGTCTGCGGGTACGGACGGTGATCGAGACGGTTCGCCAGAACGGCAACTCGATCGAGGAAGCCGCGGACTACCTCGGACATCCCGAACACCTGATCGCGGCTTGCGTTTCGTACTACGCGGACTACCAGCAGGAGATCGACCAGGCGATTGCAGACGCGAACGCATTCGCCGAGCGTGACGAAGCGCGCTGGCGTCGCGAGCAGCAACTGCTCGCGTGAAGCTGCTGCTGGACGAGATGTTCACAGCCGATATCGCGACCGCGCTACGCCGCCGCGGGCACGACGCTGTGGCTGTCGTCGAACGACCCGATCTGAGGCGGCTACCGGATGAGGCGATCCTCGCGACAGCAAGGACGGAGAACAGGGCGATCGTCACGAACGACGCCCGGCATCACGTTCCGCTCTTCACCCGCGCTCTCGTCAGGAGCGAGGGTCATCCCGGGCTCCTGCTGACGAGCGACCGCTCCATGCCGAGAACGAAGGCCGGCACCGGCGCGCTCGTGCGAGCGCTCGAGCGCATTCTCCGCAACCACACCGGCGAGGATGCGCTTGAGAATCAGCTGCTCTGGCTGCCCTGAGAGCGGGGTTCAGGCTGTCTTTAGGCGGAGGCGGGCTTCGCCCGCCGGAGCCCCGTATTGCGGCTACTCCGAAAGCTTTCCGCCGAAGAAAGTCGTCGCGCGCAGCGCGGACTTTCTTCGGAGCGGCCGTCAGGCCGCGCGAATTTCGAGGATCTTGAACTTGAGGGCGCCGCGGGGCGCTGCAACCTCGACGACCTCGCCCTTCTTCCTGCCGATGATCGCCTTGCCGACCGGCGACTCGTTCGAGAGCTTCTGCTCGGAGGGGTTCGCCTCTGCCGAGCCGACGATCCGGTACTCGAAGGTCTTGTTCGCCGCCAGGTCGCGGAGCCTGACCTTGGAGCCGACCGAGACGACGTCCTTGGCGATGTCCTTCTTCTCGATCACGCGCGCGGACAGCAGCCGTTCCTCGAGGAGCGCGATGCGGTGCTCGACGAGGGCCTGCTCGTTCTTTGCGTCGTCGTACTCCGAGTTCTCGGCGATGTCGCCGAACTCGCGCGCGGTGCGGATGCGATCGGCAACCTCACGACGTTTCTCCGTCGAGAGGAACTCGATCTCCTGTCTCAGCTTCTCGTAGCCCTCACGTGTGAGGATGACTTCCTTGGCCACCGTACCTCCGAAAAGAACGCGCGGCGCACACGGCGCCGTCGCGGGCCGGAATGGTACCGGCCTCGCGCCCCGTGCGCAAGAGGATTGTCCGGCTACGATTTCCCTGCATTTTGGCTGTTGATCTGCGCTCCTCCTGGTGGATCGGGCCCGTCGAGGTGCCGAGCCGCGTCGTGCTCGCGCCGATGGCCGGCGTCAGCGTGCAGGCGTTCCGCCGCCAGGGCCGCCGCTTCGGGGCCGGGCTCGTCTGCTCGGAGATGGTCAGCTGTGCCGGACTCCACCACGGCAACGAGCGCACGCTCGGCTACCTGCGGATCGCATCCGACGAGCATCCGCTCGCCGTCCAGATCTTCGGCGCCGAGCCGGCGCTGATGGCGGAGGCTGCCCGGATGGTCGAGCAGGCGGGGGCGGACATCGTCGACGTCAACTTCGGCTGCCCGGTTCGTAAGGTGACCAAGACCGGGGCCGGCGCGACGCTCCTGGACGAGCCGGATCGTGCCGCCCGCATCGTCGCCGCGATCGCCGAGGCGGTCGACGTGCCGGTCTCGGTGAAGATGCGCCGCGGGCTGGAGGACGGCTCCCGAGCGTGCCTTGCGGTCGGCCCGCGCCTCGTGGACGCCGGCGCCGCGACGCTGACCCTCCATCCGCGCTCGGCGAAACAGATGTACACCGGCCACGCGGACCACTCGTTGACGGCCGAGCTGATCGAGCTCGTCGACGTCCCCGTGATCGCCTGCGGCGATGTCACCTCTCGTGCGCGCGCACAGGCGGTTCTCGCCATGACCGGCGCGGCCGCCGTGATGGTCGGCCGCGGAGCGCAGGGCAACCCGTGGGCACTCCGGGAGATCCTCGACGGCGACAGCGCCCAGCCGACCCGTGAGGAGGTCGCGGCCGAGCTGATCCTGTTCGTCCGCGAGACCGTCCGCGAGCTGGGCGAGCGGCGCGCCTCCGGCTTTCTGAAGAAGTTCTACGGCTGGTATCTCGGCCGCGGTCGTTTCCCGCGGCCGTTCAAGAACGAGCTCGTCGTGCTCGAGTCGACCGACGAGGTGATCCGCCGCCTGCTCGTCGCAGCGCCCGGTGCGGCCGAGGTGCTCGAGCGGCTCGAGGCCGAGCAGCCCGCGGCGGACGACGTGCTCCTCGATCTGCCGGTCTCGGTCTACGGCGGGGGCTAGTCAGGCGCGGCTGCGGGGCCTTCGACGAGGTTCCGCTCCCAGACGAGCCGAAGGCCCTCGAGGGTCAGAAAGGGATCGACCGTCCCGATCGTTCGCGAGTGCGGCGCGATCAGATCGACGAGCCCGCCCGTCGCGACCACCGGGGCATCGACCCCGAGCTGCTCGCGGATCCGCCCGGTGATGCCGTCCACCTGCCCGGCGAAGCCGTAGACGAGTCCCGACTGGAGCGCCGTCGCCGTCGTGGTGCCGATCGGCGCGGGCGGCTCGACGAAGTCGACCTTGATCAGCCGCGCGGCCCGCGAGAAGAGCGCATCCATCGAGATCTCGACGCCGGGTGCGAGCACCCCGCCGACGTACTCGCCCTCGGGCGAGACGACGTCGAAGTTGGTCGAGGTGCCGAAGTCGACGACGATGCAGGGAGCGCCGTAGCGATCCCTGGCGGCGACCGCATTCGCGAGGCGGTCGGGGCCGATCTCGCGGGGCGCGTCGTAGCGGATCGGGATCCCGGTCCGGACGCCCGGCCCGAGCACGAGCAGCGGCGCTTCGGCGTACCGTTCTGCGAACGCCTCGTATTCGCGGACGAGCTGCGGCACCGTCGAGGAAAGGGAGATCCCGTCCACCTGGGCGAGGTCGAGGAAGCGAGTGACCAGGGCTCCGAGCTCGTCGCCGGTGCGTTGCGACTCGGTCGCGATCCGCCAGTGGTCGGCAAGCTCGGGCCCCTCGAAGAGCCCGAAGACCGTCTGCGTGTTGCCGACGTCGACGGCGAGCAGCATCGCCAGCCTCCCTGCGAGGCCTACGCGCCGTCGTCGTCGGAGCCGAGCGTCTCGCCGATCCGCTCGGCGAGCGCCTCCGCGGTCAGCTTCGGCTCCTCTCCCTCGCCGCGCAGCTCCTCGACGGTGACGTCGCCCGAGGTGAAGATCCGCGTCCTCGGGATGATCCTGATCGGCCTGTTCTTGTCCCAGACCCAGACGTCCTCCATCTCGACCTCGAACAGCGGGTAGGTCGGCTGAATCCGCGGCTGGAGGTCGACCTTGTTGCAGAGGTAGGTCGTGTCCGGAGTGAGCACGCAGTACCGAAACAGCGGGAACACCGCTGCGTACTCTCGCTTCAGCTGGAGCTCGAGGTCGGCCTCGTACTCATCCAGGTCGTCGAGGTGCGACATCAGGGGGATTGTAGCCCGGCGATGATCTCGGCCAGCGGGCCGCGCCCCGGGACGACGAGCCCGGGGTCGAGCTCGGCGAGCGGCTCGAGCGCGAACAGGCGCTCGTGCAGACGCGGGTGGGGAAGCTCGAGCGACGTCTCGGTGTGCCGCTCGTTCCCGTAGAGCAGCAGGTCGAGGTCGATCGTGCGTGGCCCGAAGCGCGGCCCCTCGCGGGTGCGGCCGAGCCGGCGCTCGACGGCAAGCAGGCGAGCGAGAAGCTCCCGCGGCGGCAGCTCCGTCTCGAGGGCGGCGGCGCCGTTCAGGAAGCGCGGCTGGTCGACGATTCCGACCGGCTCCGTCTCACGGAACTCGGAGACGGCGACGAGCTCGACGCCCGGCTCGGCGGCAAGCTGCTCGAGCGCTGCGTGCAGCATCGCCGCACGGTCGCCGAGGTTGGCTCCGAGGCCGACGTAGGCGCGGGTCACCCGGCCAGGGTAGCCCGCAGGACCTCGCAGACCCGATCCACGTCGCCGGGCCGCAGCTCCTGGTGGACCGGCAGTCCGATCACCGTCTCGCGGAGCTTCCCCGCCCGCGGGAACCGCTCGACCGCGAGCGAGGGGTGCGGGAGCGTCCAGAAGTTCAGCGGGCGTACGCGCCGGGCGCGGAGCCGGCGTAGCGTCTCCTGCTTCTCGGGCACCACCGCCGGCAGGACGAAGGGGCTGGCGCCGTCGGGCAGGTCGGTGAAGGGCTCGGCGACCAGGTCGGGGATCAGCTCGAGATAGCGCCGGTAGTTCGCGCGCCGCTCGGCCGCAACCGACGGGTCGACGATGCGCGGTAGGGCGGCGAGGGTCGCTGCCGACGGTCCGCGCGGCTCGCCGAGGCCGACGGTGTACTCGAGCGTGCCGACGCGAGGCGCCCGCCGGTCGGCGAGCCACGCCGCGCTCGTCGTCCGGGTCGCCAGCCACAGCGCGTGCTCCATCCCGAGCCAGTTCAGCCCGGCCCGGCGGCGAAGAAGGGAGCCGTTCGTCGGCGTCCGGGTGACGAGCGCCGCGCCGTCGGCCAGTCCGAAGGTCTTGTACATGCAGAACACGGCGACGTCGCCGAACGAGCCCGCCGGACGGCCGCCGATCGTCGAGAGCCACCCCTGCGCCAGGTCCTCGACGAGCAGCAGTCCCCGCTCGTCGCACCAGTGCCGCCAGGCGGCTCCGTCTTGCGGGAAGCCGAGGTAGTGAACGAGGTGCAGGGCGCGCGTCCGCGCTGTCAGCAGGCCGGCCAGCTCGGCCTCGTCCGGCACGAGCGTTTCGGTCGCCTCGTAGAAGCGGCAGGCGAGCCCGGCGCGCTCGAATGCCTCGATCTCGGAGCCATGGTGGAACGCGGGGGCGAGGATCTCACTTCCCGGCTCGACGAGATCCGACAGCGCCCAGTACAGCGCGTGCCGTGCTCGCGCGAACAGCCGGCAACCCGGCTCGGCGAGCGGGAACGGCAGCTCGCGTGCCGGGCGCCGCGTCCAGACCGACGGCGGCAGGGGTGCGAGCGCGGGGACGAGCGTGCGGCTCATCGCACCCACGCCAGTGTCCGTTTGGCGAGCGGCAGCCCGACGAACCGCCACGTCGCGATCGCCGAGTTCCAGGCCAGGCCGGCGGGCGTCCGCGGAAAGGAGTGCTGGAGCAGCAGCTCGCGGTGGGCGGGGCGCCAGTCGTTCTTCCACGGCTCGTCGGCGCCGAGAAACTCGAACGAGCGCAGCCCGTTCGCGAACGCCCGCTCGAGCATCGCGTGGGCGAGCAGCTTCCCCGGCGCAAACCGCTTCGCCGCGGGGTCGACGCCGCCCTTCAGGAAGTACCAGGAACGACCGTCTTCGAGTGCGTACTGGAACGCGATCGGGCGACCGTCGAGGCGTAGAAAGACGAGCCTGAGGAATCCGCGCGGCGCCGCCCACTCGGCCAGCTCGCTGTAGAACCGCTGCGTCTGCGGCTTCGAAGCGATCGCCGTCCCTCGCTCCGACTTCCAGCCGGATGGCTCGACGCGATAGGCCTCGGCGAGGAGGTCGCTCAGATTCTCGGTGCCGTCCGCGACCTCGACCGCAATCTCACCCGACCGCTCGAGTGCACGGCGGCGGCGGCGTAGGTCGCCGACGAACTTCCCGGAGAGGCGACGCTCGAAGGCGGTCCAGTCACCCTCGGTCTCCACGTACGGCGAGCGCTGCATCGTCACGGTCAGCAGCCGGCGGCCGTGGCGTTGCGCGGTGTTCCCGATCTCCTGCGTTGCGGGCAGGGCGGCGTCGAGGTAGCACAGCGAGGTGTGGGCCGGACGCGACTCGAACAGCCGGTCGACCAGTGCCCGTTCGGCGGCCGCGTCCTCGGCGAGCAGCGCGTAGTGCGGGCTGTGCACGTTCGCGGCCGCCAGCACCGTCCCCCAGTGCCGGTAGAGCGGGGCGACGGCGGCGAGGCGGCCTTCGGAGCGCATGGTCGCGATCTCGAGGCGGCCACGTCCGAACGCATCCCACCAGGCCTGGAACCACCCCGGGCGCAGGAACGGCGATGCGCCGGCACGCGTCGCCAGATCGTCCCACTCGGGGGCGATCGGCTCGATCGAGTCGAGGACGAGGAGCTCCATGGCCGGCTAGGGCGTGTATCGGCCGAAACCGGTGTCAGCGTGACCCGAGGCGCTCCGCCGTCGCCGCCGACCACTCGGCCGAGATCCCCGCCGGACGCAGCTTGCGCACGCGCACCCGCGCACGAGCGACAGGGAAGGCCGCAACGAGCTCGCCGGCAACCGCCTGCGCCAGCGTCTCGATCAGGTCGTGGTGCTCGGCGTCCGAGACCTCGCGGACGCGCGCGGCCACGGCGCGGTAGTCGACGGCCTCCTCGATGCGATCGGCCGCCGGTTCGGGGATCTCGAGCTCGAGGTCGAACAGAAATGTCTGGCCGTCTCGCCGCTCCTGCTCGAGCACGCCGTGACGGCCGAACACCTCGAGCCCGTGGAGCTCGAGGATCACAGGATCGCCCCCGCGGCAGTCAGGGCCTCGACCGTCTCGCGCACGTCGTGGACCCGGAGGATCGCCGCCCCGCGCTCGTAGGCCGCCACGGCGGCGCCGATGCTCGCCGCCGTCGAGCCCGTTGTCGCCTCCGGGTCGCCGAGCAGCCGTCCGAGCGAGCTCTTGCGGGAGAAGCCGACGACGACGGGACGGCCGAGCGCCAGTAGGACGTCGAGCCTGCGGACGAGCTCCAGGTTCTGCTCGACGGTCTTGCCGAAGCCGATGCCCGGGTCGAGGCAGACCCGTTCCTCGGGGATACCGGCGGCGACGGCGGCCGCGAGCCGCTCCTCCAGGAAGGCGGCCACCTCGGAGGCGACGTCCTCGTATCTCGGCTCGAGCTGCATCGTCCGCGGCGAGCCCTGCATGTGCACCAGGCAGAGGTAGGCGCCGGTTTCGGCGACCACGCCCGCCAGGTCGGGGTCGCCCCGCAGTGCGGTCACGTCGTTGACGAGCTCCGCCCCGAGCGCAGTCGCCCGGCGTGCGACCTCCGCCTTGGCGGTGTCGATCGAGACCGGCTTACCGGCGAGGGCTTCCAGCACAGGCACGACGCGGCGGAGCTCCTCGTCGAGTGTGACTCCCTCCGAGCCCGGCCGCGTCGACTCGCCGCCGACGTCCACGATCGCGGCGCCTTCGCGAAGCATCCGGTGCGCAGAGGCAACCGCGTCTTCGGGGCGGTAGTTGACCCCGCCGTCCGAGAACGAATCCGGCGTGACGTTGACGACGCCCATCACCGACGGGCGGGGGAAGCGCTGCTCGATCGGCGTCATCGCCCCCATTTCGTGACGGAGTTTGCGCACTTCCGGCACATGGTCGCCGGTACAAGGGAATTTGTTGGCCTCTTTCATGGCATGCTCGGTGCCCCGGGTGACAGCCAGGCTCTGAAGTTGAGTTGCCAGGAAGGCCCGCTTCGGCGGGCCTTCCCCTTTTGTGGAGAGGTTCTCCTACGCTACAAAACAACGCGCGCCTGACGCTCTCTGCAATCGCTCTCGGCCACGGCGACGAGGGACATCTGCGCCGCGTGGTTCGCGCGCCGCGGGGACTAGGCCGGATCGGGTGCCACTGCGGAGTGACCCGTCTTCTTGAGTTCCCAGTAGGTGTTCAGGCTTCCCTGCACCTTGCCGAACCAGATGAAGTTGCCAAGTAGAGGGAGGAACATCCAAAAACCAGTCACACCGGATACGGGGGCCTCACGCCCGTCGCTTTCGTACATCTTGCCGACTTCGGACGGCGCAATGAAATGAGTGGCGATCCCAAGGGTCAGTAATCCAATCAAGAGGCCAAGACCTCCGCCAAGTCCCTGCTTCGTGTGCCGCTTCATCTCGTCGAACGTCATATACGTCCAGTAGAGACCGTAGATGCCAGCCGTGATGATGTACAGGAATATTCCTACGCCCACACCGCGATGCTGCCCGACAAGTCCAGTGTTTGGCACAGTCTCTCCTCGGAGTAGTCGCCAACTTCCATCGCCCATCGTGACAAACGGGGCGGATGCTGTCCATGGTGCCGGAGCTGCTTCGCCCCAGTACTAGGCGGCAGCCGTTGAAATCTGAGCATCGTCGCCGCGTGCCGCCCACGTCCCGCCCGCGGCGAGGATGCCTCCCGCAAACGCGATCCAGGCCCCCGCGTCGAGACTGCCGAAGTCCCCGAACGCGGCTCCGACCGGCACGAACGCGACCAGGCCGAGCAGCACCAGGGTGACCGCGGCGTCGAGTCCCCGCGTGCCCGCGCCCGCGAACGTCGCCGCCCAGGCGAGCGCCGCGGCGACCGCGAGAATCAGCATCAGGATTCCGAGCGAGTGCCCGAACGGGCCCTGCCAGTAGCTCTGTCCGGCGCTGGCATCGAGGAAGATCCCCGGAAAGACGAGCGCGATCCCCAGCCCGGCTGCCAGCGCCGCAGGCGATGCGCCGGCCGGCGTGCTGCTCGCGCCGCCGGTCACGAGGTACGAGGCCGCCGACCCGAGAACGATCAGGGCGGCGCCGGCAAAGGCGAGCCACATCCCGGCCCTCGTCTGATCCCAGTTCTTGAAAGCGGTCGCCGCCGGGAACCAGCTCCAGAAGCCGAGCAGCACCGCTCCGACCGCGTACAGCGCGCCGTTGCCCGCCTTCCCCGCATACCCGGCCGTGAGCACCAGCGCGGCGATCGCGGCGAGCGCGATCCCGAAGGCCGCCACCGTGCCGTCGAAGTCCCAGTAGCTCGAGCCGGGAACGGCGTCGATCCAGATCGCGACGAACGCGAGCACGACTCCGATCCCGGCGATCGCCTTGCCTGCGATGGCGTTCACCCGTCACCCCCTTCTGCACGCTTGCCGATTCCGGCGGAGCGTGGCAAAGGAGCCGGACGCTGTCCAGCTAGGGATTCGCGGCTTCGGGCGGCGGAGGCTGGGAGAGCGCTCCCGGAAGCGGGAACGGCTTCGGCTGGGGCCGCGGGCGCTTCGCCGGCTCGGGCGGAGGCTCGGGGGCGGCCGGCGGCGTCTCCTCGCGGAAGACGTCGTCCTCGGCCTCGCCGGCGAGCAGGCGCTCGAACTGATCCTTGTCGATCGTCTCGCGCTCGATCAGGATCGCCGACAGCTTGTGCAGCTCCTCCATGTGGTCGCTGAGCACCTGCTGGGCCTTCGCATGCGCCTCCTCGATCACCCGGCGGATCTCGTCGTCGATCTCACGCGCGATCTCCTCGGAGTAGTCGGGCTCGTTCCCCATCTCGCGCCCGAGGAAGGGCATGTCGTGGTTGCGGCCGAGGACGCGCGGGCCGAGCTTCTCGCTCATCCCGAAGCGCATGATCATCTGCTTCGCGGTCGAGGTCACCTTCTCGAGGTCGTTCGCGGCGCCGGTGGTCACCTCGTGGAAGACGAGCTCCTCCGCCGCGCGGCCCCCGAGCGTCATTGCCAGCTGGTCCATCAGCGCCGACTTCGTCGTCAGGTAGCGGTCCTCGCGGGGCAGCGAGATCGTGTAGCCGAGCGCCTGGCCGCGGCTGATGATCGAGATCTTGTGCACCTCGTCGGTGTGCTCGAGGTACTGGCCGACGAGCGCGTGGCCCATCTCGTGGTAGGCGGTGATCTTGCGCTCCTCCTCCGAGAACAGGCGCGTCCGCTTCTCCGGGCCCGCGATCACGCGCATGATCCCCTCTTCGAGCTCCTCCTGCTCGACGACCTTCTTGCCCCGTCGAGCCGCGAGCAGGGCCGCCTCGTTGACGAGGTTGGCGAGATCCGCGCCGGTGAAGCCGGGTGTTCCGGCGGCGAGGGTGTCGAGATCGACCTCGGTCGCGAGCGGCTTGCCCTTGGCGTGCACCTCGAGGATCTTGCGTCGGCCGTTGCGGTCGGGCCGGTCGACGACGATCTGGCGGTCGAAGCGGCCCGGACGCAGGAGCGCCGGGTCGAGGATGTCGGGCCGATTCGTGGCCGCGATCAGGATGATGTTGTCCTTCAGCTCGAACCCGTCCATCTCGACGAGGAGCTGGTTCAGCGTCTGCTCGCGCTCGTCGTGGCCGCCGCCGAGGCCGGCTCCTCGGTGCCGGCCGACCGCGTCGATCTCGTCCATGAAGACGATGCACGGCGCCGCCTGCTTTGCCTGCTCGAACAGGTCGCGGACCCGGGAGGCGCCGACGCCGACGAACATCTCGACGAAGTCCGAGCCGGAGATCGAGAAGAACGGCACCCCGGCCTCGCCGGCGACCGCCCGCGCGAGCAGCGTCTTGCCGGTGCCGGGCGGCCCATAGAGGAGAACCCCTTTCGGGATGCGCGCGCCGAGTGCCTGGAACTTCTTCGGGTTCTCGAGGAACTCCTTGATCTCCTGGAGCTCCTCGACCGCCTCGTCCACGCCGGCGACGTCCTTGAAGCCGATCTTGGGGGAGTCCGGCGCCATCCGCTTGGCGCGGCTCTTCCCGAAGCTCATCACCTTCGAGCCGCCGCCCTGCATCGAGTTCATGATGAAGATCCAGAAGCCGAACAGGAGCAGGAACGGGAGCAGCGTCGTCAGGATCGACCACCACGGAGACGACCCGGTCCCCTTCGAGTCGAACGTGACGCCCTTCTTCTCGAGCAGCGACTGGAATGCGATCTGCGACTGGTCGCTCGGATAGTTGACCTTGATCTTGGTCGAATCCGGGTCGCGCAGGGTTGCGACCACCTGCCGCTTGCTCGGGTTGAAGACGACGTCGTCGATCGTGCGTGGCTGAGCCTGGACGCGCGCGATCAGCTGCGAATAGGTGGCCTTCGGGGGCGCCTTCGACTTCGGGATCAGCGTCTGGCTCGCCAGGTAGACGAGCAGGACGATGACGATCAGTGGGAAGAGCGCGCTACGAAAGAAGCGATTCACTGGTTCTCCACCGCCCAGGGTAGCAGGGGGTGTTCTTCATCTCGCCCTCGCGGGTCCTATACCCCTTCGGGAATCAGCTCCTCGCTCAAGACACCCACGTAAGGGAGGTTGCGGTACCGCTCGGCGAAGTCGAGCCCGTATCCGATCACGAAGCGGTTCGGGATCTCGAAGCCGATCCAGCGGACGTGAACGTCGATCTCGCGGCGCGCCGGCTTCGTCAGCAGCGCGCAGACCTCGAGCGAGGCGGGCTCGCGCGACTCGAGGTTCCGCATCAGGTAGGAGAGCGTCAGCCCGGAGTCGATGATGTCCTCGACGACGAGGACGTGGCGTCCTTCGATGTTGATGTCGAGGTCCTTGAGGATCCGGACGACCCCCGACGAGTCGGTCTGCGCGCCGTAGCTCGAGATCGCCATGAAGTCGACCTCGCAGGGCACGGTCAGGTGACGCATCAGGTCGGCCATGAAGAAGACCGCCCCCTTGAGGACGCCGACCAGCAGCAGGTCGCGGCCCGCATACTCGGCCGAGACCTCCTCGCCCAGCTCGGCGACACGCGCGCGCAGGGCGTCCGCGTCGATCAGCACCTCGCCGACGGCGCGCTCCAACTCGGTCCTCATCATCTCCGCTTCACCCTGACCCCGGCATCCTCCACGATCCCGGGCACGGCGACAACCTGGTCGTCGCGGACGACGACCGGCCAGGAGTCGCGCTCGGCCCGGGGGACCTTGGCGTCGACGAACACGTCCTGGAGTTTTTTCCGGCGACCGCTCACGCGGTCGCCGGCACGCCGTGTCCGAACGACGAGGCCGGGGACGTCGCTTTCGATCACCCATGGACCCCAGCGGACAGGACCCCGCTCCAGCGACAGCGTGCCGTATTCGCGCACCGCCCTGATTCCACCGCCGAGGTCGGCCGTCTTCGAGCCGTCCCGACTCGCGAGCAGCTCGAGCAGCGTGTCCTCGAATCCCCGCGGCAGGCGCGGTCGCTCGTCGGCGAGGCGCAGCAGGTTCTCCTCGACGGCAGGGTGGAGCCGGCGAAGGAGCGGGAGCAGCTCGTCGCGGATCAGGCCGCGGAGCGTGCCCGGGTTGGAGGAGTCGCACCGGAACTCGAGGCGGGCCCTGCGGCAGTAGGCCTCCGTCTCCTCACGCCGGAGCGTCAGGAGCGGGCGCACGATCCCGTCCTCTCGGCGCACCTTGATCCCGCGCGTGGAGCCGCTCGCCGCGAGACGGTAGAGGATCGTCTCGACCTGGTCGGAGGCGGTGTGCCCCGTGGCGCGCAGCCCGCAACCGGCGGTGAGCGCGTACCTCAGGTCGCGCATCGCCCCCTCGCTGTTGCCTTGTAACACCCTGTTACTTGCGTCGATGACGGCCGCCTGCAGGGCGTTCCGACAGAACGACGCGTCCGCTTCGGACTCGTCCCCGCGCAGGCCGTGGTTCACGTGGACGGCGGAGACGCGGTAGCCGAGCGCGCGGAGGGCATGCCAGAGACAGGTCGAGTCGGCCCCCCCGGAGACGAGGCAGGTGACCTCGCCACCCGGCGGGATCAGATCGTGCCGCCGGATGTGCGCCTCGATCGGCTCGAGGATCTCCACGTGCCCATTGTGCCGCGGATACGCTCCGATCGTGTTGGACGAGACGACCGAGTTCGGGCAGCGCGCCGCGCGACGGCTGCGCGCGGATCTGCTCGGCTGGCTGACGACCGTCTCGCCCCGCGGCGCACCCCAGCCGGTCCCGGTCTGGTTCCTCTGGGACGGCACGAGCGTCCTCCTCTACTCGAAACCGAACACGCCGAAGCTGCGAAACATCGCCGCCAACCCCAGTGTCTCGCTCAACCTCGACGGCGACGGCCGGGGCGGTGACATCGTCGTCCTGCACGGGCAGGTGCGCGTCTCGGACGACCCGCCGGCCGACGAGGTGGCGGACTACGTCGAGAAATACGCCGGTCTGATCGCCCACAACGGCTGGACGCCGGCGAGCTTCGCCACCGACTATTCCGTGCCGCTGCGGATCGACGTGACGCGGATCCGCGGCCACTGAGAAGCTGGTGAACCAGTGTCTGACCCCCTGGGGTCAGACACTGCAGTTAGAACCGCCCGCGCGCCCTGACACGCGCAAGGTGCGACGCTGCCTCGAGCGCAGCCCAGCGCACGACCCACGCGAGCACCCCGAGCTTGAGCAGCCGCCTCAAAAAATCAGGCTCCGGTAGGTGATCGTCCGCTTCATCCCGATCGCTTCGTAGACCCGGATCGCCGCCGCGTTCTCCGGACGCACGAACAGGCACACCCTCGGCACCTGCTCGAGCAGCCGCCGGCAGAGGTCGCGCATCCCACGTTGGGCGTTGCCGCGGTTCCGAGCCGACGGGTCGACCCAGACCTGCTGGAGCTGAACCGCTTCCGGCGTCCAGGCCGACGCCTCTGCCTTGAACAGGATCGTGCCGTCCTCGATCCAGATCCACGAGCGGCCCTCGCCGATCTGTGCCTGGGTGCGCCAGCGGAACCCGTCGGCGTCCCGGTCGAGCGGATTCAGCCCGATCTCCTCCTCGTGCGCGACCGCGCAGGCGGGAACGAGCGCCCCGAGGTCGTCGAGCGACGCCTCGCGGAGCCCGGTCCCGCCGGCCTCCGGAGGGCGGTCGAGCACGTACACCGGCTGCCCGGGCCGGTCCTCGCGAGGCGCCGGCATCTGCGCCTCCGCCGCCGACCAGAGATCGGAGACCGCCTGTTCCTCGCCGATCAGCATCCGCGCACGGCCGCCGGAGACCGCCCGCGCAAACGCCGCGCAGCCGGGTCCCGACGGCACGACGTTGGCGCCCACGTGGCAGAGAGCGGTCAGCCGCCCGCCGTCGGCCAGCGCCGTGAACCGGCCGAGGCCGCGCCTGGCGACGTCCTCGAGGAAGACGCGCTCGACCGGCTCCTCGGCGCAAAAGCCGAGGATCTGCCGAAGGGTCGGATCACACTGCCTGCTCAAGGTTCACCCCGCCTTATATCGCGCGGAAGCCGTAGGCTTGCCCGATGCCCGTTCATCTGCGAGGAAAGCCCGGCGACTACGCGGACGGATGCCTGCTCCCGGGCGACCCGCTGCGGGCCAAGCACATCGCCGAGACGTTCTTCGCCGACCCGGTCGAGGTCAACTCCGAACGGGGCATGCTCGGTTACACCGGCACGTTCCGCGGTAAGCCGGTGTCGGTGCAGTCGAGCGGGATGGGCTGCCCCTCGGCCGGAATCGTGATCGAGGAGCTGACGCAGCTCGGCGTGAAGAAGATCCTGCGCGTCGGCACCTGCGGCGGCCTTCAGCCCGACCTCCAGATGGGCGAGCTGATCATCGCGATCTCGGCGACGCCGGCGGACGCGACCCCGATCCACCTGATCGGCGGCGAGCCGCACGCGCCGACCGCCGACTGGGAGCTCGTCCACGCAGCCGTCCACCACGCCAAGGAGCAGGGCAAGTCGGTCCGCGTCGGCGGAGTCGTCTCGAGCGACGTCTTCTACAACCCGGACGGCGGCCAGTACCAGCGCTGGTCGGATCGCGGCATCCTCGCCGTCGAGATGGAGGCGGCGATGCTGTTCACGCTCGGAGCGCTGAAGAAGATCCGGGCCGGCTGCCTGCTGATCGTCAGCGACGTCGTGGTCGACGGAGAGTTCAAGCGAATCAGCGACGACGAGATGACGCGGGCCGTCGACCAGATGACCGAGTTGGCGCTCCAGGTCCTCTCGGCCTGACGGCCGACACGACTGGCTCGGTGGTCGCAGGGCGATCGGCGAAGGCGGTCTTCCTGGTCAACCCGGCGTCGGCCGGGGGCTCGACCGGACGCCGCTGGCCGGAGCTCGCCCGCCGGGCCTCTGCGCTCGGTCTCGCAGGGGACGCGCTCTTCTCCGAGCATCCCGAGCACCTGCGCGAGCTGGCCCAACGCGCGGCCGGGGACGGGGCGGAGTTGATCGTCGCCGTCGGCGGGGACGGAACCGTCAACGAGGTGGCCGCGGGGATCGCCGGGGCCGGCGGCGCCGAGCTGGCCGTCATCCCTCGCGGGACCGGAGTCGACTTCGTCCGCACGTACGGCATCCCGACGAAGCTGGAGGGCGCGGTCGAGGTTGCGCTGCACGGTCGCACCCGCGAGATCGACGCGGGTCGCGTCGGCTACAGAGCGTGGTCGGGCGAGCCGGCCGAGTCCTGGTTCTTCAACGCCGCCGGCGTCGGGATGAGCGGCGCGGTCGCGAAACGGACGAACGAATCGTCGAAGGCGCTCGGCGGCAAGCTCTCCTACCTCTGGTCGACGCTGGCCGTCTTCGCCCGCTGGCAGAACACCCAGGTGCGCGTGACGGTCGACCGCGAGACTCGCAGCGGACGCATGCACGAGGTCGTCGTCGCGAACGGCCGCTACCTCGGCGGCGGGATGATGATCTGCCCGGAGGCGATGCCCGACGACGGCGTCTTCGACGTCCTGCTGATCGGCGACATCACGAAGGCGGATCTGGTCCAGACGCTCCCGAAGATCTACCGGGGCACGCATCTCCCCCACCCGAAGGCCGAGCTGATCCGGGGTGCGGCGGTCGCCGTCGACTCGGATGAGCCGCTGCCGGTGCAGCTCGACGGCGAGCAGCCGGGGACGACGCCGGTCCGCTTCGAGCTCGTCCCCCGCGCGCTGCGCCTGCGCGTGCCCGCCTGAGCGCCCGCGCCGCTACGGAGCGGCTTCGTCGCTTGCCTCTGCCAGCTCTCGATCGGCTTCGGCCTGCCCGGGCGAGCCGGCGTCGGTGGGGCGGAAGAGCCGGCGGAGCCAGGACAGAAGGCGTGACATCGACTGTGACTGTAGCCCACGCTGGCCGCGGACGCGGCGGGCGGCCCGCAGCCGCGGCCGCACGAAGCGGCGGTACGCGTACCGCGCAAGCGGAAGCGGCCTGCGGCGGTAGCCGTGCACCATCAGGTGCGCCCGTGCATCGTCGGCGAACTTTCGTTTCCACCCGGCATCGTCGCCGAGCAGCTCCACCGCCTCCAGGCCGAGCTCGAAGGACCGCTCGACCTCGGCCTGCGTCAGCAGCAGGCCCGGCGCATACCGCCGGAAGGTCTCGTCGTAGCCGCCCTTCAGGATCCACAGGCGCGCGTAGTCGAGCAGGCAGAGGTCGAAGGCGATCATCTGCCCGGCGACCGAGATGCTCGAGAGGCGCAGCCGCCCCGTGTCGGCGAACGACCTCGCCACCGATCGGTAGAAGGTCTCGGTCGCGGATGCCTGGGCGATTGCCGTGCGCCGCGCTCCCTTCCAGCCGCTCCCCTCGACGCGGAAGCCCTCGTGCAGCTGGGCGTCGAGGTCGGCGGGAGGCTCGACGACGGAGAAGACGACGTCGTGCTCGTCCTCGATCCGCCGCCTGAGCCGAGCCAGCTCCTTGACCATCTTCCGCCCGCGAGACCGCCGGTACTCCTCGACGCTGCCGTTGGTGCGGACGATCGGGGAGACGTGCTGGGGCTCGACGAGCGTGACCATGCCCCTCGCCCGCAGCGCGTCGACGAGCATCGGCGTCGCCGGATCGCCTCCGGGGAGATGGGCGATGAGCAGGAACCCGCCGCCGGCCTGGACGGCGGCGTTCACGATCGCGCGCAGGGCTTCCTCGTCGCGGGCGAAGGGGCGATACACGGGGCTGTGCACGTTCTTCATCACCTCGAGGTAGCCCGCCCGGCGGCAGAGCGGAAAGACGCCGGCCAGCTCGCCGCCCTCCCAGGCGGTGCAGATCGCGAGCCGCTTCTGGCCGCCGAAGGCGCTCCACCAGGAGCGCAGCCACGAATGTCGGAGGAACGGAAACCGCTGCGAGTCGGCGAGCCGGTCCCACTCCTCGGCCAGGTCGTCGAAGCGGGCCTCGTCCTCCACCCACTCGATCAACCGAGCCTCCGCCACACCGCCTCGGCGATCTCCGCGCATACCTCCTCCTGCGGCCGCGTTCCGTCGAGGCGGATGACATCGAGCCGGTCCGCCTCCTCGCGGTAGAGCTCCACCTGACGGCGGAGATCGTCGACGCTCCATTGATCCTGCTTGCGGCCCAGGGCAACTTCTCCGGGCACGTCGAGCAGGAAGGCAAGGGCAGGATTCGGGGAGAGGAGCCGAAGGAGCCGGTCGGCGGCGGCAAAGCGCCCTCCCCACAGGTAGCGCATCCGGACGACCGAATCGAGCACGTAGCGGTCGAAGACGACGACGTCCGCGCGGCGGGCGAGCCGGCGGTGGGAGATCGCGTTGGCGAAGGCGACGTACGTCACCCAGAGCCGCGTCAGCATCCCGGCGCGCCTCGTGCTCCCCGGCCTGGCGATCAGCGACTCGCCTCCCTCGACCCGTCCGTGCACCGTCCGGAAACCGGGAAGGACGCGCAGCAGGCGGAGAAGGCGGCGGACGAACGCCGAGACCCTCCACACGGCGGGGTTCGCTGCGAGGGGGAGCCAGACCACCTCCGCGTGCTTGCCGAGCCGCTCCAGCGCGTCGCTCAGTGCCGCGGTCTGCGAGCTCTTGCCGGAGCCGTCGAGACCGGAGAGCGCGATCACGGTGCGGCGCCGTGGCCGGCGCACCAGCCTGCGCCGTGGTTGCAGCCGGCGAAGGTCGACCCCCCACTCCCGGGCCAGTCGCTCGGCCTTGGCCCGAGCGTCCGGATCCTCCGCGAGCGCCGCCTGGAGCCGATCCTGCCGCTTCTCGGTCATACCGAGCCCGGCGAGGATCAGCAGCGCGTGATGCGGCGCGGGCCGGACCAGCCTGGCGAGCCCGTCGATCGGCAGTGCCTCGTCGAAGAGCGACTGCAGCTGCCGTTCGGGCACCGGATAGGCCTCGGCGGGAAGGAGGTCGACCGCGGATGCGGAGCAACCGGTGAAGCGAACCCAGTCGTTTCCGCGGTTGCGAAATCCCTCCGCAGCCAGCCGCGCGGAGATCGCAGCGCGGTCGTCGACTCGCGCCAGGAGGTCGAGGTCGCGCCCGCCCGGCGGCAGCGAGCCGACCACGAGCACCCGACCGGTCGCCGCCGAGTCGACGAGAAGCGAGACATTTTCCATCAACCGAACTATTGTGCGAAAGTGGGCGGAAGCCGCAGACCACGTGTGCTCCTCGCGGGCGACGACTACTACGCCAGCCTCGCCGCCGTGCGAGGCCTCCGCCGGGGCGGCTACGAGCCGTGGTTCGCAACCTACTCGCCGAAGACGTTCGCGAGCCGTTCGCGGGCGACCGCAGGGACGTTCGGGTCCCTGCCGCGTCCCGCGGCCGGCGACGACGCCTACGTCGCCGCTCTCGCCGACGCTGCGGTCAGCTGCGGGGCGGCGGTGGTGCTACCGGGCAACGAGCTTGCGATCAAGGCGGTGGCGGGACGCGAGCACGCGTTCCCGGCCGGAACGATCGTCGGAACGAATGCCCGGGATACGGTCGAACGGGCGACCAGCAAGGCGGTCCTGGCAGAGCTCGCGGCCGCGGCCGGCGTGCCGGCGCCGCCGACTGTCGAGCTGGGCCTCGACGATCTCCACCTGCATCGCGACGGACTTGCGTTCCCGCTCGTCGTCAAGCCGGCGAGCACCGCCGTGAGGGAATCCGAGCGGACCTGGCTGGCTCCGCCGGCTCAACTCGTCGACGATCTCGCGTCCCTCGAACAGGCCCTGGCCGGCGCCCCTCGCTGGCTGGTGCAGCCGTTCCTGGACGGCGCGCTGACGGCAGTCGCGGGCGTCGCCTGGCACGGCGAGATCGTTTGCTCCGTCCACCAGGCTGCCAGGCGCATCTATCCGGCGCCGATGGGAGTCAGCGGGTACGCGGAGACGATCGCTCCGGACCGGGCGCTCGATCGTGCGCTGGCCGAGGTGATCCGGGCGATCGGGTGGAGCGGGATCTTCGAGTTCCAGCTCATCCGCGGCGCCGACGGGCCGCACGTGATCGATCTCAATCCGAGGCCGTACGGATCGCTCGCGCTCGCGATCGGGGCGGGCCTGAACCTTCCGGCGATCTGGGTCGACCTGCTGCTCGGCCGCGAGCCGAGGGTCGCCACCGCCAGGGTCGGCGTCCGCTACCGCGCCGAGGTCCGCGAGCTGCGGGCCCTTGTCTCGGCTCTGATGCGCGGCCGGCTTGCCGATGCGCTGGCAATCGCTCGTCCGCGACGGCGGACGGTGCACGCGATCTTCTCGCTGCGCGACCCCGCACCCGCACTGGTCGTGCTTCGGCGCGGGCCCGAGAAGCTCGCGAACGCGGCCTAGCCCGCCGGCCGTCTCCGGACTGCCGCAGGCTTGTTCGCCGCCGACTTCCGGGCGGCGGGCTTCCTGGACGCCGGCTTGCGCGCCCCGGCGGCCGGCTTCGACAGCTCCTCGAGCCGCCGCTCGAGCTCGGCGACGCGTCGCTCGAGCGGGTCGAGGCTGCGCATCCGCCTGGTCAGCTCGTCCGCGCGGTCGCGCAGGGTGTTTGCCGCCTCGACGAAACGGGCGCCGCCGGGAAGCTCCGCGATCCTCTGGATCGCGTCCTCTCCGGTCTCGGCGAGCCGGCTGATCACGTCTTTGGGCTTCGCGCGCCGGGGCATGCTTGGACAATAGCGCCGGGAAGCCCCGGCACGCCGACGAGGGCGGCGGCCGGCCGCGACCGCCGCGGCGAGCGCCAGCACGATCGGAGCCAACTTCGGATCGCCCTTGTCGTCATCACAGGTAATGAGTCGCCCTTCATCGGAGAGCCACCGCCACCGAGCCGTGACGAGCCACGCCATTTGCCAGCGGGACGGCGTTCCCTACGAGGTCGCCCGCGTCGTCTGCGCGACCTGCGGCCGGCTGCTCGAGGAACGTCCGCTCAGGCGGGCGGCAACGTAGCGACGACTGCCCGAAGCGTCTCGCCGGCGGCTGCGTCGATCTTCAGGTCGGATCGTCCGTCGTAGGACGTCGGGCCCCTGTTCACGATCGCCAGTTTTGCCCCCGAGGCGAGCGCTAACGCGACCACCTGCTCGAACGCTTCACGGTGGCCGCAGGCGAGATAGCTCGCAGTGCGGTCGGCAAGCGCGAGGTGAGCCGCGTTCGGCTGCGCCTCCGCCAGCACGTCGAGCCGCCTGCCGTAGAAGTCCCAGACCTTCGCCGGGTCGCGTCGGAAGGCGTCGATCGAGGCGTACTAGGATCAGTGCGGCAAGGCGGCCCGCGGACATGCCCCAGTTCTATACGCGACTCTGGATCTGCGTTCTGGCCGGCCTGCTGCTCGCGGGCTGCTCTTCGGCCACGTCTCCGCGACGTCTGGGCCGGGCGGGAGTGACCGTGGCGCTGCCCGCGGGCTGGCACTCGTCCAGGCCCGATCAGGGGGCGGTCACGAACCCGCTCACCCGGATCGTCGTCTCCTCCGGGCCGATCGGGCCCGACCTGAGGAGCGCGTGCCAGACGCAGGTGTCCTCGTACGCGTTCCCGGCGACGGCGGTGGCGATCGTCGTCGTCGAGTGGACCGAGCCGATCGGCGGTCTGAAGGTCGGCGTCGGGCCGCCCCGGCCGCGCCGTTTCACGGCCGCCAAGCTGCCGCTCCGGCGGCCCGAGATCGTGTGCTTCGACGGGCCGGGAGGTGGGGTCGAGTTCGCTCAGAACGGCCGGTCCTTCGCCGCTTACGTGCTGCTCGGGCTCAAGGCGCCGGCTGTGCTCGCCGACCGTGCGCGCGCCGTGCTCGACACGCTGTACGTGGCGCCGCGATAGTTCCCCTATCGCGGGGTTCAGGTTCCACACCGAGATCGCGGTCCGCTTCGCGGAGACCGACGCGCAGGGCGTCGCCCACAACGCCGCCTACCTCGTGTGGTTCGAGGTCGCCCGCGTCGAGTATCTCGCCCGCTTCCGCGGCGGCTACAAGGGCCTTCAGGCCGAGGGCTACGAGGCGCTGACGACCGAGTCGCAGGTGCGCTACCTCAAGCCCGTGTTCTTCGACGACCGGCTCCGCATCAACGCACGCTGCGGAGACATCCGGGGCGCCCGCTTCCGCTACGAGTACGTCCTCGATCGGGGCGGGGAAGTGGTCGCGGACGGCTGGACGCAGCACGCGTTCGTCGACCGCGAGACGCTGCGGCCGACGCGGTGTCCCGCCTGGCTCGCCGAGGCGATCGCCGGAGCGGAGGCCTAGGGGGTCGGCGCGGTCGCGTCGGTCGGGACGAGCTCGGCGGGCAGATAGCTCGCCGGTGCATCCGCCGTCGGCTTCGGCTTCACCGGCTTCTTGGTGCCGACGCGGATCTTCTCCTTCTCGCCGGCGTAGTTCGAGTACCAGGTGTTCTCGTACAGGAGCTTGCCGTTCGCGTCGTAGACGCGGCGCGAGACGCTGGTGGCGAGCGGCGCCGAGCCGGCTTCGTCGACCACCCTCTCCCCCTTCGGCAGCGTCGGGTCCTTGGTGATCTCGGTCGGCACGGACCCGGTTGTCCGGAGCGGCGACACCTCACTCTCGACCCGGCGGTTCTGGGGCGTGCCGTACAGGTTGACGGTCAGCGAGTTCGAGCTTGCGAAGGTGCGAAGCAGCAGCCAGTGGTCGGTGTCGTTGACGAACTTGAGGTCGGTGTCGGGGTAGTTGACCGTCGCGTCGCGCCCCTGCGGGTAGTGGCTGATGTAGAGGGCATGGTTCGTCCGGGCGGTGATCGGCAGCCCCGACTCGTAGGCGGCGTTGAACACGGTCGTGGAGACCTGGCAGACACCGCCGCCGAGGGCGTTCTGCAGCTCGCCGTTGATGATCACCGGCGCGACCCGGAAGCCCTTGTCGGGGCCCCGCTCGCCCGTCGTCCCGTTGAAGGAGAACTCCTTGCCCGGCCCGATCAGCGTGTTGTCGATCAGGCGCGCGACCAGCTGCACGTTGTAGAGGCGGTTCTCGACGCCGCCGTACAGGGTCGTGTAGCTGCCGACGATCCCGGTGATCCCCATCGCGCGAGCGTCGGCGGTCGTGCGCTTTGCCGGCTGGGTCGCGACCGCGATGTCGGCCGCGCGATTCGCGCGGCGGGTCGCCGCCGCAAGTATCGCTCCGGCGGTCGCCGGCACGTCCAGCACGCGCGCGTCGACCGAGGGCCTGATCGTGATCCCGCCCGTCACGACGACGAACTGCGCGTCCGTCGCGGGCAGGTCGACCACCTTCTGGAGGCGCTTGAAGTAGTCGTCGGCACCCGGGCCGGCGATCCGCAGCCTGGTCGCCCCGTCCGCGGGCAGCTTGAGCAGGGTGGCCAGGCGCCAGCGCGGCACACGGTAGTGGGTCGTCCCGAGCGTGAGGATGACGGGGGCGGACACGGCGATCCGCGCCCGGGCGGCCGCGCGGGCGAGCATCGCGGCGGTCACGCGAGGGGAATCGGTCTTCAGCTTCAGCGTGACCATCGTGCCGCGGTGGAGAGAGGACAGTGCGGCGACGATCTGGTGTGCCGCCTCTTCCCGGTCGACCACCTGACCTCCTCGGCCACCGATGACCGCGGGCGTCAGCCCGTGCAGCACGACCGCGGCATCGCGGTGCGGCTTGTCGACGGCGGCGGCGATCCGTGCAACCGTCGCCTTCAGCGAGGCGGCGTCGTAGGCGGCGCGTGCGGCGACATCACTCCCGAAGAAGCGAAGCTTCAGCCGGCGGAAGCCCCGCAGCGGCCCGAATCCATCGCCGGCATGGCGAGCGGACGAAACCGCTGCCCCCCAGTCGGGGACCAGGCCGATGTCGCGGGCCTTGATCCGAAACACATGCCCTCCGGCGGCGAACTCCACCGGCGTCCCGAGGCTCGTCGTCGAACGGCGCTCCAGCGCCCTCGTCGCCTCGCCCGTCGACAGCCCTCCGACCTCGACCCCGTCGACGCGGAGACCCTGTGCGAGCCGACCGGGGGAACCGGCATAGACGATCGAGGCGACGATCGCCAGAGCGACTGCGAGTACCAGGGCGGCCAGCGAGAGCCGCCTGATGCGGCGCACGCGCGCCTGCCGCCGTCGGCGCAGGTAATACGGCGATTCGGTGACTCCCGCCTCGAGACGCAAGCCGGACATTGTAGCGACAGGTCCTCCGTCGTCAGGAGCCGGAAAACTCGGCGCGCTCGCCCTCCAGGAATGCCTTCACGCCGGACTGTGCATCGGCGGATCCGAGCACCTCTCGGAAGGCCTCGCGCTCGACCACGGATCCGTCCTGCGACCACGCCGCGCGGATCGCTCGCTTGATTCCCCGCAGCGCGATCGGGGCCTGACGCGCGAGTCGAGCCGTATAGTCGCGGGCCTTGTCGTCGAGCTCGGCCGGCTCGACGAGGAAGTGGACGAGGCCGGCGTCGATCGCCTGCTCCGGAGAGAGCTGCAGTCCCTTCATGATCAGCTCGGTCGCCCGGCCGGCGCCGACGAGCCGGGTCAGCCGCTGGGTGCCGCCTGCGCCGGGAAGAAGGCCGAGCCGCACCTCGGGGAGGCCGAGCAGGGCGCCGTCCGCGCGGGCGACGAAGCGGAAGTCGCAGGCCAGCGCGAGCTCCAGTCCACCGCCGAGCGCGTGCCCGTTGATCGCCGCCACGGTCGGTTGCGGCAGCTCGGCGAAGGCGGTGAAGACCTCCTGCGCGATCAGCGCACGGTCGATTCCCTCGCCGGCGATCCGCTGAAACTCAGTGATGTCGGCGCCGGCCATGAAGACGCCCTCGACCGCGCTGCGCACCAGGACGGCCCGCATCTCCAGGTTCGCGGCGAGCTCGGCGGTCGCGGCTGCAAGCTCCGTGACGACCTGCTCGTCGATCGCGTTCAGGGGTGGGCGCTCGAGCGTGAGCACGGCGATGTGCTCGGCCGGAAACCGCTCGAGCGTCACGACGGGCTCAGGCATCGTCGCGCCGCAGGTAGGTGGCGATCACATGGCGCTGGATCTCGGACGTACCTTCGACGATCTGGAACACCTTGGCGTCGCGTAGCCACTTCTCGACGGGGTGATCGCGCATGATCCCGGCGCCGCCGAGCACCTGGACGGCGTCGGTCGCCACCTTCATGGCCGTGTCGGCCGCGAACGCCTTGGCGTACGAGCCGTAGAGGCCTGCGTCCTCGCCCGCGTCGAGGGCGGCGCACGCACGCCAGACGAGCAGGCGGGCAGCCTCGATCTCCATCGCCATGTCGGCGAGCTTGAACGAGACGCCCTGCCTGGCGAGGATCGGCTTGCCGAAGGCCTCACGCTCGCGCGCGTAGTCGGTCGCGTACTCGAAGGCGGCACGGGCGACGCCGACGGCAGCGGCGGCGACCTGCGGGCGCGAGTGCTCGAAGAAGTCCATCGCGACGAGGAAGCCGGCGCCGTCGTCGCCGAGCAGCCGGTCGGCCGGGATGCGCGCGTCCTCGAGCACCAGCGAGCCGGTGTATGACGAGCGGAGGCCGAGCTTCTCCTCCTTCCGGCCGGCGGCCACGCCCGGATCGTCGCGCTCGACGAGGAAGGCGCTGATCCCGGCGTCGGTACGGGCGAAGACGACGTTCAACTCGGCGATGCCGCCGTTCGTGACGTAGCACTTCTCGCCGGTCAGGACCCACTCGCCGCCCGCGAGCCTGGCCGTCGAGCGCATCGCCACGACGTCGGAGCCGGCGTGCGCCTCGGTGAAGGCGATCGCCGCGAGGCAGCCGTCCTCGGACGCGAGCCGGGGAAGGTACTGCTGCCGCTGCTCCTCGGTGCCGAAGCGGACGAGCGGCCGCACGGGAAAGAGGGTCGCGCCGATCGTGGCCGCCAGGCCGGCGCAGCCCCAGGAAAGCTCCTCGGCGACGATCGCCGCCGTGACCGCGTCGACGTCCGCACCGCCGTACTCGCGCGGGATCCGGTAGGACGTGAGCCCGAGCCGGGCTGCCTTCGCGAGCAGGTCGGGCGGGAAGCCGTCCTTCGCGTCCCATTCGGCGGCGATCGGCCGTACTTCGTTCGCCGCGAACTCGCGCGCGAGCTCCTGCAACTCCCGCTGCTCCGGCGTCAGGGTGAACGAGATTCCTCCAGCGGTCACAGTCTCGCCACTCATCCGCGCACTTCGCGAGGCCGGTGTCCGACACCGGGCCGCGGCCCGAACCGCCGAGGCGAGATCCGCTCAACCACCGCGTCCGTCACACTCTCGCACCAATCTCGTCACTCCCCGTACTGCGGTGTCTGACACCGGGACATTGGCCTAAAACGTGAAGAGCTCGATCCCGCCGCTGACGTTCAGCCCGACGCCGGTGATGTACGCGGCAAGGTCGGAGCAGAGGAACGCGATCGCGTTCGCGATGTCCTGGGGCTCGCCGACGCGACGAAGGGCCGTCCGCTTGATCATCCGCTCGTTCATCTCCGGATTGCCGAACTGGAACGCCTCGGTGCCGATGATCCCCGGCACGATCGCGTTCACGTTGATCCCATGCCTGGCGCCTTCGAGCGCGAGCGACTTGGTCAAACCGAGCAGCCCGGCCTTGGTGGTCGAGTAGCTCGCCTGGCCGAAGCCGCCGAGGGTGCCGGCGACGGAGGCCATGTTCACGATCCGCCCCCAGCCGCGCTCGCGCATGTGCGGCCACACCGCCTGCGCGCAGTTGAACGCGCCCGTCAGGTTGACGCGCAGATCGCGCTCCCACGCCTCCGGCGACTGATCGCCGATCTGGGCGATGTGGTCGAGCGTGCCCGCGTTGTTGACGAGGATGTCCACCGAGCCGAACTCTTCCTTGCACCGCTCCACCGTCGCCGCCACCTGCTCCCGGTCGGTGACGTCGCACTTCACCGCGGCCGAGCGGCGACCCATTCCCTGGATCTCCTTCGCGGTCGCCTCGGTGTAGACGAGCCCCTGCGCGCGGGCGACCTGCGCGAGCGGCCCGTAGCGCTCGGCCTCCTCGTCGGTCGTCTCGGACTCGACCTGGATGTCGGCGATCACGACGTCGGCGCCGGCGCGCGCGAGCGTCAGCGCGTCGGCGCGGCCCAGCCCACGGGAGCCGCCGGTGACGAGCGCGACGCGCCCTGAGAGGTCGATCTCGACTGCCACCGGCCTAGTCTCGCGGCAAGAGCACCTCGCGGGCAATCACCAGCCGCTGGATCTGCGAGGTGCCCTCGTAGATCTGGTACAGCTTCGCGTCCCGCATCAACTTCTCGACCGGGTACTCCTTCATGTAGCCGTACCCGCCGAAGATCTGGACGGCGTCGGTGGTCACCTCCATCGCCGTGTCTGCCGCGAAGCGCTTCGCCATCGACGAGTACAGCGTCGCCTTGCGGCCCCAGCCGTTGTCGAGCATCCAGGCGGCCTGCCAGGTGAGCAGGCGCGCGGCCTCGATCTTCGTCGCCATGTCGGCGATCAGGAAGTTGACGCCCTGGTGCATCGCGATCGGCTGGTCGAACGCGATCCGCTCCTTCGCGTAGTCGCAGGCGTACTCGTACGCGGCGCGCGCGACGCCGACCGCGCCGATCGCCGTGCCCGGGCGCGTGCCGTCGAGCGTCTGCATCGCGATCTTGAAGCCGTCCCCCTCCTCGCCGAGGCGGTTCGCTGCGGGGACGACGGCGTCGGCCATGGCGAATGCGGAGGTGTCCGTCGAACGCTGCCCCATCTTGTCGAGGTGCTGCTCGATCGTCACCCCGGGCGTATCCATGGGAACGATGAACGCGGAAATACCGCGATGCCCCTGGTTCGGGTCGGTCTTGGCGAAGACGACGGTCCAGCCGGCGTAGCCCGCGTTCGTAATGAACGTCTTCGAGCCGTTGAGGACGTACTCGCTGCCGCGGCGGATCGCGGTCGACTTGATCCGGGCGACGTCGGAGCCGGCATCGGGCTCGGTCAGTCCGAACGAGCAGAGGATCGGCTCCTCGACCAGCGGCGCGAGCCACGTGCGCTTCTGCTCCTCCGTGCCGGCGATGATCACCGGCCCGGCGCCGAGCCCGTTGACCCCGAGCGCGGTCCCCATCCCCGAGCAGCCCCAGTTCAGCTCCTCGGCGACAAGGCACCCTTCGAGCAGGCCCAGCTCGGGGCCGCCGTACTCCTCGGGCACGTGCAGGTTCATCAGGCCGACCGCGTGTGCCCTGGCGACCACGTCCGCGGGATGGGTCATGTGCACGTCGTACTCGGCCGCCCTCGGGCGGATCTCCTTCTCGGCGAACTCGTGCGCCAGCTCGCGCAGGGCGCGCTGCTCGTCGGTGAGGACGAACGACAGTCCCTGGGCGGCGGCGTGCTCGGTGGTGGCCATCGAACCGTCCCCCCTTCGATTGACTGGTCAGTCAATAGTACGAGGCGCCGCCTCGCGACGCAAGCTTGCAACCCGGCGCCGGTCAGGGTTGAATCGCCGTGTGGCGACCGACGCCGGATCCGTTTCGCCCCGCCCGCGTCCGGCCTGGCACCTCTTCATCCCGCTGCTCGGCGGGTTGATCGTCGCCGAGTCGCTCGGGATCGCCGCCCGCGAGCTGGTCGTCTCGCCCGGCGCCTATCCCGGCCCGTGGTTTCGCCTGTTCTTCAGCGACACGCTGCACCTGAAGGCGTGGCTGGCGATGTCGGCGGCGCTGCTCGGGATCACGCAGCTGTTCACCGCCGCCTGGATCTTCCGGAAGATGCCCTGGGCCCGGCCGCGGTTCGTCAACGTCGTCCACCGCTGGTCGGGCCGCATCGCCTTCGTGCTGACCATCCCCGTCGCCTACCACTGCGTCTTCAAGCTCGGCTTCCAGACCTACAGTCCGCGCGTGGTCGCGCACTCGTTCTTCGGCGTCGCGCTCTACGGCGCCTTCGCCACGAAGGTGCTGATCGTTCGCATGCACCGCTTCCCGACGTGGGCCCTGCCGGCGGCCGGTGGACTGCTGTTCGTCGCGCTGATCGGCGCCTGGTGGTCGAGCTCGTTCTGGTTCTTCCGCCAGGTCGGCGAGGGCTTGTAGAGCCTTTCGCCTAGACTCGCCTCCGTGGATTTCGAGCTGACCGACGAGCAGCGGCTGATCCAGGACACCGTCCGCGCGTTCGTCGACGAGCGGGTTCTGCCGGTCGCGATCCAGAACGACATCGACCACAAGCTCGACCTCGAGCTGATCGAGGGGATGGCCGAGCTCGGGATCCTCGGGATCGTCATCCCCGAGGAGTACGGAGGCGCCGGACTCGACTTCGTCTCCGAGGCGCTCGCCTGTGAGGAGATCGAGCGCGGCGAGGCTGCCTTCCGCACGCTGATCTCGGTCCACGTCGGGCTGAACTCGATGTCGCTGCTCAAGTACGGCAACGAGGAGCAGAAGCAGCGCTACCTCGTCCCGCAGGCGAAGGGCGAAAAGCTCGGCTGCTTCGGGCTGACCGAGCCCGGCGCCGGCTCCGACGTCGCCGCGATGAGGACGTCCGCGCGCCGAGAGGGCGACACGTACGTCCTCAACGGGCAGAAGAACTGGATCTCGTACGCCTCGGTCGCCGACCACCAGCTCGTCGTCGCGAAGACCGACCCGGACGCCGGGCACAAGGGGATGACCGCGTTCATCGTCGAGCGCGCCTGGCCGGGCGTGACCACCCGCGATACCGAGAACAAGCTCGGGATCTGGGCGGGCTCGACCGGCGAGCTGTTCTTCGAGAACGTCGAGGTGCCCGCCGAGAACCGGCTGGGCGAGGAGGGCCAGGGCTTCGAGGTGGCGATGTACTCGCTCGACCAGGGCCGCTTCACAGTCGCGGCGGGCGCGGTCGGCGTGATTCGCGCCTGCCTCGAGCGCTCGGTCGAGTACGCCCGCGAGCGCGAGACGTTCGGCCAGGAGATCGGCCGCTACCAGTTCGTCCAGGACATGATCGCCAGGATGGTGCTCGGCTACGAGACGTCGAAGCTGCTCGTCCTCCAGGCGGCCTGGATGAAGAACGAGGGCCGGCGGAACACGCGCGAAACCTCACTGGCGAAGTGGCACGCGACCGAGTCGGCCCTCGAGGCGGCGAACCTCGCGATCCAGGTGCACGGCTCGTACGGCTACTCGGGCGAGTACGGAATCGAACGCTACTTCCGGAACGCCCGCGCACCGGTGATCTACGAGGGAACGACGCAGATCCACAAGATGCTCCAGGCCGAGCACGCGCTCGGCTACCGGCGCCTGAACGGCCACACGGGCGAGATGTCGCCGCTCGTGTCGTGGGGGCCGGCGCTCGCGCGCACCTAGCCGCTCCGCGGCTACGTGCGCTGGCTCGCTCTCACGGGGGAAACAGCCGGTTTCCCCCCTGGGCCCCCTTCCCCCGCTCTGCCGGCGGTCTTCGCCGTCGGCATTCGCGCTACGTGCTCGCGGCGGGCGGCCGTGTGCCGCGTCCGCCATGTCGGTCGCGGCGGCGGAGGAGAACCCTCGGCTACTCTTCTCCTTCGAAGTAGTCGACCTCGGCGTCCGTACGCAGGATCTTCCGCAGGCCCTCGCCGAACAGGCCGACCTTGCCGCTGTCCGGGTAGAAGCAGATCTCCGCATCGGCCTCGCAGGAGAGCATCAGCAGCCGCACCGGCTCCTCGGTGTCGTTGCGGACCGCGTGCGCCCCCTCCGGGCCCGCCTTGAAGACGACGCAGTCGCCGGGTGCGAGCCTCCGCTCGCCGGAGGGGTCGCGCAGCGTCGGCTCCCCGCGCAGCACGATCAGCCACTCCTCCTCGAGCTGGTGCCAGTGGTAGGGGAAGGTCTTCTGCCCGGGCGCCAGCTCGTAGAGGCTCGCGCCGATCTGCTGCGCCCCGAGCTTCCGGCCGACCGGAAGGTGTTTCCACTGCCAGCCGGGCCGGTCGCGCCCGCCTTCCCACTCGTCGCCGAAGATGTTCACGTCCACTAGTGCTCTCCTTCCCAGTAGTCGACCGCGTCGTCGATCCGGAAGAGCCTCCCCGGCGGCCAGACGCCGACCTTGTTCGAGTCGGGGTAGACGGCGACTCCCGGCTCGTGCTTCGTCGAGAAGATCACGACGCGCGCGGACTCCGGCCGGCGGTTCGTCACCTTGTGGGCCCCGCCGGGGCCGGCCGGGAAGCAGACGACGTCGCCGGGCTCCAGCTCTTCCTCGCCCTCGGGCGTTCGCACCTGTGGCCGGCCCTCGAGAACGAGCAGCCATTCCTCGTCGCCCGCCTCCCAGTGGTACGGGCACACGCTCTGACCCTCGTTCAGCACGTAGACGCTCGCACCGAGCCTCGCGCCGCCGACCGCCGGCCCGACGCGAGCGTACGGCGTCTGGTATCCCGCCGGATCGCCCTCGTCCTGCGCGGTCTCCAGGTCGTGGAGGTTCACGACGGGCCTCACCGCTCGCCCTCCCAGTAGCCGAGCGCGTCCTTGCGCAGGAAGTTGAGCCGGTCGGCATCGTGGGTGCCCCACGGGCCGGGCCGCGCACCGATCTTGTCGCTGTCGGGATAGACGACCACGGCCGGCCAGACCTCGTCCGAGAGGATCAGCACGCGGCCCGGGCCGTGGACCGTGTGCGCGCCCTCGGGGGAGCCCGGAAAGCAGACGACGTCGCCGGCCCGCAGGCGCTGCTCGCCGCCGGGCGTGCGCAGCGTCGGCGTGCCGCCGACGACGACCAACCATTCCTCGACACCGTGGTGGTAGTGGTAGGGGCAAACCCGCTCGTCCTCCTCGAGCTCCCACACGGCGCCGCCGATCCTGTCGCCGCCGATTGCCTCGTCGATCGCCGTCGAACGCTGCGGGTACCCGGGGCGGAGGTTCTCTTCCTCCTCCGGGTCGAGCTCGGCGTTGAGCACATTGAAGCGGCGCACGCGCCTATTCTCTCGAACATGCTCGCCGCCGTGCTGACGGCCGCCCTCCTCGGCGTTCCCCACAACGGGATCGTCGTCCCGGGCAGGAGCTTCGCCGGCCTGCGCCTCGGTGCGACCGGAGCTCGGATCACTGCGGCCTGGGGGCCGCGCCACGGCCGCTGCCGCTCATGCCCGCAGCCGACCTGGTACTTCACCTACAAGGCCTTCGAGCCGCAGGGGGCCGGCGTCTCGTTCCGGAGCGGCGCCGCGGAGAGCTACTTCACGGTCTGGGCACCGCCCGGATGGCACACGAACCGCGGGCTCACGGTCGGCGACCCTGAGGCACGGATCACGCAGCTCTACGGCGTGCTCCCGCGCGCCGAGTGCGGCACCTACTCGGCACTCGTTCTGAGACGCGGCCGTGCTGACACCCAGATCTACGTCTACCGGCAGGAGGTGTGGGGCTTCGGGCTCAGCCGAGCTGGGGCTCCGCCGTGCCACTAGCCGCCTCGTGCGGGATCAAGGAAGCGACCAGCGGGATCGCCACCAGGATTCCGATGCCGCACATCGGCCACAGCACCTGGTAGCCGTGGGTCGCCTTGAGGTAGGGCCGGGCAAGGTCGATCGCCAGTCCCGCCAGAGGAGCGCCGAGCAGCAGTCCGATCCCTTTCGTGGTGGTGGCGAGGCCGGAGACTGCGCCACGATGCTCCGGCGGCGTCAGCTTGAACAGCAGACCCCAGGCAAGGGTCATCACGATGCCACCGGCGAATGCGACCGGGATGATCAGCCCGAAATACCAGACGTGCCACTTCTGAGCGAAGCCGGCGACGAGGAAGCCGCCTCCGTACACGAACGAAGTGAAGAAGATCACACGGGCGAGGCCGAACCGGTCACCGAGCCTGCCGGCGACGAGTGCGGCAAGGACGTAGCCAACGCCGACTCCGCCGAGGATCGCCGACGAGATCGCCTTCGACTCGCCGAGGCCCGTGATCACGTAGAGCACGACGAAGGTCCTTGCCGCGGCGAAGGTTCCTTCCCAGGCCGCGTTGGCCGCGAGGAAACGCCGGATCTCCGGCTCGCGACGGAGGAGCTGCCAGCTATGCGCGAGATATCGGCGCACGCCCTCGAAGACGCGCCGCTGCTCCCCTTTCTCCTCGTCGACGAGCACGACCACAGCACCGCACGAAGTGGTGGTGAGGAACGCGGCAACGACGAACGGAGAGGCGCTCCAGACCTTCAGCAGCAGGCCCCCGCCGACAAGCGCAAGCAGCAGCGCGGCCCCCCGGAAGACGTGCTGCACGCCCTGGGCGCGCCCGAGGTGCGAGGACGAGACGAGGTCCGGGTACAGCCCGCGGTACGGAGGCTCGTAGATGTAGTAGGCGAAGAAGAACGCGAGCACGATCAGGCACGCCGTCCAGAGGTTCGGCATGAACGGCATCATCAAGAGGCAGAAGCCGATCGGGCCGAGTGCGGCGAGCATGAAGGGCTTTCGGCGCCCCATCGGCGTCTGGAACGAATCGCTCCAAGGGCCGATCACCGGTGACACGAGCAGCGCGAACAACCCCTCAGAGCCGAGCACGAGACCGATCAGGGACCCGGAGCTCGTGAACTTGTCGTGGAGCAGCGGCGGCAAGTAGGCGGCCGTGGTCGTGATCGAGAAGGCGAGTCCAAAGGCACCCAGGCCCAGCGTCCATGGAAGGCCTCGGCGAAAGATCACGCGACACCGATGCCTTCGCAGAGCGCCTCGACGATCGTCTGCTCGGCCCTCGCGACGTCGTCGTCACCGTCGGGAAGCTGGCCGAGGACCCATCCGGTCAGGATCTCCTCGATCGCCCCGTAGAAGATCCACGACAGGAACCTCGCATCGAGGTCGCGCCGGAAGGCACCCCCCGCCTGGCCGCGCTCGACGATGCGCTCGATCGTCTTGAACGCCAGACCGAGCTCGTCGACCTTGCTCTGAACCTGCGGGCTGCGCGCGACCTCGCGGACGAGCACACGGACGAGATCGGGATCGCGGCGCCACGCACGGAGCAGGATCGCGGCGACGTGACGCAGCTGCTCGCGCGGCGGGTCGTCGGAGCTCTCGACCGCCGTGAACGCGTCGAGCACCTCCGTCCACGTGTCCCGAAAGACGGTCTCCAGCACCTCCTCCTTCGAGGTGAAGTAGTGGTAAAGCAGCCCGTGCGCAACACCGGCCTCCTCGGTGATGTCGCCCACGCGGCAGCTGTGATAGCCGTTGCGGGCGAAGACGCGCACGGCGGCGTCGAGGATCTGCCGGCGCTTCTCCTCCTGGGCGATTGACCGGTCAGTCAAGGGACCGACGATAGTTGTACGGTCGGAGGGGTGCAACCGCTCGCAGGGACGCTCGTCGCCGATTTCACCTGGTACCTACCGGGGCCGTTCGCAAGCCGGGAGTTGCTGCGACTGGGAGCGCGTGTCGTCCGGATCGAACCGCCGGCGGGCGACCCGATGCGCTCGACGTCGCCGGTCTGGCACGAAGCCGTGAACTCGGGGAAGGAGTCGGTCGTCTGCGACCTGAAGACCGAGGCGGGCCTCGCGCTGGCGAACGGGATCTGCGCCCGGGCCGACGTCGTGCTCGACGGCTTCCGGCCCGGCGTGCTCGACCGCCTGGGCGTGACGGTGTCGGAAACCGCGGTCCTCTGCGCGGTGACTGGTTTCGGCGTCGGGAACCGCCACGAGCAGCGCGCCGGTCACGACGTCAACTACCTCGGCTGGGCCGGGGTGCTGGCCGACACCGCGCCGACGTTGCCGCCGACCCAGATCGCCGACCTCGCCGCGGGTGGGCTCGCGGCTGCGCTCGAGGTCGTCGCCGCCCTGCTCGGGCGGGCCCGCACCGGCAACGGCGCGCACCTGACGGTCTCGATCACGCACGGCTCGCTCCGGCTCGTCGCGCACCGCCTGGGCGGGCTGCCGGAGCGGGCGCTCACCGGCGGGCTCGCCTGCTACCGGATCTACGCCACCGCCGATGGGCGCTGGCTGACCGTGGGCGCTCTCGAGCCGAAGTTCTGGCAGCGGCTCTGCGAAGTGGTCGGGCGACCCGACCTGTCCGGCCGTCAGCTCGACGCCGACCAGGAGGCGGTCGCGGCCGAGCTGGGCAAGGCGATCGCCGGACGTCCCCTCGCCGAGTGGCTCGAGCTGATCGACGGCGAAGATGTCTGCTCCGGCCCGGTGTGGACGATCGCGGAGGCGGCCGCCGAGTTCGGCGTCGAACCGCCGAGCGGGGCGCCTGCTCTCGGCGAGCACACCGACGCCTGGCACGCCGAGCTAGAGACCCAGCGCCGCCGGTAGGGCCCAGAGGTCGGGAATCCGTCCGAGCGCCTCCGGGTGGCTACCGTCCCGGTCGATCAGAAATGCGCGCATGCCGAGGGCGAGCGCGCCCTCGATGTCGTCCTCGACCGAGTCGCCGACCATCGCCGCCTCGGCCGGTGCGACCTCGAGCAGCTCGAGCGCCGCCCGGAAGATCGACTCGTGCGGCTTCGTGAAGCCGTGAGAGCGCGAGGTCACGGCGCAGTCGACGTCGAGCGCGTGGTGCGCGACGAAGTCGGCGATCTCACGCGCGCTGTTCGAGACGAGACCGAGCTTCAACCCGTGCCGGCGCAGCTCCTCGATCACGGGCAGCGCGTCGTCGTAGAGGTCGAAGTTCTCGGAGCGCTCCCACAGTCGCGTCATCTCGACCGCCAGCTGTCGAGCGGCGTCCGAATCGCCGCCCATCCCGCGCACGATCCGCTCGGTGAACGCGAACCAGAGCTCCTCGTCGTGGCGCAGCTCGGGGTGCCGCTCCAGGCTCTCGATCGCCGCCGTCCTCGCCTCGGGATAGAGAGCCGGGTCGAGCTCGAGCCCGTAGCGCGCGCCGACGCGCCGGTAGCCCTCCGGCCCGAGGTCCGGCCCCGGCCTCGCAAGGGTGAAATCGACGTCGAACAGAACGGCGCGAACGCGCACGTCGGAAAGTCTCTCGAACGCCACGCGACAAGTGTGCGTGCTGGACGAGGCGGGCGCCCGCGAAAGAAGAAGGGGGAACGTGGGGGAAACATGGTTTCCCCCACGCTGTTTCCCCCGTTCTAATCGGGGTGCCCAGATTTGAACTGGGGACCTCTCCGACCCGAACGGAGCGCGCTACCAGGCTGCGCCACACCCCGAGGCGGAAAACAGGTTAGCGATTCGCCACAGTGGGGGCACAGCTTCGCCGCTACGTTCTCTCTAACGACAACGGAGGGCTGTGATGAACGTGGTCACCCTGATCGGCAACCTGGCGACGGAGGTCGACCTGCGCGAGCTGGACGGCGACAGACGGGTTGCGAGCTTCCTGCTCGCGATCGACCGGCCGGGTCGCGAGGAGGCCGACTTCGTCCGCATCACCGCCTGGGACCGGCAGGCAGAGGCGTGCGCACGCTACCTCGCCAAGGGGAAGCGCGTGGCCGTCGACGGCCGGCTGCGAAGCCGCTCCTGGGAGGACGAAGGCAAGCGCCGGTCGGCAGTCGAGGTCGCGGCAAACTCGGTCCAGTTCCTCTCGCCGCCGGACGATGTCGCCCCGCCCGGTGCCGTGCCGGCGGAGATCCCGTTCGAGGGCGCCGCGGCGTGAACGGCGGCTAGCCCGGTCTCCCGGTGATCCCCTGCCGCTTCAGCTCGGAGACGACGAGCCGGGAGATGATCACCTGCCCCTGCCGATTCGGATGGAGGGTGCCGGCGATGTCTCCCTGGCTCTGAAGCGACTCGGACAGGCCGACGATCCATGAGCTCGACGAGCAGTAGCCGTGGCGCCGGAAGGCTTCCTGGATACCCCTGACCACATGCCAGCCGTTTGCCGCCGCCGCCGCCGCAACCGCCGCGTTCAGCCCGACGACGAGCCTCTCGTACGCCCAACTCGCCTCAGGCTGCGTCAGCACGTAGGAGCCTGCGCGGATCAGCGGGTCGCAGAACTCGCCCTTTGCGTTCCGGGTCGGATCGAAGTACTGGGTGATGTACACGGCCGGCGGCGCGACTCCCGCCTCCCGCAACCTGGCCGCGAGCGCCTGGAACAGCGCCGGCAGGCCGGCAATCCGGTCGCTGACGACCTCGTCGAGCGTGTTCGGCGACGAGGCGTACGGAAACCTCCTGTTCGGGCAGGACGTCTCCACCAGGCAGAACTGGATGATCGGGCCGAAGCCGACGTCGTTCGCGCCGACGCTGACGAGCAGGGCGTCGACCTTCCGTTTCGGATTCAGCCGCGCCAGCTCGGTGACTTGCGGCCCGAGCGGCGGCCCGCCGGGATCGCGAATACCCCGGTACCCGCCGATCAAGCCACTCTGGATCGTCGCGCCGGAGCACGCCAGGTGGAGCAACGTCACGGAGGTCTTGTCGCTGACTCCCTCGAGCGCCACGGCCGCTTGCGCCTCGAACGAGAAGTGTGAACGATCGCAGCGTGCGGACTCCCAGGTAGCCGGGCGGCCCCCGGCCGGGATGTCCGGATTACCCTCGCCGGAGCCGACCGAGTCGCCGATCCCGACGACGAGGATGTCGTCGATCGCGACCCGGATCTCGCCGAACCCCTGCTCCTCGCCGTCCTTCGTCGTCAGGGTGACGTTGTACGCCCCGAGCCTGGGGAAGTGCCTGGACGCGAACACGCACCCCCTGAGCGGCTCGAACCTGGTCGGGTGGCCGCCGACCTTCCACGCGTAGCGCGCCCTGCGGTCACACGGCTCGCCCCCCGGCCGCCTGACCGTGATCAACGCCGTCCATCCCCGTGGGTCGAGCTCGGCGCGCGTGGTGTAGTAGTCGACGAGGCGATCCCTGTTCTTGTCGATCCCGGAGCGGGCCGGGATCCGGTAGTCGAGGGAGAGCTTCAGCCACCTCTTCGGTTGGGCGGCCGTCCGGGCTTGGGCGCTCCCGAGCAGCGCAACGAGGGCAAGCACGACCGCAACCACACTCGGAGCCAGGCGAAGCCGCACCCGAGCAACTATCTCAGAGCACGTCTTAGAATCGCGCCGTGGCCCGGCGCGACGACATCCTCGACCACGCGGCGGAGCTGCTCGATCTCGCGGCGTTTCCTGATTACGGACCTCAGGGAATGCAGGTCGCGGGCGCCGAGGAGGTGACGAAGGTCGCCTGCGCGGTTTCCTCGTCGCTCGAGCTGTTCGAGCGAGCCGCTGCGGCCGGCGCCCAGCTCGTGATCGTGCACCACGGAATCCTGTGGGAGAACGAGCCGCGGACGATCGACGCGCGCGTGCGTCGTCGGCTCCAGACGCTCTTCGACGCCGACCTGACGCTGGCCGCCTACCACCTCGCCCTCGACGCGCACCCCGAGGTCGGCAACAACGCCCTGCTCGCCCGCGAGCTCGGTGTCGAGATCGACGATCCGTTTGCGTCGATCGGCCGCGGCGGGCGCCTGAGCGAGCCGCAGCCGGTGGAGACCTTCCTGGCCCGGATCCGCGAGCGGATCGCGCCCGAGCCGCTCGTCTTCGCGGAGGGCCCCGATCCGGTCGGGCGGGTCGCAATTCTCTCCGGCGGAGGAAGCAGATACCTGGCCGAAGCCGCCGCGGCCGGCTACGACCTCTACCTGACCGGCGAGCCCGCCGAGCCGAGCCTGCACCTTGCCCGCGAGCTCGGGATCACGTTCGTCGCCGCCGGCCACTACGCCACCGAGCGGCTCGGCGTCCAGGCGCTCACCGCACGGCTCGCGGAGCGGTTCGGCCTCGAGTGGGTGTTCCTCGAGCTCCCGAACCCCGTTTGACAGCATGGGGGAACCCAGGGTTCCGGATGGCGCCCCTCCTTCCCGCCCTGCCGGTTGCCCCCGCTTTGCCGACCGCCTGTGGCAGGGGTATGCTTTCGCGGTCATGCATCGCCCTGAGGAGCGGGACCTCTGATCTCCCGCCACGACACCACGAAGGCTTCGACCGAGCCCGTCGGCGCATCGCGCAGGCGGGTTTTCTCGTTTCCAGGAAAGGAGCGTCATGCCGAATCACCTCACGCCTGAAGAGCTGTCCGAGGAGCTCGGGATCGAGCGGACGGAGGTGATCCGCGTCTGCCTCCAGGAAGGCGTTCCGATCTACCAGGGGAAGATCGACAAGAGCCTCTTCGCAGCGCAGCTTCAGGCGATCGGCAGCGCGCCCGGGAAGCTCTAGCAGCGGTATGCGGATCGCCAGATCGTCGTCGGGCGGAGCCGGGCTTCGCCCGAGCGCAGCCCTCGCTGCAGCCGGGGAAGATACGGCGTAAAGGAGGGGGGTCGCGGGGGAACCATGGGTTCACCCGCGCTGAGCTTCAGGCGATCGGCAGCGCGCCCGGGAAGCTCTAGCAGCGGTATGCGGATCGCCAGATCGTCGTCGGGCGGAGCCGGGCTTCGCCCGAGCGCAGCCCTCGCTGCAGCCGGGAAAGATACGGCGTAAAGGAGGGGGGTCGCGGGGGAACCATGGGTTCACCCGCGCTGAGCTTCAGGCGATCGGCAGCGCGCCCGGGAAGCTGTAGCGGAAGCGAACCGGTTCTACTTCTTCGCGGCTGCGCGCGAGCGTGACCGCGCCGGCGCCTTGGCGGGCGCCTTCCGCTCCTTCGCCTCGGCGACGCTCTTTCGGAGCGCGTCCATCAGGTCGATCACGGGCGCCTCGGGCGCCGGCTCCGGCTCGGCGATCGGCTCGCCGGCCAGCTTCGCCTCGAGCAGCTTGCGGAGATCCTGCCGGTACTCGCTCGTCAGCTGCTCCTTCGGCTCGAACTCGCCGACGAGGCTCTCGACGAGCTGGCGGGCGAGGTCGAGCTCGGCCTTCTTGACCTTGGTCTCCTCCGCCGCCTCGTCGATCTCGGCCTGCGAGTAGACGTCCTCGGCGACGAAGAGCGTCTCCAGGACGAGCGCGTCGCCTTTCGGTCGGATCAGGCAGAGCTTCTCCTTGCCGGCGAGGACGAACCGCCCGATCGCGCCGACCTGCTCGTCCGCAAGTACCTTCAGCAGCAGGACGTACGGACGCCTGGCCGCCGCCGCGCTCGCCGGGACGAGGAAGTACGTGCGGTCGAAGTAGACGGGGTCGACGTCGTCGAGCGGCACGAAGCGCTCGATCTCGATCGAGCGCGAGGTGTTGTGGCGCTCGATCGCCTCGAGGTCGGCGTCCTCGACGATCACGAACTGCCCCTTGGCGATCTCCCAGCCCTTGACGATCTCGTCGCTTTCGACCTCGCGCTCGTGCACGGGGCACCAGCGCTTGTTCTTCACCGGCGACTTGCATTCCCGGTGGAGCTGCCTGAAGGCGATGTCGGACGCGCGGGCGGACGGCTTCGTCGCGGGCGCGAGCCCGACGGGAATCGTCACCAGGCTGAAGCTGATCGATCCGTTCCAGGTCGTCCGCATCGGGGCAGATCTCATTCTAGGTGCGGTTCGGCTTCCCTTCCGCTCAGTAAGCTCAAACCGATGCCGGCGACGAGGACGATCGCAGCGCTCTGGCGGAGCGCGGCGCAGCGAAGCGGCACCGGCCCCGCCTACCTGGCGGAGCGTGAGGGCGGGTGGGTCGAGGTCTCCTGGGCCGAGGCGGCGCAGCGCGTCGACGACCTGGCGAACGGCCTGCTCGCGCTCGGCGTGCGCAAGGGCGACGCGTTCGGGATTCTCGCCTCGACGAGCCTCGAGTGGTGCCTGTTCGACTTCGCCCTCGGTCTGATCGGCGCGATCGGCGCCCCCGTCTACGCAAACAGCTCGCCTCGCGACTGCTCGTACGTGATCGGCCATTCGGAGGCGGTCGGAGTGCTCGTCGAGGACGCCGAGCAGCGTGCCAAGATCGAGGAGGTGCGCGGCCGGCTGCCCCGGCTCGAGCACGTGCTGGCGTTCGCAGACCTGCGCGAGCTCGAGTCGCGCGGGCGCCGGTTCGCGGCCGAGCAGCCCACGGCGCTCGACATGGCCTCCGCCCAGGTCGGCGAGGACGACCTCTTCACGTACATCTACACGTCGGGCACGACCGGGCCGCCGAAGGGCTGCATGATCCGCCACCGCAACTACTACGAGATGGCCGCCTGCATCGACAGGCTGCCGACGCGGTACTTCGGACCCGACGACACGCTTCTGCTCTACCTACCGCTCGCCCACAACTACGGGCGGCTGATCCACCTCCAGTCGGCGTACGTGGGCTGCACGCTGGCTTTCTGCCGCGACCCGCTCCGTGCGGGGGAAGCGATCGCCGGCGTGCGGCCGACGATCTTTCCCAGCGTGCCGCGGGTCTACGAGAAGATCCACACGGCGCTCGTGGCCGGGCTCGACGAGGCGCGCGGGGTCAGGGGCGCGCTCTCGAGCTGGGCTCGTCGGGTCGGCCGAGAGGTCAGCGTCCTGAAGCAGGCGGGCAGGCCGATTCCGCGGGGCCTCGCCGTGCGGCACCGGCTCGCAGACCGCCTCGTCTATTCGAAGATCAAGGCGCGTCTCGGCGGGCGGCTGCGGGTCGCGAACTCGGGCGGAGCCCCGCTGGCCCGCGAGATCATCGAGTTCTTCCACGCCTTCGACATTCTGATCCTCGAAGGCTACGGGCTGACCGAGTGCACGACCGCTTGCTCGGTGAACAGGCCGGACGCGTACAAGTTCGGGACCGTCGGGCAGCCTCTGCCGGGCTTCGAGGTCAAGCTGGCCGACGACGGCGAGCTGCTGATCCGCAGCGAGACCGTGTTCGCCGGCTACTTCAAGGACGAGGAGGCAACCCGCGAGGTGCTCGATGCGGACGGGTGGCTGAGCACCGGTGACATCGCCGAGATCGACGAGGACGGCTTCATCACGATCACCGACCGCAAGAAGGACATTCTGGTCACCGCCGGCGGCAAGAACGTCGCCCCCCAGAATCTCGAGAACGAGCTGAAGGCGTCGAAGTACGTCTCGCAGGCGATCGTGGTCGGCGATCGACGCCCGTACGTCGCCGCGCTGGTCACGCTCGACCCCGACGAGACCGCCAAGTGGCGGGCGGCCGGAGGCAGAGACGAGGTCGAGCTCGTCCAGAGCATCGTCGACGCCGTCAACGCACAGCACTCGCGGTTCGAGCAGCTCAAACGCTTCGAGATCCTGCCGCGCGACTTCTCCGCCGAGGAGGGCGAGCTCACGCCGACGCTGAAGCTGAAACGCCGGGTCGTGCAGGAGCACTTCGCGGCCGAGATCGAGCGGCTCTACGCCTAGATCCGGCGGGCGCCGACGTACGTCGCGCTGTACCAGCTGTCGTCGAGGCTCGAGATCTTGACGACGTCGCCGGTGTGCGGAGCGTGCACGAACTGCCCGCCGCCGATGTAGATGCCGACGTGCCCGAGGCCGTCGAAGAAGACGAGGTCGCCGGCCTCGAGCTGGTCGCGCGACACGGGGACGCCGTAGTTGTACTGGTCGGCCGCGTGGTGCGGCAGCGAGACTCCCATCTGCGCGTACACGAAGGAGACGAAGCCCGAGCAGTCGAACCCGCCCGGGGACGCGCCGCCCCAGACGTAGGGGACACCGAGGTATTGCATTGCGACCCCGACCACGCCCCCGTAGCGGCTGGGCGGCACGACTGAGATGCCATCGGGCGTGACCGCCGAGGCGCCGACGACATCGGTCTGACGCGACAGTTCGAGCGTACGGTGCTGAGCGGCGAGCTGGGCGTTCAGACGCGCCTGGGCCTGAATCCGAAGCTGCTCCTGGCGGCGGCGCTCCTCGGCCTGAAGCTGGACGATCTGGCCCTGGATCGAGTCGAGCAGGCGCCGGCGCTCGGCCAGTCCGCCCTCCACTTCGCGCCTCGACGCCGCCCGCTCGGCGACGATCCGCTGCTGCCGGGCGTGGGCGATCTTGAGCTGGGCCGCTCGGAGGGTGACATCGTGCTTGAAGCGTTTGATCTCGGAGAGCACCTGCGAGTCCTGTGCGGAGACGCTGTCGACGGTCTCGACCTTGTTCAGGAAGTCGTTCAGGCTCCGCGAGCCGAGCAGGATTGCGAGCGTCGAGTCGTCCTGCTCCGAGGTGTAGATCGCGCGCAGCCGCTCGCCCAGATGGCGCTGGGCAACGACCAGGTTGCGCCGCGCGATCGCCAGGTGCCGGGTGTTCAGGGCACGCTGGCGCTCGATCGCCGCCAGGTCGTCGGTCGCCCCGTTGTAGGCCTCGATCGCCTTCTCGAGCTGGACGTCGAGCCCGTGAATCTGATCGAGGACGCGCTGTGCCTCGGCGCGCTTGGCCGCAACCTGCGGCGGCTCGCCGGCGGCCGGCCCAGCGATGAGAACCATCGCAAGGAGCCCGAAAAGTACGATCGTCGCCTGCCGGCTGCGGGCGCGCGAAGCCATACCCCACACAACTTTCGACAGGCGCACCGGGAGGGGCCGGCACGTCACAGAGCCGTGACCCTAGCATCGACCGCGGACGCGGGCAAACCCAAAGGTGTCACTTTCCTGGGAAAACTGGCCGAAAGGTGCCGACGGCGCCAACCGCTTGTCGCTCTCGGTGTGTGGTACGGTCGAGCGGCTGTTGCGTGGGCGAAGTCATCGTCCGGGTCCCCGTCTTCTCGTTCTACTCGCGGGATTCCTGCTCGTGCTCGGAGCGCCGGCCCCGGGGCCTGCCCAGTCACCGGGCGTCGGAGCGCTCCGGCAGAGAAGCGCAGATCTCGCGGCCAGATCGCGCGCCGCCGTGCTCGAGCTGTACGGGCTCGAAAGCAGGCTGCAGCAGGCTCGCGGAGACCTCGAACGGGTCGACGCCCGAGCACGGCGGCTTGCGGCCGAGCAGGCATCCGCCCGTCGCCGGTTCCAGGCCGCGCGCGCCACGATGGCGATCGCGCAGGGCCGGCTCGGCGAGCAGCTGCGCTGGCTCTACGAGCAGGGTGAGCCCGATCCGATCGCGGTGATCCTGGGCGCAACCTCGCTCGAGAACGCGATCGAGGGGCTCGAGAGCATCAGCCGAGCCGCCCGAGCGACCGAGTCGGTGCTGGCTGACGCCCGCTCGGCCCGCGCTCGACTCACGCTCGTGCGCAAGGACCTGGCCCTCCGGGCCGAGCGGACGAAGGCCGCCCGCGCACAGGTGCTTGCGACCACAGCGGACCTCGAGCGGTCCCGAAGCGAACGCGCTGGGTACATCGCAGAGCTTCAGCGCGAGCAAGCCTTGACCGCCGTCCAGATCGCCTCCCTCGAGCAACGAGCCCAGGCGGCGCAGAAGCAGGCGCAGCAGGTCACACAGCAGGCAAGCGCCGCCGGGAAGGCGGCAGACCAGGCCGCACCGGAGACGGCGACCGCCACACCGGCGACGACCGCGCCGACGACCGCGGAGGCTCCGACCTTCGCGACGGCTCCCGAGACGCCCGCCGGGCCGTCCGAGCCCCCGCCGCCGCCGGTCGAATCGGTATCGGAAAGCGGGAGCTCGGCGCCGGTGCCGGCTGCCGGTCCCCCTCGGCCCGGCGGCACGATGCGGGTGCTTGCGACCGCCTACTGCCTTCGAGGATCGACGGCGACCGGCCTTCCGGTCGGCCACGGGATCGTTGCCGTCGACCCGACGACGATCCCGCTCGGAACCAGGATGACGATCCCGGGCTACGGCGAGGGGGTCGCCGCGGACGTCGGCAGCGGCATCACGGGCGCGCGCATCGACGTGTGGATCGCATCCTGCCCCCAGGCGATCGCGTTCACGCGCTCGGTGACGATCACATTTCACTAACGCTCATTCGCGGCTACGCCGCCCACTCGCTTCACGGGGGGAGCGGCAGGTTACCCCCGTGTTCCACCCACCCCAGGCGTCGCTCTCACCGCAGACGGCGATGTGCCGCCGTCCGTTTGTCCTTTGCTCTCGTCATTGCCGTTGCTCTGCTGGCTCCTCCGGCGAGCGCGGCCGCTCGCTCGCTCCGCGCCGAGCTGCACGCTGCCCTTGCCGGCTTTCACGGGAGCGGCACCGGGGTGCTCGCCGTCGACCTCCACACCGGCAGGGTCGTCTACGCGCACAACGCGAACGCGTCGCTCCTGCCGGCGTCGAACGAGAAGCTCGCGCTCACCTACGCCGCCCTGGTCGCGCTCGGCCCGTCGTTTCGAATGCGGACGGAGGTGCTCGGCGAGGGCCGTCTGATCGACGGGGCAGTCTGGGACGGGAGCCTGATCCTGAAAGGCTTCGGCGACCCGACGCTCGACCCGGGCGGCCTGGCCGAGCTCGCGCGCCGTCTGCGGGCGATCGGTATCCGGCGGGTCACCGGCGGACTGGTCGCCGACGAATCGTGGTTCGACGCACGCCGCGGCGGCCCCGGCTGGAAGAGGTCGTTCGTTCCGGACGAGTCCGCCCCGCTCTCGGCTCTCGCGGTCGCGGGAGCCGACGGCGCACGCGGCACCGCGCAGCTCTTCCGGGCTGCGCTGGCGCGGGCCGGGATCGCAGTTCGCGGCCCGACCAAGGTCGCGCACGCCGGTGGGTGGCCGCTCGCCGTCCGCTACTCGCCGATCCTCGAGGAGATCCTCCGCCACATGGACGTCGAGAGCGACAACTTCACCGCGGAGCTCGTGCTCAAGCAACTCGGTGCGGTCCTCGCCGGGACGGGAACGACCGCGGCCGGAGCAGCTGTCGTCCGCTCGGTCCTCGCCGAGGGCCGCATCCCGCTCACCGGGGTCCGGATCGTCGACGGCTCAGGCCTTTCGGCGTTCGACCGTCTAACCCCGAAGGCGCTCGTCACCATCCTCCGACGCCTCTGGGCCGATCGCGACCTTCGGCCTGCCGCCTTCCGGATCCTGCCCGTGTCCGGGCGCGACGGCACGCTCCAGAACCGGCTGACCCGACCGCCGGCGCGCGGGAACGTGCGCGCCAAGACGGGGACGCTGGCGGCCGCCTCGGCGCTCAGCGGCTTCGTCCGCGAGCGGTTTGCGTTTGCGATCCTCCAGAATGCACCGCGGCTCTCCGCCTCGGCCGCGCGGACCGCGCAGGACCGTTTCGCAACGGCGCTAGCGGCCGCCCAGTAGCGTGATCAGGTCGGCCTCGGACAGCAGCGGCACGCCCTCGCGCTGTGCCTTCGTCAACTTCGACGCGCCCGGCTCCTCGCCCGTGACGAGGCCGGTGGTCTTCCTCGACACGGAGCCGGCGACCTTCGCTCCACGCTCCTCGAGCGCGGCGGTCGCCTCCTCCCGGGACATCGCCTCGAGCGTGCCCGTGATCACGTACGTGCGCCCTGTCAGCGGCCCCTCGACGGGACGATCCTCATCGCCGGCCTCGAAACGCAGCCCGAGCCGGCGCAACTCGCCGACGAGCGCCCGGTTCTGCTCGTCCTCGAACCACTCCGCAATCGCCGCTGCCCGGTCCGGCCCGATCCCCTCCGCGGCCTGAAGATCGTCCACGGACGCAGCGAGCAGCCGGTCCACGGTCTGGAAGTGGCGAGCCAGCGTCCTCGCCGTCACCCAGCCGACGTCGGGGATGTTCAGCCCGAGCAGCACCCGTGAGAAGGGCACGCCTTTCGAGGCCTCGATCGCCTCGATCGCGTTTCGCGACGAGGTCTCGCCGTAGCCGTCGAGCTGCTCGAGCTGACCGGCCGTCAGGCGGTACAGATCGGGCAGCGAGCGCAGCATTCCCTCGTCCCAGAGCCGCCGCACGGTCTGCTCCCCGACACCCTCGATGTCGGCCACGCCGACCCACGTGTTCAGCGTCTCCAGGCCGCGCGACGGGCACGCTCGGTTGGGGCAGCGGTGCATCACCTCGCCCTCGGGCTTGACGACGTCGGAACCGCAGAGCGGGCAGCGCCTCGGCATCCGGAACTGCTTCGTGCCTCTGGCGTGCGCACCGGCCGGCCCGACGATCTGCGGGATCACGTCCCCGGCTCGCTGCACGACGACGAGGTCGCCCTCGCGAATCTGCTTGCGGTTGATGTCCTCCTCGTTGTGGAGCGTCGCGCGGGAGACCGTCACGCCGCCGACTTCGACCGGCTCCAGCACCGCCCACGGGTTGAGGGCCCCGGTCCGGCCGACCCGGATCCGGATCTCGACCAGCTTCGTCTGCGCCGTCATCGGCGCCCACTTGAACGCTCGTGCCCACCGCGGCCGCGAGTGCAGCGCACCGAGGCGGCGCTGCTGGTCGAGTGAGTCGACCTTGATCACGATCCCGTCGATCTCGTAGTCGAGCTCGAGCCGGCGCTGCTCCCACTCACGACAGGCGACGGCGACCTCCTCGATCGACTCGAGCCGCTCCGCGTACGGGTTCGTGCGGAAGCCGCGCTCGCGCAGCCACTCGAGCATCTCGAGCTGCCCACCGAAGTCGATGCCCTCGGAGTAGCCGGTGCCGTAGATCCAGGTCGACAGCGGCCGGTCGGCGGTGATCGCGGAGTTCTTCTGCCGCAGCGAGCCGGCGGCGGCGTTCCGGGGGTTGGGCGCAAGCTTCTGATTCGTGCCGGCGAGGCGCTCGTTCAGCTCGCGGAAGCCCGAGATCGGCAGGTAGACCTCGCCCCGCACCTCCACCACGGGAGGCGCGTCGCCGCCGAGCATGCGCAGCGGGATCGCCTTGATCGTGCGGAGGTTCGGGGTCACGTCCTCGCCCTGGACGCCGTCGCCGCGGGTCGTGCCGCGGACGAAGAGGCCGTCCTCGTACGTCAGGTTGACGGCGAGCCCGTCGATCTTCGGCTCGATCACGTAGGCGACCGGCTCGTCCGTGCCGAGGCGCTTGCGAACATCCTCGGCCCACTTGAGCAGCGCCTCGTCGCTGGTCACCTTCTCCAGCGAGCCGAGCGGCTCGAGGTGACGCACCTTCTTGAAGCGGTCGGAGGCGGGCGCGCCCACCCGCTGCGTCGGCGAGTCCGTGGTGACGAGCTCCGGGTGCGCCTCCTCGAGCGCGACGAGCTCGTCGTAGAGCCGGTCGTACTCGGCATCCGACACCGACGGCGCATCGAGCACGTGGTACTCGTGCAGGTACCGGTTCAGCCGTTCGCGCAGCTCGGCAGCACGCCGTCCCGGCCCTCGTAACACCGTGTTACTTGCCTTTCGAGGCTGCATTCCAGGCGATCTCGAGCGCTTGTGACACTGTGTTACTCGGCTTAGAGGACGTCATAGAGGTCGTCCGCAGTGTCGGCGACCGCGTCCGGGCCTTCCGCCTCCATCCGCTCGCGGGTGTGGATCCCGCCCCAGGTGACGCCGATCGCGTGCACGCCGGCCGCCTTCGCCGCGGCGACGTCGAACGGCGCGTCGCCGACGTACGCCGTGGCGTCGGGGTCGGCTCCGAGCCGCTCGAGCGCGACCACGATCTGATCGGGATACGGCTTGCCGCGCGGAGCCTCGTCCGAGCCGACCACGACGTCCATGAGCTCGCGGAAGCCGAGCGCGTCCAGGGCGAGCTCGACGATGTCGCCGCGCTTGGCGCTGACGATCCCGAGCCGGCGGCCTTCGCCGTCGAGCCGCTGGAGCAGGTCGAGCATGCCCGGGAACGCCTCCAGCTCGGAGTGGAGCGGCGCGTAGAACTCACGGTAGGCGTGAGCGAGCTCTTCGGCCTTGGCCGGGTCGAAGTCGGCCATCTGCTCGACGAGATGGCCGCTGCCGACCTTGGCCATCAGCACGTCGTCGGGAATCTCACGGCCGAGGATCGTCTGGGTTGCATGCCTGAACGACGCCAGGATCATCCAGCCGGAATCGACGATCGTGCCGTCGAGGTCGAAGAGAACGACCGGAAATCGCACGCGCCTGATGCTAACGACGGAATAGCATCCGTCCGGATGGTTCGCGGCGCGATCGTGCTCGCAGCAGCCGCGCTGGCCCTGCCGGCGGGGACGGCGCTCGGGTCGAGCGGAGCGGACACGTTTCGAACGCCCTCCGGAAACATCTTCTGCGCCTACGAGCACTACGACTTCGCGCCCTTCGACCTGCGCTGCGAGATCCGGAGCAAGGTACGGCCGCTGCCGCCCAGGCCCGCCTCGTGCGGTGACGCCGCCTGGGGCGAGGGCTACTCGATGCGCCAGACCGGACCCCCACGCGTCCTTTGCATCACCGACACGATCTACGACCCGAAGGCGAAGGTGCTCGCGTACGGAGCCACGTGGGCGGGTGGCGGCTTCAGCTGCACGTCGAGGACGACCGGCCTGCGCTGCGTGAACCCGAGGGGCTACGGCTTCCTGCTCAGCAAGGCGCACTCGTACACGTTCAAGGAGGCGCGTGCGATCTACGGCGCCTTCAAGACGCCGTCCACGAATATCGTCTGCGGCTGGAGCCTCGACGCGGCGGGGGTCGGATCGATCGAGTGCGGAGTCAAGAGCGGTCTGAAGCCGCCGCCGCCGCGGGTTCACTGCGCAGCGGGCGACCCAAACGACAAGCGCGTCAGCCTGACGGCAACCGGGCGAACGATTCCCGTCACCTGCGCCGGCGACCCGGGCCCGTTCCTGGCCGAGGCGAAGGCGAGGGTGCTCGGCTACGGCAAGTCATGGTCCGGGGGCGGGATCAGGTGCACTTCGGAGTCGACCGGGCTGACCTGCCGGAACCGGGCCGGGCACGGCTTCTCCCTCAGCCGCGAGCGCTGGCGCAGCTTCTAGCTATGGCTGGTACTCGACCGATACGAGATAGAGGCCCGACGGAGGCACGGTCGAGCCGGCCTCGGAGCGGGGGCGGCCCTCGAGCAGCTTCGCGACCTCTTTCGGAGTCTTCTCGACCATCGTCCCGACGAGCGTCCGCACCATGTGGCGGAGGAAGCTGTCGGCGGTGATCTCGAACTCGAGCGAGTCGCCGCGGCGATGCCAGGCGGCGGACTGGACGTCGCGGACGAAGGCGACGTGCTGGGTCTCCGTCGGGGTGAACGCGCGAAAGTCGTGCTCGCCGACGAGAAGGTCGGCCGAGTCGGCCAGCTGCTCCTCGTCGAGCGGGCGGGGCAGCCACCAGCTGCGGCGGTGCTCGAAGGGCGACCGCGTGCGCCGCCGCCAGATCCGGTAACGGTACGTGCGCGAACGGGCGGCCAGACGGGCATCGAAACCGTCGCGAACGCGGTCGGCGGCGGTCACGCCCAGGTCGTCCGGGAGGGTCGTGTTGATCGCCTCCAGCGCGTTCTCGGGCGGCGGCCCGCCTTTGATGTCGACGCTCGCAACCTGCCCGAGCGCATGGACGCCGGCGTCGGTGCGCCCCGCGACCGTCAGGTTCTCGACGCTCACGTAGAGGTTGCCGAGGGCCTGCCGCAACGTTCCCTCGACGGTGCGGAGTCCGGGCTGCGCCGCCCAGCCCGAAAAGTCGGTACCGTCGTATTCGATGTCGAGCCTGAGACGCATCACGCCGATCGTTGCATCCGCGGCGGCCGTTCTCGCGCTGGTCGCCGCTGCTGCCGGCTGCGGTGGCGGGAGCGGCTCGAAGACGGCCGACACCTCCGCCTCGGCGGCCGGTGGGCGTCCTGCCCTCGACGCGGCGAAGTCCTACGAGGTGACGTTGAAGACGAGCGAGGGCTCGTTCTCGTTCGACCTCGACGTGAAGGACTCGCCGCAGACGACCGCCTCGTTTGCATCGCTTGTGCGCAAGGGGTTCTTCGACGGACTCACGTTCCACCGCATCGTCCCGGGCTTCGTCATCCAGGGCGGCGACCCGAACGGCGACGGAACCGGCGGGCCGGGGTACACAACCGTGGACACGCCGCCCGCGGACGCGAAGTACACGAAGGGCGTCGTCGCGATGGCGAAGGGAGGCGCCGAGCCGCCGGGCACGTCGGGCAGCCAGTTCTTCGTCGTCACGGGCGACGATGCTCAGCTTCCGCCTGAGTACGCGTTGCTCGGGAAGGTGACGAAGGGCCTCGACGTGGTCGAGAAGATCGGACGCCTCGGCGATCCGCAGACGGAGCAGCCGACGAAGAAGGTCGTGATCGAGAAGGCGACGGTGGCCGAGAGCTAGGTCGAATCAGTGTCTGACACCGAAGGTGTCAGACACTCGCAGCCGTCTCGACCGGCGCGGTCTCCCCGACCTCGGCTTGCTCCTCCGCCTCCTGGCGCCGCCGCAGCCGCAGGCGCCGGCGCTCGGCCTTCTCCTCGGCCTGCTCCTCGGCGGAGAAGTCGACCAGCTCGAGATAGGCCATCTCGGCGGCGTCGCCGAGCCTGGGGCCGATTCGCACGATCCGCGAGTAGCCGCCGGGACGCTCCTTGAAGCGCGGTGCGACCTCGGCGAACAGCTTGTGCACCACCTCCTGGGAGCGGAGGAACGCCATCGCCTGCCTCCGCGCGTGCAGGTCGCCGCGCCGCCCGAGCGTGATCATCTGCTCGGCGACCGGTCTGACCGCCTTCGCCTTGGTCACGGTCGTCTTGATCCGGCCGTGCTCGATCAGCGCGCCCGCCAGATTGGCGTAGAGCGCCTTGCGATGCGAGGAGTCGCGGCCGAGCTTCCTGCCCGCGCGATGGTGCTTCACCGCTATTCGCCCCCGCCCTCGTCACCGCGGAGCCGCAGACCGTGGGTGCCGAGCGTCTCCTTGACCTCTTCGATCGACTTCTTACCGAAGTTGGGGATCGCGGCCAGCTCGGTCTCTGACTTCATCACGAGATCGCCGATCGTCTCGATGCCGACCCGCTTCAGGCAGTTGTACGAGCGTACCCCGAGCTCGAGCTCCTCGATCGGGAAGTTCTCCATCCCGTGGGCGAGCGACGGCTCGACCGATCCGCCGTCCGCAGCCGCCGCGGCCTCGCCGAAGCCCTCCATCTTGTCGATGTCGGTGAAGATCGCAAGCTGGCGGATCAGGATCTCGGCGGCCTGGCCGACCGCCTCGCGCGGGTCGATCGAGCCGTCGGCCGTGATGTCGAGGCGCAGCTTGTCGTAGTCGGTGCGCTGGCCGACGCGGGCGGCCTCCACCTCGTAGGCGACGCGCCGGATGGGCGAGAACATCGAGTCGATCGGGATGACGCCGATCGTGTGCTCGGGCCCGCGGTTCAGCTCGCTCGGGACGTAGCCACGGCCGCGGCCGACCGTCAGCGTCAGCTCGAGCTTGCCCTTGTCGGCGAGGTTGGCGATCTCCAGCTCCGGGTTGAGGATCTCGAGCTCAGCAGGAGCCTGGATGTCGCCGGCCTTGACCGCGCCCGGACCCTTCTTCTGGAGCCTGACCTCGACCTCGGGGGACTCGCCGTGCAGGCGGCAGATCATGTTCTTGAGGTTCAGGATGATGTCGGTCACGTCCTCGCGGACGCCCGGCAGTGTCGTGAACTCGTGCGCGACGCCCTCGATCTTCACCGAGGTCACGGCGGCGCCCTCGAGCGACGAGAGCAGCACGCGGCGCAGCGAGTTGCCGAATGTGTAGCCGAAGCCGCGATCGAGCGGCTCGATCACGAAGATGCCGCGGAGATCGTCGACCTCCTCGTGGACGATCTTGGGGACCTGGAATTCCATCATGCGAGTTGCCATTCGTTCCTTTCCTGAGGCCGGGAAACCGGCTTACTACTTCGAGTAGAGCTCGACGATGAGCGACTCCTGCACCGGGGTGTCGATCTCGCCCCGGTCGGGCCACTTCAGAATCTTGCCGGTCAGGCCGTCGTGGTCGGCCTGGAGCCAGGAGGCGACCGACGCAGTCAGGTCGGTCGCGTCACGCACGAGCGGCTCGGCCGAGCTCCCCGCCCGGATCGTGATCACGTCGTTCGGCTTGACCTGGTAGCTCGGGATGTTCACCCGCCGGCCGTTGACCTGGAAGTGGCCGTGGCGCACGAGCTGGCGCGCCTGTGCGCGGGAGGCGGCGAAGCCGAGCCGGTAGACGACATTGTCGAGGCGAGTCTCCAGCATTCGCAGCAGGTTCTCACCGGTGATGCCCGAGCTCCTCGAGGCCTTCTCGTAGTACGTGCGGAACTGCTTCTCGAGCAGCCCGTAGTACCGGCGCGCCTTCTGCTTCTCGCGCAGCTGGAGCAGATACTCCGACTGCTTGATCCGGCCACGGCCGTGCTCGCCCGGCGGGTAGCTGCGGCGCTCGATCGCGCACTTCTCGGTCAGGCAGCGCTCGCCCTTGAGGAAGAGCTTCATTCCCTCCCTCCGGCACTGCTTGCACTTGGGGGAGCGGTCCCTCGCCATCAGACACGCCTCCGCTTCTTCTGGCGGACGCCGTTGTGGGCCTGCGGAGTGACGTCGTGGACGCCGAGGATCTCGAGACCGGCGGCCTGGAGCGAGCGGATCGCCGTCTCGCGGCCCGAACCCGGGCCCTTGACGAAGACCTCCACCTTCTGGAGCCCGTGCTCCATGCCCTTGCGCGCAGCCGCGTCGGCGGTCACCTGGGCGGCGAACGGCGTCGACTTGCGCGAGCCCTTGAAGCCGGCGGAACCCGCCGACTCCCACACGATCACGTTCCCCTCCTTGTCGGTCAGGGAGACGATCGTGTTGTTGAAGGACGTCTTGATGTGTGCCTGGCCGATCGCGATGTTCTTCTTCACGCGGCGCCGGGTGCGCCCCCGGGTCGCTGCCTTCCTGGGGGGAGCCATCAGCGCTCACCGCCGGTGGCCTGCGGGATGCGGAGGGGGAGTGCGATCATCTAGGTCTTCGCCGTCGCCTTCTTGCCACGGCCGACGGTCTTCTTCGGGCCCTTCCGCGTCCGCGCGTTCGTCTTCGTCCGCTGGCCGTTGACCGGCAGGCCGCGGCGGTGCCGGAGCCCGCGGTAGGAACCGATCTCGGTCAGGCGCTTGATCGCCTGCTGCCGCTCGCGGCGCAGATCGCCCTCGACCTGCTGATTGTCGTCGATGTGGCGCTGGAGCTTCGTGACCTCCTCGTCAGTCAGGTCGCGAATCTTCGTCTCGGGAGACAGGCCGAGCGTCGCGCAGATCTCGCGCGCGGTCGGCTGTCCGATCCCGTAGATGTAGGTGAGCCCGATCTCGAGCCGTTTCTGATTGGGGAGGTTGACCCCGGCGATGCGTGCCATCCAGTTCTCCTTAGCCCTGGCGTTAGCCCTGGCGCTGCTTGTGTCGCGGATTGGTGCAGATGACCATGGTCGTTCCGTGCCGCTTGATCACGCGGCAACGCTCGCACATGGGCTTGACTGAGGCTCTGACTTTCATTTCGGTGCACGTTGCATGCAAAGCGCGGCCCAGCAAACAGCTGCGCCGCGAGCCGTCATCGTAGCAAAACGGGCGCGCCGGTCAGGATGCGGGGCCCGCCCGAGGTGACCGCCACGGTGTGCTCGAAATGGGCCGAGAGCGACCCGTCCGCGGTCGAGATCGACCACTCGTCATCGTGGAGGTGGATGTCGGGCCCGCCGGCGTTGATCATCGGCTCGATCGCAAGGGTCATCCCCTCGGCGAGGAGGGGACCGCGGCCCGGTTCGCCGTAGTTCGGAATCTGCGGATCCTCGTGCATCGACCGTCCGACGCCGTGCCCGACCAGGCTGCGCACGACCGAGAAGCCCGCGCTCTCGGTCACGTGCTGGACCGCGTGCGAGATGTCGGAGAGGCGGTTGCCCGGGTGGCAGCGGTCGACGCCGGCCGCGAGCGCCGCCTGGCAGGTCTCGAGCAGCCGCTCGGCCTCGCTGGAGATGTCGCCGACCGAGAAGGTGTAGGCGGAGTCCGCGACGAAGCCGTCCAGGGTGACGCCGACGTCGACCGACAGGATGTCTCCGTCGGCGAGCTCGTAGGGCCCCGGGATGCCGTGGACGATCATCCCGTTCGGTGAGGTACAGGTCGCGGCCGGATAGCCGCGGTAGCCCTTGAAGGTCGGGTAGCCGCCCTGCGAGACGATGAACTCCTCGCCCAGCGCATCCAGCTCGGCGGTGGTAACGCCCGAGCGGACGTGCTCGCCGATCAGCGCCAGGGTGTCGGCGACGACACGCCCTGCGCGCGCCATCCGCTCGATCTCGTCGGGTGACTTGCGGATGATCACGCTCTCGCCTCGAGGCCGTCCAGCGTCTCCCGGACCTCGGCGAAGACCTCGTCGATCGGCCGTTCGGCGTGGATACCGACCACGTTGCCCCGAGTCGAGCGGTAGTACTCGACGAGCGGAGCGGTCTGCTCTCCGTAGAGGCCGAGGCGCCGGCGAATGACGTCGGGGGTGTCGTCGGACCGGCCCTCTTCGGCGGCCCGCTTCAGCAGTCGCGCGAGCAAGGTCTCCTGGTCGGCAACGCGGAGCTCGAAGACGACGTCGATCTCACGGCGGAGCCCTTTGAGCAGCGTGTCGAGCGCGTCGGCCTGGGCCATGGTCCGCGGATATCCGTCGAGGACGACGCCCCGCAGGGTGTCGCCGCGGTCGAGGCGGGAGTCGATCAGGCGAATCATCAGCTCGTCCCCGACCAGGTCGCCCCGGTCGTAGATCTCCTTCAACTCCCGGCCCAGGTCGTTCGGGAGGTCCTTCATCTCGCGGATCATGTCCCCGGTGGCGATGTGCGGGACCCCGTAGGTCTTCGAGATCAGCTTCGCCTGGGTCCCCTTGCCCGACCCCTGCGGTCCGAGCAGCAGAACGTTCACCTGACGCTCGCATGTCGGAACGAATGGCCACCGGAGCCGGGCTTGGCCCGGCGGGAGCCCCACCCCCGCAGAGGCAACGTCGGAACCGCCACCGGAAGCGCCGGCTCGGCTGCGGCGCGACGAGACGCAGGCGACCGCGAGGAGGGGGCCGGTGGGCGAACCAGGGGTTCCCCCACTATTTGAGGAAGCCTTCGTAGGAGCGCATCATCATCTGCGACTCCATCTGCCGCATCGTGTCGAGGGCGACGCCGACGATGATCAGCAACGAAGTTCCGCCGAGGAACGTGCTCGTCGACTGCGAGAAGTGGAAGAACTGGATCAGGAAGGTCGGCAGCACGGCGATCACCGCCAGGTAGAGCGACCCGGGCAGCGTCAACCTCGACAGCACGCGGTCGAGGTACTGGGCCGTGGGCGGGCCCGGCCGGATTCCGGGGATGTAGCCCCCTTGCTTGCGCAGGTTGTCGGCCTGGTCGACCGGGTTGAACTGAACGGCCGTATAGAAGTAGGTGAAGACGATGATCATGATCCCCTCGACCATCAGGTACGTCCAGTCCGTCTGCGTGAAGTTGCGGTTGATCCACGGCTGGGTCTGCGGGAAGAACTGCCCGATCGTCGGCGGGAACGCCAGCACGGCGGCCGCGAAGATGATCGGGATCACGCCGGCCATGTTCACGCGCATCGGCAGGTAGGTCGAGCCCCCGGCGGTCATCCGCCTGCCGACCATTCGCTTCGCATACTGGATCGGAATCCGCCGCTGTCCCTCCTGGATGAAGACGACGGCGACGATCACGCCGAGCGCGAGCAGCGGGAAGAAGAGCTTCGTCGTCGGCCCCCCGTCGATCCAGGCCCGGATCGCGAGCGGCGCGCGGTCGATGATCGACGCGAAGATCAGCAGCGAGATTCCGTTGCCGACGCCGCGCTTCGTGATCTGCTCCCCGAACCACATCAGAAGCGTCGTGCCGGCGGTCAGCGTGACGACGATCAGCACCAGGCGGCCGACGCTCGCGTCGAGGATCCCCTGGCGGCGGAAGAGGTACGAGTAGCCGATCGCCTGCGCGGCGGCAAGGAAGATCGTCAGATAGCGCGTGTACTGGTTGATCTTGGCGTAGCCCGATTCGCCTTCCTTCTGGAGCTGCGCGAGCGTCGGCACGACCACCGCCATCAGCTGGAAGATGATCGAGGCGGTGATGTACGGCATGATCCCGAGCGCGAAGACCGAGAACCTCGACAGCGCGTTGCCCGAGAAGAGGTTGAGCAGGCCGAGCACCGTGCCGCCCTGCTGGTTGAAGTAGTTGCTGATCTGCGCCGAGTCGACGCCCGGGGAGGGGATGAAGCTGCCGAAGCGGTAGAGCCCGAGGACGACGGCGGTGAAGAGAAGGCGCCGCCGGAGCTCCGGCACGCGCCAGGCGTTCGCGAGCCAGGACAGCACCGGCTTCTACCCTCCTGACGCGCTCTGCGCTCCGCGCAAGGCGCTAGCCGGCGCGGTCACTCCGAGGTCTCCGTAATCTCTGCGGGCGTCTCGTCCGAAGCTGCGTCGCCGTCGTCACTAGCGGCCGGCGCCTTGGCGGCGGGCGCGGGAGCCTTGCGGTGGCGGCGCTTCTTTTGCTCGTGGGGCGGCTTCAACCAGGCGGCGCTGCCGCCGGCGGCCTCGATCTTCTCGACCGCGCTCTTCGAGAACGCGTGCGCCGAGACTGCGAGCTTCACGGTCAGGTCGCCGTGCCCGAGAATCTTCACGTCGCGCTGGAGATTTCTCGTCAGACCTGCGGCGACCAGCGCCTCGGGAGTCACCTCGGCACCCGCTGCGAAGCGCTTCTCGAGGTCGCGCACGTTGACCGACCAGGTCTGCGTGCGGAAAGGGCCGATCGGCATCGCGTCCTTCGAGGTCGAGCCGCGCTGCTTGCCCATCCGCATGTAGGCGGGCATCTGCCCGCCTTCGAAGCCCGGCCGCATCATGTGTGAGCCCGCGCGGGACTTCTGGCCCTTGATCCCGCGGCCGGAGTAGCGCCCCTTCCCCGAGCCCATGCCGCGGCCGACCCGCTTCCGGGCCTTCTGCGCCTGGGCGGGCTTCAGGTTGGAAAGATTCAGGTCCCCGGCCACTAGCTGCTCTGCTCGACCTTCACGAGATGGCGGACCTTCCTGAGCATACCGGCGAGCACCGGCCCCTCCTCCTGCTCGGCGCTGCGGCCGATCTTGCCCAGGCCGAGCGCGCGTAGAGTCCCGCGGTGGCGCGCGCTCTGACCGATTCCGCTGCGGATCTGGGTCAACTTGACCTTGCTCACGGCACTTCGCTTCCGACCGCGCCCGCCTGCTCGTCCGTGGCCGGGGAATCCCCGACGGGGGCATCCGGGGTATCGGGTGCGTCAGCGACCGAAGAGACGGGTTCCACCCATGGCAGCACTCTGCTGATCTCCAGGCCGCGGGCGCGGGCGACGTCCTCGGGGCGACGCAGCGCCTTCAGGCCGTTCACGGTCGCTTTCAGCATGTTGATCGGGTTGGTCGTGCCGAGGCTCTTGGCGAGGATGTCGCGGATGCCGGCGAGCTCGAGGACGGCGCGGACGCCGCCGCCGGCGATCACCCCGGTGCCCTCGCTCGCCGGGCGCAGCAGGACCCGCGCGGCGTCGAACCGGCCGAGGATCTCATGGGTGATCGTCGTGCCGTGCTGAGGCACGGTGAAGAGGTTCTTCTTCGCGTCGTCGACGGCCTTGGAGATCGCGAGCGGGACCTCACGCGCTTTCCCGTAGCCGACACCGACGCGGTCGACCTCGTCGCCGATCACGACCAGAGCGGTGAACGAGAATCGCCGGCCGCCCTTGACGACCTTGGCGACCCGGTTGATCTCGACCACCCGCTCCTTGAGCTCGCGCGCTTCCTCGCGCGCGAATACTTCCCGTTCGACACTGGTCAAAACTCGAGTCCTCCCTCGCGCGCGCCCTCGGCGAGCGCCTTGACGCGTCCGTGGTACAGATAGCCGCCGCGGTCGAAGACGCACCTCTCGACGTTCGCTTTCTTGGCGTTGGCCGCGAGCAGCTTGCCGACCTCCTTGGCCTGGTCGATCTTCGATCCTTTGAAGGTCTTCTTCAGCTGTTGCCAGCTGGCCGCCGCAAGCGTCTTGCCCGCCTGGTCGTCGATCAGCTGGGCGGTGACGCCCAGGTTGGATCGGAACGCGGTCAGGCGGGGCCGCTCGGCGGTGCCCGAGACCTTCCCGCGCACGCGACGATGCCGCCGCAACCGCAATTCGCGTGCCGTAAGCGTCGCCATCAGTCTCTCCTCGCTCTCATCGGCGAGCGCAGCGAAGCGACGAGAACGCCCCGCGAAAAGTGCGCAGCATTTTTCGCGGCCTTCATGCTCGTTTCCCGACCTTCCGACGCACGTACTCGCCCACGTAGCGGATGCCCTTGCCCTTGTACGGCTCGGGCGGGCGCACCTTGCGGATCTCGGCGGCGACCTGGCCGACCTGCTGCTTGTCGATTCCCTTGACGACGATCTCGGTCGGGGTGGGGACCTCGTAGCTGATGCCTGCCGGCGCCGGCTTGACGACCGAGTGTGAGAAGCCGACGTTCAGCTCGAGCGCCTCGCCGCGAAGCGAAGCGCGGTATCCGACGCCCTGGATCTCCAGACGCTTCTCGAAGCCCTTCGTCACTCCTTCGACCATGTTCGCGACGAGCGTGCGCGTCAGACCGTGCAGCGCGCGGTCGTCGCCGCGATCGGTGGGCCGGGCAACCGTGATCGTGCCCTCCGACTGCTGAATCGCCATCCGCGCGGGGACGGCCTGCGTGAGCTCGCCGAGGGGCCCGTTGACCATCACGCGCCCGGGCGAGATCGACACCGAAACTCCGGCGGGCACTTCGATTGGGCTTCTCCCGATTCTGCTCATGTTCGATTCTCCTCAGATTCGTCCTGGTGAAGTCGTGAGACTTTCACCAGATGAAGCAGATGACCTCGCCGCCGATGCCGCGCTCCTGGGCGCTCCGGCTCGTCATCACTCCGCTCGAGGTGGACAGGATCGCGGTTCCCATGCCGCCGAGCACGCGCGGCATCCGGTCCTTGCGCGCGTAGATCCGGCGGCCGGGCTTCGAGATCCGCTTCAGGTTCGTGATCACCCGCTCGCGGCTCCGGCCGTATTTCAGCTCGACGACGAGCGTGTCGAACGACTCGCCTTTCTCGATGCGAAAATCGCGGATGTAGCCCTCCTCCTTGAGCAGGCGCGCGATGTCCTGCTTCAAGCGGGAAGTGGGCATGGCTGCGGTCTCCTGGAGCGCCTTGTTGGCGTTTCGGATCCGAGTCAGCATGTCTGCAATTGGGTCGGTAAGCATTCTCGTCTCTCTAGTCTTCCTGGTTCACCAGGAAGACTTGGTCATCCCGGGGATCACACCCGCGTGGGCGAGCTCCCTCAGGCAGATGCGGCAGAGCCCGAACTTCTTGAAGACCGCGCGTGGGCGTCCACACCGGTTGCAGCGCGAGTACTCGCGTACCTTGTAGCGCTGCGGCCGGGCGGCCTTGGCGATCATCGACTTCTTGGCCATTACTCCGCTTCCCTTCTTTCGCCGGCGAACGGCAGGCCGAGGCCGCGGAGCAGCGCCCGCGCAGCCTCGTCGTCGGCCGCCGATGTCGTGATGGCAATGTCGAGGCCGCGCACGGTGGCGACGTCGTCGTAGTTGATCTCCGGAAAGATGATCTGCTCGCGGACTCCGAGCGAGTAGTTGCCGCGGCCGTCGAAGGAGCCCGGGTCGAGCCCGCGGAAATCTCGGATCCGCGGCAGAGCGATCGAGACGAGGCGGTCGAGGAACTCGTACATGCGGGCACCGCGCAGCGTCACGCGCGCCCCGATCGGCATCCCTTCGCGAAGCTTGAACGCGGCGATCGACTTGCGGGCGCGCCGCATCTGGGCGCGCTGCCCGGCGATCGTCGACAGCTCGTCCATGGCGCTGTCGAGCGCCTTCGCCTCGGTCTTGGCGTCGCCGACGCCCATGTTCAGAGTGATCTTGGTCACGCGCGGAACCTGCATCACCGAGGAGAGGCTCAGCTCCTCCTGCAGGCTGGCGCGGAGCTCCTGCTCGTACCGTTCCTTTAGACGCGGCGCGTACCCGTTCGGCTTGCCCTTGGTCACTTGTCGAGCTCCTCCCCGCACCCCTCGCGCTTGCACACCCGGATCTTCACGCGGCGGCCTTTGATCTCCTTGACCACGTGACCGACCCTGGTCGGCAGGTTGCACGTCGGGCAGACGACCATCACCTTCGACACCGCGAGCGGCGCAGGCTTCTCGATCACGCCGCCCGGGATCATCGAGGTGCCGCCCATCCGGTTGGCCTCCTTCATCGGCCGCGGCTTCGTATGGCGCTTGACGATGTTGAGGTTCTCGACGATGACCTTGCCCTGATCGGGGCGCGCCTCGACGATGCGGCCCTGCTTGCCACGGTCCTTGCCCGAGAGCACCTGCACGAGGTCGCCCTTGCGTACCTTCATCGTTTGGGCCATCTACAACACCTCGGGGGCCAGGCTGACGATCTTCATGAAGTTCTTCTCGCGCAACTCGCGGGCGACGGGCCCGAAGATGCGGGTGCCGCGAGGGTTCCGCTGGGCGTCGATGATCACGGCCGCGTTCTCGTCGAACGCGATCTGCGTCCCGTCCTCGCGACCGAACGGCTTCTTCGTACGCACGACGACCGCGCGCACGACCTCGCCCTTCTTGATCGCGCCCTGGGGGGTGGCGGTCTTGACCGTGCCGACGATGATGTCGCCGACCCGCGCGTAGCGGCGGTGCGACCCGCCCATCACGCGGATGCACAGCAGCTCGCGGGCGCCGGTGTTGTCGGCCACCCGAAGTCGGGTTTCCTGCTGGATCACGCGGAACCCCTCGAGGCTGTCGCCGGCAGGGTCACCTGGCGACCTCGACGATCTCGGCGAGACGCCATCGTTTCGTCTTCGAGAGGGGACGGGTCTCGACGATGCGGACGACGTCGCCCGCCTTCGCCTGGTTCTGCTCGTCGTGGGCGTGGAACTTCGTCGAGCGGCGGATCACCTTCTTGTACTTCGGATGAGCTTTGACCGAGTCGACGCGGACGACGATCGTCTTGTCCATCGCTGCGGAGACGACGACGCCGCGCCGCTGCACCTCGCGGCCGCGCTCGCCCTCGGGCTTGGGCAGGCGAACCAGCGCCTTGCGCTCCGTCGAGGGAGCGCGGCGGGTCTTGGGTCGCTGCCGGCGCTCGGCGCGCGGCGGGCGCTTCTTCTTCGGCTTCGGCCCGCGGTGGGACGGAGCAGGAGGCGCTTCCTCCACCGCCGGCGCAGCAGCCTCGGGTTCCGCGGGGGGCTCCGGAGTGTCTGACACGACGGTGTCAGACACCGCATCCGGCCCGGGCTCGGTCTCCGCCGCAACAGGCTCCGGAGTGTCTGACACGACAGTGTCAGACACTGCCTCCGGCCCGGGCTCCGTCCCCGCCGCAACAGGCTCCGGAGTGTCTGACACGACAGTGTCAGACACTGCCTCCGGCCCGGGCTCCGTCTCCGCCGCAACAGGCTCCGGAGTGTCTGACACGACGGTGTCAGACACTGCCTCCGGCCCGGGCTCCGTCTCCGCCGCAACAGGCTCCGGAGTGTCTGACACGACGGTGTCAGACACTGCCTCCGGCCCGGATTCCGTCTCCGCCGCAACAGGCTCCGGAGTGTCTGACACGACAGTGTCAGACACTGCCTCCGGCCCGGGCTCCGGCTCCGCCACGACGGGCTCCTCGACCGCGACAGGTTCCTCGGCCGCTACCGGCTCCTCGGCGACGGGCACGGATACGGGTTCCGGCTCGGCTTCGACCTGTTCGGCCTCCGCCTCGACCTCCTCGACGACGGCCGGCGCCTCGGCGGGCTCGGCGGCGGTCTCCTCGGCCCTCTTGCGCGTCCGCCTCGGCTTCGGCTCAGCGGTCGCGTCGGCCGCGTCGTCCTTCTTGGCCCCGCGCTTCGGCTTGGCCTCGGCCTTCGGGTCCGCCGCTTTCCGCGGGGTGCGCTTCGGCTTCGCCTCGGCAGCCGCGGCCTCGGGCGCCGCCGCTGTCGCGTCGGTCTCCTCGGCCTTCTTCGCGGTCGTCTTTCTCTTCTCGTCAGCCATTCCTAGCGCTTCCTCTCCAGAGCGTCCTCACGCTCGTGCCGAATCGTCAGAATGCGGGCGATCTCCCGCTTTGCCAGGCGCAGGCGCGCCGAGTTCTCGAGCGCGCCGGTCGCGGACTGAAAGCGAAGGTTGAAGAGCTCCTGACGCGTCTCCAGCAGCCTGCGCTGGAGCTCGACGTCGGTCAGGTCGCGCAACTGCCGCGCCCTCATCGCAGCTGCACCCCGCGAGACGGCCGGCCTCTGCCCCTCCGGGTCAGAGCCCTGACCGATACGGCCCGCGCGGCGAGCCCAGCTGTCCTGTTACTCAAAGAGATCAGCCTCCCGCTGGACGATCTTCGTCCGGACCGATAGCTTGCTGCCGGCGAGGCGGAGCGCTTCCTTGGCGAGCTGCTCCGGAACCCCTGCCAGCTCGAACATCACTCGACCCGGCTTGACGACCGCGACCCAGTGCTCGGGCGAGCCCTTGCCGGAGCCCATGCGCGTCTCGGCCGGCTTCTGCGTCACCGGCTTGTCCGGAAAGATGTTGATCCACACCTTGCCGCCGCGCTTGATCTTGCGCGTCATCGCGATTCGGGCGGCCTCGATCTGCCGGTTCGTCAGCCAGCCGGCCTCGAGCGCCTTGAGCCCGTAGTCGCCGAAGTGCACGGTCGTCTGGCCCTTCGAGGTGCCCTGCCGGCGGCCGCGCTGGACCTTGCGGTACTTGGTTTTCTTGGGGAGCAGCATCGGCTAGCTCTCGCCTCCGGGTCGGTCGACCTTCGTCGTCTCCTCGGGACCTGCGGTCGCCGGCGCGTCGAGCACGGGCGCGTCGACAGTCTCGGACGGCGGCTCGCTCGGAGTGACGGCGCCGCCGCCTCCGGAGGTTCCGCGCGCGTCGGGCCGCGGGCCGTCCGGCCCTCTCTGACGTGCGCCCCCGCCCCGCCCGCCCCGCGAGCCGCGCGGTCCGCCGCCGGCACCGCCGGGGCCGCCTCCGCGGCGCTTGCGCACCGGTCCGAGGCCTTCCCGGTCGGCCTGGCGGCCACGGCCGCTCTCGCGTGAGGCTGCGAGCCCCTCCGAGGCGCCGCCCCGGCGGCGGGCCTGGTCCTGATCGCCGAGCCGGGAGTCGCGCTGCGAAGCGCCTTCATAGCCCTCCGGCATGATCTCGCCCTTGTTGATCCAAACCTTCACGCCGATCCGGCCGAACGTCGTCTTGGCCTCGCAGGCGCCGTAGTCGATGTCGGCGCGGATCGTGTGCAAGGGCACGCGGCCCTCCGAGTAGCTCTCGACCCGGCTCATCTCCCCGCCGCCCAGGCGGCCGCCGCACTTGATCTTCACTCCATGGGCCCCCGACCGCATCGCCGAGGCCAGCGAGCGTTTCATCGCGCGCCGGAAGCTGACACGGTTCTGGAGCTGCTCCGCAATCGACTGCGCGACGAGCTTGGCGTCCAGCTCGGGCCGTTTGATCTCGTTGATGTTGATGTGGACGTTCTTGTGCGTCATCGCGTGAACGTCGCGGCGCAGAGCGTCGACCTCGACGCCCGATTTCCCGATTACGATCCCGGGGCGGGCGGTGTAGATGTCGATCGTGATCCGCTGCTTGTCCTTGCGGATCAGGATGTCCGAAAGCCCCGCGTGGCCGAGCTTGCGGTTGATGTGCTCGCGGATCTTGATGTCCTCGAGCAACGCCCCCTCGAACTCCTTGGCCGACGTGTACCAGTTCGACTTCCAGTCGTGGATGACGCCGACACGGAGGCCGCCCGGATGGATCTTCTGGCCCACTACGCCTCCTTGCGCGCGCGCTTCGCCCGCGCGCTAGCTGTCTTGGATGGGTTCCGTGTGGTCTTCGGCGCCGACTTCGCTGCGCGCTTCGGCTTCTGAGACTCCCCGCCTCCGGATGTCTCGGAAGCAGAGGCCGCCGCCCGGCCTCGCCCCGCCGCACGGCCTCGCCCCGCCGCACGGCCTCGCCCCGCCCCACCAGCTGGTCGTTCTTGCGCCGCAGGCGCGAGAACGAGTGTGATGTGGCAGGTGCGCTTCTTGATCCTCGCGACCCGGCCGCGCGCACGCGCCCGCCAGCGTTTCAGCGTCGGCCCCTCGTCGACGACCGCGGCCGAGACGATCAGCTCGTCTCCGACCAGCCCGTGATTCGCCTCCGCGTTCGCGACCGCCGACGCAAGCACCTTCTCGATCTCGCGCGCAGCGGCGCGAGAGGTGAAGGCGAGCACCGCGCGCGCCTCGGGCACGCTGCGGCCGCGGACGTGCTCGACGACCACGCGCGCCTTGCGCGCCGACGTCCGCACCCACTTCGCCTGGGCGCGCACGGTCTGGATCTCGGCAGAGGCCACGACGCCTACCCCCTCTTCACCTGGGTCTGGCGGTCACCGGCATGCCCGCGGAACATGCGGGTGGGCGCAAACTCGCCGAGCTTGTGGCCGACCATCTGCTCGGAGACGAACACGGGCACGTGCTTGCGGCCGTCGTGGACGGCGATCGTGTGCCCGACCATCTCCGGAAAGATCGTCGAGGTGCGCGACCAGGTGCGGATCATCCGCTTGCTCCCGGAGGTATTCATGTCTTCGATCCGCTTCATCAGGCGCTCCTCGACGAACGGTCCCTTCTTCGAACTGCGACTCATCTGGACCCTCTCATCGCTTCTCTTTCCCGCGACGGCGGGCGCGGACGATCAACTTGTCGGACTCCTTGTGCTTCCTGCGTGTGCGCTTGCCGAGCGTCGGCACGCCCCACGGCGTCACCGGGTGGCGTCCGCCCTTCGACTTGCCCTCACCGCCGCCGTGCGGATGGTCGACCGGGTTCATCGCCGAGCCGCGGACGGTAGGCCGCTTGCCGCGCCAGCGGCTGCGCCCGGCCTTGCCGCCGGTCTGGTTCTCGTGATCGACGTTGCCGACCTGGCCGACGGTGGCGCGGCAGCTCAGCAGCACCCGGCGCATCTCCCCGGAGGGCAGCCGCAACACACCGTAGCCGTCGTCCTTGGCGACGAGCTGCACTCCGGCTCCGGCGCTGCGGGCCATCTGACCCCCGCGCCCCGGCTTCAGCTCGACGTTGTGCACCATCGTGCCGGTCGGGATGTTCTCGAGCGGGAGCGCGTTCCCGGGCCTGATGTCGGCGGCGGGACCCGACTCGATGACCGCACCGACCTCGAGGCGGGCCGGCGCGAGGATGTATGCCTTCTCGCCGTCGGCGTAGTGGAGCAGCGCGATCCGGGCCGACCGGTTCGGGTCGTACTCGATCGCGGCCACCTTTGCCGGGACGCCGTCCTTGCGCCGCTTGAAGTCGATCACGCGGTAGCGCCGCTTGTGCCCGCCGCCCTGGTGGCGGGTGGTGATGCGGCCGTTGACGTTCCGCCCGCCCGTCTTCTTGAGCGGCGCGGTCAGCGACTTCTCGGGCTCCGACTTCGTCACCTCCTCGAACGAGGAGACGGACATGAAGCGACGTCCGGGAGAAGTCGGCTTGTATTTCTTCAGAGCCACTAGCGCGCCTCCATCTCAAACACGCCCACCCCGGAAATGCGCAGCATCTCCGGCATCAGACTTGTGCTCCCTGGAAGATCTGGATCTCGTCGCCCTCGCGCACCTGGACGATCGCCTTCTTCCAGCCCTGCTTGGTGCCACGGATCGCACCGCGCCGCTTGGGCTTGGACTGGACCTTCGAGACATTGACGGCGACGACCTTGACCTCGAACAGCTCCTCGACCGCCTGCCGGATCTGCGTCCTGTGCGCGTCCGGGTGCACGCGAAACGAGTACTTTCGCGCCTCGATCAGGCTGTAGCTCTTCTCGGAGACGACAGGGGCGATCAGGATGTCCCGGGCGCTGAGGCTCACTCCGTCTCCTCCCGCGCGTCGGCCGGCTCGACGCTGCCGCCGCCGGCGCGTGCCTGGAGGGACTCGAGCGCGGACTGCGACACGAGCAGCGAGCTCGCCCAGACGACCGCGGCGACCTCGAGCTCGGAGGGCGCGACGACCGCGACCTGCTCGAGGTTGCGGAAGCTCTTCGCGATCGCGTGCTCGTCGTCGGAGACAACGAGCACCAGTGGGCGCTCCTTGCCCCAGGCCTCCAGGAATGCGGCCGCGCCCTTGGTGGAGGGCTCCGCGAACGACGACCCATCGACCAGGGCGAGCGACCCATTTCGTGCGTGTACAGCCAGCGCAGATCGAAGCGCTGCGCGAGAGACCTTGCGATTCACCTTGACCTCGAAGCTACGCATCGTGGGCGGAAACGCGACGCCGCCGCCGGTCCAGTGCGGGGCACGTGTGGTGCCGGCGCGGGCGCGGCCCGTGCCCTTCTGGCGCCACGGCTTCGCGCCGCCGCCCGAGACCTTCCCGCGGCTCTTCGCACCGCGGGTGCCGGCGCGCCGGGCGTTCAACTCGGCGCGAACGGTCTCGTGGACGAGGTGGGGCTGCACCGCAGCGGCGAAGATGCCGCCGTCGAGGGTGACCTGCTTCGCGGCCTTGCCCGCGGCGTCGAGCAGCGGCGCATCAACGGCCGGCATGCGCCCTCTCCTCCCTGATCTCGACGATACCGTTCTTCGGGCCCGGGATCGCCCCCTTGACGAGGAGCAGATTCCGTTCCGGGTCGACCTCGTGCACCTTCAACCCGACCTGGGTGACGCGCTTGCCGCCCAGCCGGCCCGCCATCTTCATCCCCTTGAAGACGCGGGACGGCGTTGCGGACGCGCCGATCGAGCCGGGCTTGCGAATGTTGTGCGAGCCGTGGGACTTCGGGCCGCGGTGAAACCGGTGCCTCTTGATCGTGCCGGCAAAACCCTTGCCGATCCCGATCCCGGCGACCTTGATCGAATCGCCGGGCTCGAACGCCCCGACGGTGACCGCCTCCCCGAGCACGAGCTCGGAGCGGCCGCGGAACTCGACCAGGTGGCGATGGGCCTCGACGCCGGCCTTCTTCAGATGGCCGGCTTCGGGCCGGGTGATCTTACGCGCCGCGACCGGCTCGAATGCAAGCTGGACGGCCTCGTAGCCGTCCGTCTCGACCGTCTTGACCTGGATCACGGGGCACGGCCCAGCCTCGATTACCGTGACCGCGGTCACGACGCCGCTCTCCTCGTCGAAGAGCTGGGTCATGCCGATTTTTTTTCCGATAATGCCTTTCATTTCTCCAACCTTAAAACCCGATATTTATGGTCGATATTGAATCAAGCTAAAGCTTGATCTCAATATCAACTCCGGCCGGGAGATCGAGCCGCATCAGCGAGTCGACCGTCTTCGGCGTCGGCGAGTGGATGTCGATCAGGCGCTTGTGAGTGCGCACTTCGAAGTGCTCGCGCGAGTCCTTGTCCTTGAACGGGCTGCGGATCACGCAGTAGACGTTCTTCTCGGTGGGCAGGGGCACGGGCCCGGTGATCGTCGCTCCGGAGCGCTCGGCGGTCTCGACGATGTCGCGCGCGGACTTGTCGACCTGCTTGTGGTCGTAGCCCTTGAGCCGGATGCGGATCTTCTGCTGTGCCACGTCCCTCTCTCCCTCTCGCTACTTGATCACCTGGGTGACGACGCCGGCACCCACCGTGCGACCGCCCTCGCGGATCGCGAAGCGGAGGCCCTGATCCATCGCGATCGGCTGGATCAGCTCGATCTCCATGTTGGTGTTGTCGCCGGGCATGACCATCTCCTGGCCTTCGGGCAGCTTGATCGAGCCGGTCACGTCGGTGGTGCGGAAGTAGAACTGCGGCCGGTAGCCGTTGAAGAACGGCGTGTGCCGCCCGCCCTCGTCCTTCGAGAGGACGTAGACCTCGGCGTTGAAGTGCGTGTGCGGCGTGATCGAGCCCGGCTTTGCGAGCACCTGGCCACGCTCGACGTCCTCGCGCTTGACTCCACGGAGCAGTGCGCCTGCGTTGTCGCCCGCCTGCGCGAAGTCGAGGATCTTGTTGAACATCTCGAGGCCGGTGACGACCGTCTTCTCGGTCTTCTCGTGGATGCCGACGATCTCGATGTCGTCGCCCGTCTTGATCTGGCCCTGCTCGATCCGGCCGGTGACGACGGTGCCGCGGCCGGTGATCGTGAACACGTCCTCGATCGGCATCAGGAAGGGCTTGTCGACGTCTCGCTGCGGCTCGGGGATGTAGCTGTCGACCGCCTCCATCAGCTCGAGGATTTTCGGAACCCACTGCTCGTCGCCCTCGAGCGCCTTCAGCGCCGAGACCTGCACGATCGGGATGTCGTCGCCGGGGAACTCGTACTTCGACAGGAGCTCCCGGACCTCCATCTCGACGAGCTCGATGAGCTCGGGATCGTCGACCATGTCCGCCTTGTTCAGCGCGACGACGATGTACGGCACCTCGACCTGGCGGGCGAGCAGGATGTGCTCGCGTGTCTGCGGCATCGGGCCGTCGGCCGCCGAGACGACCAGGATCGCGCCGTCCATCTGCGCGGCGCCCGTGATCATGTTCTTGATGTAGTCGGCGTGGCCCGGGCAATCGACGTGCGCGTAGTGGCGGTTGTCGGTCTCGTACTCGACGTGCGCCGTGTTGATCGTGATCCCGCGCTGACGCTCCTCGGGTGCGTTGTCGATCGACTCGAACGAGCGGGCGGCGGTATTCGTGCCCTTTTCGGCGAGCACCTTCGTAATCGCAGCCGTCAGCGTCGTCTTGCCGTGGTCGATGTGACCGATCGTGCCGACGTTCAGATGCGGCTTGGTGCGCTCGAACTTCTGCTTGCTCATGCCTATTACCTCCGGTAAAAGGTCAGGCGAACCTAACCTGTTTGCTTTCCCGTCTCGCTCGCGACGATTTCGCCAGAAATCGTGGCTGGTACCTGCTCGTAGCGATCGAACTGCATGGTGAACGTGGCCCGCCCCTGCGTCGTCGAGCGCAGGTCGGTGGCGTAGCCGAACATGGTGGCGAGCGGGACCCTGGCCCGGATCGCCTGCGCGTTGCCGCGCGGCTCGAGGCCCTCGACGCGACCGCGGCGGGAGTTGAGGTCGCCCATCACGTCGCCGAGGTACTCCTCCGGCGTGACCACCTCGACGGCCATCACCGGCTCGAGCAGCTTCGGCTTCGCCCGCTGCATCGCGTTCTTGAACGCCATCGAGCCGGCGATCTTGAAGGCGATCTCGCTCGAGTCGACGTCGTGGTACGACCCGTCGACAAGCATGACGCGGACGTCGACGACGGGGTAGCCGGCCAGGACGCCCGACTCCATCGCCTCCTGGATGCCGAGGTCGACCGAGGAGATGTACTCGCGCGGGATCTTGCCGCCGACGATCTTGTCGAGAAACTCGTACCCGTCGCCGGGATCGGTCGGCTCGAGGTTGATCACCGCGTGCCCGTACTGGCCGCGCCCGCCGGTCTGGCGGACGAACCTGCCTTCGATCTTCTCGACCGCCTTGCCGACCGTCTCACGGTATGCGACCTGCGGGCGGCCGACGTTGGCGTCGACGCTGAACTCGCGCATCAGCCGGTCGACGATGATCTCGAGGTGCAGCTCGCCCATCCCGGAGATGAGCGTCTGCCCGGTTTCGTCGTCGGTGCGCACCCGGAACGTCGGATCCTCCTCGGCCAGACGCTGGAGGCCGGCGCCGAGCTTGTCCTGGTCGCCCTTCGTCTTCGGCTCGATCGCGACGGCGATCACCGGCTCCGGGAAGGTCATCGACTCGAGCCGGATCGGTGCGGTGTCGACGGCGAGGGTGTCGCCCGTGGTCGTCGCCTTCAGGCCGACGATCGCAGCGATCTCGCCCGCGCCGATCTCCTCCCGCTCCTCGCGGTGGTTCGCGTGCATCTGGAGGATGCGACCGACGCGCTCGTTCTTCCCCGTGGTCGTGTTCAGGAGCCGGTCGCCCTGCTTCATCTGGCCCGAGTACACGCGGATGTAGGTCAGCTTCCCCACGTACGGGTCGGACATGACCTTGAAGGCGAGGGCGGCGAAGGGCTCGTCGATCATCGGCCGGCGGGAGAGCTCGTGCTCGGTGCGCGGGTCGATCCCGTGGATCGGCGGCACGTCGAGCGGACTCGGTAGGTAGTCGATCACCCCGTCGAGCAGCGGCTGGACGCCCTTGTTCTTGAAGGCCGTCCCGCAGAGCACCGGCGTGACCATCGAGTCGAGCGTCGCCTTGCGCAGCGCGCGCTTGAGCATGTCCGGCGTCACCGACGACTCGTCGCCGAGGTAGGTCTCCATCAGCTCGTCGTCGTGGTCGGCGACCGAGTCGATCAATTGATGGTGGTACTCGTCCGCCTGCTCGGCCAGCTCGGCCGGGATCTCCTCGATCTGCATGTTCGTCCCGAGGTCGTCCGTCCAGACGACCGCCCGCATCTCGACGAGGTCGACGACGCCGCGGAAGTGCTCCTCCTGGCCGATCGGCAGCTGTACCGGGACCGGATGCGCGCCGAGACGGTCGACCATCGACTGCACCGAGGCGAAGAAGTCGGCGCCGGTGCGGTCCATCTTGTTGATGAAGGCGATGCGCGGGACACGGTACTTGTCCGCCTGCCGCCAGACCGTCTCCGACTGCGGCTCGACACCTGCGACCGCGTCGAAGACGGCGATCGCGCCGTCGAGGACGCGGAGGCTGCGCTCGACCTCGACGGTAAAGTCCACGTGCCCGGGCGTATCGATGATGTTGACCCGAAAGTCGCGCCAGAACGCCGTCGTCGCAGCGGAGGTGATCGTGATCCCGCGCTCCTGCTCCTGCTCCATCCAATCCATCACCGCTGCGCCTTCGTGAACTTCGCCCATCTTGTGCGTCCGGCCGGTGAAGTAGAGGATCCGCTCGGTCGTGGTCGTCTTGCCGGCGTCGATGTGCGCCATGATCCCGATGTTGCGCACGCGTCCGAGGGTCGCTGCGGCATCTCGTTTCTCCACGGTCGCCATCGCTACCACCGGTAGTGCGCGAACGCCTTGTTTGCCTGGGCCATGCGGTACATGTCGTCCTTGCGCTTCCAGGCGCCACCCTGCTGGTTCGTCGCGTCGAGGATCTCGGCGGCCAGCTTCTCGTCCATGCTCTTCTCGCGCCGATCGCGCGAGAACGTGACGAGGTAGCGGATCGCGAGCGTGCGTGCCCGCCGCTGCGGCACCTCGACGGGCACCTGGTAGTTCGCGCCACCGACTCGGCGACTGCGTGTCTCGAGGACGGGCGTGACCGTCTTCACCGCCTGTTCGAGCACCTCGAGCGGCGGCTTGCCGGTGCGCTCGCCGATCTTGTCGAGCGCCCCGTAGACGATCCGCTCGGCGGTCGAGCGCTTCCCGGCCGTCATCACGCGGTTGATCACCTGCGCGACGAGGCGCGAGTTGTAGACGGGGTCGGGATCGAGCGTCCGGACCTGGATCTCGGCGCGGCGCGGCACTCCTCTAGCTGCCCTTCTTGGCGCCGTACTTCGACCGGCCCTGCTTGCGGTCGGCGACGCCGGAGGAGTCGAGCGCGGCGCGGATCACCTTGTAGCGGAACCCAGGCAGGTCCTTGACGCGGCCGCCGCGGATCAGCACGACCGAGTGCTCCTGGAGGTTGTGTCCCTCGCCCGGAATGTAGGCCCCGACCTCCATCGCGTTCGTCAGGCGGACGCGCGCAACCTTGCGCAGAGCCGAGTTCGGCTTCTTCGGCGTGGTCGTGTACACGCGTGTGCAGACGCCGCGCTTCTGCGGGGCTCCGCGGAGCGCAGGGGTCTTGACCTTCGCCTTCGGCGCGGTTCGGCCTTTCCGGACAAGTTGATTGACAGTCGGCATCGATTTAGGGGTGGTATCGCACTCCTGGAGAGGGCTTGCACACAACAAAAGGGCGGCGGGGCGAAGCCCACGCCGACCCGGGTGAGCATGGTAGCGAAAGCGCCGAGGCAACGTCAAACGACAACTCGACCCGTTTCCGGGGCGGGGATGGTCATTTTCGACGGAGGCGACTACAGTTAGGTGCGGGCCGGCAGCGCTCTGCGCAGCCGTTTCCAGGGGAGAGGAATGCTCGTAGGGATCGACAATCCGAAGGGAAGTACCCGTTGACGACCGTCCTCGTCTCGGTCGGCGCCTCGGCGATCGTCGCGCTGGTCCTGATCGTCGCGTTCGTCCGACGTGGGCGCATGCGCCGGGCCGAGCCCGGCGAGGCAGCGATCTCACGGGTCGTCGAGGAGCTGAAGGGTCGGATCGACGCGATGGGCCGTGAGCTGACCGAAGCCCTCGAGCAGACCCGCGAGGAGGGCCGCCGCGACCGCGTCCTGGGAGAGCTTGCGGGCACGATCGACCTCGATGAGGTGCTCAACCGCACCCTTGACGCCGCGGGCGCGCTCAGTGGTGTCGACGCCGCGCTGATCAACATCCTCGGGCCGGACGACGAGCCCGTAACCACGGCGGTCGGGATCACCCCGGAGGAGGCGGAGGAGTATGCGGTCGGGCCGGTACCCGCCGGACGGCGGGTGCGATCGCTCGTGCTCGACTACGGCGCCGACCCCAAGCCGGGTTCGAGCGACATTCCCTCGATCGTCTCCGGTCTGGCGGTGCCGATCCAGGGCGAGAGCGAGCCGATCGGCCAGCTCAGCGTGTTCTCGCGCACGTCCAGCGGTCCTTTCGGCGACGACGTCGTCGCGGAGATCGAGGCGCTCGTCCTCAGAGCAGGACCGGCGATCGACAACGCGCGCCATTTCCGGGAAGCGCGCCATCAGGCCGACCTCGACGCCCTGACAGGGCTGCACAACCGCCGCTACTTCCACGAGACGCTCGCACGCGAGACCGCTCGCGCCCAGCGGTACAACCGCCGCCTCGCGCTGATCGTCTTCGACGTCGACAACTTCAAGGCGATCAACGACCGGGTCGGGCACCTCGCCGGCGACGCCGTTCTAGCCGAGGTCTCGGAGCGCGTTCGCGAGGTCGTTCGGCACTCGGACATCGCGTGCCGGGTCGGCGGCGACGAGTTCGCCGTGATCCTGCCCGAGTCGACGCTGGACGACGCAGAGCACCTGTACGGGCGGATCCAGGCCGGAGTCTCGTCGCGGCCGATCACCCACGCCGGCCAGCTGCTCCTCTCCGCCGGGATCGCAGAGCTGCGGACGCAGGACGAGCCGGCCGGCTTCTTCCAGCGCGCCGACGACGCGCTCTACCGTGCCAAGGAGGCCGGTAAGGGCCGCGTCGCCTCGGAGACACCGCGCGTCGGCGCGGCACCGCAGACGTCCCGGTCCTCGTACCTGGGCGTGCAGGACGCGTACTGAGCGGCGGGTTGGCGGCTGCGAAGCGAAGGGCTACCTGCCGTGGCTGCGAATCCACTCGGCCAGGAACGGCTCGGCGATGCGGTAGTCGCCCGGTCGTTCCTTGAGGATGAGCTCGTCCGCGACCAGCGCGTCCAGCGCCCGCTGGACGCTCGAGCTGGCCGGCAGTCCGTGCCTGCGTCGGTACTCGTCGCTCGTGATCGAGGCCATCGGCTCGGTCGCGAGCGCCTGTAGGGTCGCCCGCTGCACTCTCGATGCCCGGTCCCAGATGCGCGTGAAGTGGGCGTTCTCGGAGCGGAGGACCCGAGTCAGCGCGGCCTGGAGCTCGGCCTGGTGGGCGGTCCTGCCACTCGGCGTCTCTTCCCAGAGCGCATAGCAGAGCTCCTGGGTCCCGTAGGGATGGCCCCCGGTCGTGTCGAGGATCGCGGCGACCACCTCCGGCTCGACCGTGCGTCCCGTCGCTTCGAAGCGCTCCCGGATGAAGGCCGCGAACGCCGGCGCGGGGATGACGTCGAGCTCCATCTGCTTCGCGCTCCGCCAGAAGGGCTCGTTGACGTCGTTGAACAGCTTCTCCATCATGCTGCGCTTGCTTCCCAGGTAGACGTGCGCGACATCGGGTTGCGACTGGAAGACGGCGCGCATCAGGCTCGGGAGGTTCGGGTCGAGGTCGAGCACTTCCTGGAACTCGTCGAACACGAGCGCGACCCGCTTGCCGCGTTCCGCGGACAGCTCCGCCGGGAGCTCGAGCAGCTTCTCGAGAGTTGCGTCGACGTCGTCCTTGCTCCGGCCGGCGGAGAAGCTGAACCCGAGCGAGGCGTCGATCGGATCCACCGTCATCACCGGAACGATTCGCAGGCTTCGGAAGATCTGCACCGCCCGCTCGCGAACGCGGAGGAGCGGAGTCGCGATCTCTTCGTAGACGGCCTGCGCGAGCCGCGAGGCGAGTTGCTCCTTGGTCGGGGTCTTCATCAGGTCGACCTGCGCGATCAGGACGTCGTCGTCCTTCGCCAGTTCCTGCATCGCCCGCCACACCAGCGACGACTTCCCGTAGCGACGCGGCGCGAAGATGACCAGGTTCTGGCCGTTCAGGATGTCCGCCTTCAAGGAACGAAGCTCGTCGTCCCGATCGGTGAACGTCTCGTCGAGGGCCAGATCGCCGAAGCTGAACGGATTCCGGGGACGACTCATGCGGGACAATACTCTAACATGCGAGCTATATAATACGCATATAGGCGACTCGCAAGCTTGCGAGGCGCGCCCCACAGGTTCCGGCGGGCGTCGGCGAGCTGTCACACGTAATCCGTGGTACACTGATTCCGTGCCTGCGACGAACCTGACGCTGAGCGTGGACGAGGACCTGCTGCGCCAGGCGCGCGTCCGGGCGCTCGAGCAGGGGACGTCGGTGAACGCGGTCGTACGCCGGTACCTGGAGCACTACGTCGGCGTCTCGGCGCGAGACGGGATCGTCGGGTTCCTCGAGCTCGCCGGCCGGGCGCGCGCGTCCAGCGGCCCCGGAGGCCGCTCGTGGTCGCGCGACGAGCTCCATGCCCGGTAGGACGTTCGTCGACACGAACGTCATCGTCTACGCCGTCGACGCCGCCGATCCCGGTAAGCGAACCATCGCCCGCAGGCTGCTCGAGGACAGAGGAGCCGACCTGGTGATCAGCGCCCAGGTGCTGTCCGAGTTCTACGTCGTCGCCACCCGCCGCCTGGCGACACCCATGAGCGAACGGGATGCTGCAACAGCGGTCGACGAGCTGAGCAAGCTCCCTATCGTCGTTACCGACGCTCGACTTGTACGCGACGGAATCGCGATCAGCCGAGACACTCAGGTCTCGTTCTGGGGCGGCCTCGTCGTCGCAGCCGCGCGGGCAGCCGGGTGCGAAACCCTCGTCACCGAAGATCTCGCGGCGGGCTCGACGATCGCCGGCGTGCGCATCGAGGATCCCTTCGCCGGCTCCGCGTAACCAACCTCGACGCCGGAGGCGACCCGAGGTGGTCGACACGGCCGATCGATGGCCGTAAGGTGCCCGCGACAGTCGTCACAAGGAGGGAAGCATGCACAGGTGGTTTCTCGCAGGCGCGCTGCTCGTTGCGCTCGCCGTGCTCACCGCCGCCAGGTTCACGTCGACGGCGGGCAACTCGTTCTGTGTTCAGCTCAGCGGTGGCCCGTTCAGCGGCGACCTCGGCTTCTTCCGCTTCACCGCCAAGAAGCCGACCGCCGCGGGGAAGATCGTCGGCCTGTCCGGCAGGGTGGCGGGATTGAGCCCCGTGTTCGGCACGGCAACGGTCGCCAAGGACGGAAGCTACACCGAGATCGGGGCGACGTTCTTCGCCGACGGCGACGAGGGGCAGATCGACGTCTCCTTCTTCCCCCCGAAGTCGGCCACCGGGTCGGGTTACGGGGACTACGGGGCGTACGGCACGTCGTCGAGCGTCACTGCCGGCATCGTGAGCTGCAGCCTGGAGCCGTAGCTTCGCTGATTCGTCGTTCGGGAGCTCCGGCAGCAACGGCGGAGGTGCGATGCGGTCTTGGCTCTCGTTACGGGACGATGCCCGCCTGGGCACTCCTCCGGGAAGCGAGGGCGCGCGCCCGCATGAGGAACCGCTGGCGGCAAATGCTGTAGGAGTAACGCCCGCACCAGCCGCACAGGTCCGCGGCCGCGTTGTCAGGCGGGTCGGCCCCATCGACATCACTGGCTCATGAGCCCAGCGCCAGAAACGGAAGGTAGGTCGAGACTGAGACGACGCTCGGGTCCGGAAGGTCGTCGCGGAGGCAGATCGTGCGGCTCAGCGCCGACTCCGCGCGCTTGCGGGCGGCGTCCTCGTACGCCTGCGCGCGTGCGAACGAGCGGAGCGCGGTCGCGATCGCCGGCCGCACCGTCTCGAGGGCGAGCGCGCCGAGCGGCAGAGGCTGGTCGAACGGGGTGACCGTGTACGAGCCCAGGCCGGTCGTGAACGGCGAGGCGAGCAGCGAGGGAAGCCGGAAGAGCGCCGCGGGTGCCGACGCGGCGAGGGCGAAGCCCGACGTGCGATTCCCCAGCCACGAGGCCGCCGGGGCGACCTTGAACCGGCGGACGAGCGTGTCCGGGTACGCCGTGTAGAACGCCTGGATCTGGGCCGGCGTGGGGGAGGGTACCGCGATCGCCCCCTCGGCCTGCGCCCGGAGGAGCTCGTCGGCGATCGCCGCCCTGGCAACGTAGATGTTCGCTCCCGCCTTCGTCAGCGCGGCAATGAACGCCGCGCGGTTGCCGCCGAAGCTGCCGTCGACGATCGCCTGCTCGGCCTGGCGCACCCGGTCGGCGGAGATCGTCGCCAGCTGCGTCTCGACCAGCCGGTCGAACAGAATCGTGTACGCAACGTCGCGGTCGTGGGTGATCACGGTCAGGCGCGAGAGGTCCGTCTGGCGCAGCGACTTGCCGTCGAGCGCGCACTGCACTCCACGCGGAAGCTCGATCTGCCCTTCGCTCAACGAGTCGTCGAAGCCTGCGCCCGCCGCGCCCGGCGCGTCGCAGAGGTTCTGGTCGCGGGTCCACAGGTAGACGCAGGCGGCCGCCTGCTTGTCGGCGTCCGCGCCGGCGGTGTTGAACGTCCCCCACCCCCAGGTCCAGACGGTGGCGACGCCGAACTCGGCCGCCACCCGCTTTCCTGCCAGCGTGTACAGCTTGACGAACTCGAGCCAGGCGCTCGAGGGTTGGAGCCCCTCCCGGCCGCCGGCTCCCGGCCCCGACTGGAAACCGAGCACGAAACCGAGCTTCGAGACGGGGATCCCGATCGCGGTGAACGCGGCGATCCTCGATCGGATCACGGTCCTCATCCGCCGGCTGCCGAGGATCACTCCCTGTTTCGCCACCGCCGGGGCGTTGAAGTAGACCTCGGGGACGATGTCCCCTGCCTGGGCCGCCTGACGCCACCAGTCGGCGGCGTCGCCGCCCGTGTACGGCGCCGAGGAGACGAGCAGAAACGGACGCGCTCCCCGGCCGGAGAGCTGCCGGATCAGCTCGAGCACGTTCGCGCGGTACTGAGCGTTCGTGTCCGTCCACGGGGTTGTCGTCGAGGCGCCGTTCAGCTCGTTCAGGGCGATCAACGGGGTCTGGCACCCGGACGAGGCGGCGGCCTTGTCGAAGAGCTTCTCCGCGGCGGCCGGGATCGTCCCCGGATCGGCGGGGGCCGTCGTCGTCCCGACGATCGTTCCGAGCTTCATGTGCCAGTAGACCGTCTGGGCGCCGGCGCTCCGGAGCGCGGCCGGGACCGCGGTGCCCGACGTCGCCGCGACGATGCCGGGCTTCGCGAACACGGCCTGGCGGAAGCCGACGGAGCCCTCCGAGTAGTCGATCCAGAGCGGATTCGCGTCGGGCAGCCCGCACTGGCCGGCGACTGCCGCGCCGACGCCTGACGGCGCGACCGCGGCAGAGCACGCCAGCGCGACGATGAGTCCGAACGCTCGCATCACGACCACAGCTAGGTGTTCGCGCGGAGGCCGCCAAGGCCTCCGCGCAAACACCGTGGTCTACCCCTCGTCGAGCGGGGCGTCGACCTCGGGAATCTCCTCGGCCTCGACCGCCGTTCGCGGCTTCGACTCGTCGTTCGCGTCGGCCTGGCCGCCGAAGTCGAAGTCGAACGACGCGAGGTCGATCCCGCCGCCGTCGGAGCCGATCTCCTCGAGCGCGGCGAGGAGCGTCTCTCGCTCGTACGCCTCTTTCGGCACCTTCGACGACGGGCCGATCTCGATCGTCCGGTACTTCTTCAGTCCGGTCGCGGCCGGGATCAGCTTCCCGATGATCACGTTCTCCTTCAGCCCGAGCAGACGGTCGACCTTCCCCTCGATCGACGCGTCAGTGAGGACCTTCGTCGTCTCCTGGAACGAGGCGGCGGAGAGGAAGGACTCGGTCGCGAGCGACGCCTTCGTGATCCCGAGGATCAGCGGCTCGAACACTGCCTGCTCGCCCTTCTCCTTCTTCACCCGCTTGTTCTCGCGCTCGAGCGCCACCTTGTCGACCATCTGGCCGGGCAGGAAGTCGCTCGAGCCGGAGGTGTCGATCCGGATCTTCTTCAGCATCTGCCGGACGATCAGCTCGATGTGCTTGTCGTGGATATCGACTCCCTGCGACTTGTAGACCTTCTGCACCTCGCTGACGAGGTACAGCTCGGTCGGCGTCGAGCCTCGGCCGCCCCGGTAGTGCAGCTCGAGCAGGTCGGCCGGGTTGAGCGAGCCTTCGTGGAGCGGATCGCCGGGCTGGATGTCGTCGCCCGTCTTCACGAGCAGGCGGGTCCGCCGCGGCAGCTGGTACTCCTTCGGCTCCTCGGCCTCCTCCGACACGCTCATCGGCTCGACCGTCACCTTGGGGCCCCGCTCGGTTTCCTCGACGTGCACCTTGCCGCCGATCTCGGCGAGGCGGGCGGCACCCTTGGGGTTGCGCGCCTCGAAGATCTCGACCACGCGGGGCAGGCCGTGCGTGATGTCGGCGCCGGCGACGCCGCCGGTGTGGAACGTGCGCATCGTCAGCTGGGTCCCCGGCTCGCCGATCGACTGCGCGGCGATGATCCCGACCGCGTCGCCGACCTCGCACATCCCGCCGGTCGCGAGAAAGATGCCGTAGCAGGCGCGGCACACCCCGTACTCGCTCTTGCACTTGAGCACGGACCGGACGGGCAGAGTCTCGATCTCGCCGCCCTCGAGCTCGTCGACGATCGTGGCGAGCGCCTTGAAGTCGAGCACCTGACCCTTCTCCGCGAGCTTCGTCTTGCCCGGCTTGCCGGACGAAAGCGGCTTGAACACATCCTTCGCCACGAACCGTCCGAGCAGGCTCCGGTTCAACCCCTCGGGCAGGTGGATCGCCAGCTCGATGTACTCGTCCGTCTTACAGTCCTGGTCGCGGATGATCACGTCCTGGGCGACGTCGACCAGGCGCCTGGTCAGGTAGCCCGAGTCGGCCGTGCGCAGGGCCGTGTCGGCGAGCCCCTTGCGGGCACCGTGCGTCGAGATGAAGTACTCGAGCACCGACAGGCCCTCCATGAAGTTGGCCTTGATCGGTCGCTCGATGATCTCGCCCTTCGGGTTGGCCATCAGGCCGCGCATGCCGGCAAGCTGGCGGATCTGCTTGAACGACCCGCGGGCTCCCGAGTTGGCCATCATGAAGATCGGATTCAGCTCGAAAAGCGTCTTCTCCATGGCGTCGGCGACGGTGTCCGTCCCCTCCGTCCAGATGTTGACGATGCTCTCGTGCCGCTCCTCCTCGGTGATCAGGCCGCGCTCGTACTGAGCCTCGACCTCGGCCACGCGCTTCTCGTACTCGGCGAGGATCTGCTCCTTCTCGGGCGGGATGACGATGTCGTTCTTCGAGATCGTCACTCCGGCCTGGGTCGCGTACCGGAATCCGAGCGCCTTGATCGTGTCGAGCACGCTGGCGAGGGTGTGCGTGCCGTGCCGGTCCGACAGCTCCGTGATCAGGCCGTCCATCTCCTTCTTCGGAAGCGTCCGGTTGATGAAGGTGTGCGGCACGGGCGTGCCGTCGCCGCGGTACGCCTCGGCGAGCGAGCGCTCGACCGCCGCGTTGAACACGACGCGTCCCGGCGTGGTCAGGATCACCTCGCCGTTCCGCCGGTACTCGATCGGCTGCTGGAGCTCGACCTGCTTCGCCTCGAGCGCGAGCACGACCTCGTCCTCCGAGCCGAAGCGCTTCGGGCGATCCGCCTGCTTCAGCTTGGTGACGTCGACCTTCGAGAGATCCTGGTCGCAGTAGGTGAGGTAGTAGCCGCCGAGGATCATGTCCTGGGTCGGCGTCGTCAGCGGTCGCCCGTGTGCCGGCGAGAGGATGTTGTTCGAGGAGAGCATCAGGATGCGCGCCTCGGCCTGCGCCTCGGCGGACAGCGGCAGGTGGACCGCCATCTGGTCGCCGTCGAAGTCCGCGTTGAACGCGTGGCAGACGAGTGGGTGCACCTGGATCGCCTTGCCCTCGACCAGCACGGGCTCGAACGCCTGGATGCCCAGGCGGTGGAGCGTCGGCGCGCGGTTGAGCAGCACGGGGTGCTCGGCGATCACCTCCTCGAGCACGTCCCAGACCTCGGCGGTCATCGAGTCGACGTACTTCTTCGCCGCCTTGATGTTCTGGACCGACTTCCGCTCGACCAGCCGGCTCATGATGAACGGCTTGAACAGCTCGAGCGCCATCAGCTTCGGCAGTCCACACTGGTGCAGCTTCAGGTTCGGCCCGGCGACGATCACCGAGCGGCCCGAGTAGTCGACGCGCTTGCCGAGCAGGTTCTGGCGGAACCGGCCCTGCTTGCCCTTGAGCATGTCCGAGAGCGACTTCAGCGGACGGTTGCCCGGGCCCGTCACCGCCCGGCCGCGGCGGCCGTTGTCGAACAGCGCGTCGACCGCCTCCTGGAGCATGCGCTTCTCGTTGTTGACGATGATCTCGGGCGCGCCGAGGTCGAGCAGCCGCTTGAGACGGTTGTTGCGGTTGATCACCCGCCGGTAGAGGTCGTTCAGGTCGCTGGTCGCGAAGCGGCCGCCGTCCAGCTGCACCATCGGGCGCAGCTCGGGCGGGATCACCGGGACCGCGTCGAGAACCATCCATTCGGGCCGGTTCTCGGACTTGATGAAGGCGTTGACGACCTTGAGCCGCTTGATCCCCCGGGCCTGCTTCTGGCCCTTGGAGGTGCGGATCGTCTCGCGAAGCGAGGCTGCCTCCTGGACAAGGTCGAGGTCCTTGAGCAGCTCGCGGATCGACTCGGCGCCCATCCCGCCCTTGAAGTAGATCCCGAAGCCGTACGCGGATCCGAAACGGTCCTTCAGCTCGCGGAAGATCTGCTCGTCGTTGACGACCAGCTTGGGCTCGAGATCCTTGAACAGCTGCCACGTCGTCTCGAGGCGCCGGGCCGCCTCGACCGCGGCCTCCCGAGCGTCGTTCCGCCGGGACTCGATGTCGAGGTACATCTCACGGACCTTCTGGATCCACGCGACGATCGCGTCGAGATCCTCCTTCGCGATCTTGCCGTCCGTCCGCAGGCAGAGGTCGTTCGTCTGCTCGCGGATCGCCTCGGCGTCGGCATCGGCAGGCGCCTGGTCGAGAACGTCCTGAAGCAGCCCGTTGCCGAGCCCCCGTGCCTTCTCGAGGTTCTTCGCGTCCACTCCCTCGACGAGCGCCGCGTCGTCGGCGGAGAGCTCGCCGCCGGAAAGGAGGCCCTCGACGATGCGATTCACGTGCTTGGTGACCGCGCCCTTCTTGGAGCCGGTCGCCTTCGCCAACTGCTTGTAGAGCGGTGCGAGCGCCTCGCGGATCTGGATCGCGGAGACCGCGACCGCCTCCAGCTCGCGCGGGGCGAGCTTGCGATCGTCGCGAATCGCCGTGTTCCGGACGAGCTCGCGGATCTTCTTCGAGTCTTCGGTCGAGATCTTCGGGGCGATCTCCACGAAGAGGCCGCCGACCAGACCGCGCGCCTCCTCGAGCGTCGGGAGCACCTGCTCCTCGGCCCAGTTGTTCAGCCCGCGCACCCAGAAGTCGTCGTCCTCGTCGAAGTTCTTCTCCTTGCCCTTCGTGAAGAAGTCGCGGCGCCGCTGGAGCCGCCCCTCGAGCGCGGCGAGCTGCTCGTCGCGGTCGACGTCGATCCGCTCGCTCTCCGAGCGGACCTTGTCCTCGAGGTCGTTCAGATCCTTCGCCCTGGCCTCGACGTCGACCGACGTGACGATCGAGGCGGCGAAGTACAGCACCTTCTCGAGCTCGCGCGGGGCGATGTCGAGCAGATACCCGATCCGGCTGGGCACACCCTTGAAAAACCAGATGTGGCTGACCGGGGCGGCGAGGTCGATGTGGCCCATGCGCTCACGGCGGACCTTCTGGCGTGTCACCTCGACGCCGCAGCGCTCGCAGATGATTCCCTTGTAGCGAACGCGCTTGTACTTGCCGCAGTAGCACTCCCAGTCCTTGGTCGGGCCGAAGATGCGCTCGCAGAACAGGCCGTCGCGCTCGGGCTTGAGCGTGCGGTAGTTGATCGTCTCCGGCTTCGTGACCTCGCCGGACGACCAGTCGCGGATCTGCTTCGGCGACGCGAGGCCGATGCGGATCGCGTCGAATTCGTTGATGTCGATCATGCGCTTTCACCTCCGGCGAAAGCGCTAGCGGTGAACGTCCGCCCCACGGTTCTCCCTTCCGTCAATCCTTTACGCAACCTGGCTTCACTCTCGTTCGGCCAGCCGTGCCGGCTAGCCGTTTGCGCAGCAACTGGCGTGATCACTTAGTCCTCCAGCTCGACGTCGGCCAGGTCGGCGTCGAGGGGTGCCGGGATGCCGTCCCCGTCGTCGGCGACATCGACGACGAGGTCGCCGAGCGCCTCGTCTGCCGGCAGGGTCAGCTCGCCGTCGAGGTCGACGCGGTCCTGGCCCTCCTCGACCTCCTCGGCGGTCGCCTCGCGGGGAGTCGCCCGGAGCGAGCCCGGCGAGAGGTCGATGCCCAGCTCCTCCGCGGCGCGGAGCAGCTCGTCGTCCTCCTCGCGGACCTGCACCTCTGTGCCCTCCTCGGAGATGACGTGCACGTCGAGCGCGAGCGACTGCATCTCCTTCAGCAGCACCTTGAAGGACTCGGGGATCGACGGCTCGGCGATGTTCTCGCCCTTGACGATCGCCTCATACGCCTTCACGCGTCCGACCGTGTCGTCGGACTTGATCGTCAGCATCTCCTGGAGCGTGTACGCGGCACCGTAGGCCTCGAGCGCCCACACCTCCATCTCGCCGAAGCGCTGGCCGCCGAACTGTGCTTTCCCACCCAACGGTTGCTGGGTGACCAATGAGTACGGCCCCGTCGACCGCGCGTGGATCTTGTCGTCGACGAGGTGGAGCAGCTTGAGGATGTACATGTAGCCGACGGTCACCTTCTCCTGGAAGGGTTCGCCCGTCTTGCCGCTGTAGAGCCGCACCTTGCCCGAGCAGCGGCGGCCCTCCGGCCGTTTCATGTCGACGTTGAGCTTGATCGGCGATTCGGGGTTCTGCTTCGTCCACTCGATCAGCGCGTCGTCGACGTCCTTCTCGCTCGCGCCGTCGAAGACCGGCGTCGCGATCGGTGTGGGCCCGTTCTGCTCGCCGTTCTCGGCGAAGACGCCGTGGAAGGCGGCCCAGCCGAGGTGCGTCTCGAGAATCTGGCCGATGTTCATCCGGCTCGGAACGCCGAGCGGGTTGAGGACGACGTCGACCGGCGTTCCGTCCTCGAGGAACGGCATGTCCTCCTCGGGGACGATCTTCGAGATCACGCCCTTGTTCCCGTGGCGGCCGGCGAGCTTGTCGCCCTCCGCGATCTTGCGCTTCTTCGCGACGTAGACGCGGACGAGCTCGTTCACGCCCGGGGGCAGGTCGTCGCCCGCCTCCCGTGAGAACGTCTTCACGTCGATCACCTTGCCGCCCTCGCCGTGGGGCACCTTCAGCGAGGTGTCGCGAACCTCGCGCGCCTTCTCCTTGAAGATCGCGCGGATCAGCTTCTCCTCGGCGGTCAGCTCGGTCTCGCCTTTCGGTGTCACCTTGCCGACGAGCAGGTCGCCGGAGGTGACCTCGGCGCCGATGCGGACGACGCCGCGCTCGTCGAGGTCGCTCAGCGACTCCTCCGAGCGGTTCGGGATGTCGCGGGTGATCTCCTCGTCGCCCAGCTTGGTCGAGCGAGCGTCGATCTCGTACTCGTGGATGTGGATCGACGAGAGCACGTCGTCCTTGACGAGCCGCTCGGAGAGCACGATCGCGTCCTCGAAGTTGTAGCCCTCGAACGGCATGAACGCGACGCACAGGTTCTTGCCGAGCGCGAGCTCGCCCTCCCGGGTCGAGCTGCCGTCGGCGAGCACCTGCTCGGCCTTGACCTTCGCGCCCAGCGGCACGATCGGCTTCTGGTGGGTGAGCGTTCCCTGGTTCGAGCGCATGAACTTCGTCAGGTGGTACTCGTCCTTGCCGTCCTTCGACTCGACGACGATCTTCTCGGCATCGACGTCGACGACGGTTCCGGCCCGCTCGGCGAGCACCACGTCGCCCGTGTCCACGGCAGCGCGGTACTCGAGCCCGGTGCCGATCAGGGGCGGCTCCGTGATCATCAGCGGTACCGCCTGGCGCATCATGTTCGCGCCCATCAGCGCGCGGTTGGCGTCGTTGTGCTCGAGGAACGGGATCAGGGCGGTCGCGACGGAGACGATCTGGGCCGGGGCGACGTCCATGAACTCGACGTCCTTCGGTGCCGCGGTCACCGCCTCGCCCTCGTGTGAGCGGCAGAGCACCTGGTCACGGAGGAACTTTCCGGTCTTGTCGTCGATCGGCTCCGACGCCTGCGCGATCGTGTATTGCGCCTCCTCGGCGGCGTCGAGGTAGACGATGTCGTCGGTCACCTTGCCGTTCACCACCCGCCGGTACGGCGTCTGGATGAAGCCGAACTCGGAGATCGTCGCGAACGAGGCGAGCGACCCGATCAGGCCGATGTTCGGCCCCTCGGGGGTCTCGATCGGGCACATGCGCCCGTAATGGGTCGGGTGGACGTCGCGCACCTCGATCGGTGCCCGCTCACGCGTCAGGCCGCCGGCTCCGAGCGCCGACAGGCGGCGGCGGTGGGTCAGCCCGGAGAGCGAGTTGGTCTGATCCATGAACTGCGACAGCTGCGAGGAGCCGAAGAACTCCTTCAGCGCGGCGACGACCGGCCGGATGTTGATGATCGTCTGCGGCGTGATCGTGTCGACGTCCTCCGTCGTCATCCGCTCGCGGACCACCCGCTCCATCCGGTAGAGACCGACCCGGAACGCCTCTTGGATCAGCTCGCCGACGGTGCGCAGGCGGCGGTTGCCGAAGTCCTCGTACTCGTCCAGCTCGGCGCGGATCGGATCGCGGGACATCTGGATCGCGTCGGCGGCGAAGTCCTTCGACTCGGGATCGACGCCGAGCTGCTTCGGCAGGTCGACGAGCCGGCGGACGAGGGCGAGGATGTCCTCGGTCGTCAACACGCGGGTTCCGTCGGGCACGCCGACGCCGAGGCGCTGGTTCAGCTTGTAGCGGCCGACCTTCGTCAGGTCGTAACGCTTGGGATCGAAGAACAGCGTCCGCAGGAGGTTCCGGGCGTTGTCGAGCGTCGGCGGCTCGCCGGGACGCTGCTTCTTGAACACCTCGATCAGCGCCTCCTCCTCGCGGGTGGTGGCGTCCTTCTCGAGCGTCGCCGCGATGAAGATCGAGTCGCCGAACAGCTTCATGATCGCTTCGTTCGAGCTGGTGTCGAGCTGGAACCCCGTGGACGGGTCCTCGGCCGGCAGGGCGCGGAGCAGGGTCGTGATCGGCAGCTTGCGCTTACGGTCGATTCGGGCGAAGACGATTCCCTTCTTGTCGATCTCCAGCTCCAGCCAGGAGCCGCGGCTCGGCATCAGGTTGGCGGTGAAGACCTGCTTGGTCGCGTCCTTCGGCTCCATCAGATAGGCGCCGGGGGAACGTACGAGCTGCGTGACGATCACGCGCTCGGTGCCGTTGATGATGAAGGTGCCCTGGTCGGTCATCATCGGGAAGTCCCCCATGAAGACCCGCTGCTCGCGGATCTCGCCCGTCTCCTTGTTGACGAAGCGGACGGTCATCGAGAGCGGCACCTGATAGGTCAGGTCCTTCTCCCTGCACTCCTTGATCGAGAACTGCGGCTCCCCGAACTCGTACTCGGCGAACTCCACCGCGAGCGTTCCGGTGTAGTCCTCGATCGGCGAGATATCGTCGATCGTCTCCCTCAGGCCCTCGTCGAGGAACCAGTTGAACGAGGCCTTCTGGATGTCGATCAGGTTGGGGAGGTCGAGAACGTGCTTGAGGCGCGAGAAAGTCTTGCGCGCGTGAGGCGCAGCAACCCTGCTGGTCAAATGGAACAGCCTCCCTTGAGAATGTCTACTACGGCGGCGGTCGAGCGAACGGTGGGCGCGAACCCTGCAAGATACCTAACGGACCGGTCCCTGCGCAAGGGATAACGACCGCGTGGACGGTCGTATTCCTCATTCTGCCTCAAACCGAAGCGGCTTGAGCGGCAGAAGGCGCATCGCCGCCGCGACCGAGTGCGCCGCTTGGCGAAGGGGGATCACGGGGGAAACCGGCCGTTTCCCCCGTGCGTGCGAGCCACGCGGCGAAGCCGCGGCGAGCCGTTACTTGACCTCGACGCCGGCGCCGGCCTCCTCGAGCTGCGCCTTGATCGAGTCGGCCTCTTCCTTGTTCACGCCCTCCTTGACGGCAGCCGGGGCGCCGTCGACGAGGTCCTTCGCCTCCTTGAGGCCGAGTCCCGTGATCGCGCGGACGACCTTGATCACCTGGATCTTCTTCTCGCCGGCTCCGGTGAGCATGACGTCGAACGCGCTCTGCTCCTCGGCAACCGCGCCGTCGCCGGCCGGAGCGCCGCCCGCAGCCGCAACCGCAACCGGCGCAGCGGCGGTGATCCCCCACTCGTCCTCGATCTTCTTCTTCAGGTCCACCAGCTCGAGCACGGTCATCTTCCCGAGCTCGTCGAACAACTTGTCGACTCCCGTTGCTGCCATGTCTATTGCTCCTCCTCTTCGGTTTGACTCGGCTGCTCGGTCGCAGCCTCATCGGTCGCCGGGTTCGCGTCGTCCGGTGTCGCAGCGACTGCCTCTTCGGCGTCCGACTCGGCGGCGACGGGTTCTTCGACTACGGTCGCCTCCTCGGCGGCCGCCTCTGCTGCGGGGGCTTCGGCGGCGGTCGTGTCGCCCTGCTCCTTCAGCTGCTCGATCCGCGCGTCGATCAGGCCGAGCAGGTCGCGTACCGGCGCCGAGATCAGCCCGACCACGGTGATCAGCGGACCGGTGATCGCGCCCAGCACCTGGCCGCGGAGTACGTCGAGCGGCGGCAGCGTCGCGAGGCTGTTGACGTCCTCGACACCGATCGGAGCGCCGTCGAGGATCCCGCCCCGGATCGTGAGGACCTTCGTCGTCCGCGCCGAGTCGGCCAGCGCCTTCGCGACCGCGACCATGTCACCGTCGGCCTCGATGAACGCGATTGCGGTCGGCCCGTCGAGCAAGGCGAGCAGCGCCTCCGTACCGGCCTCCGTCGCCGCCCGGCGCGTCAGCGTGTTCTTGACGATGGTAAAGCGCGCGCCGTGCTCGATGAGCTTCGAGCGCAGGTCGTCGATCTCGGTGACGCTCAGGCCGCGGTAGTCGGCGACGAACAGCGTCGACGTGCTCTTCAGCCGCTCCGCCAGCTCCCCGACGATCCGTTCCTTGTCCTGTTTCAACATGTCGTTTCCTCCGGAAAAGACTCGGGCTCGCCGCAGGCGAGCCCTCGGGAGAGCATCTTGCTCTCACAGGAACTGCCTGGACTGGGCTTCTGTCTCATGACTGCCAGCCGTCTTGGGCGCCCTCGTCGATGTCTACGCCGTAACTCTAGCGTCCTCCGTAGAGGATTCCGCATCAGCGGATTCTCCTAGCTCCTCGGTGATCGCGCGGGTGCGCGTCGTGTCGACGTGCACCCCCGGGCCCATCGTCGTCGCCAGCGTGATCGTCCTGATGTAACGGCCCTTCGCCGCGGAAGGCTTCGCACGCACGATCTCCTCGATCAGCGTCGCGTAGTTCTCCAGCAGCTGGCGCTCGCCGAAGCTCTTCTTGCCGATCGGCAGGTGCACGTTCGCACCACGGTCGGTGCGGTACTCGAGCTTGCCGGCCTTCGACTCCTGCACCGCCTTGGCGACATCCATCGTCACGGTGCCCGTCTTCGGGTTCGGCATCTTCCCGCGGGGGCCGAGGATGCGACCCAGCTTGCCGACCGTGGCCATCAGATCGGGCGTCGCGATCGCAACGTCGAAGTCGTCGAAGCCGCTCTCGATCTTCGCAGCGAGATCGGCGCCGCCGACGACGTCCGCGCCGGCGGCCTCCGCCTCCTTGGCCTTCTCACCCTCGGCGAAGACGGCGATGCGCAGCTCTCTACCGGTGCCGTGCGGGAGCATCAGCGTCCCGCGCAGCTGCTGGTCGGCGTGGCGCACGTTCAGTCCGAGGCGAATGTGCGCCTCGACGGTCTCGTCGAACTTGGCCGAGCCGAAGCCCTTGACCATCTTCACCGCCTCGAGCGGCGAGTACGCCTGCTCGCGGTCGATCTCCCCGCGGGCCGCGCTGTAGCGCTTGCCGTGTTGGGCCATTATTCCTCCGGCGCCGTACACGCCGACGCCTCCGGGCTTATGGATGCTCCGTCAAGCCTACGCATCTAAGGCTCGACCTCGACTCCCATGCTGCGTGCCGTACCGGCGATGACGAGCATCGCCGCCTCGACGTCGCGCGCGTTCAGATCCGGCATCTTCGTCTCGGCGATCTGGCGCAGCTGGTCTCGCCGCAGACGGCCGACCTTGTCGCGGTTCGGCTCGGCGGAGCCCTTCTCGAGGTTCAGCGCCTCCTTGATCAGAACCGCGGCCGGCGGGGTCTTCGTGATGAAGGTGAAGGAGCGGTCCTCGAAGACGGTGATCTCCACCGGAATGATGCGCCCGTTGTCCTGGGCGGTCTGGGCGTTGAAGGCCTTGCAGAACTCCATGATGTTCACGCCGTGCTGGCCGAGCGCTGGGCCGACCGGGGGCGCCGGGTTGGCCTGCCCGCCGGGGATCTGGAGCTTGATCAGTGTCAGTACTTTCTTCATCGAAACCGTGTGAGTGCCAGACTGAAGTCAGGCACGTCACGCTCCTTTCAATCGATCTTCTTCACCTGGTCGAAGCCGAGCTCGACGGGAACCTGGCGCTCGAAGATGTCGACGAGCACCTTCAGCTTCTGGCCTTCCTGGTTGACCTCGACGATCTCGCCGTCGAAGTCGGAGAGCGGCCCCGAGGTTACCTTCACCGACTCGCCGAGCGAGAACTCCACCTGCGTTCGCAGGCGATCGCCGCTGGCGGCACCGGTGTGCAGGATCCGGTCGACCTCGCCCTGGGAGAGCGGCACGGGCTTCGAGCCCGCGCCGACGAAGCCGGTCACCCCCGGCGTGTTCTTGACGACCGTCCAGGCGTCGTCGTTCAGATCCATGTTGACCAGCACATAGCCCGGCAGCACGCGCTTCTCGATCTGCACCTTCTGTCCGTCCTTCGTCTCGATCACCTGCTCGGTCGGGACGACGACCCGCCGGAAGCGTGGGCTCTGATTCATCGAGTCGATCCGGTGCAGGAGATTGGTCTTGACCTTGTTCTCGTGCCCGGAATAGGTGTTGATCACGTACCACTGAAACATGGATGCCTTCCTACTGCCCGAGGAGAACCTTGCTGACGAACTTGCTGAACACCTGGTCGGCGAAGTACAGGTACGTGCCGATGATCACGCAAGCGATGATCACGACGACCGTACCCTGGATCACCTGGCTCTGACCGGGCCACTCGACCTTCCGGAGCTCGCCGACGGCCTCGCCGACGAAGCGCTTCGCCCCCGCGCCTGGAATCTGGCGGCTTGCCTGGCTCGTCGCAGCCTGCGCAGCCGGACGCGCGGTGGGCTGCGGGCGCCGCTCGACCGGAGCGCCCGACTGCTCGCGCGCCTCCCGACGCGCCCGCCGATCGGCTCTCGTCTGACGGGCCATCAGCCCCTACCTCGTCTCTCGGTGCGGCGTGTGGGACTTGCACCAGCGGCAGTATTTCTTCAGCTCGACGCGGTCCGGCGTGTTGCGCTTCGACTTCGTCGACTCGTAGTTGCGACGCTTGCACTCCGTGCAGGCGAGCGTGATCTTGTCTCTGACGCCGGTCTTGGCCACGTTCTTCTTTCTTCTGTCGCTTGATGCTTCGAGGAAGGTAGCGGCGGGAGGACTCGAACCTCCGACACGCGGATTATGATTCCGCTGCTCTAACCAACTGAGCTACGCCGCCGCGCCGCCCGAGTGTAGCAGCCGTGTCCGGGCATTTTCGTAGTGTGGGCGGGATGAGCTCAGAGATCTGCTGGCGGTGCGGCACCCCGATGAGCTGGGTGCACGGGACGTGGCAGTGCGGACGCTGCAAGCTGAAGCTCGGCTGTTGCGAAGGAGAGCCACAGTCGAATTGCGACCCCGCCGCTAACCGCCCGGAGCCGACAGCGACGTCACACGCGGCGTCCCCTTGAAGCACCCGAGCGTGTAGGGATACTCGAGTGTCGCGTGGTAGTGGTAGGTGCGGACGCGCTTGCCGCGCAGCGTCACCCAGCCGACGTGACCGTGGCAGGCGTCGAGGTCGGCGTCCGCGAGCAGCTTCCCGTTCTCACCTCGAGGCCCGAAGATCGGAAAGCCGTCGAAGGCGTACCCGACGAGCTGCTCCTGGCTTTTCACCGTCGTACCGGTCACGCAGGCCGGGATCGAGTGGTAGTGGTAGATGCCGCCCTGCTGCGGATGACCGCCGCAGACGTCCTGGATCTCGTGCGCGACAGCATCGCGTTTGGCCGCGTCGAGGGCGTTGAAGATGAGGACGCCGTCCACTGCGACACCGATCGGCCCCATCGGCAGACAGGACGGCTTGCTCGCGAGGGCCGGTTTCGCCGGCAGCGTCACGGTCACGCTCTGGCTCATGATCGAGTTCGGGTTGCGGTCGTAGACGTAGGCGTCGTCGCTCGTGGCGATCGGGAAGCTGCCGGTTGCCGCCCCCTTCGGCAGCCCGTTGCCGGAGACGACCAGAGAGCTCCCCTTCACCGTGAAGGTGACCCGCCCGGGCCAGAGTACGCGACCGTCCACGGTCGGCTTTGCGGTCAGATCGAAGGTCGAGCCCGTGATCCACGAGCCGGCGTGCTCCGCGCCGCCCCGGCCGGCGCCCTGGGCGCAGGCGTAGACGTAGCCACGCTTCGCAGAGGTCGAGACCTTCCCGTCTCCGAGCGGCAGCCGGGTCGGGTCGGGCCCGGTCGAGGCGCTCCACGCGGCCGCGGCCAGGGCACCGCAGCCCGCGAGCGTGCAGATCGCCCCAACCGCCACGTGTCTTCGCGTCATTCCCCACCCCTTTGTCGTCGACCGGCTCTTCCCGAGGATAGGAGGGCAACCTGAGAGTAGGCGAAGAGCCTCGTGAGGATCCTGGCAACGGTCGGTCGGGAAGACCTCACAATTGGTCACCCGGGCGCGCAGGTAGGTTCCCGTCCCGATGGCGGCGATCGAAGCTCGAGAGCTCAAGCGGACGTACAGGACCTCGACCGGCATCTTCAGGCGCCGCATGATCGAGGTCGAAGCGGTGCGCGGCGTCTCGTTCGAGGTTCCGGAAGGCGAGCTGTTCGGGCTGCTGGGGCCGAACGGCGCCGGGAAGACGACCACGATCAAGATGCTGATCACGCTGCTGATCCCGACTTCGGGATCGGCGAGCGTCCTCGGCTTCGACGTGGTCAAGGACGCGCGCGAGGTGCGCAAGCGGATCGGCTACGTCTTCGGCGGCGAGCGGGGCCTCTACGAGCGGCTCTCCGCGCTCGACAACCTGCGCTACTTCGCCGAGCTGTACGCGGTGCCCCCGCGCGAGCAGCGCCCGCGGATCGCCGAGCTGCTCGAGCTCGTCGGGCTGACCGGCCGCGAGAAGGAGCGCGTCGAGGGGTACTCACGGGGCATGCGCCAGCGCCTCCACATCGCACGCGGACTGCTGCACGACCCGCCGGTCGTGTTCCTGGACGAGCCGACGATCGGGCTCGACCCGGTCGGCGCCCGCGAGCTGCGGAGGACGATCGCGGGGCTGACCGAGGCCGGCAAGACCGTGCTGCTGACGACGCACTACATGTTCGAGGCCGACGACCTCTGCGACCGGATCGCGGTGATCAACAAGGGCGAGATCGTCGCCGAGGGAACGCCCCGCCACCTGAAGGCGACCGTCGCCGACCGCACCGTGATCGAGATCGAGGCGTTCGGCGTCGCCGACGGGGCGATCGAGCGACTGCGCGGCGTGCCGGGCGTGACCTCGGTCGCCGTCGAGGAACGCGACCAGGCGCAGGTACTGCTCGTCCAGTCCGCGAAGGGCCTCGCGCTGACGCAGACGCTGCTCGGAATGCTCGACGGAGCGACGATCGGGCGCGTCGCCGGCCGCGAGCCGACCCTCGAGGACGCGTACGTCGCCCTCGTCGGCGAGTGATGAGCCGTAGGCTCGACAGAGGCTCCCAGGAGCGCAGGTGCCGGCTTTGCCGGCACCGGAGCGGGACATGATGAGCCGTAGGCTCGACGGAGGCTCCCAGGAGCGCAGGTGCCGGTTTTGCCGGCACCGGAGCGGGACATGATGAGCCGTAGGCTCGACGGAGGCTCCCAGGAGCGCGGGTGCCGGCTTTGCCGGCACCGGAGCGGGACATGATGAGCCGTAGGCTCGACGGAGGCTCCCAGGAGCGCAGGTGCCGGCTTTGCCGGCACCGGAGCGGGACATGATGAGCCGTAGGCTCGACGGAGGCTCCCAGGAGCGCAGGTGCCGGCTTTGCCGGCACCGGAGCGGGACATGGGCAACCTCGGCCTGATCGGCATCGGCCGGCTGATGCACGGGTGGAAAGCATCTTCTTCGTCGTTCCGTGCGACCCTGGAGCGGGCGTGAGAACCCTTCGCCTGATCTGGATCGGCCTTCGCTTCCACGTCAAGAGCCTGACCCTGTCCTGGTTCTTCCTGCTGACCGCGATCTTCATGCCGCTGCTGGTCGCGACCGTCTCCTACTACATGTTCCGCGCCGGCGGCCGGCCCGGCACTCTCTTCTACGCCTCGCTCGGCTCCGCCGTGTACGGGATCTGGTCGTCCACCCTGTTCGGCTCCGGCGGCGCGATCCAGTGGCAGCGCTGGCAGGGAACGCTCGAGGTGCTCGTCTCGGCGCCGGCGCCGTTCGTGCTCGTGATCCTGCCGCTGACGATCGCGACCTCCACGATCGGCATCTACTCCCTCACCTCCACGCTCGTCTGGGGGCGGTTCGTCTTCGCGATCCCGTTCACGATCGAGCACCCGGCCGCGTTCGTCGTCGCCGTGCCCGCGACGATCCTCGGACTCGGCCTGCTCGGGCTTCTGCTCGCGTCCACCTTCGTCCTCTACCGGCACGCGAATGCGCTGTCGAACATGCTCGAGTGGCCGGTCCTCCTCGTCACGGGGATGCTCGTGCCGCTCTCGCTCCTGCCCGGCTGGGCGCACCCGATCGCCTGGGTGCTGTCGCCGACCTGGGGGGTTCGCGGACTGCGTGCCGCCGCACTCGGCGGCTCGCCCTGGCCGGACATCGGGATGACGGTCGGGCTGGGCGCGATCTACCTCGGGCTCGGAATCGTCTCCCTCCGCTACTTCGAGACCGCCGCTCGCAAGCGCGCGACCCTCTCGCTGACGTGATCTCCTTCCTGCGAATCTTCTTCATCGGCGGCGTGATCGCCTACCGGGGCCTGTTCAACTGGATCAAGCCTTCGATGTACATCCCGACGATGCTGATCGGGCCGATCTTCCAGATCCTCTTCTTCGCCTACCTCGGCCGGTACAGCGGCGTGAAGGACGACGCCTTCTTCGTCGTCGGCAACGCCGTGCAGGCCTCGGCGATGTCGGCGGTGTTCGCGGGGACGATGACGATCGCCAACGAGCGGAACTACCAGACGCTGTCGCCGCTCCTCGCCAGCCCGGCCAGCCGCTTCGCCGTTTTCATGGGCCGCGCCGTGCCGGTGCTCGCCAGTGGGCTGGTCGTCTCCGCCTGGGGGTTCCTGATGGGACGGCTGCTGCTCCGCTTCGACCCGCCGCTCTCCAGCATCCCGGCACTCGTCGTCGTCGTCGTCGTCAGCGTCTCCTCGTGCACCGCCTTCGGCCTGACGATCGGCTCGGTCGGGCTGCGGGCCCGCGACGTGTTCATGTCGGCGAACATCGCCTACTACCTGATGTGGTTGCTCTGCGGGGTGAACATCCCGCTCGACGCGCTGCCCGGCTGGCTGGCGCAGATCGGCCGGCTGATGCCGCTCACGCACGGGATCGCCGCCGCACGCGAGGTCGCCGGCGGGGCGAGCCTCGGCTCGGTCTCGGGCCTCGTCTGGACGGAGGCGGCGGTCGGCGTTGCCTACGCTGCGATCGCGTTCGCGCTCGTCCGCTGGTTCGAGTATGAGGGCAGGAGGCGCGCCTCGCTGGAGACGTATTAGGCCCTCAGTGCGCTGACCGCTGCGACGCCGGCTGCGATCACGATCACGCCGAGCACGCCCGAGCGGCCCAGCCGCTCTCGGAACAGGAACGCCGCTGCGAGCGCGGCGATCGCCGCGAACTGCGAGGCGAGGACGGCACTGATCGCGATTCCGTGGCGCGCGCCGATCGCGTACGAGACGAAGCCGACCACCTCGGCGATCCCGGAGACGATCACGTACGGCGCGGCGGCGCGAGTCAGGCGCAGCATTCCGGCGAAGAGAAGCGGCAGGGTGACGAAGGCGACCCCGAGGAGGCGCGGCGGCAGCACCGCCCACGCGATCGGCAAGTCGACGCTCGCACGGCCGGTCGCGTACAGGCCAAGGCCGAACGCCCCTGCCGCGCCGAGGGCGAGCAGGGCCGCGCGCGGGTCGTTCCGCTCGTCGTCGGGCACAGCCGACGACTCCCGCGCGGCCAGAACGATCCCGAGCGCGATCACGCCGAGTGCGACGCCCGTGCCGATGCCCATGTGCTCACCGGCGACCACTGCGATCACCGCCGCCACCGCCCCTTCGGAGGAGGAGATCGGCGCGACCACACCGACCTTTCCGATCCGCAGGCCGCTGTAGACGAGCAGCAGACCGGTGACGTTGCCGACCCCCGCGAGCACGAGCCACGTGAGCGCGCCGCCGTCGAGCGCCTCCGGCTTACCCTCCCACAGCGCCACCGGCCCGACCACGACGAGCCCGGTCAGCATCACCCAGGCCAGCGTCGCCCGCGGCCCGATCAGCGGGCTCGCGCGAGCCGCCGTCAGGGTCGTCACCGCCCAGGCGACAGCGGCACCGAGGCCGCCAGCGATCGCAATCATGACCGTCCATAGCTGAACTCGTCTTGACCTCTGCCCTCGCCGCCGCGGCCGACATGGCGGCCGCGGCACACAGCCGCTTGCGATGAGCACGACGCGACTGCAGGAGGCAAAGCCGACGGGCAGAGCGGGGGAAGGGGGCTCACGGGGGAAACCGGCCGTTTCACCCGTGCGAGCGAGCTAGGCGGCGGAGCCGCCGCGAGCGTCCAACATCGGCTTGACTTCCTTCGCCAGTCGCTCGAGCGTCTCGTGGTCGAACGGGGCGGGACAGTCGACGTAGATGTGGTCGAAGCCGAGCTCGACGTACGGCGCCCACGCCTCGGCGACGAGCTCCGGCGGGCCGAACGGACCGTCCTTCGGGCCGCGCCAGCCCCCGTTGCGCTCGGCCATCGCCGCCGCGACTTTGCGGGCCTCCTCCTCGGTGTCGCGGATGATCGGGACTCCGCCCTGAACGGTGCGCTCGATCTCCGACTCGTCGCGGCCGACCTCGTCGCACCAGCGGCGGAGCACCTCGTCCTTGTGCCGGACGCGCTCGATGTCGCCGCCGGCGTTCCAGCCGTCCGCGTAGCGAGCGACGGTCGCAAGCGTCTTGCGCTCTCCGCTGCCGCCGATCAGGATCGGGAGCTGCTTCTGGACGGGCGGCGGGTTGTTCAGCACGTCCTTCGCCGCGTAGATCGGCCCGCGTGCCGACGCAGGTCCGCCCGGAAGCAGCTCCCGCATCAGCTTGACCGCCTCGTCGAACCAGTCGAGGCGCTCCCCGAACCCGGAGCCGAAGTCGATCCCGAATGCGGTGTGCTCGGTCTCGAACCAGGCGCCGCCGATCCCCAGGTACATCCGGCCGTCGCTGATGTGGTCGAGAGTGGTGACCATCTTCACGACCAGGGCCGGGTTGCGGAAGGTGTTCGCGGCGACCATCAGCCCGAGCCTGACCTGCTGCGTGTGCTCGGCCCAGGAGGCCAGGGTCAGGTAGCCCTCGAACATCGGCCCCTCGTGGTCGCCGACGATCGGGTAGAGGTGATCCCACGTCCAGAGCGAGTCGAAGCCGAGCCGGTCGACGAGCGCGCCGGTGTCCCGAAGCGAATCGAAGTCGGTGTACTGGGGCCAGACGAGGGCGCCGAGCTTCACGGTGCCACTCTACTCGCCGAGCGCTCGTTCTCAGGGCCGCGAGGGCCGGACCGAGCGAGGTTCGTCTACCGTTCAGCGCGGTGTTCGCTTCGAGCCTGAGACTGCGCACCGCAGCCGCCGTCGCCCTGCTCGCTGCGATCGCGACACCCGTGGCGGCAGAGGGCGGAGACGCCACGGGCAGTGCCCGCGCGACGGTGACCGAGTGCGCAGGCTTGCTCGATCGACGGCTCGAGGTCTGCACGGCGTACATCGCCAACGCCACGCTCGCCGCCAGGCTCCCCTACTACAAGTTCGCACGAAGCGACAACGCCGCCCAGGCGCGTCTGGCCCGCTACCGATTGGAGTCGCGGTACGTCGGGCGGGCAAGAGCGAAGATCGTGGGTCAGGTCTCCCGTTGGCCTCGCGGCCGGCCCAACGTCGATCTCCCGAGAGTCAAGATCACCTCGGCCAGGGTGAGCGAAAACCGGGCGACGCTCGTCACGAAAGAGACGTGGAAGGTGAGAGCGTCGTCGGGACGGGTCCTGTTCAGCGAGAAGCAGCGGCGCCATACGATCACGATGCAACGCGTCGAGGGCCTCGTGCTCCACAAATGGGTCGTCGCGGCGATCGCCGGCTAGCGGCTCCGCTGAAGACAGTCCGCGTTCCCTGATCAGGGAAGCGATTGCCGTCAACCGACACGGCTACGGCCTTGGCTCCGTTGCAGCCGAGCGGTGACCGGTAGCCGCTCCGAGGATCCCCCCTCCCAGCCGGCTCGCGACACGAACCGGAATGTCCCGAGGTCGCTCGGCGTCCCAGGCCAGGAAGCCCGGAAGGGCCGCGAGCGCGGCGGGCAGCGATTCCTGGGCGGTCGCACGCACGAACAGGCCGGCCATCCAGCGCAGGCTCTGGAGCCGGCCGGGACGGATCGTGGGGTCGATCATCAATCGGTAGACCAGCCGCTCGCGGCGACCGGCCTTGACCGAACGCACGGTCGCGATGACCGACGGTGGGATCGCGGCGAACCCGGCATCGTCGAGATAGGTCAGGGTGTCGCGCACCGCCAGGCCTACGCGCCGACGACCAGCCTGATCGAGCAGGCTGTCCCAGTCGAGCGAACCGCACCGCTCGATGATCGTGACGGCATCCGCCACCCTGCGCAAACGCCCATAGAGTCCCCGGCCGGCCCGGTCGTCACCCCGAGGCGGCCGCACCCCCATTCCACGCGCAGGCGGCACGAGCACATGCAGCAAGAGGTCGGCAGGCGACGGCGCCAGCGTGGGCGCGCCCGCCACCTCGAGCGGCACGCCGCGCGACCAGGATTCGTCCAGGTCGATGTCGGCGCTCCAGAAATCGCTGCTCCAGGCGGCCGGGACGCGGCGTAGGCCGAGATTCTGGTGTACCAGCCAGTGCAGATCGAGCTCCGTGTTGTCGGAGTTCCTCGACGGCCTCGCGTGCCAGTAGCGCAGGCTCGGTTCGGTGATCGGCGCGCCCCTGAACCCGAGAGCGTCCACGATCGCCAGGGCCTCGCGGAACCGCTCGAAGGGCACCAGGAGATCGAAATCGGCCATCGGACGCAGACCGATGTCGTCGTAGTAGGTCAACCCGAGCGGCACACCCTTCAGCGCCATGGTCGGGATGCCCGCCCCTGCGAGCCCCTCGAGCACCGGCGCGACACGCTGAAGCAGCCGCTGGTTCTTGAACCAGTGGTGGCGATGGAGGCCTTTCAGACGCGGCAACTCGGTGTCCTCGATGCCGAGGTCGACCAGCGAGCGGTGCACGAGCGGCAGAAGCTTCACCTGCTCGCCGTCCATCGTGTCGATGCGGAGGTGCGGCCGCAGCGCCTCCCAGGCATCGAGGTCACGCTGAAGGGCTACGCGCAGCACCAGCTCGTCCCCGGGCGACGGGTACCAGGCCGGCCGGCGCTTGGAGGCCGCAGCGGATCGGGGCATCGTGCCCGACGGTACCATCGCGTCGCCGGCGATAAGCCCTCCCAATACTGCGGGGAACGATGAGACCGATCCTGCTCCGCTGCCCTGACGGCGACCCGGGCGACTCATCGCCCGAGTTCGACGCGCCCGGCCCGGCACGCCTCAGGCAGGTGCTGGTCATCGCGTCCAGCCCACGCACGGGGAGCGCCCTGCTGTCGAGGGCGCTCATCGCCACCGGACAGGCCGGAGTCCCGCTCGAGTACCTCAACCCCCACGCCCAGGCCACCTTTGTCGGGTGGCGACGGCGATGGAACCTCCCGTCACCCACGCTGCGCGGCCGGATCGGCATGCTGAAGCGGCGGGCGTTCGGCGACCCGACGTGGTGGAAGTGCTATCGGTGGTCGCCGGCGTCGATGCACCGCTATCTCGAGCAGGTGGTGGCCCACCGCACGACGCCGAACGGCGTCTTCGCCTTGAAGGTTCACGGCTCGGCCTTCCGCGAATGGACCGCCCAATACGGTCTCGATCTCAACCGCTGGAGCGTTCCCGTGAGCTGGGTGCACCTCGAACGCGACGACCTGCTGGCACAGGCGGTGTCGTTCACCATCGCAACGCAGACGCGAAAGTTTTCGAGCCTGCAATCGGCACAGGCTGTACCGACGTACGACCCGGCCACGATCGAGGCACGGCTTGCGAGCTCACGGGTGGATCGCGGCTTCTGGCGGCGGTACTTCCAGGAACAGCGGATCGAGCCCTTGCAACTCACCTACGAGCGTCTCGTCTCCGACTACGAAGGGTCGGTGCGCGCGGTACTCGAGCTCGTGGACGTCGACATCGACGTCGTACCGCCACCACAGCTGGAGCGGCTGTCGAACCACGTCAACCACGAGTGGATCGAACGGTTCACGGAAGAGCGCCCCGATCTTGCCCACGCTTCTCGCGGAGCAGCCCTCTGATGAGTGCCAGCCGATGCTTGTCGCTGTTGAAGGGAAACCGGTGTGCGTTGTTGCCCGCATGGATACGTCGATGCAGCACCACGGTCTCGATCTGTCGGTAGCGCAGACCAGCCCGGAGAGCACGTCCGGCCCAAGCGAACTGATCACCCATCGGCTTCCGGTGGAAGTGCCCGTAGCGGCGGTGGGCTGAGCGTTCGATAACCCCGCAGGTGAGCAGCCGCACGGCCTGGGCCGTAGTGACGACGGCTGCGGTTGGGGGCGCGTCGTCATCGACGAATTCGACGGCGCAGCCGAACACCGCGTCGGTATCGGGGTCACCGTCGAACGCAGCGACGAGCCGCTCGAGGCGGTCCGCAGGCCAGCGGTCGTCGGCATCCAGATGGGCGATCAGGCCGCCGCGGCTCACGGCGAGCCCCGCGCTGCGCGCCGCGCCGATACCACGATGTGGCTGGCGCAGCACGACAACGTGTGAACCGCCGGCACTCCGGGCGACCTCCACCGTGTCGTCGGTGGAGCCGTCGTCGACGACGATCACCTCGTAGTCGGTCGAGGTCTGGCCGAGCACACTCTCGATCGTCTCCGCTATGTGGCGTGCCGCGTTCCAGGCGGGAATGATCACCGAGACCCTGGGCCGTGGCGCGGCCGAGCCAACGCGGTAGACGACTTCGTAAGCCTCCGCGCACGCATCGACGCCGAAGTGCGCCGCGACCCGCTCGCGTGCGGCGCCTCCGAGCTGCTCGGCCAGCCCAGGCTCGACGAGTGCTCGTGTGAGCGCGTCGGCCAGCGGGGACACGTCGTCGTCGAGACCATCCTGGGGCACGAGCACGCCGGTCACGCCGTCGACAACGACTTCGTCGATACCCCCGATCGCCGTCCCGACAACCGGCCTCCCCCGTTCCCCGGCCTCGAGCGCCACGTACGGCATGCCCTCGAAGCGCGATGGCATCGCCACCACCCGGGCGGCATCGATCAGGCGTCCCACGGTCGGGCCGTCGACGTGCCCCGTGAACTCCACCCGGCCCGCGCAGCCCAGATCGCCGGCCAGGCGCTCCAGCGAGCCCCGCTGCGGCCCTTCGCCGGCGACCACGACGCTCACGCCCGGCACCGACGCCCGCACACCGGGCAGTGCGCGCAGCAGGCGATCGACTCCCTTCTGCCGGCTGAGGCGTCCGGCGATCAGCACGACCGGCGCGGCAGGGAGCGCCGCTGCAGGGGGCCCGATCGAGATGCCGTTGGGGATGGCGACGACGCGATCGGCCAGATCGGGACATCGGGCGAGGAAGCTCTCGGCCGCCCCGACGGAGACGGCGGTGATCACCGTTGCCTCCTCGGCAAGCCGGCCCAGGAGGGTGTCGCCGCCGGCGCGACTCAGAAACTGGAACACCTCGTTGTGCAGGGTGAGCACGAGCGGCGCGGGCGCCGCGGAGGCGGTACTGAGATGCAGCACCGGGCTCGGCTCGCAGAGGTGAACGTGGTACAGGGCGGGCCGAACCGCCCGCTTGTGCTCGGCCACGGCTTGCCGGTGGGCGAGCATGGCGCCCGCGGTACCGGTCTCGAGCGCATCCCGGGCCGGGATTCGACGAACGGGGATGCCTTCGAGCGCGCCGGTTCGGGGCCCTCCCTGAAGCACGAGAAAGTCGAGCCGATTTCCTCGTGCCGCCAGCGCCGGGCCGACCGTGGCGGCGAACCTCGCGATCCCACCAGGATCCGGCGCAAGCTCCGGGAGCCACCACAGCACTGTCATCGGCGCGGCCCGGATTCGTCGACATGCAGGTCGGACAGCCGGGGCAGCGTGCGTGCTGCACCGTCACGGCGGCGGCGGTCGAGCGACCGCCGCAGAACGGCGATCAGATCGGACGGGCTCCCCGGGTTGCGTCGGCTAGTGCTTGCGGCATGAAGGGTCTGCCACAGCGTCACGCGGTCGTGCACGACGACGTCGGCGCCCACCTCTCGCACCCGCAGGAACCAGTCGTAGTCCTCGTAGTTCGCCGTGCCCTCGATCACGGGCCCGGCGCGGGCGAAGACCTCGCGCCGCATGGTGGCCGCTCCGAGGTGCGGGATCACGGCGGTGCGCTCGTCGCGGTCGAAGTTGAGGCCTTCGAGCAGCGCCGGATCGTCGGTGTCGAACCGGGTGCGGCCGAGCGCGACCTCGAGCGCGGGTCGGGCGCCGAACAGCGCCAGGTCGTCCACCAGCCGCCCGGGCGGCCAGCGGTCGTCGGCGTCGCAGAACGCGACGAACGGTGTGGTTGCCGCGGCGATGCCGGCGTTGCGCGCGGCTCCCGGCCCGACGCCCGCCGTTCGCAACAATCGGGCCGCCGACGCCGCGGCAGCGGCGACCGCCGCCGTCCGGTCGATGGATCCGTCGTCGACCACGATCACCGCCGGTGCGCCGGCCCCGTCGGAAGCGAGGATCGAGGCCAGGCTCGCAGCGATCGTGCGCTCGGCATCGCGCGCCGGAATCACCACCGTCACGTCACCCGGGGAGAAGGCGCTCAGAGGGCACCGCCCAGAAGGTCGGCGAGCACACCCGGGACCTCGTCGAGGTCGCCGACGTGGAGCCGGTAGCACTCCAGATGCCGCATGAGCGTCGTGAGCTCGGTCCAGGTCTCACGCTGCGCGACGGGAATCTGCAGCATCGTGCCCGGCGCGACCAGACGGAGGACTTCGGCCCGCGACACGGGCTCCAATACTGTCGGCGCGCCGGGAGCGCGAACGAGCGAGCAGGCCGCGACCAGCGGCGCCTGGGCGTGGGAGGCCGGCAACTCGTCGAGCGCCACAAGATGCTTGTTGCTCGGATCCAGGCCGGTGACCCGCGAGCGGAGGTGGGGCAGCAGGTCGAGCGAGTCGGCGTCGAGAAGGCCGAGCAGATAGGTTGGAAACACCGCAGGCCGACCCTCGGCCGCCGCCGTGACGCCGAGGCAGAAGTCGTCGGCGATCACGTTCAGGCCGCGGCCGACACAGGAAAGTGACGTGGTCGATTTCCCTGCGCCGCCGGGGCCGACCAGCAAGGTGGCGCCGCTTCGCCCCGCAACCGCTGCGGCGTGCAGCAACGCGCCGCCCTCGCAGGCCGCCCACGCCTTGAGGCCGAAACGGAGAGGTCGCGGGGGCTCCCAGAACGGCAGCGAGTCCGGTGTGTTCGTCCAGCGCAGCGCCCTGCCCGCGGCGAGATCGACGACCCAGAGCATTCCACTGCCGGTGCAGGCAACGACGTCACCGTCCGAGAACAACGACGTCGGGCCGCCCGGCAGGACTGGGCGCAGCACGTCAGGCACGAGCAGCTGCTCACCGTCCAGGAGGTACACGGTGAGGGGGCGCCACGGCGCCGAGCCGGGATCGCCGAGCCCGTGCGCCTCGACCTGCTCGCGGTACTCGGGACGGAGGGAGATCACGGTGAGCGAAATCGGGCCGAGGCGCAGGGTTGACGTGTCGCCCCCGCAGGACTCGGCCAGGTCGAGCAGGCCGATCAGGGTCGAGCGGAGCGAGCCGGTGACTGTGGCCATGACCGCCGGCCGCTCAGCGGCCGGCATCGGAAACGTTCGGCCAGCCCTCAGGGCCGACCTCGTGAATGGGGTCGAACAACAGCAGATCCTGCATGTCCGTGTAGACCTGCAGCGCCGGCTCCTCCCAGGCGTGCGGGGAATCGAGCGGTGGCGGCAGGTCCCCCACCGGACGGCCGGAATCGGCGGTGACCACCAACTGCTCGTCGAGCAGCCGCTCGATGAAGCCGGCGACGGCCGCGGCCGCCACCTCGCGCGTGACCGCATGGCGCGAGACCAGGAAATCGACGATGGCGTCGGTGTCGGCTCCGGCCCCAACGGCCTCCCAGATGTCGGCCGCCGAGCCCGCCATCGAGTAGTAGGTGCCGGTGTCGCTGCGGATGGCGAGCACTTCTCCGTCGGTGAGATCGTGAACTACGCGGGCGGTATCGATTCGAACATTAGGTGCGCTCATTTCAGTCTCTTCCCGACGACGGATCGGGACGACGCTAGCAAGCCGGCCGGTTCAAACATGGCGCGCTCCCCCGAGCAGCCGGCGATATCGGGCCTCGCCGGGGCGAGCGGCAGGCAGGTTCTCGAGAGGAACCACGGCCTTGTCCGACTGGTACATGCGCCGCGCTCACACTCGGTAATCGGCGGCGGCGGTCTACTTGATCAGCGTCAGCAGCTTGAACATCGGCAGGTACATGGACAGGATCACGACCCCGACCATGATCCCGACGCCGATCATCATGATCGGCTCGATGATCGACGTCAGCGCGGCGATCGAGGCGTCGACCTCCTCCTCGTAGAAGTCGGCGATCTTGGCGAGCATGGCGTCGAGCTCGCCGGTCTCCTCGCCGATCTTGACCATCTGGCTGACCATCGGCGGGAAGACGGGATGCTCGACCAGCGGCTGCGCGATCGGGACGCCTCGGTGCACCTTCTCCTTCACGGTTCCGAGCGCGTCCTCGACCACCCAGTTGCCCGCCGTCGTCGCCGTGATCTCGAGCGCCTTGATGATGTCGATCCCCGCGGCGACGAGAGTCGAGAGCGTCCGGGCGAAGCGCGCCATCGTCACCTTGAGGACGATGTCGCCGATCTTCATCGGGATCTTCAGCTTGAAGGCGTCCCACCGCCGGCGGCCGGAGCTGGACCGCTTCCACCGGAAGAAGGAGAAGATCGACAGGCCGATCGCCGGGAAGACGACGAACCACCGGTGTCGCAGAAGATCGGAGGCGGCGATGATCGCCTTCGTCATCGTCGGCAGCTCGCCGCCGAGCTGCGTGTACATGCGCTCGAAGACAGGGACGAGGAAGAGGAGCATCGCCGTCATCACGAGCGACGCAAAGGTGACGACGAGCGCCGGGTAGATCATCGCGCCCTTGACCCTGCGCTTGATGTTCGACTCCTTCTCGATCTGCATCGCCAGGCGATCGAGCACCTCGTCGAGGATGCCCGCTGCCTCGCCCGCCTCGACCATCGACACGTAGAGGCGGGAGAACACCTTGGGATGGCGGGCAAGTGCCTGGGAGAGCAGCGCGCCGCCCTCGACGTCGGCGCGGACCTCGGCGATCACCACCGCCAGGTACTTGTCGACCGTCTGCTGCTCGAGGATGTGCAACGCGCTGACGATGTTCAGGCCGGCGTCGATCATGGTCGCGAACTGGCGCGAGAAGATCTGGAGCGACTTCGGCTTGACCTTCTTGAGGGCCGTGCGCACGCTCTCCTCACCGCTCGCGGGCAGCTCTTGAAGGCCTTCGGCGAGCAGGCCACGAACGCGCAACTGCTCGCGGGCGGCCTCGACGGTCGGTGCGTGCACCTCGCCCGTCAGCTCGAGCCCCTGCGCGTTGATGGCGTTGTAGGCGTAGGCGGCCATGTCAGCGGTCCCTACGCTGCATCGGCAGAGGGATCGCACCGCTTGAGCCGCCCCTCGGGGGTGCCGATACCGCTCACATGCGCAGCCTGCTGCCGAGATGCCCGCGCGCTGAGGAGGGCTTCGGCCTCGTCGAGCTCCTGATCGCAATGGTGCTCCTCAACATCGGGCTGATCGCGATCATGGGCGCGTTCGTCACCGGCTCGAAAGCGGTCCGTCGCGCGAGCCGGGTCGCGACCGCCTCGACCATCGCCGACACGCAGATGGAGCTGTACCGGGCGCTCACCTACGGTGCGATCGCGCTGGATCCCACCTCGATCCCCGGCACTTCGCCCTACACAACCGACAGCGCGTACAGCGCTTCCCAGGTGACGGCGACCTGCTCTGGCTCGGTGTCGAGCAACCCACAGTGCAACGCGAGCCGGACGCTCACAGGGCCGGATCACGGCACCTACCGCGTCGACACGTACATCGTCCTGCGCACGCCGACAGGCGGGCGCGCGGTCAAGCTCGTCACGATCGTCGTCCGCGACACCGCCGCGCTGACGGGACCGGCGCTCGCACGCCAGGCCTCGTCGTTCGACCAGTCGACCGGCACGTAGCGGGCGAGCGCCGCGCTTTCATGTAACACAGTGTTACGAGGGGGATCCGGCCCAGAGCTGCGACGGTCCGGTCACGCGTTCTCGGTGAACCTGTGAGCCGTGGTCACGCTCGCCCCACGGATCTCGCACCGGTTGATCGACGCCCTGGTACGGCTGGACGACCGCTCGCGGCCGATCGCCGAGACGTACCGTGCACTCGGCGCCGAAGCGGATCGCCTCGGCCTCACCAGACCCAGCTACCAGCGAGTGCGTGTGCTCGTCCACCAGTCGCGACGGATCCGGCGAGGGCCGAGCACGGCGAGCGTCCTGTACGAGATCGCCTGGCGGGCCCGCGCCCCGGAAGAGCTCCTCGACCACCTCTCGGGTGTCGGCGTGCGATCGATTCGTCGTTGAGGAGCCGCGCCCCTCGAGCCCAAGTAACACTGTGTTACTTGGGCTCCTCGGCGGTAACCGAGCGGCTGCTCCTAGCCGCCCGGGGTGGTCGTGTCGAGCGCGTCCGTGACGATCGGGGTCGTCGGGGCCGCGGTCGTTGCCGGCGGGGCGACCGTCGACGTGGCGACGGTGGTCGCGCCAGAGGCGGGCTGGGTCTCGACGTCGCATTTGGCCTTGAGCAGCAGCACGTAGCGCGTCCCGTCGGCCGTGTTGACGAGTGTCAGCTTCTCGCCCAGCTTCAGCGTCGCCGCGCTCTGACCGCTGTCGTAGGCGCCGCCGACGACACCGATCTTGACCGACTTCCCGTCCTTCGCGATCGAGAGCACGCGGAAGATGTCCTCGGTCCCGGGGAACGTGGCGTTGACGCCGAGGTTCTCGCACACGCCGTTGGTCGAGATCGCGACGGCGCTCGGCGCGACGATCGGAGCCGCGGGCGTTGTCGCCGGCGCCGGGGCGGGCGTCGGTGTCGTCGCCGCCGGGCCGGGGACGATCGGCGCGGCGGCGCTCGTGGTCGAGGGGAAGGGCACGGTCGGCACGGGAGTCAGCGAGGGCGCCGTGGTCACGGGGGTGAGGCCTCCGTTCGGCGCGGTCCGGCGCGGCACCGTCTCGGGCACGACCGGCGTGACCGGGAGCGTCGTCGGCGTTTCCGTGGGACTCGGCGTCACGATCGGCGCCGGCTCGGTCGAGGACAGCGGCGAGGGGAGTGCCGAGAGCTGCTGGACGAACGGATCCTTGCTCTTGAACAGGCCGAACGAGATCAGCTGGCCGGAGCCGGGCTCGATCACGACGCGGTCGGTGTCCGGCAGATTCCCGGGGCCGACGGCAAGCGCGGAGCCCGACCCCGGCGTGCTCGCGACATCGGTTGCTGCCGGCGAAGCGGTCGAGCCGGAGGAGCTTCCGCCGAGCAGCTTCGGCAGCTGGAAGCCGAGCAGGGCGAGGAGGATCACCGAGCCGACGCCGAGGATCTGCTTCTGCCGCTTGACCTTCGAATCGGCGAGCGTCTTGGCGGTCGCGGGGCTCATGCTCCGGCGGCGGTCGCTCCCGGCGGAGCGGCCGGAATCGGCTGGGAGTCGTCCTGGGTCGCCGGCGCCGCAGGTGTGGCGGCGCCCTCTGCCGCCGTGCCGGAGAGGGGAGCCACGGTGGGTGCAAGCGTGAGCGTTCCGTCGCCGAACACGTACGCCGAGACGGTCAGCGTCGCCTTCACCTGCGGGAACTGGAGCGCACCCTCGTCGAACGAGACCGAGTCGACCGAGAACAGGCGGCCGGTCGCGTCGAGCACGCCCTGGTGGACGCCGACGAGGTTGCGGAGGCGATAGAGGAAGTCGGAGAGGTCGTAGAAGTGCCCCTCGAAGACGAGGTCGATCCCGACCTGCTGGTAGGAGCCGAGCGAGACGGGATCGTGCGGGGTGATCGACTGAAACGACACTCCTGTCTCTGCCGAGATCTCGCTCAGCTGGAGCAGGACGTTCGGCATGTCTGCGCGGTCGGGCATCGCGCGCGACAGCTTGAACAGGTCGGCGACCCGAATCGGCTGCACCTGCGGCTCCGAGCCTCCGCCCTGCGCCTCCGCGATCTGCGCGTGGATCGCGTCGATCTCCGCGTTCAGCCGCGAAGCCTCGGAGCGCTTCGGAGCGACCACGACGAACCAGCCGGCGACGAGCGCAGCGACGAGCGCCGCCCCGACGATTCCGACCTTGACCGCGGACGGAAGCTTCGTCATCACGCCCCCTGCCGGCGGATGCCCGCCTGGATCGAGAACTGGACGACGGTTCGCCCCGACACCAGCGTCTGGGAGCTCGACACGAGCTTCGCGTCCTGAAGCTCGGGGATCACCGCCAGGCGGCTGAGGAAACGCGCGACGCCCTCCTGCGAGTACGTGTAGCCCGCGATCGCGAGCGGCGAGGTCGTCGACGGTGCCGGCGCCGGCGCGGAGGGCTGCTCGGCCGGCGTCGAGGCGCCGTCGCCGGCCGTCGTCGTGGTCGCCGGCGGAGGCGGCGGGGCGGTCGAGACCGCCGACTGGGGCGACTGCGCGGTCAGAGTCGTCAGCCAGACGTCCTCGGGCAGCACGGAGGAGATCTCGCGCAGAATCCGGTCCCAGGCGACACGCGACTGCAGCGCCGCGCCGAGCGCCGCGACGCGCTGGTCGTGCTGGAGGGCGAGCTGGGCGTTCGTCTGCGGCGCCGTCGTCGGAGGCGGCAGAGTCGCCAGCTCCTCCTGGAGCGCCTTGAGCGTTGCTTTGCCGTCGTTCACCTTGGAGCTTTCGAGCAGAAAGCCGGCGGCGAGCAGCGAGCCGACGACGAAGGGCGAGAGCAGGGCGAGCTGGACGCCGACGGTCATCCGCTTGCGGCGGCGCCTCGGCTCGTCGCGCGGCAGGAGGTTGACGGCGCGCATTAGGGGCGGGCCACCACCCTAGTCCTCGATCCCGAGACCGACCGCGACCGCGAGCGATCCGGCCGGCCCGCCGTGGGCCTTGCGCAGCTTGCGTGGCAGCTTGACGCGGCCGAACGGGTCGGCCGGGGAGACGCTGACGCCGATCAGGCGCTCGAGCTCCGCAGCGAAGCCGCCGCAATCCGCACCTCCGCCGGTGATCAGGATCTCGCCGATGCCGAGCGACCCCGGCTGCTCCTGGTAGAAGCGAAGCGAGGCGACGAGCTCGCGCGCGAACACCTGCAACTCCGACGACATCGCCGCCCGCGCCCGCTCGGCGGTGCGCGCGTCGAGACCGGCAGCCTCCCCCTCGTCAGCCAGCGACAGCCGGCGCTTGATCGGCTCGGCCTCCGAGGGAGTGAGGTCGAGCACGCGCGCCAGCGCGACGTCGAGAGCCGAGCCGCCCCAGGGGACCACGCGTGTGAACTCGCACACGCGACCGTCCGACACGGCGAGCGTGGAGCGGTCGTGGCCGACGGAGATGCAGACGAGTCCGGCGTCCTCCGTGCTCGCCGGCGGGAGTGCCGGATCGCCGAGCGCGCGCAGGAGGGCGAAGGCCTCGAGGTCGATCCCGACCAGCTTCAGCCCCGCCTTCTTGCACGCCGCCAGATAGCGATCGACGAGCTCGCGATGGGCGACGACGAGCAGGACGCGCCGCGTCCGGACACCGTCGTCGCCGATCCGGTCCTCCAGGATCCGGTAGTCGAGCACCGCCTCGTCGAGCGGGATCGGCAGCGTCTCCTGGGCGCGGAAGCGGATTGCGTTCGCGAGCTGCTTGGGCTCGTCGATACCGCTGATCTCGAACGAGCGGACGCCGATCCGGTTGTTCGAGATTCCTAGCCGAACCGCGTTCCGCGGCAGCTTGTTCTTGCGGAAGAACGTCTTCAGCGCGGCCGCGAGCTCATCCGGCTCGCGCAGCTCGCCGCCGACGACGACTCCGCGCTGGAGCGGCGCCCGCGCCATCCGCACGACCCGCGGGCCCGAGCTGTTGACGACCTGGGCGGCCGCGATCTGCGAGGCGCCGATCTTCAGGCCGACCAGGCGCTTGTGCGTCGGGGAGGAGGAGCGGCGCTCCTGCCTGGCGGTCTTCTTCGCCTCGTGCGCCTGCTTCTTCGCGAGCCGCTCGGCCTCCCGCTCGGCCTTCTTCCGTTCGCGCCGGGAGAGGGTCGGTGGCTGCGGCTCCGCCGTGGGCGATACCTCCGGCTCCGCGGGCTCGGGGGGCGAGTCCTCGACGACCTCCTCGGCCTCGGCCTCGGCTGCGGCTGCCTTCTCGACGACCTCCGCCGTCGCCTCGGCTGCGGGCTCCGGCGAGAGGTGCAGTTCGGGCGGGAGCTCCGGCTCGGGCGGAAGCTCCGGTTCGGGAGGAACCTCCGGCTTGGGCGCGCGCACCTCCGCGGGCGCGTGGGTGGCCAGGGGGGTTACCGGAGGGAGGACGAGCGGATCGAAGCTCTGCTCGGCCAGCGGGCGCAGCAGGTCCGCGACCGAGTCCGGCCTGGCCGGCTGCGACGGTGCCGGGGGCACGCGCACGCCCTTCTCCTTCGGCTTGCGCCGGAGGGTGATCTCCTTCTTCCAGACCGACTGCTTGTCGTCGGGCGGGCCCATCGTCAGCTCCCGGCCAGCCGCAGCCCGGTGGCCGCCGCCGGCACAGGCTCGACGTACCCGGAGCGCTCGAGCAGCCCGAGCAGCTGATCGGGGTAGCTCGAGCACGAGAGCGCGGTCTCGAGCACGATCGTCCCGGCGAGGACGAGCTCGGCGAGCGACTGCTCCATCGTCTGCATTCCGCGGGCGGTGCCGGTCTGCATGGTCGAGTAGATCTGCTCGACCTTCCCCTGGCGGATCAGGTTGCGGACGGCGTCGTCCGGAAGCAGGATCTCGACCGCCGCGACCCGCCCCTCGCCGTTCGCGACCGGCAGCAGCGACTGGGTGACGACCGCCTGGAGCGCGCCGGCGATCTGCGTGCGGATCTGGCCCTGCTGCTCGGCCGGAAAGACGTCGATGATCCGGTCGATCGTTCCCGCCGCGCCGCGCGTGTGCAGCGTGCCGAAGACGAGATGCCCGGTCTCCGCGGCGGTCAGGGCGGTCGCGATCGTCTCGAGGTCGCGCATCTCGCCGAGCAGGATCACGTCCGGGTCCTGTCGCAGCCCGGCGCGCAGCGCCTCGGCGAACCCTCGCGCGTCGGTCCCGATCTCGCGCTGGTTGACGATGCAGCGGCGGTGCGGGTGCAGGAACTCGATCGGATCCTCGATCGTCAGGATGTGCGCCGAGCGCGTGCGGTTGACCTCGTCGATCAGCGAGGCGAGGGTGGTCGACTTTCCCGAGCCCGTCGGCCCGGTGACGAGCACCAGCCCGCGGGGCCTGGCGGCCAGCTCGTGCAGGCTCTCCGGCAGCCCGAGCTCCTCGAGCGACTTGATCTTCTGCGGGATCAGGCGGAACGCGGCGCCGAGCGCGTCCTGCTGGAAGAAGAGATTCACTCGGAACCGCGCGACGCCGGGCACCTCGTACGAGACGTCGATCTGGCGATCGATCTCGAGGCGCTTCTGCTGCTCGGTCGAGAGGATGCGGTAGAGGAGCTGCTGCGCGGACTCGGCGGTCAGCGCCTCGAGGTCGTCGATCGGATGGATGTCGCCGTGCACGCGGACGGACGGGGACGCCCCGGCCGTCAGGTGCAGGTCGGAGGCACCCCAGCCGGGCATGCCGGCGAGCAGCTCGTCGATCGAGTACGCGGCTTCCATTCCCTCGAACGGGCTATCGGCACGGCGAGCGCGGTACTTGACGGGGTCCGGCGGCTTCGCCGGGCGATCGGCGATCCCCCGTTCTAGGGGTGAGGGCGCGTCTGAGCGCGGCCGATGAGGCACGGGCCACCACCTAATCCCCCTCACAAGGAGCGGCAAGCATGATCAGCACGTTGCGCAAGCGCCTGCGGCGCGAGGAGAAGGGTTTCACCCTGATCGAGCTTCTCGTCGTCGTGATCATCCTCGGCATCCTCACGGCGATCGCCATCCCGTCCTACCTGAGCTTCAGGGGCCGGGCCGAGGACAGCGCCAACAAGGCGAACGTCCGATCGGTGATTCCGTCGATCGAGTCGTACTACGCCGACAACAACTCGTACTCCGGCATGACCCTGGCCGCGTTGCAGTCGACGTACGACCAGGCGCTCAACCTCTCGCAGTACACGCTCGCGAGCGTGACCAGCACGTCCTACTGCGTCCAGAGCCCGCAGAGCGGCACGCACATCTGGAGCAAGGCCGGTCCGGCGGCAGCGCTGGCCTCGGGCGCCTGCCCGTAGACCTCCGGCTCAGCTGTCTGAAGAGGGCGCGGGAGACCGCGCCCTCTTCGTATCTCAAGGCCGGCGCCCCCGGTGCCGACGAGAAGCGATGTGAAGCGTGAGCACATGCCAGCGCTCGCCGCGATCGTCGGCGCCAGCTTCGCCGTCCGCATGGTCGTCGGCTGGCTCCGCGCAGCCCCGGCGCTGTTCCCCGACGAATACACGTACGCCGCTCTCGGCCGGTCGATCGCCGAGTCGGGGCGGCCGCTGATCCGCGGCGCCTCCCCCCACTTCCCGGCCCTCCTCCAGCCGATCGTCACCGCCCCGGCCTGGCTCGTCGGCGACGTCGGCCTCGCGTACCGCCTCGTCCAGACGATCGGCGCACTCTCGATGTCGCTGGCCGCCGTCCCCGTGTTCCTGCTCGCGCGACGGCTCGGCCTGACCGGCAGGGTCAGCCTCTCGCTCTCCGCGCTCGCAGTGCTCGTGCCGGACCTCGTCTACGCCTCCTTCGTCTCCTCGGAAGCACTCGCATACCCGCTCGTCCTCGCGGCGGTGTGCGCCGCGACGGCTGCGCTCGCACGGCCGTCGCGGCGCGCCCAGATCGCCTTCGTCGTCCTCGCCGGGCTGGCGATCGCGACCCGAGTCCAGTTCGCAGTGCTGCCGATCGTCTTCCTCGCAGCCGCGCTCGCGATCGGGCTGCGCGAGCGGCGGGTCAGAGCCGCTCTGCGGGAGCAGCTTCTGCCGCTCGCCCTGTTTGCCCTGCCGGTCGCTGCGCTCGTCGCTGCGGGTCCAGCCCGCGCGCTCGGCACCTACCGGGCGGTGCTCGGCTTCCACGGCAGCGCGGGGGGAGTGGTCAGGTGGGCCGCGCTCGATGCGATGACGCTCTCCTACGCCGCCGGCTGGATCGTCGTTCCCGGCGCGATCCTCGGGCTGTGGCTGGCACTGGCCCGCCCGCGGTCGCGAGACGAGCTCGCGTTCGGGGCGACGGCAGCCCTGCTGACCGGCGCCCTGCTCGTCGAAGCCGGCGTGCTCCAGGCGAGCCTTCCGCTCGGCAAAGAGATCCAGGAACGCTACGTCTTCTACGCCGTCCCCCTGATCGGACTCTGCTTCGCGCTCTACGCGTCGCGCGGCTGGCCGCTGCGCGTGCCCCAGCTCGCGCTCGCAGCGCTGCTCATGATCGTCTCGGTCCGGGTCCCGCTGAGCGCCTACGCGATCGCGGCGACCGTCGACGGCTCGTCGATCCTGTACGGCGTCTACTGGCTCAGCGGCGAGCTCGGCCAGGCCGGGGTCGCCTCCTCGGTCGTCGCCGGCGTCGTCGGTGTTCTCTCGGCGCTCGCCGTCCTCGGATCACGCCGACCCCGTCTCGGGACTCCGCTCGCGCTCGGCCTTGCGATGCTCGTTACCGGAGCGGCCTCGGCAGGTGCGGTCGCGTTCGACGTCACCAACACCAGGCTGGCGAAGCGGGCGTACCTGCCGGGCGATCCCTCCTGGGTCGACCGCGCCGGCCTCGGTCGCGTCGCGCTCGTCCAGGCGTGGGGCGGCCACCGAGCCTCGTCGCTCCAGGAGCTCTTCTGGAATCGCTCGATCGACCGCGTGCTGCTCCTGCCGGCGGCCGCCTCGATCGACCGGTTCGGCGAGCGGCGCCTCGAGATCGGCGGGGACGGCTCGCTGAGCGCCGGCGGAGAGGCGGTGACCGGGCCGCTGCTCGTCGATGCCTACGGCTCGACCGTGCGCCTGCGAGGCGCCCACCTGCTCGAAGCCGGCCCGACCGCGTCGTTGTGGGTTCCCGACGGACGGCCCCGCCTGTCGCTGTACGCGGTCGGCCGCTACCACGACGGGTGGCTCGCCGACGCCGGAGCGGTCTACCTCTGGCCCGAACGGGCCGGAACGGCGCTGTCCGGCTGGGTCTCGACGCAGCTCGTCGCGCCGCGCGAGCTCGGAGCCGTGTCGGTCGACTTCCAGCTGCCGGGCGGCGAGCGGACCGCGGTTCACCTGCGCCCGGGCGTCCCCCAAGGGGTCAACCTCCAGGTCTGCGGCCACGGCACCTGGTACGCGACCTTCCGCTCGAACCGTCACGGGCTGGTTGGATTGCGGGTGGTCAGCGTGAAAGCCTCGGCCCCCGTGTTCACCTCCAGCGCGTCTGCGTGCCCGGTCCCGGAGGCCGTTTCCTGAGTCAAGACAGGCCGCTTTCGTGCCGATACCTGAGTCGTGACTCTGCTCTTCGGACCGCGCGTACGGGCGCTCGTGATCGTCGGCGTGCTCGCGCTCGCCGCGGCCGGCGCGGGGCTGATGGTGCTCGGCCGGGCCCAGGGCTCGACGGACACCCCGCCCGAGGCCCAGCCTCGCGAGATCCCGAAGACGGCGCCCGCCCCCGCTGCGCCCGCCCCCGCTGCGCCCGCCGCCCCGGCGACGTCCGCACCTGACGGCACTCCGGCGCCGGCCGGCGCGCCCGCGGCCAGCCCCGACCAGCTGCCGGTCGCGATCCAGCAGGCGCTCGCCTCGAACCACGTGGTCGTCGTCTCCCTCTACGACCCGAACGCGAAGATCGACGACACCGCCCTGCGTGAGGCAAGCGCGGGGGCGCAGCTGGCCGGAACGAGCTTCGTGCCGATCGACGTGACCAAGGACGAGGTCGCGGCTCTCAACGCGCACTACGGCGTGATCCAGGACCCCGCCGTGCTCGTGCTGCGGCCTCCCGGCGACCTGGTCGTGCGGATTGACGGCTTCGCCGACCGCGACACCGTCGCACAGGCAGCGGCGAACGCGGCGTCGTGATCCGCTTCGGAGGCAGTGCGGCGGAGGCGGACGCGGACGCGGCCGTGCCGGGCCAGGAGCCGACTGACGGCCACGGGCGCGAGCTCTTCGTCCGTCATGCGCGCAAGGACGGCCGCCTGGTCGCGATGCTCCGCGCCGTCGACCATGGCTCCTCCTGCGTCGTCGAGGCGGAGGTCTATCCGCAGGGATCGACACAGCTCGCCCGTCCTGGCCCGTACACGTTCGCGGACGCCCACCAGGCGAGCGCCTTCGTGACCGAGGCGGTCGCGGCGCTGATGTACCTGGGCTGCGACATCCAGGCCCAGTAACCCCTGGCCGGATCCGACAGGTCCCGGTGTCTGACACCGAAGGAGTCGTTGCAACGAAGCTGTGACGAAACCCGCGCGGTCGCCCGTTTGCACGAAGGCCGACGCTAGATTCGGATCGATGGGCAGATCACTCCGACACGCACCCGCTGGCGGCTACTTCCACGTCACCTCACGCGGCAACAACAAGGGGCTCGTATACCTCGACGACAGCGACCGGCGACGCTTTCTCTACCTTCTCGCACGCTTTGCCCGCCGCCACAGCTGGGTCGTCCTCACCTACTGCTTGATGACGAACCACTACCACCTCGTGCTCCACCTCCCCTCCGGCGGCCTCTCGAAAGGGATGCAACTGCTGAACAGCGGCTACGCGTGCAGGTTCAACCGCCGCCACGACCGAATCGACCATGTGTTCCGCCAGCGCTTCTCCTCTACCGAGATCGAGGACGAAGCCCACCTGGTCGAGGCATGCCGCTACGCCGTCCTCAACCCCGTCCGAGCCGGTCTTTGCGAGTCTGCCGAGGATTGGCCGTGGAGCAGCTACCGGGCATCGATCGGCCTGGAGCTCGCCGACCCGTGTCTCGACGATACGGCCCTGCTCCGCCTCTTCGACGACAGTCCTGATGAGGCGCGCCGGGCCTTTCGCGCCTTCGTCGAACAGGGCCATGTCTCGGTGTCAGACACCGGCCTCAACGTGTGACGCGGCGCGCCGGCGACTACACGGTGACGCGGGCGAGCTCTTCGATCGACGTCAGGCCCGCCGCGACCTTCGCCATGCCGTCGTCCCAGAGCGTGCGCATCCCGCCGGCCATCGCCTCGCGCTCGATCTCGTCGCGACTCGCCTTCCGCACCGACAGCTCCGCGAGGCTCTCGTTCATCTGCAGCATCTGGAAGATGCCGATCCGGCCGCGGTACCCGGTCTGGCCGCACCGCGGGCAGCCGCGCTTGCGGTAGAGCACCGTGCCGTCGGAGGCAGCCGCGACCTCGGGCGACACGCGCGCCTCGATCAGCTCCTCGACGCTCGGCGTGTACATCTCGCAGCAGTGCGTGCAGAGCTTCCGCGCGAGTCGCTGGGCCAGCACCGCGGAGACGGCCGCCCCGGTCAGGAACGGCTCGACGCCCATCTCGTTCAGGCGCGTGAGCGTGCCCGGCGCGTCGTTCGTGTGCAGCGTCGAAAGGACGAGATGGCCGGTCAGCGCCGCCTCGATCGCGATCTTGGCGGTGTCGCCGTCGCGGATCTCGCCGACCATCACCACGTCCGGGTCGGAGCGGAGGATCGACCGGAGCGCGGTGGTGAACGTGAGCCCGGCGCGCAGGTTGATCTGCACCTGGTTGACGCCGGCGAGCCGGTACTCGACCGGATCCTCGACCGTGATGATGTTGATCTCCGGCCGGTTGATCTGATTGAGCGCGGCGTAGAGCGTCGTCGACTTGCCCGAGCCCGTCGGCCCGGTGACGAGTATCGCCCCGGTCGGCCGAGCGATCAGGTGGGCCATCCGCGTCTGCATCTCGTCGCCCAACCCGAGCGCCTCCAGCGTCGGGGCACTCTTCGACTGGTCGAGCAGGCGCATCACGACCGTCTCGCCGGCGACCGTCGGCAGCGTGGCGAGACGGATGTCGAGCAGCCGTCCGGCGGAGGCGGCGCGCAGCGAGATCCGGCCGTCCTGCGGGCGGCGCCGCTCGGCGATGTCGAGCTTGGCGAGCACCTTCAGGCGGGTCGTCACCCCGGCCGCCAGCCGCCTCGGGATCCGCTGGACCTCGTGCAGCACGCCGTCGATGCGGAAGCGAACGACGAGCCCGTCCTCCTGCGCCTCGAAGTGGACGTCGCTGGCACCGTCCTCGGCGGCCTGGAGGATGACCGAGTTGACGATCCTGACGATCGGCGCCTCGGTGACCCCGTCCTCCTCCTCCAGGTCGGCGACGTTCGAGCCGTCGCCGTCCTGGGCGTCTTCGAGGCTCTCGACGACCGCCCCCGAGACTCGGCCCATCCGGTCGAGCTCGCTGACGATGTCGTCCCGCGGCGCCACACCCACGCCGAGCTGGTAACGGGTCGCGAGGCGCAGCTCGTCGATCGCCTGCACGTTCTGCGGATCGGCGATCGCGATGTAGAGGATGTCGCCGTCGAGTCGGTAGGGCAGCGCCACCGCCCGGCGGAGAACGTGCTGGGGGATCAGCCCGCTCGCGTCGCCGGCAACACCCGCCAGCCGCAGATCGACGAGCGGCAGCCGGTGGCGGGCGGCGAGCATGCGGGCCACTCCCTCGCTCGAGGCGAGGCCCTCGGCGACCAGCGCCTCCGAGAACGATCCGCGAGCGGCGCGGCCACGGACGAGCGCGAGCCTGTCGGCCGGGACGAGCTCGGTCGCGCCGATCAGGTCGGCGACGAGCTCGCCCGACTCGTCGACGCCGAACGACGGCCCGGGGCCGGGGACGGGGGCGGCCGACAGCTCGTCGGCTGTCACCGGGCGCAGGTTCGGGTGCTCGGGTTCCATATCCCTCGAATGAGGTATCGGCATCCGCGCCGGGAGCCTTGACCCGGTCGCCCCTAGAGGAGGGACAGGTACACGTCGATCAGCGCGCGGCCGGCAAACAGCGCGACGACCGAGCCGAGCGCCAGGAACGGCGCGAACGGGATCGCCATCTTGCGCGCCTTCCCGCCGTGCCGGACGAAGAGCACGATCGACGGGACGAGCGCCGCGACCATCCCGACGAAGAGTCCGACCGTCACGGAGCGGCCGAGCGCAGCACCCATCAGCAGCGCCAGCTTGACGTCGCCCATGCCCATCCCGCCCGGATACGCAAGCGCGGCGACCAGCAGGAATCCGGAGGCTCCGACCGCGCCGATCGCCCACTCGGGGCTCGGCCGGGAGAGGGTCATCAGCGCCAGGACGACGACCGCGGCCGGGACGACGACGCGGTTCGGGACGATCCGGTGCGTCAGATCGGTGGCGGTCACGACCACCAGCGAGGCGCAGAAGACCGCCGCCGCGCCCGCCTGCCAGGTGAGCCCGAACGCGGCGACGCACCCTGCGAGCAGCCCGGCGGTGGCGAGCTCGACGCCCGGGTAGAGCAGCCCGATGCGCGCGGAGCAGGTCCGGCAGCGACCCCGCAGCGCGAGGTAGCTGACAACGGGGACGTTGTCGTACCAGGCGATCTCGGCCGCGCACACGGGACAGGCGGAGCGGGGACGAACGACCGAGCGGCGCGCCGGCAACCGCGCCGCGACGACGTTCAGGAAGCTGCCGAGCGCGAGGCCGGGCGCGACGACAAGGGCTCCGAGGACCGCGCCCATCAGCCGCCGTCGGTGCCGGAGACGGGGACGGGGGCGGGCTCGTGGGTGGGCAGCCAGAGCGTCGCTCCGGCGAGACTCCGCTGCATCAGGCCCTCAGGCTGTTTCGCAGGATCAGATCGTCGGTCAGCTGGAAGGTGTCGATCGCCTTCGCCGGCAGGACGTTCACGCGGATGTCGACGTGCACCTTGGCGAGGCTCGTGCCTGCGACCGGCGCCGTGTACGCAAAGACCGCGGACGAGATCAGGTAGTCGGCATACAGCTTCCCCGCCGCGTCGCAGGTCGCGCCGGACTTGCGGTAGAGCGAGAAGCTGGTCCCGCTTCCGAGCGCGCACCAGCTGACCGATCCGGTGCCGCACCCCGACAGCGTGATCGTCGAGCCCGCGATCGACGCCGAGCTCGCACAGTGGACGTCTCGGCGCAGCCGGTCGAGCGACGCGGTCGCCTGGAGCTGCGCCTGGAAGCGCCGGTTCGCCTCGACCTGGGCGTTCGAGCCCTGCACGAAGACGGTGGTGAGGGCGCCGAGGATCGTGCCGAGGATGACCATCACGGTGAGCAGCTCGACGAGGGAGTAGCCGGACTCCCCGCGGACGAGCCGCCGCACCCGCCGCCTCATCCGCCCATCGAGCGGACCTCCGCGAGCGCCTTCTCGGCGGTGGTGCGGCTCTGGCTCCCGACCCCCCACAACGCCTCCGCCCGCTTGTCCACTCCGATCAGCGCCTGCAGCGCCTCGGCGCCGTGCCACCAGCCGAACCTGGCGCCGGCGACGACGTACGCATGCTCGTACAGCCAATGGTTGAGGTTCGCCGCACCCGGATCCCGGTGGCTCTCGATCCACGCGGCGAGCGCCGCGACGCGGTCGGGCAGCGACAGCGAGCGCGCCGGCTCCTTGGGCACGCCGGGCACGGCGAAGCTCGCCGGGCGGGGCGTGCTCGAGACGGACGGGGCCGGCGTCGGCGTCACCGCCGGCGTCGGCGTTACGACCGGTGCGGGCGTCGTCTCGACCGGCGTCGGTACCGGAGTGACGACCGCCGGAGTCGTGACCGCCGGAGTCGGAATCGTGACCGTGGGCGAGGCGGGCGCCGGCTCGATCGGCGCAGGCGAGACGGGCACCGGCACGGGCACCGGCTCGAGCCGCGGGCGGGTGGTGGTGATCGGCTTCTGGGCGACGTTCGCGGGCAGGCGGATATCGGTGCCGGTGTACGGCGCGTCGTTCTCCGGGGTGCCCTTCTCGATGTAGGCGGGGTTGCGGGCGAGCGAGAGCGTGACCGTCGGCGCGCCCGTGTCGAGAACGGTCGTGCCCGCCTCCGGCTGCTGGTACGCGACCGTGTTGGCCGCGAACCCGAGCACCGGACCGGTGACGTGCCAGGCGAAGCCGTGGTCCTGGAGGATCCCCTTCGCGAAGACGTACGCCTGCCCGCTCACGTCGGGAACATTCAGCGTCGCGGGGCCCGGCGCGACCGGCACGAGCGTGGGGCGTTGAACGGTCGCTCGGTCGGCGGCGAACGTCAGCGTCCCGCCGGCGATCAGCAGGCCGGCGAACGTGGCGATCACCCCGCGCAGGAGAACCGTTGCGAACTGGACCATTCCACCGTCCTCATCGGCGGAATTCGAGTCGAGCTTGAGCTAATCCGACGGGTGCTGGACGATGTCGAAGACGAGCGCCGCCGCCGGCGAGCCGGTCCTGGTCGGTGTGCCGTCCGACCACTGGAACGCGGTTCCGGCGAATGACTTGAACCAGTCCTGCTCCTGCGGGTACGAGCTGGCGGGCTGGAGCTGGAGATGGAGGTGCGGCCCGGTCGCGTGCCCGGTCGCGCCGACGAGCCCGACCGGCTGGCCGGCGGTGAGCGTCGCGCCCTGGACGACCTCGGGATAGAGGTACGACAGGTGGCAGTACGTCCAGGTCTGCCCGTCGGTCGTCTGCACGGTGAACCCGGTGCCGCAGCGCTCGTCGTCGCTCCAGGCGTAGAGGACGGTGCCGTCGGACAGCGCGTACAGGGGCGATCCCTCGGGGGCGGCGATGTCGGCGGCCGGGTAGTCGTGGTGAGTGTGCGAGACCGAGACGACGGACGGCCCGCCGCCGACCGGGAACACGTAGTTGCCCGCGCTCGTCGCCGGAGCGGCGGAGAGGATCCGGCGGGCGGGCTGGTTGAACGACGCCGCCTGAGCCTGCTGCTGGAGCTCGTCGAGCTTGGCCTGCGCCGCGTCGAGCTCGCCCCTCAGCCGGTCGGCCTCCGCCTGAGCCGCGTCGGTCTCGACCCCGAGCTGGCCGGCGTCCTTCTGTGCGTCGAGCCGGTCGGAGAGAAGCGGAGCGGTGTTCGACAGGTCGGCGACTGCGCGCTGGCGGTCGGCCAGGTCCTGCGCGCGGGCGAACGCGACCTGGTAGGCGGCGCTCGCGCTGGTGACGGCGGCCTTCGCTTCGTCGAGCTTTGCCTGGAGGCGGTCGAGGGCGAAGACGACCTGACCGTTCGCCGTCTGCTGCCCGGACTGGGCCGCGTCCGCCGGAGCGGTGTCCGAGCTTCCGTACAGCTGTGCCAGCTGCATCACGTCGTTCACGTACCACCAGGCGTGGTTGTACGAGAAGACGGCCTGCCGGATGTCGCTCGCGGCTCCGGAGGCGGCCAGATAGCGCGCGGCCGAGTAGACGGCGTCGACCGGATTCCACGGGTCGGCAATGCCGTTGCCGTCGGCGTCGGTGCCCCACCGGAGCCAGGTCGACGGCATGAACTGCATCCAGCCGATCGCACCGGCCGAGCTCGGGCCCATGTTGCGGCCGAAGTTCGACTCGATCTTGTTGATCGCGGCAAGCACGTTCCAGGGCACGCCGTAGGCTTCGCCGGCCCGCTTCCAGACGTCGAGGAGCTGGTCGTAAGAGAGCTGCTCTGGCTGGGCCGGAGGGGTCGTCCAGGCCGGCGGGAGGACGAGGCCGGCGTCGTTCGGATAGTCGGAACCGGGGAGGGTGATCGTGCCGGGCACGATCGCGAACATGTCGTCGCCCCGGGCGGCACCCGCCGTGCCGATGAGCGCAATCACGAGGAGGACGACGAGTCGCTTCACTACTCGGCCCGCCCTACGACCCTCAGCCCGCGCAGGTCGTCGTCCTCGGCCTGAGGGGCGGCGGCCGCCGCCTGCTGCTCGCCGGCCGCCTGCTGCTTGAGCGCGAAGTCGAGGGCGACGAGAAAGTCGTGGCGGTTGGTCGCCCCGGCGGCCGCGGTCTCACGGTCGACGCGGCCGGAGACGACGAGCCCGATCAGCGCCTGCGTGAAGGTCTGCATCTTGAAGAAGGCGCCCTCGGCGATCGCGTCCTCGATCTCGTCGACCCGGTTCTCGCGGATCAGATCGCCGATCCGCGCGTTCACGACCATCACCTCGACCGCGGCGATGCGCCCGCCGTCGATCCGGGGGAGAAGCCGCTGGCTGATCACGCCGCGCAGGACGCCGGCGAGGATCGAACGCACCTGGTGGTGCTTCTCGGGCGGGAAGAAGTCGACCATGCGGCCGATCGACTCCGCAGCGTCGACGGTGTGCAGCGTCGAGAGGACCAGGTGGCCGGACTCGGCCGCCTGCATCGCGGTCTGGGCGGTCTCGGCGTCGCGGAGCTCGCCGATCAGGATCACGTCCGGGTCCTGGCGGAGGGCCCGCCGGAGGGCTTCGCCGAACGACGTAGTGTCGAGACCGACCTCGCGCTGGTTGACGATGCACCGGCGGTCCTCGTGCAGGAACTCGATCGGATCCTCAATCGTGACGATGTGCTGGCGGCGGCTCGAGTTGATGTGCCCGACGACAGCCGCCAGCGTCGTCGACTTGCCCGAGCCGGTTGCTCCGGTGACGAGGACGAGCCCGCGCAGCTCCTCGGCGAGCGCGGAGACCCCCTCCGGCAGTCCGAGCTCGGAGAAGCCCGGCACGCCGCTCGGGATCACGCGGAAGGCGAACGAGATCGTGCCCCGCTGGCGGAAGCCGTTGACGCGGAAACGCGGGAGACCCGTCGGCGTGTAGGCGAGGTCGAGGTCCCCGGTGTCGTCGAACGCGGCCCGGCGCGCGGGATCCTGGGCGGTGACGGTCGCGAGCACGCTCTCGAGCTGCTGCTCGTTCAGCCCGGGCCAGGCGTCGAGCGCCACCAGCGTTCCGTCGCGGCGGACGATCGGCGGCTCGCCCACCTTGAGGTGCACGTCGCTGGCACCGGACTGGACGGCGAGCAGGAGCACAGAGTGGAGATCCACGCCACGGTGATCGGCAGCTGGGATGCGCTGCTTTAGACGGCGCGTGCGCCGGCGAGCCGGGCGAGGGCGGCGATCGCCTTCAGCGGCGGCCGGGCGAGGCCGTGAGCCTCGCCCGGCGCGCTGATGTCGCCGCGGACGAGCCGCTCGACGACGGGCCAGACGAGCGGCGCCCGGGCGAGCGCGAATGTGGCCCGCGGAAAGCGGTCGAGGGCGATCTTCGCACCCCACGATGCGCCCGCGAGCGGTCCGAGCGCCGTCGCCAGCCGCTCGGCGTAGGGCTCAACCGTCTCAGCCCGCCCGGCGAGGACGTCGAGCGCGGCCTCGGACGCGAGCCGCGCGCTGACGAACGCCTCGTACATGCCGTCGCCGGTCAGCGGGTCGACGAGCCCGGCGGCGTCGCCGACGAGCAGCGAGCGTCCACGCGCCGGTACGAAGCCGGGCCGGCGCAGCGGCAGCCGGTGCCCGCGAACGCTCTCGAGCGAGGAGCCGTCGATCGCGTGGCGGCGGCAGAGCTCGGCCAGATGGTGGCGCAGCCGCGGCCCCTCGGCCTCCCACCCGCCGACACCGACGTTGAGGTGGTCGCCCTTCGGGAAGACCCAGCCGTACCCGCCCGGGATCGTGCCGAGCTCGATCACGGCGAGGCCGCGGTAGCGCTCGTCGAACGGTGCATTGCCTTCGTAGGCGACGCCCTGCGTGATCGGGCCGCCGAGCCCGAGCGAGCGGGCGGCGGTTCCGTTCGCTCCGTCTGCGCCGACGACGATCTCCGCGCGAATCTCCTCGCCGTTCACAAGCAGGGTCAGACCCCGTTCGGGGTCAGACGCTACAGCGACCTTCACCCCGTCCCTGAAGACGGCGCCCGCGGCCGCGGCCTGCTCGGCCAGATACTGGTCGAGCCGCCGGCGCTGGGTCATGAGCACGAAGGGCCCTCGGCGCCCGGAGCGCTCGAACCGCCCGCGCCGGCCGAGGCGAAACTCCATCCGGTCGACCTCGTGCTCGACGACGGGCGTGGGGTCGACGGGCAGCTGCCGCACGGCGCGGAGGGTCAGGCCGCCTCCGCAGGGCTTGTCGCGGGGAAAGCACGCCTTATCCATCAGGAGCACCCGCGCTCCGCCGCGCGCGAGGTGGATCGCGGTCACCGACCCGGCCGGCCCCGCGCCGACAACGGCGACGTCGTAGCGCTCCATCGCGCCATCGTAGTGCCGCGCCGGAGGCGGCCGAGCCGTCGCTCGCCGCCCCCCGGCGCCGGTCGGGCGGTCGCCACTTTCGCAACTCACCGCCCGATCAGCGGCCGGCTCCGGCGTTCTCGTCGCCATCGGAACCCCGATCTTCGGCCGGGATCGAGGCGGGCGGGTCGAGGAAAGCCCACGTCTGCTCGTCTGACGATGGCGACACCACCCAGAGCTCGTCCAGATAGGGCGCCAGGTAGCGCGCGACGATCTTCGCCGGGAGCGCCTCCCCGACGGGTGCCTCGCTGACCCGGGAGTCCCGCGCGACGCCTTCCTCGAGGCGGGCGCTGAGGCGAAGGTACGTCCCGTGACGGCTCGTCAACAGCGTCCCGTGGACGTCGGTGTCGAGCGGCTCCGGCTCGACCGGCAGCCCCGCGAGCGCCGCGATCGACCGTGCGGCAGCGTCGGCCTGCTGCGAAGCGACGCCGCCGTACTTGACCGGAAAGTCGGTGGCGTCTCCTGCGGCATAGACGCGCTCTGCCCCCTGCACCCGGCTGTCGGCACCGATCGGCAGGAAGCCGTCGGCGTCCGAGGGCAGCCCGGCGATCGACGGTCCAACCAGTCGAGAGACCGCGACGACGCGGTCGAAGCGGAGACGGCGCTCGCCCGGATGAACGGTGAGCTCACCCGCCCGCGGCAGCGCAACGGACGCAGCGACCACCGTGTCGATGCCCGCCTCCGACAGCAGCTCGGCCACGCGCGCGCTCGCCTCGCTGCCGAACACGGCCAGCGGCCGTTCCTCGACGGTGACGATCGTGACCTGGAGCTCGATGCCGATCTCGCGGGCGCGTTCCCTGGTGAGCAGGGCGACCTCGTAGACGGGTAGCGGCCACGTCGTCCGCGAAGAAACGACGAACGCCACGCTCTGGACCGAGCCGCTCTCGATGTCGGAGATCAATCCGCGCAGGCTCTCCTCGATCGCACGCCCGTCCAGCGCGATAGCGGCCGGCAGCTCCTGGCTCGTCCTCGCGCCGGTGGCGATCACCAGCGCGTCGTACGAAAGCTCGCGGCCGGCCCCGGTCCGGAGCACCTGCCGCTCGCAGTCGACGGACGCCACGCTGTCGTGCTCGAGCACCGCGCCCACGTCACCCGCGAACCTGGCCAGGGACAGCCGCCGAGCGGTCCAGGGCACGTCGCGGTACGACCCCACGCCGCGGAAGAACGGCTCCCAGACGGCCATCGGCTGGTAGACGAATGCGTCGTTCGGCGCCACCAGCGTGAGCCCAACCCGCCGCCCCGCCAAGGCGTTCAGCGCCAACGCCGCTTCGAGCGCTGCCACTCCCCCGCCCGCGACGGCCACGCTCACCGCCGGCCTGCGAAATCTTCGGCGTGGCATCTCCTCGGACTATATCCGCGTCATATTCGACCTCCCGGATCGGCGGTCAGTTCGCCCGAGACCCACGGCCGCTCCGAAAGAAAGGGCCGCCCGAAGGCGGCCCTTTCGCGACTCACTGCGGGGATGCCGGCGGTTGCTTATTCGCTCATCCGCGCCGTGAAGACGTCCTCGTCGTTGGCCTCGAGTCCGCTTGCCCCGGTCAGCGTGCAGAGGGCAGGCGGTACGCCTGGTGTGGCGGTACCGGCGCAGAGGAACAGGTCGACGGTGCGCGTGTCCATCCAGATCGGATGCGCGAGTCGGTTCCCGCCCGTCAAGCCCGTGTAGTCGCCGTAGAAGGTGCCGTTGCCCAACCCATTGGGGAACTGCGTGGGCGGCGGCATCGACGAGGTGGTCACCCGCTGCGACTTGAACGCAGTCAGATTGTTCGATCTCGACAGGCTGAAGTCCGAGTAGCCGGTCGTCTCGTCGCTGCCGTACTGCCGGTCGTAGTAGGACACGGCGAGCGTGCCGGCGTCCTGGAAGGCGGCCCACTGCCAGAACTGATCGGTCGTCGCCTGTCGGCGGGCCTGGGATACGAGCGTCAGCGATCGCGGATCGGTGGACGTACCCGTGAAGCTGGCGCCGCCGTCGGTCGAGACGCTGACGAGGATGCCGTTGTTGCAGGCCCCGGCGGTCTTCACGCCCGTGAACAGGTTCTGGCCGAAGCCTGAGAGGCCGTCCGGGACGCAGCCGTTCGACTCGTTCGAGTTCGCGTTGATGTAGGAGCCGAAAGCGACCGCGATCTCGCTCGCGTCGGTCGGATTGACAGCGCCGGAGGCGTAATTCGACGCCCGGAAGACCGACTTCGTCGACGAACCCTTCTCGGGCACGCAGGCGCGTCCGGCGTCCTGGCCTCCCTGGTATGCGGCGCAGTCCGGCAGGTCGTAGAAGTCGGACACCTTGACCGGTGCTCCGAAGCTCGCGCCGCCGTCGGTCGACTTGACGAGCAGGAACTGGTTGCGGTTGTCGCTGGAGCTGGACAGCGCGTTGTTGTAGTTCGTGTAGACGACGTAGAGCGCGCCGTCCGACCCGGTGAAGGGCTGCGAGAACTGGTTCTCGTTGCAGCTCCCGTTCGGCGTCGGCAGTGCGTAGTCGTTCGGGCAGAGGGAGCTGTCGCCGCTGACGAGCACCGGCGAAGAGAAACTCTCGCCGTAGTCGCTCGAGTACGCCTCGTAGATGTAGCCGGTGCCGTCCGCGTCGAAGAGCGTCCAGGTCACGTAGACCCGATCCTGGTACGGGCTGCCGTCGTGGTTGTCGACGGTCAGCAGCTGCTTGTCGAGCAGGCAGCAGAAGCTGCCGGCGACGTCGTTCAACTCCACGACGGGCCGACCCGCGAAGTTCCAGGAGGCACCGTTCGACTGCGTCGAGCGGTAGACGTAGAAGGCGCTCGACGCGTCGTGGTTGTTCGTCAGCCCGAAGCCGCGCAGGAACACCTGGCACGAGAGGTAGGCGTTGCCCTTCGTGTCCCAGGCGACTGACGTGTCGCCGCCCGCCTGCCAGTACTCACGGGCGACGCCGCCGAAGGCACCACCGCGGGTGAAGCCGTTCGGGATCGTCGCGTCCTGCCAGCTCGACCCGCTGTTGGTGCTGTAGGAGACGCCGCAGGTGCCGTCGCCGCGGCGGTAGTCGTTGTAGCTCGCAACCAGGTGGGCCTGGTTGTTCGGGTCGTGCGCGATCGCCGTCTCGTTCTGGGCCTGAGCGCGGCCCTGGAGGTCCGGATCGCTGAGGTTGAGGCAGTTCTGGTTGACTCGGATGTTCTTGCCGAGGTTCTTCGGGCAGCCGAAAGCTGCGGCACCACTCGCAGGCGCGGACGGCTTCGCCTGGCTCGGCGCCAGGACCCGGCCACCCTGCGCCGGGTTCAGCTCGACCGACAGGAACCCCGAGAGAATTCGCTGCTGGATCGGCGCCAGCTGCGCGTAGACACTTGCCGCGCCGGCGTTGTTCGTGGTGCCCCCGCCCACCAGGGCGATCAGGGCAGCAGCAACCGCGACGCAAACCAGAGAGACGATCCTCCGTCTCATCGAAGCACCTCCCTTTTGCTCATCAGGAGCGGTGGTCGCCGAGTAGCCTCGGCGAGAGGCTGTTCCTACTCCTTTTGCGGGTAGAATGCAAGCGAGTACGGCGGGTCGAAATCGAGGCTGCGGCAGGAGGTGGAAGTGCTGTCGCTCGGTCGCGGAAAGAAAGATCCGAACGCGACGGCCGGATCGCCGTTCCCTCCGGCCGCCGCCCACACGGACGGGCCCGATCACCGTCCCGACCGCGACGTGCCCGCTGCCGGTGAGCCGGCCGGCGGCGAGGCGGGGGCCGACCCTGACGAGGAGGAAAACCGATGATCAAGGAGCAACGGCTGCGCCGCGGCCGGCACGGCGGCGTCCGCGTCAAGGGTGCCCCCTACCCGTCCGTGCCCCGGGGGGCAAAGGGCGACCGCCAGCCTCGGCCGCGTTTCCCGGTCAAGCCGACCGGGAGGCCGCGCGCGCTGCGCGAGCCGAGCCCGCGGGCCCAGGCTGCAAAAAGCGGCGCGGGCGATCCGCGCGGGAATCGCGATCCGGTCACGTTCCACGACTACCGCCGGTCGAAGGCGCTGACGAAGAGCCTGACGAACGCCGCCGACATGAGCGGAGCCGACAGCAAGCGAGACGTGGTGATGCTGTCGGGCAACTGGTACTGCGACGTCTCGAACGACGGGGGCGCGACCTGGAAGCGACTGGACCCGACGACGATCTTCCCGGAGAGCCTCGGCGGCGGCTTCTGCTGCGATCAGATCGTCGTCTACGTGCCGACCGTCGACCGCTTCGTGTGGTTCCTCCAATACGGAGCCGACGCTGCCGGGCAGGGCGCGTTCCGGATCGCCTCCGCGTCGTCGGCGTCCGTCAAGAGCGACCCGACGGCGTGGACCTACTGGGACTTCGTCGCCGGCGACTTCGGCTACGCGACGAGCGACATGGACTACCCCGATCTCGCGTTCTCGTCGACGTTCCTGTACGCGAGCACCGACGTCTTCAGCGCCAACGGCCGTCTGGTGATGCGGATCCCCCTCGCGGAGCTCGCCGCCGGAGGGACGATCGACTACCAGTACACCGACGCCGCGAAGTCGAAGACCGCCTGGGGCGGGCACCTCGTCCAGCAGACGCGCTCGCAGGCCGTGTGGGTCGGCCACCGGGACAACTCCACGCTCGAGGTGTTCACCATGCCGGACGGCGGGAGCACCTACTCCTCCTTCACGATCACGGTCGCCACCTGGCCGAACGGAACGCATACCTCCAAGGGCCCCGACGGCAACGACTGGCTGACGAAGCTGCGCAGCTTCCCGAACTTCGCCGTCACCGGCGGCGTCGAGCGCCCGAAAGGCACCGTCGTCCTGGCATGGAGCGCGAGCAAGGGCAGGGGGACCTCCGGCGGGTTCAACTTCCCGAACACGCACGGCCGGGTGGTCGAGATCGACGTGGGCACGCGCAAGCTCGTCGGCGAGATGCAGATCTGGAATCCCGACTACGCCTTCGCATACCCGGCGCTCGCGGTCAACGCTCGGGACGAGGTTGGTGTGATCCTCGGTTGGGGAGGCAAGTCCAACCACGCCAACTGCGCCGTGGGCATCATCGGCGACTTCGTCGTCTGGTACCAGAACGGCAGCACCCGGACCGTCCAGAGGTTCGGCGACTACCTGACCACCCGCCCCGCCCAGCGGAACCGGAGCCTGTTCTCGGGCTTCGGCTACTACGTCACGAGCGTCTCCGGCGACGCCGCCAAGTGCAAGTACAACCCCATCTACGTCCGCTACGGTCGCGCCTCGGCGTGAGCGAAGCCGCGAAAGGGAGCCAACCATGAAGATCGCGCACGATTCCCCGACGCTCACCGGCGGGCAGCGGGTGAGCCTCCTCGTCGCCGCCGGCTGCGGAGTGGGCGCCGTGCTGCTCGCGCTGTTGCCGCTCGACTGGATCGAAACGGTGTTCGGAGTCGAGCCCGACGCGGGCGGCGGCCTGCTGGAGGTGGTGCCGATCATCGTGCTCGCCGTCGTCGCGGTCACGCTCGCGACCCGGGTGGCACTGGCCCGGCGGCGGCCACGCGCTTCGATCCCGGAAGGAACTTGACCGAAACCGTACGTCGTTCTCAGCCGTTTCTCAGGCGCGTCTGCTCTCTTCGGGTGGCAGTGTTCGCCCGCGCCGAATCGCTTCGCTCCCGCGCCGGCGCGGCCGCTGCGCTCCTCGCCCTATGCCTGGCGCTTGCGCTCACGGCGGGGGCGTCGGCGGCGCGGCCAAACGGTCCGACGACCTTCGCGCCGCTCGACTCCGGGCAGTCGCCGTCCGTCTCCTCGAACTGGGCCGGGTACGCGATCACGGGGACGGCGTCAACCGGTGTGCCGACCGCGTTCACGAACGTGACCGGAACCTGGACGGTGCCACGGCCCACCTGCGCGGGAGAGGCGAGCTTCTCAGCGTTCTGGATCGGACTCGGCGGCTTTTCCGAGACCTCGCAGGCGCTGGAGCAGATCGGCAGCGAGTCGAACTGCACGGCGAGCGGCACGTCGGAGTACTCGCTCTGGTACGAGATCGTCCCGGCGCCGCCCGTCACCATCCGCCTGAAGGTCGCCGCCCGCGACACGATCACCGGGGCGGTGCTCGTCCGCGGAACCGAGATCGTCCTCCAGGTCACGAACCGGACGCGGCACACCCGCTTCACACAGCGGACGGTGATGGGCGAGCCAGATCTCTCGTCGGCCGAGTGGATCGCCGAGGCCCCGTCCGCCTGCAGCCGCTCGGGCCGCTGCCGCACGCTGCCGCTGGCCAACTTCGGGTCGGTGAAGTTCTCGCGGGCGGCCGCGACCGGCGACGACCATGCCGGGACGATCACCGACGCGGCCTGGACGGCGACGCCGATCACCCTCGCCGAGAACGGTCTGGGCGGGCTCGACGCACGCTTCCGGCCCGTGCCGACCGCCCCGACGACAGGTGCGGTGCCGAGCAACCCGACCCCGGATGGTCGCGGCTTCACCGTCGCCTGGGCGGACACGATCAGGTCCTGACATCGAGGCACCTCTCCCGCTCGGGGCGGCACTGATCGCAGGTCGTGATCGGGGCTGGACTTTGGTCGCGGCGACTGCATAGAATCGCCTCGGCGGTCGTGCTGGAACCCGCGAGGGGGCGGGTAATACGGTGGACTACGTTCGGAGGCGTCCCCACACCTGCCGAGGGTCGGATCTGCGGCTCGGTGGACGGCAGTGCTCCCGGCGACCGCCGCTTTCTTTCGAGCGGGGTGACCCAACGGATCGGATAGCGTCGTGCATCGCTAGGCTGACGCGGTCGCGGAGAGGTGTCCGAGCGGCCGAAGGAGCGCGACTGGAAATCGCGTAATCGTCGAAAGGCGGTTCGCGGGTTCAAATCCCGCCCTCTCCGTAACACGGGGGGAACGGCCGGTTCCCCCCGTGAGCCCCCCTCCCTAAGCAACCGCGATCGTTCGGAGCCGTCGTGGGCCGCGCCCGCACAGGTCGGGCGCGGCGACGAAGTGCCGATCAGAGCAACTCGACGAACTCTTCGACCGATAGGCCTGCTTGCCGCAGAACCGAACGTAGCGTTCCTGGAGCGAGCTCGCGGTGGAGCGGCACGATCGCCGTCCGCCCGGCGCCGTTCCTCACCTTCACGTGGCTGCCTCGCTGACTGACCTGCTCGAAGCCGGCTGCGCCCAGCGCGCGAACGACGTCCGCCCCGGAAACGACCGGGAGCCGCGAACTCACGCAGCGATTTCGACCGAAGCGATGATCGGCGGCTCGACGCCATCGGGAAGAGGCGCGTCCTCGAAGTAGAGTTCGAGCGCTTCCCTGAGGTTGGCGAGAGCCTCCTCGACGGTTTCGCCCTGGCTCGCCACCTCGACCTCCAGGCACCGGGCGACATACCACGGAGCTTCATGGGTGATCGCCGCCGTCAGTCGCACACCTGAAGAGTAACGACGCTGGCGAGAAAGGGCGGTCAGCCGTTCGGCGTCAGGATCGGAGGAGGCGACTCAGCGTCCACCACTGCCGAACAGGGTTCAAACGGTGTTCCACTAAGGCCGTACACCGTGGGGGGGAACGGCCAGTTCCCCCCATGGGCCACCTCCCTCATCAACTGCGAACGTTCAGGGCGGTTGTGAGCCGCCATGCGGTAAGCGCGGACCGCGTCTCTCCGGCCTCGCCCGATACGTCATCATCGTCGCCTAACTGATATCATCGTCGAGATGGTGCGGACGATCATTCAACTGCCAGAGGAACAGGCGGTCGCGCTCGCGCAGGCGGCCAGCCGGCGTGGCGTCTCGAAAGCGGCCCTCGTCCGCGAGGCGCTCGGAATGCTGCTGGCACGAGAGGGCAGCGGAGATGCCGCCGTCGCCCGGGCACTACGCGCGGCCGGGGCAGGCGCCTCAGGCGTCCCCGATCTGGCTGAACGTCACGATGACTACCTCGCCGATCAGGCGTGACCTTCGTCGACACGTCCGCTCTGCTCGCGTTTCTCGACCGAGACGCCGCCCGGCATGAGGAGGTCGTGGCGATCAGCGCCGAGATCTTCCGGGAACGACGGGCCCTGACCCATAACTACGTCTTGATCGAGACCGAGGCTCTTGCCCACCGTCGCCTGGGTGCCACCGTCGCCCGTCGCCTCCTGGAGGACGTCGCACCGATTCTGGAGATCGTGTGGGTCGACGCCGAGTTGCACGAAGCCGCGGTCACAGCGCATCTACGAGCCCTGCGGCGGCGGTCCTCACTGGTCGATCACGTCAGCTTCGAGTTGATGCGCCGGCGAGGAGTGCGCGCGGCGCTCGCCCTTGATCGCGACTTCGGCCGCGAGGGATTCGACCTCGTCCTCAGTCTCTGAGGAAGTTTGGCCAGCCTCCACCACTCACCCGAGTTCAAACGTTCCACCCGGGCCGCCCGCTGACGGGCGAACTCGACTAGGAGCTGACGGCGGTGACGCGGAGACGCTCCAAAATGCTCCCGCGAGACGTCGGGCCCGCGTAGCGCGCCATGCGGGCGATCACTCCACTCCCGCCCGAGCGGTGCGAATGCTCGGACCTGGCCTGCCTGCGACTCTCGAGCCCGGCGTGGCGGAGACCGGTTCCAAGGCCCTGCGCAAGAGCGAGACGCGTGAGCGCCGGATCGTCGAACAGGAGACGGGTGCGGGCTGCGTGGTCGATGCCGACAGTCTCCGCTTTCCGGATGCTCCGCGCCAGAGCCCGGGCGTTGAGATCGCTCAACACTCAACCGAGCGAGAATCATCCGGCGCGTGCGGCCTCGGGAACGCGCAAGCGACCACCTACGCCGGATAGAGAGCCTCGCCGAACCTCCGGCGCAGGTTCGTGGCTCGGGTTCGGACTAGCCCTGGCCGGCTGAGCTCGACACGAAGGCGGCGACATCCTGGATCTGCTTCGGGCTGAGCGAGCCCGCGAAGGACGGCATCACGCCTTTGCCGTTTGTGACCCGGTCGACGACGAGCTCGGCCGCCGGCTTCGCATCGTCCAGGTTCGGCCCGACGGTGCCGGTTGCACCCGCCGCGTTCAACGTGTGGCAGCTCACGCAACCGGCCGAGGCGAACACCGCCTTGCCGGCAGCCGCATCGCCCACCGCCGGGGCAGGGGCAGGGGCCGGGGCCGTCCCGGTGGTGCTCGTCTCCGAGGTAGAGGTCTCGGCCGCCGACTCACGCGGCTCCTTCGGCTCGCCCGCCAGCGCGATGATCGACGCCAGCATCGCGGCGGTGATCAGCACGGTGACCGCGACGAAGAGTCCGAGCCGCTTGCCGGGGAACTCCGGGCGCCGGCTCGGCAGCAGAAACGAGGACGCGAGCGCGAAGGCGATGAAAACACCGGCGGCCACGGCGATCCCGACCTTGTGGCCGGTGGCGAGAGCGCTCAGCACGCGCGCACGCTAACAGGCGGGAGAGAGTAGGGCTAGCTGCGCCTGCGCGCGAGCTCGCGGATGCCGTCACTGAAGCTGACCGCTGTGGCCGGACGGGCTGCGGGAGCCTGCGTCCGTCGCTCGGCGTCGGCCAGGCGGCGCAAACGGGCCGCGAGCCGCCGGCGCTCGCCCTCGAGCTCGGTCCGCAGTCGCAGCAGGTCGCGCTCGCGCTCCTCGTTGTCGGCGATCGTCCGCGCCAGCTCGGCTTCGCGCGCCTCGAGCAGCGTCTCCTTGTCGGCGAGCTCGGCCGCCCGCAGCTCGACCTCGGCAAGACGGGCCGCCCGCTCGTCGAGCGCCGCCCGCTCCTCGGCCGCCACCGCCTCCTGCCGGGACACCTCGTCTTCACGCGCCAGGAGCTGCGAGCGCAAGTCGGCCAGCCGGCGCTCCGCTTCCTCGAGCGTCCGCGTCCTCGCCTCGAGTCGCTCCTGCTCGGCGTGGAGGTCGGATGGTGTCACCGCGGGGTCCGGCTGCGGCGCCGGCGCCTGCTGTCGGAGCGCCAGCTCGGCTTCGCACGCGGCGAGCTCAGCGGCGGCCGCAGCCTGCGCCGCCTCCCGACGCTCCACGGCCATTGCACGCTCCTCCAGGGTCGCCGCGCGGCTGGCGAGGTCGGCCTCACGATCCTGTTGCGCGGCCTGCGCGCTCTGCCCGCGCTCGAGCGCCGCCGCGTGTGCGTCGAGCTCCGCCGCCCGCGCAGCGAGCCGCTCGACGCTCTGACGCTCCGCATCGACCAGCTCGTCCACCCTCTGCGCAAGCTCGGCCTCTCTCGCATCGAGCTCGGCGGCGCGGACTTCGATCGCCTCAGCCTGCTCGACCCGCTCGCGGGCGGTCGCGATCGACAGCTCGAGGTCCCTCAGCCGGGCGGCCTCGGCGTTCGTCTGCGCCGCCGCCGCGGCGAGTCCCCGCTCCCGCTCCTGGAGGCGGGTCTCCCGCTCGGCAAGGGCGCGCTCCCTGCGGTCGAGCTCCTTTCCCGCTCCGGCCTCCACGCGTCGTTCGCGCAGCCCGGCGATCCGGCCCAGCCCGCCGCCGGCGAGCTTCCGCTCGAGCCGGCGGCGTGCGACCTCGAGCTCGCCCTCCCGCTTGGCGGCCCGCTCGGCTGCGGCTCGGAGCGACTGCTGCATGCGCGCGATCTCGCGGGCGGCGGACTCCTGGACGCGGTCCCGTTCGGCGGCGAGGTTGCGTTCCAGCTCCTTCAGGCGCAGACGCTCGCTCTCGAGCGCCTCGATCGTCGGCTTCGCCTCCGGAGCGCTCTCCACGGCCGCGATGATACGGCCGCCGGTATCGTCGTCAATGCCGAATCCAGCGGGGACGCTCTCAGCGAAAACTCAGGAAGAGCTGCTTTGCTACCCGCTCACGAGACCAAGGAGGACCGCCCCGTGCCCCCGTCCCCCGCCGACCTCCCCACCGTTCAGCCGGCCGAGGCGAGAGACCGCCTCGAGCAGGCGCTGTTCGAGATCCGCCGCGTGATCGCCGGCCAGGACGAGATGCTCGAGCGTGTCCTCGTCTGCCTGCTCGCTCAGGGCCACCTGCTGATCGAGGGCGTTCCCGGTCTGGCGAAGACGCTGACGATCAAGACGACCGCCGGCGTCCTCGGCGGGACGTTCTCGCGCATCCAGTTCACGCCCGATCTCGTCCCCTCGGACCTCATCGGGACACGCATCTACCGCGCAGGAGAAGGCGAGTTCGACACCGAGCTCGGCCCCGTCTTCTGCAACTTCCTGCTTGCCGACGAGATCAATCGGGCCCCCGCCAAGGTGCAGTCGGCGCTCCTCGAGGTGATGCAGGAACGGCAGGTGACGATCGGGCGTACCACGCACCCCGTCCCGAGCCCGTTCCTCGTCATGGCGACCCAGAACCCGATCGAGTCGGAGGGCACCTACCCGCTTCCGGAGGCTCAGATCGACCGCTTCATGCTGAAGATCCTGATCGGCTATCCGTCGCACGACGAGGAGCTGACCGTCGTCCAGCGCCAGCTGGAGATCCCGCCCGAGCTGCGCGAGACGCTCACGCTCGACGATCTGCGCTCGCTTCAGCGCGCGGTCTTCGGCGTCTACGTCGACCCCGGGCTGATCAGCTACGCGGTCAAGCTCGCCACCGCGACCCGCGATCCGGCCGCCAACGGGCTCGACGAGCTGACGGAGCACATCTCGTACGGCGCGAGCCCGCGCGGGCCGATCAGCCTGGTGCACGCCGCCCGGGCGTTGGCACTGATGCACGGCCGCGACTACGTGCTGGCAGACGACCTGCAGGCGCTGGCCAGGGACGCACTGCGTCACCGGCTCGTCCTCTCCTACCAGGCGCTCGCCGAGGAGGTGACCCCGGACAGCATCCTCGACCGAGTGATCGCGACGGTCCCCGTCCCGCAACTCGACCTCGCGACGACGAACGCGGCTTGAGCGTCGCTCGAGCACTCCGCGCCTCGCCGACCCCGGACCGCCCCGGTCCGGGCCCGGTTCCCGACAAGCTGCTGCGCACCCTCGACGTGAGCATCGGCCGGCGGCTCGGGGGGATGCTCGCAGGCGACCACCGGTCGTCGGTTCTCGGCGAGGGCACCGAGCTCGCGCAGATCAGGCCGTACACCTTCGGAGACGACGTCCGGCGAATCGACTGGAGCGTGACGGCACGAACCGGCGAGCCTCACGTCCGGGTGCACCTCGCCGAGCGTGTGCTCGTCACCTGGCTCGTGCTGGACACGTCTCCGTCGATGCGGTTCGGGACGGCGGAGCGCCGCAAGGCAGATGTCGCGGAGGGAGTAGCGGTGGCGGTCGGGCACCTGGCCACGCGTCGCGGCAACCGCCTCGGCGCGATCACCTACGGCAGCGCAGACCCGCGCTCCGTGCCGGTGCGGCAGGGACGCTCCGGCCTGATCGGCCTGCTCGCCGCCCTCCGGGACGAACCCGACGACGACGGAGGCCCGATCGGGGCGACCTCGCTGGGCGACGCCGCGCGCCGGGCCGGGGCGCTCGCCCGTCAGCGCTCGCTGATCGTCGTCGTGTCCGACTTCCGCGGCCCGCGCGACTGGCGCAAGCCGATGCTCGAGCTCGCCGGCCGCCACGAGGTCGTCGCCGTCGAGATCCGCGACCCGCGCGAGCAGGAGCTGCCGAACGCCGGCGAGCTCTGGCTCGTCGACCCGGAGACCGGCCGGCAGCTGCGCGTGAACACACGCAGCGAGAAGCTTCGCCGACGCTTTGCCGACGCGGCGGCGGACGAGCGCCGCGACCTCGAGCGCGGGCTCGCATCGATCGGCATCCGCCACGTCGTCCTGACGACGAGCGGCGAGTGGCTGCGACCGCTCGCGCTCTTCCTGCGGAGGGCGAAGTGAGCTTCGAGCTGCCGCTCGCCCTGCTCGGGCTGATCAGCCTGCCGGTGCTGATCGGTCTCTACGTCATGCGGGAACGACAGCGTGAGCGGTTTGCCGCTCGCTGGGGCCGACCCGCGCTGCTCCCGAATCTGGTTGCACGCAAGCCGGGGCGGCGACGGCACGTTCCGCTTGCGATTCTGCTCGTCGCGCTGGCATCGCTGGTCGTCGGCGTCGCCCGACCACACGCAGTCGTCCGTGTGCCCCGCGAGGAGGCGACCGTTCTGCTCGCGATCGACGTGTCGCGCTCGATGGGCGCCACCGACGTCCAGCCGACGCGTCTCGGTGCCGCCCAGATCGCCGCGAACGACTTCGTCGACAAGGTGCCGAAGAAGTTCCGGATCGGCGTGATCTCGTTCGCCACGCGTGCCCAGGTCGCGGTCGCCCCGACCGACGATCGCGACCTCGTCCGCGCCGCGATCGCCTCGTTGCGCCCGGGCGAGGGAACCGCGATCGGGGACGCCGTGCTGCTCGCCGCCCAGCTCGGCCAGCGTCAGCGGGCGAGCGACGGGACGCGTCCGCCGACCTCGGTGCTGCTGATCTCCGACGGGGCGCGTGACGGCGGCCGGACCGCGCCCCAGGCGGCGGCGCAGCGCGCGAGGACGTTGCACACGCCCGTCTACACGATCCTGCTCGGGACGCAGAACGGGACCGTTCGACACGCGCTCCCGAATGGGTACACGGAGATCATCCCCGTGCCGCCCAGCCCCGAGACGCTCCAGCTGATCGCACGGACGAGCGGCGGCCAGTTCTTCACCGCCCGCAGCGACACACGGCTCCGCCAGGTGTACGACCAGCTGCGCTCGCGCATCGGCCACAAGCGCCAGTCCCGCGAGATCACCGACTTCTTCGCCGGCGGCGGCGCGCTGCTCCTGCTCGGCGGAGGCGCCCTCTCCGCCTTCTGGTTCCGGAGGGTCCCGTGAAGCGGGCGCTCGTCCTGGCCGGCCTGGCCGCCGCCGCGCTCGGGGTGGGCGTCACGCCCGCAGCGGCGACCGACGAGTGCCGCGGCCTCAACCCGTGCGTACCGGTCGCCGGCCCATGGGTGGTCGTCCCGGTCGGCCGGACCGCGCCGCGGCCCCAGGTGCAGTACCAGCTCACCTGCCCGCAGGGCTACGTCGTCGGAGGCGTCGACGCCGAGCTGACCGACCGGTCGACCGAGATCTCGATCGTCGGCACCTCCGGCAGCCCGGTCGGCCCCGGCATCACCACCTCCCGCAGCGTCGTGTTCGTCGCGTCCTACGTGGGCGCAACCTCGGGTGCCCCGACGTTCCGTCCGCACGCAGGCTGCCTGCCCGCGAGCGGCGGCGGACCGCGAACGCCGACGGGGGTACAGGCAACGGTCCCGCCGGGGAGCCCGACCGTCCGCCGGGTTCGCACGGTCCGGGTGGGCTCGCCGAGCGCGATTGCAGTCCAATGCCGGCCGGACGAGCGGCTGGTCGCGGCATATTCGGCGCGCGCGTTCTTCACCCCGGCTCCGCCCGCCGCCGCCGTGGTGGCCACGCTCTCCACGACCCAGCGCATCGTCCGCGACCGCGTCGTCGTCACGGTACGCGCGCGGCCCGGCCGGGGCGCGGTCCAGGTCGCCGCAGTCTGCGCAGGCGGTCGATGAGCTTCGGGCACCCCCTTCTGCTGCTGACGCTGCTCGTCGTACCGGCGGCGGCGGCGCTCTACCTCTACTTCGAGCGCCGCCCGATGCGCTACGCGATGACCTTCACGAACCTCGACCTCCTCGCCTCGGTCGCTCAGGGCCGCTCGCTGCGCAGATACATCCCTCCCGTCCTCTTCCTGCTCGCCCTGAGCTCGCTGTGCTTCGCGCTCGCCCGGCCGCATCGCAGCACGCTCGTCGCCTCCAACCAGGCGACCGTCATCCTCGTCGTGGACGTCTCGGGCTCGATGCAGGCCACGGACGTCAAGCCGACGCGGCTCGGGGCGGCGCAGGCGGCGGTGCGGACGTTCCTGAAGCGCGTGCCGAAAGGCGTCAAGGTCGCCCTGATCGCGTTTGCCGGAGAGCCGCAGGTGGCCGCTCCCCCGACCGCCGATCGCGAGGTGGTACTCGCCTCCCTCGACTCGCTCGGCTACTTCAGCGGTTTCGGCGGGACTGCGATCGGCGACGCGCTCAAGGCCGCGGTCGAGCTCGCCGGGCCGACCGTTCCACCGGCCCAGACGATCGCCTACTACGCGGCCCAGCGGAAGAGCCCGGTCACGATCCTCTTCCTCTCCGACGGGCACCAGACACGAGGACAGCTTCAGCCGCTCGAAGGGGCTCAGCTGGCGCGGGCGGCCGGGATCCCCGTCTTCACGGTCGCGCTCGGGACACCGAACGGGGTGCTCGACCGGGGGAGCGTCGGCGGCGGCGGGTTCGGCGGCCCGGGGAGCGGTGGCGGCGGCTTCGGCCAGGGCGGCGGCGGCTTCGGCGGGCGACGGATTCCCGTCCCGCCCGATCCCGAGACGCTGAGCGACATCGCCCGGCTGACGGGTGGACAGTTCTTCGAGGCGCGCTCCTCCCGTGCGCTGTCGGCCGCGTACTCGAACCTCGGCTCGCGACTCGGTCGCGAGCCCGGCCGGACCGAGGTGACCTACCAGCTCCTCGCTCTCGGCGCGGCGCTGCTCGTGGCCGCAGGTCTGCTGTCCGCGTTCGTCTCGCCCCGGCTGCCCTAGCTGAGGCGGCGCGGGTGCGGCCGGTGGCGTTCCGCCAGGCCGAGCAGCCGTCCGACGAGCAGGCCGCCGACGACCGAGAGCACGAGCCAGGCGGCGATCGCGAGCACCAGGAGGAGGGTCCACTGCGGCATTTCGGGTCCACGGTAGGTATCGACCCGGACGGATACGTGCTGAAGAGCACATATCCTCCCCGGGGCTAGACTCGGCTCAGGTGGCGGCCGTCTCTGCGCAACAAGAGAAGGCCCGGCGGCTCTTCGCGCCCCTCGGGCCGACCTACGACCGCTACGCGCGGCTGCTGTCTCTCGGCCAGGATCCGCGCTGGCGGAAATTCCTCGTCTCGCGCGTCGAGGCCGGCCCAGGGGACACGGTGCTCGACGTCGCGACCGGAACGGGAGCGGTCGCGGTCGAGCTCGACAGGCGGCTTCGGTGCTCGGTCGTCGGACTCGACCAGAGCCCGGAGATGCTTGCGGAGGCACGGCGGCGCGTGTCCGGGAGGGTGCGGCTGGTCGAGGGCGGCGCCGAACGGCTGCCGTTTCCCGACGCCTCGTTCGCGGCGGTCACCTTCACCTATCTGCTTCGCTACGTCGACGATCCGGGCGCAACGCTCCGCGAGCTGGTGCGGACGGTGCGACCCGGCGGCACGATCGCCGGGCTCGAGTTCGGCGTCCCGCCCAATCCGCTCGTGCGGGGCCTGTGGCGGCTGTACGTCAGGTACGGGCTCCCGCTCGCCGGACGGCTGATCTCGCCCGGCTGGGCGGACGTCGGCACCTTTCTCGGGCCGAGCATCGAGGAGTTCTGGCGGCGGGCGCCGCTGGGCCCGCATCTGGAGCTGTGGCGCGCGGCCGGCGTCGAGGACGTCCGCTACCGGCTGCTGAGCCTCGGCGGCGGGATCGTGATCTGGGGCAGACGGAAGCGATGAGCGTCGCTCGCCTGCGGCCGGCCTTCTACGCGCTCGCGCCGGGCGGCTGGCGCGACTACGTCACGCTCCTGCATCCGCCGTACACGCTCTGGCACCTGAGCTACGTCGTGATCGGGGCGGCGCTCGCGCCGGAATGGCACGTGGGACGGCTGCTGGCGACGCTGGTCGCGTTCTTCCTCGCAGTCGGGGTCGGCGCCCACGCGCTCGACGAGCTGAACGGAAGACCACTCGAGACCCGGATTCCTCGTCGGGCGCTGGGCGCGCTCGCGGCGACCTCGATCACCGCCGCGGCCGGAATCGGCATCACCGGAGCGGTCGTCCGCGACCTCTGGCTCCTCGTCTTCGTCGCCGTCGGCGCCTTCGTCGTCGTCGCCTACAACCTCGAGCTGTTCGCCGGCCGGCTGCACTCGGATATCTGGTTCGCGCTCGACTGGGGAGCGTTCCCGCTCCTGACCGCCTACTTCGCCTGCGCCGGGCGGCTGAGCGGAGAGGCGCTGGCGGCGGCCGCGTTCGCGGCGCTCTGCAGCTACGCACAGCGGCGGCTGTCGAGTCCCGTGCGCCGGCTGCGGAGAAAGGTCGCGGCGGTATCGGGCGTGCTCGAGCTGGAGGACGGACGGCGAGAGCCGGTCACCCACGAGACGCTGCTCGCAGGGAACGAGGCGGCATTGCGCGCACTGACGGCCGCGCTGATCGCCCTGGCCGTTGCTCTGGCCGTGCTGCGGTCTGGCTGAGAGCCGGACGACCCCGTATGGTTACGGACGTGAAAGGCGCGGACAAGCAGAAGAAGCTGGCGAAAAAGCCGGCGCAAAAGTCGCTCAAGGAAAAGCGCGCCGAAAAGCGCGCTGCCAAGAAGCTTCCGTAGGGCGACCGGCAGGCGGCGAAATGCCGGTTTTGCAGCGGTTCCCTCGTTCAAGGTATTGAGCTTCGGCCGCTGTCGACTTTGATCTGATTAGGGTGTCGAGGAGATCTGGATGTGTTGCGGCCGCCGAGTGGTATCGCGATCTCGCGTTGCTCGAGCAGCTGACGGAGGAGCGGGCGGCGACCTTCGGAGACGAGCGCGCCGACGAGTGCCGGATCTATCTCGGGCACTTCCGCGAGCACGAGGACGCCGCGGGACTGCTGCCGCCGTCGTTCGAGCCGCTGGTCCGCGAGATCTTCGGTCCGCTGGCCGCACGGCGGGAGGCACGGACGGCCGCAGCGGTCGTCGAGCGGCATCGCCTCGCGGTTCTCATCTCGTGCAAGAACGGGGCGGCGACGATCGGCGAAACCGTGCGTTCGGCTCTCGGTCAGGCAGATGTCTACGTCGTCTCCGACGGTTCGACCGACGAGGTCGTCGACGAGGCGATTCGCGCGGGCGCTCGGGCGATCACGCGCTACGCCAGCCTGGCGGCGACGTACGAGTACATCGCCGTCATCGATGACGACACGGTCATCGAGCCGGGCTACCTCGATCGGCTGGTCGCACGGATGGATGCCGACGCCGAAGTCGCGGTCGTGCGCCGCTGGAGCCCGCTGACCGGGGTCCGCGACCTCGTGCACAGGTCGTTGCGGACCGCTGCCCGGCACGGACACGGTGCGCTGAGTGCCCTCAAGAAGCCCCCGTCTGACGATCGGGGCCCGGCCGAGCGGGCCGGTCTCTCCGTTCAACGACCGGTCGAATGGGTCGACGGAGATCGCGGCGTGCTGGACGAGCTCGGCCACGGCGCCCAGCAGGGCGTCGCCGGCGCGCTCGTCGGCGGCTGGTAGCTCGGCGCTTGCAATCCGGCGGCCGGGCGGTGGAGAATCCGCGCGGGTGGGCCAGCGCGCGAGTCGGCTGAAGGAGCTCCTCTACCGGCTCGACCTCGACCTCGAGTCGAGCCCCGAGGAGCTCTGGCCGCTCGTCTCCGACACGAATCGGTTCAACCGCGACGCCGGGATCCCGGCGGTCGAGCGGCGCGGCGTCGGCCCCAACGCCCGCCGCAGGTTGCGGCTCTCGCGCCTGGGCATGCCGCTCGAGTGGGAGGAGGAGCCGTTCGCCTGGCAGAGTCCGCGGCGCTTCAGCGTCGGCCGCCGCTACCTCGCCGGGCCGATCGACCGGATGAGGACGACGCTCGAGCTGACAGCGCGGCAGGAGGGTGGAACGCGCCTGATGTACGAGGTCCGGGTGCATCCGCGGAACCTGCTCGGCCGGATCGCGGTCCCGATCGCGATCGGAACGGTCGGCCTCCGGCGCTTCGCGTCGATCTTCCGCGCGTACGACGCAGCCGCGCGCCGCGGTCAGGTCCCGCCCACGCCGCGGGCGCGCCTCGTCGATGGAGGAAAGTCCCGTATCGACGCGGCCCGGGAGGCGCTGCTGACGAGAGGCGCGTGTCCCGAGCTGGTCGATCGGCTGTGCCTGTTCGTCGAGCAGGGCGACGACCTCGGCGTCGCAAAGCTCCGACCGTACGCCCTGGCGGACGGCTGGGGCGCCGATCGGCGCAGCGCTCTCGAGCTCTGTCTCGAGGGCACGCGCGCCGGCTTGCTCGAGCTCGGCTGGGAGCTCTTGTGCCCACTCTGCCGCGGGCCGTCGGCGGTGGGAGAGACGCTCGACGATGCGGCGGGGACGCTGCACTGCGACACGTGCCTGATCGACTTCACCGCGGAGCTCGACCGTTCGGTCGAGATCACGTTCCGGCCGTCGCCGGCGATCCGCGAGGTCGGCGCCGTCGACTTCTGCGTCGCCGGACCGCAGGTGACTCGGCACGTCGTCGCGCAGGAGCTGCTGGCGCCGGGCGACGGCCGCCGGCTCTCCGTCCAGCTCGAGAACGGCGACTACCGGCTCAGGGCGCTCGACCTGCCGGGTGCCCTGCCGGTCGTGGTCGGCGCCGGCGGGCAGAGGGAGGCCCTCGCCCGGCCGGAGCCTGCCGGGTGGCCCGCCGGGACCCTGGAGCTGGCCCAGGAAGCGACGATCAGGCTCGAGAACGGGACCGGTCGAGAGCTGCTGGTCGTGCTCGAGCGAACCGCCTGGAGCGACGAGGCGGCGACCGCGGCCGAGGTGACGGCGCTCCAGACCTTCCGCGACCTGTTCGCAGCCGAGGCGCTGCGACCGGGCGCGCCGATCAGGGTGGGACGCCTCGCGGTCGTCTTCACCGACCTGAGAGGCTCGACCCGCTACTACCGCGAGGTCGGCGACGCCCCCGCCTTCGGCTCCGTGCTGGAGCATCTCGACCTGTTGCGCGAGGCGGTCGCGGCAGAGGGAGGAGCGGTCGTGAAGGCGATGGGCGATGCGATCATGGCCGTCTTCACACGCCCGCTCTCCGCCCTCCGGGCGATGCAGTCCGCTCAGAGCGCCGTCGCCGGCCGGCCGCTCACGCTCAAGGTCGGGATCCACTGCGGCCCGTGCATCGCAGTCAACCAGAACGGGGTGCTCGACTACTTCGGCTCGACCGTGAACCTCGCGGCCCGGCTCGTCGGAGTGTCGTCGGGCGACGATATCGTCGTCTCCGACGCCGTCCTTGCCGACCCCGAAGTGGCGGCGCTGTCACTCGAGGCCGAGACGATCGAGGCTCCGTTGAAGGGATTCGAAGACGAGGCTCCCGCGCTGTGGCGGCTCCAGGCGTGAGGCGGCGGCTCGAGCGCGCTCTGCTCGGCCGGCTGATGGCGGCGCTGGCCTTCCTGCTCGATCGCCGCCTGCGCAAGCTGAAGCTCTAGCCGTAGCTCTTGCCCTAGCGCCGGCGGAGGACATCCACCCCCAACCAGCCGCCGACGCCGCCGGCGAGAACCGCGAAGGTGATCGGAACCCAGCCGGCGGTGCCGGCCGCGGTCGTGGTCGCGGCGCCGACCAGCGCGGTCGCGGTCACGGCGGCGAGGGCGAGGCGACGCCCCGCGTGGCGGATCGCCTCCTCGATCGCGGTCGAGCCGAGGAAGTCGACCTGGAGCTTCGCCCCGGGGCGGGCGCCGGTTGCGCGCTCGATCGCCTCGACGAAACGGACGAGCCGGAGCTTGAGCTTCTGCCCCTCGTAGTAGAGGTGCTGCGGATTGGCCTGCCCGAGGAAGCGGTCGCGCACGTTCCGGACCAGGAAGTCGCCGACCACGCGAAACGGATCGAGCAGCGGGTCGAGCTCGGCAATCGCGAGCTGCACCTGACCGAACGCCTTGCCGCTAAGGGCGAGCGACGCCGGGAGGCGAATGCCGTGACGGCTCGCGATCTGGATCAGCCCGTCGAGCATCGGTCCGATCTCGATCTCGCGGAGCGAGTCGACGTGGAACCGGTCGATGAACGCGCCGAACTCTCCCTCGATCGCATCGAGGTCGAGGTCGCTGCGGTGCTCCTCGCCGGCCAGCATCAGCACCGCCTCGGCGAGGAACTTCGGGTCGTTCCGCGCGAACGCGAGCAGGAGCACGATCATCAGCTCGCGGAGCTCCGGCCCCAGCTCGCCGATCATGCCCAGGTCGAGCAGGACGATCTTCTCGCCCGTCCAGAGCAGGTTGCCCGGGTGCGGGTCGGCGTGGAAGAAGCCCTCGACCAGGACCTGGCGGTAGAACGCCTCCAGCAGCTGGCGGGCCGCGTCGCGCCGCTCGCCGCTCTCCGCCGAGGCCCGGATCGGCACGCCCTCGACGAACTCCAGCACCAGCAGCCGCGAGGTGGAGAGCTCGTCGTAGACGCGCGGCACACCGAGCCGGTCATAGGGGGCGAGCACCGCTCGCATCCGCTCGATGTTCGCCGCCTCCTCCAGGAAGTCGAGCTCTCGCCGCAGCGAATCGGAGAGGTGCCGGACGAGGGCCGGGATGTCGACCGCCCCGCGCAGCGCCTCCCGCTCGAGCGCCTTCTCGGCGAACAGCTCGAGCAGCCCGAGGTCGCTCATGATCTCCTCGCGCGCGTGTGGACGCTGCACCTTGACGACCACCCGCTCGCCGCTCTCCAGCGTCGCCGTGTGCACCTGTCCGATCGTCCCCGCGGCCAGCGGCTCGGGGTCGATCGACGCGAAGACGTCCTCCCACGGGACGCGCAGCTCCTGCTCCATCACCCGCACGACCTCTTCCTCCGTCAGCGGCGACACCCGGTCCTGGAGCTTCGCCAGCTCGTCCGCCAGCTCGACGGGGATCAGGTCGGGGCGGGTCGAGAGGATCTGTCCCAGCTTCGCGAAGGTCGGGCCCAGCCGCTCCAGAGCGGTCCGCAGCCGCTCTGCCTTCGCCGCGGTCGAGCCGGCCGCGCGCACGTCGAGCCCGAGGCGGGCGAGCACCCGCCCGATCTCGGCCGCCCGGCCGAGCAGGCTGTGCTCGACGGGAGCCTCCGGCGGCGGCTCCGGCATCGCGCCGTCGGTCGTGTTGACGATGACGACGGTGCAGCGTGCGGCGTGCGAGATGCGGTTCGGGACGTTCCCGAGCAGGAACTCCTTCCTCCCGCCCATGCCCGCGTTGCCGACGACGAGGACGTCGGCGGCTTCGTCCTCGGCGGCGCGGACGATCGCGCTCACCACGTCGGCGTCGACCCGCAGTACGGCCCGCGCCCCCGCGAGCGCCTCCGCATCGGCGCGCAGCCGCTCCTCCGCGCCGTCGACCGGCTCGGTGAGGACCTGGAGCAGCACGAGCTCCCCGTCGAAGCGGCGCGCCAGATCCGCTGCCCAGGCGACCGCGCGGCGGGCGGTCTCCGAGCGGTCGGTGGCGACCAGGACCCTCACCGCAGGGCCGCTGTTCGCTGCGAACCGGCATCGCGCATCTGCATCGGGGCTGGACGTTACCGCGCCGAATGGGGCGACGGCTCCATCCTGTCTAGGCTGCGCCTGTGCAGGCTCCGCACCGGAAACTGATCGTCGTCTCGAACCGAGGACCGGTTTCCTACGGCCGCTCCGAGGACGGAGCACGGACTGCTCGCCGCGGCGGCGGCGGCCTCGTCACCGCACTCCGCCCGCTCGTCTCGCGCTACGAGGTGACGTGGATCGCGAGCGCGATGACCGACGAGGATCGTGCGGTTGCCGCCGAGGCCGGCGACGGCGCCTTCCCCGAGATCGGCCGGGACGGAACTCCCTACCGGCTCCGCCTCGTCTCGCACGACCCGTCGACGTTCGACCGCTACTACAACGTCTATGCGAACCCGACCCTGTGGTTCCTCCAGCACTACCTCTGGGACCTCGCCCGGGCGCCCAGCCACGACGCCGAGCTGCACGCGGCCTGGGCGAGCTACCAGACGGTCAACGACACGTTCGCCGAGGCCGTCGTCGAGGAGCTCGACGCCGTCCCGGACGCGGCCGTCTGGTTTCACGACTACCACCTCTATCTCGCGCCGCGGGCCGTGCGGCGGGCCCGGCCCGAGGCGAGGCTTGCGCACTTCGTGCACATCCCGTGGCCGGAGGCCGACTACTGGAGTGTCCTGCCCGAGCCCGCCCGGCGGGCGATCCACGACGGACTGCTCGCCAACGACGTGCTCGGGTTCCACACCCGCCGCTGGCGCGACAACTTCGTCTCGTCGGCCAGGGCCGTGCTCGGCACCGTTTCCGACGCGGGTGAGCTGGTCGAGTACGAGGGCAGGAGCACCATCGTCAGCGCACATCCGATCTCGGTCGACACGGCGGAGTTCGCGGAGCTCGCCAAGAGTCCCGACGTCGTCGCCGAGCAGCGCGACCTCGAGCAGCATCGTCCCGAACGCATGGTGCTTCGCGTCGACCGGACCGACCCCTCGAAGAACATCGTGCGGGGCTTCAGAGCGTTCGAGCTCTATCTCGAGCAGCACCCCGAGGAGCACGGTCGCGTCGGGATGCTCGCCCTGCTCGACCCTTCGCGGCAGGACATTCCCCAGTACGGGACGTACCTCGACGAGATCGGCACCGCGGTTCGCGAGATCAACGGCCGTCTCGGGACCGCCGACTGGCAGCCGATCCAACTCGAGACCCGCGACCACTTCGCGCGCTCGGTCGCCGCCTACAAGCTGTACGACGTGCTGCTCGTGAACGCGGTCTTCGACGGCCTCAACCTCGTCGCCAAGGAGGCGCCGCTCGTCAACGAGCGCGACGGGGTGCTCGTCCTCTCCGAGAACGCCGGTGCGTGCGAGGAGCTCGGCCGCTGGGCGCTGCCGGTCAACCCGTTCGACCTCGTCGCTCAGGCCGCCGCGATCCACGAGGCGCTCGGGCTGCCGGCCGCCGAGCGACGCACCCGCGCCGAGGCGATTCGGGCACACGTCCGTGAGCACGATCTCGAGCGGTGGCTCTCGGACCAGCTCGCCGATCTCGACCGGGTTTCGTCGCCTCCCCGCAGCTACGATCGCGGCGGGTGAGCGACCTCTCGCACGTCGACGAGGCAGGCGACGTCCGCATGGTGGATGTCGGTGGAAAGCCGCTTTCGCGCCGTCGGGCGGTGGCAGCGGCGACCGTGCACATGGCGCCCGAGACCGCACGATGCCTGCGGGAGCTTCCGAAGGGCGATGCGCTGGCGGCCGCTCGCCTCTCCGGGATCATGGCCGCGAAGCGGACCTCCGAGCTGATCCCGCTCTGCCATCCGCTCCCGCTCTCGCACGTCGCGGTCGAGCTCGAGGTGAACGACAGCACGGTCGCGATCACCGCGTCGGCCGAGACGACGGCGCAGACCGGTGTCGAGATGGAGGCGCTGACGGCGGCGACCGTGGCGGCGCTGACGGTCTACGACATGGCGAAGGCGATCGACAAGGAGATGTCGATCGATGCGGTGCACCTGGTCGAGAAGACCAAGGAAGCGATATGAGGGCGGCGGTGCTGACCGTCTCCGACGGCGTTTCGGAAGGCACCCGTGAGGATCGCAGCGGTGCCCTCCTGGAAGAGCTGCTGGCGGGCGAAGGGTTCGAGGTCGTGCGGCGGGTCGTTCCGGACGAGCGGGCTGCGATCGCCGATTCGATCGCCGAGCTCGCCGCCGAGGCGCCGATCGTCCTGACGACCGGCGGAACCGGACTCGGGCCGCGCGACGTGACGCCGGAGGCGACCGCCGAGGTGCTCGAGCGTGCCGCTCCGGGTATCGCCGAAGCGATCCGCGCCGACTCGATCGCCAAGACGCCGCACGCACTGCTCTCGCGCGGGCTCGCGGGTGTGCTGGGCTCGACGCTCGTGGTCAACCTGCCAGGGTCGCCCGGGGGGTGCCGTGACGGCTTCGAGATCCTGCGGCCCGCCCTCCACCATGCGCTCGAGCTGCTCGCCGGCGAGCAGGCCCCGGCCCACCGGCAGACATGATCGCGTCGCTTTGCCCGGCATCGCCGCCGACAAGGTCGACCTCGAACCCGGGGGAGAGCGGCCGATGATCGCCATCGAGGCACCCCGCCGCTTCGCCTCGCTCGTCAAGATCGAGCACACCGTCTTCGCGTTGCCGTTCGCCTACGTCGGCGCGTTTCTGGCCGTCGACGCGGTGCCGAGCGCACACGACCTGGTCTGGATCACGCTCGCGATGGTCGGCGCCCGGTCGCTCGCGATGGCGCTGAACCGGCTGATCGACGCGCAGATCGACGCCCGCAACCCGCGGACGGCGGGCCGCGAGCTCCCCGCGGGCAAGCTGACCCCGGCCCAGGTGATCGCCTTCTGCCTCGCCGCGCTGGCGCTCTTCGTCGCCGCGGTCTGGCAGCTCGATCCGCTCGTCCGCTGGCTGTGGCCGATTCCCGTCGCGGCGTTCGTCGTCTACCCGTACCTGAAGCGGGTCACGTGGCTTGCCCACCTCTGGCTCGGAGCAGTCGACGGGCTCGCGCCCGTGGGCGCCTGGGCGGCGATTCGCGGCGAACTGCCGTGGCAGGCCTGGGCCCTCGGCGGGGCGGTGGCGGCGTGGATCGCCGGCTTCGACCTTTTCTATTCGCTGTTCGACGTTGCGATCGACCGGGAGCAGGGGCTCCATTCCTGGGCGACCCGATGGGGTGAGGGCGGCGCGTTCGCCGGCGCGCGCGCGCTGCACGTCGCGACGATCGGGCTGCTCGTCGCGGTCGGGCTCGGGCTGCCGGTCGGGGCGCTGTACTGGGCCGGAGTCGCCGTGGTCGCCGCGCTCCTCGTCTACGAGCACCTGCTCGTCCGGCCCGGCGACCTCCGCCGTCTGAACGCCGCCTTCTTCACCACGAACGGCGCGATCAGCATCGCCTTCTTCGTGCTCGTGCTCGCGGACGTCGTCGCGGCGTGACGAATCCGGCGTCCTTTCGGCACACACGCGTGCGAATCTCCACGCTAGGCTCGCCGTGGGGAGGAGGCCGGGTGCACCTGGCCAGGGACAGGTCCGGCGAGGACGCGGCCGGCACCGGCACGATCGGAAAGGGACGCCGATGATCGAGGCTCGCAAGCTCGGCCGCACCTACGGGACGAAGCACGTGATCCGCGACCTCGACCTCGATGTTCCTCGAGGCAGCTTCCTGCTCGTCACCGGCCCGAACGGCTCGGGCAAGACGACGCTGCTGCGACTCGTCACCGGCCTGCTCGTGCCCACGGCAGGCGACCTTCGTGTCGGCATCGCGCGCGACCGCGTCGGCTTCCTCGGCCACGAGCCGCTCGTCTACCGCGAGCTGACCGCGCTCGAGAACCTCGACCTGTACGGACGTCTGTACCGCGTCCCCGAGCGGCGCGAGCGGATCGGCATGCTGCTCGAGCGCTTCGGGCTCTGGGACGCGCGCAACCAGCGCGCCGACTCCTTCTCCCGCGGGATGCTCCAGCGCCTCGCCCTTTGCCGAGCGCTGCTCCACGACCCCGAGCTGCTCGTTCTCGACGAGCCGTTCAGCGCGCTCGACGAGGAGGGCGCGGCGCTGCTCGACCGCGAGCTGGCCGAGCTGCGGCGGCGCGCGACCTTCCTCGTCTCCACCCACGATCCCGACCGGGTCGCAGCGCTTGCCACCGACCGTCTGGCCTTCGCATGACCCGTCGCTCGCATTCAGCTCGCACCCGCGGGGGAAATCGGGTTTCCCCCGCGCACCCCTTTCTTCCAGAGGCCGATGCTGGTGGGGGAACCTCCCGGTTCCCCCCTGCCCTTCCCCCGGGTCAGGCGCGAGGACTCGCGTGACCCGCTACCTGTCCGACGTCGCCGTTCTCGCCCGCAAGGATCTGCGGCTCGAGCTGCGGGCACGCAACACAGTCCCCGCGATGCTCCTCTTCGTCGTCGCCGCCCTCGTCGTCTTTCACTTCGCGCTGCCGGCGGACAGCTCCGAGCTCGCGGCGAAGGGGCTCCTCTGGGTGGCGATCGTGTTCACCGCGCTCCTCGGCCTGACGCGCGCGTTCGTCGCCGAACGCGAGCAGCGCCTGATCGACGGACTGTTGCTCGCCCCCTGCGACCGCAGCGCGATCTGGCTCGCAAAGTCGCTGTCGGTGCTCGGCTTCCTCGTCGTCGCCGAGCTCGTCGCCCTGCCCGCCTTCGCGATCTTCTTCTCCGGGATCGACGGCTCCACCGTCGCCGCAGTCGCCCTCGCCGATCTCGGGATCTGTACGGTCGGCACGCTGCTGGCCGCGATGGCGGTGGCCGGCCGCGCCCGCGAGCTGCTGCTACCGCTCCTCTTCCTGCCGCTCGCGATCCCGATCATCGTCGGCGGCGTCGGCGCGAGCGTGACCGCAGAACCCGGCCGATACCTGGGGTTTCTCGCACTCTACGACGCCGTCTTTGCGATCATCTCCTGGGCCTCCTTTGAGTATGTCGTTACGGAATAACAGGGCTCCGCTGCTCGCAGGCCTCGCCGCGATCCTGCTCTGCGCTGCGATCGCGCTGACGTTCTTCTACGCGCCGCTGGACGAGGACGGGCTCAACCAGAAGATCTTCTACTTCCACGTCCCGATCGCCCTCACCGCCTACGCCTGCTTCGGCTGGGGCGCATGGAAGGGGGTGCTCCATCTCTGGAAGGGACGCCCCGGTGCCGACCTGGAGAGCTACGTCGCCATCCACCTCGGCGTTATCTTCGGAGCGATGACGCTGATCACCGGCTCGCTGTGGGCGAAGTACCGCTGGGGCCACTGGTGGCTGTGGAGCGAGAAGCAGCTCGTCCTCTTCCTCGTCCTCTTCCTCTTCTACTCGGCCTACTTCATGCTCCGGTTCTCGGTCGAGCCGGGCCCGCAGCGGGCGAACCTGTGCTCGGTGTACGCGATCTTCGGGGTGATCCTGATCCCGATCAGCTTCCTCGCCATCCGGCTCGCGAACGAGTACATCCACCCGATCGCGTTCAACCGTCACGGGCCCCAGATGGCCGGCTCCCAGTTCTTCACCTTCTGCGTCTGCCTGGCCGCGATGCTGGCGCTCTTCGCCGCGCTGTACACCTTCGAGCTCGCCGGCAAGCGGCTCGACGCCAGCCTGCGGGAGCTGCGGGAGCTTTTGACATGAGCATGAGCCGTAGGCTTGACGGAGGCGAAGCAGGAGCGGAGGCACCGGCTTTGCCGGCGCCGGAGCGGGAATGAGTACCGAGGAGAAGTACGTCGCCGCTGCCTATCTCGTCGTCTTCGGGTTCGTGGTCGTCTACCTCGTGATCATGGCGCTGAAGCTGTCGCGGCTCGAGCGCGAGGTCGGCGAGCTGGCCGAGCTCGCCCGGAAGCGCGCCGAATGATCGAGCTGCTGTTCTGGCCCGCGCTGGTCGCCTACGGTCAGGCGGCTTTTGCCTATGCGGGGGACGCGCGCAGGCCGGGGTCGGCAGGCCGGGTCGCCACCTGGGGCGTTCGCGTCGGCTGGCTGCTGCAGACCGGGCTCCTCGTCGTCCAGGCGGCGCGGGCGGACGGCTTCCCGTGGGCAACCTGGGCCGGCTCGCTGAACCTCTTCGTCTGGCTCGTCGTCAGCGTCTACCTGGTGTGGGGCTGCCGGACGCGCTACCGCCTGCTGGGCCTGACCGTGATGCCGCTGGCCGCCGCCCTGCTGGTGCTCGCCCGCGTCGGCGGCGGCACGGGCGATGGCGGCCACAGCGACTACTCGACCGTCTTCCTCGTCATCCACGTCGGGCTCGTCACGCTCGCGTTTGCGGCCTTCACGCTCGCCGCCGCTCTCTCGGGGCTCTACCTCTGGCAGGAGAGTCGGCTGAAGGCGCACCGTCCGGGCGCACTGCTCGGCCGCACCCCCTCGCTCGTCACGCTCGAGACGCTCGCGGGCCGCACGATCGCGGCCGCGCTGCCGGCGCTCACCGCCGGGATCGTCGCCGGCCTGGTTCGCCTCCGTCATGACGGCGGATCGGTCGACGCGCTGATGGCGGTCACGCTCGGCACCTGGCTCGTCTACGGCGCCTACCTCGTCCTTCGCTACGAGGCGGGCTGGCGCGGGCGACGGGCCGCCTACCTCGCCCTCGCCGGCTTCGCGCTCGTGATCGTCGCGCGTGTCGGCCTCCAGCTCACCCACTTCTCCTGAGCCGATGAACCTGCACCTCGTCGGACTCTCACACCAGGGCACGCCCGTCGAGGTGCGCGAGCGCGCGTTCGTCCCGCTGCCCGAAGCGGCTGACCTTTCCTCCCGGCTGGCCGAGAGCGGAGAGGCCGTGTGCCTGTCGACCTGCAACCGAACCGAGCTCTACCTCGTCGGCGACGACGCCGGCGGCCGCGGTCTCGACGCGCTCGCGGAGATCAGCGGGCTGCCCGCTGACGATCTCAAGGCCGTCGTCTACCGTCTCACCGACGAGGCCGCCGCGATCCACCTGTTTCGCGTTGCCGCCGGCCTCGATTCGATGGTTCCCGGCGAAGGCGAGATCCTCGGGCAAGTCCGGACGGCGTACGAGGCCGGCGTGACGGGCCCGGTGCTCGACCGGCTGTTCCGGCAGGCGCTGCACGCCGGGAAGAAGGTGCGGGCGGAGACGGCGATCGCCGAGAGCCCGGCGTCGGTCTCCTCGGCGGCAGCGGCCCTCGCACAACAGGTCTTCGGGCAGCTCGACGGGTGTCGCGTCCTCCTCGTCGGCGCCGGGCACGTCGCCGAGCTCGCCGCGCGCGCGCTGACCGCCCGTGGAGCTCGGGTCGCCTTCGTCGCCAACCGTTCCACCGGTCGGGCCTCGGCACTCGCGGCGCGCTTCGGCGGGGAGGGAATCCCCTTCGAGCAGGCGGCCGAGAAGCTGGTCGAGGTCGACGTGCTCGTCTCCTCGACGGGCGCGCCGGGGCGCGCGCTGACCCGGGAGGGAGTCCAGGCGGCGCTCCCGGGACGGAAGGGCAGGCCGCTGTTCCTCATCGACCTGGCCGTCCCCCGCGATCTCGACCCCGCGATCCACACGCTCGACGGCTGCTACCTCTACGACATCGACGACCTCGAGTCCGTCGTCGCCGCGAGCCTTGCCGGGCGAAGGCGAGAAGCCGCCCGCGCCGAGGCGATCGTGGCCCAGGAGGCAGAGAGCTTCCGCGAGTGGTTGGCCTCGCGCGACGTCGTCCCGGCGATCGCCTCGCTGCGGGCGTGGGCGGAGGAGATTCGCGCCGCCGAGCTGGCGCGGGCGCGCGGACGCCTCGGCCTGTCCGAGTCGCAGGAGGCGGCGGTCGAATCGGTGACCGCCCAGATCGTCAACAAGCTCCTGCACCTGCCGACGATCCGGCTCAAGGAGGCGGCGGCCGGGGCCGACGGCGGGAGCTACGCCGAGACCGTCCGGCACCTGTTCGGGATCGCCGACGACAAGACCCCCTGAGGTGCTGCTCCGCCTCGGCTCGCGCGGCAGCCGGCTCGCGCTCAGACAGGCCTCGGTGGCCGCCGAGGTGCTGCGCGCGCCCGGCCGCGAGATCGCGCTCGTCCCGATCACGACCGCCGGCGACCGCGATCGCCGCAGCCCGTTCGGCCAGATCGGCGATCGCGGCGTGTTCGTGAAGGAGATCGAGGAGGCGCTGCTCGAGGGGCGCATCGACGCCGCCGTCCACTCCGCCAAGGACATGACCTCGTCGGACACCGACGGGCTCGCCGTCGGCGCCTACCTCGCCCGGGAGGACGCGCGGGACGCGCTCTGTGGCGCGCGAGCTCTCCGGCCCGGGATGCGGATCGGCACCGCCTCCGTGCGGCGGCGCGCCCAGCTCCTGGCCCTCGAGCCCGATCTCTCGATCGAGCCGCTGCGCGGAAACATCGACACCAGGCTCCGCAAGCGCGGCGAGCGAGGCCTCGACGCGGTCGTGCTCGCAGCCTGCGGTCTCGACCGACTCGGCCTCGACGGTGAGATCGGCCACCGCTTCGAGCCCGACGACCTGCTCCCGGAGGCCGGCCAGGGGGCGCTGGCAATCCAGGTTCGCGCCGGTGACGAAGCCCTCGTCGCCGCTGCCGACGACCGGGAAACGCGAAGGCGGGTCGAGGCCGAGCGCGCGTGCGTGGCCATCGTCGGCGGCGGGTGCCTGGCGCCGGTTGCAGCCCACCACGACGGCGCCGTGCTCGTCGGGCTCATCGCGGACGAGAACGGCCGCTGGGTCGAGCGGCGCTCGGGCGACGACCCGGCAGCCCTCGGAAAGGAGCTTGCACGCCTGGCGGCACGATCGTCCTGACCCGGCCCGAGGGCCGCAACGAGCGGCTCGCCGCGCGCCTGGGCGAGCTCGGCTACGACGTCGTCGTGCGCCCGCTCGTCGCCGTCGAGCCGATCGAGAGCGGGCCGATCGACCTGAGCGGCTACGACTGGCTGCTCCTGACCAGCGCAACCGGCGCCGAGGAGCTGAGACGCCGCGCGGTCGGGCGGGCGGCGAGGGTTGCCGCGATCGGTCGCGCGACCGCCGAGGCCTGGGGCGACGTCGATCTCGTCCCGCAGGTGTCGACGCAGGAGGGCCTGCTCGCGGAGCTGCCGCGCCCGGCCGGCAGAGCGCTGTTTGCAGGCGCTGAGGGGGCGCGGCGGCTGCTCGTCGACGCGTTGGGAGCGGATTTCGTCGCCCTGTACCGGACTGTTCCCGTGAAGGAGGTCGAGCAGATCGAAGGCGATCTTGTCCTCGTCTGCTCGCCGTCGGCCGCCCGGGCGCTCGCCGAACACGAGCTGGGGATCCCCGTCGTGTCGATCGGTCCCGAGACCTCGGCGGCCGCGCGGGCCGCCGGGTTGCGGATCGCCGTCGAGGCGGAAACGCACGACCTCGACGGACTCCTGTCGGCGGTGGTCGAGGCGGGGTAGCCTGCGGCCGTGTTCGTCACCTTTCTCTCCGACTTCGGCCTGCGCGACGACTTCGTCGGCACCTGTCACGGGGTGATGAAGCGCATCGCCCCTGAGGTGCAGATCATCGACATCACGCACGGGATCGAGCCTCAGGCGGTGTTGCAGGGGGCGCTCGTGCTTGCGAACACGGTGCCGTACATGCCGGAGGGTGTGCACCTTGCGGTCGTCGATCCGGGCGTCGGCGGCGGTCGCCGCTCGCTCGCTCTGCGCGACGCGGCCGGCGGTCTCTACGTCGGTCCCGACAACGGCCTGCTCGTGCCGGCCGCCGAGAAGCAGGGCGGGATCGCCGCCGGCTGGGAGCTGACGAACGCCGCGTACATGCTCGAGTCCGTCTCGCGCACGTTCCACGGGCGCGACATCTTCGCTCCGGCGGCGGCCCATCTCGCCAACGGCGTCGCGCCGGACGAGCTCGGTCCGCCGGTCGATCCCGCGGCGCTCGTGCGGATCGAGCTGCCGAAGCCGGAGATCGGGGAGTCCCGGATCCGGGCCACTGTTCTCTACGTCGATCGCTACGGCAACGTGCAGCTGAACCTCGCGCGTGACGATGTCGAGCGCGCGGGCATCGTGCCCGGGCGCCGCGTCGATCTCGACCTCGGCGTCGAGCGGTACTACGCGACCGCTGCGCGCGCGTTCGCCGATGCCCGAGCCGGCGACATCATCCTGTACGAGGACGCGTACGAGAACATCGCGGTCGCGATCACGGACGGGAACGCCGCCGAGATGTTCTCGATCCGGCCGGGGCGGCAACTCACCATCCGGTTGGCCTGACCGCTTGCCGGGGCTTCGCCCGGGCGTCGCTCTCGCGGGTGAACCCCTGGTTCCCCCGCGACCCCCCTCCTTCCCTCGCCACGAGAGCGGACGTGGGCCGCGCCCGCCGGGTCGGTCGCGGCAGAGGATGTCGCGGCGCCGCTCGATAGACTCCCCGGCTCGGCGAGGTAGCTCAGTCGGTAGAGCACACGGCTGAAAACCGTGGTGTCTAACGCGGGTGAACCCATGGTTCCCCCGCGACCCCCCTCCTTCCCTCGCCACGAGAGCGGGCGGGGGCCGCGCCCGCCAAGGTCGGTCGCGGCGGAGGATGTCGCAGCGTCGCTCGGTAGACTTCCCCGGCTCGGCGAGGTAGCTCAGTCGGTAGAGCACACGGCTGAAAACCGTGGTGTCCAGCGCGGGTGAACCCATGGTTCCCCCGCGACCCCCCTCCTTCCCTCGCCACGAGAGCGGACGTGGGCCGCGCCCGCCGGGTCGGTCGCGGCGGAGGATGTCGCGGCGCCGCTCGATAGACTCCCCGGCTCGGCGAGGTAGCTCAGTCGGTAGAGCACACGGCTGAAAACCGTGGTGTCTAACGCGGGTGAACCCATGGTTCCCCCGCGACCCCCCTCCTTCCCTCGCCACGAGAGCGGGCGGGGGCCGCGCCCGCCAAGGTCGGTCGCGGCGGAGGATGTCGCAGCGTCGCTCGGTAGACTTCCCCGGCTCGGCGAGGTAGCTCAGTCGGTAGAGCACACGGCTGAAAACCGTGGTGTCCAGCGCGGGTGAACCCATGGTTCCCCCGCGACCCCCCTCCTTCCCTCGCCACGAGAGCGGACGTGGGCCGCGCCCGCCGGGTCGGTCGCGGCGGAGGATGTCGCGGCGCCGCTCGATAGACTTCCCCGGCTCGGCGAGGTAGCTCAGTCGGTAGAGCACACGGCTGAAAACCGTGGTGTCCAGCGCGGGTGAACCCATGGTTCCCCCGCGACCCCCCTCCTTCCCTCGCCACGAGAGCGGACGTGGGCCGCGCCCGCCGGGTCGGTCGCGGCAGAGGATGTCGCGGCGCCGCTCGATAGACTTCCCCGGCTCGGCGAGGTAGCTCAGTCGGTAGAGCACACGGCTGAAAACCGTGGTGTCGCCGGTTCGATTCCGGCCCTCGCCACACCGCTCGCCGCGGCGGAGCCGCGGGCTCGCTCTCATGGGGGAAACAGCCGGTTTCCCCCGCGTGCCCCCTTGCCGAAGACCGCGCGCTCGCCGGGTCGGTCGCGGCGGAGGGTGGTGCTTACACCTCGGACGATCGGAACGGTGACTGCTCTAGGACCCGAGTAGATTCCCCCCTCGTGGCCGCAGAAGAGACCCTCCGTCCTGTCGCCGTCATCGGCGCTGCCCTCGATCTCGGGGCCGGGCGGCGTGGGGTCGACATGGGGCCCTCCGCGATCCGGTACGAGGGTCTCCAGGCGCGGATCGAGGCGCTCGGGCGGCACTGCGTCGACTACGGGAACGTGCAGACCGCGGTCGCCGAGGCGGCGCAGGTCGGCGACGAGCGGGTCCGCTACCTCGACGAGATCATCATGGCCTGCGAGCGGGTCGCCGACCTCGTCGCCGTCGCGCAGGAGCGGGGGCAGATGCCGCTCGTGCTCGGCGGTGACCATTCGGTCGCGCTCGGGACGCTGGGCGGGCTCGCGCGGGCGGATGGGCCGGGCGGCGTCGTCTGGATCGACGCTCACGGCGACCTGAACCGGCCCGAGACGAGCCCGAGCGGCAACGTCCACGGCATGGGGCTGGCGGCGGCGATGGGGCTGGCCGGCGACCTGTTCGCGAGCGAGCGCTGGGAGCTGCCTTGCGTCGACCCCAGCCGCGTCGCGCTCGTCGGCATCCGCTCGCTCGACGAGGCGGAGCGGGAGCTCCTCCGCGAGCTGAACGCGACCGTCTTCACGATGAGCGACGTCGACCGGCTCGGGATGGAGGCTGCGATCCGGACGTCGCTCGAGCACGTCGCCGGGCCCGGCTTCGTGCACGTCAGCCTGGACATGGACGCGCTCGACCCCGACGTCGCACCGGGAGTCGGCACACCCGTTCGGGGCGGGCTCTCCTACCGTGAGGCGCACCTGGCGATGGAGATCGTCGCCGAGTCCGGCCTGCTCGGCTCGCTGGAAGTGGTCGAGGTGAACCCGATCCTCGACCGGGAAAACCAGACGGCCAAGCTCGCCGTCGAGCTGGTCGCGAGCGCGCTCGGCGCCCGCATCCTCTGACAGACTCAGCTCGGCACGAGCAGCGGGAGACCGCCGACAGTGGCCGCTTCTGCGAGGCGCGCGTCGTAGGTAAGAAACCCGCCCAGGTCGGCACCGAGCGAGATCGCGGAGGCGAGGTGAATCGCATCGAGCGAGCAGAGAGCGATCGGAGCGATCGCCGCCGCGGATCGGATGATGTCGCGGTCCAGCTCCAGCAGCGTCAGCTTCCTCACGATCTCATCGGCGCGGGCGGCCACCGCGGGCCGGGAGCTGCCCCTGCGGGCGGCACGCGGCACCTCGACGGCTGCGAGGATGCTCGTCACTCGCAACGGCCACTCACCGAGCTCTCGCTCGAGCGCGCGTGTCTCCGGCTCTTCGACGACGAGCTTGACCAACGCCGACGAATCGACGTAGAGGAGGGCGGGCACCTACGGAGACTCTTCGCGGAGGTCGCTCAGAACCTTGCTCAGTGGGGTGGTGAGTCGAACGCGAAGGGCCGGGCCGAGTTCCTCGATGGAGCCGTCGGCCGGCCATGCGCGGCCTTGGGCGACGAGCCGGACGGCCGGATCTGCGTGGTCCGGCAACGGCCTGAGCAGCGCGACCGGACTCCCCCGTTCCGTTACTTCGAACGACTCTCCCGCCGCGACGCGCCGCAGATACACGCTCAAGCTCTGCCGTAGCTGCCGAACACCTACGCGAGCGGACGTGCTCATGACGCACAAAAGTAGCACAAGTGCATTCGGTGCGCGCATCGATTCGAGATCAGGCGAGGAATGCGGCCAGGGCGTCGCACGTCTCGTCGAATGCATCCCAGTACACCGTGTGCCCGCCGGGGACGGTGACGAGCCGGAGCCTTTCGCCGAGCGCCTCGCGGTAGGCGTCCGCGTGCTCGTCGAGTGTCAGCCACGATTCCGCACCGACGACGATCAGCGTGTCCACCTGCGCCGGCGCGGGCGGCGCCGTCGCCATGATGCTCCACGCGGCGATCACCGCGCTCTTGCAGTAGCGGTAGCGGAGCAGGCCGTCGCCGCCCTCCTCGAGATGGCCCGCGTCCGACTCGATCACGAGCTCCTTCGGGGCGAGCAGCACACGGCCGCCGTCGTACCTGGCCTGGACGGCGGCCTCGACCGACGGGAACGCGGCGTCGGCCCGCTCGTTCTCCGCCATGTCGAGTGCGACGTGCGGCAGGACCTGAAGTGCCGGGTCGAGCAGGACGAGACGCTCGACGCGATCCGGGTACCGCGCCGCCAGCTCGGCGACCAGGCGACCGCCGAAGCTGTGACCGACCCACACCGCCGGGCCGGGCGGGACACTCGCGAGCACGTCTCCGAGGTGAGCCTCGAGATCCCAGGGCGGCTCCCAGCTCGAGCGGCCGTGCCCACGCAGATCGGGCGCGATCACGCGGTAGCGGTCGGTGAGACGGGCGGCGAGGTGCTCGAAGCGCCCCCCGTACGAGCTCACGCCGTGCAGGCAGACGAGCGGCGGCGCTTCCGGATCGCCCCACTCGTAGACGTGCGGCGTCACTCCGACTCCTCGCCGTTCCCGGACGGGCGGTAGTAGGTGCGCCCCTTCAGCTCGTCCGGAAGATGGTCGACCTCGAAGCCGGCCGCGTCGTCGTGGGGATAGACGTAGCCGGCGCCTCGCCCGAGCTTCTTAGCGCCCGCATAGTGGGCATCGCGCAGCGAGTCGGGCGGTCGCACCGTGCCGTGCTCGCGCACGTCCGCCGTCGCCTTGCCGAGCGCGACCGTGCTCGCGTTCGACTTCGGCGCCCGGGCGAGGTAGATCGCCGCCTGGGCGAGGTTGAGGCGCGCCTCGGGAAGGCCGACGTGCTCGACCGCCTGCGCGGCGGCGACCGCGACGAGCAGCGCGCGCGGGTCGGCGTTGCCGATGTCCTCGGAGGCGAGGATCACCATCCGCCGCGCCACGAACCGGGCGTCCTCGCCGCCTTCGAGCATCGCCGCCAGGTAGTAGACCGCGGCATCGGGATCGGAGCCGCGCATCGATTTGATGAACGCCGAGGCGAAGTCGTAGTGCGCGTCGCCGCCCTTGTCGTAGAGGAGCGGTCGCTTGCGAGCGGCGTCCTCGACGTGCGCCTCGGAGACCGGTGCAGCCTCGGCGCGGGCGGTCTGCACTGCAACCTCGAGGATGGTCAGCGCGTTCCGCGCGTCACCGCCCGCGCGCCGCGCAACCAGGTTGCGCAGATCGGGCGGCAGCTCGACTCCCAGCGCCAGCTCGCCCCGCGCGATCACCCGCTCGAGATCGAAGATCTCGAGCGGCTCGAGCTCGAAGAGCTGCATCCGGCTGAGCAGCGCCGAGTTGACCTCGAAGTACGGGTTCTCCGTGGTCGCGCCGATCAGCGTGACGAGACCCTCCTCGACCGCCGGCAGCAGCGCGTCCTGCTGCGCCTTGTTGAACCGGTGGATCTCGTCGAGGAAGAGGATCGTGCGCTGCCCCTGGGCGCCGAGCCGCTCTCGGGCGCGCAATAGGACGGCGCGCACGTCGGAGACCGACGCCGAGACGGCGGACAGCTCCTCGAACGCAGCGCCGGTGGTGGTGGCGACGATCCGCGCGAGCGTCGTCTTCCCGCTCCCCGGCGGTCCGAAGAAGATCGCCGAGCCGACGCGATCCTCGGCAATCGCAAGCCGGAGCGCCGAGGCCTCGCCCAGCACGTGCCGCTGCCCGACGAAGTCGTCGAGCGTGGCGGGGCGCAGCCGCATCGCCAGCGGCGCGTTCTCGGGCATCCGCCGGGCTGCGGCATCGGCGAAGAGATCGCTCACGGCGAGAAGTATGCTGCGCCCATGTCGAGGCACGAGCAAACCGGGCTCGCCGACGAGTTCGCTCCGATCCTTCCCGGCCCCGGCTCGAGCGACTACGAGCGCTACCTGCGAACCGACGAGCTGCTCGCCCTCCAGAAGACGCCCGAGGAGCGCGCGCACCACGACGAGCTCCTCTTCCAGTGCGTCCACCAGTCGTCGGAGCTGTGGCTGAAGCTCGCCGGCGAGGAGGTGGAGCTGGCGACCGATCACATCGAACGCGGAGAGATCGCGGCAGCGCTCCGGCTTCTGCGCCGCTCGATCCTCTGCTTCCGGTTCGTCACCCAGCAGCTCGACATGCTCGAGCTAATGTCGCCGTGGGAGTACACGGCGGACGTCCGGCCGGTCCTCGGCCACGGCAGCGGCTTCGACTCGCCGGGCTGGAACCGGGTTCGGCAGGCCGCACCGGCCCTCGGGCAGGCGTTCCACGGGCTGCGCCGCAAGGAGGGTCTCACGCTGATCGAGGTCTACACACGGGGGCGCGAACGAGAGGACCTGTACCAGCTCGCAGAGACCCTCACCGACCTCGACGAGTGGGCAACGACCTGGCGCGTCCGCCACTTCATGGTCGTCGAGCGGACGATCGGCGGCGAGGTGGTCGGCACCCAGGGCACTCCTGTCGAGCTCCTCGGCAAGCTGGTCGAGAAGAAGCTCTACCCGGAGCTCTGGAAGGTCCGCACCGAGTTGACGAACCGCGCGATCGACTCGGCCTGAGCGTGACGGTCGGGTCGCTGCGCGACGAGGCTGTCGACCTGCTCCGGCAGCTGATCCGGCTGAACACTGTCAACCCGCCGGGGAACGAGACCCTGGCCGCCGAGCTGCTGCGGGACTACCTCGAGCCGTTCGGGGTCGAGTGCGACCTCTACGCCCGGACACCGGAGCGGGCGAACCTGGTCGCGCGGATCCCGGGGCGCGGCGGCGGGCCGCGACTGTTGCTGCTCTCCCACACCGACACGGTGCTGGCCGATCCGTCCGAGTGGTCGGTCGACCCGTGGTCGGGCGACCTTCGCGACGGGCACATCTGGGGACGAGGGGCACTCGACATGAAGGATCAGGTGGCGGCGAACGCCGTCGCGATCGCGTCGCTGGCACGCGAGGGCTTTCGTCCGGCGGGCGACCTGATCTTTGCCGCCACCGCAGACGAGGAGCTCGGGGAAGGGATCGACTACGGGCTGTCGTGGCTCTGCCGAGAGCATCCGGAGGCGGTTCGGTGCGACTACGCCGTGAACGAGGGCGCGGGCGACCGCGTCGAGATCGGGGGTCGCGTGCTCTATCTGTGCTCGTCCGCCGAGAAGCGCAGTTCACCGTTCGTCCTGCACGTCCGCGGTCGGAGCGGGCACGGGTCGATGCCCGGGATCGCCGACAACGCGCTCGTCAAGGCGGCTCGTCTGGTCGAGCGGCTCGGCGAGTTCGCACCCGACCCGCGACTGACCCCGGAGACCGAGGGGTTCCTCGCCGCGATCGCCGACCGGGTTCCGCCCGCCGGGGATGCGCTCGCGGTCGCTCGCGGGATCGACCCGGTCGCCGCCGAGATGGTGGAGCCGCTGCTCGGGCTGACGGTCGCACCGACGATGATCGAGGCGTCGCAGAAGAGGAACGTGATCCCGGGCCGCTGCGAGGTGACGGTCGACTGCCGGCTTCTGCCCGGCCAGGACGAGGCGGAGGCCGAGTCGGTCGTTCGCGGATGGCTCGGCGAAGGCGACTACGAGCTCGAATGGCGGGGCGGTCAGGGCGGGACGCGCTCCGAGCTCGGAACCTCCCTCTGGTCGGCGATCGAGGAGTTCGTCACCGCACTCGAGCCCGGCGCGCGGCTGGCGCCGATCTGCGTGGCCGGCTTCACCGACTCCCACTGGCTGCGCGAGACGTTCGGCACCGTCGCGTACGGCTTCTTCCCGCTGAAGGCGATGAGTGCCAACGTCGCAGCCCGGCTGGTCCATTCCGCCGACGAGCGGATCGCCGTCGACGACCTCGAGCTCGGGGTCGGGTTCCTGCGCTCGGTCGCCGTCGCTACGCTCTCGTGAGCGTGGACGGTGAGAAGATCCGGCTCGGCGGGATGGCGCTGCAGAACGGCGTGCTCGTCCACGGTCCGACCGCCTGGGCGGTCGCGGTACGCACCGACGGCGGCGAGTTGAGGGTCGCCTCCGGCCGCAAGGGGATGCGCGTCGCCAGGGTGACGAATCCGTTGTTGCGGGGGCCGGCCCGAGTCCTCGACGCCTTCATGCTCCTGCCCCGCATTCGGCGGGCCCGGCCCGAGGCTCGGCTGCCCTTCGAGCGGCCGCTCGTGCTCGGCTCGATGGCGGCCAGCGCGTTGACCGTCCGGCTCCTGCGAGCGTCCCCGAGGCTCGGCGCCGCGACGAAGGAGGTGCTCGGTGGAGCGCTGTCGATCCTCCCCGCAGCGCTTGCCCTGCGCGGGTCGAGCCTCGCCGCCTACCACGGTGCCGAGCACATCTCGATCGGCACCTACGAGCACGGCGAGCCGCGCGGGAAGGAGCACGAACGCTGCGGTTCGCACCTGATCGGCCCGCTGCTCCTGACCTCCGCGGCAGGCGGTGCTCTCGCCGCCCGCGCGCCCGAGCCGGTTCGCGGTCTCGCGCGGGTTGCAGCCGCCGTCGTCGGGCTTGCCGCTGCGACCGAGGTATTCTCGTGGATGGTCCGCCATCCGGAGCATCCGGTCGCGCGTGCGCTTTCCCGCCCGGGCCACGAGCTTCAACACCGGCTCGCGACCGCCGATCCCGACCCGGCCCAGCTCGAGGTCGCCGACGCTGCGCTCCACGCGTGTCTCGAGCTCGAGGAGCCCCATGGCGCTCAGCACACGCATCGACGGTAGGCGGCTCCCGCCGGAGATCTTCGATCTCCCGGTCGAGAAGATGCGGGAAGGCTACTACACCGACGCCTACTTCAACCACACCCGCTCGGCTCTCCTCGCCGACGGGCGGCGCCCTCGCGTGATCATGCAGGTGTTCCAGAAGCGGCACGCCGTGCTCGGCGGCATGGACGAGGCGATCGCGATCCTCAAGCTCTGCTCCGACGATTGGGACGCGCTGACCGTCCATGCCCTCTACGACGGCGACCGGCTCGAGCCGTGGCAGACGGTGATGACAATCGAGGGCGACTACACCCTCTTCGCGCACCTCGAAACCCTGTATCTGGGTGTGCTCGCGCGGCGCACGCTCATCTCAACCAACGTCGCGCACGTGCTCGAGGCGGCCGGCGGGAAGCCGATCATCTTCATGCCGGCGAGGCACGACCACCACCGCGTCCAGACGGGTGACGGCTACGCCGCCCACGTCGCGGGTGCTCTGGTCGGCTCGGAGATCGGCGTCACGACCGACGCCCAGTCGTCATGGTGGGGCGGGCGCGGGATTGGCACCGTGCCTCATGCGCTGATCGCGTCCTACGGCGGCAACACCGTGCTGGCGGCGACGAAGTTCGCGGAGTGGGCGCCGGCGGATTTCAACATCGTCGTGTTGGTCGACTTCGAGAACGACTCGGTGCGCACCGCGCTCGAGGTCGCCCGGGCGCTGAAGGACCGCCTCTGGGGTGTGCGCCTCGACACCTCCGGCCAGCTCGTCGACCGCTCGCTCTGGAGCGAGATGGGCGACTTCGACCCGCGGGGTGTCAACGAGCGGCTCGTGCGCAATGTGCGGGAGGCGCTCGATCGCGACGGGTTCGAGGGCGTGAAGATCGTCGTCTCCGGCGGGTTCACTGCAGAGCGCATCCGCGGGTTCGAGCACGCAGGGGTGCCGGTTGACGCCTACGGCGTCGGCTCGTCTCTGATCCGCGGCGACAACGACTTCACCGGCGACATCGTGATGACGGACGGCCGCGCGGCGGCGAAGGTCGGCCGCCGCTACCGCCCGAACGACCGCCTCGAGCTCGTCTCGTAGGCCCGGTCGGCGCCGTGGCTCGATTCGACCAGGCAATTCGTCCATGGCCCGGTGCCAGGCACCCGGACCTGTCCGAAGAAGTCATGCGACGTCAAGCCGCGCCGCGGCGAGCCCGGCCACGTATTGCCGCAGAGCAACCCGCGCCTGTCGCGGCGTGGATCCGAATTGCGCAAGCACCCTTGACGCGTCAACGAACGAAAACGACTCCGCAAGCCCGACCGTAGTCGCGAAGCTGCTCCAGGGCCAATCCTCGGCCTGAGCGACGATCCCGGCAAGCACAGGGTTGTTCGCCCCGTAGCAAAAAGCACTCACGAGCTCGGCGTCAGTCGACTTCCGCCGCGACCAGTATCGATCGCGGACGAGGTACCCGACCCTGCCGTGGCGAGCATTGAATCTCCTGGAAAACTCGCCATTGAGATACTGCATTCCGGCCGGCAGCGAGTGATCCCGAACCTCGACGATCGCGTGCCAGTGCGTGGAGAGCTGGACGACAATGAGGCAGACCCAACCGTGGCGGCGCACTGTCCTCGCGAAAAGCCTCGTCCAGACGGCGTGGTCGAGCTCGTCACGATAGTAGAGGCTTGGCCCGGCAGCGCCCCCGCCGATGTGATGGAAGCCGGGGGCGAAGTCTCGAGGGGGGCGCGGCATGCGTAAAGGGTGAATCCGCGATCGCGCCGGCGCAAGCTGGCCTCTCGGGGCAGCTGTCCAATGCGGCCGCGTCCGGGTGCCTGGCACCGGGACGCGGCCGTTAGAGCCAGGTCTCGATGGGGTCGGTTGCGCGAACCAGGTGGGCTCCTTGCTCGGTGAACCGGGCGAACGCGGTGTCTGCTTCGACGGTGTAGTCGACCGCACCCGGGACGACCACAGGGGAGGTGCAGTCCTCGAGCAGGTAGATGCGGTCGGCCGGTATGTCCTCGAGTAGGTCCTCGACCGTCCAGGCGACGCAGTGGCTCTTCGCCTGGCCTGCGATCACGACCGCATCGAAGCCGCCGAGCAGCTCGAGCAGCGCGCCGTTCCGGCCTCCGCCCACCTCCGGGCCCAGCACCGAGTAGTGCTCCGTCAACGGGTCGTCGCCCTTGAGCTGGAACGCGGGCTGGCTCTCGCGCGCGATCCCGTGGAAGAACACCGCCTCCTCGAGCGCCGCGACCAGCGCGTGGCCGACGCCGCCGAGCATTGCGTGGTACGGCCAGACCGTCAGCCGGTAGCGGCCCCCGGCCTCGAGCTCGCGTACGTAGACGAGCAAGTGCTCCTGGTTCGCCTCGTCCGCGGCCCGCCACACGCCCCGCTCGATCTCGTCGGCGGAGACGACCGTGTGGGGCGCAGGGTGGTGCCCTTCGGCGTCGACAAGCCACCCGGGATGGAAGATCTGGGCGGCCCGGTGGGTGTCGAGTGTCGGCACGATCTGCGTGATCGCGCCGAGGTTCCGGTACACGAACTCGCACAGCCGCCGGTTGTCGTCGGGCGCACCGGGAACGAAGAGCTCGAAGCCGGGCGTGCAGAAGGTGTTCTGCGCATCGACGATCAGCAGGCAGGTCCGCCGCTCGTCGTCGCGCGCCGCTCTCAGTCCGTGCCGCGCCGCCCACGCCTCGGCGCCGGCCGCCCGCTCGCCGTACGGCACGCGCCACACCTCCTCGACCCGACCCGGTTCCCAGTGCGGCGGCAGTTCCACCGAGCCAGCGTACTAATGCGATGCCCGGTCTCTGCCGATGCGTGGGAAGATGCCGCTCGCCTCGCTGACGCACGAGATCAGCCAGGGTGCTCTCACCTGGCTGCCGATCTTCTTCTTCGCGCTGATCGTCTTCCTGATCTGGCGGACGATCCAGCTCATGCCGCGAACCAAGCCGACGGAGGTCGACTCCAATGCCAAGACGTCGGTCACGTTCGCCGACGTCGCCGGCGTCGAGGACGCGAAGGCCGAGCTACAGGAGGTCGTCGACTTCCTCCGCGACCCGAAGAAGTTTGCCAAGCTCGGTGCGCGCGTCCCCAAGGGGCTGCTCCTGTACGGCCCGCCCGGCACCGGCAAGACGCTGCTGGCGAAGGCCGTCGCCCACGAGTCGGGGGCCAGCTTCTACTCGCAGAGCGCCTCCGCGTTCGTCGAGATGTTCGCCGGCCTCGGCGCCTCCCGGATCCGCAAGCTCTTCGCGACCGCACGTAAGAACGCGCCCTCGATCATCTTCATCGACGAGCTCGACGCGGTCGGGGCGGCGCGCACCGGCGGGGGCTTCAACCGGGAGCAGGACCAGACGCTCAACCAGCTTCTCGTCGAGCTCGACGGCTTTGCCACCGAGACCCAGGTCGTCGTCATGGCCGCCTCCAATCGAATTCAGGATCTCGACCCGGCGCTCCTGCGCCCCGGCCGATTCGACCGGCAGCTGCTCGTTGCCCCGCCCGATCTCGCCGGCCGTCAGAAGATCCTCGAGGTGCACATGCGTGGCAAGCCGATGGCCGCCGACGTCGACCTGCACTCGGTCGCCCGCCAGACCGCCGGGCTTGCCGGCGCGGACCTCGCGAACATCTGCAACGAGGCGGCGATCTTCGCCGGCCGCCGCGACCTCGACCGGATCGGGCAGGCCGAGTTCGAGGCGGCGATGGAGCGTGTCGTCGCCGGTCTCCAGCAGCGGCGAGTGGTCAGCGAAAAAGAGAAGCGGATCCTCGCCTACCACGAGGCCGGCCATGCGCTGATGTCGTACCTGATGGGCGAGGCGCTGCCGGTGCACAAGGTGACGATCGTCTCCCGCGGTCAGGCGCTCGGCTACACGCTCAACCTGCCGATGGAGGACCGCTACCTGCACACGAAGGAGGAGCTGGTCGACATGATGACCGTCTACCTCGCCGGCCGGGCGGCCGAGCAGGTCGTGTTCGGCCGCGTCACGAACGGGGCGGCGAACGACCTCGAGAAGGCGACCGGGCTCGCACGGGCAATGGTCTTCGAGTACGGGATGGGCGACGTCGTCTCCTCGCGGACGATGCGGGCCGACAACTACGCGCTCTCCGAGGAGACGAAGCGGCTGCGCGACGCCGAGCAGGCCCGGCTGACCGACGATGCCTTCGAGGAGGCGATCCGCCTGCTCACGAAGCACCGCTCCCATCTCGACCGGCTGTCGGCGACTCTGCTCGCCCAGGAGACGTTGAACAAGGAGGAGCTCGACGCCCTCCTCGCCGACATCGAGCCCGAATCGCATTCCGCCGAGACGATCGGCACCGTGCGCGCACTGCCCTAGATAGAGTCGCGGCGATGGCCGTCCGCAGCATCCACCATCTCGGCGTCGCGGTCGAGGATCTCGACGAGGCGATCTCGAGCTACGCGCGCATGTTCGGCGCCGAGCTCGAGGATCGCGAGACGCACGACGAGCAGGGCGTCGAAGCCGTCTCTCTGCTCGTCGGCTCGGGCCACGTGGAGCTGCTGACCGCCCTCGGCCCGGAGACACCGGTCGGCCGGTTCCTCGACCGGCGGGGCCCGGGCATGCACCACGTCGCCTACGAGGTCGACGACCTGCCCGCCGAGCTGGCGCGGCTCGAGGGGCAGGGGGCGCATCTGATCGACACCGCCCCGCGCCGCGGGCTGTTCGGGATGCAGGTCGCGTTCGTGCATCCCGACGCCATTCACGGCGTCCTCTCCGAGCTGATCGCGTGTGACTGAACGCGTTCGCATCGAGATCGGATTCGACGGCGGCCAGGTGATGGTCGCAACCGTCGAGACAGCCGATGCGGACCGGCTCGAGCAGGGGCTCTCCTCGGAGGATGCCTCGCTCACCCTGAACGTCGACGACGGCCGATATACCGTGGCGCTCCACCGGATTGTCTACGTCAAGCGGTTCGCGCGCGAAGGGCGCGTCGGCTTCGGGGGCTAGGAGCGCTTGGCCCTCGAGGTCGGGATCGTCGGCATGACGGGTGCCGGCAAGACATCGCTCTTCAATGCACTGACGAAAGCGGGCGCGCAGGGGCACGAGCGCAAGGAGCACGTCGGGATGGCGCCGATCGCCGACGAGCGGCTGCCGCCGGTCGCCGCCGTCGAGCACGCGAAGAAGATCACGCCGGCGGTGATCCGGGTCGTCGACGTGCCCGGAACGGGACCCCAGCTGCTCGGAAACCTTCGCCAGGTGGACGCACTGCTCGTGGTCGTCCGCGAGCCGGGCCAGCTCGAGGAGCTCGGGCTCGAGCTGCTGATCGCAGACCGAGACCACATCGAGGGGCGGCTCGAACGCGTCCGGCAGCAGGCGAAGTCCGGCGATCCGAGGCTGCGCAAGGAGGTCGCCGACCTGGAGCGGCTGCTCGCCCACGTCGAGGCTGGGGGCACCGTCGCCGACTACGCGGACGAGCTCCCCCCGGAGCTCGATCCGCTGACGACGAAGCCCCTCGTGGTCGTCGAGAACGGCCCGGGCGGAATCGACCTCGAGCTGGAGGCGGAGCTTTCGCAGCTCGACGAGGGGGAGGCGGCGGCATTCCGCGACGGGAACAGCTCTGCACTCGACCAGGTCGCCGTGCGCCTGAAGGACGCGCTCGGACTGGTGACGTTCTTCACCGCGGGCGAGAAGGAGACGCGCGCCTGGACGCTGCGGCAGGGTCAGACGGCGCTCGACGCCGCCGGGACGATCCACTCCGATATCGCCCGCGGGTTCATCCGCTGCGAGGTGATCGACTGGCGGGACCTGGTCGAGGCGGGCTCGCGGGCCGAGGTCTCGAAGCGCGGCCTGCAACGCCTGGAGGGAAAGGACTACGTCGTGCGGGACGGCGACGTGCTCAACATCCGCTTCAATGTCTAACCGGCTGAGATCGCAGCCGCGCCGGCGATCGCCGCCAGCGCCCCACTCCGCTGCACGACGGTGAGACGCTCACCGAGCACGGCCCTCGCGAGGATCGCAACCAGAACCGGGTACATCGCCGCCAGCACCGCCACGACGCTGAAGAGACCCTTCGTGGTCGCGACCGCGAAGAGCACGGTGGCGAACGTGTCCAGCAGCCCGATCGCGACCAGGATCGGCCAGACACCGCCCGGGCGGCCGGGGCGCTGACGGAGCACGATCGACAGCACGAGCGCGACGGACGCGATCCGCAGCACGAACGTCGCCCAGTACGGGTCATCGTTGCTCGCCGCCTCGAGCCCGACCTGCGACAGGCCGAAGCACACGGCCGCCAGCAAGGCCAGCCCGGCGCCGACGCTCGCGCGGCCGCGGAGGCCGGCGCCTCCAGGCTGCCAGCCGGCGAAGGCAACGCCGACGAGCGCAACCCCGATTCCGGAGAGCTGGATCGCGCTCGGCCGCTCCCCCCGCGCCAGCCCGACGGCGAGCGGAATCAGGGGAGAGGTTGAGGTGATCGGGGCGACAATGCCCATCGAGCCGACCGCGAGTCCGCGGTAGAGCGCGCCGATCCCGATCGCGCCGCCGAGCCCTGCGAGCGCTGCCCACAGCAGGGCGAGCCCGCCCGGCGGCGAGTGCCAGCGCACGACGACGATCGCCCCGACGAGGACGAGGCCGGCCGGCTGGGAGACCGCGAGCACGGTCAGGACGGAGACGCTGCGCGCCTTCAGCCCGCCGAGAAAGTCGGAGACGCCCCACGATGCGCTCGCAGCGAGCGCGAGAAGAGCCGCGGCCAAGCCCGGAAGCGGCTAGGTGCCGTCCACCGGCCGCGTGGCGGCGACCGCGTCGAGCTGGTTCGCGTGGTAGAGGACGGCCGCCTCGGCGGTCTTCGCCGCCCGCGCGTCGTGGTGCGACGTCACCGCGTGAAGCAGCTCTGCGCGGGCGTCGGTATCGAGCGCATCGCCCCGCTCCTCGATCAGTCTCGCGCCCAGGTGGACGTGACCGAGCAGCCGGCCCTCGGCGGTCTGACGGAAGCCCGGGCCGGGCGCGAGCTCGGCGGTGCGTCCGACGTCGTGCAGGAGCGCAGCACCCAGCAGCAGGTCGGGGCGCAGCCGGGGATGGAGCTGACAGAGCTCGCGGCAGATCGTCGCCACTCCGACCGTGTGCTCGAGCAGCCCGCCCGCGTAGTCGTGGTGTGCGTCCGGCGCGGCGGGAAGCGCGCGCAGGCGACGTCTGATCTCGGCATCGCCCGTGAAACGCGCGACGGTCGCCTTCAGGCCGGGGTGGGAGATGTCGCCGGCGAGGAACTCGAGAAATCCATCGAGCTCGTCGGGATCACGCCGCATCGCCGGTGCGAAGCCGGCCGGGTCCGCCTCCGGCTCGGGCTCGACCGAGCGGATGTCGAGCTGGAGGCTGTCGCGGTAGCGCTCGACGCGCCCGAGGACGCGCACCGCGTCCCCTTCGCCGAAGCGCGCGTCGAGCAGGTCGACGTCGCTCCAGACCCGCCCTTCGATGCGTCCGCTCGGGTCGACGAGCTCGAGCGCAAGGTACGCCGAGCCGGTCTTCGTCCGAAGCCGCCGCTTTCGCGCGACGGCGTAGACGCCCTCGACGGTGCGGTCTTCGACCAGCTCCGCGATGCTGCTCACGGGAGCCAGTCTAGGTCGGAAGGCGGCTGCTAGGGTCCGAATCGTGGCCGTGGTGAAGCCGTTCCGCGCGCTGCGCTACGACGAGCGCAAGGCCGGGCCGCTCGACTCGCTGGTCGCCCCTCCCTACGACGTGATCTCGCCCGAGGAGCGCGACCGCTACCTGGCCCGCAGCCCGTACAACGTCGTCCGCTTGACCCTGCCCGACGACGAGGCGGAAACCGCGCGCACGCTCGACGATTGGGGGCGCGAGGGCGTGCTCGCGCGCGACGGCGAAGCTGCGCTCTGGTGGCTCGCCCAGGACTACACCGGCCCCGACGGCGTCGCCCGGCGCCGGGACGGCCTCGTCGCCGCCCTCCGCGTGGAGCCCTACTCGACGGAGACGATCCGGCCGCACGAGCGGACGCACGCCGGGCCCAAGGAGGGGCGTCTGAGGCTCCTGCGGGCCCTGCGAACTCACGTCGAGCCGATCTTCCTGCTCTACGAGGGGAGGCTCGGCGGGCCGAGCGGTGAGCCGGCGATGGTTGTGGAGCTCGACGGTGTCCGCAGCCGGCTGTGGCGGGCCGAGCAAGATCCCCCCGCCGAGCTTGCCGATGCGACCCTGCTGATCGCGGACGGGCACCATCGCTACGAGACCGCACTTGCCTTCCACGAAGAGGATGGGACGGAGGCGAGTGCGTGGATGCTCGTCGTGATTGTCCCGACAGAGCAGGAGGGACTGACGATCTTCCCGACGCACCGGATCGCGACACGGATGAGCTCGATGCCGCCGCTCGAGTCGGCGCCCGCGAACGGTCTGCCCTCCGCCGAGGTCTATACCAAGGCCGGTTCCGGCTACCTGCTCGGCGAGGATGGCGAGCTCGACACCGAGCTCGTCGCCCGGTATGCGCCCGACGTCATCTATACGCCGTCCGCCGACGAGGCGAGAGCGGCGGTTGATCGCGGCGAGGCGGAGGCGGCGTTTCTGCTCGGCTCGCCAACCGTCGAGCAGGTGGCCGCGGTCGCAGCCGCCGGCAGGACGATGCCCCAGAAGAGCACGTACTTCTACCCCAAGCTCACCTCGGGTCTGCTCTTCCTGCCCCTCGATGACTTGTAGGAGGCCCCTTCGGAGCGACGCACGCGCTGGCCGGTCCGAAGTGACCTCTGACTGGCTCGCGGTCTGCCGCGCCGCGGTCGAGGACGTGCGCGGCGTGCTCGCCGAGCTGCCGACGCGGGCCGAGCGCGAGCCCGTCACCGGCACGGGCATGGGCGGGGACGAGACGACGGCGATCGACGCTGCGGTCGAGCAGGCGGTCGTCGCCCGCCTCGACCTGGACGGGAGAGACTTCACGCTCGTCTCGGAGGAGCTCGGGCACCGCGAGGGCGGAGATACGTGGGTCGTGCTCGACCCGATCGACGGCTCGATCAACGCGAAGCGCGGCCTGCCGTTCTTCTCCCTCTCGGTCGCCGTCGCCGAGGGCGGCACGATGGACGACGTCGTCTTCGGCTTCGTCTACGACTTCGGCGCCTCCGAGGAGTGGACGGCCGAGCGGGGCGGCGGAGCGCGGCTGAACGGCGCTCCGATCGACGGGGTGGGGCCTAAGGCCGCGATCGAGATCCTCGCGCTCGAGGCGACGCGCACGGATCTCGTCGCGCAACACGCTCCGCCGCTCGTCGGCCTCGTCCACCGGTTGCGCATCTTCGGCTCGCTCGCGATCTCGCTGTGCCACCTCGCCGACGGCCGGGTCGATGCCGTCTGCTCGCTGAAGCCGGCACGGGCGGTCGACATCGCAGCCGCCCAGCTGATCGTCCGCGAGCGCGGCTTCGCAATCGACCTGCCCGACCGGCCGCCGTTCGGCGCCGCGCCGCTCGATCTCGAGGGCCGGTCGCGGGTCGTCGCCGCGGGCACGGTAGAGCTCTCCGCCCGGCTGGCGGGCGCGCTCGCTGCCGGCGGCGAATAAGCATGGTGAAGGACCCGACGCCGCGTGTCTGAAGCACCTCATGCAAGGGGCGTTGTCGACACGTCGGTCGTCATCGATGCCGATCGCATCGACGCGAGTCGTCTGCCGGAGGAGCTCGCGGTGAGTGCGGTCACGCTCGCCGAGCTGGCCGCCGGCGTGCACTCGGGCCGCGGATCCCGACGAGCGGGCTCGACGCCAGGACAGGCTCCAGCGGATCGAGGCGGATCTCGACACGCTGGTCGTGGACGAGGCCGCTGCCCGCGCCTTTGGTCGAGTCTCGGCGGCTGTCGTCTCAGCCGGAAGGCAAGCTCGGGGCCGCCGGAGCTTCGATCTCCTGATCGCCGCCACCGCGCTGGCGCACGAGCTGCCGCTCTACACCAGGAGTCCCGCCGATCTCGCCGACCTCGGCGACCTGCTGGAGGTCGTGGGCGTCGAAGCGTGATTGGCTAGGCTCAGCCGTATGGAGCCATCACGCGACGCGATCCTGAAGGCGCTCGAGAGCGTGATCGATCCGGAGCTGCGGCGCCCGGTGACCGAGCTCGACATGGTTCGCGAGGTCGAGATCGACGGCGGAGACGTGTCCGTGACGATCGCGCTGACGGTCGCGGGCTGCCCGCTCCGGTCGAGCTTCCAGGACCAGGTCACCGAGCACGTCGGTGCCGTTCCCGGCGTCGAGCGGGTTCGACTCGGGTTCGACGTGATGACGGCGGAGGAGCGCTCGGCCCTCTCGGTCAAGCTCCGCGGCGGCGTCGAGGAGCGCTCGAAGGGGATCTCCGTCGACCGGAACACGCGCGTGCTTGCGATCGCGAGCGGCAAGGGCGGCGTCGGCAAGTCGTCGCTGACCGTCAACCTGGCGGCGGCGTTCACCCGGCTCGGCCACCGAACCGGCGTCCTCGACGCGGACATCTACGGCCACTCGATCCCGCACATGCTCGGAGTCGCCCAGAAGCCGGTCGTGGTCGACAAGATGATCGTCCCCCCGGTCCGGAACGACCTGAAGCTGATGTCGATCGGCTTCTTCCTCGACGACAACGCGCCCGTGATGTGGCGCGGGCCGATGCTGCACAAGGCGCTCGAGCAGTTCCTCTCCGACGTCCACTGGGGCGACCTCGACGTCCTGCTCGTCGACATGCCGCCGGGCACGGGCGACGTCTCGATCTCGCTCGGGCAGCTCCTACCCCGCGCGGAGGCGGTGATCGTGACCACGCCGCAGCCGCTCGCCCAGGAGGTTGCCGCGCGGGCGGCGATCATGGCCCAGAAGACCAACATGCGCCTGATCGGTGTGATCGAGAACATGACCTCGGAGGTGTTCGGGACCGGCGGCGGCGAGCGCCTCGCCGAGCAGATCGGCGTGCCGCTGCTCGGACAGGTGCCGCTCGACGCGCGGCTGCGCGAGTGCGGCGACGAAGGCGAGCCGCTCGTCTGGGCGGATCCCGAGTCGAGCCCGGCCCGGACGATCGTGCAGATCGCCGAGTCAATCCACGCCGGCCGGCAGACGTTCAAGGCGCTGCCGGTTCTTTCCTGAACGACCCGCGGGAGCGGCTGCGGGCGCTCGGCTTCTCCGAGGCCGACGCGGCGACGCTGGCCGACCACTTCCTCGACGCCGAGCGGCGCGGGAAGAGAGGCCACGGGCTGGCTCGCATCGACTGGCTCGCCGGACTGCCGGGACTCGACCCCACGGCAAGCCCGGAGCGGGTCGCCTCGGAGCCGGGCTACGAGCGGTGGGACGGCCGCGGCGCGGTCGGGTACCTGACGCTCGCGGCGATCTGTGCAGCCCAGCTTGCCGACCCGCCGTCGCCCGCGCGCGTCGTCGTCGCCTCGCGGTGCTTCCCGACCGGGGCGCTCGGCTACTGGGCGCGCAGGCTCGCCGAGGGCGGTCTGGTCGCGGCACTGACGGCCACCTCGCCGAAGCGGCTCGCCTCACCCGAGGGTGGCCCGCCGCTGACGGGGACGAACCCGATCGCGATCGCCGTGCCGAGCTCGGACGGACGGCCGGTCGTCGCCGACGTCTCGATGGGCCGCGTCACCCACGGCGATGTGCTCGCGGGAACCGCGCGCTCCGAGGAGCTCGTCCCGTTCGGCGGCGACCGCGCACACAAGGCGTTCGCGCTCGCAGTCGGCGTGGAGATGCTCGTCGGCGCCCTTGCCGGCGACGAACCGGGCGCGGTGCTCGTCGTCGCGCGCGTCGAGTTCGACCCGGTGCCGGGGCTACGAGCCCTCGCCGGCGACCTTCGTCTCCCCGGCGATCGCTGAGAGATCCGGATCGTTCGCGGCGCGCTCGGCGCTCTCGGGCCGCAGCTCGATCGCGCGGGCAAGGTGCGAGCGCGCGTCGTCGAGGCGGCCGGCGCGCGACTCGATGCAGGCGAGGTGGTAGTAGAGGTGCCCCTGCTCGCCGAACTCCTCGAATGCCTGATGCATCGTCGCGACGCCCTCTTCGACGGGCTGCGCGTAGGCCTCGAAGAACCACTCCCACGACGACGGTGTGAAGGCCTCGCCGGGCTTGCCGCCGACCGCGAGCACCGTGGTACCAGCCTCCTCGGCGACGGCCACGCGCTTCAGCGATGGGTCGGCGATGTGGACGATCGTCCCGGCCGGCGCGTCGAAGGTGTCGTCGCCGACCGTGAAGCGGGCCCGTCCTGCGATCACCGTGTAGACCTCCTCGTGCCCGAGGCTCGCCTCGGTGTGCTCCTCGACCACCCAGTCCCCGACGCCGGCCGAGGTGTAGGCGTTCATGCCGAAGGAGCGGATGCCGAAGCGGCGGCGAATCGGCCGCCACTCGAGCCCCTTGTCGACGGGAATCCGCTCGAGCTCCTCGATGCGGACGACCCCGTAGCCCTCGCTCATCTCGCTGCGCGTCTAGCCATAGGTGAGCGTGGTCAGGTCGAGATCGAGCAGGTTTCGGTGCTGTGCAGGGACGAGCACGCAGGCGACCTCCGGGTGGGCGAGCGCAGCCTTCACACCCTCGGGCGTCGAGGCGTGCGCTGCCACCGGGCGGCCGGCGGCATGAGCGGCCTTGAGCTCGGCCATGCTCATCTGCTCGAGCCAGAGCACTCCGTCCGGCAAGTCGAGGTCGCCCTCGACGGCGATCTCGGGGACTCGCGTCCCGGTCCCGCCCAGCCAGCGCTCCCTCACAGCTCGATCGTCTCCCCAGGCTCGGGCGCGAGCACCTCGACGTCGGAGACGAGGCGCCGGAGCTCGTCCGGCGTTCCGGTCAGGAGCGGGAAGGTGCCGTAGTGGCAGGGGATGCAGCGCCTCACCTCGAGCAGCTCGAGCGCGACCGCCGCCTCACGCGGCCCCATGGTGAAGTGGTCGCCGATCGGCAGGACGGCGACGTCCGGCGCGTAGATCCGGCCGATCAGCTCCATGCTGGCGAAGACGTTCGTGTCGCCGGCGAAGTAGAGCTTGAAGCCGTCCTCGAGCTCGAAGACGATCCCCGCGGGCTCACCGAGGTACTGCCCGTCGGGCCCGCTCGACGAATGGTTCGCATCGGTGAGCGTGAGCTTGAGGCCCTCCACCCGCGCGGTGCCGCCTTTGTTCGGCGCATGCTCCATCCCCTCGGCGCTGACGCCCCGGCCGTCGAGCCAGCGTCGCAGCTCGACGAGCGCGACCACCGGCGGCTCGAACTTCTGCCAGAGCCGGACGGTGTCGCCGACGTGGTCGTCGTGCCCGTGCGTGACCGCGATCACGTCGATCCGCTCGGGCTCTTTCTCCGTGTCCGGGCAGGTCGGGTTCCCGGTCAACCACGGGTCGACGTATACCCGCTTGCCGCCCGGACTGTCGAAGCGGAAGGCGGAGTGGCCGAGCCACGTGAGCGACGCTCCCATCAGCGGCGGAATCTAGCGAAGGAACGTCCGACCCGGCGGCGAAGCTAGCGTCGTGACGCGTCGTGAGTTGCTCCCGGTGGCGCTCGTTTTCCTGTCGACGATCATGGATGCCGCCGGCGCCTCGAGCCTCGCCTTCTACCTGCTGCTCGCCGCCGTCCCGGCGATCGTCGTCGCTGGTCTGGCCGCACTCGAGGAGGTGCTCCAGCCCGGATCGCTGCCGCACCGGCGGGTAGTCGCACGGCTGCACGTCGTCGCGCTGCTCCTGGTGCTGATCGCGGCCGCTCTGCGGGCGCCGCTGCGGGCCGAGGGTACGGTCCCCCGGGCGGCGATCTCCGCAGTGATCGCCTGCCTCGCCGTCTTCGCGATCCAGGGCCTGGTCGGCGCGCTGCCCGCGATCCGGCGCGTACTCGCACGGCCGGCCACGGGCGAAGTCGTCTCGCGCCTGGCCGAGTAACACTGTGTTACAAGCGAGGGCGGCTCGGAAAAGGAGCTGCCACGGGTTGGGTTCCCGGCGCCCTTGCCTTCAAGTAACACCGTGTTACAAGGTCGCAACCGCGTGCCTGGCGAGGTCGATCAGCGGCTGCACGCCGAAGAACGAGCCGACCGTGACCGCGAGGCACACGATCACGCCGAGCTGGAGCAGGAGCTCGCGGGGCGGTGAGCCGCCGGCGGCGAACTGGAGCTCGGCAGACGGGCGCAGGTACAGCGCCCGGATCACGGCGAGGTAGTAGTAGAGGCTGACCGCCGTCGCGGCGATGCCGACGATCACCAGCCAGAGCCAGCCGTGGTCGTACGCGGCCGAGAGGACGTAGAACTTGCCGAGAAAGCCCCCGGTCGGCGGCAGGCCGGCGAAGCCGAGCATGAACGTCCACATTGCCGCGCCGAGAAGCGGCCGCTCCCAGCCCATCCCGGCGAGGTTGTCGAGCGTGACCTGGGCGCCGAGCTCGCGCTCGCGCGCGGCGGCGACAGCGAAGGCGCCGAGCGACATCGCCGCGTAGGGGATCAGATAGTAGAGGAGCGCGCGACCGCCGAGCGCGCTGTTCGACGAAACGGCAATCAGCATGAAGCCGGCGTGCGAGATCGAGGAGTAGGCGAGCAGCCGTTTGATGTTCCGCTGGACGAGGGCGGCGAGGTTGCCGACGGCGAGCGAGATGCAGGCGAGCACAGCGACGGCGACCGTCCAGACGCGGGCCTCCTGCGCGAAGGCCGTCTCCAGCAGCCGGAGCGTGACGAGCAGCGCCGCGACTTTTGTGGCGGCGGCCATGAAGGCGGTCACCGAGGTCGGCGCGCCCTCGTAGACGTCCGGCGTCCACATGTGGAATGGCGCGGCGGAGGCCTTGAATCCGAGCCCGACGAGGAGCATCGCGAGCCCGACGTAGAGGAGCGCGTCGTGGCTGAGTTCCTGCGCGCCGATCGCGGCGGCGATCCGATCGAAGCCGAGCTCGCCGGTCGCTCCGTAGACGAGCGCGGAGCCGAACAGGAGCACGGCGGAGCCGAACCCGCCAACGACGAGGTACTTGAGGCCGGCCTCGAGGGAGCGCTCCTTCTCGCCGTCGATCGCGCAGAGGATGTAGAGCGCGATCGAGAACCACTCGAGCCCGAGGAACAGCGTCAGCAGGCTGTTCGCGGAGGCGAGAAAGACCATTCCGCCGCCGGCTGCGCTGAGGAGGACGTAGTACTCGGCGCCGTGGCCCTCGTGGCGCTCGGTGTAGGAGATCGCGACGGCGACGAGCCCAGCGCCGGCGACGATCATCGCGGCGAGCGCGGCGAACCGGTCGCGGCGGATCGCGTCGGCGATCACGCTCTCCCCGGTCGGGCTGCGATCGTAGAGGAATGCGGCGAGGACGAAGGCGGTGACGAACCCGCTCGCCGCAACAGTCGCCGCTGCGGCCTTGCGGGCGACGGCCGGTACGAGGACGGCGACCATCATGCAGGTGCCCGCAGCGCCCAGCAGGGCCAGCGACGGCGAGATCGCGAACCAGTCGACATGCGGGCGGGCGAGGGCGGCGATCATCCGAGCACGCGGTCCGTGATCGCGGCGGGCCACGCCGACAGGAAGAGCAGGATTCCGACAAGCGGCACGAGGATCGCCAACTCGCCGCGTCGCAGATCGAGGGCAGTGTCTGACACTCCGGTGTCAGACACTGAAGGCCCGCTGTGGTCGTGCAGAACCGCGGAGATCATCCGCAGCACGTACATCGCGGCCAGCACAATCGCGGCCGCGCCGATCGTCGAGTAGAGCCAGCCCTGCCGGAAGACCCCGGCGAGGATCGCGAACTCGCCCGCGAACGCCGTCGATCCCGGCACGGCGAGCGCGATCACGCCGGTTGTCATCAACACCGTCGCGAGAGCAGGACGGCCCCGTGCGAAGCCGCCGAGCAGCTCAAACCGGCCGGTCGCGGCGCGCCGCTCGATTCCGCCGGCGAGCAGGAACAGGATCGCCGAGATCAGCCCGTGGTTGACCATCTGGAGAACCGCGCCGTCGATCCCGAGATCGTTCGTCGCGAACAGGCCGAGCGTGACCAGCCCGAGCTGGGCCATAGACGAGTAGGCGATCACGCCCCGGAGGTCGGGCGCGCGGAAGGCCAGCAGCGAGCCGTAAACGAGTCCGATCGTCGCGAGCACGAGGATCGGCGTGCGGAAGTCGTGTACGGGCGCAGGAAAGAGCGAGAAGCAAATCCGCAGGAACCCGAACGCCGCCGCCTTCGACACCACGCCCGAGAGGACGGCCGACACCTCCGCCGGCGACTCGCGATATGCGTCCGGGAGCCAGCCGTGGAAGGGAAAGAGCGGCGCCTTGACGACGAACGCGGCCGCGAAGCCGAGAAAGACCCAGTTGCTCGTCGACGTCCCACCGGAGATCATCGAGAAGGTCCCCGCCTGGAGCCCGTAGACGACCACCGCGGCGAGCATCAGCAGCGAACCAACCATCGTGTAGATGACGAACTTGATCGTCGCCTGTAGCCGCCCCGGCCCGCCCCAGACGCCGACCAGCACGTACAGCGGGATCAGCATCGCCTCCCAGAAGACGTAGAAGAGAAGAAGGTCCTGGGAGGTGAAGACGCCGACGATCGCTCCGGTGAGGAACATCATCAGCCCGTAGTAGGCACGCGGCCGGTCGCGGCCGGCCCACATGCCGTAGGCGATCGACGCCGCCATCACCACCGTAGCGAGCCCGACGAGCCAGACCGTGAAGCCTTCGAACATGCCGACGTGGTACGAGACGCCGAGATCCTTGAACCAGGTCAGGCGACTCGACTCCTGGAGGCCGCCCATGGTGAAATCGAAGCGAGCGAGCGCCTCGATCCAGAAGCCGATCTCGAACAGCGAGAGCAGAAGCGCCGTCGGCGCAATCCAGACGCGCGGCATCGGGACGAGCCAGAGCAGCAGCGCCCCGCCAAGCGGCAGGAGGATCAGCACGTCGGTGATCCAGCCGTGGCTCATCCGGCCGCGTCCAAATCAGCCGAAGGGGTCAGACCCCTGACATGTCCCGAAGGGACGATTGCGGCGTAACCATGCGAGCTGTGGAAGGATCGCCGAGCCGACGGGGTCAGACCCCGGACATGTCCGAACACGGTCACCTGACCGCCACGAAGACAAAGACGAGGACAGCGAGACCAGCAGCCAGCGCGAACGCGTACGTACGCACGAGACCGGTCTGGAGCGAGCGCACACGCCCGCCGGCCCAGCGCGCGAGGCCGCTGACGCCGGCGATCGAGCCTCCGACAAGCGGCCCTTCGACCACGTAGCTCAGGGTGCGCGAGAGCCCGACCGCCGGCCAGTAGAAGAGGCCGTTGTACAGCTCGTCGAAGTAGAACTTTCGCTCGAGCACGCGCGACGGCCTCGGCGCCGGCCGACGGCGGGCCGAGTAGATCCACCACGCCAGGCCGATCCCGGCCGCGCCGAGCAACACAGCGAGGATGCTCGAAAAAGCCTCCTGCCGGCCGGTCGCCTCGACCAGCGGCCGCGCAACCGGCTCGAGGAAGGTCGACACGGCCGTCCATCGGTCGGCGAACTGAATCCAGCCGCCGACCGCCGCAAGCGCGGCCAGCGCGGCCACCGCCAGCCCCATCGACCACTCCGCAGTCCGGTCGCCGTGCGCGTGCGGCGGATGCTCCTGCACGTAGGCCGACTGCTCGCCGCCGAAGACGATGAACAGCATCCGGAAGGTGTAGAGACCGGTCAGGAACGTGCCCGCCATTCCCGCGGCGAACAGCACGTCGCCGTACCAGCCGCGGTCGAGCGCGGAGGCCAGGATCGAGTCCTTCGAGAAGAACCCTGACAGCGGCGGAATTCCGGCGAGCGCCAGCCCGCCGACGAGCATCGCCCACCACGTCTTCGGCATCAGCCGCGAGAGCCCGCCCATCTTGCGGATGTCCTGCTCACCGGCGAGTGCATGGATGACGATGCCTGCGGCGAGGAAGAGCAGCGCCTTGAAGAACGCATGCGTCAGCAGATGGAACATCGCGTTCGCGTACGCGCCCAGGCCGGCGGCGAGGAACATGTAGCCGATCTGCGACATCGTCGAGTAGGCGATCACCCGCTTGATGTCGGTCTGGACGAGCGCGATCAAGCCCGCCATCAGCAGCGTCGCGGCGCCCAGCCCGGCGGCCAGGTCCTGCACGCGCGGTGCGAGCTCGAACAGCGGGTGTGTGCGGACGATCAGGTAGACGCCCGCGGTGACCATCGTCGCGGCGTGGATCAGGGCGCTGACCGGCGTCGGGCCCTCCATCGCGTCCGGAAGCCAGGTCTGGAGCGGCAGCTGCGCGGATTTCGCAACCGCGCCGCCGAGCAGGCCGAGCGCGACCAGGTTCAGCGCCGTCGAGCTCAAGCCGTGCGCCTTCGTGAACACAAGGCCGTACTCGAGCGTGCCGGTCTTCTGGATCAGCAGGAAGAAGCCGAGCGCCATCGTCGCGTCGCCGAACGCATTCATGATGAACGCCTTCTTGGCGGCGGCGACGGCAGCCGGCCGGTCGTGGTGGAAGCCGATCAGCAGATACGAGGAGAGGCCGACCAGGCCCCAGCCGACGAGCAGGAGCAGCAGGTTGCCGCCCTGCACGAGCATCAGCATCGAGAAGACGAACAGCGACATGTACGCGAAGTAGCGGCGCTCCTCGTCGTCGCCGTCCATGTAGCCGATCGAGTAGAGGACGATCAGCGACCCGACCCCGGCGACGACCAGCATCATGAACACCGAGAGCGGGTCGGTCAGGATCGACAGGCCGACGCGGAAGTTTCCGGCCTGGAGCCACGTCCAGGCGGTCGAGACGTCGGCGCGGTGGTCGGGCTCACGGCCGAGCATCGCCACGAAGCTGACGACCGCGGCGGCAAAGGAGCCCGCGGTCGTGACCGTTGCGATCCAGCCGGCGGTTCGTCGCGGGATGCTCGTGCCCAGCAAGGTGATCGCCAGCGCGGAGCCGAGCGGCAGGAACAGGCAGATCCAGGCGGCGCTCGTCATCCGCGTAGCGCGGTGAGCTTGTCGACATCGAGGGTCAGCTTCCGGCGCGCCATCGCCACGATCAGGCCGAGCCCGACGACGACCTCGGAGGCGGCGACCGCCATCACCGCCAGCGCGAAGATCTGCCCGTCGCCACGGCCGAACTGCCGTGAGAACGCGATCAGAGCGAGATTGCCGCCGTTGAGCATGATCTCGAGCGAGAGCAGCACGATCAGCGGGCTGCGCCGGATCAGCACGCCGAGCGCGCCGGTCGCGAACAGGAACGCAGAGACGACCAGGTACGCAGCGGTGTCAGGACCGAGCATCGGCCCCTTCCGCCGCCTTTGCGTGGCCGCCGAGGATGACGCCGCCCACCGCGGCGATCAGCAGGACGACCGAGGTGATCTCGAACGCCAGCAGATGGTCGGTCAGGAAGAGCCGGCCGATCTCGCCGGGGCTGCCGAACGAGCGCCGGATCTCGGCGGCATTCGAGAGCCGGCCGTCCGCCTTCGACACGATCACGACGACGATCTCGACCAGCAGTGCGCCGGCGGCGGTGACGGCGGCGGATGCCTGCCACACCGACCCGCCGGCCCACGGCGCATCGGCCCGTCCGCCGAGGTAGGCGATCACGAACAGGAACATCACCATCACGGCGCCGGCGTAGACGAGCACCTGCGCGGCGGCGACGAACTCGGCCGAGAGCAGCAAGTAGAGCACGGCGAGCGAGCCGAGGTTGCCGATCAGCGCGAGCGCGGAGTAGAAGGGATTCGAGAAGCTGACGACCGCGACCGCCGAGCCGAGGCAGGCGAAGGCGGCCACGACCCACACGATCCAGACCAGAACATTGGCTGCGGAAGCGAGGATCATCTCCGGACACCCCCGGAAATGCGCAGCATTTTCGGGGGCCAGGTCACGAGTGTGTCCGGTAGTAGGGGATCGGTGTGTCGAACTCGCTCGGGTCGGCGACCGGCATCCGCTTGATCGGCTCGGCGAGCAGCATGTCCTTGGTGTAGATCAGGTCGTCGCGCGAGTACTCGGAGATCTCGAACTCGTTGCCGAGCGTGATCGCGTCGAACGGACAGGCGAGCTCGCAGTAGCCGCAGAAGATGCACCGGCTCATGTTGATCTCGTAGATCCGCGCGTAGCGCTCCCCGGCCGAGACGCGGTTTGCCGGCGTGTTCTCCGCTGCGACGACGCGGATGCAGTCGGCCGGGCAGGCGGCGGCGCAGAGCGAGCAGCCGACGCACTTCTCCAGCCCGTTCTCGTGCCGGTGCAGGCGGTGGCGGCCGCGGAAGCGCGGGTACACCGGCCGCTTGTACTCCGGGTACTGCTGGGTGATCGGCTTGTTGAAGATCTGCCGGAACGTCACGGCGAAACCCTTGAGGCTGTCGAGTGGCTGAGGGCTCATCAGAAAAGGACCACGAAAAATGCCGTTGCAACTGCGTTAGCAGTTGCAACGGGTAAGAGCACCTTCCAGCCGAAGCGCATCAGCTGGTCGTAGCGCAGCCGCGGAAGCGTCGCCCGGATCCAGATGAAGGTCGAGACGGCGAGGAAGAGCTTGATGAAGAACCAGAGCGGGCCGAGCGGCGCCCACGGTCCTTCCCAGCCGCCGAAGTACAGTGTCACCGCGAGCGCCGAGAGGACGATCACGTTCACGTACTCGGCCATCTGGAACAGGCCCCAGCGCATTCCCGAGTACTCGGTGTGGTATCCGCCGACGAGCTCGGTGTCGGCCTCGGGGAGGTCGAACGGCGGCCGGTTGGTCTCCGCGACCCCGGCGATGAAGAACGTGACCAGCCCGAACAGCTGCGGCGCCGCGTACCAGACACTGTCGACCTGGGCGTTGACGATGTCGGCGAGCGAGAGCGAGTGCGCCATCAGCACCACGCCGAGCACGGAGAGGGCGAGCGACACCTCGTACGAGACCATCTGCGCGCAGGTGCGCATCGAGCCGAGCAGTGAGAACTTCGACTCCGATGCCCAGCCCCCGACGATGAACCCGTAGATCCCGAGCGAGCCGAGGGCGAAGATCAGGATCAGCGAGATCGGCAGGTCTGCGACCGCCCCGTTCACGTGCCAGTGCCAGATCTTCCAGCCCTCGCCGAACGGGATCACGCTGAACGCGGCGAGTGCGGTGAAGGCCGAGAAGGCCGGCGCCATCAGGTAGAGCGCGTCGATCGCGGCGGCCGGCGCGAACGCCTCCTTGCGCACCATCTTGATCAGGTCGGCGAACGGCTGGATCAGCCCGAACGGCCCCGCGCGGTTGGGGCCGTAGCGGAGCTGCATCCGGGCGAGCAGCTTCCGCTCGAGCAGCGTCGTGAACGCCATCGAGATCAGCAGGATGTTGACGATCGCCGCCGCCTTGATCAGCCCGATCCACCAGGGCTCGCTCATGCCGATTCGCTCTCCCTGGTCGCGAATCGGTCGGAGGACACCTCCACCGCGCCTTCGAGCTCACGCACGTGCTCCTCTGCCGCCCGCACGACCCCGTCGATCAAGTGCTTGTCGACCATCGCCCGGAGCGCGATCGCCGTGCCGTTCGAGCGGACGACGACCTCGTCGCCCGTGGCGATGTGGCGCACCTCGGCGTCGTGCGCCGAGAGCTCGATCACGGGCTCGGGTCGCTGGAACCGGAGCTCGCCGACCCGCTCGACGGCCGGGCCGGAGAAGAGCGGCCGGTAGCGGAGCAGGCGCAGCGGGCCACCCTTGGCGGTCGGGCTCCTAACGGTGCCAGGCACTGTCAAGACGGCTTCGCTGGCCGGCCTCGGAGGCAGCGCAGCACGCTCCTCGGCCGAGGCCAACCGGAGGTGGGGGTCGATCTCGACGCCGAAGCGGGCTGCAAGCTTGGCGATCCAGGCGAGCTCGTCAGGGGTTGGCGGGATCACCGTGCGTCGAAGTCGCTGCGCGCGTCCCTCGAGGTTGACCATCGTCCCGTCTCGCTCGAGATGGCTCGTCCCGGGCAGGACGAGGTCGACCCACCCCCGGACCGGGTCCGCGAACATCGTGATCGCGATCACGGCAGCGGCCCGCTCGGCGAGCGCGCGGACGGCGGGATCGCTCGCGGCCTCCTCGCCCGAGATCAGCAGGCAGCCGATCTGGTCTGGCCGCTCGGCCTCGCCCTCGCCGGCGCGAGCCCAGGCCTCGCCGACCGCGCGGCCGTTCGGCGTCGCCGGGAGATAGAAGGCGGCGGCCGCACCGAGCTCGTGCGCCAGCTCGGCCACCCTGGCCCCGCCTGCGCCGCCGGGGCCGGACCAGATCAGGACGGCGCTCTTCGCCCCTCGGATGCGCTCGGCGAGCTCGCGACGGACGCTGTCTGCGGCCGTGCTCGGCGGAGACTGGATCGTCCCGGCCGCACCGACCGTCACCACCTCGCCGCCCTTCCGGCGCGCAGCCTTGATCCAGAGGCCTACCACCGGCGCGCGCTCCTCGACCGGCTCGTCGCCGACCACCACGACGAGGTCGGCGTCGCGGATCGAGGAGAGCGGCGCCCTGAACGCGTCGATCGCGGTGCTCGTCTGCTCGGGCAGGACGACCGCATCGGACTTCAGCCCCCGTCTGACGAGCCGTGAGAGTGCGTCCGCCTGCTCGACCGTCTCCGAGCCGGAGAGGGCGAGGAGCACGGGGCCGCTCGAGAGCAGCCGCTCGGCCTCGTCAAGGGCATCGTCCCAGGCGAGCTCCTCGAAGCGGCGCTTCCCGACCTTGCGCAGCGGGTCGCGCACACGGTCGGCGGCGTACAGGTGGGTGAAGGTGAACCGCCCCTTGTCGCAGAGCCAGCCCTCGTCCACCTCGGGATGGTTGCGCGACAGGATCCGCTTGACCTTGCCCTCGCGCGTGGTCGCGGTGATGTTGCAGCCGACCGGGCAGAGCCCGCAGACGGAGGGAACGTTCTGGATCTCCCACGGCCGCGCCTCGAAGCGGTACTGCGTCGAGGTCAGCGCCCCGACCGGGCAGAGCTCGATCACGTTGCCGGAGAAAGGAGCGCGGTAGGGCTCGTCCTCGAACGTTGCGATCACCGACTGGGCGCCTCGGTTGCGCGCGACCAGCTGGCCGTCTTCGGCGACGCCCTCCGAGAAGCGCGTGCACCGGTAGCAGAGGATGCAGCGCTCCCGGTCGAGCGCGATCGCCGGGGAGATCGGAATCGGCTTCTCGAACGTGCGCTTCGGGAAGGTCATCCGCGTATTCCCGGGCCCGAATCGGAAGGTCAGATCCTGGAGCGGGCACTCGCCGCCCTTGTCGCAGACGGGACAGTCGAGCGGGTGGTTGACGAGGATGAACTCAAGCGTCGCGTCCTGCGCCTCGCGCGCCAGCTCGGACGTCGCCGCCGTCTTCACCTCCATTCCCTCGGCGACCGTGAGCGTGCAGGCGGCCTGCGGCTTGGGCGGTCCCGGCGCCACTTCGCAGAGGCACATGCGGCAGGCGCCGACCGGCGGCCCGAGCCGCGGCTCGTAGCAGAAGACGGGAATCTCGATTCCGGCCGCGAGGGCGGCCTCGACGAGCCCGAGGCCGGCGGGCACCTTGACCTCGGCGCCGTCGATCGTGACCGTGACGAGCTCGGGCGCGCTCATTCCGGCGCTCCCACCGGCGTCAGAGCCGAGCCTGACGCCGAGTGCGCGTGCTGGTCGCTCGGCGCGAGGATCCCCTCGAGCGACGAGTTGCCCGCGTACGGGCAGCGGCCCTGCCGGACGTGGGCGACGAATTCGTCGCCCCACTTGTCGAGGTAGCTCGCGACCGGGTACACGGCGAACTCGCCGAGCGCACAGAGCACCTTGCCGAGGATCCGCCCGTTGATCGAGCGCAGCAGCTCGAGGTCGGACATCTCCCCGTCGCCGCGCTCGATCTTCTCGAGGATCTGCACCATCCAGCGCGTCCCCTCGCGGCACGGCGTGCACTTGCCGCACGACTCGTGCATGTAGAACTGCGTCGAGCGGAGCGCGAGCTGCACCATGCAGCAGCGGTCGTCGACCACGATCAGCGACGCCGCCCCGAAGAACGTCTTCAGCTCGGCCAGCGAGTCGTAGTCGAGCGGCACGTCGATCTGATCGGGCGAGAGCGCCGGCACCGACGAGCCGCCGGGGATCACCGCCTTCAGCTTCCGGCCGTCGGCAACGCCCCCCGCGTGGTCATAGATCAGCTCGCGCATCGGCGTGCCGAGCTCGAGCTCGTAGTTTCCCGGGCTGACGACGTTGCCGGAGATCGAGAAGATCGCGGTGCCCGGTGCGGTCGGCGCCCCGGTCTTGGCGAACTCGGCCGCGCCCACCTCGAGCACCTTCGGGAGCGTCGCGATCGTGCACACGTTGTTCACCTGCGTCGGCGCGTTGTAGAGGCCCTGCACGGGCGGGAACGGCGGGCGCGGGCGCGGCTGGCCGCGGCGGCCCTCGAGCGAGTCGAGCAGCGCCGTCTCCTCGCCGCAGATGTAGGCGCCGGCACCCCGGTGGACGACCAGGCGAACATCGGCGAGGAGCCCGGCCGCCTGCGCCTCGTCGACCGCCGCCTGGAGCACCTCGTACTCGGACAGGTACTCGCCGCGGATGTAGATGAACACGTCCTTCGACTCGATCGCGTGCGCTGCGATCAGGCAGCCCTCGATCAGCCGGTGGGGCACCGTGTTCATCACCTGGCGGTCCTTGAACGCCCCGGGCTCGGACTCGTCGGCGTTGACGACCACGTACTTCGGCTTCGGCGAGGAGCGCGGGATCAGCGACGCCTTCCGTCCGATCGGGAAGCCGGCGCCGCCCCGGCCGCGCAGGTTCGCGGTGCCCATCTCCTCGATCAGCTGCTCCGGTGTCATCGTCCTCGCCTGCTCGAGCGAGACGTAACCGCCCACCGCCCTGTACTCGGCGAGCTTCGTCAGGTCGCGGTCTGCGGCGTCCGCGAGCAGTACGTCAGCTCTGGCCACGAAGCTCCCCGACGATCGCGGCGGCGTCCTCGGGCGTCACGTGCTGCCGGTAGCGATGGTCGACCGCGACCACGGGTGCGTAGCCGCACCCCCCGAGGCACTCGACCGCGCGGAAGGTGATCTCGCCGTCCTCCGTCGTCTCGCCCCCGCGCACGCCGAGAGCGGACTCGAACGCGTCGACCACCCGCTGCGCGCCGACGAGCGCGCACGACAGGTTCGTGCAGACCTCGACCAGGTGCCGGCCGACGGGCTCCAGGTGGAACATGTCGTAGAAGGACGCGACCGCCTGGCAGTAGGCGGGCGTCAGGTCGAGCACCTCGGCCACCTCGCGCAGCGCCGCCGGCGGGAGCCAGCCGTGCTCCTCCTGGGCGAAGCGCAGCGCAGGCAGGGTGAGCGAGCGCCGGTCCGGGTAGCGGTGCGCGATCGCCTCGATTTTGGTCGCCAGATCGCGGGGCCCGGCCGGCATCAGCGGTCGACCTCGCCCATCACGGTGTCGAGCGAGCCGACGATCGCGATCATGTCGGCGACGAGCGCACCGGCGACGCAGGTTGCGGTCGCCTCGAGTGCGACGAACGACGGAGCGCGGAACTTGACCCGCCACGGCTTCGGCCCACCGTCCGAGACGACGTAGCAGCCGAACTCGCCCCGGGGAGACTCGACCGCGACGTAGACCTCGCCCTCGGGCACGCGGTAGCCCTCGGTGACGATCTTGAAGTGATGGATGAGGGACTCCATCGACGTATGGAGCTCCTCGCGCGGCGGCAGCACGACCTTGCGATCGTCGGCGATCCACGGGCCGTCCGGCATCCCGTCCAGGCACTGCTCGACGATCCGCACCGACTCGCGCATCTCGTCGACGCGGATCAGGTAGCGGTCGTAGACGTCGCCGTTCCAGTAGACCGGAACGCCGAAGTCCAGCTCGGGATAGGCGAGGTACGGCTGGTCGCGCCGCAGGTCCCAGTCGACCCCCGACGCCCGCAGCACCGGCCCCGACTGGCCGAGCGCGATCGCGTCGTCGGCCGACAGCAGGCCGAGGCCTTTGGTGCGCTCGAGCCAGATCTTCTGGTTCGTCAGCAGCGTCTCGTACTGGTCGACCGACTTCGGGAACTCCTCACAGAACTTCCTGCACTCGGTGAAGAAGCCGCGCGGAACGTCCTCGATCAGACCGCCCGCCTGGAAGTACCTGGTGTGCATGCGCGTCCCGCCGACCAGCTCGAACAGGTCGAGGACGAGGTCGCGCGCGTTGAAGCAGTACCAGAGCAGCGAGATCGCGCCCAGCTCGAGCGCGCCGGTCCCGAGCCAGATCAGGTGCGAGTGAATCCGGTTCAGCTCGAGGAGAAGGGTCCGCATCCAGACCGCCTTCGGCGGCGTCTCGATCTCGAGCAGCTTCTCGATCGCGGCGACGAATGCGTATTCGTTCGCCTGGAAGGCGAGGTAGTCCATCCGCGCCGGGTAGGTGATCCCCTTCCACCACGTCTTCTGCTCCATGTTCTTTTCGAAGCCGGTGTGCAGGTACCCGATCAGCGCCTCGATCCCGACCACGTCCTCGCCGTGCAGGTCGACGATCAGCCGGAGGACGCCGTGGGTGGAGGGGTGATTCGGCCCGAAGTTGACCGTGAGGACGTCCTCCGCGCCCGGCGGGACGCGGAGCACGCTCGGGATCGGCGACGGGATCCGCGAGCCGGGGTAGATCGGGTCGGTGCCGCTCTGCCGGCGCTCGGGCGTGACCGCCACTTACTCCTCCCCCGAGAAGCGAACAGGCTCGCCGCCGAGCGGATAGTCCTTGCGCAGCGGGTGCCCCTCCCAGTCGTCGTCCATCAGGATCCGCTTCAGATAGGGATGGCCGGCGGCGCGGATGCCCATCAGGTCCCACGCCTCCCGCTCGTGCCAGTCGGCCGTCGGCCAGACGCCCACGACGCTCTGGACCTCCTCGCCGTCGTCGAGCCAGACCTGGACGCGAACGCGCGGAGCCGCCGGCGCGAGCCGCAGCAGGTGGTAGCTCATCGCGAAGCGCTTCGGCTTCCCGGCGGGGACGCGCGCCGGCGCCTGCGAGCCGGGCGTGTTGATGTCGCGTCCCGAGGCGGTTCCGTAGTAGCCGGCGGCCGAGCGCTCGCCCCAGCCGAGGTAGTCGGTGGCGCTGACGTCCGAGAGGAAGCGGAACTCGTGCTCGTCGCGGAGATACGTGCACGCCTCGACCAGGCGGGCCGGGTCGACGACCAGCGTCGTCTCCCCGTACGCCTCCTTGGTCTCGACGAGACCGGGCACCCGCTCGAAGGTCAGCTCGCCACCCCGCGGAGCTCGTACGCGGGCGGAACACCGGCCAGCACCTTCTCGTGCAGCCGGATGATCCCCTCCATCAGCGCCTCCGGCCGCGGCGGGCAGCCGGGGACGTGCACGTCGACGGCGACGATCTTGTCGACGCCCTGGAGGACCGCGTAGTTGTTGAACATGCCGCCGGAGCTCGCACAGGCGCCCATCGCGATCACCCACTTCGGCTCCAGCATCTGGTCGTAGATCTGGCGCAGCGGGGCGGCCATCCTGTGCGCGACGCGGCCCGAGACGATCAGCAGGTCGGCCTGACGGGGCGAGGCCCGGAAGGCCTCCATCCCGAAGCGCGCGATGTCGTAGCGCGAACCGACGATCGCGATCATCTCCATCGCGCAGCAGGAGAGGCCGAACTGGTCGGGCCACATCGACTTCGTCTGCGACCACGCAACCGCCTTCTCGAGCGTGGTCAGCCCGAGCTTGTCCTCGAGCTCGTCGGCGCCCAGCTCGCGCTCGAACACGCCCGGCCCCTTCGACGGCCAGAGCACCCGCTCCGTCCGGAGGCCGTAGTCGGCGAGACGCTTCTTCACCGCCATTCCAATGCCCCCTTCCGCCAGATGTACACGTAGGCGAGCGCGAGGATGACGACGAAGAAGAGCAGCTCGAAGAAGCCGAACCACGCGAGCGCGTTCAGGGTCACGGCGAGCGGATAGAGAAAGACGATCTCGATGTCGAAGACGATGAACAGCATCGCCGTCAAGTAGAAGCTGACCGTGAAGCGCTGGTGCGGCGGGGGGCCCGTCGAGACACCCGACTCGAACGGGATCGTCCTCGCCCGCGTGCGCTTCGCCGGTCTCTTCGAGAAGACGAAGGAGAAGACGACCATCGAGGTCGGGATCGCGAATGCGAGCAGCCCGTAGATCAGGAACGGCAGCCAGCTGTCGAGCACGCTCGAGCTTCCTCCTCCATAGCTCTCCGCCGGCGGACACTAGCACCATGCCGGAGGGCGCACGAAGCGAGGGAGAAACCGCTCAACGATGCGTGCGGCGTGTGTCACAAAGTCGAGTTCGCGCGGGCGTCGAAAACGCCGGAGTCGGCTGCTACGATGCGATCGATGGCAACGGTCGAAGACCCCACCACCCTCGTCGGCCTGACCGAGCGCGCCGCGGCAAAGATCAGGGAGCTCCAGGCCGAAGAGCCGGACGCGGACGCTGCCGTGCTGCGCGTCGCGGTCCAGGGCGGCGGGTGCTCGGGGTTCGAGTATGCGCTCGGATTCGACACCGGCGCCCAGGAGGGCGACCTCGAGCTCCACGCCCACGGTGTGCGGGTCGTCGTCGACCCCTTCAGCGCGCCCTACCTCCGCGGCGCCCAGATCGACTTCCTCGACGGGCTCCAGGAGTCCGGGTTCAAGATCGACAACCCGAACGTCTCCTCGGCCTGCGGCTGCGGTCACTCCTTCCAGGTCGAAGAGGGTGACGCCCCCGAGACCGTCGGCGGCTGCGGCTCCGGCTGTAGCCACTAGCGCAACCGCCTGCGGCGATTTTCGCTAGGGAGGACTCGATGAGCTTGCGGGTTGCCGTCGTCGGGTCCGGCCCGGCCGGGTTCTACGCTGCCGGCCACCTGCTCGACTCCGACCTTCCGATCGAGGTCGACATGATCGAGCGGCTGCCGACGCCGTGGGGCCTCGTCCGGTTCGGAGTCGCCCCCGACCATCCGAAGATCAAGGCGGTCTCACGCGCGTTCGAGCGGATCGCGGCGCAGCCCGGCTTCCGTTTCCTCGGCAACGTCGAGGGCGGCCGCGACCTCACGCACGAGGATCTCCTCCGCCTGTACGACGCCGTCGTCTACGCCTTCGGCGCGCAGACCGACCGTCCCATGGGCATTCCCGGCGAGGATCTTCCCGGCTCGTGGGCGGCAACCGAGTTCGTCGCCTGGTACAACGGCCACCCCGACTACCAGGAGATCGAGTTCGACCTCTCGTGCGAGCGCGCGGTCGTCGTCGGCGCCGGGAACGTCGCCCTCGACGTGGTCCGCATGCTCGCGCTCGCGCCCGAGGAGATCCGCCCGACCGACACCACCGACGCGGCGATCGAGGCGATCCTCGGCTCGGGACTGAAGGAGATCGTCCTGCTCGCCCGCCGCGGTCCCGCCCAGGCGGCCTTCACCACGCCCGAGCTGAAGGAGCTCGGGGAGCTGACCGACGCCGACGTGGTCGTCGACCCGGCCGACCTCGACCTCGACCCGGTCAGCGAGGCGGCACTCGCCGGCGACACGAACGCGCGGCGCAACGTGGAGGTGCTGCGGGAGTACGCGGCCCGCGAGCCGGCGGGAAAGCGGCGGACGATCCGGATGCGGTTCGCCGTCTCACCCGTGGCGATCCTCGGGGAGGAGCGTGTGGAGGCGATCGAGGTCGTCCGCAACGATCTGGTCGCCGACGGCTCGGGCGCGATCCGCGCGGTCGCCACCGCCGAGCGCGAGATCCTGCCGTGCGGCGTCGTCTTTCGCAGCGTCGGCTACCTCGGTGTCGGCCTGTCCGGAGTTCCGTTCGACGATGCGAGGGCGACGATCCCGCACCGCGACGGGCGCGTCCTCGATGCGCAGGGCGACCACCTGGCCGGCGTCTACTGCGCGGGCTGGATCAAGCGCGGCCCGAGCGGAGTGATCGGGACGAACAAGAAGGATGCGAACGAAACGGTCGATCTGCTGCTCGAGGACGCCCGTGCCGGGCGGCTGGGGCGCGGCGACCCATCCACGAGCTTCGAGACCGTCGAGCGGCTGCTCGCCTCCCGCGGCGTCGAGTACGTCAGCTACGCGGGCTGGGAGGCGATCGACGCCGCCGAGCAGGCGCTCGGCGAGCCCCGGGGCCGCCCTCGCGTCAAGCTCTCGACCTGGGCCGAGCTCCAGGCTGCGGCGAAAGGAGTCGCCGCGCCGCGCTGAGCCGGCGTCGGACCCCGGTGAAACGGGCGTTTCGCACCGGTGCGCCCGGCTAGACTCGGGGCATGGCTCAGACCGAGACCCCGCAGGCTCTCTGGGGCGGCGAGACCGCCAAGGCGGTCGCCAACTTCCCCGTCTCCGGCGAGCCGATTCCGGCCGCGGTCGCGCGGTCGCTCGGGCGGATCAAGGCGGCCGCCGCCCGTGTCAATGCCGAGCTCGGCCTGCTCGACGCCGACAAGGCCGAGCGGATCGCCGCCGCCGGCGACCGGATCGCCGCCGGCGCGCTCGACGACCAGTTCCCGATCGACGTCTTCCAGACCGGATCCGGCACCTCCTCGAACATGAACGCGAACGAGGTGATCGCGGCGCTCGCCGGCAAGGACGTCCACCCGAACGACGACGTCAACATGGGACAGTCGTCCAACGACGTCTTTCCGTCGGCGGTCCACCTCGCCGCGCTCGACCGCCTGACGAACGACCTGCTCCCGGCTCTGCGTCAGCTCGGGGACTCGCTCGCCGGGAAGGCGGCCGAGCTCGGCGACGTCGTCAAATCGGGGCGGACGCACTGGATGGACGCCGTGCCGGTCACGCTCGGCCAGGAGTTCGCCGGATATGCGGCGCAGGTGCGCCAGGGCGTTGCGCGGGTCGAGGCGACCCTGGAGCGTGTCGGCCGGATCCCGCTCGGGGGCACCGCGGTCGGGACCGGTCTGAACACGCACCCCGAGTTCGCCGAGCGCGTCCGGGCGCGCCTGTCGGACGAGACCCACCTGAACGTCCTCCCTCCGGCCGACTTCTTCGAGTCGACGGGCGCCCGCGACGGTCTCGTCGAGGCGTCGGGCGCGCTCAAGGTCGTCGCCGTCTCGCTGACGAAGATCGCCAACGACCTGCGCTTCATGGGCTCCGGGCCGCGAGCCGGGCTCGCCGAGATCTTCCTGCCCGAGTTGCAGAAGGGGAGCTCGATCATGCCGGGCAAGGTCAACCCGGTGATCCCCGAGGTCGTCACCCAGGTGGCCGCCCAGGTGATCGGCAACGACGCGGCGATCGGGATCGGGGGCATGCAGGGGCACTTCGAGCTGAACGTCTTCGTGCCCCTGATCGCGCGCAACCTGCTCGACTCGATCGGCCTGCTCGCGAGCGCGTCGCGCCTCCTGGCCGAGAAGTGCGTGGACGGGATCGAGGCGAACCGCGAGCAGTGCGAGCGCTACGCCGAGCTCACCCTGTCGGCCGCGACCGCCCTCAATCCGTACATCGGCTACGACAGGGCGGCGGAGATCGTCAAGGAGGCGGCCGCGTCGGGCCGCTCGCTCCGCGAGGTTGCCCGCGAGGCCGGAGTCGAGGAGTCCGTCCTGGACGAAGCGCTCGACTACAAGAAGATGGCCAGACCGCACCAGTAGAGGGACTGCGCCCCTGTGGCTCCGTTCCGATGCGCCTGGGTTCCCGAGAACGACCCGCTCTACGCCGCCTACCACGACGACGAGTGGGGCGTCCCCTCCCACGACGAGCGACATCTGTTCGAGATGCTCGTCCTCGAAGGGGCACAGGCGGGACTGTCGTGGTCGACGATCCTGCGCAAGCGCGAGGGCTACCGGCAGGCGTTTGCAGGCTTCGACGTCGAGCAGGTGGCGAGGTTCGGGCAGCCGGACGTCGACCGCCTGCTCGGCGACGCCGGGATCGTGCGTAACCGGCTGAAGATCGAGGCGGCGCTCGCAAATGCGCGGGCGGCAATCGAGGCGGACGGACTCGACCGGCTGCTCTGGTCGTTCGTCGACGGGGTGCCGCTCGTCAACCGTTGGCGCAGTCTCGCCGAGGTGCCGGTCGAAACCGCCGAGTCGCGGGCGATGTCCAGGGAGCTGAAGCGCCTCGGCTTCCGGTTTGTCGGGCCGACGATCTGCTACGCGCTGATGCAGGCCTGCGGCCTCGTCAACGACCACCTGACGGGCTGCTTCCGCTACGCCCAGGTCGGGCAAGACCCCGGCCACGACGATCTCAGCCCGCGAGCCGCCTACCCGCGCTGAGCGGGGTGCGAGTCGACGGCGGTCGGGCAGGGAAGCGGCTCGATTGCAAACCCGGCACGGTGCCCACGAGCGCCGTAGGCGGTCACCTTCAGGGCGCCGTGGCAGCGGTCGTAGACGAGGCCCGGGAAGCGGGCGACGAAGCGACCGGTCCGGTCGGCCCGCATGCTCTTCTGAGCGACGTTCGTGCCGAGGGTCGCGCTCACCTTCACGCGCTCGCCGCCGCCGAAACCGACGCCGCGCAGAACGAGCGGCGAGCGGCCGACGATCCTCAGGCGCGGTCCGGTCGCAGCATCGACGCTCGGCGCGATCACGACCGCTGCGAGCAGACCGACAACGACGATGCGCATACGTCTCGATGGTACCCAAGGCCGGGCTCGGCATACCCGGCGCGGAGCCGTCACGCGGCGTAAAGGCGCTTGTTCCTCGCCGGGACCGGCTTGCTTTCCGGGCCGGCATGCCGCAGAATCCCGGTCGCCCCTGCGGGCGTAGTGCGCAGGAGCACAGGGCGCTGTCGCGCTGAAAAGCGAGGAAAGGGAGAGGATGCGCGCACGATCGACATGGAGAGCAGCCGCCAGGCTGCTGGTTGGGCTCGCCGTCATCGGTGCACTGAGCGTTGCGGCGGCGAGCGTCGCAACGGGCGCCGGCGGGGCGAAGCCGACCCTTACCGCCACCGACCTGAGCTCGGCCGCCACCGAGACGATCTCGGTCGCGAAGTCCGATTCCGGCCGTCTGGCCCAGACCGACCCGGCGTTGCTCGGGCGGACGGACTCGACGCCGGTCAACGTGATGATCAAGTACGACTACGACGCAACCGCGTCCTACACCGGCGGTGTCGCGGGTCTCGCACCGACGAGCCCGCGTGCGACCGGCAAGAAGCTCAAGAACAACAAGGGCGCAGTCCAGGCCTACGAGAGCCACACCGCTGAGCTCACGCGCGAGATCAGCTCGCGGGTGCAGCAGGCCGTGCCCGCCGCGAACGTCCGTCGTTCGTTCCTCACCGTGTACGGAGGCGTCGAGGCTCAGGTTCCCGCGAACTCGGTCTCGGACCTACTCAAGGTCGACGGCGTCGCCGCCGTCCAGCGGGACACCCTTGCGCAGCCCCTCGACGACAACACAGATTTCATCGGTGCGACCACCGTCTGGCCGTCGCTCGGCGGCTCCAGCAAGGCCGGCTCGAACGTGATCGTCGGCGTGATCGACACCGGCGTGTGGCCTGAGCACCCGATGCTCTCGCCGACCGGAATCTCCTCGCCGAGCGGAGGCCCCTGGGGCTGCGCCTTCGGCGACGGCAGCGATCCGGCCCATCTCGGACCGGTCTTCGCCTGCAACAAGAAGCTGATCGGCGCCTACGCGAAGACCACGACGTACATGACGCTGATCGGATCCGACGGTCAGGAGTTCTGCAACGACTCGACCGGTGTGTGCTCCGCACGCGACCCGGAGGGTCATGGTACGCACACGCTGACCACAGCCGCCGGCGGCTGTGTCGCCTCGGCCGTCCTGTACGGAGTCGAGCGCGGGCCGGTGTGCGGAATCGCGCCCGGTGCGCACGTGATCATGTATCGCGTCTGCCTCTCGCAGGGCTGTTTCGGCTCCGACTCGGTCTCGGCCGTCCAGCAGGCGATCGCCGACGGCGTCGACGTGATCAACTTCTCGATCTCCGGCGGTGGGCAGCCGTACGCCGATCCGGTCGAGCTCGCATTCCTCGATGCCGTGAACGCCGGCATCTCCGTGAACGCCTCGGCCGGTAACAGCGGCCCGGCTGCGGGGACGTCCGATCACGGCGGTCCCTGGACGACGACGGTGGGCGCCTCGACGGGCCCGCGGTTCTTCACGTCGACACTGCACCTGACCGCCGACGGGGGTGCCACCTTCGACAAGGAGGGGGTGACGCTCACGGACGGTATCTCCTCGCCGACCCCGGTTGTCCTCGGATCGTCGGTCGGAGACGAGCTCTGCTTGAACCCGTTCGCGCCAGGCTCCGTTGCGGGCGAGATCGTCGCCTGCCGACGCGGTACGAACGCCCGCATCGACAAGGGCTTCAACGTCCTCCAGGGCGGCGCAGTCGGGATGATCCTCTACAACGCCGTCAAGCAGGACGTCGAGACCGACAACCACTGGGTGCCCGCGATCCATCTCGACGGGCCGAACACCGATCTCGTCAACTTCATCTCGGGTAACACGAACGTGATGGCCGAGTGGGCTCAGGGACAGCCGACGGCGACGCAGCCCGACGTGATGGCTGCGTTCTCGTCGCGCGGCCCGACCGGCGACTGGATCAAGCCGGACGTGACCGCTCCCGGCATCCAGGTTCTCGCCGGCATGACGCCGCAGCCCGACGAGACGACGCCGACGAACGGACCGCCCGGGAACCTGTACCAGGCGATCGCGGGCACGTCGATGTCGAGCCCGCACTCGGCCGGCGTCTCGGCGCTGGTCAAGGCGTCGCATCCGGACTGGACTCCGGAGATGATCAAGTCCGCGCTGATGACCTCGTCCGTCCAGAGTGTGGTCAAGGAGGACGGAATCACCCCGGCCGACCCGTTCGACCGGGGAGCGGGCTCGATCCGCGCCGACCGGGCTGTGAACCCGACGCTCGTGTTCGACGAGACGTACGCCGACTTCGTCGCAGCCGGCACGGATCCGCTCCATCGAATCGACCTCAACCTGGCGAGCATCGACGCGCCGACGATGAGCGGCTCGATCACCACCAAGCGGACGGCGACCAACGTCACCAAGGCCGGCCAGGACCTCGGCGTCTCGACCGTCGCCCCCCCGGGAGCGAGCATCATCGTGTCGGCCTCGCCCCCGGACAAGAAGGGCAAGGTCAAGGCTGACAGCAAGATCAAGCTGAAGAAGAACAAGCCGACCGACATCTGGATCACGATCAGCGCTCCGGAGCTCGCCGACGGCCAGTACTTCGGGCAGATCACGCTCGACCCGAGGAAGAATGGCCTGAACGACGTGGTCATCCCCGTCGCCTTCAAGAAGCAGCAGGGGCTCGTCAGCCTGAGCCACGACTGCAGCCCGACCACGTTCCCCAGGGAAAGCGGACATGCTCATTGCGCCGCGAGCGTCGCCAACTTCACGAGCGTCGACGCGAACGTCGACCTGACGGTGGCCAACCTCGACCAGGGGCATCCGCTCAAGTACTCGAACATCTCCGCGCCGGCGACGGCGATCAAGAACGACCAGGGCGTCCACTGGAGCGGCACACTCACGCCGGCGCTCCCGCCGACGGTCGACTCGATCACGCCGACGACGGGGCCGGCCGGCGGCTACCTGCCGCTGTCTGCCTTGGGCGTGGGTCCGATCGCAGGTGTCGGTGACGACACGATCACGAACTTCAACGTGCCGACGTTCTACTACGGCGGCGAGCCGTACTCGCGGATCGGCGTCGTCTCGAACGGGTACGTCGTGATCGGCGGGGGAACCGGGAGTGACGTGATCTTCTCCCCCCAGACGTTCCCGAACTTGAACCGGCCGAACAACGTCGTCGCTCCGCTCTGGACCGACCTCAACCCGCCGGCCGGCGGGGCGATCCGGATCGCAGTCGTGAACGACGGTGGCGGTGGCCACGCCTGGCTCGTGGTCGACTACGACCAGGTGAAGAACTTCAGCAACTCGACGAACCACTCGATGGAGCTGTGGTTCCAGGTCTCGGGCGGCGCGTTCGGAACCGGCCCGGGCAGTGAGGGAACCACGATCTCGTACGGTGCGGCCAACACCGGCGGACCGGATACGGGCTCGGGCGGCAACTCCGGTGCCGAGAACCGCACCGGCACGAGCGGGAAGAACCTGTCCACTCCGGCGGACGACACCGAGTGGGCGGTGAACACGACTCCGCCGACCGCGGGCGGGATCGCGACGGTCGAGTACGACGCGTCCTCGAAGCAGGTGGGCACGTTCCGCTCGATCGCGAGCATGACCTCGAACGTCACGCCGGGGACGACCCAGGTCGTCCAGACGTTGACGGTGACGAGGCCGTAGCGGAAGGCTGAGCGCAACGCCGGGAGGGGCCGCCGTCAGGCGGCCCCTCCCATCTCCCGGCCGGATTTGCAATCATCGGGGAGTGCGACGCGGTTTCGCGATCGCGATGCTGGCGCTTGCGGGAGCCGGATCCGGCTCTGCGCTGCCACCGCCCCCGAGCCTGCACCTGGCTTCCAGGCAGCCGCTCGTCGTCCGGGGCGCGCACTTCAGGGCGTTCGAGCAGATCACGGTCACCGTCCTCGTCCTCCCCCGTCGCGTCAAGCGCGTCGAGGCGAGCCGCGAGGGCTCGTTCGGCGTGAGCTTCGACCGCGTACTCATCGGCCGCTGCGGCGCCCTCGGCATCCGTGCCGCCGGTTCGAAGGGGAGCACCGCGGTGCTCAAGATCCCGCTCTTCGCCTGCAGCGCCGCGTAGACGAGACAGGCCGGTGTTCGCCGCGGGCGCGGTGACGGGGTTGACAACGGCTCCGGAAGTGCGGTAAACAGTCTCGTCGTCGTGGCGCAGGGAGGTCGCATCACCCCGGCCCACAGATCTGAGAGACAGGGGGAGGACATGGGACGAACAAGGCTCTTTGCAGTCTTGCTGACCCTTTCCGCGCTCGTGGCCGTGCTGCTCGTTACCGGCGGCGGCCCCGCGGTGGGAGGAAGAAGCGACAAGATTCTGAAGGGTGCGGCTACGGGAACGATCAAGCCGGCCAAGATCACCACCACGAAGGACGGCAAGACGGTGACGCGGGCGATGCCGTTCTTCTCCGACTCCGTCGTGATCGCCGCGCAGGAGGCGCTGGGGGTCGTCAACGGCGACGAGCGCCTCGAGGCCGCCGACGCCACCCCGGACCTGTCGGCGTCGTTCTCCGACGTCGGCGTAGGCAAGCAGACGCTGGGCTGCGCCAAGCGCACGAAGAAGAACGTCCGGGTCAACCAGGACTGCTCCTTCCGGCGCCAGGCCGAGGAGGAGATCACCTACGACCCGACCGACAACGACAACCTGATCGCCGGCCAGAACGACAGCCGGGTCGGGTACAACCAGTGCGGGGTCGACTGGTCGACCTACAAGGGCAGGCACTGGGGCGACCTGATCCCGCCCTTCCGACAGCACGAGAACGCCCCGGACTTCGACGGGCCGAGCGCGGCCAACCCCAACAACAACACGATCCAGGGCGACCCGGGCACCTACCACACCTACGACGCCGGCAGCGATCCGGCGGTTGCGGTCGACTCGCAGGGCCGCGCCTACTTCAGCTGCGTCGTGTTCGACGTCTTCACGAACGCGAACGGCCTGTACGTGACCCAGTCGCCGGCGGGCGCTGCCGGCGCGTTCTACTACAACATCCCGAGCTCGATCACCGGGAACCCGACGAAGCGGTTCCTGGTCGTCGAGGACAACCCGAACGGGCCCTATGCGATCTCCGACAAGAACTTCATCGCCGCCGACCGCCTGCCGCGGACGGCGGGTCATCCGACCGGCGACAACGTCTACGTCACCTGGACGGAGTTCATCTACGACCTGGACGGGAACTACACCGAGTCGCCGATCTACGGGTCGATGTCGACCGACGGCGCTCTGACCTGGTCGACGCCGCAGGAGATCAGCGGCGACGCACCCGGCCTCTGCTACTTCGGCGACTTCTTCGACCCGTCGCTGAGCCCGAGCGCCTGCAACCTCGACCAGGGCTCAGATCCGGTCGTGCTCGGAAACGGCGACGTCGTGCTCACCTACAACAACGGCAACACCGCGCCGGGGAACCCGAACGGCCAGCAGCTCGCAGTGGTGTGCCACCCGTCGGGCTCGTCGTCGGCGGGAACGGCCGATCTCAACTGCGGGACACCGACCAAGGTCGGCGAGGACATCACCGTCGGCGAGCCGCAGTGCGACTTCGGCCGCGGGCCCGAGGAGTGCATCCCGGGGGTCTGGATCCGCACGAACGACTTCCCGCGGATGCTGACCGAGAACACGCAGGGCCCCGCCGTGTACGTCGTCTGGCAGGACTACCGGAACGGCGAGTACGACATCCAGATGTCCCGCTCGACCGACGGCGGTCAGACGTGGACGGAGCTCGGCGCGGTCAACCCGGACACCGGGCTCGACCACTACATGCCCGCCGTCGATCAATCGCCGAACGGCAAGGACCGGGTCGGCGTCAGCTACTACCGAACCGCACGGGTCGAGGGCGAGAACGACGGCGATGCGAACTGCCTCTATCCGGACTGCAACGGCGATCCGTTTACACCGGGCGAGCAGCCGGGTGTCGGTGAGCTGTCGTCGGACTACTCGCTCGCCGGCGGCACGGGAGCGTCGGTGCCGTACGCATTCAAGGTCGTCTCGCCCGTCTTCCCGCCGCCGAACGGGATCCAGAGCGGGTTCAACGGCGACTACAGCGGCCTGACCATTCCGAAGGGCAACGAAGCCCATCCGATCTGGTCGGACACGCGAAACACCAACCCGTTCGCGCTGAACGGCGTCATCAACGACGAGGACGTCTTCACCGACAACGTCGGCCTGCCGAGCGGCAAGGCCAAGACCGGCCCGGGGACGATCGGCAAGTCGGGCTAGCTCCCGGTCTCAGCCGGTTCGAGAGCAGGGTCGCCGCCAGGCGGCCCTGCTCGTCTCTTGACGTCCGCTAGTGGGCGACCGCGCCGTGTTCGGTTTCCGCGGCGTGGCGTTGCTCGTCGGCCCGGTACGACGAGCGCACGAGCGGGCCGGCGAACACGGAACCGAAGCCGAGCGCCTCGCCCTGCTCGCGGAACCAGCGGAATTCGTCCGGGTGCACCCAGCGGTCGATCGGCGCGTGCTTCGGCGACGGCTGGAGGTACTGGCCGATCGTGACGACGTCGACGCCGTGGTCACGTAGGTCGCGCAGCGTCTCAACGACCTCGTCGTTCGTCTCGCCCAGGCCGGCGATGATCCCGCTCTTCGTCAGCAGGGGGTAGTCGGGCTCGGCGTAGGCAGCGAGCTCCTTCGCGCGCTCGAGCAGCCACAGAGCAGTGTCGTACGAGGCCTTCGCGCCGCGCATGCGCGGGTGGAGGCGGCGCACGGTTTCGATGTTGTGGTTGAAGACCTCGGGGCGCGCGGCCAGGACGGTGCACAGGGCCTCCTCCTCGACACCGAGGAAATCGGGGGTCAGCACCTCGACCGACGCATCCGGAAGCTTTCTCTTCAGCGCGCGCACCGTCGCCGCGAAATGTCCCGCTCCCCGATCGGGAAGATCGTCGCGGTCGACGGAGGTGACGACGACGTGCTTCAGCTCCATCTGTACCGCTGTCTGCGCCAGGCGAAGCGGCTCGAGCGGGTCGGGCGGCCCGTCCGGCGTACCGGAGTGCACGTAGCAGTAGCGGCAGGCGCGCGTGCACGTGTCGCCGAGGATCTGGAAGGTCGCGGTGCCCCGCCCCCAGCACTCGCCGATGTTCGGGCAGCGCGCCTCTTCGCAGATCGTGTTCAGGCCGGCTCCGTGGATCAGCCTGCGCACGTCGAAGTAGCGCGAGTCGGCGCTCGGCGCGCGCACCTTCATCCAGTCCGGGCGGCGCGGTCGCTCGGCGACGGGGAGCGAGGTCTGCATCGGGCCGAGTTTAGAGGTCCGCACCGTCTTTCCCCCCGAAGATCGAGCTCTCGAGCACCCAGAAGGCGGCGTAGACCAGGTAGAGGACGAGGCTGGCGGTCGGGCTTGCAAACGCGACGAGCGTCGCTGCGAGGTAGATCCACGGACCGGGGATGTACGTACGCGTGATCCCGCGGACGACGCGCGGGTCGGCGTCGTGCCGCAGCAGCCGGCGACCGGTGGCGGCGTAGAACCAGATCACGTTGAACGCGACCGCCATCGCCGTCATCGTGAACCCGTAGGCGAGCGCCGCCGTCCTCGCCCCGTCGCCGTGGACGTGCTCGGCGGCCAGGCGGGTCGGAAACGGCAGGAATGCGACGCACATCAGGAAGAGCACGGTCAGGAGCAGGAACCGGCGGTCGGCGCGGCCGATCTGGGCCATCAGGCCGTGGTGGTTGACCCAGATGATCCCGATCGTCACGAAGCTGACCGCGTAGGCGACGTACGACGGCCACGCGTGCGAGAGCTCCGCGCCGAGATCCACCCCTTCGCCGCCGACCCGGCCGTCCACGGTCAGGATCAGAAGCGTCGCCGCGATCGCGAACACGCCGTCGGCGAAGGTCTCGAGGCGCGCCGTGTTCATCGAGCGACTGTCTCGGCGCGGATGACCTGCTCGTCGAGCTCGAGCCCGAAGACCCCGGCGATCGCCGCCGCCGCCGCGGGTCGCACCTCGTCCACGCTCAGCCGCCGGCCGAGCTCGCGTGCCATCGTCGTGAACGCAGCGTCTTCGAGTCCGCAGGCGGTGATCCACTCCGTGAAGGGCGCCGGATCGAGGTCGACGTTCAGCGCGTAGCCGTGCGTCGTCACCCAGCGCGAGATGTGCACGCCGATCGAGGCGATCTTCCGCAGCGGGGGGCTGAGCCACACACCGGTGAGCCCGTCGACCCTCTGCCCTTCCAGCCCGAACGCCGCAAGAGTCTGGATCAGTGACTCCTCGAGGTCGCGGCAGTACCTGCGTACGTCGCGGCCGTGGCGGTTGAGGTCGAGGATCGGGTAGCAGACGAGCTGCCCCGGCCCATGGAATGTGGACTTGCCGCCACGGTCCGTCTCGACCACCTCGACCTGGGCACCCTCCGGGACGTGGAGCTCGCCCTCGTCGGTTCGCCGCCCAACCGTCACGACCGGAGGGTGCTCGAGGAAGAGCACGGTATCCGGCGCCATTCCCTTCCGTACGGCCGCCGCCAGCTCCCGCTGGAGCTCCCAGGCTTCCAGGTACGGCGTCTCGCCGAGCTGGAGGACGCGTCCGATCATGCCGCTGACTCTAGATCAGGCCGCACGGTTCACCGCCGTCCCGGACGCGACCGAGCTCACGCATGTCTCGGGACCAGTCCCAGGGCGCGCCCCGGCGCCGGCGAACCACGCAGAGCTGGCCGGACATGTTGGTCAGCCTGACGAGCGGCTCGGCAGAATCGCCGCCGCGACCAACATGGCGGGCGCGGCCCTCAACCGCTTGCCGGCAGCGCGACGTGAGCGCAGCGAGCGAGCGAAGGAGGGGTCCACCAGGGGAACCACGGGTTCCCCTAGTACCGATCCTCGCCCCAGGTCTGGAGCTTGTCGCGCAGGTCGTGCAGGAAGCGGCCCGCGAGCGCGCCGTCGACGAGACGATGGTCGTACGTGAGCGTGATGTTCATGATCGGGCGGATCGCGATCACGTCGGCGCCGAGCTCGTCCTGGATCACCCAGGGGCGCTTGACGACCGCGTAGGTGCCGAGGATCGCCGCCTGCGGCTGGCTGATCACCGGCGTCCCGTGGAAGGTGCCGTATCCGCCCGGATTCGTGATCGTGAAGGTGCCGCCCTGCACGTCGTCGGGGGTCAGCTTCTTGTCGCGGGCTCGGGCGGCGAGGTCGGCGATCCCCCGCGCGAGGCCGAGCAGGTTCATCCCCTCGGCGTTCCTGACGACGGGCACGATCAGGCCCTTGCCGTCGGCGAGCTCGACCGCGATCCCGAGGTTGACGTAGTTCTTCGTGACGATCTGGTCGCCGCGCAGCTCGCCGTTCACCCACGGGTAGTCGCGCAGCGTCGCCACGGCCGCACGGGCAACGAACACGAGGTAGGTCGGATTGACCCCGTAGCTCTGCTGGTACTCGCCCTTCAGCCGCTCTCGGATCGAGACCACGCTGGACATGTCCACTTCGATTGCGCTCGTCACGTGCGCGGAGGTGTCGAGCGAGCGGCGCATGTGCTCGGCGATGCCCTTGCGCATCGCGCCCATCGGTTCCAGTCGCTCCCCTCCCACAGGCTGCGCCTGTGCCATGGCGGGCGCCGAAGGTGCCGGCGGAGCGGCCTCGGCCTCCGGTGCAATGGGTGCCGGCGGAGTGATCTCGGGCGCCGGCGCGGTCGGTCCGACGTCCGCCTCACCAGGCTTCATCGAGGCGCCGGCCTCGATGAAGCCTAGGATGTCCTTCTTCGTCACGCGCCCGCCGCGGCCGGTGCCGGGGATGCCGCCGACATCCACCCCGTGCTCGGCGGCGATCCGCGCGACGACCGGGGAGACGAAGGTCTTTCCGTTCACGCTGCCGTCGGCGCCGGGCGCAGGTTCCGGTGCCGCGGGGGCCGCGGCGGGCGCCGGAGTCTCGGCGGGTGCAACGGGCACAACCGCCGCGGGTGGTGAAACCGGAGGTTCGACGAGCACCGACGCCTCGACACCAGACGGAGCATCGGCTTCGACCGCCGTAGCTGCCGCAGGTGCCGACGGCTCGGCCGGCTCAGGCCCACTAGCCACCGTTGCTCCGTCAGGAGCGATGGTGGCCAGCTTCGTGCCGACATCGACCGTCGCGCCCTCCTGGACGAGGATCTGCTGAACGACCCCGCTGCCGGGGCTCGGCACTTCGGTGTCGACCTTGTCGGTCGAGATCTCGAGCAGCGCCTCGTCGGCCTGGATCGGGTCGCCCTCGTTCTTCAGCCACTTGACGATCGTCCCCTCCGAGACGGACACGCCCATCTGCGGCATGACGACCTCGATCAGGGTGTTGGTGGCCACGGCTCTAGTAGGCGGCGAGCTCGCGGAGGCCGGCTGCGACCGTTTCGACCTGCGGGATGTAGGCCTTCTCGAGCGGCGGCGAGAAGGGCACGGGCGCGTCGGGGGCGGTGATCCGGCGGAGGGGCGCGTCGAGCGACTCGAACGCCTCCTCGGCGATCGTCGCTGCGATCTCGGCGCCGAAACCGCCGGTGCGCGTGTCCTCGTGGAGGACGAGCACCTTCGACGTCTTCCTGACGCTGTCGAGGACCGCCTGCTTGTCCCAGGGCATCACCGTGCGGAGATCGACCACCTCGACCGACACGTCCTCCTTCGCCAGTTCCTCGGCCGCCTCGTCGGCGGTGTGCACCATCGCACCCCAGGTGATCACGCTGATGTCCTCGCCCTCGCGATGGGTACGCGCCTGACCGAGCGGGATCGTGTAGCGCTCCTCGGGCACATCGGACTTCAGCCGCCGGTAGAGGTGCTTGTGCTCGAAGTAGAGCACGGGATTTGCGTCTTCGATCGAGCTGGCGAGCAGTCCTTTCGCGTCCTCGGGCGTCGCCGGGCAGACGCACTTCAGCCCCGGAATGTGCGCAAATGAGCTCTCGGGATTCTGCGAGTGGAACGGGCCGCCGGAGAACCCGCCCCCGGAGGGAAGACGAATGACGATCGGCACCGCCGTGCCCGCGCGATAGAACTGCTTGGCCGCGACGGTGACCAGCTGATCCCATGCACACGAGACGAAGTCGGCGAACTGCATCTCCGCCACGGGCCGCATTCCCATCAGCGCTGCGCCGGTGCAGCCGCCGACGATCGCCGTCTCCGACAGCGGTGCGTCGATCACGCGCCACGCGCCGAACTCCTCCTGGAAGCCCTGCGTGACCTTGAACGCGCCGCCGTAGACGCCGACGTCCTCGCCGATCACGAAGACGCGTTTGTCTCGCCGCATCTCCAGGCGGAGCCCGTCGGAGATCGCCTGAAGGTAGGTGCGCTCGGCCACTAGCGAGGATCCGCTTTCACTTGTGGTGTGGGGTGTCGAGGTCCTCGGCCGAGGCGTACACGCCTTCGGCGGCAGTCGAGGGATCGGGAAGCGGCGACTCGTCCGCACGCTTGATCGCGTCGGTGAGCAGACGCTTGATCTCGACGGCGAGATCGTCTTCCTCGTCGTCGCTGAGGTCGGCATGGTCGCGCAGCCAGGTGCGGAAGCGCTCGATCGGGTCGGTCCTCGCCCACTCCTCGAACATGTCCTTCGGGACATAGAAGGCGTCGTCGTGGACCGCATGGCCCTCCATCCGAAGCGTCAGACACTCGATCAGCGTCGGTCCGCCTCCTTCGCGCGCCTTCTCGATCGCGCGCCTCGCCTCGCGGTAGACGGCCAGCACGTCGGTGCCGTCGACGACGACGCCCTCGAAGCCGTAGGCAGGCGCGCGGTCGGCGACGTGCTCGGTGGCGAACTCGAGGTGGCTGGGCGTCGAATAGGCCCACTGGTTGTTGTCGCAGACGAACACGACCGGCAGGCGGCGGACGCCGGCGAAGTTCATCGCCTCGTGGGTGTCGCCGCGAGCTGAGGCGCCCTCGCCGAACCAACCCACGGCCACCCTGTGCTCCTCCCGGACGCGGAAGGCGAGCGCCGCACCGACGGCGACCGGCAGCATCGCGGGCAGGTGGCTGACCATTGCGATCAGGCCGAGGCGTGCGTCTGCCATGTGGACGTTTCCGTCCTTGCCGTGCGTCGGCCCGTCGGCCCGGCCCATGTACTGGGCGAAGATGCGCCAGGGCTCGATCCCGCGGGTGATGTGGACGCCGAGGTCGCGGTGGAGCGGGGTGCCGACGTCGTCGGGACCCATCGCGGTCGCAATCCCGACCGCCGCTCCTTCGTTCCCGCGGCCGGTGTAGAACGAGCCCGGGATCTTTCCCTGCTTGTACAGGATGTGACCGCGCTCCTCCACACCCCGGGTAATCAGCATGTCGCGGTAGACGGCGAGCAGATCGTCCCGGTCGAGACCCGCCTCCTTCACCTCGGTCAGCGAGCCGACCGGCTCGGCTTCACGCGCAATCGCCATGCGGGCCAACTCTATCCACTCTTTCGCCGAAGGACAGACCCCGACGCAGACGGCCCGGCGGTTAGGCTGCCGCCGTGAGCACGGCGTCGGATTGGCTGCGCGGGGAGCGGCGCAAGGTTCTCGGCGACTCAGCACGGAGGAACCCGTGGTTCCCCCGTGTCCCCAGTTCTTCACGGAGCTCGGCGCAGCGACAGTTGCGTGGGCTCTCGCCGGGCCAAGCCCGGCTTCGCCCGACATGAGCAAGGCCTCCGACTGGCTGAGAGAGGAACGCCGCAAGGTCCTCGGCGATTGGGTTGCCGTCTGCCTCGGATGCGGGTTCGTGCAGAGGTACTTCGAGGAGTCGGAGCCCGAGCTTCCGGCCGCCTGCCCGCAGTGCGGCGGCCAGATCCGCTCGCGCTGCCGGGCCTGCGGCGCTCGATTCTCGTCGGCGTTCGCGGTCGACTGCGAGATGTGCGGAGCGCCTCTCCGGCCCGCGACGCAGTTCGGGGTCCGGATCCGCAGGGACGCGCATTCCTGATCGACCGGCCTCTACAGCGGTCGCGCGTGCCCCCGAACGTGAAGGAGCACTGCGCCGACGAGGGCGACCGCGGCTTTCAGGTCGTGCGGATCTCGCTGAAGCGGATCACGGTGACGAGATCGGCCTCCGAGACCTCGCGGTTGTAGAGCGTCCCGAGAAACTGCGCCATGTCGTCGACGCGGCGGATCTCCGGATTGTCGTGCTCGATCTCGTTCGGTGACAGCTCCCCGAGCGTCTTCACCTCGACCTTGTCGATCACCGCCTCGAAGATCTTCTGCCGCGGGCCGAAACGGGCGCCGGCGAGCACCGCGACGATCATCCCCTTCCGGTACTTGCCCGACTTGTCGCCGAGCCTGATCGTCGCCGACTTGCGTCCGCTGCGGAGCTGGCTCTCGACGATCGGTGAATAGAAGTTCAGCGCGTACACGGCGCGCCGATCATAGTTCCTTCACGGCCTCGATCGCCCTCCGCGCCATCTCCCGCTCGCCCTTGTAGGCGAGCAGAACGGGAGCGTCGCGGAGCCGGATCCACCGCACCTCGGCTACTTCGCGCACGAACTCGGGCGCGAGATCCCCGAGGCGACCTCCCGAGTAGCGGACCAGGTAGAAGCTGACCACCTTGAACACGCGCTCACCCGCCCAGGTGTAGACGTAGCGCACGTCGCCGAGCTTGCGGACGAGCCGGCCGCGGGCGCCCGTCTCCTCCACGACCTCGCGCAGAGCGGCCGCGGCGGGCTTCTCGCCCGCGCCGACGAGACCCTTCGGCAACGCCCAGACGCCCTTCGCCTTGCCGCGCGGACGGATCGCGGCCACCGCCCAGTCGCCGCGCAAGCGCCGAACGAGCACCCCACCCGCAGAGAACTCCCTGCGCATCCCGTTCAACGCTACCGCTTGTGACGATCTTCGTCTCGTTCGCTGAGATCCCTTGCAAAACCGCCTGTGGAGACGGTAGTATGGCCTGGCACTCTTGCACTGAGAGTGCTACACACTGGTACTAACTCACAAGATGGAGGTCGTGGAATGAATCTGCAGCCGCTAGGCGATCGGCTCATCGTCGAGGTCCTCGAGGAGGAGGAAACGACGTTCAGCGGCATCGTCCTGCCGGACACGGCCAAGGAGAAGCCGCAGCGCGGTCGCGTGCTCGCGGTCGGCTCCGGCTCACGGGCCGAGTCGACGGGTGAGCTGATCCCGCTCGACGTCGCCGCCGGCGACGAGGTCATCTTCTCGAAGTACGGAGGCACCGAGATCAAGGTCGGAGCCGACGAGCTTCTCATCCTGCGCGAGTCGGATGTACTCGCAAAGGTCGTGTCCACTCCTGCCAAGGCCAAGGGCAAGCGCGAGCTCGCCGGCGCCAAGGCGTAAGCACTCAAGCCAGACGGAGGATGCTGAAATGGCTCACAAGGAGCTGAAGTTCAACGAGGACGCGCGGCGCTCGCTGGAGCGTGGCGTGAACATCCTCGCCGACGCGGTCAAGGTCACCCTTGGCCCCAAGGGGCGCTATGTCGTGCTCGACAAGAAGTTCGGCGCACCGACGATCACCAACGACGGCGTCACGATCGCGCGCGAGATCGAGGTCGAGGACGCGTTCGAGAACCAGGGCGCCCAGCTCGTGCGCGAGGTCGCCACGGCGACCAACGACGTGGCGGGCGACGGCACCACGACGGCGACCGTGCTCGCACAGGCGATCGTCCGCGAGGGCCTGAAGAACGTCGCGGCGGGTGCGAACCCGATGGCGCTCAAGCGCGGCATCGAGAAGGCCGTCGACGCGGTCGTCGAGGACCTCAAGGGCCAGTCCAAGGAGGTCAACGGCAAGGAGGACATCGCCCGGGTCGCCAGCATCTCGTCGCGCGAGCGCGAGATCGGCGACGTGATCGCCGACGCGATCGAGAAGGTCGGCAAGGACGGCGTCGTGAACGTCGAGGAGGGCCAGACGTTCGGGCTCGAGCTCGAGTTCACCGAGGGCATGCAGTTCGACAAGGGCTACCTGTCGCCGTACATGATCACCGACGCCGAGCGTATGGAGGCCGTCCTGGACGACCCGTACATCCTGGTCGCGAACCAGAAGATCGGGGCCGTCAAGGACATCCTGCCCGTGCTCGAGCAGGTGATCCAGGCCGGTCGCCCGCTGCTGATCGTGGCGGAGGACGTCGAGGGCGAGTCGCTCGCGACGATCGTCGTCAACAAGCTGCGCGGCACGTTCACCGCCGTCGCCGTCAAGGCGCCGGGCTTCGGCGATCGCCGCAAGCGGATGCTCGAGGACATTGCGATCATCGCCGGCGCCGAGGTGATCACCGAGGAGCTGGGCCTGAAGCTCGAGAACACGAAGATCTCGCAGCTCGGCAAGGCCCGCAAGGTCGTCGTCGACAAGGACTCGACCACGATCATCGACGGCGGCGGCTCGTCGGACGCGATCAAGGGCCGGATCAAGCAGCTGAAGGCCGAGATCGAGAACACCGACTCCGACTTCGACCGCGAGAAGCTCCAGGAGCGGCTGGCGAAGCTGGCCGGCGGCGTAGCGGTGGTCAAGGTCGGCGCGGCCACCGAGACCGAGATGAAGGAGAAGAAGCATCGCGTCGAGGACGCGCTCCAGGCGACGCGGGCAGCCCTCGAGGAGGGCATCGTCCCCGGTGGGGGCGTCGCGCTGCTGAACGCAGCACGCGCGGTCAAGCTCGACTCGTTCGAGATCGCGGACGAGCGGACCGGCGCGGCGATCATCGTGCGGGCGCTCGAGGAGCCGATCCGCCAGCTGTCCTACAACGCAGGCCTCGAGGGCTCGATCGTCGTCGACAAGGTCCGCACCGGCACCAAGGGCCACGGCCTGAACGTCGACACGGGCGAGTACGGTGACCTGGTCAAGGCCGGGATCATCGACCCGACGATGGTCACGCGCTCCGCGCTGCAGAACGCGGCGTCGATCGCGAAGAACATCCTCACCACCGAGGCGATCGTCGCCGACGCGCCCGAGAAGGCCGGTGCCGCCGCCGGCATGCCGGGTGGCATGGGCGACATGGGCGGGATGATGTAACTGGCAGGGGGGAACCCCTGGTTCCCCCCGAGCCCCCTCCTCGCGAGCGGGGTGCCGGCTTCGGATCTGGTCGAAGCCGGCGCAGGTTGAAAACGAAAGAGGGCCGCTTGCGCGGCCCTCTTTCGTGGAGGGGGGAGGTGGATCGCCCTGTGTATCGGATCGACCGCGCTCGTGCTTTAGTTCTGTGAAATCCGTCTGCGCCTCCGATGCGTAGAGGAGAGCATGAGCCGCTCTCTCCTGATCTCGATCACCGCGATCGCAGCGGCCGGGCTGTTCGTCACCGGGTTTGGGCTCGGTGCCACCGGCAGCACGTCCACAAAGCTGAGCGCGAAGCTCGACTCACGCCACGAGACGCCTGCTCCCAGGGGCGCGGTGCGCGCGGTCGGGACGTTCTCGGCGACGCTGAGCGGGCGGTCGGTGACCTGGCGGTTGATCTTCTCCCGGTTGACCGGGAAGGCACTCGCCGCGCACATCCATCTGGGCAAGATCGGCGTGGCCGGGCCTGTCGCCGTCCCGCTCTGCGGGCCGTGTGCTCGCGGGGCGCACGGAAAGGTGACCGTCACCGGCAAGATCAGGAGCGCGCTTTTGGCCGGCGTCGCCTACGTCAACGTGCACACGGCGAAGAACCCCGCGGGCGAGATCCGCGGGCAAGTCGCGGCCGGAAAGACCGCGGCAGCGACGACGCCGCGGCCGGCGAGCACCACCGAGACCACCACCACCGAGAGCGGCGGCGGAGGCTACGGCGGCGAGTACGGCTAGAAGCTGTAGCGCTGTTCCCTGGTGAAGTCGGCGTCGTTGTGGTAGCCGTAGCGCTCCCAGAAGCCGGGCTCGTCGTGGTCGAGCAGCTCGAGACCGCGTAGCCACTTCGCGCTCTTCCAGAAATACCGGGATGGGATGACCAGCCGCACCGGCCAGCCGTGGTCCGGGGTGAGCGGCTCACCGTCTGCCTCGTAGGCGATCAGCGCGTCCTCGGACTCGATCGCCGCGTAGGGGACGTTCGCCGTGAATCCCTGCTCGGCGTGCGCGACGACGTAGCGCGCGCTCGGCTTCGGCGTGACGAGTCCGGCGAGATCGCTCCAGTGCACCCCCTTGAACGTCGTGTCGAAGCGACTCCACCTGGTCACGCAGTGGATGTCGACGGTGAGCTCGCGGCTGGGCAGCTCCAGCAGCTGCTCCCAGGACAGTGTCAACGGCCGCTCGACCTCGCCCGAGACGGTCATGTTCCAGGTCGCGAGGTCGATCTTCGGCACGGAGCCCGCGTGGAGCACCGGCCATTTCTCGGTCAGGTACTGGCCGGGCGGGAGGCGAGCAGGGTCGTATCCGGCCTCGGCGACCTTCTGCTCCGCCTTCGATCTGAACAGGGGCACGGTGCCTAGACTAACGAGCGTGCTCAGCGTTTCAGTCCGAGCGGCTCGACGGCCGCGCTCGTTCGTCCGCGTCGCCGGTCCCGGCGCGGAGGAGTACCTCCAGCGGATGCTCTCGAACGACGTCACGCGCGGCGAGCTCGTCGAGGCGCTGCTGTTGACGCCGAAGAGCCGCCTGATCGCGCCGGTGCGGGTCTGGCGCCGCGGGCAGGACGATTTCCTGCTCCTGACCGAGCCGGAGCTCGGAGAGATCGTGCGCTCGCAGCTCGTCCGCTCCCGGTTCGCGGCGAAGTGCGAGATCGAGCTCGAGGAGCACACCTCGGCGCTCGTGTTCGGCGAAGCCGACGGACTCCCGGGCGAGCTGCCCTGCACCGTCGAGGTGCTCGACTCCGACGTCGAGCCGACGGTCGAGGCGGTCGAGCTCGAGCGGGCGCGGATCGAGGCCGGCGTGCCCGCCTGGGGGAAGGAGCTCGACGAGACGATCCTGCCGGCCGAGGCGGGGCTCGACGAGACGCACATCTCCTTCACGAAGGGCTGCTACCCGGGTCAGGAACCGATCGCCCGGCTGCACAACCGCGGGCACGTGAACAGGCGCCTGCGCGTCCTCGAGGTCGAGTCCGCGCGGCCGGGGGACGAGATCAGCCACGACGGAAAGCGGGTCGGCCGCGTGACGAGCGCGGTGCCCGGCGTCGCGCTTGCGTATGTTCGAGTTGAGGTTCCCGACGGTGCGGAGCTCAGCATCGACGGGATCCCGGCACGGCTACACTGACCATTCCCGCGCGCCCGTAGCTCAGGGGATAGAGCGCTGCCCATGCGGACAGCCGCCCGAAATACTCTCGGCTCCGCCTCCCGCATTTCGCGCCGATCCCCACCTGCATCCCCGGCGACAGCGAGCGGAGTCGGGCAAAGCCCGCCCCCGCGGCGGCCGGCTACACTGGCTTCCCCGCGCGCCCGTAGCTCAGGGGATAGAGCGCTGCCCATGCGGACAGCCGCCCGAAATACTCTCGGCTCCGCCTCCCGCATTTCGCGCCGATCCCCACCTGCATCCCCGGCGACAGCGAGCGGAGTCGGGCACAGCCCGCCCCCGCGGCGGCCGGCTACACTGGCTTCCCCGCGCGCCCGTAGCTCAGGGGATAGAGCGCTGCCCTGCGGAGGCAGAGGTCGCACGTTCGAATCGTGCCGGGCGCAAGCGCTCCCTGACCATCCTCCCCGGCAGACGTTCGCGTGCCACAGCCCGTCATGCCGGTCGCGGCGGCGGGCCGCCGCGCTCTCGACGAGAAGGAGCAACCGGCCGGAGCCGGGTGAAGAACGGGGCCTACTGGGAACACCCGGTTTCCTCCGTGCTTCCTCCGCAGCGTCGCCGACGATCGTTTAGGGTCCCCTCAACCAGACCGCGGAGCGGCCCGACCCGGGGAGATCGCGGGACGCGCTCTGCAAGAAGTGGAGTCGATGGCAGCAGTAGCGTACGAACGAGCCTGCAAGGTCTATCCGGACGGCACCTCCGCCGTGTCGGATCTCGATCTCGCGGTCCCCGACGGTCAGCTGATGGTGCTCGTCGGGCCGTCGGGTTGCGGGAAGACGACGGCGCTGCGCATGCTCGCCGGGCTCGAATCGATCTCGGGCGGCTCGATCCGGATCGGCGACCGGGTTGTCAACCACGTTCCCTCGCGCGATCGCGACATCGCAATGGTCTTCCAGAGCTACGCGCTCTACCCGCACCTGACCGTGTACGAGAACATCGCGTTCGGGCTCCGGGTGAAGAAGGTGCCGAAGGACGAGATCGACCGGCGCGTTCAGGAGGCGGCGCGGGTTCTCGACCTCGAGGCGTTCCTGAAGCGGAAGCCGCGCGCTCTGTCCGGTGGACAGCGGCAGCGCGTCGCGATGGGTCGGGCGATCGTTCGCCAGCCCGCCGCCTTCCTGATGGACGAGCCGCTCTCGAACCTCGACGCCAAGCTGCGCGTGCACATGCGCGCCGAGATCAGCCGGCTCCAGGCCGATCTGGGCACGACCACGATCTACGTCACGCACGACCAGGTCGAAGCGATGACGATGGGCGACCGGGTCGCCGTCATGCGCAAGGGCGAGCTCCAGCAGGTCGACGAGCCGCAGACGCTCTACGACCGTCCGGTGAACCTGTTCGTCGCCGGGTTCATCGGCTCGCCGGCGATGAACCTGCTCGAGGCGACGCTCGAGCGCGAGAACGGCGGGCTGATCACTCGGCTCGGATCGCAACGGCTGGAGCTGGACGCCGAGGCGCTCGCGGCGCACCCGGGCCTCTCCGACTTCGTCGGCCGCCCGGTGATCGTCGGGTTGCGTCCCGAGCACCTCGAAGACGCGGCGCTCGCGCCGGACACGCCGCCGTCACGGCGGCTGCGCGGAAAGATCGAGCTGAGGGAGGCTCTCGGCTCGGAGATCGTCGTCCACACCAGGGTCGACGCCAGACCGGCGCTCACGGACGATGTCCGGGAGCTGGCGGAGGACACCGATGCGGTGACCGTCGGCGAGCTCGAGGAAGGCACGGGGGCAAACCTGATCGGACGGTTCAACGCCCGCTCCCGCGTCAAGGAGGACGAGGAGACAGAGCTCGCCGTCGACACCCGCGCGCTCCACTTCTTCGACCCGGACACCGGACTCGGAATCTACGGACAGTGACATCGAACAGGAGGTACGCATGAGGTTCGTTTCGAGGAAGCACCTATGGGCTCTCGGGCTCGTCGCCGCCGTCGCCGCACTGGTCACGGCGACCACGGCGATCGGCTCGAGTGCGAAGCACGGCGTCAGCGGGAGCGTCTCCGTGATGGCCGTGTGGAGCGGTGACGAGCAGAAGGGCTTCGAGGCCGTGCTGGCCGGGTTCAAGAAGGCGAACCCCGGCGTCAGCGTCAAGTACACCTCGGCCGGCGATCAGCTGCCGACCGTGCTCTCCACGGCCGTGACGGGCGGCAACCCACCCGACATCGCCGCGCTGCCGCAGCCCGGCCTGATGAAGGACTTCGTGAGCAAGGGCGCACTCAAGCCGATCGCCTTCGCAAGCGGTGCGATCGGCGCGAACTACGCCCCGGTCTGGAAGACCCTCGGCACGGTCAACGGCAAGCTCTACGGCCTCTTCTTCAAGGGCGCCAACAAGTCGACCGTCTTCTACAACGTCAAGGCGTTCAAGGCCGCCGGCGTCAAGCCCCCGAAGACCTGGCCGCAGCTGATCGCGGCTGCCAAGACGTTGCGCGGGTCGGGTACCCCCGCGTACTCGATCGGCGGGGCCGACGGGTGGACGCTGACCGACCTGTTCGAGAACGTCTACCTGCGGACGGCCGGGCCGGCGAAGTACGACCAGCTGACCGCCCACAAGATCAAGTGGACCGACGCGTCGGTCAAGAAGGCACTCAAGACGATGGCCGGCATCCTCGGTGACACCGGCAACCTCGCGGGCGGGACGGCCGGGGCGCTTCAGACCGACTTCCCGACCTCCGTCACGAACGTGTTCGCCAGCCCGCCCAAGGCGGCGATGGTGTTCGAAGGCGATTTCGTCGGCGGCGTGATCACCTCGTCGACGAAGGCGAAGCCCGTCAAGGACTTCAACGTCTTCTCGTTCCCGTCGGTCGGCGGATCGCCGGCGTCGGTCGTCGGCGGCGGCGACGTCGTCGTCATGTTCAACGACAACCCGGCCGCCAGGGCGCTGATCACCTACCTGGCCACCCCGGCAGCGGCGACGCTCTGGGCGAAGCGGGGCGGCTTCTCGTCGCCGAACAAGAAGGTGAAGGCGAGCGCCTACCCCGACCCGATCACCCGCGGGACCGCAACCGCGCTCGCACAGGCGAAGGTGTTCCGCTTCGACCTCTCCGACCTCCAGCCCGCCGCGTTCGGCGGCACGGTCGGGCAGGGCGAGTTCAAGCTGTTCCAGGACTTCCTGGGCGCGCCAGCCAAGATCGACACGGTCGCGTCAGCGCTCGAGAAGGCGGCTGCCGCCGCCTTCAAGAAGGGGTAATGAGCGGAACGTCAGTGACGGCGGAGCCTCCCATCCGGGAGGCTCCGCAGGCTTCCGCACCAGGGCCGTGGCGGCGGTACGCCGCCGCCGCCGCCTTCCTCGCGCCGGCGACCGTCTTCCTCGGGATCTGGGTCGTCTACCCGACGATCAAGACGGCGATCCGCAGCTTCTACGACCGCAGCGGAAACTCGTTCGTCGGCATCGACAACTACAAGACGCTGTTCACGAGCGACACGCTCGTCACCGCGATCAAGAACAACGCGATCTGGGTCGGCGTCGTGCCGGCACTCGTCACGTCGATCGGGCTGATCTTCGCCGTTCTCACCGAACGGGTCCGCTGGTCGGTCGCGTTCAAGACGGCGGTGTTCATGCCGATGGCCGTGTCGCTGTTCGCCACGGGCGTGATCTGGCGGATCATGGACCAGAAGGAGCCCGACCGCGGCGCGATCAACGCCGTCGTCGGTGTCTTCCACGACTGGGCCAGCCCACCGGGCGCCCTCTCCGACGCCTTCCCGTCGACCGCCTCGCTGACGGGTACCCCGGCCAGCGGCCTGACGCTCGCAAAGCCGCTGAAGAGCGGGGACGTCGCGAACCTCGGACTCACCGGCATCCCACCCGACCAGGTTCCGTCGGCGGCCGTTCAGGCGGTGGAGCCGGTACCGGTCGCCGGCTCGATCGGCGGCGTCGTCTGGCGCGACTTCAAGCCCGGCGGAGGCGTGCCCGGCAAGGTCGAGCCGGGCGAAGTCGGGCTGCCGGGAGTGACGGTCGAACTGCGGGAGGCGGGCGGCAAGCAGGTCGCGTCGACGACGACGGAGGACGACGGCAGATTCGCCTTCGCCGACGTCGCGGCGGGCGACTACCGCGCCGCGGTCGGCTCGCGCACCTTCGCCAAGCCGTTCGGCGGCGTCTCCTGGCTCGGCGCGAAGCTGATCACGCCCTCGATCATCATCGCCTACATCTGGGTCTGGGCCGGGTTCGCCATGGTCGTGATCGCCGCCGGCCTGGCCGCGATCCCGCGCGACACGCTCGAAGCGGCGCGCACCGACGGTGCAACCGAATGGCAAGTCTTCCGGCGCGTGACCGTCCCGCTGCTGGCGCCCGTGCTCAGCGTCGTCTTCATCACGATGATCATCAACGTCCTCAAGGTCTTCGACATCGTGCTCTCGGTCGCGCCGGGATCGGTCCAGGCGGACTCGAACGTGATCGCCCTGGCGATGTGGCGCACCGCCTTCGGCGGCGTGAACGATTTCGGGGTCGGCTCGGCGATTGCCGTCTTCCTGTTCGTGCTCGTCATCCCCGTGCTGGCGCTGAACGTGCGGCGCTTCCGGCGGGAGGTCTGACCGATGGCGGCCGTCGAGACGACCACAGCCCCGCCCGCGCTCGAGGAGACCGTCGCCGCGCGCATCGTCCGGGTGGTGACGAAGACGCCGCTGCACATCTTCCTCGTCGCCGTCGCCCTCCTCTGGATGGTGCCCACCGTCGGCCTCTTCTTCTCCTCGCTGCTCGCCCCGGCCGACTTCAACCGGCTGGGCTGGTGGAAGGCGATCACGAAGCCGAGCCTCTCCACCCTCGACAACTACCGGTCGGTCTTCGACAACCACGCGATCACCCACGCGCTGCTGACGACGACGGAGATCGCGATCGGAGCGACGATCCTCCCGATCGCGGTCGCGGCGCTCGCCGGCTATGCGTTCGCCTGGCTCGAGTTCCCCGGCCGCGACTGGCTCTTCGTGGTCGTGATCGGGCTACTCGTCGTCCCCTACCAGATGGCCCTGATCCCGATGTTCTCGCTCTACAACAAGGTCGGCCTGTTCGACTCGGTGATCGGAATCATCCTCTTCCACACCGCCTTCGGCCTGCCGTTTGCGGTCTTCCTCTTGCGGAACTTCTTCATCGGGATCCCCAAGGACATCCTCGAGTCGGCGCGCATCGACGGATCGTCCGAGCTGCGGATCTTCCTGCGCCTGATCCTCCCGCTCGGCCTGCCGGCGATCGCGTCGCTCGCGATCTTCCAGTTTCTGTGGACGTGGAACGACCTGCTCGTCGCGCTCGTCTTCGGCCGGAACACCCAGCCGATCACGGTCGCGATCTTCACGCAGCTGCGCCAGTTCGGGTCGAACATCGAGCTGATCGCGCCCGCGTCGTTCATCTCGCTGGCGATCCCGCTCTGCGTCTTCTTCGCCTTCCAGCGTTACTTCGTACAGGGGCTGCTGGCCGGATCGGTGAAGTGAGGCGCCGCCGCGCCTTCGTCGTCTCGCTCTTCTCGCTCGTCCTGATCGTGATGGCCGGGCACGAGTCAGAGCACGTCGTCCAGCTGATCCAGAAGGACGCGCTCGGCCAGCAATGCCCGCAGAGCTGCCGCGGTCTGCTCGGCTCCGTGTTCGACAACGAGCCGGTGCACTTCGTCTACAACGTCTCGATCCTCGTGCTGCTCGTCGGGGTCTGGTTCTTTGCGCGGGTGTGGAACCGTGAGTGGCGCCGGGAGCGTCCGGTCGCCTGGACCCTCCTGACCGCCGGGATCGGTCTCCAGATCTACCACGTCGTCGAGCACTGCGCGAAGCTCGCCCAGTGGCTGACGAACGGCCACCACTCCCCCACCCCGGGTCTGCTCGGAAAGCTGCTGCCCTGGCACGGAATCACGCTCGTCGAGCTGCACTTCACGATCAACACGGTCGTGTTCGCGGTCGTGTTCGCCGGCTACCTCGGCCTCCGCGTCGTCGACCAGATCGTCGCCGACCGCCGCGCCGTCGGCCTTTCGGCCGCAACGATCGTCGCGGTGCTGATGGCGGTCGTCTGGCCCGTGCAGGCGGCGGTCTGGGCGACCGACCCGCCGACGGTCCGGCTGGCCGGTGTCCACCAGGGCCCACTGGTGCTCGACCGCTCGCAACGGCTGGTCGGAGCGGAGGGAGCGACCGTGCGCGGCGGCATCGTCGTTCGGGCCAGCCACGTCACCGTCTCGGGCGTGACCGTGATCGGCGGCGAGAACGGGATCGACGTCCAGCATGCGAAGGACGTGCTGTTGAAGAACGTGACCGTGCTGAACGCGCGCAGCGACGGGATCCACGTCCGCCGCAGCCAGGTGACGATCAGGAACTGCCGCATCCTGTCGCCGCCGGCCCCGTACACCCAGGGGATCGACATCTCCTACGCCTTCGACATGGCGCCGAGCGTGGTCGAGGGCTGCACCGTGCAGGGCGGCGCCGAGGGGATCGTCACCCACTTCACGAACGCGATGGTGCACCGGAATCGTGTCACCGGCACCACGCTGCGGGCGATCGACATGACCGAGATGTCGATGGGGATGATCGAGCACAACGAGGTCGCCGACGCGCTCGGGATCGGAATCTTCTGCGGCGACCACTCGGAGTGCATGATCGAGAAGAACAGCGTGAGCAATACGCGGGCCGACCTGGCCTCCAACGATCTCTCACGCAAGGGGTACGGGATCGTCTCCCACTACGGCGCGATCACCGAGCTCGGCGGAAACGTCCTCAGCGGCACCGGGCGCGGGGCGTCGGCCTTCGCCGACGGACGGCTCGTCCGTCGCGACTAGCTTGCCCCTGTATCTGACCGAAACCGACGTCGAACGGCTGCTCACGCCGGCCGACGCGGTCGCCGCCGTCGAGGAGTCATTCAAGCGGCTGGCCGCGGGCGAGGTCGTGAACGTTCCCCGCTACCGCATCCCGCTCGGCGGCGGGTTCCTGGCGGTGATGTCGGCGGTCGACCGGTCGCGGGGAGCGGCGTGCGTGAAGTCGTACTCGGCGGCCGGCGGCGGCATCTCGTTCGTGGTCGTCCTCTTCGAGCAGGGAGAGACGCGCGCGGTGATCGAGGCGGACATGCTCGGCCGGCTCCGAACCGGGGCAGCGAGCGCCGTGGCGGCGAGGCACCTCGCTCGGGACGGAGCCCGGTCGCTCGGGGTGATCGGCTGCGGGACGCAGGCACGCACCCAGGTCGCGTGCATCCGTGAGGCACTGCCCGGGATCGATCGCGTGGTCGCCTACTGCCGCACCGAGAAGCACCTGAAGGCGTTCTGCAGAGAGGTCGGCGCCGAGCCGGGCGACAGCCACCGGGATGCGGCCGCCACCGACGTCGTCGTCACGATCACGACCTCGCGCGATCCCGTTCTGCGAGGCGAGTGGCTTCGGCCCGGCGCGCTCGTGTGCGCCGCCGGCGCAAACCACCCGCGGGCGCGCGAGCTCGACAACGCCGTGCTCGAGCGCGCGGCCCTCGTCTGCTGCGACTCGCTCGAGAACGCGAAGCTCGAGTCCGGCGATCTGATCGAGCCTGTCGACCAGGGCCTGCTCGACTGGCTCGAGGTGCACGAGCTCCAGGAGGTGATCGCAGACGACCTGCCGGGGCGGCAGTCGGACGAGGACATCGTCGTCTTCAAGTCGAACGGACTCGCCGCGTGGGACCTCGCAGTGGCGGCGCGTGTGGTTGAGCGGTCTTCAGCCCGGTAGCGACTGCTTCGCGTCCTCGGCGATGTCGCCGCCGATCGCCTTGATCACGTCCGGCCGTTCGAGGATCCGGCCGATCGCCCGCGGTTCGCACCGGTTGCGCACGTACGGGTCGTCGAGGATGTCGGTCAGCGAGCGGCCACGGTCGTGCTCGCGGACGATGTAGGCGGCGGCTCGCTCCTCCTGCGTCGAACGTGCGCCCAGAAACGAGAAGAGACCCCGGAGAAACCTGCCGATCGACCCCACGCGTCGATTGTATCCTGACCCGGTGCGCCCAAGGACGCAGCGCGGCCGGTTCGCGGAGCGAACGATCGAAGGCCTCGACGACAGCGGCAAGCCGGAGCGCATCGTGGTCTGGATCGAGCGGAAGGAAGGCGGTGTCTGGGCGGTCGGCCGCGCGGTCGACCCGCAGCACCGGCCGAGCGACGAGCCGCGCCCGGCCGACTACGTGTTCGAGGGCTACGAGCTCCAGGACGCGCTCGATGCCGCCAACGAGGTGCTCGAGGACGACCTCAGCGTGTCCGAAGGCGACGGCCGTACCCCGAAGATCCTGCCCTTCAAGCGCGCCGAGGTGCTCGGGCCGCTCGAGCGCTGGTTCTTCGGGCGCGCGTGATCCTCGTCGTCGCAGCGACCGAGCAGGAGCTGGCCGCGATCGAGGCGGCGGACACGCTCTGCTGCGGCATCGGGCCGGCCGAGGCGGGCGTGCGCACTGCGATGGCCCTCGCCGAGCGGCGCCCGGACGCCGTGCTGCACGTCGGGATCGCGGGTGCGCCCGAGCTCGAGGTCCTTTCGGTGGTGATCGGGTCGGAGGCATGCTATTGCGACATCGGCGATCCGAACTCGATCGTCCCCCGCGTCGAGCTTGCCCACCCCGCGCCCGCGCTCGTCGAGGCGGCCCGGCGGGCGCTTCCCGACGCCCGGGTGCTGCCGATCGCGACCTGCTCCAGGGTCGGTGGAGGCAGCGCGTTCGCGGTCGAGGCGATGGAGGGCTTCTCCGTCCTGCGTGCTGCCGAGCTCGCCGGGGTCCCGGCCGTCGAGGTGCGGACGATCTCGAACAAGCCGGCCGTCGCCGACCGCGGCCGGTGGCGGATCGACGAGGCCATCGCCCGGCTCGGAGAGATCGTCCCGCCGCTCCTCGAGGAGCTCGCCCTGTGCGCACGCTGACCTTCGGCTTCTCGCCCTGCCCGAACGACACCTTTGCGTTCCACGCGCTCGTACACGGGCTCGTCGACGCGCCGTTCCGGGTCGAGCCGGTCCTGCTCGACATCGAGGAGCTGAACCAGAGGGCACGCACGAGCGAGCTCGATCTGACCAAGCTCAGCTTCGGTGCATTCGGGCCGGTCGGCGACCGCTACCGGCTGCTCAGGAGCGGGGCCGCGCTCGGGCACGGGGTCGGACCGCTGGTCGTCGCGCGGGATCCCCGAGAGCTCGAGGAGGCCCGGATCGCGATCCCCGGGCGCGACACGACCGCGTTCCTGCTGCTGCGGACGGCGGTGCCCGGGCTCGGCGAGGTGGTCGAGCTGCGCTACGACCGGATTCTCGCCGCCGTCGCCGGCGGCGAGGTCGACGCCGGCCTGATCATCCACGAGAGCCGGTTCACCTACGCGGACCACGGTCTCGTCGCGGTCGCCGATCTCGGTGAATGGTGGGAGCGCGAGACCGGGCTGCCGGTGCCGCTCGCCGGGATCTGCGCCCGCGCCGGCCTGCCGGAGGCGGCGGCGGCCGAGGCGGCGATCCGCGCGTCGGTCGAGTACGGCCTGGTCCACCCGGAAGCGAGTCGCGACTACGTGCGCGCGCACTCGCAGGAGCTCTCCGGCGAGGTCTGCGCGGCGCATATCGCCCTGTACGTGAACGAGTTCAGCGTCGATCTCGGCGACGAAGGTCTGGCGGCGGTCGAGCGCCTCGTCGCCCCTAGACTGGCCGCGTGAGCCGCGCCGTCATCCTCTCCGCGGTCCGCACCCCGGTCGGCCGCTACGGTGGCGGGCTCGCCGAGGTGCGGCCCGACGACCTCGCCGGGATCGCGATCGCCGCCGCGGTCGAGCGCTCGGGGGTGCAGGCAGGCGAGATCGAGGATGTGTGGTTCGGGTGCGCGAACCAGGCCGGCGAGGACAACCGCAACGTCGCCCGGATGGCGGCTCTGCTCGCCGGACTGCCCGACTCCGTCGCCGGGGTGACCGTGAACCGGCTGTGCGCCTCGGGGCTCTCGGCCGTCGTCGGCGCCTGCCACGCGGTGATCGCCGGAGACGGGGATCTGTTCGTCGCCGGCGGCGTGGAGTCGATGAGCCGCGCACCGCTCGTGATCGGCAAGCCCGAGCAGGCCTTCCCGCGCGGTAACCGGACCGCCTGGGACACCACGCTCGGCTGGAGGTTCCCGAACCCGCGCCTGGAGGAGCTGTTCCCCCTCGAGTCGATGGGCGAGACGGGCGAGAACGTCGCCGCGCGGTACGGCGTCTCGCGCGAGGATCAGGACGCCTTCGCGCTCGAGTCGCAGCAGCGCCATGCGGAGGCGACCGCGAGCGGTCGCCTCCGGGACGAGCTCGTTCCCGCCGGCGCCCTCGAGCGGGATGAACATCCTCGTCCGGACACGACCCTGGAGAAGCTTGCCTCCCTGAAGCCCGCATTCCGCAAGGACGGAACGGTGACCGCCGGGAACTCCAGCGGCCTGAACGACGGCGCCGCTGCGCTCGTGATCGCGAGCGAGCAGAAGGCGGCCGAGCTGGGCGCGGAGCCGCTGGGAGCATTCGTCGCCTCCGCGGTCGCCGGCGTCGACCCGCGCGTGATGGGGATCGGTCCGGTCCCCGCCGTGCAGAAGCTGCTCACCCGCGCGGGAATCGACGCGGGCGACGTCGATCTGGTCGAGCTGAACGAGGCGTTCGCCTCGCAGAGCCTCGCCGTGATCAGGGAGCTCGGGCTCGACCCGGCCAGGGTGAACGTGAACGGCGGCGCGATCGCGCTCGGCCACCCTCTGGGGATGAGCGGCGCGCGGCTCGTCGTCTCGCTCCTCCACGAGCTCGGCCGGCGCGGCGGGCGCTACGGGGTGGCGACCATGTGCGTCGGCGTCGGACAAGGGCAGGCGGCCCTGTTCGAGCGTGTCTGAGGTCGAGAGCGACCTTCTCCTCGACCTGGTCGGCGACCGGCCAGGCCCGGTATCGTCCAGCTCGTGAGCGCGACCGCCCAGCGCGAGACGGGCCTGTTCGTCGGCGGCGAGACCGTCGAGGGCACCGAGTCCCGCGCGCTCGTCGAGCCGGCGACCGGCGAGCCGCTCGCGACCGTCCAGCTCGCCGGCAACACCGACATCGACCGCGCCGTCGGCGCCGCGCGGGCCGCGCTGGACGGCGACTGGGGCAGAACCGGCGCCACCGAACGCTCCCGTCTGCTGCACGCGCTCGCCGACGCGCTCGTCGCCAACCGGGGCGAGCTGGCCGAGCTCGAGTCCCGCAACGTCGGCAAGGCGATCTCCTCGGTCAAGGCCGAGCTGTTCGGGGCCGCCGAGAACTTCCGCTACTACGCCTCAGGGATCGCGACGATCGCCGGTCGCTCGAATCCGGTCGGCGGCTCGCTGCTGTTCTACTCGCTGAAGGAGCCGGTCGGGGTCTGCGCCCAGATCGTCCCGTGGAACTACCCGCTGCTGATGGCGACGTGGAAGCTGGCGCCCGCGCTCGCCGCCGGGTGCTCGGTCGTGCTCAAGCCCGACCCGCAGACACCGCTGAGCGCACTGAAGCTGGCGGAGCTGGCGGCCGAGGTCGGGTTCCCGGCAGGCGCGATCAACGTCGTGCCCGCCGACGGCCCGACGACGGGCGCCTATCTCGTCAGGCATCCGGGCATCGACAAGGTCGCGTTCACGGGTTCGACCAAGACCGGCGGCGAGATCATGCGCCTCTGCTCGGATCCGATCAAGCGGCTCACCCTCGAGCTGGGCGGCAAGAGCCCCAACCTCGTCTTTGCCGACGCCGATCTGGCCAGTGCAATCCCGAGCTCGGTCTGGTCGATCTACGCGGCCGCCGGGCAGAGCTGCGAGGCACGCTCCCGTGTTCTCGTCGAGCGTGCGCTCTACGACGAGTTCGTCTCCGAGTTCGCCCGCAAGGCGGCGGCAGTCAAGGTCGGCGACCCGCTCGACCCCGAGACACAGATGGGCTCGCTGATTTCACAGGCACACCGCGAGCGGGTGCACTCCTTCGTCGAGCAGGGCCGCTCCGAGGGCGCCGAGGTCGTGCTCGGCGGGGAGCCTGCGGAAGGCAACGGAGCGTTCTACCCGCCGACGGTGATCGCACAGGTGGACAACTCGATGACCGTGGCGCAGGAGGAGATCTTCGGCCCGGTCGTCACGGTGATCCCGTTCGAGGACGAGTCCGACGCGGTTCGCATCGCGAACGACGTCCGCTACGGGCTGATGGCGACCGTCTGGACCGGGGACCCGGCCCGCGGGCACCGGCTCGCGGCGCGGATCAAGTCGGGCACGGTCGGGATCAACATGCCCTACACGGCGTTCCCGGGGATCCCCTTCGGCGGCTACAAGCAGTCGGGCTTCGGCCGCGAGCTCGCACTCGAGACGCTCGATCTCTACCTGGAGACGAAGAGCGTGATCGTGAACACCGGCGCGAAGCCGCTCAACCCCTTCGGGCTGTAGCCACGCGCGTCCTCCGCCGGCTCGACGAGCTGTACGCGATCGGCGGCGGGCCCGGCGCGAATCGGGCCGCCTACAGCAGCGAGGAGGACGAGGCGCACGAGCTGGCACGTGGGTGGCTGGAGGAGGCCGGGCTCGAGATCGAGGTCGACGAGGCGGGGAACCTTTTCGGCCGTTGTCCGGTGCCCGGCACCGGACAACGGCGCATCTGGACAGGGTCGCATCTCGACACCGTCCCGCAGGGCGGGAAGTTCGACGGTGCGCTCGGCGTCGTCGCGGCGATCGAGGCGGTCGAGCGCGCCGGTGCCGGAACCGTTGCCGTCTTTCGCGGCGAGGAGGTCGGCTGCCTCGGAAGCCGCGCGCGGGTCGAGGCGGGCGGCCTGCCCGACGCCTTCCTCGAGGTGCACATCGAGCAGGGGCCGCGGCTCGCCGACGCCGGTGTGCCGCTCGGGATCGTGACCGGCATCGCCGGCGTGGCCCGCGGGGAGCTCGTGGTCGAGGGCCGCGCCGGGCACGCGGGTACGACTCCGATGGATCGCCGCGACGACGCGCTGGTCAAGGCGGCGGAGCGGATCCTCGAGATTCGCGACGTCGCCCGGTCGATCGAGGACGCGGTCGCGACCGTCGGCCTGCTGACGATCGAGCCGGGAGCCGGGAACGTGATCCCGTCCCGGGTCACGATCGCGGTCGACGCACGCGCACCCGACCGGGACCGGTGCCGGCGCCTGATCGAGGCGCTCGGACTGGAGCCGAGCTACAGAACAGCGCCTGCCGAGATGGATTCGGGGCTACGCCGAGTCCTGGGGGCCGAGCTCGAAGCGCTCGGCCTGCCCGTCGTCGAGCTGACGTCGGGAGCCGGCCACGATGCGGCCGTGCTCTCGGCGGCGGGCGTTGCGAGCGCGATGCTCTTCGTCCGCAGCCTGAACGGCGGCGTCAGCCACTCACCCGACGAGCTCTCCTCGGAAGGCGATGTCGCGCTGGCGATCGACGCGCTCGCGGGCGCGCTCGCCCGCTACGGTCGCGACTGACCCGCGAGGCTACGAGGTCGAGGTCGAGACCGCGCGCCTGCGGCCGGCCGTTGCGGCCTCGCCCCAGCGCCGGAACGCCTCGCCGGCCGAGCTCATCCCGCCGACCAGCGCGTACAGACCGAAGCCGAGGAGATACAGAACGATGATGGTGATCCACTGGAACATGTTGCTCTGATGGTAGAGGCTGAGGTCGCTCCGAGGGCGACTCCCGAGTGTCTTCTACGGACACGTCTCGGTGCTCGTACAGGCGCATCGGCCCGACCTCGAGCAAGCGGCCCTCGATCTCGTCCCAGTGGGCGATCACCCGGCGTCTTCGAGGCGAAGGTCCTGAGCGCCCTGCCAGAGCACGATCTCGCCGATCGCGGGCAGATGCTCGACGCCCTTGACGACGGTGGCGAAGTGGTTGCCGGCGAGCTGCCCGGCCTTGCTCGCAAAGCACGTGTCGCCGTAAGGGAAGAGGATCTCGACCTCGCTGAGGCCGCCGGGGTACAGCAGCAGCTCGCCGGGTGCCGGGTAGCTCGTCGGGTCTTCGGGCCCGAGGTCGCCGACGTCGTAGCTGCCCATCGGGATCCACGCCGCCTGCCCGCTCCAGCGCGCCTGGATCAGCTTGCCGTCGTACGGAAGCATGGTCTTGAAGAACGCGACCGTACGCGGAGAGAGCGCCGCCTCGAGGCGGGCCTCGAGCGTGAACCCGGCGACCGTGATTCGGATCACGGCGTGATCTTCGCACCGGCGGCGATCCACTGCCCCAACTCCTCACGCTCGCCCCGTGTCATGTTCGTCCGGTTGCCGAGCGGCATGTAGGTCGAGGCGACCGCGACCTGCCGTATCTGGGCGGCCAGTGCCTTGATCTCCTGCGCCCGGTCGAACGCCACTCCGGCCGGGGGAGCGGTGAAGCCCGGTTCGGTCGGGCGCAGCGAGTGGCACGGCTGGCAGCGGGCGGAGACGATCTGCCGCACCCGCGCGACGGACACCGTTGCCGCCCCCGCCTTCGCCGGCGCAAGATCGTGCGGACGCAGCCAGACGGCGATCGCCGCGACCGCCGCGGCGCAGCCGAGCGGAATCCACCAGACCGTCCGGCCGGCGTGGCGGAGGTTGAAGTAGTGGCGGATCGCAGCACCGACGGCCATCAGCGCGACGAGCACCGCCCATGCGTGGTCATGACCGTAGGTGAAGGCGAAGTGGCCGGCGAGCATCGAGAAGAGCACGGGCAGCGTCAGGTAGTTGTTGTGCACCGACCGCTGCTTGCCAACGATGCCTGCGCTCGCGTCCGGGTCGCGACCCGCCTCCTTCGCCCTCACGAGCTCCCAGTGGCCGGGGATGATCACGAGCAGGACGTTCCCGGCCATGATCGTGCCGAGCATCGCGCCGACCTGGAGATAGGCGGCGCGCGCGTTGTAGAGCTCGCCGATCCCGTACGCCGTGGCGGTGACGGCGCCGAGCATCGCGGCCGCGAACAGGACGGGGCGTTCGCCGAGCACGCGGCAGAGCGCGTCGTAGACGAGCCACGCGGCGATCAGCAGCCCGATCGAGATCGCGATCGCCTGCCACGGGTCGAGGCGGGCCATCGACGGGTCGATCAGCCGCAGCCGGGCGTCGGCGTAGTAGAGGACGGCGAAGAGCGCGAACCCGGACAGCCACGTCCAGTACGCCTCCCACTTGTACCAGTGCAGCGGCTTCGGCAGCCGCGGCGGCGCGACCAGGTACTTCCGGATCACGTAGAAGCCGCCGCCGTGGATCTCCCACGACTCGCCGCGGACGCCCTCGTTCCGGTCCGCCTCCCGCTCCGGCTCGCGCAGGTGGTTGTCGAGGGCGACGAAGTAGAACGAGGTTCCGATCCAGACGATCGCGGCGGTGACGTGGAACCAGCGGAACACCAGGTCGAGCCACTCGGTCGTGTACGAGGCTACGAGCGGCGCCACCGGTCCTCCGCGATCGCGACCAGCTCCTCGACCGCCGTGTCCAGCTCCTCGGCCCGCGAGCGCCCGATCCGCTCGCGGAGCACCTCGAGGATCTCCGCCTTCGGCCGGCGGTCGACGAAGACGACGAAGCGGAAGCCGAAGCGTTGCTCGTACTCGCGGTTCAGCAGGGCCAGCTCGGCGAGCACCGCCGGGTCGACATCCTCGCCCTGCTCGGCGGCAGAGCGGGCGGAGAGGCCGGCGCGCGCGCCGATCGCCGGGTGGGCGTTGAGCGCTTCGAGCTTTTCGTCTTCGGAGAGCGAGGCGAGCACGTCGCGCGCCTCGCCGAGGGGGTCGTCTCGTTCCGCCAGCCGCCGGACGAGCGCGGTGTCGCCCTCGAACAGCTCGGCGAGCCGCGCGTAACTCAGCTGCCGCGGTAGATCGTGCACTGGTAGGGGGAGAGGAGCAGCGGCACGTGGAGGTGCTCGCCCGGCCCGGGAACGGAGATCGTCACCTCCACCTTCTCGAAGAAGCCGCCGTCGACGTGGAAGACGATCCGGTACTCCCCCGGCTCGAGCTCGCCTTCGGAGAGATCGCCGATGCGCCCGTCCTCGTCGGTCTCCTGGAGCGAGATCAGCTCCCTGCCGCGGTAGAGCGCGACCTTGATGCCCGCACCGGGCTCGCCCAGCTCCGTATCGAGGACGTGCGTCGAGATCACGTGCTGCATCTTCTACTGCAGAGGCGACGGAAGCGAGCCATGGCCGGAACCGACACGTCCGGTGCCAGGCACCGGACGTGTCCGAAAAGGCCGAGGCTCAGACGGCGAGCGACACGAGCTCGAAGCGGTCGACGTCGACGAGGCCCCGGTCGGTGATCTTCAGCGATGGAATCACCGACAGGGCCAGGAACGCGAGCATCTGGAACGGGGACGGGAACGTGACGCCGAGCGCACCGGCGGCCGCGTTGATCGTGCGGCTCGCCTCCAGCACGTCGCCCAGAGGCCGGTCGGACAGGAGTCCTGCGACCGGCAGCGGCAGCTCGGCGCGGACGCCCTGCTCCTCGACGACGACGATACCGCCGCCGAGCTCGCTCAGCCGCCCGACGGAGCGCGCCATCGCCGCGTCGTCGACGCCGACGACGACGATGTTGTGCGCGTCATGCGAGAGCGACGCGCCGAAGGCACCGCGTTGGATGCCGAAGCCGCGAACGAACCCGAGGCCGACCCGTCCGGTGCCGAGGTGCCGCTCGAGCACTGCGACCTTCGCCAGGTCGCGCGCTGGGTCGGCAACCGCGCAGCCGTCCTCGACGGTCAGCTCGCCCTCGAGTGCCGCGGTCAGGATCTGGTCCGGGATCAAGCCGATCACCCGGGCCTTCCCGCCCCGCCACGGCACGCGGAAGTCGTTCGAGGCGACCGGGTTGACATGAATCGTCCGCTTCACCCACTCGGGCACCTGCACCTCGGGGATCTCGGCAACCGGCTTGCCCTTCTTCAGAACGAGGGCAGGCACGAACGACTCGAGGTCGGTGAGGAGCAGCACGTCCGCCTGGTAGCCGGGGGCAATCGCCCCGAGGTGGCCAAGTCCGTGGTACACGGCCGGATTCAGCGACGCCATCACGAGCGCGTCCTCGGGCGGAACGCCGAGCGCGACCGCGTCGCGCACCATCGAGTTCACGTGCCCGTCGTCGGCGATGTGCTCAGGCTCACGGTCGTCCGTGCAGAAGGCGATGCGCGCCGGCCCGTACTCGAGCGCGAGCGGGATCAGCGCGCTCAGGTTGCGCGCCGCCGACGCTTCCCGGATCAGCAACCACATGCCCGCCCGCAGCCGCTCGCGACCCTCCTCCAGGGTGAACGCCTCGTGGTCGGAGCAGATCCCGGCGGACGCGTAGGCGTTCAGCTGCTTGCCGTGCACTCCGGGCGCGTGCCCGTCGACATGCCGGGCGAGAGCGAGCTTCGCCAGCTCATGCTCGGAGCCGGAGATGACGCCGGGGAAGTTCATCATCTCAGCAAGGCCGATCACCCTGTGCCGCCGCAAGAGTCCTTCGAGGTCGCCGGTCGTCAGCTGGCGGCGCGGCGACTCGAACGACGAGGCCGGCACGCAGGACGAGGCCATGAAGTAGACCTCGAGCGGCAGTCCGGCGCAGGCATCGAGCAGCCAGTGCACGCCGTCCGTCCCGAGCACGTTCGCGATCTCGTGCGGGTCGGCCACGACCGCGGTCGTGCCGACCGGGAGCACGAGCCGGGCGAACTCGTCTACGAGCAGCTTCGACGATTCGATGTGGACGTGCGCGTCGATGAACCCCGGGACGACGTAGCGACCGGTCGCATCCAGGACATCGCCGCCCTCGTACTCGCCGAGGCCGGCGACGATCGCGACGTCCAGGTCGAGCCATTCTCGCGTGAAGGCCGAGAAGACACGGCCGCCGCGGATCACGAGGTCGGCGGGCTCGTCGCCCCTGGCGACGGCGAGCCGTCTCGAGAGCTCGACCATTCCGGCGACGATAACGCGCCTGCCGTGCCGGTCGTCGGAGGATTCCACGACCGCGACGCCGGGCCACGAGCTACGTGTCAGACGAGAGTACGCTCGCCCAGCGCACGAACCCCGAGCAGTCGCAGGTCGAGCCGAGGCCGGACATGCCTCCAGGGAAAGCGTGAGCCTCGCCACATCGGCCTACTAGGCTTGCGGCATGAAGATCTTCAATCTCAACGCAGACGAGTGGGACCGCACGGAAGAGCGCGAGGGCTGGCGCTTCAAGGACGCCTGGGTCGGCGCGCACACCGACGCCGAACTGATCGGCGCGAGCATGTACGAGGTCGAGCCGGGTAACAAGCAGGGGCCATTTCACACCCACCACGCGAACGAGGAATGGGCGATCGTCCTCCGCGGCGAGCCGACGCTGCGCACGCACGAGGGCGAGCAGCAGCTGCGCCAGGGCGACGTCGTCGCGTTCCCGCGCGGCAAGGAGGGCGCGCACCAGATCCGCAACGACACGGGCGCGCCCGTCCGCGTCCTCATGCTCTCCACGCTGATCGCGCCGGACATCGTCGAGTACCTCGACACCGGCAAGATCGGCGCGCGGAGCGTCGCCGGCGAGCGGATCATGTTCGCTCGCCCGGGGCCCGAGCTCGAATATTGGGAGGACGAGGACTAGCGGCGCCCGACTCCAGCGGGTTCCCGCCATCGCGCTCGCTCCCCACCAATTCCGAGGCCGAGAACTCCCAGCGCGGCGAGACACGCCAGACACATCGCGATACTCACACCGCCGCGTCGATCCTGCCGTCATCGACGCGGCGATCGGGAAGGTCGCGGCCGACCTCGTCGGACAACTGCGCGGCGGCTGATCGTCCACGTCCCCTCCCGGGGAGCTCGTCCGCCCTGTGTGGGGCGTGACTCGAAACTGGCCGCAACCGACCAAGCCGCCAAGCGACCGCATCACCATCCTGGCCGCTTAAGTAAACGGTATTGCGGCTAGATTAATTCGGTCGTTGTCGATTCGACGACGACTGACTAGCCGAGGTCGAGGACGAGCTCGATTGCGTCGTCCACGGCTCGCAGTTCGTCGAGCGTCAGGTGCCCGAGGTGCGCGCCGAGCATGCGCATGTCGACGGCGCCGACCATCTCGCACATCACTCGCGTTGGCTCTTCCGCGACCACGATCTCTGGATGGAAGCTGGCCGGCGGGGTCGAATTGGAGGTGGGACAGACGAGAACCGTGGAGAGCGTGAGCAGATCGTCCGCTTGTACGAGCACGGCAAAGCGACGTCCGTGTTGGACGTGCCCGCGCCGGCGCGACACCGTGATCGCGTGGATGTCACCGCGGACCACGAAGCTGTTCCATCAGCTTGACGACCTCTCGCGCTTCGCGCACGTAGGCTGGATTACGGGCGAGGGCGGCCGCCTCGGCCGCGAGCCCGGCGCGACGTCGCTCCCGCTCGGCTGTCTCCGTGATCGCCTGGCGTGCCGCCTCGGCACGAGTCACGCGGCGGCGACGAGCGATCTCGTCGAGGGCTCGAATGCCCTCGGCACCGAGACGCAGCGAGAGTGGCGGCGTTGCGGAAGCCACGGCGGCACTGTAGCGCAATACGCACTACGACCCCGGATCAGGCCTGGGCGGTGGCCTCCGTCAGCGCAGCTTCGCGATGCCCCCTTCGGGTTCTGTCGCACGAGCGTGTATCGCGCCGGTTGGGGACGCTGAGGCCGGCGACGCTCTCGGAGCTCCTTCGGCGCTGCCGCTTGCTGCTGCAAGAGACGGACTGAGGTGGGCCGGAGGGGCTGACTACGAGGAGGCTCCCCCATCGCGCCCGGGGCAGCAAGCGGACGGTCGTGCCGTTTATCCCGGCAGGACATGGGTGCCGGTTTCGCCGGCGAGGGCGCGCTCCACGTTCTCCGGGTCCGTGATGATCGCCCGGCCGCCGCCGCGCTCGAGGAAGCCGATCACCGCGCGGATCTTCGGCGCCATGCTCCCCTCGGCGAAATGCGTACCCTCGTCGAGGTACGCCTTCGCCTCGGCGAGGGTCATCCGGTCGGCGGGCCGCTCGCTCGGCGTCCCGAAGTCGAGCGCCACCTGCTCGACCGCGGTCGTGATCAGGAGGAGCTCAGCGTCGATGCAGGTGGCAAGCAGCGAGCAGGCGAGGTCCTTATCGATCACGGCCGCGATCCCGGTCAGCTCGCCGTTCTCGTCGACGACGACGGGAATGCCGCCGCCGCCGACTGAGATCACCACGAACCCGGACGAGATCAGGCCGTGGATCGCGTCGACCTCGACGATCCGGAGCGGCGTCGGCGACGCGACCACCCGCCGCCAGCCCCGGCCGGCGTCCTCGTGCACCGACCAGCCGTCCTCGTCGCGGCGACGCGCCGCGGTCTCCTCGTCCATGAACGACCCGATCGGCTTCGACGGGCTCGCGAACGCCGGGTCGTCGGCCGCGACCTCGACCTGTGTGACCACGCTCACGGCGTGACGGTCGATGCCGAGACGGTGGAAGTCGTTCTCGAGGTTCTGAGCGAGGGCGTAGCCGATCGCTCCCTGGCTGTCGGCCCCGCAGACGTCGAGCGGCACCTCGTGCAGCTCGTGTGCGGCGAGCTCCGACCGGCGCAGGATGAACCCGACCTGAGGGCCGTTGCCGTGCCCGATCGCCACGTCCCAGCCGTCCTTGATCATCGCCGCGATGTGCCAGCAGGTCTCGCCGGCAGCGATGTATTGATCTCGGACCGTCTGGTGGAAGCGGTCCTTGATCAGCGAGTTGCCGCCGATCGCGACGACCGCGGTCTTCCGCTTCATGCCGCGCCCTCGCTCCGCACGCTAGTAGCCGCCCATGGTCAGGGCGAGGAGCGCCTTGCCGGTGTGCATGCGGTTCTCGGCTTCGTCGTAGACGACGGACTGCGGGCCGTCGATCACCTCGTCGGTCACCTCCGTGCCACGGTCGGCCGGTAGGCAGTGCATGTACAGGGCGTCCGACTTGGCGAGCGACATCCGCCGCGCGTCGCAGATCCAGTCCTTGTACTCGGCGGACTCGGCGAGCGCCTCGGCCTCACGGCTGAAGGCGTCGAGCCTCCCCCACGATTTCGGGTAGACGACGTCCGCGCCCTCGAAGGCCTCGTCCATGTCGCTCACGTAGGTGATCGAGCCGCCGGCCGCCTGCGCCGCCGCCTCCGCCCGCTCACGCACCTCCGGCATCAGCTCCCAGCCGGGCGGGTGGGCGAGGACGACGTCCATCCCGAACCGCGGCAGGAGCGAGATCAGGCCCTGCGGCACGGAGAGCGGCTTCGCGTACGACGGCGCATAGGCCCAGGAGACCGCGACCCGCAAGCCGCGCAGGTTCTCCCCGCGCTGCTCGCGCAGCGTCATCAGGTCGGCGATGGTCTGGGTCGGGTGGTCGACGTCGCACTGGAGGTTGATCAGCGGGATGTCCGCCCACCTGGCGATCTCCCGCATCCACACGTTGCCCTCGTAGGGCGCAAGGTCGTGGCGGATCGCCAGCCCGTGCCCGTAGCGGGAGAGGATGATCCCCATGTCCTTCGGGCTCTCGCCGTGCGCGACCTGGGTCTTCTCCGAGTCGAGGTAGATCGCGTGGCCGCCGAGCTGGGTCATGCCCGACTCGAAGGCGTTGCGCGTCCGGGTCGACTTGTCGAGGAAGAGCATGAACAGCGTCTTGTCGGGTAGGAGCCGGTGCGGCGTGCCGTTCCTGAACGCCGTCTTCAACTCGGCCGAGACGGCGAGCGCTTCCTCGATCTCCTCCACCGTCCAGTCGATCGTCTCGATGAAGTCCCGTCCGACGAGCGCCGTCCGGTCGATTCGCTCCTGCGTGGCCATTGTCTCCTCCGTTTCAGGCCCTCGCGACCGCGAAGGCATCGATCATCGCGGCGACGTCGTCGCCGAGTGGATACAGCACCGGGCACGTGCAGCCGCTCTGGATGTATTCGTCGACCTTGGCCCGGCATTCGTCGGGAGTGCCGGACGCGGTGATCAGCTGGACGACCTCGTCGGGGACGAGCGCCGTCGCCCGCTCGATCTGCTCGGGCGTCGCCGGCCAGGTGAGCACGCGGCCGATCTCGTCGAGCACCGACTCGTCGACGCCGCTCGCCTTCATGATGTGCGGCTGCTGCCCGAGGTACTGCGCGACCAGCTCGCGCGACCGGTCGAGCGCGAGCGAGCGGTTCCGATCGAGCGAGCAGACGATCAGCTGCGGACGGTCGAGGTCGTCGACCGTGCGGCCCGCCCGGGCGGCGCCCTCGGCGAGGGCCTCCAGCGCCTGCGCGTTGTAGCCCGGCCCGACGAGGTAGTTGAGGAGCACGCCGTCGCCGATCTCGCCGGCCACCTCCATCATCTTCATCCCCGTCGCGCCCACGTAGATCGGGACCTGCTTGGGCGAGCGGTCGCCGTGGACGATGTCGATCTCGACGTCGTCGAGGCTGACGAAATCGCCGTGGTACGTGACCCGCTCCATCGCGAGCAGGCGCCTCGTCGCCTCGACGGTCTCGCGCATCGCCTGGAGCGGGTGGTGCCGGTGAACGCCGACCTTCGTCGCCAACGGCTCCCACCAGGCGCCGAGCCCGAGCTTGACGCGCCCGGGCGCCAGGTCGTCGAGCGTCGAGAACGTCGCCGCGAGCAGGCCGACGTTGCGCGTCCACGTGTTGACGACGCCCGCGCCGATCCCGATGTGCTCGGTCACGGCTGCGTAGGCCGCCATCGGCACGGTCGCCTCGCGGACGAGGCGGCTCTCCGCCTGCCAGACCGCCTCGAACCCGGCAGCCTCGGCAAGCTGCGCGTAGTCCATCCCATCGCGGATCGGGTGCTTGTCCTGAAGGTAGAGCGCTACGCGGTGACCAGTCGCGACGGCCATCGGCCTCCCTTTCCCGGCTCGAATTCATGCGGCCCGACCTCCTCCAGCCGCGCCCAGAGGCCCTCGGCCTCGGCGCGTGCGGACGCGGCCAGCTCGTTCTGGTCGATCAGCGTCAGGCGCCGGTCGGCGACTACCCAAACGCCCGCGACCATCACGTCGCGGACGTGGCGGCCGGCAAGGCCGAAGACCCAGTGCCCGGCGAGGCTCGACTCGTGCACCGGCGTCGGAGCCGCATAGTCGAGCACGACCAGGTCGGCGGGCGCGCCGGGGTCGAGCGTGCCGAGCAGCGGCTCGCCGAAGGCACGGCCGGCCAGGCGTGCGCTCTCGGCGAGACGCGCGAGCGGCCAGTCGATGCCCGTGCCGAGGTCGTCCTCGCGGAGGCGGAGGTAGGCGGCGCGCGACTCCTCGAACATGTCCGAGCCGATCCCGTCCGTGCCGAGCGCGAGGCGGGGGCCGAACGCACCGACGCGGGCCCGGCCGACCGCGTTGTTCATGTTCGAGCGGGCGTTGTGCGCGACGGACGCGTTCGCGTGCGCGATCAGGGCCAGCTCCTCGTCGCCGAGATGAACGCCGTGGGCGAGCAGGGTGTGCTCGTCGAGCACGCCAAGGTCGGCCAGCCTGGAGACCGCGCCGCGGTCGACCTCGTCCTCGGCGGCGTGGACGTGCAACGGCCCGAGCTCTGCGCACGTCCCGAGCGTCTCGTCGGAGAGGGTGAACGACGCGTGCGCGCCGACCATCGCGCGGCAGAGCTGCGGCTGCTCATGGCGGACGCGCTCGAGGAAGCGGCGGTTCTCGGCGATCCCGGCCGCGCTGCGCTCGGGGCCGTCGCGGTCGGAGGTCTCGTAGCAGAGCACCGAGCGCACACCGAGCCCACGCAGTGCGTCCTCCAGCACGTCCAGCGAGCCGTCGATCGCGTTCGGCGAAGCATGGTGATCGACGAGAGTGGTCGTCCCGGACAGCAGCGCCTCCATCGCGCCGACCATCGCCGACGCCCCGATCGACTGCTCGTCGAGGGCGCGATCGAGGCGCCACCAGACCCGTTGGAGGATCTGGAGGAAGTTCCGGGGCGGCTCGAGCGAGTAGGGCATACCGCGCGCGAGCGCCGAGTACAGATGCGTGTGGGCACAGACGTTGCCCGGAACGACGAGGACGCCGTCCGACTCGATGCGCGTGCCGCTGCCCGGACGGGCGATCCGCCCGTGCTCGACCCAGAGGTCGCCCTCGGCGACGCGCGGCGGGTCGAGCGACCTGACGATCATGCCGCCGTCTTCCGGTGCGACGAGAGATGCGGGACGGCGGCCAGCGCCGCGGGCGAATCCTTCATCGGCAGGCGCGTCCAGTGGATCCCGTCGAACGCGTGCAGCGCACCCGCAACCGCCGCCGCGGTCGGCACCAGCGCAGCCTCACCGACTCCCTTGGCCCCGTACGGCCCCTCCGGCTGAGGCTCCTCGACGAGGATGCACTCGATCTCGGGCATCCCGGTCGGCGGGATGATGTGCAGCGACTTCAGCGTCTCCGTCACCGGGACGCCCCGCTCCACGACGAATTCCTCCGAGAGCGCCTGGCCGAGACCCATGTGCAGCCCGCCCTCGATCTGACCCTCGACCAGCAGCGGGTTGATCGCCCGGCCGACGTCGTGGGCGGCGATCACCTTTGCCAGCCGGCCCTCGCCGTCGAGGATCACAACCTGGGTCGACCAGGCGTACGCCAGGTGCGTGACCGGCTCGTCGGCGTCGTTCGCGGTCGTCCAGTCGACGACCCACTCGCCGGGAAACTCGCGGCCGGCCAGCTGCTCGACCGTGCTCCCGTCGAGCGCCGCCTTCAGCCTGCGGGCCGCGTCGATCACGGCGTTGCCGCCGAGGACGGTCGAGCGGGAGGCGGTCGTCTGGCCGGTCTCGAGCTCCCGCTCGGTGTCGACCTGAACGCGGATGCGCTCCGGCGGCAGGCCGAGCTCTTCGCAGGCGATCTGCCGCAGGACCGTGTGCACCCCCTGCCCCATCTCCGTCCAGGAGTGGAACAGCGTCACCGTCCCGTCGGCCTCCGGTCGCAGAACGGCCCGGCCGTACTCGGTCATGCCGTTGCCGATCCCGGTGTTCTTGACTCCGCAGGCGATCCCGGCGAAGCGCGCTCCGCGGTAGGCGTCACGGACGGCAAGCAGCGTCTGCTTCAAGCCGACGCCGGGGCCCAGCTTCTGCCCGGTCCCGAACCGGTCGCCGGCGTCGAGGGCGTTGCGCCAGCGCATCTCCCAGCCGTCGATTCCGACGCGCTCGGCCAGCAGGTCGAGCACGCCCTCGACGGCGAAGTTCGACTGGTTGACACCGAAGCCGCGCATCGCGCCGCACGGCGGGTTGTTCGTGTAGACCGCCTTCGCCTCGACGTCGACGTTCGGCACCTTGTAGGCGCCGCAGGCGTGCCCGGCCGCGCGCTCGAGCACCTTGTCGCCGACGCTGGCGTAGGCGCCGGTGTCGCCGACGATGCGGGCCCGCAGCGCGAGCAGGTGTCCTTCCTCGTCGCAACCGGCCGTATACTCGAGCCACATCGCGTGCCGCTTGGAGTGGAAGCGGAGGCTCTCCTTGCGGCTGAGCGTGACCAGGACGGGCCTGCCGGTCCGCAGCGCGAGGAGCGCAGCGTGACAGTGAACGCTCAGGTCCTCCTTGGCGCCGAACGCGCCGCCGGTGGCGACCTGGGTGACGTGCACCTGCTCCTCGGGCAGCCCAAGGAACGACGCGATCTGGCGGCGGTCGTCCCAGATCCCCTGGCCCTGCGAGTAGACACGGAGCCCGCCGCCCCCCTCGGGAAGGGCGAGCGACGACTCGGGCTCGAGGAAGGCGTGCTCGATGAACTGCGTCCGGTAGGTCTCCGTGACGACGTGGGCGGACTCGCCGAGAGCGGCGTCGATGCCGCCGCGTTGCACGGCCGAGGTCGAGAGCACGGCGGCGCGCGGGTCGAACGGATCGGTGACGGGGTCGAGCACCTCGTACTCGACCTCGACGAGCGCCGCGGCCTCGCGGGCGGCGTGCCGCGTCTCGGCTGCGACCGCCGCGATCACGTCGCCGACGTAGGCGGTCTCCTCGCCCTCGGCGACGAGCTGGCGCCAGTCCTTCGTGATCGCGCCCTGCGTCCGCTCGCCGGGAACGTCCTTCGCGGTCACGACGGCGACCACGCCGGGGTGGGCCTCCGCCCCGGTCGTGTCGATGCGAAGGATCCGCGCCCGCGGGTGGTCCGAGAAACGCAGTGCTCCGTGCAGCATTCCGGGCGCGGTCAGATCGCCGACGAACGCCTCGTCGCCGAGCGCCAGCTCCGGCCCCTGGTAGCGCGCAGCGCTCGTGCCCACCCGCCCGCTCGGATCGAGCGCCGGAAGAGGCTCGCCTCGGCGGGCGGCCGCGGCGAACCGCACGGCGTCGACGATCTTCACGTAGCCCGTGCAGCGGCAGAGGTTGCCGAGCAGCGCGTGCGCGACCTCCTCCCGCGACGGGTCGGAGTTCTTCGCCAGCAGCGCCACGCCCTTCATCACGATCCCGGGCGAGCAGAAGCCGCACTGCGACGCGCCCGCCGCGACGAACGAGTCCGCCCAGAGGCGCCGCTCTTGCTCCGGCAGCCCCTCCTGGGTGACGACCTGCTTGCCCTCGACCCGCGTTGCCTTCTGCGCGCAGGAGACGGCGGCTCGACCGTCGACGATCACGGTGCACGCGCCGCACGAGCCCTCGGGGGCGCACCCGTCCTTCATCGAACGGAGGCCCAGGCGCTCGCGCAGCAGGTCGAGGAGGGTCTCGCCCTGCCCGACGTCGACTGCGACGAGCTCGCCGTTGAGCGTGAACTCCACGATTACTCCTCGGCGCCCAGCACCAGCGCGAGCAGGGCCATTCGCATCACCACGCCGTTGAAGGCCTCCTGCCAGTAGCGGGCGTGGCGCGTCGCGTCGACGTCCGCCGGAAGTTCGTCCATCCGGGGGAGGCTGTGCAGAATGATCGCAGCGGTCTTCGCCTTTTCGCGAAGCAGCTCACGCGTGACCTGGTACGCCTTCGGAGTGGTTGCGACTCCGCCGCCGTCCCCGCGCTCGTCGAGCGACTTCGTGTAGTCGGCCTGGACGACCGGCTCCATGTAGATCACGTCGCAGTCGCCGATGACGTCCTCGACCGACGCGGCCTCCTCGTAGCGGACGTTCCGCTCGTCCAGCTCGGCCATGAACTCGGGCAGGAGCGACATCTCGGGCGGCCCGACGACGTACGCCTTGGCGTCGAACTGCGAGAGCGCGTAGAGGATCGAGTGCATCGTCCGCATGCGCATGTCCCCGACGAGCAGGAACGTCCTCCCGTCGATTGCTCCCAGCTCGTTCCGCGTCGTGTACAGATCGGTCAGCACCTGGGTCGGGTGCTCGCCCCAGCCGTCGCCGCAGTTGATCACCGGGATCGACGCCCACTTCGCCGCCTCGGTGGGAGCGCCCTGCTCGAAGTGGCGCATCGCGATCACGTCGCCGTAGTACTCGAGCATGTGCACCGTGTCCTTGATCGACTCCTGGTAGAAGTCCCCGGCCCGGGTCATCTTCGCGTCGGAGAACCCGAGCACGTGACCGCCGAGCCGGTGCATCGCGGCCTCCGTCGACAGTCGCGTGCGGGTGCTCGGCTGGTAGAAGGCGGTCAGGAGGGTCTTGCCGGCAAGCAGGTCCGTGTTCCGCCGGTTCCTGGCGATCGGGGCCAGCTCGTCGCAAACCTCGAACACACGCTCGAAGTCGGCGCGCTCGAACTCCTTCAGCGACAGGATGTCTCTGCCGAGGAAGCTTCTCATCGTGGTCTCTCCTTCTGTCGATTCACTCCTGTGAACAGCAGCCCGACGCGCTCGTCGTCTCCCACCTCGCCCGCGGCACGCAGCAGGGCCAGACCGGCCAGCCCCGCGGATCCGGTCGGGTCGACGTCGATTCCCGTCGCCTCGACGGCGAGGGCGTTTGCGCGGGCGAGCGCCTCGTCGCCGGCGACGACCGACGTCCCGCCGGTGGCGAGCATTCCCTCGACGACCGCGAGCCAGTCATAGGTCTCGTCGTCCAGGATGCCGTGCGCAATGCTGCGCGGCGCCTCCTCCCAGGGCCACATGAACTCCGAGCGGTGCTGCGCCGCGTACCCGAGGTCGCCGTTCCGGACGACGGCGTCGAACGCACGCTTCAGCGGCCACGCGCCCTCCGTCTGGACGGTGTCGATCCGCGGCATCGCCGCCAGCGCGCCCAGCGCGACCGCCTCCCCGAGCCCGTGGACGCAGGCGCTCGCAAGCGCGCCGCCGCCGACCTGCACGACGAGGCGGTCGACCGGCGGGCCGGCAGCGACGAGCTCGTACGCAAGCGTCTGCCCGCCCTCGACGGCGAGCCCGTTCAGGTCGCCCTGACAGGTGAAGGGCAGCGCGCCCTGGGCAAGCGCCTCGTGCAGGCGCCGGACGGTCGGGTCTCCCGCGACACCCGGCTCACGCGGGCAGACCGTGACCTGCGCGCCGAGGTCGGCGAGGCGCTCGAGCACGACCGGGTCGGCGTCGGTGGGGACGAAGACGCGGAGCGTCCGTCCTCCGGCCGCGGCGACGACCGCCGCCGCCAGCGCCGCGTTTCCGCAGCTCGCGATCGCCGGGTCGCGCCGCCGGTCCCGGTCGGCGAGGCCGAGCAGCTCGGCGACCTCGAGCCAGATCAGCACTCCGAAGAGGTGTCGCGCCTTGTGCGAGCCGGACACGTTGCCTGTCTCGTCCTTGATCCAGACGCCGCCGTGCTCGGAGAACCCGAGCCGGTCGCTCAGGCGGTCAGAGCGCATGAACGGCGTCGCCGCGAACCCGTGCCCGTCGACTGCGGCAACGCGGTCGTCGAGCCGGCGCACGAGGGCGCAGAACTCCGCATCCGGGAGGCCCTGGTGGTAGGCGTGGAGAAGTGCTCGGTAGCGGACGAACGGGTTCGGCTCGCCGTCCTCGACGGGGAAGGCGAGCTCGGCCGGATCGAGCTCGCGCCGCAGTACGTGGTCGGCGTCGTCACGACCGGCGTTCCGGCAGCGGAAGGGGTAGGGATCGCCCGGAACGGGCGAGGCTCCGCAACCGGCGCAGACGAGCCGCGTGGCAAGGCCGGTCGCGGTTGTACTCACGACGTCCCGAGCACGCCCGTCCGGGCGTTGAAGTCGTCGATCAGCTCGTCCCACGCTCCCCAGAGCGCCTGCTTCGCCGCCCAGAAGGCGGGATCGCGCCTGGCCTGGAACTCCTCGATCGACACGCCCTGCTGCTCGACCCAGGTGAAGTAGCCGAGGTTGAAGATCCGTTCGCGCTCCTCCCAGGTCAGCTCGCGGAGGTTGTCGGTCGCGGCGCCGAGCAGGTGCTCGCCGAAGACCTCCGCGGCGGCGACCTCGTCGAAGCCGCCGGGGAAGTGCTCGAGCAGCGCCAGCTCGCGCTCGCTCTCGTACAGCGCCGCGCCGTCGGTAGCGACGGTCACGACCACGTCCTGCGGGCCGAGGTCGAAGTGCTTGGCCGTCTTGATCGCGCCGAGCACGTTGCAGATGCTCGACAGCCCCAGCGAGGGCAGCTCGGCGATGACCGCCTCGGGCACCCCGCGGCGCGAGGCGAGATGGCGCCGGCCCACTTCCGTGCCGAAGAGCACGCCGAGCCGGTCGGTCGCCCGGTCGGAGACGGCCAGTGCGACGTCGGTGTTCAGGACGTTGTGGATCAGGGGGATGTGCTTGTCCCCGATCCCCTGGATGTTGTGCTCGCCGAAGCCGTTGCGGAGCATCGTCGGGCACTCGAGCGCCTCGACGGCGACGATCAGCGACCCGAGCTGCTGCTTGAGGTAGTCCCCGGCTGCGATCGTGCCCGCCGACCCGGTCGCCGAGACGAACGCGCGCAGGCGCAGCTGCGGATCGTCTGCGTGGAGATGCCGGAAGACCTGCTCCAGCGCCCGCCCGGTGGCGAGGTAGTGGACGACGTAGTTGCCGAACTCCGAGAACTGGTTGAGGATCGCGTTCTCGGGGTCGGCCTCGAGCTCGTGGCAGCGGTCGTAGATCTCTTTGACGTTGCTCTCGGTGCCGGGGGTGCGGATCACGTCCTCGGGATCGGCGACCCACCGCTCCAGCCAGTGGAAGCGCTCCGCGCTCATCCCCTCGGGGAGGACGGCGACCCCGCGGCAACCCATCAGCCGCGAGATCGCGACGCCGCCGCGGCAGTAGTTGCCCGTGGACGGCCATACCGCGCGGTCGCGGGTGGGATCGAACGCGCCCGTGATCAGCCGCGGCGCCAGGCACCCATACGCGGCAAGGACCTTGTGCGCCCCGATCAGCGGAAAGCGGTCGCCGAGCGCGACCACGATCTTTGCGTCGACGCCGGTGAGCTCGCGCGGAAGCACGACGTGCTCGGGAACCGCGGCGATTGCCGTTCGGCGCCTGTCGTTGAACCAGTGCACCCGGAAAAGGTTGAGGGGATGAGGCTCGTCGGGCCCGACGGCGGCGAGCCCGTCCAGGACCCGGTCGGAGATCAGCGCCGGATTCGCAAGCTGCGCGAAGGTCGGCAGCGCGATGCCGGCTTCTCGGCAGCGGTCGGCGGCCCGCTCGAGTGCCTGCGAATCGACGAGCCCCCGTTCCGGGCCGAGTTGCTCCGTACCCACGCTGCCTCCTCACCGGCTGTTTCGTACGAAACTAGGGTCTGGCCGGTGCGGCGGCTTCGGTGCTTCGCCGTAGAGGCAATCAGTGGATTCCCCACTTCCCCAAGGCCCGGTCGCCGACCGCTGACCTCGAGGTGGGCTCGGTCAGGGAAGGCGCCGGGCCTGGACGCGGTGCTCGCGGGCGATCTCGGACTCGTCGGCGCGGACGAGGTGCCCTTCGCGCACGACCTCCTCGCCGCCGACGTACAGCCGGTCGACCCGGTGCGGCGCCGAGAGAACGAGCCCGGCCACCCGGTCCTCCGCCCCGCCCAGCTCGAGCCCGTCCGTCCGCCAGACCGCGATGTCCGCACGCTTCCCCGTCGCCAGCTGCCCGAGGTCGTCGCGGCCCAGGACTGCCGCGCCGCCGCGCGTCCCCAGGCGGAGCGCCTCGCGCACCGTCATCGCCTTCGGCCCGCCTCGCCCCCGTGCGGCCAGGAGCGCCTGCTTCACCTCGAAGAACAGGTCGCTCCGTTCGTTCGAGGCCGATCCGTCGACGCCGAGCCCGACCGGGCTGCCCGCGTCGAGCAGCTCCCGAACCGGCGCAACCCCCGCGCCCAGCCGCAGGTTCGACGTCGGGCAGTGGGCCACCCCCACGCCGGCCGCGCCGAAGATCCTCACATCGTCCGCCGACAGGTGGACGCAGTGCGCGCACCAGGCGTCGCCGGCGACCCAGCCAAGCTGCTCGAGGTACTCGACCGGACGGCAACCGTACAGCTCCAGGCAGTACGCGTCCTCCTCGACCGTCTCCGCCAGATGCGTGTGCAGCCGGAGCCCCAGCCGTCGCGCCAGCTCCGCCGACTCGACCATCAGCTGCTTCGTCACCGAGAACGGCGAGCACGGCGCGACCGCGATCCGCACGAACTCGTCCTGAAGCGCCGCGAGCCGCTCGGTCTCGGCGAGCACGTGGTCGATCTCCTCGACGAGCTCGTCGGGCGGCAGGCCGCCGTCGGAGGCGCCGAGGTCCATCGACCCGCGCGAGGCGACGATCCGAACTCCGAGCTCGCGCGCTGCCCGAAGCTCAGCCTCGACGAGCCCGTCCCGCCCGCGCGGGAAGACATAGTGGTGGTCGAAGACGGTTGTGCACCCCGACAGCGCCAGCTCTGCCAGCCCCGTCCGCGCGGCAGCGTATTCAGCCTCGGCGTCGATCCGTGCCCAGACGGGATAGAGCTCGCGCAGCCACTCGAACAGCGTCGCCTCCTGCGCCCTCGCGCGCGTCAGCGCCTGGTACAGATGATGGTGGGTGTTGACGAGACCGGGGGTGACGACCGCGCCGGCGAGGTCGACCCGCTTGTCCGCCCCCGGCGGCGCCCCGTCTCCGACCGCCGCGACCAGACCATCGCGCACAAGCACCCAGCCGTCGGGAAACTCGCGGCCCGTGTCGTCCATCGTGCAGATCCAGGCTCGGTCCAGGAGCAGCGTCATCCGTCGGCCGACCATAGCCCGATTTGCTCTGTACGGCCGTGCCTCAACTTCATATAGTCGAGCTTCGGGCAGTCCCACAGGACTCAGGAGGAGCGGGATGATGAAGCGGAGATTCGTGCTGGGCGCGCTGCTTGCGTGCCTGGTGCTCGTGGCTGCGTCGCTGGCCGGATTGGCGGCGGCGAAGCCGGGTGGAAAGCAGAAGGTGTTGAAGGTGGCCTGGATCTACCCGGGCCCGCACAACGACGGCGGCTGGTCGCAGGCGCACGACGATGGGCGCCTGTACGCCGAGAAGATGCTCGGCGCCAAGATCCAGACGACCTACAAGGAGAACGTGGTCTCGAACGCCCAGGTGCCGCAGGTCGTCGCCGGTCTCGTCCGCGACGGCTACACGATGATCTTCGGCACGTCGTTCGGCATGTTCGAGAACGGCGTCAACGGCCAGCTGTACAAGAAGTACCCGAACGTGCTCTTCGAGCAGGCGACCGGGACCCAGATCAAGCCGAACGAGTCCGAGTACTTCGGAGCCGGTGAGGACACGATCTACCTCTCGGGCATGGCCGCAGGGGCGGCCACCAAGAGGGGTGTGATCGGCTACATCGTGCCCTTCGGAATCCCCGAGGTCGTTCGGCACGCCAACGCCTTCCTCCTCGGCGCGCAGGCCACGCACCCGGGCGCGAAGGTGAAGCTGATCTGGACGACGGCGTGGTACTCGCCGCCGAAGGAGACCGCTGCGGCCGCGAACCTCGTCTCCTCGGGGGTGGACGTGCTCGGTCAGAACGTCGACAGCCCGGCGGCCGGGGTCTACGCCGAGACGCACAGGATTCCCTGGGTCGGGTACGACTCCAACGCCCAGAAGTCGGCGCCCAAGCAGTGGCTGACCGCCGCGGTCTACAACTGGGGGCCGTACTACGCCCGCCGCATCAAGGCGGCGATCGACGGCACCTGGAAGCCCGGCTTCTACTACGGGACGATCAACGACGGCTTCACCGGCCTCGCCCCGTTCGGCCCGAAGGTGAGTGCGAAGACGAAGGCGCTGATCGCGGCGAAGAAGAAGGCGATCGTGTCCGGGAAGTTCGCCGTCTTCCAGGGGCCCCTGTACGACCAGAGCGGCAAGTTGATGGTGCCGGCCGGCAAGCGTCTGAAGGTGCTGCCGGACCTGTACTCGATGCAGTGGCTCGCCAGGGGCATGGTCGGGTCGATCTCGAAGGTCTTCCCGCCGGGATAGATCGTTGGGGGAACCGGCCCCCGTCATGGGAGTAGATGAGAGAGGCGCCGGCCCGTCCGGCGCCTCTCCGATTCCTGCGGTTCGAATGCTCGGGATCACGAAGCGGTTCCCCGGCGTGGTTGCGAACCAGGACGTCGACTTCGAGGCCGCGGCCGGCGAGGTCCACGCACTGCTCGGCGAGAACGGCGCCGGCAAGACGACCCTTTCGAACATCCTCTCCGGCCTCTACCGGCCCGACGAGGGCCGCATCGAGCTCTACGGCGAGCAGGTCGGCTTCCAATCGCCTCGCGATGCGCTCGTCGCGGGCATCTGCATGGTCCACCAGCACTTCCTGCTCGTCGAGCCCTTCTCGGTGGCGGAGAACGTCATTCTCGGCGACCACCGCGGTGAGGGACGGCGCCTGTTCGTCCAGCCGCGGGCGATCGAGCGGCGCATTACGGAGCTCGGCGAGCGCTACGGGCTCGGCGTCCAGCCGCGGGCCAGGATCTGGCAGCTGTCGGTCGGCGAGCAGCAGCGCGTCGAGATCCTGAAGGCGCTCTATCGCGAAGCGCGCATCCTGATCATGGACGAGCCGACCGCGGTGTTGACGCCGCAGGAGGCCGAAGTGCTCTTCGAGACGCTGCGGGCGATGGCGCAGGAGGGCAAGACGGTGATCTTCATCTCGCACAAGCTGCGCGAGGTGAAAGCGGTCGCCGACCGCGTGACCGTCCTTCGAGCGGGCCGCAAAGTTGCAACCGTCGCCGCCTCCGAAGCCACAATGCGCTCGCTCGCGGAGCTGATGGTCGGCCGCGAGCTGGACGTGGCGCAGAGACGCGCACGCGAGCACACGTTCGGCGAGGTCGTGCTCGAGGTCGAAGGGCTGAGCGCTCCCGGCGATCGCGGAGGCGAGGCGCTGAAGGGCGTCTCCCTCCAGGTGCACGCGGGCGAGATCGTCGCAGTGGCCGGGGTCGCAGGGAACGGTCAGCGGGAGCTGGCCGAGACGATCTCGGGGATGCGCGCGCCGTCTGCGGGCACGATCAGGGTGGCCGGTCGCCCGTTACGCCCGGGCAACCCGCGTGACGCGATCTCGGCCGGCGTCGGCCATGTTCCCGAAGATCGGCTCGGTACCGGCTTGTCCCCGAGCCTCAGCGTCACGCGGAATGTCGTGATGAAGACGTATCGGGCGCCGCCCATCTCGCGCGGCCCGTTCCTCTCTCTGCGGAAGATGGAGGAGGTTGCCCGCTCGCTGATCCAGCGCTACGACGTGATGACGCCGAGCCCCGACGCACCGGCGCGCAACCTGTCCGGCGGCAATCTCCAGAAGCTCGTGCTCGGCCGCGAGTTCAACGGAGAGCCCGGAGTGCTGATCGCCGCACAGCCGACGCACGGCCTCGACGTGGGTGCGATCGAGACGGTGCACGCCCATCTGCGGGAGGCGGTCGGCGCGGGGGTCGGCGTTCTCCTGATCAGCGAGGACCTGGACGAGATCCTCGCGCTCGCCGACCGGGTGGTCGTCATGTACGAGGGTGCGATCGTCGGCGAGGTGGATGCGGGCAGCGCGACGGTCGGAGACATCGGCTACCTGATGGCCGGGGGCAGCCGATGATCAGGTTCGAGCGCCGGCTCCAGCAGCCACGGTGGCTGTCCGCGGCCGTCCCGGCCGGGTCCCTCGCTGTGGCCGCCGGGATCATGGCGGTCATCCTCGCCGCCACCGGCCACGACCCCGGGCACACGTACAGGAAGATCCTCGAGGCGGGCTTCACGGGCAACGGCGCGTTCTCCGCGACGCTGATCTCGGCGACGCCGCTCCTCTTCACCGGGCTCGCGGCCGCGGCCGCGTTCCGGATGCAGCTCTTCAACATCGGGGCCGAGGGGCAGCTGTACCTCGGTGCGGCCGGTGCCTCCTGGATTGCGCTCGAGCTTGGCGACCACCATGTCCACTCGATCGTCGTCTACGTGCTGGCGATGTCCGTTGCGGCCGGCGCGCTGGGCGCCGTCTGGTCGCTGATCCCCGGCATCCTCCGGGCGTTCGCCCGCACGAACGAGATCATCACCTCGCTGATGCTCAACTACGTGGCGGGCTACCTGCTCACGTACCTGATCTTCGACAGCGCCTCGTACTGGCGCGACACCTCGACGCTCCAGGCCAGAGCCTTCCCGCAGGGAAAGCCGATGCCGTCCGCGTCCGAGTGGCCCGTCTTCGGCTCGAGTGTCGTCCTGCCGCTCGGCTTCCTGATCGGGATCGGTGTCGCCGCCTTCGCGTGGACGCTGTACTCGCGGACGCGCTTCGGCTTCGAGGTGAGCGTGATCGCCGACTCGCCCCGGGCGGCGAGGTACGCCGGCATGCGGACGCGCCGGAAGATCCTCGCGGTGATGGCTCTCTCGGGTGCGCTCGCCGGGATCGGCGGTGCCAGCCAGATCGGCGATTTCACCCACACGCTCGACCCGACCGGGCTCCAGGGCGCCGCCTTCGGCTACACCGGGATCGTCGTCGCCGCGCTCGCCCGCTACAACCCGTTCGCGGTCTGTCTCGTCGCCGCGCTGCTCGGCGGCCTCCAGAACGCCGGCTTCACGCTTCAGGGGGTGGACTTCCCGTCCGGCCTCGTCGGCGTGATGCAGGGGGTGATCCTCTTCTGCGCCCTCGGCGGCGAGTTGCTGATCCGGTACCGGGCGAGAATCGTGCGCCGAGCGAAACCGCAAGCCGACTCCGCTCCGGAGCCCGCATGATCAACAACAGCCTGCTCGTCGTCGTCCTCGCCCAGGCGGTGCTGTACGGGACACCCCTCCTGTACGCGGCTCTCGGCGAGCTCCTCGCGGAGCGCTCGGGCGTGCTCAACCTCGGCGTCGAGGGGATGATGCTCTTCGGCGCGGCGATCGGGTTCTGGGCGACGCAGCGCGTGCACGGGGCGGACGCCGCCGTGCTGCTCCTCGCCGTGCTCGCCGCATTCGTCGCGGGCGCGGCGATAGCAGCGATCCACGCTTTCCTGACGATCACGCTGCGGGCAAGTCAGATCGTCTCGGGGCTGGCGCTGACGATCTTCGCAGGCGGGCTCGGGCTGTCGGCGTACCTGGGCAACGAGCTCCACCTGGCCGAAAAGCCGGCGACCCACCAGTTCGCCTCGATCGACGTGTTCGGGCTGAAGGATCTCTCGGTGCTCGGGCCGATCCTCTTCGACCAGTCCGCGCTCGTGTACGCGTCGTGGGCGCTGACCGCGCTCGTCGCGATCTACCTGCACCGCACCCGCTTCGGGCTGAACGTGCGGGCCGTGGGCGAGTCGCCGGCCTCGGCGGACGCGATGGGCATCAACGTCACGCTGTACCGGTACGCGCACGTGATGATCGGAGGAGCGCTCGCGGGCGTCGGCGGTGCCTGCTACAGCCTCTCGATCACACCCGGCTGGGTCGCCGGCGACACGCTCGTCAACGGAGCAGGCTGGATCGCGATCGCCCTCGTCATCTTCGCCTTCTGGCGGCCCGAGCTCTGCCTGGTCGGCGCGTATCTCTTCGGCGGCCTCTCTGCGCTGCCGTTTGCTCTCCAGGCTCACGACGTGAACATCACGCCGGAATTCCTCCAATCGCTCCCGTACGTGATGACGATCGTGGTGCTCGTGGTGGTCTCGACCGGCCTGGCCAAACGGCGGCTCGGTGCGCCCGGTAGCCTCGGGGTGCCGTACGTGCGCGAGGAACGCTGATGGAGGTCGTCACCCCACACACCCTGGACGAGGCGCTCCAGGCCAAGGCCGAGCATCCCGGTGCCGTGCCGATCCAGGGCGGCACCGACGTGATGGTCGAGCTGAACTTCGACCGCCGGCGGCCGGAGGTGCTGCTCAACCTGAACGAGGTCGCGGAGCTGCGCGGCTGGTCGCCCGAGAACGGCGCGCTCCGGCTCGGCTCGGGGCTCACCTACGCCGAGGCGATGGAGGCGCCGCTCGCCGAGCTGATGCCCGCGCTCGCGGAAGCGTCGCGCACCGTCGGCTCGCCCCAGATCCGAAACCGCGGCACGCTCGGCGGGAACCTCGGCACCGCCTCGCCGGCCGGAGACGCGCTGCCGCCGCTGCTGGTCGAGGGAGCCGAGGTCGAGCTGGCGAGCGTGCGCGGCGTCAGAACGCTTTCGCTCGGGGAGTTCCTGGTCGGCCCGAAGCGCAACGCGGCCGAGCCGGACGAGCTGATCACCGCGGTGCTGGTCGAGCCCTCGGGCGCGCCGCAGACCTTCATGAAGGTCGGGCCGAGGAACGCGATGGTGATCGCCGTGTGCTCGCTCGCCGTCCTCGCCGACCGGGAGCGCGACGAGCTGCGAGCGTCGTTCGGCTCGTCGGGCCCGGTGGTGGGATTGGTCACCCGCCCGATCGACGAGGCGGAGTCGTTCCCCGATCGTGTCGTCGCGGCCGCCAGTCCGATCGACGACGTGCGCGGCACGGCGGCGTACCGGCGGCACGCCCTGCGGGTGCTGGCCGGCCGGGCGCTGGAGAGGATCCTCGCGTGAGGATCTCGTTCGCCGTGAACGGCGACCAGCGCGAGGCCGACGTCTGGCCGGGCGAGAGCCTGCTCTTCGCGCTGCGCGAGCGGCTCGGGCTGCCCGGCTCGAAGAACGCCTGCGAGCAGGGGGAGTGCGGCTCGTGCTCGGTCCTCCTCGACGGGCAGCTCGTCTGTGCATGCCTGGTGCTGGCCGCCCAGGCCGACGGCCACGAGGTCGTCACCGTGGAGGGACTGGCCGGCGGCGAGGAGGTTCACCCGGTGCAGGAGGCGTTTGTCGAGGCCGGCGCCGTCCAGTGCGGGTTCTGCACGCCGGGACTCGTCGTGGCCACGGCCGACCTGCTGACGCGACAGCCCGACCCGAGCGAGGACGAGATCCGCGAGGCCCTCTCGGGCAACCTCTGCCGCTGCACCGGCTACCGGAAGATCTTCGACGCGGTGCGGCTCGCAGCGGGCAGCGCATGATCGGGGGAAGGATTGGTGCGCTGTCGGCCCGCTCCCGTCACAGACGGGTCACGCCTTTCCCGGTACCGTCGACGGCGGGTGGCGGGTGGATTTCTTCCCCACCCAGGGTGGGGAGCCGTGGGCACGACCCCACGCCGTGGAAGTCGACGTGAGCCCGGCGATCGTTCGGCAGCTCCGGGTCGGGACGATCGGCGAGAGCGTGCCGCGCGCCGACGGTGTTCCGAAGACGAACGGGCAGTTCGCCTACGCCAGTGACCTCTGGGCAGCGGGGATGCTCTGGGGCCACACGCTGCGCAGCCCGCACGCGCACGCGCGAGTCGCGTTGATCGACATCTCCCGCGCGCTCGCGATGCCGGGAGTTCATGCGGTGCTGACCCACGCCGACGTGCCGGGGGCAAAGCTCTACGGCCTCGAGTTCCCCGACCAGCCGGTGCTCGCGATCGACCGGGTGCGCTACTTCGGCGAGCCGGTCGCGCTCGTCGCCGCCGAGCATCCGGAGGAGGCGCGCCGCGCCGCCGAGAAGATTCGCGTCGAGTACGAGCCGCTCGAGCTGATCTCCGACCCAGAGCGCGCGACCGCGCAGGAGCCGCTCCACCCCGACCGCCCGACGATGGGACACGGGTACCGCGACGACCCGCGACCGAACATCGTTCGGCACATCGTCGTCCGCCATGGAGATCCCGAAGCGGAGGGCGACGTGATGGTCTCGGGCGTCTACGCAACCGGCATCCAGGATCAGGCTTTCCTCGGCCCGGAGTCGGGGCTGGCCGTCCCCGACGGCGAGGGCGGCATCGACATCTACGTGGCGACACAGTGGTTGCACGTCGACCGGGATCAGGTCGCACCCTGCCTCGGCCTTCCACCCGAGCAGGTGCGAATCCATCTCGCGGGCGTCGGCGGCGCCTTCGGCGGGCGGGAGGACCTGTCGATGCAGATCCACGGTGCGATGCTCGCACTCCACACCGGGCGGCCGGTCAAGCTCGTCTACAGCCGGGAGGAGTCGTTCGTCGGCCATGTCCACCGCCATCCGGCGAGAATCCGGGCCGAGCATCGCGCGACCGCGGAGGGCCGCCTGGTGTGCGTTCGGATGCAGATCCTGCTCGACGGCGGCGCCTACGCATCGTCGTCGACCGCGGTGATCGGGAACGCGTGCTCCTTCGCGCCCGGGCCGTACGTGGTGCCGAACGCCTTGATCGAGGGCACCGCCGTGTACACGAACAACCCGCCGGCGGGCGCCATGCGCGGCTTCGGCGCCGTTCAAGCCTGCTTCGCTGCGGAGTCGCAGATGGACAAGCTGGCGGCCGCGCTCGGGATCGATCCCGTCGAGCTGCGACTGCTGAACGCGCTCGCCCCGGGCGACACGCTGGTCACCGGACAGGTACTGACCGGGTCGATGCCCGTCGCAGAGGTAATCCGCCGGGCTGCGGCGCTACCCGTTCCCGAGCCGGAGGAGCTACCGCGGGAGCCGATCCGCCTTCCCGGCGGTGCCGGGAACACGACCCGCGGCGAGGGTGTCCGCAGGGGAGTCGGCTTTGCCGTCGGCTTCAAGAACATCTGCTACTCGGAAGGCTTCGACGACTTCTGCGCGGCGCGAGTGCGGATCGCCGGTGACCCGCCCGCGGCGGAGATTCAGTGCGCAGCCGTCGAGGTCGGGCAGGGGGTCTCCAGCGTGATCCTTCAGGTTGCGCGCACCGAGCTTGGGTTCGACGACGTCCTGCTGGTCCCGGCGGACACATCGAGCGTCGCCTCGTCCGGCTCCTCGTCGGCGTCGCGACTGACCTGGATGGCCGGCGGTGCCGTCCAACTGGCGTGCCGCGCCGCGCTCGACGAGCGTGCGCGCACCGGCGGTGACGCCGACGTCGAGCGCGTCTACCACCACCCCCGCACCTGGCCACTCGACCCCGAGACCGGCCAGACGACGGGCGAGCGGAGCCACGTGGCGCTGGCGACCGCCGCGATGCGCGTCGTGGCGGAGGTGGACGTCGAGCTCGGCCTGACGCGCGTGGTCTGGATCGGGACCGCACAGGACGTCGGCAGGGCGATCAACCCGCAGGCGGTGCACGGCCAGATCGAGGGAGGAACGGCGCAGGGCCTCGGGCTGGCGCTGATGGAGGAGATCCAGACCCGCGACGGCCTGATCACGAACGCGAGCTTCACCGACTACCTGATCCCGACGACACTCGACATGCCGCCGGTGGTCGCCGAGCTGATCGAACACCCGGAGCCGGACGCGCCCTACGGGGTGAAGGGCGTCGGCGAGCCGCCGACCGTTGTCTCGACCGCGGCGATCGTCTCAGCCTTGCGGGACGCGACCGGGCGGGAGCTTGCACGGGTGCCGGTTCGGCCCGACGACATCGTTGGGCTCTGAGCAGTAGGCTCCGGCCGTTACCGAGCTGGAAGGAGTGTGCCGGTGATCCGTGTCATCGCCGTCTACGAGGCCGAGCCCGACGCCGAGCAGTACGAGCAGCACGCCGACCTCTGCCACTCCGTGTACCTGGTCGCCGTTGACTGAGCCCGAACGCCCCGCACCCCGTTCGCCCGACGAGCTCGGCTTCGAGTCGATCCTGTACGAGAAGGCACCGCCGCGGGCGACGATCACGCTCAACCGGCCGGACGTGCTGAACGCCTTCGACTTCCGGATGCTGCGCGAGCTGGCGCGCGCCTGCGAGGACGCCTCCTGGGACGACGAGGTGCGCGCAGTCGTGCTCACCGGCGCCGGGCGGGCGTTCTGCGTCGGCGCCAACCTGCGGTCCTGGGCGGACGAGGGCTACGTCGGCAACGAGCGCGAGTACTGGAAGTGGTTTGCCGCGATGGACGCGGGCGTAACCGCGCTGCGGCGGATCGGCAAGCCGAGCGTCGCCCGGATCAACGGCATCTGCGTCGGGGGCGGCAACGAGCTGCAGATGGCGTGCGACCTGTCGGTGATCGTGGACGATGCGTTCATCCGTCATGTCGGACTTCAGCACGGCTCGGTTCCGGCGGCCGGCGCGACCCAGTGGCTGCCGATCCTGGTCGGCGATCGCCGCGCGCGGGAGATCCTCCTCCTCTGCGACGAGATCCCGGCGGCCAAGGCCGAGGAGTGGGGCCTCGTCAACCGCTCGGTTCCCGCTGCCGAGCTCGACGCCGTCGTCGACGAGCTGGTCGAGAAGCTCGCCGGCCGGCTACCGCTGATGACGAGGTACGCGAAGGTGCAGCTCGACTTCTGGCGCGACCTCGCCTGGCATGCGACGATCGGGCACGCGCGCGACTGGCTCGCGGTCTCGATGCTGAGCGAGGAGGCGGGCGAGGGCGTGCGGAGCTTTCTCGAACGGCGAAAGGAGCAGTCATGAACGTCGATGAGCTACTGAGCGGGGCCCGCGAGGCGATGTCGGTGCGCCGTGTGTACGGCGATCCGATCGAGCAGGACGGCATCGTGATCGTCCCGGTGGCTGCGGTCAGCGGCGGTGGGGGCGGAGGCGGCGACAGCGAGGACAACGGCGGCGGCGGTTTCGGGCTCCGCGCCCGACCGGTCGGTGCGTACGTGATCAGGGACGGCGAGGTGACCTGGAAGCCGGTGATCGACCCGAGCCGGCTGACGGTCGGCTGGCAGATCGTCGCCGGGATCGCCGCGCTCGCCTTCTGGTCGTTCGCACGCCGGCGTTAGGCTCTCGCATGGCTGAGGTGGGGACCACGCGCGACGGCAACGTCCTGACGATCACGCTCAACCGACCCGATGCCTACAACGCGTTCACCACCTCGATGCACGCGGCGCTGAAGGCCGCGCTCGACGAGGCGGCGGCGGACGACGTCCGCGCGGTCGTGATCACGGGCGCGGGCCGGGGTTTCTGTGCAGGCCAGGATCTGAACGAGTTCCGCGAGCTCGAGCACGACGTCGGCGAGCACCTCGAGGCGACCTACCACCCGAACGTGCGAGCGATCCGTGCGCTCGAGAAGCCCGTGATCGCGGCCGTCAACGGTGCGGCGGCAGGCGCCGGGCTATCGCTCGCCTGCGTGTGCGACTACCGGATCGCCGCCGACAACGCGAGCTTCGTCCCCGGGTTCATCGGCATCGGCCTCGTCCCCGACTCGGGCGGCTCGTACTTCCTCGCCAGGCTGCTCGGCCCCTCGCGTGCGTTCACGTGGATGAGCTCGAACCGGAAGCTGTCCGCCGCGGACGCGCTCGCGTGGGGTCTCGTGGACGAGGTCGTGGAGGCCGACTCGCTCGCCGCCCGCGCCGCGGAGCTTGCGGCCGACTTCGCCGCACGGCCGACACGCGGGATCGGCATGTCGAAACGCCTGTTCGACCACGCCCCGAACGCAACCCTGGACGAGCAGCTGGCACTGGAAGGCGAGCTCCAGTCGGAAGCGACGAAGACGGACGACTTCCGCGAAGGTGTCGCGGCGTTCCTGGAGAAGCGCCCGCCCAGCTTCACCGGTCGTTGACGTCGCTCCCCTTCGGCTCGCTCCCGTGGGGGAAACCATGTTTCCCCCACGGACCCCCTTCTTCTAGAGGCCGATGCTCGTGGGGGAACCTCCCGGTTCCCCCCGACCCCCTCCCCCGTCCTATGCCACGGAGCGGCATATGACGACCGTCACGACCGTCGACTACCACACCGGCGGCGAGCCGTTCCGGATCGTCACCGGCGGCGTCGAGCCGCTCGAGGGCCGCACGATCCTCGACAAGCGCCGGTTCGCGGCGGAGCGGCTCGACCACGTTCGCCGCCTGCTCGTCTTCGAGCCCCGAGGCCACGCCGACATGTACGGCTGCTTCGTCACCGAGCCCGAGGACGACAGCGCCGACCTCGGCGTCGTCTTCTTCCACAACGCCGGCTACTCGACCGCTTGCGGTCACGGGACGATCGCGCTCGTCACCTGGGCGATCGAGAGCGGCCGGGTCGCGGGGCCCGAGATCGTGGTCGACGTGCCCTCCGGCCGGCTGGCGACGGTCGCACGGGTCGAGGACGGCCGTGTTGTCTCGGTGCGGTTCCGGAACGTGCCGGCGTTCGTGCACGCGCGTGGCCTCGCCGCCGCGAGCCGCAGCGTCGACCTCGCCTTCGGCGGAGCGTTCTACGCCTCGCTGGAGGAACGGGTGGAACCCGGCGAGCTGCCGCGCCTGATCGAGCTGGGCCGAGCGATCAAGGCAGACATCGAGCTCGACCACGACATCGTCCACCCGACCGAGCCCGAGCTGAACGGTATCTACGGCGTGATCTTCTGGCAGGCGGAGGGCGAGTCGCCGCTCACGCAGCGGAACATCACGGTCTTCGCCGACGGGGAGGTCGACCGCTCGCCGTGCGGCAGCGGCACCTCGGCTCGGCTCGCGCTGCTCCACGACGAGGGCCGCCTCGCCCTCGGCGAGGAGCTTCGCCACCTCAGCATCGTCGGCAGCGAGTTCACCGGCCGAGTGGTCGAGCAGGGACCCGAAGGCGTGGTCACCGAGGTCGAGGGCAGCGCCCACCTGACCGGCCGCCACGAGTTCGTGCTCGAGCCCGACGACGAGCTCGGCGAGGGGTTTCTCCTCCGCTAGGTATCGTCCCCGCATGGCGGACGCCACCCGGATCAGCGCGCTCCTGCACGAGGCTGGCGAGACGCACCACGTCGTCTACCGGATCGTCGACGGCGACGACCCGGACTGGGCCTCGTGGTATGCCGACTGGCTCCTCGACCTCTCGGAGCTTCCCGGCGAGCTCGGCTCGAAACCGGTGCGCAGCCACCTCGTCCACGCCCTCGTCCAGCTCGACCGCGACTACACCGCCGAGCAGCCGGGAGAGCCGTGGGAGGACTGGTACGCCCGGCGATTGCTCGAGCGCTTTTCCGCCGGAGGCTGATCTCGCCGGACACCGCGACCGTGGCCGCGAGCAGGTCGCGACACCGGATCCTTCGGCTCAGATCGAAGAAACGTCTGAAGTCGATCGGCTAGCCGAAGTGGCCCCAGTGCGCGGCGATGACGAGCAGCACCGAGCCGGCAGCGAGCGCGACACCGCCCACCAACCTCCCGATCAGCTTGCCGGACGGCGCGACGGCCGCGAGTGCGAGCGCAGCGCCGGCAATCGCCTCGAGCACGAAGGCGACCTCGGCGATCCGACGTCCACCGTGTTGGGTGATCGCAAGCAGGTTCATGCTTCGAAGTCTCCCACCTGGGAGATCCCGTGTCCACCGGGCACGTGTGGAGCTTGCACTCTCAGATCGTCTTGAACTGCTCGAACGGCTGGCGGCAGCTCGAGCAGTAGCGGATCGAGCGGCACGGGGTCGGGCCGAAGATGTTCTCCAGCTTCGTCTCCGTCGAGCCGCAGTAGGGGCAGCGGAAGGCCGCGCTCTGAAGCTGGACGAGCTTCGGCGCGGTCGCCTCGCGCGGGGCCGGCGGGGCGAAGCCGGCTGCGCGCAGCTTCTCGCGGCCCTCGAGCGTGATCCGGTCGGTCGACCACGAGTCGTCGGCGATCACCTCGACATTGGCTTCGGCACCGAGCGCCTCGATCGCCTCGATCATCTGCGAGCGCATGAACTCGAGCGCCGGACAGCCGAGGAACGTCGGCGTGAACTCGACGTGGACGCGGTCGCCTTCGATCGTCACGTCGCGGATCACCCCGAGGTCGATCAGCGAGATCACCGGGATCTCCGGATCCTCCACCTCGGCGAGTGCCGACCAGACCGCGTCCGCGCTCACCATGCTGCGCCCGGCACCGAGCGGCGCACCACCGTCATCTCACCCCACAGATCGGGCCAATCCGCGGTGTGCGTTCCGCGCTCCTTTCCGAGTAGCACGGTGTTACTCGGAAGCTTCCGCTCGAACACGCGGGCGAGAGCGTCGCGGTCGTCCGGTTCGGTCGCCGCCACTGCGTACGGCCAGAGATCGTCGAGCGCTTCCCGGAAGCGCGGCTCGTCGCCCAGACGCTCCCGCCACATCTCGGCGTGCATCCGGTGGTAGGCCTCCTCGCGGTCGATCTTCGCCGCCAGGCCCGCGACCGCCCGGTCAGCCGACCGCATCAGGCGGGCGAGCCGGAGCTCGTCGATCGCTTCGTACAGCACACGCCGCGCGATCGTTCGCGCCCAGTCGGGCACGAAGCGCAGCTCGACGAGCTGCGAGCACTCGTACTCCGCGGGTTCCCGGTCGAAGGCAAGCGCGTCGGCGTCCTCCGACACGAGCTGGTACAGCGCCCGCGCATGACCGATCTCGTTCTGCGCGATCGACGAGAAGGCGACGTCTTCCTCGAGCACGGGCGCGATCCCGGTCCACTCCGAGTCGCGCCAGCCGAGGACGAGCTCGTCGTCAGCGATCGCCAGAAGCAGCTGTTCCTGCTCGGTCACGCGCCTCTTTCAGCTTCGCTTTCAGGGAGTAGCCGTCCACCCGGTGGTAGTTGCGGTTCAGCTCGTCGACGAAGGCCTCGTCCTCGAGGACCGAGTCGCGGGGGACGACCCACAGGGCTGCCGACTCTCCGCGGCGGCCGTACTGCTCGTGCGCGTAGATCCGGGCGAACGCATCGTCCGGGGCGACGACCGAGCCTGCGTGCTCGAACGCAGCTCCCTTGCGCTCCTGCCGGAAGACCTCGTAGATCACGCTGCTTCTGCCAGCATCGCGCGCCGCACCCACGCGGTCTCCTCGCGCGAGATCCGCCGGAACTCGAGCCGCTCGGCCGTCTTCGGCCCGTGCCCGGTGACGACGTGCTTCAGCTCGTGCCAGTCGGGCTCGGTGTACGTCCAGACCCCGTCGTCGCGCCTGGCGAGCTTCGGGTCGGGCACGGTCAGACCCAACTCCCAGATCTGTGGCACGTAGCCGTCGAGGAACTGCTGGCGCGCCTCCTCGTTGCCCTGCGTCTTGATCCGCCACCGCACCACCGGGTCGTCTTCCGCGGGGATCGGATTGCCGTGGAACTGCATCAGGGGGCCCCACCAGCGGTCGAGCGCCTCCTGCACCAGCTCGCGCTGCTCGTCGGTCCCGTTCATCATCGTCAGGACGACGTCCCGGCCGTGGAGGATGTGGAACGACTCCTCCCAGCAGATCTTCTTCATGATCCGCGCGTAGGGCGCGTACGAGCAGCGGAGCAGGGCCTTCTGGCTGATGATCGCGGCCGCGTCGACGAGCCAGGCGATCGCGCCGACGTCACCCCAGGTCTTCGTCGGATAGTGGAAGACGTTGTGGAACTTCGACTTGCCCGAGATCAGATCGTCGAGGCACTGCGCCCGCGGCTTCCCCAGATCCTCGACGACGCGGTAGATCAGCTGCGAGTGGCCGACCTCGTCCTGCACCTTGGCGGTCAGCGCGAGCTTGCGCTGGAGCGTCGGCGCCTTCAGGATCCACTCCCGCTCTGGGAGCACGCCCATCAGCTCCGAGTTGCCGTGCATCTCGATGAACTTGATCAGCCTGGCCCGATACTCGTCGGGCATCCAGTCGTCGACCTCGACCTGTCCGCCCGCCTGCACGTACTCGAGGAACTCCTGCTCGTTCACCGCGCCCTCCTGCCGAACGATCGTTAGTGTCCGGACGGTAGCATGTCCACCCGCCGCTCAGAGCTGACCCGCGAGGCCGCACGGCTGTTCGCCCGGAAGGGCTACCACGGGACCTCGATCGGCGACCTCGCCGAAGCGCTCGGCGTCCGGAAGGGCTCTCTGTACTCGCACATCGCCTCGAAGGAGGATCTCCTCTACGAGACCATGCGCGAGGGTGCGACCGCATTCCACGGCGCGCTCGACGCGATCCCGGAGGAAGCGCCGGCGGCCGAGAAGATCCGCCTCGCCCTGCGCGGCCACCTGCGGGTCGTCGCCGAGCAGCTCGACGTTGCGACCGTCTTCGTCCAGGAATGGCGGTACCTCGAAGGCGACCGGCGGGACGAGATCGTCGCCGAACGGCACCGCTACGAGGAGCGTATCCGCGAGCTGATCCGCGAAGGCCGCGACCTCGGAGAGCTGCGCTCCGACCTGGACGAGGCCGCAGCCGCGCTGCTCCTCCTCTCGGCCGCGAACTGGGCCTACACGTGGCTGCAGGCAGGCCGCGACACCGACGATCTCGCCGACCGCTTCTACGCGCTGCTCGTGGACGGCATGCGCGGCTACTCGACACCCGCCTAGTTCGTGACATGCTCGGCTCGTGGGGCCGGTGACGCTGATCGTCAACCCGTTCGCGAGCCGCGTCACGGAGGCGCGGGTACGGGCGGTGGAGGAGCGGCTAGGCGCGGTCGAGACGCTCCTCACCGAGCACCGCGGGCACGCGACCGAGCTCGCGCGGCGGGCCGGCGGCGATGTCGTCTTCGTCTTCGGCGGCGACGGTGTCGTCAACGAGGCGCTGAACGGGCTGCCGGCGGGCAAGCCGCTCGGGATCGTTCCGGGTGGCCACACGAACGTTCTCGCCCGGGCGCTCGGCGTCCCCCGCGATCCGGCGGCGGCGGTGCGCGAGCGCCTGATCTCGCTCGGCCGGGTGAACGGACGCCGATTCGCCTTTTCGGCCGGGATCGGCGTCGATTCCGAGACCGTGCGCGAGCTGGAGACATACAAGCGCGGCCGAGACGGGCGACGCGCCGGCGACCTGGCCTACGCCAGGGTGGTCGCCAGAAGGCTGCTGCGCGGCTACGAGCCGCGGCTCGATGTCGAGGGTCTCGGACGGGCCGCGCTCGTCTTCGTCTCGAACGACGCCGTCTTCACCTACGCGGGTCCTCGGCCGCTTCGGTTCTCACCGGCGGCGCGGTTCGAGATCGGCCTCGACGTCGTCGCGCCCGAGCAGGCGGGACCGCTGGCGGCGGCCCGCTATGTGGCGAGGGTCATGGTCGGACGCGGCCTGGCCGGTGCCCAGGGCGTGCTCGCGGCGCATGACGTCGACAGCGTGCGGGTCACCTGCGACGAGCCGCTGCCCCTGGAAGCCGACGGCGAGGATCTGGGCGACGTCGGCGAGGCGGTCTTCGAGGCCGAGCGAGGCGCCGTCTCGGTGCTCGTCGCCTGAGCGATACGATCGGCCGCGGATGACCCAGGTTCTTCCTGTGGAGCGCGGCCTCCACCGCGTGATCGGAGACGGCGCGAGCGTCCCCGACGGGAAGGTCGAGGGGCTCGACGAGAGCGATCTGCTCGAGCTCTACCGGCAGCTCGTCCTGCTGCGCACCTACGACGAGCGTTCGGTCGTCTACCACCGCCAGGGTCGCATCGGCACCTATGCGATCTTCTTCAACCACGAGGCGATGCAGGTCGGGTCAGCGTACGCGCTCGAGCGCGAGGACTGGATCTTCCCGAGCTACCGCGAATCTGCGATCGGACTGCTGCGGGGGATGCCTCCATCGACGCCGCTCTCGTGGTGGCGCGGCCACCCGCAGGGCTGGTGGAATCCGCTCGAGTACAACCTCGCCTCGATCTGCATCCCGATCGCCACCCATCTCCCCCACGCCGCCGGCCTCGCGTGGGGAAAGAAGCTGCGCGGCGAGCGAACGTGCGCGATCGCGTACTTCGGCGACGGGGCGACCTCCGAGGGTGCGTTTCACGAGGGAGCCAACTTCGCGGGTGTCCTGCGCGCGCCGGTGATCCTGTTCTGCAACAACAACCAGTGGGCGATCTCGACGCCGCTCTCCGCGCAGACCGCCGCGCCGACTCTCGCCGACAAGGCGATCGGATACGGAATGCCGGGCGTTCGTGTCGACGGGGCCGACGTGCTGGCGGTGTACGAGGCGACGAGCGAGGCGGCTGCGAGGGCGCGCGCGGGTGACGGCCCCTCCTTCATCGAGGCGGTCACGTACCGCATCGCGCCGCACGCGACCGCCGACGACCCGAGCGCCTACATCGACCAGGAGCGCGTGGAGGAGGAACGGGGGAACGAGTGCGTCGGCCGCTACGACGGCTATCTGAGGCGGCTCGGCGTGCTCGACGACGAGACCGCCGAGCGGGTGAAGGCCGACGCGGCGGAAGCGATGCGCGCGGGGATCGCCGAGGCCGAGGCCGAGCCGCCCTCCGACCCGGGTCTCGTCTTCGAGTACGCGTATGCCGACCCGCCGGCCGGCCTCGCCGACGACCTCGCAGAGCTGCGGAGGATCCTCGGTGGCTGAGCTGACGTTGCTCGAGGCGATCAACGACTGCCTGCACGTCGAGCTGGGACGCGACGAGAACGTGATGGTGATGGGCGAGGACGTCGGCCGGGCCGGCGGGGTCTTCCGGGCGACCGCCGGCCTGCGCGACCGCTTCGGCCCGGACCGCTGCGTCGACACGCCGCTCGCCGAGGCCGGGATCCTCGGCACCGCGGTCGGGCTCTGCATGGCCGGCTGGCGGCCGGTCTGCGAGATGCAGTACGACGCCTTCAGCTACCCCTGCCTCGACCAGCTGATCAACCACGTCGGTCGCTATCGCTGGCGCACGCGCGGCGCGATCGCCTTTCCGCTCGTCGTGCGGATGCCCTACGGCGGCGGCGTCCGCGCTCCCGAGCTGCACGACGACTCGCCTGAGGCCTACTACGTCCACGCGCCGGGAGTGAAGGTCGCGATTCCCTCGACGCCGGCCGATGCGAAGGGCCTGCTGGCGGCGGCGATCCGCGACCCGGACCCGGTCGTGATCCTCGAGCCGAAGCTCGTCTACCGGACGGCGCGCGGCGACGTGCCGGAGGGCGAGCACCTCGTACCGCTCGGGAGAATGCGCGTCGCGCGCGAGGGGAGCGACCTGACGATCGTCGCCTACGGTGCGATGGTGCCGGTCGCCGAGCGCACAGCGGACGCGCTCGACGCGTCGGTCGAGGTGCTCGACGTGCGCACGCTGAAGCCGCTCGACGAGGAGACGCTCCTCGCCTCGGTCGGGAAGACGGGGAGGGTCGTGATCGTGCAGGAGGCCCCGCGGGTCGCAGGCTTCGGCGCGGAACTGGCCGCCGTGATCGCGGAGAAGGCGATTCTCGACCTGCGCGGCCCGGTGCTGCGTGTCACCGGCTACGACGTCCCGTACCCGTTCTGGCAGCTCGAGGACGCGTACATGCCGTCGGTCGAGCGGGTGGCCGACGCGGCGCGGCGCCTGCTGACCGAGTTTTGAGCGAGGAGATCGTCGTCCTGCGCGAGGTGCTCGCCGGCGACCTGCCGGTGCTCTTCGAGCAGCAGCGCGACGAGGAGGCGAACCGCCTCGCCGTCTTCGGTGCGGCCGATCCGTCCGACCGAGCCGCGTTCGACGAGGGGAGGTCGTGGACGAGGTGCTCCTCGAGCTGGGCGGGACACCCCCGACCGCACGCAGATAGATTCTTCCGGCTGCCGTGCCGTACGAGTTCAAGCTCCCCGATCTCGGCGAGGGCCTGACCGAAGGCGAGATCGCCCGCTGGCTCGTCGAGGAGGGCCAGGAGATTGCCGAGGACGATCCGCTGGTCGAGATCCAGACCGACAAGACGACCGTCGAGATTCCCTCGCCGGCGGCCGGGAAGGTCGCGCGCATCTTCGTAGCCGAGGGCGAGGTCGTACCGGTCGGCACCGTGCTGGTCGCGATCGGCGAATCGCCGGCGGACTCGTCGGAGCAACCTCGCTCCGGGCCGAAAGAGTCAGGTCAGGGGTCAGACCCCGGACCGGTCCCCGCGGGACGGGTCCGCGCAACCCCGCTGGTGCGCAGAATCGCGCAGGAGCTGGGCGTTCCGCTGGGCGAGGTGACCGGCACGGGGCCAAACGACCAGATCACCGAGACCGACGTTCGCGGCCATGTCAGGGGTCAGACCCCTGACATGGCCGAAGGGGGCAGGCGCGAGAAGCTGCGCGGGGTGCGCCGGCTGATCGCCGAGCACATGACGCGCGCGCACCGCGAGGTGCCGCCGGTGACGTGGGTCGAGGAGTGCGACTTCGACCAGATCGATCTCGCGCGGCTGATCCCGACCGTGCTGAAGGCATGCGCACTCTCGCTGAAGGAGTTCCCCGAGCTGAACGCCCGGCTCGAAGGCGACGAGATCGTCTACCTCGAGCGGTACGACCTCGGTGTGGCCGTCCAGACCGATCAGGGGCTCGTCGTCCCGGTCGTCCGCGCCTGCGACGCACGGACGATCGACGAGCTCGCCGCCGACGTCGCCCGCCTGGCCGATGCGGCGCGAGCCGGCGAGCTCCGGCCGGAAGAGCTTCGCCGCTCGACCTTCACGGTGACGAGCGCCGGCAAGCTCGCCGGCATCTTCCACACGCCGATCGTCAACCACCCCGAGGTCGCGATCCTCGGAGTCGGGCGGATCGCGCCGCGCCCCGTCGTTCGCGACGGCGAGGTCGTCGTTCGCCGGACAGGCATGATCGCGGTCACCTTCGACCATCGGGTCGTCGACGGAGCGCGGGCGTCGGAGTTCGGTCTCGCGGTCATCCGCCGGCTCGAGGACGCGGACGGAACCGGCGCTCCCGTAGATCGAACCGGCGGCGAGTAGACTGGTTGCGGCGATGAGCTCCTGGTACTGGATCGGGCTCGCCGCCGGCCTCGGAACCGGCGCTGGCATCGCGCTCGGATCGCTGCTCCCGCAGGGGCGGCCGGGCGCAACGGCCGGCCTCGCGACCGCGATGGGAGTTGCAGCCGGAATCGGGATCGGACTGCTCGTCGGCGGCTGGGCGGAAGCGGCCGGAGGCGGCATCGGTGGACTGCTCGGCGCCGGCTCCTCCATGCCGGTCGTCGCGGGAGCCCTCCGGGGCGGCGGCACGCGGGCGGGTGTCGCGGCGCTGGTTGCGCTCGGCGGACTGCTCGTCGCCGGCCTCGCCTTCGTGCCGGGTCTCGGCTACCTGGAGGCCGGGGTCGCCCCGGTGGTGGCGCTCCGCCTACGAAAGCGCTCCGGCACGCGCCACGCCGGGCTGCGCATCCTTGCCCGCGACTAGGAAACTCGTCCTGATCGTGATCGACGGGCTGACTCCGGCCGTTTTCGAGCGTGCGGTCGTCGGCGAGGACGCGCCCGCGCTCTCGTTCCTCGCCGCGAACGGAGCCTACCGCCGTGCGATCTCGACGTTCCCTTCGCTGACGCCCGTCTGCGCCTCGTCGATCGCCACGGGCGCGCACTCCGACGTACACCGGATCCCGCACCTCGTCTGGCTCGACCGCACCGAGCAGCGGCTCGTCGAGTACGGCTCGTCTCTCGGCGCGCTGGTCGCGGCCGGCACCCGCCGTTCGATCATCGACACGATCTTCAACATGAACGGGCGCCACCTCGGCGCCGGCGCGGTGACGGTGTTCGAAGCGCTCGACGATGCGGGCCTCGTCACGGCGGCGGTCAACTTCACCTGCTACCGCGGGCGGACGCAGCACCGGACGACTTTGCCGGGCATCGTGCGAACGGCCCATGGCCCGAGACGCTTCTTCTTCTACAACCTCTTCGAATCGGATCCGACCGGCGCGCCCCTCTCCGTCCGACGGCGCGCGGCCGGGACGGTCGATGGGTACGCCGCGGCGGTCGGCCGCTGGCTCGTCACACGCGACGGCTTCGACTTCTTCCTCTTCTACCTCTCCGATTACGACTACGCCTCGCACGCGCTCGGCCCGGAGGCGGCCGCGACCAAGCTGGTGGACGCCGACCGGGCGGTCGCGGCGCTGCTCGACGCGGCGGGCGGCCCGGACGACTTCCTCGATCGGTACGCCGTCGTGGTCTGCTCCGACCACGGCCAGACGCCCGTCGATCGAGCCGTCGCTCTCGAGGGCGCGTACGCCGACCTCACGCTCTTCCGCCGCGGCGGGCTCGACCGCGCCGACGTTGCGGTCTGCGCCTCGAACCGGGCGGGGCAGGTCTACCGGCTACCGGCGTGTGCAGAGCCGGTTCGCTCGCTCGCGGAGCGGCTCGACCGGCGGACCGAGGTCGACGTTGCGCTCTTCCTCGAGAACGGCGACGCGGTTGCGCGCCGTGACCGGGAAGAGCTCCGCTTCCGGCGAGACGGCGACGGCTGGCAGATCGACGGCGACCCGGCCGTGCTCGACCATCCGGACGGCCGTGCACGTGCCTGGGCGGCGCTGAACAATCCGAATGCCGGAGATGTGCTCGTCTCGGCGGCCGCCGGCTTCGAGTTCACGGATCTGGGCGGTGGCCACCACGCCGGCGGCGGCAGTCACGGGTCACTGGCCGCCGGCGACTCGGAGGTGCCGATGCTCGCGGTCGGGCTCGACGCGCTGCCGGCGAGCATCACGGACATCGCGCCGGCCGTTCTCGCGCACTTCGGGGTCGAGCCGCCGCAGTACGCGCGCACGCTCTCCGGTGTCGTCTGAGCGCTTTTCCGCCGTTCGGCGGCGGATGGTCGATGACCAGCTGCGCGCCCGGGGGATCGCCGACGGGCGTGTGCTCGCGGCGATGGCGCGCGTCCCGCGCGAGCTCTTCGTCTCCGAGGCGCTCCGCAACCGAGCCTACGACGACGCGGCGCTTCCGATCGGCGAGGGTCAGACGATCTCGCAGCCGTACATGGTCGCCCGGATCTGCGAGGCCCTTGCGCTCCGGGGCGGCGAGCACGTGCTGGACGTCGGCACGGGCTCCGGCTACCAGGCGGCGGTGCTCGCCGAGCTCGCCGGCCGGGTGGACACGATCGAGCGCCTCCCCACCCTCGCCCTGCGCGCGCGCGAGTCGCTCGTCGGGGCGGGCTACGAGCGCGTCCGGGTCCACGCGGGCGACGGGACCCTCGGACTCTCCGAGCACGCCCCGTATGCCGGGATCGCGGTCGCCGCGGCCGCTCCGCTGATGCCTCAGGCGCTCTACGACCAGCTCGAGCCGGGCGGGCGGCTCGTAGTCCCCGTCGGCGGGTTGGACGCGCAGGAGCTCCAGCTCGTCGTCCGGAGTCCCGAGGGGCCGGCGGTGCTTCGCTCGGTGCCGTGCCGGTTCGTCCCGCTCGTCGGCGAGCAGGGCTTCACTCTCCGGTAGGGGGCTGCCCTTTTCCGGGTTCGGGTACGCTCGGTGCGTGGCGCGATCGACGGCAGCTGGAGTCGCGTCCACGCGCGCCGGTCAGGCCCTGCGCCGCCCCGAGAACTGGCTCGAGCTGATCCGATACGCGGTCGTCGGCAGCAGCGGCTACGCGATCAATCTCGTCGTCTACGTCGTCCTGCTCAAGGGCCTGGGGCTGCACTATCTGCCCGCGGCGGCCTGCTCGTTCGTGGTCGCAGTCTCGAGCAACTACTTCTGGAACCGGCACTGGACGTTCCGAGACCGGCGGGGCCACGCCTACTACCAGGGCCTCCGCTTTCTGGTCGTCTCGCTGGTCGCGCTCGGCCTCAACCTCGGCCTGCTGAGGGTGCTGGTCGAGCTCGGCCTCGGCAAGATTGTCGGCCAGGCGATCGCGATCGTGCTCGTGACGCCGTTCAGCTTCAGCGCAAACAAGCTCTGGTCGTTCAGTCGCTAGCGCCGTTGCGCAGGGCAGCCGCAGCCGCCGCCGCGCTCGTTCTCGTCTGGGCCGCGCCCGCCGCCGCGGCGCAAACGCCCACGGCACCCGTCTACGACGCGCAGGGGCGGCTCGTGCAGGCGCCGTTCGCGCCCGTCGCGGCGAAGGAGAACCTGACCGAAGCGAAGGCGCTGAGGATCTTCCTCGCCACCCGGAAGGTGCGCGACTGGGTCGGCCGCTACCCGAAGAAGAGCCTCGTCACCCAGGCGACCTACGACGAGAAGTACCGCGACTGGGACGTGAAGGTGTGGTCGGGCCCGGCGGGCGAGATCGCGAGCGGCCGGGTCGACGATCTCGGTGCGGTCGTGACCGAGGCGTGGACGGGCCCGCAGGTCGCCTGGAGGATGGCGCGCGGCGGCAGCGGCGCGTTCGGCGGCAAGAAGATCAACAGCCTCACCGTCTGGCTCGCCCTCTGCGCCGTGTTCCTGGCCGGCCTCGCCGACCTCCGGCGGCCCTTCAGCCTGCGGAACCTCGACCTGATCGCGCTGCTCTCGTTCTCCGTTTCGCTCTGGTACTTCAACCACGGGCGCATCTTCGTCAGCGTCCCGCTCGTCTACCCGGGCCTCGCGTACCTGCTCGGGCGGACGATCTGGATCGGCGTGCGGGACCGGCCGCCGCCCGCCTCGCGACCGCTCTGGCCGGTCTGGGTGCTCGCGGCGGCGACCGTGTTTCTCGGCGGCTTCAAGGTCGGGCTGAACGTACGCGACTCGAACGTGATCGACGTCGGCTACGCGGGCGTGATCGGCGCGCAGCGGATCGCCAACGGCCAGTCGCCGTACGGGCACTTTCCCGTCGAGGACTCGCGGAAGCCGTGCGGTCCGGCCGACCGGGAGGGGGAGATCCGCGACCGCATCCAGGCAAACGGCCGCTGCGAGTCGGCGAACCCGAACGGCGACACCTACGGGCCCGCCGCCTACCTCACGTACCTGCCCGGCTACGCGTTCTTCGGCTGGACCGGCAAGTGGGACGACCTCCCCGCCTCGCACTTCACGGCGATCGCCTTCGACCTGCTCTGCATCGTCGGACTCGGCCTCGCCGGGCGACGGTTCGGCGGCAACCGGCTGGGGGCGACCCTCGCCTTCGCCTGGGCCGCCTACCCGTTCACGCAGTACGTCTCGAACTCGAACACGAACGACGCGATCATGCCCGCGTTCCTGATCTGGGGCTTCTGGCTCGCCACCTCACCGTCGGCACGCGGCGTCTTCACGTCGCTTGCGGGCTGGACGAAGTTCGGCGCGCTGCTCGTCGCGCCGATGTGGGCGACGTATCCGGAGCTCCGGCGCAGCCGGAGAACGGCGCTCTTCTTCGCCGGTGGCTTCGCGCTCGCCGCGCTCGCCTGCTTCTGGGTGCTGCTGCTCGAGCCGAGCCCGCTCCACGCCGCCCGCGTCTTCTGGGACCGGACGATCCCCCCGCAGGTCAACCGGCGGTCACCGTTCTCGCTCTGGGACTGGCGGCAATACCACGCCGGCCTGCCCGATCTCGGCTGGCTCCAGAACGTGCTCCAGGCGGCCCTCGTCGTCGGGGTGGTCGCGGCCGCCTTCCTCCCGCGCCGCAAGTCGCCGCTCCAGCTGGCCGCGCTGACCGGCGCGCTCCTGATCGGCTTCGAGGTCGTGCTGACGCACTGGTTCTATCTCTACCTGCCGTGGTTCTTCGCCTTCGTCGCCTACGCGGTGCTGGCCCCCACGCCGGAGGTCACCGACAGGGTCAAGGAGCCCGATGAGCGCGAGACCGGCGAGCCCGCACTGGTCGGCTGACCCTCGGCGGGCGGTCGTCGCCTGCGGCCTCGCGATCGCCGTCTTCGTCTCGGCGTGGGTCGGGCTGCACCGGGGCTTCTACCGGCACAGCCAGATCATCGACACGCCGATCTACCAGCGCTACGGCGACGCGATCTCGCACGGACGGGTGCCGTACCGCGACTTCGGGCTCGAGTATCCGCCCGGGGCGCTGCCCGCCTTCGCCGTTCCGTCGCTCGTGCGCTCGAACGACGGCGACCTCGCCCGCTACCGCGACGGCTTCGAGGCGGCGATGCTCGTCTGCGGTGCGCTGATGCTGGCGTTCATGCTCTCGGTGCTGATCGGGCTTGGCGCCGGCCGGGCCCGGCTCGCTGCGGCGCTCGGCTTCGCCGCGCTGGCCCCGCTCCTGCTCGGCTCGGTCGTCCTCTCGCGCTTCGACCTCTGGCCGGCCGCGTTGACGACCGGGGCGCTTGCTGCGCTCGTCGCCGGCAGGCACCGGCTCGGTGCCGGCCTGCTCGGACTGGCATTCGCGGCCAAGCTCTACCCGGCGGTGCTCGTCCCGCTGGCGGCGATCTGGATCTGGCGCCGTGCCGGCCGGCGTCAGGCACTGGTCGCGCTCGGAGTGTTTGCGGGCGCCGCGCTCGCGGTGTTCCTGCCGTTCATCGCCCTGGCGCCGCACGGGGTGTGGGACTCGCTCACGCGCCAGACGAGCCGTCCGCTTCAGATCGAGACGCTCGGGGCGGGCTTTCTCCTGGTCGCCCACCACGTTGCCGGAGTCGGGGTGACGATGCGCTCCAGCCACGGCTCGCAGAATCTTGCCGGCGGACTGCCCGACGCGCTGGCGACCCTCCAGACCGCGATCCAGCTCCTCGCGGTTGCCGGAACCTGGGTCTGGTTCGCTCGCGGCCCGGCCGACCGGGAGCGTCTCGTCCGCGCGACCGCCGCCGCCGTCTGCGCCTTCGTCGCCTTCGGCAAGGTGCTGTCGCCTCAGTTCCTGATCTGGCTGATCCCGCTCGTGCCGCTCGTCCGCGGCCGGCGCGGCCTGGCCGCGTCCGTCCTCCTCGGCGCGGCGCTCGTCCTCACCCAGCTCTGGTTCCCGTTTCGCTACTGGGATCTCGTGCTGCATTTCCGGGCACTGCCCTCGTGGCTCGTGCTTGCGCGGGACCTCGTGCTCGTCGCGTTGCTCGCGGTCCTGATGCTGCCGTCTACCCGACCTCGACGCGCAGAGCTTCGATAGCCGTCGCGCGACCGTCCTCACCGCAGTCGACGACGGCGCCCTCGATCCTGACCCCGCCCTCCGCCGGCCGGAATCGCACGGGCATGCCGGTGCGCATGCGCCGGATCGCGAGCTCCGCCTCGACCCCGATCACCGAATCGTGGGGGCCGGTCATCCCGGCGTCCGTGATCGCCGCGGTACCGCCGGGCTGCACGCGCGCGTCGCTCGTCTGCACGTGCGTGTGCGTCCCGATCACGGCGGTCACCCGGCCGTCCAGCCACCTGGCGATCGCGATCTTCTCGCTCGTCGCCTCGGCGTGGAAGTCGACCACGATCACCTTCGCCTCCCGCCGGGCCCGCTCGACCAGATCGTCGACGACCTCGAACGGCCCGACCGGGACGTCGAGGAAGAGCCAGCCCATCAGGTTGACCACCGCCACCGGCGTGCCGTCCTCGGCCGCGGCGACCGCGATCGCCCTGCCCGGCGAGCCGGCGGCGACGTTGCCGGGGCGGATCACCCGATCGGAACCGGCCAGGTAGGGAACGATCTCGTCGCGCGCCCAGACGTGGTTGCCGAGCGTGACCACGTCCGCGCCCGCCGCGAGCAGCTTGTCGGCGAGCTTCGCGGTCAGACCCCGGCCGTCGGCGGCGTTCTCGCCGTTGACGATGCAGAAGCCCGCGCCGAGCTCCGTCCGCAACGACGGCAGCCGGTCCTCGACTGCGCGGCGTCCGGCCGAGCCGAAGACGTCGGCGAGGAAGAGGATGCGCACAAGCCTTTCTACCAGTAACGCTGCCGAGATTCTGGGCCCTAGCCCTATTCCGGGGGTCCCGTGGGGGAACCCTGGGTTCCCCCACGCTGACTAGCGAAGCGAGATCGTCGCGGACGAGCGCACCGTGATCGCGACATGGTTCCCCGCATCCTGCGTGTACCGCGCGAGCGCAAGGCGCTCGACGCCCGAGAAGTCGAGGATGGTCCCGATCTTGGAGGTGGCGGCCGCGACCGGAGAGCCGACGGTCAGCGCCGGGTCGGCCTGGATGTGCGTGATCGAGACGACGACCGACGGCGCGCCCGCGGGTTGGATGTCGACGATCGAGCCGTAGGTCTTGCCGTCGAGGATGTATCCGCGCAGCCCGACGACGGTCCCGTCCACGGGGGTGTAGACGTCAGTGCCCGGAACCGCTCCGACGTTCAGCGAGCCGGTCGACGGGCCCGAGCCCCCACCGAGCTGGTAGTAGGCAACTCCGCCGCCGCCTCCGCCGAAGATGCGGTGGACGACGCGCGAGAGCAGCCCCTCGTTCGCCTGCCGCCCGATCGGCGAAAGCGGCAGGGCGTCATCGCCCGCGCCGTGGTAGCCGATCGCCGTCACCTTCCGCTCGTTCACGGGGAGCTGCAGATGGAGCGCTCCCTGCACCGCGATCACGAGCGGCTGCGGCGGGCCGGCCGGCAGCAGCCGCGAGGCGCTGGCGGGAACGCCCGTGCCGACGATCGGCGTCGTGCCGGGCCGGAAGGCGGCGAAGAGCAGGACGGCGAAGAGACCGAGGCCGAAGACGATCAGCAAGGCTCGGCGCCTGGCGCGACGGACCGTCTGGGAGGGACGCCGCTGTGGCCGCCGGTAGGCGGTGGCGGGATGCATCTCGGCCACCGTAGCCGAGGTGCCTCCGCCTTTCAACCGACTTTGTGACAGCGGCGACCCGGATTCCGAGCCGAAATCGAGCCAGAGATCGTGACGGTCGAGTGCAAGCAAGCCGTCCGTTTCGAGTGCCCAGTCCCAGACCGAAGGCCGAGACCGTACGCCGGGCGCTGTACGATGGCCGCGATGGTTCCCGGCGCGGCGCCGAAGATCCAGATTCCGCGCTGGATGCAGCTGGTCGGCCTTCCGCTGCTGCTGCTCCTGGCGTGGGTCGTCGCCGGTCGCGTGTTTCACGTCGTCTTCCTGTTCCTCGTCGCGAGCCTGCTCGCCCTGCTGCTCGACCCGCTCGTCAAGGCGATCGGAACGCTGAGAATCGGGAGGTTTCGCATCCGGCGCGGCGTGTCGGTCGCGATCGTGTACCTCAGTTTCGCCGCGGCGCTGATCGTCAGCATCTGGGCTCTCGCCACCGTCGTCGTCGATCAGACGAAAACGGCTGCAAACCGGTTCGACACCTACTTTACGACGCCCGATGGACGGACCGGCCAGACCGATGCCGACCGCGACGTCGACCGCCTCCAGCGCTGGCTGAACGGACACGGACTGGGATCGATCGACGTCCAGGAGCGCGGGCATCGTTGGGTCCGCCAGATCCGCAACAAGGACGTCGGCAAGTACACGAATCGAGTGGTGAACTTCGTCGAGGGTGCGGCGATCTCGATCGGGAAGCTGCTGTTCGCACTGATCGTCGTGATCGTCGCCTCGATCTACATGCTCCTCGACTTCTCCAAGCTGGCGAGAGCGATCGACAGACGATTCCCGCCCCATTCAGGCTCGGAGCCGCTGCTCGTGCGGATGGAACGAGCCGTCGCCGGCTACGTGAAGGGGCAGTTCCTCGTCTCGCTGATCATCGGCGCCAGCGCCGGCCTGGGGATGTGGCTGCTCGGGGTGCTGGGGTGGGTGCCCGGGGCCGACAAGTACGCGCTGCTGTTCGGCGCCTGGGTTGCCGTCACCGAGCTGATCCCCTACCTCGGCCCCTGGTTGGGCGCGATCCCCGCCGGGATCTACGCGGTGGTCGTCCACCCGATCTCGCTGCTCTGGGTGACGATCCTCTTCCTGATCATCCACCAGATCGAGGGGCACATCGTCGTCCCGAACGTGATGGGAAGCGCCCTGAGGCTGCACCCGCTGCTCGTCATCTTCGGTCTGCTCGCCGGTGGCGAGATCTACGGGCTCGCCGGAATCCTGATTGCACTGCCGCTCCTCGCCGCCGCTAGGGCGGTCTACGAGTTCTTCTCCGAGCGGGTCGCACTGGAGCCGTGGGCGAACACCGGGCCGATCCCCGTCGAGGTGGAGGTCGAGTCCGAGCCGCCCACCGTCGTCGAGCAGGTGGCCGCGAAGCCGAGACGGCGATCGACACGGAAGGCTTGACCGGCGCACCACTCCTCGCCGCGCGCGGGGTCTCCCGCCGGTTCGGCGACCACGTTGCGCTCCACGCCACGGACGCCGAGGCCCGCCCGAGCGAGGTCCTCGCCCTGGTCGGCCCGAACGGTGCCGGCAAGTCGACGCTGCTCGCGATCCTGGCGGGCGCTCTGGCGCCGAGCACCGGCACGCTGCAGCGGGGCGCCGGGGTCCGGGTGGGATGGATGCCCCAGCGGTCCGCCCACTACGGACGGCTCTCCGCACGCCAGAACCTCGAGCTGTTCGCCCGCCTCGAGCGCGCGGGTGACCCTTCGGCGGTGCTCGCGCGGCTCGAGCTGCCGGACGACGACCGCCCCTCGTCGTCGCTCTCGGTCGGCAACCGCCAGCGGCTCGACCTCGCGATCTCGCTGCTCGGCGACCCTGATGTCCTGCTCCTGGACGAGCCGACCGCCGCGCTCGACCCGCGACAGCGGCGCCGCCTCTGGGAGACGGCGCGGGGCGTCCGCGACGCCGGCGGCGCGGTGGTGCTCGTGACCCAGAACATCGAGGACCTGGAGCGGATCGCCGACCGCGTGGCGATGCTGATCGACGGCGATGTCGTCTTCGACGGCCCCGTCGCCGAGTATCTCCGTTCCGAGGCTGCCGGAGCGATCGTGTGAGCGGCCGGTGAGGCCGTCGTTGCTCGTGCTCGGCAAGGACCTGCTGGTCCTGCGGCGTTCGCCTGCACTAATCGGCGTGCTGATCGCCTATCCGCTCGTGATCGCGATCCTGATCGGCCTGACGGCCGCCTACGCGAACGCGAAGCCCCGCGTGGCCCTCGTCGATCTCGACGGGATCCCGCACCGGGTCGTGGTCGCCGGGAAGTCGTTCGACGTGGACGCGCTGATCCATCAGGTGGCGAAGAACGCCGAGCTCGTACCGATGTCCGAGCGGGCGGCCTCGAGCGGGCTCGCCTCGGGGCGGGTGGCGGCGGTGATCACGATCCCTCAGGGCTTCATCGCCGAGCTGGAGGGACTGGTGTCGAGCCCGCACCTGACGCTCGCGACCGGGACCGGGGGAATCACCACCCGGGTGCGCCAGCAGATGCAGGCGCTGGTCTACAACCTCAACCTCAAGCTCCAGGCCGCCTTCATCCAGGCGGACAGCCGGTACGTCGACCTGCTCCTGCACGGAGGCACGGGTCGGGTGCTCGGACGCGACTTCTCGATCATCGGCCTGGACGGGACCGCGCGGCTGCTCGCCCGCCTGCCGCCCTCGGCCGAGAAGGAGAAGATCGTCGACTTCGTCCACGACGCTCGGCTCGCCCTCGCGCTCACCGACAACGCGATCCGCGCCACCGCCAGCCCGATCGTCCTCGACGAGGAACGCGGGCGCGGGCGCACCTCGGCACTCTCGGCGCAGGTACAGGCGTACGGGCTGGCGATCACGGTCTGCTTCCTCGGGCTGCTGCTGGCGGCGGGCTCACTCGCCGCCGAGCGCGACGAGAACGCGATCGGCCGCCTCGTTCGCGGCCTCGTCGGCCTCGGGCAGCTGATCGCCGCGAAGGTTGCGCTGGCGGTGACGGTGTCGCTCGGTCTGGGACTCGCGATCCTGGTCGGATTCGGGATCGCGGTCGAGGCCGGCGACGTCCAGGGCGGCCAGCCCTGGCAGCGGCTGCCGATTGTCCTCGCCGGGATCGCCCTCACCGGTGCGGCCGTAGGTGCGGTGGGCGCCCTCGTCGGCGCGATCGCACGCGAGTCGAGGACCGCCTCGCTGGTCGGGATCCTCGTCGTCCTGCCCGTCGTCTTCCTCGGGCTCGTGCCTCGGGAGATCGTCCCTGCCGCCGCATGGATCAGCGACGCGTTTCCGTTCGCCCATGCGGTGCGGTTCTACGCAGCTGCGCTCTACGACCGGTCACCCTGGAGTGCCGTGGGGCGGGAGACGGCCTGGCTCGCCGGGCTCGGCGCAGCCTTCGGTGCGCTCGCCCGCCTGTCGGCGCGGCGCCTCGCCGTCTAACCTCTTCGCTGTGAGCGCCTTCCCCGTGACCCGGTTGCGCCGGCTCCGCCGAACCGGTGCGCTCCGCTCGCTCGTCCGTGAGACTCGGCTCGATCTCGCCGACTTCGTCATGCCCCTCTTCGTCGGGCCGCAAACGGTGCCGAACAAAGCCCTGCCGGCGATGGGCCGCTGGTCGGTCGAGGAGGTCGCAGAGGAAGTCGAGCGGCTCGCCGGCGGCGGGGTGCAGGCCGTCCTCCTGTTCGGGATCCCCGACGAGAAGGACGACGTCGGCTCCGGGGCCTGGGACGACGACGGCGTCGTGCAGCGCGCACTGCGGTCGCTGCGGCCACGGTTTCCCGAGCTCGTCCTGCTGACCGACGTCTGCCTCTGCGAGTACACCTCCCACGGCCACTGCGGCGTCGTCGACGGGAGCGAGGTCGACAACGACGCGACCCTCGAGCTCCTCGCCCGGACCGCGGTCAGCCACGTCGAGGCGGGCGCCGACGCCGTCTGTCCGAGCGACATGATGGACGGGCGCGTGGCCGCGATTCGCGAGGCGCTGCCGGAGACGCCGATCGTCGCCTACTCGGCGAAGTACGCCTCCGTCTTCTACGGACCGTTCCGCGAGGCGGCCGACTCGGCGCCGTCGTTCGGCGATCGGCGCGGCTACCAGATGGATCCGGCGAACGCCCGCGAGGCGCTCCGCGAATGCGAGCAGGACATCGCCGAGGGGGCGGACGTGATCATGGTCAAGCCGGCGCTGCCGTACCTCGACGTCATCCGTGCCGCGCGCGAACGCTTCGATCTGCCGCTCGCGGCGTACAGCGTCTCGGGCGAGTACGCGATGGTCAAGGCCGCTGCCGCCCGGGGCTGGCTCGACGAGCGGCAGGCGGCGCTCGAGTCGTTGACGGCGATCAAGCGGGCGGGCGCGGACGTCGTCGTCTCGTACTGGACGAAGGATCTCGCCGGGTGGCTCTGAGAACCCGCTCCGCGCTGTACCGGCGCGCGCTCGAGCTGATCCCCGGCGGCGTCAACTCGCCGGTACGCGCGATGCGCTCGGTCGGCCTCGACGAGCCGGTCTTCGTGCAACGCGGGTCGGGGGCCGAGATCGAGGACGTCGACGGCCGGCGGTACCTCGACTGGGTGATGTCGTGGGGTCCGCTGATCTTCGGGCACGCCGACCCCGATACCGTCGCCGCGGTCGTGGAGGCGGCTGAGCGCGGCACCTCCTTTGGAGCGCCCACGGAGGCGGAGGTCGAGCTCGCCGCCGAGATCGAGGACGCCGTGCCCTCGATCGAGATGGTGCGCCTCGTCTCCTCGGGCACAGAGGCAGCGATGTCTGCGCTGCGGCTCGCCAGGGCGGCGACGCGCCGGGACCGGATCCTCAAGTTCGCCGGCTGCTACCACGGGCACGCCGACGCGCTGCTCGCGGGCGCCGGCTCGGGGCTCGCCACGCTCGGGATACCGTCGTCGCCCGGCGTGCCCACCGGTGCCGCCGCGGACACGATCGTCTGCCCCTACAACGACATCGACGCGGCGGCCGACGCGGTCGCCCGCTGGGGCGAGGGGCTCGCCTGCGTGATCGTCGAGCCGGTCGCCGGCAACATGGGTGTCGTCCCGCCCGAGCCTGGCTTCCTGGAGGGGCTCCGTGCGCTGTGCGACGCCTCCGGAGCACTGCTCGTCTTCGACGAGGTGATCACCGGCTTCCGCGTCGCCCGTGGCGGCGCGCAGGCGCGCTTCGGGGTGCTGCCCGACCTGACGGTGCTCGGGAAGATCGTCGGCGGCGGTCTCCCGCTCGCCGCGTTCGGCGGCCGGTCGGAGTTGATGGAGCTGCTCGCGCCGGTGGGGGACGTGTACCAGGCGGGGACCCTGTCGGGAAACCCGCTCGCGACCGCAGCCGGGCTCTCGGTGCTGCGACGGCTGCGCGACCCGGCGGTCTACGAACGGTTGGAGCAGGTCGGGGCACGGCTCGAGGCGGGATTGGCGCCGCACGGTCGCGTCCAGCGTGTCGGCGCGATGCTGACGCTGTTCGTGCGCGACGATCCCGTGCTCCGCTTCGAGGACGCGCAGGGATGCGACACCGATCGCTATGCGGGGCTCTTCCGCCACCTCCTCGCGCGCGACGTCTACGTGGCGCCGTCGCAGTTCGAGGCGATGTTCGTGTCGACGTCGCACGGCGACGCCGAGATCGACCAGACCGTCGGAGCAGTTGCCGAGTTCTTCGACAGCTGATCTCTGGTCCGTGATCGCCGGCGAGGCAACACGGGAGAGCCCGCTGTGGGCGGACGCGCTCATGCCCGGCGACGAGCGTCAGCTCGAACCCGTGTTCTCTGCCCTGGGCGACGAGCGCTATGCGCTCGGGCTGGAAACGATCTACGAGGGCTACCTGCTCCACTACGGAGCACCGCGGCTCTTCGCGCCGCCGGACGGGCACACCTCGCTCCTGCTCGGCGACTACCTGTACGCGCACGGTCTCGTTCGCATCGCCGAATGGGAGAGCGTCGAGGCGGTCGCCGACCTCGCCGCGCTGATCTCGCTCTGCGCCCAGCTGAGGGCGGAGAAGGCCGAGGGCGACGGCGAGGCCTGGGCGGCGAGCGCTGCGCTGCTCGGCCGCGGGCCCCTGTCGGAGACCCACGACCCGTCGGCGCTCGGCGTGCTCGCGAGCGAGTCGGCGGGCGCCGGCGCCGTCGAGCAGGCGCTCGCAATCCACCGCCGCAGAGTCGGTTAGACTCGCGCCGTGCTCGCGCTACTCGCCGACGCCGCCAAGGAAGGCCGTGACGTGATCACCGGCATGCTGATCACCGGGCTCGTGTTCCTCGCGGTGATCGGGCTCGGCACGCTCTCCCGCAAGCTCCGCAAGCACTAGCACCGCGGCTCGAGGCGGCGATCCGCCGCTCGCCGCCGACTCAGGCGGGAAGCATCTCAATCTGACTAACAAGTTCCTAGAACGCCGTGTCCTAGACTGGCGCCCGTGGCACCACCGGCCGACCTTCGCGAGTGGATCGCGCTGCTCGAGCGCGAGAACGAGCTCGCTCGGGTCTCGGCCGAGGTCGACCCCCACCTCGAGGTGACGGAGATCGTCGACAGGACCGTGAAGGCGGGCGGCCCCGCACTGCTCTTCGAGAACCCGAAAGGATCGAGCCACCCGCTGCTCGTCAACCAGTTCGGCACCGAGCGGCGGATGTGCCTCGCCCTCGGCGTCAAGCGCCTGGACGACGTCGCCGCCAGGCTCGAAGAGGTGCTCGAGATGCAGCCGCCGCAGGGGCTCGTCGAGAAGGTGAGGGGCCTGGCGAAGTTGAAGTCGATCGCCGACTCGATGCCGAAGTCGGTGCGCAGCGGCCCCTGCCAGGAGATCGTGCTCACCGGAGACGACGTCGACCTGGACGCGCTCCCGATCCAGACCTGCTGGCCGGGTGATGCGGCGCCGTTCATCACTCTGCCCGCGGTGATCACGCACGACCCGCGAACCGGCGGGCGCAACGTCGGCATGTACCGGATGCAGAAGATCGACCGGCGCTCGACCTTCATGCACTGGCAGATCCACAAGGACGGGCGCATGGACTACCTCGCCGCCGGCGGACGGCTCGAGGTGGCGGTCGCGCTCGGGCTCGACCCGATCACGGCGTACGCCGCGTCCGCGCCGCTTCCGAAGCACATCGACGAGCTGATGCTCGCCGGCTTCCTGCGCGGCGAGGCGGTCGAGCTCGTCCCGGCGAGGTCCGTCGGCCTCGAGGTGCCGGCCAACGCCGAGATCGTGCTCGAGGGCTACGTCGAGGCCGGCGACGAGGGGATCGAGGGGCCCTTCGGCGACCACACCGGCTACTACTCGCCGCCCGAGCCGTTTCCCGTCTTCCACGTCACCGCGATGACGATGCGCCGCGACGCGATCTACCCGTCGATCGTGGTCGGCAAGCCGCCCGCGGAGGACGCCTGGCTCGGCAAGGCGACCGAACGGATCTTCCTGCCGGCCGTGCGGATGTCGGTGCCCGAGATCGTCGACTACGACCTGCCGGTCGGCGGGGCGTTCCACAACTGCGCGATCGTCTCGATCCGCAAGGCGTACCCGGGGCACGCCCGCAAGGCGATGCACGCGGTCTGGGGACTGGGGCTGCTCAGCCTGACGAAGTGCGTCGTGGTCGTCGACGAGTGGGTCGACGTCCACGACTACGCCGACGTCTTCTTCCGGGTCTGTGCGAACGTCGACCCGAAGCGGGACGTGGTCGTCTGGGAGGGGCCGCTCGACCATCTCGACCATTCGCCGACCGTGCAGTTCGTCGGCGGGAAGCTGGGCATCGACGCCACGCACAAGGGACCGTCCGAAGGCGCCAGGGAGTGGCCGCCGGAGATCGAGATGACCGACGAGGTGCGAGCGCTCGTCGACTCCAGATGGGCCGAATACGGGCTGGAGCTTCCGTAGGCAGCGGCCGGCGCGATGCGTCATAGTTCGGCCGCGTTGCGTCAACTGATACGTCGTTGACACGGCGCCCGGGCGATCGTTTGAATCCTGTTCGGCAACCGGAAGGGAGGCGTCAAGAAGTTGGAGCCCAGCAAGGGCACCGATAAGCCGCACCTGCCGCCTCCGACCTTGTGGCCGGTCGGCTTCGCCGTCGGCGTCGCCGTCGTTCTCGTCGGCCTGATCGTCAACCCGCTGGTCGTCTCGCTGATCGGCGCCGCGATCGCCGCGTTCTTCGGGCTGCTCTGGGTGCGCGACCTCTCGTCGGGCTCGCGCGGCGCCGAGCCGCCTCCACCGCCCGCGCGTGCCGCGCCTGCGACCGAAACCGGGCCCGACACCGGCGGGATCGCAGTCGAGACGTATCCGCGCAGCAAGTTCCTCGAGGGCGCGACGCTCGGCCTCGGCGCGCTGATCGGCGGCGTCGTCACCGTCCCGCCGGTCGGACTGCTCGTCGCCTCGGCGATCGAGGGCCAGAAGTTCCACGACGTCGACCTCGGCTCCCTGTCCGACTTCCCGGACGGCAAGTTCGTGATCACCACCTTCGTCGAAGATCCGAAGGCGGGCGAGGTCTCGCGCCGAACCGCATACATCCGGAACAACGGCCTGTTGAAGGGCCAGCCGAGCTTCACGATCCTGTCGAACCGGTGCGCGCACCTCGGCTGCCCGGTGCAGCCGAACGGCCCGGTCGACCCGAAGCCGACCCGCCTGGTCACCGACAAGGCGGGCATCGAGCTGCTCAAGCTGACGCCCGCCCAGCCGGCCGGCTTCGGCTGCCCCTGCCACGGCGGCCAGTACGACACCGAGGGCAACCGCACCGCCGGCCCGCCCGTCCGCGCGCTCGACCGCTACCGGTACGCGATCAAGAACGGCCGGCTGATCCTCGGCAGCGCGTACAGCGTCGACAAGGTGAAGGGCACCGGCAAGGACGCGCGGATCAAGCAGTACCCGCTGCACAACCCGGGCCAGCACGTCGGCGGCCCGGAGTTCTGGCTCTGGCCGATTCCGGAGCTCAGGGTCTAGGTGCGCCGCTGATGCCCAAGTCGGCCCGCCGCAGGCAGATCGAGGGAATGGTCCTGTACCCGCTCGACTGGCTCGAGGAGCGCTCCGGTCTCGTCGGCGGGATCAAGTACTTCCTCTTCCGCAAGGTGCCGGGCGACAGCGGCTGGGCGCACACGCTCGGCTCTGCGACGCTGACCGCGTTCCTCGTCCAGGCGATCACCGGCGTGATCCTGGCGATGTTCTACAAGCCCGACCCGGACAAGGCGTACAGCTCGATCCAGCACATCACGAACGACGTCGACTTCGGCTGGCTCGTGCGCGGGATGCACCGCTGGGGGGCGAGCGTGTTCATCATCCTGCTCTTCTTCCACATGGCCCGGGTCTTCCTGTACGGCGCGTACAAGTACCCGCGCGAGCTGAACTGGATCATCGGCGTGATCCTGCTCATCCTCGGCATGTTCGAAGGCTTCACGGGCTACCTGCTGCCGTACGACCAGACCGCCTACTGGGCAACCGTGGTCGGCATGAACATCACCGCGAACGGACCGTTCGTCGGCACCGTGCTCGGACAGATCCTCCAGGGCGGGCCGGCGATCGGGGCCGACTCGCTAGCTCGGTTCTACTCGCTGCACATGCTGGTCGCGCCTGGCCTGATCTTCGCCCTGATCGGCCTGCACCTGTATCTCGTGATCAGGCTCGGGGTCAGCTCGCCGCCGTGGTCGAAGACGGCGGCCGGCGCGGAGCACCTCGAGGAGGACGACGTGCCGCCGCCGGCGCGGACGGGCCTGGTTGCGCCGACCACGCGCGGGAGGCCCGAGGCGTGACGATCAACAAGCCGAGCGCCAGCCTCCAAGCACGGCGCGCACAGCACGCGAAGTACAAGGCCGACGTCGCCAAGCGGGGCAAGCCGTTCTACCCCTACGCGATGTTCCACGACACGGTGATGAGCCTCGTCGTCGTCGTCGTGATCGTCGCGCTGGCGGTGATCTGGAAGTGGACGACGCCGGGCGACCACACGGGGACCGGCGCCGGCTGGCTCGGCCCGCTGTATGCGGACAAGGCCGACCCGGGAACGACGAGCTTCGTGCCCCGGCCCGACTGGTACTTCTACTTCCTCTTCTACCTGCTGCGAATCTTCAAGTGGCCCGACTCGGTGATCCTGGGGACGGTCGGGATCCCGACGATCATCATGGTGTTGATGCTCGCGCTGCCCTTCGTGGACACGCGGCGCGAGCGACGGCTGTCGCGGCGGCCGGTCGCCGTCGTGATCACGATCCTGACCGTGATCGCGATGGGCGTGCTCACCTACAAGGGAGCGACCGCGAAGGAGGCGCTTGCGAGCGAGACGCTCGGCGCGGTGCCAGAGTGGGTGAAGAAGGAGAAGCTCCCGGCCAATGCGGTCCCGGGCGCGAAGCTGTTTGCCCAGTCCGGCTGCCTGACCTGCCACACGTATCTCGGCACCGGCTCGTCGAACCTGGGCGCGCCGAACCTGACCCAGGAGGGCAAGAAGGGCCGCGGGCTCGACTTCCAGATCCGCCACCTGAAGGATCCGCGCTCGGTCACGCCGGGCTCGCTGATGCCGTCGTTCGCGTCGCTCGGCGAGGACAACATCAGGAAGATCGCGGTCTTCCTCGAGGCCTCGAAGGGCGAGCGGTAGTGCAGGCTGCGCGCCGCCGCAGGCGCGTCGGCGGGCTTGCACGGCGACGCTTGCCAGCTAGCGTTGGGTGCGCATGCGCATCTTTCTCGGCGTAACCGGCGCCTCCGGTGCCCCGTACGCAGCCCGTCTCCTCGAAGCGTTGACGGACGCAGACTGCGAGGTCGGCGTCTCGGCGTCCACGGCGGGAATCGAGGTGATGGCGACCGAGCTGTACGGCAACGCACGCCTCTCGCGCGACGAGACACTGGCGCGTTTCGTCGAGCACGCACGCGGGGGGACGGTGACGGTGTACGACCCAGGTGACTGGAAGGCCCCGTATGCGAGCGGCTCGGCGCAGGTGGACGCGTACGTGATCTGCCCGTGCTCGATGGGGACGCTCGGGACGATCGCGTCGGGCTCGATGTCGAACCTGATCCACCGGGCAGCGAGCGTCGCGCTCAAGGAGGGCCGGAAGCTCGTCGTCATGCCGCGCGAGACGCCGCTCTCGACGATCCACCTCCAGAACATGCTCACGCTGCGGCAGGCGGGCGCGACCGTCCTCTTTCTCGCACCGGGCTTCTACCACGGCGCCAAGACGGTGGACGACCTGGTCGATTTCATCGCCTCGCGCGCCCTCGACCAGCTCGGACTCGACAATGCGCTCGTCCGCCGGTGGGGAGAGCCATGACCGATCTGGACAGAAGGGGTCAGACCCCTGCCATGGCTCGAACGGACACCTGTTCCTGTAACCAAACCCTTTCCGGAGCCGTGGCCACCGCCGACGGGGTCAGACCCCTGTCATGTCCGGAGTGGCCATGACGGCCGGGACGCTGCCCGCGGACGAGGTGCGGACGATGTTTGACCGTATCGCGCCGGTCTACGACGTGATGAACCGCGTGATGACGATCGGACTCGACCTGCGCTGGCGCCGGATCGCCGCCGAGGCGGTCGTGCGCCCCGGCGATCGTGTGCTCGATGCCTGTTGCGGCACCGGCGATCTCGCGATCGCCTGCGAGCGGGCCGGCGGCCGGGTCACCGGGCTCGACTTCTCCGGGGCGATGCTCGAACGGGCACGGCGGAAGTCCGGATCGATCGAGTGGGTCGACGGCGACCTCCTGACCCTGCCGTTCGAGGACGGCTCGTTCGAGGCGGCGACGGTCGGATTCGGCGTCCGCAACGTCTCCGACCTGGCGACGTCGCTGGCCGAGCTCCGGCGAGTCCTCGACCCCGCAGGCCGAGTAGCGATCCTGGAGATCACCCGGCCGCGCGGGCTGCTCGCGCCGTTCTACCGCGTCTGGTTCGACCGGATCGTGCCGCTGCTCGGCCGGCTGCTCGAGGGCGGAGCCGCCTACTCGTACCTGCCCGCGAGCGTCCGCCGATTTCCCGGACCCGACGATCTCGCCGGGCTGATGCACAGCGCCGGCTTCGCCGAGGTCGCCTATCGCACGTTTGCCGGTGGGATCGTCGCCCTGCACACGGGGCGAGCCGGATGAGCGCTCTCGCCACCATTCGGGAGACCCCGGGCCTCGACCTCTACCTGGAGGAGCTCGAGGATCGTCTGGAGAAGACGGTCGCCTCGCACAGAGGGGTGGTCGCGTCCGTCTCGCGCGACGCGCTCAGCGCGGGCGGCAAGCGCCTGCGACCCCTGCTCGTCTTCTTCGCGACCCCGCCGGACGAATCGCCGTCCGTCGCCGCGGGCGTCGCCGTCGAGCTCGTGCACATGGCGACGCTCGTCCACGACGACCTGATCGACGGGGCAGCGTTCCGGCGCGGGCGGGCATCGGCCTGGTCGGCCTACGGTCCAGAGGCTGCCCAGGCGACCGGCGACTACCTGTTCGCCCGCGCCTTCGCCGAGCTCTCCGCGACCGGGGACGAGCACGCCGTCTCACTGCTCGCCGACGCCGCGCTCTGCCTGGCCCGAGGGGAGGCGATGCAGCGCCGCCAGGCGCACGATCCGAACACGACCGTCGGGGCCTACCTCGAGCGTTGCGGCCTCAAGACCGGCAAGCTGTTCGAGGCCGCCTGCCGGCTCGGCGGCGGCGTGAACGGCAAGCACCTCGGCGCGTTCGGGCTTGCCCTCGGGATCGCCTTCCAGATTACAGACGACATTCTCGACTGCGCCGGGGAGACGGTCGAGACGGGCAAGATCGCCGGCGTCGACCTGCGCGAGGGGACACCGACGCTGCCGCTGATCCTCGCCGCGCGTGAGGACGAGATCGTTCGCCGGGCTCTCGCCGGCGGCCCGCACGAGGGCGCACTCGTCCGCGTCGCCGCGACCGGGGCGCTCGATCGCTCCCGCCAGATCGCGCTCGACTACGCGCGTCGGGCGCGGGCATCCCTGAACGGCGAGCTGCACCGCGCCGAGCTCGAGACGCTGACCCATCTCGTGGTGCACAGGGAGTCTTGAGGTGGGCGCGATCCGCCTGGGGCGCATCTCGTACGTGAACATGGCGCCGGTCTTCTATCGGCTCGAGCACGCGGTCGAGGAGGTCACCGGTGTGCCCACCGACCTCAACGCCCGGCTCGTCGGCGGAGAGCTCGACCTCGCCCCGATCTCGTCGATCGCGTGGGCCCGGAACGCCGAGCGGCTACGGATCCTGCCGCGGCTCTGCGTCGGCTCGGAGGGTGCAGTCGACTCGATCCAGCTCGTCTCGCGCGTGCCACTCGAGCAGGTACGGCGGGTTGCCGTCACGCCCGAGAGTGCGACTTCCGTGGTGCTGACGAAGGTGCTGATTCCGGTAGCCGAGCACGTGCCGCTCGGCGAGGAGGCGGATGCGACGCTGCTGATCGGCGACGCGGCGCTCCGCAGCGCGTTCGAGGACCCGACCCCCCACCACGACCTCGGGCGGCTCTGGCTGGAGCGCACGGGGCTCCCCATGGTGTTCGCGGTCTTCGCCGCTCCCGACCCCGTTGTCCCGGGAATGGCCGAGCTCGAGGACGCGCTCGTCGCCTCCGTTCGGCGAGCCCGGGCCGAGCCCGAACAGCTCGCCCACGAGGCGAGCGCGCTCTACGGCTACCCGGCCGGCTTCCTCGCCCGCTACTTCGAGAAGCTGCGCTACCGCTTCGGCCCCCGCGAGCGCGCCGGGCTCTTCACCTTCCTGGAGATGGCGCGCGACGTCGGCGAGCTGGACGAGGTGCCGGAGCTTCGCTTCGTGCACGAGGCCGTGAGTGTATGAGCAGGAGGGAGCTCGTCGAATCCCTGATCGAGCGCTTCCCGCAGGTTCCGCCGGAGGCGGTGCTGAAGGAGGACCTGCTGCGCACCGGGGTCGCATTCGACCAGTCGGCGCTCAGCGACAACCTCGGCGGTACGGTCAAGCCGAAGTCGTACTTCATCTTCTCGTTCGACCAGCAGCCCCTGGCCGAGCTGGGCGAGGCGGCGACGCGGCGGCCACCCGAGGAGGTGGCGCTCACCGGCGGGCCGTACGCCCTGCGACGGACGATCGTCTCGGTGCGCGTGAACCCGGCGTCGCCCTGGCGCGTCGTCGGCTCCGAGTTGACGCTGGACGGCAGCCCGGTCGCGGACGTCGAGCTGCCGCCGATGCCCCCGTACTACCGGCAGACGCTCGGGAACGGCAAGACCGTGATGGAGACGGCGCCGACGATCCAGTGGGGCTACCTGATCTACCTCACCGTGCTGCGGCTCTGCCAGTACTTCGGCGCCAAGGAGGAGTGCCGGTTCTGCGACATCAACCACAACTGGCGGGCTCACAAGCGGGCCGGCCGGCCGTACACCGGGATCAAGCCGGTCGAGGACGTGCTCGAGGCGCTCGCGATCATCGACGAGCACGATGACGCGCGCGCGAGCCACGCCTACACGCTCACCGGTGGCTCGGTGACGTCGAAGGTCGACGGCCTCGCCGAGGCTGACTTCTACGGCCGCTACGCCCAGGCGATCGGGGAGCGCTTTCCGGGCCGGTGGATCGGCAAAGTCGTCGCGCAGGCGCTGCCGCGCGAGGCGGTCCAGCGCTACCGCGACTACGGGATCACGATCTACCACCCGAACTACGAGGTCTGGGACGCGCGCCTGTTCTCGCTGATCTGCCCGGGCAAGGAGCGCTACGTCGGCCGCGACGAGTGGCACCGGCGGATCCTCGAAGCCGCCGAGGTGTTCGGGCCGCGCCACGTGATTCCGAACTTCGTCGCCGGCGTCGAGCTGGCCAGGCCGTTCGGGTTCCGGACCGTGGACGAGGCGATCGCGAGCACGGTCGAGGGGCTCGACTTCTTCATGAGCCGCGGAGTCACGCCCCGGTTCACGACCTGGTGCCCCGAGCCGGCCACGCCGCTCGGCCGCGACAACCCCGAGGGCGCGCCGCTCGAGTACCACGTGCGGCTGCTCGATGCGTACCGTGAGGCGATCGAGCGCCACAGGTTGAGACCTCCGCCGGGCTACGGGACGGCCGGCCCGGGGAACGCGGTCTTCTCGGTCAGCTCGTTCATGGACGTGCTCGCGCCGGAGGCGGTGCCGGTGTGACGCGCATCTCCGTCGACGACGCGCGCGAGCTCTGGCTGAACGGCTCCGACGACGAGCTTCGGCACCTGGCCCAGGAGGCGCGAGGCCGCTGGCACCGGCCGGACCACGCCACCTACATGGTCATGCGGATCGTCAACTACACGAACGTCTGCGTCGCCCAGTGCGACTACTGCGCGTTCTACGTGCTCCCGAATCAGGACGGTGGCTACGTGCTCTCCCGCGACGACGTGTTCACCAAGATCGACCAGCTGGTCGAGATCGGCGGCGATCTCGTCGGGTTCAACGGCGGCTTCAACCCGAAGCTGCCGCTCGACTACTACTGCGATCTGTTCCGGGCGGTTCGCGAGCGCTACGGCGGGTGCGTCGAGTTCTACGCGCTGACGGTCGCCGAGTTCGTCTTCCTCGCCGATCGGGCGGGGCTCTCATACGGCGAGGCGGCGGCGCGGCTGCGCGACGCGGGCGTGTACTGGATCACCGGCGGCGGCAGCGAGATCCTCACGGAAGGCTTCCGCGCGCGGCACGCCAGGTGGAAGTACACGGTCGCCGACTACTTCGAGGCACAGCGGGCGATCGTCGAGAGCGGAATGCGCACGACCGCGACGATGGTGATCGGCTTCGACGAGACGCTCGACGAGCGGCTGGAGCACCTCCAGCGCACGCGCGACTTCCAGGACGCGTGCCTCCGGGACGGCTACGAGGGCCTGTTCTCGTTCCTCTGCTGGACGTACAAGCCGTACGGCACGGCTCTCGGCGGCGAGGAGATCTCGGCGCAGGAGTACCGGCGCCACATCGCGCTCAGCCGCATCTTCCTCGACAACGTCAAGCACGTGAGGACCTCCGTCCTGACCCAGAACGAGGGTGCATTCCGCGCGCTCGACTACGGGGCCGACGACTTCGACCTGCCGATCGAGGACGAGGTCACGCAGAAGGCGGGCGCGACGATCGACCTCGACCTGGAGCGGCTGCTCGAGGTCCCGCGCCGGCTGGGCTACACGGTCGAGTACCGGAGAGCGGAGCGCCCGCCGGCGCTCGCCACCGCCCGGGTCTGAAACCCCGCAGCCGGCGGATCTGCTCGGAGCACGCCTTCTTTCCGCCACGTCAGGTAGGGCCATGTCCCGGTGCCAGGCACCTGGCCATGTCGAAAACGGCGAACGCCCTGCATATCTCGGCGGTCCTGGCCCAACCGGTCATGTCTCCGTGCCTGGCACCGGGACATGGCTGATGGGGCCGGGGATCGAGCGGCGGCAGGAACCCCGCGGCGGCTGGCTAACCTGGGGTGAGGGTCGTGCTTCGCCGTGCCGTCATCGTCTCCTTGCTCGCGCTGGTCCTCGTCGGCCCTGCCGCAGCCGCTCCGCAGGAACTGATCCCCGGTCTCACCTTCGAGCGCAGGCTCGACTTCACGACCCGCGGGCCGGTCGTCGCCAACGTGCTCACCGCTCCACGACCGGGCGGGCTCTGGCAGCTGAGGCCGGCGCTCTCGAACGAGTCGATGCTCGGCACCGAGCGCCTGACCGCGATCGAGAGGCGCTACTCGGTCGGCGCGACGGTTGCCGGGATCAACGGCGACCTGTACTCGGCGAGCGGGCCGCCGAGCGGCGTCCTGATGCGAAACGGCGCGCTCGACCAGCCGCCGCTCGCCGGCCGCTCGAGCATCGGGATCGACTCGTCCGGCGGCCTCAGCGTCGGGCGAGTGGCCATGCTCGCCACCTGGCAGGGGTCCGGCCCGCGACGCGCGCTGAATGACGTCAACGGGCCCGCGGCGCGGAACGGCGTCTCCCTGTTCACACCCGCGTGGGGGCCGGTGACGCCGTCCGCCGCCGGCTCCGTCGAGGTGTCCTTCGCATCGTTCCCGGCCACGACGCCGAACGTCGAGCTGGCCGCCACCGTCGGCGGCGTCGCCGCGGGCGGTGGCACAGCCATTCCGGCAGGCGGCGCGGTGCTCGTCGCGCGCGGGACCGCCGCCGAGCGGCTCCAGGCCGAGGCGCCGTCAGGGCGGCTCGTGAAGATCCGCCTGATCCTGAAGCCCGCCTGGGCTGGAGTGGGCGACGCGCTCGGCGGCGGCCCTGTGCTCGTGCGTAAAGGCAAGGCGGTCTTCCGCTCGAACGAGCAGTTCACCGCCGACCAGCTGCTGCCGCGGACCGCCCGCAGCGCGGTCGGGCAGCTCGCCGACGGCCGGGTGCTCCTCGTCAGCGTCGACGGCTCGCAGCCCGGCTACAGCGCGGGGGCGACCAACTTCGAGCTTGCACTGCTGATGGTCCGGCTCGGCGCGGTCACCGCAGCCGGTCTCGACGGCGGCAGGTCGGCCGGGATCGCCTTCGATGGACGCCTGCTCAGCCACCCGGCCGGGCCGGAGCAGCCAATCGCCGATGCCCTGCTCGTCTCTTACACCGGCGTCTACGTCCCGAAGCCGCTGGAGAGCGTGCTCTCGCCGAACGGCGACGGGGTCGCCGACACCCAGCGACTCGTCTACAGGGTCGTCCGCCCGTCGACTGTGACGGTGAGCCTGACCGGGCCGGACGGCGTCCCGCGCTACTCCTTCGCCGGCCCGGTCGCGCCGGGCACCTATCCCTTCGGCTGGCCGGGGACGACGGCGGACGGGACACCCGAGGCCGAGGGAACCTGGCGCTGGCTCGTGACCGCGACGGACGACGCCGGGGTCTCGTCCTCGACCGAGCGCACGTTCCAGCTGAACGAGACGCTCGGCTTCGCCTCGCCGGTCGCGCCCGCGCTCGCCGTCCCCCGCGCTCGACCACGGGCGGTGGCGATCTTCAAGCTCACGCGCGCGGCGACCGTGACGGCGAGGATCGAGACGACAACGGGTGTCCTCCTGCGCACGCTGCCGAAGCAGCAGGCGCCGGCGGGCGACCTCGAGGTGAGCTGGGACGGAACGACCGAGTCGGGCGCGGTCGCGTACTCGGGTCGGTACACCGCCGAGGTCACGGCCAGAAACGAGCTCGGCTCGGTCACCCTCGGCGCGACCTTCTCCGCGCGGCGCCTCGCCCCGAAGCCGCCGCCCCCGGCGCCGAAGAAGAAGCCCTCCAAATAGACTCGCCTGGTGCCCCTGGTGCTCGTCGCCTCGATCACGCACAGCGTCACCTCGTTCGTCGGCAACCACGGTCTCTACGCCGTCTTCGGGCTGATGCTGATCGACGCGGTCTTTCCGGCGGCAAGCGAGCTGGTGATGATCTACGGGGGGGCGCTCGCCGCCGGAGCGCTCACGGGCGGGCACGTCGTGCTGTTCGGCAGCCGCATCGACACGCCGGTGTGGGGATACGTCGCCGTCTCGCTGGCGGGGACGATCGGCTACCTGACCGGGTCGATCCTGGGGTGGGGAATCGGCCTCTACGGAGGTCGCCCACTGCTCGACCGGCGCGGCCGGCTGGTCCACCTCTCGCCCGAGAAGCTCGAGCGTGCCGAGGCCTGGTTCGAGCGCCGCGGCGACTGGGCGGTCTTCATCGGACGGGTGACTCCGGTCGTCCGGTCGTTCATCTCGATCCCCGCGGGCGTGTTCGGCTCGCCGCTCCGCCGCTACACGCTGCTGACGCTCGCCGGTTCGGCGATCTGGGCCTTCGCGTTCGCGGGTGCAGGCTGGGGTGTCGGAACCGGCTACCGCCGGGTACACGACGATTTCCGTTGGGTGGACTACGCTGTAGTCGCCGCGGTGGTGATCTCCGCGGCGTGGTTCCTGCTCCGCCGACGCTCGACCAGAACCGCCCCGTCGTGACGACCCCACTCGTTGACGTCAAGGCTCAGTACGCACCGCTGATCCCGCGGCTGATGGAGCGCTTCGCCGACGTGCTCGAGTCCGGCCGCTTCATCCTGGGGCCGAACGTGGCGGCGTTCGAGGAGGAGGCAGCGGCCTATCTCGGTGTGCCGGTCGCAGTCGGTGTGGCGAACGGAACCGACGCACTCGTGCTCGTGCTCGACGGGATGGGGATCGGGCCCGGCGACGAGGTGATCTGCCCCGCGTTCACCTTCTACGCAACCGCCGAGGCGATCGTCCAGCGCGGGGCGACACCGGTCTTCGCCGACATCGAGCCCGGGACGCTGAACCTCGACCCCGTCGACGTGGCCGCCCGGATCACTCCGCGGACGAAGGCGATCATGCCCGTCCACCTGTTCGGCCGTCCGGCGCGGCTGGCCGAGCTCGGCGGCCTCGGACTGCCCGTGATCGAGGATGCGGCCCAGGCCTTCGGCGCGCCGGGGATCGCGACCACGGGTGCCGCCTCGACCTTCAGCTTCTTCCCGACCAAGAACCTATTCGGGCTCGGCGACGGCGGCCTCGTCGCGACCACCGACGTGGAGCTGGCCGACCGCGTTCGGATGCTCCGCTTCCACGGCTCCCGCGACAAGGTCGACTTCCACCTGATCGGCTACAACTCGCGGCTCGACGAGCTCCAGGCCGCGGCGCTGCGGCTCTTCCTGCCCGAGCTGGACGGTTGGAACCGCGCGCGGCGCGAGGCCGCCGCACGCTACGCGGAGCTCGGGCTCGGCGAGCTGTGTGAGCTGCCTGCCGACGAGCCGGGGCACGTCTACCACGTCTACTCGGTGCGCACCCGCGATCGCGAGCCCGTGACCGCTGCGCTGACCGATGCCGGGATCGCCTCCGCCGCCTACTACGTGACCCCGCTGCACCTCCAGCCGGCGCTGCGTTTCCTCGGCTACGAGGAAGGAGCGCTGCCCGAGACGGAGCGCGCCGCACGTGAGAACCTTGCCCTGCCGATGTGGGCCGGAATCGGGGCGGAGACGCAGGAACGGGTGGTGACGGTGATCGGAGCAGCGTCGGCGGTCGGCGCGGCGAGTTGATCTCCCTGCCCGTCAACAGGCACCGCCTGTGGCAGCTCGTCGTCGACAGCGGGCTGGTCGCAGCCGCGTGGTACCTCGCGTTCCGCCTCCGCTTCGACCCGCGGATTCCCCCGTACTACCACACGCTCTTCACCCGGACGATCTGGATCGTCGTCCTGATCCAGGTGGTCACGTTCATCGTCTTCGGCTTCTACAACCGCTGGTGGCGCTACGTCTCGACCCGCGACATGTGGGGCGCGGGACGGGGGGTCACCGTCGCCTGCCTGATCTCGAGCGTGGTCGTCTACTTCGCCTCCCCGGTGGAGCAGGTCCGGCTGCCGCGGTCGGTGGCGATCATGGACTGGCTGCTGCTGCTCGCCTTCGTCGCCGGTGCGCGCATGCTGGCGCGGACGCTGATGGAGCGGCCGAACGCCCGCGGACTGGTCGCGCGGGGCAAGGAGGTGATCGTGGTCGGCGCCGGCGACGCCGCCCAGGTGATCGTCAAGGAGATGCTGAAGAGCCACTCGCTCGGCTACACGCCGATCGGACTCGTCGACGACGACCCGCGGAAGAAGAATCTCCGGCTCCACAACGTCCGCGTGCTGGGGACGACGGCTGAGCTGCCGAGGATCCTGGGGGAGAACCGCCCCGACGAGGTGTTGATCGCGATCCCTTCCGCCTCCGGCGAGGTGCGCCAGCGCGTGGTCGACATCGCGCGCGAGGCCGGCGTGCCGGTGAAGACACTGCCCGGAATCTACGAGCTGATCTCGGGCGATCTCGACCTCGCCGGGCAGATTCGCGCCGTCCAGGTCGAGGACGTGCTGGGCCGCGAGCCGGTCGAGGTCGATCTCGAGGCGATCGCGTCGTATCTGGCCGACGAGACGGTGCTGGTCACCGGCGCCGGCGGCTCGATCGGCTCGGAGCTCTGCCGCCAGATCGCCCACATCGGCTGCAAGCGGCTGATCCTGGTCGACCAGGGCGAAACGCCGTTGTTCGAGATCGAGCGGGAACTGGTCTCCGAGCGCGGCTTCGCGCCGAGCGTGCCCGTGCTCGCCGATGCAGGCAACCGGGCGCGGATGCGCCGCGTCTTCGAGCGCTACACGCCGAGCGTCGTCTTCCACGCCGCGGCCTACAAGCACGTACCGCTGATGGAGGCGAACCCGCTCGAGTCGGTGCGCAACAACACGCTGGCGACGAAGGTGATCGCCGAGGTCGCCGTCGAGTTCGGCGCCGAGCGCTTCGTGCTCGTCTCCACCGACAAGGCGGTCAATCCGAAGACCGTGATGGGCCAGTCGAAGGCGCTGTGCGAGTGGATCGTCGAGGCCTACGGCGCGCGAACAGATATCCCCACCCGGTTCGTCGCCGTCCGGTTCGGGAACGTGCTCGGCTCCTCCGGGAGCGTGATCCCGATCTTCCGCCGCCAGATCGAGCGCGGCGGGCCGGTCGGCATCACCCACCCGGAGATGACGCGCTTCTTCATGACGATCCCGGAGGCGGTCTCGCTGATCGTGCAGGCGGGCTCGATCGGCCAGTCGGGACACGTGTTCGTCCTCGACATGGGCGAGCCGGTGTCGATCGTCGATCTGGCGCGGAACATGATCCGCCTGTCCGGAAAGGAGCCGGAGCGAGACATCCCGATCGAGTTCATCGGCGTCCGGCCGGGCGAGAAGTTGCACGAGGAGCTCTGGGGCGAAGGCGAGACGGTCGGTGCGACGCCGCACCCGAAGATCCTCGCCGTCACCCGGCCGACCATCGACGCCGCCTGGCTCGAAGACGAGCTTGCCGAGCTCGAGCGCCTGGTCGCCGACGGCGAGACGCTCGAGCTGGTGTCCAAGCTCGCGGCGATGATGAAAGAGCCGCAGCGGGCGCGCAGCGCGCAAGCCGAGACAGTCTCGTAACAGACGCCGGTCGACGGCCTCCGTACCATGGCCGTCATGCTGTCGCTGAACGCCGAGCAGCGCCGCGCGGTCGAGGCGGTCCGCGGGCCTGTCTGCATCCTCGCCGGTGCGGGGTCGGGCAAGACGACCACGATTACGCGCCGGATCGCGAACCAGGTTGCGTCCGGAGCGTTCACGCCTTCGCAGATCCTCGCGGTCACCTTCACCGACAAGGCCGCCGGCGAGCTGCGCGGCCGGCTGGAGACGCTCGGGGTGATGGGCGTGCGCGCGAGCACCTTTCACTCCGCCGCCCTGTCGCAACTGCGCCACTTCCGCCCCGACGCGGTCGGGAAGATCCTCGCCTCGAAGGCGTTGATGCTGCGTCAGCTTGCGAACGCCCTGCCCGCGCCGTTCAAGTTCCGCCCGGCCGGAGACCTCGCGACCGAGATCGAGTGGGCGCGGAACAAGCGGATCGCGCCCGGGCGCTACCTCGCCTCGCTGGACGGGCATGCGCCGCCGATCCCCCCCGACCTGATGGTGCGGATCTACGAGCGGTACGAGGCACGCAAGCGCGAGCAGGGGCTGATCGACTTCGAGGACCTGCTCGAGCGCGCGATCGATGTATTCGACGACGAGCAGGCGGCGGCCGAGTTCCGCGAGCGCTACCTCGCGTTCACGGTGGACGAGTATCAGGACGTCAATCTGCTCCAGGAGACGCTCCTCGACCGGTGGCTCGGCGACCGCGACGACCTCTGCGTCGTCGGCGACGATTACCAGTCGATCTACGGCTTCACCGGTGCGACCCCCGCGTACCTGCTCGGGGTTCCGGAGCGCTTCCCGCAGGCGGCAGTGATCCGACTGGAGGAGAACTACCGCTCGACACCTCAGGTGCTCGAGCTGGCGAACCGGCTGGTGCCGAAGCTCGGCGGCGCGGAGAAGGTCCTGCGAGCGGTGCGGCCGGACGGGCCCGAGCCCGAGGTGCGGCCGTTCCCGACGCCGGAGGCCGAGGCGGCGTACCTCGTCGAGCGGATCCGCGCCGCCGGCTGCCCGTTCGAGGAGATCGCCCTGCTCTGCCGGACGCACGCGCGGCTCGCCGACTTCGAGGAGGTGCTGCACGAGGCGGGGATCCCGTCACAGGGCGCGGCGCTGCTGACGCGCGAGGCGGCGCGACGGATGCTGCGCGTGCTCGACCCGGCCGCGCCCGCGGCCGAGCAGGTGCCGAGGATCGCCCGCGATCAGGGCTGGCTGCCCGATCCGCCCGACAAGCTCGGCGAGCGCGAGCAGACGCGGCAGAACGACCTGGCCCGGCTGGTGCGGCTGGCGGAGGAGATCGGCAGCACCGGTGCCGACTTCCGCGCCGAGCTCGAACGGCGCTTCGGCCACGGAGGCGAGGCGCGCAGGGGAGTGCACCTGCTGACGTACCACGGTGCGAAGGGGCTCGAGTTCGAGCTCGTCCTGCTACCGCGTCTCGAGGAGAAGGAGCTGCCGTCGAAGCTCGCGAAGACGGCGGTGGATGTCGGCGAGGAGCGGCGGCTGTTCTACGTCGGGATGACGCGGGCAAAGCGCGGGCTGACGATCACGTGGGTGCGCAAGCCGAGCCGGTTTCTCGCCGAGCTCGGGTCGGGGTCTCACGAACAGCCGCGTGCCGAGGCACCCGAGGGATTCGAGTCGTTGAAGGCGTGGCGGTTGCAGCGGGCGCGCACCGACGAGGTGCCGGCGTACCTCGTCTTCCACAACTCGACCCTGGAGGAGATCGCCGGCCGCCGGCCGCGCAGCCTCGCGGAGCTCGCCGCCATCCCGGGCGTCGGCCCCGCGAAGCTCGAGCGCTACGGCGAGGGGGTTCTAGCGGTGCTCGCCGAGCAGTAGGTCGAGCAGAACGTTCGAGTCGCGGCGCACCCGAGTGTCTGACACTCCGCCAGGAGTGTCAGACACTGCCTGAAGGTCGAGATCCGATGCGGCTCGGAGGCGTCGCAGGCGGCCGCTGCGGATCAAGTCCTCGTCGACCGCCCCGAGCCGCCCGGCGAAGGTCGTGAGCACGGGGACGCCGAGCGCGACCGCCTCGCGGTTCATCGTCCCGCCGGCGGAGACGACCGCGGCGGCGACCGCGATCAGGCTCTGGGCCTCGACCGCGCGGTCGGGGACGAGCAGCGAGGGCAGTCCAAGGCCGCGAATGCGCTCGCGCTGCTCGTCGGTGCGCGGGAGGACGACCGCGTGGACCCGCTCGTCGCGCCCCAGCCGGTCGAGCACGTCGAGGAAGAGCGGGTTGCCGTGACGGTGGTAGAGCGATACCTCAGGAGGTGTGCGGACGACGACGAGCCGCCGCGACGGGTCGACCCCGAGCTGCTCCGGCACGGCGGGATCGGGCTCGAAGTCGGACAGGTAGTACTCCTCCTTCAGGCCGGGATAGCGGCGAAGCTTCGGTGGCTTCGCGCCGTAGCGGGCAAGCCGCTCGGCCGGGATCGCCTCGGGAACGACGACGCGCGACGCCGCGCGGCAGCCGAGCTGATGCTGGAGCCAGGCGAACTCGTAGTCGAACGTGGTCGCGCTCGGGATTCCGAGCGAGCGAGCGGTCAGGGTCAGGTCGTGCGAGCCGTGCGCGAGCGCGAGGTCGAAGCGCCGCCCCCGCGCCCAGCGGCGAAGCAGACCGAGGCGCGACAGCTCGACGCGCGCCTTGCCGAGCGACGAGCCTCCCCCGTGGTGCCCGATCGGCTCCGCGTCGATCCCGTGCAGCTCGAGCAGCTGCATCGTCTGCGCGTACTCGCGCGCAGTCACCTCGACCACGGCGCCGCGCTCACGCAGCAGCCGGATCAGCGGCCGGAAGACGAGGACGTGCGGCGAGTTGGTCAGGTCGACCCAGACGCGCATCGGGCCACTCTAGAGCGACGCAACTGAATAAGCTTCGCTTATATGGACACGAGGCAGTTGACGGCCTTCTGCGAGGTGGTCGAGCGGCGCAGCTTCTCCGGGGCCGCCGCCAGGCTCGGCGTCACCCAGCCCGCCGTCAGTCAGCAGGTGCGCGCGCTCGAGCAGCGGCTCGGGCAGCAGCTCCTCGACCGATCCGGGCGCCGGGTCGAGCCGACCGAGGCCGGGCTGCGTCTGTACCGAGGAGCCCAGCGCATGCTCGCGCTCGAGGAGCAGCTGCTCGAGGAGCTGGCCGAGCCCGATGCTCCGCTGCACGGGACACTCGAGATCGGCGCCTCCACCGGCCCCGCCGCGATCGTGCTGCCGCTGCTCCTCTGCGAGTTCCAGCGCGGCAATCCGGCCCTGCGCGTCGAGCTGAACGTTTCCGATACGCAGTCCATCGTCGGGCTGGTCGCCGACCGCCGGCTCGAGCTGGGGATCGTCGGTGCCGCCCGCCGCCACCGTTCGGTCGCCTTCGAGCCGTTCTTCCGCGACGAGGTGATCCTCGCCTGCCCGCCCGGTCATCCGTTTGCAGGCCGCACCATCGAGCTCGACCGCCTTCGGGAAGGGCCGCTGATCCTGATGCAGCAGGGAGCGGGCGTCCGCCAGATGGTCGAGGACGAGCTCCGCAGGAGCGGTCGCAGGCTTCGCGATCTCGAGGTGCCGCTCGAGCTCGGCCTCCAGGAGTCGGTGCGGAGTGCCGTCCAGGGAGGCTTCGGCGTCGCGTTCATCTCACGTCGAGCGGTCGAAAGCGAGCTTGCCGCGGGCACGCTGGCGGAGGCGCGCGTCCGCGGGCTCGATCTCGCCCGCGAGATCTCGATCGCCCGCGCCTCCGGTCGCACCGGCTCGAGCGCAGGCCAGAGCTTCGTCACGTTCGCGCGCGAGCGACTCGCATGATCGTTCGCTGGGGACTGGCAGAGCTGCCCGGCGTGCTCGCCGACACAGGGATAGACCGGCCGCTCCTCGTCGCTGGCCCACGCTGGGACGCGCTGGCGATCCCGGCACCGGCGCGCTGGACGGAGATCCCCTCCGCCCGGATCACCGTGCCCCGCGACGTCGACGGCGTGCTCGCCGTCGGCGGCGGTAGCGCGATCGACACGGCCAAGGCGGCCTCGGCCGCCTCCGGCCTGCCGCTCGTCTCCGTCCCGACGACCTACTCGGGCGCGGAGTGGACCGGGTTCTTCGGGGTCCGGTCGCCGGACCGCCGGCAGGTCGGCGGCGGCTCGGGAGCGCGCCTGGCCGGCATCGTCTACGACCCCGAGCTGACGCTCGACCTGCCGCGCTCCGAAAGCGGAGGCACGGCGCTGAACGCGCTCGCCCACTGCGTGGAGGCGCTCTACCCCGGCGAGCTGGAGGAGGCGCGCAGCGGTGCGGCCGGGATCGACCGGTGGCTGCCGCGCGTGCTCGAGAACGGCGGCGACCTGGATGCGAGACGAGGCCTGCTCGAGGCCGCGAGCGACGCCGGCCAGGCGCTCGCGAAGCACGGCCTCTACCTCGGGCATGCGATGGCGCAGGCACTCGGCGGCCGCTACGGCCTGCCGCACGGCGCGATGAACGCGATCTGCCTGCCTCCGGCGATGCGCTTCAACGCCGAGGCAGCACCACGAGCGATGACCGCAGTCTCGGCCGAGCGCGTCGAGGAGCTCGCGCGGCTCGCCGGCTTCGATCGGCTGCGCGACTTCGGCGTCCCGGAGGACGAGCTTGCCGACGTCGCCGAGGCCGCCGCCGGCCGGCCGGGGGCGCAGGCGAATCCCCGCTCGGCGAGCGCGCCGGAGATCGCCGAGCTGTACCGCTCTGTCTGGTAGCCGGCCCAGCTAGGGTTAGCCGATCCACTGCCGGGGTTCGCGGGCGCTCCGGCCGACAGGACAGGAAACCACGACTCCCAGCCCCCCATGCCCGGCTCCGTGACAACCTCGCCCCGCGACGATGCCAAGAAACCCGGCGCGGCCTCACGGCTGGTCTACGCCGTCGCCGGACTCATCTTCGCCGTCGCCGTCGTCCTCGCCGCTTTCAGGGTGGGTGAGCGGGCGGGACGCCTGTCCGATTGGCAGGCGCTCGTACTCGGGATCGTGCAAGGCGCGACCGAGCTCTTACCCATCTCCTCGTCGGGACATCTGATCCTCGTCCCGTGGATCGCCGACTGGCGCTACCTGGAGACGCACGAGTCGTTCAACAAGACCTTCGACGTCGCCCTCCACCTCGGGACGCTGGTCGCCGTCGTCCTCTACTTCTGGGCGGACATCGTCCGCTACGTCACCGCCTGGGTCGGGTCGATCCGGCGCCGGACGATCGCCACGCCGGACGAGCGTCTCGCGTGGGCGGTGGCCGCAGCAACCATCCCGGCGGCGATCGCCGGAGCTGCCGGGGAGAGCTTCATCGAGAAGAAGCTCGGCCAGCCCTGGCAGATCGCGATCGTCCTGGCGGTGTTCGGCGTCGTCCTCTGGCTCGTCGACCGCCTCCCCCAGGACCGCGTACTGCGCGACGTCGGCGTCAGGAGCGGCTTCCTGATCGGGCTGGCACAGGTCCTCGCTCTGGTTCCCGGCGTCTCGCGGTCGGGGATCACGATCACAGCCGGGCGGTTCTGGCGCCTCGACCGCGATGCCGCCGCCCGCTTCTCGTTTCTCCTGCTGGTGCCGGTCGTGCTCGGCGCGGTGATCTACAAGGGTCTCAAGGACGTCGTCTTCAACCCGCTGCCGGCGGGCTCGACCGGCCCGTTCGTCGTCGGGACGCTGGCCGCGATGGCGGTCGGCCTCGTCGCGATTCAGGCACTGCTCGGATACGTCCGCCGTCACGACTACTCGGCGTTCGCCCTTTACCGGCTCGCCGTCGCGGTGGCGGTGCTGATCGTGATCGCGTCCGGTGTCCGCGGCCGGTCGTTCTGAGTATTTGGATGTCTAATCCATCGCATTAGGACTGCTATTCTCCTCCGGTGGCCGGACCGCTCTCGTTCGACGTGCTCGTGATCGGCAGCGGCGCCGCCGGACTGGCCGCAGCCGTTGCCGCGGACACGGCCGGCGGGCGGGTTGCGCTGGCGACGAAGGCTTCGCTCCAGTCGTGCAACTCTGCAAAGGCGCAAGGCGGGATCCAGGCGTCGTTCGGCGACGACGACTCCCCCGAGCTGCACGCCGAGGACATCTGGAGGTCGAGCCACGAGACGGCGGACCTGGAGCTGGTCGAGGTGCTCGCGGGCGATGCGCGGAGCGCGATCCACTGGCTCGAGGAGCTCGGCGTCCGGTTCACGCTCGACAACGGCGGCTACCGCCTCGCCCGCTGCGGCGGCGCGAGCCGGAAGCGTCTGCTCCAGGTCGGCGACCGCACCGGCCATGCGATCACCACCGGGCTGCGCGCGGCTTGGGAGGCGGGCGCGGGGACATCGTTCCCGAAGAGCCCGCTCGTCAGCCTCGAGCGGCGCGAGCACGGCTGGCGCGCCCGCTGCGGCGAGCACGTGATCGACGCCGGCTCCGTCGTCCTGGCGGCCGGAGGACGGTGCTACCGCGTCGCGGAGGAGCGCGGCGAGCTCTCGACCAACCACCCCGGCGCGACCGGAGAGGTGACGCAGCTGGCGATCGACCTCGGCGCCGAGGCGCGCGATCTCGACGCGCTCCAGTACCACCCGAACGGCGGCGCCTGGCCGACGAACATGCAGGGGTACTCGATCCCGGAGACGACCCGCGCGTACGGGGCGGTCCTCCTGAACAAGGACGGCGAGGAGTTCACCGACTCGCTCGGCCCCCGGGACGCGGTCTCGCAGGCGATCGTCGACGAGGTCGAGAAGGGGAACGGTGCCGAGACCCCGGACGGCCGGCCCGCGGTGCTGCTCGACACGACCCGGATCGCCGAGGCCGACGCGGAGGTCTCGCTGCCATACATGCTGCGGCGCTACCGGGCGGCGGGAATCGACCCGCTGACCGAGCCGATCTACACCTATCCCGTCCTGCACTACCAGAACGGCGGGCTCGTCATCGACACCGACTCGGAGACGACGCTGGACGGTCTCTTCGCCTGCGGCGAGATCGCGGGCGGCACGCACGGTCGCAACCGGATGATGGGGAACTCGCTGCTGGAGTGCTGCGTCTTCGGACGCCGTGCCGGCAAGGCCGCAGCGGAAAGGAGCCAGAGCTGAACACCGCAATCGAGACCGACCTCTACGGCGCCGTCGAGGATGCTGCCGCGCACCTGTACGTCTGGGCGCTGAAGGACATCCCCCAGGATCTCCGGGACGCGCTCGCAGACGCTGCCGGGCGGGAGACGTCGGTCCCGGGGCAGCGCGTGCTTCAGACCATCCTCAAGAACGTCCAGGTCGCCGACGGCGAGAAGAACCTCGTCTGCCAGGACACCGGCATCGCCGTCTACACGTGCCGGGTCGGCGAGGGGTTCCCGCTCCACCCCGCACGCATCTACGAGGCGCTGAAGGCCGGCACCGCGCGCGCGACGGTCGAGCACCCGCTGCGCTCGAACGCCGTCCACACGATCACCCGCGAGAACACCGGACCGAACATCGGCCACCGGCTGCCGATCGTCCACTGGGAGTTCGTCGCCGACTGGGACGGCCTCGACGTCAAGTGCGTCCCGAAGGGCTCCGGCTCCGAGAACATGAGCTTCCTGAAGATGTGCGTCCCCGCCGACGGTGTCCGCGGAATCAAGGAGTTCGTGCTCGAGTCGATCGTCGGCGCCGGCGGGAAGCCGTGTCCGCCGGGGATCGTCGGCGTCGGCATCGGCGGCTCGGCCGACTATGCGATGTACCTCGCCAAGGAGGCGATCGCCCGTCCGATCGGCACGCGCAACGCCGATCCGATCGTCGCGCAACTCGAGGACGAGCTGATGGGCCTGCTAAACGAGACGGGCATCGGCCCGATGGGCCTGGGCGGCGACGTCACCGTGCTCAACTGCCACATCGAGCACGCCGACACGCACATGACCCTCAACCCGGTCGCGGTCAACTACCAATGCTGGGCCGCCCGCCGCGCCTCGGCCCACATCTCCGCCACCGGCGAGGTCGAGTACGACCGGGAGGCCTGATTACGGTGCCAGGCACTGTTAAGAGAGCGCGGGAGGCCCGCTGATGGCCACGCACGAGGTCACCTTCCCGATCACCGATCCGCAGCAGATCCTCGCGCTGCGCGCCGGCGACGAGGTCGTCGCCCAGGGACACATCATCGGCATCCGCGACCGGACGCAGATCCGGATCTTCGACCAGGGCGTCGAGCCCCCGATGGACCTGGCGGGCGCGTTCCTGCTCCACACCGCCCCCGGAGTGCGCAAGCTCGGGCCGGGGCGCTACGAGAAGGTCTGCATCGGCACCACCACCTCGGCTCGCATGGTTCGGTTCACGGAGCCGCTCGGCGAGCAGTACGGCGTCCGCGCAATCTGCGGCAAGGGCGGCTTTCCCGACGAGGCGATCGAGCCCATGCGTAGGCTCGGAATGGTCTACTTCGCGATCGTCGGCGGGGCGGCGGCGCTCGAGACGACCCAGATCGAGGAGATCGAGGAAGTCGCCTGGGAGGAGCTGATGCCCGAGTGCCTCTGGAAGTTCCGCGTCAAGGACTTCGGCCCGCTCACGGTCGGCATCGACGCGCACGGCAACTCGCTCTACCACGATGTCCAGACGGCCGCCCACGAGAAGCTGAAGGAGCTCTATGCCCGATTTTGATCTCGGCCTGCGTCGCGACGGCGGGCTCACCCACGTGCTCGACAAGGGACTCGGTCCGCGCGCGTGGGAGGACGTGCTCGACACCGCCGGCGAGCACATCGACATCGTCAAGCTGGGCTGGGGCACGTCGTACGTGACCGGAAACCTCGCGCGGAAGCTCGAGGTGCTGAAGGAGAAGCCGGTGGTGATCGGCGGCACGTTCTTCGAGGTCGTCTTCCTCAAGGATCGACTCGACGAGTACAAGCGCTGGCTGAGCGACCTCGGCCTCACGTACGTCGAGATTTCGGACGGCACGGTCGAGATCCCGCGCGAGCGCAAGCTCGAGCTGATCGCCGAGTTCGCACGCGACTTCACCGTTCTCTCCGAAGTCGGATCGAAGGACTCGGAGGTCGTGTTCGCCCCGTACCAGTGGGTGCAGTGGCTGAAGGAAGAGAAGGAGGCCGGCGCCTGGAAGGTGATCACCGAGGCGCGCGAGAGCGGCTCCGCGGGGATCTTCCGCAAGGACGGGGACATGAGGACGGGCCTGATCGACGAGATCGCCCACGAGATCGACTTCCACGACATCGTCTGGGAGGCGCCGACGAAGGCGTCCCAGGCCTGGTTCGTCAGGCACTTCGGCCCGGACGTCAACCTCGGGAACATCCCGCCGGACGAGGTGATCCCGCTCGAGACCCTGCGCCTCGGCCTGCGCGGCGACACGTTGAAGGAGATCTTGCTTGGCGACGCCGAGCCTGCAGCTTCCTAGCGACACGATCTCGGCCGAGGATCTGCTCCTCTGGGCCTACGAGCAGTTCGGCGACGGATTGTGCCTGACCTGCTCGTGGCAGAAGCAGTCGTCGGTGCTCGTGCACATGGTCTCGGAGCTCCGCCTGCCGATCGACGTGATCGAGCTCGACACCCAGCTCTTCTTCCGCGAGAGCTACGAGACGCGGGACCAGCTGGTCGAGCGCTACGGCCTGAACCTGATCCGGCCCGAGGTGATCACCGTCGCCGATCAGCACAGGCGCGAGGGGCCAAACCTGTGGGAGCGCGATCCCGACCGCTGCTGCCACATCCGCAAGGTCGAGCCGCTGATCGAGGCGCTCGAGCCGTACCGGGCCTGGGCATCGGGCATCCGCCGCGACCAGGCGCCGAGCCGAGCTCTGACGGCAAAGGCGCAGTGGTCGGAGCGCTACGGCGTCTGGAAGATCCATCCGCTCGCGGACTGGGACGAAAGGCGTGTTTGGGCCTATATCAAGGTCAACGAAATCCCGTTCAACCCGCTACACGAGACGGGCTACCGTTCGGTGGGGTGCATTCCCTGTACCCGACCGACAACCCCGGGCGAGGAGGAGCGCGCCGGCCGCTGGGCCGGCTCCGACAAGCTCGAATGTGGCCTTCACTCGGAGGCGATCGCCGCCGAATAAGGGTCAGAGAACCGAAAGGAGAACCGACCTTGACGCAATCACCCGACCAGCCTGCACAGCAGGCCGGCTTCATCTACGCCCACGAGCACCCCGAGTCCGACCGCGTGCGCGGCGGCGGCTTCACGCTCTGGTTCACGGGCCTCTCCGGGGCCGGCAAGTCGACGATCGCCCACCTGGTCGGCCCCGAGCTCGACCGCCGGGGGCTGGTGGTCGAGTACCTGGACGGGGACACCGTCCGCACGCACCTCTCGAAGGGCCTCGGGTTCTCGAAGGAGGACCGCGACACGAACATCGAGCGGATCGGGTGGGTCGCGTCCCGCCTGACCCGGCAGGGCGGTGCTGTGATCGCCGCCGCGATCTCCCCGTACGAGGAGACGCGGCAGAAGGTCCGCGGGATGGTCGAGGAGTTCGGCACGTTCGTCGAGGTGCACATCAAGGCGTCGGTGAACGAGTGCGCGCGACGCGACGTCAAGGGGCTGTACGAGAAGGCCTTCAAGGGCGAGATCAAGGGCTTCACCGGCGTCGACGACCCGTACGAGGACCCGGCCAGCCCCGAGCTCGTCGTCGACACCGAGGCGCACGACGCGGAGCAGTCCGCCGCCCTGGTCGTCGCGAAGCTCGAAGAGCTCGGCCTGGCGCCGGCTCAGGTGACTGCGTGACGGCCGCGGAGCGTCTGATCCGGCCGCACGGCGGCCTGCTGGTCGACCGGCTCGGCGAGCGGCCGGAGAGCGCGGACTCGCTCGAGCGCGTGACGCTTACCTCCCGGGAGGTCTCCGACCTGGAGATGATCGCGACGGGGGCGCTGTCGCCGCTCGAGGGCTTCATGGGCCGAGCGGACTACGACGGCGTCGTCGAGAACATGCACCTGGCGAGCGGTCTGCCGTGGTCACTGCCGGTGTGCCTGGCGGTCGAGGCGGCGCCCAAGGGCGACCGGGTCGCCCTCGCCGACGAGTCCGGCCGGCTCCTCGCCGTGCTCGAGGTCGGTGAGGTCTACGAGTACGACCGCGAGCGCGACGCCGAGCGCTGCTACCGGACGACCGACGTCGAGCACCCCGGCGTCGCCCGGCTCTTCGAGCAGCACCCGCTGTATCTCTCGGGGCGGGTGACCGTCTTCGACCGCGTGCCGCCGGCGTTCCCCGAGCTGGCGATGGACCCGGCCGGCACACGTGCCGCCTTCGCGGACCGCGGCTGGAAGCGCGTCGTCGGCTTCCAGACCCGAAACCCGATCCACCGCGCCCACGAGTACCTGACCAAGGTCGCGCTCGAGACGGTCGACGGGCTGCTGATCCACCCGCTCGTCGGCGACACGAAGTCCGACGACGTGCCGGCCGCGACCCGGGTCGAGTGCTACCGCGTGCTCGTCGACGGCTACTACCCGGCCGACCGGGTCGTCGTCTCGGCCTTCCCGGCGGCGATGCGCTACGCGGGGCCGCGGGAGGCGATCTGGCACGCGATCTGCCGGAAGAACTACGGCTGCTCGCACTTCATCGTCGGCCGCGACCACGCCGGCGTCGGCAGCTACTACGGCACCTACGACGCGCAGCTGATCTTCGACGAGTTCGAGCCGCACGAGCTCGACATCGAGCCGATGTTCTTCGAGCACTCGTTCTGGTGCAAGACCTGCGGCTCGATGGCGAGCGCGAAGACGTGCCCGCACTCCGGCGACGACCACGTCTTCCTCTCCGGCACCAAGGTCCGGGAGATGCTCACCGCCGGTGAGCTTCCCCCGGTCGAGTTCTCGCGGCCCGAGGTGGCCGAGGTGCTGATCGCCGCCTACCGGGATTAGCGTCTACAGATGGACTGGAAGCTCGCTCTCGCCGGTCTCCTGATCGGACTGCTGGTCGGGATGACGGGCCTCGGCGGCGGTTCGCTGATGACGCCGATCCTGGTGATCATCTTCAACTTCAATCCGACGACGGCGATCGGCACCGACATCGCCCACGGGGCGATCTTCAAGACCGTCGGCGCGATCCGGCACCGCCGGCTCGGGAACGTCCAGGCCAGGCTCTCCGGCTGGATGTTCCTGGGCAGCGGGCCGAGCTCGCTCGGCGGGGTGTGGTTGACGACGTGGCTGAAGCATCGGTACGGCGAGGGGCTCGAATCGGTCTCGGCGCAGGTGATCGGGGGAGCGCTCGTCTTCGGCTGCGTCGGCCTGGCCGCCAAGACGATCCTGCGGCCGAAGGACGTCGGCGACAAGGCATTCATCCTGACGAACCGCGACCGCGTCTCGGCGGTGCTGATCGGCCTGGTCGGCGGGTTCGTCGTCGGCCTCACCTCGGTCGGCACGGGCGTCTTCTTCGGCCTGACGATGCTCGTCGTCTTCCCGCTGAAGGCGCACAAGATCGTCGGCACCGACATCTTCCACGCGGCCGCCCTCCTCTACGTCGCCGGCTTCGGCCACTTCATCGCCGGCAACGTGGACGTGTCGACTGTCGGCTGGCTGCTGATCGGCTCGATCCCGGGCGTGCTCGCGGGCAGCCAGCTCTCGGTGTCGATCCCCGAACGTCCGCTCCGCGCCATCCTGGCGACCGTGCTCGGCCTGTCCGGGCTGAAGCTCCTGAACATCCCGGGCACCGGGCTGGCGATCGTGGTCGTGCTCGGGATCGGCTTGACCGCGCTGCTCGTCTGGATCGGGAGGCGGACGTGGATTGCGAGGCGACAACGCCTCGCGCCCGGGTAGAGAACCGGCGGCACTAAACTCGCGGGGCCGTGCCCCGGTTGCTCTCGACTCTGCTCGTCGTCGCGCTGCTGGGAGGGACGGCGGCCGCCTTCGCGGTCACGCAGGGGTTGAAGATCGAGCCCAGCCCGATTCTCGCGCCGCGGATCGACAAGGTGTTCTCGCCGGCCTGCGACTGCGAGAGCCGGGTTGCCGGGATCCAGTTCAGGCTGCGGAAGCCCGACCGCGTGCGGCTCGAGATCGTCAGCGACGGCAAGGTCGTGAGGACGCTCGTCCCCGGGAGACGCCTGCGCCGCGGGACGGTTCGGTACACGTGGAACGGCCGCGACGACCGGGGTCGATTCGTCCCGGAGGGTGTCTACAAGCCGCGAGTGCACCTGGCCGACCAGCGGCGGACGATCGACTTGCCGAACGAGATGCGCGTCGACACGACGCCGCCCCGCGTGACGATCAAGTCGGTCCTGCCGGTTGAGTTGTCACCCGACGGCGATGGGCGCGGGGACCGGGTGGCGATCGGGTACCGGCTCTCCGAGCATGCGCACGCGATCCTGCTCGTCAACCGGCAGCGGATCGTGTTCACGCGGCGGCAGTTGCCGACGGGAGTTATCGAGTGGAACGGCAGGCGAAAGGGCATGCCCCCCCGGCCGGGCGTCTACAGCCTCCAGCTCGAGGCGCAGGACCCGGCCGGCAACGTCTCGGCTCCGACGAAGGCCGTCAAGGTCCACATCCGCTTCGTCGAGCTCGCCCGCACCACGATTCGTGCGCGGGCCGGAACGCGCTTCGGGGTTCGGGTGTCGGCCGACGGGTCGGTGCGCTGGCAGCTCGGGCCTCGGCGCGGAACGGCGAAGGCCGGCCTGCTCGTCCTGCGGGCCCCGGCCGCTCCCGGGCGAGTGCCGCTGGTCGTCTCGGTCGGTACGCACAGCGCCCGCGCCGTCCTGGTCGTGCAGGCGCGACGGTGACCAGCGAGCTCGCCCGTGCAGGCGGCCCGATCGCAGCAGCAGGCCTGGCGGTGGTGTTCGTCGGGCCGCGCCGCGACCTGCGTCTCGCCGGGCTCGCCGCCTGGACGCTCGGGTGCGTGCTCCTGGCCGTCTACCTGGCGCCTTCCGGTCACACGAAGGTCTACGCGGCCGCGGCGGTGGTCGGCACGGTCGGCGCGGTTGGGATCGCGGCGCTGTTTCGACGCTGGCCGTGGCTCGTCGCGGTCTCTGCGCTCGCCTGTGCGCCCGCGCGCATCCCCCTCCATGTCGGCACGACCGAAGCGAGCCTCCTCGTGCCGCTGTACGCGGTGGTCGCCGGCGCCGCGGTCCTGCTCGGCTGGGAGATCGCGCTGGGTGACGGACGCTCGCGCGAGCTCGGCCCGCTCAGTCTTCCGCTCGCCGGCCTCGTCGCCTGGACCGGTCTCAGCCTGGCCTGGACGCGCGACCTGCACGAGGGCGCGGTCTCGCTCTTCTTCTTCTGGCTCCCCTTCGGACTGCTGGCGGTGGCGCTCGCCCGCCTCGCCTGGAACCGCCGCTGGCTGACGTTCATCTACGCGCAGCTCGTCCTGATGGCCCTCGCCTTCGCAGGGATCGGCGTCTACCAGTATGCGACTCGGGACGTCTTCTGGAACCCGAAGGTGATCGTCGGGAACGCCTACGCGCCGTTCTTCCGGGTCAACTCGGTCTTCTACGACCCGTCGGTCTACGGGCGGTTCCTGGTCGTCGCCGCGCTAGCCGCGCTGGTGATGGCGCTGTACGACCGCGATCGCCGTCCGGCGTATGCGGCGGCGGCGGCGATCGCGGCAATCTGGGTCGGCCTGCTGTTCTCCTTCTCGCAGTCGAGCTACGCCGCGCTGATGCTCGGCACCGCGGTGGTTGCAGCGTTCACCTGGCGCTGGCGGGCGGCGCTCGCGCTCGGCGTCGTCTCGGCGGTGATCCTCGCCGTCGCGCTCGGGACGCCGCACATCCGCCATTCGCTGCTGCGCGAGTCGGGCTCCGGGCTGAACAACGCGTCCAGCGGGCGCGCGAAGCTCGTCACGAACGGGATCCGGATCGCACTCCACCATCCGATCGAGGGGGTCGGAATCGGCGGCTTCAAGCGCGCCTACGCCGACCGGCTAGGGCTCAAGGGGAGCGAGCCGAAGTCGGCTGCCTCGCACAACACCGCAGTCACGGTCGCGGCGGAGACCGGCCTGCCGGGGCTGGGGTTGCTCGTGTGGTTGGTCGGCTCGGCGCTGTTCGTCACCCTCAGGCGGGCCGCAGGATCGTTCAAGGGTCGCGCCTGCCTGGCGATCGCCGCCGGCCTGGCCGCGATCGGGCTGCACAGCCTGTTCTACAACGCGTTCTTCGAGGATCCGGTGGTCTGGGGTCTGCTCGGGCTGACCGCACTCTGCTCGCGCCTGCCCGTCCGTCGCTGGAGTGCTCCCGCCCCGGTCGGCGTGACCGAGCCGTCCGAGCCGTCCGAACCGCAGGCGAAGGTGATGTTGTGATCGAGACCTGGAAGCGCGTGCTCGTCCTCGCCCCCCACACCGACGACGGCGAGTTCGGCTGCGGCGGAACCATGGCGCGGCTCGTCGACGCGGGCGCCGAGGTTCGCTACGTCGCCTTCTCGATCGCGACCAAGTCGCTCCCGGACGGCTACGAGGGCGACACGCTCGCCCGCGAGGTCCGGGAGGCGATCGCCGAGCTCGGCATCTCCGACTCTCAGCTGACCGTGCACGACTTCGAGGTGCGCACGTTCCCGGATCGGCGGCAGGACATCCTCGAGCTGCTGATCGCCTTGTGGGAGGAGTGGCGGCCGGACGCCGTCTTCCAGCCGAGCCTGCACGACATCCACCAGGACCACCAGGTGATCGCCGCCGAGGGCCTGCGCGCCTTCAAGCGGACGACGATCCTCGGCTACGAGATCCCCTGGAACAACTTCGACTTCGCCTACCAGTGGTACTCGGCGCTGGAGAAGAAGCACATCGAGCGGAAGGCGGCCGCCCTGGCGCGCTACGCCTCGCAGCAGCACCGCCGCTACGCCGACCCCGAGTACATCTGGAACGTCGCCCGCACGCACGGAATCAACGTGAACCGCGAGTACGCGGAGGTGTTTCAGGTGTATCGCGTGGTCACGTAGCGCGCGCGCCGTGCCGCCGCCGCTACGACGGCCGGGTCGCCAGCTTCACGTGAACCGTCTTCGTCTTGCCGTTCCGGACGTAGGTGATCGAGACCTGGTCGCCGGGCTTGTGGGCGTCGATCGCGCTCCCGAGCTCCGCTGCGCTCGAGACAGCGGTGCCGTCGATCGCGATCACGACGTCGCCGCCGGTCGCGTAGTTCTGCCCGGCGACCGTTTGCGAGCCGGTGGCTCCGCTCAGGCCGGCCCTGTCTGCCGGGCTGCCCGCCCTGACGTCGGTCAGCTCGACTCCCGCCCGGAGGCCGAGCTCCTTCGCGACCGAATCGGGAATCGTCGTGATCCCGACGCCGAGATAGGCGTGCTTGACGTTCCCGCTCGAGACGAGCTGGGCGGCGATCGCCTTGACCGTGTTCGAGGGGATCGCGAAGCCGACGCCGGCGTTGTCGCCCGAGTCGCTCTCGATCTGGGCGTTGACGCCGATCACCTTCCCGCTCAGGTCGAGCAGCGGCCCGCCGGAGTTGCCGTGGTTGATCGCCGCGTCGGTCTGGATCGAGTCGGCGATCGTGAAGTTGTTCGGAGCGGTCATCTCGCGGTGGAGCGCGCTGACGATCCCGGCGGTGATCGTCTCCTCGAGCCCGAACGGGCTGCCGATCGCGACCACGCCCTCGCCCACCTCGACTGCGCTCGAGTCGCCGAGCGCCAGCGGGTGGAGAGCCGATGCGGGCGCGTTCACCTTCAGCACGGCTAGGTCGGTCGACGGGTCGCTCCCGACCAGCGTCGCTTTCGAGGTCGTCCCGTCCCAGAACCGGACCGAGATCGAGCCGGCGCCGTCGACGACGTGCTGGTTCGTGACGATGTGGCCGTCCGTGTCGTAGACGAAGCCGGAACCCTGCGCCTGGCCGCTCTGGCCTCCGTACGGGTAGCCGGACGAGGTCACGCTGACCGTGATCTCGACCACGCCCTTCGCTGCCGAGTTGTAGACGCCGGTGACCGACAGGTTGCTCGCCGCCGCCGTCGGCTGGGCGCCGGTGACGGTGACCTGGCGGACGACGGTCTTCGAGCCGTCGGAGGAGAACGCCGCGTAGGAGAGCGCGCCGATCGCGACGGCGGCGGCGATCGAGGCGGCAACGGCGAGTATGCGGGTCATGGGTTCCTTTCGTCCGGGTGCACGCCAAGCAGAGCACCCGTACCTGAGCAACCTCTGAGAGCAACCTGAGGGCGGGTTAAGAACCGGAATGGTACTTCGCCGGGGTTGCCCGAGGCCCGGGGGACATCAGCCGGGCGCGCCGAACAGTGCGCGGAGCCGCCGGCGCTCGGCGGGCAGGTAGAAGCCGAGCGGTAGCAGCAGGAGGGGGTAGGCGAGCGCGATCACGAGCGCGACCGCGAGCGGCACGTCGAGCACGCTGCCGACCACGGTCAGGGCGACCGCGACCCCGACCAGCGTCAGCACGCGCCGCCACTGGTAGGCGACCGGGAACACGCGGTGCGAGTTGAGCACCATCCCGAGGAAGAGAACGAGGTAGGCGGCGGCGGTCGAGATCGCCGCACCGATCATCCCGTACGGGGGGATCAAGATCACGTTCACGACGACGTTGACGGCCGCGGCGACGCCGGAGACGACCCAGTTGAACTGCGTCTGCCGCGCGCGCCCGATTCCGATCGCGACGACCGCGTAGCCGGCATAGGCGGTGCCGGCGAACGCGAGTAGCGCGACCGCGTCGGCCGCGCGATGGAACGATGCCTTCGGCGCCAGCAGGTCGACCAGCCAGGGCGCGAGCAGACCGAGGGCGACCGAGACCCACGAGCAGACGAAGATCAGGTAGGTGAGCACGAACGAGTACGTCCGCTTCGCCTCGCGGTCGTCCTCGATCGAGTACGCGAACGCGGGCCACGCCAGCCGGAACGCGATCATCAGGAAGACGATCGCCGAGGAGATCCGCACCGCGACCGAGTAGACGCCGACCTCGGCCTGGCCCTTGTACTGCGCGATGAAGATCCGGTCGATGAAGTTGATCGCCCAGAGCGCCAGTGCGGACGGAACGAGCGGCATCCCGAAGTGGTTCATCCGGCGGAGGAGGTCGCGCGAGAACTCGAGCCCGAGCTGGTAGCGGCGGTACCCGAGCAGCACCAGGTAGACGCACAGCGTCCCGACGAAGTTGCCGACCACCGCGCCGGTCGGCCCCTTGTGCAGGCCGACGACGAGCAGCACGGTCATCCCCACGGTGATCAGCACGTTCGCGACGCTGGCGAGCACGAACTGGGTGGAGCGCTCCTCGACCCGGAAGAGCGAGGTCAGCTGCTCGTAGTTCATCTGCGCCCAGAGCCCAACGAAGGCGGCCCGCACGAGCCAGGGATCGTCGCCGAGGGCGAGCGCGTGGGCGATCGGTGTTGCGAGGACAGAGCCGACGACGAGCCCGGCGGTCGCCATCGTCATCGTGAACCAGAAGGAGGTGCGCACGACGAGCGTCCGCTGCGCCTCGTCCTTCGTGTCGAAGTAGAAACGGAAGAACGCGCTCGAGATCCCCAGGCGCAGGACGATCACGAGCACGGTCGTCAGCGCGACGACCGTCTCGATCTTCCCGAAGCCCCTCGGGCCCAGATAGCTCGTGTACAGCGGCAGCAGAAGGACCGCGAGGATTCGCGAGACGAGCCCGCCCAGGCCGTACACGGCCGTGTGCTTCCCCAGCCGCTTGACCTGCGCGCCGATCGGCATCGCACCCGTCACTCGAGTCGAGAGTAGATCTCGAGCAGGCGGTCGGCCACCCGGTCTGCATCGTGCACGCGCTCGACGTAGGCGCGGCTCTCGGCGCCGATCCGCTGTCGTTCCTCGGCCGACTCGACCAGCGGGCGGAGCTTGTCGCCGAGCGTACCGGCGGTGGCCGAGACGAGCGGCACGCGGAGGCCGAGCGCCTCTTCGGTGCGGGCGACCGCCTCGTCGTGGAGGAAGGTGACGACCGGCTTCCCGAGCGCCATCGCCTCGATCGCGAACAGGCCGTACCACCCCGCGTTCAGCTGGTCGACGACGATGTCGGCGTGCGCGTACAGGCGGCGGGCCTCGTCGTGGTGGACGCCCTCGACGAGCTCGAGCGTGACCGGCAGCTGCTCGCAGGCGGCGATCACGTGCTCGGTTCCCTTGCGCCGCCGGCTCGACGGCGCGTGGACGACGATCGGCCGGTCGCGGTCGGTCGGCGGCGTCGGCGCGTAGTCACGGAGGTCGATTCCGGGCGGCACGACGTCCGCCTCCGGCACCCAGCGGATCGCGTCGTAGGAGCCGACGATCCGCGCCCCGGCCCGGCCCGCCCAGGCCAGCTCCTCCGGCGATCTGGCACGAATGTCGGAGCCGAGGAAGTGCATCACCGAGCGCTTGCCGAGCGCGCGGAGGATGGGGAACTGAAGCGACTTCGGAACCATTGTCAACCCGAAGTAGAAGTGGAAGATGTCGGTCTGCGGGAGCAGCCGGGCAAGCGCGCGCCACTGCGTGAGCTGGCGGCGGGCGAAGCCGCCGTGCCGCTCGAGCGACTCGTCGGCCTCGGAATGCAGCTTGTACCGCTCGAACACGACCAGCCGGGCTTCGACGCCCCTGCGGCGGAGGGCCAGGACGTTCTGCCACGGAACCCCCGCGGTGTTCACCGGGCAGTGGGTGACACGCAGCGGCACGGGCGCGGGCGCTCTCAGGAGAGGTCGATGCGGTCGCCGGGAAGCTGGGCGAGGCGCAGCTCGCGCTCGGCGTCGAGCATCGCCAGCATCGTCTCGCGCATCGTCTCCCCCGGGTACGCCCAGATCTCGGGATGGATCAGCAGCTGAAGGCGATCGAAGGCGGCCGCACGCAGCTCGTCGTGCGGGCAACCCTGGCGCCAGTGCTGATTCGAATCGGAGCGGTAGACGTCCGCCCACGGCGCCTCCATCACGTTGACGAGTCCTTCGAGTGGTTGGCGCATGTACTCGGGATCGGGGTTGTGCCAGGCGAGCACGGGATCGAAGCGCTCGTCGCGGTCGACGTGGGGCCAGACCGCGTGGAGCCCGACTCGGTGTCCCAGCTCGCGCAGGGTCGAAACGGCGGCGTACCCCGACGGCGAGTCGAGGTTGTAGAACTCGCTCCGCGTCATCAGGAAGTAGCTGGCCGCCACACCGGCGTCCGCCTCCAGCCGACCGATCGTGAGCGCGGCGTCGAGCGAGAGATCGACGTCGTGGCGGAGGAGGATCGTCCCCGGCTCAGGCTCGCGGTCGAAGAACGCGAACCGGTACCCGCCGGCCTTCGCGGCCTCCACGATCTCCGCGTAGTGCGCGAGGTCGAAGGCGCAGCTCACGTCACGCTTCCGTCACAGCGCGTGTTCGGTGTCTGACACTGGTTAGGGTCCCGACGTAGCGGCCCCGAACCCTCGCATATGCAGGCGGTTTCGAGCCTGTGGAGAGGGCGTCACACTCGCGCGCGCGGTGTCTGACACAGGGGCATGTACCGAGCGGACAGGTCATTCGGTCTCCACGTACAGGAGCATCGCCGCCGAGTCGGCCCGCTCGAGCGCCTGGACGTTCGTCTGGCCGGTCGCGATCACGTAGCCACGACGGTCGCCGTCCAGCCGCACGGGACGAATCGTCTCGCCGGCCTGGAGGAAGACGTCCGCCTGGACGACCCCGGGCGCGGAGAGGACGCGTTCGAGGCCGCCGACCTTCGTCACCTTTCCGAGCGGCAGCGGCCCGGGCCGGGCGGTCAGGAAGCGGATCGCCGTCGGCTGCGAGCGGCGGGGCTCGACCAGGTCGTCCGGCACCTCCTCCCCGAGCGCCTGCCGCAGCGCGATCTCGATCAGATCGACCCCGAGCGCGTGGTGGGCGAGGTCGGCCATCTGCCCGCCCGGGATCCTGGCGGCGACCTCGACGACGAGCGCGCGTCCGTCGGAGACGATCAGCTGCGGGAAGGCGATCCCGTCCCGCAGCCCGAGCGTCCGCACCGCCCGGCAGGCAACCCGCTCGGCCTCCTCGAGGGCATCGCCGAACAGCCTCGACGGATACGAATGGATCCAGCCGACGCCGAAGCCCTCGCCCCGCGGCCGGAGCCGGTCGGAGAGGAGCAGCGGGTAGGGCACGCTGCCGCGGGCGACGACCAGGCCGTTCAGCTCGAGCCCGTCCACGAACTCCTCGACGATCGCCTCGCCCGAGGGCGACTCGGCGAGCGCGGCGTGCAGATGGCGGTCGAGATCGTCTGCGGAGCGGAGCAGGAACAGTCCGCGCTGGCCGCCGGAGTCGGCCGGCTTCAGCACGGCCGGAAAGCCGACCGTCTCGCCGGCCGGCGCCGCCTCGCGTCGCACCCGTACGGCAGCGAACCGCGGCTGGGGCACACCGCCCTCGGCCAGGCGGCGACGCATCGCAACCTTGTGCGTCATCAGGTGCGCGGTCTCGGTGCCGATTCCAGGTAGGCCGAGCGCCTCGGCAACGGCGGCGACGACCGGAACGGCGCGATCGGCGGAGACCGTCAGCACGCCGTCGACGGAGTGGCGTCTCGCCACCTCGGTCACGCTTTCGACGTCGACGAAGTCGACAACATGTGCCTCGTCGGCGTGCTCGAGGCCCGGCGCGTCCGGGTTCCGGTCGACCGCCACGACCCGCAGCCCAAGCTCCTTCGCGCGCATGATCGCGCGCCGCTGGTGGCGCCCGGCGCCGACGAAGAGGACGGTCTTCACTCCGCGCGCGATGCTACAGCCGAACGCCGAAGCGCCTGGCCCGACACTAGACTCGCCTCCGATAATGGCGCTCAGCGGCAAACGTATCCTGATCACCGGCGGCGCAGGCTTCATCGGCACCACGCTGGCCCGCCGCCTCGTCGACGCGAACCAGGTCACGGCCGTCGACAACCTGCACCGGGATGCCCTCTCCGGCACCGATCTTGCCGGGCACCCGAACTTCGAGCTCCACCAGGGAGACGTGCTCGACGGCGGGGCGATGGTCGAGCTGGCGCGTGGGGCGACGCACATCGTCCACTGCGCGGGCATCGCCGGGGTGGACACCGTCCTCGAAAGCCCGGTGCGGACGATGCGCGTGAACCTGATCGGAACGTACAACGTGCTCGAGGCCGCGCTCGCGACGCAGGACACGCTCGAGCGGTTCATCGAGTTCTCGACCAGCGAGGTCTTCGGCACGCACGCGATCAACTCGCGGGAGGGAAACGTGACCACGATCGGCTCCGTCGGAGAGGCCCGCTGGACGTACGCCGTCTCGAAGCTCGCCGGCGAGCACCTGGCGCACGCCTACTACGACGAGCTGCGCCTGCCGACCGTGACCGTGCGGCCCTTCAACGTCTACGGGCCGGGCCAGATCGGCGGCGGCGCGATCCGCGCGTTCATCGAGGCGGCGCTGGCGGGCAGCGACCTGACGATCCACGGCGACGGCTCTCAGATCCGCGCCTGGTGCTACGTGGACGACATGGTCGAAGCGGTGCTGCTCTCGCTCGAGCGCCCCGAAGCGGTCGGCCAGAGCTTCAACATCGGCAACGCGCGCTCGACCGTGACGATCTACGACCTCGCGATGCGGATCAAGCGCCTGGCCGCCTGCCCCGGCGAGATCGTCTTCCAGCCGCTCCACTACGCCGATGTCGAGATCCGGATGCCGAACGTCGAAAAGGCTCGGGAGCTGCTCGGATTCGACGCGGCGGTCGACCTCGACGAGGGGCTCGAGCGGACGATCGCCTGGTACCGCGAGAAGCTCGCGGCACCCGCAGCGTGAGCTCCCCCGCGCCTGTTCGGCTGGCCTGGCCGGACGTGGGCGCCGAGGAGGCGGCCGCGGTCGCCGAGGTCCTGGAGAGCGGCATGCTGACGATGGGCGCGAAGGTCGCCGAGTTCGAGGCCGAGCTCGCGCGCGCCTGCGGAACCGAGCACGCGGTCGCGGTCTCGTCCGGCACCGCCGCCCTGCACCTGGCGGTGCTCGCGCTCGGGATCGGCCCCGGTGACGAGGTGGTGATCCCGGCGTACACGTTTCCCGCGACGGCAAACGTCGTCGCGCTCGCCGGCGCGCGGCCGGTGCTCGTCGACGTCGATCCGGCGACGTTCGACATCGACCCGGCAAAGGTCTCGGTCGGTTCGCGGACGAGGGCGATCATGCCCGTTCACCTGTTCGGGCGCCCCGCACGCCTCGAGCAGCTGCCCGACCTCCCGCTGATCGAGGACGCCGCCGGCGCGCTGGGCGCAGAGCATCGCGGGCGGCGCTGCGGCGGGCTCGGCACGGCGGGCTGCCTCTCCTTCCACCCGCGCAAGATCGTCACCACCGGCGAGGGCGGCGCCGTGACGACGAACGACCCCGACCTCGCCGAGCGGGTGCGCTCGCTCCGCCACCACGGCTGGAGTCCGTCCGACCGCTACGACGACATGCCGGCCGGCGGCTTCAACTACCGGCTCCCCGACATCCTCTGCGCGGTCGGGATCCCGCAGATGCACCGGCTCGGGGATCTGCTCGCCGCCCGCGAGCGCGTCGCGGCCGGCTACTCTGCGCGGCTCGCCGGGCTGCCGGCGCTGCTCCCGTCCGCAGACGAAGGCGACCGGCACGGCTGGCAGGCCTACGTGATCCAGCTCGACCGCCGAGACGAAGCGTTGGCGCGGCTGCGCGCGGCCGGCATCCAGTGCCAGATCGGCACCTACGCGCTGCATCGGCTGGGCGCGTACCGCGACCAGGGAAGCTTCCCCGGAGCCGATGCGTGCTTCGAGTGCGCACTCGCCCTGCCGCTGCATTCGCGCCTGACGGACTCCGATCTCGATCGTGTCGCCGAGGTCTTGACACAGTTGTGAGTGAGTGATAACTTCCAACGCGAGATGACCTCAGCCACCACCGCCAGGAAGACCGCCGACGAGCGCCGCGAGGAGGTGCTCGAGGCCGCACGAGAGGTGTTCGCCGAGCACGGACTCTCGGGCGCCTCGACCGACGAGATCGCCCGCAAGGCCGGCATCTCGCAGCCGTACCTCTTCCGCCTCTTCCACACGAAGAAGGAGCTCTTCATCGCCGCGATCGAGCGGTGCTTCGCCGAGACGCTCGAGACGTTCGAGCAGGCGGCCGAGGGCAAGACCGGCGAGGAGGCGCTGAAGGCGATGGGCCAGGCCTACGGCGAGCTGATCCGCTCGAACCCGAACCGCCTGCGCGCACAGATGCAGACCTATGCGGCCTGCGACGACCCCGACGTCTGCGCGGTCGCCCGTAAGGGCTTCGGCGACCTGGTCGAGTCCGTCGAGCGCGCGTCCGGCGTCGATCCGGAGATCCTCTCCCAGTTCTTCGCCCGGGGGATGCTGATCAACGTCGTCGCCTCGATGGAGCTGCTCGACGCGAAGGAGTCGTGGGCGCAGAAGGTGCTCGCCTTCTGCGAGCAGGAGTAGCCGTGTTTTTTTCGCCCTGGAACAAAGTAAGCAATCACTACTCAAGGAGGAGAGATCATGAAAGGAGGGACCCCCAGGAGCCGGACGCTGTGGACGTTCGTCGTCACCTCGCTCGCGCTCGTGATCGTCACGCTCGACAACCTCGTCGTCACCACCGCCCTGCCCGTGATCCGCAAGGACCTCGGCACGGGGGTCGAGGGGCTCGAGTGGACGGTCAACGCCTACACCCTCACCTTCGCCGTCCTGCTCCTGACCGGAGCCGCGCTCGGCGACCGGTTCGGCCGGCGGCGGCTGTTCGCCATCGGGCTCGCGATCTTCACCGTCGCCTCTGCGGTGGCGGCGCTCTCACCCTCGATCGAGGTGCTCGTCGCCGCCCGCGCGGTCCAGGGCCTCGGCGGCGCGATCATCACGCCGCTGACGCTCACCATCCTCTCAGCGGCCGTGCCGGCCGAGAAGCGCGGCGTCGCGCTCGGCGCGTGGGGCGGGATCGGCGGCCTCGCCGTCGCGCTCGGCCCGCTCGTCGGCGGAGCGGTCGTCTCCGGACTGTCCTGGCACTGGATCTTCTGGATCAACGTCCCGATCGGCCTCGTGATGATCCCGTTCGCGCTGCGCCGACTGGACGAGACGCGCGGCCCGTCGAACCGGCTCGACCTCCCCGGCCTCGGCCTGGCGAGCGTCGGCCTGCTCGGGATCGTGTGGGGCCTGGTGCGCGGCAACGCGCAGGGCTGGTCGAGCCCCGAGATCGTCGTCTCGCTGGCCGCCGGAATCGTGCTGGTGGTCGGCTTCGTGCTCTGGGAGCTCAGGACCGAGACGCCGATGCTGCCGATGCGGTTCTTCCGCAACCGCACGTTCGCGATGACGAACCTCGCCTCGCTGCTGATGTTCTTCGGGATGTTCGGCTCGATCTTCCTGCTCGCGCAGTTCTTCCAGACGGTGCAGGGCTACTCGCCGTTCGGCTCCGGCCTGCGCATCCTCCCGTGGACGGCGATGCCGATCTTCGTCGCGCCGATCGCCGGGGCGCTCTCCGACAGGATCGGCGGGCGGCCGTTGATGGCGACCGGCCTGTCGTTGCAGGCGATCGGCCTGGGCTGGATGGCCGCGATCGGCTCGCCGACAGCGCCCTACTCCGACTTCGTCGCCCCGTTCGTGCTCTCCGGGATCGGGATGGCGCTCTTCTTCGCGCCGGTCGCGAATGTCGTCCTCTCGGCGGTCCGGCCCGAGGAGGAGGGTCAGGCATCGGGCGCCAACAACGCGATCCGCGAGCTCGGCGGCGTCTTCGGCGTCGCGGTGCTGGCCTCGATCTTCTCGCACTACGGCGGCTACGGCTCGGGCACATCGTTCGTGGACGGCCTGAACCCGGCGATCTGGGTCGGCGCGGGCGTGGTCGCGCTCGGTGCCGTGGCCGCGTTCGCGATCCCGCGCCGGAAACGGGCGCAGGAGACCACGGCCGCAGAGCCCGAGCTCGCGCTCGAGGCCGCATAGCACCGCGCTCGACGAGGGACAGTCCCCCGGTGGGGACTGTCCCTGCGGGCTGCGATAGGCTCCGGCCCTCAAAATGGCCAGGCTCGCTCCGCTCGATCAGCCGTCCCAGGCGACCGACCTCTCGGTCGTCGTCACCGTCTTCAACGAGGCGGGGTCGCTGGACGAGCTGTACCGGCGCACGGTCGGCGCCCTCGAAGGCCGCGACTTCGAGCTGATCTTCGTCGACGACGGCTCGACGGACGGCTCCTTCGAGCTCGTCGAGCGGCTGCACGCGGCCGACGTGCGCGTCCGCGGCGTTCGCCTCAAGCGCAACTTCGGCCAGCACCCGGCGATGCACGCAGGGCTCGCCCGGGCCCGCGGGGAGATCGTCGTGACGATGGACGGGGATCTCCAGAATCCGCCGGAGGACCTGCCGAAGCTGGTCGAGGCGGTCGAGGCGGGGGCCGACGTGGCCAGCGGCCGCCGGGCTGCGCGGCGCGACTCCTGGGGCCGCACCCTTCCCTCACGGATGATCAACGGGATGCTGCGGCGCTTCACCGGCGTCGCGATCGCCGACTTCGGCTGCGCGTTCAACGCCTACCGCCGCGACGCGCTCGAGCCGGTGCTGGGTGCGATCGGCAAGCAGAAGTTCACGAAGGCGGTCGTCCTCTCCACCGGCGCGAGTGTCGCCGAGGTCGACGTCGGTCATGCGCCCCGGTCCGGGTCGTCCCGCTACTCGCCGCTCCGGCTCGTGCGCACGGCCCTGCACGTTCTCGCCGGCTTCTGGCCGCAGCCAATCCAGTGGGCCGGGCTCGCGCTCGGGGCGGTCTGCACGCTCGGCGCCACCGCCCTCGGCTGCTGGGGCGTCATCTACTGGATCGACCGCTCGAACTTCCCCGGCCCACTCTTCGGCGGCGTCGCGGTCCTCTTCGTCCTCGGCGTGCAGGGCTTCATCCTCGCCCTCGTCGGGGAGTACCTCGGGCGCATCCAGCGAGACGTCGGCGGCCGCCCGCTCTACACGGTCGAGCGCGAGCTCTAATAACGTCCTCCCTGTGAAGCGAGTGCTCGTCACCGGCGGCGCGGGGTTCATCTCGTCGACCTTCGTCCGCCACCTGCTCGCGGCGACGCCGTACGAGGTCGTCTCCCTCGACGCGCTCACCTACGCGGGCAACCTCGAGAACCTCGCCGACCTGATGGCGCACCCGCGGCTGTCGTTCGTGCACGGGGACATCCGCGATCGCGAGCTCGTCCGCGATGTGGTCGCCGGGGTGGACGTGATCGTCAACGCCGCCGCCGAGTCGCATGTCGAGAAGTCGATCGAGGAGGGCGCCTCCGAGTTCGTCACCACCAACGTCGAGGGCACCCAGATCCTGCTGGACGCGGTGCGCGAGACGCCGGTCGAGCGGTTCATCCTGATCTCGTCGAGCGAGGTGTACGGGACCGCCGAGCGGGCGCCGATGGACGAGGAGCACCCGCTCAACCCGCGCAGCCCGTACGCCGCGACCAAGGCCGGCGCCGACCGGCTCGCGTACAGCTACTTCGTCACCTACGGGTTGCCGATCGTGATCGTCCGCCCGTTCAACAACTACGGGCCCCGGCAGCACCCCGAGAAGGTGATCCCGCGCTTCATCACCCAGGCGCTCTCGGACGAGCCGCTGACGATCCACGGCGAGGGGCACGCGAGCCGCGACTGGCTGTACGTGGACGACGACGCCGAGGCGATCGAGGCGATCATCGCCGCCGACATCGACGCGGTCGCAGGCGAGGTGATCAACGTGGCGACCGGGGTCGACCTGTCGATCTCCCACATCGCGGACGCCGTGCTCGACGTGCTCGGAAAGCCGACCTCCCTGAAGCTGCACCTCGACGAGCGACCGGGCCAGGTCGACCGCCACATCGGCTCGACCGAGAAAGCCGCGCGGCTTCTCGGCTGGCGCGCACGCACGTGCTTCGAGGAAGGTCTGGAGCGCACCGTCGAGTGGTATCGCGAGAATGACGGGTGGTGGCGCGGAATCCTCCAGCGGGAAACAAGCGTCTTCTCGTCCTAGGCGCCGGCGCCGCGCAGCTCGGGCTGCTCGAAGCTGCTCGTACTCGCGGCCTGTACGTGATCGCCGTCGACCGCGATCCATCGGCCCCGGGGTTTCGCCTCGCCGACCGCCGGGCGATCATCTCGGTCGAGGACGAGCCCCAGGTCGACCGGCTGGCGACGGCCGAGCGGGTGGACGGCCTGATCGCGCCCGGCATCGACTGGCCGGTCGCGATCGCCGCGCGCATCGCCGATCGACTCGCCCTGCCGCACCCGATCGTTCCGGGTACGGCCGTGCTCGCGACGTCGAAGCTCGGTCAGCGCGAACGATTTGCCGAAGCCGGCGTTCCCCATCCACGCCACGTCGTCTGCGCCACGGTCGAGGAGGCTTCGATCGCCGCGGACGACTTCGGCTTCCCGTGTGTCGTCAAGGCGCCGGACCGGCAGGGGCAGAAGGGCCTCGTTCTCGCGCGGGCAGAGGAACAGCTCGCCGACGCGTTCGCGCTCGCGCTCGGGGAGTCGCGCTCGAGCGTCGTCCTCGTCGAAGAGCTCGTCCGCGGGCGCGAGGTGACGGTGAACGCGTTCTCGATCGCCGGACGATTCACCCCGCTGACCGTGACCGACCGGGTCGTCGCCGAGCCGCCCGCCTTCGGCGTCGCGCTCGCGCACGAGTGGCCGAGCGCGCTCGCGCCCGACCAGATCGGCGCAGCGGTCGACGCCGCGCGGGCCGCGGCCGGAGCGATCGGCGTCCGCGAGGGACCGACGTACACGCAGGTCGTGGTCGGCGAGCGAGGCGCGCACGTCGTCGAGCTGGCCGCACGGCTCGGCGGCGGCCACGACGCGGAGCTGTGCGCGGCCGCGCTCGCCGTCGACCTGAACCGCCTCGCTCTGTCGGCCGCGCTCGGCGATCCGGTCGCCGAGGAGGAGCTTCGCCCGATCGGCAGCGCCGGCGCGGCCTGCGTGCGCTTCCTCGTGCCCGAGCCGGGCGTGCTCGAGCAGGTCACCGGCGTGGCAGAGGCGGAGGCACTCGACGGGGTGGTGTGGGTGCGCGTGTACCGCGAGCCCGGCGCGGTTCTCGGCCCGTTGCGCCGTGGGTCTGACCGGGTTGGGGCGATCCTTGCGCTCGGCGCGAGCCGGGAGGAGGCGGTCGAGCGTGCTGGCCGGGCGGCCGACTGCGTACGCTTCGTCACTGCCGATGTCGCCGCCGAAGCTGTCCGCTAGGAGGGAGTCCTTTCTCGGGTTCCAGCCGCCCGCCGTCGGCGACGAGGAGGTCGAGGCGGTTGCGCAGGCGATCCGTTCCGGCTGGCTGACCACCGGCCCGCGCGCCGAGGAGCTTGAGCACCGGTTTGCGGAGTACGTCGGGGCGAAGCACGCCCTCGCAGTCTCCTCGGGGACCGCGGCGATGCACCTTGCTCTCGTCGCGCTCGGGGTCGGCCCCGGCGACGAGGTGATCACCACGCCGATCACCTGGCCGGCGACTGCGAACGTGATCGTCCATACCGGCGCCACACCCGTTTTCGCCGACGTACGCGATGCCGACCTGAACATCGACCCCGACCGCGTCGCCGAGCTGGTCACGCCGCGGACGAGGGCGATCATGCCCGTCCACCTGTACGGCCAGCCCGCCGACCTCGACCCCCTCTGGGCGCTCGGCCTCCCCGTGGTCGAAGACGCCGCCCATGCGGCCGAGAGCGAGTACCGCGGCCGCAAGATCGGCGGGCTCTCGGATGCGACCTGCTTCTCGCTGTACGCAACGAAGTCGATCGCCGCCGGCGAGGGCGGGATCGTGACCACGAACCGCGACGACCTCGCCGAGGCGATCCGCGGGCTGACGATCATGCGCCGCGGCCACGGCTCGCTCTATGACATCGCCGTTCCCGGCTACAAGTCGAACCTCTCGGACGTGCTCGCGTCGATCGCGCTCTGCCAGCTGATGAAGGTCGACCGGCACCGCAAGCTTCGGCTGGCGCAGGCGGAGCTGTACTACGCCGCCGTGGCCGAGCTGGACGGGATCGAGCCGGTCGCCGCAGACCCGCGCGACACCCATGCCCGGCACCTGTACGTCGTCCGCATCGACACGGAGCGTGCCGGCGCAACGAGGGACGCCTACCGCGAGGCGCTGGCGGCGGAGAACATCGGCACGAGCGTCCACTTCCTGCCGGTGCACATGCTGACCGCCTACCGGGAGCGGTTTCCCGACCAGCCGCCGCTGCCGGTCGCGGAACGGGCGGGCGCAGAGGTGCTCTCGCTGCCGCTCTCACCCGCCCATTCGGAGCAGGACATCGGCGACGCGGTCGATGCGCTGCGCCGCGTGCACGCGTCCTTCACGACGTGAGGCGCCGGCTGATCCGCATCGCCGCGACGCTGGTCGTGACCGGGCTGTGCGGCACCTACATCGTCTGGAAGATCGACGTCTCCAAGACGCTCGACGTGCTCCGCGACGCGCATCTCGGTTACTTCTTCGGCGCAGTCGGGATCATGGTCGCGACCGTGCTGCCGATGGCGTGGCGCTGGCAGCGCCTGCTGGCCGGTCGCGGGATCCATGACAATCTCCGCTGGCTGACGCGGGCGTATTTCACCGCGTACACCGCCGGCCAGGTGCTGCCCACGTCGATCGGCGGCGACGCGATGCGGATCTTCGAGACCGCCCGCCGCCATCCGGGGCACGGCGGCCCGGTCGCCGGGTCGGTCCTCCTGGAACGCGCGGTCGGCGGCGCAGCGACCCTCGCGCTTGCCGCCGTCGGCTTCGTGCTCGCGATCGGGCGCTACGACGTCGGCGCATACCTCTGGGTCGAGCTCGCGTTCGTCGTCGCCACGGTCGTTCTCGCCGTCGTGCTCTTCTCCCGGCGGATGCGGGGGCCGCTGAGGACGGGCGTGCCGCTGCTGCGACGCCTGCGGCTGGAGCGACCGCTCCGGGCCGCCTACGAGGGAATCCATGCCTACCGCGGCCACCCGTCGCTCTTGCTCGGGGTGTGCGTGCTCACGCTCGGCGTGCAGGCGGTGCGCGTGCTCGCGATCTGGCTGACCGCGAAGGCGGTCGGCGTCGACCTGTCGCCGCGCGTCTACTACGTGATGGGCCCGCTGCTCTTCCTCGTCATTCTCGTCCCGTTCACGATCAACGGGCTCGCGGTGCGGGAGGCGTTCTTCGTCAGCTTCCTGGGCAAGCTGCAAGTCGGCGCCGACGCCGCGTTTGCCACCGGGTTCCTGTTCTTCGTCGTCACGATCGCCCTCTCGCTGCCCGGCGCCGCAATCCTCGCATGGGAGGGGCTGCGGGGATCGGCGCGGCCGCGGCTGGACCATGGCGCAGGGTGACGTGACCGCCGTGACGGTGACCTTGAACGGGCTGCCGTGGATCGACCGGTGCCTGGCCAGCCTGCGCGGCGTCGAGACGATCGTCGTCGACCACGGCTCCACCGACGGGACGCTCGAGCACATCCGCGAGCGGTTTCCGGACGTGCGCGTGATCGAACAGGAGAACCGGGGCTACGGCGCGGGACTGAATGCCGGTATGCGCGTCGCCTCCGGCCGCTACCACCTGCTCGTCAACTCGGATGCCTGGGTGGTCGGCGACTCGGTCGAGCAGCTTGTCTCTTTCGCCGACGAGCATCCGGAGGCAGCCGCGGTCGCGCCCCGTCTCTCGAACCCGGACGGCACCCTCCAGCGCTCGGTGCGCGGCTTCCCCACGCTCTGGCGGCTGGCGACGGAGTACTTCTTCCTGCGCAAGCTGGCCCCGCGGTCGCGCGCACTGAATGCGTTCTACGCCGGCGACTTCGACCACGACGAGGTACGCGAGATCGACTGGGCGATGGCAGCCTGCCTCCTGATCCGGCGCGATGCCGCCGATGCCGTCGGGCTCTTCGACGAGCAGTTCTTCATGTTCAGCGAGGAGACCGATCTGCTCTACCGGCTCCACGCCGCCGGCTGGAAGGTGTGGTTCCTCCCGGAAGCCGAGGTCGTGCACGTCGGCGCGGCGACGCACGGCGGGCGGATGTTCGTCGAGAACGTGCGCGGCCTGCTTCGCTTCTTCGCCAAGCATCGGGGGCCGCGCGAGTCAGCCCGCGTCCGCCGGCTGCTGCTCGTCGCACTCGGGCTTCGCGGGTTGCTGTTCCGAGGAGAGCGTGGGCGAACGTACCGGGAGGCGGCGCGCTCGCTCAGATGAGGCGCGTGCCCTGGGAGCTCGCGGCTCTGCCCGCGCTGGGAGTCGCCCGCCTCCTTCCGGAGACCGGCTGGGGCCTCTGGGCGCGGCTGGCCGCGGCGACGGCGTGCCTGCTCCTGCCCGGCGCGCTGATCTCCCGAGCGCTGCGGACGCCCGGATTCTCGGCAGCCCTGGCGTGGAGCCTGGGCGCACTCTTCTGTGCGACGGCGGTCGTGTTCACGGTGCACTCGTCCCTGTCGTTTGCCCTGATCCTGCTGGCCGCGATCACCGCAGCAGCCCTCGCAGCAGCTGCCCTTCGCCCAAGTAACACGGTGTTACAAGAAGATTCCGCGGCTCGAACAGAACGCTTCAGAGCTAGTAACACTGTGTTACTTGGCTTCGGGGTCGCGGTCGCGGGGATCGGATTCGGGATCGCGCTCTGGTTTCTGACCCCGCATCTCGGCGGTGGGGACGACCTCTTTCACCTCGCCCGCGTCCGCAAGCTCGCCGACTTCGGAGGGTTGTCTCTGCGGAGCGTCGACGAGTTCCGCGACGGCGGGCTTCACCCCGGGTATGCGTTCCCGCTCTGGCATGCCCTGCTGGCGCTGGTCGCCAGGCTGGGAGGAGTCGATCCCGGCGGGGTCGTCCTCCACGAGGCGAGCGTGCTCGTGCCCGCCGTGTTTCTCGTCGCGTGGGAGTCGGGCAGAGAGGTCTTCCGCTCGGCCTGGGGCGGGCTCGCCGTACTCGCCGCTCAGGTCGGCATGTTCGCACTCGCGGCCGGAAGCGGCGGCTCGTACACCTCGCTCGCCTTGCCGGCGACGGCCGGCCGCCAGCTGCTCGTTCCGGCGGTGCTCGCTCTCTTCTTCGCCTACGTCGCGAGACGATCCTGGGCCGGGCTGGCCGCCGTCGGGGTGGCGACCGGGTCGCTCGCGCTCGTACACCCGACCTACGCGCTCTTCGTGCTCGTTCCACTCGGCGGGTACGTGGTCGCGCGCACCCTCCTCGCCCGGACCGAGCTGGCCGAGGGTCTCACCGCTCTCGCCGCGGTCGTCCTGCCCGCCGGCGCCGTCGCCCTCTGGCTGCGGCCGATCGCGAGAGAGACGGCGTCGGTCAACCCGTCGGCGGACGAGGTGCAGCGCGCGCTCGGCCACTACAAGGGGCAGCTCGACGTCTTCTCGGACGGAAGCTACCGGCTCGCACCGGAGGTCTTCGCACGCACGGGCGCGGTCGCGATCGCCGCCCTCTTCGCGGTTCCGCTCGCCCTGCTCGCGACCAGGCGGCGCTGGGCGGCCTTCGTGCTCGGCGGGTTCCTGGCCGTGCTCGTGCTGATGCTCGTGCCGGCGCTCTTCACGCGCTTCGCCGACGCGGTGTCGATCTCGCAGGTGCGCAGAGCGGCCGGGTTCGTCCCCTTCGGCTTCGCCGTCGCGGGGGGCGCGGCAGTGCTCGCCCGCGTGTTGCGGGTCGTGGCGCTGCCGGTCGGACTCGGCGTGGGGATCGCCTTCCAGCTCGCCTATCCCGGGGACTTCGGATACGCGCTCGACCGGGGTGGCCTCTCGCTCGCAACCTGGATCGCACTGTTCGGAGGCGGAGCGGCGCTCGTGGTCGGGATCGTGCTGCCGCGCCGTCTCGGCGTCCTCGACAGCGTCGGCCCCCTCGCCGCGCTGACCGCGACGCTCCTCGTGGTGCCTGTGGCAGTGCACGGCTCCACCCACTGGGACAAGCGGCCGGTCACCGGCAGGGAGCTGACTCCAGGGCTCGTGCAGGCGCTGAGGACGAAGGTGCCGGAACGGGCAGTCGTCTTCTCGGACGATGCGACGAGCTACCGGATCGCGGCGCTCGCCCCCGTCTACGTCGCGAGCGCGCCGCCGGGTCACGTCGCCGACACGAAGGCGAACCGGCCGTACGAGCGCCGTGACGACGCGCTCGCATTCTTCCGGACCGGAGACCTCGCGATCCCCCGACGCTACGGCGCAGAATGGCTGGTGGTCGACCGCCGGCGTTCGAAGCTCGACTTCGACCTGCCGCGCGCATACGCGGACGCGCAGTACGTGCTCTACCGTCTCTAGCGCGGTGAAGGTCCTGATCGTCTCGCTCTACTTTCCGCCGGCCGGAGGAGGCGGCGTGCAGCGCACGTTGAAGACGGCCGCGCACCTACCGGCGCTCGGGATCGAGACGCACGTGCTCGCCCCGGACGACTCGAAGTGGGTGCACCGCGACGACGACCTCGAGCCGCCGACCCAGGCGTGGGTCCATCGCGCGCGCTACCTCGGTCCGCGCGGACGCCTACCGGGACACGAGCTGTACGGCAAGAGCGGCCTCGCGCGGGCGGGAACCCAGGCGCGGCTGTTCGGCCGGCGCCTGCTCCTCCCGGACGAGAACGTCCCCTGGAACCTGACCGCGATCCCGGCAGCGATCCGGATCGTCCGCCGAGAGGGGATCGACGTCGTGCTGACGACCTCTCCGCCCAGCTCCGTCCACTTCGTCGGCGCCGCGGTGAAGCGCGCAACCGGAGCGCGCTGGGTCGCCGACCTGCGCGATTCGCTGGTCGCCCACCAGCACCGGCGGGCCGAGCGAACGCTGGTCCGGATCAAGGAGAAGGGCGAGCACGGCGTCGCCGCGCTGGTCGCCCGCTACGCGGACACGATCGTCACCGCCGCCGAGGCGATCACGGAGGAGACTCGTGCGCTCGGCCCGCGCGGCCCGGTGACCACGATCGAGAACGGCGCCGACTTCGACGACTTCGCCGGACTCGAGCACCGGCACTCATCGCGCTTCCGGATCACGCACACCGGCAGCTTCTTCGGCCGTCGCGATCCCCGGCCGTTCCTGAGCGCGCTCGCCGGGTCGGGCCTCGACGCCGCGGCGCGCTTCGTCGGAGACTTCCGGCCGGGCGATCGCGAATGGGCCGAAGGGCTCGGCCTCGGCGAAAGGCTCGAGCTGATCCCGTACGTTCCGCGGCGGCGCTCGCTCGAGCTGCAGCGCGACTCCGAGGCGCTCTTGCTCTTGATCCCGGAGGCGGGCGGACGCGGCCGCGGCGTCCTCTCCGGGAAGGTGTTCGAGTATCTCGCGGCCGAGCGGCCGATTCTCGCCGTCGTGCCGCCCGACGGCCGCGCAGCCGCTCTGATTCGGGAGATCGGAGCCGGCGTGGTCGCGCCGCCCGAGGATGTGCCTGCGATCCGCGAGGCGCTCGAGAGCCTGCACGCCCGCTGGCGGGCAGGGCAGCTCGACGCCGTACCGCTCGACGCCGACGCGCGCCGGCGGCTCTCACGCGAGGCGCGCGTGGAGGAGCTCGCCGAACTGCTCAGGAGCGTCGGGTGAGAGTCACCAGGACGCTCTTCCTTGCGGCGGTCTTCTGCGTCACCTTCGAGAAGGTGCACTGGAACATCGCCGGCACCGTCACCATCGCCGACGTGCTCGCGATCGCCTTCCTCGCCATGTGGACGCTCGAGCGGCTGGCGCGCGGCGACCGCCGGCTGACGCTGACCTCGGCGATCGTCGCCTGCTTCGGGATCGCCTTCCTGCTCGTCTACCTGGTCGGCTACTTCGCGATCGACTCGGCCGACGGCAGCGGCCAGTTCGGGAAGGGGATCTTCAAGTGGGCGATCCACATCCTCTTCCTGCTCGCGGGTGTCTCGTACCTGGCCCGGCGCTCGCAGCGCTTCTACTGGCGAACGCTCGGCATCTTCACGGCCGGGCTCGTCTTCAACGCGGCCTACGGAGTGCTCCAGCTCGTCGCCGCACAGGGCGGCGGCAACCTCGACAGCACGGTGCTCTCACCTCTGACGGGCGGCGCGAGCTCGATCAACATCTACGGCGCGGTCGAGGGGCAGAGCGTCTACCGGCCGAACGCGCTCACGGGCGACCCGAACCACCTCGGGATCATGCTGATCGTCCCCCTCCTCGTCCTGCTGCCCGTCTACCTGCGCATGGGCAACCGCGACGGCCTCCGCCGCCGGCTCGCGGTCGTTCTCGGGTTCCTGCTGATCGTCGAGCTGGCGACGCTCTCGCGCAGCGGCCTGCTCGGCCTCGGCGCCGGCCTCGTCGTGCTCACCGCTCCATACCGTCGCAGGCTGCTCTCGCGCGACCTGCTCGTTCCGCTTTCGGCGGCGCTCGGACTGGTCGGGATCGTCGTCCTGTCGCGCTACCACTTCTTCGAGACGGTGATCCGCTCGCGCTTCGACACGGGCGGCAGCTCCACCTCGGCGCACTTCGGCGTGTACGACTTCGTTCCGCACGTGCTCTCCTCCCACCCACTGTTCGGGCTCGGTTTCAACAACTTCTCCGTCTACTACGAGCTCGTCACCGGCAAGACGAACTGGGGGCCGCACTCGTTCTACGTCGCGCTGCTGGTCGAGACCGGCCTCGTCGGGACGATCGTCTTCGCCGTGTTCCTCTGGTATCTGTTCCGCCGCCTCGACGCCGCCCGCGCAGTCGGTCGCGCGCTGACGGAGGCGGGCGATCCGGCGGCCGCGCGCGTGCGTCCCCTCTGCTGGGGCTTGACCGCGGCGCTGGTCGGAACGCTGGCCGCGAACCTCTTCTACCTGACGATGACCTTCTACTACTTCTACGTGCTGGTCGTCCTGACGCTGGCGGCGCCGCTCGTCTTCGGCCGCCGCCCGCGGCTCCGACCTGGAGCGCACTAGAAGACGAGCACGTCGGTGAGCTTCTTGCGCTCGGGCAGCTCGATCAGACCGGCCACGGGCCTGAACTCGGGGGTCCAGGTCGACACCGGCTCGGCGAGACTCGGATGGCGCAGATCGACCACCTGCTCGTAGACCTCATCGAGCTGTCGGAGGAACCGGCTCGATTCCGTGAGCTGGTTCCGCCGGAGCACGAAGACGATCGGAACGCGCTGCTCGAGGAAGGCGGACGCCGATCGAAATGCGTCCTCCTCGCACCTGGAGCAGTCGAGCCACAGCAGCCCGGCCGCCGCCGGGTCGACGACACCGTCCTCGGCGAGATCGTCGAGAGCAACCGTCGTCACAGCCGTCGTGGTCGGCGAGGGCTCGTCCGCCAGCCGGCCCTTCATCCAGCGATAGGCACCCTCCTTCCTGCTGCCGGACGCGAACAGCTGCTCCCCGGCGCTGTCGGAGACCCCCGCTGCGATCACGGTCACCCGATCGTGAAGACCGTTCAGAGCGATGTTCGCGCGGAGGAGCGGGAGATGGTCCGGGTCGGGCTCGACCGCGACCGCCCGGGCGAATCCGCGCTCGAGGAGCGCCGAGACCGTGGTCGTCCCGATGTGGGCGCCGATGTCGACGAAGGTGTCCTTTCCTTCGAGGCGGCCGGCTTCGCGCAGAATCGCGCACGCCCGCTCGAGGACGTCGAAATCCGACCTGCCCGCGTTCACGAACAGCTTGGGGTCGATCAGCGTCGGCAGGATGAAGGCCGCCTCCCCGCGCTCGACGGCCACGTACGGCGTCATCGACCTGGCCGACTCCCAGAACGCCGCCCGCGCCTGCCTGCCGTTCTGCTCGTCGGACCGATCCCGCCCGAGCAGGGCCCGAAGCAGTCGCTTGGGTCGTGGCACGTTTCTCTCCTGCCCTCTCTGGCCCGCAGCCGGGCGGCGCGATTGTACCGGCCGTCCGGGGCGAGAGAGGATCGCGCGCCGGTCGCTGCTATCTTCAGCGACCGTGACGACGGCCTTGCGATCATCCGGCCGGTCTCGACGATCCTGATCTGCGACCCGAGCGGCTCTTCATCAACCTCCTCGTCCTGACGACGTCGTACCCGCGCTTCCCCGAGGACGTGGTCGGGCGGTTCGTCGCGGACGCAGCCGAGCGACTGCGCCCGCACGGCGTGACCGTCGAGGTGGTCTCGCCCCTCGCGTTCCGGCACTTCGGGATCGCCTACGGCTACGGCGTGCTCGGCAACCTCCGGCGACGCCCGTGGCTCGTGCTCCTGCTGCCCGCGATGCTGCTCTCGTTCGCGCGGGCGGCGAGGCGCGCCGCGCACGGCGCCGATCTCGTGCACGCGCACTGGCTTCCGGCCGGCGCGGTCGCGGCCCTTACCGGTCGTCCGTTCGTCGTCCAGCTCTGGGGAACCGACGTCGGCCTGGCCCGGCGGGCTCCATGGCTTGCCCGGCTGATCCTGAGGCGGGCACGGCTCGCGATCTGCGCCTCGGAGGAGCTGGCGCTCGCCGCGCGCGCGCTCGGAGCCCGCGCCGTGCGGGTGATTCCGAGCGGCGTCGACGTGCCCGAGTCCGTCGCCGTGCCGGACGAGCCGCCGCACGTTCTCTACGCCGGCCGGCTGTCCGAGGAGAAGGGGGTGCTGGAGCTCGTTCAGGCGGCCACCGACCTTCCGCTCGTCGTCGCCGGCGACGGACCACTCCGAGACCGCGTACCGGGCGCGCTCGGCTTCGTCCCCCACAGCGAGCTCCTGCGGCTCTACGAGCGCGCCGCGATCGTCGCCTGCCCGTCGCGGCGGGAGGGCTTCGGTGTGGTCTGCCTCGAGGCGATGGCCCACGGCCGCCCGGTGGTCGCGACCCCGGTCGGCGGCCTCCGCGATCTCGTCGTCGACGGGGTGACCGGTCTGCTCGTACCACCCGGGGACGTGCAGGCTCTTCGATCCGCCCTCGAACGCCTCCTTGCGGACGCCGATCTCCGCCGCCGGCTCGGTCGTGCCGCCCAGGAACGGGCCAGCCTGGCCTTCTCGTGGGAGCGGGCGACCGCGTTGACGCTGCAAGCCTACGAGGACGCCTGCCGGTGAGCCCGCCCGGCACCTGAGCTACCCTTTGTCGTCGTGCCACGCGAGTTGACGATCGACGGCGTCCGGATCGCAGACGACACCGACTGCTGGGTGATCGCCGAGATCGGCCACAACCACCAGGGCTCGATCGAGAATGCGAAGGAGCTGTTCGCGGAGGCGAGTCGATGCGGCGCGAACGCGGTCAAGCTCCAGAAGCGGGACAACCGCTCGCTGTACACGCGAGAGTTCTTCAACAAGGCGTACGAGAACGAGAACAGCTACGGGCCCACCTACGGACTCCACCGGGAAGCGCTCGAGTTCGACCGCGCTCAGTATCAGGAGCTCAAGTCGTACGCGGTCGAGCTGGGCATAACGTTCTTCGCCACCGCCTTCGACTTCGCCAGTGCCGAGCTCCTCGCCGGCCTCGACTTGCCGGCCTACAAGGTCGCCTCCGGGGACCTGACGAACACCCCGCTGCTGCGGTTCGTCGCCGAGATCGGTAAGCCGATGATCATCTCCACGGGCGGGGGCACCCTGGACGACGTGCGACGTGCGTACGAGACCGTCGCCGAGCTCAACCCGCACATCGCTCTGCTCCAGTGCACGGCCGGCTACCCGGCTGCGTGGGAGCAGCTCGACCTGCGCGTGATCGAGACGTACCGGCAGCTCTTTCCCGACGCGGTCGTTGGCTACTCGGGCCACGACAACGGGATCGCGATGCCGGTTGCCGCCTTCGTGTTCGGAGGCCGCATCGTCGAGAAGCACTTCACGCTGAACCGCGCGATGAAGGGAACGGATCATCGGTTCTCGCTCGAACCCGGCGGGCTGCGCAAGCTCGTCCGCGACCTCAAGCGCACGCGCGTTGCGCTCGGCGACGGGACGAAGACGCCCTACCCGAGCGAGACCGACCCGATCACGAAGATGGGGAAGAAGATCGTCGCCGCGACCACGCTCTCCGCGGGCCACGTCCTGCGGCGCGAAGATCTCGCGCTGAGATCGCCCGGAGACGGTCTCCCCCCCTACGAGCTCGAGAGCGTGATCGGTCGCACGCTCCGCCACCCGATCAGCGAGGACGCTGCTCTGACCTTCGAGCACCTCGAGGAGTTGCTGCCGATCACGCTCGAGCCGGCGGGTGCGTCGGTGCGCAGCGATGAGCGCTGACGGCCTCGCTGGCCGCATCGCCGTCGTCACCGGAGCGCTCGGAATCCTCGGCCCCGTCTGGACCCGTGCGCTCGGTCAAGCGGGCGCGACGGTGGTCGGGCTCGACATCGCAGACGGCGAAGGGATCGTCCACGGCGACGTCACCGATCGAGCGTCCCTCGAGCGAGCGCTCGCCGAGATCGTGGCGGCGCACGGCCGGCCGGACCTGCTGATCAACAACGCCGGCGTCGACGTTCCGCCCGGGGAGAGCGCGGGCTCGTCGTTCCGCGAGACACTCGACGTCAACGTTGTCGGCGTCCACAATGCAACGCAGGTCTTCGGGCAGGCGATGTGCGAGGCCGGTCGCGGGTCGATCGTCAACATCGGCTCGCTGTACGCGTCGATCGCGCCGATCCCTGCCTTCTACGCACACCTCGATCCGCCGTTCACGAAGCCTGCTGCCTACGGGGCCTCGAAGGCGGCCGTCGTCAATCTGACGCGCTACTTCGCACGCCTGTGGGGCCCGCACGGGGTCCGGGTGAACGCACTCTCGCCGGGGGGTGTCACCGGGGGCCAGGACGAGGAGTTCGTGCGCAAGTACTCGGAGCGGGTTCCGCTCGGCCGGATGGCCGATCCTGCCGACCTCGTCGGCCCGCTCCTCTTCCTCGCGTCCGATGCGTCGCGTTACGTCACCGGGCACGAGCTTCGCGTCGACGGAGGCTTCACGGCGTAGGGCCGGCTACGCAGGCACTCGCCGGTAGGCTGCGCTCGTGACGAGCCCGCTTCGGGTCGAAGGGTTTCGAGCCGAACCAGACGCCGGCGGACCGCTCGTGTTCCTGCACATCCCGAAGACGGGGGGCGGAACCTTCGGTCCCTGGCTCGAGCTTCACTGCCGCCCCGGTTGCTTCTTCCGGGTGGGCAACGCACTGAGCAGACCCGACCAGTTCGAGGCACGGCTTCCCGTGCTCGCGCGGACGACCGGCGTCGAGGTCGTCGCCGGTCACTTCCCGTTCGGACAACACGAGCGGCTCCCGCGACCGGCGCGCTACCTGACCTTGCTTCGAAACCCCGTCGAGCGGACGCTCTCGCACTACCACCATCTGATGAAGATCGTCCCCGCGGGCACCACGAAAGCGGGTCTGAACCCGCACTGGCTTCCGGCGCCCCCTGCCGGACTGTCGCTGTCCGACTGCCTGGTCGAGGGCGGTTACATTCCGCCCAACCTGCAGACCCGGATGCTTTGCGGCCTTCGGTCTCTCGACGAGCAGCTTCCTCGCGGCGCGCTCGAGCGGGCGAAGGAGAATCTCTCGAACTTCGCGTTCGTCGGCACGATCGAACGTCTCGAGGAGTTCCTCGCACTGATGAACGTCCGGCTGGGCTGGGCAACCCTCGTCTACACCCGTGCGGGGACGAACCCGCTGCGTCCGCCCCGGGCGGACGTCCCCTCCGAGCAGGTCGAGCTCCTGGAGGAGCAGAACGCGCTGGACTCCGAGCTGTACCGCCATGCGACCGGGCTGCTCGACTCCGCCGTGGAGCGGGCCGGGCCGGATCTGGAGGTCGAGCTGGACGTCCTTCGCCGCGCACAGCGGGCTGCGGCGGGCGAGAGCGACGACTCGTGGGAGGGTGCGCCTGCGCCCTGCACCGCCGAGGTGAGCAGCCGGGTCCGCCTCGCGGCAACCGAGACGGAGCTCCGGCGAACCGCCCTCGAGCTCGAGTCGGCCAGGCTGAGAGTCGACCAGCTCACCGATGCGGTGGAGCAGCAGGCGACTCGGCTCGAGCGTCTGGAAGCGAGAGCAGACGACTACAAGGCAAAGCTGCACGCCGCCAGAAGCGCACGAGGCTCTCTGCGCCCGCGCGCGAGCGTGATCCTGGAACAGCTTCGCAGGTCCGTTCCCGGCCCGAGAGCCGGGCAGCGCAAAGCCGGACGCGGCTCCTGATCCGGGCTCGATGCGACTTCTCTTCGTCATGCTGTACCCCGGCTACCTCCGGTATTTCGATTCGGTCGTCGCGGAGTTGACTGCCCGCGGGCACAGCGTCGATCTGGCCTGGCACATCGCGACCCGTCAGGCCGAGGGCCTCGTCGCGCTCGACGGCAACGAGAACGTGCGCACGCATGTCCTGCCGAAGCGGGGACAGGGACTCTGGGCGCTCGTCGGGCGTCGACTGGAGCTGACGATCTACTTCGTTCGGTATCTGGACCGCCGCTTCGCCTCCGCCGGGTACCTGCGCCGGCGCGCGGGTGAGCGTGTCCCCTGGCCGTTCCGCCGCCTGCGCACGCTGCCCGACCGGGTTGTCCGTCTCCTGCTCGACCTGCTGGTCGCTCTCGATCGGATGCTGCCGAGGCCGGCGGGATTCGACCGCTTCCTCGCCGAGCTCCGGCCCGATGCCGTCGTGGTCAGCCCGCTGGTCACCAAGGCAAACCCGCAGGCGCTGCTCGTCGCCGCCGCCCGGGAGCGTGGGATCCCGACGGCGGCCGCGATCGCGAGCTGGGACAACCTCACCTGCAAGAGCATCGTCACCGTCCCGCCGGATCGGATGATCGTCTGGAACGAGACCCAGCGGCGCGAGGCCTCGGAGTACCACGGGTTCCCCTCCGGCCGCGTGATCGTCACCGGCGCCCAGTGCTTCGACCGATGGTTCGATCGCTCACCGACTCGCGACCGGCGCGCGTTCGGCGCCCGCGTCGGCCTGCCGGCCGACTCTCCGTTTCTGCTCTTTGTCGGCTCGACAGCCTCGATCTCGTCTCCGGATGCGGAAAGCGAGTTCGTGCGGGAATGGCTGGTCCGGCTCCGGGCCGATGCCCTCCTCGCTCGAATGCCCGTGCTGATCCGTCCCCATCCCTACAACAGCGAGCACTGGGCGTCGGTCGATCTGTCCGACCTCGAGGACGTCGCGATCTTCCCGAAGGGGAGCGCGAACCCGGTCGCGAACGACGATCGAGCCGACTACTTCGACTCGCTGTACCACGCGGCTGCGGTCGTGGGTGTGAATACGAGCGCGATGATCGAGGCGGCGATCGTCGGCAGGCCGGTGCTCACCGTGACCGACCCCGACTTTCACGACTCGCAGCTCGAGACGATGCACTTCCGCTATCTGCTGCCGGAGAACGGCGGCTTTGTCCGGGCCGCCTCGTCGATCTCGGAGCACCTGGAGCAGCTGAGGGCGGTGGTGGCCGACCCGGATGCGCCGAACGCGCAGATCACCGAGTTCGTCGAGTCGTTCATCCGTCCGCACGGGCTCGGCCGGCCGGCGACGCCGATCCTGGCCGACTTCCTCGAGGGACTTCCGGCGATCGCGCCGGAACCGGACCCCTCCCCGCCGGCGTGGCAACGACTCGCGCTGTGGCCGCTCCTGCTCCCCGGAGCCCTGCTCGAGTTGCCTGGGCTCGCCCGACAGGCGCGACGCCGGCGCGCCCGCCGCCGCGAGAAGCGGCGCACGGCATCGGCCGCACCGCGATCGTCCCGCGCGCAATGAGCGCGCCGCTGCAGCCTGCCGAGGGCCGACCCCACGATCGTCCCGACCGGCGCCTGCAGGTCGCGTCACTAGACTTCCGCAACGTCTTGAGCTTCGCGTTCCGCATGCTCTTCTTCGGCTTCGTCCGCCCGGCCGGCGCGCTGCTTCGGCTGCGCCGTGACACTCTCCGCCTGGTGCGTCCCGACGGCACGAACTGGCAACACGCCGCAAGGCGGTAGCGTTGGCGCTGGTCCTCGGCGTGTCCTGCTACTTCCACGACGCTGCGGCCGCGCTCGTACGTGACGGCGCGCTCGTCTGCGCGGCGGAGGAAGAGCGGTTCTCGCGCAAGAAGCACGACGCGTCGTTTCCCGCGCGGGCAATCGATTTCTGCCTGAAGGCAGGGGGCGTCACGAGCTCCGATCTCGACTACGCGGCGTTCTACGAGAATCCGCCGCAGAAGTTCCGCAGGGTGCTCGGAACGGCAGCCGCGATGGGCAGGCCGGCAGCCGATGCGTTCGCGCAGTCGATGCGCGCCTGGGCGACCGAGCGGCGCGGCATCAAGCAACGCCTGAGCGATCTCCTGGAGATTCCGGCGCGGCGCGTGGTGTTCGCGGAGCATCACGTCTCACATGCCGCGAGCGCCTTCTTCCCCTCGCCGTTCGACTCGGCAGCCGTTCTCACCGTCGACGGGGTCGGCGAATGGGCGACCGCGACGATCGGGACGGGGACGTCCGCGGACGGTCGCCACTCGCTCGAGCTGACCGACAGCATCGACTTCCCCCACTCGATCGGCCTCTTCTACTCCGCACTGACCGACTTTCTCGGCTTCGAGGTCAACGACGGCGAGTACAAGCTGATGGGAATGGCCCCCTACGGCGAGCCGCGATACCTGGACGAGATCTCACGACTCCTCCACCTGTACGACGACGGAAGCTTCTGGCTGGACATGTCCTACTTCTCGTACCACTACTCGACTCGGAGGGCGTACACGGACAAGCTGCCGGAGCTGCTCGGGATCGAGCCGCGAAGGAGAGACGAGCCCTTCGCGACCGGCGAGAGCAACGGCGCCTCGTCCCGAGACCGCGAACGGAGCCGACGCTATGCCGACATCGCCGCCAGCGTGCAACGGATCACGGAGCAGGCGGTGGTCAACCTCGCGCGTGCCGCACAGCGGCGGTCCGGCTCGACGAACCTCTGCTACGCCGGCGGGGTGGCGCTGAACGGGCTCGCAAACCGGCGAATCCTGGAGGAGACCAAGATCGAGCAGCTCTTCATTCCGCCCGCTCCCGGCGATTCCGGAGGAGCGTTCGGGGCCGCCCTCCACGTGGAGCACATGCTGCTCGGCACCGCCGGTCGCGTCGCCCTCGAGCACGCCTACTGGGGCGCCGAGTACGACGACGCAGAGGTTGCCGCCGCGCTACGGAATGCGCCGGGAATCCGCTCCCGGTACAGCGACGACGAGGAGAGCCTGCTGGAGAGTGCTCTGGACGCTCTCGGCGAGGGCGAGGTCGTCGGCTGGTTCCAGGGTCGCTTCGAGCTGGGACCGCGAGCGCTCGGCAACCGCAGCATCCTCGCGGACGCGGGGCGGGCGGAGATGAAGGAGCGAATCAACGCGAAGATCAAGTTTCGTGAGCCGTTTCGTCCATTCGCACCGGCCGTCACCGAGGCGGCCGCCGACACGCTCGTCCCCGGCTCCGAGGCGCGGCAGCATCCGGCGCGGTTCATGCTGCTCATCTCCGAGCTCGACCCGACGATGGCAGCCAGGATTCCCGCTGCGAATCACTTCGGCACCGCTCGCCTGCAAACGGTGCGCGAGGCCTGGAACCCGAGGTTCTTCCGTCTGCTCGACCGCTGGGGCGAGGCGAACGGGATCCCCGTGCTGCTGAACACCTCCTTCAACCTGCGCGGCGAGCCGATCGTCGCCACCCCCGAGGACGCGCTGAAGACATTCGAGCGAAGCGGCCTCGACCTGCTCGTCCTGGGGAACTTCTGCGTCCGCAAGCGATGAGGGACGCGACGATCGCGGCGATGACCAGGAAAGAAGCGCTCGAGCGGCGCCTGGCGATCGCGCCGCAACTCGGAGCGTACGGCCGTATCCCCAGGGTCTTCTGGCCCCACGTGACCGCGATCGCACAGCCGGGCGTGGCCAGCGCGACCTTGACCACGGACACGAGGGGATATCGCGTGACGAGGGTCGAGTCGGAGGAGGCTCGGAGCGACGCAGCGCCCGACGGAGCTGCGGTCCTGCTCGGAGGCTCGTACGCCTTCGGAGTCGGCGCCCCGGACGACTCGGGGACGCTGGCCGCCGGTCTCTGGCGGGAGACGGGCGTCCCGTATGTCAACCTCGGCATCCGAGCGGCCACGTCGATCCAGGAGGTGATCGCAGCGCTGCCGTTCGCGCACCGGGCGAGCACGATCGTCGTCTGTAGCGGGCTGAACAACTTCGGAACCGCACGAGAGTCCCCCGTTCTCGACCCGCTGTTCGGGCCGATGTACCACGAACGGCACATGGCGACGCTCGCCGGCACCTCGATCGGCGTGCTTGCGCGCCTCGCCGGCAACCCGCTCGGCACGTTCGACGATGGCGCGCTGCGCGCAGAGCTCAGGCGACGCCTGGCCGCCCGGACACAGAGACGGCTGAGCCCCGTCCGCCGACTGCTCAAGCCGGTCCGCAGACGACCGCCCGCGTCCGGCGTTGGCGGACGGCAAGCGGCGCCCGAGCGGAAGGAGCCGAACCTCGACGAGCTCTTCGCCGAGGCGGCCGCGCGGCAGCTGCGCGATCTGCGCAGCCTTCGCCGGCTCGTGCCGGACGACGCCGATGTCGTCTTCGCCCTGCAGCCGATGGCGCTCCACACGGACAAGGAATGGTCGATCGAGGAGCTCGAGCTCTTTGCGATCCACGACCACATCCAGACGAGGCGCTGGCAGCTGCTGAAGCGTGCGCTCGAGACGTACTGGCCGCGATACAGCGCACTGCTCGAGCAGGGCTGCAAGGAGGCGAGAGTGCCGTTCGTCGATCTCTCACGCGGCCGCTACAGCGGCTGGTGCTTCGTCGATCGTGTGCACATGACCGACCTGGGGCACGCTGCTGCCGCGACGATGCTTGCGGAGGTGCTCGATCGTGTCGCTTCGTGACTGGCTCCGCCGCCGCCGGGAAGAGACGGCCGGCGAGCACGAGCCCGGAAAGGGCGGGCAGAGGCCGGCAGACGCGGTCCGAGCCGAGCAGGATGGGCGCGCCGACGACGACGACTACGACTACGAATCGCTCGACGAGGACGACCCGACCGTCTATCCGTTGTGGTGAGAACGAGCCGCTTGCGGCCCGGTGCCGCGACGATCTGGTAGCACCATCGCTGCAGTGCTCCCCCCCCGCACCGTCTTCGGCCTTCCGGCCTACAACGGCGAGCGCCATCTCGCCGAGGCGCTCGAGTCGCTGCTCGTGCAGACACGGTCGGACCTCGCGGTGATCGTGCTCGACGACGGCTCGACCGACCGGACCGAGGAGATTGCCAGGAGCTACGCCCGGCTCGACCCTCGCGTCTCGTACGAGCGCAACGGGAGAACGCTCGGGCTCGTGCTCAACTGGCGTCGAGTGCTCGAGCTCGCGTTGCAGCGCCACCCGGCCGCGAGCTACTTCGCCTGGGCAAGCGACCACGACGTCTGGCACCCGAGATGGCTGGAGGCGCTCGCCGGAGAGCTCGACTCCCACCCGCAGGCGGTTCTCGCCTACCCGCGCTTCGTCCGGATGGACGACGAGGGTGCCGAGTTCCCGGTCAGCGAGAGCCTGTTCGACACCGCCGGGGTCGACGATCCGGTCGAGCGAATGCGGCAAACGATCCGCCACGCGACGGCAGGGGGGACGGTCTACGGCCTGATGCGCCTCGAAACACTCCGACGCTCCGACCCCTTTCCCCTGGTCATCCTCCCCGACCGCCTCTACGTGGTCAGGCTCGCGCTGGAGGGAGAGTTCCGTCAGGTCGCCCGCCGGCTCTGGTACCGCCGCTACCGCTTCGGGGTGGTGATGTCGTTCGGCCGGCAGCGACGGGCGTTCTTTCCGGACGGCGTTCCGCTCTGGGCTCACATCCCCTGGTGGCTGGCGCACACGGTTCTGCTCGTCCGCTCGTTGAAGGGGCATCGGCGCCGCCTGCGCCTGGGCGCGGTCTACCTGAGCGAGTCGCTCCGGCACCTGCACGTCCGCCGGCGGGCGCAGCGCGAGCTGCGCCGCCGCCGCCGGCGGCGCAGCCGCGGACTGCCGAGCAGCGGCCCCGGCCCGATCCGGCGGGAAGCGCACGCGCTGCTCCGGTGGCTTGCCGTCCGTGTTCTGTCCGCCCGGCGGCACGAACAACCCCGGTGGAACGGCCCGGCTTCGCGACCCGCGGCCGGGGATCCGCGCGACGAGGCCGCGCTGTCCGTGCACCGGCTCGTCCAGAGCGAGGTGCGGAGGATGACGGGCGGCCCGCTGCGCGATCTCGAAGACCTCGCCGACGCGTCACCCGCCGTGATCGCAACGCTGCGTCGCCACGCCCACCGCGTCGGGGGCGCCTCCCCCGATGCGTACGAGTCGGGCGACGCCGCTGCGCGGTACCGGCACGAACGCAAGTTCGCCGCGCTGGAGCGGGCGGGCGGGAACGGCCTCCTCGCATACGAGCCGCCGAGACTCGGTGGCTTCGGCTTCGAGATCGGCAGCGGTCTCGTCAACATCGACACCCTTCGATTCTCCGAGGCGATGATCGCACTGGAGCGCGCGGAGCTCCTCCGGGAGATTGCGACCGAGGGGGTGGTTGTCGAGATCGGCGGTGGTTGGGGCGGGCTTGCCTACCAGCTGAAGTCGCGATTCCCCGGCGTGACGTACGTGATCGTCGATCGGCCGGAGCGCTTCCTGCTCTCCGCCGTCTACCTCCTGAGCATGTTCCCCGACGCGCGGCCCGTCTTCTGGCACGGCAGCGCCACCGACTCCGGGCAGCTCGAGGGAGCCGACTTCGTGTTCGTCCCCGAGGCCGAGGCCGCCTCCGTGCCGCTCGAACGGGTCGACCTGGTGGCGAGCGTCGCCTCCTTCGAGACGCTGCCGGCCGCGTCGATCGACCGCCACCTCGACTGGCTCTCGGCAGCCGGCACTCCGAGCCTGTACAGCCTCAACCGCGATCGGTCGGCCGACAACCCGGGGCTCCCGAGCCTGAGAAGGCTCCTGGAACGCGACTACTGGCTCTACGAGGTCTGGGTCCTGCGCTGGGCACACGACCAGTGGGTCGGCGAGAACGTGCCGGCCGCCAAGCCCAGGCCGACTGCCCCCGAGCCCGTCGCCTACGACCCCGATCGTTACCACCATCTGATCGGCCGTCGCCGGCTCGTCTCCGCAGCCGGCCGGCTGACGTCGGAGTGACCGCACTAGGATGCGGCACGTGAGTGTCGCGATCGACGTGAGAGCAGTCGGCAACGTGATCGCCGGCGAGGAGCGCTCCGCGGCGAGCGGGGCGACCTTCGAGAAGCTCGCGCCCGCCACGGGTGAGTTGCTCAGCATCGCTGCCCGCTCGGATGCCGTCGACACGTCGGCAGCGATCGGGGCGGCGGTCGAAGCGCAGCCCGAGTGGGCGGCGCGGACGATCGAGGAGCGCGGCCGGATCCTGCGGCGGGTTGCGCAGCTGCTCGAGCGCGACCGTGCCGACGTCGCGAGAGTCGTGTCCGAGGAGACCGGCAAGTCGCCCAAGGACGCGCGCGGGGAGACCGACGGCGCAGTCGAGCTCGGCTACTTCGTCGCCGGCGAGGGACGCCGGTTCTACGGCCGGACGATGCCGAGCGCGGTGGCCAACCGGCAGGCGATGACGGTGCGCCAGCCCCTCGGCGTGGCCGGCCTGATCATCGCTGCGAACACGCCGATCGCGAACGTCGCGTGGAAGGTGTTCCCGGCGCTCATCTGCGGGAACGGAGCGGTCCTGAAGGCGTCGGAGGATGCTCCGGAGACCGCCCTTGTCTTCGCCCGCCTCGCGGCCGAGGCGGGCGTTCCGCCCGGTCTGTTGAACATCGTCCAGGGATACGGGGCGGAGGCCGGCCAACCGCTGGTCGAAGACCGCCGCGTGGCGGTCGTCTCCTTCACGGGCTCCACCGCGGTCGGCCGAACGATCGCCCGCGTGGCGGGCGAGCGCCTCGCCAAGGTCTGCCTCGAGCTCGGCGGGAAGAACCCGCTGGTCGTCTGTGACGACGCGCACCTCGAGAAAGCCGCCGAGACCGCCGCGCTGTCGGCGTTCTCCAACGCCGGCCAACGCTGTGCCGCCGGCTCGCGCCTGATCGTCTTCGACGCAGTCTACGAGCGCTTCCGCGAGCTCCTGCTCGAGCGGGCGGAGGCGCAAAGGGTCGGCTCGGGCGACGAGCACGACTTCGGGCCGGTGATCAACGAGCGCCAGCTCGAGAGCATGCTCGCCGCGGTCGCGCGCGCGGTGGACGCCGGCGCGACGCTCCTGACCGGCGGCCGCCGGCTGCCGCGACCGGGCTTCTACATGGCCCCGACGATCGTCGAGGGCGCGGGCCCGGACTCGGAGATCTCCTGCACCGAGCTCTTCGGCCCGATCGCGACGCTGCACCGGGTCGACGGGTTCGACGAGGCGCTCCGGGTCGCCAATGCGAGCCCCTACGGGTTGACCGCTGCGATCTGGACGTCCAGCGTCCACCGCGCGCATGAGTTCGTCCGCGGCGTCGTCGCCGGCGGCGTGCAGGTAAACGGGCCGACGTACGGCTTCGAGCCCCACGTCCCGTTCGGCGGAGAGCGGGACTCAGGCACCGGCTGGCGAGAGCCGGGCACGGAGGCGCTCGACGTCTACTCGGACTGGAAGACGGTCTACATCACGCACGACCCCGAGGCCGTGTAGTGCCCTCGGCGGTTGCGCTGATCCCTGCACGATCCGGCTCCGAGCGGGTCCCCGGCAAGAACGTCCTTCCGCTCGACGGCCATCCTCTGATCGCCTACTCGATCGCCGCCGCGCACGGCGCCGGCCTGTTCGACGCGGTGGTCGTCTCGACCGACTCGGAGGCGATCGCCGAGGTCGCGCGACGCTACGGCGCCGAGGTGCCCGGCCTGCGGCCCGGGGACCTGGCCGGGGCCGGATCGCCCGACATCGAGTGGGTGCTGTACACGGTCGACGCGCTCGAGCGGAGCGGCCGGAGCTTCGAGCTGTTCTCGATCCTGCGCCCGACCAGCCCGTTCCGCAGGACGGATACGATCCGGCGGGCCTGGGAGCAGCTGCTCGCCCTCGGAGACCGGGCCGACTCGATTCGCGCCGTCGAGCCTGTGCGCCAGCACCCGGGGAAGATGTGGGTGGTCGACGGGGAGCTGATCGAGCCGCTCTTGCCCCAGCCGGCTGAGGGAGTGCCGACCTACTCGAGCCAGACGAAGACGCTGCCCGAGGTCTACGTGCAGAACTCGAGCCTAGAGATCGCCTGGATGCGCGTGCTCCGCGGAGAGCGGCCCGAGATCGCCGGGGAACGCATCGCCCCCTTCTTGACCGAGGGAGCCGAAGGATTCTCGATCGACTACCCGGGAGACGTCGAGATCGCCGAGGCCCTCCGTGCGCGCGGTGAGGCGCGGCTGCCCGAGATCTCACTCCCGGCAGCGGAGCGGCTCGCCCGCACGTAGGCGCGGGAGATCGCGGCCGGCGGACTCCGCGCGGCGCGTCAGCTCAGCGCGTAACGAGCGGTCTCGGACAGGGAGCCGGTCGGTCCGTCCACCCTGAACTTGCGCTTCTTCGTCACGTTCACGCTCTCCGGGTTCACGTAGGTGTACACGGAGAGGATTCGCGGGTTGTGCAGGGCGTACCCGCCGCGGTGGAAGCCGCCCGTGTCGCAGATGACGACCGTGCCGGGGGGCCCCATGGCCGAAACGCGGTCCGAGTCGGGGATCGACTCGTCGAGGGCCTCTGTCGGCGGGTAGCGCGACTCGCCCGGCTGCCACGGCCAGAGGTGACCGTACTTGTCGCCCTCGACGCTGTGGGCGACGTACTCGAACGGCCCGGCCTCCTCGTCCACGTCGGAGAAGTAGAGAAAGACCTTGACGATGTGCGGCTCGTAGGAGTCGCGATGCCACTGCTGCGAGACGATCCGCTCGCGGTTCTCGCCGACCGGCACCGTGTACCACTGGTCGAAGTCGAACAGCTTCGTCTCGAAGCCGCGATAGGCGTTCACGATCCCGAGCAGCGCGTCGCCGACCCCGAGCTCGAGCCAGGGGCCGTCCGCCTGCAGCACGCCCTTCTCGCCGGTTCCGTGCGGCATACCGCGAAGAAGGTAGTCCTTGCCCTGGCCGGCCTGGGCGGCCGAGTCGTCCGCGGTGGCGATCCGGACAAAAGCGTCCATCTCGGCCTGGAGCCGCTGCCACAGCGCCGGGTCGCCGATCAACTCGTCCCACGAGACGATCGCGATCCCACGCGCTCTGAGCTCGGCCAGCACCCCTTCCTGGGCAGGGCTCAGGCGGGACCCCTTGCGCCCCCGTAAGCCGAATCTCTCTCGAATGCTCGCCATCGTCGGGCGCCCCTCCGCGCTACGCGCGGCGATGATACCAGCCTGCCGCGACCGGGCTAGGAGAGCGCGAAGCGGGCCTCCTCCGAGAGGGCCCCCTCGCGCCAGTCGACCTCGAACCGGCGGCCCCACGTCGAGCTCGGCGAGACGTAGGTGTGCGTCGAGAGAATGCGGGGCGTGCTGCGGGCGTAGCCACCGCGATGGAACCCGCTCGTGTCGCAGACGACGATCGTCCCCGCCGGCGCGGTCACGAGCAGGCGGGCCGACTCGGGCACCTTGCGATCGAACTCCTCGACGGGTGGGTACCAGGACTCCTCTTTCCCCCAGGGAAAGAGCTTCCCGTACGGGCCGCCCGCGGTGCTGCCCGGCACGTACTCGAACGGGCCCGCCTCCTCGTCGACGTCCGAGAAGTACACGAAGACCTTGACGACGTGCTGGTCCTCGGGGTCGCGGTGCCACTGCTGCGAGCGGACGCGATCGTAGTCGCCCGAGAACGGAACCGTGTACCAGTGGTCGAAGTCGACCAGCTTGGTGAGCAGGCCGCGGTAGGCATTGACGACGTCGAGCAGCATCTGGCCGGCGGCGAACCGGAGCCAGGGCCCGTCGCTCGCGAGCCGTGCCTCCTCCATCGGGTCACCTTGCTTGGGCCGGCGAAAGCGCCGGATCAGGAACTGGTCCTTGTGCTCGGGACGGGTCAGGCCGACCGGGACCCGTTCGAGAGCACGCGCCACGAACGCGTCCATGTCGGCCCGCAGCTCCTGCCAGAGGAGGGCATCGCCGACAAGCTCGTCGAACGCGACGGCCGAGATGCCGCGCTCGCGGAGATCGTCGAGGACGTGTTGCTGGACGTCGGTCAGCTCCGCCTGGCGATACGGCTCGCCGCCGGCATCCTCGCCCTCGCCGCGCCGACCGAACCCGAGCCGCATCAGCTCAGTGCGAAGCGGGCCTGCTCCGAGAGGCCCCCTCCGCGCCAGTCGACCTGGAACTTCCGCCGTCCGTTCTCGGGCGTGACCTTCCGATCGACGTACGTCTGCGTTGCCAGCAAGCGCGGCTTGCTCCGCGCATAGCCACCTCGGTGGAAGCCACTCGTATCACAGATTACGAGCGTTCCGGCCGGGCCGGTTGCGAGCAGGCGATCGAGCGCCGGAATCGTCCGCTCCAGCTCGTCAGCCGGGGGATAGCGCGCCGCCTCCCCCCAGGGCCAGAGCGCGCCGTACTTGCCGCCTTCGGCGCTCTGGCGAACGTACTCGAACGGCCCTGCCTCCTCGTCGACGTCCGAGAAGTAGAGGAACACCTTGACGACGTGCTGGTCCTCGGGGTCGCGATGCCACTGTTGCGAGGCCACGCGGGCGTGGTCGTCGCCTACGGGGGTCGTATGCCACTGGTCGAAGTCGACCAGCTTCGTCTTCACCCCGCGGTACGAGTTGACGATGTCGAGCAGCGGGTCGCCGACCGCGTACCGAAGCCATGGGCCGTCGGAGCTCAGCACCGCCGGCTCGATGGGCAGCTTGCCCTTCCCCCGAGGGAAGCGGCGGACGAGGAAGTCCTTCTTGCCACCGGCCCCGCCCTGCTCGGCGAGGGCGGCCGCGTCCACCGCGAACGCCTTCATCTCGGCCTCCAGCTCCCGCCAGAGCGCGTCGTCGAACAGCTCCCGGAAGGGTACGACTGCGATCCCGTCTTCCTTGAGCGCTGCCAGTGCCCGTCCCTGCGCGGCGGAGAGCGCAGGCTCGACGTAGCTCTTGACGGGCGGCGCCTCGCTCCCTCGGAGGGTGCGCCTCAGGCGGGTGAGCATGACCACTCCACGGGCTCGTGAATGCTATCCCACCTCAGCCGGTAGGCTCACTGGCCGATGCTCCGGTATGTCCCGTCGGCGGAGTTCGACCGCCTGCGCTCGCTCGATGTCGAGCCGGTCGACCGCGCCTCCGCGTTCGCCGACGCCTGCCGGCTGAACGCGCTGTACATGATCGAACGCGCCGGCTCCGGACACCCCGGGACGACCTTCAGCTCGCTGGACATCGTCACCTGGCTGCACCTCGAAGTCCTCGGCGAGGGCGATCGCTACTTCTCGTCCAAGGGCCACGATGCGCCCGGCCTGTATGCCGTGCTCGCCGCCCTCGGCAGACTGGACTTCGAGCTGATCCACCGGCTGCGCCGGCTGGACGGGCTTCCCGGCCACCCGGACGTGGCTGCTACCCCCGAGGTCGTGACCAGCACCGGGTCGCTGGGGATGGGCGTGTCGAAGGCCCGCGGTTTCGTCCTCGCCGACCGTGCACTCGACCGCGCCGGCCGTGTGTTCGTCCTCACCGGCGACGGTGAGCTCCAGGAGGGGCAGTTCTGGGAGTCACTGCAGCCGACGGCGAACCGGGGCCTGCACGAGATCACCGTGATCGTCGATCGGAACAGCATCCAGTCGGACACCTGGGTCTCGGCCGTCAGCGACCTCGGCGACCTCGAGTCGAAGTTCGCCGCGTTCGGCTGGGCGGTCGCGCGCTCAGACGGGCACGACCTGAAGGCATTCTCGGAGACGCTCGCCGCGCTCGAGGACGAGCGCCGGCCCAAGGTCGTGATCGCCGAGACGCTCAAGGGAGCGGGGGTGTCGTTCATGGAGCCGCACGAGCTGCCGCTCACCGACACGGCGTTGTACGGCTACCACTCCGGAGCGCCGACCGAGAACGAGTACGAGCGCGCGGTCGAGGAGATCAGGGCGCGCCTGGATGCGCGGCTTCGGCGGCTGGGTGCGGAACCGGTCGTACTGGTCGATGCCGAACCGCCCGAGCACGTCTCCGCGAGGAGCACCCGCCAGCGCCTGGTGCCCGTCTACGGGGAGGCGCTCGTCGAGCAGGCGGGGCACGAACCCCGGCTGGTCGTCCTCGATGCCGACCTTCGGTACGACTGCGGGCTCGTCGACTTCCGCGAGCGGTATCCCCACCGGTTCTTCGAGTGCGGGATCGCCGAGCAGGACATGGTCTCGCAGGCCGGCGCGATGGCGCTCGCCGGCCTGCTTCCGGTCGTCCACTCGTTCGCCTGCTTCCTCTCGACCCGACCGAACGAGCAGATCTACAACAACGCGACCGAGAACTCGAAGGTGATCTACGTCGGCTCGCTGGCGGGCATCGTGCCCGGCGGCCCCGGTCACTCGCACCAGTCGGTGCGTGACATCTCCGCTCTGGGAGCGGTGCCCGGCATGGCCTTGATCGAGCCCTTCTGCGAGTCCGAGGTGCGGGCCGCGGTCGACTGGGCCGTCCGCCGCGCGCCGGGATCCGTCTACCTGCGGCTGGTCAGCGTGCGCTGGGCACTCGGCTTCGATCCGCCGGCGATCGAGGAGCTCGTCCACGGCCGGGGCACCGTGCTCCGGCACGGAAGCGACGGGATCTTCGTCGCCGCAGGGCCGGTGATGGTCTCGGCCGGGTGGCATGCCGCCGATGCGCTCGCCGCCGACGGGCTGGATCTGGGACTCGTCGCCTTGCCGTGGCTCCGCGACGTGGACGGCGCGTGGGTCGCCGACGTCGCCGGCGGAGCACCGATCGTCTGCCTCGACAACCACTACGTCGTCGGCGGCCAGGGCGACGCCGTGCTCGCCGCGGTGGCGGCCGATGCCCCGGACGCGGCCGCGAGAGTGCACAAGATCGGCGTCACGAGCGTGCCGAAGAGCGGCGAGAACAACGAGGTGCTGAGGGCCCACGGCCTGGACGGCGAGGGCGTCGCCGAGCAGGTGCGCTCGGCCGTGTTCCAGCAGAGCGCCACCTAGACCGGCCGTGGCCGGAGCCCCGGGGCAGGAGCGTGACCCGACGGACGGCCGTCGGTAGGGCGTCGTGCGGATTCTCTTCGTCATGAGGCACAGCGGATACCTCCGCAACTTCGAGTGGGTCCTGCGCCTGCTGGCTGCTCGATCGCACCAGGTCCATCTCGGCTTCGAGCCGGACAAGACCGCTCGAGAGCCGAACACGCTCGCCGCTCAGCTGGCCGAAGACACGGGCGGCGCGATCACGCACGGCTGGATCCCGGCCCGGGCGGACCGGTGGCGGCCGCTCGCCTTCGGGCTCCGTCAGTCGATCAGCTATCTCCGCTACCTCTCGCCTCCGTACGCCGACGCGGCCAAGCTCCGCGAGCGGTGGGGCCGCCAGACGCCCTCGATCGTGGTGCATCTCGCCGGGCAGCCGGGATTCCGCTCGACCGCGGTCCGCGCCGCCCTTGCCCGAACGGCGAGAGCGGCCGAGCGTCTCGTTCCCCGCGCTCAGGCGATCGACGCCTATCTCGCACGCGAGGGGTACGAGCTCGTGCTGGTCACACCGCTGGTCGATCGGGCGACCCAGCACGACTGGGTCCGGAGCGCGAAAGCGTCCGGGATTCCCGCCTTCCTCGCCGTGGCGAGCTGGGACAACCTGACCAACAAGGGACTGGTGTTCGAGCCTCCCGACCGGACGTACGTCTGGAACGAGCTCCAGCGTCGTGAGGCGGTCGAGCTGCACGGGCTCGACGCCGGCAGCGTCGCGGTCACCGGTGCCCACCCTTTCGACCACTGGTTCGACTGGCGACCGTCGACCACCCGCGAGGAGTTCTGTGCAGAGGCCGGGCTCGACGCCGCTCACTCATTTCTGCTGTACGTGTGCTCGTCCGGCTTCATCTCCTCGGACGAGCGGTCCGTGGTCGGCCGCTGGATCGAGGCGGTCCGCAGCCATCCGGGGATGGAGCAGGTCGGCGTGCTGATCAGACCGCATCCGACGAAGATCGGGATCTGGACCGAGGAGAGACCGGCATGGCCGAACGTCGCCGTCTGGCCACGGCTCGGAACCGATCCGACGACGGTCGAACGCCGCAGCGGCTTCTACGACTCGATGTACCACTCCGGTGCCGTCGTCGGCGCGAACACGACCGCGCTGATCGACGCCGCGATCGTCGGCCGGCGGACGTTCTCGGTACTGATGCCCGATCTCCAGGGCGGACAGGAGGGAACGCTGCACTTCCACTATCTCCTGCGCGAGAACGGGGGCCCGCTGACCGTCGCCGCATCCCTCGAGGAACACGCCGAGCAGCTACGGGAATGGCTGGCGAGCAAGGAGGACGACAGCTGGCGCGAGGCGTTTCTGCAGAGCTTCGTCCGGCCGCACGGTCTCGACGAGGCGGCGGCGGTTCGCTTCGTCGACGATCTCGAGCGCCGGTCGGGCCGGTTCCGCCCGCCGCGACACCGAGCCACGGCTGCCTGACCTCCTTGCCGCTCAGCGCCGCCGGAACAGGCGCCCGCGGCGCGCGGCCGACGGCCCTGTCCGCCAGAGCCGGACAACGTACGCCCTGGCGACGAGTAGCCGGATCCACGCTCGGAGCAGCGGCCGCATCAGCTCGAGCCACTCAGGAGCTCGGTCCGGTGCCGACCGCCGTTCTCGCCGGCGAGCCCGGTACGCGGACGGACCCACCGCGACACGCACCAGCCGATCGACCGGGCCGGCGGCGAGCGGGTCGGGCCGAAGGTCGCATGCGTCCTCGATCGCATCCGCGAGGGCGATCGGCGCAGGACGGTCGGAGTCGCGCCGTAACCCGAGGCGCTCGAGCAGCGCTCGCTCGTGCCCGGCGACGAGCTCGCCGTGAAGCAGCCCGCTGAGGTGTCGAAGGTGCTCGTCGAGGTCGGGCGCGATGTGCACCAGGGCCGCCGCCTCCTCGACCAGGGACTCCGGCGAGGTGGCGCGTACGAAGTCGACGACGGGATCCGCGAACGTGAGGAACGGCCGACCCGCGAAGACGGCATCCGGAAGGACGCTCGGGTCGAGTGCGACCAGGCCTGCGCTGAACCGGACGGCGTCGTCCAGCTCGACACGCGGGGCCGCGGCGCTGCCCGACGGCGGGGCGACGGCGACGTTCTCGAGCTGGGAGACGTCGAAGCTGAGGTAGCGCCGTTCCTGAGCGGGGTGGGGCCTGACGAGCACGCCGACGCTCGCCACCTCCCGATCGTCGCAGGTGCGGATCCGGCGCAACCAGCGCTCGACGAACAGCGGCTCGGCCGCTGCGGCCGCGTACGGCGACCCGGCGAAGACCAGGAACGGCCGTGCGGAGTCGAGACCGGTCAGCCGGTAGAGATCCTCGCGAGCTGCCTCGGATCCGCCCCCGTGGCCGAGATCGAACGCTGGAGCGCCGGTGACGATCACCCTGCCGGGAGCGATGCCGGCGGCAGCCGCGCGGCTCCGCTGCGTCTCGCCCCAAACGAACACCCGGTCGGCGGAGTGGAGCGCGGAGTCGTCGGCGACCGGATCGGTCCAGCCGTCGACGCAGACGGCCGTGGCGATCCCGCATCTGCGAGCGGTCTCGAGGAAGTCACGGGCGCGCGCGGCGGGGTCGAGCGGTGCGAGGGCGAATACGAGATCCGGCCGGCGATCCTCCAGGAGCCCGCCAATCGACTCGTCGGCCGGCAGCGACCGCTCGATGTGCCTGCGCAGGGCCGATCGGCCGTGCCCTCGCTCTCGTTCGGCGCGACGCCTCGCCCGCCGGTACGCGGGCCAGGCTCCACCGCCCGGGTCGGGCGCCGGCGAGGCGGTCACGGCGGGTCGGTCCCGGGTCAGCGGCTCGACGACTCCGGCCCCGTGCTCGCCCTCGTACGCGATGTGGATCCGGTGGCCGCGCTCGGCCAGGACGTCGACCGCGGCTCGGTAGCGTAGGAGCCGATCCGGTTGCCGGACCGCGAACAGGATCATCCTCTGCTCGGACTCGGACACCGTCGAGCCGCTCTAGTAGCTCGCCGCGGCGGCCGCGGCCCGCCCCGGGGCCGGGGCATCGGCCATCCAGGTCTCCGCCAGCGTCCGCGCCAGACGGCCGGAGCCCATGTAGCCCCGATCCGGGCCGTGCTTGCGCACGTAGTCGAGGTGCGTCCTCGCCGCGGCCGCGTCGACCACGAGCCGCCGGAACCGCTCCTGTGCCGGAGATTCCGGCGTTCCGCGTTCGAGCAGTTCGAGCATCTCCTGCACGGCCTCGAGGATCTGGGCGCTCGAGTTCTCGAGGAACTCGTGGCGGGCCGGGTTCCGAAGGTCGTGGAGGTGGTCCTCGGAGAGGAGCTCTTGCGGCGCAAGCCGGCGGCCGGTCCGACGATCGATGATCGTCTTCAGCAGGTAGATCCCGTCCGGACGGACGGGAAACGCCCCGATCGGATCGGTTGCGTTGACGGTGAGGAGCGGGGTGCTCATCAGGTAGCTGGCGCCGAGGGGCCCCGACTCGGCGCAGAGCAGGAACCGGCTCCGATCGAGGCACCAGAGCTCGAGCAGCGGGTCCCTGGCGGGCGAGGTGGCCAGGTCGACGACGCCCTCGCGCCGTACGGGCGTCATCGTCGGATCTCCGATCCGGACGACCGCGAAGCCCCGTCGGGCAAGAAAGTCCATCGCCGCGAAGTGGGTATCGATGTTGGCGTTGCGGACGGTGTCGTCCCAACCGTCGGACTTCGCGTCCTGCATCTCGGCGCCGAGCTTGTAGCCGCGCTCGCGGCAGTGCACGGTGACGATCGGGCGCTTGCGATCGATCCCGAGCGCGGTCGCGAGCTCGATCGCGCGGTGTTCCGCGCGGGCGGTGAACCGGGTCGTGAGCGGCTCCGCGATCAGCCTTCTCCGGTTGTAGGCCTCGCCGCTCTCGCGCGACAGCGCGGTCCAGGAGGTCGGCTTCCGTCGCTCGGCGGCGGAGTCCTTGGCGCGCTTCAGATCGGCGCGCACGAACTTCGGGAGCCGGTGCGCGTCGAGATACCGCTTCAGCTCGAGCTGCGTCTCCCGCCGCAGCAGACTCGCCGAACGAGACCGCCGGGCCCGCAGGCCCGCGGCCGCGGCGGCCAGTCGCGGCAGGAACCGTTCCAGCCGTGACCTGAGGATGCGGACGCCGTCGGCGTCGACCTCGAAGACGGCATCGTTCACCGTGCCTCGCCGCGGCCGTACGAAGCACACCGGAACGTCGAGGAGGCGCGCATACGCGAGCGAGTACAGAACCTCGATCGCCAGATGGCCGTACCGGACGGGGTTCGGCCTCGAGATCAGCACGCGGCGGCGCCCGAGACGGATCAGCTGCGTCCGGTACGGCGGCGGCTCCGCGGCGGCGTCGACCGTCACTACTGGGGTGTCGGCTGGGCTCCTCGTCGGCATGGCACGCGAAGCGCCTCGCGGTCGCTCCGATACGATTCTCGCATGCGTGGACGTGCAGGCGCCGCCCGGCGTTGCGTGGTCACGGGTGGCGCGGGCTTCGTCGGCAGCCACCTGGTCGAGCGACTCACAGCCGAAGGTCACCGCGTCGTCGCGATCGACAATCTGGCCACGGGACGCGTGGAGAACCTCGCCTCCCTCGCCGACGAGCCGGCGTTCGAGCTCGTCGAGGCCGACATCACCGAGCCGGATGCGCTCGCAGGAGCGTTCGCGGGCGCCGACTGGGTCTTCCATCTGGCCGCGCTCGCCGACGTCGTGCCCTCGATCGTGCGGCCCCTCGACTACCACCGCGCGAACGTCGACGGCACGGTGAACGTCCTGGAGGCGGCCCGCCAAGCCGGTGTCGCACGCTTCGTGTACACGGCGTCGTCGTCCTGCTACGGCATTCCCGACCAGTATCCGACTCCGGAGACCGCCCCCGCACGGCCGCAGTACCCGTACGCGCTGACCAAGTACCTCGGCGAGTCCTGCGCTCTGCACTGGAGCCACGTCTACCGGCTGCCGGTCGTCTCGCTGAGGCTGTTCAACGTCTACGGGCCGAGGGCGCGGACGTCGGGCTCCTACGGGGCCGTGTTCGGCGTCTTCCTCGCCCAGAAGCTCGCGGGCCGGCCGTTCACGGTCGTCGGCGACGGAACCCAGACCAGGGACTTCACGTTCGTCTCCGACGTCGTGGACGCGTTTGTCCGCGCGGCCGTTAGCGGCGTGTCGGGCGAGGCGCTCAACGTCGGCAGCGGCGAGCCGCAGAGCGTCAACCGGATCGTCGAGCTGCTCGGCGCCGACGCCGGGGTGGTGAACGTGCCGAAACGCCCCGGTGAGCCGGATTGCACGCAGGCGGATCTCTCCCGGGCCCGCGAGCTGCTCGGCTGGTCGTCGACCGTCTCGATCGAGGAGGGTGTCGAGGAGCTGCTCCGGAACATCGACTACTGGCGGACGGCACCGGTCTGGAACGAGCAGTCGATCTCCGAGGCCACGAAGGAGTGGTTCGGATACCTTTCGCCGGCCCTGGGCAACCGGACGTGAGTGAGTTCGCCGACATCGCTGCCACGGACGTGGCGTTTCCCGGGAGCCGGGACGCTTCCGAAGTCGTGCTCAGCGGCCGCTACACGACCGACGACGTCGCGTCGGTCTTCGCCAAGGCGCGGGATCTGAAGGTGCTCGTCGTCGGAGAGGCGATCATCGACGAGTACCTCTACTGCGAGACGATCGGGAAGTCGGGCAAGGAGCCGATCCTCGCCGCCCGCTACGTCTCCCGCGAGCAGTTCGCCGGCGGCGTGCTCGCGGTCGCGAATCACGTCGCCACCCTGTCCGACCACGTCACCGTCCTCACCTTCATCGGCGGACGCGACTCGCACGAGGATCTGATCCGGGAGCAGATGGATCCGAAAGTCGATCTGCGTTTCGTCACCGTCCCGGGCGCTCCGACGATCCTCAAGCGCCGCTACGTCGAGCTCTACCCGCTCCAGAAGCTGTTCGAGCTGTACATCATGGACGGGGACGAGTATGCCGCTCAGGGCCAGACCCTCTGCGCGGCGCTCGACGAGGCGCTGCCCGAGTTCGACGTCGTGATCGCGGTCGACTACGGGCACGGCATGATCGGCCCGGAGGCCGTCTCCGTGCTCTGCGCGGACTCGCGCTTCCTGGCGGTCAACACGCAGACCAACGCCGACAACCGCGGCTTCAACACGGTGTCGAAGTACGCACGGGCGGATTACGTGTCGATCTCCGAGGACGAGATCCGCCTCGAGGAGCGCCGGCGGCACGGGGAGCTGCACGAGATCGTCACCCTGGTTGCGGAGCGCCTGTCCTGCCCGAGGCTGCTCGTCACCCGTGGCAGCCAGGGCTGCCTCTGCTACGACCGCGAGGAGGGCTTCGCCGAGATCCCCGCCTTCACGTCGAGCGTCGTCGACCGGGTCGGCGCGGGCGACGCCGTCCTCGGAGTGACCGCCCTCTGCGCGGTGCAGCGCAGCTCGCCAGAGCTCCACGGCGTGATCGCGAGCGCGGTCGGCGGGCAGGCGGTCGGAATCGTCGGCAACCGCAGGGCGATCGATCCGGCCCGGGTGATCGCCGACATCGCCGCCCGGCTGCCCGGATGAGCCGTGTGCTCGTCACGGGCGGCGCCGGCTACGTCGGCTCCACCCTGGTGCCCGCGCTGCTCGGGAGGGGGCACGAGGTGCGCGTCCTCGATCTGTACCTGTACGGACGAGACGTCCTCGAACCGGTCGCCGGCGACCCGCGACTCGAGGAGCTCGAGGGCGACCTTCGCGACGAGGCGCTCGTCGAGGAGGCGGTGAGGGGGTGCGACGCCGTCGTCCATCTCGCCTGCATCTCGAACGACCCGAGCTTCGATCTCGATCCCGCGCTCGGGAAGTCGGTCAACTACGAAGCGTTCCTGCCGCTCGTCCGAGCCGCGAAGAAGGCCGGCGTGCGGCGATTCGTCTTCGCCTCGAGCTCGAGTGTCTACGGGATCAAGGACGCGCCGGACGTCACCGAGGACATGCCGCTCGAGCCGCTGACGGATTACTCGCTGTACAAGGCGCTCTGCGAGGAGCAGCTGCTGGCCGAGCGGAGCCCCGGCTTCGCCGTCCTCGTGTTGCGGCCGGCGACCGTCTGCGGGTACTCGCCGCGCCTGCGGCTCGACCTGTCCGTGAACATCCTCACCAACCACGCGGTCAACGAGCGCGTGATCAAGGTGTTCGGCGGTGAGCAGCTCCGTCCGAACATCCACATCGCGGATGCCGTCGACCTGTACCTGCTCGCGCTCGAGGCGCCCGGCGCGAAGATCGACGGGCGGGTCTTCAACGCCGGATGGGAGAACCGCAGCATCCTCGACATCGCCAACACCGTGCGGGAGGTCGTCGGCGACGGAGTCGAGATCGTGCGGACGCCCACGGACGACCTCCGCTCGTACCACATCTCCTCGGAGCTGATCCGGCGCGAGCTGGGCTTCGTCCCCAGGCGGACGATCGCCGACGCCGCCCGCAGCCTCGCCGACGCATTCGAGGCCGGTCGCGTGCCCAACCCGATGAGCGACTCCCGGTACTACAACGTCAAGCGCATGCAGGAGCTCGCGCTCCGCTGACGATGCCCCCGATCGCGCGCCGTGCCGTCTTCCTCGATCGCGACGGCGTCCTGATCGAGGAAGACGGCTACCTGGTCGACGCGGCGGCGATGCGACTCCTTCCCGGCCTGGCGGCCGCGCTCGGCCGTCTCGACCGAGCGGGGTTCGAGCTCGCCGTCGTCACGAATCAGCCGATCGTCGCCCGCGGCCTGGTCACCGAGGAGGACGTGGACGGGCTGCACGGCCGGCTGGCCGCGCTCGTCGTCCGGGAGGGCGGCCCGGAGCTCCGCCACTTCTACGTCTGCCCTCATCACCCCCGGGGAGACGTCGCCCGCTACCGGATCGAGTGCGACTGTCGCAAGCCTCGCCCCGGGCTGCTGCTGCGCGCCGCGTCCGAACTCGACGTCGAGCTCGCGCACAGCTTCATGGTCGGCGACCGCATCTCGGACGTCGCCGCCGGAGCGCGCGCGGGCTGCGCCACCGTCCTCGTCCGTACGGGTGCCCATCTCGAGCGGCCGATCGAGTCTCCCGACCCGCCCGAGCCCGGCCTCCAGGCGGATCACGAGTGCGAGAACCTGCCGGAGGCGGCCGACTGGATCCTCGGGACTGCGGCGTGAAGGCGATCGTGCTCAGCGCCGGTTACGGGCGGCGCCTCGGCGATCTGACCCGCGACCTGCCGAAGCCGCTGCTACAGATCGGCGACCGTCCTCTGATCGAGCACGTGCTCCTGAATCTCGCACGCTGCGGCTTCGACGAGGTCGCGGTCAACCTGCACCATCGGCCCGAGCTCCTGCGGGAGCGCCTCGGAGACGGCTCTGCGCTCGGCGTCCGGCTCACCTACTCGTACGAGCCCGAGCTGCTCGGCACTGCGGGAACGCTGGCGAGCCTGCGCTCGTTCGTGGCCGGCGGGCCGTTCGCGGCGCACTACGGCGACGTGCTCACCGACCACGACTTCGGTGCGATGCTCGACTTCCACCGCCGCCGGGCGGCCCTGCTGACGCTGCTCGTCCACGCGCGTCCCGGCTCGAACAGCGTGGTCGTGCTCGACGACGAGCAGCGCCTGGTCGATTTCGCCGAGCGGCCCGCCGACGACGATCCCGTGCGAGAACGATCGGACTGGGTCAACTCGGGGGCGTTCATCTGCGACCCGCGTGTGCTCGAGCTGATTCCGCCCGCCCCGTCGGACCTGGCGCGCGATCTCCTCCCGCAGCTCGTGGGCCGTGGCGACGTCTACGGCTACCCTCTGTCGGGCATGCGCGTCGCAGTTGACTCCCCGGAGCGCTACCGTGACGCTGAGCGGCTCGTCGCCGAGGCCGCCGGTTTCCGAGTAGAGGACGGCATTTGAGGTCGTTCGTCGAGGACTACGTCGAGTCGCTGGCCGACCAGCTCCGCGCGGTGCCCCCGGACGCGATCGACCGGATCGGCCGCCGGCTGCTCGAGACCGCCGAGGCGGGGGCGCAGATCCTGATCGCCGGGAACGGCGGGAGCGCATCGACGGCGTCGCACTTTGCCTGCGACCTGGCGAAGACCGTGCTCGGCGCCAAGCCCGAGCTGCGGAAGTCGCGCTTCAGGGCCGTGTCCCTGGCCGACAACATCGCGCTGATGACCGCCTGGGCCAACGACGTCAGCTACGAGGCGGTGTTCGCCGAGCAGGTGAAGATGCTCGGCCGGCCGGGTGACGTGCTCATCGTCATCTCGGCGAGCGGGAACTCTCCGAACGTCGTCGAGGCGGTCGAGGCCGCATGCTCGCTCGGCCTGCACACGATCGGCTTCCTCGGCTTCGACGGCGGACGGCTCAGCGGCCTGGTCGACGACTGCGTCGTCGTTCCCTGCGACGACTACGGCCATGTCGAGAGCACCCATCTGGTGCTCGGCCACCTCCTCGCCCACTGGCTGCGGGAGCGCCTCGACGAGGACGACCATCAAGCACCGCCCCTGACCGGCGAGGAGCGGGTCGGCTCGCCGGTGCGGTAGGGCCGCGGTTCAGGCCCGCGTCGTCCTGAGCTTCCGCCCCAACCTGAGCAGCCGTCCAGCCCACGAGGCGAGGTAGGCGCGCGCGACGACGAGTCTCACCCAGAGCCAGAGGAACGGACGCACGAGCCAGAACCAGGTCGGCGTTGAGTCCGTCGGCTCCCGGAGGACCCCGTGCGAGACCAGTGCCAGCGGGAAGACCAGGGCCCGCAGGACGCGGTCGCCGGCGGTCTGAGGCGCCGGTGTGACCCGGACCTCCCCAATCTCCTCGAGTGCGCGGACGAGGATCGATGCCGCAGGCCGGTCGAGCCCGTGGGGTCGCACAAAGGCCTCGACGAACGCGCGCAGCCGGTCGCGGTCGACCCCGTTCCCGGCGACGAACTCGCTCAGCTGGCGTAGGTGGGTGTCGAAGTCGTCGGCGAAGCGCAACAGCCCGCCTTCGCCTCCGGCGAGATGCTCGAAGTGGACCGTCCCCTGGGCGTTTCGGAACTCCGGGACGTCGAGCGTGCAGACCGGGCGCCCGACGATTCCGGCTTCGATCAAGGCGCTCGTGTTCGCGCCCACGGCCGCGACGCTGAAGTACAGCGAGTCGAACAGGTCGTTTCTCTGGCTCTGCGTGAACTCGGCGTAGGTGTCGCGCTTGGGGCTTCCGTGCGGCGTCGGCCAGACTGCGACGTTCTCGACCTGAGAGACATCCAGGCTCGCGTATCGGAGAGCGCTGCCCGGGTGGGGACGGATCAGGATCCCGGCCGCCGCAAGCGCGGGCTCCTCGGCCGCGCGGATCCGGCGGATCCAGCGCTCGACGAAGTAGACCTCGCCGGGGGCCATCCAGTAGCTCGAGCCGAGGAAGAGGACGAAGGGTCGCGCGGGATCGAGCCCGACCATCGCGCAGAATGCCTCGCGGTCGCGGCTCGGACGCCAGTCGAAGCCGTGATCGAACGTCTGGGCCCCCGTTGTCACGACCTGGGCGGGATCGGCACCGTGGAGCGCAACCGCCTCCTCCCGCTGGGCCTCGTTCCAGACGACGATCCGATCGGGGACGACGCGCATGTGGCCCTTGATCGTCAGGTTGTCCCAGCTCGCGACGCAGACCGCGCTGGGAATCCCGAGGGCGCGTGCGGCCTTCACGTAGTCGGGTTGTTGCGAGCCGAAGTCGACGAGCGGAGTGACCAGCACCAGCTCCGGCCTGCGCTCCTTCAGCAGCTCGACCACCCGCCGGTTCGGTTTCATCGCCCGCTCGAGGCGCTGGAGGAACCGGATCACGGCTCCGATCCCCCGGTCGCCGAGGTGGCGCAGCGGCCACGCGATCGGGCGAAGCCGCGACGGCAGCACCGAGCTGTCGACCCGTCCGCGCAGCACATCGGAGCCGTCGTAGCGGTGGTCGAAGAACCGCAGGTAGTCGATCAGCAGTCGCAGGTTGCGACCGAACGGCGTCCAGATCGTCCGCTCCGGCTCGGGGGCCGGCTCGACGCTCACGTTCGGGCACTCCTGCACCAGCCGCTGCCACAGATCCCTGACGCTCTGCTCGCGCCGCGCGTACTGGTGGACGACCTGGATCCGGTGGCCCCTCTGCGCCAGGGGCCTCAGGGCGGGCTCGTACACCTTGACGAAGCCGTCGTGGAGCATGACAAACAGGATCGTCCGGCCGGTCGCGCCTCCGGTCCTCGTCTCCTCGCCGGCCTCCGGCACCGCCGTCGCGGTCACGGCGTCTCCGCCCCGAGCCGCACCGGCGCGCGCCCGGCGGCACCTTCGTCCCACGGGTCGACCTGTGACCGGGCGATGCGACCGTACCCCAGGAAGCCGCGATCGGGAGCGAACTTGGCGACGTAGTGGACGTGCCGGGTCGAGTCGTACGCCCGCGTCAGCAGCTCCCGGTAGCGCGACTGCCCCGCCGACTCCGGGGTATCCCGGTCGAGGAGGTCGAGCATCTCCTGCACGGCCGCCAGGATCTCCTCCGGTGTGTTCTGAAGATATTCGTACCGCCCCGGATGGCGCTTGAACGTCTGGTACTCCTCGGACAGGAGGTCGTCGAGGGTGAGCGTCCGGCCGGTCTCGCGGTCGACGACCGTCTTCATCATCAGGATCCCGTCGCGGCGCGGTGGGTATGCGCCGATCGGGTCGGTCGCGTTGACGGTCAGGAGCGGGGTGTTCGTCAGATGGCAGACGGAGTGCGGGCTCGACTCCCCCGTGAGCAGGAAGCGGCTGTGGAAGAGGCAGTAGAGGTCGAGCAGCGCGCCGCGATCGGGCGCGGTGGCGAGGTCGATCGCGCCCGGGCGGTCGACCGGGGTCATCGTCGAGTCGCCGATGCGCACGACCGTGTAACCCCGCTCGGCGAGATGATCCATCGCCGGGAAGTACGTTTCGACCCACGAGTTCCTGGTCGCCTCGTCCATCCCCCCGTAGGCGGCCTTGCCGTTGTAGGTGTCGCGACCGTCCGAGGAGAGCTTGTAGCCGCGCTCGCGAGCGTGGACGGTGACGATCGGTCTGTCCGGCGGGATGCCCAGAGAGGCCGCCCACTCGGCGGCGCGACGCTCCGCAGCCGGCGAGAGACGGGTTCCGACCGGCACGGAGATCAGCCTCCGCCGCCAGTACGGCCCCTGGTCGGGCTCCTCCCGACTCCGCCGTTTCCGGTCGAGACGGTCGCCCACCGCCCTGACGCGGCTGCGCACCGGCTTCGGCAGATCGTGCCCGCGCACGTACGCGCGCAGGTCCTGCGCCGCCTTCTTGCGCACGGCGGCGGCCGATCTCCGGAAGCCTCCGAGCTCGAAACGCGCGGAACATGCCCGCAGGACCGGGAGCGCCACCCTCGACCTGACGATCGGAACGCCGTCGCACTCGACCTCGAGGTAGGCCGGGTGCACGAAGCCCCGGGGCGGAAGGATCGCGATCGATGCGCCGATCAGACGTGCGTACGCGAACGCCTGCGCGAGCTCGAGCGCGACATGACCGAAGTACGACCAGCGTCCGGGGTGGCTCTCCCGGAGGACGACGACCCGGCGAGAGCCGAAGGACACTACGCGAGCCCCGGGCGGCACCGGCTCGTCGGCGGCGCTGACCAGCGGGTTGATCCAGCTGTTCGGGGCCTCGGCCTCGTCGGGATCGGGCCGCCGGGACCCTGCAGGCGGCGGTTGCACCGTCGAATAGTAGTGGACCCTATTCGGCGCCTGCCGCTCCCGGTTCGGCCGTCCGGGACGCTCGGCCGGGCGTGCTCGCCGCGCGCGTACGCCCGACCCTGCGGAGCCGCTTCCGGCCTCGCCGCCGATGCGCTTTGCGGATGCGCTCCACCGCCGCGCCCGCGTGGTGGAGCGGCCACGCGAGCAGCGCGGCCGGGAGGACAGCGGCTCGGAGCACCGCTCGACGGGCCGGCAGGGGGACGACCTCCGCCTGCGCCACCTCGGCGATCGCCCTCGCGAGAGCCGGGGCGGTCGGCACGTCCGCACCGAACGGACGGACGAAGGTCTCGACGAAGCGGCGGCGCTCGACCTCGGCCGGCACGGCCAGGGCCGCGCTCAGCTGCGCGACGTGCTCGGGCAGATTTCGCCCGACCTCGACGACGCCGCCCCCGGCCTCGAGCAGCTGCCGGAAGTGGAGCGTGCCGTGCTGACCGCCTTCGAACTCCGGCGCCTCCCACGTGCAGACCCGCCGGCCGATCACGGCAGCGTCGATGAAGGCGCTCGTGTTCACGCCGACCACGGCGTGGCTGTGGAAGATCGAGTCGAAGTAGTCCTCGTTGTGCCCGGCCTGGAAGCGGCCTGTTTCCCCGGCCCAGACAGCCACCGAGTCGAAGGGAAGCGAGGCGTCGCGCCACGGACGGAGATGCTTGGGGTGAGGCCTGATCAGGATCGACGTTGCGCGGAGCCGCGGGTCGCCGGACGCCCGGATCGCCTCGACCCAGCGGACGACCGCGGCGCGCTCGTCCTCGACGATGAAGCGGGACGAGCACGCGTACAGGAGCAGCGGCGCGCGCGGGTCGAGCCCGAGCGGGCCGAGAAACTCCTCGCGCGAATGTGTCGGGGCCCACCCGAGCCATCGCTCGAAGACCTGTGCACCCGTGACGACCACGTGCTCGGGGACGACGCCGTGCAAGCTCACCGCCTCGCCGAGCTGGAGCTCGTTCCAGACGATCACACGCTCCGGGACGACGCCGATCAGGCCCTTGTTGCTGAGCGTGTCCCAGGTCGGTACGCAGACGGCGGTCGGGACGCCTGCCGACCGTGCAGCCTTCAGGTACGGCTCCTGCACGTGCGCGAAGTCGACGAGCGGGGAGACGAGCACGGCGTCGGGCCGGCGCACGCGCACGAGCTCGCGGATCGGCCGGCTCGGCGGGATCGCCTCCTCCACCGCCCGGATCGCGGCGAGAGCGCGCTCGGCAGCTCGGTATCCGCCCCGGGCGATCAGGTCTCCCAGGATTCGCATCGGGACGGGCGCCAGGCGCCGCCCCCGCGCCCGCAACCTCGGTGCCTCGGCGTAGGCGGGATGAAGGTACCGGAGATAGTCTCGCAGCCCGCGCAGGCCGGTCGCGAACGGCTTCCAGAGACCGGGATCGCCCGCAGGCGCGGAGCCGTACGTGATCGTCGGGCACTCGGCGGCCAGGCGCGCGGACTCGTCCAGCTCGCGGTCGAGGTCGTGGACGAGGTGGATCTCGTGCCCGGCCCCGGCGAGCAGGCGCAGCGCCTCCCCGTAGACACGCAGGAGCGCAGCGTCGCGCATGAAGAAGAGGATTCGCAGACGCCTGGCCCCGCCGGGAGGGCCGCCGGAGATCATTCCGCCGGCTCCTTGCGGAAGACGGCGAAGTGGGACGGCGTTCCCCAGCTGCCGACGAAAGCCGGCTCTCGGTTGCAGAAGGCCCGAATCTCGTCCGCCGTCCCGGTGGCGAGGGCCTGCAGCAGACGACCGAGCATGTCCAGTGTTCCGCGCGAGCGGTCGGTGTCCTCGGGCCGGGCCAGCACCGCCTCGGACGAGATCACGGCGGTCAGGGCGGCCAGCCGCCGGACGCAGAGCGCGACCCGCTCGGGGTCGAGACGATCGACCAACGCGTCGATGTCCTCGAGCAGCGCACGGAGCTCGCCGGCGGGGGCAGCGTCGCGGTCGACCAGGAAGTGTCTCCGGCCGAGCATGTGGCTCAGGCGGCTGCGGGCGATGAACTCGAGCTCCTGCTCGAGCTCCTCCTCGGCCGAGGGTTCGTGCTTGAACCAGTGCAGGTCCAGGCCCCCGGCGTACCTGGGCCACGACGAGTACAGCCGGAAGCCGGCACCTGCCATCTGCGTGCAGAGCTCGGCCGGGTCGATGAAGTGGCGGAGGCGGACGAAGGGGTTCTCGAGCACGTCCATCGTCCACGACTCGATCGTGCGCTTGTGCGGGATCGAGGCCCACTTCGTCTCGAACAGGACCTGGGCCGAGTCGAGCGCGCTCAGCCCGGTGAGCGATCGGTAGCGCGACTGCACGACCTTCCAGGCCAGCTCGAGCAGGCTGCCGAACGCTTCCGCGTAGAACATGACGACGAAGCCGTCGTCGCGCACGAGCCGGCGGAACCGGTCGATCCACAGGGATGCGGGCCTGATCGTGTACACGAAGCCTTCGGCGTCGACGACGTCGAAGTGCTCGGCCGCGGTGTCCGGGAGCGGGTAGCTCTCGAGGTCGTCCGCTCGCAGCGCCGCGAGCCGGCCGCCGAGCCCGAAGCGCTCGAAGTACTCGGAGATCGCCGGATGCGCCTTGCGGTTCGGCTCGACCAGCGTGCAGTCGGCGCCCCAGAGCGCAAATACCAGCGAGTTCTCGCCGGCGTCCGGCCCGAACTCGAGCAGCCGTGCTCCCTCGAAGACCCGCGGCGGCAGGTGGAGCTTGTCGGTGAACAGTCTCCGCCGGTGCCGCTCGTGCGCTTCGAGGTCGGCCGGGGCTCGGAACCCGCCGTAGGTCGGAAGCACGCTCTGACGCCGGTAGTACTCGTAGAGCGTGCCGCCGGTCTCGGTACCGCGCTCCTTCACAGCACGCTGAGCCGGGGCATCGGCACGACGAACCGGCCGCCACGCTCGCTGAAGCGGGCGTGGCGTTCCATGATCGGCCGGTGGTAGCGCCAGGCCATGACCACCAGGGTGTCGACGTCGCGCTCGTAGATCGCCTCCGACGGGAGCACGGGAAGGTGCAGGCCGGGGCTGAGCAACCCCTGCTTCGCGGCGTAGTCGTCGACGAGGAAGTCGAGCAGCCGGCCCAGCTCGAAGTGGTACATCAGGGTCGTCGTCGTCGCCGAGGCACCGTAGCCGGCGATCCCGCGACCCTCCTCCTTCAGGCGCCGAACGAGCGGCAGCACCTGCTGCTTGGCGTCCTCGATCCGGCCGGCGAAAGCCCGGAAGAGCTCGGGCCGGTCGAGCCCCTGCTCCTCCTCGAGCACGCGCAGCTCGGCGACCGAGCTCGAAACCTGGCGGCCGGCGCCCTCGAGCTGGAGCGAGTAGCGCAGCGAGCCGCCCTTCGTCGGCACCCTCAGCGCGTCGATCAGCTCGAGCCCGTGCCGGCGGAAGAAGCGCTCGACAGGCCGGACGGCGAAAGCGGAGAGGTGCTCGTGGTAGAAGAAGTCGAAGACCAGGTTCCGGACGACGTCGCCGAGGTAGAAGCTCTCGAAGACGAAGACCCCGTCCGGCCCGAGCAGCTCGCCGATCGCCGCCGCCACCTGGTCCAGGTCGTCGATGTTGGCGATCACGTTGTTGGCGGTAACGACGGCTGCAGGCCCGCGCTCCTCCCTGATCCGGCGGGCCGTATCCGGGGTGAGGAACTCGGCCAGCGTTTCCACCCCCGCCTCGGTCGCCTGCCGCGCGATGTCGACCGCGGGATCGATGCCGAGTACCGCCATCCCGCGCTTGCGGAAGCTCCTGAGGAGCATCCCGTCGTTGCTGCCGACGTCGATCACCAGCGACCCGGCGGGCGGGCGGAGCCGTCCGAGCACGTCCTCGGCGTAGCCGTCGAAGTGCTCGGCGAGCCCGAGCGAGCTCGACGACTCGTACAGGTAGTCGACGTAGATCTCCTGCGGCTGGACGACGTCGAGCAGCTGCACGAGGCCGCAGTCGTGGCAGAGGTGCAGGTCGAGCGGGAACACGGGCTGGGGATCGTCTGCACGGGACGGCGGCACGTAGGCGTCGGCCAGTGGAGTCGGCGTGAGGCCGAGTACGAGCTCGAGCTCGGTGCCGTGGCAGAGACGGCAGTCGGCCCTACGGTGGGCGAGCGTGCTCACTCACCCTCCTCGGCGGTGAGCCGGCGGATCAGGCTCTCCTGCCAGAGCAGCGACAGGCCGCCGTCGACGACCAGCTCCTGCCCGGTGACGAGCGCCGTGTCGGGACTGCACAGGACGGCGACCGCGGCGGCCACGTCCTCCGCGGTGGGAATCCGGCGAAGTGGCGTCGCCGCTCGGATCGGCTCCGCGAACGGGGAGGCGAGATAGGCCTCGCGGGACTCCTCCTTGAGCACGGCTCCTGGGGTGACGCAGTTGACGCGGATCCCGTCCGGCCCGAGCACGACGGCGTAGTAGCGCGCCATCTGGCGCAGCGCCGCCTTGGCCGCGTGATATCCGACGGGCTGCTCGCCGGCGACGAGGCGGGAAGCGTTCGAGCTTGCGATCACGATCGCCCCGCCGCCCTCCGAGAACCGGCCCGCGGCCGACTCGACCAGCGTCCTGGTCGCGGTCAGCGACACGTCGAGCTCTCCCTGCCACGGATCGCCGTCTCCGCGGAACCGGTGGAGCACGACGAGGTTGTCCAGCGGCCCGCCTGCCTCGACGATCTGGGCGACCGCCTCCGGCAATCTCGCGGCCACGCCCAGGTCGACGGCCCAGTGGCGAACGTTCGCGAGGCTCGTCTCCTCCGGCTCGCTGCGGCCGACGACCGATACTCGTCCGCCGGCCGCGGCGAAGCGCCGTGTGACCGCCCGGCCGATGCCGCGGGTGCCGCCGACGACCAGGGTGTGCGTCACCGGTTCGCAGCCGCGAGCCGCTCGGCCAGCCGCCGGCGGTAGCCCTCCGCGGCGGCGGCGTCGGCCTCGTCGGGCGCCCATGGTGCGAACACGGTCTGCTCTCGTAGGAACGGCCCGTTGGTGACCTCGTGCATGACCAGGAACTCGGAGGCGATCAGGAGCGTGTGGAAGGCCGGCTCGTCGATCCGGAAGAAGAACCTGCGGTCCGAATCGTACGGCCCGATCGGGATGTGGGTGTCGATCTCTCCCTCGTCGTCGAACAGGACGACGTCGGCCTCGCCCTCGAGCACGTGAACGGACTCGCTCTTCCCCAGATGCTTGTGAGGCCGGATGTAGGCGCCCTCCGTATGGACGATCAGCATCTCGTGCAGCGGGTCGGCCGTGTCGGGATGGGCGCAGACACGGATGCGCCTCCGCGGGTTGCCGAGCGCGCGCCGCTTCAGCTCGGCGATGTCGGACCCGGTGATCTCGACCACGGGGCCGTCGGCGACGAGCACCTCCTCGTTCAGGCTGTGGACGCGCATCGCAGGCTCACAGCTCCTTCCAGAATCCGGGCAGCCGGGGACTCGGGGGGTTGATCGAGACGAACTCGCCGCCCCCCGCTCCGAACGAGGAGTGGCGCTCGATCACGGTGTCTTCGTTCTCGGCGTTGACGGAGAGCAGGCAGAGATCGAGCGCCGACTCGTCGAGCGCGTCCCCGGGCGTCACCGCGAGGCGCGAGCCGGGCATGAACTTCCCCTGCTTCTCGGGCTGGTCGTCGACGAGAAGATCGACGAGCGGGCCGAGCTCACAGAGGTTGATCAGCGTCGCCGCGCGGCAGCCGGCCCCGTACACGCCGACCCGCCTGCCGGCGTCGCGCCGGCCGGCGAAGTAGTCGCGGATTGCGGTGCGGAAGGACGGCCACCGGTCGCGGTATTCGCGGGTCGCGGCCGCCACCCCGGCGGGCCGCTCCGGGGGCGTCGCCGGTCCGTTGCCGGCGCGGTGGCCCCAGGCGACGAGCGCTCGGCCGCTGAACGCGTACGACTCGAAGCGGTCGACCTCGACCCCGGCCAGACCGAGCAGCTCCTCGATCGTTGCCCGGGTGAAGTGGTTGACGTGCTCCTCCCAGAGAGCGCTGTAGTCGAGGGCGTCCTGGCTGAAGTCGAAGTCAGGCACTTCGACGAGGACGCGGGCACCGGGGGAGAGCACGATTCGCATCGCCTCGGCGAACAGGGGCAGGTCGGACACGTGCTCGAGCACGTGGCGGGTGACGAACAGGTCGGCGGTGCCAAAGGACTCGACGATCTCCCCGGCCGCCTCCGGGGTGAAGTAGCCCCTCACGGTCGGCAGGCCGCGCTCGGCGGCGGCCGAGCGGGCGTCCTCCGCCGGCTCGAGCCCGAGCAGACGGCGGAAGCCGCGGGCGCGGAGCTCGGCCAGGAACGCGCCGTCGTTGCTGCCGACCTCGACCACCTTCGAATCCTCCGAGAGCCCGGCCAGCTGCTCCAGCGCCGTCACGAGCTCGGGGACGTGCGGGTTGGGCTTCCAGGAGCTGAGCCAGTGGTAGGTGGTATAGAGCTCCTCCGCCGGGATCGGGTCGACGAGCTGGACGAGCCCGCAGGCAGTGCAGGCGCCCAGGGTCAGCGGGTGGGTGTACTCCTCGTCGTCCGGGGTTTCGAGGAAGCGGTGCGCGATCGGGTGCGAGCCGAACTCGATCAACGTCTCGACCGTCTTCCCCGAGCAGAGGTTGCAGCGGGTCATACGGGCCGAGGCTCCACCCAGACGACACAGCGTCCGGCGACCGACCCGGACCGGAGGTCGTCGATCGCGTCGTTGATCCCGTCGAGGTCGTAGCGTCTGCCGACGAGCCCGTCGAACGACAGCTTGCCGGCCTCGCAGAGCCGCACCAGCCGCGGGATGTCGCGGTCGGGCTGCGACCCTCCGCCTTCGGAGCCGGTGAGCACCTTGTCGAAGTGGAGCGGGAGTGTGTACAGGCTCGGCTTCCGGCTCGCCTTCGCCGGCACGCCGACGAGGACGACGCGGCCCCGGGACCCCGTCAGCTCGTATGCGGTCTCGATCACGTCGGCGACCCCCGTGTTCTCGATCGCAACGTCCAGTCCGTCGGCGCCGACGATCTCCCGGATTCGGGTGGGCACGTCCTCGGTGCCGGCGTTGATCGTGTGCGTCGCCCCGAGTGCGGCGGCGAGCTCGAGCTTGTGGTCGTGCAGGTCGATCGCGACGATCGGATACCCCGAGATCAGCGCCGCCAGCCGGACGAGCGCGAGGCCGACGCCGCCGGAGCCGAACACGGCGACGCTCTGCCCGATGCCCAACCTGGCGTCGTTGTTGAGGACGCCCACCGCGGTCGTGACGACGCAGCCGAACAGGGCTCCGAGCTCCGCGTCGAAGTCCGCAGGGATCGGGGTGACCCGGTTCTCGGAGACGACCGCGAGCTCGCTGAACGTCGTCACCCGGCCGGCGTTCACCTTGCCGAGCGTCTCGGATCCGTACACCGGGGTCGGCCCCTCGTGCCCCCGGCCGGGGCGCCAGTGGCAGACGACCGTGTCGCCGGGTGCGATCGAGGTGACACCTTCGCCCACCTCCACGACCGTGGCCGTCGCCTCGTGGCCGAGGAGGTGCGGGAGAAATGCGTCGGGCCCCTTCGCGCCGTCGATCTCGTTCAGCTGCGCTCCGCAGATGCCGGTGCAGCGGATCCTGACCAGCACCTGCCCGAACCGGAGCGCCGGCGCCTCGAGCTCGTCGAGGACGAGCGGCTTCCGCTGCTCCGCGAGAACTGCCGCGCGGAACCTCATCCGTCCCCGCTCCGCCTCACTCGAAGAAGATGAACTCGTAGTCGCCGGTGTATCCGCACCGCTCGAAGAGCCAGACCCACTCCTCGGTATCGAGCAACGACTCGGCAGTCAACGCCCAGCATTCGAGGTTGAACATCTCCTGCTCGTTGCGGTAGCTCTCGACCATCACGTACTTCTGGCGACCGACGCGCTCGATCTCGCTCAGCGCGGACTCGAGCTCGAACAGGCGGAGGTTGTGCAGCGTGCCGAGCGAGATCACGAGATCGAAGTGGCCGTCGGCCCACGGGTAGGGATCCTGAGCTCGATGGAGCCTGAGGTGCGGCCGGATCGGCTCCGGGGCCGTCGCGATCCCGTGCTTCGAGACGTCGATCCCGGCGAGCTCCGCCTCCGGCAGGAGTTGCCGGAGCTCGTAGAGGAGATGCGCCTTGCCACAGCCGACGTCGAGGATGACGGCGTCCGAGCCGAGGCCGTAGCGATCGATCAGCTGCTCCGCGACGGGCTTCCAGCGGCCGTCGTAGTGGTAGCCGCCGTAGCCGTACCGGCGGTCTCCGTCCCAGTAGTCGGCCTCGTATTGCTTGGCCCTGAGCATGCACGCGACCTTGTCGTCGACCATTCGCGCCAGGTGGTCGCGGGATGCCCGCCGGTGCAATGGAGTGACGAAGCCTACGAGCGTGCCCATTCGAGTCCCGCCGAGGACTGCGGCTTCCCGGCCAGCAGGCTCCGCGCCCGGTCGGCGAGCGCGTCGGAGGTCAGACCGTAGTGCGCCATGATCTGTGCCTGCGAGCCGAGCTCGTGCGGGAACACGTCCGGGAACGCGAGCCGCGCGAATGGGGTTGCTCCCTGCCCGCCCTCCAGCAGCGCCTCCGCCACCGCGCTCCCGAGGCCGCCGACGATCGAGTGCTCCTCGATCGTCACGACGGCACCGACGCCGGCCGCGCGGCCGACGATCTGTTTCACGTCGAGCGGCTTCAGCGTGTGGACGTGGAGGACGGTCGCCTCGATCGCGCCGGCGGCGAGTGCCTCCGCCGCGTCGAGGGCGATCTGGGTGGTGACGCCCGTGCTGACGAGGAGGACGTCGGCTCCCTCCCGCATCGGGATCGCCCGCCCGATCGCGAACGGGTGCTCGTCGGAGGAGACGATGCGGTCGCCTCCCTTGGCGATGCGCACGTACACCGGCCCGGGCCACTGGAGAGTGGCGGGGAGCACCCGCCGCATCTCGTCGGCGTCGCAGGGCGCGACCACCGTCATGCCGGGGATCGCGCGCATGATCGCGATATCCTCGGTCGCGAGGTGCGTCGGGCCGAGCGGCGCGTAGACCACGCCGCCGCCGCTCCCGAGCAGGCGGACCGGCAGGTCGTGGAGGCAGAGGTCGACGGCGATCTGCTCGTAGCACCGACGCGTCAGGAACGTGGCGATCGTGTTGATGTAGGGGATCTTTCCCGAGAAGGCGAGCCCGGCGGCCATGCCGATGATGTGCGCCTCGTAGATCCCCTCCATGAAGAACCGGTCGGGGAACTCCTGCTCGAACTGCTCGAGGTTCTGCTTGGTGATGTCCGAGCCGATGAACACGACGCGGTCGTCGCGACGGGCAAGATCGCAGACACCGAGAAGCGCGGCCTGTCTCATACGGCGACCCCGAGCTCCTCGACCAGTGTCTGGATCTCGGCGGGATCGATTCGTGACTTGTGGTGCCAGGCGGGGTTGTTCTCGGTCGAACGAAGCCCCTTGCCCTTGACCGTGTGGCAGACGATCGCGCTCGGGCGGCCGGCCTCGACCGGAAGCGCGCCGAGCACCTCGCGGAGTTCCTCGACGTCGTGCCCGTCCACCTCGCGGACGCCGAAGCCGAACGCACGCCACTTGTCCGCGAGCGGCTCGAGGTCCTGGATGTCCACGCTGGGGCCGTACGACTGGAACCTGTTGTAGTCGACCATCACCGTCAGGGAGGTGAGACGGTGCTTGCCGGCGCTGAGCGCCGCCTCCCACACACTGCCCTCGTTCGACTCGCCGTCGCCGACGAGGACGAACGTGCGCCACGCGGCGGCGTCCAGGCGCGCGGCCAGGGCGCAGCCGACGCCGATCGAGAGCCCGTGGCCCAGCGAGCCGGTGCTCGCCTCGACGCCCGGGATCTTCGACGACTCGGGGTGCCCGCCGAGCATCGCACCGAAGGAGCAGAAGAGCGGCAGCTCCTCCTCGGAGAAGAACCCCTTCTCGGCCAGCACCACGTAGAGGGCGAGGCAGCCGTGCCCCTTGCTGAGGATGAATCGGTCGCGGTCGGGCCAGGACGGGTTTGCGGGGTTGACGTTCAGGACGTCGTCGTACAGGACGCGCACGATCTCGGTCAGCGAGAATGCGGCACCGAGGTGGCCGCGCTTGGCCTGTTCGAGGACGTGAAGGATTTCGCGGCGAAGGCTCTTGCTCCGCTCGTCGAGCTGGATTCCGTCTGACACTCGAGCTCAGACTACCGCGAGACGCTGCCGCAGGCTTCCTGGTGCCGCGCCGGCCGGCGGGCGCCCGCGGCCGGCGCGCGCGGCGCTCCGGCGTAGAGTGCCGACGTGGAGCATCGGATCGTCCTGCACCACGTCGGGGCAAGGGGCAAGGGCCTCGGCCGGCTCCAGGCGCCCCTCTTGCGTGCCTTCCCGGACGATGTCCTCGTCGTGCTCTACGAAGCCGACGAGAGCTGTATCGAGGCGACCCGGCAATGGTGGCGGGCAAACAGCAAGTGCTCGCCGACGATCCATCCCTATTGCCTCTGGGCGGACGACGGCGAGATCGAGTTCTTCGTCAACCGCAGAGGGGCGACGAGCTCGGTCTATCCCCTGAACGAGCGCTTCTCGGGCCATTACCGTCCGGCCAGGCAGGGCCGCGACTACGTGCTCGGCAGCGCCGCCGCCACCGTCGAGACACGACGTCTGCCGACCCGGTCGCTCGATTCGCTCGTCGAGTCGGGCGAGGTCGCCGCCCCCGACTTCCTCGGCCTGGACACGCAGGGCAGCGAGTTCGAGATCCTCGCCGGGGGCATGGAGACGATCCGGCGCAGCACGGTCGCGATCCTGACGGAGGTCGCCTTCGACGAGGTGTACAACGGCCAAAAGATCTTCTCCGACGTCCACGCGCTGCTGCTCGACGCCGGCTTCGTCCTGGCCAAGCTCAGAACGCAGTCGTACTCGTCCTTCCAGGGCCCCGCCGGCACCCGGGCAAAGGCCGAGCCCCTGTTCGGCGACGCAATGTACTTCCGCCGGCCCGAGACGCTGCCGGCGGGCGACCGGACGGCGGCGCTGTACAAGCTCGCCGCGATCGCGGCGGCGCTGATGCACCTCGAGTACGCGCTCAGGGCGTTGGCCGCCGCGAATGCCGAGACGGACGAGGCGGCGGCGCGCGCGCTGAGCCGGTACCGCTACGTCCGGGTCCTGCGCGCGATCGGCGCTGCCGCTGCCGCCGCGCCGGATGGAGTCGGCGCCGCGCCGGTCGAGCGGGTCCTCCGCGAGCACGGGCTCGACGACGTCGCCGGTGAGGTGGAGAAGCACCGCCTCGGTCGCAGCTGACGATCGACTCCGGAGAGGCGCCGGCAACTACCCTTGGCCGCTGTGGCGCAGGCGCGAATCGGGCTCGATCTGGACGGGACGATCGTCCTCTACGACGAGATCTTCCACGAGCTCGCCGTGCGGACACTGGGAATGCCGGCGGCCGTACCGCGCCGCAAGCTCGCCGTCCGGGCGTGGGTTCGAGAGCTGGCGGAGGGCGAGACGCGCTGGATCGAGCTCCAGCGGCTCGTCTACGGCCCGGGCATGGTCGATGCCCGACCGGCGCCCGGTGTGCGGGAGTTCCTGCGCGGATGCAGCGACGCGGGGATCGCCGTCTCGATCATCAGCCACCGGACGCCGCTCTCTGCCGCACGTCCGCCGGTCGATCTCCATGCCGCGGCGCTCCGGTGGCTGGAGCGAAACGCGTTCCTTTCCGACCGGAAGCTCGGGCTCGGGCGTGAGAACGTGTACCTGGAGCCGACCCGGGCGGCGAAGATCGAACGAATCCGCTCCCAGCAGTGTCTTCTGTTCGTTGACGATCTCGAGGAGGTGTTCGCGGAGCCCGCATTCCCACCCTCGGTCGAGCGGTGGCTGTACGCGCCGGGCGAGTCCGGAACCCGTCCGGACGGCACCCGCGTCTTCTCGAGCTGGACAATCGCCCTGCAGCGCGTGCTCGAGCTCGGGAGGTCGACGGGTGCCTGACGTTCCGGAGATCGCCGCTGCCGCCGCGACCGCTCTCGGAGCTACGCCGACGGAGGTAACGCCGCTTCCGGGTGGGAGGAACAACGTCGTCGCCAGGGTCGTCCTCGGCGATCGGTCGGTCCTGGGCAAGGCGTACTTCGCTCACGCGGACGATCGACGGGATCGGCTCGGAACGGAGTTCACCGCCCTGAGCTTTCTCTGGGATCGCGGGGTGCGCTGCATCCCCCGGCCCCTGGCCGTCGATCGCGGGCGAGGCGTCGGGCTCTACGAATTCGTGGCCGGCCGGCCGGTCGAGCCCGGCACCGTCTCGGCGGGCGACGCGCTTCAGCTCGGCGAGCTCCTCGCACGGATGTGGGAGTTGCGGGCGGATCCGGACGCGCAACGGCTGGACGACGCCTCGGAGGCGTCGTTCAGCCTGCGCGGCTACTTCGAGCTGCTCGACGCACGACTGGCGCGGCTGCGTGCGGCGCCGCCGTCTGACGAGCCGGGCGTGGACGTCCACACCTTCGTCGCCGACGAGGTGGCGCCCGCCGTCCTCCGTGTACGGGAGTACGTCGAGGCGACGGCGACCGAACTCGGCTTCGGCGAGGAGCTGCCGCCGGCCGACCGAACGCTCAGTCCCGGCGACATCGGCTTCCACAACGCTCTCCGACGGGACGACGGGTCGCTCGTCTTCGTCGACTTCGAGTACGCGGGTTGGGACGATCCGGCGCATGCCCTCGCCGGCGTCTGCCTGGCGCCCGGCATTCCGCTGCCTCGCGACCGCCACCTGGACGTGCTCTCCAGGCTTCTGGCCCGCTTCGACGGCGCGTCGGGCCTGGCCCGCCGGCTGCGGCTCGTGTATCCGATACTGGCGCTGAAGTGGAGCTTGATCATGCTGAACGAGTTCGTCCCGTCCGACGCCGAACGGCGCGCCTTCGCACGAAGCGCGAGCCGCCCGGCGGCTCAGATCGAGAAGTCCAGGCACCTGCTCCGGACCGGGGTCGAGACCGCCCGGCCCGGTTGCTTCCTCGAAGCCCTGCCGGACAGCCCGTGACGAACGCAGCGCACGTCTCGCTGCGCCGGCGGCTCTCGCGGTTGATCCGCATCGGCTCGCCCCGGGTGGTCGTCCGGGCTGCGCGCAGGGAACTGCTCTCGCGGCGGCACGAGGCCGCTCTGGCCCGGGCGGCGCGGGCGGGGCGGCCGGTGCTGATCGGGCCGTTTCTGGGCGAGGTCGGCTTCGAGCTCCTGTACTGGATCCCGGTCGTCCGGCGGTTGCTGCACGAGCACGACATCCCGCCGGAGCGGGCGACGGTCCTGACCCGGGGCGGTGCAGGAAGCTGGTACAGCGACTGCACGGCGAATCAGATCGAGATCCTCGACCTCGTCGATCCCGAGCGCTACCTCGACGAGCTGGTCGCGCGTCGCCGCCGCGAGGGGGATACCAAGCAGTACTTCCCGGACCGGCTCGACTCCCGACTGACCGCGCTCGCCCAGGAGCGGATCGGCGACAGCGCGGTCGTCCATCCGCTGCTGATGTACTCGCGGCTCCGCTTCCTCTGGGAGACGTTTCTGCCTCCCGAGCAGGCACTGGCGCTCGCCGACTACCGGCCGCTGCCGGCGCCGGAGACGATCCCCGTCGGCCTGCCGCCCGACTACGTCGCGGTCAAGCTCTACTTCAGCGAGCCGTTCCCGGACGATCCGACCTCACGGGAGCTCGCGGCCGGCGTGCTCGAGGCGCTCGGGCAGGAGATCGACGTCGTCGTCCTGACGAGCGGGATGCAGCTCGACGAACACCGGGAGTGGGTCCCGGCCGGCCGGCGCGTCCACGACGCGTCCCGCTGGGTCACGCCTCGAGACAACCTCGCCGTGCAGACCGCGATCGTCGCGCGTGCCCGCGCGCTCTTCTGCACCTACGGGGGCTTTTCGTACCTCGGCCCGATGCTCCGCGTCCCGACTCTCGCAGTCCAGACGCAGGAGGTGTCCAGCCCGGTTCACCTCGGCGTCCTGCGGGCCGCGTACCCCGACGCCGACTACACGGTGATCGGCGCCGACGGCATCCGCGCCGCTCTGGACTTCGTCGAGCGCTCCACGGGAGCGCTGCCGTGATCGTGGCCACAGCCGGGCTGGCGGGGCTCTCCGGACCGGTGACGATGGTCAGCGGCGGCTTCGACCCGCTGCACCCTGGGCACGTCGCGTACTTCCGGGCGGCGGCGGAGCTCGGCCCTCCCCTCCTCTGCAACATCTCGTCGGACGCGTGGGTGGCGCGCAAGCATCCGCCGCTCCTACTCCAGCACGAGCGGGTGCAGGTGATCGACGCGATCGAGTACGTCGAGTACACGCACGCCGAGGAGACGACGACCGAGGCGGTGCTCGTACTCCTTCGCCCGCGCTACTTCGTCAAGGGCAACGACTGGCGAGGCCGCATCCCACCGGGGGAGTTGGCAGCCTGCGCGGAGGCGGGCACGGAGATCGTCTTCCTCGACACCGTCGTCGACTCGTCGACCGATGTCCTCCGCCGCTACGGCGAGCGAGCGGCCGGACGGGGCTGAGCCCCACGCCCGGCGGTACCCTTGCCCGGACCGATGGGGACGAGGGCGGAGAGCACGCAGAGCGAGGTCGCAGGCGCGGCCGGCCGAGGAGGCTGGGCGATCGACAGCGTCGTCTCCCATCACCGAGACGGATTCCGCTCCGGCGTGGGGCGCTTCAACGAGCTGCTCGCCGAGCGGCTCGGCGTACCGCTGGTCGGAATCCGGAAGCTCCTGGCGGGCAAGGTCGTGCGGCCGCTGCTCTCGTTCAAGGTCTCCGAGCTCACGGACGCCGAACGGAGCGAGCTCGCCGAGCTGGTCGCGCGGAAGCCCTTCAGCTGGGAAACCTTCCTGCACGTCTACGACGGCGACGAGCTGGAGGTCGGCCTCGTCGCGGGGGCGAGCCGAGTCCACTGCGGCAACCACGAGATCTACGAGCAGGTCAAGGGCCTGAACGGGGCCTGCCGGACCCTCTGGTCGCCCGGTCTGATCCTCGACGACCGGCTGTTCGCGCCGGCGGAGGTCTCCGTGTTCTCGTTCGGGATGGCGCACAAGATCCGCACCGACCTCTTCGAGCGGCTGCGCCGGCTGCTCGACGCCTCCGGGCGCACCTACGCGGTGTACGTCTCGGCGGCCAACCACGAGACGACGCAGATGCGCGACGCCCAGCTGATCTTCGACGAGATGCACGAGATCTTCCCGTCCACGCTGTTCTTCGTCGGCAACCTCTCGGACGTCGCCGTCTTCAACCAGCTGCGCTCGTCGACGTTCTTCGCCTCCTTCTTCCTCGGAGGCGTTCGTGCGAACAACGGCTCGGTCGCCGCCGCGATGGAGAAGGGTGCCGTCGTGATCACCAATCTCGACGAGCACTCGCCGCCCGAGTTCGTCCACATGCACAACCTGATCGACATCGGGCGCTGCGACGAGCTCCCCCTCGACCCGCTCGTCCTCGGCCGAATCGGCGAGAACGCGATCGAGACCGGCCGTGAGCGCGGGTGGGACCGGCTCGTCTCGCTGCTGCTCGACGCGACCTGAGGCTTTCCGAGGTCAGAGAACGAGGTCCCATTCGGACTCGCGGCGGCTCAGGAGGACCGATGTGTCGACCAGTCCGTCGACCTGATCGAAAGGTATGGCCCGGACACTCGCCGCCCGGTCGAGCACGTCCTCCGGCTCGAGCGACTCGCCGGGGCCAAGGTGGAACTCGACGATCAGCAGGACAAGGGTGGTGCCGTCGAGCGCGTATCCACGGTAGACGTCGCGCTCGCCCGATCGCTTGAGGCGCGAAAGCCGGATGTCCTTCAGCCGCCGCAGGGCCGCCGAGCCCAGGAGCGAGTCGTCCTCGTCTTCGTCCAGCCCGGAGTCGTCGGGCGCCGGCTCGATCGCGTCGTCGGCCGCCATCACGCTTGCCTTCGACAGGATCAGTTGCGCGTTGCACTCCGCGCAGCGGGCGAAGTAGGTGTGGAGCCGGAACAGGCGCCGGCTGCCGCACGGGCAGGGATCCCCGAGCCCGATCTCGTGATCGGCGAACTGCACCCACACGTAGGGAGAAGTCGGCGTTCTCCGGTCGCGGATGCTCTGGACGGCCTTGCCCATTCGCTCCGCGGCATTCAACACCGCTTCACGCGCGAGGTTGGGGTGCACGTCGGGGAAGTCGCGCTTGCGCTTCAGATGCCAGACACGTCCGTCGGCCCAGCGCTCCCAATCGACTCCGAGCTCGTCCCCCTCGTCGAGATAGCGCCGCTTCAGCTTCTTCACAGCAGCTCGCCTTCGTCGTCGTCGAGGTCCTGGCGCAGGCCGGCCAGGGCGTGCCCGAAGCGGCCGACGAACCAGACGCCCGAGAAGAAGACGAGCGCGATCGTCCCGATGCTCCACAGCGACGCGTACATGCTCAGCGAACCGGCTCCGAGCAACCCGACCTTGACCATCTCGACGGCGGACGAGAGCGGGTTGAGCTCCGCCAGGGTGCGCATGTTGCCGTGTAGACGCTCGATCGGATAGAGCACCGGCGTGACGAACATCCAGAAGGTCAGGACGTACCTGATCGCCATCCGGAAGTCGATCGCCCACGCGGTCAGCGTCGCCACCCACATGCCGATCCCCCACGCGAACGCGAGGCAGAGGGTCAGACCGAGGAAGGAGATCGCCAGATACTTCGGCGCCAGCTGCGCGTAAAGCTTCCCGTCCGCCACCCAGAAGTAGATGATCGTCGAGACGTAGCAGAAGAAGTAGAGCGCGAACTGGAGCAGAGCCTGGGCCGAGCCGGCGAGCGGAATGAGGACGAGCGGGATGTGCAGGTCGCGAAGGACCGACCTGAGCCTGAGGAAACCGCGCGCCGACATCAGGACGGTGCGCATGAACAGCTGCCAGCCCATCATCCCGACCATCACGAACAGGAAGTACGGCATGCCGTTGGGGGTCGACACGCTGAAGACCGCCCCACCGAAGATGAAGGCGTAGCCGCCGACCGCCATGAGCGTCTGGAGGATGAGCCAGAAGGGCCCGAGCTTGAACCTGAAGACCGTCTGTCTGATCACGACCAGCGAGAGCACGAAGAACAGGCGACGGCACCGCCAGCCCTCCCGAACGGTCTCGAAGAGCGACGACTGGTAGTCGACGATCTCGACCGGCGTGTCCTCGGCCGTCGCGAGCGTGCGCTCCGGCGCCGCCGGCGGGCTGAGTACCTCGGCGGAAATGTACTGCTCTCTCGTCGTTGTCACGTGCCCGGGACCCCCAGGTAGGCGAAACACTTTACCTGCCGCCGTTTCGAGCCTGGCCCCGTCGTGCTACCCGGGCCCGCCCCCGAGAGCGGTCGCCAGCTCCTCCAGCGCGGCCCGATCCAGGGCGGTGAGCGAGCCGCCGAGCCCCGCGACCACCCGAAGAGCCAGGTCCAGATCGGCCTCGGTGAGACCCCCAGCCTCGGAGCGCAGGGCGATCACGGGCACGCCGGCAAGGGCGGCCAGGAGCGCCATCGCCGGGTCCGACGCGACGACGCCGGCCGCGTGGCCGGCGAGGGCATGCTGTGCGCGCAGCCGGCGGGCGGCAGGCACGTCTCTGAGCGGTTCCAGGAGGCCTTCCTCTGCCGCCGGGCCCGGCTCGACCAGCGAGACGAGGGGCGCGAGGCGGCCGAGCCGCCGGATCAGCGGGTCGAGCTCCGTGCGGCTCAGGCCCGAGCGGGGATCGGCCGCCGAGGCCGAGCCGAAGGCGACTGCGAGGTACCCGTCGGGCAGGCCGGCCGAGACCGGGTCGTCGGGAGCCGGGAGCAGGACGTGCCGGGCGCGCTTGAGCAGCGGCCGCGGCGGCTCCGATCCCGAGCGGTAGCGCTCGACGAGCTCGAGTACCGGGCGCGAACCGAAGGCGGCTGCGCCGCGGGGCGACGGGACCGTCCCGGCCTGATCGAGCAACTCGACGTAGCCGTCGCAGGTACCCGCATACCAGTGAGACACGCCGCCGCCCGAGACGGCGACGAGCCTGGCCGGGTCGAGCGAGAAATGCTCCTGCGCCCAGCGGACGAACGGCACCCAGTAGAGCAGCTCGGTTGCGACGCCTCCCGGCCACGGCGCGAAGACGATTCGCGACCGATCGTCTTCGGCCAGCAGGCGCAGCGAGCCGTCGACGTTCGCCCAGGTGCTGCCCGGTCCCAGCAGCAGGTCGACGTGCCTGCGTGCGAACGCACGAACCAGCGGCTGCCTGCGAACGGCGTCGAGCGGTCGACCGATCACTCCGAGCTCCGATGCCCGGCCGTACGCGGAGCGGAGCAGTCGCTGCCAGCCCATCAGCGGGCGCCGCGCACGCCGCCCGCCGCGGCAAGCAGCTCGAATCCGCGAGCATCGACGACCGACAGCCAGGTGCCGTACGTGTCGGCCGTGCGTCGGTGCAAGGTCAGGTGAACCGGATTGATCGTGGCCGGATCGGTGGCGAAGCCGATCGCCGGCACGCCGTAGAACGGACCGAGGTGGGCGAGGCCGCCGTAGGTGCCGACGAACAGCCGCGCGCGCGCGAGCACAGCGGTCTGCGCCCCGAGGTTCCTCGACGGTGCGACGCCGACGAGCGGTCTGAGAATCCGCTCGCTCTCGGCCGGCTCGGCGTCGAGGTGGTCGTCGACGACGACGCCCGTGTTCAGGAGCACGACGGGTCGGTGCTCTGCGAGGCGCTCGACCACCTGCTGGACGAGCGCACGATTGGCCGGCGTGTCCGGGAACGAGTCGCGAAAGTAAAAGCGCACGGCCGTGAACTCCTGCGGCAGCGTCTGCACCAGCTCCCCGTCGGCCGGCGCGGGCCAGCGAGGGTAGGCGGCCCGCTCGAGGAAGTCGCGCAGGGGGAGCGCGGCCTGCCACACGTTGCGAAAGAGCCGGTAGACGAGCTTCGGGTGGAGCAGGGCCTGCCCGCGCCAGGTCTCGCCGAGCGTGGCCTCGAGGATTCGCTCGTCCCAGTCGTCGAAGTACACCTGCTTCTGGAGCCCGCCGGTCGTCGCCCAGAGCCCGAGCGTCGCTTCCCGGAACTCGCCGGTGGTCAGCGCGTCGAACACGTCGACGTAGCGGTCGCAGAGCCCCTCGTACCACGGGCCCGCCCCTCCCCGGGAGACGACGGTCACGTTGGCGGGTCCGATCCCGTGCGTGCCCAGCAGCCAGTGCAGGAACGGGATCCAGTACAGGACCTCGAAACCGACCTCGCCGACCCAGGGCCCGATCACCACCCGCCCGTCGGCTGCTGCGACCGCCGCCAGCGCATCCTCGATCAGGCGCTCTGCCTGGCCGGGTGTCGAGCCGTGAACGAACTCGGGATGATCGGTGGGCATCGTGCCCTCAGCCGGCTTCGGGGCGCAGCCGCAGTACCAGGGCGGTGCGGGCCCGCCCGAGTGCCCGGGTGCTCCAGCGCAGCCCTCCGCTTGCTCCCGAGGCGACGGTGAGGACGATTGCCACCGGGTAGAGCAGCACCCGCAGGGCGAGCGCCGGCGGGCGCATGCGCGCCCGCGGGCGCGGGCCCAGGAGCCCAGCCTCCTCGATCGCGGCGGCGACGAGCGGGGCGGCCGGACGGTCGAGTCCGTGCGGCCGGCAGAAGCTCTGCACGAAGCTCCGCATCTGGGCTGCGCCGCTCTCACCGTGCTCGAGCGCCCGCTCGAGCTGCACGGTGTGCTCGTCCAGGTCGCGGGCGACGTAGAGGAGACCTCCGTTCTCCCAGCGCAGATAGTGGAAGTGCAGCGTCCCCTCCTGCGTCCCTGCGAACTCGTCGGCGAGGACCGTCAGCACGCTCTTGCCGGTGATGCCCGCCTCGATCAGGCCGCTCGTGTTGATCCCGACGACGCAGGCGCTGTGCGCGAGCGAGTCGAAGTAGTCGGCGCGGCGCTCGCCCGAGTCGGGTTGCGATCCCGTCTTCGGCCAGATCGCGACGTTCCCGAGGTCGGAGAGGTCGACACCTTCCCACTGGCGCCCGTTCTGAGGGTGGGGGCGGACGAGCACGCCGGCGCGTCGGACCGCTTCGGCGCCGGCTCCTCGCAGCGCCGCCAGCCAGCGGCGGACGAAGGCGACCTCGTCGGGGGCGATGAAGGCCGACGAGCACAGGTAGAGGATGTAGGGCAGGGACGGGTCGAGCCCGACCTTGCGGGCGAACTCCTCCGAGCTCGAGCTCGGCCGGCGGTCGAACCATTCGTCGAAGCGCTGCGCGCCGGTCAGGACGATCCGCTCGTCGGGAATGCCGTGCAGCTGCTCCAGCTCCTGACGCTGGATCGCGTTCCAGACGAGCACGCGGTCGGGCACGAATCGCAGCAACCCCTTGCCTGTGAGGTTGTCCCAGCTGGCCACGCAGATGCAGGTGGGAATGCGGAGCCGGCGCGCGCTCTTCAGGTACTCGATCTGCGTCGACGCGAACTCGATCACCGGGCTTGCGGCCACGACGTCGGGACGCCGCGCGGCCACGAACCGGGTGATGCGACGGTTGGTCGGGATCGCTTCCTCGAGCCGGGCGAGCCGGACCCGCATCTTCTCGGCGAGGGACGGGTCGGCTCCCGAGCAGAGGCGCTCGACCATGCGGTGGAACGGCGGCTTCAGAGGGCCCGGCAGCCGGCTGTAGTCGAGCCGCCAGTGGAGCTTCTCGGCCATCCGCCCGCGCAGGGCGGGCGAGTCGGCGTAGCGGGGATGAGCGTAGCGGGACACATCCATCAGCGCGCGTACCAGCCAGGCGATCCGCCGCCACCCGTCTCTGAGCGCCCGTGCCGGCGCGACCGAGTAGGTGACGGACGGGAACTCGGCCGCCAGCTCCTCGATCAGCCGGGCATCGCCCGGATCCTTCTCGGGCTTCCCCAGTGCGACGTGAATCTCGTGACCGCGTTCGGCCAGGATCCGGATCGGCTCGCGGTAGTGACGCAGGTAGCCGGGGTGCAGGAGCGAGAAGAGGATGCGCAGCACGGTCGGCGGTGACGCGGGACGGTCCGGCACGTGCGCAAGCGTAGCGTCGGATCCAGAGCCCACCCGGCGGGGTTCAGCCGGCGACCTTCCCGGCCAGCCCGGCGACCAGCTGCGCCTGATCTGCGTCGACGAGCAGCAGTGGAGACTCGAGCGCGCGTGCGGCGCGATGCGCGAGGTCGAGATCGGGCGAGGCCGACGAGCCGTCGGTGAGGCCGACAGTCGGCGTTCCCAGCATCGGTCCGAGCACCAGCCGAGCGCTCCACGGTCCGACGAGCATGCGCGCCGTGGCGATCGCGGCGGTCACCGCGGCGGCATCCTCACGATCCCCCGGGTCGATCACGGCTATCCCCTCGCCCTCGCCGCTCCAGGGGAGGGCAGTGTCCGCCTCACCGTCGGGCCAGAGGACGACGGCCTGGCGGGGCGAAACGGCGGCCGGCGAGAGGATCCGGGCGAATTCGAGCCGGTCGAGGACGTGGACGAGCGGTCCGCGCTCGTGCCAGTAGTCGCCGCAGATCTGCTCGAGCAGCGGCGGCGCGAGGGGTCGGCCTGCGACCGTCCCCGGGGTCGAGGAATACGAGCCGGCGATGTCGGCGTACCAGAGGTCGGCGCCGGGTCTGGACACGGCGGCGATCCGGGCGCGGGGGACGTCGAACCGCCTGCGGAACCAGCGCAGGAAAGGGATCCAGTACAGCAGCTCTCGCTCCAGGCTCCCGAGCCAGGGCCCGGCGACGATCTGCTCGTCTCCGCCGGCGATCTCCTCGAGCAGCTTCTCCGCAGCTCGGATCCCGGGTGCGACGGCGATGCGCGCGCGCCGGTCGGCCGCCTTCGGTCGCGGCGGCGGCACCGCCCGGACCCGCCGACGAGCGCGGACACGCCAGGCAAGCGGCTCCAGGACGCGATGACGTGCAGCCCTCCGAATCAACCGCTTCAGCCGGGTACGGGGCGGGATGCTCATGCGACCGGGGTGCGCACCGGCGCGGGCGGATTCGCCACCGCCGGGCCCGCCCTCCGACGCAGCCTGCTGCGCAGCGCCGCTCCGGCGAGCGCGGTCGCCGAGGCGACGGAGCAGCCGCAGACGAAGGGGACGAGCGCGATCCTGAGTCCGAGCGCGCCCGCCCGGATGCGGTCGGGCGCAGGCGTCATGCGGGCCAGCTCCTCGACCGAGTCCGCGAAGATCGCGGTCGCGCTGCGGTCGAGACCGTTGGGCCGGACGAATGCCTCGATGAAGCGGCGCGTCTGGGCCGCCTCCTCGTCCGCGGCCGTCAGACCCGCCCCCAGCTGGGCGATGTGCTCTGCCAGCGACGAGGCGACGCGCAGGAAGCCGCCGTTCTCGCGAACCAGATAGTGAAAGTGAATGGTGCTCTCCTGGGCGAAATCGGGCGTGACGACCGAATAGACCGCCTTGCCGACGATCGCCGCCTCGATCATCGCGCTCGTGTTCACACCGACGACGGCGGCGCTGTGGGCGAGGGAGTCGAAGAAATCGGCACGGGCCTCGCCGGTGTCGGGCTCCGCACCCTCGCGCGGCCAGATGCTCGCGTTCCCGAACCGGCCGATGTCCGTCTCGTTCCACTGGTCGGCGTGCTTGGGATATGGCCGCACGACCACGCCGATGCGGCTCAGATCCTGGTCGCCGGCCCCGCGAACGGCCTGGATCCAGCGCTCGACGAACCCGACCTCGTCGGGTGAGACGAACGAGCTCGAGCAGAGGTAGAGCAGATACGGCCGGGTGCGATCGATGCCGACCTTGCGCTTGAACTCCTCGGGCGACGTGGCCGGGCGGCGCTCGAACCACTTGTCGAATCGTGGGGCTCCGGTTGCGACGATCCGCCCGGACGGAATGCCGTGCAGGTCGACCGCCTCGCGCCGCTGCGTCTCGTTCCAGACGAAGGTTCGCTCGGCGACGAATCGCAGCAGGCCCTTGCCGGTGAGGTTGTCCCAGCTGGCGATGCAGACCCCCGTCGGAATGCCCAGGCGCCGAGCGGCCTTCAGGTGCTCGATCTGGACCGAGGCGAGGTCGACCAGCGGCGAGACGAGCACGATGTCGGGCGAGCTGCGGGCGACAAACCTCCGCACACGCCGGCTGACCGGGATCGCCCGCTCGAGGCGGGCGGCGGCGCGGATCGTCCGTTCCGAGCGGCCGGCGTCGATCCGGGCGCACAGCAGGCGAACACGGCGGAGTGCGATCCGGCGGGAAACGGGGTCAAAGCCCGCGGCCGTGCGCACGTGGCCCTCGACCTTCGACCCCATGCGGTCACGCAACGCCTGCGCCCGGGCGTACCGCGGGTGCGCATAGCGGGCAAGATCGCCGACGCCGCGGACGAGCCAGGCGACGGCGGCCCAGCCGTCGAGCGGGCTGCGGCGGGGCGCCCGGCCGTAGGTCACTTCCGCGTGCAGATCGGACATCCTCCGCACGAGCGCCACTCCCCCCGGCTGGCGATCGATCTGCGTGAAGGCGACGTGCACTGCGTGACCGCGCTCGGCCAGCAGCCGAACCACCGGGGCGTAGACCCGCATGTAGCCGCCGTGCGTGAGGTAGAGGAGAATCCGGAGGCGGCCCTGCTCGCTCACGCCGTCGGCACGCTCATCACCGGTGCCAGGGCGGCGACCCATTCGAGGTCGGACGTCTCCAGCACGGTATAGGGCGCCTGCGTCACGGCCGAGAACCGCCGGAGCACGTCGAGGTAGGAGGGGAGGAACTCCCCCCGATCGGAGGCGAACGAGATGCACGGAACACCGAACGTGGTGGCGATGTGCGTCCGGCCCCCGTACGTCCCGATCCACCCGCGCGCGCGGGCGGCCACGGCGGTCTGCAGGCCCAGGTTCTCCGCGGGCCGCACCCCGGCCAGCGGCATCAGCACGCGATCGGACAGCTCGATCTGCGCCTCCTCGTGATCGTCGGCGGCGATCTCGGTGTCGAGCAGCACGACGGGCGTCGTCTCGGCGAGCGTCTCGACGATCCTCCCGACGAGCGTCCGGTGCTCCGGCGTGTTCGCGAACGACGGACGAAAGTAGAAGGCGGCGACCACGTAGTCGTCCGGAAGCAGCGCCTGCAGGTGGGGCTCGATCGGCGGCGGATCGAGGCGGCGGAGCCGAAGGTGCGCCAGGACCTGGGCAAGCGACAGGCCACCCTTCCAGAACCGGCGCAGAAAGCGGAACATGAACGCCGGGTGGAGGACCGGAGTGCGGCCGTCCCACCTGACGGTCTTCTCGAGCACCCGCCGGTCCCAGTAGGTGAATCGGCTCTGCTTCATCCCGCCGAGGGCAGCCCAGCGGGCCTCGTTCAGCTTGCGATAGCCGTCGACCGTCAGAGCGTCGAAGATGTCGGCATACGACGCGGCGATCCCGGTGTACCACGAGTGCACTCCCCCGCGGGAGACCGCCGTCAGCCGGGACGGATCGACTTCGAACCGCTCGACCACCCAGCGGAGGAACGGGACCCAGTAGAGAAGCTCGGGCCCGATCTCCGCGAGCCACGGGCCGACGATCACCGGGCCACTCCCGCGCAGGAGATCGTCGAGCCGTCGATCGAGCTCTCGACTCGCCTTCCGTTCGAAGCCCAGCTCGGTCACGCGGCGGCCGGCCGCTCGTACACCAGGACGCGCCCCTTGCCGGCCCAGTCGATGCGCTCCTCCAGGTCGGCGCGGCGGCGGAACCCCTCGAGCACGAACAGGCAGCGGACGAGACCTTTCGTCAGGAGCGTGATGTGGCTCGGGTCCGTCTCCAGGTCGGTCGTGACCGCGAGCAGGTCGGCGGGCTCCGGGTGGAAGCGGGTGGTCGCATAGACAAATCGCGAGCTCGCGCGGCACAGCTGCTCGATCGTCCGCCGAACCTGCAGGATCGTCAGGTGCTCGAGCACCTCGCGACAGATCACGAGGTCGAACGAGCGCTCGGGGACGTGCTGGTCGCCGACATCGCCGATCGTGATCAGGTCGCGGACGCTCGCAGGCGCCAGCTCGCAGCTCGTCGGGCTGAAGTCGATGCCGTTCACGGCCACGCCGAGCTCCGCCAGGAAATGCATCAGGAAGCCGGGGCCGCAGCCGACGTCGAGCACCCGTGCGGGCCCGAACACCTCCTTGATCAGTGCAGGATGGCGGCCCTCGACCTCGCGCCGTGTCTCGAGGTCGTATCTGCTGCCGTCCACACGCCATTCGGCGGCGAAGTAGGCGTCGCCGTAGTGGTCGGCAGGCACCGGGCGCTGCTCGAAGACCGTTTCCTCGAACGCCCGGACCGAATCGTCGATGCCGTTGTCGGAGTCGATTCGGCCCCGAGTGGTCACTCCACCAGCGTAGCCGAGCCCGCAGGCGCCGCCACCGGTCGACCGCGGGCCTCCGCCGGGCCCGCGGCAGCGTCTGAGCGCGTTCGGCCGGAGGTATCGTTCGGCCGGCCGAGCGCGCTGCTCTTGACGGCGCGGGTCGCGTCTCGCACCTCGTCGTGAAAACACGGAGCTTCGAAACGCCCACACCTCCGACGGCGGATCGTGACCCGCTGGCCGTCGGACGACCCGGTCTGCGCATCCTGTTCTTCGTCGACCGGCCGGGGCTCCTGCGGCAGTACGCATCGCTCCTGCTCGAGCTCGCCGAGCGCGGTCACACGGTTCACCTGGCATTCTCGCGAGCTCGGAGGAAGGGCGAGGGCAAGCTGGTCAGGCAGGCGACCGGCGGCTCCGCGCTGATCAGCAACGGCGTCGCGCCGGCGCGTGGCCGCTTCGACGGGTGGCGGCCGCTCGCCTGGATCGTGAGGGGTTTGGCCGACCTCGCGCGGTACGCGCATCCCCGGTACGCACGGGCGCCGGCCCTCAAAAAACGGGCGGCCGACAAGGTGATCGCCCGGCTGGCCACAGCGCAGGACGTCGAGCCCCTCGGCCTCCTCATCGCGCGCCGGCTCGCACGTCGACTCGCCTCGACGACCGACGCCGAGCTCTCGGAGCGCGTGGTGCGAGTCGCAGTGACGCTCGAGAGCGCGATCCCCTCGTCGAGGCGGATCGACCGGTTCATCCGCGACTGGGCGCCGGACGTGGTGCTGGTGATGCCGGTGGTGAAGTACGCCTCCGAGCAGGTCGAGCACCTGAAGAGCGCACGCCGCCTGGGGATTCCGTCGGGAATCTGCATCCCGAGCTGGGACAACCTCACCAACAAGGGACTGCTCAAGTTCGTGCCCGAGCGGGTGTTTGTCTGGAACGAGACGCAGCAGCGCGAGGCGACCGACCTGCACGGCGTCCCGGCCGAGCGGGTGGTCGCGACCGGAGCGCAGCTGTTCGACGAGTGGTTCGAACGAAAGCCGAGCACCTCGAGCGAGGAGTTCGCAGCCAGGATCGGGATCGATCCCGTCGAGCCCTACGTCCTCTACCTGTGCTCGAGCTCGTTCATCTCCGAGCACGGCGAGGTGCCGTTCGTGCTGGAATGGATCGAGGCGCTCCGCTCGAGCGGCGACGAGCGCCTACGCCGGCTCGGAATCGTCGTCCGGCCCCATCCCGTCACCGGCCACGAGTGGAGCGAGGTCGACCTGACGCGGTTCGGGAACGCGGCCGTCTGGCCCCGGGCGGGTCTCCGCCCCGTGGCCGGTCAGGCGCGGGCGGACTTCTTCGACACGATCGCCCACAGCGCCGCGGTGGTCGGAATCAACACGACCGCGATGATCGAAGCGGCGATCGTGGGAAAGACGGTGCTGACCGTGCTGGCTCCGCGTTTCGCCCAGGAGAGCACGCTCCATTTCCGCTACCTGCTCGCCGAGAACGGCGGCTTCCTCCACGTCGCAACCTCCCTCGCCGGGCACCTCGAGCAGCTGGCGGGTGCGCTCGACGCCGACGGCGCCGAGGCCGAGCGGCGCCTTCGTTTCGTCGAGGCGTTCGTTCGCCCGCGCGGGCTCGGGCGTCCGGCGACACCGATCCTCGCCGATGCGATCGAGGAGCTGGTCGAGGTCCCGGTCCTGGAGCCGCTGAAACCCGCCTCGCTGCTCCTCCGGGTCCCGCTGTCGCTCGAGGCGGGGCTCAATGTGCTTGCGATCGCGTGTCGGCCGGCGGCCGGACGGATCCACCGGTCGATGTCGACGATGCGGCGGCGAGCCGGCCGGATCGCGAATCGGTCTCGTCAGCGGCTGCGCTGAGGGCCGCCCGTTCCACCGTCGAGGCGACGGTGAGTGCGTTGGCCGCCGAGCGATCGACGAGCAGCGGCTTTCCCGCGTAGCAATGGCGCATGCACAGGTGCAGGAAGCGCCGGATCCGCTCTGGATCGGGCCGGAAGCGCAGCAGCTCCGGCACGGCGGCCCGGATCTCCGAGAACGAGTCGACGTCGAGGGTGACGCCGAAGCCGCTGTAGTACGGCTGTCCGAGCGTCAGGACCGGCTTGTCGTAGAGCAGCGCCTCGAGCCCGACCGTGGAGCTGATCACCGCCACGGCGTCGGCCCACCGGATCAGCTCGTGCGTGTTCGTGTACGGGTCGACCAGGCGGACGTTCGGGCGCTGGCGGAGCCGCCGCAGGAGCCGGGCGCTGTTCCGGCCGAGCGACATCGGGTGCTCCTTGAGCACGAGGTCGAGACCCTGCGGGAGTGCGTCGGCAACCTGCTCGACGAGCGAGGCCTGGTCGACGCAATGGGGAATGATCCGGGTGATCTTGTAGTCGTCGGTGACGTGCAGCGGGAAGTAGACGAACGGGCGGCCCGGCTCGAGGTGGTCGTAGAAGGGGTGCACGGCCTTCGCCCTCGTCCACTCGGAGACGTTCTGCCGGAGGAGGCGCCAGGGCCGGAGGTAGTCGTTGTCGCGATCCTCGGTCAGCCTGCGGACGACGTGGCCCGTGAAGACCCCGACGCGGCGAGCCTCGATCGGAACCCGGCGGTGCTCCCGAATCGGCTCCGCCGCCGCGGTGAACGACCGGCGGAACGCCTCCACCTCGGCGCGCTCGTCCGCAGCCAGCTCGCGCAGCTCTTCGAGCGGCGCGATCGGCGCGTGCAGCGTGTCCACGTACACCCGCAGCGGGTTCGGGAAGATCGTGTGCAGAAGAAAGAGCGTCGGGATGTTCCGGGCGAGCGCGATCAGGTGCGCGACGATCCGGATCGACTCGTTTCCGACCTCGGGGAGCGCAATCTCGGGGCGCACGTCGTCGAAGACGCGCTCGAGCGCCCGGAAATGGGCGACCGTCCGGCGGATGCACCAGCCCTCGGACTTGCCGGCGCAGGGCTGGTCGGTGCGGTAGACGTCGCGCAGGTGCGGGATCGAGTACGTCGCCTCGATCCGTCGGGTCTCCTCCTCGACCGAGGCGGGCTCCCCCAGCTCGTCGGCGATCTGCGGCAGCGCGCGTGCGTCGAAGCCGTCGGCGCGCAGCAGCCTGGCTGCCTGCCGCGAGCTGGTCACGTGCGTGGTCGAGTGGCCGCGCCGCTCGAGCTCGTGGCAGACGAGGCCGTAGAACGCACTCTCATAGGTTTGGAGCGACGTGACGAGAAAGCGCACGAATCAGCCCGACGGTCCGGCACGCATCGGCGCTGAGCCTACCTCGTGCCCGCTCACCCGAGCGCCGCCGCCAGCAGCTCCCTGAAGCGTGCAGGCGAGTGCTCGCGTTCGACGTGCGCGCGTCCGGCGAGGCGCATCCTGGCGAGCCGATCGGGTTTGCCGAGCAGCTCTCGCACGGTCGCCACGAGCTCGGCCGGGGAGAAGCCGGAGAGGACGACGCCGCCGCCCGATTCGGCGACGAGCGCCTCAGGCCCTCCGCACGGGGTCGTCACCACCGGCAGACCGGCCGCCAGCGCCTCGGCGGCGGCGATCCCGAAGCCCTCCTGGAAGGAGGGGAGAACGAACATCGTCGCGCGGCGCAGGTGGGGGGCAACGGACGGTACCGGGCCGGTCGCCTCGACCCCGGCGGGCAGCGGCCCACGCGGTGGCGATCCGATCAGGAGCACGCGCACGCCGGGCAGCCCGCGCAGCGCCTCGAGCAGGAGCGCGACGTTCTTCCGCGTGTCGTCGGCGCGGCCGACGAACGCGAGCACGGGCCGGTCGAGCGTCCCGCGCCACTCGTCCTCGGCGGCGGGGACGAACCGGTCGAGCGCGACGGGGATCGGCAGGATGCCGATCGCCTCTTCGTCGAGGTCGCCGGCCCGCGCCACGCTTCCCCGGCTCCAGGGCGAGGTGGCGTAGACGCCGGCCGCGCCGCGCAGGACCCGGCGCTCCAGCCGTGCGAGGATCGGGCCGTTGACGCGCAGCGCGAGCCTGCGAGAGACCGGCAGGCCGGGCCGCCGCCCCGCCCATTCGTCGGCCAGGCCCGTCCCGATCCAGCACGAGTACGGGCGCGCGTTGCGCAGCGCCGCGTAGCCGTGGGCGGCGGTGGTCGAGACGACCCAGACCGAGCGGGCGCCGTCCAGCCGTGGCGCAAGCCGGAAGCCGGCGGCGAGCTGGTTCGCCCCGTCGAAGCGACCGAAGGGGGCCTTCACCCCGGGCAGGTCGAGCGGGGAGCCTGCGATCGTGCCGGCGGCGAGGCTCGGGTGAGCGAGGTACGCGAAGGACGGGTGACGGCCGAGCTCGACGGCGCCGCGCCAGAACGCCTCCATCTGGGCGAGCGCACCACCGCCGAAGCGCGGGTCGGCGCCGACGACGGCCAGGTCGGCGGCCGGGGTCACGGCGGTGAGGGTAGCCGCGGGCAGAGCCGCACCGGCGTTTCAGTAGCCTTCGCCCGATGACGCGGCGGCCCCACCTGCTCGTTCTCAACGAGTACTACTGGCCGGGGGTGGAGGCGACGGCGAACCTCCTGACCGAGCTCTGCGAGGCGCTCGTCGCCACCCACGACGTGACCGTGATCACCGGCGCCGCTCGAGGTCAGCCGGCCCGTCTGGTCCGCAACGGGGTCGAGATCGTCCGGGTTCGTTCCACCACCTACGACCGCTCGCACCTCTCCCGCCGGGCGGCCAACTACGTCACCTACCTGTTCGGCCTGATCTGGCGGGCGATGGTGACGAGACGGCCCGACCTGGTCGTGTGCATGACCGATCCGCCCTTCATCGGCTCGGTGGCGCGGCTGGTGGCCGGACGGTTCCGGGCGCCGCTCCTGATCGTCATGCAGGACGTCTTTCCCGAGATCGCGGTCAAGCTCGGCAGGCTGAAGAGCCCGGCGACGGCCAGGCTGTTGCGCCTGCTGATCGACCCCTCGTTGCGCGCGGCCGACCGAGTGGTGGTGATCGGCGAGACGATGAAGCAGCGCGTCGAGGACAAGGGCGTCCCGACCGAGCGCGTGCGGGTGATCCCGAACTGGGGCGACGCGTCGAGCATCGTGCCGATGCCGCACGACAACGAATGGGCGCGCAAGCACAGGCTGGCGAAGCGGTTCGTCGTCATGCACTCGGGGAACATCGGCCACGCGCAGAATCTCGACGCGCTCGTTCGCGCGACCACGTTCCTGCGCGACCTCGACGATCTGGCCGTGGTGATCATCGGCTCCGGCGCCCGCAGATCCGACCTCGTCGCCCTGGCTCAGCTGCTCGAGTCGGACAAGGTCGAGGTGCTCCCGTATCAGGAGCGGGCAATCCTCTCCCAGTCGCTCTCGACGGCGGACGTACACGTCGTCGGGCTCGCGAGGGGGCTCGCGGGCTACGTCGTCCCGAGCCGCCTCTACGGGATCCTCGCCGCCGGGCGTCCGGTGATCGCCGCCGCCGATCCCGAGAGCGAGACCGCCCGGCTGGTCGCCGACGTCGGCTGCGGTGTGGTCGTCGCGCCCGGAAACCCCTTCGCGCTGGCGACCGCGGTTCGGAGCGCACACGACGGCGAGTACGACCTCGCCGAGATGGGACGGCGCGCGCGCGCCTTCGCCGAGGCCGAGGCCGACCGCACGATCGCGGTGCGGCGCTACCGGGACGTGCTGGCCGAGCTCGAGGGAGTCGGTGCTCGCTAAGGCGCTCTTCTGGGCGTCGCTCGGGGCGCTCGGCTGGACACACGTCGGCTACCCCCTCGGAGCGGCCGCGGGCGCCAGGCTGCGGGCCCGGCGTGTCGATCGCAGCGACGCACTGCCGAGCGTGAGCGTGATCGTCGCCGCGCACAACGAGGACGCGGTGATCGAGCGGCGGCTCGAGAACCTGCTCGCGATCGACTACCCGCGGCCGGAGGTCGAGATCGTTGTCGCGTCGGACGCGTCCGACGACCGCACCGACGAGCTCGTCGAGGCGGTCGCGGCACGGGAGCCTCGCGTCCGCCTGATCCGCTGCCCGCGAGGCGGGAAGGTGGCCGCCCAGGACCGGGCGGTGCGGGAGACGCAGCGCGAGATCGTCGCGTTCTCGGACGCGAACGCGACCTGGGCGCCCGACGCGCTGCGCCGGCTCGTCCGGAGCTTCGGCGATCCCGCCGTCGGCTACGTCTGCGGGCGTCTCGAGCTGACCGACCCCGAGGGCTCGAACCGCGAGGGCGTCTACTGGCGCCTCGAGACCTGGCTGCGCGAGCAGGAGTCGGCGCTCGGCTCGGTCACCGGGGGCAACGGCGCGATCTACGCCGTGCGCCGCTCCGACTACATCGAGGTCGACCCGCGCTTCGGCCACGACCTCTCCCTGCCGTACGCGATGGTCCAGCGAGGGCGGCGAGCAGTGTACGACCCGGAGGCGACCGCTCTCGAGCGGCCGACCCCCGAGATCGGAACCGAGTACCGGCGAAAGGTGCGGATGTTCGAGCACTGCTGGCTGATCGTGTTGCGCGGGAAGATGCTCCGGGGGCTGCCGCCGCTCTACCTCGCTGAGATCGTCTCGCACCGCCATCTGCGCTACGCCTCGGGCCTGCTCCACCTGCTGCTCTTGGGCGCGAACGTGACCCTGGTCGTGCAGCGCGCGGGGCTCGTCTACGAGGTCGCGCTCGGTGCCCAGACCGCGTTCCTCGGACTCGCTGCGGCGCGGGCCGGGCTACCGCGCTACTACGCCCTGATCACCTGGGCGACGGTTGCGGCGCTCTGGAACTACCTGCGCCACGGGGTTCCCGCGACCTGGGACGCAGCGGAGGGGACACGCTGAACCGCACGCTCGACGTCGCCGGCGCCGGCGCCGCGCTGCTGCTCGCCTCTCCGATCCTCGCCCTCGCCGCGCTCGCGATCAGGCTCGAGGACGGAGGGCCCGTGCTCTACCGGCAGCAGCGGGTCGGCAAGGACGGCGTCGAGTTCGAGCTGCTCAAGCTGCGGACGATGGTCGTCGGCGCCGAACACCTCGGCGCCGGGTTCGCCGTCGACCGGGACGACGCGCGCATCACCAGGGTGGGCCGGCTTCTGCGCCGCCTCTCGATCGACGAGCTGCCGCAGCTCTGGAATGTCGTCCATGGGGAGATGAGCCTGATCGGGCCGCGGCCGACCCTCAGCTACCAGGTCGAGCGTTACTCCGACCACCAGCGCCGGCGGCTGGAGGTGAGGCCCGGGCTGACCGGCTGGGCGCAGGTCCACGGCCGGGCCGAGCTGCCGTGGGACGATCGGATCGAGCTCGATGTCTGGTACGTCGAGCACCGCTCGGCGTGGCGCGACCTGAACATCCTCGCCCGGACGCCGTTCGCGCTCTTTCGCGGCACCTACAGAGGGGCGTCCGGGGGCTGGCGGCAGGGCTAGGCGGTTGCTCTAGGCTGCCCGCGTGACGGCCGTTCTCTTCACCTGCGCCGGCCAGCGCGTGGACGTCGTCACGGCGTTCTCGCAGGCGGGCGCGCGGACGATCGCGGCCGATGCGAATCCGCTCGCCCCTGCCGTCTATCACGCCGACGTCTACGCGATCGTCCCCCGGATCGAGGACCCCGGCTACCTGCCGGCGCTCCGAAGGCTGATCGCCGAGAACGACGTCCGGCTCGTCGTTCCGCTGACCGATCTCGACCAGCTGCTCCTCGCCGAGCACCGGGACGACCTCGGCGCGCTCGTCCTCCTCCCGGACGCGGAGGTGGTCGGGCGCACGGCCGACAAGTACCTCGCGCACCACTTCTTCGTCGAGCGGGGGATCCCGTCGCCAGCAAGCTGGCTCCCCGCCGAGCTTCCCCACGACCTGGCGTTTCCGGTGCTCGTCAAGGCGCGCTTCGGGTTCGGCTCGCGCCACATCTACCGCGCCGAGAACCGCCCGCAGCTCGACTTCTTCCTCGCCTACTCGCCGGTCGACTCCTTCGTCCAGCGTCTCTGCCCCGGGGAGGAGTTCTCGATCGACGTGTTCTGCGACCTCGAGGGACGTTGCCTGAACTCGATCCCCCGCACGATGATCGAGTCGAAGGGCGGCGAGTCGATCAAGGGGATGACGATCAAGGACGCCGATCTGATCGAGTTCGGCCGGCTGGTCGCCGAGGAGCTGGGGATCTGCGGGCCGGCGAACGTGCAGTGCTTTCGCGTCCGAGCGGACCGCCACGAGGTCACCGACGTCAACCCGCGCTTCGGCGGAGCCTTCCCGCTCCCCCGCGCGGCCGGCAGTCGCTACCCCGAACTGGCACTCGCGCTGGCGCGGGGCGAGCACCCCGAGGCGCGGCTGGGTGACTTTCGGGCCGGGGTGGTGATGACGAGGTTCTTCTCGCAAGTGTGCTTGACGGAGGACGGCGACGGCACCTTCCGACCGCTCGCAGAGCAGCCGGCGGGCAATCAGGGAGCGTAGGCCGCGATCCGTGCGGCCGTCAGCCCGGCGCCGAGTGCGAGCGGCCGGAACCGGTCGGGCGCGAGCCGGGTCAGGCGAGCGCCGACCGCACGGACGACGCGCCCGCCGGCGATGCCGTACAGCCGGTACTCGCGCAGCCGCCGGTCCCAGAGCGCCGACGGGCTCGCCGGCCCCTCGGCCGTGGCGCAGCCGGCGCTTCGGTACTGCTTGCGGGGGTCGGCGGCGGTGACGACGCTCAGGCATCCGCCCGGCCCCTGGAGGAGCGCAGCCCAACCGGTCGAGGCGCGGAGCAGCGCCGGCGGCCGGACGACCGCCGCCGGATCGAAGCCGAGCACGAGCCGGTTGCCGGGATCGCCGATGAAGGCGGTTCCGTCGCTGCCGGCGACCTCGGTCGCGGTGCGCAGCTTCAGGCAGGCCTGCCCGGCGATCGGGCAGGCGTTCGTGGCCGGCTCGAGGCGAAGCGCGTAGAGCAGCACGAGCGCGCCGCGGTCGTCGACTGCGAGGCTGGGCGCGAAACCTCCGGGCGCGGCACGCTGCGCGTCTTCGGGCGAGCTGAGCTGCACCTGGTAGGAGGACGGCGCCAGCTCGGTCAGGCGGCCGCCCGGTCCGACCGTGAAGCGGCGCAGCGCTCCGGTCAGCGCGTCCGCCGAGAGCGTCGCCGAGTCGTACAGGTAGATCGTCGAGCCGCGCCGCACCGGCGCCGGAACGCTCCCCTGGCCCGGCGTGAATCCTGGCGCCGGCGCCCAGCGCACCCCGTCGCTCGACTGGAGGAGCGAAACCGTCCCGCCCGAGGCAATTGCGATCAGGAAGCGCGGCGGCCGGGCGGCCGGCTCGGCGGAGGGAACGGCGACGGCGAGCGCCAGGAGGGTGGAAAAGAGGAGTCTGCGCCCCATCCCGCTAACCTAGACGAGGCCTCGGCCCGTCATGCGTCCCGTCTTCGCCGCAGCCCTCGCCGTCGCGCTTCTCGCCGCTCTGCCAGCCGGATCGGCCGTGCGCCCCGCTCCGCCTGCCCTGATCGCCAAGGGCCTGGCCGCCGCGGTCGACGCCGGGCGCCTGACCCCCGGCGAGGCCGCCTCGTACTCGGCCGTGCTCGCCGAGGCGCGCGGGGAGCTGAAGCGCGTTCCGCCGCTCCGCGCGCAGCTGCTCGCGGCGGTGATCGCGGACGTCGCCGCTCAATGGCGCGCGTACACGGCGCCGCGCGCGCTGGCCCTCTTCTCGACGCTGTCGCTGAACACGCAGTGGCTCGCCGGCCACAAGCTGACCGGTCCGCATCCGGACATCACAGGCGCCGACGGAGCCGTCTACCGCTTCTTCTCGTCCCACGGCTACGTCTTCCACCCGCTCGCCAACTTCGCCAGGCTGAACGCCGAGGTCGCCGCCGGCGATCTGGCGGGCACGGAGAGGCTGACGGCGGCACTGCTCGCCCGCGCCGTGCCGGTGGGGCAGAAGCTCGTCTGGGAGTACGAGTTCCCGTTCTCCACCGGCCCTGCGCCGTGGACCTCGGGAATGGTCCAGGCCGTCGCCGCGCAGGCGCTCGCCCGGGCGGGAGACCTGCTCAGCGACCCCGCACTGCTGGACGCGGCGGACGGCGCCTACCGGGCGGTCGCCGGCCTGCTCTCGCCGTCGTCGCCGGCGAAGCCGTGGGTGGCGCTGTACAGCTTCGACCGCACCCCGGTGCTGAACGCGCAGCTGCAGGCCGTCCTCTCGATCGGCGACTACGCGGCGATCGCCGGCGACCCGGCGGCCGATGCGCTCGCCGCCCGCCTGACCGACTCCGCCCGCGCGCTGCTGCCGCGCTTCGACACCGGCTACTGGTCGCTCTACTCGCTCAAGGGCGACGAGTCGTCGCTCGACTACCATGACTACGTCGTCGCCCTCCTCGGCAAGATCGGAACCCGCACCGGCGAACCGGCCTGGAAGCAGGTCGCCGACCGCTTCCGCGCATACGAGACGCAGCCGCCGCTGATCCGCCCCGGGCCGGTGCCGCCGACGGTCTACCCCAGGCCCGCCGACGGGTACCGCGACGAGGCGGCGATCAACTTCTGGCTCTCGAAGCGCTCGACGGTGACGCTGCGGGTCGGCGGCCGGACGATGACCGAGACGCTCGGGCACGGCGAGAACACGATCAACTGGCCCGCGACCGGAGCCGCACCCGGCGTCTACCGTCCGCTGCTGAGCGTCGTCGGGCCGGAGGGACGCCGCGCGGAGGAGGCCTTGCCGCCGGTGACCGTCGCGCGCGAGCCCGGGCCGCCGCCGTTGCAGGTGAGGGTGAGTGCGCCCGCGACACTCACGTGGCAGTCGACCGCCGAGGGGACGCCCTGGCTCGAGCTCCGCGTACGCCTCCTCCAGGGCGCGACCGCGCAGGTGGTCGAGCTCGGCCGGGGCGGCCTCTCCGGCACGAGGCCGCTGCCGCTTCCGCCCGGCCGCTGGCACGCGACGCTGCTGGCGTCGAACTCGGCCGGAAAGACCCGCTCCGTCTCGCTCGGGTACCTGCCTCGGTGAGACGTCTGGCCGTCGCGCTCCTCGCGGGCGTGCTGCTGCTCGCGCTCCCCGCGCAGGCCGGCAACCGCCTGCGGCCGGTGCCGATCCTGATGTACCACGTGATCAGCTCGGCGCCCGCCGGCGCTCCGTATCCCGACCTGTACGTCCCGCGCGGCGACTTCGCCGCCCAGGTCGCGTGGCTGGCCGCACACGGCTACCGGGCGGTCACGCTCCAGCAGGTCTTCGACTCGTGGCGCGGCGCGACGAGCCTGCCGGCGAAGCCGGTCGTCCTCTCCTTCGACGACGGCTACCTGAGCCAGGTCACGAACGCGCTGCCGATCCTGAAGGCGAGGCACTGGCCCGGGGTGCTCAACCTCGAGTACCGGAACCTCCAGCCGGTCTGGGGAACGCGGCCGCCCGGCGTCCGCAAGCTGATCGCGGCCGGCTGGGAGATCGACGCGCACACGCTCACCCATCCCGACCTGACCACGGTGGATGCTGCTCGGCTGAAGGAGGAGGTTGCGGGCTCGCGGGAGGCGATCCGCAAGCGCTTCCACGTGCCGGTCAACTTCTTCTGCTACCCGGCCGGGCGCTACAACGACGCGGTCGTCGCGGCGGTGCAGGCGGCGGGCTACCTGGGCGCGACGACGACCCGTTACGGCCTCGCCAGGCCCGGTGAGCTGTACACGCTCGCGCGGGTGCGCGTCAGCGGAACGGACGGTGCGCGCGGCCTGGCGGCGAAGCTCGAAACGCTCGCCCCGTGACGAGGAAGCGGTGGTTCGCCGTCGGCGGGGCCGCCGTCGTGCTCCTCCTCGCCGGCGCTGCCGCCGGCTTCTACTTCTACGAGCGGCACCAGTCGCGTGACATCCGCGGCTCCTCCACCGTCGAGTTCGTTCCGACCGAGCCGCCGCCCGAGCCGCCGAAACCGACGCCGGCGCCGAAGCCGGGGCGGAGCAAGCCGGCGGCGCTGACCCGCGTCGACTGGCCGACGTTCGGCTACGACGCCCGCCGGCTCCGCTACCTGCCCAGCCCGCTCCGACCGCCTTTCCGGGTCGAGTGGACGTTCCGCGCGAAGCACCTGCTCGAGTTTCCGCCGGCCGTCGCCTACGGCCGCGTCTACATCGCCAACAACCCGGGCACGCTGTTCGCGGTCAGCGCGAAGACGGGCCGCCTCGGCTGGCATTTCGCCTCCGGACGCTGTACGGCCGCCGCCCCCGCGGTCGCCGGCGGCATCGTCTACGAGGCGTTCCTGAACCGGCCGCCGTGCAACCGCAGGGCCGGAACGGACGGCATCGACGGCGAGGTGGTCGCCCTCGATGCGCGGAAGGGCAAGGTCCGCTGGCGCCACCGGATCGGGCCGAGCGAGTCGTCGCCGCTCGTCGCCGGCGGGCTGGTCTACGTCGGCGACTGGAAGGGCTACGTGTACGCGCTGCGCGCGAAGACCGGCCGCGAGGTCTGGCGGTTCCGGACGGGCGGCGAGGTGAAGGGCGCACTCGCGCTCTCCGGCAAGCGGCTCTATGTCGGCTCGTACGACCACCACCTGTACGCGCTCGCGGCGAAGACGGGGCGGCTGATCTGGCGCGGGTCGGCGCAGGACCGGCTCGGCAGTCGCGGCACGTTCTACTCCACTCCGACCGCCGCCTACGGGCGGGTCTACATCGGCTCGACCGACGGAAAGGTGTACTCGTTCGGCGCGGCCAGCGGCGAGCTGCGCTGGTCGCAGTCGACCGGCGGCTACGTCTATGCGTCGCCCGCCGTGTGGAACAGGCGGATCCTGATCGGCTCCTACAGCGGGCGGTTCTACTCGCTCGACGCGGCCACCGGCGACGTGCAGTGGGAGTTCCGGGCGGACGGGCCGATCTCCGGCTCGGCGACCGTGCTCGGGAGCGTCGTCTACTTCTCGACCCTGAAGGGCCGGACCCACGGCCTCTCCGCCCGCACCGGCAAGCAGCTCTGGAGTTTCCCGGACGGGAAGTACTCGCCGCTCGTCGCCGGGCCCGAGCGGGTCTATCTCGTCGGCTACACGAAGCTGTACGGGATGGTGCCCAGGTAGGTCGAGTTCTTCTTCGAGACGAGACAACGGCCTTGCCGACCCGGTCCAGCACGGGCCGGTCAAGAGCAGGTGCCGCAGGTCGACTACACGCCGTAGCCGTCACGCCACGGGGGTGGGTCTCCGGTAGAGTCGCCGCGCGGTGAGCACCGATCCACAGCGGCCGGCGGTGGCCGATCTCGATGCCGAGCAGGAGGTCGATTTCGGTCGCTACTGGGGGACGATCGCCGCGCGCTGGTGGCTTCCCGTCGGCGTGCTGATCGCGGGGCTCGTGATCGGATACCTCGTCTCGCTGGGTACGAACAGCACCACCTACAAGGCGACGGCGCAGATCTACCTCGGGCAACCGCTGGCGCCGGGCGGGGCGACGCCGGTCACGACCGCTCCGACCACGCTCGGGCTCGTCTCGGACCTGGTCACGAGCGAGTCGGTCGTACGCGGGGTGGCGGCAAAGGTGGGCCTGAAGCCCGGCAAGCTGCGCGGACGGATCACGACGAAGCCGATCCTCGGGATCACGACGGGGAAGGTGGGAACGCCTGCGCCTCTGCTGGCGATCACCGTCGAGGGCACTCCTCCCGGCAAGGTCGCCGCTGCCGCCAATGCCCTCGCGAAGATCGTGGTCGGCCGGGTGACGAGCTACACGAACGTGAAGATCCAGGCGCTCAACGACCAGCTCGACTTCGACGAACGCGAGCTCAAGTCCGTCGAAGCCCGCATCGCCCAGCAATCGCAGCAGCAATCGGCGCTGCTCGGACAGACCGGCCTGAGCGCGAGCGAGAAGCTGATCGCCTCCGTCAACTTCAACAACGTCCTGATCTTCCTCGACCAGCGCCGCTCGTCACTCGAGCTGGGCCGTCTCGACGTGCGCCAGCAGCTCTCGCTTGCAAACGAGGTCGAGAGCGGCCGGATCACGGCGCCGGCGGCGGCGACGAAGACGGCCGGCCCGAGCAGCCGGACCGGAGCGGCGATCGGCGGGCTGATCGGCCTGATCGTCGGCATCCTTGCCGCGCTGCTCTGGGATCCGGTCGCTGCGCGCTCGCAGGCCCGCACAGACCGGGTGTAGTGCTCGAGGGCAAGCGAGTCGGGGTGGTCGTCCCCGCCTATGACGAGGAAGACCTGCTGCCACGGACGCTGGCGGGCATTCCCGAGTTCGTCGACCGCATCTACGTCGTCGACGACGCCTCACGCGACGCCACGGTCGCGGCGGCGCAGGTGGCCGCAATCGCCGACCCTCGCGTCGAGGTCGTCGTCCACGGACGAAACGCGGGAGTCGGGGCTGCGATCGTCACCGGCTACAAGCGTGCGATCGCCGAGCGCGTCGACGTCGCCTGCGTGATGGCGGCCGACAACCAGATGGACCCGGACGAGCTGGCTGCGATCGCCGGCCCGGTCGCGCGCGGCGAGGTCGACTACACGAAGGCAAACCGCCTCGTCACCGGACAGGCGTGGCAGCTGATTCCGAGGCACCGGTACCTCGGCAACGCCGTCCTCTCCCTGCTGACGAAGATCGCGTCGGGCTACTGGCACGTCGCCGATTCGCAGTCGGGCTACACGGCGGTCGGTCTCGGCACGCTCGAGCGGCTCGACCTCGACCGGATCTACCCGCGCTACGGGTTCCCGAACGACCTGCTCGTCCACCTGAACATCGTCGACGCCCGCGTCCGCGACATCCCCTCGCGCCCCGTGTACGGCGTCGGCGAGCGCTCGGGGATCCGGCTGCGCTCGGTGATCCCGCGCATCTCGTGGCTGCTCGTCAAGGGCTTCTTCTGGCGTCTGCGCGAGAAGTACGTGATCCGCGACTTCCACCCGCTCGTCTTCTTCTACCTCTTCGGCCTGCTGATGAGCGCGGGCGGACTGGGCCTCGGGATCGCGCTGATCGTCCTGCGCAGCCTGGGCCACGGGATCACCGCCGCGACGGGAGTGCTCGTCGCGCTGCTCCTGATCTTCGGCTCGCAGTTCACGCTGTTCGCGATGTGGTTCGACATGGAGTCGAACAAGGACCTGCGCTGATGCATGGAATCGTGGCCAGGGGGGAACCACTCCTCCGTGGATTCCGAACCGCCGATCGGAAAGGAGGGCATTCATGCCGCCACGGGGAGTCAAGAAGGGAACCAAGCGCTCTCGGCAGTACGAGCACATCAGGGACAGCCTCGAGGATCGGGGTACGTCCGCGTCGAAGGCCGAAGAGATCGCCGCTCGAACTGTGAACAAGGAGCGCGCGCGCAAGGGAGAAGCCAGGCAGAGCTCGCGCCTGTCTCGAAGCGACCTCTCGTCCGGCCGGCGCGGCGGCCTGCGCTCGGGCACCAACCGTCCGCGCGGGCGGACGCGCGACCAGCTGTACGAGGAGGCCCGGCGTCTGGGAGTCGAGGGGCGCTCGAAGATGACCAAGTCGCAGCTCGAGCGCGCGGTCGCTTCCCGCAAGCAGCACTGACCTCCGGCCTGGCCGGCGCGGGCGCAGCAGCTCGATCCGGCTAACCGGCATCGGCCGGGAGTCCGAATCGCTCGGGCGAGCAGCTTTCGCCGTCCTCGTGGTCAAAGTCGTCGAGAACGTCGACCACGAGGACGGCGTCGCCTCGTTTGAATCGGATCCGGGCTGCTATCCGGCTGCGGCTTGGTTGACTCCGCTCTTGAGCAGCCCGCCGGTCGCGATCTTCGTCAGCAGCCTGTCGGCGGCCCTCTCCTCGTCGAGCGTCTCGAAGAAGAGCTGCTCGGCGTCCCGCTGGTCGAGCTCTCCGGCCAGGGCACGGGCGGTGCCGTAGGCGGCGATCTCGTAGTGCTCGATCCGCTGGGCAGCGGCGATGATCGCCGCGTCCTTGGCAATCGGGTCGCCGTTCTCGGCGAGGATCTCTTCGCCTTCGGCGACGAGCCCCTGCATCGCCTTGCAGGTAGTCGCGGCATTGTCGATGCCGAGCAGCCCGGTGACCTTCTCGAGGCGTCGCACGTGGCCGCGCGTTTCCTCGAGGTGCTCGCTGATCGCCTGCTTCAGCTCGTCCGAGTGCGCCGCGTCGGCCACCTTCGGGAGTGCCGCGACCAGCTGCTTCTCCGCGCTCAGGAGATCCTTGACCTGCTCGTGCAGTACGTCGTCGAGCGAGTTGAGTCCCATCGTGAGCTCCTTTCCTCGAGTTTGACTGGTGTAGAACGGCCGCCGTCTCGGTTCAGGACTTCTTGCGAGCGGTGGCCTTGCCGCCTTTACGGCCCGCTGCCTTCTTCTGGGCGGTGGTTCCGCCCTGGGAGGACGAGGATCTCGACGAGCCCGAGCTCTTGCCACCGCGGCTCGAAGATCCCGGCGAATTGGCGATCCGGGCCGCCCGCTCCTTCGACATGCCCTTTTCCTTGAGAGCCTCGTACTGTTTCTCGTTCTTCACGTTCAAGCTCTTGCCAGGCATCGCTTCCCTCCTCGTCGAGATCGTGTCCTCCACCGCTCGACTCGGGCGTACCCGCGCACCGGCCACCGCAAACACCGGCAGCACATGGCGGTCGGCGGCTCGGCGCGCACGAGTTTCGAAGTCCTCGTCGTGACGTTTCGATAACGGGTCACGCGGAACTCGCGCCCCAGTAGGGACTGCGCCGGTGGCGCCGAGCAGGGTTCACGCCGTGCGGCGAGACCGTTTCGCAGTCATGGCCGACTCGAGGACGCGGCAGCAGCACTCAGCCCCAAGACTCAGCCCCAAGGTCATGTCAGGACGTAGGCGATGACCACGATCGCCAGCACGATCACCACGATCGTCGCCACGACCATCGCGGTTGCGCTCAGGGCGAGGAACGGCGTCCGCGGGCTGCGGCCTCGCCCCAGCTCGGTCCCGACGCCCGCGTCGGGCCCCGGCGACTGCACAGGCGCGGGCTCGTTCTCGCTCACCATATGTGTCTCGGTCATGCGAAACGACATACCCGCAATCGCGGCCGCCCAACCCCCAGCGGACGCGCTCACCGTCGCGTCCGGAATCTTTAAACCGCCGCTCGCGGTGACGCTGCTACGTCGAGTCCTTCGGACCGAACAGGACGGCCGGCACGTCCGCCTCGGCCGGGTCGACCCCGCGCACGACCACGTCCACGACGGTGGCGACGAGCGAGGCGATCGGGACCGCGAGCAGCACGTAGAAGGGGCCGATCAGGATGCCGACCACCGAGACCGACACGAGGACGAGTAGCGGCGGCAGGCCGACGGCGCCACCGAGGATGCGCGGGGAGATGACGTAGTCCTGGAAGAGTCGAAGCGCGAGCAGGGCCCCGGCGGCGAAGGCGGCGGTGTGCCACGACACGGTGAGGCCGGCACCGGCCGCGAGCACGATCGCCAAGAACGGGCCGACGACCGGCACGATCTCGAGGAAGCCGGTCGCGATCCCGATCAGCAGCCAGTACGGCTCGCCCACCGCGAGGAAGATGCACGACGCGACCGTCGAGACGAACGTGATCATCAAGATCTGCCCGCGAATGAAGGCGCCGAGCTTCTTCTCGATCAGGTGCCAGGTGTCGCGGAGCTTCTTGCGACGGGGCCGCGGAACGAGGCTCGCGATCACGCCGATGGCGCGGTCGCGCTCGTACACCCAGTAGGCGGCAGCGGCGAGCGTGAACAGGATCCCGACCAGCACCTTCGTCGCCTCCTCGCCGATCGAGAGGGCTGGATGGACGAGGGTTCCCGCGGCGGGAAGGTGGTGGAGGCGCCTGGCGAGCTCGTTCAGCAGCTTGTCCTTCACCCCGCCGCCCGTGTGCGCCTTCGGGTTGATTGCAAGCGCCGCCTGTACCTCGTTCGCCAGCCGCGGCACCGCCAGCCCGAGGAAGAGGGCGAGCACGCCAAGCAGGGCGACGTAGTGCAACAGGATCCCGACCACGCGCGGAACGCGCCGGGCGGCAAGCCACTCGACACCGGGCCGCATGGCAGCGGAGATCGTGATCGCAGTCAGCAGCAGCGCGACGATCAGCTTGAGCTTCCAGATCGCGAGCGCGGCGGCGATCGTGCCGCCGACGACGAGCGTCGTCTCGAACGCCCGCCGCGCCGTTGACTTTGTCTTGACGTCAACCTCGGTTTGAGGCCCCACGGTCTCGATCACCTGCCCTCCAATGCGTGTTGAGGACGCCGTTTCCCGAAAGAGCCGCCCCCGTAACCGGACCGGGCGAAGGTTTCGCGCGCCGAGCGATGGGAACTGTTGGCGCGATGGGACAGGACCCGCTTGCCCGGCGTCGAGGTCACCGGCTGGAGGGGAAGCCGGAGCCCGCGCCTGACCCGCCGCCTCCGGACCCGGGTCTCCCCTATCCGGTCCCGGATCCGGGCGTTCCGCACCCGGTGCCCGATTCGGGGATGCCCGATCCGGGCGGGTCCTGCGCTTGCTCGAGGCGGGAGACGTCGCCGATCGGCTGACGCCGATCTAATCGTCGGATTTTCGTGTCCGGCGTGGGTTTCGTCAGGCTTCGGGAGCGCCGTCGTCTGCCGTGGGTTCGAGCACGAACGTTTCCTGGGAGAGGTCAGGGTCGAAGTGGACCTGGGAGAGGAAGGCGATTACCTTTCTGCCCATCACTTCCTCGACGGCCGCGGTGAACCTTTCTTGCATCGCACGTTGGAAGGCGAGGCGGGTCTCCCTGACCGCGTCGCGCTCGCCGGAGTCGATCAGCGTTCGTTCGATCTTGGTGTAGATGTCGTCGAGGAACGTGATCACGTAGTTGCGCTGGACGATCGTCCGTGCCCTGGTCGGGCCGCGGCCGTAGTACTCGTGGTGCAGGCGGCCGATCGCGTTCGAGATCGCGAGCGCGCGCCGCCCATCGCTCTGAGGTTGCCCGTCGCTGCCTGGCAAGATGAGGTGCTCCTAACCCGCTCCTGGAAATCCGGCGTCCGGGAGGAGGGAGGAGCGGCGAAAGCGACCCGGCGGACGTAGCGCAAGAATCACTTTACGCCCTTTGCTGATGTTTAAAGCAGTTGCCATGGGGGTTATGATTCTTCCGGCTCGGTGATGCACGTCGCGTCGCCGGGCTCCCAGAAGGACGTCGTGGGTGCGGAAGCGGTTCATGGGGCCGCAAGCCGAACCTCCGATCGAGGTGACCCGTAACCACGGTCCGGGAGGTTAGAGATGGCGATCGCGCATGATTCGCAGGCGCTGATCCGGATCGAGGCGCACGACGTCGAGCACGCCGGCGCACTCGTCCAGGCACTCGTGCGGGTTTTCGACGCGGACGAGGTCGCGCTCGACGGCGAGCGACTCGAGGTCGAGGTCAGACCGTCGGGCGATCCCAGCGAGGCCGTCCTGCGCGCACTCGACACGGTCGAGGGCTGGCTGACGGCGGACGGCCTCGACTCGACGCTCATGCACGTGCTTGGCCGCCGCTACCGAGTCGAAACCGGCGGTCGGATCGGCTGATGGGCACGGACCTGGTTGGGGACGCCGACGCGCTGGATCGCGTGCACGTGCCAACCGGGTCGCCCGCGAGCAGCCCAGTGCTCTCGCGCTTGCGAACCGGAACGCAGATGGACACCCAGGAGAGCGTCGAGTTCAAGGTGGTCATCCCCCCGGACGCCGAGATGTGCGTCGTGACCGTTGTCGGGGAGGTCGACCTCGCCACCTCGCCCGAGCTCAGGCACCAGTTGCGCGAGGCCGGCAAGCTGGGCGCTTCCCAGGTCGCGATCGATCTGACCCAGACGACCTTCATCGACTCGAGCGCCGTACACGCTCTGTCCGAGGCGTATCGCTCGCTACGGCAACGGGGCGTTCGGATGTGGGTTCTCTGCCCCGATTCGGCGATCGCCAAGCTGTTCGAGATCACCGCCGTCGATCGCCTGATCCCGGTCTACCGCACGCCCGATGAGGCCGCCGCAGGTCTGGAAGAAACGTCATCGCCGGCCGTTCGCGAGCTGGTCAGGAGTGCGCTTCGCATCCCCGGTCACCGGCGGACGCGATCGCGTGGCTCGTGAGCTCCGTGCTCTGACCGACCCGCAGGGCGGGAGTACCAGGTCGGGACCGGCGGGTTTGGAAATCCTCGGCGGAGGGAACCTCGCCGACGGAATGGCCGGCCAGCGATCGCAGCTCACCGGAACAGCCGGCGAGATCGGTGTCGGCGACGCCGGCCACCGGATACCCGACGGGACGGGCTTCGATGCCTGAGCTGGGCTACGCGCTGTCGTCGGAGGAGCACGGACCCGACGCGCTCGTGCGCAGCGCAGTTCTGGCCGAAGAGGTCGGCTTCTCGTTCGCCGTCGTCTCCGACCACTTTCATCCCTGGACCGACCAGCAGGGCGAGAGTCCGTTCGTCTGGACGGTGATCGGGGCGATCGCGCGCGAAACCGAAGCCCTGTACCTGGCGACCGGGGTGACGTGCCCGACCATGCGCCTCCATCCGGCGGTGATCGCCCAGGCGGCTGCCACGGCCGGCGCACTGATGCCCGGCCGATTTGCGCTCGGCGTGGGGACGGGCGAGAACCTCAACGAGCACGTGATCGGACGGCGCTGGCCGTCGGCAGGCGAACGACGTCAGATGCTTGCAGAGGCGGTCGAGGTCATCCGCCTGCTCTGGAGCGGAGAGCTTGTCAGCCATCATGGCAACCACTACACCGTCGACCGCGCACGGCTCTACACACTTCCCAACGAGCTTCCGCCGATCCTGTTTGCGGCAGGCGGCAAGCAAGCGGCCGAGCTCGCCGGTCGCCTGGGCGACGGCCTCGTCTCGACCGCGGCGGACGCCGATCTCGTACGGGCGTTCGAGCAAGCCGGCGGCACACGTCACCCGCGATACGGGCAGCTGACGGTCTGTTGGGCCGAGACCGAGGACGAGGCTGTCGAGACTGCCCACCGGTGGTGGCCGAACGTAGCGCTGAGAGGCGCGCTCGGGCAGGAGCTGGCGCTCCCAGTTCACTACGAGCAGGCGTGCGCCGTGGTTCGACGCGAGGACGTAGCCGAGACGATGGTTCTCGGGCCGGATCCCGCGCCGTACCTGGACGCAGTCCTAGAGTACGCCGACGCAGGGTTCGATCACGTCTATCTCCATCAGGTCGGCCCCGACCAGCAGGGCTTCCTGCGCTTCTTCGAGCGCGAGTTGTCGCCCGCGGTGACCGCCTGACTCAGGGACAACCCGGATCCCCGATCGTATGAGTCCAGTTCCCGACGCCATCGTCCTCAAGCGGCACCGCGATCTCGCGGGAAGAGGCGCAGGAGTCTGGTTGCGCCGTTCGCTGATCGTGGTGATCGCGTCCGTGCCGATCCTGGCTCTCTTCAACGTCTTCGGGCAGCGTCCCTCGACCGCAACCGCCTCCTCGAGCAGCGCGCGTCTTTCCGTCTACGCCCCGACGAGACTGCGCGGCGGCCTTCTCTATATGGCCCGGTTCCGGATCGAGGCGTATCGCGACCTCAAGGACATGATCCTCGTCCTCGACCCGGGCTGGGTCGAGAGCATCACGGTCAACTCGATCGTCCCGTCGCCGGAAAGCCAGACCAGCCGCGACGGCAAGCTCGCTCTCCGTTTCGGCCGCCTGCGAGCCGGATCGTCATACGTTCTCTACCTCGATTTTCAGGTGAATCCGACCAACGTCGGCCGGCGTCCGCAGAGTGTTTCCCTGTACGACGGCACCAAGTTCCTCCTGGCGATCCACCGGACCGTGACGGTGTTCCCCTAGCCGATGGATCTCGCGCTCCGCTCGATCGTCGTCTTCTTTGCGGTCAATGCACTGATGCGCGTGATCGGCCGGCGCGAGCTCTCGTCGCTGCAACCATTCGACCTCCTGTTCCTGATCATCCTCGGCGACGCGATCCAGCAGGGATTGACCCAGGACGACTACTCGGTGACGGGTGCTCTGATCGTGATCATCGTCTTCGCACTGCTGCAGACAGGTCTGTCGTATACAAGCTTCCGATTCCCGCGACTCCGGCCGGTGCTCGACGGGGAGCCGATCGTCGTCGTCCAGGACGGAAAGCCGATCGAGCGCAACCTTCGTCGCGAGCGGATCACGATCGAAGAGCTCGCCGAGGCGGCCCGGCAGCAGCAGATCGCACGGATCGAAGACGTTCAGTGGGCGGTGCTCGAGACGAGCGGGAGCATCAGCTTCATCAAGAGACCATCCGCCGCAGCTTGACCGTCGACCGAGCGGAAAGCCTCCAGACGGCCAGGATCGGAGCTCGGACTGCGCGGGCGTGGAGACCGCGTCGCGCAGCCCGAGCTCGAAGATCGGAATCCGGTCACGCGCTCATTCTTCGATCACGGTGCGACGCCGAGCGCTGCCCGTGGTGAAGTACCCGGGGCCGGCCCAGGTCGACCAGAAGACGAGCGAGAGCAGGGCTCCGACGGCGCCGACCGCGAGCAGGATGTAGCCGACGGTGTTGACGTCGAATCCGCTCGTCGAGACGTGCACCGCCCAGGCAAGAACGGCACCGACTGCGATCAGGATCAGACTGACTCCAAGACCCATTCGAAGCTCCTTTCAGACGAAGACGGCTAGAGCGTGCTGCTTCGGCCCCGGCTGAAGAAGCCGATCAGGGCCAGCAGTGCGGCGGCGAGCAGCACGAAGAACAGGAACTTCGTCACCACGATCCCGCCGACCACGCCGAGCAGCAGGAGGAGCAACAACAACACGACGATGACCACGACGTCTCCTTTCGCGATGAGGGCCGGTGGCACCTGAGGATTCGGTCAGGTGTATCCGCCCCGATTGTTGCCCGATCACTTCCCGACCTCGCGGTTGCCGAAACCCGAGGGTGGACCGTAGCAGCGTCCGTCGAGGATTCAGCGGCGCGGAGTCGGGGTAAGAGCGCTGCGCGGTGAGCGCAGACAGGCACGATCGAGACGAAGATCCCGGCCAGGCTCGATCAGCTGCCGTGGTCGTATGCGCAGCCGGACGGCGGTGATCGGTGGGCGTGACCGCGTCGTGAGGAAGCTGCCGGCAGCCCTGATCGGCCTGCTGACTGCGCTGGTCGCTGCCGGCTGCGGCTCGAAGCAGTCGACCCTCGCCCCGAAGAGCAAGCCCGCACGGGAGATCTCAAGCCTCTTCTGGGAGATGATGATCGGGGCCTGGCTCGGGCTCGCGCTGATCGTCGCGCTGCTCGTCCTCGCCTGGGTGCGCCGCAAGCGCCGGGACGGCGACCGGCTCGGCCGCTGGCTCGTCGGGGGTGCCGGGATCGCACTGCCGATCCTCGTGGTCGCCACGCTCTTCGTCGTCTCCGACATTTTCCTGATCCGCGACTCGCAGGCGCCCGCCGCCGGAGCGACGACAATGACGATCACCGTCGTCGCCCACCAGTGGTTCTGGGAAGCCCGCTACCCGGGGTCGAAAGCCGTGGTCGCGGACGAGATCCACATTCCGTCTCAGACCTCGATCGACCTGGAGGTGCGGACGGTGGACGTGATCCACAGCTTCTGGGTGCCGGCACTGAACCGGAAGATCGACGTCATTCCGGGCCGCACGAACCGGATCCTCCTGCGGGCCGACCAGCCCGGGATCTTCCGCGGTCAGTGCGCCGAGTTCTGCGGTCTCCAGCACGCGAACATGGCCTTCCTGGTCGTCGCTCAGCCGCCGGCGCGGTTCCGTGCGTGGCTTGCCGGGCAGGCGGAGCCGGCTCACGCTCCGGTGACGGAGGCCGAGCGAGCGGGGCAGCGGGTCTTCCTCGACGGCGCGTGCTCGAGCTGCCACACCATCCGCGGCACCTCGGCGAGCGGCGGACACGGGCCCGACCTGACCCACCTGGCGACCCGGACGACGCTCGGCGGGCTCGTGATCGCGAACCGGAGGGAAGACCTCCGGGAATGGATCGTCGACTCCCAGCACCTCAAGCCGGGGAACCTGATGCCGAACATCGACCTTGCGCCGGAGCAGCTGAACGACCTGCTCGCGTACCTGGAGAGCCTGCGTTGACGGCGATCACGCCGCCGCTCGCGGGCACTGCCGACGAACGCATTCGACGGCTCGATCGGCTGTGGCAGGAGCGGCCCGGAATCCTCGGCTGGCTGACGACCACCGACCACAAGCGAATCGGCCTCCTCTACTTCTGGACCACGCTCCTGCTCTTCGGCGCCGGCGGCATCGAGGCGCTGCTCGTCCGCACCCAGCTCGAGGCTCCTGGGAACTCGGTGGTCTCGCCGAGCACGTACAGCGAGCTCTTCACGACCCACGGGGTGACGATGATCTTCTTCTTCATCATCCCGATGACGACGGGAGCGTTCGGGAACTACCTGCTCCCGCTGATGCTCGGCGCGCGGGACATGGCGTTTCCGAGAATGAACGCGCTCAGCTACTGGGTCTTCCTCGGCTCGGCGATCTTCCTCTACACGGGCTTCTTCCTCGGCTACGGGCCGAACGCCGGCTGGTTCGACTACCCGCCGCTCGCCCTGGCCAACCACGACCCGGGGCCGAACGTCGACTTCTACGCGCTCGGCCTGATCTTCAACGGAATCGCCTCGACGATGACCGCGGCAAATTTCATCGTGACGATCTTCAAGATGCGGGCGCCCGGGATGTCGTTCAACCGCATCCCGCTCTTCGGCTTTGCCTTCCTCGCCGCGTCTCTCGGTCTGCTCTTCGCGCTGCCGCCGCTGAGCGCCGACCTGATCTTCCTGTTCGCCGAGCGGAACCTGGGACTGCACTTCTTCGACGTCGCGCACGGAGGCGACCCGCTGCTCTGGCAGCACCTGTTCTGGATCTTCGGCCACCCGGAGGTCTACATCCTGATCGTCCCCGCCTTCGGGATCGCGACCGAGATCATCCCGGCCTTCACCCAGCGCCGCATGGTCGCGTTTCCGCTCGTCGCGATCGCGGAGCTGCTCGTCGTCTTCATCGGCTTCGGCGTCTGGGCCCACCACATGTTCGCGGTCGGACTGCCGACGATCACGGTCGCCTTCTTCGCGGCCGCGACCGGGCTGGTCGTCATCCCGAGCACGATCCAGGTCTTCGCCTGGCTCTCGACGATGCTCGCCGGAATCGCCAGGTTCAAGACCCCGCTGCTCTTCATCGCCGGCTTCATCTTCATGTTCGTCGTCGGCGGGCTGACCGGGATCATGTTCCTGGCGGTGCCCTTCGACCAGCAGGTGACGGACACCTACTTCGTCGTCGCTCACTTCCACTACATCATCTTCGGCGCCGCCGTCTTTCCGATCTTCGGCGGCATGTACTACTGGTTCCCGAAGGTGACCGGGAAGCTCTACTTCGAGCTCCCCGGGCAGATCAGCTTCTGGACGATCTTCGTCGGGACGAACCTCCTCTTCTTTCCGATGCACGTCGTCGGGCTGCTGGGAATGCCGCGGCGCGTCTACACGTACCCCGAGGGACTCGGCTGGGGGCCGTACAACCTCGCCGAGACGATCGGCGCGTTCGTCACCACGGCCGGGATCCTCGTCCTCTTCGCAAATCTGGCGGTCAGCTACTTCCGCGGCCCACCGGCGGGTGCCGACCCGTGGCACGGACCGACGCTCGAATGGTCGGTGAGCTCGCCTCCCCCCGAGTACAACTTCCCGGTCATCCCCAAGGTCTCGAGCCCCTACCCGAACTGGGACGAGGGCGATCGCCTGGAGGACCGCCGGCGGCTCGAGCGAGGCGTGCTCGTTCTCCAGCGCGGGCACCAGCAGCCCCTGACGACCACCGTCGACGGAATGTTCGCGGAGGTGATCGAAATGCCGCACGGGTCGCCGTGGCCGGTGGTACTCGCCCTCTGCATGAGCCTCGGCTTCACGATGCTGGTGATCCACTCGTATGCGATCGCCGGTGGCTTCGCCGGCCTCTGCGCGGTCGCGCTGCTCGCCTGGCATTCGCGGGAGCCGCACGAGTGAGCGGGTACTCGGCCGCCCGGCGCACAGGCTTCTCCCTCGGCTGGTGGGGGATGCTGATGCTCGTCGCCGGCGAGTCGACGCTGTTCGCCTCGTTCTTCGGCACCTACTACTACCTCCGGTTCCACGCGGTGGACTGGCCTCCCGCAGGTGTCCCCGAGCCGGCGGTCGGCATTCCGCTCGTCCTCGCCTGTGTGCTCGCGGCGACCAGCGTGCCGATGCAGGCCGCGTCGGTCTGGGCGCGCGCCGGCCGCCTGAACGCGGCGCGCACCGCACTCCTCGCCGCCCTCCTCGTGCAGAGCGGGTACTTCGCGCTCCAGATCGTCAGGTACTACGACGACCTCCAGCGCTTCAGGCCGAGCGGCAGCGCCTACGCCTCGATCTACTACACGCTGCTCGGGGCCGACCACGCGCACGTGTTCGTCGGGATGCTCCTGTCCGCCTGGCTGCTCGCGAAGCTCGCCCGCGGCCTCACGACATACCGCCAGAACGCCGCCCGGGCGATCGCCCTGTACTGGCACGCCGTCAACCTGCTGACGCTCTGCGCCGTCGGCACGATCCTCTCCGCGGCCGTATGACTGCGCCGCTCGGTAGACGGAGCCTCGAGGTGCTCCAGTGGTTCGGCGTCTTCGGCGCCGCCCTGACCTGGACGTCGCAGCACGTGCTCGGCTTCGGCGTGACGGAGGCGGTCTGCAGCCCCGGCAGCCGCGGCTGGGGAGTCGACAACGACGCGTGGCAGATCGCCCTCGCGGCTTCGGCCGGGGCGATCATCCTGCTCGCCGAGGCAGCCGCGGTCCTCGTCTTCCTGCGAACGCGGGGGATCGGCGACGACGGAGAGCCCACGCTCGCCCGGATGAGGTTCTTCTCGATCGCGGCGATGGTGATGAACCTGATCTTCCTCTGCATCGTCGCTCTCGACGGGATCGCGTCGGTCTACGGCTACGGGTGTACCCAGTCGTGACCCGGCGTCCGGCAGCCTTGCTCCTCGCCGCGGTCGTCGCCGCCGCGCTCGCCGGGGCGACCGCGGCGCAGACGCCGCGCCACGTCGGCACGCCTCCGACCGCGCTCGAGCGGCGTGGTTATCACCTCTACGGCGAGTACTGCCTGGCCTGCCACGGGGCGAACGGCGCCGGCGTGAGCGCGGACGGCTCTCGATCGATCGGCGCGTCCCCGGGACGCTCGCAGCAGCGGCAGACCGGCTACGGGCCGCCCCTGCGCGGCGTCGGTCCCCTGGCTGCGGACTTCTACCTGCGGACGGGCTACATGCCGCTGCCGCACGTCGGCGCCCAGCCCGGACGCAGGAGCGACCTGCTGCTCGACGGCGATCAGATCGCCGCGCTGACCGCGTACGTCGCGTGGCTCGCACCCGGTCCGGCGATCCCGAAGCCGCACCCCGAGCGGGGGAGCCTGTCCGAAGGCCTTCAGCTCTTCACCGAGCACTGCGCGGGCTGTCACCAGATCGCCGGGCGAGGCGGCTACGTCGGCGGCGCCGTTGCGCCTCCGCTCGGGGATGCAACGGCGGCCCAGATCGCCGAGGCGGTGCGGATCGGGCCGTTCGTCATGCCGCGCTACTCGGAGGGCGACCTGACCGACCCGCAGGTGGATTCGATCATCCGCTACGTCCGGTACGCGGCGCGGAGCCCGAACCACGACGGCGGTTGGGGGATCGGCTATCTCGGCCCGATCCCGGAGGGGCTGGTCACCTGGCTCGTCGGCGCGCTCGCCGCGGTCGGCGCCTGCGTCGCGGTCGGCAGGAGGCTCAGGAGTTGACCCGGCTGCGAACCTGGCTGCTCGCCGGCGTGATCCTGCTCCTCGGACGGCTCGCTCCGCGCCGTCGCGAGCGGATCGTCGCCGACCGTTCTCCGAACGATCGCGCCGAGCGAGTCGCGATCGTGCTCTTCCTGCTCGCCGCGGGCTGGGCCGCAGCCTTCCCGCTCGTGTACGGGCTGGAGCTGGGCCCGCTCACGCAGACCCTCGGCGCCTCGCTGGGGGGAGCGCTCGTGCTGGCGGGTGCCGGGCTGATCGTCGTCGGCCGCGGCGTGGTCGTGACGGAGGAGGAAGAGGAGGACTATCCGCCTCCTGCACACTCGGAGGAGCAGGAACGGGTCGAGCAGATCTTCAGCGAGAGCGGCGACGCGATCTCGCGCAGGCGCTTGCTGACGCTCGCGGGCGGAGCGGCCGGCGGCGCGCTCGGGATCGCGCTGCTGACACCCGCCGTCTCGCTCGGCCCGCTGTTCCGGGTCGCGCAGTTCTTCCGCACCCCGTGGCGGCGGGGCCGGCGCCTCGTCGACGAGCACAACCGGCCCTACCGGGCGGCGGACATCCACGAAGGCACCTTCTACACGGCCTTTCCCGAAGGGGCCGATCGCGAGGCGGTCGGCTCGTCGCTCGTGGTCGTCCGGCTGCCGGAGGAGACGATCGACCTGCCGGCGGGTCGCGCGAACTGGGCGCCCGGCGGGATCCTGGCCTACTCGAAGATCTGCACGCACGCCGGCTGCGCGATCTCCCTCTACCGAGCGCCGCTCTTCCAGCCGAACGACCCGAAGCCCGCTCTCGTCTGTCCCTGTCACTACTCGACGTTCGACCCGTCGAAGGGCGGCACGGTCGAGTCCGGTCCGGCCGGGCGACCCCTGCCGCAGCTGCCGCTGACGATCGACGGCCGAGGCCACCTGCGGGCGGGCGGCAATTTCTCCGGGGCGGTCGGCCCTTCGTGGTGGGGCGTGCGCAACCGGGAGCCGAGGCCGTGATCAGGAGCGCCGTCCGTTATCTCGACGAGCGCACCGGCGGGATTCCCTTCATCCGCAAGGCGCTGCGGTACGTCTTCCCCGACCACTGGTCGTTCCTGCTCGGCGAGGTTGCCCTCTACAGCTTCGTCGTGCTCGTCGGGACCGGCGTCTACCTCACCTTCTTCTTCGACGACAGCGTCGCCCGCGAGGTCGTGTACCACGGACCGTACGCTCCGCTCCAGGGGGTGACGATGACGCCCGCGTACAGGTCGGTCGTCGACATCTCCTTCTCGGTCAAGGCGGGCCTCCTGATCCGCCAGACCCACCACTGGGCGGCCAACCTGTTCGTCGCCTCGATCGTCCTCCACCTGCTCCGCGTCTTCTTCACCGGGGCCTACCGCAAGCCGCGCGACCTGACCTACTACATCGGGCTCGCGATGCTCGTGCTCGCCCTGCTCGAGGGCTACCTCGGTTACTCCCTGGTCGACGACCTGCTCTCGGGCATGGGGCTCGCGATCGGCTACGGCGTCGCGCTCTCGCTGCCGTTCGTCGGCGGAAACCTCGCCGGGCTGATCTGGGGCGGGCCGTTCCCGGGGACGTCGGCGTTCTGGTCACGGATGTACATCGCCCACGTCCTGCTCATCCCCCTCCTGCTCTTCGCCCTGATCGGACTGCATCTGGCGCTGGTCGCCTCACGCCACCACACGCAGTTCCGCCGGTCGCCGCGGCACACCGAGAAGAAGGTGGTCGGAATCCCGGCGTTCCCGGCGCAGGTACCGCGCTCGCTCGGGCTCGCGTTCGTCGTCGCCGGCATCCTCTTTCTGCTCGGCGGGCTTGTGCAGATCAACCCGATCTGGCTCTGGGGTCCCTTTCACACGTACCTGTCGACGAACGGCGCCCAGCCGGACTGGTACCTCGGCTGGCTGATCGGCGGCCTGCGCCTCGTCCCCGGTTTCGACCTGACGATCGGCAGGTACACGGTCGTGCCGAATCCGTTCTGGGGCGGCGCCGCCTTCCCGCTCGCCGTCTTCGGCATCCTCGCGCTCTGGCCGTGGCTCGAGCGCAGGCTGACCGGTGACCGGGAGCTCCACAATCTGCTCGACCGGCCGCGGGATGCTCCGAGGCGCACGGCCTTCGGCATGGCGCTGCTCACCTGGGTGTTCCTCGTCTTCGTCGCCGGCTCGGCCGACCGGGTCTTCGTCAGCTTCGGGATCTCGTACACGTCCCAGATCTGGGCCTACCGAGTTCTGGTTTGGGTCGTGCCGGTACTCGTCTACACGATCACCCGCAAGGTGTGTACGGAGCTTCGCCGGGGCGAGGAAGTGGAGCGCGAGCGCGACCGCGCGCGTCGCGAGGCCGAGGAGGACGAGCCGGAACGAAGGCCCGCCGTCGTCTGATGCAGCGAGGCAACCAGAGAATTCGGGTCGACGGCTTCGCACCGATCGGCGACTACGCGGCGATCGGCGACGGTCGCACGGTCGCACTCGTCGCCGCCGACGGCTCGATCGACTGGCTTACTCTCCCGAGGATCGACAGCCCGGCCGTATTCGCGGCACTGCTCGACGCCGAGCGCGGCGGAAGCTTCACTCTGGCGCCGGAAGAGCCGTTCGCGGTCGAGCGTCGGTACCTGCCGGGCACCAACGTCTTCGAGACGGAGTTCCGAGCGACAAGCGGAGCCGTCCGCGTGACCGACGCGGTGCTGCTCCAGGACGGCGGACTCCTGCCCTGGTTCGAGCTCGCGCGCAAGATCGAAGGGGTCGACGGGCGCCTGCCGCTCCGCTGGCAGGTCCGGCCGGGGCACCACTTCGAGCCCGAGCCGGTCGAGCTCGACTCCCGCAGCGGCGTGCCGGTGCTGCGCAGGGGCGACACGCTCCTCGCCGTCCGGCCGTTCGACGCGGGCGAGCCGGTGTGCGCCGAAGGCTCCGTCTCGGGGTCGTTCACACTCGCCGCAGGCAGGAGCGCCTTGCTCTGCCTGATCTCGGTCGAGAACGAGCCGTTGCCGCTTCCGTTGCGCGAGGAGGTGGAGGCCCGGTTCGAGAGCACGTGCGGCGCCTGGCGGCGGTGGTCCGGGAAGGCCTCGTACGACGGCGACTACCGCGAGGCCGTCGTCCGCAGCGCGCTTGCACTCAAGCTGCTCGTCTACGCCCCAACCGGCGCGGTCGCCGCGGCACCGACGACGTCGCTGCCGGAGCGCATCGGCGGCGACAAGAACTACGACTACCGCTTCGCCTGGGTGCGCGACACGGCCTTCGTGCTCGACGCGCTCACCAGGCTCGGATACCGGGAGCAGGTGCACGGGTCGCTGGCCTGGCTGCTGGCGGCGACGAACCGGTCGCACCCCCGATTGCAGCCGATGTACACGCTCTCGGGAGACGTGCCGGATGGGGACGAGGAGGAGCTGCCGCTCGCGGGCTATCGTGGCTCGCAACCCGTTCGGCGCGGAAACCGGGCCGCCGGTCAGCGCCAGCTGGGGACGTACGGCGACCTACTGGAGACGATCGGGCTCTACGTCGAGAATGGGAACGCGCTCGACGCGGAGACCTCCAGACGGGTCAGCGAGATCGCCGACTTCGTCTGCTCGATCTGGCACGAGCAGGACTCGGGCATCTGGGAGCTCCCCGAGGAGCAGCACTACACGAGCTCGAAGATCGCCTGCTGGGGGGCGCTGGAGCGGGCTCTCGAGCTCGCCCACGACGGCCACATCGAGGGAGACACCGACCGCTGGCGCGGGCAGGCAGAGGCGGTACGAACCTTCGTCCGGGAGGAGTGCTGGTCGCCCGGCCGAGGGGCGTACGTCTTCTATCCGGGTACGGAGAAGCTCGATGCCTCCGTACTCCGGGTCGCGCAGTGGAGCATCTTCGAGCCCGGCCGGCTCGAGTCCACGGTCGAGGCGATCCGCGAGGAGCTCGGGGCGGGGCCGTTGCTGTACCGCTACAGCGGCATGCGCGGCCAGGAGGGGGCCTTCCTCGCCTGTTCGTTCTGGCTCGTCGAGGCTCTCGTCCACCTGGGCAGGGTGCAGGAGGCATCGTCCCTGATGGCCGAGCTGGTCATGGTGGGCAACGAGGTCGGGCTGTTCTCGGAGCAGATCGATCCCGAAACGCGGGAGTTGCTCGGCAACTTCCCCCAGGCACTGACACATCTTGCACTGATCAACGCAGCCCACGCACTGGAGGAGGTACGTCATGAGTCGAGCTGAAGTCGTCGTCGTAACGGGCGCGTCCGCGGGTATCGGCCGCGCGGCCGCTGTGGAGTTCGGCCGCCACGGTGCAAAGGTTGCGCTCCTGGCCCGCGGCCGCGCCGGCCTCGAAGGGGCAAGACGCGAGATCGAGGAGGCGGGCGGGGAGGCCCTGGCGCTGCCGACGGACGTCGCCGACCACGAGCAGGTCGCGGCCGCCGCGGAGGCGACCGAAGAGGCGCTCGGGCCGATCGACGTCTGGGTGAACGACGCCATGACCACGATCTTCGGCGAGTTCGTCGAGATCGATCCGGCCGAATTCCGGCGCGCGACGGAGGTCACCTACCTCGGCACCGTCTGGGGGACGAAGGTGGCTCTCGAGCGGATGCTGCCGCGGGACCGCGGCTCGGTGGTGCTCGTCGGCTCGGCTCTGGCGTACCGCGGTATCCCCTTGCAGGCGCCCTACTGCGGCGCCAAGCACGCCGTCAGAGGACTCTTCGAGTCGCTCCGCTGCGAGCTGCGACACCGTGGCTCCAAGGTGCGGCTGTCGATGGTTCAGCTGCCGGGGCTGAATACGCCCCAGTTCGACCACTGCCGCGTGAAGGCGCCCGTCGAGGGGCACCCGATGCCGGTGCCGCCGGTCTATCAGCCGGAGGTCGCCGCGCGGGCGATCTACTGGGCGGCCCACCACGACCGCCGAGAGCTCTACGTCGGCTTCCCCACCGTCGCGACGATCGTCGGGAACAAGCTGGCGCCGTGGCTGATGGAGCGGTACCTCGCGCGTACCGCGTACGGATCGCAGCAGATGAAGGACGTCCCGGTCGACCGCGACCGGCCCGACAACCTGTTCGAGCCCATCGACCGCGACGAGGGTGCCCACGGCCGTTTCGACGACAGGGCACATGCGCACAGCCCCCAGTTGCGCCTGACCGAGGTCCGCCCACTGCTGGCGGCCGGCGTCGCGGCCGGAGGCCTGGCCGCCGCCTTTGCGAGGCGGCGGTGACATCGCCGCCCCAGACGCCGCGTTTGTCGTGTGTCGCCGGCGGGAACGGTGATCGCATGACGAGGGGCGTCACACCACTGGAAGCGCTCGGCCGAGGCGTGCTCGCCGGCGTCGCCGGTACCGCCGCAATGACCGCCTGGCAGAAGCTCGCAGGCTCGGTCGCGGCAAGCGGGGACGGACGAGAGCCGGCGCCAGAAGACCCGTGGGAGAGTGCACCCACCCCGGCGAAGCTGGCCCGGCGGTTCCTCGAAGGCGTTGCGCGGGTGCCCATCTCGGCCGAACGGATTCCGGTGCTGACGAACATTGTCCACTGGCTGACAGGGGTCTCCTGGGGCGGCGCCTATGGGATCGTGCGTCCGAGCGTGCGTGGCAGCACGCCGGCTCTGGGGGTCGCGCTCGGCTCCTGCGCGTGGGCGGCGTCGTACGCTGCACTCGTCCCGATCGGACTCTACGAGCCGCCGTGGCGTTACCCGGTGAAGACGATCGCGCGCGACGCCTCCTACCACCTCGTCTACGGCATCGCAGTTGCCGCGGCGCACGACGTCCTGGACGATCGTTCGTAATAGCCGAGTTCGGCAACCGCGCGCGCGACAACGCCGGCCGCGGCCGCGCGGTCGGCCGCTCCGGCCTGTTCTGCGCGCCCGCCCGCCGACTCACAGGCTCGGACCAGGGCTTCCGTAACCTCGACCGCCGGGCCGGCGAAGCGCGCGATCTCGACGATCGCCTGGAGGTAATCGGGGAATTCCCGGCGCGTGGTGACTACGACTGCGTCGGTGTCGTCGAAGTCTCGGCGGCGCGGCGGCAGATCGCGCCCGGCGAGACCGTCCAGAACCGCGCGGATGTAGCCGATGCAGGTGCGCGCGGTCGTCGGGTCGTTGAGCGAAGGAGAGAGTGCCCTGAGGGCGATGTCGGTGAGCTGACGGATGCCGAACGCAAGGTCGGAGTCCAGGCTGCGTTCGTTCCCCAGTCCGATCGCGCGCCGGATCGCACGCTCGGCGCTCTCCCAGCCGTCGCCCCAGTACTCCGCAAGAACGTCGTCGGGTGCGACGAAGTCACCCGGTGCGACGATGACATGAACCCGGGCGCTTTGGCCGTCGAGCGGCTTGGCGACGAGATGGAGATCGATTTCCTTGACGTAGCCGGGGCGGCCGGCGGCGATCGGGTGCGGTCGCGCCGTGCGACGCCACTCGGACACGAGCAGGTCGGCGTTGCCTTCCTCCCCGGAATGCCCGAACGGCTCCGGGTAGAGCACCTCCAGCCGTCTCAGCGTCGCCGCCCCGATCCGAGCGGCGATCTGGGAGACCTGGATGATCCGCGAGACGTGGTGGATGAACGCCACGAGGAGCACCACGCTCAGGATGCCGAGCGCGCTGGCCACGGTCACGGTCAGGTGCGGGACGAATCCGCTCTCGACCGAACGCAGGGCGATGAGCGAGAACGTGAAGATCCCGACGAATCCGCCCACCGTCACCTGCGTCAAGCCGTCGCCGAGGAAGCTCGGCAGTACGCGCGGGCTGAACTGGCTCGACGCGAGTTGGAGGACGAGGACGGTCAACGAGAGCGAGACGCCGGCCACGGTGATCAACGAACCGGCAAGGACGCTGAGCACCGTGCGCGCCGCGGCTGCGTCGCCGTTGAAGGCGAAGCCGAAGTGCGGGCTGAGCCTTCGATCGATTTCGATCAGCCCGAATGCGAGCGCGGCAGCGGCGAGGAGGATCGCTCCGGGCACGAACCAGAGGTTCGTGCGAACATCGCGCCACGCGCGCGCCGGGCCGATCATGGCTGCCGTCTACCCGTGATGCGCCGCGCCCAATCCGTACTGCTCACGACCCCCGTTTGGTAACGATCGAGATCGGTTAGGCAAACGGGCATGCTCTGGCTGACCGTCGCCAGCTGGATCGGGCTCGCCTCGGCTTCGGCTCCGCGCTCGTCATCGTCGTCGACGAGCTCCTGCTCGGTCACCGCCAGCACATGGGCGTGATGAACCCGATCACTGCGCTGTACCTCGGTCCCGTCTGGCTCTACTTCTACAGCCTCGACCGACCACCTTCACGCTCGGGCCCGCGAGTCTCACATGCGCGATCAGCCGACCGAGTTTTGATCCCGCTCCTTCGAGGTAGTCATGCAGAGACGAGCAAGCGAGCGAAACGGAGCGTGTGATGGGACAGCTGGTTGCCGACTATGTGCTCGAACGTCTGAAGCAATGGGGGATTCACCGGATCTACGGCTACCCGGGTGACGGGATCAACGGCTTTCTCGGTGCGTTTGACCGCGCGGACGGAGACCCGGAGTTCATCCAGGCACGGCACGAGGAGACGGCGGCATTCATGGCCTGCGGCCACGCCAAGTTCACCGGCGAGGCCGGCTGCTGCATCGCGACGTCCGGTCCGGGCGCGATCCACCTGCTGAACGGCCTCTACGACGCCAAGCTCGACCACCAGCCGGTCGTGGCGATCGTCGGCCAGCAGAAGCGGATGTCCCTCGGGGCCGATTACCAGCAGGAGGTCGACCTCCAGGTGTTGTTCAAGGACGTCTCCGAGTTCGTCCAGTACTGCATGGACCCCGTGCAGGCCCGCCACCTCGTCGACCGCGCCGTGCGGATCGCACTCGACCGCAAGGGCGTCACCACGCTGATCTTCCCGGGCGACGTCCAGGAAGCCGATGCGGTCGAGTCTCCGCCGCGCGTCCACGGCGCAGTCTTCTCGAGCGTCGGGTACTCGCGCCCGCGGGTGATCCCGCCGGAGCCGGACCTCGCGCGGGCCGCGGAGATCCTCAACGAGGGCGAGCGAGTGGCGATGCTGATCGGCCAGGGCGCCGCCGAAGCCGGAGACGAGGTCGTCCAGGTGGCCGAGCTACTCGGCGCGGGCGTCGCGAAGGCGCTGCTCGGCCGCTCCGCCCTGCCCGACGACCTGCCGTTCGTGACCGGCCCCATCGGCCTGCTCGGCTCGACCGCGAGCTTCGAGCTGATGGAGAACTGCGACACGCTCTTCATGGTCGGGACGAGCTTCCCGTACGCCGAGTTTCTGCCCGAGGAGGGCAAGGCGCGCTGCGTCGAGATCGACCTCGACGGCCGGATGATCGGGATGCGCTATCCGGCCGACGTCGCGCTCGTCGGCGACGCGAAGGACACGCTGACCGAGCTGATTCCGAAGCTGCGCCGCAAGGAGGACCGCTCGTGGCGCGAGCGGGTCGAGCAGGAGGTCGCAGAGTGGTGGCGCGTGGTCGAAAACCGTGCGCTCGAGCATGCGGAGCCGGTCAACCCCCAGCGTGTGATCTGGGAGCTGTCACAGCGTCTGCCGGACGGCGCGATCATCGCGGCCGACTCAGGCTCGTCGACGAACTGGTGGGCCCGCCAGCTCAAGTTGCGGCAGGGGATGAAAGCGTCGCTCTCCGGGACGCTGGCGACGATGGGTGCCGGGACTCCGTATGCGATTGCGGCCAAGTTCGCGCACCCGGACCGGCCCGTGATCGCGATCGTCGGCGACGGTGCCTTCCAGATGAACGGGATGAACGAGCTGATCACCGTCAAGCGCTACTGGGAGCACCGCTGGCGGGACAACCCGACGCTCGTCTTCTGCGTCTTCAACAACCAGGACCTGAACCAGGTGACGTGGGAGCAGCGGGTTCTCGCGGGCGATCCGAAGTTCCTCGGCAGCCAGTGGATCCCGGACGTGCCCTACCATCGCTACGCCGAGCTGCTGGGCCTGGCCGGCGTCTACTGCGACTCCGACGACGCCGTCGGCGACGCCTGGGCGGAGGCGCTCTCGGCGGGCCGGCCGTGCCTGCTCGAGGTCAAGACCGATCCCGAGATTCCGCCGCTGCCGCCGCACATTCGTGCCGACCAGGCGAAGCAGATGGCGAAGGCGATGGTCAAGGGAGACCCGGAGCGCGTCGGGGTGCTGCAGAAGTCGTTCGTCGGCAAGCTTCAGGAGTTCAAGGAGTCGATTCCGGGGCGCGGATGAGCGCGATCGCGACCGGCCCGGCCGTCCGGCACCTGGAGGTCGCGGCCTTCGAGATCCCGACCGACGGGCCCGACGGGGGAGAGACCGACGGCACGCTCTCATGGGACTCGACGACGATCGTCGTCGTCCACGCCTACGCGGACGGCGAGACCGGCCTCGGCTACACGTACGCGCATTCCGCAGCTGCGCAGGTAGTCGAGGAGACGCTGAGCCCGCTCGTCGAGGGCACGGACGCGACGGCCCCATCGGCCGTCTGGCAAAGGCTCGCCGCGGAGCTGCGGAACATCGGCCGTCCGGGGGTCGGCTTCATGGCGCTGTCGGCCGTGGACGTCGCGCTCTGGGATCTCAAGGCCCGCCTGCTCGGGCTCCCGCTCGTCGATGTCCTGCCGGCGGCGCACGAGCAGGTGCCGATCTACGGAAGCGGAGGCTTCTGCAACTACCCGCTCAACCGCTTGCGCGAGCAGCTCGGCGGCTGGGTTGCCGACGGCATTCCGCGGGTCAAGCTGAAGATCTCCCGACACCCCGAGGACGATCCCGCCCGGCTCGATGCCGCCCGCGCGGAGATCGGCGACGACGTCGAGTTGTACGCGGACGCCAACGGTGCGCTGAACCGCAAGCAAGCGCTGGTGTGGGCGGAGCGGCTCGCCGGCCGCTGGGGCGCGTCCTGGTTCGAGGAACCGGTCAGCTCGGATGACCTGGAGGGATTGAGGCTGTTGCGCGACCGGAGTCCCGGCGGAATCGACATCGCCGCAGGCGAGTACGCGTCCGTGGCGGCCGATTTCCGGAACCTGCTCGACGCCGGCGCGGTCGACTGCCTCCAGGCGGACGTGACCCGCTGCGGAGGGATAACGGGTCTGCTCGGCGCTGCGGCGCTCGCCGCGGCGGACGGGATCGACCTCTCCGCCCACTGCGCACCACAGCTCTCCGCCCACGCCTTCTGCGCCGTTCCACGGCTCCGTCACCTCGAGTACTTCCACGATCACGTCCGGATCGAGCGGATGCTCTTCGACGGGGTTCTCGAGCCGGACGACGGAGCGCTCCGGCCGGACCGCTCGCGTCCGGGGCACGGGCTCGAGCTGCGCCGCGCCGACGCGGAGGCATACCGGCTGTGAGTCCCGTCCAGATCCCCGCCCGGATCGACCTCCGCTTCCGAGGCGGAATGGCGGCGACGGCTGAGGTCGATCGCCGCGGGCTGACGCGGATGCTCCGGAACTCGGTCGAGGGCGAGGTGCGATTCGACGTCGCTACGCGGGCGCTCTACGCAACCGACGCCTCCAACTACCGTCAGCCGCCGATCGGTGTGGTGATCCCGAAGACGCTCGACGACGTCGTCGCCACGCACGTCGCCTGCGCCGAGTTCGGCGCGCCGATCGTCTCGCGCGGCGCCGGGACCAGCCTCTCCGGCGAGACGGTCAACTTCGCGGTCGTCATCGACCACTCCAAGTACCTGCGCGCGATCGGCGACCCCGACCTCGCCCGCGGCACGGTCCTGGTCGAGCCCGGAGCCGTCAACGAGCAGGTGAACGAGCACTGCGGCAAGTGGAACGTGATCTTCGGCCCCGACCCGTCCACACACGAGTACTGCACGATCGGCGGGAACATCGGCAACAACTCGTGCGGGGTCCACTCCGTGCAGGCGCAGTTCTACGGACACGGCCCGCGCACCTCTGACAACGTTCATTCGCTCGAGATCGTCACCTACGAGGGGGAGCGCTTCTGGGTCGGCGAGACCGGCGACGAGGAGGTCGAGCGCACCGTTGCCGCCGGCGGCCGTCGCGGCGAGATCTACGCGCGATTGCGCGACCTCCGCGACCGCCGCGCCGACCTGATCCGCGCCCGCTATCCGAGCGTGGAGGAGCTGCCGCGGCGCGTGTCCGGGTACAACCTGGACGAGCTGCTGCCCGAGAAGGGCTTCAATCTCGCCCGCGCGCTGGTCGGCACCGAATCGACCTGCGCAACTGTCCTCCGCGCCGAGCTGTACCTGACCCCGGCGATGCTGGAGCGAGCGCTCGTCGTGGTCGCGTTCCCGGACATCTGCACGGCCGGCGACGCCGTTCCCTGGGTGCTCGAGCATCGCCCGATCGGCTGCGAGGCAATCGACCACATTCTGTTCGCGAACGAGCAGCACAAGAACATGCACCCCTCCGAGCTCCGGCAGCTCCCCGCACGGGACGAGGACGCCGCGTGGATGCTGGTCGAGTTCGGCGCCGACACGAAGCAGGAGGCCGACGAACTCGCGCGGACATTCATGCGCGACGCCCGCAGGCACGGTGTCCGAGAGGAGGAGATCAACCTCTTCGACGACGCGCAGCAGGAACGGCATCTGTGGGAGGTGCGCGAGGGCGGCCTCGGCGCGACCGCCTTCGCGGACGGGAAGGATCACTGGCCGGGTTGGGAGGACTCCGCGGTGCCGCCCGGCCGAGTCGGCGACTACCTGCGAGACCTGAAGCGCCTGTACGCCGAGTTCGGCTATCGCGGAGCCATGTACGGGCATCTGGGCCAGGGCTGCGTCCACTCCCGGATCGACTTCGACCTGCGTACTGCCGATGGGCTGAAGACGTTTCGCCGCTTCATGGAAGCCGCCTCCGACCTCGTCGTCGCGTACGGCGGGACGCTCTCCGGAGAGCATGGCGACGGCCAGCAGCGTGCTGAGCTGCTGCCGAAGATGTTCGGCGAGGAGCTGATCGACGCGTTTCGCGAGTTCAAGTCGATCTGGGACCCGCAGTGGAAGATGAACCCGGGGAAGGTGGTCGATCCCTATCGGCTGGACGAGAACCTGAAGCTGGGCACGAGCTACAACCCGGAACGGCCCGATGTGACCTTCTCCTACCCGGAAGACAAGGGCGACTTCGCCCACGCCGCCCTCCGTTGTGTCGGCGTCGGCAAGTGCCGCACCCCGGACACCGCGGACGTGATGTGTCCGAGCTACATCGTCACCAGGGAGGAGATGCACTCGACGCGTGGCCGGGCGCGGCTCCTCTTCGAGATGCTCCACGGCGAGGTCGTCACCGACGGCTGGCGCAGCGAAGAGGTAAAGGAGGCGCTCGATCTCTGCCTCGCCTGCAAGGGCTGCACGAACGACTGCCCGGTCGGTGTCGACATGCCGATCTACAAGGCCGAGTTTCTGCACCACCACTGGGCAGGGCGCCTCCGGCCACGACACGCGTACGCCTTCGGGTTGATCGACCAGGCTGCCCGGATCGCCTCCCGCCTGCCCGGGCTTGTCAACTTCCTCTCGCACACACCGCCTTTCTCCGACGCCTTCAAGCTCGCCGCCGGGCTGACCCGCTCTCGCGAGGTGCCCGCGTTCGCGCCGCTGACGCTCCAGGACTGGTTCCGGGCCCGCCCGGTGATCAACCCGCACGGGTCGAAGGTGATCCTCTGGCCGGACACGTTCAACAACTACTTCCACACCGACGTCGGCGTGGCCGCGGTCGAGGGACTCGAGGCGCAGGGGTACCGCGTCGAGCTCCCCCGAGGGCATGTCTGCTGCGGCAGGCCGCTCTACGACTACGGCTTCCTCGACCTGGCCAAGCGGTATCTGGAGCGCACGCTGACCGTGCTCCGGGAGGACGTCCGCGCCGGCGTGCCGGTGGTCGGGATCGAGCCGAGCTGCGTCGCCGTGTTCAAGGACGAGCTGCCGAAGCTCCTCCCGCACGACGACGACGCCGAGCGGCTGCGGCGGAACGTCTTCCACTACGCCGAGTTCCTGAATCAGCACGGCGCCGAGCAGCCGCGGGTCGTCGGCAAGGCGCTCCTCTGGGGGCACTGCCACCACAAGGCGACCGGCGGCATCGATCCCGAGCGTGCCCTGCTCGAACAGGCAGGACTCGAGGTCGAGGAGGTCACCGGCGGGTGCTGCGGCCTCGCCGGCTCGTGGGGGTTCGAATCCGGTCACTACGACCTCTCGATGCTGGCCGGCGAGCACGCGCTTCTGCCTGCCGTACGGCGCGCCGAGCCGGGTACGCTCGTCGTCGCCGACGGATTCTCGTGCAAGACCCAGATCGAGCAGGGCACCGACCGACGGGCACTTCATCTCGCACAGGTGCTGAAGCTCGCCCGGGACGGACTCCGCGAGGACGACGTCTTCCTGAAGCCGCAACCCTCGCTCGGCCGGAAGGCGGGCCGCGCCGCTGCGGCGATCGCTGCCGGGGCATGCGCCGTGGCGGCGGTGGGCGCCTGCTCGCGCCGCTGATCGTCGCGGGTCAGCCGGCTGCGGATCGGGCGGCCGCGACCGCGGCCTGGCCGTAGCTGATTCCGCCGTCGTTCGGCGGGACACGGCGGTGGCTGACGACGGCGAAGCCTTCCCGCTCGAGGCCGCGCGTCGTCGCCTCGAGCAGGCGCAGGTTCTGAAAGGTGCCGCCGGAGAGGATCACCGTTCGCGGGCCGGCGAGGTCGGTGCAGGCTGCCACGGTTGCGGCGGCGATCGTCTCGTGGAAGGCGGCCGCGAGCTCCGGTCTCGGCCGGCCGGCGGCGAGGTCGTCGTGGACGAGACCCACGAGCGCGGCGCCGTCGCCGAAGGGCCAGGCGTACGGCTCCGCGGCGATGTCGCCGGCCAGATGCTCGAGCTCGATCGCGGCCTGACCCTCGTAGGTGACCTCTTCGCGCACCCCGAGCAGCGCCGCAACGGCGTCGAACAGCCGGCCCATCCCCGAGGAGAGCGGTGCGTTGACGGCAAGGCTCTGCCGCACGGCCGGCCAGCGCTCGAAGGGAACCGGCCGCCCGGCGCGCTCGAGGTGGATCGCCGCGCAGCGCCACGGCTCGCGGATCGCCTGCTCGCCGCCCGGTAGCGGCACCGGCTCGAGCCAGGCGAGCCGCTCGTACCCGGCGAGGTCGCAGCTGAGGATCTCCCCGCCCCAGAGCGTCCCGTCCGGCCCGTAGCCGGTGCCGTCGAAGACGACCGCGAGCGCCGGGCCGGTGAGGCCGTGCTCGGCCAGGCAGGCTGCGGCATGCGCGTGGTGGTGCTGGACGCCGATGAGCTCGGCCTCCTGCTCCTGCGCCCACTTGGTCGCGAGGTACTCGGGATGGAGGTCGTGGGCGATCGCCTCCGGGACGACGGCGAGCATCTCGAGATAGAGCGCCAGATCCTCGGCGAACGCTCGGTAGGCGAGCTCGGAGTCGAGGTCGCCGAGATGCGGCGAGAGGTATGCCTCGCCGCCGCGCACCACGCAGAAGGTGCTCTTCATGCTCGCTCCGGCGGCGACCAGCGGCCGCATCGAGGCGACCGGCAGCGGCAGTGCCGAGGGCGCGTAGCCGCGCGAGCGACGGACGGCGAACTGCGCCCGGACGACCGAGTCCTCGCAGCGGCGGTGGATCGGGCGGTCGTGGCCGAGGAACTCGTCGGCGATCCCGGCCAGACGCTCGCGTGCCTCGCCGTCGGCGAAGGCGATCGGCTCGTCGGAGGCGTTCCCGCTCGTCAGCACGAGCGGCGCGCCGAAGTCGGCCGCCAGCAGATGGTGCAGCGGCGTGTACGGGAGCATCAGCCCGAGCCACGCCGAGCCCGGCGCCACCGACGGCGCGATCGCGGCGTCGTCGCGGCGACGAACCAGGACGATCGGCCGCTCCCGGCTGCGCAGGAGCTCCAGCTCCTCGTCGTCGATCGTCGCGAGCGTCTCGGGGCCCGTGCTGAGCAGCGCGAACGGCTTGTCCTCGCGGTTCTTGCGGCTCCGCAGCCGCGCGACGGCTTCCTCGTTCCCGGCGTCGCAAGCGAGGTGGTAGCCGCCGAGTCCCTTGACCGCGAGGATCGCGCCCTCGCGCAGCAGCTCGACGGCCCGCTCGAGCGGCAGGGAGAGCTGCGGCCCGCAGACCGGGCAGGCAATCGGCTCGGCGTGAAAGCGCCGGTCGAGAGGATCCTCGTACTCGGCCCTGCACTCCGAGCACATCGGGAAGGCGGCCATCGTCGTGTTCGGCCGGTCGTAGGGCACCGAACGGACGATCGTGAAGCGGGGCCCGCACTGCGTGCAGTTGACGAACGGGTAGCGGTAGCGGCGGTCGGCCGGGTCGAAGAGCTCGCGCAGGCAGTCGGCGCAGGTGGCGGCGTCGGGCGGGATCAGCGCGCTCCGGCCGGTGGCGGCGCTCGGTGCGATCGTGAAGTCGCGCTCGCCCTGCGACGGCAGCACCTCGACCTCGATCGTGTCGATCCGGGCGAGCGTCGGCGCCTCGTCACGGAGCTCGCCGGCAAACGCGTCGATCGCGTCCCGCGGCCCGTCCACCTCGATCGTGACGCCGTTTCCGTCGTTGAGCACGTAGCCGCCGAGACGGTGCTTGCGGGCGAGACCGTAGACGAACGGCCTGAAGCCCACGCCCTGCACGATGCCGCCCACCTGGAACCGGCGCCGCTCCATGTTTCCATAGTGACGAGCGGGGCGTAAGGGCGTCGGCGACTGCGGTCCGAGGTCAGGCGCGTCGGCGCAGCCCGTGGCTGAACATCGTGATCAGCCAGGCAAGCCCGAAGAGGACAGCCAGGATGAAGAGCCATTTGACGACGAAGCCCAGCCCGACGAAGAGCGCCGCGAGCAGAGCGAGAATCACGATCAGAGCGACCACCGTGCACCTCCTGGATCCGACGTGGCGTTCTCCGGTCACCGGCAAATCTCCGGTGCCTGAGTACGTCTTATCCGGGTTCGACGGTCGCCAAACCTGCCTGCATATCGCGTGGTTCACGCGCCGACGACGAGTGTCCGAACGACAACGGTCTCCCGGTTCGGCGCGAGTGCCGCGGTGAACCTCGCGACCACGGAGTACGAGCCGGGTTCGAGGTCGGCCCGCAGGCGAATCGGCGGGCGTCGGCCCGCGCGCACCGCAGCCGAGCGAGCGCCGACGGCGCCGTGCTCGGCGCCGTCGGCGGCGAGCGCCCGGACAAGAGCCTCCCTTCCGGGCGGATGGCGCGAGTCGATGCGGACGAGGGCGAGCCTCACCTTCACCCGCTCGTCTGCGGTCGGGCGTATCGTCACGCCGTTCCCGGCTGAAGCCTTCTTCGGCACGGAGAGATCGGGCGAGTCGACGCCGGTCAGGGGCTTCCACCGCCCGTGGCCCGAGCAGTCCGGCTCCGCGTGGATCGCCGAGGCGACGGCGTCGAACGACGGGCGGCGGCTTCCGTCCGCGCGCAGCAGACCGCTCTGGAACCGCCGCCTGTCCACCTCGTCGATCAAGTGAAAGAACAGGAAGTCGGCGATCGCCGGATCGCAGCGCAGCTTCGAGATCAGCCCGGCGTAGATCGCTTTCTGGCGCTGCTCCGTCGTCACCGGCGTGTTCTCGGCGTGGGTGTACAGGTCGGACAGTTCCGGCCGGACACCGACTTGCCAGCCGATCTCGTCGAGCACGAGCCGAACGACCGGGCCCACCGGACGGGCCGTCTCCTGGAAGACCGGCTGGCCGGTGCCCCGAAAGGAGTCGTTGAATGCCTGCTTGATCCTGTCGAGGTCGCTCGGCCCCGTGTTCGGCCAGCCGTAGTGGGTGTTCTGATCGTGCCGGGCCGCGTTCTTCGGGTAGAGATGGAGAGCGAGCTCGTCCATCAACGGCTTCGTGCGCCCGCTCCGGCGGTAGCGTCTGCCGACGGCGTCCAGAAACCGGACCGGTGAGGTCGACGTCCGGTCGTTCGCCTCGGGGGAGAGCGCGAGGCCGATCACGTCGATCGTCGGGTCGACGGACTTGAGCGCGTCGTACCCCTTGGCGAGCGCGGTGAAGGCGGCGGTCGCCGAGACGATCTCGCCGCGGACGATCTGAGGCACCTGGAAGTAGGCCTCGTTCGGCTCGTTCAGGATGATGTAGCGGCGCACGTCCGGATAGGTGGTCGCCAGCAGCCGCAGGTAGGAGGCGAACGCGTCGGTGGTCGCGGCGAGCTCGCCCGCGAAGGCGCGCGGGCTCGTCGGGTAGACCTGAAACACCAGGTCGATCCCTGCCGCGACGGCGGCGGGCACGAGCCGATCGAGCGCGGGACGCTCCTGGATCGTCTCGGGCTCGGTCCGGTCGAACCGGACGGTGACGCGGTCGACGGTCAAGCCCAATTCGCCGAACAGCCCGAAGTAGCGTTCTCCACCGTCGTCCGCGTACTTCGGTGCGTCTTCCGCGACCCCGAAGCGCGGAGCGCCTGCGGCCGAACCCGCCAACCAGAGCGCGGCTAGCGCCGCAGCGAGAATGCTCGATCGAGACCTCCAGGCCGCCATGGCGGGTAGGTACCCGTACCGGGCGGCCCTGAATCCATTTCTGCGTCGAACCTACGTGTCACCCTCCGGCCGCCGGCTGTTGCGAAAGCGGAGCGACTCCGCGTACGGGAAGAAGTCCATCAGCTGGCCGCTCTCGATCCGGCGCTGCGTCGCCTGCCAGAACTCCGGCTCGAGCAGCTCGGCGTGGTGGCGCATGAAGGGCTCGCGCAGGCGCTCGTCGCCGAGCAGGAAGCTCGCGAACTCCTCTGGGAAGACATCGTTTCGCCTGACGCCGTACCAGGGCTCGGAGGACAGCTCCGACTCGGCGTCCGGCGCCGGTGGGATGCGACGGAAGTTGACGTCGCGCAGGTACTCGATCTCGTCGCAGTCGTAGAACACGACCCGGCCGTAGCTCGTCACGCCGAAGTTCCGCCAGAGCAGGTCGCCGGGGAAGATGTTCGCCGCGGCGAGGTCGCGGATCGCGTTGCCGTAGTCCACCACCGCCGCAACGCGCTCCTCGGGCGAGGCGCGGTCGAGGTAGATGTTCAGCGGCACCATCCGCCGCTCCGCGTAGCAGTGCCGGATCACGAGCGGCTCGCCGTCGACGATCATCGAGGGCGCCAGCAGGTGGAGCTGCTCGAGCAGCTCCGGCGAGAAGCGCTCCCGCGGCAGCGTCAGGTTGACGAACTCGAGCGTGTCGGCGAGGCGGCCCACGCGGTCGACGTGCTTGACCATCGTGAACTTCGAGCGGACCGTCTCCCGGTCGGTGTCCTTGCCCGCCCCGAACTCGTCGCGGATCACCTTGAAGACGTACGGATACGACGGGAGCGTGAAGACGAGCATCACCTTGCCGCGGATCCCCGGCGCCTCCACGAACTCGTCCTGCGAGTGGTGCAGGTGCTGGAGCAGTTCGCGGACGAAGAGCGTCTTGCCCTGCTTGCCGAGCCCGAGCATCGTGTAGAGCTCGGAGGGCGCGCGCCGCGGGGCCATCGACCGCAGGAACGCCGCGTACCCGGAGGGCACCTCCATATCGGCCATGAAATAGGCGCGCGAGAGCGAGAAGAGGCTGTTGATCTGCTGCGGCTCGAGCAGGATCGCGTCCAGCTCGAGGCGGCCCTCGGCGTCGTGCAGGATCGGCACCGCGAAGGGCAGCACGTCGTTGCCGTTGACCGCCTTCCCGAACACGTACGCCGCCTTGTTGCGGTAGAGAGCCGAGCTCAGCACCTGGATCTGGTGGTTCGGCTCCAGGTGCGTCCACGGCCCGCCCGGCCGCGCCTCGATGGCGCGCAGCACGTGGTCGAGGTCGCGGTCGAGGTCGGCGAAGGGCCGGCTCCAGCCGAAGTCACGGAAGATCCGGACCAGGCACTCCCGCTCCCCTTCGGTGTTCGGGTAGTAGCTGCGGTAGATCGGCGGGTCGGGCTCGATGTACTCGGTCGAGATCGCCGCGCGCACGAAGATCAGGGCGTTGTCGGAGTAGGTGCGCCGCAGGATCCGCGTGATCACCGAGTTGAAGAACGTCTCGGCGAGCTCGGGCTGGTTGTGCTCGACGAGCAGGCCGATGTAGTAGAGCTTCGCGTCGCGCCAGGTCCCGTCGCTGAGCGAATCGACGTCGAACTCGGCCCGAAGCCGGTCGACACACTCGCGGACGCGCTCGTCGTAGAAGCGGATCCGCTCCTGAACCGCCTGCTGCTGGTCGGTCCAGGCGCCGGCCTCGAACCGCTCCTTGGCGCCGGCGCTCGTCGCCCGGAAGAGCCGGTAGTGCTTGTCGAAGCCCTCGATCAGGACGGTGGCGATCTGCCGTGCCGCGTCCTCCGGAACGGCTGCGGTAGCCTGAGCTTCCCTGGTCGCCACGATCACAAGGTAGGTCAATGAGCGCGGATACGCACATCGAGATTCCGAGCGACGGCGCGAAGATCGTCCCCGGCGAGCCGACGCCCGACAACCCGATCGTCCCGTTCGTCGAGGGCGACGGGATCGGCGTGGACATCACCCCGGCGATGCGGTCGGTGGTCGACGCCGCGGTGGAGAAGGCATACGGAGGCGGTCGGGGGATCCGGTGGATGGAGATCTACGCCGGCGAGAAGGCAACCCGCGTGTACGGCAGCGACGTCTGGCTGCCGGACGAGACGCTCGAGGCCGCCCGCGAGTACTCGGTCTCGATCAAGGGGCCGCTGACGACGCCGGTCGGCGGCGGGATCCGCTCGCTCAACGTCGCGCTCAGACAGCAGCTCGACCTGTACGTCTGCCTGCGGCCGGTGCGGCATTTCCCCGGTGTGCCGAGCCCGCTCAAGGACCCGTCCAAGACGGACATGGTGATCTTCCGGGAGAACTCGGAGGACATCTACGCCGGGATCGAGTGGGAGGCGGAGTCGGAGGGCGCCCGGAAGGTGATCGCCTTCCTCCAGGACGAGATGGGGGTGCGGAAGATCCGCTTCCCGGAGACGTCGAGCATCGGGATCAAGCCGGTCTCGCGCGAGGGCACGGAGCGGCTCGTCCGCAAGGCGATCGAGTACGCGATCGCGAACGGGCGCGACTCGGTCACGCTGGTGCACAAGGGCAACATCATGAAGTTCACCGAGGGCGGCTTCCGCGACTGGGGCTACGCGCTCGCCGCGAGCGAGTTCGGCGCGACCCCGATCGACGGCGGCCCCTGGCTCGCGCTCGCACACGCGGGCGGCACGATCACGATCAAGGACGTGATCGCCGACGCCTTCCTCCAGCAGATCCTGACCCGGCCGGCCGACTACGACGTGATCGCAACCCTGAACCTGAACGGCGACTACATCTCCGACGCGCTCGCGGCCCAGGTCGGGGGGATCGGGATCGCCCCGGGGGGCAACCTCTCCGACGAGGTGGCGATGTTCGAGGCGACCCACGGCACCGCACCGAAGTACGCGGGCCAGGACAAGGTCAACCCCGGCTCGCTGATCCTCTCAGCCGAGATGATGCTCCGCCACCTCGGCTGGGTCGAGGCAGCCGACCTGATCGTCGACTCGCTCGGCGCAGCGATCTCCGACGGCGAGGTCACCTACGACCTCGCCAGGCTGATGGACGGGGCGCACGAGATCTCGACCTCCGCGTTCGCGCGCGCGATGGTCGAGCGGATGTAGCCTTCGAGCGTCCGGCGGGACGTACCGGCGACGCGGCCGGGATCGCTCGGCTTCGCCGCCGTGCCCACTCCGGCCGTGTCCCAGGGACAGTCCCTGTACCGGGTCGTCCACAGGGTCTGTCAGGGCTTCGTTGCGCCGAAGAGACAACGCGCGCGGACGAGATGTCACCCTTCGTCCACAGCCGCGTCACCGGGCCGGAAATCGGCTCGGACAGGCCGCTTGTGTTCCATCAACGCGCCCGAATTGGCCATTGTCCGAGGGACTGTCCCTCGGACGCGGCTCGAAGAGCCGCGTCCAGAAGGAGCAGCGGTTACGCGCGGGTCGAGGCGACCAGCGCAACCACCTCGAGCGTCCCGCGCAGGCCAGAGAGGTCGATCGTCCCGGTGCGGCGATCGACCTGGCGGCGACGGCCGTCGACCCTGACGGCGGCGAGCCGCTCGCCGTGGGGCAGCCGCAGGCGCAGCCGCACAGTGCGCGGCGGGCGCCGCGAGGGGATCTCCACGGTCCCCTCGATGCGCCCCTTGCCGGCGTGCAGCTCATACGACACGGGGCCGAAGCTCGTCGGCGCCTCGTGCACCGCGATCGACTTGCCGAGGCCGAGCCAGGGACGGGGGGTCGAGTAGGCGAGCTCGAGCCCGACCGGCGCGCCGCTCGAGCCCGTGGTCTCGTGCACCAGCATCAGCGCGAGCGTCTCCAGAAACGCCGAATTGCTCGCCGTGTTCGGCGGCAGGTACATCGACCGGTACACGGCCCCGCGCAGCGGCGCGACGGTGGCGGCCTCGCCCGAGACGAACGTGCCCGGCGTCATCGCCGCGCCGAGCATGCCGTACAGGCTGAGGACGAGCTGGTCGGGCTTGTCGTTGTCGGCGAGGAACCGGGCGACGTTGAGGCCGTACACCTGGTCGGTGCCGGAGACCGGGTATCTCGCCTTGCCGTAGAGCGAGTACGCACCGGCGCGAACGAGTCCGAGCAGGCGCGATCCGTGTTCGAGCATGTAGTCGAGAATCCCCGTCGCCTCGCGCCCGTGCGGCCTGAAGAAGCCCGACGCGAGCGCGTACGGTACGACGAGGTTCCAGTAGCTGCCCGGCCTGGAGGCGGTCAGCGCGTCGAACGGCTCGTGGCCGGCGAGCAACGCGACCGGCACGAACAGGGACCCGTCCTTCAGGCGGTGCTCGGACTGCCGCACCGCCGAGCGCAGGCCCCGGCCGAGCCGCGTCCCCAGCGCACGCGCCTTCCGTGCGGCCGCCGTGTGACCGGTGCCCGCCCAGACGTCTGCGATCGCCTGCAGGCCCTGCCAGGCCGCAGCCTGGGAGTGCAGGCCGTAGACCTGGGCCGCGACGTCGGACGAGAATCGCTCGCGGCGCAGCAGGCCATGACCGTTCTTCCTGGTGATCTGCCGGCCGAGCGCGTTGACGAGGCGCCTCAGGCTCGGCGTCGCCTCGTCCAGGTAGTCGCGGTCGCCGGAGAGCCGGTAGTAGCGCGCCGTCGTGGCGAGCTTCTCGCCCATCCGCCAGTTCGACCGGGCGGCCGCAAGCGGCCCGAGCGACGTCTGCAGGATCTGCTTCGTCACGCCCCCGAGCCCGTACTCGGCCATCACCTCGGCGACGTCGAGCGCCTCCGCAAACGAAAACTCCTCGTACTGGTTCCCGACGCTGTATCGCCACGTCAGCCCGAGTGCCTGGATCATCAGGCTGCGCTCCGCGTTCTCGACCACCCGCTCCGGGACGTCGAAGGTCGTCCCCCCTTCGAGCCTCGCGAGCCAGAAGCCGACGAGCCGCTCCCTCGCGAGGGCGTACGTCAGGTCGTCGATCGGCGCGACGCGCCCGCCCGACGGGTCGGAGATCCAGCCGGCGTAGACCGTCCGGGACTCGCCTGCGGCGACGCTGTAGCGCGTGGAGAACGCGGCCGCCCCCTGCGCGGTCCGACCGCGCCCGCCCGACGGCCCGACCACGAGCCGTACCACAGCCCCCGCGCCCGGTCCTGCCTGCACGGTCAGGCGAACGAAGCTGACCAGCGCGCCCGTGCCGAGCCCCCGGACGGCGAACGACTCCTGACGGTAGCGAGTGCCCTCGGCGTCCACGTACCGCGTCTGGAGGATCGGCAGGAACCCTTCGCCGAGCCTGGCCGGCGACAGGCGTGCCAGGCACGACCCGAAGCGCTCGCGACCGTTCTCGCCGACGAACATCTTCAGGTTGGCGCCGCTCGCAGTCTGCGCCAGAATCTCGCTTCCGTCGGCGAGATGGAGGGCGACCTCGCGGGCGCCGCGCTCGCCGAGCGGCTGCGCGAACGGCAGGTAGTAGACACCCGAGGTGGTCAACAACGCCCGCTTCGAGCGGGCGAAGAGCAGCGGCTTCAACAGCCGACGGACCGACTCGTACGTCGGTCCGTTCGGGCGGGCGATCAGCCGGTTGCCCCAGACGTCCTGTCTGGCCCGGAGGGCTCGGAACACGCTGCCCGCGTAGGCGGGCGTGATCGCCGGCCGCACGCAGGACCCCTGCGCCGCGGCCTGTGCGGGCGCCGAAAGGACGCATAGCGCCGCAGCGGCGAGCACCGCGGCGAGAGCAGCGACCGTGTACCGGAATCCCATGCCGGGTGATCTTGACTCGCCGGACCCTTCGAGTACAGTCGGCCGCGTGCGCGAGCGCCTCCCGCTGATCGTCGGCTTCGCTCTCCTCGGCCTCGCGATCGGGCTCGGTGCGGTCGTGCTCGCCGGTGGAATCCGCGACCGGAACCTGAACGAGACGATCGGCGTAACCGGTTCGGCGAAGGCGCGGATCGTCTCGGACTACATCATCTGGGACTCGTCGATCACCGCCCAGGCGGAGACGCCGCAGGCTGCGCTCAGGCAGCTCACCGGGTGGACGGGCCGGGTCCGGGCGTTCCTGACCGCTCAGGGCGCGCAGCCCGACGAGCTGAGCGTGAACCCGGTCTCGACCGAGACCGTGACGCAGAACGAGAGCGGCCAGGACACGGGCCGCGTGCTCGCCTACCGGCTGACGCGCTCCTTCGAGGTCCGCTCCTCGCGGGTGGACGCCGTCGCCGCTCTCGTCGAAGCCAGTCAGAAGCTGCTCGCGCAAGGCGTTCCGCTCCAGGCCCAGCAGCCTCAGTACGTCTTCACGAAGCTCCCCGACCTGCGGCCGCAGCTCCTCGCCGAGGCGACGAAGGACGCGCTCGGCCGGGCGAAGGTGCTCGTCGAGGCGACGGGCGGGAAGCTCGGCGGCCTGCGCGACGTGAACGTCGGCGTCTTCCAGGTGACCGCCCCGAACTCGACGGACGTGAGCGACTACGGCGTGTACGACACGTCCACGCTCCGCAAGGACGTGACCGCGGTCGTCAACGTCACGTTTGCCCTGAAGTGACGCTCGCTGCGCTCGCTTCATGGGGAAAACGGCCGGTTTCCCCCATGCACCCCCTTCCCTAGTTCTTCCCCGTACCCTCGAATCCGTCGGGAGCCGCGCCCGCCATGTCGGGCGCGGCGGCTGGAGGTGACTGCTAGCTGCCGCCGACCCGGCCGGCACGGCGCACGAACGCTACACCGAGAGCAAGCTCCCTTCGGTAGCACCCATCGCCGTGACGGTGGTTGGCCGGGGTAGGGCTCTGAGGTGCCGTCTATCATGCGGTCGTGCCTGTCTCGGTCGTCACGGGAGGCGCGGGTTTTCTCGGCTCCCATCTCTGCGAGCACCTGCTCGCCCGCGGCCACCGGGTGTTCTGCGTCGACAACCTGGTCACGAGCACGCTCGCCAACATCGAGCAGATCTCGGACGAGGGCTTCGTCTTCCTGAACCACGACGTGACCGACGAGCTCACGATCGCCGAGCCGGTCGACTTCGTCTACCACTTCGCCGCGCTCGCCAGTCCGGTCGACTACCTGCGCATGCCGCTGCACTCGCTCAAGGTCGGCTCGTACGGGACCCACCATGCGCTCGGCCTGGCCAAGTTCAAGCGCGCCAGGTTCCTGCTCGCGTCGACGAGCGAGGTCTACGGTGACCCTCAGGTGCACCCGCAGCCCGAGACCTACTGGGGCCACGTCAACCCGATCGGCCCGCGCGGGGTCTACGACGAGGCGAAGCGCTACGCCGAGGCGTTGACGATGGCGTACCACAACCAGCAGGGCGTGAACACCGCGATCGCCCGCATCTTCAACTCCTACGGCTCGCGAATGCGCCCGCACGACGGGCGCGCGATTCCGACGTTCGTCCGCCAGGCGCTCGCCAACGAGCCGCTGACCGTCTACGGGAGCGGATCGCAGACCCGGAGCTTCTGCTACGTCGACGACCTGGTCCGAGGGCTCGTCCTGCTCGCGGAGAGCGGCGAGCACCTGCCGGTCAACATCGGAAACCCGCGTGAGTTCACGATCCTCGAGCTTGCGAATACGGTGTTGAAGACGACCGGATCGACCAGTGAGGTCGTGTACGAGGCTTTGCCGGTGGACGACCCGCAGGTGCGGCAGCCCGACATCACCCGGGCCCGCCAGATCCTCGGCTGGCAGCCGGAGGTCGAGCTCGAGGAAGGGCTCCGGCGGATGCTGCCGTCCTACGGTCGCGAGCCTGTTGGTGTCTAGCCGCCTCCTGGTCTCGGCGGCCGTCCTCGCGACCGCCGCCGGCCTCGGTGCACCCGCCGCGTTCGCAGCGGCACACATGAGCATCGGCGTCTACGACGAGGGCGAGACGTTCTACGGCGATACGGCCCAGACCTTCGTCCGCTACCAGTCCCTGCACGTACAGGTGCTGCGCGTCAACCTCTACTGGGGCGGCAAGCTGGGCGTCGCCAGGTACCGGCCGTTCAACGGCGCGGACCCGAGGGACGCGGCGTACGACTGGTCGCTCTACGACCGGACGGTCACCTCCGCGGCCAAGTTCGGGATCAAGGTGCTGTTCTCGATCACCGGCACCCCGCGCTGGGCGAACGGCGGCGGTACGACGAACCGACCGCCGGCCAACTACGGCGAGCTGCGCGACTTCGCCTACGCCGCCGCGGCGAGGTACAGCGGCCTGTACATCGGCACCGACGGACAGACCCTGCCCGCGGTGCGCCTGTGGGCAGCGTGGAACGAGCCGAACAACCCGGTCTTCCTGCGGCCGCAGTACGTCCGGCGCGGCGGCAAGTGGGTGGTCCAGAGCGCGATCTCCTACGCGAAGATCTGCAACGCGGTCTACAACGGCGTGCACGCGACGATGTTCAAGGGCGAGAAGGTCGCCTGCGGTGTCACCGGTCCGCGCGGGAACAACAACCCGACCAGCGCGAGGCCCTCCGTCTCGCCGGTGGCGTTCCTGGACGCGGCGAAGAAGGCGGGCATGAAGACCTTCGACGCCTACGCGCACAACCCCTATTACGGTGGGCCGAGCGAGACGCCGACGACGAAGCCGCCGACGCCGCGATCGGCTCGCGCGCCCAGCGCGGTCACGCTCGCCAACCTCGACGTGCTGATCAAGGAGGTGACGCGACTGTACGGGTCGCGTCCGATCTGGGTGACCGAATACGGCTACCAGACCGACCCGCCCGACAAGCACTTCGGCGTCTCGTGGGCCCGACAGGCGAAGTACCTGACGCAGGCGTTCGCGATCGCACGGGCACAGCCGCGCATCGCCCTGATGCTCTGGTTTCTGGTCCGGGACGAGCCCGTTCTCTCCGGCTGGCAGTCCGGCCTGATCACCTCGGACGGCCGCAAGAAGCCCGCCTTCAGCGCGTTCCAGCGGCTTCCCCGCTGACCTCCCCGATTCCCTTCTGCTCGAGCAGCCTGCGGTACAGGCCGTCGACGTCGTCGATCAGGCGCCCGACCGCGTAGCGGGTGAGCACGTGCGCGCGCCCCGCGGCGCCCATCCGCGCGCGCAGGGCCGGGTTGGCGGCGAGCCGCGCCAGGCGATCGGCGAGGTCGGCGACCGCGCCCGGCTCGACCAGGAAGCCGTCCTCTCCGTCGCGGACGACGTCGGGCGTGCCGCCGACGCTGGTCGCAACCACCGGACACCCGCTCGCGAGCGCCTCGATCGCGGTCACCGGAGTGCCCTCGTTGGCCGACGGCAGAACGAAGGCGTCGAACGCCGAGAAGAACGGTCCGACCTCCTCCTGGTAGCCGGGGAACAAGCAGTCGCGCATGATCCCGAGCTCGGCGGCGAGGCGCTCGACCTGCTCGTGGTCGGGCCCGTCCCCGACCATGCAGAGTCGGGCATCGACTCCGCCGTCGCGGAGGAGCTTGAAGGCGCGCAGTACGTCGCCCGTTCGTTTCACCCCGGTCATCCGTCCGGTCCAGCCGACGACGAAGCACCCGTCGGCGATCCCCATCGCCCGGCGGGTTTGACCGCGAGCCTCGCCCCCTCCGTCGACGCGGTCTTCGAGCTGGATCCCGAGCCGGATGACCGAGAACTTCGAGCGCTTGGCGATCCCGAGCGCGACCAGGTCGTCGCGCACCTCGGGGCTGACCGCGATCAGCGTGTCGGCGACGTGGGCCAGCTCCCGCTCGAGCCACCGGAAGATCGCGGTCTGGAACCGGCCGAAGTAGCCCCGCAGGACGTGCCCGTGGAAGGTGTGGACGACGATCGGCGGCCGAGCCTTTCCAGCGAGGACGGCAGCGAGTCTCCCGATCGCGCCCGCCTTGGCGGTATGGGTGTGCAGGATGTGCGGCCGCTGCGCGCGGATGATCCTCGCCAGCCGGAAGGTCGCCAGCAGGTCGCGCACCGGCGAGATCTCACGGTGCAGGTGGGGGATCGGCGTCACCGGCACCCCGAGCTCTTCGGAGACGTAGGACATCGACTGCTCGCCGGGACCGACGTTGCCGGCGACGAGCATGGTCTCGTAGCCGCGCTGGCGCAGGCCCGCGGAGAGGTAGGCGACGTGGAGCGCGGGCCCGCCCATGTTCAGCCGCGCGATCACCCGCAGGATGCGGATCGGCTCAGCGGTCAAGGAACTCGATCGTGCGGCGGAGCCCCTCCTCGAGGTCGACCGACGGCCGGTAGCCGAGCACCTCTTCGGCCGCGCTCACATCCGCCCACGAGTCGCGGACATCGCCGGGCCGCGGCGGCTCGAAACGCTTGTCGACGGGCTTGCCGAGTGTCCTCCCGATCGCGTCCGCAAGCTGATTCACGCTCGCCGGGGCACCCGCGGCGACGTTGAAGATCCGCCCGTTCGCTCCGCCGGCGCCCCCGGCCCGGACGGTTGCGTCGACGACGTTCGCGACGAAGGTGAAGTCCCGCGACTGGTCGCCGTCGCCGAAGACGGTCACCGGCCGACCCTCCGCGACGGCGGTCACGAACAACGGCACGACCGCCGCGTACTGCGAGGAAGGGCTCTGCCCGGGCCCGAAAACGTTGAAGTAGCGGAGCACGACCGTCTCGAAGCCCTCGTAGACGCGGCTGAAGCTGACGCAGTACCGCTCGGCGGCCAGCTTGGCCACGCCGTACGGCGAGATCGGATCGGTCGCCATCGCCTCGGTGCGCGGAAGCTCGCCCCGGGAGCCGTAGACCGACGAGGACGACGAGTAGACGACCCGGCTGACGCCCTCGTCGCGCGCGGCGAGCAGGACGTTCAGCGTCCCGTCGATGTTGACCGCGTTCGAGGTCAGCGGGTCCTGCACCGAGCGCGGCACCGATCCGAGCGCGCCCAGGTGGAACACGACCTCGACGCCGCGAACCGCGTTGTGTACCCGTTCGTAGCTGCGCAGATCGCCTTCGACGACCTCGACGTCCAGGCCCGCGAGGTTGCCGCGCGCGCCGGTCGAGAAGTTGTCGAGCACGCGAACGGCGTCGCCCCGCTCGAGGAGCGCGCGGACGAGGTTCGAGCCGATGAAGCCTGCGCCCCCAGTGACGAGCATGTTCGCCATCCGGAGCGCCATCGTAGTCGGGCCGAGCCGCCGGGCCGAAGCGAAGCGGCCTCTACGATCCGAGGATGAAGGTCCTCGTCGTCTCCGGCATCTGGCCCCCGGACGCCGGCGGTCCCGCAAGTCACGCTCCGGAGGTGTGCGAGTACCTCGCCGCCCGCGGACACCGGGTGGAGGTCGTGACGACCGCGGACGCGCCGCCCCCGGCTTCGACCTATCCGGTGGGCTGGGCCTCGCGACGCCTTCCGGCGGGGATCAGGCATCTCCGTGCGGCCTCGCTCGTCCGTTCCGGCGCCCGCCGCTCGGACGTCGTCTATTCGACGGGAATGGAGGGAAGGAGCGCGATCGGCGCCCGGCTTGCGGGCAGGCCGCTGGTGCAGAGACTGCCGAGCGACCCTGCCTTCGAGCGCGCACACTGGCGGGGACTGACCACGGTCACGCTCGACGAGTTCGGCCGCGAACGGGGATTCCGAATCGGCGCGCTGAGGTGGGCTCGTAACCGGGAGATCGCCGGGGCCGCGCGCACCGTCTGCCCCTCCGCCTGGCTGCGCGACCTCGTCGTCGGCTGGGGGATCGATCCGGACCGGGTCGAGGTGCTTCCCCACGCGGTCGTCCCGCCGGCGCTGGACGAACGGGGCGCGCTCCGCGAACGGTTCGGCTTCCGCGGGCCGACGCTCGTCCTCGCCGGCCGGCTCGCCGCGCAGAAGTCGCTCGACGTCGCCCTCGGCGCCGTCGGCCTCAACGAGGATGTCTCGCTCGCCGTCGCCGGCGACGGACCGGAGCGCCGGCGGGCGGAGGATCTGACCCGCGCGCTCGGGCTGGAGGGCCGCGTCCGTTTCCTCGGCGCACAGCCTCGCCGGGGGGTGTTCGAGCTCTTCAGGGCAGCCGACGCCGCGCTCCTCTCGTCGAGCTGGGAGAGCTTCGGACTCGTGGTCGCCGAGGCGCTGGCCGTCGGGACGCCGGTGATCTCGACGGCGGTCGGCGGGGTCGTCGAGGTGCTCGAGGACGGGCGGAACGGGCTGCTCGTCCCGCCGGGCGACCCGGCCGCGCTCGGCGAGGCGATCGCGCGCTTCTTCGCAGACGACGCCCTCCGGGAGCGGCTGCGCGCCGCCGCGCCCGACTCGGTTCGCCACCTGGACCCCGAGGTCGTCTACGCGCGGCTCGAGTCGATCCTGGCCGCGGCGGCCGAAGGGTCAGGCGGGCGCGTCGGCAACGACGTGGAAGTTCGCGAAGATCGTCCCGGGGATCGGTTCCCGCAGCCGCGGTGAGAGCCGGTCGAGCAGCGCGCCGCCGCCGTTCAGCAGCCAGACCAGCGGATAGCCGACCGGTCGCGCGTGCACCTGCTGGGCGAGCAGGTCGACGTACACGGCGAGCAGCATCGCCAGGCAGGAAGCCGTGCCCGCCCCGGGCCTGATCGTGACTGCGCGCCAGGCGGCGTTGTCCGCGAACAGCCGTTCGAGGCCGGTGTGCGTCCAGCGCCAGTGGTCGGCCGGCGCGGGATGGTAGACGGCGGTGCCGTGCGTCGAGGCGAGAACCCTGCCGCCCGGAGCGACCACCCGTGCGAGCTCGCGGACGGCCAGCGCAGGGTCGGACGTGTGCTCGAGGACCTGCGTGCAGAGAACGAGATCGAACGAACGGTCGGGAACGGGCAACGCCTCCACCATCCCGTGCAGATCGGCAGCGGGACTGTCGGGGTCGACGCCGACGTACTCGCGCGCGTACGGAGAGAAGTAGGGCTCGTAGGGCCGGTGGCCGCAACCGACATCGAGCATCCGATAGCTCCCCAGGTCGGCGGCGGCCCGCCTCGCCTCCTCCTGGAGCCAGGCCGCGAGCGGAGCACGCAGCGACCACGTCGCCGAGCTCCGGCGCGGGGCGCGCGCGTACGCGCCGGAGTCGAGGTCACGTTCGGGCATCTGAGAGTCCCACCGCTGCCGTGGCGCCGAGCCCGACCGCCAGCCAGATCAGGGCGTCGGCCGGAATGCCTGCGACGAAACCCGTCGCCGAGAGCACGCCCATCGCGACGAGCAGCCAGCAGACCGAGAGCAGGGAGACGAGCGCCCGATCGGGTGGTCCGCGCAGCGCGCGCCGGCCGACGGCGAACAGGCCGGACGCGAGGAAGCCGAGGAAGAGCACGGTTCCGGCGATGCCGAGATCGGCCAGGGCCTGCACGTACGCGTTCTGCACGCCCCACGGATGCGCAGGCGACGGAAACGAGAGCTCCGGGGCGCTCGGAAACTCGCGGTGCGCGTCGGCGAGGTACGGCCCGTAGGCCCACTGCTCGCTCGATCCGTCCCAGCCGACCCCGGCGGCTGGATGGTCGAGGAAGATCCGCCACCCGATGTAGACGAGCAGCGTCCGCTGGGTGTACGTCTCGACGCCGGTGGGCTGCTCCTGGTTGCCGATGCCGAGGAAGTGGAGAAACGAGGCGATGTCGCCTCCACGTAGAAGCGCGACGCCGCCGCCGGCGACCGTCGCAATCGCGAAGATCGCCGCCACCCGCCGCCACGAGCGGCGGGCGACGATCGCCGCTGCGACCGCCGCCACTCCGAAGCCGGCCGCTCCCGCACTCGAGCCCGAGACGATCAGCCCGACAACCCCGCTCAGGCCGCCGGCGAGGGCGAGCCGCCGGTCGACGCGCGCGGCCGGCAGCGCGATCGCGACGATCGCCACCGACGCGGCGGCGCCCGAGAGGGCGGCGAAGTCATGGTGTCCGAGGAACGACGGCTGCCGCCGTCCGGCCGGCCAGGCGCCGCTGAAATCGACGCCGCACATCTGGACGACACCGACCAGCGTCGCCGCCAGGCTCCACAGCACGAGCGCCGCGGCGACCACGTCCAGGTCGTAGCGGCGCCGAACGAGCACGACCACGGCCGCCGCGAGGAGCACGTACTCGGCAAACTTGCCCGCGCTGAGCAGGTGCGTGCGCCAGGCGTAGGGGTCGCTGCCGAGCAACGGGTAGAAGCAGGAGGCGAAGATCCAGCCGACGAACGCCCCGGCCGGCACCGCGACCGGCAGCATCGGCCGGAGCTCGATCGGGCTCCCACGCAGGACGACGAGCGCCGCCAGCACGGCGAGGCCCAGCACCGCGAGGTCGCTCAGGGCGAAATGCGCGCGCGTCGAGCCGACACCGATGTCGAAGCCGGGCTGATGCTCGACGTGCAGGAAGACGAACGGCAACGTGGCCGCCACTACGAGCGTGACGGGGGAGGAGACCGACCGGCCGACCGTCGCCGCGCGCACCCTCAGACCGGGTCCAGGAAGCGTCCGGACGGTCAACAGGGGTCACTATAGTTGAGTCCCTGATGTCCAAACGCCTCCTGTGGCGCCGCTCCGCCACGGCGGTGGGGACATATGGGAGCGTGGCTCTGGGCGTGGTGGCGACACTGGCGGCGGCCCGTGAGCTCGGACCTCGTGCCTTTGGGCTCTTCTCGCTCGTCCTCGTCGCGGCGAACTTCTTCCAGACCCTGCTCGACCTCACCGTCGAGGAGGCGATGATCAAGTTCGGCTACCGCTACCAGACGGCCGCCAGGTGGGGCCGGTTGCGCCGGCTGTACCGCCGGGGCCTGGCGTTGAAGAGCATCGGCGGACTGGTCGCCTCGGCGGTCGTGCTCGTCCTGGCGCCGTTCGCCGATTCGATCTTCGGCAGCGACCGCCTGTTCACGCCGATGCTGGTCGCCGCCCTGCTGCCGGTCGCCCTGATCCCGGAGTCGCTGGCCGGGGCCGTGCTCGTCCTCGCGGGCCGCTACGACATCCGGGGGTGGTTTCTCTCCCTCACCCAGGGCTTCCGGCTCGCCGGGATCGTCGCAGGGGCGCACTACGGCGTCAGCCAGGCGATGCTCGGCCTCGTCCTCGGCCAGTTCGCCGCCTCGCTCGCGGTCGGCGGCGCTGCGCTGACCTTCTTCCGGCGCCTGCCCGCGGCCGCGCCCGAGCCGCTCGGCGAGGACCGGCCCGAAATCGTCCGCTTCGTCGTCCAGTCGAGCATCGCCACCGGCCTCGTCTCGCTGCGCGGGTCGATCGTTCCGCTCCTGCTCGGCATCGTCACCTCGCCGACACAGGTCGGCTACTTCCGCGTCTCCCAGGCGCCGCAGACCGGACTCGCCGCGCTGAGCTCGCCGGTGCGCCTGATCATGCTCACGGAGCAGACGCGCGACTGGGAGGCCGGCGAGACCGGCACCGTGATCGCCGGCATCCGGCGCTTCAGCCTCGCCGCGGCCGCGCTGATGGCGGTCAGCGTGCCGCCCGCATACGTGTTCATGCCCGACCTGGTGCGAGTCTTCTACGGCTCCGCCTACCTGCCCGCGTCGGATGCGGCGCGGTTGATGCTGCTCGCCGGCGCGATTCAGCTCGTGATCGCATGGACGAAGTCGTTCCCGGTCTCGATCGGGCGGCCCGGTCTCCGCATCGTCACCCACGGGATCGAGACGCTCGTCGTGATCCCGCTCGTGCTCGTCCTCGGGCAGGCATGGGGCGCGACGGGTGCGGCGTCGGCGACCCTGATCGCCACCGGTGCCTTCGCCGCCGCCTGGATGGTGGCGCTCGGACGGATCCGCCGTTCTCCCCTGCCCTTGCCCGCCGCCGGGTGAGGGTGCTGGTCGTTTCCGGGATCTGGCCGCCCGACGTCGGCGGCCCCGCGACCCATGCGCCCGAGGTCGCCGAGTTTCTTCACCGCCGAGGGCACGACCTGGAGGTGCTGACCACCGCCCTGGAGCCACCCGCCGCCCGCGCCTACCCGGTGCACTGGATCTCGCGGCGGCTGCCTCCGCCGCTGCGCTACGCGTGGGGAGCAGTGCTCGCCGCCCGGGCCGCCCGGCGGGCCGACGTCGTGTACTCGACCGGGATGATCGGTCGGACGCGGGTCGGCTCGCTGCTCGGGCGGGCTCCGCGGGTGATCAAGCTGACGGGTGACCCGGCCTACGAGCGTGCGGTGCGCTACGGACTGACGGCGGCGCCCCTGGACGAGTTCCAGCGCGCGCGCGGGGCGCGGGTGGCGGTGCTGAAGACGGTGCGGAACGCTGCGCTGAGCGGGGCTGCGCTGTATGTGTGCCCGAGCGAGTCGCTACGCCGGATCGCTTCGCGCTGGCACCTGGTCGACGCCGAGCGGATCCGAGTCCTGCCGAATCCGGTTGCCCCGATCGACACCGGCGGCCGCGAGGAGCTCCGGCGCCGGCACGGCTTTGCCGGGCCGACCCTCGTCGCCGCCGGCCGGCTGGTGCCCCAGAAGGCGCTGGAGATCGCGATCGAGGCGGCCGCCCGCTGCAAGGACGTGCAGCTCGTCCTCGCCGGCAGCGGGCCGGAGCAGGAGCGGCTGGAGCTGCTGGCGCGGAGACTCGGGCTGGAAGGTCGGGTGCGCTTTCTCGGATCCCAGCCCCGTGCGACCGTGTTCGAGCTGCTCGCCGCCGCCGACGCCGTGATCCTCACGTCGAGCTGGGAGAACTTCCCGCACGCGGTCGTCGAGGGAATGGCGGCGGGCACGCCCGTGATCGCCACCGACGTCGGCGGCGTCGGCGAGATCGTCGAGGACGGTGTGAACGGCCTGCTCGTCCCGCCGCGAGAACCGGCGGCGCTCGCCGCGGCGATCCGGCGGCTGTTCGACGATGGGCCGCTCCGCGACCGTCTACGCGCGACCGCGCCGGAGTCGGTCGCCGCGTACGCGCCCGGGCTGATCTACGAGCGCCTGGAGTCCCTGCTCGTGGAGGCGGCCCGCTGAAGCCGCGCGTTCTCTTCGTCGGGTCGACCCGTTACACGATCCCGCTTCCGCCCGGCCTCGAGCGCAAGTGGTCGGCGCTCGGGCAGGAGCTCGAGTACCGGGTGCTCGCGCGCGGCTCCGGAGCCGACCCTCGCTTCCGCCTGCTTCCCCCCGGCGCAGCCTTCTACGGCCTGCTGCCCGCCGCCCTCCGCCGCGAGCTCGCCGCCTTCCGCCCACACGTCGTCGTCGCGGAGGACCCCCGGACCGCCGCCGTCTCGCTCTTCATCCGTGCGTCGATGCGCGGGCCGAGGCCGCGAGTGATCGCCGAGGTGCACGGCAACTGGCGTCACGCGACCCGTCTGTACGGCTCGCCGGCCCGCCGGGCTCTGTCGCCGGTCGTGGACGCGCTCGACCTGTACGGCCTGCGCCACGCCGACGCGGCCCGCGCGCTGTCCGGTTACACGGCCGGGCTGGTCGAGACGGGGCGCGGGTCGCCGCCGGACGGCGTCTTCCCGACGTACAGCGACCTGTCGGTGTTCACCGCCCGTCCGCTCGAGCCCCTCCCCGGTACGCCGGCTGCTCTCTTCGTCGGAGTGCTCGAGCCGTACAAGAACATCGACGGTCTCGCGGCGGCGTGGCGGAGGGCCGCACCGCAGGTTCCGGACGCCAAGCTCGTCATCGTCGGCAGAGGTCCGCAGGCAGGCGTGATCGAGCGGCTGGCGAGCGACCTGCCCGGGCGCGTGGAGCACGCGGCAGAGCTCTCGCCCGAGGGGGTCGCGCAACGTCTGGACGAGGCGACCGTGCTCGTCCTGCCCTCGCGATTCGAGGGTCTCGGGCGAGTGGTGATCGAGGCATTCGCGCGCGGCCGGGGCGTGGTCGCGACGCGTGCGGGCGGCATCCTCGATCTCGTCGAAGACGGTCGCGAGGGGCTCCTGGTCGACGTCGACGACGTCGGCGGACTCGCGGCGGCGCTCGTGCGCGTCCTCTCCGATCGCGTTCTGGCCGAGCAGCTCGGCGGGGCGGCTCACGCGGCCTTCCCCCGCTGGAATCAGTCCGCGTCGCAGTGGGCGGAGCAGATGCGGGCGCTCGTCGACTCCGCCCTACACTGAGCCGGTGAGAGCGGAAGACCTCAAGCAGCTGCTGAAGAACGGCGTCTATCGCTCGATCGGCGAGATGGCAACCACTGTAGGGGCGGACGGGATCCCGGAGCGCACGCTGCGCGTGCTGATGTACCACAAGATCAACGACGTCAAGGGCAACTCCGTGACCGTTCCGGTCAGCCTGTTCGACGAGCAGATGGCCCAGCTCGGCGAGCTCGGCTACACGCCGGTCGCCCTCGACCGTGTGATCGACCATTTCGTCGACGGCGCCCCGCTGCCCCCGGGGGCGGTGCTGATCACCTTCGACGACGGCTACCGCGACAATCTCGAGAACGCGGCGCCGGTGCTCCAGCGGTACGGCTTCGCCGCCGTCGTGTTCGTGCCCGTCGGCTACGTCGGCGGCACCCGCCCGCTGCCGCACGACGAGCACCTCGCCTCGCGCGGGATCGTCAACCGTCCGCTCTCGTGGCAGGACCTCGCGGAGCTCGAGGCGGCCGGGATCCGCGTCGAGTCGCACGGCATCGGGCACAGGCCGCTGGCCGATCTCGAGGTGGACGAAGCCGCGCGCGAGATCGCGCTCTCGAAGCTCCGCCTGGAGGACGCGCTCGGGCGGGAGGTGCGCGCATTCGCGTACGTGAAGGGCTCGGAGGCCCACTACCGGCTCGTCCACCTGAGCCTGCTCCGCCAGGCGGGGTACGACCTCGCCTTCACGTCGATCTCCGGCTCGAACGGCCGGGGGACCGATCCCCTCCAGCTCCATCGCTACAACGTCGAGCCCTACCCGGCGCGCACGTTCGAGCTGGTTCTCTCGGGCGCGTGCGACCTGATTGCGGTCAAGGACACCGTCGCCGGCACGCACGCCCGGCGCCTGTTCAACGCGGCGCTCAGGACGTCGACGAAATAGCGCCCGGCTTTCGAGCCGCCGCGACGAGGAGATTCGCGAGATTCCGCAGCGGGCGCACGCGCGCAAGACGGTCGTCGACGGGCTCCCAGCGGCGCAGCAGGGCGCTCGCCGCCGGCCGGCTGAGCCGGTTCAGGTAGATGAACGGGCCGAAGTAGCGGCCCTCCACCTCGACCTGCCCGAACCCGGCCTCCGCCAGCAGCCGCTCTGCCTGACCGGCGGTGGTGAAGTGCTGTCGCACGTGCGTCATGCCCGGCAGCCGGATGCGCGAGGTGAGCACGTTGACGAGCGGATACAGGCTCGTCGTCGCGCGGGGCGCGAAGGTGACAAGCGCCAGGCCGCCCGGCCGCAGGACGCGGGCGAGCTCGAGCAGCGCCGGGCGCGGGTCGGCGAGGTAGCGCATCACCTCGATGCAGAGGACGACGTCGAAGCACCCGTCCTCGAAAGGCAGCGACTCCGCCGGGGCGACGACCAGCTCGATGCCCGGGTTGCGCGCCCTCGCGTGCCGGAGCATCTCCTCGGCGGGGTCGCAGCCGGTGCAGGCGAAGCGCCCTCCCAGGCGGTCGAGCAGGCTGCCGGTGCCGCAACCGACGTCGAGCAGCTTCGCGCCGTCCGGGACGGGGTCGAGGTAGCCGACGAGCACCTGCTCCAGCTTGCGCCGCGAGTAGGTGAAGGAGTCGAAGAACGGGTCGTGCTCGAACCGCTCGTAGCGACTCTCGAAGAGGCCGGCCTGCTCGCGGTGGACCGAGACCGCCCGTGCCTCGTCGCTCGGCATCGGACGGACACTAGATCATCCACCGCTGCCGACGGTACGCTCGGACTCGTCCGTTGCGCATCGTCTTCGTCACGCAGCACGTGGATCCCGGCCATCCGGCTCTGGCGGCGACCGTGCCGAAGGTGCGGGCGCTGGCAGCGCGTGTGGACGAGGTCGTCGTGCTCGCCGATCGCACCGTCCCCGGGTCGCTGCCGGCGAATTGCCGCGCCCGCAGCTTCGCCTCGGGCACGAAGGTCGGCCGAGGCCTGCGGTTCGCGCACGGGCTCGTCGCCGAGCTGGTCCGCAGCCCCCGGCCGAACGCGATCGTCGCCCACATGTGCCCGATCTACGCGGTCCTGGCGGCACCGCTCGCGCGCCCCTTCGGCGTGCCGGTCGTGCTCTGGTACACGCACTGGAACTCGTCCCCCACGCTGCGCCTGGCCGAGCGGCTCTCGAACGTGATCCTCAGCGTCGATCGCCGCACCTTCCCGATCGACTCCGCCAAGGTGCGCGCGATCGGGCACGGCATCGACCTCTCCGAGTTCTCCTGCGCCGGCCCCGACGCCGCGCATCCCGATCTGCGGGTGGTCGCGCTCGGTCGCTACTCGCGTGCGAAGGGCCTGGAGACGATCCTGCACGCGATCCGGCTCGTCCTCGACGACGGACTCGACGTCCGGCTCGAGGTCTACGGGCCGGCGCTGACGGCCGAGGAGCGCGAGCACCGGAGCGAGCTGGAGGCGCTCGTCGGCGAGCTCGAGCTCGAGCGGAGGGTGCGCCTCGACCACGCGGTGCTGCGCACCGAGGTGCCGGCGGTGCTCGCCCGGGCGGACGTGCTCGTCAACAACATGCGCGCGGGCGCGACCGACAAGGTCGTGTACGAGGCATCCGCGAGTTGCGTGCCCGCCGTCGCGTCGAACCCGGCGTTCGACACCCTGCTCGACCCGGAGCTGCGCTTCGAGCGCGAGGACGCGCGCGGGCTCGCGGACCGGCTGCTCGCGCTCGGCCGGCGTACCCCGGAGGAGCGCCACCGGCTCGGCGAGGCTCTCCGCGGGCGCGTCGCCGCCGCTCACTCGGTCGGCTCGTGGGCCGACGCCGTGCTCGAGGCGGCGGCGTGAAGGCAGTCCGGCTCCTGCACCTCCAGAAGGTCGCGGGCATCTCGGGCTCCGAGGCGCACCTGCTCTCGCTGCTGCCGCGGCTGCGCGAGCGCGGCTGGGACGTCCGGATGCTGATGCTGCACGAGAACGAGCCGGGCGCATGGGACTTCGCCGAGGCGCTGGCAGCCCGCGACGTGCCGCTCGACGCGATCCGGCTGCGCGCGGACGTCGACCCGATCGCGTTCGTGCAGCTCGGCGGCTACCTGGCGCGGCACCGGCCGGAGATCCTGCACACGCACCTCGTGCACGCCGACGCGTACGGCCAGCTCGCCGGGCTGCTCGCCCGCGTCCCGGTGCGCTTCTCGACCAAGCACGGGTTCAACGAGTTCCGCGAGGGCCGCGCCTTCGCGTTCGGCGACCGGACCGTCGCCAGTCTCGCCCACGTGCATATCGCGATCTCGCGCGGACTGGCGCGCTACCTCTCGCAGACCGAGGGCTTCCCCGAGGAGAGCTTCGAGATCGTCCACTACGGGATCACGCCGAACGGCAGGGCGGAGGCGTACGCCGATGCCGCCCCTCGCCTGCTCTGCGTCGGCCGCCTGATTCCGATCAAGGGTCACATCGTGCTGCTGCGGGCGTTCGCCGCAGCGAAGAAGGAGATCCCGTCGCTCGAGCTCGAGCTCGCCGGCCGAGGCCCGCTCGAGCCGGCGCTGAGAGCGCTCGCCCGCGAGCTCGGAGTCGCCGACTCGGTGCGCTTCCTCGGCTACGTGGCGCCGATCCAGGGTGCGATCGAGCGCGCCGCGATCGTCGTCGTCCCCTCGATGGGCGAGGGCTTCGGGATGGTCGCGCTGGAGGCGATGGAGCGGGCCCGTCCGGTGATCGCGGCTGAGATCGGCGGGCTCGGCGAGCTCGTCCGCGACGGGGAGACAGGGATCTTGGTCTCTCCCGGCGAGGCCGAGCCCCTCCGCGCGGCGATCCTCGCCCTGGCCGGGAACCTCGAGCTGGCGACGAAGATGGGGCAGGCGGGTCGAGGGCGGGCGCTGGCCGAGTTCCTCGAGGACCGCTGCGTCGACCGGACGGAGATCCTCTATCGCTCGGCGCTGGCCTCGGCGTAGACGGCGGCCGTCCGGCCGGCCATCTTCGCGACCGAGAACTCGCTCGCTGCCCGTTCCAGGCCGGCCCGCCCCATCGTCGCCGCCTCGACCGGATCGGCCAGCAGCCTGGACACGGCCTCGGCCAGGCCGCCCACGTCATCCGGCGAGACGAGCAGCCCGGTCTCGCCGCCGGTGACGATCTCGGGGATCGAGCTGACGCGGGAGGCGACCACGGGCTTGCCCGCCAGCATCGCCTCCAGCAGCGCGAGGCCGAAGCCCTCCCAGCGCGCCGGATGCACGACCACCTCGGCGCGCCGGTACCACGACGCCACGTCGCCCACCCGTCCCGGCAGATAGACGCCTTCGCCCTCGAGGCGGGGGCGCTCTGGCCCCTCGCCGAGCACGACGAGCACCGCATCCGGATGCCGTCGCCGGATTGCCGGCAGCGCGCGCACCGCGACGTCCACACCCTTCTGCTCGGCCAGCCGGCCGACGCACAGCAGGACGCGCGCGCCCGCGGGTAGCGTCACCTCTGGGCTCTCTCCCCACGGCTCCGGGAGCGCATCGAGCCCGTAGTGGACGACCTCGACCTTCTCGGCGGGGAGCCCGACGCGGTCGACGCAGAAGCGCCGCAGCGAGTCGGTGATCGCGATCATCCGCGCCGCGCGTCGGGCGAGCGCACGCTCGACGTAGCGGAACGGCCCGAGCCGGAAGCGGTCGTCGTTGTGCTTGGTCGAGACGAGCGCGGCGCCGCCCGCTCCGAGCGCGCCGTAGACGTCGGCGTGGACGAGGTGCGTATGCACGACCTCGGGCGCGATCCGGCGAAGCTCACGCCGGACCCGGCCGGCGAGCAGCGGGTCGAGGTCGCGCGGGCACGCCAGGCGGACCCGCTCGACCGTCAGCTCCCGGTAGAACGGCTCGGGCTCGCTCGCCGGATCGTCGAGGCCGACGAAGACCGGCTCGAGGCCACGCTCGGCCAGCGCCGGCAGCAGCGTGAGCAGATGTCGCTCGGAGCCGCCGATCCCGCGGATCCGGTGGAGGACGGCGACCCTCACGCCGGCGTCGCCGCGGGCGCCGCTGCCTCGAGGTGGAGCTGCTGCCAGAGCTCCAGCATGACCAGGCACCACAGGCGATGGCCGTGGTCGGCGCGGGCGGAGACATGCTCGTCCAGCAACCGCTTGACGACGGATGGCCGCAGCTGTCCGCGGGCGCGGGCGCGCTCTCCGAGCAGCAGGTCGGCGGCGAGCGGACGGAGCTGGTTCCGGAACCAGCCGGCGAGCGGGACGCCGAAGCCTGTCTTCCCGCGCGCCGCGACCTCCGGCGGCAGCGCGTCCGCGTACGCTCGGCGGAGCGCCTCCTTCCCGCGCAGGCCGCGAGTCTTCAGTCGGGGCGGAAGCGAGACGCCGAGCTCCAGCACCTCCCGGTCGAGAAGCGGCGAGCGCAACTCGAGCGAGTGCGCCATCGACGCGAGGTCGGCCTTCAGGAGCAGGTCGCCCGGCAGGTAGGTACGCGCGTCGAGGAGCTGGAGCCCGGTGATCCCGCCGCCCGGGGGCGGGCCGAGCAGAAGCCAGGCCGCAGTGGGCTCGGGAACGAACTCGGGGCTCCAGAGCTCCGCGCGCAGCTCGGCCGGGAAGACCTCCATCAACCGTCCGTAGCGGGCCCCGGCCGGCGCCGCGGCGCTCTCGAGCAGGCGGCCGGCGCGATTGGCCCTCGAGCGCGGCTCGCGGCGACCGGCGAAGCGCAGCCAGCGGGCGGCGACCGCTGCGCCCGGCAGCGCCAGCCGGTGGGCAAGCTCGTGCGCGACGTACCGCTCGTAGCCGGCGAACGCCTCGTCGCCGCCGTCGCCGGTCAGCGCGACGGTCACGTGTCTGCGCGCCAGCTCGCAGACGACGAACTGGGGCAACGCGGCCTCGTCTCCGAGCGGCTCGTCGAATGTCAGCGCGAGCCGCGGCAGGATCTCGTCGAGATCCGGCTCGACGACGATCTCCTCGTGCTCGGTCGCATAGCGGCCGGCGACCGCACGCGCGTATCCGCGCTCGTCGTAGCGGTCGTTGCCGAAGCCGACCGTGAACGTGCGCACGGTGCCGGCGGCTTTCGCCATCTCCGCGACGACGATGCTCGAGTCGATCCCGCCCGAGAGCAGCGCGCCGAGCGGAACGTCCGCGACCAGCCGCCGGCGAACGGCCGCCGCGACCGTCTCCCGCACGAGCTCGAGCCACTCCGCGTCGGAGCGCGCACCGCTCTCATCCGGGTGTGCCTCGAGGCGCCAGTAGGGCGTGACCTCCACCGACCCGCCCTCGGCGACGAGCAGGTGGCCGGGGGGCAGCTTCTCGACGTTGCGCAGGGGCGTCCCGCCCGGGACGTACTGGAGCGCAAGAAAGGCGTCGAGGGCCGAGGGGTCGACCTCTCGCGAGACGCCGGGCAGGGCGAGCAGCGCCTTCAGCTCCGAGGCGAAGGCGAGCGTGCCGTCGGGCAGGCGGGTCCAGAGGAGCGGCTTCTTCCCGACCCGGTCGCGGGCGAGCACGAGCCGGTCCCGTCCCGCATCCCAGAGCGCCAGTGCGAACATGCCGGACAGGCGGCGGACGAACTCCGGCCCGTCTTCCTCGTAGAGGTGCGGGATCACCGGCGTGTCGCCCGAGCCGCGGACGTCGTGGCCGGCGCCGGCGAGCTCGCCGCGGAGCTCGGGGAAGTTGTACAGCTCGCCGTTGAAGACGGCGACGACGTCGCCGGCCTCGTTTCGCACCGGCTGGCCGCCGGTGGCGAGGTCGATCACCCGCAGCCGCCGGTGGCCGAGGATGCAGCGGCCGAACAGATCGATCGATCCCTCGTCGGGGCCGCGGTGCACGAGCGACGCGTTCATCCGCTCGACGAGCGCCGGGTCGGGCCGGCCGGACGGGGAGAGCAGTCCGCAAATCCCGCACACGATCGGTCACCCTAGCCGGGAGGCTTGCGGGCGACGACCGCGACGAGGTCGCCGACGCGGTTGTGCCCGGCCAGCCTCCGGTCGAGCAGGTTCAGGAGCCTGACCGCCGGCTTCAGATCGAGCGGCCGCAGCAGGCTGAAGCGGAACGTCTCCACGTGCTCGACCTCCAGGCCCGCCCCCCGGACGAGGCGCACGACCTCGTCGCGGCCGAAGTCGCGGTGCGGGAACCGGACCCGCACGTTCCGGCCCCGGAGTCCGAGCAGGCGTACCGCGGCGGTGCGCGGCAGGTTCAGCAGCGTGGTGACGGCGTTCAGGCTGTGGTCGGTGGTGACGATCGCGCGGCCGCCCGGAGAGAGCACCCGCGCGAGCTCCGCGAGGCCGCGGCGGGGGTCGAGCAGGTGCTCGATCACCTGCGTGCAGAGGACGACGTCGAAGCTTCCGTCCGGGTAGGGCAGGGCCTCGAGGTTGGCACGGACGGTCTCGGCCTCGATCCCCGCCGCGGCCGCGGCGGCGCGGGCGACGCCCAGGATCCGGTCGGAGATGTCGGTCGCCGCGACACGATCGGGACGGGCGGGCAAGCGGGCGAGGGCGGCCAGGTAGCGGCCGTCGCCGCAGCCGGCGTCGAGGTACCGGCGGCAGGGAAGCTGCCCGGCGACGAGCTCGCAGACCCGCTCGAACTTGCGGTCGACCGACGGGTCGGGCAGCGGCACCGGAGCGGGATACTCGAGCTCGGCGCGTTGCTCGTACAGCTCGCGAAGTCCGTCCGAGGGGGCGGGACGATGTGATTGCATCGTGACCGTGCAACGGTACGCCGTCGTTTCCTGCCATGTCGAGCGTCCGCTGGACGACCGCTGCTGGGCGGCGTTCACGCGGCTCCAGGCCCGCCGGCCGGGAGGTTTCGAGATTGCCGCGCTGATGCGGCCTCCCGACTCCGAGGCCGGAGAGAGCGAGGCCCTCTGGCTCGCCCGCGCCCGCCTCGCCTCCGCGCGCGGGCCGCTCGGCCATCACACCCACTGGGGCGGCCGGGGGCAGGCTCGGCCGCTGGCCGGGGATCCGGCCGCACGAGTCCGCGCCGAGGCTGCCTGGCTGCGCGAACGCGGGCTCGCACCGACGCTCTTCTGCGGCGGGGGCTGGTTCATGGACGAGGGGGTCGCCGCGGTGCTCGCAGAGCTCGGATACGTCGACTGCACCGCGACGTCCTTTCGGCCCGCCTACCTGCCGCCGGGAGCGCCGCGCCTCCAGCTGAGCGAGCCGGCGAGGCTCCGGCTCGGGGAGGCATCGCTCGCCGAGCTGCCGGCCACCCATTCGCTCGGGATGGCCGTCCGCTCGGCGCTCGGCCCGCTGCCCGCGTATGTGCATGTCTACTTCCACGACACCGATCTGCTCCGGCGGGGGCGCGTGGTCGCGCTCGAGGCCGCGCTGAGGGTGCTCGCGCGCCGCCGCCGTCCGACGCGACTCGACGGGTTGGCGGTCGGCGCGGAGGTCGCCTTCAGCTCGGCGGCTTCGTCGCCCTGAAGCAGATGTCGTTCGCGAACAGGCGCGGATGCAGGCGGGTCAGCCGCCCGGCAACGAAGCGGAGCTCCGGATCGGCGAAGGCGTCGAGCAGCCGGATCACGTCGGGCGGCGAGAAGATGTGCAGGTGCGTCGGATCGGCTTCCGGCGCCCGCCCGGCGAGGAACTTGAGCCTGTTCTTGAGCCGGTAGGCATTCGGCACCGACCCGACCACGATCCCCTGCGGACGGAGGACGCGGAGCGCCTCTGCGACCGCCGACTCCGGCACCGGCAGGTGCTCGAGCAACTCGCCCGCGACGACGACGTCGAAGCTTCCGTCGGACAGGGGGAACGGCTGCGTGACGTCCGCCCAGAGCGTCTCGATGCCGAGCCTCGCCGCCTCGGCGAGCGCGGTGCGGTCGACATCGAGCCCGACGACCTCGTTGCCCTCGGAGTACGCGCGGGTCAGCGCTCCGTACCGGCAGCCGAGGTCGAGCACGCGCCGCCCCGGCCCTCCGACCCACTCCCGGAAGAGGGCGGCACGCTCCGGCCCGCCGAAGACGAAGTCGGGCGAGCGCCGCGCTTGGTGGTGGTTGCGGTAGGTGCGCTCGAGCTCCTCCAGACGGGACACGTCCGGAGTCTAGGCCGGTCGCGGGAAGCCGCGGAGTAAGATGAACGCTCGTGGCGACGAAGGAAGCACCGCCGCCGGATGCCTCGACCGCGTTGGCCGAAAGTGGGGGCGCGCCTCTTCCTTCCGCCCGAGGCGACATCAGGCGTGGCCGGCCGTATCTGCTTGCCCCGAGCCCCCTCCGCCATCTGTCGTTCCGGCTGGCGAGCGTCCTCTCCCTGGTCGCGGTCGACCTCGCCGCGGTCGGGTTCGGCCTCTACGGTGCGCTCGCGCTGCGCGAGGTCTACTACGGGCACCGGCCGATCCTCTGGGGCGTGCTCTGGGATGCCGAAGGTGAGTGGTTCCCGTTCGTCGCTCTGGTCACGGTGCTGGTCTTCTGGCAGGCCGGCCTCTATGCCGAGCGCGAGCGCCGGGCCGGCTTCGGGCGCGTCGTGTCGTCGCTCGTCGTCGTCGCGCTGCTCGTCCTGGCGTTCGGTCTCGGTACGGGGCACGACTTCGCCACCTTCGGCCTGATCCCGACCGCGTTCGCGATCACGGCGGTCGTCGACGGAGTGCTCCGTGCCAGCTACGAGACGATCAGCCGGGAGGTGCTGCGCGTGCTCGGCGTCCGGCGGCGCGCGATCGTCGTCGGGGAGGGGGAGCACGTGGAGCACCTGCTGCGCACGCTCGGCGGGGTGCGCGGGGGGATCGACTACGAGTTCCTCGGAGTCGTCTCGAACGGGCAAGACGCCGACGTCGAGCTGCCGCGGCTGGGGCACGTCGAGGGCCTGCGTGCAGTGCTCGTCGAGCATCCCGCCGACGAGCTGATCGTGACCGACTCGGACTACAGCGAGCGCGAGCTGCTCCAGATCGTCGAGCACGCCCACCGCAGCGGCGTGAAGATCAGGATCGCGCCGAAGACGACCGAGCTGCTGGTGCAGCGCGGCCAGTACGTGCCCGGCCAGGGGCTGCCGCTGTTCGAGTTGCGGCCGCCGGTCTTCGCCGGGGCCGACTGGGCGCTGAAGCGCACGTTCGATCTGGCCGTCAGCGGGCTGGTCTTCCTGATCGGCCTGCCGCTCTGGCTGGCGATCGCCGCGGCGATCAAGCTCGGCTCCAGGGGGCCGGTCCTCTACCGCGATCCGCGCAGCGGGCTGAGCGAGGCGACGTTCGAGATGTTCAAGTTCCGGACGATGTACGTCGACGCGGCCGACCGGCAGGCCGATCTCGAGCGCCGAAACGAGGCGGACGGCGCGCTGTTCAAGATCAGAAACGACCCGCGGGTGACGCGCGTCGGAGCGTTCCTGCGGCGCTTCTCGATCGACGAGCTGCCCAACCTGCTCAATGTCGTCCGCGGCGAGATGAGCCTCGTCGGGCCGCGACCGCTCCCCCTGCGCGACGTTGCGCTGCTCGAGGACTGGCACCGGAAGCGCTCGCTCGTGCTGCCGGGGATGACCGGCCTCTGGCAGATCTCCGGTCGCTCCGACCTCTCGTTCGACGATCTCGTCCGCCTCGACTTCTACTACCTCGAGAACTGGTCGGTCTGGCTCGACATCTCGATCCTGGCGAAGACGCTGCCGGCCGTGCTGACGAGCCGGGGCGCCTATTAGACCGTGGGGGAACCCCTGGTTTCCCCACGCGCCCCCCTCCTTGCGCACCGGGGCGTGACACAGTCCGTTGCGGAGCCGTCGACTGGGCCCGCGCGTCGATGGTTGCCTCTGCGTTTTCGGCTTCCGGCCGGGGCGAAGCCCGGCCGGAGTCGCCGCTCGCGTTCCGCTACCGGACGCGGGCGACGGCTGCGCGCGCCGCGACGGCGTCTAACCTTGGGCCGGTGAAGGTGCCGAAGATATTGGCGGTCGCCTCCGCGGTCGACCTCGATTTTCGCTACGGCTGCACGCCCGCCTGGTGGCAGCTCTGGAAGGGCCTGCACGAGGCGGGCTGCGACCTGATCGTCACGCCGTACCGCGGCCGGCCGGTCGAGTCGCCGTGGTGGCGGACCGCGCCGAACCCCTGCTACCACGAGGGCGAGGCATTCGCGCGGCTACGCGACCTGGCCGCGCGGCTGAAAGGCGACCGGTACCTGCGGCGCGCGGAACGCGATCCCGGAGACACCGATCGCTGGGCCCGCGAGGCGATCTGGCGCTGGGTGACACCCCGCTGGCGGGGCCACCTCGTCGAGATGATGGAGCGCGAGCGAGACGTGGATGCGGTCGTCGTCTTCACCGTGCCGATGAGCCACCTGCGCGGGATCCCGACCCTTCTGCGCGAGCGCTTCGGTGTGCCGGTCGTCTTCTACGACGGCGACGTGCCGATGAGCCTGCCCGAGTTCGGGGGCCACGACACCGGGTTCAACTACTACTTCGGCGCCGACCCGTCCGAGTACGACCTCGTCGTCTCGAACTCCGAGGGCGGCCTCGACCGCCTGCGCGGGCTCGGCGCCCGCCGCGCCGAGGCGGTGTTCTGGGGCGCCGACCCCGGGCTCTTCCACCCCCACCCGGTGGACAAGGAGACCGACGTCTTCTTCTACGGCTACGGCGACAAGTTCCGGCAGGAGTGGACGGAGGCGATGATCGGCGAGCCCAGCCGGCGCCTGGCCGAGGCGGTGTTCTCGATCGGGGGACGAGATTTCCGCGGCGACACCGGACGTGCCCGGCTCGAGGGCGACGTGCCGTTCAACGTCTTCTCGCGCGCGATCTCGGCGGCGCGGATCAACCTCAACGTCACTCGCCGGGCGCACGCGTCGGTCTACGCGTCGTCGACGTCGCGCCCGTTCGAGCTGGCGATGTCGGGCGCGGCGATCGTCTCCAACCCGCACGACGGGATCGAGCGGTGGCTCGAGCCCGGCCGCGAGGTGCTCGTCGTCGCCGACGCCGACCAGGCGACCGCCGCCTACACGGAGCTGCTGGACGATCCGGGCCGTGCCGGCGAGCTCGGCCGGGCCGCCCGCGAGCGAGCGCTCGACGAGCACACGTATCTCCACCGGGCCCGCCGACTGCTCGACCTGATCGGCCTCGGCATCCGGGAAGCGGTCCGTGGCTGAGGCCGTGGCGGTCGCACCGCGGGCCGGCGATCCACGGCTCGCCGCGCTGAAGCACGTCGCGATCATCCCCGCCTTCAACGAGGAGCTGAGCGTGCCGCACGTGATCGAGGAGATTCGGAGATTCGACCCGGACTTCGAGATCGTGGTCGTGGACGACGGCTCGGTCGACCGCACCGCCGCGGTCGCGGCCGCCTGCGACGCCCACGTCGTCCGGCTGCCGTTCAACCTCGGCATCGGCGGAGCCGTGCAGACCGGGTTCCGCTACGCCTTCGAGCACGGCTTCCAGCTCGCGGTCAGGCTGGACGGCGACGGGCAGCACGACCCCGCCCAGCTCGGCGCGCTGCTCGGCCCGGTGCTGGCCGGCGAGGCGGACATCGTCACCGGCTCGCGCTTCGCGGCCGACGGCGGCTACCGATCTTCGCGGTCGCGCCGGCTCGGAATCTCGATCCTGGCCGGCACGATCTCGATGCTGACCGGGAGGCGGGTGACCGATCCGACCTCGGGCTTCCAGGCGTTGAACCGCGTCGCGATCGCCCTGTTCGCAGCCGACTACCCGCACGACTACCCCGAGGTAGAAGCCGCGCTGATGGTGCACAAGCACCGGCTGCGGATGAGCGAGGTGCCTGTTCGGATGCGCGAGCGTGCGGCCGGCCGCTCCTCGATCGGCCCCTTCGCCTCGGTCTACTACATGGTCAAGGTGCTGCTCGCCCTGTTCGTCGGACTGTTCCGCAAGAACGTGATCCCGCTGGAGGAGACCAGATGACTCCGCTCGTCGTTTCGATCGTCGCCGCCGCAGCGTCGGTACTGCTCATCGTCGTCGTGCTGGAGCTGATCCGGAGCGGCCGGTTGCGAGAACGCTACGCGCTGCTCTGGCTGCTGACCGCGGTCGTCCTGCTGGCGCTGTCGCTCTGGCGGTCGGGTCTGAACACAATCGCCGGCTGGGTCGGGATCGAGACGTACCCGCCCGCGGTCCTGTTCGCGGTCGGCGCGCTGTTCGTGCTGGTCGTGCTGCTCCACTACTCGACGGTGATCTCGAAGCTGCACGACCAGAGCAGCATCCTCGCGCAGCGCCTGGCCCTGCTCGAGGAGCGCGTCCGCGACCGCGCGGCGCAGCCGCCCGACCGTTCCTAACCGCTCGTCACGGGCGCGCTGATCGTCGCCGGCGCGTTCGGCGGGATCGGCGCCCCCGGCGGCAGAGTGGTGATCGACGGCAGCGGGTAGATCTGGGTGTGGTCGGCCCAGGTGAACCGGCCGCAGATGATCCCGCCCTCGACGATCGTGTGGTCGCCGGCAAGAGCAGCCGTCGCGGTCGGCGGGCAGAGGAGGTCGCCCTGGAACTCCGAGTGGTCGCTGGTCAGGTCGACGGCGACGCCGGTCGGCTGGTTGACGACGAAGATGATCATGTTGGCGGTCGGGTCCCAGTGGTCCACGCCGGGGCCCTTGTTGATGCCGCACTGCTTTGCCTTGCCCTTGTCGTCGGGGCAGTTCGCACGAATGCCGGCGTGGCTGCCGTGACCGTCGTTGAAGTCGAGCTCGCCGTTCACGTAGAGCGTCGCCTTGCCGGCGTAGATCGACTTGTCGTCGTTCAGCTGGACCCGGCCGTCGAAGTAGATCGTGCCGCCGATGGTCAGGACGTGGGTCGTATGGTTCCAGCTCAGGCTGCCGGACGAGGTGACGCAGTTGTAGTCGGAGCCGGAGCCGGTCGGCGTCAGGATGAAGCTCGCGTTCGTCCCGTTCATCGTCGTGTCGTTGTCGAAGGCGTTCGGCTGCGTCGTCATCAGGTTGGGCGCCGGCGTCAGGGCGGGATCGCACGGGTGGTTCGGCCCGGGGCTCGCGCCCGTGTACCAGCCGGGAAAGTCAGTCGCAGGCGGCACCGCCGTCAGCGGCGTGTCGACCTGCGAGACGTAGTAGTCGTCCGCGGACGTGCACGCGTGGTACGTGCCGGTGGACGTCGTGCGGCAGCCGCCCTCGACGATGCCGCTCGTCACCTTGTGGTTCGCGTCCTGGCCGACCTTCGCGCCGCTACCGGTGATCGTCAGCCCACCCTTGACGCGGATGTCCACCGGCTGGCCACCGTTCCCGGTGTCCTCGACGACCGTCGCGTGGTCACCGCTCAGGCAGAGGTCGCCGGTCACGTACAGGGGAACCTGGATCGTCGTGTGGTTGCCGTCCAGGTCGACCTCGCAGCCCGTCCCCTGCGGCGCCGTCGAGTAGACGTAGTTCCAGATCGAGATGTTGTTGGCCTGGCCTCCGGGGATGACGGTCACCGCCGCAGTCGTGGTCTTCACGACGGGAGCACCACCCGTCGGATTCGGAACGAGGCCCGAGCTCGTGATCGTCCACGTGCCGGTGTTCGAACCCTGCGTGTACAGCCCGTGGTAGGACACCGTGCCCGTCGACGAAGTGGCGACTAGGTCGGTGCACGGCGGCGCACTGTTGTTGACGTTCGTCTGGCTGACCGAGCACCCGAGCAGGGTCGGCGACGACGCGTTGCTGCTCGGGCCGTTGAGGATCGACTCCGCCTCGTTGATGCCCGCCTCCGCCAGCTCCCTGGCCGCGTTGGTGCGATCGAGGGAGCGGGCGGCGCGCACGTTCGTGCTCGTGTACGACAGCAGCGACACCGTCGTGATCCCGATCACGATCAGGATGCCGAGCGACATCACGAGCGCGATCCCGTCGTCGTTCCGCAGCAGAGCGAGCAGGCGTCGCACAAGCACAGATATCGGCGCGAGCGGCGCCTGGCAAGAGAATTCTCAAGAAAACGAGAGAAAAGCGCCAATCAGCTAGCGGACGGTCACCGTCACCGGCTTCGCGAGGAGGAGCATGTCGCCCCGTGTCGGGTCGTCGATCCAGTTTGCGGTCATCGCCACCCGGTACGTCCAGCGGCCGGGCGGCGGAGTGTCGGCCCACCCGAGTCCGCGCGTCACCCCGATCTGCCGCATGAACAGGTGGCAGTCCTGCGCCGATCCGTTGATCCGCTTCCGGCAGGCGACGCCGTCGATGACGGTTCGGTCCTCCGGGTTCGTCGGGTCCGGGAAGGTCGGGCGCGAGCGCAGCACCGAGTAGAAGGTGCGGACCGAGCCGTGAAAGGGGGGCGTCCAGGTCAGCGACATACCCGTTGCCGAGCTGCGGGCCGAGAGGTTGAAGTCGCCGATCACGGGGATGAACGTGTGCTGCGCGTCGTTCTTCACCGCCGTGGGGCCGACCTGGGCGCGGGCCGCGGCAAGCAGGACGAGCGGAACGACGACGAACAGCGCCGCAGCGGCGACGATCAGCCGGTCGAGCCGGCGTAGAGATTCTGCGCCGGCCGGAAGCTGCGGCCCGATCCGGGCGGCCAGCCTAGGGACGAGCAGCGGGATCGCCGCGAGCAGGAGCAGAAAGGCCGGAAAGCTCGGCATCATCAGGCGGAAGAAGCTCGCGTCCTCGACCGAGGACTGGTCGGAAGAGCCCTTGACCAGCAGGAACGCGACGAACCACGCGGCGACGAGAGCGGCCTTCGGCCACGACCGCCTCCCGATCGCGAGCACGCCCGCGATCGGCACCCACTCGAGCGGCCGCACCGACCAGAAGAACTCGTGCAGGGCATCCCGGTTCAGGCGGAGCTGGTCCCAGTCGATGTGCACGTACCGTCCGAGCGAGGCGAGCGTTCCCGGCGGCAGCGGCAGGCCGATGCTCGCGAGCGGGTGGTCGTCCGCGCTCCCCTGCGTGAACAGGGGCAGCACGCCGAGGCCGCGCTGCTTCCACAGCGCCAGCAGCACGAGCCCGGGCGCGAGCGCCCCGCCGAACACGACCACCTGGCGCCACCGCCGGGCGAGCAGGAAGGCGAGCACCGGTGCGAAGAAGAAGATCGCGTTCGAGGGCTTGACCCCGAGGGCGAACCCGGCCGTCAGGCCGGCGAGCACCGGCTCCCGCCAGTCGCCCGTGTCGAGCGCCCGAACGACGAGGTAGGCGCAGACGAGCAGGAGGACCATCGACGGAAAGTCGGCGAGCGGGGTCAGCCCGAGCGTCTGCGGCAGGGTCTGCTCGACCCACTTGCCGTGGTAGCGATCCGCCCACAGCGGAATGGCGAGATACGGAACGGCGATGTACAACGCCGCCGCCCAGTAGCCGAGCAGGCGGCCGCCGATCCGCGCCGCGATCCCGTACACCGCCACCAGAGCGATCGGGAGCAGCACCAGCGTGTCGAGCAGGATCACCCACGGCAGGCCTGAGAGCACGGTCGGCCCGGCCGGCCCGGCGATCGGAATCAGCAGGTACGACCAGCCCCACCCGACCTCGGCGGTCGGAAGCGTCCAGTGCGACATCTTCCACCCGGACGTGTAGTAGAAGGTCTGGTCGCCGCCCTGGTAGTACAGCCACGAGTTGTGGCGGACGGTCAGCGCGAAGACGACCAGCGCCAGCCACTGGACGAGCAGCAACGGCACGAGCACGATCCACGGCTGCTCGCCTCTCGCCGCCAGGCGGCGAAAGGTCAGAGGGACTGCGCTAGCCCTCAATCTTCTCTAGCGATTCTCGCCCCAGGTGAGACTCGCAATACCAGGCGATCGTCCGCTCGAGGCCGTCGCGGAGCGGCGTCTTCGCCTCGAAGCCGAACAGCTCCTTCGCCCTCGACGCGTCGAGGCTCCGGCGCGGCTGGCCGTTCGGCATCGACGTGTCCCACACGACCCGGCCGTCGAAGCCGACCAGCTCGGCGACGAGCTCGGCGGTCTCCTCGATCGTCGTCTCGACCCCGGTGCCGAGGTTGACCGGCTCCGGGCCGTCGTAGCGCTCGGCCGCGAGCAGGAAGCCCTCCACGCAGTCCTCGACGTAGAGGTACTCACGGCTCGGCGAGCCGTCACCCCACAGGACGACCTCCTCCGGCGACTCGAGCATCTTCCGGATCAGCGCCGGGATCACGTGTGACGTCTCGGGATCGAAGTTGTCGCGCGGCCCGTACAGGTTCGTCGGGAGCAGGAAGATCGTGTTCGTCCCGTACTGCTCGCGGTAGGCCTGCGCGCCGACGAGCACCGACTTCTTCGCCACGCCGTAGGGCGCGTTCGTCTCCTCCGGGTACCCGTTCCAGAGATCGTCCTCGTGGAAGGGGACGGGCGTGTCTCTCGGATACGCGCAGACCGTGCCGGCGATCACCAGCTTCGAGATGCCTTTCCGCCGGGCGAGCTCGAGCATCGTCGCGCCCATGACCAGGTTCGCGTACCAGTAGCGGCCGGGGTTGGCCCGGTTGGCGCCGATGCCGCCCACCTCGGCGGCAAGGTGGAAGACGACCTCGGGCCGCGCGTCGGCAAAGAGTCTCTCGGCATCCGCCCAGCGGGTCAGGTCGTAGTCGGCGCGGCGGGCGACGAACGGGTCGTCGCCGCCGGCGCGCAACTGGTCGACCAGGTGCGAGCCGAGAAACCCGCCCCCACCCGTGACGAGGATGTTCATCGCTCCAGCCGCTGCAGGGGCGCAGCACTTTCGGCGGCTTTCCAGTCGACTCGCCCGATCCAGCTGTTGCGGTTCTCCGCGTACCAGCGAATCGTGCGGAGAACCCCCTCCTCCCAGCTCACCTTGGGCTCCCAGCCGGTCTCCCGGTTCAGCTTCTCGTAGCCGACGCGCAGCGCCATCACCTCGCTCGCCCCCGGCCGGTACCTCGCCGCCGTCGAGACCACATGACGGCCGGCCGGCCAGAAGCCGTGCTCCTCGCCCGTGGCGATGATCAGATCCGACCAGCCCGCCATCGAGATGTTCTCTCCCTGCCCGTACACGTAGACGTCGCCAGGGATGCCCTGGGCGGCAACGGTCAGATGGCCGCGGACGCCGTCGGTGCAGAAGCAGAAGTCGCGCATCGGATCGAGCTGGCCGAGCTCGATCTCCGCCCGCTCGAGCGCCTGCGTGATGATCGTGCCGGTGACGTAGCGAGGATTCTGGCGCGGCCCGTAGTTGTTGAACATGCGCGTGACGACGCCGGGGACGCCGAAGGCGTCGTGGTAGTTCATCGTCAGGAAGTCGGCGGCGACCTTGGCGGTCGCGTAGATCGACTTCGGGTTGATCGGCGAGCGCTCGTGCAGGATCAGGCTGCCGGCGTCGTCGAAGTCGTGGTGGTGTTCGACCGACTCGCGGACGTTGCCGTACTCCTCCGAGGTGCCCGCGGTGTCGAACTTCTCGAGCTCGAGCCCGGTGTCGACGATCGACTGGAGCAGGTTGAGCGTGCCGACCGTGTTCGCCATCACCGTCTCGTAGGGCCGGTGCCACGACTCGCCGACATGCGCCTGGGCGCCGAGATGGAAGATGTACGGCCGATCGGGTGCCCGCGCCAGCTCGCGCATCAGGTAGTCGATCGACGTCTTGTCGGTCAGGTCGGCAAAGTGCACCTTCAGCGTCTCGCGCAGGTGCCAGATGTTGTTCAGGGCGCCGCTCGAGGTCGCGCGGACGAAGGCGTGGACGTTCGCGCCCAGGTGGCAGAGCGCGTCGGCCAGGTGTGAGCCCATGAAGCCGTCGGCGCCCGTAACGAGCACCGTCCGGCCGCCGTAGACGTCTCCGAACTCACCGGCCAGATCTGCGAGCGCCTCCTTCGTCCAGGCCAGATCGGGGGCGCGCTCGACCATCAGCAGCGAAGGTTAGCCCGCCCGGCTGCCGCGACGGCTCCGGCTCCAGAGCGAGCGGCCGAGCTCGACCGCCTTCAGCCCGGCGCGGGTGCTGAACACCCGCTGCCTGACCGCGGCGACCGCCCGGCGCCTGGCGGGCAGATACCGGAAGCTCATCCGGCCGCCGATCCGCTCGCCGTGCCAGTCCCACGCGGGCAGCTCGTCGGCGAGCTTGCGCGCGACCGCGGTGCGGAAGCTCGCGGGCGGGTCAAGCGCCCAGGCCGGCGAGGAGCGGAGGTAGTCGACCACGGCGGCGACCGGGGGCATGTAGGCGTCGTCGAGCAGCATCACGCCGCCGACCTTCACGTGCGGATGGAGCCACCACCAGTCGAGCGTCGGGTACGGAAATCCGTGCGCGCCGTCGACGAGCACGACGTCGAGCGGCCGCGGCTGCCACGCGGGGAGAACCTCGTGCGACGAGCCGATTCGGAAGCGGACCCGCTCGGTCGAGATCCCCCGCCGCTCGCACTCGGCCCGGATCCGGTCGGCCTCCCCGCTCGAGGGCGTGACCGCCTCGTGATCGGCACCGCTCGCGGCGAAGACGATCGTGCTCGCGCCCGCGCCCGTCTCGAGCGTTGCCATGCCGGGCTGCGCCGTCCGCTCGATGAACGCGAGCGCCTGCCAGGACAGCCCCCAGAACTCGCCGTCGCCGTGCAGCGACGGCGGTGAGGACATCAGTTCGGCGGTGAGCGACCGCTCGGGCACAGGGGGAAGCTACCGCGTTCGTATGATGACTTGCCGATGGCCGGGCGCAGCGCTCTGATCACTGGGATCGCCGGCCAGGACGGCTCGCTTCTCGCCGAGCTGCTGCTGGCCGAGGGGTACCAGGTCTTCGGCGTCGTCCGGCGCGCCACCACCGAGCACTTCGCCAACCTCGAGGCGATCCGCGATCGGATCGAGCTCCTCCAGGCGGACCTGCTCGACGAGCGGTCGCTCGTCGACGCGCTGAGGACGACCCGGCCCGACGAGGTCTTCAACCTCGCCTCGCCCTCGTTCGTGCCGATGTCCTGGCAGCAGCCGGTGCTGACCGCGGAGTTCGCGGCCGTCGGCGTCACCGCGCTGCTCGAGTCGATCCGCCTCGTCGACCCGGAGATTCGGTTCTACCAGGCCTCGTCGAGCGAGATCTTCGGCGAGCCGCGGGAGGTTCCGCAGACCGAGGAGACGGCGCTCGCACCGGTCACCCCGTACGGGGTGGCGAAGGCCTACGGTCACCTGATCGTCCGCAGCTACCGGAAGCGCTACGGCCTCTACGGATGCTCGGGGATCCTGTTCAACCACGAGTCGCCGCGGCGGCCGCCCGACTTCGTCACCCGCAAGGTCGCGCTCGCTGCGGCCTCGATCTCACTCGGCATCGCCGGCGAGGTTCTGCTCGGCGACCTCGACGCGCGCCGCGACTGGGGCTACGCCGGCGACTACGTGCGGGCGATGGCGCTGATGCTGCGGCAGGACGAGGCCGACGACTACGTGGTCGCCACCGGTGTCCCGCACAGCGTTCGCGAGCTGGTCGAGCTCGCGTTCGGCCACGTCGGGCTCGACTGGCGAGACTGGGTGCGGATCGACGAGTCGCTGCGCCGGGGAGCGGCCGAGCTGCACGACCTCGTCGGTGACTGTTCGAAGGCGCGCGAGCGGCTCGGCTGGAGCCCGACGGTCGAGTTCGAGGATCTCGTCCGGCTCCTCGTCGATGCCGACGTCGGACGCCTGCGCCGCGGAGAGGCTAAGGTCGAAGCGTGAAGCGGCTCGTCGTAGCGGTTCTGGCGACGGTCGCGCTGGCCGTCGGCGCGGCGGCGTCCACCGCCTCCTCCCAGGCGGGCAGGTTCCAGGTCGTGTTCGCGAAGCCGCGAAACGCCGACGAGCAGCTCCTCGTGCAGCTGCTCCAGGCCGCCCAGCTGCCGAAGGTCTTCGGCGAGCTCTCGAAGGCGCTGATCCTGCCCCGGAACATCACGATCCGCGTGCAGGGAGGGCAGAACGGCCCGTACTACGACCCGCGCTCGCGCACGATCATCCTCAACCATCCCTTCTCGGCGCTCGTCCTGCGCGTGTTCCAGAGGGAGTACCCGAAGATCACTCCGACCCGCCTCGGCGAGCTGTTCGCCGAGCTCGAGTACTTCGTTCTCTTCCACGAGGTCGGGCATGCGCTCGTCGACCAGTGGGACCTGCCGGTCGTCGGGCGCGAGGAGGACGCCGTCGACGCGTTCTCGACGATCTTCATGACCGAGTTCGTCGACCAGGGCGAGTTCGCGCTCGCGGGCGCCGACTTCTTCTACTACCTCGCCGGGAGCGGGAAGCTCTCCGAGGTCGACTTCGCCGACGAGCACGGGCTGAACAAGCAGCGCGCGTATTCGATCGCCTGCTGGGTCTACGGCAGCAACACGAAGCGCTATGGGTACCTGAAGTCGGTGCTGCCGGCCGAGCGCCGCGTGCGCTGCCCGGACGAGTACCGGTCGCTGAAGAAAGCGTGGCTACGTTTTCTCAAGCCGCATATCCGAAAGAGCTAGGCCTGAGGTCTGAATCCGACGCTTTTCGGACGCGCGACGGTTCCGCAGCCAGCGGAATGAGTGAACACAAGACCTGGCTGTGGCCACTCATTTTCGGGTCGCCTGCCAGCTCACGTGAATGGGAGGTGGCTGCTTAGATCAACCCATGCGCCGATTACGAACAGACGCACGCTACTGGGCCAGGCTCGCTGTTGTCGCAGCAGCGGCGGTTCTCGCTTGGTTCGTCCTGGACCGGTACGTATCGCCTTGGCTCGGCGCGGTTGTCGGCTTCGTACTTCTCGCGGTCGCTTCGGCGTTCCTTGGCGAGCGTGCTCCTCGACTGATCGAGCTGGCAACCGGCGACGCTCCGATCCGAGCGATCATCGGTGACGACTCGTCCCTCTACAACGACGGATGGTCTGTAGCGCTGCCGCGTGCCTTGGGTGATTCGGAGCAACCGGAGCCAGGCACCTCGGTCCTCGAAGCGCGGCGGTACTTCGTCGACATCGGCGCGTTCGACGTGGAAGCAACTTCGGTCCGGCTCGCTGTTGAGGGCAGGAGCGCAGACACGGTCACGATTACGGGCATACACGCGGTCGTCGCGGAAACGGCGCCTCCGGTTGCACAGACGCTTATCAGGTCGCAATCAGCAGGCGAAGAGAAAGTCATACAGTTGGAAATCAACCTGGACGAGTCCAATCCTGTCGCGCGCGGCGACGGCGTTGACTACTTCCGGGAGGGCTTTGTAACGCTAGTCAAAGGCGAGGTACAGGTCTTCCAGATCATTGCTCGAGCCGGGGCGCGCGCGTACGCCTGGCAACTCGAAGTGCGCTACCGAGTGCGCGAATCAGACAGCATCGTTTGCCTCAACAACAGCGGCCTACTTTTCCGGACTACTCCGAGAGCGGACTCGTTCGAGCAATCGTACGACTGGGCATGGTGCGAAGGCCCAGGCGCAAGACTTATCCCGCTCCAGATCTCCTGATCGCGACCAAGGATCCTCACGGGCTGTTGGTGGCAGGGCTTGCATTCACGTGAACTCACTTCGGGGCCGGCGACCCGTCCGGGGCTATGCGCACGACGGCCTGCCGAACGGAAGGAAGCGGCGCAGTCGCCGTCGTCGTCGCTCCGCACGCTCCCGATCGGCGCGCTTGCGTGCCTCGACGCGATCGATGACCTGCTGCATGTACGCCCGCGCCCTCCGGCCCTCTTCGTTCAGTTGCCGAATCTCCTCACGGAGCTCAGGGCTGATCTTCCGGCTCATCTTCCTCGCCCTCCTACCGTCCATCTGCTGCATCAGCCGGCCGATTCCAGTGAGAAGCTCGATCATCTCGGCCGCGTCCTGGTTCCGCTGACCTTCCCGGCGAGCGACCCAGGGTGATCGAAACTTGACATCCAGATGCCGAGGTATCACGATAGCTGTATCTCGATTCAAGGAGGAAAGCTCTGAAGAACATGACGCTCCGGCTCCCAGATGACCAGGCAGACGAGCTCGAGGCGGTCGCGCGCGCCGAGGGGATGACCGTTTCCGAAACCGTGCGTGATGCGATCACCGAGCACATTGCCCGCAAGCGCAAGGACAAGGCTTTCCGTGAGCGCCTGAAGGCTGTCATGGAGCGCGACCGGGAGATTCTCGACCGGCTCTCCCGCTGACCCGGCCAGGGTGACCGAGTACCTCGATCTTGCCGACTACCTGCTGATTGCCGAAGCGGTTCTCGGCGCCGACGCAGAGGCACTCGCGCGTCTGCCCGGGATCCGGCTGGCCGAGTCGGCCCTGGCGGCGCCGGCTGCGAGTTTCGGCGGCACCGAGTTCTTCCCCGACCCGATCGACAAAGCGGCAGTCCTGTGCTCACGGATCGCCCGCAATCATCCACTCCCCGACGGCAACAAGCGGGTCGCGTATCTGGCGATGATCGAGCTTCTCGCGCGCACCGGTCTCGTCTTCGAGCCGCCGTCAGCCGACGAGACCGTTGCCACGATCGTCAGCCTTGCGGCCGGCGATCTGCCCGAGGACGAGTTTGCGGCCTGGTTACACCGTCACGTCAGGTAGGTCAGTTCCGCCGCGCAAGGCGCGGTAGACCGCGTCGTGCGCCTTAGCGCACGCGTCCCACGTGAAGAGCGCGGCCCGCTCGATGCCGCCCGGGGCTGGGTGGTCGAGCACGTCGCGGATCCCCTGCGCGATCGACCCGGCCGACTCCGGGTCGAAGTAGACGGCGGCCTCGCCGCAGACCTCCGGCAGCGACGCGACCCGCGAGCAGACTACCGGGCAGCCACACGCCATCGCCTCCACGCACGGGATCCCGAAACCCTCGTACAGGCTCGGATAGACGAGCGCCGCCGCCCGCCGGTAGAGCTCGACGAGCCGGTCGAGCGAGACGTGGCCGCGCGACTCCACGCCGTCCGGCAGGGACAGGCCTTCGTGCCCCGCGCCGGTGAGGACGAGCCGCAAGTCCGGCCGCTCGCGCCGCACCTCGGCGAACGCCGCGAACAGGCGATCGTGGTTCTTGTGCCGCCAGTAGTTCGCCGGGTAGAGCAGGAACGGCTCGCGGGCGCCGCCGTCGGGTGTGAACCGGTCGTGATCGACTCCGAGATGGATCGCCCGCACGCGCTCCGGATCGAGGCCGAGCCGCTCGACGAGCGCGGCCCGGGCGTGCTCGCTGATCGTGATCACGATCCTGCTCTTGCGCACGGTCCAGCCGTACGCGCGCCGGCGGTAGACGAGCTGCGCGCGCGTGAAGAACTCGGGGTAGACCTCGTGCTGGACGTCGAGCACGGTCGCGGCGGCGGGCGGCGCATCCACCGGCGGAAGCATCACGCTGAGCGGGAAATGGATCGCGTCGAGGGAGGAGAGGCGCAGTGCGCGACGGAGCCTTCCCGGCGCGACCGCGGCGAGCCCCATTGCGAGCGCCCGCCCCGGCATCGATCGGGCGGTGCGGTATTCGGGAACGACGGCGGTCTCGAGCGGGCCGCCTGCATCCGCCGCGATCGCCGGCACGTAGGCGCGGTACTCGAGCTCGCCGACCCGCGCCAGGGCTCGGCACAGCTCGCGTGCGTAGGTCTCGGAACCTCCCACCACCCCCGGCACGAGGGTGAGCATCGAGATCCCGACCACCCGGCGAGCTTACAGAGCCGTAACCCTGCCCCGGTAGAATGAGGCGATGCCGGGGGCCGAGTCGAAAACCCGGGCTGGAGCAGGGATTTCCAGCCCGCCTGAGGTCGATGTGAACGCGCTCGTCGAACGGCTCCGCGACGAGCTCGCGGGCGGCGGGAACGGAGCGGCGTCCGGCCGAGGCGCGCTGCTGGCCGCACGCCACCGCGCCGAGCGCCTCTGGGCGGTCAGCGCCGATCGGCCGCTCGAGCGGCGGCCGGGACCGAAAGGCTGGGCGGCGTACCCGGTCAAGCGGCTGCTTCGCCCGCTGCTGCGCTGGTACGTCGAGCCGCTCGCCGCCGAGCAGCGGATGTTCAACGACGCAGTGCTCAAGATCATCGACGGCCTGCTCGAGGAGGCGGGTCGCGCCGGGCAGGCCGGAGAAGCCGCCTCCCGCTCGCTGACCGAGCTCGAGGAGCGCCTGACCCGCGCCGAGCGCCGCGGCGGCGGTGGCGGGCCGTCAACCGTAGCCGCGCAGCCGGCAGCGGCCTCGGTCCCCGACTACTTCGCCTTCGAGGCGAAGATGCGCGGCTCCACCGCCGAGGTGCGCGAGCGTCAACGCGCCTACGTCGCCGACTTCACGGACGCCGCGCCCGTGCTCGACATCGGCTGCGGGCGAGGCGAGTTTCTGGGCCTCCTGCGGGACGCCGGCGTCGAGGCGCGCGGAGTGGACGCCGACGCCGACATGGTTGCCTACGCCCGCGGCGAGGGACTCGAGGTCGCGCAGGCCGACGGCCTCGCCCACCTGGAATCGCTCTCCGACCACTCCCTCGGCGGCATCTTCGCCGCCCAGGTGGTGGAGCACCTGCCGCCGGGAATGCTGTTCCGTCTCCTCGAGCTGGCCGCTCGGAAGCTCCGCCCCGAAGGCCTGCTCGTCGCCGAGACGATCAACCCGCTCTCGCCCCTCGCCCTCCGCTCGTACTTCGCCGACCTGACCCACTCGCAGCCGCTCGTCCCCGAGACGCTCGCGCTGCTCGCGCGTCAGGCGGGCTTCAGAGAGGTCGAGACGCGCTTCCTGAACGCGCCGCGGCACGCGGACGACGTGGATGAGCGGATCCGTGAGATCCTGTTTGCACCGCTCGACTACGCCGTGATCGCCCGTTCTTGAGAATCGCGGTTTGCAGACCGCAGGTGCCGTTTGCCCGTGGCGGCGTCGAGATCTTCACCGACGACCTCGTCTCCGAGCTGAATCGGCGCGGTCACGAGGCCGACCTCGTCACCGTGCCGTTCAAGTGGTACCCGGGCGAGCGCGTGTTGACGCAGGCGTTCCTGTGGCGGCTGCTCGACCTCGAGGAGGCGGACGGCCGCAGGATCGACCTCGTGATCGCGAGCAAGTTTCCCTCGTATGTCGTCCGCCATCCGAACAAGGTCGTCTGGCTCGTGCACCAGTTCCGGCAGGCGTACGAGCTCGACCGCACCGCGCTCGGCCAGTTCGGCGAGTCGCCCGAGGACCGTGCGCTGCGCCGGCGCGTGCAGGAGCTCGACCGGGTCGCGCTCGGAGAGGCGCGGAAGGTGTTCGCGACCTCGCGCAACGTCGCCGACCGGCTCGAGCGCTCGACCGGGATCAGTGCCCCCGTGATGCCCCATCCGCCGCAGGCGCTCGCCTACCGCTGCGACGAGTACGGCGACTTCGTCCTGTCGGTCGGCCGGCTCGACCGCGCGAAGCGGATCGACCTGCTGATCGAGGCGGCCAAGCACGCGGACATCCCGGTGGTGATCGCCGGGGACGGCCCGGACCGGGCGCGGCTCGAGTCGCTCGCGAACGGATCGGTGCGGATCGCGGGGCGTGTATCGGAGGAGGAGCTCGTCGATCTGTACGCGCGCTGCCTCGCCGTCTACTACGCGCCCGTGGACGAGGACTTCGGGATGGTGCCCTACGAGGCGTTCCTGGCCGAGAAGCCGGTGGTGACGACCACGGACGCGGGCGGCCCGCTGGAGGTGGTCACCGACCGCGTTACGGGCCTCGTCACCGAGCCACGCGCGGAAGCGCTCGCGGCGGCGTGCGACTGGCTCCGCACGCACGCCGGCGACGCGCGCGCGTGGGGGCGTGCGGGCCGCGAGGTCGCGGCCCGCGTCAGCTGGGACTCGACGATCGACAAGCTGCTGGCGTGAGGTCGCTCGGTTGAGGATCGCGTACTACTCGCCCCTGCCCCCCTCGCGGTCGGGGATCGCCGACTACTCGGCGCTCCTCCTGCCCGCGCTCGCCGAGCGCGCCGAGGTCGTCGTCGCGCGCCGGGGCCGGTTCCGTCGCGACCCGAAGGCCGACGTCTCGCTCTACCACATCGGCAACGACCCGGCCGAGCACGGCTGGATCGTCGAGGCATTGCGGCGGCGGCCGGGGGTGGTCGTCCTGCACGAGTTCGTCCTCCATCACCTTGTCTCCGGGATCACGCTTGCGCGCGGCGACGTCGAGGGCTACCTACGGGCGCTCGAGCGCGACGCCGGGCTGGTCGGGCGCCTGCTCGGCCACGCCGTGGCGGACGAGCGGATCAAGCCGCTGTGGGAGACACGACCCCAGGATTTTCCGCTCACGGGCGAAGTGCTCGACCTTGCCACCGGGCTCGTCGTCCACTCGCGCCACGTCGCCGAGCGCGCCCGCGCCGCGGGGTACGCCGGGCCGGTCTGGCAGGTGCCGATGCCCGCGTGGCCGGTGCCCGCGGTCGAGCCCGCCGACGTCGGCGGCAGCCCGCTCTACGGCTGCTTCGGGCACGTGAACGAGAGCAAGCGGGTGCCCCAGCTCTGTGCCGCCTTCTCGCTGCTCCGCGAGCGCCGCCCGGATGCCCGGCTGCTGCTCGTCGGCGCGTGGTCGCCGCGGCTGCCCGCGTTCGAGCTGCCGGAGGGCGTGATCCGCGAGGAGTACGTCCCGGAGGATCGCCTCTGGAGCCTGCTCGCAGCGTGCGACGCCGTCGTCGGTCTGCGCTCGCCGACGATGGGCGAGACCTCCGCCGCAGCGATCCGTGCGCTCTCGCTCGGCAAGCCGCTCGTGGTCAGCGACATCGGCTGGTTCTCAGAGCTCCCAGGCGAGGTGGCGCTGAAGGTACCGGTCGGCCAGGGAGAGGTCGAGGCGCTGACCGCCGCGCTCGAACGGGCGGCGTCGAGCCCGGAGATGGGGCAGGCGGCGCTCCGCCTCGCCCGCGAGGAGCACGACCTCGGCCGGGTCGCCGATCTCTACGCGGCGGCGCTCGGGGAGGCGGCGGCCGGGACGGGCGTCGGCCTGCCGCTGGGCGATGCGGCATGAGGGTCGCCTACTACAGCCCGATGCCGCCCTCGCGGTCGGGGATCGCCGACTATTCGGCCCTGCTCGTGCCCGCCCTGTCCGAGCGGGTCGAGGTCACGGTCGCCCGGCCGGGCCGGTTCCGCCGCGACCCGAAGGCGGACGTGCGCCTCTACCACGTCGGCAACGACGCCGAGGCGCACGGCTGGATCGTCGAGACGTTGCGCCGCCGGCCGGGAGTGGTCGCCCTGCACGACTTCGTCCTCCACCACCTCGTTGTCGGACTCACCTTTGCGCGCGGGAATGCCGCCGGCTACCTCGCGGCGATGGAGCGGGAGGCGGGCCTCGTCGGCCGGCTGCTCGCCTACGCCGTGCTCGACAACAAGCTCCCGCCGCTCTGGGAGACGCGGCCCGAGGAGTTTCCGCTCTGCGGGGAGGTGCTCGACCGCGCGACGGGCCTGATCGTGCACTCGCGCTACGTCGAGGAGCGGGCTCGCGCCGCCGGGTACAGGGGGCCGATCGTGCGCATCCCCCACCCCGCCTGGCCGGTGCCGGAGGTCGAGCCAGCGGCGGTCGAGGGCGACCCGCTCTACGGCTGCTTCGGTCATCTGAACGAGAGCAAGCGGATCCCCGAGCTCGTCGCCGCGTTCGCGACGCTGCGTGAGCGCCACCCCGGCGCGCGCCTGCTGCTCGTCGGCGGGACCTCCGTCCGGCTCGGGCGACTCGAGCTGCCCGAGGGCGTGATCCGCGAGGAGTACGTCTCCGAAGAGCGCCTCTGGGGGCTGATGTCGGCCTGCGATGCGATCGTCGGCCTGCGCTCGCCGACGATGGGCGAGACCTCCGGAAGCGCAATCCGTGCGCTTGCGCTCGGCAAGCCCCTGGTCGTCAGCGACGTCGGCTGGTTCTCCGAGCTGCCGGACGACGCGGTGGTGAAGGTGCCGGTCGACGCGCACGAGGAGTCGACGCTCGCGGCCGCGTTCGAGGCGCTCGCCGACGCGGAGGTGAGACGGGCGCTGGGCTCGCGAGCCCGCGAGCTCGTCGAGCGCGAGCATCGGCTCGATCGCATCGCCGAGGCGTACGCGGCCGCGCTCGAGGAGCTGGCCGGCGGCGAGGCGGTCGCGGACAGCGTGCTGCGGGAGCTCGCCGGGGCGGCCGCCGAGGTCGGGATCGGAAGCGGCGACGGCGAGCTGGCGGTGCTGGCCGCGAGGCTGCGCGAGGTCGGACTTGGCGACTAGAGCACCCGCCGGCCGGATCCAGGCGCAGGGGCTCGCCGGTCTCGTCCGCGCAATCCCCGCCTGGGCGTGGCTGACCGGCCTGGTGCTCGTCTCGACCGGGGTCCGCTATCTGATCGCCCGGCGGTCGGTCGCCCCCTGGATCATGGTCGACGAGCTCATCTACTCCGAGCTCGCGAAGAGCTTCGCCTCGACCGGCCACTTCCTCGTCCGCGACCAGGCGACCGCCGCCTACGGGATCGTGTATCCGATCCTCCTCGCCCCCGCGTGGGCGCTCTTCAAGGCCGTGCCGGACGCGTACGCCGCCGCGCGCGCGATCAACGCCCTCGTCATGTCGCTCGCCGCGGTCCCTGCCTACTTCATCGCGCGGCGGGTGCTCTCCTCGCCCCTCTCGCTCGCCGCGGCGGCGCTGGCCGTGTCGGTTCCTTCGATGCTCTACACCGGCACGCTGATGACCGAGAACGCGTTCTACCCGATCTTCCTCGCCGTCGTGCTCGCAATCGTCGCGTGGCTCGAGCGGCCGACCCCGGCACTGACCGCCGCCGTGCTTGCGCTCGCCGGCCTCGCGTTCCTGACCCGTGCGCAGTCGCTCGCGCTCGTGCCCGCGATCGTGACCGCGCCGATCGCGCTCGCCTGGGCGGGCCGGCGCGGGTGGCGATCGCTCCGGGACTACCGGCTGATGTACGGCGCGGTCGGCGGAGCTGCGGTCGTTGCCGTGGTCGTCCAGGTTGCCCGCGGGCGCTCGCCGCTCGGTCTGCTCGGCGCCTACGAGGTCGCCGGCCGCAGCCACTACCGTGCGTGGGAGGTCTTCCGCTGGTGGTGGTACCACGTCGCCGAGCTCGATCTCTCGCTCGGAGTCGTTCCGTTCGCGGCGCTGATCCTGCTCGTCGCCACTGCGCGCGGACTCGACCGGCGGGCACAGGCGTTTCTCGCCGCCGCGGTCTGCGTCTCGTTCTGGCTCGTGCTCGAGGTGGCCGTCTTCGCCTCGGAGCAGGCCGGGCGCGTCGAGGAGCGGAACATGTTCTACGTTGCCCCGCTCTTCCTGACCGCGCTCCTGGTCTGGATCGATCGGGGGGCGCCGAGACCCGGCGCAGCAGCGGCCGCCGCGGCGCTCGCCGCGGGCGCCCTGCCCGGAGTGCTCCCGTACCAGAGCCTGATCACCCTCAACGCCGTTTCGGACACGCCGGCGATCCTGCCGCTCTGGGCGCTGCACAGCAGGTTCTTCGCGATCGACCAGGTCGCGCTGGTCGCCGTTCTCTCGTGCATCGCGGCGGCGGTGCTCTTCGTCCTCGTCCCGCGTCGCTACGCGCTGGTGCTGCCGGCGCTCGTCCTCGCCTATTTCGCCGTCTCCCAGAAGCCGATCGAGGACAAGCACCTGAACGCGTCGGTCGGCGCGCTCTTCGCCGGGATCACCGATCCGGAGCGCGACTGGGTCGACCGGGCGGTCGGCCGCAATGCCCGCGTGGCGGTTCTGTGGTCGGGGAACACCGACAGCCGGGTGATCTGGGAGAACGAGTTCTTCAACCGGAGCCTCGGCCGCGTCTACGAGCTCGGAGCTCCCCTCGGCGGCGGGCTGCCCGCGCAGCACGTGGAGATCGACGTCAGGTCCGGAGTCCTGAGCGCGGACGGGAGACCGATCAGCACCCGCTACCTCCTCACCGACCGCTCGGTCGGGATCGTCGGCCGTCCGGTGGCGAGCGACCCGCCCAGGGCGATGGTCGTCTACCGGATCGACGGACCACTTCGGCAGACGTGGTCGGTGACGGGGCTGTACCCCGACGACACGTGGTCCGGCCCGACGGTGACGTACAGGCGGGTCGGCTGCACGGGAGGCTCGCTGACCGTCCTCCTGCGCGGCGACCCGTCGCTCTTCACGCGACCGCAGACCGTCGTCGCCCGTTCCGGCGAGCGGGTCGTTGGCTCGATTCTCCTTCCGCCGGCGGAGCCGAGGCGGCTGCGGGTGCCCCTCACGGCCTCGGGAGGGACGTGCGAGGTGGTATTCACGGTCACGCCGACCGCGGTCCCCGCCGTGGTCACGAAGGGCGCGAACACGGACACGCGGCTGCTCGGCGTCCACTTCAACGCGTTCCGCTTCGAGCCGTAGTGCGGATCGCGTTCGACGTCAGCCCGCTCTCACACCCGCGGACCGGCGTCGGCAACTACATCCGCGGCTCGCTCGCCGGCCTCGCCGAGGCGGCCGGCGGGGAGCACGAGATCGTCGCCTTCGCCCCGACCAGCCCGCAGGGGCTGAAGCGGATCCCTGCGGCGCTGGCGGGTGTCCCGGTGCAGCAGCGCCTCCGGTTCCTCCCGTTCGCGCACCACTGGCGACAGGCCTGGAGCAGGCTTGGGTGGCCGCCGGTCGAACGCTTCCTCGGACCGGTGGACGCGCTCCACTTCTCCGACTGGATGTATCCGCCGCAGCGCTCGGGGCTGCGCGCGACGATGGTTCACGACCTGGTGCCGATTCGCTTCCCCGAATGGGTGCAGGGCCGGACGAGGCGGATGCACGGCGCCAAGTACCGCAACGCCGCCCGCACCTGCGACCTCGTCTTCGTCAACTCCGAGTTCACCAAGAGCGACGTGGTCGACCTCCTCGCGGTCGCGTCGGAGAAGGTCGTCGTCGCCCGCCCCGGGGCCGACGCGCAGTTCCGGCCGGACGGCGAGCGGGCCGACCTCGGCCGTCCGTACCTGCTCACGGTCGCCACGCTCGAGCCGCGCAAGAACCTGGAGACGCTGCTGGCCGCGCGGCTGCCCGAGGGGCACGTGCTCGCGGTCGTCGGCGCCGCGGGCTGGGGTCCGCAGCCGGCGCTCGACCGGTCCGATGTCGCTCGCCTCGGATACGTGGACGACGCCGAGCTCGCCCGGCTGTACCGGGGCGCCGCCGCGTTCGTCTACCCGTCGCGCTTCGAGGGCTTCGGGATGCCGATCGTCGAGGCGATGGCGAGCGGCGTCCCCGTCGTCGCCTCCGCGCACCCGTCGCTCGACGAGGCAGCGGGCGACGCCGCCGTGCGCGCCGAGCCGGACAGCGCAGAGGCGTTCGGCGCGGCGATCGAGGAGGCGCTCCGGCGCCGAGCCGAGCTCGTCGAGCGCGGGCTCCGGCACGCGGCCGGCCTTAGGTGGGCGGAGACGGGCCGCGTGATGCTCGAGGCGTTCGTGGAGCGCGGGTGATGCAGGTCGGGATCGACGTCTCGCCGCTCGCCCAGACCCAGGCCGGGACGGCGAGGTACATCCGCGGCCTGCTCGCCCACAACGAGTACGAGCAGTTTTCATTCGGAGGGAAGGGACGTCCTGCCACGCTCATCCGTGACGCACTCTGGTACCCGCTGGTGCTTCCTCGCGCAGCGAAGAAGCACGTGCTCTCGGTGCTCCACTGCCCGACGTTCCGGGGGCCGGTTCGCTGCGCCGTGCCCGTGGTCGTGACCGTCCACGACCTCGCCGTGCTGCGTCACCCGGAGATGTTCAACCGGTGGTCGCGGCGCTACAGCCGCCACGCCGTTCGGCGGGTGGCGCGGGCGGCGAGGCGCCTGATCGCGGTCTCGGAGTTCACGCGCCGCGAGGCGGTCGAGCTGCTCGGCGTTCCCGGGGAGCGGATCACGGTGATCCCGAACGCGGTCGACCCCCTCTTCACGCCCGAGGGACGCGCCGCCGAGGGCGACTACGTGCTCGCGGTCGGAACGCTCGAGCCGCGCAAGAATCTCACCGCCGCGCAGCAGGCTGCTCGGCGGCTCGATGTCGATCTACGAGTTGTCGGAGCTCGAGGTTGGGGCGACGTGCAGGTCGATGGTTGGCTCGGGCGCGTTTCCGACGAGCGGCTCGCGGAGCTCTACCGCGGCGCCCGCTGCCTCGTCTATCCCTCGCTCTACGAGGGCTTCGGGATCCCGGTGATCGAGGCGATGGCCTGCGGAACGCCCGTGGTGACGGGCGCCGGCGGCGCGACCGAGGAAGTGGCCGGCGGCGCGGCCGTGCTGGTCGACCCCCACGAGCCGGCCTCGATCGCGGCCGGGGTCGAGGAGGCGGTCTCGCGACGGGACGAGCTGGTCGCGCGCGGACTCGAGCGGGCACGCAGGTTCACGTGGGAGCGGGTGGCAGCCGAGACCCGGCAGGTCTACGAGGAGGCGGCGTCGTGACACCGCTCGTCGTTCTCGACGCGGACGTGCTCGGCCGGCGGCGGACCGGGGACGAGACCTACGTCGAGAACCTGCTTCGCCGTCTGCCCGCGGCCGGCGAAGGCGTGTTCCGCTTCGCCGCGCTCACGCGCCGCCCCGACCTCGTCCCCGGCGGCGTCGAGCCGATCGAGCTCGCGGCGCGTTTCCAGGAGCTGCGCATGGCCCTCGCCGTCCCACGGGCGCTCCGGCGCCTGCGGCCGGCGCTCGCGCACTTCCAGCACGCACTGCCGCTCGCCTGCCCCTGTCCTGCGGTCGTCACGATCCACGACCTTTCGTTCGAGCGCGAGGCAACGTCGATGGGACGACGCGACCGTGCGATCTTCAAGCTCGTCGTTCCGAGGGCGGCGCGTTCGGCCCGCCGCGTGATCGCGGTCTCGGAGCGGACGAAGCGCGACCTCGTCGAGCTGTACGAGCTGAACCCCGAGCGGGTCACCGTGATCCCGCACGGAGTCGACCCCGCCTTCGAGCCCGGCCGGAACGGCCCCGGCGAGTACCTGCTCTACGTCGGGGCGATCCAGTCGCGCAAGGATCCGCTCGCGGCGGCCGACGCTGCCGTCGCTCTCGGCCTGCCGCTCGTCGTTGCCGGCCCCGAGCGGGAACCGGCCCTCGCCCGCGAACTCGCCCGGCGGGGCGCCGAACTGCGCGGCTACGTCGAGGAGGCCGAGCTGGCCGATCTCTACCGAGGCGCGGCGTGCCTGGTGATGCCGTCGCGCTACGAAGGCTTCGGCCTGCCGGTGCTCGAGGCGATGGCCTGCGGCACGCCGGTGGTCGCGTATCCCGATCCCGCGCTGCGAGAGGTTGCCGGCGATGCGGCCGTGTACGCCGAACCGGGCGGGCTGGCCGACGCGATCCGGGAGGCGCTCGCCGACCGCGAACGGCTGGTCGCGGCCGGGCTCGCGCGCGCGAGCCTCTTCAGCTGGGACGAGACCGCACGCCGCACGCTCGACGTGTACCGCGAGGCGCTGGCATGAAGGTCTCGGCCGTCGTCGTCTCGCACGGCCACCGCGCCGAGCTCGCCGAGTCGCTGCCCGCGCTCGCGCCGCAGGTGGACGAGATCGTCGTCGTCGCCAACACTCCCGGCAGCGCCCCGGAGGACCCCCACGGCGCGCGCGTGCTCGAGAATCTGCGGGCGCTCGGCTACGCCGCCAACCTGAACCGGGGGATCGCCGAGACCACCGGCGAGCTCGTGCTCGTCAACAACCCCGACGCCGTGCCCGAGCCGAGGTCGATCGCCGCGCTCGCCGCCTTCATGGACGCACATCCGCGCTGCGGGATCGCGGGCCCGCGCCTCGTCGAGGCCGACGGCTCCTGGCAGCTCTCGCGCCGGCGGTTTCCGACGGTCGCGGGCACGCTCGTCCGGCGCACCCCGCTGCGCCTGGTCTTCCCGCCGCTCGAGCGCCAGCGCGCCCACTACCACGTCGACGAGCGCCCGACCGAGCCGGTCGAGGCCGACTGGATGCTCGGCGGCTCGCTGCTCCTGCGACGGACGATGCTCGACGAGCTCGGCGGCTACGACCCCGGCTTCCGCATGTACGGCGAGGAGATCGACCTCTGCTACCGGGCGGCAAGGGCGGGCTGGGAGCGCTGGTACGTCCCCGGCGCCGTCGTCCGCCACCGCTGGGACGCGCTCACCGACCGGACGCTGCTCACAAGGCGCACCCTCTGGCACTGGCGCTCGGTGCTGCGGTTCGTCCGCAAGCACCCCGAGCGGCTGCTCGCCCGGTGAGCTGACGTCCGTGCATCATGATGCTACGATGCGGAGGTGGCAAAGGTGCGAACGACGTTGACGATCGACGACGGGGTGCTGCGCGCGGTCAAGGTGCGCGCGGCCCGGAGCGGCAAGGGCGACAGCGAGGTGATCGAAGAGGCCTTGCGCCGCGAGCTCGGGCTCGACGTCCTCGAGAACCTGTGGGCTCGGAACAGCCTGTCCGAGCAGGAGGCGGGGCAGCTTGCCGTCGAGGCCCAGCATGCGAGTAGGCGACGCCGGCGCTGAGCGGCTTGCGCGCGGTCCTCGACCCCAACGTCATCATCTCTGCGCTTCTCTCCCGGGACGCCCCGCCCGCGCTCGTTCTGCGCGCCTGGCAGGAGGGTCGCTTCGAGCTGGTCGTCTCGCCGCTCCTGATCGCGGAGCTCCGTCGGGCGCTCGCCTATCCGAAGCTCCGGACACGGATCACCCCCGACGAGGCGAAGCGAGTGGTCGCCTGGCTCGAAGGCTCAGCCGAAGTTGTCGACGATCCGTCTGGTCCGGCGGGTGTTTCGTCGCGCGATCCAGGAGACGACTATCTTCTTGCGCTCGCGGAGGGCGAACGGGCTGCCCTCGTCTCGGGCGACGCGCACCTGCTCGCGCTTGCGGGCGATGCCCCTGTCTTCTCGCCTGCCGCATTTCTCCGACTCCTCGACGAGTCGTCGAGACCGTGACGTCCATCGTCTTCGCTCGACCGCCGAGGTGCGCCGGTACCTGGAGAGCATCGGGCCGTGAGGTTCACGTACCCGCTGGCTGCGTCTCCGTAAATGAGTAGGCGACCTGCGCGCCCAGCTCGCGCCGGTCGGAGGAGGAGCGGCTGAGGGCGGCGGGCGAGAACGTCGGGGAGATCCGCACCTCGACACGCGTGGGCGGCGCCGCCCGGACGTAGAAGACTCTGGTCTTGCCGCTGTGCACCACCCAGCGAAGCACCTCCGTCGGGTGTCCCAGCGCCGGCTGCTTGTCCGCGCCGCGGATCAGGCGTCCGACCAGGATCGTCACGTTTCCGGGCTTGTCCGGCCCGCGCCAGCCGGCCCGCGAGACCTTCACGCGGATGAAGCCGGGCCGGCCGCCGGGAGTCGAGAACTGGTTGTACGCGCTGAACGCCGCCGTGCCGCGAGGCGATCCGGCCGGAGGCGTGACCCAGCCGTCCGCCTCGATCCCCGTCGGCGCGCTCTGCAGGCGAAGCGGCTGGTCGATCCTGAGCAGGCGCCGTGACGAGGGCTCGACGACCACTCTGTGGATCGGAAAGCCGAACTGATCCTCCGTCAGCACCCGGTGAACCTCCGGCCGGACGATCAACCGGCCGACGACGTCGATCCCCTCGTCGGCGACGACGTAGTCGACTCCGGGCGGAGCTCCGTTCGGGATCGAGCGGCCGGTCAGGCGACCGTCAGGGCCCGCGTCGGGGGTCAGTACCTCGCCTGGCCCCGGCGCCGATCCGTCGAGGCTCCAGACGTAGCGGAGCGACCGGTTCCAGAACTCGGTCAGCCACACGCCCTGCGGGTCGGTGATCCTCTGCCCGAGAAAGATCGCCGGCCGGCCGTGCGTTGCGCGGTCGACCCAGTCGGGTGGGGTGGGGAAGCTGCCGAGCAGGTTCTTCGAGAAGACGTTCGCGCCGTTGCTCGCGGAGATCTGGCCCGAGATGTTCCAGGCCAGAACGAGCACCCCGGTGAGAGCGACCGCGGCGCCGCCGAGCCGCAGGCGCCCGGCCAGAAGCGGGCGCGCGCACAGCAGGACGACCGAGAGGGCGAGGACGACGACGAGCAGCACCTTGACGTCGCCGTCCGTGAACGCAAGATCGCGGTTGGCCATCTGGACGATCGCCAGGCCGAGCGCGTCGGAATAGGGCCAGAGGTCGAGCTGGTACGGCGTCGTCAGGATCGTGTACAGCACGAACCCGCCGGTCGCGGCGACGGCCCACGGACGCAGCCGGCCGCGCTCCAGCGCGAAAGCGGTGGCGACGAACATCAGCGGGGCGAGGTAGATCAGGTTCCGCTCCTCGACGCGGGTCGCGAAGACGGTCGACAGATAGGAGGCCTTCGTCGCCGTGTACAGGCCGAACGCGATCACCGCGCTCGCGGTCACGGCGGTGAACGCCTTCAGCTCGCGCGTCCATTGCTCGGCGCGAGGACGCACGAGCGACGCGAGCGCGACGACGGGCAGGAGCCCGACGCCGATCGCGAACGCGCCGGCCGCCCAGAGGCCGTAGACGATCGTCCGGTGCCGGTAGAAGCCGGTCGCGATCAGCCACGTCTGCGAGTGCGCGCCGATGATCCCGCTGCAGAGGATGACCGCCCCGATCAGCAGCACGGTCGCGCCGACCCAGTCCCAGGTCGACCAGGTCCGGCGCCAGCGGCGGGCAGGTTCGCTCGCCCAGAGCAGGAAGAGCGCAGCGAGTGCGTAGACCGGGACGATCACCGCGAGCTGCCCGCGCACGAGCGGAGCGACGAGCGACGCGGCCGCCGCGCCGGCGATCCAGCCCGGCGTCCGCCGCGCGAGCGCCTTGACGATCAGGAACAGGCACAGCGTCGCCCACGGGTACGCCATCGGCTCCTCGACGAGAAACGGCGCGTAGGCGAGCGCCGGCGTCGAGACGGTTGCGATCGCCGCGAACAGCGCCCAGGGACGCGCGACGACCATGCGGGCGAGGAAGTACGCCGGAAAGATCGCGGAGGTCATCACGATCACACCGGCGTACTTGATCGCGGCGTAGCCGGTGCCGGTGTCGCCGAGCCGCCAGAACGGGGCGATCACGTAGGCGTACAGGGTCTCGAAGCTGCTCGGATGGCCGCGCTGCGCAGCATGGCCCGTCTCCGAGATCGCCCGCGAGATCTGCGCCAGCTTCAGCTCGTCCGTGAACAGCCACGGCGTGACGTGCCCGCGGACCTGCCAGCCGTAGAGCGTGCACAGCCACAGGAAGGCGCTGGCGAGCGGGATCGCCCGCTGGAGGCGATCAGCCCGAGCCGACGGGGCCGCCGCCGCCTCCACTACCGGATCGGAGTCTCGGGCGCCGCGCCCAGCACGGCCAGCGGGTCGAGGTCGGTCTCGCGGCGCACGAACCGGCAGGGAACATCCGACGCGGCACACGCGCGAACGATCGCGTCGAGGCGGTCGGCCGAGGCGCGCGGAATGGTGACGAGCACCGTGTCGGGCGACGTCGCCCGGAGAATGCGTTCCAGCTCGGCGGTCCCGCCGTGTACGGGCACGCCCAGCAGGCGCCGGTTGCGCAGACGCAGGTCGTCGTCGACGAACCCGACCACCTGCTCGCCCGGGCTCTCGCGGAGCTCGCGCGCGAGGCTGCGGCCGGACCGACCGGCTCCGACGATCAGCGTCCGCCGGCGGCTGCCCCGGCCCTTCAGCGACGAAAGGATCCGGAACAGGCCGCGCTCGCCGAAGCGCGAGGCTCCGATCAGCAGAGTGCAGATCAGCGCGTCGATGACGAAGATCCTGGCCGGGAAGTCGCCGAGCCGCGAGAGCCAGACCACGAGCCCGAAGGAGACCGCCTCCGACAGCGTCACGCCGAGCGCGACCGCCGCCGCGTCCCGCGCTCCGGCGAACCGCCAGATGCCCTGGTACAGACCGAGCGGAATGAAGGTCACGTACCTGGCGACGAGCAGCAGCGGCAGCGCGACCGTGAACACGTGCCGCTCGTAGTCGGTGCCGGTCCCCTGCACGCCGAGGCGGAAGGCGGCGTAGAAGGACGCGGTGACGAGCGCGAAGTCGATCAGGGCCTCGAGCAGGCGCCGTCGCTGGAGGAGGACGCTCCGCAGCGGCCGGTTGCCGCCGGCCGCCTCGGCCAGCTCGCCGCGCTCGAGATCGACGAGAAAGCTCGCGAACTGGACGAGCAGGGCGAAGGTGATCAGCACGCCGACGAGCGTGATCCGGAAGTCGCCGAGCACGCTGTAGGCGAGGCTGGTCGCGCCGAGCCCGCCGGCGATCGCGGCGAGCAGGACGACCGTTCTCTGCTCCGAGAGGCCGCCGCGGACGAGGCGATGGGAGGTGTGGTCCTTCCCGCCCCGGTGGATCGGCCGGCCCTCGACCATTCGCATCGTCGCGACGAGCGCGGTGTCGAGGATCGGCACGCCGAGGACAAGGATCGGCAGCAGCAGGGTGGCGATCGTCGTCTCCGCCACCTTCCAGCTCGTCGCCAGGCCGAGCGCACCGAGGGTGAAGCCGAGCACCTGGCTGCCCGAGTCACCCATGAAGACCGCGGCCGGCCTGCCCGGCCGGAAGTTGAACGGCAGGAAGCCGAGACAGGAGAGACCGAGGCTGAGCGCCAGCACGAGCAGCAGCCGCTCCTTGTGGACGGTGACCGCGTCGATCGCGAAGAAGGTCGCGCCGATCAGCGCCAGCGTCCCGGCGAGGCCGTCCATGTTGTCGAGCAGGTTGAACGCGTTCGTCATCCCGACCAGCCAGACGAGCCCGAGCGCCGCCGCCAGCACGTCGCTGGAGACGACCTGCACCGACAGCCCGGTCGCCAGCACGATCGCGGCAGCGCCGAACTGGGCGGCGAGCTTGACGGCAGCAGGCAGTGACCGGAGATCGTCGACGAATCCGGCCACGAAGAGCAGGGCGGCACCGGCGAGGATTCCCAGCAGCTCCTCGTGCGCGTGAACGCCGCCCGCGGCGATCGCCGCTCCGATCCCGGCCGCAAGCCCGAGGAAGAGGCCGACACCGCCGAACGTCGGGGTCGCCTGCTCGCTCCAACGCTCCCCCGTCGGATGGGCGATCAGGCGGCGGGCAAACGGCGAGCGCAAGAGCGCCCAGATCGCACAGGCGCAGACGGGCAAGGCGACGGCTGCTGCGGCCGCGCTCATTTGACCGGCAGGAGCGGCAAGGAGATCAAGCGTAACGAAGCCCTGTTAGAGCGGTGTGTGGAGATACTCACAGGGTGATCGACCTCCTTGACGTCATCCGCTGCCCGGTGTGCCGGAACGGTCTCGACCGGACGACCGACGGCCTGCACTGCCGGAGCTGCGGCGGGAACTACGCGGTCGAGGACGGAATCCCGCGGATGCTCGACGACCGGCTGCCGGGGATCGCGGCCAAGCGCGCCGAGATCGAGGGCTGGCCCGCGATGGCAAAGGCGCAGGGCTGGTACGAGCCCGACGACGAGGTGGACGCGAGGCTGCCGTACCTGACCAGAGACCTCGGTTGGGACGACAAGACCTGGCGCGCGAACGAGCATTCGTTCTCGCTCCTCCTCGACCGCCATGTGCGCTCGGGGATGCGAGTGCTCGAGGTCGGCGCGGCGAAGGCGTGGGCGGCCCAGCACCTCGTCCCGCGCGGCGTCGACTATGTCGCCACGGACATCCTCGTCGACCCGAAGATCGGGCTCGGGCGCGGCGCCTTCTACGAGCAGCGCGTCGGCCCGTTCGCCCGGGTGCAGGCGGACGGGGAGCATCTCCCGTTCGCGGACGGCTCGTTCGACCTGGTCTACTGCGTCGCCGCTCTCCACCATGCGCTCGACCTCGGCCGGATGGTCTCCGAGCTGGCGCGCGTCACGCGCCGCGGCGGGCTGGTCGCGGCCCTGAACGAGGGCACCCGTGCCGTCCGCGCGAGCGGAGAGGTCGACGACCAGGCGGAGGAGAAGGGCTTCGGGATCAACGAGCACGTCCACACGCTGTACGCATACCTGTGGGCCTTCACCCGCGCGGGCCTGCTCGTGCGGCGGGTCGAGCAGGCAGAGGGCGACGCCGACCTGCTCGGGCGGCGGATCGGCGGAAAGCTCAGGCGGTTGCCGGTCGTCGGCCGGTCGGCGGCGACCTGGTTCGCACAGACCTGCTACGGCTACTCGGGGGTCAGCCTCTTCGCCCGCAAGCTCGGCCGCTGGATGATTGATCGGTAATTGGGGTGCTGCCGGGGACGGCCACGACCAAGCAGCGTGGCGGGATCGACGGTGGCGCGTACCGTGGAGTACGTGACACCGCCGAGCCTGCCGCGATGCGCCGTGTCGTGGTCGCCAGCCGGCGGTGCCTGAATTATCGATCGATCATCTAGCCTGCCGAGGTGATCTACGCCGACCTCTACCGCTACCGCGAGCTGTTCGGCAATCTCTTCCGGCGCGATCTGCAGACGCGGTACAAGGGCTCCGTCCTCGGGGTCGCATGGTCGCTGATCAACCCGCTCATCCTGATGGGGATCTACGTGCTCGTCTTCTCGCTGCTCTGGAAGGTCGCACGGGTTCCCCACTATGCGCTCTACCTGCTCGTCGGGCTCGCGGTCTGGTTGTTCTTCTCGACCTCGCTGACGACCGCGTCGCGCTCGCTGGTGGACAGCGCAGCGCTGGTGAAGAAGGTCCGGTTTCCACGCCAGCTCGTGCCGCTGTCGGTGGTTGCGACCCAGCTGGTCACCTTTGCGGCGATGCTGGTCGTCCTGTTCGTCGTCGACACGATCGTCATCTCCGGCACGCGAGACTCGTTCCTGATCGCGATTCCGCTGACGATCCCGGTAGTCGCCTTCGTCAGCGGCGCCGCACTGGCGGTCGCGTGCGCAAACGTCGTCTTCCGCGACGTCGAGCACCTGATCTCGGCGGCGCTGCTGCCGTGGTTCTTCCTGACGCCGATCCTCTACCGGCTGGAGGATCTGCCGGGCGGCGTCCAGCGCTACGACTGGGTGGTGACGATCCTGCGCTGGGTGAACCCGCTGACACCGGCGATCGAAGCGCTGCGCGCACCGCTCTTCTACGGGCACGGGCCGCGCTGGACGGATGTCGTCTACCTGTGCGTCGAGGCGGTCGTCGCCCTTGGTCTCGGCGCGTGGATCTTCAGTCGCGTCGACGACCGGATCGCAGTCGAGCTGTGATCCGCGCGTCGTAGATCCACGGGACGGGCGCCTCGAGGCGCCAGGCGGGCAGGCCGGCGACCTCGCAGTTCGGCTCCAGCGGCGGAAGCAGCGACGGGCAGACGAGCGGCTCGCCGAACGAAGGGTTGCGCCCGCCCCCGCCGCGGCGGTAGGCGCGCAGCTCCTTCAGGCGGCCGCCGTCGATCGAGCCGCCGACGGCGGCGTACCCCTGCTCGTGCGCAGCGCGGACGAGCTCGTGCCAGTCGGCGGCCGGCTCGACGCCCTGCGGAAGGTGGGCGACGGCGCGGGAGGCGTCCCGCGGCCGTACGTCGACGTCGACCTCGAGCATCGTGTTGCCGATCTCCGCCAGCCAGTAGCGGTTCTCGAGCACGAGGTCGAAGGCGAGCCGGTACCGGCCCGGCGGGATCGGCGCCCGCACCGGAAGCTCGAGAACCGTCCGGCTGCCCGGCTCCAGGTCGGGCGCGGCCGTGCGCAGGCCGTCCCAGTGGATCGGATTGCCCAGGTCGTCGAGCCAGTGATACGAGGCGAAGATCTCGTGCCAGGCCGCGGCGCCGGCGTTCTCCAGCTCGATCCGCGCGGCCGAGGTCGCACCGGCCTCGAACGGCTCCAGCTCGTAGGCGAGCCAGCGCACGCCGAGCGGTCCGGGAGGCACGGCATGGGCGGGAACTGCCTGCATCTGGGGCTAGTGTACGGCCGTGCCGGAGCCCCTTCTCGTCCGCGCGCTGCGACGCGAGCCCGTCGAGCGCACGCCGGTGTGGTTCATGCGCCAGGCCGGGCGCTCGCTCCCCGAGTACCGCACCCTGCGCGAGCGGCACGGCTTCTTCGAGCTCGCGGAGTCGCCCGAGCTCTGCGCCGAGGTCACGCTCCAGCCCGTCCGGCGCCATGCTGTCGATGCCGCCGTCCTCTTCGCCGACATCGTCACACCCGTGCGCGGAATGGGGATCGACGTCCAGCTCGTCGAGGGCGTCGGGCCGGTCGTCGAACGGCCGATCGCCGAGGCAGCCGACGTCGAGCGGCTACACGTGCCTGACCCCGAGGAGGCGTTCGCGCCGGTTCTCGAAGCGGTTCGGATCGTCCGCCGCGAGCTCGAGCCCGCGCGCGCGCTCGTCGGCTTCTGCGGCGGGCCGTTCACCGTCGCGGGCTACCTCGTCGAGGGGCGGCCGAGCCGCGACTTCCTTCGTGTGAAGCAGCTGATGTACCGCGAGCCCGGCGTCTGGCATGCGCTGATGGACCGCCTGACGGTGACGTTCGCGGCCTATGCCGCCGCGCAGGCCGCGGCGGGGGCCGACGCGATCCAGCTGTTCGACTCCTGGGTGGGGGTGCTCTCGGTTGCCGACTACGAGGAGTTCGTCGCGCCGTACTCGGCCCGTGTGCTCGCCGCCCTCGACGTGCCGACGATTCACTTCGGCACCGGAACCGCGCACCTGCTCGGCTCGATGGCGGCGGCGGGAGGCGACGCGATCGGCCTCGACTGGCGGCTGCCGCTCGACCAGGGCTGGACCGCGGTGGGGCAGGACCGAGCCGTTCAGGGCAACCTCGATCCCGCGATCCTGCTCGGCCCGTGGGAGCGCATCGAGGCCGGCGCGCTCGACGTGCTTGCGCGCGCCGACGGCCGTGCCGGGCACGTCTTCAACCTCGGTCACGGCGTGCTGCCGGCGACGGACCCCGTGCATCTGTCACGCCTGGTCGAGCTCGTCCACGAGCACGCGGCGAAGGCGATCGCGTGAGCCCTGCCACTTCGGGACCAGCCCCGGTGTCAGACACCGCAGGAGAAACTGCAACGCCCCGTCCACAGTGGGCGCTGTGCGGCGGAATCCCGTGCCGCTGCGGCCATATCCTTGTGTCAGACACCCGATCAGAGGTGTGACGTGACGGAGGCGGTCGTGCTGATGGCATACGGGTCCCCGGACCGCCTCGACGATGTCCCCGCCTACTACGCGGACATCCGCGGCGGCCGGCCGATCCGGCGCGAGCTGCTCGCCGAGCTGACCGAGCGCTACCGGCGGCTCGGGATCGAGGGATCCAACCCGCTGAACGAGATCACCGAGCGCACCCGCTCGGCGCTCGAGGCCGAGCTGGGCCTGCCTGTCCACACCGGGATGAAGCACTGGACGCCGCGGATCGCCGACGGGGCCGAGGCCGCTCTTGCCGGCGGTGCCGACAGGGTGCTCGGCCTCGTGCTCGCGCCGCACTACTCGCGGCTCTCGATCGGCGGCTACCGCTCCCAGCTCGAGGAGGCGCTCGCAAGCCGTAGTGAGCTCGTCTTCGTCGAGAGCTGGCACGACGAGCCGGCGTTCGTCGAGCTGATCGCCGACCGAGTCCGCGGCACGGCTGCGCACGTCGTCTTCACGGCGCACTCCCTCCCGGCTCGAATTCTGGACGAGGGCGATCCCTACGAGCGGCAGCTGCTCGAGACCTGTCGCGCGATCGCGCAGGCCGCAGGTCTGAACGACTGGTCCTTCTCGTACCAGTCGGAGTCGGCGACCGGCGAGCCGTGGCTTGGGCCGGACATCCTCGACCACCTGGCCACGCTCCACGGCGAGGGGACGGACGACGTCCTGATCTGCCCGATCGGCTTCGTCGCCGACCACCTCGAGATCCGCTGGGACCTGGACACCGAAGCTGCGGACCGGGCGCGCGAGCTCGGGATGCGCCTGGCGCGGATCGAGATGCCGAACGCCGACCCTGCGTTTGTCCGCGTCCTTGCCGGAATCGCCAGGCGGGCGCTCGCTGTACCCTCGGCGGCGTGAGACCGGGCGAGATCCGCGTCGAGCGCTCGAGCCGGCGGTTCCGCGTCAACCCGCAGCCCGTCCGCACGGTGAAGGAGCTCGTCCTTGCCCGCGAACGGGCGAAGGCGACCGACGTCTGGGCGCTCCGGGAGGTCTCGCTGGCGGTCGAGCCGGGCGACGCCGTCGGCCTGATCGGCCGCAACGGCTCCGGCAAGACCACCCTGCTGCGGCTGGTCGCGGGGATCATCAAGCCGACCGCCGGCAACGTCGGCGCCGGCGGCCGCGTCGCCTCGCTGCTCGAGCTCGGCGCCGGCTTCCACCCCGACTTCACCGGTCGCGAGAACGTCTACCTGAACGGTTCGATCCATGGGCTGAAGCGCGCGCAGATCCGCGCCCACATGGACGAGATCGTCGCCTTCTCAGAGCTGGAGGAGTTCATCGACCTGCCCGTCCGCACCTACTCGTCCGGCATGTACATGCGGCTCGGCTTCGCGGTCGCCGCCCACATCGAGGCCGACACGCTGCTGCTCGACGAGGTGTTCGCGGTCGGCGACGAGGAGTTCCAGCGCAAGTGCTTCGCCAAGATCTTCGAGTTCAAGCAGCGCGGCGGCACGATCGTCTTCGTCTCCCACGACGCATCGTCGGTCGAGCGCCTCTGCCAGCGCGCGGTGCTGCTGCGAAACGGAAGGGTCGAGCTCGACGGCTCGACCCAGGAGGCGATCGCCAGGTACCACAGGTTGCTCGCGGACGAGCGCGACCCGGCCGAGAGCGCGGCCGGCCTGCGCGAGTACGGCAGCGGCGAGGCGCGCATCTCGGCCGCCCGCCTGCTCGGTCCCGACGGGAAGGAGCGGCAACAGCTCGCCTCGGGCGAGCCGCTGGCGGTCGAGCTGCGAATCGACGCCCGCGAGGCCCTGCCCCCGCCGCGGATCTCGCTCGAGCTCCGCGACGAGGCCGGGCTGCTCCTCGCCGCGGCCGCCCAGGACACCGCCCCGCTCGGGTGGAAGCAGGCTCCCGGCGAGCGTGTCCTCCGGTTCGACGTCGCTCAGCCACCGCTCGCCGACGGACGCTTCCGTATGCGATTCGAGCTCGGCGACCGGGAAGGACGCAAGCTCTACCATTGGCTCGACGACGCGATCCGCTTCGCGGTCTACCCGACGCGGCCCGTACGCGGGCCGGTCCTGCTGGCAGGCTCGTGGTCGCTGACGGAGAACATGGAAGGGTGAGCTACCAGACCTGCCCCGACTGGCCGGAGCTGATGGAGGTCGCGCCCGACCTCCAGTTCAAGCACTACTCCGTTCGGGCGGCACAGCTTCCGGGCGAGGCCCTGATGCTGATTCCGGGGATCAACCTGGACGAGGTCGAGATCTGCTGCGACCTCGACCGGCACGTCTTCTTCTCGCGGCACACCGACCCGCGCGTGGTCGAGGCGCTGCGCAGCTCTCACTGGTACGACCTGACCGAGTGGACGGTCTCCGGCCCCGGCCGTCGAACCTAGCGCTTCCAGCCGAGAGTGGCGACGCCCTCCCACCACTGCGGCCGGCCCGCGCTCTCGCCGCCGATCTCGACCAGCAGCCTCGCCTTCGGCTGCTGCGCGAGGTAGTCGCGCGTCGCTCGCTTGACCTGCTCCCAGTCGTGGTCGTCGACGACCAGCAACGCCTCGTCCGCCAGCCACGGCTCGACCGCCTTCAGGCCGCGCACCTGCGACTCGTAGTCGTGCGGGCCGTCGTAGTAGTAGACGCCGGCGCGCCGGTCGCCGAGCTGCCCGCCCTCGATCACCTCGAAGGCGTCGCCCTCGATGATCGTGGCGGCCTCGGCTCCGAAGCGGCGCAGGTTCTCCTCGAGCCCCTCGCGGCTCGCGGCGGGGAGCGTCCGGCCCTTGGTCTCGGTCGGGCCGAACGAGAAGCGGTCGATCGCGACGAAGTCGGGCCCGGCCGCACCGCGCATCGCTCCGATCAGGCTGGCCCCGTAGTACGTGCCGACCTCGACGTAGCTCTCGCCGGGGGCGAGCAGGCTGACCGCGAGGTTGAGCAGCGCGAGGACGTTCTCCTCGGCCAGGTTCGGCGTGCCCGCGATCACGTCGTCGAAGCGCCGCCCCTTCGGATGCGGTGAGCGGGGGAAGTCGTCGAACAGCTCAGGAAGCTCTGCCGCGAAGCGCTCGACGTCCATCGAGCAGGGAATCTAACGGCCGCGTGTTGAGCACGTCCGGCGAGGTCGCCCAGCCGCGCCGCGCCGTCCCCACCGAGTACTCCATGTTGCCGAGGCCCCGGATCGAGTGCGCGTCTGTCGAGCACACGATCTTGACGCCGGCCTCGACCGCCCGGCGGACGTAGACGTCCTTCAGGTCGAGCCGGTCGGGGAGGCCGTTCACCTCGAGCGCCACGCCCTCCTCGAGCGCAACCTCGATCAGCCGGTCGACGTCGAGCTCGTTCTCCGGGCGGCGGTTGATGTAGCGGCCTTTCGGGTGGGAGAGGCAGGAGACGTGCGGGTTGCGCAGCGCACGCTCCACCCGCTCGGTCTGCTCGCGCTTCGACAGTCGCTGGCCGCCGTGGACGCTGACCTGCACCCAGTCGAGGTCGGCGAGCATCGAGTCGGGCAGGTCGAGCTGCCCGTCCGCGAGAATGTCGCACTCGGTGCCCCGTAGCACCCGGAACGGGGCCAGCGCCTCGTTCGCGGCGGCGATCTCGAGCGCCTGGCGGCGCAGATCGTCCGGAGTCAGCCCGGGCACGGCGCCGACCGCGGGGGTGTGGTCGCAGATCGCCAGGTACTCGTAGCCCCGCTCGATCGCCGCCAGCGCCAGCTCCTCGACGCTCGACGATCCGTCCGACCAGGTGGTGTGCGTGTGGAGGTCGCCGCGAATCTGCCCGAGCTCGACGAGGGCCGGCGGCGCGCCCCGAAACGGCGCTTCGCGCAGCTCCGGCGGGCAGTACGGGATCCCGAGCATCCGGTAGACCTCCTCCTCGCCGGCGGCCGCAGGCAGCGGCTCGAGCGCGGCGACATAGGCGCGCGAGCCGGTCGCCCGCAGCAGCGCGGTTCCGAGCGCCTGCGGCGGAGTGACGACGAGCTCGACCGCTGCGCCCTCGACGGTGACGCCGAGCGCACGCCGGTCCTCCCGCTCGACCAGGGAGACGATCAGCGGCAGCGACGCGAACGCGTCGAGCACGGGGCCGGGCGCCTCCGCCGCAACGACGACCGCGAGCCGCTCGCTCGTGTCGCGGTACCGGCGCGGGTCCCCTGCGGCGACGCCTCCGAGTGCGTCTGCGATCGCGTCGACCAGGGCGCGCGCCCGGTGCAGCAGGAGGCCTCGCACGGGCCGGTGCTCGTCCTCGCGCTCGAGCGCCGCGAGCAGCCTGGCCTCGGTCTGCGGCCCGATCCCCGGCACCTCGCGCAGGCGCCCGGCCGCCGCCGCCGCGCGCAGCTCCGGAGCCGTCCGCACCCCGAGCACGCGCGCAATCTGCACCGCGCGGCGGGCGCCGATGCCCAGGTACCGGCCGAGCCCGACGAGGTCGGGCGAGACCTCGCGCTCCAGCTCCTCGAGCTCGGCGATCTCGCCCGTCTCTACCAGCTCGCGCAACCGCGACTCGATCCCGCGTCCGATCCCCCGCAGCTCGCGCACGCGGCCCGCCCGGACCAGCTCGACGACGGGCACCTCGGTCGCGCGGATCAGCTCCGCCGCCCGCCGGTAGGCACGCGCCGAGTACGGGCCAGCGCCCGCCAGCTCGAGCAGGGTCGCGAACGACTCGAGCCGCGCCGCGATCTCCCTGTTCTCGAGGTGCTCCTGCTCGATCACTGGCGGTAGTGTCACCGCGCGATGGGTGAGACTGTCGTCCTGTCGGGCGGAGTCGGCGGCGCGCGCTTCGTGCGTGGCCTGGTCGACGTCGTCTCGCCGCGCGAGGTGACCGTGATCGGCAACGTCGGCGACGACACCGAGGTGCTCGGCCTGCACATCTCGCCTGACCTCGACAGCCTGCTGTACACGCTCGCCGACCTCCACGACGTCGACCGCGGTTGGGGGCGCCGCCGCGAGACCTGGAACGCCCTCGGGACGACGAAGGAGCTCGGCGACGACGAGGCGTGGTTTCAGCTCGGCGACCGCGACCTCGGGCTCCACCTGGTGCGGACGAAGGCGCTGCGAGCGGGCGAGAAGCTCTCCGAGGTCACCGCCCGGATCGCCGCCGCCCTCGGGCTGGAGGTCCGTCTGCTTCCGGCAACCGACGACCGCCTGCGCACGATCGTCGACACGCCGGCCGGCTCCTTCTCCTTCCAGGATTGGTTCGTCCGCCGTGGGCACGCGGACGAGGTGGACGGCCTGCGCTTCGAGGGCGCGGCGTTCGCGAGGCCCGCGCCCGGCGTTCTGGAGGCGATCGATCGGGCCTCGCTGGTCGTGATCGCGCCGAGCAACCCATACATCAGCATCTGGCCGATCCTCGCGGTGCGGGCGATCCGCGCCGCGGTGCAGCGCAAGCGCACCCCGGTCGTCGCCGTCAGCCCCCTGATCGGCGGGCAGGCGGTCAAGGGTCCGGCGGCCGCAATGCTCACCCGCCTCTCCGGCGGGACCTCGCCGGCACACGTTGCGCGCTGCTACCCCGGTCTGCTCGACGCGCTCCTGATCGACGAGGCGGACGCGGCAGGCGCCGATGACCTCGAGGCCGTTCGCGTGCGTCCGTATGTCACCCGCACGCTGATGAAGGACCGGCGGGCGCTGCGCGCGCTGGTCGGATCGGTCTTCGAAGCCGCGCGCGGCGGGACGATGCGGCAGTGAGGCTCGAAGTGTTCGGTGTAGAAGGCCTGCCCGAGATCCGGGAGGGTGACGACCTGGCCGGGCTGATCGCCGGCGCCGCCGCGCTCGAGGACGCAGACGTCGTGTGCGTCGCGCACAAGATCGTCTCGAAAGCCGAGGGGCGGGTCGTCGATCTCGCCGGCGTCGAGCCGTCGGCCCGCGCGCGGGAGCTGGCCGGGCGCGACGGTGACCCTCGCCGGATCGAGATCGTCCTGCGCGAGTCGGCGCGGATCGTCCGGACCCGTCCTCCGCTCGTGATCGCCGAGACCCGGCACGGCTTCGTCTGTGCCTCGGCCGGCGTCGACGCCTCGAACGCGCCCGGCTCAGGATCGGTCGTGCTGCTGCCGGAGGATCCCGACGCATCCGCCGCCGCAATCCGCAACGGACTCGAGCGGTTGACGGGGCGGTCGCTCGGCGTCATCGTCACCGACACGTTCGGACGAGCCTGGCGGGTGGGGATCGCGAACGTGGCAATCGGCGCGGCCGGGATCGACGTGCTGCGCGACCTCAGAGGTATCCACGACCCCACCGGGTACGAGCTGAACGTGACCGTGATCGCGCTCGCCGACGAGATCGCAGCCGCGGCCGAGCTGGTGATGGGCAAGACCGAACGGGTGCCCGTCGCGATCGTGCGCGGCCTGGACGTGCGCGGCGAGGGCGCCGCGAGCGACCTGGTGATGCCCGCCGCGCTGGACCTGTTCCGCTAGGAGGCTCACCGCCCAAAAGACGGCCGGAGACCTCCCTCGATCGAGGGACGCGTCCGCTCGAAAACGGCTTATCCAGGGCCGGCTCGGTGCCGATACGAACTGGGACGTGGCGGTCAACGCAGCGTTCGTGCCCGACCCGATTCCCGATCCGGAGGATGCCGCCGCACGCCCGGCGATCCTCGTCGAGTCGTACCGGCGCCTGGCCGCCGTGTTCCACGAGGTTCTCTCCGAGCAGAGCCCCGAGGCGCTCCTCGACCGCATCGCCGACGCCCTCGCCGAGCTCGTCCCCTACGAGGACATGCACATCTACGAAGCCGACGACAGCTGCGACGAGCTCGTGCCGGTGTTCGTTCGCAGCAACTGGCAGAAGGAGATCCTTTCCAGCCGGGTCGTCTACGGACAGGGGATTACCGGCTGGGCGGTCGCGCACAGAAGTCCGGTGCTCGCAAACGAGGCGCATCTCGATCCTCGGGTCGCCTTCGTCCCAGGCACGCCGCCCGATCCCGAGGCGCTGATCAGCGTCCCGCTCGTCGCCCGCGGCTCGCTGAAGGGGGCCCTGAACGTCTATCGCGTCGGCGAGGATGCGTCGTTCAGCGAGGACGAGTTCGAGCTCGCGCGGTGGTTCAGCGACGCGGCCGCGCTCGCGCTCGACAACGCGCAGATCCGGACCCGGCTCGAGCACCTTGCCCTCACCGACTCGCTGACCGGTCTCTACAACCACCGGTACTTCCACGAGCGGCTGCGCTCCGAGCTGAATCGCGCCGGGCGTGCGCACGACACGGTCGCGCTGATGATGCTCGACATCGACGACTTCAAACGGGTGAACGACGTGTGCGGCCACGCCGAGGGCGACACGGTCCTGCAACGGCTGGCCGAGATTCTGGGCTCGACCGTGAGATCCTCGGACACCCTCTGCCGCGTCGGTGGCGAGGAGTTCGCGATCGTCCTTCCATCCTGCACGTCCGACGACGCGCTCGGCCTGGCCTCGCGCCTCAGGACAGCGCTGGCGGAGAGCCCCGTCGACTGGGCGGGCGAGATCACCGTCTCGATCGGCGTGGCCTTCAGCCCCGACCACGCGATGAACGCCCGCGAGCTGATCGCCTGTGCCGAGGGGGCGATGATGACCGCCAAGGCGCAGGGCAAGAACCGGGTGGTCGTGTTCGCGGACGAGGAAACCGAGCGTCCCGGGCAGCCGAGCCAGGGACGCGGCGTCCGCTCGATCGCGCACCTGAGAATGCTCCAGAGCCTGGCCCGGCGGTTGAACCGGCTGAACGAGGTGAGCGCGATCGGCGAGGCGATCGTCACCGAGCTCCGCGCGCTCGTCGACTATCACAGCTGCGCCGTCTACCTCGCCGACGGCGATCGCCTGCATCCGATCACCGTCCGCGGCAGCCTCGAAGGCGAAGAGGCCGCGCTGACGCTGAAGCTCGGCGAAGGCCTGACCGGGCACGTGGCCGAGACCGGCAAGCCGATGCTCGTCCCCAACGCCCGCGAGTGCGAGGTCTGCCTGCGGGTGACCGAGAATCCGGCCGACGAATCGCTCGCCGCCGTGCCGCTCAGGTACGGCCAGGACGTGATCGGCGTGATCGTGCTGTCGAAGCTCGGCCTCAGCCAGTTCGACGACGACGATCTCCGCCTGCTGGAGGTGCTCGCCGGCCACGCGTCGACCGCGCTCGAGAATGCTCGTCTGTACGACTCGATGCGGCGGGAGGCCGACAACGCGAACGCGTGGCTCGAGTTTGCGGACGCGGTCTCGCAGGCCCGCTCGATCGACGAGATCGGCGGCGAGACGGTGCTGACCGTGGCCCGGCTGATGGTCGTCAGCCAGGTCTCGCTCTGGATCGAGGACCAGCGTGCGGCCAACTACCGCTGCCTTTCCTCCGTCGGCTACGCGGCCGATCCGCGCTCCTCTCCGATCCTCGAATGGCGCGTCGGCCGTGTCGCGGGAGTCACGCTCCTCGACGGCCGGAAGACGCCGTTCCTCGTCGACAGGGAGGAGATCCGCCGCCTCTTCGGAGCCGAGGCCGAGGCCGTCCTGCTCGAGCCGTCCGCGGTCGCGCCGCTCCATCCCGGGTACGGGATGCGCGGCTGGATCGTCGCGCGTGCGCCCGGTGGCGATCTCACCCACTTCACCGAGGAGCGGCTGAGACTGCTCGAAGGCCTTTCCTACCGGACCTCCGTCGCGCTGCAGAAGTCGATGCTGCTCCAGTCGGAGCAGGAGAGCGCCGAGGTTGCGAGCGCGCTGCTCGACTTCTCGCGCCGGCTGGCGGGAATCGCCAGCCCGGAGGAGCTGCACCGCAGGATCGTCGAGCTGGCCGGACAGATGCTCGGTTCGCCGCGATCGTGGCTCTGGCTCGAGCGGGGGCGCCCCGGCGCGTTTTCGATCGAGGCCGCGTGGCGCGACGACGGCGCGGTCCCGATCGTCCCGATCGGCAGCGTGGTCGAGTTCGGCGGCGCCCGCAGTGCGCTCGAGCGAGGCGAGCCGTTCGTGCTCGAGCCGGGGACGGTGAACATGGTCCCGGTCGGGGAGGATCCTCTTGCGGTCGCTCCGGTCGTTCTACCCTCCGGCCGGGTCGGTTGCATCGCGGTCGCCGCGCCGGAGGTGTTCCCCGAGCGCAAGCTGCGTCTGCTCGCCGGGATCGCCAACCAGGCAAGCCTCGCGCTTCACATCTCTCGCTGACGCTCGCTGGGCGGCGGAACCGCCGCCCTCGCCTCGCTCGCAGGGGGGAACCCCTGGTTCCCCCCTGTGCCCTCTCCTTGCGAGCGGGACAGGCCGGCGAACCGATGCGGAGCCGGCGGATGGTCAGCTTGGTCCGACGTCTTTCTCCGAGGGCCGTTGGGGCCCGCGCCCGCACAGGTCGGGCGCGGCGGAGATGGTTGGGCTGCCGAGTACGCTGACACGATGAAACCGGAGCTCGAAGTGGTCGAGGGGGACATCGCGGCTTTGGCAGTCGATGCGGTTGCGAACGCCGCCAACGACCGGCTCTGGATGGGCGCGGGGGTCGCCGGGGCGCTCAAGCGTGCCGGCGGTGATGAGATCGAGCGTGAGGCGGTCGCGAAGGGGCCGATCGCGGTCGGCGAGGCGGTCGCGACCGGAGCGGGCCGGTTGCCGGCCCGCTGGGTGATCCATGCGGCCGTGATGGGACAGGACCTGGTCACGAGTGCCGAGGCGATCCGACGCGCGACGCGGCGCACGCTCGAGGTCGCGGACGAGCTCGGAGCGGACTCGGTTGCGCTGCCGGCGTTCGGCACGGGCGTCGGCGGCTTTCCGCTCGACGAGTGCGCCCGAATCATGGTCGCCGAGGCGGCTGCGTACGAGGGCCGCTCGGTGCGCAGGGTCGTCTTCGCCGTGAACGGCGGGGCGGCCGAGGCGGCGTTCAGAACCGCGCTTTGAGCCGAGGGTCCGCGCACGATGTGAGCGAAGCGAGCAAGCGAGGGGGCTCACGGGGGAAGCCGGGCTTCCCCCGTGTCTACTCCCACGTGCTTAGAACCGCGCTCTGAGCCTTGGTATCACGTCCGCGGCGAACTGGTCCAGGAACCGCTCCTGATCCTCGCCCGGCGCGTGGAAGACGAGGTGGTCGAACCCGAGCGCGACGTAGTCGCCGATCCGCTCGACGACTTCGTCGGGGTCGGACGAGACGATGAAGCGGCGTTGCGCGATGCCCGGGTTCTCGTCCGCGAGCCGCTCCAGCTCGAGCGGATCCTCGGTGTCGCGCTTCTGCTCGGGGGTCAGCGCAAGCGGCGCCCAGTAGTCGCAGGCCGAGCGCGCGTACTCGAGATCGTGATCGTACGAGACCTTGATCTCGATCATCTTCACGATGTCCGCCGGGTTGCGACCGGCCTCGCGCGCGCCGTCCTCCATCGCCGCGTTCAGCTCGTCGTACAGCTCCGGGTCCTTGCCGCTCGTGACGATGAATCCGTCGCCGACCCGGCCGGCCAGCTTCGCGGCCAGCGGCCCCGACGCCGCGACGTAGATCGGCACCGGCTCGGCGGGGCGGTCGTAGACGGTCGCCTTGACCGTCTGGTAGTACTCGCCGTCGAACGTCACGCGCTCCTCCGTCCACAGGCGGCGCATCAGCTCGATCGCCTCGGCCAGCCGCAGCCGGCGCTCCTTCGCCCCCGGCCACTCCGCGCCGGTCGCCGGCGTCTCGTTCAGCGACTCGCCGGTGCCGACCCCGAGCCAGATCCGGCCGGGATTGAGGCAGGCAAGCGTGCCGAAGGCGTGGGCGACCACTGACGGGTGGTAGCGCATCGTCGGCGTCAAGACGCTCGTCCCGAGCAGGGCGCGGTCGGTTCGCTCGCCCAGGGCGCCCAGCCACGGCAGCACCGCAGGCCCGTGGCCGCCGGTGTGCCGGAACGGCTGGAAGTGGTCGGAGACTCCGACGATCTCGAGGCCGTGACGCTCGGCCGAGATCGCGAAGTCGAGCAGCGACCGCGGCGCGAACTGCTCGGCGGAGGCTTTGTAGCCGAGCTTCAGAGGCACGCGGCCTTCATCTTCGCGAGATCGGCGGGGGTGTCGACGTCGAACGCGAGCCCGGGCAGGTCGACGAAGACGTGGTCGACCCCGAGCCCCGCGTGGACGGACGCGCTCGCCGGCTCGCCGAAGTGTGTCGTGACGATCCCAGGCGGCCGCATCGAGACCGCGTTCGTGCCGCCGTCGAGCGCACGGGCGATCGCGATCCCTCGTGCCGGAGTGGCGGCGAGCAGCTCCTCGACCTCGTCGGGACGAAGGAGCGGCAGGTCGGCCGAGATGATCGCGGCGACGGGCGCGGTCACGATCTCCGCGGTCGCCGTGGCCAGCGCTTCGTTCCAGGCCAGGCCCCGGTCGTGCCAGACCTCGTACCCGTCCAGCGACTCGGCGGTCACCACCGTGATCCGCTCGATCCCCGCCTCCTGGACGACCCCGACGACGCGCTCGAGCAGCATGCGCATCAGCCCGGCACGCTCCTCCGGAGCGAGCGCCCCGGCGAGCCGAGTCTTCGCCCGGTCGAGTGGCTTCAGCGGCACGAGCACATGGGCGTCCACGCCGTGAGACTACCTCCGGTGCGTATGCTGACCGGGTGCTCGACCGGCCCCTCGAGGAGCTTCTCTCCGAGGCCAGGGGCCTGCGCCGCGGCACGATCGTCACCTACTCGCCGAAGGTCTTCATCCCGCTGACCAAGCTGTGCCGGGACGTCTGCCACTACTGCACCTTCGCCCGGCCGCCACGCCGCGGCGAGCGCGCCTACCTGACACCGGACGAGGTGCTCGAGACCGCCCGGGCCGGCGCCGCCGCCGGCTGCCGGGAGGCACTCTTCACGCTGGGCGACAAGCCCGAGCGCCGGTACCGGGTCGCCCGCGAAGAGCTTGCCTCGCTCGGCTGCGAGACGACGATCGAGTACCTCGTGCGCATGTGTGCCCTGGTGCTCGAGGAGGCCGGCCTGCTTCCGCACGCGAACCCCGGCGTGATGTCGCAGGACGAGCTGGCCGCACTGCGAGCGGTCAGCGCCTCGCAGGGGATCATGCTCGAGAGCGTGTCCGAGCGGCTCTGCGAGCGCGGCGGCCCCCATTTCGGCTCGCCCGACAAGCACCCGGCCGCGCGGCTGGAGACGCTTCGCCTCGCCGGCGAGCTCGCCGTTCCCTTCACGACCGGAATCCTGATCGGGATCGGCGAGACCCGCCAGGAGCGGATCGACGCGCTCGAGGCGATCCGCGACCTGCACGAGCGGTACGGCCACATCCAGGAGGTGATCGTCCAGAACTTCCGCGCGAAGCCTCAGACGTTGATGGCGGAGCACCCGGAGCCGCCGCTGGACGACCTGCTCTGGACGGCAGCGGTCGCGCGGCTGGTGCTGCCCCCCGATGTGCACGTCCAGGTGCCGCCGAACCTCAGCTACGAGGACTTCCCGCGGCTGCTCGACGCCGGAATCGACGACTGGGGCGGCGTCTCGCCGGTGACGATCGACCACGTCAACCCCGAGGCGCCGTGGCCCGAGCTCGAGCGGCTCCGAGCGGCCACGGATGCACGCGGGCTGGCGCTGGCGCCCCGGCTGCCGGTCTACTCCGAGTTCCTCAGCGGCCGCTGGCTGGCCCCAACGGTGCTGACGCAGGCGCTTCGGCTCTCCGACGCCGACGGCCTGGCCCGCGAGGACGGCTGGTACGCCGGTGCGCAGACGCCGGCGCCCTTCGTTCCTCGCGCCGCGCTGCCGGCGGACACCGCCTCCGAGCTCGGCGAGGATGAGCTGGTGCGGCTGTTCTCGGCGCGCGGCGACGAGCTGCACCGCGTCTTCGCCGCCGCCGACCGGCTCCGCCGCCAGGTGAACGGCGACGAGGTCTCGTACGTCGTCACCCGGAACGTCAACTACACGAACGTCTGCTACTTCAAGTGCGGCTTCTGCGCCTTCTCGAAGGGCAAGCTCGCCGAGAACCTGCGCGGCCCGGCATACGTCGTCCCGACCGAGGAGATCGTCCGCCGCGCGCGCGAGGCCTGGGACCGCGGCGCGGTCGAGATCTGCCTCCAGGGCGGCATCCACCCGGGCTTCGACGGCGACTACTACGTCGAGGTCTGCGAGGCGGTCAAGCGCGAGCTGCCAGACCTGCACGTGCACGCGTTCTCGGCCCTCGAGGTGTGGCAAGGGGCGGCGACGCTCGGCGAGCCGCTCGACGAGTACCTGGCGCGGCTGCGGGACGTCGGCCTCGCCTCGCTCCCTGGGACGGCGGCGGAGATCCTCGACGACGAGGTCCGGCGCGTGCTCTGTCCCGACAAGGTGAACACGGCCCAGTGGCTCGAGGTGCACGAGACGGCCCATCGTCTCGGGCTGCGCTCGACGGCAACGATCATGTTCGGGCACGTCGACTCGCCCCGGAGCTGGGCCCGGCATCTGCTGCGCGTCCGGGAGCTCCAGCAGCGAACGGGCGGTTTCACCGAGCTCGTGCCCCTGCCCTTCGTGCACATGGAGGCGCCGATCTACCTGAAGGGGATCGCACGCTCCGGGCCGACGTTCCGCGAGGCGCTGCTCGTCCACGCCGTCGCTCGGCTTGCGTTGCACCCGTGGATCACGAACATCCAGGCCTCGTGGGTGAAGCTCGGGCTCGACGGCGCGGCCGCGGCGCTGCACGCCGGCGTCAACGATCTCGGCGGAACCCTGATGAACGAGTCGATCTCGCGCGCGGCCGGAGCGAGCCACGGACAGGAGCTGCCGCCCGAGCTGATGGAGGCGGCGATCCGCGCCGCCGGTCGCAGCCCGCGCCCGCGGACGACGCTGTACGGGACGCCCGACCCGGAACGCGTCGCCGCCTCCTTCGGCGCGGCGCCGCTCGCCGAGCCGCTCAACCCGCCGGTGGACACGACGCGCCTGCGCCGCCCGGCGACGCTCGTCCGGCCCGGCCTTGCCGTCGCCTGAGTCGGCCCGTGTCGCGCGTCTGGCGACGGTCGACCGGGCCGGGCGCCCGCACGTCGTCCCGATCTGCTTCGCGCTCGAAGGCAAAACGCTCTACACCGCCGTCGACGAGAAACCGAAGCGCACCCGCCGCCTGCAACGGCTCCGGAACATCGAGGCGAATCCGCAGGTGGAGGTCGTGATCGACCACTACGACGAGGACTGGGCGCGGCTCTGGTGGGTGCGGCTGCGCGGGACCGCCCGGATCGTGGACGATGCCCACGCGATGGGGCTGCTCGCCGCCAAGTATCCGCAGTACCGCGATCGGCCTCCTGGCGGACCGGTGATCGCAGTCGAGATCGAGGGGCGGAGCGAGTGGAGCGCCTCGCCCCTTACGGACATGTCAGGGGTCTGACCCCGATCATGTCCGAACTCGCCTTTGCGACCGCGACCGAGCAGGCAGACCTCGTCCGACGCGGCGAGGTCTCGCCCGTGGAACTCGTCGAGACGTACCTCGAGCGAATCGAGCGGCTCGACTCCGAGCTGAACGCGTACGTGACGGTCTGCGCGGACGAGGCCCGTGCCGCAGCGGCAGGCGACCTCCCGGACGGCCCGTTCCGCGGCGTCCCGCTGCCGGTCAAGGATCTGAACGAGACGGCGGGAGTGCGGACGACGTTCTCCTCGCGCGCCTTTGCCGGCTACGTCCCGGATTTCGACGCCGCAGTCGTGCGCCGCCTGAAGGCGGCCGGCTTCATCCTGCTCGGCAAGACGAACACGCCCGAGCTCGGCTCGACGGCGGTGACCGAGTCGGAGCTGAACGGCGCCTGCCGGAATCCCTGGGACACGACGCGCACGCCGGGGGGCTCGAGCGGCGGCGCTGCCGCCGCGGTCGCCGCCGGGATGGCGCCGGCGGCGCACGGAAGCGACGGCGGCGGCTCGATCCGCATCCCGGCGTCGTGCTGCGGCATCTTCGGGATCAAGCCCTCTCGCGGACGGGTCTCGCCGGCGCCCTACGGCGGCCTCGAAGGCCTGTCGACGAGCGGGCCTCTGACGCGCACGGTGCTCGACGCAGCCGCCCTCCTCGACGTAATGGCCGGCTACGAGACGGGCGACGCGTACTGGGCGCCGCCGCCGGAGCGGCCGTTCGCCGACGAGGTCGGCCGTGACCCCGGCGTCTTGCGGATCGCGATGACCACATCGCCTCCGCATGAAGCCGACGTCGACCCCGCTTGCGTCGCCGCGGCGCAGGACGCCGCGGAGCTGCTCGCGGGGCTCGGCCACTCGGTCGAGGAGACGACCCCGGCATGGGGCGATCCCCGGCTGTTCAACATGTTCAAGACCGTGTGGTCGGTCGCACCGGCGCTCTACCCCGACGACGTCTCCAGCTTCGAGCCGATGAACCGGGCGCTGGCGGCGGCCGCGCTGCAGACCTCCGCGATCGACTACGTGATGTCCACGGTCGGGCTGCGCACGTTCTCACGGCGCGTGGTCGCGTTCTGGGACGACTACGACCTGCTGCTGACGCCGACGCTGGCGCAGCCGCCGGTGCCGATCGGCGCGCTCGACGACGACGATCCGTGGGTGCAGTTCGCGAACGCCGGGCGCTTCACGCCGTTCACCCAGGTCGCGAACATCACCGGCCAGCCCGCCGTCTCGGTGCCGCTGTACTGGAGCGAGGGCGGCCTGCCGATCGGCGTGCAGCTCGTCGGCAGGCCCGCGGACGAGGCGGCGCTGTTCCGCATCTGTGCGCAGCTCGAACAGGCGCGGCCTTGGCGCGACCGGCGCCCGCCGGTCAGCTAACGGCGTTTGAGGGCGTACGGCCCTCCAGCAGCACCGCCCGCAGGGCCTCGACGCAGAGCATTCCCATCGCCTCGCGGGTCTCCAGCGTGGCCGAGCCGAGATGGGGGCTGAGCACGACGTTCTCGAGCCCGAGCAGGCCCGGATGCACCTCGGGCTCGTGCTCGAAGACGTCGAGCGCCGCACCGGCGATCCGACCTTCCGCGAGCGCCGAGACGAGCGCGTCCTCGTCCACGATCGGCCCGCGGCTCGTATTCACGAGCACCGCGCCGGCCTTCATCCTCGCGAGGGCGGCCGCGTCGATCAGGTGGCGGGTCGCCTCGGAGAGCGGCAGGTGCAGAGAGACGACGTCGGCGGTCGCGAGCAGCTCCTCGAACGCGACCCCGCCGCTCCGGCTTGAGCGGATCACGTCCATGCCGTGCGCCAGGGCAAGCCGCTCGACAGCGCGACCGATCCGGCCGTATCCGACCAGGCCGAGGACGAGCGAGGCGAGCCCTTGGCCGAGCATCAGGTTCGGCGCCCAGATCCAGCGCTCGCCGCGGCGGATCATCCGGTCGCCCTCCGCGACGCGGCGGAGGAGCGAGAGGATCAGGGCGATGGTCAGCTCCGCGGTCGCCGCGGTGAGGACGTCGGGCGTGTTCGCCACGATCACGCCGCGCCGCCGGCACGCCTCGAGGTCGACGTTGTCGATCCCGACCGAGTAGTTGGCGACGATCCGCAGCTGCGGCCCTGCGGCGTCGAGCAGCCCGTCGTCGACGCGGTCGCTGAGCATCAGCATCAGGCCGTCCTTGCCGGCGACGTGGCGCAGGAGAGCATTCCGTTCGGGCGGCCATTCGTCGTCGTGGACGTCGAGGTCGAAGGAGCGCTCGAGCTCTGCGCGGATGCGGTCGGGGAAGCGCCGCGACGCGAAGACCTGCGGCATCTACCGCTCGACGACTTCGGCGTCCGGCTCGTTCGCCGGGTCGTCGGCGCGGAGCACGTCCTTCGCCCACTCGCGGGTCTTCCAGCCGGGCACCGGGGTCGAGCACTCCTCACGCGGCACGAACCGCGAGCGCTGCACGAGCCGGTACTCGTGGATGTAGCGCGGGCAGTTGGGAAAGACCTCGCTCGCCTCGACCCGTACGACGAGCTGGGCCTCGGGATATCCGGACAGCAGCGGGTCGTCGTCGGCCACGGAGGCGACGCCGTTCAGACGCAGCCGTCGGCGCTGCTCGAAGTCGATGAAGAGCAGTCCGACGTGCGGGTTGACGAGCGCGTTGCCGGCGGTCAGGTACATCCCGTTGCCGTCGTACACCGGGAAGGCGATCGTCCGTTCGTCGAGGACGCGGACGAAGCCCGGCTCGCCGCCCTTGTACGAGCACTGCGGGCGACCCTCGGCGTCCGCCGTCGCGATGAAGAACATGTCGCAGCCCTCGATGAAGGAGCGGTCGTCGTCGTCGATCGCCGTCCGAACGATGCGCTCGTCGATCCGGTCGGCGAGCCGGCGCGTGTCGAAGCGGTCCTGGAGGCGGCGGCTGCCGTCGTGGTAGTGAGTCACCTCGACAATCCTAGGAGCACGCCTGCCCGGTCGGCGTGAGCGCGACCCCGGAGACGGCCACGCCAACCTCGCGGACTGGTCCCGGATCCGGGCCGAACGGAGGCCCGGCGATCGTCGCCGAGCGGGACGCCGTCAGCCGGAGATCGGCGTACCCCCGCGCTGGGAGGCACGTCTCGGTCTCGGCGACGGTCCTGGCCCCGGGGGAGACGGTTCCCGTTGCCTCGCCCAGCCGGTACCGGACCGGAGCCTGCGCCTCGGACGGCGCGTCCAGCGCGACCGCCACGCGCACGGACTGCCCGCCCTTGCCCGGCTCGGCGTAGACACGGACGGTCGCCGTCCGTCCAGGCGCTGTCCACCCGTCGGGGTCGAGTCCGCCGGTCGACCAGAGAGCCCGGTAGGGCCGCTCGGCAACGAGCAGGACGAGGCCGGCGTTCGCCGCCGCCTGGGAGCCGGCCAGCCCGAAGCGGGAATCCGACTGCGAGGTCAGGACGTACGTCGGCGCGTCGTCGGTTCCCTCAAACCGGCCGTGCGCGTCGAGATGCACCATCGTGCTCGGGAACGGCGTGTACGTGAACGAGCCGTCCGCCGTCACGAACGCACGCGTGACCGAGTCGTTCCAGAACTCGACGTCCCACCAGGCAACAGCACTCTGCCCCCAGTCGCGCGAGACGGGATAGCCGAGCAGGGCGACCGAGGCCGAGGAGGCGCGGTCGACCCAGTCGCGGACGCGCGGCAGCCCGGTCACCGGAGCACCGCTCGGCGTACGGCTCGTCAGCAGCCGCTCGTAGGCGTAGCCGGCGGTGCTGCCGCCGAACGCGAAGACCGCGAGCGCGACTCCGGCCACGACCGCCGGCCGCGGCAGCAGGGCGAGCGCGAGGCAGATCGCTCCGAGCACGGCGCCGCACACCGCCACGAAGACGCCCGCGGGCAGGCCGACCGACTGGTCGTGGATCACGCCGTTCAGGACCGACTGCGGGGAGTCCACCCACAGACCGGCGACCGGGTCGAAATCGGCGAAGGCGACCGTGCCGGAGAAGAATGCGGTCGCCCCGGCGATCCCCGGCAGCGGCAGGCGATCCTCGGCCAGGCACGCCGCGGTCGCGAGCAGCAGCAGCGGTGCGAGGTAGAAGAGGTAGCGGTCCCGGATCACCCCGGCACCTCCGAAACGCAGGTCGTACGAGGCCGCCTCCAGCGCCAGCAACGGCAGGGACGCCGCCGTCAGCGCGGCGAAGGCGCGCCTGCCCCGGGCGGCGTGGCGCAGGCTCGAGTACGCCCAGCCGGCGCCGAGGAGGAAGGGAACCGCGCCGAGGCCGACCGCGAGCACGTCGAGGTGGAGCGCCGCCGACTTCCAGACCGTCGAGGGCAGCAGCGAGCCCTCGGTCGCGGTCACCCCGTAGTCGCCGAGCAGCCGGTGAGCCTGGCCGAGCGTCGCCAGCGGCACGACCACCGCGATCGCAACCGCGTAGGCGCCGGCCAGCACTCGGTGCTGCGCGACCGAGCGCCTCGGGCCGGCGACGACGAGCGCCGCCAGGGGCAGTACCGCCGCGAGGAAGAGGAACTGCGGCCGGGTGAAGAACGCCAGCGCCAGCCCGCCGATCGCGAGCGCGTCACGGCGCGGCGAGGGCTCGACAAGCGCGACATGGCAGGCGAGTACGGCCCACATGAATGCCGCGTAGGCGGCCGGCTCCGACATCACGAACGCGCTGTTCACCGCCCACGGCACCGCGACCGCGAGCAGCGAGACGGCGAGCGCCCAGGCGACCGGCACGATCCGGCGGCCGAGCAGGAACACCGGGATCGCCGTGCTCGCGAACAGCACGGCGTTGACGATGTGGGCCGCCTCGAAGGCATCGACCGCGTCGAGCGTGACGTAGAACGGCGCGAGCACGAGCGGGTAGACGATGCCGAGGAAGCCGACGTGCTCTCCGTGCAGCACCGGCAGCGGTGAGCCGCTGTCGGCGATGTGGCCGGCGAGCTTCGCGTAGAGCAGCTCGTCCGTCATCACCGCCCACTCCTTCACCCGGACGGTGCCCAGTGCGAGCAGCGCGGCCGAGCCGGCGGCGATCGCCCCGACGCCGACCCAGGGGCGACCGAGCCGCCGCAGCGCGCTACCCGGTGACGTACTCGTCTGCGATCGCGAGCACCTCGTCGTAGATCTCGAGGCCCTCGTCGAGCTCGTCGCGGGTGATCGTCAGCGGCGGCGTGATCGTCAGCACGTTCCAGTGGGCGAACGGGTACAGGCCGCGCTCGATGCACGCCTTCGTGATCCGGACGATCGGCTCGGCCGCCTCGCCGGCCGCGTTGAACGGGACAAGCGGCTCGCGGGTCTCGCGGTTGCGGACGAGCTCGAGCCCCCAGAACAGGCCGAGCCCGCGCACCTCGCCGATCGACGGATGACGCTCGGCCAGCTTTGGCAGCTCGGTTGCCAGGTACTCGCCCATGGCGGCGGCGTTCTCGACGATGCGCTCCTCGCGGAACGCCTCGATCGACGCGACCGCGACCGCGCACGCGAGCGGATGCCCGCTGTAGGTGAGCCCACCGGCGAAGAAGCGGTCCTTGATCGAGTCGTAGACGTGGTCGCGCACGGTCATCGCGCCGAGCGGGACGTAGCCGGAGTTGATCCCCTTCGCGGTGGTGATGATGTCGGGGACGACGTCCCAGTGGTCGCAGGCGAACCAGCGCCCCGTGCGACCCCAGCCCGCCATCACCTCGTCGAGGATCAGCAGGATGCCGTGCCGGTCGCAGACCTCACGGATCGAGCGGAGATAGCCGTCGGGCGGGACGATGATCCCGTTCGTCCCCGTCACCGTCTCGAGGATCACCGCCGCGACCGTGTGCGCGCCCTCGTACATGAGGATCTCCTCGAGGTGCGGGGCGCCGGAGCACACCGGGCACGGGTCGGGGTGGCCCGCGGGGCAGCGGTAGGTGTACGGGTCGAACATGCGCACGACGCCGGGGATCCCCGGCTCGGCGAACCAGCGCCGCGGGTCGCCGGTCAGCGTCACCGCCGCCGCCGTCGCCCCGTGGTAGGAGCGGTAGCGCGCCATCACCTTGTCACGCCCGGTCACCCAGCGCGCGAGCTTGACCGCGTTCTCGTTCGCCTCCGCGCCGCCGTTGGTGAAGAACGTCCGGCTCAGGTCGCCAGGCATCGACTCGGCGACGAGGCGTGCGAGCTCCGAGCGCTTGTCGTTTGCCATCCCGGGCGCGATCGTGCAAAGCCGGTCGGCCTGCTCCTTGATCGCGGCGACGAGCCGCGGATGCTGGTGCCCGATCGAGACGTTGACGAGCTGCGAGGCGAAGTCGAGGTATCGCTTTCCGCTGTAGTCCCAGAAGTAGCGGCCCTCCGCACCGGCGACGGGCAGCGGGTCGAGCGCCGACTGCACCGACCAAGAATGGATCAGGTACTCGCGGTCCTCGGCGACGATCCTGTCGCCCTCGGCCTGTCTGGACTCCGTGACGGCCATCGGCTCAATCCTACGCGCTACGCTGTTGAAACGGACTCGGGGACAGGATGAATCCAGTCCCCAAGGCTCCTATTTTCTCGAGGAGGAACGATGACCGAGACGATCGCGCCGCCGCAGACAAGGCCAATCCACCACTGGATCGGAGGGAAGAGCGTCCCCGGCACCTCGGGCCGAAGCGGTCCCGTGTGGAACCCGGCGACCGGCGAGCAGAGCGGTGCGGTCGACTTCGCGAGCGTCGAGGAGATCGACGCCGCCGTTCGGACGGCGAGGGAGGCGTTCGCAAGCTGGCGGGCGGTCTCGCTCTCGCGCCGCGCCGAGCTCTTCTTCCGCATCCGCGAGCTCGTCCACGAGCACCGCGCCGACCTCGCCCGCTTCCTCACGCTCGAGCATGGCAAGGTCACCTCCGACGCACTCGGCGAGGTCGCCCGAGGGCTCGAGGTGATCGAGTTCGCCTGCGGGATCCCGACGCTGCTCAAGGGCGAGTACTCCGAGCAGGCCTCGACCGGGATCGACGTCTACTCGATCCGCCAGCCGCTCGGCGTCGTCGCCGGGATCACGCCGTTCAACTTCCCCGCGATGGTGCCCATGTGGATGTGGGCGCCCGCGATCGCCTGCGGGAACACCTTCGTGCTCAAGCCCTCGGAGAAGGATCCCTCAGCGTCGGTCTACACCGGCGAGCTGCTCAGAGAGGCCGGCCTGCCGGACGGCGTCTTCAACGTCGTCCACGGCGACAAGATCGCGGTCGACGCGATCCTCGAGCACCCGGGTGTGGCCGCGGTCAGCTTCGTCGGCTCCACCCCGATTGCCCGCTACGTCTACGAGACGGGGACGAAGAACGGCAAGCGGATGCAGGCGCTCGGCGGGGCGAAGAACCACATGATCGTCCTCCCCGACGCCGACATCGACATGGCCGCCGACGCCGCGGTCTCGGCCGCGTACGGCTCCGCCGGCGAGCGCTGCATGGCCGTCTCGGTCGTCGTCGCCGTCGGCGATGTCGCCGATCCGCTGATCGCCGCGATCCGGGACCGGTTGCCGAAGGTGAAGGTCGGGCCCGGGCTCGAGCCCGGCAACGAGATGGGCCCGCTGATCACCCGGGAGCACCGCGACAAGGTCGCCGGGTACCTCGATACGGCGGCAGCCCAGGGCGCGACCGTGGTCGCCGACGGCCGCGATCTGGAGGTCGAGGGCGACGGCTTCTTCCTCGGCGTCTCGCTGATCGACGAGGTGACGCCGAAGATGGACTGCTACCGCGACGAGATCTTCGGCCCGGTGCTCTCGGTCGTCCGCGCCGGCACCTACGACGAGGCGGTCGGCCTGGTCAACGACAACCCGTACGGGAACGGAACCGCGATCTTCACCCGTGACGGTGGCGTCGCGCGCCAGTTCCAGTTCGACGCGCAGGCGGGGATGGTCGGCGTGAACGTGCCGATCCCGGTGCCGGTGGCGTACTACTCGTTCGGCGGCTGGAAGGCGAGCCTGTTCGGCGATCGGCACATTTACGGGCCGGAGGGGATCGACTTCTACACGCGCGGCAAGGTGGTCACGTCGCGGTGGCCGGATCCGGCGACCTCGAAGGTCGATCTCGGATTCCCGCAGACGCGCTAGGGCCGACCCGCCGACGTCCTGTGTTGTTGCAGACTGGTCACGGTGGACGTGACGATCTGCGACGTCGGCCCGCGCGACGGGCTCCAGAACGAGGCCGACGTGCTCGCGCCGGCCGTGCGCGCCGAGCTGTGCGACCGGCTCGCCGCCGCCGGCCTGCCGCGGATCGAAGCGGTCAGCTTCGTCCGCAGCGACCTCGTTCCGCAGATGGACGGCGCCGAGGAGGTCGTCGGGGCGCTCCACCGCCGCGAAGGCACCGCGTACGCGGGGCTCGTCCTGAACGAGCGGGGATACGAGCGGCTCGCCTCCACCGGGCTTGAAGAGGCCCACCTGACGCTCGGCGCGACCGAGACCTTCAACCGGCGGAACGCCAACCAGTCCGTCGACGACTCGATCGCCGCCTGCACGCGGATCGTCGAGCGAGCCCACGCCGACGGCCGCCGCGCGACCGTGACGATCAGCGTCGCATTCGGCTGCCCGTTCGAGGGCGCAGTCGATCCGGGGCGCGTCGCCGACGTCGTCGCCCGGCTCGCCTCCGCCGACGAGATCGTCCTCGCCGACACGATCGGAGTTGCGGTGCCGCGGCAGGTCAAGGCGCTCGTCCGTGAGACCGGAGCGTCGGGCGTGCACCTGCACGACACGCGGGGCACCGCCGGAGCGAACGCGCTCGCCGCGATCGAGGAGGGCGTGACCGTCCTGGACGCCTCCGTCGGCGGCCTCGGGGGCTGCCCGTTCGCCCCCCGCTCGACCGGCAACGTTGCCACCGAGGATCTCGTCTACCTCCTCGAGGGCGAAGGGTTCGGCACCGGCATCGACCTCGAATCGCTGGTCGGAGTTGCCCGCTGGGTGGAAGAGACGCTCGGCAGGCCGTTGCCGGGCCGTGTCCACCGCGCCTGACCCCACCCTCGATCGAAGCCGCCCAATAGGATGGAGGATCTCCGTCAGCCGAAACCTGCTCCGGCACGGCAACGGTGCCGGGGCGCGATCGAAAGGAGCCTCGATGCGCACAGTGACGATCGCCCACCACCGCGTCGCCGACTACGGCGCGTGGAAGCAGGCCTACGACGGCGTCCGCGACCTCCAGCGCGCGGGCGGCGTCCGTCAACATGCGGTTCTGCGCCCGGCCGACGACCCGGGGCTGGTCGTCGTCGTCCACACCTTCGACTCGCCCGCCGCGGCCAAGGCCTTCTTCGACAATCCCGACCTGAAGGCAGCGATCGAGCGCGCCGGTGTCGACCTGGCGTCGCTCCGGATCGAGTTCCTGCAGGAGGAGGACGCGGGAGAGGTCTAGGCGGAAGTTTTTCGGTTTGAGGTAGGGGATTTCCGTTTCTGGAGCGGTGTCGGGCGTTTCTCGGCTGTGGCGTTCTGGCTACAGGCGAGTGGGGTTGAGCTCGAGCAGCTGGAAGGCGCGTTCTTGGAGTGAGTCGGTCTCGGTGAGCTGTTCGAAGCTGGCCTGGGAGCCGTTGAGGCGGACGCGGTTGCGGCAGAGGGTGCCGAGCGTGTCGAGCAGGTCGCGGAAGCTGGATACGGGGAGCTCGTCTTCGGTGTGCTTGGTCGCTGCCTTCCGCTTCGCGGTGGCGGAGCGCTCGGCGGGTGAGACTGGGTCGGCGGGGGCGAGCGGGCTGTCGTCCTTGAAGAGGAGTGGGGCGAGGCGCTCTTCGATCTCGAAGCGGATGGCGTAGGCGAGCATGCAGAGGAAGACGTGGGCGCGGACGCGGTCTTCGAGGCGGTGGTGGACAGGTCGGATCTCGAGCTCGGGGCTCTTCATCGCTCGGAAGGCCCGCTCGGCGTGGCGAAGGAGCTTGTAGGCGCGGACGACAGCCTGTGGGCTGAGCTCGTCGGCGGCGACGCTTGTGCGGAGCAGGTAGAAGCCGTCGAGGGCCGCCTCCTCGCCGATCGCCCGCTCGTTGCGGGCGTACTCGAAGCGTCCGTCCTCGATCACGAGTTGGAAGTGCTTGGCAACCTTGAAGCGGTTGACGACCCGGCCGGTCCGCTCGCCGATCGGCCCGGCGGGCTTGCCGTGCAGGCGCCCGCGCGGGTTGTCGACCGACGCCTTCACCTTGGCAAGCTCCTGCTCGGTCGCGGCGAGAAGCGCCTCCCGTTTGCGCGCCCGCTCGCGGGCGACGTGCGGGTTGCGGCAGACGACCAGGCGCTCTCCCGGGTAGCGCTCGGAGGCGATCTCGGCCAGGTTGCGCTCGTCGAACAGCGACAGCTGCAGGTCGCCTGCCTCGACCAGCGCCTGCACCTGCGGCGCCCTGAGCGCCGTGATCCAGTCGAAGCCGTGCCCCTTGAGCAACTCGATGTTGGCCTCGGTTGCCATACCGCGGTCGCCGCAGACGACGACCCGCTCGATCCCGAACCGCCGCTTGATCCGCTCCAGCGCTGAGGGGAGCGTCTTGTCGTCGTGGGTCTTGCCGTCGAAGACCTCGACCGCGACCGGCCGCCCCTCCGGCGAGCAGGTCAGCCCGTACTGGATCTGGAGCTTGCCGCGCTTGCCGTCCCGGGGGTAGCCGAGCGCGGCCAGCGGGCACTTCCTACCTTCCAGGTAGCTGGCGGAGAGGTCGTAGAGGACGAAGCCGCCCTCTGCCAGGTAGCGGCGGGCGAGCGCGGCCTCGATCCGCTCCTGCTGGGGCAGGAGCCAGTCCATCGCGGAAAGCAACTCCGCCTCGCTCGCCCCCTCGACGGCGAGCTCCTCGCCGAGCGTCGTCAGCGAGAACCGGCGTGTCGCTGAGAGCTTCGAGCCGGCACGCAAGAGACGCTGGCAGACCATCGCCAGACAGAGGTCACGCTCCCGCGTCCGCTCTCGGCCCAAAAGCCGCTCCAGCCCGAGCGTGCGCGCTATCCCGAGCACGGCCACGACATGGCCGTGCGCGACCGAGCGCTCGATCCGGAACGCCTCCCCCGCGGGCACGAAGCTCTCGCCAGCAAGCCCGCGCCGAACGAGCTCGATCAACTCCGCCGGCAGGTGCGAGAGGTTGCCGAGCGTCTCGTGCTTGACCTTGCCGCCCTCGCGGTAGCTGCGCCGCAACAGCGTCGTCTCGTACACCTTCCCCTTGTAGTGGCGACGCGTAACCGCAACGTGAACAGCCCCCGTCCGCTTTGACATAACCAAACTATGCCAGTCCCGGCGGACGCCACTAGCCATAATTAGTGGCTACGCAAGCACCCAGCAGAATGGCGCAAGACCGTACACCAAGCAGCCTTGCGCCTCCAGAACCTCAAAAACTTCCGTCTAGGACGCCCTCGGGGCGGCCTGGTTCAAACCGCGGCCGTCGCCCCCGCCGAGGCCAGCTCCTCGCCGAACCTCGCGCGCTTCACGAACCGCCCCGACCCGGGCGACGCGATCAGCTCGTCGCCGTCGACGAGCACCTCGCCGCGGCGGAGCACGACCTCCGGCGAACCGGTCACCTCGGTGCCTTCGAACAGGTTGTAGTCGATCGCCGAATGGTGCGTCGATGCCGAGATCGTCACCTTCTTCTCGGGGTCGAAGACCACGATGTCGGCGTCGGAGCCGACCGCAACCGTTCCCTTGCGCGGGTACAGGCCGAAGAGCTTCGCCGGATTCGTCGCCAGCAGCTCGACCATCCTGTTGAGCGAGATCCTGCCCGGGCGGACACCGAACTGGTGGATCATCTGGAGACGGTTCTCGATCCCCGGGCCGCCGTTCGGGATCTTCGAGAAGTCGTCGTGGCCGAGCGACTTCTGGCCGTCCCAGTTGAACGCGCAGTGATCGGTCGAGATCGCCGACAGCACGTCGGAGCGCACGGCCGCCCAGAGGTGATCCTGGTTCTCCCTCGCCCGGGGCGGCGGCGTGTAGACGTACTTGGCGCCCTCGAAGTCCGGCCGCTCGAGGAACGTGTAGTCGACGAAGAAGTACTGCGTGCACGTCTCCCCGAACACCGTCCAGCCCTTCTCGCGCGCGGTCGCGATCGGGTCGAGGGACTCCTTGCACGAGACATGGACGACGTAGAGCGGCGAGCCTGCGACCCGGGCCAGCTGGATCGCCCGGTTGGTCGCCTCGCCCTCGGTCTCGGGCGGCCGGGTGAGCGCGTGGTACCGCGGCTCGGTGTGCCCCGCGGCGAGCGCCTCCTTGACGAGCACGTCGATCGCGTCGCCGTTCTCGGCGTGCACCATCACGAGCGCGCCGGTGCCGGCCGCGACCTGCATCGTCTTGAAGAGCGTCTCGTCGTCGACCTGGAGCGCGCCCTTGTAGGCCATGAACAGCTTGTAGGAGGTGACGCCCTGCTCCGGAAGCGACGCGAGCTCCTCGAGCGTCCCTCCCTCCCGCAGGTCGGTGACCGCGATGTGGAACCCGTAGTCGATCAGCGCCTTGCCCTCGGCCTTCCCGTGCCAGGTCTCCAGCGCCGATCCGAAGGACGACCCCTGCGGCTGGATGCAGAAGTCGACGTGGCAAGTCGTGCCGCCGAACGCAGCCGACACGTGCCCCGACCTGTAGTCGTCGCACGTGACCGTGCCGCCGAACGGCATGTCGAGATGCGTGTGCGGATCGATGCAGCCCGGCAGCACGTACTTGCCGGCCGCGTCGATCACGCGGTCGGCGGGCGTGTCGAGCGATTCGCCGATGAGGGAGATCCGCTCGCCCTCGACCAGGATGTCGCCGACGTAGTCGTCGGCCGCCGTGATCACGCGGCCACCCTTGATCAGAACGCTCATCGCAGATCTCCCTCGTTCGGCTTCATTCGACTACTTCCCGCCCTCCCGCAGGGTGACGGTCTGCTTCTTCCAGCCCTTGCCGTAGACGTCGACGCCCTGTGCCTTCAGCGCCGCGACCGCCTTCTTGGCGAGGTCGGAGCGCCAGGCGGCGTTCGTCGCCGGCTTCTTGATCACCTTGAACTTGTAAGCGATGTCCGCGGTGGTCTTGAACGACGCCGGGTCCATCACGCCGACGCCGAGCTTGTTCGGCCAGATCAGCGCGTTGACCTCGTTCATCTGCCACGTCTGGTGACCCCTCGGCAGCGCCGGCCCGTTCGCCAGCACGATGTTCACGCACTCCTGCGTGTGGTCGCGGCAGTACGCCCAGCCCTTGAACGACGCGGTCAGGAACTTGACCGCGGTCGACTGGTTCGCCGAGCTCTTGATCCAGTCGCCCCGGACGAAGACCCCGTCCTGCAGCATCCCGGTGCCGAGATCGGACATCTTGAAGACCCGGAGATCGCTGAGCTGGTAGAGCTTGCCCGTCTTCGGGTTCTTCGTCTCGAGCACTTGCGCGAGCTCGTTGTACGTCATCGCCGAGGCCGCGTCGATCTGGTGCTTGAGGAACGCGAGCATGTCGAAGTTCTGCTTGACGAGCGTGACGTCCTTCTTCGGGTCGAGGCCGGCCTTGACGAGCGCCGCCTCCTGCTCGAACTCGTTGCCGAAGATCCAGACGCCGTACTTCTTGCCCTTCATGCCCTTGATCGACGTGATCCCGCTGCTCTTGAACGTCACCTCGGTCGTGCCGCTGCGCGCGTAGACCTGCGCGATGTTGACCAGGTCGTTGCCGGTGTCACGCTGGGCCAGCGTGCTCGGCATCCAGTTGACGCCGAACTCCGCCTGCTTGCCGAGGACGACCTGCTCCGGAATGACGTCCGGGCCGCCGACCTTCAGGTTCACGTCGAGGCCCTGGGCCTTGTAGTAGCCCTTCGCCTTCGCCGCGTAGAACCCGGCGAACTGCGCCTGGGTGACCCACTTGAGCTGCAGCGTCACCTTGGTCAGCTTCCGGCTCGAATCGCCCGCGCTCGCGAGGCCGGCCACGACCAGAGCCGCCGCCAGCACTGCAACGCCAGCGGCGATGTACCACGTGCGCTTCCTCATGCAATCTCCCCTTCCCGTTCGTCCGATGTCATTGCCCTGCTCCCCGCACCGACGGATGCCAGCTCAATGCGAAGCGCTCGATCACGGAGACCGTCGCGTAGAACGCAATCCCGAGCAAGCTGGCGACGAGGATCGCAGCCCAGGCGGTCTCGAACCGGGACAGCGAGACCGATGACTGGATCTCCACGCCCAGTGACTTGGTCGATCCACCGAAGAAGTCTCCCACGATCGCCCCGATCATCGCGAGTACACACGCGACCTTCAAGGCCGAGAAGAGAAACGGCAGGCACGTGGGGATGCGCAGCCGCCGGTACACCTCCACCTCGCTCGCCGCGTACGAGCGCATCAGCTCGATCGACTCGGGGTGGACGGAGGTCAGCCCGCGCAGCGTGTTCACCATCACCGGGAAGAAGCAGAGCACCGCCGCGATCAGGATCTTCGACCAGGGGCTCAAGAGGCCGAACCACGCGTTCGTGATCGGCGCGAAGGCGATGATCGGGACCGCATTCGCGGCGATCGCGTACGGCATGATCGCCTGCCCGACGCGGCGCCAACGCGACAGCGCCAGCGCGAGCACGAACGCGAAGGCACAGCCGATCGCGAACCCGCCGATCGCCTCCTGGAACGTGAACCAGCCGGCGCCCCAGAGCTCGTCCCGGTTGTCCCAGAAGGCGGACATCACCGCCGAGAACCGCGGGAGCAGGAACCGCTTGATGTGGAACAGGTCGGGGAGGATCCACTGCCACGCGACGATCCCGAGCGCGAAGACGCCGAGCGCGGGCACCCAGTCGCGTGCCCGGCTGCCGATGCGGGCGGCGAGGCTCGTCGTGTCGAGGACTTCGGCGATCGAGCTCAACCCAGCTTCGCCTCCTCGACGACCTCGTCTGCCCCGGTCGCGTGCAGCCGTTCACGGACGGCGGTGACCAGCTCGAAGAAGCGCGGATTCTCGCGCGTCTCGGCAGTGCGCGGCTGCGGGAGGTCGACGTCGACCATCCCCGCGATTCGGCCGGGCCGCGCCGACATCACCACCACCCGGGTCGAGAGGAAGACCGCCTCCGAGATCGAGTGCGTGACGAAGACGATCGTCGAGCCGGTGTCGCCCCAGATCCGGAGCAGCTCGAGGTTGAGCCGCTCGCGCGTCATCTCGTCGAGCGCGCCGAACGGCTCGTCCATCAAGAGGAGCGCCGGGTCGAACGAGAGCGCGCGAGCGATCGAGACGCGCTGCTGCATTCCGCCCGAGAGCTGCCAGGGGTGATGGCCCTCGAAGCCGGTCAGCTCGACGAGGCCGACCATCTCCTCGACGCGGGCCGCGCGTTTCGCGCGGTCCCAGCCGAGCATCTCGAGGGGCAGCGCGATGTTCTTCGCAACGGTGCGCCAGTCGTAGAGCACAGGCGCCTGGAAGACGATCCCGTAGTCGCGGTCGAGGCGGGCGCGCTTGGCCGGCTTCCCGTTGACCGCCACCGTGCCCGCGCTCGGGTCGATGATGTCGCCGACGATCCGCAGCAGCGTCGACTTCCCGCAGCCCGACGGGCCGATCAGCGAGACGAACTCGCCGCGGGCGATCTCGAGGTCGATGTCCTGGAGCGCCACGACCCCGCCGCGCCCGAACGCCTTCGAGACCTTCTCGATCGAGACGACGCTGGTTTCGCTCATACGGCGTGCTCCGGCGCGCGGCGGACGACGAGCCGCTCCGCGGTTGCGACGACGAGGAAGAAGGAGATCCCGAGCGCGGCCGCGACCAGGTTCGTCGCCCAGAGGTTCTCGGGCTGCAAGGTGTAGTACTGGTTGAAGTTGAGGATCGCACCGCCGAGCCCGTCGGGGATCGACGACGGTAGCTCGCCGATGATCGCTCCGACGACGCTCGCGGTTGCGGAGACCTTCAGCGCCGTGAAGAGGAACGGCAGCGACGACGGAACGCGGAGCTTCCAGAGGATCGCCCACCGGCTCGCCGCATACGAGTGCATCAGCTCGAGCGCGCGCGGCTCCGCGGACTGCAGGCCGCGCAGCGTGTTGACGGTGACGGGGAAGAACGTCAGGTACGCGGCGATCACGACCACCCGCAGCCAGGGCGGGACGTTGTAGCTGCCGAGGCCGACGACGACGATCGGGGCGATCGCGATGATCGGGATCGTCTGCGAGGCGACGATGTACGGCATCAGGCCGCGCTGGAGGAGGCGGGAGTGCGCGAGCCCGACGGCGAGCGTGAAGCCGATCAGAGCGCCGACCCCGAAGCCGAGTGCCGCCTCCTTCGCAGTGAAGAGCGCGTGGTGCCAGAGGATCGTGATCAGCAGCGTCCCGTTCAGCGGGACGAACAGCTGGTGGACGATGTCGTGGATGTGCGGCATCGTCGTCGAGTCGACGACGAAGGGCCGGGTCCAGCCGGTCGCCATCCAGAGCGCGCGGTAGCCCTCCCAGAGACCCCAGAGTGCGGCCAGCACGACCGGCAGCAGCGCAAGCTGGAGCATGCGCTCCGATCTCCCCCCCGGGCCGGCCGCTGCCGTCTCCACCGAGCCATCCTACGACGGCCCGCAGTACCCTTTCGGTGTGCTCGCGTTTCTGGGTCCCTGGGACGTCGTGATCATCGTCGCGGTGATCGCCTTCGTGTTCGGAACGAAGCCGTTCGCCCGCACGCTCCGGTCGCTCAAGTCGGGCGGGCGCGAGCTCAAGCGCGAGCTGCGCGGCGAGGACGAGCGCCGCCCGCCGACGAGCTAGAGTCCGGTCGTGCTCCAGCCGTCTCGCACGGTCGAGGAGCTGCGCGAGCTCCGCGAGCTGACAGGCGACGAGAACGGCGCCCAGCGCGTCGCCTGGACCGAGACCTGGGGGCAGGCGCGCGCATGGTTGCGCGGGAAGCTGGACTTCGCCGAGCACGAGCTCGACGAGGCCGGGAACCAGTGGTTCACGCTGCCGGGCGAGTCCGGGCGTGCGCTCCTGATCGGCGGCCACATCGACTCGGTGCCGAACGGCGGCTGGCTCGACGGCTGCCTGAACGTGCTTGCCGGCGTCGAGGTGCTGAGGCGCATCGCCGCCGACGGCACGCCGCCGCTGACGGTGCGGCTGGTCGACTGGGCCGACGAGGAGGGCGCCCGGTTCGGTCGCTCCCTGTTCGGCTCGAGCGCCGCCGCCGGCTCGATGCGCGACCAGGACGAGCTGCGGCAGCTCACCGACCGCGACGGCGTCGCGCTGCCGGACGCGATCGCCCGCTTCGACGTCGACCTCGACCGCGCGACCGATGCGAGACGGCAGCTCGAGAGCGCGGTCGCCTACCTCGAGCTGCACATCGAGCAGGGCCCCGTGCTCGAGGCGCTGGACCTTCCGCTCGGGGCGGTGCTCGGCACGTTCGGGGTCGAACGCCACCGGATCACCTGGACCGGCCAGGCAGCGCACGCAGGCTCGACACCCATGGACAAGCGGCGCGACGCCCTCGCCGGGGCCGCGAAGCTCGCGCTCGAGATCCGGCCGATCGCAGAGCGCACGGGCGGCGGCGCGGTGTGCACGAGCGGCAACGTCGTCTGCAAGCCCGGAATCGTCACCTCGGTGGTCGAGACCGCCGAGCAGCTCCTCGACCAGCGCCACCTCGACGCGGACAAGCTCGCAGCGATGCTCGCGGCGGCGAAGGAAGCCGCCGACCGCTTCGCCGCGGAGGAGGACATCGGCGTCGCCTGGGAGCGGATCTGGTCGATCGAGCCGATCCTGTTCGACAAGACGCTGGTCGGGCTCGCCGACGACGCAATCACCGAGGTTGCAGGCGCGTCGCACCGGCTGCCGAGCGGCCCGCTGCACGACGCCGCCGAAGTGGCACGAGCCGGGATCCCGACCGTGATGCTGTTCGTGCAAAGCCTGCGCGGCCTCTCGCACACGAAGGTCGAGGACACGAAGCCCGAGCACATCGAGCTGTCGGTGCAGGCGCTCGACCGGCTGGCCGCCAAGGCCCTCGTCACGTTTTCGTGACAGTGTCTGACACCCCCGGTGTCAGACACTGATCTTGGTTTGCGGCCAGCTTCGGCGTTCCTTAACCGCAGGTCAACCCTCTTCTCAGGCGCCTCTCAGCTTCGCGCGGCATTGTGGTCGCAGGTAGACGCCGGAGACGTTCCTCCCTCCGAACTCCGACCGGCGCCGAACATCGGCCGTCGCGGCTTGCGCTCCCGTCGAGAACGCGCCGCGGCGGCCGGTCGATCTAGACTCGCGGCGATGCTGAGCTTCGGCGTCACCGTTCTCCCCGACCCGCCGTGGCAGCGGCTCGTCGAGCTCATGAGGCTGGCCGAGCAGAACGGCTTCGAGTACGGCTGGACCTACGACTCGCACGTGCTCTGGCAGGAGCCGTACCCGTTGCTGACCCTCGCGGCGATGAACACCGAGCGGCTGAAGCTCGGCCTGAACGTGACCAACCCGGGCACCCGCGAGCCGACCGTGACCGCGAGCGCGTTCGCGACGCTCCAGGACGTCTCCGGCGGGCGGATGATCATGGGCATCGGCCGCGGGGACTCGGCCCGCCGGGTGATCGGTCAGCAGCCGGTCAGGGTCGCCGAGTTCGAGTCCGCCTGCCGGATGATGCGAGAGCTGATGAACGGCCGCCCGGTCGAGTGGAACGACACCGAGATCGAGTTGAAGTGGGCGAAGGGCCGTGAGCCGATCCCGCTCTACGTGGCGGGCTACGGACCGAAGGTGCTCTCGATCGCCGGTCGGGTCGCCGACGGCGTGATCATCCAGCTCGCCGACCCCGAGATCGTCGAGTGGATGGTGGGTCAGGTGCGCGCGGCGGCCACGGAGGCGGGCCGTGACCCGTCGGACGTGCGGGTGGTCGCCTGCGCGCCTGCGCAGGTCGGCGACGATGTCGCGGACGGCTGCGAGCAGGTGCGGTGGTTTCCGGCAATGGTCTCGAACCACGTCTTCGACGTGCTCTCCAAGCACGACCCGGCAGGCCTGCCGCCGGCGCTCACCGACTACGTCTCCCGGATGCGGCGCGAGCACTACGACTACTCGGAGCACAGCCGGGTGGGCGCAAAGCACGGCGAGCAGATCACCGACGAGACGTGCGAGCGCTTCTGCATCCTCGGCTCCTCCGAGGCCCACGTCGAGAAGCTCCGCCGGCTCGAGGCGGCGGGCGTCGACCAGTGGAACATCTACCTCATGACCCAGGGCCAGGAGGCGACGCTGACGGCCTACGGGCGCGACGTGATTCCGGCGCTGGCCCAGGGGACCTAAGCTCCGGCCGCCGACCTGCCGATAGCCACCGCATGAGTGCGGCATCGGCGGCAACGCCCGGTTTCGGCAGCCTCGCGCGGCTCGCCCGCGCCTGGCGGGCGACCGCGATCCTCGGACTGGCCCTGTTTGTCGTGCACACCCTTGCCAGCGACCGCCTCGGGGCCGAGGACTTCTACAACCGCTGGCTGTACAACGGCCTGATCCTCCTCGGGCTCGCCGCGTGCGCAATCCGCACGGTGCGCGTGCGGGTCGAGCGGGGCGCCTGGCTCGCGCTGACGATCGCGGTGGGCTCCTGGGCGGTCGCGGAGCTGCTGTTCGACTTCGCCTACGGCGGCTCTCCGCCCTTCCCTTCCGTCGCGGACGGCTTCTATCTCGCCTTCTATCCCGCCTGCTACGTCGCGCTGATGCTGCTCGTCAAGGCGCGCCTCTCCCAGTTCGGCCGGTCGCTCTGGTTCGACGGGGCGATGGCCGCGATCGCCTGCTCGGCCCTGGGCGCGGCCGTCCTCTTCGAGGTCGTCCTGCGTTCGACGGACGGCAGCACCGCTGTGATCGTCACGAACCTCGCCTATCCGCTCGGCGACATCCTGCTCCTCTCGGCCGTCGCGGGCGTCTTCGCGCTGACCGGCTGGCGGCCGGGGCGGATGTGGGCGCTGATCGGAGCCGGGCTCGCGGCGACCGCGGCCGCCGACGCGATCTTCCTGTTCCAGACCGCGACGAACACCTACTCGGAGGGCACGATCCTCGACGCGCTCTGGCCGGCTGCGATCCTGCTGCTCTCGGCGGCGGCATGGCGGTCGCCGCAGCGGATCGACGTCGAGCTGGAAGGGCGGCCGCTACTCGCCACTCCGCTTGCCTGCGGCCTGATCGGGCTCGGGATCTTCACCTACGACCACTTCCACGGCGTCAACGTGCTCGCGGCGAGCCTGGCCGGTACGACGATCGTCGCGGTGATCGTCAGGACCGCGATGACCTTCCGCCAGAACGCGGTGATCCTCGACCTGATGCGGGTCCATGCCGTCACCGACGCCCTGACCGGCCTCGGGAACCGGCGCAAGCTCGTGGTCGACCTCGAGCGGGCGCTGGCAGGGGGCGCCGAGTCGGAGCCGCGACTCCTCGTCATCTTCGACCTCGACGGCTTCAAGCTCTACAACGACACGTTCGGGCATCCGGCCGGCGACGCGCTCCTGGCCAGGCTGGCCAAGAACCTCGAGGTCATCGTCCTGGCGGTCGGCTCGTGCTACCGCCTCGGTGGCGACGAGTTCTGCATCCTCGCCGCACTCCCCGCGGAGGAGGCCGATCGGTTCCTGGCGGCGAGCGCGGACGCCCTCGGCGAGAAAGGTGAAGGATTCACGGTCACGAGCTCGTTCGGCGCGGTCTCCCTTCCGGAAGAGGCGACGACGTCGAGCGATGCGCTCCGGATCGCCGACCAGCGACTCTACGCGCAGAAGCGCGGGTCGGCCCGCCGGGGATCTCCCCAGGAGGTCCTGCTCCAGGCGCTCTACGAGCGGCAGCCGGGCCTGCGCCAGCACGTGCAGGGGGTTGCCGAGACCGCGTGCGCGGTCGGCAGAACGCTCGGCCTGCCCGCGGAGAGGCTGGAGGAGCTGAGCCTGGCCGCCCGGCTGCACGACGTCGGCAAGCTCGCGATCCCCGACGACGTTCTCGAGAAGCCGGGACCGCTGGACGTAGGCGAGTGGGCATTCATCAGGGAGCACACGGTGATCGGCGAGCGCATCCTGTCGGCGGCGCCGGCCTGGAGAAGCGTGGCGAAGATCGTGCGCGCCACTCACGAGCGCTGGGACGGCGCCGGCTACCCCGACGGCGTCGCCGGAACGGAGATCCCGCTCGCCGCGAGGATCATCGCAGTGTGCGACGCGTTCTCTGCGATGACGTCACCCCGCCCGTATCGCGTCGCGGTCGCGAGGGAGGAGGCGATCGCCGAGCTTCGCCGTTGCGCCGGGACGCAGTTCGATCCGGAGGTCGTCGCCGTGTTCTGCGCACAGCCGGAGCTGGGCTCGTCGGGGTCCTGGGCCGGCGTCGAAGCCGCCGCCTGATTCATCGAAACGCCCGACACCGCGATCCTGAGCGCCGCGGCCGTCTACCGTAGCGCTGTGCTCCGCCGACTCTCGCCGATCGCGCTCGGCCTCGTCGTAGCCTGCCTCGGCACCGCCGCAGGCCGGACCCACCAAGGCCTGCCGAAAGCGGAGGAACGTCTCGACCTGGTCGCATTTCCGGGCTACGCCGAGGCGGGCGGCGACGACCCGCGCGTGAACTGGGTGACGCCGTTCGTGCAGTCGACCGGCTGCAAGGTGCACGTGCGCACGGTGCGCAGCTCGACCGAGCTGCTGGACGTGGTCGCACACGGTCACTACGACGGTGTCGCCGCGTTCGGCGACGTCACGCAGGTGCTGACCGGCGGCCACGAGGTCGTCCCGCTCGACACGAAGCTGATCCCGAACTACGCCTCGGTCTACCCGGCGCTGAAGCGGCTGCCTCAGAACTCCGAGGACGGACGCGTGGTCGGAATCCCGCACGGCCGCGGCGCCGACCTGCTGCTCTGGCGCACCGACCGCGTCCGGCCGGCCCCAGCCGGCTGGAGCGTTCTGTTCGGGACCCGTTACGCCGGTCGGATCGGGCTGTACGACGCGGCGATCACGCTCGTCGACGCGGCGCTCGAGCTCGGCTACCGGAACCCGTACGAGCTCGAGGCGAAGCAGTTTCGCGCCGCCGTCCGGCTGGCGGCCGAGCAGCGCGCGAACGTCGGCGTCTACTGGCAGGACCTGACGCGCGCGCTTGCCGACTACACCGGCGGGAACGCCCTCGTCGGCGAGGTGACACCGAGGCTCGCGGCGCTGTTGCGCGCCGACCAGGTGCCGGTCGCAATCGCTGCGCCGCGCGGCGGGACGGCGCGCTCGGCGTCGTGGCTGCTGCTCGCGCGCGGCCGCCATCCGGGCTGCATGTACCGGTGGCTCGACTACATCGTCTCGCCGAAGGCGAATGCGGCTTCCGCCCGCTACCTGGCCGAGGCGCCGGCAACGCCGGCCGCCTGCGCCTACATGGACTGCGCCGCTGCGCACGCCGGCGATGAGGGCTGGTGGTCGCGCTTCGCCTTCTGGCGGACGCCCCAGCACGACTGCCACGACCCGCGCGGCCGGGCGTGCGCCGACTGGTTCGACTGGTCGGATGCCTGGGCGCAGATCCGTACGGGCTAGACGCGACGTTGAACCGGCGGAGGCGGAGCGGGATAATCCCGTGTCCGCCGTGTCGCTCCAGCAGCAGACCGAGACCGACCGCATCCTCGCGGCCCGCGAGCGGTACGTGGCGCGCGGCGTATCGACGCCGGCGCTTGTCGTCGAGCGGGCCGAGGGCGCGCGCATCTGGGACGTGGACGGCCGCGAGTACATCGACTTCGCGGGCGGGATCGCGTGCCAGAACACCGGGCACGGCTTCGAGCCCGTCGTCGAGGCGATTCACGAGCAGGCGGACCGCTACCTGCACCAGTGCTTCATGGTCGGGATCTACGAGCCGTACGTGGAAGTCTGCCGTCGACTGTCCGAGCTCTCACCCTGCCGCGGCGAGACGCAGCGCAGCCTGCTCGTCAACTCCGGCGCGGAGGCGATCGAGAACGCGGTCAAGATCGCGCGGGTGGCGACCGGGCGGCCGGGAGTCGTCGTCTTCGAGAACTCGTTCCACGGTCGCACGCTGCTGACGATGACGATGACCGGCAACGTCAAGTACAAGCACGGCTTCGGCCCGTTCGCCCCCGAGGTCTACTCGACGCCGGCGCCGTATCCCTACCGGGGCGTCTCCTCCGCCGACGCGATCGCAGGCCTGGAGCATCTCTTCAGGACCGAGGTCGCTCCGGACTCGGTTGCGTGCGTCGTGCTCGAGCCGGTCCAGGGCGAGGGCGGCTACATCCCGATGCCGCCCGACTTCCCGGCCCGCTTGCGGGAGCTGTGCGACCGGCACGGGATCCTCTGGGTCGACGACGAGGTGCAGAGCGGCGTCGGGCGCACCGGGCCGGTGTGGGCGATCAGCCACTACGAAGACGCCGAGCCGGATCTGCTCGTCTCGGGGAAGTCGCTCGGAGGCGGCCTGCCGCTCGCCGGTGTAACGGGCGGCGCCGAGGTGATGGACGCGGTCGATCCGGGAGGCCTCGGCGGTACGTTCGGCGGCAACCCGCTCTCCTGCGCGGCCGCGATCGCCGTTCTCGAAGAGGTCGCCCGCCCCTGGTTTCGGGAGCGTGCCGACACGGTCGGGCGCGCTGTCCGCGCTCGGCTCGAGTCGGTCGCGGCTCGGCTGCCGTCGGTCGGGGACGTTCGCGGCCTCGGTCCGATGCTCGCGGTGGAGTTCGCCGAGCGCACGCCGGCGCGCGGGGCGGTGGCAACCACGCGCGCGCGCGAGCGCGGGCTCGTGCTGCTCGCGTGCGGGGTCTACGGAAACGTGGTCAGGATCATGGTTCCGATCCTCGCCACCGACGAGGAACTCGAGCGTGGCCTCGACCTCCTCGAGGAGTCGCTTGTCGATGCGGACCGAGCCGGCGCTTAGGCCACCGGCGCCGACGGCGGCGGCGGCCTCGAAGCCGGACGTGACGCTGACCGCGATTCGCAAGACCTACGGCGACGTGGTCGCGGTCGCCTCGGTCGATCTGGAAATCGCCCGCGGCGAGTTCTTCACGATGCTCGGCCCGTCGGGCTCCGGCAAGACGACGACGCTGCGGATCATCGCGGGGTTCGAGCGCCCGGACTCCGGCACCGTGTCGCTTCGAGGCGAGGACGTCACCCGGCGCCCGCCCTACGCGCGGGACGTGAACACGGTCTTCCAGGACTACGCGCTCTTCCCGCACATGACCGTCCTCGAGAACGTCGAGTACGGCCTGAAGGTGAAGGGCGTCAAGCGCCGGGAGCGCAGGGACCGGGCCGGCGAGGCGCTCGCCCTCGTCCAGCTCGAGGAGTACGGCGAGCGCAAGCCGGCCCAGCTCTCCGGGGGGCAGCGTCAGCGGATCGCGCTGGCACGGGCGATCGTCAACCACCCGGAGGTGCTGCTCCTCGACGAGCCGCTGGGCGCGCTCGACCTCAAGCTCCGGCAGGAGATGCAGATCGAGCTGAAGCGCATCCAGCAGGAGGTGGGGATCACGTTCGTCTACGTGACCCACGACCAGGAGGAGGCCCTGACGATGAGCGACCGGATCGCGGTCTTCAACCAGGGCCGGATCGAGCAGATCGGCCGGCCGGCGGACGTCTACGAGCAGCCTGCCAACGAGTTCGTCGCCGGCTTCGTCGGCATCTCGAACGTGTTGGAGCGAGACGGGACGCGCGTCGTTGTCCGGCCGGAGAAGATCGAGATGCTTCCCGAGAGCGCGGAGGGGGAGCCGGGCGCGATCACCGAGGTGATCTATGCCGGCGCCGTCACCCGCTACGTGGTCGAGCTGGACGGCGGCGGCACGCTGACCGTCCTCAGGCAGAACCTCGAGCGCTCTTCGGCAGAGACGGTCGAAGAGCAGGGGCGCCGGGTGCGACTCTCCTGGCGTCCGGAGAGCACGTTCGCAATCGACAGACTCGAAAGGGAGGTGGAGGAATGAGGAAGCTCCGTTGGCGGCACGCTGTGCTGGCCGCGACGGTGGTTGCCCTCGTCGTCCCGGCGGCAGGCGTCGGGTCGAAGCAAGGCTTGCCAACGAAGATCGGCCCCGGCGAAGGCAAGCTCACGCTGGTCGCATGGGAGGGCTACACCGAGAAGCAGTGGGTGACGCCGTTCGAGAAGTCGACGGGCTGCAAGGTGCAGGCGAAGTACGCCGGCTCGTCGGACGAGATGGTCACGCTGATGCGCTCCGGCGGCGGCGGCCAGTACGACATGGTCTCCGCCTCCGGCGATGCAAGCCTCCGGCTGATCTACGGGAAGGACGTTCAGCCGGTGGACGTCAACCTCGTGCCGGACTTCAAGAACTTCATCCTCCCGATGAAGTCTCCGCCTCACAACACGATCAAGGGCGTTCACTACGGCCTCTCGCTTCAGTGGGGGCCGAACACGCTGCTCTACAACACGGCGAAGGTGAAGCCCGCTCCGACCAGCTGGTCGGCCCTCTACGACGCGAAGTACAAGGGCAAGATCACCGTGCCGGACAACCCGATCCAGATCGCGGACGCGGCGCTGTACCTGTCGAAGACGCGGCCCGGCCTCCGGATCACCGATCCGTACGAGCTGACCAAGTCCCAGTTCGACGCAGCGACCGGCCTGCTCAAGCAGCAGCGGCCCCTGATCAAGAAGTACTGGGCACTCGCCTCGGACGAGATCGAGCTGTTCAAGCGAAACGACGTCTGGCTCGGCGCGTCCTGGCCGTATCAGACCAACACGCTGATCGACGCAAAGGCGCCGGTCAAGGATCTGATTCCGAGCGAAGGCGCAACGGGGTGGGCCGACACCTGGATGCTCTCGTCCAAGGCCAAACACCCGAACTGCGCCTACCTGTGGTTGAAATGGATCTCGACCCCGAAGGTCCAGGCGCAGCAGGCCGTGTACTTCGGCGAGACGCCCGCGAACAAGCTCGCCTGCAAGTTCATGGATCAGATCTCGAAAGGCTCGTGCAGCAAGTACCACGCGAACGCCCCGCTCTCGTACTACCAGACGATCAAGTTCTGGAAGACGCCCGTCGCCGACTGCGGCAAGGGGAAGAACGACTGCATGGACTACAACAAATGGGTGCAGGCGTGGCAGGAGCTGAAGGGCTAGGCGTTTGCGTCGCAAACGCCTAGGCGAAGTCGGAGGCGGCGCACTTGCCGCCTCCGAGTTCTTTCTAGCCAAACGCCGACAGCTGTCGGCGTTTGGCTGGCGGCGACCCTGGCTGAAGGCGGCGGCACTCCTCACCCTGCCGCTGGCCTGGCTCGTTCTCATCTACCTCGTTGCGCTGGCCGCGCTGTTCGTCGCGGCCTTCTGGTCGATCGATCCCTTCACCTCCGAGCTGGTCAGGTGGAAGCACTGGAACATCGACAACTTCCGGACGATCTTCGAGACACCGACCTACCGAAACGTCGCCATCCGGACGGTCTGGCTGGCAGCGGCGGTCACGCTGACCGACGTGCTCCTCGCGCTGCCTCTCGCCTACTACATGGCGCGGGTCGCCTCCCCCCGCGTTCGCACCCTGCTCTTCATCGCGGTGCTCGTGCCGCTCTGGGCGAGCTACCTCGCCCGCGTCTACTCCTGGCGGCTGATCCTGTCACACGACGGGCCGCTGAACTGGTCGCTGGACAAGGTCGGCCTGCCCACGGTCGGCGTCGGGTACACGCTCTGGGCGGTCTGGATCGTCTTCACGTACATCTGGCTGCCGTTCATGGTGCTCCCCGTATACGCCGCGCTCGAACGTGTCCCCGACTCGTACCTCGAAGCGTCGCGCGACCTCGGCGCCCGGGGCTGGCGGACGACCCGCTCGATCGTGCTGCCGCTGGCGCTGCCCGGAATCGTCGCCGGCTCGATCTTCACGTTCTCGCTCACGCTCGGCGACTACATCACTCCCGTCCTCGTCGGCGGGGGAAAGCAGATCATCGGCAACATCGTCTACGCGAACATCGGCAACGCGAACAACCTCCCGTTCGCAGCCGCGTACGCGACCATCCCGCTCGTCGTCATGGGCATCTACCTCGTGATCGCCCGCCGGCTGGGAGCGTTCGACGCGATCTGATGGAGACCCTGGCCACACGGATCGCGCTGCGTGCCTGGACAGTGCTCGTGATCGCGTTCCTGCTGATTCCGATCGTCCTGATCTGCGTGTACGCGTTCAATTCTTCGAACGTCCAGGACTGGCCGATCCCCGGCTTCTCGACGAGGTGGTTCTCGAGCGCCTGGCACAACACCGAGATCCGCGATGCACTCGTGCTCTCGTTGAAGGCGGGGGCGGTGGCGACCGGGATCGCCCTCGTCCTCGGCTCGGCCGCCGCGTTCGGGGTGCACCGGTTCCGCTTCTTCGGCCGCGAAGCGGTCTCGTTCCTCGTCGTGCTGCCGATCGCGCTGCCCGGAATCATCACCGGGCTGGCGCTGAACTCGTTCTTCGTCACTGCGCACCATCCGAGCTTCGGGCTCTGGACGATCGTCATCGGCCACGCGACTTTCTGCATCGTCGTCGTCTACAACAACGTGATCGCTCGCCTGCGGCGGACGCAGACCTCGCTGATCGAGGCGTCGATGGACCTCGGAGCCGACGGCTGGCAGACGTTCCGTTTCGTAACGCTGCCGATGGTCGCGACCGCGCTCGTCGCCGGCGGGCTGCTCGCGTTCGCGCTCTCCTTCGACGAAATCGTCGTCACCTACTTCACGGCCGGCTCGAACAACACGCTTCCGATCTGGATCTTCGGCGCGATCCGCCAGGGTCAGAACCTGCCGCAGGTGAACGTGGTCGTCATGGTGGTGATCGCGCTGACGCTCGTGCCGCTGGCGCTCTCCGTGCGACTGACCCGAGACACGGGAATTCTCAGGCGGCGTTGACGATGCGGATCCTCGTGCTCGGAACCGGGGGTGTCGGCTCGGCCGTCGCGGCGGTCGCGCAGAAACGCTCGTTCTTCGAGCGGATGACGCTCGCCGACCTCGACCGGGCCCGGCCGCAGGCGGTCGTCGATCGCCTCGGCGACCCCGATCGCTTCGCCGCCGCGCAGGTGGACGCGTCGAGCGCCGCCTCCATCCGCGAGGCGATCACCGAGACACGCGCCGACGCGGTGCTGAACGCCTGCGACCCCCGCTTCAACCCTCCGATCCTCGAGGCGTGCCTCGCAGAGCGCACCACGTACCTGGACATGGCGATGACACTCTCCGGCCCGGGGACGATGCTCGGCGAGGAGCAGCTCGCACAGCACGGAGCCTGGTCGGCGGCCGAGACCCTATGCCTGGCCGGAATCGGGGTCGAGCCCGGCCTCTCCGACGTCTTCGCTCGCTACGCAGCGGATCACCTCTTCGCCGAGATCGACGAGATCGGCGTGCGGGACGGCGCCGACCTCGTCGTCGAGGGCTATGACTTCGCACCCACCTTCTCGATCTGGACGACGATCGAGGAGTGCCTCAACCCGCCGCTCGTCTGGGAGCGCGACCGCGGCTGGTTCACGACCGAGCCGTTCTCCGAGCCGGAGACCTTCGACTTCCCGGAGGGGATCGGCCCGCTCGAGTGTGTGAACGTCGAGCACGAGGAGGTCGTCCTCGTCCCCCGCTGGGTCGACTGCCGTCGCGTCACGTTCAAGTACGGCCTCGGCGACGAGTTCATCGAGATCCTGCGGATGCTGCACCGGCTCGGGCTCGACTCGAAGGAGCCGTTGAGCGTGAGGGGCGTCGAGGTCGCGCCGCGCGACGTGCTCGCCGCCGCGCTCCCCGACCCGGCGACGCTCGGCGGTCGGATGCGCGGCAGGACGTGCGCGGGCACCTACGTGACCGGCACGGGCCGGGACGGTCGGCCACGGGCGGTTTACCTCTACCACGTGGTCGACAACGAGACGGCGATGCGGGACTACGCCAGCCAGGCGGTGGTGCTGCAGACGGCGCTGAACCCGGTCGTTGCACTGGAGCTCCTGGCCGCGGGCACCTGGGAGGGAACCGGCGTCCTCGGCCCGGAAGCCTTCGACGCCGAGCCGTTCCTCGACCTGCTCGGCGAGTACGGCGCTCCGCACGGAGTGGACGAGCGTGCACAGGGTGACCCGGAGCGAGATACTCCGCAAACCTGAGGAGGAGGCCAGATGAGCACCGCTGTTGCCGTTCACAAGAACTTTGTCGGGGGAGAGTGGGTGGAGGCTGCCGGAGGCGCGACGATGGACGTCCTCAACCCCGCGACCGGCGAGACGATCGCAGCGGTGCCGGCGTGCTCGGCCGCTGACGTCGACCGCGCGGTCGAGGCGGCGAAGCGGGCGCTTCCCGAATGGCTCGAAACGACGCCGGGCGAGCGCGCCGAGCTGCTCTTGAAGCTCGCCGACATCCTGGAGGCGAACGCCGAGGAGCTGGCCGCGATCGAGTCGCGGAACGTCGGCAAGCCGCTGGGCTACGCGCGCGACGAGATTCCCGTGTGCGCCGACAATCTGCGCTTCTTCGCCGGTGCGGCGCGGATCCTCGAGGGCCGCTCGGCCGGCGAGTACATGCGCGGCTACACCTCGATGATCCGCCGGGAGCCTCTGGGGATCGTCGGCGGCATCGCGCCCTGGAACTACCCGCTGATGATGGCGGTCTGGAAGCTCGCACCGGCCCTCGCGGCGGGCAATGTGCAGGTGCTGAAGCCTTCCGAGCAGACGCCGCTCTCCCTGCTCAGGTTCGTCGAGCTCGCCCAGGACGCGATTCCGGCCGGTGTGCTGAACGTCGTCACCGGCGACGGCGTTCCGGTCGGCGAGCGGATCGTCACCCACCCGGACGTTCGCCTGGTCTCGCTGACGGGCGACGTCGAGACCGGCAAGACGATCGCGCGGACGGCCGCGGACACGCTCAAGCGCGTCCACCTCGAGCTGGGCGGCAAGGCGCCGGTGATCGTGTTCGACGACGCCGACCCGGCCGCCGTCGCCGAGGGGATCAAGGTCGCCGGCTACTGGAACTCCGGGCAGGACTGCACTGCCGCCTCCCGGGTGATCGCCGGCCCCCGCATCTACGACAGGCTGCTGGAGAATCTCGTTCCTGCGGTCGAGTCGCTGAAGGTCGGCGACCCCGCCGAGGGCGACCAGATCGAGATGGGCCCGGTGATCTCGAAGGCGCAGCAGGAGCGGGTGCTCGGCTTCCTCGAGCGGGCGGAGGGCGCCAAGGCGTCGATCCTCACCGGCGGGGGTACGAACGGCGACCGCGGCTTCTTCGTCAATCCGACCGTCGTCGCCGACGTCGGCCAGGACGCCGAGATCGTGCAGCGGGAGATCTTCGGCCCCGTCGTGTCAGTGCAGCGCTTCTCGAGCGACGACGAGGCGCTCGCCTGGGCGAACGACGTCCGGTACGGCCTCGCCGCGTCGGTCTGGACGCGCGATGTCGGCCGGGCGCTGTCGGCCGCGCGCAAGCTCCAGTTCGGAACGGTCTGGATCAACGACCACATCCCGCTCGTCTCCGAGATGCCGCACGGCGGCTACAAGGAGTCCGGGTACGGCAAGGACCTTTCCCCCTACTCGCTCGAGGACTACACCCAGATCAAGCACGTGATGGCGAAGCTCGACTGATGGCCGCCGACGCCCCGGCCGTCGTCGTCCCCGCACACGAGACCGGGGAGAAGGGTCTCAAGAGCGGCGCGCTCGGGTTCGTTTCGAGCGTCGTCATCGGCGTCGCCTCGACCGCGCCCGGATACAGCCTGGCCGCGTCGCTCGGGCTCGTCGTCGCGTCGGTCGGGTTCCAGGCGCCGGCGATCATGTGGCTCGCCTTCATCCCGATGCTCCTGGTCGCGACCGCCTACTACTACATGAACCGGGTCGACCCCGACTGCGGGACGACCTTCGCCTGGGTCTCGCGCTCGATGGGGCCCTGGGCGGGCTGGCTCGGCGGGTGGGGGATCATCGTCGCGGACGTGATCGTGATGGCGAACCTGGCGCAGATCGCCGGTCTCTACTCGTTCCTGCTCGTCGGCGCCAAGGGTGCGGCGGCGAGCACGTTCTGGGTCACGTTCGTCGGCGTGATCTGGATCGTCGTCATGACCGCGATCTGCTACATCGGCATCGAGCTCTCGGCCCGTACGCAGTGGTATCTGCTCACCGCGGAGATCGTCACCCTCGCCGTCTTCGCGGTCGTGGCCCTGTGGAAGGTCTACACATCCAGCCCGGCCAACTCGGCTCATCCGTCCCTCAGTTGGCTCAACCCGTTCGACGTGCCGACGACAGGGGCGCTGACTGCGGGCGTGCTGACCGCGGTCTTCATCTACTGGGGCTGGGACTCGCTCGTGTCCGTGAACGAGGAGACCGAGGATGCGACGAGGACACCGGGGATCGCCGCGCTGCTCTCGACCGTGATCCTGGTCGCCATCTACGTCGTCGTCTCGATCGCGGCGCAGGCCTTCCACGGCGGGCAGTTCCTGGTCGACAACTCCGACGACGTGCTCAGCGCGCTCGGCCGCGACGTCCTCGGCTCGCCGTGGGACAAGCTGCTGATCATCGCCGTGCTCACGTCGGCGTCGGCATCGACGCAGACGACGATCCTGCCCACCTCGCGGACGTCCCTGTCGATGGCCGTGCACGGAGCGGTGCCCAAGTACTTCGGACGCATCCACCCGCGCTTCCTCACTCCGGGCCCCTCCACTCTGTGGATGGGCATCCTCTCGGTCGTCTGGTACGTGGGCTTGACCGCTCTCAGCGAGGACATCCTGTTCGACTCGATCGCCGCCCTCGGTCTGATGATCGCCTTCTACTACGGCCTCACCGGCTTCGCCTGCGTCGTCTTCTTCCGCCGGACGCTGCTGCGCAGCGCCAAGAACTTCCTGCTCGCCGGCGTGGCGCCGCTGCTCGGCGGCGTGATCCTCACCTATGTTTTCGTCAAGTCGTGCATCGACCTGGCGAAGCCCGCGAACTCCGAGTCCGGGAACTCGTGGCTCGGCCTCGGCCCGCCGCTCGTGATCGCGATCAGCTTCCTCGTGCTCGGAGTCGTGCTGATGCTCCTCCAGTGGCGGGTGTCGCCGGAGTTCTTCCGCCGCCGGGCCGAGGTCGCCGCCGCCGGGGCGCTCGATGGCTGACCCGATCGTCGTCGGCTACGACGGCTCCGAGTGCGCGAAGGCGGCTCTCGGCGAGGCATGCACGCTCGCGAGGGCGGCCGGTTACCGGATCGTGGTCGCCTTCGGCTACCACGTCTGGCCGGGCGGCGGCGAGATCGGCGACTACCGGCGGGTGCTGAAGGAGCACGGCGACGAGGTCACCCGCGAAGCGCTCGCCACGGTCGAGGCGGCGGGCCTCGAGGGGGAGGCCGCGGTCGTGGAGGAGAGCCCCGCCGAAGGACTCGTCCAGCTCGCGGAGCAGGTCGGGGCACGGATGATCGTGGTCGGCACGCGGGGAGAGGGACCGATCGCGGGCATGATCCTGGGCTCGACCCCGCACCGGTTGCTGCACCGATCGTCGCTGCCGGTGCTGGTCGTCCCGGAAGCCGGCTGAGCGTTGGCGACCTCGACGGAAGCGGTCGCCGACGTCCGGATCGAGGGCGTCACGAAGCACTTCGACGGGGTCGTTGCGGTCGACGACCTCTCCCTCGAGATCCCGCCTGGCTCGTTCTTCGCGCTGCTCGGCCCGTCCGGCTGCGGGAAGACGACGACGTTGCGGATGATCGGGGGGTTCGAGGAGCCGAGCTCGGGCCGGATCCTGCTCGGCGACCGCGACGTGGTCGGATTACCGCCGTACAAGCGGGACGTGAACACGGTCTTCCAGAGCTACGCCCTCTTCCCGCATCTCACGATTGCCGAGAACGTGGCCTTCGGCCCGCGCCGCAAGGGCGTGAAAGGGCGTGACGCCGCCGGCCCGGTCTCGTCGATCCTCGAGAAGGTCGGTCTTGCCGGGCTCGGCAATCGAAAGCCCAGTCAGCTCTCCGGTGGTCAGCAGCAGCGGGTCGCGCTCGCCCGCGCGCTCGTCAACAGCCCGCGCGTCCTCCTGCTCGACGAGCCGCTCGGGGCGCTCGACCTGAAGCTGCGCAAGCAGATGCAGCTCGAGCTGAAGGCGATCCAGCACGACTTCGGGATCACCTTCGTCCACGTCACGCACGACCAGGAGGAAGCGATGACGATGGCCGACCAGATCGCCGTCATGAGGGGCGGACGGATCGAACAGCTCGGCACGCCGAGCGAGCTGTACGAGCAGCCGAAGACGGCGTTCGTGGCCGGATTCCTCGGCGTGTCCAACCTGCTCTACGGCACGGTCTCCGCCGACACGTCGGTGCGGCTCGACGGGGGAGGCGAGGTCAAGGTGAGCCGTGCGGCGCTCGCGGGCCACTCCGGCAAGGTAGCGGTCGGCATCCGACCCGAGAAGATCAGGGTGGGCGGCGGCAAGGGGAACGAGCTCGCGGGCCGCGTCACCGAGGTCGCCTACGTGGGCGTCTCCACCCAGTACATCGTCGAGACGCGCGCAGGTGCGCTCACCGTCTACGTGCAGAACGCGGAGCCCGGGTCGCTTCGAGCCGCGCCCGGCGATCCGGTCGAGCTGTCGTTCAACCCCGAAGCCGCGTTCGTCGTCACAGCAACAGGAGAGGAGAACGAATGACCCATCAACTCACTCGCAGAGACCTGCTTCGCCGCGCAGCAATCGGCGGCGCTGCCATGTCGGTGCCCGGGCTGTTCGCGGGCCTTGCGCGAGCCGCGAACTCGAAGCTCGGTTCGACGCTGACCATCTCCAACTGGCCGCTATACGTCGACATTAACGAGAAGACGAAGAAGCGTCCGACGATCGAGCAGTTCCAGAAGCGCTACGGGGTCAAGGTCAAGTACATCGAGGACATCAACGACAACGCGAGCTTCTTCGGGAAGATCCAGGCCCAGCTCGCGCGGGGCCAGTCCACCGGCAGGGACATCATCGTCATGACCGACAATTCGCCGTACCCCGCGCTGCTCGTGCAGAAGGGCTGGGTCGAGAAGCTCGACAAGAGCGTCCTGCCGAACATCAAGAACCTCCAGGACAACCAGAAGCATCCGGCCTGGGACCCGAAGCGGGACTACAGCCTCCCGTGGCAGTCCGGCATGACCGGGATCGGCTACAACGCGAAGCTGACGAAGCCCGTCACCTCGGTCCACCAGCTCCTCACCGACAAGAAGCTCCACGGCAAGGTCACGCTCCTGAACGACGCCGAGGACACGCTCGGCCTGATCATGCTCGAGAACGGCGACGATCCCGGGAAGGTCACCGACGCGTCGTACGCCAAGGCGCTGAAGATCGTGCAGGCGGCGGTCAAGTCGGGTCAGGTCCGCCAGTTCACGGGCAACGACTACTCCGGGCTGATGGCGAAGGGCGACATCGTCGCCGCCACCGTCTGGTCGGGCGACATGGTGCAGCTCCACGCCGACAACGCGAACCTTCGGTTCGTGCTGCCGAAGGCCGGCGGAATCATCTGGACGGACAACATGCTGATCCCGAAGCACGGCGACGCGACGACAGCCTCGGCCTTCATGAACTTCGTCTACGACCCGAAGATCGCCGCGCAGATCGAGGACTACGTCAACTACATCTGCCCGGTCAAGGGCGCCGACAAGGTGTTGTTGAAGAGCGACCCCGGGGTGGCGAAGGACCCGCTGATCTTCCCGCCCGCGAGCACGCTGGCGAAGCTGCACCAGAACGATCCGAGGGCGATCTCGAACCCCGACTACCGCGCGCAGTGGCAGAAGCTGCTCGGAGCCTGAACACTCCGAGCGGCCGGGCTCGGCCGGCGGCGCTGCTCCACCGGCACCGCTGGCTGACGCCTTACCTGCTGCTCTTGCCCGGCCTCGCCTGGCTGGCGCTCTTCTTCGTCGTCCCGATCGGGTTCCTCGGGCACCAGTCGCTCGAGACGCAGAACCCGATCGACTTCTCGAACACGTTCACCTGGGCGTGGCACAACTACTCGGACGCGCTGACCAACTACCACGCTCAGCTCATCCGCTCGTTCGAGTACGCGGCGATCGCGACGGCGATCGCGCTGCTCGTCAGCTACCCGCTCGTCTACTGGATCGCCTTCCGCGGCGGGCGCTGGAAGAACCTGCTGCTCCTGATGATCATCGCCCCGTTCTTCGTCACCTACCTGATCCGGACCCTTGCGTGGGAGACGATCCTCTCCGACCAGGGCATCGTCGTCCGCATCCTCCGCGACCTGCACATCCTCGCCCCGGACGGGCGGCTGCTCGCCACCTCGGTCGCCGTCGTCGCCGGCATCACCTACAACTTCCTGCCCTTCATGGCGCTGCCCCTCTACGTGGCGCTCGAGCAGATCGACCCGCGCCTGATCGAGGCGGCGCAGGACCTGTACGCGAGCAAACCACGGGCGTTCCTGCGCGTCACGCTGCCGCTCTCCGCGCCCGGCCTCGTCGCCGGCACGCTGCTCACCTTCATCCCCGCGGCCGGCGACTTCATCAACGCACAGCTCCTCGGCACGCCGAAGCAGTTCATGATCGGCAACGTCATCCAGTCGAAGTTCCTCGAGCTGACCGACTACCCGGCGGCGGCGGCGCTCTCGCTGCTCCTGATGGCGGCGATCATCCTGATGATCGGCATCTACGTCCGCGCGCTCGGCACGGAGAAGCTAACAGGATGAGTAGCGCTCTTCGGCTCGTTCGCCACCACGCGCTGACGGCCTACGCCGGGCTCGTGTTCGCCTACCTGCTCGTCCCGATCGGGGTCGTCGTCGCGTTCTCATTCAATGCGCCGCACGGTCGGTTCAACTACACGTGGCAGGGGTTCACGCTCGACAACTGGGCGAACTGGGACGCGGTGCCGGGTCTGCGCAGCTCGATCGAGATCTCGCTCGAGGTCGCCGCCCTCTCGGCGCTGGCGTCGACCGCGCTCGGCACGCTGATCGCGCTCGCGCTCGTCCGTTACGGCTTCCGCGGCCGCGGGTTCACGAACCTGCTCGTCTTCCTGCCGATGTCCTCGCCCGAGATCGTCCTCGGTGCCTCGCTGCTCACGCTCTTCCTGACCATGAACATCGCGACCGGCTTCGTCACGATCCTGATCGCGCACATCATGTTCAACATCAGCTATGTGGTCGTCACCGTGAAGGCGCGGCTGATCGGGTTCGACCGTCATCTCGAGGAGGCGGCGATGGACCTTGGCGCGAACGAGTGGACGACGTTCCGGAAGGTGACCCTGCCGCTGATCGCACCCGGGGTGCTCGCCGCGGGGCTGCTCGCCTTCGCGCTCTCGGTGGACGACTTCGTGATCACCAACTTCAACGCCGGCACGACCGTCACGTTCCCGCTCTTCGTCTGGGGTGCCGCTCGGGTCGGCGCGCCGCCGCAGGTGAATGTGATCGGCTCTGCGATCTTCTTCGCCGCAATCGGGCTGATGCTGGCTAACGTGCTCTGGCAGCTCCGCCGCACCCCCAAAGCCCAAACCACCTAGCAGTAGGAGACCCCGATGGCCGTCACCGTTCCGATCGAGATCGACCGCAATCGCATCCGCGAGCTGATCGAGCGCGAGGGGGCCAGGCTCAACGAGCGCACGCGCGCGTCGAAGGCGACATACGAGCGGGCGCACCGAACGCTCTCGGGCGGGGTCGCCTCCTCGTACCAGCTTCGGGAGCCCTGGCCGATCTACCTGACGCGCGGCGAGGGCCAGCGGGTCTGGGACGCCGACGGCACCGAGTACTTCGACTTCCACAACGGGTTCGGCTCGATGACGCAGGGGCACGCCCATCCGGTCGTGACGAAGGCGATCCGGGAACGCGCCGCGCTCGGAACGCACTTCGCCGCCCCGACAGAAGACGGGATCGTCGTCGCCGAGGAGCTCGCCCGGCGCTTTCGGCTGCCCAAGTGGCGGTACACGAACTCAGGCTCGGAGGCGACGATGGACGCGATCCGGATCGCCCGCGGATTCACGGGCCGCGAGGTCGTGCTCAAGGTCTTCGGCTCGTACCACGGCCACCACGACGCGGTGATGATCTCGATCGGGGTCGACTACGGGCGGTTCGGCGATCGTGACGACCTCGCCTCGCTGCCCTATGGGGCCGGGATCCCGGAGGCGGTCGTCGGGCTGACCGTCGCCGTCCCGTTCAACGACGCGGAGGCGCTCGAGCGGAGGATCGAGCGGCTCGCGGCGGAGGGGCGCCTGCCCGCCTGCATGATCATGGAGGCGGCGATGATGAACCTCGGCGTCGTGCTGCCGGAGCCCGGCTACCTGGAGTCGGTGCGCGAGATCACCGCGCGGTACGGGATCGTCCTGATCTTCGACGAGGTGAAGACGGGGCTGACGATTGCGGCGGGCGGCGCGGTCGAGTATTTCGGCGTCGTCCCCGATCTGGTCACGCTGGCGAAGACGCTCGGCGCCGGCCTTCCTTGTGGCGCGATCGGCGGGTCGGAGGAGGTGATGGCCTGCGTGGAGGACGGCCGCGTCAACCAGGTCGGCACGTTCAACGGCAATCCGCTGACGATGGCCGCGGCGCGGGCGAGCCTCTTCGAGGTGCTCACGCCCGAGGGCTACACGCACCTGCATCGGTTGAACGAGCGGCTGCTCGAGGGCTGCGGCGCTGTGGTCGAGCGGTACCGTCTCGCCGGCTACGCGGTCGGGATCGGAGCGAAGGGCTGCGTCACCTTCTCGCCGGTCAAGGTCGTCGACTACGAGACGTTCAAGGAGCACCAGGACGTCGAGCTGACCGAGCTCGGGTGGCTCTGGAACATGAACCGCGGCATCTTCGCCACCCCCGGCCGCGAGGAGGAGTGGACGCTCTCGGTGCAGCACACCGACGAGGCGGTCGACCGCTACGTGGCGGTGTTCGAGGAGCTTGCGCAGGAGCTGACGAGCTAACCCGACTCGCCCCCGCTCACCGAAAACGTCGAGGCCCAACGGATCCCTGTGAGCGGGACCGTCAGGCCAAGCTGGCTTGGGTTCGACGGTGGTCAACTAAAGCGAAAGGCCTTATCCTTTAGTTATGGCCCGCCTAGCTAAAGCTTCGCTGGGATCGGAGACCCGTGCCGGCGTCTTCCGCCGCGTCACCACCGGCGACGAGAGCTACCTCGTCTTCCACCCCAAGCCGCTTCCGCCCGATCCGCCGCTTCAGACCGGGCTGCTCCAGGATCTCGCCGATCGTGCGAACCAGGCGCTCGGGCGGCTCGACGGGGTCACGCTGCTGCTCCCCAGCCCGGATCAGTTCCTCTACTCCTATATCCGCAAGGAGGCCGTCCTCTCGGCGCAGATCGAGGGAACGCAGAGCTCGCTCTCGGAGCTACTCGACTACGAGCACGAGGACGCGCCCGGTGTCCCGCGGCCGGAGGTGGCGGAGCCGCTCAACTACGTTCGAGCGGTCAACCACGGCCTCGAGCGGATCGAGGGTGGCTTCCCGCTCTCGAACCGGCTGCTGCGCGAGATCCACGCGATCCTGCTCGCCGATACGCGCGGCCGAAACCAGGATCCGGGCAACTTCCGCCGCACCCAGAACTGGATCGGCGGCTCGCGCCCCGGCACCGCGCGGTACGTGCCGCCGCCGCCCGAGCTCGTCGCCGGCGCGATGGGCGATCTCGAGCACTTCCTGCACGACAGGCCGGGACCGTCACCGGTGCTGATCAAGGCAGCGCTGGCGCAGGCGCAATTCGAGACGATCCACCCCTTCCTCGACGGAAACGGCAGCCTCGGACGGCTGCTCGTAACGCTGCTCCTCTGCGGGCAAGACCGTGTGCTCTCGAAGCCGCTTCTCTACCTCAGCCTCTACCTCAAGCGGAACCGCGACGCCTACTACGAGCACCTCCAGCGCGTCCGCACGCACGGCGAGTGGGAGGAATGGGTGCGCTTCTTCGTCGAAGGCCTGATCGACGTCGCTCACTCGGCAACCGAGACAACGAGGCGGCTGCTCGCGCTGGTCGAGCGGGACCGCCAGCTGATCCAGGGCCTGGGTCGCGCCGCCTCATCGGCTACGCGGCTGCATGACCTGGTCACCGAGGAGGTCGTGTTCCGCATCCCTCAGGCTGCGGCCAGGCTCGAATCGAACGAGGTCACCATCGGAAACGCCGCCCGGAACCTCGGACGGCTGAGGATCGTCGTCGAGACGACCGGGCGCCAGCGGAGAAAGCGCTACGTCTACCGCGAGTACCTGCGGATCATCGAGGAGGGAACGGCGGAATGAGCTTCCCGGAGCCGGACCTCGACGAGCCCGAGCGCGTCGATCCCGGCCACGTTCGGGCAGCTCGCGCCCGAAACGGACGCGCCCGGCCACGAGCCGATCGACCTGAGGATCGCGTCAGACGGCGACGTCAGGATCATCGCCGAGCTGGTCGAGGTGTTTACCGGCTCGGGCTGGTTTCTAGGCAGCGTCGAGGCTCTCGCCGAACACCCGCGCAGCCGTCGCGATCTCCTCGTCGGTGATCACGAACGGCGGCGAGACCTGGAGCGCGACCCCGCGGATCCCCCGCACGAGGACGCCGCGCTCGTACGCCGCGTCGATGACAGCCTGGAGCTTCGTCGGGTCCGCGAGCTCCACCGCGCCGAGGAGACCGACCCCCGCCCGCACCTCCGCGACCGACGGGTGTGAATCGAGCCCGCGCAGCGCGGCGGCGAGCACCGGCTCCAGCGTCCGGACCCGCTCGACCAAACTCTCGCGCTCGATCACGTCGAGGTTGGCCAGACCCACAGCGCACGCAGTCGCGTGACCCGAGTACGTGTAGCCGTGGCGGAACACGTGCGTCGTGCCCTCGGCCCAGAACGGCTCCGCGACCCGTGCCGAGGCGATCACCGCGCCGAGCGGCAGGTAGCCCGAGGTGATCCCCTTCGCACACGTGGTCAGGTCGGGGGAGAGCCCGAAGCGGGTCGACGCAAACCACTCGCCAAGACGGCCGAACCCGGTGATCACCTCGTCGAGCACGAGCAGCACGTCGCGATCGCGGCAGATCTCCTGCACGCGCGCCAGGTAGCCCTCGGGCGGGATCAGCACGCCGCCCGCGCCGATGATCGGCTCGGCGAAGAACGCAGCAACCCGGTCGGCGCCGATGCGGTCGATCGTCTCCGCGAGCGCCTCGGCGTCGTCCCACGGCACCTGCTCGACCTCGGCGACAAGGCGGCCGTACACGTCGGTGAGAGCGGCCATCCCGCCGAGCGACGTCCCGTAGGCATTGGAGCCGTGGTAGGCGAACTGCCGCGAGATGACCGTGTGCTTGTCGGGCTTGCCGGTCGCCGCCCAGTAGGCGCGCGACAGCTTCGCGGCGGTGTCGATCGACTCGCCGCCACCGGACGTGAAGAAGACCTTTGCGCCGTCGAACGGCACCAGTCCCGCGACCCGGGTTGCGAGCGCCTCGGTCATCGGCGACGTGAACCCGTCGTAGGTCTTGTACGAGGCCAGTTGCCGCATCTGAGCCGCCGCGGCCTCGGCCAGCTCGACGCGGCCGTAGCCGATGTTGGCGTACCAGAGCGAGCCGGAGACGTCGAGCAGGGCGTTGCCGGCCTCGTCCCACACCGTCGAGCCCTCGCCGCGGACGATCGTGATGCCGTGCTCGCGAAACGCGCCGACGTTGGTCATCGGGTTCCAGAACGCGCGGGACATCGATGCACGATGCTAACGCGGTGCCGACCCGCATGCCCTGGTGGCTCGACGAGGCTCCACCCGACCCTGAGGCGCCGCCGCTGGCCGGCGACGCCGAGGCCGACGTCGCGATCGTCGGCGCCGGGTACACCGGCCTCTGGACGGCGCTGACTCTCAAGCGCCGGGAGCCCGCCCTCCGGGTGGTGGTCCTCGAGGCGGAGCACGTCGGTTACGGGCCGAGCGGGCGCAACGGCGGCTTCTGCCACGGGCTCTGGGCCTCGATCCGCTGGCTGCGCGACGCGGTCGGGGCGGAGGGAGCACTCGAGGTCGCTCGCGCCTCGACCGGGGTTTACGACGCGGTGCGGGATCTCGACGAGGACATCTGGGCCCGCAAAGGCGGGATGCTGAAGGTGGCGACGACCGAGGCGCAGGAGGCGGCGATCGACCGCGCGGTTGTGACGGCGCAGGAGCTCGGCGTCCCGGAGCAGGCAATCGCCTTGACGCGCGAGGAGACGGCTGCGCGCTGCCGATCGCCCGTCTTCAGGCGAGCGGTCTGGTTCCCCGACGGGATCACCGTGCATCCCGCCCGACTCGTCCGCGCGCTCGGGCGGGCGGCGCTGGACGCGGGCGTCGAGCTGCACGAGCGGAGCCGCGTAACCTCTGTTCGTTCCGGCGCGATCGAGACGGCCGGCGGGCGCCTCCACGCGCCGGAGATCGTCATCGCCACGAACGCGTGGATGACCGGCTGGCGGCCGGTGCGCGGCCGGCTGACCAACTTCGGCAGCTACGTCGTCCTCACCGAGCCCGCGCCGGAGCTGATCGCCGAGATCGGCTGGACCGGCGGCGAGGCGATCACCGACGGGCGCATGTTCCTGCACTACTTCCGCACGACCGAGGACGGACGCGTGCTGATGGGCTCGGGCTCCGGGCCGATCGGGCCGGGCGGCGGGGTGGGTACACGGTTCTTCGACGACCGGGCGACGATCGCGCGCGCGGAACGGGGACTGCGCCGGCTCCTCCCCGGGCTTGCGGCAGCAAGGATCGAGCGGGCGTGGGGCGGCCCGATCGACGTCTCCAGTGATCATCTGCCGTTCTTCGGAACGGTCCCCGGAGAACGGATCCACTACGGCGCCGGCTACTCGGGCAACGGCGTCGGCCCGAGCTGGCTCGGCGGCCAGATCCTCGCCTCGCTCGTCCTCGGCTCCGACGACGAGTGGTCGCGGCTGCCGCTCGCGCGCCGCCTGCCGCCGCGCCTGCCGCCCGAGCCGCTGCGCTATCTCGGCGGCGCGGCCGTGCGGCGGGCGATCCTGGCCGTCGAGGACGCCGACGAAGCCGGCCGGCGAGCGGGACCGCTGGCCCGGGGCGTCGCCGCCATACCGCAGCTGCTCGGACTCCGGCTCGGGACGCGCTGACGGGCGCTCATCAGCCCCAGAAGATGCCGGTCGGGTCCTCGTCGATCTCGGCGACAAGCGGAGAAACATCTCGGCTCGGCTCGGTGTCGAAGTAGAGAAACCAGCGCTGATTCCGGTCGCAGCAATAGAGCGTCCACATCCGGTCGGTCGGGTCGTAGCGGAGCTGTGCGATCTTCATGCTCGTCCAGTCCGGCCCGAGGTCGACGCGCCACGGCGGCCGGCGCTCGACGATCGTGATCGAGTTGCCGCGTACGCCGTACTCCAGACGGATCTCGTCGCGAGCGGCCGGCGGGATGCGCGTCTCGCAGAACGCCTCGACCTGCTTCACGGCCGCTTTCCTCACGAGCTCGGGGATCGCCACGACGCCACGATAACGAGGGCCATCGGGCCTGGAGAGGGTGCGAGCAGATCAACCCTCCGCGTCAGGCAGCCGGCCGGTCCGATGCTGTGACACCCGCGGATACCGTAGACGGGGGCCTCGGCACGACCGGTGCCGCCGTTGTGTTCACGCCGTCGTTGTGATCAGATGTCGGCTGTCGCGCGAGGGCGGCACCGTCGGTGCTTGGCGAGAGTCGCCGGGAGGTGGTTGGTGGACATCGATGGTGCTCACTGTTCCCGCGAAGCCAAGGCGCTGTTGGGTGGTCGCGTCGTTCCTTTCCTGGGCGCGAGGACGAAGCTGTGCGACCAGCCGGATGAGGATCCGCGGGAGACGTGCGCCAGACAGGCGCGAGGGCAGTGAGCCGCCTGGCCCGCAGATCCCCGCTGCCGGGGCGCGGCGGACACACGCGCGGGAGCGCCGATGCCGGGTACGACGCGTTCGTCTCCTACAGCCACGCGGCCGACGGCGAACTCGCGCCGTCGCTTCAGCGTGGGATGCGCCGATTTGCGAAGCCGTGGTACCGGCTGAACGCGCTGCGAGTGTTCCGCGACCAGACGAGCCTATCGGCGACCCCCGCTCTCTGGGCGGGATCGAGCGCGCGCTGGCCCGGTCGCGGTCCTTCGTCCTGCTGGCTTCGCCCGACGCGGCACGCTCGGAGTGGGTCGGAAAGGAGGTGAGCTACTGGCGCGAGCGCAAGTCGATCGACACCTTCCTGATCGCGCTGACCGAAGGCGAGATCGCCTGGGACGAAGACGCCGGCGATATCGACTGGAAGCGGACGACGGCGCTGCCGCGGGCGCTCGAGAAGGCGTTCGCCTCCGAGCCCTTCTGGATCGACCTGCGCTTCGCACGCACCCCGACGGACGTGTCGCTTCGCCAACCCGACTTCCGCAACGCGATCGCCGACCTCGCCGCGCCGATCCACGGACGCGACAAGGACACCCTGCTCGGCGAGGACATCACCCAGCACAGGCGCACCCTACGCCTCACCGGCGCCGCGGTCGTCACACTCGTAGCACTGCTCGTCGCTGCATCAGTGGCGGCGGTTCTGGCCTTCCAGCAGCGCAGCACAGCTCGGGCGCAGCTCGCCAATGCGACCTCGCTCGCCCTCGCATCAACCGCGGACAAACAGCTCGCAAGAGACTTCGCCGTCTCGCTGCTCCTGAGCCTCGAGGCATACAAGGCGACCAAGGGGCCCACGGCGCAAGCGACAAACAGCATGCTCTCGGCGCTCGAAGCGGCTAGGCGCTCAGGGGCGGAGGCGATCCTCCGCGGCCACCAAGGCGCCGTCTACGCTGTCGCGTTCAGCCCCGACGGGAATACGCTCGCCGCCGCCGGCTATGACGGGACGGTGGTGCTCTGGGACACGGCCATCCGCAGCAAGCTCGGGCAACCCCTGAACGGCCACCAAGGCACCGTCCACGGTGTCGCGTTCAGCCCGGACGGGAAGACGCTCGCCTCAGCCGGTGACAAGGGAACGGTGCTCTGGAACACAGCCACCCGGAGCACGCTCGGCCAGCCCCTGAACGGCCACCAAGACAAGGTCGACGCTGTCGCGTTCAGCCCCGACGGGAAGACGCTCGCCGCCGCCGGCTATGACGGGGCAGTGGTGCTCTGGGACACGGCCACCCGCAACATGCTCGGCCAGCCCCTCAACGGCCACCAAGGCACTGTCTACGCTGTCGCGTTCAGCCCGGACGGGAAGACGCTCGCCTCAGCCGGCGACAAGGGAACGGTGCTCTGGAACACAGCCACCCGGAGCACGCTCGGGCGGCCCCTGAACGGCCACCAAAGCACCGTCCACGCTGTCGCGTTCAGCCCGGACGGGAAGACGCTCGCCTCAGCCGGCGGCGGGATGGTGGTGCTCTGGGACACAGCCACCCGCAGCACGCTCGGCCAGCCCCTCAACGGCCACCAAGGCACCGTCTTCTACGGTGTCGCATTTAGCCCGGACGGGAAGACGCTCGCCTCAGCCGGCTACGGCGGGACGGTGGTGCTCTGGGACTCGGCCACCCACAGCACGCTCGGCCAGCCCCTCAACGGCCACCGCGAAAGCTTCTACGGTGTCGCGTTCAGCCCGGACGGGAAGAAGCTCGCCGCCGCCGGCGACGGCGGGACGGTGGTGCTCTGGGACACGGCCACCCGCAGCACGCTCGGGCGGCCCCTCAACGGCCACCAAGGCACTGTCTACGCTGTCGCGTTCAGCCCGGACGGGAAGACCCTCGCCTCCGCCGGCGACAAGGGAACGCTGCTCTGGAACACAGCCACCTGGGGCACGCTCGGCCAGCCCCTGAACGGCCACCAAAGCACCGTCTACGCTGTCGCGTTCAGCCCGGACGGGAAGACGCTCGCCGCCGCCGGCGGCAACGACGCCGCCGGTACGGGGACGGTGGTGTTCTGGGACACGGCCACCCACAGCCAGCTCGGGCAGCCCCTGAACGGCCACCGAGACAGCTTCTTCGATGTCGCCTTCAGCCCGGACGGGAAGACGCTCGCCTCCGCTGGCCACGGCAAGGTCGTGCTCTGGAACACCGCCACTCAAAGCACGCTCGGGCAGCCCCTGAACGGCCACCAAGTCACCGTCTACGCTGTCGCGTTCAGCCCGGATGGGAAGACCCTCGCGTCCGCCGGCTACGACGGGACGGTGGTGCTCTGGGACACGGCCACCCACAGCCAGCTCGGGCAGCCCCTGAACGGCCACCAAGACAAGGTCGACGCTGTCGCGTTCAGCCCCGACGGGAAGACGCTCGCCTCCGTTGGCTTCGACGGGACGGTCGTGCTCTGGGACACGGCCACCCGCAACATGCTCGGCCAGCCCCTCAACGGCCACCAAGACACCGTCAGCGCCGTCGCGTTCAGTCCGGACGGGAAGACGCTCGCCGCCGCCGGCGGCCGGACGGTCGTGCTCTGGGACACGGCCACCCGCAGCACGCTCGGCCAGCCCCTCAACGGCCACCAAAGCACTGTCTACGCTGTCGCGTTCAGCCCGGACGGGAAGACCCTCGCCTCCGCCGGCCGTGACGGGACGGTGGTGCTCTGGGAAGGCATCCTCTGGCGCGATTTCTCTGACCTGAAAGCCAAGGTCTGCGGCCTCGTCTGGGGCAACCTCACTGAGCCCGAATGGGAGACGTTCACACCAGGGCTCCCCTACCGCACGACCTGTCACAACTGACGGCAGGGCGCCGAACGACTCCGATCTCAAGCTTCCGATCGAGATCGCGCAGAGCGAGCTCGGGATCGGGGTCGGCGTCGTGAACCCGCACCCGCCTGCGCGTCGAAGCCGCGCGCTTCAGCCGACTTTCTTCAAGCAGCTCCGGACGTCTGCGCTCGGCGCGTGTCAGTTCCCAGACGTTCTCGCCGACGCCAAGGGCGAGATCCGCAAGCCGGCGCACTGGTAGACCTCGGCTCGGTCACAATAACGCAGAGACCCGCCGAGGCGGGTCTCGCACCCAGCCACCGAAGCGCCTGGGGGGATGAGCGAATTCTAGCGACGCAGCGGACAGGTTGCGAGTTAATTGGCCTCGCTACGGGGCAGCCTCGCCGGACACTGCGTAGACCTTCATCACTTCGTCGCCGTAGTGGTTGATCACCTTGACTGCGATCTTGCCCGTCTCCGGCGCGACGAACGGACGGCTCTCCGTTCGATACAGCGTCGCCCACGCGGCTTCGTCGATGTCGGCGCGGAGTGCCTTTCGCAGCGACTCGTACGGATCGCCGGCGCCGGTGAAGTACGCCTCGCGGACGAAGAAGCTCTCCTCGTTGTAGTTCGTGTCGACGAACCAGCAGGCGATGTCATCGGTCGAGCTCGAGCGCACCTGGCCCGTCGTCGGGTCATAGACGTCGAGGCCCCGGATCTCGACCTGAACGAGGTCGTCGTCGGTGCGGCGGATCTCGACGTCGGGCTCGCCGAAGATCATGAACAGGTTGCCGGCGCCCGTCTTCTTGAGCAGATCGGCGCCCATCGTCAGGTCGGGATTCATGCGGGCGAGCAGGACTCGCAGCTTGCCGAGCTTCCGCTCTTCAGCGGCGACCGCCCAGCCGGAGCCGTCCTCCGGCGCGAACTCCTTCGCCGTCTCGCCCGCCGAGGCGTCGAACGCGAACCCGCAGACGAGCAGCAGATCCGCGCCCGCGCCCTTGGACGCCTCCTTCGCCGCCTCGCGCACTTGGTCGGCGTCGACGGTGCCGTACTCGGGCCCAATCGAGATTGCGACCGTCCGCTCGGCGCCGTCGGCGTCGGTAAACGCACCGCGGGCGTGAACCCAGACGCCGGCGCTCGGGTCGAGCCAGTCGAAGCGGAGGTGCTCGGTCTTGACCGTGTTCTCGACTCCCGCCTTGCGGAGGTTGTCGAGGATCGTCGGGACGAAGTCGAGTGTCGACTCGGCGAGATCCTCGAGGTCGTCGGCCGGCTCGAGCGTCCGGTGCGGCGAGAGGCTCTCGACCGTGAACGGGCCGGTGACGCGGATCTTCTTGCGGTCCTGCTGCGGCTGGTCGCGTAGTGTCACCGGGTCGGCGTAGCGAGCGATCGCCGCCTCGATCTGCTCGCGGCTCATTCCCTCCTCGATGTCCGGGTTCTGGGCGATCGACTTCAGCGTGATCCGCGGCACCGTCCGGCAGAGGAAGCCCTGGCGAACGTCGGACTCGTCGCGCAGCTCGTACCACGAGTAGCGGTAGGCCATCAACCGCGTTCGGGCGAGAGCGAGGGCGACCCGCGAGGTGTCGATCGTGATCCAGCGCCGACCCCACTTCTCGGCCGCGACCGCAGTGGTACCGCTGCCACAGGTCGGGTCAAGAATCAGGTCGCCCGGGTCGCTCGACATCAGGAGGCAGCGCTCGACCGCCTGAGTTGCCGTCTGAACGACGTAAACCTTTGGGTCAGCCCGGCTCTGGATGCCGCCGATGTCGGTCCAGACGTTGGAAATCGGGAACGCCGGAAAATCGTCGATGAATCGGACATAGGAGAGCGTGGTACGGGACGGCTGTACGCGACGTGCCACCAGCAGCCTCGCCATCCCTTCCTCGTTGGTCTTCCATCGGCTCCGATCTGTCGGCCGGAACTCACGGCCGTCGAACTCGACCGGAAACCACGACGCGGCGCCTTCTCCCTTTTCGCGACCCATCGCTTGCGCGGTCAGGTTGTCAAGCCGGTATGGGCGCGCGCTTTCGGGCAAGCGCTCGGGCCAGCGACGCTCGTCCGCTGTCATCGCTCGCCGGGTTCCATCCGCAAGTTCGAGCTGGTCGTACTTGCCGCCTCCAGCCCCTCCGAGCTCCTTCGTCGTGAAGACGGGCCTGAACTTCACGTCCCCGCGTGACTTGGCGAACCAGAGGACGTAGTCAGCCGTCCCAGGCAGGAGCTCGCCGGTCGCGCTTGTCGTCTTGCTGAACGTGATCAGGGAGATGAAGTTCTCACTGCCGAACACTTCGTCGAGCAGGCTCCGAACAAGGTGAACGTTCTCGTCGCCGATCTGAACGAAGACTGATCCCGTGTCGTTGAGGAGCTCGTGCGCAACGCGGAGCCGGTCGCGCAGATAGGTGAGGTACGAATGTATGCCGAGCTCCCACGTGTCGCGGAAGGCGCGGATCTGCTCGGGCTGGCGAGTCAGATCGGTGACCTTGCCGTCCGAGACCTCTCGCTTGCGGGTCGACACCTGCCAGTTGGAGCCGAACTTGATCCCGTAGGGCGGGTCGAGGTAGATCGTCTGCACCTTGCCGCGCAGACCTTCCTTCTCCGCGAGGCTCGTCATCACCAGCAGCGAGTCGCCGAGGATCAGCCGGTTCGCCCAGTTCTGCTCGTGCTCGTAGAAGTCGACGAGCTGCTCGAACTCGATTCCGTTGAAGTCGTTGAAGAGCGTCAGCTCCGGCTCGGGCTCGCCGGCGGCGGCCGTGTCGCGCAGGTTCTCGACGATCACCTTCGGATGGACCTTCTCCTGGATGTAGACCGGGACGACCGGCACCTCGAGGTCGGCGGCGTCCTGCTCGTCCTTGCCCTTCCAGACCAGTTGCGGGTCGAGGCTCGGGTCGCGCGGGTAGAGCATTGCCTTCGGCGAACGCTCGTCCTCAGCGAGCATGCCGCGCAGCTCGTTCGTGGGGATGTTTGCCCGCTTGTCGGCGTGCCTGATCGCCTCGACCGGTGTCGGCGGGGCCTTGGCGCGGGTCTTGCGGGTGCTCATGCCGGCACCGCTTCCGCGCGGGCGGCGAGGTGGCTGTGGATCGCGTTCTCGGCATTCCAGGGGTCGGTGATCTCGATGAAGTCCCAGCGGCCGAAGCGGCCGAGCGCGTTCACGCCCGGGACCCAGCGCGTCTGCGCCGTCGCGACCCGCTCGACCTTGTCGGGGCGGACCTGGCCGGTCACCTCGACCACCAGGTTGAGCAGGTCGTCGCCGTGGCCGTCGTCGATTCTGACGACGAAGTCCGGGAGATAGGTGCGCTCCTTTGCGTCAACTGTGTAAGGAATCGTCAACCCCAGCCCCTGGTTCTTGACGTATGCCCTCACGTCCGGCATCGCCTCCAGCCGCTGCGCGAGGACGTGCTCCCAGTTCGAGTCGGCGGCGACGTACTCGACGTGGCACTTGTCGGGGTCGGTGACCATCGTCGGCTTCGCGGTGTCGAAGTCGACGGCAGCCGTCGATCCCTCCGGCTCGTACGGAGCAAGGACGGCGACGAGCCGCGCCTCGCCGCGCTCGGCCGACACTAGCCCGCGAGCGATCCGCTCGACCGCAGCGCTCCGCCGCTGGTGGAGCAGAAGCAGCTGGGGGAAGGTGTGGTCGTGCAGCTCCACGGACGTGCGCAGCCACTCACGCGTTGCCTCGACGAGCTGAGGGAACAGCCACGGCCGGTCGGGAAAGTGGCGTGTGGCAAGCTCGCGGGCGAGCGTGAAGACAACGGCCTGCTCACGTTGCGAGCGCAGGTCGGCGAGGTCGTGGATCTCGCGCTCGCCGACGATGCCGGCGACCTCGGTCTCGGTCGGGACGTCCTTCGTCGTGAGGGGCAGCCTCGACTCCTCGCCGAAGCGCCAGCCGAGCCGCTCCCCCTCCAGCTCGAAGCGATAGCCGACGACGCGAGGGAAGCGGATCTCGCACGCTGCGCGCTCGGGCAGGGCACGCACGCGCGTCATCAGCGGCGGCGGCTTCGGATCGACAGCTGATCCCGAGGTGGGGATGAAGCTGAACGGGACGCCGTAGACCTCGGCGTACTCTGGGGTGAGCAGCCCGTCGTCGCCCGGGACGTAGCTCGTCCGGCGCAGCCCGCGGCCGACGACCTGCTCGCAGAGAAGCTGCGTGCCGAACGCGCGCACGCCGAGGATGTGGGTGACGGTGTTCGCGTCCCAGCCCTCGGTCAGCATCGAGACCGAGACGACGCAGCGGACCTGCTCGCCGAGCCGCCCAGGCTTGCCGACCGTGTTCATCACCTCGCGCAGCAGATCCTCGTCGGTCAACGCATCCACGTCACGGCCGGGCTGGCGGGCGCGGATCTCGCGCTTGAACTCGTCGATCTCGCGCGCCGCGACGGCCTTGAAGTCGGCGCTCATCGCGTCGCCCGACTCGAGTTGCTCCGAGTCGATCAGGATCGTCCGCGGCCGGTCGAGCCAGGCACCGTCCTGTTCGTTCGAGAGCAGGTCGAGCTCGCCGGGAACGGCCACGCGGCTCCCGTCGGGAAGCTCCCGCTCCCAGCCGGCGACGTAGTCGTAGACGAGCTTCGAGACGCTCGTGTTGTTGCAGACGACGATGAACACCGGCGGCGTGGTGCCGCGGGGCTCGGCCTGTTCGCGCTCCTCCCAGCGGCGGTACTGCTTCTCGTAGTTGCCGTACAGCGCGTGAAGTGCCGCCTGGAGCTCGTCGGGAAGCTGCGGCGGGCCCTCGCGGATCGTCTCCTTGACGTTCTTCTTCGGCAGCTCGGTGCGGATGCGCGCCCACAGGTTTCGGAAGGTCGGGCCGGCACGCTGCACCGCATCGTCGGCGACCGGGACGCGCGGAATCTTCACGATCCCCGACTCGATCGCGTCGATCAGCGAGAAATCGCTGACGACCCAGCCGAAGAGCGTCCCCTCCGGCCAGCCCGAGCCGCGCAGAAAAAACGGCGTCGCCGACAGGTCGTAGACGACCTTCGCCCCCAGCTTGCGCGCGACCGCCTGTAACCCCGTCGCCCAGACGCGCGCGTCACGATCGCGACGTTCCGCTTCCTTGCGCTCCTCGCCCTTGAGCGTCTCCTCCTCGGCGCCGACGCGACGGGCGTAGCAGTGGTGCGCCTCGTCGTTCAGGACGACGATCTGGCGCTTCGTCCCCAGGCCGCGCGTGACGCGGCGAACCATCTCGTCGGGCGTCTCGAGGAACGGGTTCTCGCCTCCGCGCGCGAGCAGCTCCTTGGTCGTCTTCGACGCCGGGTTCCGGTCGCGCTGGAGGAAGGAGTGGAAGTTCGTGATCCTGATCCGCGCCTGCCGGAGCTTCTCGATGTCCGCTCCCGGAACAACGTCGCGGGCGCGGTAGTAGTTGTTCGGATCCTCGGGGAGCAGCACTCGCAGCCGGTCGCGGATCGTGATCCCGGGCGTGACCACGAGGAAGGCGTCCGAGAAGCGCGCGTCCTGCGGGTTCGCCTGCTTGTTCAGCGTGTGCCAGGCGATCAGCATCGCCATTACCACCGTCTTGCCGCTGCCGGTCGCCATCTTGAAGGCGATGCGGTAGAGACCCGGGTTCTGGTCGTCGGCAAGTCGGCGCAGCTCGTTCTCGATCCAGGCGTCACCTTGCTTCGTCGCGCACTCGGTCAGGTAGATCGCCGTCTCGAGCGCCTCGACCTGGCAGAAGAAGAGCGGCCGCTCTCGCAACTCGTCGGTCCAGTACTCGAGCAGCCTGCGCGTCGTCGGGGTCACGCCCGGATAGCCCAGACCCCGCCAGGCGCCAACGCGCTCACGGATCTGGTTGATCAGCTTGTTCTCCTCGATCCGGTCGCGCGTCCACTCGGTCTCGAGCTCGAGCTGCTTGCCGCGCACCTTGGACGCGGGGATCGGCATGAAGTACGAGCTGACCCTGCGGCTCTCGTCGATCTCGTTTGTGATCCCCGAGTCGCCGAACCGCCAGTGCCGCGACGGCTCGCGGAACGGCGAGTTCAGGATCGGATTCTCGATGACGGCGTCGGCCAAGAGAGGCGCGTCCTTGCCTGCGGTACGAGGGCACACACACTAACGCCGTTGCGCGACGCCGCTCGGCTCGCGGCTGACGCCTCCTTCAGTGAATGTGTCTAGACAAGTAGACGCCTGTCTAGTACACTTGCCGTCTATGACACTAGACGAACACATCCTGGCCGAGGCGAAAGAGGTGCGGCGGCACCTGGTCGACCTCGAGAGCCAGACAGCGCACGCACGCGTGGACTACCACCACGCGATCAAGAAGCTTCACGCCGCCGGCGGCTCGCTCCGCGAGATCGCCGAGGTGCTGGAGCTGTCCCACCAGCGCGTCCACCAGATCGTGGAAGGCCCTGCCGGGCCTCCCGGCGGGCCTCCGTGGGCCGGCCGCGGGTGGAAGCACCGCCGCCGCGGCGGCGGCCGCCGCGGCGACATCGTCGCCCGCTTCGACGACGCCGCCCGCGAGATGGTGGTCGGCGCCCAGAAGGAGGCGGACGGGCTCAAGCACGCGTACCTCGGCACCGAGCACCTCATGCTCGCAATCGTCCGCCGCGGGATCGACGGGCTCGACCTCTCCGTCGACGCCGCCCGCGAGCAGGTCGTCGAGCGGATCGGCGAAGGGGACGAGCCCTGGATCGAGGGTCTGCCCCGCCCGCTGACCCCGAGGGCGAAGCGCGTCCTTCAGGCGGCAGCGGCCGAGGCGATCGCCTCCGGGCGAGAGCAGTTCGGCCCCCGCGACGTCCTGCTGGCAATCGTCTCCGACCCGAGAGGGACCGGCGGCGAGGTGCTCCGCTCGCTCGGCGTCACACCCGAGCAGCTGCGCGAGCAGCCCGCCTCGTAGCCGCAGCGGCCGCGTCGCCGCCCCCGTTCATCTGAACGAGCATGGCGGCGGCGCGGCTCGCCGCCTCGGCGAGCAGCACGCCTGCCCGGGCGTCGCCGCGCGCGGCGCTCTCGGTCGACAGGGCCGCGTCGGCGGCGAGCTCGGCCACGTCCGCGCAGAGGGCGGCCATCCGGAGCGGCAGCTCGATCGTCAGCGCCCGCGCCTCGTCCGAGTGCGTCGCCAGGAACTCGCCGTACGCCCGCTCGTCGGCCGCCTCCAACGGCGCCGCTTCGGCTGCAAGAGCCTCCGCCCGGGCGGCCAGCTCGTCACGCCCCGAGACGCGGGCGGTCAGCCCCGCGAGCCCGGCTGCCAGCTCGATCGTCCGGACGATCGCCGGGCCGGCCGCGAGGGGCGCGTCAGAAGAGGCCAACCGTCCGGCCGCTCTCGTCGATGTCGACGTTGAACGCGGCCGGCGCCGCCGAGAGCCCTGGCATCGTCTGCATGTCGCCGCAGAGCGCGACCAGCCAGCCCGCGCCCGTGTACGCCTTCACCGCCCGCACCGGCACGGTGAACCCCGTCGGCGCGCCCGTCAGGTTCGGGTCGTGTGACAGCGACAGATGGGTCTTCGCCATGCAGATGGGGACGTTGTCGAGACCCTGGGCGGTGAAGCGCTTGACGTCGTTCTCGGCCGCGGGCAGGAGGTAGATCCCGTCCGCGCCGTAGACGCGCTTCGCGATCGCCTCGATCTTGACGGCGATCGGCGCGTCGATCGGGTAGATCGGCTCGAATGCGCTCGGGTGGTCGGCCGCGTCCACGACCGCCTCAGCCAGCTCGGCCGCCCCTTCGCCGCCCCCTTCGAACGACCAGTTGACCGCCGCAGCGTGGGCGCCCTGCTCGAGCGCGAGCGTCCGGACGGCGTCGACCTCCGCATCGGTATCGCCCGGGAAGCGGTTGACCGCCACCACCGGGGAGAGCCCGAACTCGCGGACGATCCCGATGTGGCGGGCGAGGTTCGGTGCGCCCTGCTCGATTGCAGCGAGCCCGCCGTCGGGGTCGCCGCCGTGGTGCTTGAGCGAGCGCACGGTCGCGACCAGCACGATCGCGCTCGGCGCCAATCCGCCGACGCGGCAGACGATGTCGAGCAGCTTCTCCATCCCCATGTCCGACCCGAAACCCGACTCGGTGACGACGTAGTCGCCGAGCTTCATGCCGACGAGGTCGGCGACGAGCGACGAATTGCCGTGGGCGATGTTCGCGAACGGGCCGCAGTGGACGAACGCCGGCTGCCCCTCGAGCGTCTGCACGAGGTTCGGCTTGATCGCGTCCTTGAGCAGCACGGCCATCGCGCCGGCCGCACGCAGTTGCTCGGCGGTGACGGGCTCGCCTTCCCACGTGTAGGCGACCGTGATCGCCCCCAGCCGCCTGCGCAGGTCGAACAGGTCGCGGGAGACCGCTGCGATCGCCATCACCTCGGAGGCGGCGGTGATGTCGAAGCCGGTCTCGCGCACGTAGCCGTTCGCGCGGCCGCCCAGCCCGATCACCACTCCGCGCAGCGCACGGTCGTTCATGTCGACGCAGCGCCGCCAGCTGACCGTGAGCGGGTCGATTCCGAGCGTGTTGCCGTGCAGGATGTGCGCCTCGAGCATCGCCGAGAGCAGGTTGTTCGCGGCACCGATCGCGTGGATGTCCCCGGTGAAGTGGAGGTTGAGGTCCTCCATCGGCACGACCTGGGCGTAGCCGCCGCCCGCCGCACCGCCCTTGATCCCGAAGACGGGACCGAGCGAGGCCTCGCGCAGGCAGAGCACCGGGCTACGCCCGATGTGCCCGAGCCCCTGCGCCAGGCCGACCGCCGTCGTCGTCTTTCCCTCGCCCGCCTTCGTCGGCGTGATCGCGGTCACGCCGACCAGCTTCGCGTCGGGCCGGTCGCGCAGCCGGTCGAGCACGGAGAGATCGACCTTCGCCTTGTAGCGGCCGTACAGCTCGACCTCGTCGCCCTCGAGACCGATCTCCTCGGCCAGCTCGGCGATCGGCCGCAGCCTTGCCGCCTGCGCGATCTCGAGGCTCGAGGGCATCTTCGTCGTCGCCATGCGTCGGGGAGGGTATCTGGGGCCTGTGAGAATGCGCCGATGGAACCACGCTGGATCGGGCAGCCGGTGCTGCGGCGCGAGGACCTGCCGCTCCTCACCGGTCGGGGGACGTTCGTCGACGACGTCCAGGTCGCGCGCCCGCTCCACGTCGCCTTCGCGCGGTCGCCCTGGGCTCACGCGACGATCGGCTCCGTCGATCTCTCCGGGGCGCTGGCCGGGCCCGGCGTGGTTGCCGCGCTCGCCGGCCCGGAGCTACCCGAGCTGACCGAGCCGTTCGCCGCGGGGATCACCCACCGGCTCGCCTACTACGCGATGGCGACCGATCGCGCCCGCTACGCCGGCGAGCCGGTGGCCGCGGTCGCCGCCGAGGACCGTTACCTCGCCGAGGACGCCGCCGAGCTCGTCGCCGTCGACTACGAGCCGCTCGATGCAGTCGTCTCGGTCGAGGACGCCCTCGACCCGTCGAAGCCGGTCCTGCACGCTGAGGTCGGCTCGAATGTCGTCGTCGACCGGACGCTGCGCTACGGCGACCCGGACGGCGCGTTTGCGGCGGCCGACCTGGTCGTCACCGAGACGCTGCGCTGGGAGCGGTATTCCTCGACGCCGATCGAGACCTACGGGATCGTCGCCGACTACGAGCCCGCCTCGGGTCTCCTGACGATGTGGGCGAACTTCATGGGCCCGATGTCGCTGCTGCCCGTGCTCGCGCGGTCGCTGAGGATGCCGGAGGAGCGGCTGCGCGTGATCGTGCCGAAGGACATCGGCGGCAGCTTCGGGATCAAGTCGTCGCTCTTCCCGTACATGACCGCCGTCGGGCTGCTGGCGATGCGCACCGGCCGGTCGGTGAAGTGGATCGAGGACCGTGCCGAGCATCTGATCGGGTCGAGCCACCAGCCCGACCGGGTCGGGACGCGCGAGCTGGCGCTGACGAAGGAGGGCGAGATCATCGGCCTGCGCGCACACGTCGTCGACAACCTCGGTGCCTATGTCCGTGCGCCGGAGCCGGCGACCACGTACCGGCCGCTCGGCAATTACACCGGTCCCTATCGGGTGCGCAACGTCGAGCTGCACCTCGTCGACGTGGTCTCGAACAAGGTGCCGACCGGCCCGAACCGCGGCTACGGATGCCAGCAGGTGTACCTCGAGACCGAGCGCACGCTGGACGAAGCGGCGGTCCGGCTCGGGCTCGACCCCGTCGAGATCCGCCGCCGCAACCTGATTCCGGCCGGTGCGTTCCCCTACGAGACGCCGTCCGGCGGCGTGTACGACAGCGGCGACTACCCGCGCGTGCTCGAGCTCGCGCTCGAGACCGCCCGCTACGAGGAGCTGCGCGCGATACAGGCGGCGGCCCGCGCGGAGGGGCGGCTCGTGGGCGTGGGGATCGGCCTTGCCGTCGACCCGTCGATCTCGAACATGGGCTACATCACGGTCGCCCTCCCGCCGGAGGTTCGGCGTGCCCCCGGCTACAACCCGAAGTCCGGCGCCGCCGACTGGGCGCAGGTGCGGGTCGACGCCGGCGGCACGGTGGTCGTGACGATGGCGACCGCGCCGCAGGGGCAGGGCCACCAGACCGCCGTCGCCCAGGTGGTCGCCGACGAGCTGGGCCTGACGCCCGGCGAGGTCGCGACGGTGGACGAGTTCGACAGCCATACCTCGGTCTGGTCGGTCTCCTCGGGCAGCTACTCGAGCCGCTTCTCGGGCATTGCCGCAGGTGCTGCCCGGAAGGCGGCCGGCACCGTCAAGCGCCAGATCCTCGAGATCGGTGCGAGCTTGCTCGAGGCGGCCGTGGACGACGTCGAGCTTGCCGGCGGCGCCGTTCGCGTCAAGGGCAGCCCCGACCGGTCGGTATCGCTGCGCCGGGTCGCCGGAGTCGCCCACTGGGATCCGAACGCGCTCCCCGAGGGCATGAGCGCCGGCATCCAGGCCTCCGAGGTCTTTCATTTTCCCGGCTCGGCGCCGCCGACCGACGACGACCGCATCAACTCGTCCCATGCCTACGGGTTCATCGCCGACGTGATCGCGGTCGAGGTCGAGCCGGTCACCTGGCAGGTGCGGATCCTCAAGTACGCATCGGCGCACGACGCGGGCACGATCATCAACCCGAAGCTCGTCGAAGGGCAGGTGTACGGCGCCGCCCTGCACGGGCTGGGGGGTGCGCTGCTCGAGGAGTTCCGCTGGGACGAGGACGGCCAGTTCCTGACCGGCACCTTCGCCGACTACCGCTGCCTGACCGCGGCCGAGGCGCCCCGGATCGTCATGGATCACATCGAGAGCCCGTCGCCGTTCACGCCGGTCGGCGCCAAGGGCTGCGGCGAGTCGAGCTCGGAGAGCGCTCCCGCCGCGGTCGCGAACGCGGTCGCCGACGCACTGCGGCCGCTCGGGCTGAAGCCGTCGCATCTGCCGCTCACGCCCGCCCGGCTGTGGGAGCTGGCGCAGCGGTGAAGCCCGCGCCCTTCGACTACCACCGGCCGGCGACGCTCGACGAGGCCCTGGCGCTGCTGGCCGAAGATCCCGACGCAAAGCCGCTCGCAGGCGGACAGAGCCTCGTGCCGATGCTCAACTTCCGCCTCGCCCGGCCCTCGGCCCTCGTCGACCTGAACGGGATCGGCGAGCTCACCGGGATCCGGGTCGAGGGCGACACGCTCGTCGTCGGCGCGATGACGCGCCAGTGGAACCTCGAGCACGCGGCCGAGACTTACCCGTTGCTGCGCGAGGCGCTCGGGTTCGTCGGGCACACGGCGACCCGCTGCCGGGGGACGGTCGGCGGCTCGCTCGTCCACGCCGACCCGACCGCCGAGCTGCCCGTCTGCGCGCTCGCGCTGGGTGCCGAGCTGGTGACGAGCAGCCGCACGATCGCAGCAGAGGACTTCTTCCTCTCCGTCTTCACGACCGCGCTGGAGCCGGGAGAGCTGCTGGTCGAGGTCCGCTTCCCGTCTCCGGCGAGCGGCTCCGCGTTCGAGGAGCTAGCCCACCGCGACGGCGACTTCGCGGTCGTCTGCGTCGCGGTCGCGGGCGACCGGGTCGCCCTCGCCGGAATCGGCGCGACCCCGGTGCTCTGGGACGGCGGCGAGCTCGACCCGATCGGCGATCTGTTCGCCCCGGCCGGCTACAAGCGGGAAGTTGCGGTCGCGCTGATCGAGCGGGCGAGGGAGCGTGCAGCGGCGTGATCGAGATCCGCCTGACGGTGAACGGCTCCGTCTACGAGCGCCGGGTCGAACCGCGGCTGTTGCTCTCCGACCTCATCCGCCACGACCTGGGCCTGTACGGCACCCATGTCGGCTGCGAGCACGGCGTCTGCGGCGCCTGCACGGTGCTGCTCGACCGCCGGCCGGCCCGGTCGTGCCTGACCCTCGCAGTGCAGGCCGACGGCGCCACGATCGAGACGGTCGAGTCGCTCGCGAACGGTGCCGAGCTCCACCCGCTCCAGCAGGCGTTCCACGAGCATTTCGGCCTCCAGTGCGGCTTCTGCACGCCGGGGATCCTGATGACGGCGAAGTTCCTGCTCGAGCAGAACCCCGATCCGACGGAAGAGCAGGTCCGCTCCGGGCTGGCCGGCAACCTCTGCCGCTGCACCGGCTACGCGCCGATCGTCGACTCGATTCTCGCTGCGGCCGAGGCGCTACGCCGGTGAGAGGGCGCGCAGCGAGATCTGCCCGGAGACGCAGACCGAGGTCGGCGGCGTGATCGGGGCGACGAGCGTGCCGCCGCCGGGCGGCGGGGTGACGCGCACGCGGTAGGCGACCGGCTCGCAGCGGCGGCCGGCGACGGGCTCACCGGGGCCGGGGACGTCGGGCGAGAAGCGAGCGTCCACCCTCGCCGTCCCGCCCCGGCGGAGGATGACCTTCACCGCGGTCAAACCGGGCCGGAAGGCGGGCTCGACCTTCGTCGGCAGCGGCCGCCCGCGGCTGTCGAGGAGGCGCAGGCCGGCGAGGCCCGAGACGAAGCACGTACGGCCGGAGCGGTTCGTCAGCCGCAGCGCGTAGACGATGTTCCCGGCGCCGGCGCTCCCGGGGACGACCTTGAACCTCCCGGAGAGCTGCGCCCCCCGACAGGGAGCTGCCGGCGCCGGCGAGGTCGTCGAGGCTGCCGAGCCGCACGGGGTGACAGCAGGGGCGGCCAGCGCGGCGACGAGGAGGAGACAGTGCGGCCGCGCAAGCACGGCCGCACTGTACCCCGGGCTCAGTGGGTGATCGTCCCCTTGACGTCGCCGACCTTGAGCAGGCCGACCTGGCCCAGGTCAACGCTCGCGAACGAGTGCGAGACGAACGGGTACAGCCCCGGCTGGTCGATCTTCACGTCGAAGACCCCGCCGCCACCCGCGGGCACCGTCACGGTCTGGACGTTGTGGAGGTACTGCGTCATGTCTCCGTCCAGCCAGGCGCGAT